>NZ_ADAQ01000011.1 GCF_000176515.1 Grimontia hollisae CIP 101886
GGCAATAAGATCGGCAACGCACACCTTAAATGGGCCTTCTCCGAAGCTGCTGTCCTTTACCTTCGTGGCAATGAAAAAGCGAAGAAATACCTCACACGTTTACAAAAACGCATGAGCAAAGCCAAAGCCTTGTCTGCACTCGCCCACAAGCTGGGGCGCTGTGTTTACTTTATGTTGAGGAATAAAACCGTGTTTGATGAACAGAAGTTCTTACCTGAATAAGTCGCACAATGGGGTGAGCTGAACGTCTAACTGGTGCTGAGAAGGAGCACGTTGCTGACTGAGTTCACTGGGCATTAAGCCCTCATGGCCTGCTGTGCCAACGGTTGTCCAAGCCCCTTTGCTTTGATTAGCCGCCCCATTGTTGCGCCCCCAAACGAACAACAAAGTTGCTTACACCCAACCTGAGCCTGAAGATAACTGGAAAACCATTGTTTAGCCTTCTTTTTGAATAGTGCCAGCTTGGGTTAACCGAATAATGTCTAATGGCCCTGTCACACGACTGGCAGGCAGCGCTGAGACCGCAGTAAGAGACCTTCTATATGTGTTTGCCGTAAGCAACGACTTAACGGCGAAAGTGACAGAACGAAGTAGACAGCTTTGTTGTTCGAGAGCATTGGCTGCTGGCGCAGCCAAAAGAATACTATTGCCTATTGACCGGAGAAGGGCTCATATGTGTTATGTAAATGTGTGCACCAAGCCACATGCCAAAAATTTGTAAAGCGCAACAGATGAGTAGACAGATAAAAAAGCCGGGAAAGCGAAATCGACAAAGTAGACCCAAGCATTATAAATTTTCACATACCTAGATTTGTATGTTGACTCTAACTGCTCCTGCTTTCTTTTTATCTCCTTTATTTCCCCAGAAAGTGTTCCAACATCTTCTTCATCCTCATCAAAGTTGTACTTTTCATATTCAACTTCGACCTCGTCTGGTGATAGACCTAAAGTGTCGCCTCGCACGTTTCTAACTTTATAAGCGATCCACTTAGGGAGGTGTTTTCCACATACTTCTAGAGCAGAAAGCACCAAATACTTGATGGAAAAGTAAACTAAAATTATAAATAGAAACCAGCCTGCTGTTGATTTGCTAGCGGACAAGTCAAGCCCAATGATTGCAATTTTCTCTGGCAATGCTCCCGTAATGGCAATAAACATCGCAACGCCAGATAGAACTAATGTCTGCGTTTTTAATTTTTGAACTTCTTCACTGAACTTAAACAAACAACACTCCGACTTTATATTAATTTACATAACGCCCGCCTAAGGGGCTGGCAACGCATACCACTAAACTCAACCACAACAACCGTAACCACCACGGCTCAATGGGACTGGAAACGCCGCGCGTTGGCAGTCCCTTTGAGGCGTTTGTTATGCTTAAGCTTCAACACTTTACATTTGAACCAACCCAATGATAACTCACTGAAATTATTGACCAAGCTTCGAGTTTTCTTGAATTGGAACTGGCTCAATATTTACCTATGAACTAACCAATGCAGGCTTCCATTTTAGCAACTAGGCCAATGTGTAAAACCTCTCCGACAAACTCACTCACCACGCATGGGCACGACAACTCAATGAGGCAATAACACTGAAATTTACAGCGACAGACACATTGCCGTTTCATTAGGCAGCGCAAAACAATGCTCAATTGCCGACTGACTTTCAGCCTGTAAGTAAAGGCACCAAACTGCTCAAAACGACTTGAGCCAGCAACATTCACCCCACGCAGACTCAACATTTCAATGAGGCGATAACACTGAATTTTCAGCACCAGATACATTGCCGCTTCATTAGGCAGCAACAAACAATATTGAATTGCCGACAAAACCAGAACGAAATGCCAAAGGAATTGACAATAACAACCTGCTGATTTTTATGGATTAAGCATAACGAATGACATGGATTCCCCCTCACGAGGATTTGCCACACTTAGGTGTCGCACTACATACCGGAGGTAACCATGTCTTCTCATTTCTTTTGTGGCGTTGACCTCGCCAAACACCACTTTTCTCTGCACGCTGTCGATGACCGCGGAAAGGTCATTCTCCATAAGTCCGTTTCACGCGCTAAATTACTGACTACATTAGCAAATATGCCACCTATGCGTATAGGCATTGAAGCGTGCAGTGGGGCACATTATTGGGCGAGAGAGTTCATCAAGTTAGGGCATGATGCCCGTGTCATGGCCGCCAAATATGTCGGCCCTTACCGCACCAAAGGCAAAAATGACCTTAACGATGCCATCGCCATTTGTGAAGCCGTTCAACGACCCAACACCCGTTTTGTACCCGTCAAATCACCTGAGCGGCAAGCCATTCTTTCCATTCACCGTATGCGCGAGCATTGGGTGCAGGAGCGCACCGCGCTCATTAATCGCATTCGTGCCCTGCTCGCTGAGTTTGGGATTGTTATCCCTACCGGACGCCACGCAATTCAGCGTGATGTTCCGCTTATTCTCGAAGCGGCGGATTACGGACTGCCTGATATTGCTCGCGCTGTGCTCGGCGATAGTTTTGAGCATCTACAAGTACTCAACCAACGTATCGACGACACCGAACTGTGCTTTGACATAGTCACCAAGGCCAGCCCCAATGCACAGCGTATTCTTAAGGTACGAGGCATTGGTCCTCAGACGGCAACCGCCATTATTGCCACCATTGGTAAAGGCGAACAGTTCGACTCCGGCAGAGACTTTGCCGCCTGGCTCGGGCTGGTTCCCAAACAGTATTCAACAGGCGGTAAACCCAGGCTTGGGCGGATAAGTAAACGCGGTGACAAATATCTGCGAACTCTCTTAGTGCATGGCGCAAGAGCGGTCATCACTAACCTTGGGGAGAAACAGGACAGGCTCAGTGTCTGGGGGCGGAACATTCTTGAACGAAGGGGAATGAACCGCGCCATTGTTGCTCTGGCAGCCAAGAACGCCCGTATCATCTGGGCGCTGTTACATAACCAAACCGACTATCAAGACTACGCCGTCTAAGCGAAGGCGGCGCAGAGAAACACACCAACCGGGTCATTGCAGACGCGAGCTGATGAGGAAAGGTGAAGACCATTTGCAGAGAGCCTGTTAATGCGGCGGGTACCATTGATACCTTCTAACGAATAAGGCACTGCAACCGCGCAATGTCATCAGGGCCATGACGTGAGTCAGCGAAAGGCCGAATGTAGAGCGGCAGTCCAAAACCCATCTTCAAAAGTTTAGCGGATGTTTGACGAACGGGGGAATCCATGTAGCCGCATTAAGGTGCGAACAACGCTAAACACCTAACCCAAACCACTGCACCTTAAACACTAAACCCAAGTTTAAACTGAAATCGCCACGCGTTGCGAATCACTCTTAAACAGTTTGATACTCATTGAGCCTTCTCCTCCAACTTAACCGTCCGGCTAAGCTGGAAGGCGACGAAACCAAACGGAGAAGACTCAATGAGATTTTATAACCAACTGCACGATTATTACTGCGGGATCGATCTGCATGCGCGCATTCTTTACGTCTGTATCGTTGATTCTGCGGGCAACACCGTGCTTCATAAAAAAATTGACGCCAACCCTGACGCACTCTTAGACGTTCTTGCGCCCTTTCAAGACCAAATTGTTGTCGGCGTCGAGTGCATGCATTGCTGGTATTGGGTCAGTGACCTATGCCTCGACTACGCCTTTGATTTTGTACTTGGTCACGCGCTTTACATGAAGGCGATTCACGGCGGGAAAACTAAAAACGACCGCATTGATTCCTATAAGATTGCTTCTCTTCTCAGGGGCGGTAACTTTCCGCTGGCTTATGTCTATCCAAAAGCTATGCGGGCGACTCGCGATTTACTTCGCCGTCGAACCAAAATCATGCGTCATGGTGCGGATTTGAAAGCTCATGTCTCCAACACCTTCAGTCAGTACAATCATTCTGCACCTAACCTTCAACTGCGCTACCCCTACGCCAGAGAGGAGGTTCGTAACCGCTTCAACGAACCAGCAATAAACCGCAATCTCGATATCGATTTGAACGTGATTGCTTTCTACACCAAAGAACTTGCGAGCGTTGAACACTTTATCGAGCAGAACGCCAAACAACACAATCCGCAAGATTACCAACTGCTGCAAACCGTTCCTGGCATTGGCCGCATTCTGGCGCTGACCATTCTTTACGAAATTGGCAATATCCAGCGTTTTCCGACGGTCCAACAGTTCGCTTCTTATTCGCGGCTGATTAAATGCAAAGCCGAGTCTGCGGGAAAACAATACGGGACTAATGGCAACAAAATCGGTAACGCACACCTGAAATGGGCGTTCTCTGAAGCGGCGGTGCTTTATCTTCGCGGCAATAAAAAGGCCAAGAAATACCTAAACCGATTACAAAAGCGGATGAGCAAAGCCAAAGCCTTGTCTGCACTCGCTCACAAGCTGGGGCGCTGTGTTTACTTTATGTTGAGGAACAAAACCGTGTTTGATGAACACAAGTTCTTACCCGAATAAGTCGCACAATGGGGTGAGCTGAACGTCTAACTGGTGCTGAGAATGAGCACACTGCTGACTGAGTTCACTGGGCATTAAGCCCTCATGGCCTGCTGTGCCAACGGTTGTCCAAGCCCCTTTGCTTTGATTAGCCGCCCCATTGTTGCGCCCCCAAACGAACAACAAAGTTGCTTACACCCAACCTGAGCCTGAAGATAACTGGAAAACCATTGTTTAGCCTTCTTTTTGAATAGTGCCAGCTTGGGTTAACCGAATAATGTCTAATGGCCCTGTCACACGACTGGCAGGCAGCGCTGAGACCGCAGTAAGAGACCTTCTATATGTGTTTGCCGTAAGCAACGACTTAACGGCGAAAGCGACAGAACGAAGTAGACAGATTTGTTGTTCGAGAGCATTGGCTGCTGGCGCAGCCAAAAGAATACTATTGCCTATTGACCGGAGAAGGGCTCATATGTGTTAAGCGTAATGCCGAATAAATTTGCATTCCTCATTGGGATTAACTTGAATGAAAATCTGATGTTTATCTAGACGCTCAGTAATCAAGACAAATCTAAATTCTTCTTCACTTGAGTAACTAGAAGGCTTTTGGCTATAGGTGAATCGCGAGCTTTGATAAGAAGGTAATTGTTCTCCTTTAAAGTCACCATGTTGATAAATAATGTTTACTCCCTCAACCCCTCCATAAGCCTTGAAAGAAGAGTCATGAAGCTCCTTTGTAATGGCAGTCGCTAGATTGAAAGGATTGTGCAATTCAATTATGTACCTACCATGTCCAGCATTCCGAGCAGACTCAAAAGTTCTATGAAAAGATTGAATGAATATACTATTAGAACAAAAACGAATCGTTGTTAATCTATCATCTTTCAAATACAGCCCCGTCCCCTCTGTAACATCTCGTCTTGAATCGGTTATATCCAAGTAGTTATTACAATTTGCGAAACGTACATTTCCTGCTATAAAAGCTTCTGCGTATTCACGTTTATCAAATGCCCGATATACAACATCTGGAAATTCACCATGAGCTTTCAAATATATCTCCTTACGCTTAACGCCCGCCTAAGGGGCTGACAACGCACTACCACTAAACTCAAACGCAACAACTGCAACCACCGCGGCTCAATGGGACCGGAAACGCCACGCGTTGACAGTCCCTCTTGAGGCGTTTGATACCTATTTTTCACCCTTATAGACCAGTAACTCACCTTTACCTACTGGCACTAACGAAACGCTCAGGTTTTGCTGAGAGCTTACCCACGCTCTAAATTCTGACAGCTCATCTGCGTGAGAGGTGGCATTGTCACAGACCAGTAAACCACCCGTTTTCAGAAGATTGAACAAGCCCTCAGCTAGTGATAGATAGGTTTTTCTGTCAGCATCAAGGAAGATGAAATCCACACTTTCAGACACATCAGATAGAACTTCTGTAACGTCTCCGACAAGTTGAACAATCTTCGAACTTGTATGCGTCTGATCGAAATTTAGCGAGGCTTCTTCGACTTTCTGAGGGTTCGCTTCAATGGTATAGACCTTACCATCATCAGGAAGTGCCGAAGCTAACCAAATCGTCGAATATCCGTTAGATGTACCAATTTCCAAGATCTTGCGTGCGCCCATTGCTTTAACAAGCACAGATAGAAACTCACCAGTGTCTCGTGTGATATTCAGGTACTTCTTTGATTTATCCGATTGAGCAAGATCGTTTTTGATCCCAAACTGCTCTAAATCTTCCATGATTCTTTGAATTTCCAACGTATTTCCCTCGATAGGTATAACGAATGACATGGATTCCCCCTCACGAGGATTTGCCACACTTAGGTGTCGCGTTAAATACCGGAGGTAACCATGTCTTCTCAATTCTTTTGTGGCGTTGACCTCGCCAAACACCACTTTTCCCTGCACGCGGTTGATGACCGTGGAAAGGTCATTCTTCACAAATCCGTATCACGCGCTAAATTGTTGACTACATTAGCAAATATCCCAGCTATGCGTATAGGCATTGAAGCGTGCAGTGGTGCGCATTATTGGGCCCGAGAATTCATCAAGTTAGGGCACGATGCTCGTATCATGGCCGCTAAGTATGTTGGTCCTTATCGAACAAAAGGCAAAAACGACCTTAATGATGCTATTGCTATATGTGAAGCTGTTCAGCGCCCCAACACGCGATTTGTTCCTGTTAAATCGCCTGAGAGACAAGCCATTCTTGCTATTCATCGAATGCGTGAACACTGGGTTCAAGAACGCACAGCCCTTATCAACCGTATACGCGCTTTGCTCTGTGAGTTCGGCATTGTCTTCCCGACAGGCCGTGCTGCTGTGCAACGGGAAGTGCCGCTCATTCTCGAGGCCGTTGATAATGCGTTGCCTGATATTGCCCGTGCTGTTTTGGCAGATTGTTTTGACCACCTGCAAACGCTCAATCAACGCATCGATGATACAGAGCAATGTTTTGATATGGTCTCTAAAGCCAGTCCCAATGCACAACGTATTCTCAACGTGCGCGGCATTGGCCCGCAAACTGCTACAGCCATCATTGCTACCATCGGCAAAGGCGAACAGTTCGATTCCGGCAGAGATTTTGCCGCCTGGCTCGGGTTGGTTCCGAAACAGTATTCAACGGGCGGGAAACCAAGGCTTGGACGAATAAGTAAACGCGGTGACAAATACCTGCGAACTCTGTTAGTGCATGGCGCTAGAGCGGCTATCACTAACCTTGGGGAAAAACAGGACAGGCTCAGTGTCTGGGCACGAGATATCCTCGAACGACGGGGAATGAACCGCGCTATTGTTGCGCTGGCAGCGAAGAATGCTCGTATCATCTGGGCACTGCTACATAACCAAACTGAGTATCAAGACTACGCCGCCTAAGTAAGAGGCGGCGCAGGGAAACACACCAACCGGGTCATTGCAGACGCGAGCTGATGAGGAAAGGTGAAGACCATTTGCAGAGAGCCTGTTAATGCGGCGGGTACCATTGATACCTTCTAACGAATGAGGCACTGCAACCGCGTAATGTCATCAGGGCCATGGCGTGAGCCACTGAAAGGCCGAATGTAGAGCGGCAGTCCAAACCCAACTCAAAAAGTGTAGCGGATGTTTGACGAACGGGGGAATCCATGTAGCCCTGTTAAGGGGTGAGCAACGCAATACAAAAGCCACCGCATACCACCTTAAACACTAAAACAAACGCATAGTAAAAATGCCACGCGTTGCGAATCCCTCTTGAACAGTTTGTTAACTGAGCGCCTTTCGGTTTTCGCCGAACTTACAGCCACTTTAGCCAAAGCTAGCTTTCCTAAGTAGTGATTAGTAAAGCTAACTCAAATATGAATCTAACCAAAAGATTACTGTTTATCTTTAGTTTGAAATGCGTCTCACAACACCATACTTCGTCGATGTAAGTACGCCTAACTAATCGGGAATGCCTTATATTATTAGAAGGCTTTGCGCCGCCTTTCACACCTATAAACTTAAGTACCAAATTGGAATTGTTCGCATTAGCTCAATTAAGGATACCGACCGAACACACTAAATTTCTTAACCTAGAAACCGTATCAATGTACTTTCGTATTTTCTGCGCCAGTTAACGTTGCAATAACGGGCGCTTACCAAACCGCCCAAAACTGCTTTAATCCCTTGTATTCACAACACTTTGAAAAGCTGCCGCATTGACAAAGCGTCCCTGTTTATAGCCTTGTTATACGCTACAAAAAGACGATCGCGGCTTGCCGCCAACCACCATTTGAACAAGACTTTTCACTTAAAGCCAAACGAAACTGCTTCAACAAACCACCAAGAAAAAGCCTTTTCGTTTAAACTCAGAACTGAACATTGAGAAACAGACACTTTAAACAACCCGCCAGATGACAATTCAAAGCCAAACCAATTTAAACCACCAGCTATGAAAAACCGGTTTAGCTTGCCAAACCTCGGACCGAGTAAACACAAAAAGATTAAGCGATATAACAATTTATTAGATCCCAAATTGGGGTGTTTAAACACCCCAATTTGTCCAATTTTATCACCTGCACATTTTTAGTCACTAACTAACCCGTTGATTTCAAATAATGAAAACGTAACACTCAAAAATGTGATGCGGAAATGCCCCATTGTGGGGTTTTTGTTGCGTGCTGCCCCCACATGATGATAACTGTATATAAAAACAGACAATGTCACAGGGGATACGCATGAAATCGCTTTTCTTACTGTCTATCAAAGAACATATGTACCGCAAACGATATGCCAAGAAAAGCATTGAGGCTTACCTCCACTGGATTGCAGCATTTATTCGTTTTCACAATATGAAGCATCCGGCGGAAATGGGTGATGTAGATGTTGAACTGTTTTTGAGCCATTTAGCAAATCAGCGCGATGTTTCTCCCAATACTCAAGCATTGGCGCTAAATGCGCTTGTTTTTCTCTATCGAGATATTATTCAGCAACCTCTTTCTGTTTCTCTTGATTTCGCCATGACAAAGAGAAAACAAAAACTCCCAGTTGTATTGACCCGTGAGGAAGTCAAAAAACTGTTATCACTCGTTCCTGCCCAGCATTATTTGATCAGTGCTTTGATGTATGGCAGCGGCCTTCGTTTGATGGAAGCTGTGAGACTGCGTGTAAAGGATGTTGATTTCGACTACCAATGCCTAAGGATATTTGATGGTAAGGGCGGAAAAAGCAGGATTGTTACTTTGGCAACCGAGTTACAATGCCCGTTGAAACAGCAAATTGATCAGGTTAACTCCATTCTCTGCCGTGATGTGAATCATCATAACTACGCTGGCGTATGGATGCCTCATCGGTTACGCCAGAAGTACGCATCTCAAAGTAAGAGTCTGCCGTGGCAGTATCTGTTTCCTTCCCACAAGGTAAGTATTGACCCAGAAACTCGCGTTATTCGACGGCATCATATTAATGAAAAACAGATTCAACGCTCGATAAATACGACGGCAAAAAAAGCCAACATAAGAAAACATGTAACGCCACATACATTACGTCATTCGTTTGCGACCCACCTTCTTCAATCCGGTGCGGATATCCGCACGGTGCAAGCGCAATTGGGCCACTCAGATGTAAGAACAACACAGGTTTATACCCATATCCTGCAAAATGGCGCTCAAGGCGTTACCAGCCCACTCTCAACTATCTAAAATTTGACACGCTACCGCCCCTGATGAATCAACCCAGTATGCGTGTATATCCCCAACCGACCTGAAGATGCCTGATACAGATTTTTTACGAGTGATATCAAAGCAGTAAGAAAAGAAAAACCGCAGACGGGCTGCGGTTTTTTTGTTCATGGTGTGCGTGTGAAATCAGCCTTCCATTTCTGCGATTTTCACTTTCCAGGTGTCAGGGCCAATTTGGTGGGCGTTGTCGCCACGTGAATCAACAGCAACGGTGACAGGCATATCTTCGACCTCAAACTCGTAAATCGCTTCCATACCCAAGTCTTCAAATGCAACAACACGCGCTTTCTTGATGGCTTTTGCTACCAGATATGCGGCGCCACCCACTGCCATCAGATAAACGGCTTTGTGCTGTTTGATGGATTCAACTGTAGCAGGACCACGCTCAGCTTTACCTATCATGCCCATCAGGCCAGTTTCGCTAAGCATCATGTCAGTAAATTTGTCCATACGGGTTGAGGTCGTTGGGCCAGCAGGGCCAACCACTTCATCACCCACTGCATCAACAGGGCCAACGTAGTAGATAAAGCGTCCGTTGAAATCCACGCCGTCTGGCAGGCCTTGTCCGCTGTTCAGCATTTCCTGAATACGTTTGTGCGCGGCATCGCGACCTGTCAGGATTTTGCCGGAAAGCAACACGGTTTCACCGGTTTTCCATTCCTGAATGTCTTCTTTGGTGATTTCATCCAGATTCACCCGGCGAACGTTTTCACCCACTTCCCAGGTCACTTCTGGCCATTCTTCAAGTTTTGGTGGCTTAAGTTCAGCCGGGCCGGAGCCATCCAACGTAAAGTGAACGTGACGGGTTGCCGCACAGTTCGGGATCAGACAAACAGGTTTTGAAGCCGCATGTGTCGGCGCGGTTTTGATTTTCACGTCAACGACTGTGGTTAAACCGCCCAGGCCTTGTGCACCGATACCCAGCTTGTTGACACGGTTGAAGATATCCAGACGAAGTTCTTCTTCGGCATTTTGTGGGCCGCGCTCAATCAGCTCATGAATGTCGATGTGCTCCATCAGGGATTCTTTTGCCAATACCGCCGCTTTTTCAGCCGTACCACCAATACCAATGCCCAGCATGCCCGGTGGGCACCAGCCTGCTCCCATGGTTGGCAAAATTTTCTCTACCCATGCCGCCACATCGTCTGATGGGTTCAGCATCACCATCTTGGTTTTGTTTTCTGAACCGCCGCCTTTCGCTGCGATTTGAATCTCCACTTTATCTCCCGGCACCATGTTGATGTGAACCACTGCCGGCGTGTTGTCTTTGGTGTTTTTACGCGCGCCTGCTGGGTCTGCCACCACCGATGCACGAAGCGGGTTGTCAGGGTTGTTATATGCGCGGCGAACGCCTTCATCAACCATCTCCTGCACGGTCATGTCACTTTCCCACTGAACATTCATGCCAATGTTCACAAAGCAGGTAACAATACCGGTGTCCTGACAGATGGGTCGCTTGCCTTCTGCCGACATGCGGGAGTTGATCAGAATTTGCGCAATGGCATCCTTCGCGGCCTGGCTCTGCTCTTTTTCGTAAGCTTTTTCCAGCGCTTTAACAAAGTCGAGGGGGTGATAGTAAGAGATGTACTGTAGGGCGTCAGCGACACTGTCGATGACATCTTCCTTACGAATGACAGTCATAGTTGCCTCTTTGAATTGTTATGATTCCTTGGCGCTGTTCACTCGCTTATCAATGCGGGCTAAACAGTGCTTCCAGTCGAGCGTTATATGTCGAGTTGATATTACAAAATAGTAAGCCGCTTTCTCTTATTCAGGCAGCTTTGCCAGAGCAGCGACCTTCTCTGATCCTTGAGTAGGCGAATGGCATTTCACCGAGTGATTTTCACTGTCCAAACTTCGCTTTAAAAGCCACGGATATGATACTCTTACGGTCGATTTTGCGCTAACAGATGCTCCAATACCGATCACAAAAACACGAAAATGACTGAATCAAAACGAACGCCTATCACCTTGCAGTATATTGAGTACTCACCATCAGCACTCATATCTCTTTTTTCCCATATTGAATCCCACCCTTGGGCGATGTTGCTACAGTCCGCAGCGGAAAATCACCCGGATAACCGCTTTGATATTCTGGTGGCTGATCCTATTGCCACACTCTGCAGTGACGGAGAAACCAACCACATTACCTATCGTGATGGGCGTAACGCTTCCAGCAAAGGCGATCCATTTGCAGCCTTGCGTGCGTTACAGCTTTCGCTTTTACCGCAAATTGATCCTGTTTCACCTTGGCCTTTCCTTGGTGGAGCACTCGGCTATTTTTCCTATGACCTCGGTCGTCAGGTAGAAACCCTCCCAGCGCTGGCTACCCGGGATATCGACATTCCGGATATGGCTGTCGGCATTTATGACTGGGCCCTGATTGCTGATCATAAAGAGAAGAAGCTGGCACTGATTCAGCCTGATGGGGACAACCGCTTAGCATGGCTGGAAGGTTTGCAGGAAAAAGCCAGACCGGCGTTTTCATTGACCGGGAACTGGCAGGCAAACATGACATTTGAAACCTATAAAGATAAGTTCAATCGTGTTCAGGCCTACCTGAAATCCGGGGATTGTTATCAAATCAACCTTGCTCAACGTTTTAAAGCACCGTATCAAGGCAGTGAATGGGAGGCTTACCAAAAGCTGGCACAAACTAATGGCGCACCTTTTTCCGCCTTTATCCGTTTAGCAAATACGGCCATCGTCTCTGTCTCACCAGAACGCTTCCTGCAACTGCATGACAGAGAAATTGAAACCAAACCCATCAAAGGAACACGTCCGCGGCACCAAGATGCAACGATAGATGCAGCCAATATCCAAAGCCTGAAAAATGCAGAAAAAGATCGGGCGGAAAACCTGATGATTGTTGATCTTCTGCGCAATGATATTGGTCGTGTGGCCTCGCCAGGTTCAGTAAATGTACCTAAACTTTTTGATATTGAGACGTTTCCTGCTGTCCATCACATGGTCAGCACGGTAACAGGCACCCTTTCAGAAGGTAAGTATGGTGAAGATTTGCTCCGCGCCTGTTTTCCGGGCGGTTCTATCACTGGGGCACCGAAAGTGCGGGCAATGGAGATCATTGAGGAACTGGAACCTCACCGACGCAGTGTTTACTGTGGCAGCATTGGTTACTTAAGCCGCTGTGGCACGATGGATACCAGCATTACGATTCGTACCCTGGTCTGTTACCAGCAGCATATTTACGCCTGGGCAGGTGGCGGCGTCGTCGCAGACAGTGACGTGGCATCGGAATATCAGGAAACACTGGACAAGCTAAGTAGAATTCTTCCTGTGTTGTCAGCGTAAAGGCAGATAACACAGCGCATCGATAAGTAGGAAGGACGCATGTTAAAAACACCAAGGAGGGTTCACAACCCGCTACAAACACCAACTTCCCTCTTTCGACATATCCGCCAGAGTCCGATGCGCCCTCTCTCTCGTCATTGGTTCGTACAACGTTTCAGCCTAAGCCCCAGTTATCATTATGACAAACGTGTCATTCAGCGCGCGACCGATACCATGCGCCATCAGGGTATCTCCGAACTTCGCCCGGCTGCCGTAATGATCGCTCTTACAGAGCGCGATGGCGAATTGCATCTTTTGCTCACCAAACGCGCAACACACCTGAAACACCACCCGGGCCAAATCAGCTTTCCCGGCGGAAAAGTCGAGGAATCGGACACCGATATCGTCGAAACCGCTATTCGCGAAATGGAAGAAGAAATTGGTGTCACCACGGACAGGCAGCATCTTCTGGGCTGTTTGGCCCCGCTCCCAACGGTGAGCGGTTACCTTGTTACCCCCGTTATCGCATTCATTGAAGCCAACTACACCCCGGTGCTCGATGAAAACGAGGTGCATACGCTTTTTGAGGTGCCACTCGCTCAATTTTTAAGACAAAATGCGATCACCAAGCAAGCTTTCCTGGTTCGTGGCAATATCTACCACATTTACGCTATGAGCTATGAAGATCACCTAATCTGGGGTATCACAGCTCAGATACTTCATGCCCTAAGCCAGCAAATTTCTATCAACTAATTTTTAATATCTCAACTTTTCCCACAGTGTTTAAACTGTATTTTTAAACCATAAAAAATGTAAATGTGTTGAGATAAAATAATTCCGTCGCACGAAATTTACTTGCCCCAAAAATGATCCCCATCACGGTTTATAATGCAAAAATGTAAACAATACGCACCGATTTCCGAATCGTTCCGTAATTATTTTGGTGATTAAACGATGCAAACACAGTCAACCATGACTTCGAGCGCAGACAAAATGAAGTGGTCTGCCCAAGACACCACCTGGATGCTATCCCTGTTTGGTACAGCCGTAGGCGCAGGTATTCTGTTTCTTCCTATCAATGCTGGCCTGAACGGTTTCTGGCCACTGCTTGCGCTGGCCATTCTCGTCGGCCCAATGACTTATCTGGCTCACCGTGGTCTTGCACGTTTTGTCCTGTCTTCCAAGAAACCCGGTAGTGATATCACTGAGGTTGTAGAAGAGCACTTCGGTGCAACAGCGGGTAAACTCATCACTTTGCTTTACTTTTTTGCGATTTACCCAATCGTTCTGATTTATGGCGTTGGTATCACCAACACCGTTGATTCTTTTATGGTTAATCAACTGGGCATGGAATCTCTGCCACGCTCTGTCCTGTCAATCATCCTGATCATGGGCATGATGTCAGTCATGCTGGCAGGCGAGAAACTGATGCTGAAAGTAACCCAATTCCTGGTTTACCCACTGGTTGGTATCTTGCTGTTCCTGTCGGTTTACCTGATCCCGGATTGGAATACGTCTGCCATGCAGCAAATCCCTTCAGCCGGTGATTTTATGACCACCTTGTGGATCTCAATTCCTGTATTGGTATTCGCGTTCAACCACAGCCCAGCGATCTCTGCTTTCTCTATGGCACAATCACGAGACCACGGTGACAACGCAGAGCGCAAAGCACAACAAATCCTGTTCCGCACTGCGGGCATGCTGCTTGGCTTTGTTATGCTGTTCGTTTTCTCTTGCGTCCTGAGCCTGACACCTGCTGATTTGGCAGAGGCCAAAGAACAAAACCTGGCCGTGCTTTCTTACCTGGCGAACAAACATGAAAGCCCATTCATTTCTTACCTGGGCCCAATCATTGCGTTTGTGGCTATCGTTTCTTCTTTCTTCGGCCACTATCTGGGGGCACGTGAAGGTCTGAACGGTATCATCATCAAACAGCTTCGCTCTCGCGGTAAACAAGTGAATACCAAGAAAGTGGACATGTTCACGGTGGCATTCGTGATCGTTACCAGCTGGATTGTGGCAACCATTAACCCAAGTATTCTGGGGATGATCGAATCGCTGGGTGGCCCAATCATCGCCGCGATTCTGTTCATTATGCCGATGTATGCCATCAAGAAAGTACCCGCCATGCAGAAGTACGCGGGCAAGTTCAGCAATGTCTTCGTCACGGTGATGGGACTGGTAGCGATTTCAGCGATTTTGTACAGTTTCATCGCATAATAAATGGTGTAGACTAGCGCTATAGAAAGAGCAGGATGCTTGTGACGCATCTTGCTCTTTTTGCTTTCCCTTCCTGAGCCACGAAGACAAGCAACAGCTCAGCAAAGCGTCACCTCCAAGGATGGATAGAAACGAATTAATCCAAATGCCCGTTTCGGTAAACCACGGGCATTGACTGAGGTATGACAAATGATCAGCGTTTTTGATATCTATAAAATCGGCGTAGGCCCTTCAAGCTCACACACAGTAGGCCCAATGAAAGCCGGTAAATCATTTATCGACGATCTGCGCAGCATGAACAAACTCCGTGATGTCACCAAAATCACCGTTGACGTCTACGGTTCACTGTCTCTGACCGGTAAAGGCCATCACACAGATATTGCTATCATTATGGGCCTGGCAGGTAACACACCAGAACACGTTGATATTGACAGCATTCCTGGTTTTATTGCGCGCGTTGAAGAAACCGAGCGACTACCGGTAGGTATGCACTGCCACACCGTCGATTTCCCCCGTGAAGGTGGCATGAACTTCCATACCACTAACCTGCCTTTGCACGAAAATGGCATGTCAATCCACGCTTGGATGGGGGAAGAGAAGGTTTACTCAAAAACTTACTACTCTATCGGCGGTGGCTTCATTGTTGATGAAGAAAACTTCGGCAAGAAAGACGAAAACAAAATCAAAGTGCCTTATGCGTTCAGCAGCGCTGAAGAACTGTTGAAGCACTGTACTGAGACCGGTTTGTCTATCAGTGCGGTTGTGATGGCAAACATGCGAGCCATGCACTCGGAAGACGAAATCCAGACGTACTTCGGCAATATATGGCGCACCATGCGCGAGTGTCTGGATCGTGGAATGAGCAACGAAGGCGTGCTGCCGGGTCCTCTGCGTGTTCCACGCCGCGCGGCTGCCCTTCGCCAACAACTGATCGCGTCTGAGAAATCAAACAATGACCCGATGGCAGTGGTTGACTGGGTTAACATGTTCGCGTTCGCGGTTAACGAAGAAAACGCCGCCGGTGGCCGTGTGGTTACGGCACCAACCAACGGTGCATGTGGCATTATTCCTGCGGTTCTGGCGTACTACGACAAGTTCATTCAAAACGTGGGGCCACGTGAATACACCCGTTACTTTGCGGTTTCAGGTGCCATTGGTGGCCTGTATAAGCAAAATGCGTCTATTTCCGGGGCAGAAGTGGGCTGTCAGGGTGAAGTTGGCGTTGCATGCTCCATGGCAGCAGCCGGTCTGGCTGAGCTGATGGGTGCCAGCCCACAACAAGTCTGCATCGCTGCTGAAATCGGTATGGAGCACAATCTGGGCCTGACCTGTGACCCGGTTGCTGGCCAGGTACAGGTTCCCTGTATCGAACGTAACGGTATTGCAGCAATGAAAGCCATTAACGCAACCCGTATGGCACTACGCCGCTCTTCTGAGCCACGTGTGTCTTTGGATAAGGTCATTGAAACCATGCTGGAGACAGGTAAAGACATGAACGCCAAATACCGTGAAACCTCACAAGGCGGTCTGGCCATCAAAGTACTTTGCTAAACCACCCTCATGCAGAAAAAGGAAACCGCCCAAGCCGGCGGTTTTCTTTTATTCATCCTCTCTGTGCAGGTTTTGACTCTCAAGCGGTTGCGAGTAATTCCTCCCCGTTATTCAGCACATGCTTCCCTGCGGCATCAATGGCACGATAAAGGCGCATTTTCGTCGCGCTCAGGCCTAGCCCCAACACGTTACTGATTTCTTCAAGCGAGAGATCATGTTCAAAACGCAACACCAGGATTTCTTGTGCGTTTTTTGCCAATGACTGCACCGATGGGGCAATCCCCTGCTCGGATGTCACCGGGCACTGCTCTTCCACACCTATTTCCTCTTGAAACTCATCCGAGACAAAACGTTGCGAATACATTGCGCGTTTTTTTAAATAGCTCCGGCACTGATTATCTGCAATCGCATATAACCAGCTTCTAAATGCAGCTTCGCCACGATAGGCGTGAATGTAGCGGTAACTCCGTACCAAGGTTTCTTGCAACACATCATCTGCGTCATAAGGACAACCTAACCAAGCCATGCATCGACGATGTAATGGTGACAGATAGCTCGCAACCAATTGGTCGAAATAGTTGCGGGCTAACGGGTGCCCCGCTTGAATCTTAGCAATCTGTTCACGCTCACTGTTTTTAACACAGGTTGAATCCACTGAATGCATGTTAATACCCTCCTGGTATTCGAGTGGTGAACTCAACCTAACCAATGAAAACCAAACAATCAAACAGTGTTTTCTATTCAGCAAGAAGGCTAAATGGGCCTCAAAAGCACCCGGAAAGCCTGGATAACATAAAAAACACAGCGATTATCATTGGGTTACAATCAAAAATTAAAAACAGTGTTTTATTGTGAGCAACACTGGACCGTTATTTATTTTCCACCGTGTCTCAGGAATGAATCAATAACACACGGGGATCATGACAGCAGAATAAAAAACCCTCCGTAGTGAAGGGTTTTGTTGACAGGTTATTTCAAGCGGTAAGTCATACCGAACAAGAGTGAGCGATCAATCTCATCATTACCGTTTCCATCGATATTGTCTTCAGTATCTTCAAGCAATCCTGTGAGGGACAGGCTTAACGAGTTTGAAATGTAGTAACGGAATGTGGAGGCCACACTGTTGGTGGTAATATCGTTGCTTTTCTCGTACTCAGAGTGCGTCAGCAACCAGCCATTTTCCCAATCAATGTTGTCTGAAAGCTCATAAGTCAATGACAAATCGTTTGAAAGCACATAGCCATTTTCACCATCATCAAGAATGGCTGTCATGATTGCTTCTTCTGAAAACTGGGTTAGGTTGTTAATGGGCAGATGGTATTCAGCGCCCAACTCCAACACAGGTTTACTGTTCGAGCCATCATAATTGGAAATCACAGAGCCAACACCACCACGCACTAACCAACCGTATTTCCTTGTCGAGATGCGCTCGTTCTCCAACACATCATAGGAACGTATCGCACCACGGGCGCCAACATCACCAAGCAATGCATCAATATCTTCAATCCAGTATTCCAGATATTCATCCGAACCGTACCTACTGATGTACTCCTCCTCTCGGGAAATGACATCAGCAACAGCAATATAGGTTTGACGATCCATCCCACTTAAGATGGCCCGCTCTTGCAAAGCTTCGATAAGACGAATCGATTTTGCCATCGGTGTCGCATTCACCACACGCCCATAACCAAAGCCGACGGTAAGTTTAGTAAAGGGGTCTTTCATACCCTTCTGAACACCCACTTCGCCTTTACCATACCAGAACAAACCGTTGCTATTCGGCTGGAAGTACATGTCGTTGGTAAGGGCACCAACAGCCTGGTAATTAGACACACTTTTATCCGTGGCGTTTGGCCCCCGGGAGCGGGACCCTGTCCCCGTGAAATCTATCTTGGTGTTTCGGTCGGCAGAGTCAAAAACTTGCTCATAATCAAGGTTGATATAACCGTTATAACTGGATTGATCCTGGTTTCCATCATTGAGGTTGAATTGCATATCCAGATAAGCATCTTCATATGCAGATGTCGCCTCATCATAGTCATACATCGTAACCGGAGTCTCGGCAAATACGAGGGGCGCAAATGAAAGCGAAATACCGGTCGCAATCAATGAGTGCACATGCTTTTTCATAAAGTCATCCTGATTTTTTTAAATTGGAAGTGATGTTGATAGCCACAATGCATGGCTTTCTCCTCCCGTAATGCAAAACCGGGTACAAAGGCTGACTACCCGGCATGGATGAAGGTCACGAGAAAAGCAGGCAGGGTGATGGTTTTTTTTGAAGGTATAAAATGTAAGAGATTGGTTAAGATCCCCGTCAGCAACATGATTCATAACCTAGACTGTCTCACAACAAAAAAGCCCGCATGAAGCGGGCTCAGACATCTTATGCTAAGTCAGTTACGCAGTGGCTTTTTGCTTATCAGCCGTTGCTGATTTCACAGGCTTGGTAACGAAAGTCAGCACAACCGCTACTGCCAGCATCGCCGCACAGATAGAGTATGCCATGACATAGTTACCAGTCATATCTACTGCTGTTGCAGCAACCACAGGACCAATGAAACCACTCACACCCCATGCGGTGTAAAGCACACCGTAGTTACCGCCGTAGTTTTTCAGGCCGTAGTAATCGGCAGTGATAGATGGGAACACTGCCAGCAGCGTGCCGTAACCTACACCCGCCACCGCTGCACCCACCATCAGGGTGAACTCGGTGTTGTAAGTGGCAAACATCATCATGTTGATACCTTGCATGATGAATGCCAGCATCAGGGTTTTAATGCCACCAATTTTGTCAGACAGCAGGCCCGCAGCCACACGACCGCCAGAGTTGAAGATAGACAGCACAACCACCAGGAACGCAACCTGAGTCAGATCAGACTGATTGATCGCGATAGACGTGATGTTACCAATGATCATCAGACCCGCAGAAGACGCCAGCGCATACATCAGCCATAGTGAGTAAAACTGAGGCGTTTTCACCATTTCACGCCAGCCCATGTCTACGCTGCCAGACCCCTTCTTAGCCACATAGCCCGCAGGGGCTTCCGGGACGTAATCCGCTGGCGGGTTATTGATGGTGCATGCCAGTGGCACTGCGATAGCCAGGACACCGACACCCAGGATCAGGAAGCTGGTGTTCACGCCGTAGTTTGCAATCAGGGTTGACGTCAGGGGGGCCAGGTAAACCGCCGCCAGTCCAAAGCCTGCCGCAATCAAACCGTTAACCATGCCCTTTTTAGAAGGGTGGAACCACTTCATTGCCGCAGGTGCCAGACACGCATAACCAATGCCGATACCGCAACCGGTGATCAAACCAAAGCTCAGCAACAGTGTCATCGGAGATGAAGCAAAGCTGGAGATGATCATACCGATACCTACCATGATGGTACCCAGAATCAATACTTTACGCGGCCCCATGCGATCCTGCAGATTACCCGCCACCAGCAAAGAAAGTGAAAAACAGATGGTTGCGACGGTGTATGGCATCGATGCATCAGCGTTTGACCAGCCCTGTTCTACCAGTGACTGCTTGAACACAGACCACGCATACAAGATGCCGATACACATATTGATAAAGAAACCAGCAGCGAGAACGCCAGTAGCTTTGTTCAGTTTATTCATGTTACGACTCAATAAATTCACAAATGAAAGGTGTCGCTGGCAAAAGCCCCCTACTGCGCCACCCACCACACCTACACATCACTTAAAAGCGTCTGTAACCGTGACATAAGCCTTTAAATGATCTGGGTTATCAATAATTTTTTGTATTCTTCAAATTTGATGAGAACGACAAAAGCGCGCGGAGTCTAGCAGGGAATGAGACTGTGATCACCATCTACTTTTCCTTATCGTTAAAAAATGTATCGAACGGTGAGTTTTCGGCCATTAACAACTCTCTCCCAGACACACAAAATAGAAAAAGACCACTTCCCCTTTATACCGGGCGCGAAACGTCGTGCCACAGACAAATCAGGCTGGACCATCACCGTCAAGGAGCCTGCCATATTGATAGATAATTTCGATTGAATTAAAAGACAAAACCTTCTTTTATCTGCCAAGTGCTTAAGGCATAGTTAGAAACAGTCAGAGGGTGGATCCGTCCGGGACGCACCTTCGTTCACCGGCACCATCCCGTAAAATTAAATAAGTAAGGAAATTGAATATGTTCGTGGTTATCTTTGGTCGCCCTGGCTGTCCGTTTTGTGTTCGTGCGAAAGATCTTGCTGAAAAACTGAAAGAAGAACGTGACGATTTCAACTACCGCTACGTCGATATCCATGCCGAAGGCATCAGCAAAGCTGACCTTGAAAAAACCGTCGGCAAACCTGTTGAAACCGTGCCACAAATCTTCGTTGATCAGGAGCACGTTGGCGGCTTCACCGACTTTGAAGCATATGCAAAAGAAAATCTGGGTCTCTACCAGTAACTTTCGCAACGCCTTTCGATAGAGCCGGCGCAACTGCCGGCTTTTTACTGCAATAAAAACAATAAGATAGCATTTAAACAATCATTCATTTCATCCATTAGAAAAATCGGTGAAATCTAATATTATTTTTCATGCAACTTTTTATTACATTTCATTGCAAATACGTATAATGGCGCCCCAGAATTTTTCTTGACCCGTGCGCGGATAATTGTTCAGTGAACATCGACGTTTATAACCTGCTTGTTAATAACGATATCCTTCTTCTGTTTGTCGTGTTGGCGATCGGCCTGGCCATTGGCAAAGTCAAAATCGGCAGCTTCCAGTGTGGTAATTCCATCGGTGTTCTTATCACCGCCTTATCTTTTGGACACGCAGGGTTTGCGTTCAGCCCGGAGGCGCTGAACATTGGTTTTATGTTGTTCATTTTCTGCGTGGGTATTGAAGCCGGCCCGAACTTCTTTGGTATCTTCTTCCGTGATGGCAAGTCATATCTGGTGCTCGCCTGCACAGTGCTCGCAGCCTCTGTGGGTATCACCTTACTGATGCGCTACCAATTCGGTGTTGATGGCAGCATCGCTACCGGCATGATGGCTGGGGCAATGACCGCCACACCAGTCCTTGTTGGCGCAAAAGATGCGTTAAATGCTGGTCTGGCCGGTGATTTCACGCCAGATCAACTGGCAGGCATGATTGACAACCTGAGTGTTGGCTATGCGTTGGCATACCTGGTCGGTCTGGTAAGCCTGATTGTGCTCGCGAACTTTATGCCAAAACTGCAAAAGGAAAACCTAGAGCATTCAGCGCAGAAAATTGCCATGGAACGCGGACTCGGCAATTCTTCACAGCGCAAGGTCTACCTGCCCATCATCCGGGCTTACCGAGTGGGGCCGGAACTGATTAACTGGGTTGATGGCCGCAACCTGCGTGAACTGGGTATTTACCGCCAGACCGGTTGCTATATTGAGCGTATTCGCCGCCACGGCATTCTTGCCAACCCGGATGGCGATGCCATCTTGCAGGAAGGTGATGAAATTGCCCTGGTGGGATACCCAGACAGCCATGCCCGCCTTGACCCCTCTTTCCGTAACGGAAAAGAAGTGTTTGACCGCGACCTGCTTGACCTTCGTGTGGTCGAGGAGGAAATCGTGGTTAAAAACGACGCGATTATCGGCAAACGTCTGTCTGACCTGAATCTGGCGGAATACGGTTGTTTCCTGAACCGCGTCATCCGTGCCCAGATTGAAATGCCGATGGATCACAATATCCTGCTTTCCAAGGGGGACGTGCTTCAGGTCAGTGGTGAAAAACGCCGTGTAATGGGACTGGCAGAACGCATCGGTTTTATCTCGATTCACAGCCAGGTATCGGACATGCTGGCGTTTTGCTCCTTTTTTATCTTTGGCCTGCTTTTCGGTCTGGTTACCATGACCTTTGGTCAAATGACGATTGGGCTAGGTAACGCATCAGGCCTATTGATTGCCGGTATTCTGCTGGGTTTCTTGCGGGCCAACCACCCGACTTTCGGTTATGTACCGCAAGGTGCCATCAATATGCTCAAAGAGCTGGGCTTGATGACCTTTATGGTGGGTGTCGGATTGAGCGCCGGCAGCAACCTGGTTGAATATCTCCAGCAAATGGGCTTCACCATTATGTTCGGCGCGCTGGCAGTGAGTGTCTTGCCTGTCATTCTGGCGTATCTGGTGGGTGCATACATTCTGAATATGAACCGCGCCCTGCTGTTTGGTGCTATTATTGGCGCCCGGACCTGTGCACCCGCCATGGACATGATTAACCAACATGCCCGCAGTACTATTCCTGCCCTGGGCTACGCGGGTACTTATGCCATCGCCAACGTTCTGCTCACGTTTGCCGGTACGCTTTTGGTTATCCTGACCTAATCATCCCTGCCTTGTCACATAACCGGCAAGGCAGTCAGCATAGATTCAGCGAACAGGGATTACACTGGTTGCTAAATCATCCAACTATTCCCAGCCTCCCTTACTGACCGGTTGGAAACAACCCCGTAAGTGGTTTGCATCAGTGCAAGTTTCATTAGGCTGGGAAGCAGAACGAAACAGTCGTAGAAGGTCACGGTTAATGCGCATTCTTATTGTCGAAGACGACCCACTGCTCAGTCATCATTTGAAAACCGAGTTATCGGAACTTGGTCATCAGGTGCATTGCGCACAAACAGCCTATGAAGGCCTGTTCGTTGCCAAAGAATACCCTAACGATATCGCTATTGTGGATTTGGGCTTGCCCGACAGAGATGGTCTTAGCCTTATCCGCGACATTCGCCGCGCAGACATTCGCATGCCCATTCTGATCCTCACTGGCCGGGCCAACTGGCAGGATAAAGTCTCCGGGCTGGATGCCGGGGCTGATGATTATCTGGTCAAACCGTTCCAGAAAGAAGAACTGGTTGCACGCCTTAATGCGCTGGTTCGCCGCAGCGCGGGTTTTGTAAAACCGGAAATCCGTGCCGGTAAGATTACTATCGATTTGCTTGCTAAAAAGGTTTCTATCGACGGACAGTCTGTCGAGCTCACGGCCTTTGAATATGACTTGCTGGAATATCTGGTCCGCTATAACCGGCAGGTGGTATCAAAGCAACGCTTACTGGACGTGCTGTATCAGGATCAGGAAGGCGACCCAAATACCATTGAAGTGATGATGAGCCGTCTACGTAAAAAGCTGACACAGGCCGGTCAGGAAAACCCGATTTCTACCGTACGCGGCCAGGGTTATATTTTCGAACTGCAGGTCAGTTAATATGGCACGGAAAATGATGCCCGAAATCCACAAGCGGGTCATCGTCACCTCTATTAGCATCATTATGGTGTTTTCCCTGGCGTTGGGCGTTGTGATCAACGAAATATACGTCAAAAACTATATCGCCATGTATTCGACGAATCTAGTGACCGAAGTCCCGAGCATTATTGGCGAACTCCAGCGTGATAATATGCTAATGCTCAACAATGATAATACCCCACCCAAAGACCCGTCTATCACTGTCAGCAAGCCCTCTAAATACCTTGCTTTTATCTGCGGGCAAAATGGCACCACCTCCTGGATGTCCTCCGCGGCACGCAACAACAACATGGGGGATGTGTGTAACATCGTCCCTTTCGGCCTAAAAGGCCCCGATCTGATTGACTACAAAGGCTTTCCATACGTTATTCATGTGATCTCAGAAGCAACCTATTCAACCGAAGAGTCCTTTTTCGTTTTGCGCGAAGTCAGTAAGCAACTGGAAAACCTTGCCCAAATAAAGCGGAAGACCTGGCTCTATATGGGCTTGCTCTTTACCATCGCAACGGGGTTACTCTATGCCGCCTCCTATTGGAGCTTTAGTCCGTTGCGTAAACTGGCTGGAGAACTCAATGAGATTGCAGAATCCCGCCGTGAAAAACTGGGCGATAACTACCCCAAAGAATTGGGCGAAGTGACAGATGCCCTAAACCGTATGATAACGCTGCGCGAAAAACAAACCCAACGCTACCGGCACGCCATGGACGATTTGGCGCACAGCCTGAAAAGCCGCTTAGCCGCAACCAATGCGCTTTTGGATGATGCCAGCCTGAGCCGCGAAGCGATGAGCAAACGGATTATAGAGCAAGTCAGCCAGATGGATGACATGGTGCAATATCAGCTTAAGCGGGCACTGCTAGGACAATCTGGTCTGGTAAGGGAAAAAACCGAACTTCGCCCGGTTCTCGACAGCCTGACGGGAATGTTCGCCAAAATATACGATAATAAACTGGTCGATGTGCGTTACCAGCTTGAAGGGTCACCGTCACTGCCGCTGAACAAATCTGACCTTACGGAGCTGTTGGGCAACCTGCTGGAAAATGCATATCGGTTTACTCTGACAACCATCAGGATCACCGCCCAACAGGGAAACGACGGTTATATGCTTATCATAGAAGACGATGGGCCGGGTGTGGCTGATGCCCACAAAGAGTCGATATTCCAACGCGGCGTACGGGCTGACCAACTCAATCCGGGAACAGGCATTGGTCTCGCTGTCTGTGATGAGATTGTCGCCAGTTATGGCGGTAAGATCCGTGTGATTGACTCACAAGATTTAGAAGGCGCCGCGTTTATTATGACGTTTCCACCACAGCGATAACTGTCTTCTTCAGCGCCCTGTTTTCACAGGGCTTTTTTACGCATTTTTTACGCGCATCCCCTGATCGCTTCTGCTAAAGTTTCCACTCCTGATAAGTTGTAGTGTTTCTTATTATGACGGCACATTGGCTGAAGCATCGCCACCTGCTCCTGCTATCCATTATTTCGGCAGCGATTGGCACGTCACTCATTGTCGACCTTTGGGTCGAATCAAGCGTTGCTGTTTTGCTGATTATGCAATTTTCTATTGTTGCAACCGTCTTCCTCGGCCATACCCGTTTAACCTATGTCGTCGCCGTGGCTGAAGCGCTATGCTTTAACTTACTCTTTACCCAGCCGCGCTATTCTTTCCAGATGTTTCACGCGGAAGATATCGCCAACCTTTGTGTGTTTATCATCACTGCGTTTTCAATCAACACACTCGCGCAAAGATACCAAAATAAACAAAACGAGTTAAAACAGGTTCAATTGCGAAACCAGATCCTTCTCTCTGTGTCGCATGATCTGCGAACACCGTTGGCGGGCATTATCGGTAACCTGACCACATTGAAAGAATATTTCTCCCAATTAAGCGAAAACGAACGGTTTGAACTGCTGGAAAGCGCAACGACTGAAAGCCATCGGTTACACCAATACATTGAAAACCTGCTGCAAGCAACGAAACTTCAACACGGTAATTTAGTGATCAGGAAAAATCAGGAATCGATTATCCATATCTTGAAGAATACCATTCACCGCTTCCCGGAGGGTGGCAGAAAAATTCATGTCAATATAAGCGGTGATATTGCAACGGTAAATGTCAGCCATTCACTTATTGAACAGGCATTGTTCAATATTCTTGATAATGCGCTCCGTTATTCGCCCCCAAATATCCCGGTGAATGTGTCTATTTTCCAGCAAGAAGAAACCATCAGTATCGATATTTTTAATCAGGGAGAACCTATCTCTGAATCAGAGAAAAACCGTATTTTTGACCTTTTCTATTCTCGCCAGCAAGGAAAAAATGCCGATAGGGGTATTGGCCTTGGCTTGGCTGTTTCCAAAGGAATCATCCATGCACATGGCGGAACAATTTGCGTGGTGGATGTTATGGAAGGCTGTCTTCTTCGCATAACTTTGCCAGTAGGTGAAGAGAGAAACGAAAATGAAATATAACGTTCTGGTCATCGACGACGAGCCGCAAATACATACATTTATCCGTATTTCACTCACGGCAGAAGGCTTTGAATATGTGGGTGCAAACAGTGTTCGCTCAGCATTAAAAGTGATTCATGACGCCGAACCGGATGTGATTGTATTAGACCTTGGCTTGCCGGATGGCGACGGGATTGACGTATTAAACAACGTGAGGGCATCAAGTAAAACACCGATACTCATATTAACGGCCAGAGATCAGGAAGACGAAAAAATACGTCTGCTTGAAGCTGGAGCAAATGATTATTTGAGCAAACCCTTCGGGGTACGTGAATTAATCGCACGTATCAAGGTGCTGGTTAGGGATTTAGTAAACACTGACACTCTATCTGACATACTTGAATACAACCGACTAAAAATCAACAAAAGCACTCACCAAGCATGGATTGATGGCGAAGAAGTATCGCTGACAAAAAAAGAATTTGCTTTTATTGAAAAATTAATGGCACCCCCCGGGCGTTTGGTCAAACAATCTGAATTATTAACGACAATTTGGGGCCAGAGCCATGAAAATGACACACATTATTTACGTATTTTGGTAAGCCAGCTAAGAAAGAAACTACACGACAGTGCTGATGAACAAAATATTATCAAAACCGAATCAGGTGTGGGTTATCGCCTGGTTTAATTTCCCACATTGTAAAACATATTCCCAAGTAACCTGAAGATGCTTGAATAGAGGTTATTTTGGCACAACACCCGGTATTTTTATTCGAATCACTCTTTTTACGTTATTAATTGTACGTTGGTGAAACTATGGCACATTTTACTGTCATTGGATTAGGACGCTTTGGCGTTGCTGCAAGTCTGGAATTGATTCATCTGGGTCACACAGTAACCGGCGTCGACAAAGACCCAAAAATGGTCGAAAAATATATCGAAGATTTCACACAAGCCGTCATTTGTGATGCGACCGATGAAGCGGCATTGAGGGAATTAGATTTAGAAAACAGTGAAGCTGTCGTGGTTGCCATTGGCGAGGATATGCAAGCCAGCTTGCTATGCACATTGGCGTTAAAAAATCTAGGGGTTAAAGAAATCTGGGTAAAAGCCAGCACCCAGGCCCATCACACGATCGTCTCCAAATTGGGCGTTCAGCGTATTATTCATCCTGAAGAGGAAATGGGGGTACGCGTTGCACAGGCTCTCAACTACCCCATGGTCAACGATTACCTTTCAATCGGCCATGGTCTCTATGTCGTCGAAATTCACATCAAACCCAACCTTCATTACGTTCCCCTGTCACAGGTGTTGAATGAGTCCAAAGGCAACATTAAGGCCGTGCTGGTAAAACGCGAACAGGATGTGTTTACCGACATCACAGACAGCTTTGAACTCAGGGCCAACGATATCGTGCTGTTTTGCGGCACACGCTCAGAGCTCAAATATCTGGCACCAAGGTTATTGTGAGATGGAACAGTGGCATCCTTCCGTTCGCATGATCGAACGTTCCCCAAAAGCGGGGAAAAAACTGCTTTGCGCACCGCCTGTCATTCTCTGTGGAAGCTTCCTTTTAGTGATGCTGTTAGGCACGCTTTTGCTCAAATTGCCGATAGCAACCCATACCCCTATCAGTTGGATTCAGAGCTTATTTACGGCCACGTCTGCGGTCACAGTAACCGGGTTAGGCGTTGTCGATACCGGCACCCGTTTCACCCTGTTTGGGCAAATCATTATTGCAATGCTCATCCAGTTGGGAGGCCTCGGGGTGATGACATTCGCCATCGTCACCCTGATTGCGCTGGGCGGTAAAATGGGGTTTCTGGAGAAAACCATCGCCCGGGAAGCATTCAATCAAACAGACACCTCCAACCTGGTGGCCATCGCCAAATCGGTGCTGGTGTTTTCATTGGCGGTAGAACTGGTTGGCATGCTTATCCTGTCGATTCACTGGCACAATGAGCTGGGATGGAAAACCAGCCTGTTCCATGGTTTCTTCTATACCATCAGTGCCTTTAACAATGCAGGGTTTGCCTTGAGCGCAGACAACCTGATTCCGTATGTTGACGACCCAGTGGTAAACCTCACCATTACAGGATTGTTTATTGTCGGGGGACTGGGTTTTTCGGTGTGGATGGATCTGAAACGCCAACGCCGGTGGAGTAAGTTAACCATTTACAGTCGGATGATGATCATGGGTACGGTGATCATCAATGTGGTCGCTCTGTTTGCTATTTACCTTATCGAATATGACAACCCAGATACACTGGCGCACTTATCGGCATCGGGTAAATGGCTGGCAGCCTGGTTTCAGGCCGTCACACCACGGACCGCTGGCTTCAATACTTTGGCTATCGACCAACTGGAAGACGCCACCACGGCCATTATCCTGTTCCTGATGTTTATCGGAGGTGGCTCCCTGAGCACAGCAAGCGGCATAAAAGTCGTGACATTTATGGTATTGATACTGTCAACCTACAGCTTCCTGAGACGCGATCAGCAGGTGTATGTCTATGGCCGCGAAATATCGAAAGAAACGGTCAGCAAAGCACTGGCGCTCACTATGATTTCTGTTGGCGTTACCTGGTTGTCTGTGTTTGCCCTTTTGCTGAGCGAGAAGGCACCGATGGTAGACGTCATTTTTGAGGCGGTTTCAGCATTAAGCACGGTCGGACTGTCCCGGGGGTTGACGCCACAGCTTTCTGTATCAGGTCAACTTATCATCATCATATTGATGTATATCGGCCGACTGGGCCCGTTGACACTGGCCTATTTCCTGGCAAGTCCCCGGGCTAAAAAGCTCCGTTATGCGGAAACGAAACTGGCTATTGGTTAATGACTCAAGTGCAGCGGACAAGATAGTCAAACTTGCCGGATATTGTTTTCACTATCCGGTATCGCAAAATACAAAAAGGCCAACAACGGGAATTGTTGGCCTTTCTCATTCTTGTCAGTGAAGGGCTAGAACTTATCGTCGTCTGAGTTCAGCAAGTCATCTTTCGCCGCCAGCAAATATTGATACATCGACCAATAAGTCAATGCAGTGGCGATATAAAGGGCGGTATAACCGACATAAATGATCCACTCATTCTCACGCCAAAGCAGCATGGTCAGTGCAAACATCTGCGCAGCCGTCTTAAATTTCCCTACCCAGGAAACGGCCACACTGGCGCGCTTACCCAGTTCCGCCATCCACTCACGTAACGCGGAGATGATCACTTCACGGGCAATCATCGTGGCCGCCGGAATGGTGACCCAAATAGAGCTGTAATATTCAGCGATAAGCACCAATGCAATCGCGACCATCACCTTGTCGGCTACCGGGTCAAGAAATGCACCGAAGCGGGTAGTTTGTCCAAGGGAGCGGGCAAGGTAGCCATCCAGCCAATCCGTGGCTCCAGCAATAACAAAAATCAGCGCCGTAACGAACGCAGACCATTGGTAAGGGAGGTAAAACGCGATGACAAAAACGGGAATGAGCGCAATACGTATCAGGGTCAGGATAATGGGGATATTCAGTCGCATAATTATAATTTTTTGTGAGTAACGGCCTATGTTGCTTGAAAGTCACTGCTGTTGCAATGACGAATGAATCTTCTCGGCTAAAACACGGCTGATACCAGGCACTTTGGCGATTTCTTCAACAGAAGCCCGTTTAAGTTCCTGAATTCCACCGAGGTATTTCAACAGCGCCTGACGGCGTTTGGGCCCTACACCTTCAATCTCCTCTAACACACTGCTCTTCCGCACTTTGGCGCGTTTAGCACGGTGTCCTGAAATGGCATGGTTGTGGCTTTCATCCCGAATATGTTGGATAAGGTGCAGTGCCGGGGAGTCAGAAGGCAGCGAAAATTCCTCACCGGACACTTTGATCAGGGTTTCAAGGCCGGGACGCCGCGTGGTTCCTTTTGCTACCCCTAACATTAACGGATGTTTTGGCCAGTCGGCCATGAGGGGCTTCACCACCTCCCACGCACGGTTTAGCTGGCCTTTACCGCCATCAATCAAAATGATGTCCGGGATCTTATCCGGATCGACCTGTTTACTGTAACGGCGCTCCAGCACCTGTGCCATGGCAGCATAATCGTCACCGCCGGTAATGCCGGTAATGTTGTAACGGCGGTATTCCTGTTTGAGCGGTCCGTCATGATTAAACACCACACACGATGCCACGGTTTGCTCGCCCATGGTATGGCTGATATCAAAACATTCCATCCGTTTCACTGGCTCCAGATCCAGAGTGTCTGAAAGCACAGAAAAACGGTTATGGATGGTCATTTTGTGGTTAATTTTACTGGTCAATGCCGTCGCGGCGTTGGTTTGCGCCAGTTTAAGGAATCGGGCACGTGTACCTCGTGGCTTACATTGCACACTCACTTTACGGCCAGCGATCTCTGACAGGGCCGTTGCCAGCGAATGCAGTTCCTCCCCCAAGTCCTGACTGATCAGGATGCTGGAAGGTATCGTGTTTCCCTCTGCCTGTTTAATATAGAACTGGCCAATAAAACTCGATACCAATTCATTCACACCGGTATCGGCTGGCATTTTCGGGAAATAACTGCGGCTGCCCAATACCTTACCCTGACGTAAAAACAGCACATGGATACAGGCAATACCATTTTCAATCGACACACCAATGGCATCCAGATCGTCATCGCTGTCCTGCGATACAAACTGCTGTTCCTGAACACGGCGCAATGCCTGGATCTGGTCGCGATACTGTGCTGCCTTCTCAAACGCCAGTGACTGGCTGGCGGATTCCATTTTCTCCACCAACGTCGTAATCACCTGTCTGTCTTTGCCCTGTAAGAACAAACGAGTAAAGTTCACCAGTTCTGCATACTCTTCATCAGTGATGATGCCTTTCACGCACGGGCCCGCGCAGCGCTTGATTTGATACATCAAACACGGACGGGTACGGTTGGCGTAAACCGAGTCTTCACATTGGCGAACAGGAAAGATTTTCTGCAACAGGTAAAGGCTTTGCCTTACCGCTCCGGCATCGGGAAATGGCCCGAAATATTCTCCTTTACGCTTTTTCGCTCCACGGTGAACCGAAAGCCTTGGGTGCTTGCTGGCAGAAAGAAAGATGTACGGATAGGACTTATCATCACGCAACAGCACGTTATAGCGCGGTAAATGCTGTTTAATGAGGTTATGCTCAAGGATCAGCGCCTCTGTTTCAGTGTGGGTGATCGTCACTTCCACATTGGCGATATTTTTCACCAAAGCACGCGTTTTCTCACCCGAGACATTGGCACGAAAATAGCTGGAAAGCCGCTTCTTGAGAGATTTGGCTTTGCCGACGTAAATAATTTCTCCTGAGGCGTCCATCATTCGATAGACACCGGGCTTGTCGGAGACTGTTTTTAGGAAGTTTTTGGCGTCAAACACAGCGAGCAGGCGTTATTAAAGTGTTTCTGTGTCTAGCATACCATGTCGAATAGCAAGATGGGTCAGTTCAACGTCACCATTGATACCCAGTTTACTGAACAAACGGTAGCGATAACTGTTTACCGTCTTAGGGCTCAGGTTCAGCTGCTCAGAAATATCGGTCACTTTTTGTCCTTTCGTAATCATCAACATGATCTGAAGTTCACGTTCAGACAGGTTTTTGAAAGGGTTCTCCTGTGCTGGAGAAAACTGGCTCAGGGCCATTTGCTGTGCAATTTCAGGCGAAATGTAGCGTTGGCCACTGCTCACCGCACGAATGGCATTCACCATTTCGTTTGCACCAGCACCTTTAGTCAGGTATCCAGCTGCACCAGCTTGCATCACCTTGGTTGGAAATGGGTTTTCAGTATGAATTGTCAGGACAATTATCTTCGCATCTGGGTTATAGCGAAGAAGCTTTCGTGTTGCTTCCAAACCGCCAATACCAGGCATATTCATGTCCATCAAAATAATGTCGGCATGATTACTGCGACACCATTTGACAGCTTCCTCACCGCTTTCGGCTTCCCCTACCACTTTTACACCACGTTCATCTTCGAGAAGACGACGTATCCCTGTGCGAACCAGCTCGTGATCATCTACAAGGAAAACACTAATCAAGCTTGTATCTCCACTATGATTTTGGCTCGCCATGCGCCGGATGGCGCTCGACTTTTGATGCATCTTACTTGAGTTTAACCTAACAATAAAAGACCGAACACATTGATTCTGTGCAAGAGTGCATGTTTTTATAGCCAACCTGCAATAAATTAATCAGTCCGATGTCTTAATTTACGTCACCGCATGAAAAAAGGAGAAAATTTCTCCCAAAATACAAAAACCTGGTTCATAAATCTAAATGCCATCGCCCCGGCCTGATATCTGAAAACGTTAACATCAAGATATTCTCAATCGGCATATTTTATACTTTTTTAAGTCTGTCATTATCGTTTGATGACACATTGAGCAGAGAAATCTGCCTCTTGGGTTCACTTTTTCGCCTACCCTGTTAAAAAACTCACCATCGCAAAGTGCACAATCCGACATGACGCAGGGCTTTTCATTTTGCAACCCAAGATGATACCCCGTACGGCATACCGTTCTATCTCTATGAATTAATGCGTTAACCGCATTGGCATTGTAATTGCTCTTTCTTGGTTAAATGAGAGAAGGAGTGTTGTTATGCGCCACGTACCGTCGTTGAACCAACCCGTTATTTTTCTTGGTCCCCCGCGTTCCGGAGTGACTCTGGTTTCTGACATTATTTTCTATCATGAGGCATTTTGCTGGCTTGATGAGCGCTTTAACAAGCATCCTAAATCTGGGCTGGAACACCGTTTGTTCAGGCACAAATGTCAATGTCGAAACAACGCATTGAACATCCATTCTTTTCTTGGCGACTTGGTCAGGGAGTTTTCACCATCCCCCTCAGAAGCAACACATTTCTGGGACGAAAACACCCGAGATGAAATCGATTTCTATCGTGGATTTGCCCGGGGAAAACATGCAACACCATTGGAAATTTCCACCTTACGCAACATCCTAGGCAAGCGGGTTGCACTTTCTCAAAAAAGTCGGCTGGCGCTGAAGTTTACCGGTCCAGCCCGCCTTTGTTTCCTGCATAGCCTTTTTCCGGATGCCAAGTTCATTTATATCAGCCGCGACCCTGCATCAACTGTACACTCCATGCTGTCTACCGAAGAATGGGAGTATCAGGGCAAACATCTGCTATGGTGGCGAGGCGCCTATTCACTCAAGGAATTGGCCCAATATGATCAACTCAGGGGACACCCGGTGGCAGGGACAGCGTTCCAGTTAAACAAACTGCTCCAAACTGCCAAACGTGAAGCGTCTGAGTTGGATCTGGATGTGTTGACTATCCAGTATGAAGACTTTGTCAGCGCACCAGATCAGACCATTGCCCGGGTGCTTGATTTCGCTGAACTACCCGCAAGTGAGACGGTCAATGCCGCGCTCAGGCAAAATAATATTCGGTGCAGCAACAACGTACTGAGGATGCCTGCAACAGATGTGAACACGGTGTACACCTGGTGCCCGGCGTATTGACAACACAGAATATTGCTTTCAATGGGCTGCCTGTGAAATTTATGCGATTGGGTGATTGACTTGGCTTTGCCTTACCATTAATATTCGCGCCCAGCAAAAATGAACGCTCACAAGAGCGGTATTTTTCAAGAGCTTAACGGCTTATACTCAGCTGATCCCGGTCAGTTGTTTTTCTGTTTTTTATAAGTAGGAAGACAACAAAATCTGGATTCGGCATGACAGCAAAAGCACACACCCACCTCTCAACAAACTGGCAATCAAAAGCCATTTTCAGCGTTGCCTTTTTGATGGCAACCACCTCTGTTGGCCCTGGCTTTCTGACGCAAACCGCAGTTTTCACCAACATCTATAAAGTCGACATGGCGTTTCCTGTATTCGCATCCATGTTCATCACTTTCGGCATCGTGATGAACCTGTGGCGAATCGTGGGTGTATCTGGCCTTCGTATCCAAGACATCGCCAACAAAATTGCGCCGGGAGCAGGTTACTTCATCGGTATTTTGCTGGCTTTAGGAGCGGTTGCCTTCAACTTTGGTAACGTCAGTGGGTCTGCACTGGGGATTAACGTATTGACAGGCGTTGATACCACCTGGGGTGCCCTGTTTACTGGCGTGGCAGGATGCCTGCTGTTCGTCGTGCACAACGCCTCAAAACGCATGGACCAGATGGCACGATACCTCGGCTTGTTTATGGTTGTGCTGATTGCCTATGTTGCCATGACCAGCCTACCACCGATGGGAGAAACCCTTACGGCGGCGGTCATGCCTTCTGATGTGGGCAATCTTCTGCTGCCAACACTGACCATTGTCGGCGGCGCGGTAGGTGGTTATTACACTGGCGCACAGCGTCTGGTCGATATTGGCTTACAGGGCAAAGAGAATGTCCCTCACATCAATAAGGCGGCATGGGCTGGCATTTCCATTGCAGTGATTATCCGTGTTCTGCTGTTTCTGGCTGTATTTGGTGTGATTGCCGCTGGCGCTGTGTTGGATACCGCAAACCCGGCAGCAGACGCTTTCCGTCAGGGTGCCGGTGAAGTGGGTTACTTTATCTTTGGTTTAGTGCTTTTTGTCGCTTCAATCACCTCCGTGGTTGGCAACTCCTACATGGCAATTTCCCTTATCAAAACACTGTTCCCGGTCGTTGCACGCAATGAAAAAGCATGGTGCTGTGGCTTTATCATTCTGACCAGTGCTGGCACCGTACTGATGGACATGCCTATCCTGTTGCTGATGCTGGCAGGTCTGGTGAACAGTATCATTCTGCCAATCGTATTGGGGTTTGTTCTTGCCGCGACCCGACGCAAAGACATTGTCGGCGAATACAAGCACCCGGTATACCTGACTGTCATTGGCGCAATCATCGTGGTTATCATGGCGATTGCGAGTCTGGGCAACGTGCAGGGCTTTATTGCCAAATTCATTGGCGCCTGAGCGACATAAAAGGGGAATGGTGCAAATTCTGGACGACGCTTCGCAAAAACACCACATACACTGATTCCAACCAGTTGCGTACACGAAGCGGGGCTTCCCCGCTTCTGAGGAGTCTCAATGAAAGCTTTAATCATCTCCCTTTCTGCGTTACTCATCGCCTTCACCGCCACGGCGGCCAGCCCTACCACGCCTTTCGCTGACACCATTTATCACAACGCCCAGATCATCACGGTCAATGATACCCAACCTGAAGCACAAGCGGTTGCGATATTAGATGGCAAGATTTTGGCCGTGGGTGACAATAACGATCTGTTGCGCCTGAAAGGCGATAGAACCAAGGTGGTCGATTTGAAAGGGCTGACGATGATCCCGGGGTTTATCGACGCCCACGGCCATGTAATGAATACTGGTTTGCAGGCGGTGTCTGCCAACCTGCTTTCCCCGCCTGATGGCCCCGTCACTGACATCGCGACATTGCAGGAAGCGCTGAGGAAATGGGCCGACATCCCGGTAAACAAAGCGCAGGGATTCATCATTGGCTTTGGTTATGATGATTCTCAGTTGAAAGAGAAAGTCCACCCCACCCGGTTTGATCTGGACAAGGTCTCCACTGACGTCCCAATTCTTATCATTCACCAATCGGGCCACCTTGGTGTAATGAACAGCAAAGCGCTGGAAATGATGAAGCTCACCGCTAACAGCAAAAACCCGCCGGGGGGTGTGATCCGTCGCATTAAAGGTAATGAAGAACCTAACGGTGTACTCGAAGAATCCGCTTTCTTCGGTGCCCTGATCCCGTTGTTCAGCCAGATCAGTCCCGATGAAAATGAAATGTTGTTCCGCGCCGGGATGAAGTTGTATGCCAAATACGGCTACACCACCGCACAAGAAGGACGCGCCATGTCAGACAGCGTGAAGACCATGTATGAGATTGCCCAGAAATCTCCCCTACCTATCGATGTGGTCGCGTACACCGACATTCAACTGGGTACTGACATCCTAAAACCGCCTTATCTCAGCAAGGACTACACCAACGGTTTTCGTCTCGGCGGTGTGAAGCTCACCCTGGATGGCTCACCCCAAGGAAAAACAGCCTGGCTGACCAAACCCTACAAAGTGCCGCCTGACGGGCAAAATGCAGACTACCGCGGTTATCCCATCATGTCCGATGAAGACGCAGAAAAGTATGTCAGTATGGCGATGGAAAATGGCTGGCAATTATTAACACACGCCAATGGCGATGCCTCACTCGACCAATACCTCCGCGCAATGAAAAAAGCGACCGAAAAATTTGGCGCGAAAGAACGCCGCTTTGTGGCGATCCATGCCCAAACGGCCCGAGAAGATCAGGTTCAGGCTTTTAAAGAGCTAAACGTGCTCCCTTCGTTTTTCCCCATGCACACCTTTTACTGGGGGGATTGGCATGCACAATCCGTACTCGGTGATGCACGGGCTGAAAACATCTCTCCAACAGGCTGGGCACTGGACCGCGGGATGATCTTCACTTCCCACCATGACGCCCCTGTTGCCTTCCCGGATTCGATGCGCGTTTATTCTGCGACGGTGAATCGAATCACACGCAGCGGCCGCATTCTGGGGAAGGACCAGCGCGTCTCTTCAATGACGGCATTAAAAGCGCAAACGCTCTGGTCTGCCTATCAGCATTTTGAGGAAGCGACCAAAGGATCTATCGAAGTAGGAAAAGTGGCCGACTTGGTATTGCTCTCAGACAACCCTCTCAAGATCGCCCCACTCAAGCTGGCAGATATCTCTGTACTGGCCACCATCAAACACGGGAAAATTATTTACACCAAAGCTGACGACCAAGCCGCTGTGCAAAGCTGCGCCGAATCCAAACCGTGCCAAAAATTAGCATCACACACCATGATGATTGCCGGGCTTATTCCCCATAAGCACTGACTATACGGTTAGGCCCCCAGAAACCTCAGACGGACAAGCTCAAGCCCTTGTCCGTTTGTTTTTGCCCGTAACACACTCAAAAAGTGCGATAATTTTCACCAGATAGGCTTGTCATCCTGTCCAACAATATGCGATAACGTCGATCATGTTGTAGCCCCCCAGCGCAGCGGTTAAGGACCCGTATTGCGTTCTGGGAGATGATGGAACCACAGAGGCTGTATGAATCAACTCATTTCTGTCGGCGTCATTGAATCCTTACTGATTGCCATTTTTGTTCTTTTACTTGGGCATGTTATCAACGCCTGGATACCCACATTGAAGAAATTCAACATTCCTGAACCGATTGTGGGAGGCTTGGTTGTCGCCGCAGGTATCACCGTCCTCCATTTCAAGGGCATTGACCTAGCGTTCAATTTGCCACTGCAACATACGTTTATGCTGATGTTCTTTGCCACTGTCGGTTTGGCAGCCAACTACACCCAGCTTGTAAAAGGCGGTGCAAAAGTCTTTATCTTCCTTGCCGTTGCATCCGTGTATATCGTGGTGCAAAACGGCATAGGCATTTCGATGGCCACTGCGTTCGGTCTTGACCCATTGATGGGGTTGATTGCCGGATCCATTACCTTATCTGGTGGCCATGGCACAGGCGCAGCCTGGTCCCAAACTTTTCAGGATGTTTACGGGTTGGAAAACGTCCTGGAGGTTGCTATGGCATCAGCGACCTTTGGTTTGGTCATGGGCGGCATTATTGGCTCGCCTGTGGCCCAGCGGCTGATCGAAAAAAACACACTAAAATCCCAGTACGGCAGTGCCAACAACGCGCACGAAGAATTTCCGGAGCTGGTGACCTACAACGAAAATGAACAGGAAAGAGTGACCGCGAAGAAAGTGATCGAAACCCTGTTTGTTCTGCTGATCTGTGTGGCTGGCGCGAAATATCTTGAACAATGGATCAGCAGCTTCAATATCAGCTGGCTGATGATCCCGGATTTTGTTTATGCCCTCTTTATTGGCGTTGTCATCACCAACGTGCTTGAAGTCACCAACGCGAGAAAAATGGACATCGAGACTGTCGATATTTTAGGGACGGTATCATTGGCGCTGTTTCTGGCCATGGCCTTGATGAGTCTGAAGCTCTGGAACATCCTGGATTTGGCACTGCCATTCCTGGTGATTTTGATGGTGCAGTCTCTGATGCTGGCGCTTTTCGCCTATTTCGTGACTTACCGGGTCATGGGTAAAAATTACGATGCCGCGGTGATTGCAAGCGGCCATTGTGGCTTTGGCTTAGGCGCAACCCCCACGGCCGTCATGAACATGGGATCCGTAGTAAACCGGTTTGGCCCTTCGCCACAGGCCTTCATGGTGGTGCCTATCGTCGGTGCATTTTTTATTGATATCGCTAACCTTGTGATTTTGCAGACGACACTTAGCCTGATTGGTTAAAGCTATCCAACATTTGCAAGATCCATATAACATGGTCTGATACAGAAAAGCCTGCTTCGCCGTTATCGGGGAAGCAGGCAGAATAGAAACGTTATTGTTTTCTTAGCAAATTATATACACTTAACTCAAAGTTATTTATTTGAATTTTTGCCTTCTCATCAATATTGATGGAAATTTTAACGTCTAAACCAGTTATATTATTCAACTGCAATGATTCAGCTACGGATGCTATATAGTCTTTATCTGCACTTCGACTATCAAAGCTACATTCTACGTCTACTGTTTTGTCTTCAAGAACGTTTATAGCAAACTTTTGTGAATGACTAATAAACCTCCCTGCCGCTTCAGAGCTTGATAAATCCGGCAAGAAAAAGAATTTTTGGGGTGAGTTTGTATCTTCAAAAGCCTTATTGTTAATGATAAATGTCACCAAGTTTTGACATGCTAACTTTGACAACAAATGATACTGATTATCAGAAAGAAGCTGTTGTAAAATTTCTAGCGTATCCTCTTTCTTTTTTATATCTTCGCAAGAAGAAGAGCCAGCTTTATGAGAAAAAAGCTGTTCTCCAATAACATTAATCTTATAATTCGCGCGTAATATATCCTTTTCCAAACATCCAACTAAATCCTCCCTTTTGGAGGATTCAAAGAATTCGCAAATATTTTTTTTTGATTCCTCTGATATGTAAATACATTTCTCTGATCTTATCTTCATATCAATAAAACCAACACCATTTACAATGGTATCTCTCAGTTCATTTTTAACGTTAATGATTTTTCCTGTAAGATCACTAATGCTCCTACTATTAGCATCCCCCATTCTAACAATCTCATTAAAACCACTTGCTACATTTTTTCTTAAAACACTGAACATAATAATTTACCTCAAAACCATCGCTAAAACTTATTAAAATCAATTATTTTTATAATGAGTAAAAATCATTTTTATAAGTAAAACACTATCTATCACAAATAGATCAATGAAATAAAAACAAAACACACTCCTTATATTCAATTGTATTTAACAAAGAAAGGTGATAAATCATTCTTACTCGATGATCTCGTTAACGATAATTTACGTTAATGTCATGTTTCTTATCAAATAGGAATCAATACATTACGCCATAATCAAGAAGCCTGCTTCTCCATCAATGAAAAAGCAGGCTTTTTACACGCGACAGCGCTAACGTAAACGCGCTATCACCTTCTCAGCAGGTCATAGACAACCAAATAAAAATCATTGATTCTGACCTTTGCATTAGTATCTATATTCAATGAAATTTTAACATCCAAGCCAGTTATATCGTCCAATTCCAATAGATCAGCTATGGATTCCATATATTCTATATCTGCATCCCGACTGTTAAAACTGCATTCTACATTCACCGTTTTATCTTCAAGAATATTTATCACAAATTTTTGTGAGGAGCTAATAAATCTACCCGCAGCTTCTGCACTTGAAAGATCGGGGAGAAAGAAACACCCGTCTTCTAAAAGTTTATTCTCAAATCCTTTATTGTTAATAAGGAACGTTACTAAATTTTGGCATGCGAGCTTTGATAACAAGCTGTACTGATCTTTTGAAAGAATCTGCTTCAAAACGCCAATTGTATTTTCCTTTTGAGTATGTGCCTCACTTTCACACAGCGAAGATTCAACACTATGAGAGAAAAGCTCATGATCAACAATACTAACCTTATAATTTGCACGTAAAAGATCCAGTTCCATGGCACCAACAAAGAAGTCCATCTTCTTCTTTGATTCAAAAAAGGAACAAATGTTCTTTTTTGAATCTTCAGGTATATAAACAGCTTTTTCTGCATTTTTCTTTGTGTTTTTGGTGCAAAGCGTGAAAAACCAAGAGCATTTAAGGCAAGTGTTACGGACACTTTTAGCAAAAGAACCCCAATCTTTACCACTAAAACAACTCTTAAAACCACTATCAATGCGACCAGTCTGCAAATTATACTTTACATTATTAAGCATCATCATTTACCCCAAAATAACATATGCGGCACTAGATCTATCAAACAAGATGTATATATGCATTCGCAAAATGAAAACACACAACACATGGTAAGAAAATTATATTTTCATTAACAGAACAACAAATGAATTTAAATGACACTTGATTAATAATATTTCAGTTAAAATAGCTTGACAAAAGTCAATAGCGGCAAAAAATATGATGAATGATGTGCATTTTAATTAGGGTTAATGTGTTAGAGAAATTATTTTATTTTGATAGTGATCCACAAGATAAAAACAAAAAGCCCACTATTGTTTTTCTTCATGGTTTTTTCATGAGCCATATGATGTTCAAACACCAAATCGAAGCACTATCAAATCACTATAGGGTAATATGCCCAGATTTCAGATGCTTTGGAAAATCAAACCAATGTGATAATTCATTCACACTTGATGATCTCGTTAACGATATTGTGGATATACTAAAAAATAATGGAATATCCGAATACTATGTTGTCGGTATGTCCATGGGGGGATACATTGCTCAGAGACTATCAATATTAAGCTCACCAAAAGTAAAAGGAATGGTGCTTATCTCGACGCAATCAAACAAAGATAACCCAGAAATCATACAACATTATAAAGAATTGGTAAAAAACTGGCATTTCTATCAATCTAGGTGTGAGGTAATTGAATACCTTTTGAAGGTGTTCTTCGGTGACAATGTGGTAATTTCTGATGAATGGCGAGATATTTGGTTAAGCTATGATGCACAAGATATTTCTTTGGCCATGCAAGCAATGATAGAAAGAGAAGATTTTTGTCATAAACTAAGCAAAATACAGTGTCCAGTCGCTATTATTCATGGTGATAGCGATGACGGGATCCCCCTTGATGCGGCCTATAAGTTAGAAAAACTGATCAATGATGCAACACTGCACGTTATCGAAAATGGGAAACATGGAATCTGTCTAACGCATCATGAAGAAATCAATAAAATTATACTTAATTTTTTAAGGAGTAATTAAGCAACAATCTATAATATACCCAAGTTATCTAATAATTAAACGTAGAGGGGGCAACCTGAACTTGATCAAAGACGCTCAAATAGCTTGGGTATACTCACAAAAATAAAAACCCAACAATATTAGAATGATTTTAAATAAATTGGTCCTTTATATATTTTTGTATATGTGGCCACTTTATTTCATTCTTATCATTAAATGTCAAGGCAAATGCCTCAGCATAGCTTTCTGAAAGAGGCCGATAGAAGTCCACATCACTCTCATTACCTTGATAGTAATCACCATCAAGTAAGTTAAAATCAGCATACCATGCCTTATAAAAACTCTTAGTTTCGCTGGTTACCATTCCTGTTCTCGCCACTCCTAACACTTTATCGATAGAGTGACCAAACTCATGAAGTATCAAATTACAGGAGCCATGATTATTAGGAATTTCCCAACATTTACGATTAGGATTAAATTTAAGTGCAATAACCGTTTCTTTATTTTCAAATCCTCCAGCACCTGGAATTCCCTCCCAAGATTCTTTCTCCCATCCAGGAACAGATTCATCCAATAAATCAGTACGATATGTTGTTACATCATCATGGGTGATCACCACTGTCATACCTTTATTATAAGCCTCAAAAATCAACGAAGACGGAAGCTTATCAAGCTCTTTCATCACTAACTTACGTGCATGCTCATCAATGTTAGATGTCTTATTGACTGTAACCATCTTTGACAGAACATTAAGTTTTGTAAATTCTGTAGAACGAACTATTTTTATAAGCTTTATCATATCATCACTTGATATGACTCCAGACTTATTCTCAAAACATAGATTTTGATTAATATAATCCCAGGCCAAACCATCAAATTTATGTCTGATGTTCTTTACCAGCCTCTCATAAGTACTACAAAAAAGAAACTTCTCACCATAATAGTTTGCATTGTATGCTATGAGCGTGTTAACAAGCGCGAGTTTTTCCTCCCTCCTCTCTTTATTTTTATTTACTTTATTAAATGTTTTATATTTCGATGTTTTTTTTGATTGTTCCACTTTAATTCTTGCTATTTTCTGAGCAAATGTCAGATCACCGTTGCTCAATGCAGAGCTCGTTGTGTGAATAATGTTAACTTTTGGGAATTTAATCATAATGATAAAAATCTATCCAACCATACCATAGATCTACCACATCATTAGATATCGCTAAAATGATAATTATTGAATCAGGATTCAATCACATTCATTAGCCTTATGAATAATGATGGGTAAAATAAATAAAGATTATTTCATGTGATAATGAAATAGATAGCCTATACAAAAAAGGATAGATTTATGCTACAACGTTCAATATCATTGCCAGAAATTCCAACGACAAAAAATAACTCACCAATCGACGTTTAAAGCACAGATATAAGTATATCTGTGCGTAAGACAAACCTCTTCGCAAGCCATCAATATCCCTTCCTTTGATGAAATTGATGGCATTAAGTTTAAAGCGATTAAGCTTCGCATTAAAACGCCTTTTGGTGGCGGAGGTATTGGAGTATAAAAAGAAGGTAAAGACCGTAATATCAATATAGAAGCGGAAGCTTTTGGTTTCGGTGCAGAATTCGAATTTAAAGTAGAAAAAACCAGCAAAAAAGAGAAGGATGTCAAAGATCCGACTATATCGCAAACACCTGAGAAACCAAGCCGCCCTAAGCTTGTTCGTCAAAATTGCATTTGTGAGTAATTAAAAAACCACCCGCGCAGGGTGGTTTTTTAATCATTTCTTAACAACGAATATTAGTTTCTTTCTTGTTTGTCGTTAAACTTCAGTGCCGATAAGATGCGTCGGTACTATGCCATATATCGCATTGATAATTGATATAATCTGTTCCATCTCATTTTTTGAGGCAGATGAAAGTAGGGCTAAAGCCGGACCTGAACACGTTCCAAATTGAGAAAATTTAACGCCAAGAATATCGGTCGATAATAATTTATCCGCATTTTCTTTCATCTGACCTTGTGTAAATTGGCTGATTCCCTGCAAGGCGGTGACCATGGTTCTAAGGGAGCCGTTACCCGAAGCCAAAGCATCAAATTGATCTTTAAAGGTCTCAGCATCAAATTTTCCTGCGCGCAATGCTCGATTCAAACCAGAAAGTGCAGCCTCACGAGCCAGGGCTCTAACATCTGATGTTTTTGGTGCTTCTGGTGTTCTGGATTGAGTAACATTTCTATGAAAGTTTAAGAGCTGACGAAATTTAAAGAAACTAGATTCTTTTTCTGCGTTGTTCGTCTTCACAAAATTCATTTTAGTGTCAAAATCAGTTCGCTTATCCTGCTTTCTAAAATTAACGACTCGAACTACATTTAATGTTTTAGCATGTCTTGTCAAGCTATTAAAAATTAAGCTTGACATGAGTGCTGGTGTTGTAACTTTTATAGGGCCGATCATGTATAACTCCAACAAGCTGTATTCTTATTCTCATAGTTTAAATAATAATATTATTAAAGACCACTTAAATAATATGAACTATCGCGGACAAGATAAAAATCCGATAGTGAGAATTTGCGGGAGTTTTTCAAAAATAGTATAAAGACAAAAAGGCCAAGATGAATCAATATTGGCCTTTTTATAGCTATTATTAACGATAATTTTTTTCGAAGTTACCGCAGTGGTACAAAACCTCCATACCATAACGGTTGGCAACGGCAACCTTTCTTTCATGAATTTCCACAGCAGCTTTTAGACGATCAACAATTGAAGAAACGTTTTGAGCCGTTGGCTGCGTACTCGCAAGTCGTTCACCACAGTTTTTCACAGTAGTAACCGATGAACCAAAATTAAGCTTGTTCTGTACTGCTTGCTTTGTTGCCTGGCAAGCAGCAGTCAAATTTTGAGGTCGTAAAGCAATACGTAACATAGTTGCTCCTGTATGTATTATAGTTTACTCAGTTAGACATAGAATGGTATTCGCATTATCTAATATCAGACAATTATGTCAATAACTCTAGATATGTTAACAAAAGGACGTTTGCGAACAAGAGAATCTTATTGATTCTCTAATTTTCACCCACCACTCTAGCTCGCAAAGTGTCACAGCATGATTAACAATCCACTCTCCATAAAACCTATAGGTAACAGCACACTAGCAATGAAAATTAAAGATTCAAAATGAGTAATATGTCATCATGAAAAGCCATTGATACTCTGAAGATTACTGCTGCCGACTCTTGTGAAGAAAATACGGCGTCACGTTGAGGTTTTAATACCATATCCCCTAGACTGTGTTAACATGATGATGTTATGAAAAATGGCAATGTATAATGGATAACTCATTTCTGAAACCACAACAGTACAGAATAGACAGAAAGATCGTTGAGGTTGATTCCCCCTTTATGCTGGATATAGACTCACAAAAACGTCTTAAAATAGGCACACATGAACATTTGGTGCTACTGGCTTTGTGTGAAAATCCGGGGAAAGTAATAGACAAAAATCTGCTTTTGGAAATAGGCTGGCCAGGCAAATTCGTATCCGACAGTTCACTGACTCAAGCTATTCGTAATATACGTGCTTATCTAAATGATGACGGTAAGAGTCAAAAACACATCAAAACAATCACTAAAAAAGGATACCTACTAGAAAGCGAATTTGTAGAGGTGATTGAAACTATTCAGTCTCCTTCCCCAACGTCACAAACCACTTTGACTCGTGATGAATTTACCCCGGAAAATAAAAAATATAATATCACGACGTTTTTTTTAATTATCAGCATAACCGTTCAAGTCATCTTCATCTGTTACCAAATCAGTGTGATTACTTTTCCCTCTCTTCTTGTTGTTAAAAGTGAAAAACGCTATCCCGGATTAGGCTTTCAGGAAGAATATATCTACGTCTATTCTTCAGATTTTTCATTTGCCGAGGCACTGGGCAATGATGTGTTAACCGCCCTCGGCATTAAAGAGATATCATTACGAAAATTATATATAATGCTTAATGGTGAGACTGTCTCTTTTAGTTATATTACCAGTGATAACATCAGTAGGAATTACGTGATTAAAGTCGAGAAAAATAAAGACATAAAGACAATCAGTGAGATTATTATTAATGAAATTCACCCTTAATAAAATACATGCCATTATAACGTTGATCACGGCATTAACATTAGCATTTGTCTTTTACACAAATCATAAGGGAAATGTTCACTTTTTCGATGCAAGCTATGTATTAATGTCATTAGACAAAAATTACCGACATGATGTAGCGGTTAACTTTGTCATCGATAATAACACATTTCATACCGAGATAATTGTACGGGAACTCGACCGAAAGAAGGAAAAAAATTACTATAAAGTATTGGGTGAAGGTAAGCTTGTAATGAAAAACACACATCAATACTATTTAAAATTTGATAATATTGATGTGTATAAAGGAACCAATGAAAATAATTTGAAGCCATTCGACCACAAGAATATCACACAAACACTTATTGAAGATTACAATCCATTAGAAGTGCTTCACTGGTCTAATGAATATATTGTTGTAAAGTTTTTCTTCTATGATGGTCAAATTCTTATTTTAGAAGGTCATTAATTGACTTTAATTTCAGATGCCATTCGGTTGAACAATGTCAGTTTGTCTGAAAGATCTTTTTCTATGCTAACCTTGTTTTTATCAATTTCCGTTACCAGCACCATTTTTTCTTTCTGAATATTCATGAACATTTCAGGGTCTTCTTGGACAAGTTCAATGATCTTTGGCGCTTTGTATCGTAAACTTCTGGCGTCTTTCAACGGAATTTCGATAAATGTTTGCAGCACTGAATCATTCACATGGATAAAAATTTCCTCTCCACCCATCAATTCGATGCTGATCGGTTCGTTAGTCTCAATGCGAGACAGCAAACCCGGTGAAACATTCAAATTTTCAACCAGGGTTTTATACACAATTTCTCGAAGTGACTTCATACCTACTCCTACCTATATCTATAACTCTCTGAATAATAAATGAAATTGTTCATAAATACTGCCCCCAAATTGAGTAAGCAGCATCATAAACACAACCAGTTTCGCTGCCATTGGCAGACCAGGATCTTGAATACTGAATACTGTTTGTAAAAGACCCACTAATACGCCGGTGATTACAAATGCAACTGAAAATAGAATAATTGCATCTGTTAAAATACTTAGACTGGCGGCAGTCACATCAAGAACCGTCATCGACTCCTCGCTTTAACTGTGTCAGACACCCGTTATTAAATTCAAATATATAATATTTTTTCTTATAAAATACGCGGTACCGTACCAAGCCATTCATTTGGTTCAAACAGTTATCAGACACCTTAAAATCTGTTGCCCGCAAACTATTCACTTCACTTTCATTATTACCGCTGTTGTTACCATCATTATCGCCACTGTTTTTACTGCCGCCACCATCATGGCTATCACTGTATACCGTTTGTGTATGGTGGTTGCTGTGGCCGGTTTCATGTAACGTGTTAGAAAAATCCAACATGCCTAACTGATTGGCGTCATCTACTTTGTAATCTCCAGGCTCAGTATCAAAATGAATTGTATTGAAGTTTTTAATTTCATCTATTCTACTGTCAAACCGAACATTTTTTCCATTTACTTGTACTAGCCGATACTGTACACAATACGAGCCTTGTTCAAATTGCGGCAGTGCCTCGGCACCTCCTCCGGGAGCATTACTTTCTTCTGCATTTATGCATGAATTAAACTGATGGCTTAATAAGAGATCCAGATCGTCTCTTCCTTCAATTTTCTCTATAAATCCTCTTTTTACTGATAGATCTGTGTCGCTATTCTCATCCTCTTCTTCTATATCAATGTCCCCCTCACCAACGTCTGTTTCAACTTTGTCTACACGCTGAAGCATTTTTGTAAATTCATGTTCTTCTTTGACGAGAATGGGCATCACTTCATCAGAGTGATCATCGATAGAATCAACATGATAAAAGGACACAAAATTATCAGTGCTACTCATACATTAATTGTTCTCGCATTTCGACTAAACGATCTTTCCTTTTCTCCAAATTTCTTTTTTCTTGCTGTACCTGCTGCATTTCAATCATAACTTCGTCCAGATCTTGCTTGATCACTGACGCATCATAGAAGGTTGATTCTATTTTTGATCGAATGCTTTCCCGTCGCATAAAGAGGCGTTTTAACCCATCTTGTTCATTTTGCATTCCCATGGATTGCAAATGGTGTTGTAGCGCTTCTATTTCATCCCATTTACTCAACAATGCCTGTTTAATTTCCGCTCTTTTCTTTTGTAGCTTATCCAGCTTCCTTGCTTGTTTTTCTATCCTGATATCAACGATTTCAATAATTTGACCAAATTCTTTCCATTTCTTGGAGGGTTTCTTCATACTCAACGCCTTCAAAACCTTGTTTCAGGAATTCCATGATCTTTGGATACAACTCGATCGCCTCATCGGTTTCTAAATCGTTGCCTTTTTCATATTCACCCACCCGGATCAACAGCTCTACATTGAAATAGCGATAAACCATATCCTTGATTTTTTCGGACAGACGCACGTAATGCTTGTCCTGCACTTTGTTTTGCAGACGGCTCTTGCTCTTTAGTACGTCAATCGCCGGGTATCGCCCTGTCGCCGCGATGGTCGTGGAATAGACAAGGTGTCCATCGATCAATGATTTTACCTCATGGGCAATCGGGTCATCATCAATCTCACGCTCGATCAGCACCGTAAAGATCCCGGTGACTGACCCTCTAATGGAGTTACCACAGCTTTCCACCAAACGGGACAACGCCAGTGATACACCAATCGGGATACCGCCTTTGATCGGGGTGCCATCCAGCATCGCCTGGGCACGGGCAAAACGGGTCAGTGAGTCAAAATACAGCACCACTTTCTTGCCCTGCTCCATGTAGTAACGGGCAATCGATACGGCCACCAGTCCTGAACGCACTTTTTCCAGCGGGTTCGCTTCTGATGTCGAGACAATGGTGATGGACTTTTTAATCACTTCAGGGCCAATTTCCCCTTCAAGAAACTCAACCACTTCCCGCGCACGTTCACCGATCATGGCAAAAATCACCACATCGGCATCCATGTTGTTCGCCATGATCGATACCGTGGTGGTTTTACCCGCTCCCGCTGGTGCGAACAAGCCCAGTCGCTGCCCTTCCCCGATGGTAAACAGCCCATCGATAATCTTCAGCTTGGTCGGAAACACCGTTTCAATCGGCGCACGCATTTGCAGGGGGATCGGCTCCACCGCGATAGGCAGGTCAATAAACTCTCCCGGCTGTTCGAGATAGCTGTCGCCATACAAACTTTCGCCATAACAGTTAATGACCTTGCCGACCAGTGCCTCTTCATTTAACGGGAAGCAGAAGCGCCGTGGCGTGATTTCCACTTTCCCGCCCCGTTGCACCGCACCAGGCTGAAGCAGTTTTATTTCAAGATCCGGGCCAATCACCTTCACAATTTCGCCCCGGATACGCTCATCATCGACGGTGTAAACAAAACATTCCTGTCCGACAAAGGTATCAATATTGACACGGCATTTCACCGTGTCCTGATACGACTCTTTCACCTTAAAATAACATTTCAGCATTATTCAATTACCTGAAATGAAATGGATATATAGCGCTTATATTTGTGCTTACTTTCCGACGTATATTTGAACAGATTACCGATCAGCGGCAGGTGCGAAATAAGCGGCACACCAGTGATGCGCTGTTCAGTCACCGTATTGTCAAAGCCGCCCAGAATCACGGTTTGATCCGGTTTGATATACACTTCCGAGGTCATCGATTGCGAACTCACACGTGGTGGACGTTGGCTGCCTTCACTCTCTTCACCTTCGTCATCCAGCGCTTCTTCAACATACTGAACACGTGCCTGCACCTGACCGGATGGCAGCAAACGCCCTGTCACGTACAAGCTGTTATCCGCTTCGATTTTTTCAGTCTGGATTTGCTTGTTTGACACCAGCGCCAGAGTGGCAGTTTGTTTCTTACCAAACTGTCCTTGCTGGTTTTCCAGCACTAACAGGTTGGTTTCATACACACTGCGTGCAATACCATTGCTGTAAAGCGCCTGGAAATTCTTCAGGAAGTCTTTGGTTTCAGTAAAAGGCGGCACCACAATGTCGTAAATACCCCGACTGCCGTTCACCCAGCCACCATCAATGCCCAGGTTTTCTTTGCGCTCGGTAGCGATGTCATACACTTTGAGCGAAAACAGCAACTGGCGACGCTTCACATCAATCAGGGCTGCGATGCGTTTCGCCAGTTTGACTTCTTCTTGTGTACCGCGCACTAGCAGCGCATTCGGCCCAGGCAACGCCTGCACTTTGGTTGACTTTTCGTCTTCTTCCAGTGCCTGCTTTTCCCCCTGACTGAGCTTTACGCGGTAAGCGCGGGTGGCCATTTCCTCATCGGTCAGGTTGGTAAACTGACCGATATTGGTAATGGCAGCGGCAATCAGCGATTGCGCACCGGGGAAGTTCACTTCACCGTCGAAGGTGGCAATGCTGCGGTCCAACACCGAGATATAGTTAAACTCGATACGTGCTACCTCAAGGTTATTGCCCGCTTCGAGAAACTGGTTTTTATCCACCATCGAGGCATAACCCATGGCGTCAGTCACGAAACTGCGGGTACCGGAAAACAACAGGGAGTTACCACGTTCCACCAGCTTGATTTTAGTGGTGGTGTTGGTTTTAAACGCCGTTTTCATTTCAGCCAGCAGTTGCGAAGGCGAAATGTTCTTCGGTTTATAGGTGTAATTAAGGTATTGCTGACCGGATTGAATGGTCAGGGTGCCACCAAAGGTGTACCAGTCGAAATCAAACACCGCAGACAGTTCGGCCAACAACGCCGGCCCTGACCCGGAGATGGTCTGGGTAATGGGTTGCGATCCGGTTTTGCTGTCAATGTTTGACACCAGTTTTAGCTGCATGTCTTTGGCGATCGCATCCAGCGCCTGCCTCAAATCCATGTCCTGTTGCTTGATCAACACATCGGCCGAGGCAGTAAACGACAAACAGCAAAAAATCAGCAACAGCCGACTAAGCTTCATCGAGGATCTCCTTCAGCTTTTGCTCATTTTCCCGCATCTGTCGGATGGACTCGCTAATCACTCCATTGGCGACAATCATGTCTGCGATTTGGGCATCGTTATAAATAACTTCATCCTCACCCGCGGATTCACTTTTTGCGATGCGTTGTGTTTCCTGGGTCAGGACGTCTTCAAATTCAATGTTTTGTGGCGCATGTAGCGCCATGGAATTGACTGAGATTGGGTTAATACTACTCATAGCCTAAACTCTGCATCATCTTATCAAACACATAGAACTGATCATGAAACAGCCAGATATTTAACAGCACGATAATCACGATCGATTTTATATTGGGCGTCACAAACATAGACAGCGACGCCTTTTTAAAAAACAAATCCAAATAACCGCAGCAAATGGTGATCACCAGCATCAGAATAATATATTTTCCGGTGATGATGACAATCATCTGCATATGTTCCACCACGGTATGATAAAGACTGGAAAACGACACCTCACTCAGGGTGAGATGTTTGCTGGTAATAAGATCCAGCAGCGGCTTAAATACTGCCCCGTTTTCCAGTGCAAATGCCACAAACACCAGGCTGCACAATTTGGCCAGTGCTTCGGATTCTTCTGTAAAGCGCTGGTCCTGCACCGATTGCTCGTTCAGCAGTAACATTTGCTGTAACACGCCGCCCACCATACCGCTTAGCCAGTAGGGCACCGAGCAGACGAACGCAAAAATAACACAGCCCATCACCCACGAAAAGGTGACAGGGCTGCTAATATGCATCTTTTCTAACCCGATGGCCAGCATAATGGCAATCGCTAAGCAACTGGTGTTATCTAAATAAAGCCGCGTGGGATTAAAAATTCTCAAAAAAAGATAAAAACCCGCAAATAACAGCCAGTTAGGAAAAAGGAACTGATCCATGCTTACTGACATGCGGTTTACCCCAAGGCTTTAAATAAAATCGTCCAGCTGTCTGAAAAATAAAATACCGCCAGTTTAACCGGCGTGGATATCACGGTTGGTGACAGCATGGTCATCCCCACACCGCTCAATATCACCGCAATTAAAAAGTCGATACTGACAAACACAATATAGAGCTTAAGCCCGAGCTCAAACCCTTTATATAAATCCCAGATTAAACTGCCGATAAAATACTTAAAGGTGTCATGTTCCTGGTCAAAATTAAACGGCAGAGTGATCACTTCCGTCAGCTTTTCTGTTTTCTGCTTGGCATTTTCCAACACTTCCGGGAAAAACTCCGCCCAGTGGCTGACCAGGGTATACATGGTTACCCCTTTGGGCAGATCTTGATCAATCTGTTTATTCAGCTCTTCCTGGGTTTGCTGTGAAAAATAGGGTTCAACCCGCTCAATACCCGGTTGCAGTTGTGGCCAAATGCTGTTCAGTGCCATCAGCGCGGCCAGCAGGTTGACCACAATCGCTGGCGGGATCTGCTGGGTACCTACGGCGTTTTTAATAATATTCAGCACAATGGAATATTTAACAAAGCCGCTAAAGCAGATAAACACCACTGCAGATAATAACACCAGCACCAAAAAGGTGACCAGGTTAACACCCGCATAGGCATTTTCAGGGCTTAATAGTTCAACCATGCCTTTTCTCACCACGACATCAACGCCGGCATAGTCCGGCGTTGCGATTAGTAAAAGTAATTAGATATTACGTGCTGCTGAAGTAATGGAATCTTTGATCGACTTCAGGGTTGAAGTACCGGTTTGCACAGTAATACTTTGGTCACCCATCAGACGTTGCAACTCCAAGGACTCAGCTGCTGATAACTGTAAACCATCTTGGGTTCCTTTTTGTTCAAGGAATGTCTCAACCGCCAAATCTGCAACATTAACAAGCTCTTCAAAATTCTTACCCACTTCTGTAGTCTTCAGATCTGAATCTTTGTTAATAACATTTGTCAGCGCACGACCTGCTAAAGCATTTACACCCGAACTCATTCTTTTTTCTCCTAGAAAGATAGATTAAACGACAAGACGCTACTATATATCGCACTAATCATATACACGTTCTACTTTTACGCGCCATTTTGATTTCTGCATTTCGCCTTGTTGAGAACATTATTTATTTGCCCCAAAAAAAATCCACTGAAAAAACACGACAAAACTCGGAGAATGTTTTTCCACCCTGACCGCTAACTCATTCAATCATCGACGAAAAATCCAAAGCAAGCCTTGTGCTGCCTGGCTTTGTTGGCGTTGTGCCACAGTTGATAAATGTGTCTTATCAACTGTATTTACGCCCACAGCAAAAGCCTAGAAAGTCAGGCAAATCAGAATTTCTGTGGCTTTTGTCAATTTTTGTCACAGAAATTTGTGCAAAAATAAACCAATCATAACAACAAGTTAGACAGGAACTTCTCCAGTTTGCCTGCTTTACTGGTGTTCAATAATGGTTTTGTCTTTGATTTCCAGCACCACATCGCACGCTGAGAGCACCGAATCGTTGTGACTTGAGAGGATCACAATCGATTGCGCGGCGTATTTTCTCAGCAAGCCCAGGCATTTCACCACGTCTTCCGGTGACAGGTTGACCAGAGATTCATCCAAAACATACACATCTGCATTGCTCAATATCGCCATTAAGAACAGCAGCTTCCTTTTCTGGCCGGTAGACATCGGGATATTGTCAATGTCATCCACATACAGGTTCTGGTAGTCAAAGTTTCGCCCCGGGAAACACTCTTTTAATATCGCATCCATGGTTTTGGGTGCATTACACCCCCGGAACACAAAGTTGTCGTACAGCGTGCCGGAGAAGAAACTCATGTCTGCCGACAGATAACTGACTTTCGATTCCAGCATCGATTTATCGAGGATATTCAAATCGATGCCTGCGTACTCAATTTTCCCTTTGTAGTTATGGTGGCTGCCAATCAGGGTTTTCATCAGGGTGGATTTACCGGTACCGACGCCCCCTTTCAAACCATAAAGAATGCCTTTTTTCAGTTTGAGCGACACATTCTCCAGAATGCTGGCTTCATCATGTTTAATGGTTAACCCTGTCAGTTTAATTTTATCTATCGATTCTGCTTTTACACCGACATCATCAATGGTGTCTTTGGTGATATTATCCCCCATCAACATATCCAGGGATTGTTTAAGGTGATAAAGGCCCGCTTTTAAATGTGACAAGCGTGTAACGATTTGGGCCATTAATCCCGACAACCGCGAGCTGATAATAAATAGCACGATCATATACGCGGGGTTTAATGTCGAGGTGCTGATCCCGGCAAAACACAGAACAAACAATAGTGTCAGCGCCAAAAAAGACACCAGTTTTGTTAATTCATCCCAATAGAAATTGAAGGAAGAAATTTTTTCATCGTAATGCAACGACATATTGTAGGTGTTGTAGTATTTCTTCAGCAGGTTGAATTTATTGACAAAACGGATGCTGTCACGGTTATCAATATAAGACAGACGCAGTTTCAACATGTCGTTGGCGGCGTTTTCGTTGTCGGCCATTTTCTTATACAGTTTTGAACGGTAGACAAAGAAAATAAAAAAGATCACCGCATAAAACATCAAGAAGTAGACGCTGAGCCATGACAGGAACACACTCATGGCGATAAACAGCAAGATGAACGACAGTGCATCAGAGGCGATCATCGGGATGCTGTCCCACACCATCTTCCTGTATTGCTCTACCGTTCTTAAACTGTTGGCATATGAAAAGCCATTAAAATAAGGGAAGAACGAAAACAGATAGCGTTCAAACAGTTTCGATGATCTTTTATTGGCTTTAAAACATTCTTCTTTAATTTTACGCTTTGCAAAAAACTCCCCGATATACATCATCAGGAAGAAAGCACTCACCACAAACAAGGTAGTGACCGCATTGGAATACACCAGTCGGGTATTAAATATATTGGTGTACAACGGCGTGACCAACGCAAACGGGGTCAGTAATAATAACAGCACCGACCACAGTGGCGTTAAATGGTATATCTCTGTGATCAGATCATCTGATGCCACTTTTTTTGCCGTTTCACGTAATTCGAAATAACGACACCCTAAAAAGTCATTCAGATTAACCGCTGCACCGGCACTGTCATAATACGCACCGTTAATGTATTTAATTAATTTATACCCATCTTCATAGCTAATCACAAAGTGGGACAAAATAGAGACATTCTGTGTGATCTGTCCAATAAAGAATTTATAGGTAAAAAGATTATTGTCTAAGCCTTTTTCAATATGCTTAATAATAAGCTCTTCACTTGCTGCATGAAGGATTTCTTTTTCAAGCGATCTTGGGCAATTAATTTCTAATTCGTCAATCAGGCTAATAAAGACGTTTTTCATTCTCTTAAGGCCTCAAAAATTAGGCCAATGTTTCCATTGGCCTAGTGTTATTAGGTTTCCTTCCGGTTTGGTGTTGCCGCTTTACCTGCGGCAACACCCCGTTTATGGAGAGACTACATTAGTAATAGTCGTGGTTCGGTACGCTCCAGTCATGACTATAGCTTGATGCATAGTCAGCAGTCGCCGTGTTTGAAGAAGACGCGCTTTCTGTCGCTGCGGCGTCAGATTCCGCTTGGTTTGCCGCTTCATTCATGTCCAGGTTGACTTGTTTGATATCAACAGACCCTGTTTCCACTTTCACCTCACCGTTTAGATCGGTGTAAGTCAGTTGATAGTCATAAGAACCTTGACTACTGAATTCCGCTTTAATTAACCAATCGCCATCTTCGTCTGCGTCGGTTTCGTACACTTTACCAGAAATTTCGAGGGTAACACTGCTATCAGGCATAGATTCACCGCTGAAGACTTTTGTTTCAATCAACTCTTGGGTAAACAAGAGTGATCCTTCATCTTCTGAATCTTTTTCACCTTGGTTATCAATGTGTTTCGCTGTTTGCGCTGTTTCATCATTGATAGATGTGTTCACCTCTTCATCAGAATTTTTCAGTTCTGGTAATGTCTCCATATCCTGATCTGGGAATGATGGCAGTGTTACCGCCTCGTTCTCATCCTCTGGCGTTCCTGAACCATTGTCACCAGTTCCACCTGTGTTACCACCAACCACGATGTTGCTGTTACCATCGCTTTGCTGGGTAGCAGTGTTACCTGCGGCATCGGTGGCCGTCACGGTCCATGACCATTCACCTTGCTCCATACCTTCTGGCAGCTCGGCTGTCCAGTTGCCTTTTGAGTCAACAACCGCTTCGACCTGTACTGTCTCAGCAGACTTCTCTGTGGCGTTGGCTTTGGTAAATTCCACCACCACTTTTGAACCCGCTTCAACCGTACCGACGATGGCTGATTGATCCTCTGACACTTTTGCGGTCAAAGTGGTCACCTGTGAATCCTTCACAACCGTCATATTGTGATCGTAGGTGTTACCCGCTTTATCGACCGCACTGATGACGATGGTGTTATCACCTTCTTTTAAGCCATCAACGTTAATGGTCCATTTACCACCATCAAAGGTTAACGCTTTACTCAGATTATCAATCACAACACCATTGACCGTGATCTTGGTGATGGTCGAACCGTTATCGATACGGCCAGACAGGGTGATCGAATCTTTCGTCACAACGCTGTCTTTATCATTGCTGTTTGACTGCTCGCCGTCATTTTCAGCAATGCTGTCAACCGTAATGATTGGCGCAACGGTATCGATAACCGAGTTAAAGCTGACGACTTTCTCGTTACCCGCCGCATCGACAAAGTTAATCTGAATACGGTTAGTACCTTCTTCCAGAACTAAGTCGTGTTTCCATTCACCGTTTTCACCAACTTCGGTTTTGTGTACTACTTCTTTACCATTGACAAAGATGGTAAATGAAGAGCCCACATCGACTTTACCCGCCAGACTGATAGTTTTATCTGTCTCATTGCTGTAGTAGTCACCAATGTTGTTTACATCACCCTGTTCGTGTCCTTCAATAGAGAATTCTTCTATATTGATCTCTGTCTTCTGGACCACAGTATGCGTAATGGTGGTAACGTTACCTGCCGCATCCCATGCTTTAAAGGTCAATTGGTTATCACCTTTGTTCAGCGGAATACCATAGAAGGTAAAGCCTTCACTGGTCTTAGTTGCCTGAATGGTGACACCATTGACCACCACAGCCACTTTCACGTATTCGTGACCGTTGTCAGGCTTGAACACCATCGACAGGGTGTCTTTGTTGGTAAACAGTTCTTCATTTTCTACCAGTGCTTCACCATTTACCTGAATATCGGTGATATCCATTTTTTCAATGGTGGTATCCAGTGTCACGTTTATAGTGCTGGTCTTGGTGTTACCTGCCGCATCCACAAACGACCACTCAAACTTATACACACCGTCGCCACCCGTCAGTTCATGCGGCATATCCCAATGGCCGTTTGATGTTTGAATATCGGTGTAAGTATGGCTTGTCTTATCTGGGCCAGTGACTTTCACCGTCGCAATCACATCTTTATCTGTGGTTGAGGTATTGCGGTTAAATTCAAACCTCAATGACTTATCATTGGTACGGCCATCGAACGTCTGGCTATCGTTTCCATAGGTATCCGAATCCCAACTCAAACCGACAAAGGTGTTGATGGTTTTATCGACAATCACTTCGCCTTTATGGGTTGTTCTGTTACCTGCCACATCTTCAAAGATCAGGGTGTACGAATGTTCACGCTCGATGATATCGCCAACATTGATGCTCCAGTCACCGCCTTTATCAATAACCTGAGTAAACTCTTGGTTATTGATTTGCAAGATAATTTTACCTGCTTCAGAGGCCGTGCCTTTGAACACCAGCTTTCCTTGTTCGCTGTTGACATACTGCTTATCACCGTTCTTATACACACCTTCAATTTCGTGTGTCACGGTCGCAGCAGTGCTGTCTACCTTGAACTCGATAGTCTGTTCAGGGCTTTCATTACCCGCCAAATCCACAGAGTGAATCTTAGCGGTATAGTTGCCATCTGTGAGTTCAATCGGTAGCTGGAACTGCCATGTGCCGGTTGAGCTTACTTGTGTGGTATAGGTTTCATTGTTAATTACCAAGACCACTTCCGCACCAACTTCACCGCGGCCGCTGAACGTCGGTTGCTTGTCCGCAACAACCTTGTCATTTGTCGCACCATCTTCATCAACCAGAGAAGCACTGAAGTCAGTATTGGTATTATCAATAGTGATATTACTGATCTCACGCTGAGCTTCGTTACCTGCATCATCACGAATGGTTGCATGAACTTTATAAGTGCCATCGTTCAGTCCAGTAAACTCATGGCTCCAACGACCTGTTTCATCCACAGTAAAGGTATGGGTTGTTTCAGTTCCTTTGCTATCAGTCAACACAAGCGTCACAACATCACCAGCGCTACCTGTACCACCCACAACTACTTTTTTACCATTCAGGATCTTATCTGTCTCAAATCGACCATTGTCGTTTTCCACTTCCATGGTGAAACGGATAGAGGTCTTGATATTGATAGTACCCTGGTTGGTGGTCACGTTACCCGCCACATCCGTTGCTTTAACGGTATAGTTGTTAAAGCCTTCTTGCAGATCCAGTTTAATAGACCAGTTACCATTTTTCTCAGGTGTGATCTTATGCTCCTTACCATTCACAATCAGCACCAGAGAGTGCACGCCCGCTTCTACCGTACCGGAGAAGGTGTGTTCCGTTTTATTGGTAACCACAGAGTTGTCATTCTCACCGTTCACTTTCACCGTCAATTCAGGTGCTGAACGGTCTACAGTCACTGATGTTTCATGTGAGCTGGTATTTCCTGCTTTATCCGTTAACTCAATAACAAAATCATGTGTTCCTTCACGCAGGCCGGTCAACATGTAACCCCAGCTCTCGCCTGTTGTGACAAACTCGGTGATTACTTTACCCGATTCTTTTTCCTTAATTACAACAGTGACACCCACCTCAGTGACACCGGTCAGATACACATTTTGTGCGTTGGTAATAAAGTCACCTTTCACACCGGTATCTGTTGTGTCATCCAGAGCAATCGTTGTCGTTACAGATGTATCAACCGTAAATTGATAATCCTTAACTTCAACTTCTTTGCCTGTTGCATCTTTCACCACAAAGTGAATGGTGTGTGTGCCATCTGTCAGCGCTTGGTTCAGCTGGAATTTCCACTGGCCTTTACTATCAATGGTTGCTGTGTATTTATGACCATTGATGGTTGCTTCCACTTTAAAGCCAGGTGTACCTGCACCGCTAATCACCGGTTTGGTCACGTTGGTGATATTGTCGCCTTTCACGCCACTGTCACTGTTGTCTTCAATGCCAACCACGAACGGCAGCACGTTTGGACTCACAGACAGTTTTTGCTCATGCTGCGTTGCGTTACCCGCGGCATCCGTCGCAATAATGGTCAGGGTGTAATCACCAAATTCCAGTCGTGGTAATTCAGCCGTAAATTTACCGTCCGCAGCCACACCTGCTGTAATCGTCTGGTTAACACCACTGATCAGGATCTTAACCGTTGCCCCAATCGCCGTCTGACCACTGATAGATATCTGATGCGTTTCAGTGATCCAATCTCCGATGACACCCGTGTCATCATCACTATCCATGGTGATATCAGACAGTGTTGGTGGTGTACGGTCAATTTCCACCTTGTAATCTTCACTGGTGTTGGTATTGCCCGCAGCATCCGTTGCAGTTACAACGATGACATACTTACCTTCCGCTAACACATCTGGCAGCTCGAAGCTCCACTGTCCTGTGGTTGGATTCACTTCTGGTCTGTAGGTATGGAGTACCTTTTGACCATCTTCAGACTTAACCACCAGCTCTAAGGTCGCATCTTTATCCGTTTGTCCACCAAACTCCAGATGCTCAGCATTGGTTAGGTGGTCATCATCCAATGCACCTGAATCTGACGTCAGTTCAAATTCGTTGACGATTTGCGTGTCAACAACCAACGTTTTCTCAGACACATAGGTATTGCCCGCAACGTCTGTCGATTCCACTTTTACGGTGTAAGTACCGTCTTGCAGTTCTGTGGCATAGTTATATGACCAATTGCCACCTGTCGCTTGTACTGTTTGCGTATCAACAACAGTACCACCCGACATAATGGTTACTTTGATAGACGCATTTGAATCATTGGTTGTCCCGTTGATAGAAAGCGTCTTATCTTGGGTGATCCAGTCCCCATCCTTGCCTGTATCATCATTCATATCGAAGGTGATCGCAGGCGGCGTAGTATCCAGAGTGTACTCACCGGTCACCGTTTTCTCGTTGCCCGCCAGATCTCTTGCGACCATGGTCCAGGTATATTCACCATCAACCGTCAATTGCTTATTATCCGGCACAGTGATGATAAAGTTACCATCATCATTAGCTTGTGCTTCTACAGTTATAGGTTCTTCATTGCTTCCTTTAAGCTGCAGTTTCAGAATAACTTTCGCATTTGGCTCAGTTTTACCGGAGAAAGTAGGTGTTCTGTCATTCGAGATCTTGTCTTCTTTTGACGATCCCGTATCTGACTCACTCTCTAACCCCGTACCTTCAGAGAATTCTTGTAGCTTGGTATCGACCACAACAGTCCCAGTCTTAACGGACTCGTTACCCGCCACGTCAACGGCAATCACTTTCCAGCTATAGGTACCATCTGTTGTTACATCAACATTAAATGAGTACTTACCTTTTTCAGCTATAACTTCTTGTTGCTGCATTTGCCCATTAACTGGACCAAATTCCAAACGGACCTTAACATCGTGCTTCCCTTCGCCACCTACCGTACCCTTGATTGTCAGCGAGTTATCCTTAGTAATACCGTCGCTGTTAGACTCACCTGTGTCTGATGCTGCATCTAAGCCTGCTGTTAAAGCCGGCGGTGTCGTATCAATGACGATGGTTTTCTCAACCACATGAGTGTTACCTGCGACGTCTTCTGCCGTCACTTTCCAGGTATATACACCATCTTCCAATGGGTTAGTCGCCTGAATTGACCACTCACCGTTGGCATCAATAGGCCCATACACATCAACACGTTCACCGTTTTTAAAGATCTCCAGTTTGACCTTCGATGCTTCATCTACAGTGCCCTTGAATAATGGTGTCTTATCGTTAGTGATACCGTCGTTTTTCACATCCCCACTGTCGGATTCAGCGACCAGATCTGCGTTAACTCCTGGCTTGTCTGTATCCAGAGTGATGGTTTTTGTGATTTCATGCTTGTTCCCTGCAATATCCTCAATTTCAACGGTATAGGTATAAGTACCATCACCTTTGTCTAATAGAGGAAGATCTATCTCCCATTGACCATTAACCACTGAAACGGCGGCGACAGAAGTAACATTAATCTCTTCTTCACCGAATTTAAGTGATTTTAAGGTCACTTTAGCCCCCGCTTCCGCGGTACCTTTCAGCACAATGTCTTTCTGGTTAGTGATGCCGTCGTTGTTTGCATGGCCTGTATCATCGTCTTCTGCCAACTGGACCGTAAAGCGATCAATAGTAGTATCGATCTTCACTTCACCAGCAACTGCTTCAGACACGTTACCTGCTACGTCAGTGGCAGTGACGCTCCATGTGTACTTGCCGTCTTCTAATTCCGGCACATTAGAAATGGTCCATTGACCATTTTCCTCTGCAACCACCGTAGTAAGTGTGTGTTGAACCTGGCCGTCTTTGCTGATAACCAGACTAATGGTTGCACCTTTTTCTGATACACCGGTAAAAGTTGGGTTCTTCACATTGGTGATGTTGTCCGCTTTGTTTTCACCGGAATCACTGCCATCAGCTAATTTCACATCAGTGACTGTTGGCGGTGTTGTGTCAATCTCCAGGTTCTGCTCAGTTAAACTGCTAACATTACCTGCTGCATCCACCACATGGGCCTGTACAGTGTACTTGCCATCAATCAACTGATTGGTCAGCTGGTAGCTCCATGAGCCATTTGTACCGACAGTGACATATTCTGGCTCAACGTTGACAGGCGCACCGTGCGCATCCTTGATGGTGATATAGACTCGCGCCCCCGCTTCAGCACCTTTACCAGTAAACAACGGTGCTTTCACATTGGTGATATTGTCAACATGAGATGTGCCTGAATCTGAGTTTGCACCCAAATCAAACTCACCGCCTGTCGGCGCCTGTGTATCGACTTTCAGGGTTTGTACCTCAGACACAGTTTCGTTACCTGCGATGTCCGTCAGGGTTACAGTCCAACTGTAGGTACCGTCTGTCAATGTACTGGCGTGAGGGATCACCACCTGACCATCTTCTGGTATGGTCACAGCTTCAGATGTCCATTTCGCTGCACCTGTAGTCGTTGTGCCACTCCACAGTTTCAATACCACTTTAGAACCAGGCTCACCTTTCACCACAAAGCTAGGTGTGGTGTCACTGGTAATACCGTCATTGGCCGAGAAACCGGTGTCTGAGTTTTCAGCCAGACCAATTTCCTTAATTTCTGGCGCAGTGGTATCCAGCGTAAATTCGCCATTGATGTTGTCTTGTCTGTTACCTGCCGCATCAGTTGCCACAATAGACCAGGTATATTCCCCATCCGCAGGCAATTGCTCAGAGGTAATCGACCACTGACCGTTTTCATTCACCGTGGTTTCGATGGTTTTGGTGTAACCCTTCTTATCAGTGATAGTGAGACGAATCACATCACCTTTGGTACCCGTACCCGAGAACGCTGGTGTATTGTCATTGGTATAGACAATGTTATCCGCTGTGCCAGTTTGAGAATTAAACTGTCCGGTTACTTCAATCTCATTATCAAACGTAAACTGACCATTTACCTCTTTTTCATTACCCGCCACATCGACATATTTCAGGGTGTAGTTATATACCCCGTTATCACCATCGATTTTTGGCAGATTTAATGTCCAGTTACCATGTTCATCAGTTTCAGTCGAAACATCCGTAATGGAGACTGGTTGACCATTTGGCCCTGTCAGTGAGACCAGTGAAACGGTGGTACCCGCTTCCACTTTACCGCTCAGTTTCAGATCGGTTTTGTTGGTGACATTGTCATCTTGCGATGTGCCCGAATCGCTTTCATCCGCAAGACCAAACGATCCTTTGTCACCACCTTCAACTGTTTTATCAATGGTCAATGTGCTGTTCTTAACAGGGCTTTCATTGCCCGCCAGGTCAGTTGCAGTAATTGCAATGGTGTATTGGCCTTCTGCCAACGCAGTACCGACTTGCAACTCCCATTTACCGTTAACAAAATCGGCGGTTTCATAGGTGTGCGATGCCCCACCATTAACAGGTGTGATCACAATCTTGATCTTGGCATATTCACCCACATTACCGGTGAAGGTAGGCTGCGTATTGTTGGTGATTTTATCGTTTTGTACCCCACTGTCTGACGCATCAGTAATGCCTTCAACCGTCAGCGCTGGTGCGGTTTTGTCAATCACAATTGGGCCGGTGATAGCCTGTGACTGGTTACCCGCCGCATCCGTCGCCACAAATGACCAGGTATATTCACCATCCGCCAGTTTAGCGGCTGTGGTTGCATCCAGCTTGTACGTCCACTTACCTTGCTCGTTAACTTCCACATAGGCAGGGCTGACTTTTACCTCTTCACCATTTTTCTTGGTCAGCGTCAGGCTGATACGTGAACCTTTTTCAGCTGAACCCGAGAACGACAGAGCTGCATCTTTGGCGAAGTATTGGTTTTCAACACCATTCACAACCACATCACGAATCTCCGGAGCGGCCGTATCAACCGTTACCGCTCCCACTGTTGATTCGGCAGTGTTACCGGCAATATCGGTCACAATGACTTTATATTGATAATTGCCATCATCCAGCTGCTTGGTGGTGAAGGTATGTGATGACTGACCATTAAGGTTAACCGTTTCATTCACCGCTGGGCTGTTTTCACTGCCCACTTTCCACACCAGCAGTTGCACTTTCGCTGCACCGGAAGCATCGACTTTCAGTTGCAGTGCTTTTTGGTTGGTGATGCCATCATTGGTTGCAAAGCCAGTGTCATTTTCCAGTGACACTTCAGCCGTCGGTGCTTGGGTATCCAGTGTAAAGCTACCGTTTTCCACAGTGCTATTTCCTGCTGCATCCGTTGCAGTGACTTTCCAGGTGTATGCACCGTCTTGGTTCAGCTCATTAGCGGTCACAGACCAACGACCATCTGTGCCCACTTCAGTGGTCAACGTCTGGGTACCCGCAGGACCATTAATCACCACGGTGATTTTATCGCCTGCATTACCGGTACCATTGATTACTGGCTGCTTGTTATTGGTGTAAATAACATCCTGATCTTTACCTGTTTCTGATGCGAATTTCGCACTCAGTTCGATCTGATTATCAAAGGTAAAGTGGCCTTCAACCTCTTTAACGTTACCAGCCTCATCTGTGTATTGCAGTGTATAGGTGTACTCACCGTTATCAGTGCCGAAGTTAGGAATGCTCAGTTCCCAAGAGCCATCTTCGTTGGCAACAACAGACACTTGCTCAACGGTAATAGATTCACCATTCGGTTTCTTCAGTCCGATCAGTTTGACAGTTGTACCCGGCTCAACGTTACCAGACAGTTTAAGTGACTGCTGATTGGTGATGTTGTCACCGTCAATACCCGAATCAGTATCTTGGGTTAAGCCAAACTCCTCACCACCAGATACGTCCGTATCAATGACCAGTGGTTTCTCGCTCACCACAGAGTTGCTGACGTTACCCGCCATATCGGTCGCAGTAATGGTGACCGTATATTGACCATCTGCCAGATCAACATTTGGTGTGATCGACCAGTTCCCATTGACATACTCAGAGGTGGTGAAGGTGTACGACTTACCACCATTCGCGGGTGTTAATGTCACCGTCACTTTTGATGCTTCAGACACAGTACCGGTGAAAACAGGCTTCTCATTGTTGGTCAGCATGTCATCTTGAGCGTTGCCGGTATCTGTTTCCTTGGTGATGCCAGTAAAGGTGACCTCAGGCCCTTTGGTATCAAGCTTAAATTCCCCTTTCTGCTCAGCAGAACGGTTGCCTGCCACGTCTTCAGCCACAAATGACCAAGAATATGTACCGTCTTTCAGCAACTCAGCTGTTTCTTCAGACAGGTTATACGTCCAGGAACCATTATTACCCACTTGGACATATGCAGGCTCAACATCAATAGGTTGACCCGCACTGTCTTTCAGGGTCAGATAGATACGCGCTCCCGCTTCAGCTGTACCGCTAAAGCTCAGTGATGCATCGCTGACATACTCGCCATTTTGCGTATTCTTAAGCGTTACTTCATCCAGATTAGGCGCAACAGTATCCACAGTCACTTGCTGAACAGCAGACTGTGCGACGTTACCGGCCACATCCGTTACAATGACCTGATACTCATAGTCACCGTCTTCCAGGTGTGAAACGTTGAAGGTGTGCTCTTGGTCATTGCCCGTAAACTCATGAGTCTCGTTAAAGACCTCATGTTCTTTAGACTCGCCTTTCTTCCACACCACCAATTCCACTTTGGCTGCATTACCGGTAGCTATCGCCTTGATTTGCAATAGATCTTTATTAGTGATGCCATCATTTTTGTTCAGGCCTGAGTCATTCTCCAGTGACACTTTCACGCTTGGCGCTTGGGTATCCAGTGTGAACTGGCCTTTATCTTGGGCTGTATTACCTGCAATATCTGTAGATTCAACCACCCATGAATATTTACCATCATTCTCCAGTGCCGGTTCAACCGTTACTTGCCATGTACCATTCTCAACGGTGGTTTCCATTACATGGCTGTAACCGCCTGGTCCTGTCAATGTCACCTTGATCTTGTCGCCATCAGTACCGGTACCAGACAGAGTTGGCTTGGTATTGTTGGTGATGTTGTCACTGTCAGATTCACCAGAGTCTGATGCAGCATCCAGACGGCCATCTACAGTAATAGTGGTATCTAATTGGAAATCACCTTTCAGTTCTGACTTATTACCGGCAATATCCACCAGCTCAACGGTCCACTCATAGGTACCGTCTTCACCCAGTGCTGGCGCATTCAATGTCCAGTTACCATCTTTATCAACAGTCACTGTCACATTACCTGTCAGTGAAACTTTCTCGTTTGTGGTTTTATTCACCAAAGAGGTCAGTTTCACCGTGGCGCCCACTTCACCTTTACCACTCAGGGTAATTTGTTTGTTGTTAGTGATGTCATCATCACTGTGATCGCCACTGTCTGTTTTCGCATCCAGACCAGCAGTGAACTCATCGATAGAGGTATCGATCACCAGATTCTTATCACTGTTGTGCTCTGTGGTGTTACCTGCCGCATCGGTTGCCACTACTGTCCAGGTATACGAACCTTCTGGCAACGCCGTGGTGTTAATCGTCCATGCACCGTTGTTATCAGTAACGGTTGTTTCAAAGACATAGGCTGGCACTGATGGGTTGTTGACATCAAACAGTTTCAGCTCAATTTTATTGCCTTTCTCAGCCGTACCGGAGAACGATGGTGTTGTATCATTAGTGATACCATCACTGGTATTGCTTCCGCTATCCGTGCTGCTGTCCAGCTTCACATCGCTCAATGTCGGTGCTTTGGTGTCGATGTTCAGCGTGATTTTTTCGCTGGTTTTGGTGTTACCCGCGGCATCCATTGCTTGAGCGGTCCATGTATATTGACCATCTTCAAGCGCTGAGGTTGGGGTAAATGACCAAGTGCCATCTGGGTTTACCACAACATAGTCAGGCCGAACGTCTACTGGTGTACCATCTGCTTTTGTCAGGTTGATCGATACACGTGAACCTGGCTCTGCTTTACCAGTCAGGGTTGGAGTGTTGTCGTTTGAGTAGTTAGTACCCGCCACTAAGCTGGTGTCGCTTTCTTCAGACAGTTTCACGTCGCTCAGTGATGGCTCGGTTTTATCAATGATCAACGGCTGTTGCTGAGAAACCGCTTTGTTGCCCGCCACGTCGGTGGCTTCAATCACCCAAACGTATTCACCTTCGGCAACAGGTGTTTTCATTTGCACGCTGAAGTAACCGTCTTCGTTCGCTTTCGCTTCTTCAGACGTGTATGCCGCCACACCGTTTGGTACCCCATTGGTCACTTTATAAAGTTTCACGACCACAGAAGCTAAGCCTTCTGAGGTCTGGCCCGTAAAGGTTGGGGTATCCACATTGGTTTGTGGGATGTCAGATTCAAAGCCCGCGTCACTCTTCGGATCCAACTTCGCGTCAACAATGATTGGCGCAGAAGTATCTAGGGTAAACGTAGACTCTTTGGTTGAGGCCGTGTTACCTGCCACGTCGGTCACTTTGGCATACCAGGTATATTCACCTTGCAGGGTGAGCTCCGGCGCAGTGATTTTCCACGTGCCATCTGCACCCACTACTGCGGTTGGAATGCCTTCAACTTTCTTATTATTTGAATCAAGAATGATCAGCTCAACGGTACTGCCTTTTTCAGCTGTACCCGCGAATGTTGGTGTTGAGTCGTTGGTGATACCATCGACGGCAGAATGACCGTAATCAGACTCCAGTGACGCGGTCACTTCAGTTTCGGTATCCAGAACAATGTTACCACTGACTGTCGTCACGTTACCGGCGACATCGGTCAGCTCAACTTTCCAAGTGTACTTACCATCACCGTTAGCCAGTGTTGGCAGCTTGAGTTCCCATTCACCCGTCGCGCTAACAGATACTGCATCAACCGCAGACACATCGATGGTTTGTCCATCAGGTCCGGTCAGATTCAGCAGTTTAACGCTCGATCCTGGTTCACCTTTACCAGACAGTTTGGCATCGCGTTCGTTGGTAATGTTGTCCGCTTGTGAACCTGAGTTAGTCTCATCATGCAGTTTACCGGACGCGCCTACGTACGCAGTGTCGATTTTCAGCGTTTGGTTTGCATCATTCAGAACGGTTTCGTTACCTGCCAGGTCTTTCGCTGAAACAACCCACTTATAATCACCATCATTGAGGCCATCAACCTTCACTTCCCAGCGACCATCTTCGCTGGTCACTTTTGTGGTGACAGTCTTAACCAGTGTTTCACCACGATAAATCGCTATTGTGATATCTGAACCTTTATCGGCATTACCGACAAAGACTGGGCTTTGCTCTTTGGTGATAAAGTCATTGTTCTCAAAACCGGTATCTGACTCCGTTTTCAGCACCACGCCAGAAATTTCTGGTGCCACAGTGTCAATAGTGACATCGATGCTTTTCTCTGGTGATTGGTTACCGGCAGAGTCAACCGCAACAAACGAAATGTCATAGTTACCGTCAGCTAATTCGGCTGGCAGTTTGTACACCCAGTTAGCACTGTTTACTTCAATAAAATCAGGTTCTAACGCAACCTTTTCACCTGTCTTTTTATTTTCAACTGTGATGTATATGCGACTACCCACCTCTGAGCCAACCCCTTTCAGGCTCAACTCTTTAACATTGGTAATACCATCATTGTTGATATTTGAATCAGAGCTGTCAGTCAGGGTGATGTTACCCAGCTCAGGTACCTTGGTATCAATAGTGACTGGCTGCTGCTCTGTTTTGGTGACGTTACCTGCCACGTCAGTAACAGTGACTTGATACACATATTCGCCATCAGCCAGATCTTTCACCGCGTAAGAAACCTGACCATTGTCACCGACAACAACAGGATTTTCGGTTGAATAAGATGGCTTCGAGCTGATCACACCGCCTTTCTCAACCTTGTACACAGTAACGCTGATTTTAGCACCGGGCTCAGTAGTAATCGCTAAGTCTAGGGTCTTATCATTGGTGTGCGTTGGGTTAAAGCCGGTCTCTGACACAAGCTCCACAGACACATCTGGGGCTTCACTATCGAACGTGAACTTACCTTCAACAGGTTCCGCTTTGTTACCCGCCACGTCTGTCGCATTCACCGTCCAAGACCATTCGCCTTGATCTGCCAGTGCAAATTCTTTAGGCACAGTGATCGACCACTGACCCGATGCATTTGCACGGGTTTCCAATTCAATTTGCTTATTCGTTTCCGCGTGCGTCAAGGTGAGCTTGATCAGTGCGCCAGCATCAGCAGTACCCTGAATCTTAGGTGTCGCGATGTTGGTGATATAGTCATTCTTATCACCAGAATCGGAATGGGTGTCGAATTGTGCTGTCAGTGAAATTTGCGTATCAATTTCAATCGGCAATTCAACGGTTTTCTCGTTACCTGCCAGATCGGTAACGTTAAACGATACGGTATATTTACCGTCTTCCAGTGCATCTGGAACAGTATAAGACCACTTACCGTCGTCACCCACGGTTACTGGTGCGTAAGTCGGCAGCTCTTTACCGTTACCTTCTGGACGGATAGTGACCTGTACTTTTGAACCTGGTTCTGCTGTACCGGTAAAGGTCGGTGTTTTTGAATTGGTCAGCGCATCTTCTTGAGATTCACCAGAATCCGTTTCCGCGCTCATGTTGGCTGAGAAATCAGTGATTGATCGGTCAACCACCACGGTGCCTTCAACGTTCTTAATACTTGCGTTGCCTGCAACGTCAAACGCTGAAATGACATAAGAGTAGCTACCTTCTGGAACATCAGTCAGCTCAAATGACCATTCACCATTCGCTTTTGCGGTCACTTCTTGAGTGATACCCAAAGACTCAATGGTCAGCGTCACTTTGGCGTGCGCGTCGGTGGTACCTTTGAACGCCAGTTTTTCAGAGTTGGTGATGCCGTCTTTTGCTGATGAACCGGTATCAGTAGATTCGTCAAAACCACCTTTGATCTCAGGACCAATGGTATCGATGGTTACTTTGGATTCAACTTTTTTTGAGATGTTGCCTGCCGCGTCTTGCGCGTAAGACACCACGGTATAGTCACCGTCTTTCAGTTCATTGGTAACATTAATTGACCAGCGGCCATTTTCGCCAACAACGGCTTGATACACATCACCATCAATTTCCAGATAGACCGTAGAGCCTGCTTCAGCTTTACCGTGGAAGGTTGGTGTATTGTCAGCGGTAATGTTATCGCCATCGTTACCGGTATCTGCTTCGTTGGTCAGACCTTCAATAGAAAAATCTGGTGCTGTTTGGTCGATGACAACTGTCTGAGTGATCTCAGATTTGTTACCCGCAGCGTCGGTAGAAACGAAAGTGATGGTGTGCTCACCTTCTTCCAGCGCGTTTTCAAATTGGAAGATGGTTGGTGAGTTTTGCGACTCTACATCGATCACTTGATCGTTATAGATCACTTGAATAGTAGAATTTGGCTCGTGATCAAAACGGAAAACAGGCTTATCACTGTTTGTGATCCAGTCCCCTTTCACGCCTGAGTCAGAAAGATCTGACATTGATACTTTAAAGTCATTGACGGTATCAATGATCACTTTTTGCGGAATAATTGATTCGTTGCCCGCACCGTCTACAGCATGCAGCGTGAATTCGTATTCACCGTCAGGAAACTCAATCGGGAAGGTAAATGAGAATTGACCATTTTTAGCGGACAGATCATATTTAACATCACCAACCTGGATGTAAACAGACACTGGGTCGCCTGAAATACTACCCGTAAAGGTTGGTTTGTTTACATTGGTGAGGCCATCCGCGTCTGACACACCGGAGTCAGTTGCCAGATCAAAGGTAATTTCCGGTGCAACGGTATCAATCACCAATTGCTGATTCACAGTCGCAACATTGCCGGCTTCGTCTTTCGCTTCCACCTTCATGTTGTACTCGCCATCTGGCAAATCTTCTGCAACAGAAATAATGGCCGCACCATTGCTGTCTGCTTTGGCTTCATAGGTTACGCCATTGATTTCAACAGAAACCGTTGCATTTGGCAGTGTTTTCAGCTCAAACGTAGGCTTTTTAGCATTGGTAATAAAGTCGCCTTTCTCACCACTGTCACTGCGGCCAGAAAGTTTTACTTCAACAAAGATTTCAGAGTCTTTTTCATCATCCGCAGGCACTTCTGCATCCGCAGGTGCATTTGAAGAACCTGAGCTTGAAGACATAGAAATCGCGTCTGAATCTGCTTTCTTGGTGCTGGTGTTATCGTTCACCTCTTCTTCAGACATTTGCTCCTGCTGCATCGCTTGCATTGGAGCCTGCGCAGACAGCTGCGCAATCATTTGATTAAGCAGCTCTACGTTCTCATTAACAGGTTGCTGTTCTTCTTCAGATTCACTCTTTTCTTTTTGCTCTTCCTCTAGCTTCTTCTTCAGCTCTTTCAATTCAGCCAGTTGTTTCTGAATTTCCTTGAGCTGTTCTTGTGTTTTCTCTTTATTATTTTGAGAGGCTTTTTTATTGTCTTCGTTTTTATCGTTAGAGATGACTTCTGGAATGATATGACCGGACATACCATCTAGGTTAATACCAGATAGAATTGCCGAGTTGGAAATTTTAGAACCGTCATCTGATGTAAATGTCAATTTACCACGAAGAAGGTCTTGAAGACCGCCTTCATAAACCGTGACATTACCACTTGCATCCGTTACTCGAATATCAAAACCGGAAACCTGAATACTATCAGTACCATTAATTTTAATATCTTGCATTACAATAACTCTCGTCAATTAAAAAATAATAAATATTTAAACAATATGTATTTAAACAATAATTATTAAAGGATAAGCAACATAACGTTGCAGATTAAAAGGCGATAAAAATCACCCAAAAACTTTTTTCAGGTTATCAACAACACGCTCTGCTTTTTGTTCTGCCGCTGTCAATTTTCTGCTGACTTCAGAAACACCCTGATTAATAACTGAAATTTCAGCTTGCAAACCACTTACTTGAGTACGTGTTGCGACATTTTCTAACTGTGACAAATCATTTGCCATTTTAGAGAGCAGCTGCTCATTATCTTTTGAATGAGCAACCAAGGTTTTCAGCTCATTCAAAATCTCTGCTTGATAGTAATTTGAGTTTTTGATCTGTGTAGATACCTCATCAAATGTAGACTTGATATCGTTCAAGAATACGATAGGTGAGACTTCATCTTCGAGATTTCTCAATCTATTTTCTGAAACGATCTTTTCTAATTCTTCAATACGTTTATGAATATCTGATGGTTGGTCGATTGATTCGTCCTTAGCTGGCTGTTTGCCCTTTGCTTTCTTCTTATCTTCTTCTTTATACGCAGAGATAATGAAAACACCTGCAACGAGTGAATATGCAGAGATACCTACACCCAGAATCGACGTCATAAACGCGAATGACATCGCGCCAAGAGACGTAGAAATCGCGCTTAGAAGCCCCTCCATACGTGCCGCAAAGTCTGCATCGCCACCTGATAGCGCGGCTGCAATACCAGAAATCATGTCAACCAGACCAAGGAATGTACCCACGAGACCCAATGAAACCATCACTGAACTTGCCATTTTCAAATGGCTTTCAAACATAACGGCTCTGTTTGAAACAGCATTAGGGAACAAGGATAAGCCAAAGCACAAAATAACAATATATGTGTAAAATATGGATACCAGAATAGTGATTTCCGGTGCCAGTTCATACGATGAATTGAAAAAGTCTTGTGCTGGTTTAAAGAAACCAACCAAGATAAAAATCAACACATAAAGTGCGAAGCCAATGTATTTCATCATTTACTCCAAAATATTTCTGTTAAACCACTTTCTCTTGCTTCGTGAAAGTTAATGGTAATGTTGTCATAATCTTCAATAAGTCCAACTTGGGACATAAAACTGAGCAGGTTATACGTAACAACCTCACTCTTATCACTAGAGTACACATCTATAGAAGAAGGTGGCTCTACAAATTCATTTTTTAATATGACCAATTGATCATCAGTAAACTTGTATATTTTATAAAATGATATTTTAAAATTCTTGATATCTAGTATCGGTGGAGTTCTATCAAAAATATCTTCAAAAAGCTTACTGTTTTTTGTTAACGCTATTTTTCCGTATTCTTTTACTGATTCAGGAACAACAGATATTGTACTGATCATGAGAAAGATACTGACCAACAATATCGCAGACATTGCTCCTGTTAAGGCATCCACCATGGGGGCCATTACTTCATCACTTTCATCATCCATCTATCGTCACTCTCTTTTGAAGTCTATATAACAGTAATTCAAACTATGTTCAGATACCGTAGGCCCGTCATACATGATTACGGGTATATTATATTGATGAGAATTCATCTTTATCGTATTAAAAACCATGATGTTATCTGCTGATTTTAAATCAATATCAAATCCTCCTTCACACCCTACCTGTAGATAGTTTGTTTCAAAATTTTCTTTTTCTTTAAGCTCAACAATTTTTTGCTCAACTTCAGTGATGATGTCCTGAGAAACATAATACGTTTTTACTGGATATCTATACGTGTTTTCATCTATTTGTTGCATTACTGAGCTGGGTATTAAGGAGTCGATATACCCAACGACCAAAGTAATAAAAACAAGAATTAAAATACACAAAGATGAAGAGAGCGCGCCAATAAAACCTACCATACAGAAAAATCCAAGTCTTTATTGAACACTGAAAGGACATACTCAATAAATGTCATTTCATCGTTAATGGCATAGACTTTCATTTTCAAGCCAATGAATGCCTTTAACTTTTTCACATTTTCATCTGAGTTCTCGAACGCAATCCTGGCTTTATAGTATCGGCCCCCCTCTTTGGCATATTCTTCGTACGCGAAACTGTCGACACTGACATCAGAAATTCTTCCATAGAACACATTTTTGATCCCAGGTGCTTCAACTTTCATTTTCACTAAACTATTCGTGGAAATGTACGGTCTAAACTTGGAGTCAAATTTTGCGTCTACGAAGATACCGTCGTCATTACGTTTTAGCGTCAGTATTTCAGCATTGCGTTCTATGAAAACACCTTTTGCCAAACCATCTTTAATGGACAGCACAGAACCATCCACTGTGGAGTTAATCACAGTAGAGTCAATCCTATCTGTTACCGTATTGTATTCAGAGATATTAGCCGCTAACTGTTCTTGCGACTTTAACAGCTCATCTTCAGTCTGCTCTGTTAAGTCTAATGTGGTTTGCGTAAAGTCACTGTATGCAGCGTCCGCTAAGCTCTTCGCTTCATCCAGCAATAACTGGCTTTCCAAAACTTGCAGTTTTATCTTTTCAACTTCAAGCTTTGACTCTAAATATCTAACCGTTTCCCCTAAAGACTTGTAAATTAATTCACTCTTACGTTTTAGCAACATCTCCTGTTCATTTAGGTTTTCTTTTTTCAGTTTGAAGTTTTCACTTTTCTTATTAAAGTCACTATTTTTATTGACGTAAGTCTCATACTTACTTTCCACTTTCAGTACAGCAACTGATTTATCACCTTCGAAAACAGCAGGTTTTCCATCCTTTATTGTCTTTTTAAGAAATTTAAGGTCGTTGGAAAACTTTTCTACCTCATTCTTATAGAAATCAGTATTGAAGGTTAACAGCTCCTTTTTGTGGCCATCTTCGATGTTTTCTATCAGCAGCAATGTACTACCAACTTTTACATCATCACCCCGGGTCACATTAATAGACTTAATGATACCCGATGAAGGAGATAGGATATTTACATTACTATCATTAATAGCAAGGATACCTTCCCCTTCAGAAACAATGTCAAACTTGGCCAAAAAGACCAAATAAAACATCACTACCGCAGACACTGCTAACGCAGAGGTCTTTATCGGTTTACTCAACGATATATTTAATAGGCCATCGAGTGATGGTGTTTTTAACTTATCAATGACTTTATTTAATAACATACTCATTTGGAATATTCGCATTAAACTCATTAATCTTAGTTGAAAGATCAATCAACTCATTAAGAATAGTAAGCTTGTTAATTTCCAAATCTAATAGCGATGATATATTCCTGAAAATATCCATTGCGCTTGATTCGTCAACTGACATTTCATTCAGCTGATTTTTGATAACATTTGTCGTCAAGTTTATTTGATTCTCAACACTAGCCATTCTTTCATAAATTAATTTTGACTGGCTTTTCAATGTGTTAAGTTCAACCTTTGTTGTGTGCAGGAACTCGTCATACTCAATGGATTTTTGAATATATTTTTCACGCTCACTTTGTTTGTTCTTGAAACCCGCATAGTTGATCCCTGTGAATGTAGCTTGAACACCAATGTAAGAGTTTCCATCATTGTCATAGGTGTAGCCTTCCGTCGCTACGTTATCTTTGTTCTTTATGCTAGATAATTTATTTTCTTTAATATTGTGCTGAGTAACTAATTCAACTTTAAAGTTTTCATTAGTCGCCTCCATATTATATTTATCAGCCATCAAGCTGTTTCTTTTTGATTTGATTTTAAAATTACGACTTACCACTCGGTCAAAATCAAAAAGATCATCAGTTAGCTTGATATACTCCTTAATGTATGCGTTAGAAAGACCGTACCCATCTTTGTAGAGTGAGTTTGGTGTTAAGTTATTGATTAAGCTCTTATACTGTTCAACTTGAGATTGAATATTAAGAACAGACTCATCAAATTTTTTCAGTGTCACGTCTGCAAAAACACGGTCGGATTTTTTCAAAATACCCGCCTTACTGGATACATCCATTCGGGAAAGCAATAAATCCATTTTCGCTTTGTAGTGTTTTGAACGCTCTAAGAATGTTCTCGCAGCTTCGATCTTGACCAGGTTTTGGTGAACAATACTGTATACTTCATTTACCCGTTGGTTATAGGTATCTTTCTCCGACAGCAAACGATAGTAAGCGGCATCTTTTTGATCACCGACGGTATCACTCCACATTTTCAACCTTGCAGACAACTCCAACGAAAACTCTGTATTTGGAGAAGGATGCCCCGGTCTATCCATTTTCTGCTGGATCTGTGAAGAGATTGTCACCGATGGTATATAGTAATAGTTAGCCGCATCATACAAATGTTCTTCTGATTTTATTGCATGTTTTTGGCTATCAACTTTATATGAGCCTTCAATAGAGTCTACATATAACTGATTGTTATCTAGATGATAAACCCTGTCTTTATCTTTAATATTCAAATCAAAATCAGAAATTGTGGCATAGCTTGCTAAAGGAAAGACGGCCATTAGCAATAACATTGGTTTCGCTTTCATATTAGAATTTCACTCCATAACCAATGTACAGAGACATGCCGTTATATCCTTTGTATGGACTCCAATCGCCAGAAATTTCCCACATACCGTTAAAAAAAGGATCTTTTATATATGCACCCAGACCATAGTAGATCGCATCAATATCATCATCATTTGCGGTAGGATGGCGTGTGTTGAAATAACATGTCGAGTAATTTGAAAAACATTTACCTACTGTCGCCAGGGGGATGACAGAATCATTCAAATAGTAACCAGCGCCAACCGCCATATTCCAAGACCAGAAATGTCCGGTTTTATATTTGTCTGAAATGATGTTGCCACGGCCATAAACACCGAAGTCTGTATCGCCAATGGGGATCAACCCTGAAACATAGAAACCGTTTGCACGTCCCGCTTTTATTCTGTGAGAGCTGACACCAAACGAGAAGATACTGTCATTCTCTGTATCGAGTATCTCATTATCTACAATGTGGTTTACAAAGCTCGGAGTAAGATCTTGGCTATCACTACTTTCCTCAGCAAAGGAAACATTGCATATGAATGTGGATAGACATGCTAATAAGATCATTCTCGTTTTCATATAGCACCTCTTAAACTTGATAGAAAATTTACCCCGATTTGGGATGACGGGATTTTATTTCCAGCAACACTCCACACAAGTTACGAATCCATTTTCACCTTTATTCACATTAGGAAAATTTAGATAAATTTCAGCGCCTTATGCTGTTTCATGTTAATTGATGTTTTTTTTACCTGAAATATGAGGGAAATAGCGTTTGTCTATGGACATTGAACATGCCATTACAGGAAACAATGGCGATAGAGGGAAGGTGGACAATATGAAAGCAGGAGAAATGCGAATGCAGACTGCCGCTCCAACAGGGAGAGTGGCAAGCTCAGATGCCGACATAAAGCAATATTGCTGTTGTTCACGGGCTTGTAATATGAAACGGACAACTCTCGTTGTGCGTAAGCGGTAAGTAAACCAGTGAAGCCTCAGTCAACGCTACTCAGATCAACATTCCACGGCATCAGATCCGACATATCATCGGCGAGTGAACGCTTTGGCAACTCCGTGAACAGGTGCCGGAAGTAATAGTAAGGATTGATATCATTCGCACGACACGTCATCACCAAGCTATACAGATTGGCACTGGCTTTCGCGCCACCGACTGACGTTGAGAACATCCAGTTTTTTCGCCCCGTCGTGAACGGACGGATATCCCGCTCTGTCACATTGTTGTCGATGCTGATATGTCCATCTTCCAGGTAGGTCAGCAGTTTGGGCCACTGATTCTTGGTGTAGGTGATAGCCTGGCCTAGTGCCCCTTTCGGCAACACACTCAGGCTATCCAGCCACGCTTTAAAGTCATTCAGGATGGGCAGGCTTTCTTGCATCCTCATCTGTTGGCGCGCTTGTGCCGACAGGTCTTTGGCTCGCTTCTCTATCCCGTACAGTTTGGCGATAAAGGCTAAGGCTTTTTCGGGCTTTCCCGCCTTTTTCGACGGGGATGCCTTTTGGGCATCAGTGAATTTTCGGCGCACATGCGCCATGCACGCCGCTTGAGTGACACCGTCTACGGTGTCATACGCACTGTAACCATCGGACAACAGATAACCGTGGTAATCACCGAGGAACTCACGCACACATGCGCCTGCTCGGCTGGGGTGATAGTCGTAAATCACCACGGGATTGGGGGTGAACTCGCCGCTGCGATAGACCCACATATAGGAGTTGGATTGCGCTTGTCGGTCTTCTTCTCTCAGCACCTGCACGGTGGTTTCATCCGCACAGATGAGAGTTTCTTTGAGAAGCTGCGTTTTCATTGCATCGATAATGACCTGCACTTTACTGCCTAGCTTCACACACCAGTTTGCCAGCGTGGCGCGGCTGATATCAATGCCGGAGCGGTTGAGGATGTCGACCTGACGGTACAGCGGCAGCGCATCCACGTATTTAGCGGTGACCACCGCCGCGAAGGCTTCGGCGCTGCCAAGGCTTTTGGGGATCATGCTCGCCGGTTTCGGGGCGGTGACCACGTTACTGGTTTCAGCTGTTTGCTCGCACTGGCGACAGGCATATTTGGTGCGCTCGTGGCGGATGACACTCACGCGCTGGGGCAGGATTTTCAGGGTTTCGCTGACTTCCTTACCACATTCATGTAACGGCGCATCACAGCAGTCGCAATACGGGGCATTTAAGGTGTGGGTTTGCACCTCGCGTTCAAGGTCGGCAGGCAGCGGTTTACGGCCGGTTTTTTTGCGCGCTTTGGGTGAGGAAGGTAACGCGTCTTGCTGCTCCGCTTCGTTAAACGTGCCTTTGGCGACTTTTTCGCTTTGGGAAGCAAAGCGTTTGGATTTGCTGAGATTGAGTTGCTCAACGAGCAGTTGCACCTGGGTTTTCAGGGCGGCGACCTCCTCCTCTTTGGCCTGCAACAAAGCATCCTTGGCAAGAAGCATGGCTTTGAGTTGTTCGATGTCATCGGGGAAGTCGGTCATTTGGGGCATCATCTACAGCATGGAATGGTGCCCAGTGTGACGGCTAAAAAGGATCGTTCAAGTGCAAAATCACGATCAGTATCTGGCGTCACACTTCCAGTCCATTTAAGGGCCGATGGGCTTTGCTGTTCTCGAGTGACAGCCCAGAGAGCAACCAGTGAAGCTGGGGTTTACTGATGACAATCACGCCTTGAGGGTTGGGGCGTGGCCATTTGAAAGTGCCTTTCTCCAAACGGCGATAGTAAAGCCAAAACCCGTTGGTATCCCAAAACAGGATTTTGAGTTTATCTCGTCCACGATTGCAGAAGATGAACCAGGCTTCGCTGAACGGATCCATGTCCAGTTGTTCGGCGACAATCAACGACAGCCCATCAATGGACTTGCGCATATCGGTCACGCCGGAGACCAGGAAGACCTTGCCGGACGGTGTCATTGCAGCGCGTCGACCCAATGTTTGATTTGCGCGGGACTGAGTGCCGCTGGCAGCTCTGCACGAATACCATTGGTAAAGAACAGGACAACAGAGAGCGAATGGCGCGGCTCATCAAACTCAATGGGCTGCAACGTCTGCACTGTCTCAGGGGTGCGCAGTCGCTTAGACCAGTAAAAGAAGGTTTGATAGCTAATACCTTTGTCTTCGCAGAACTGTTTTATGGATAGCTGACTTTGCTTTTGTTGCTCGATGACGGATGTCCAGTGAGCGCGTTTTTGTGCTTGGTTCATAGTGCCTCCGTTGAAAAAGGCACTATGTCAAAGCGTCGGCATTATTGGTATGTGGGGTTTATTAACCGCTTACCGTTGTGCACTGTTTTTGACTTTGTATGACTAAAAGAAAAATTGACTGTAGAAAAGGGGAAATTACCGGGGGATTAATACCCAAACAATTTTTATATCTAAATCGCTTGGGTATACATATGATGTAAAAAAGCAAAGCTGTTCGCTTTGCTTTTTTATTCTACCTTATTTGAGCAGTAACACGATGGCGCTACTGGTGATAGAGGAGAGCAATACCGCTGACAGTATCGTCATAAAAAACCAGCTAGGCTTCATCAATACGCTATTCGCTGGATGCTGGCTCTGGCCAATAACATTTGATGACAGCATTCGGTTATTGGCTGAAGGGGGTTTGATCATTGCCAGATCTTTCGATTCAATACGCTTAACTTCTAGCGGTGGCTCATCTTCAGTCACCATTAAGCCAAGGTTTTCCCCTTCCAGGATCAGCATGTAGCCTTCTTTGGGAATGGTTTTGATCTCGCACATTACCCCATCAATTAACTGTAGCGACTTTCTTAAATTAGAAATCGCTTTCGTTAATGATGTTTCACTGACAAAAACCTTACCCCAGACTTTGTCATTAATTTCTTCTTTGGTGATCACCATATTGGCGTTTTCACACAGAAGTTTGAGAATGGCAGCTTCCCTCCCTCCCAGGCTGATAATTTTGTCTGTGGTTAGCACTTCCCGTTTCAGGGTGTCAAAAATAACTTGGTTGCCAAGTAAGTAATTTCTTAACATCGTCTACCTAATCACTCTGTATTTTGTTTGTTTTATTATTGTTATAAAGGACAACTCTCCTATCAGATGACCCAGGATACACTCGCAGAGCATCTTTTTTCATGATGGAGAATAGTCACCTATCAGCGGCATGAAGTTGTGATTAAATGATGAAAAACCATGAAAAATGCTGAAACATTTGTAAATTAAAACAAAAGGGGTGCGCCACCCCTTTTACTGTTTCACCTCATTCACAAAATCAACCGTTATTGCATACTGGTCATCAACTTTGATCAGTCGCCCCGTCGCAACCAGTTCATTACCGCTTTTCAACATCACTTCTGATTGAACAAAGTCATCAATCTTTAGCATCTTGCCTTTGTTGAGTTGATTCAACTCATCCAAGGTCAGGTTGCAGTGGGCAATCACGACATCTAACGCTATTTTCATGGTTACATCGCCTGTGAAAGTCTGATAATGACCTGACGTACGTCTCGAATTTCTTCCTGTGCCGAAGAAATTTCAGTCATTACGTTTCTGAAACGTTGTTGCTCAGTGTCAATATCCACCTGGATGGTATCGTTAAATGCGGTGACGGTTGCATCCAAAGATTGTAGGTCGGTGTAGTTGACACTCATATTTTTTGTTGTATCTAGATTCTTTCCAGTTATCGCCGAAATACCACGCTTATCTTTAAGTTGGTCTGTGATAATCTTGTCTATTTGTTGAAGATATTCTTTTGCAGGTCCACTAAACTTTACTGTTTTGCCATTATCATTAGGATTAGTCCCCTTCATGGTTTCTTGCATCACCAACCCCCATAGACGGCTGATTTCAGAAATGGCATTGGAGCGGGTTTTTACGCTGTCGGCCATAGATTCTGCGCGGTTGGTTTGCTCAACCAGATATTTGCCCAACAGCTCATCAATCAAATCCAAAGGATCTTTAATGGTTCCGGTGGTTTTAGGCGGTGTTGTTTCTTCCTGCGCCTTTTTAATAATGGGATATTGCTCTGTTAATTGTTGCGCGGCAGCCTGACGATCATGGGTTGATATTCCCGCGGCACTGCCAGCATGATTAAGTGTTACATTATGCATCGTCGTTTCTCTTACTTCACATGAATTAAATACGCACGTGTATGTTTTCCATCAAAGAAAACAACCCGATCCTCACTGATTTCCTGAATAATGCCCAGCTTAGGTACCCGGCTACCTTCCCAATAACGTCCTGAATCATCATAGAGATATTTGCCCGAATGGGAGGTATAGAATATGGAGTAAGGGAACTCCGCATCCGTGATCAATTCAGCGCCATCAGCACGGGATTTCAGCTTCGAGATCATGTCGTTCAGTCCACTGTCTGTCAGTACCTGCTTCGCGCGGGTTGGATCAGACACAAACCAGTGATCGCCATCTTTATAAAAGCTGATCGCGTGTTTACCGAGGGCAGCCATGACCAAGTTGTCGAGCTCAAACGTTTCCACTCGAATTTGATCGTGTTCTGACAAGCTGACCACTTCGCCTTTTATCGGCTTGCCGGAATAGTTTGAAATCAGCTCCAAATTAAACTGGCTAGCTTGTAAATTCCCTTTGGGTTCAATGGTCTGAATGTATTTCCCCCACGCATTAGGTAACTCGCTGAAATCAGGCTGTTGCAATGTGTATAGCTGGCCTTGCTTGATATAACCGCTGTTTAACACCTGCATATATTTGCCAAATAGCTGAGCTTGCCTCTCTTCATTAAGCGCATAACCCCCCAACGCCAATGCCAGGTGCACACCTACACTCACCAAAAGAAGAGGTTGGAACTGTTTCAGACGAAAACGCTTTAACGAAGGGTTACGCTTACCTTGACGATAAACACACAACGTTAACCCTTTATAACGATAGAGTTTATTTTCCGTCAGTTTCAGCGTTTTTTTCGACAGTCCCCTCGCCTGGATAGTCCCGCCTTGCTCTTCCAGTTCAATGTGCTCATCCGCAGATAAAAATTCCGGCAAAGGGATCCGATTTTCATCCGAACTTTCACTGCTACCGACCAACACCAGTTTATTTTCAATCGGTAACGTTACACCTTTAATACATCCGCTAAAAAATTCAACGAGCCACATTGCTTTCTATCTCTTGTCGAATTTGCTTTGCAAGCGTCAGGCTATTGTTGACTTCTTCCAGTAAGGTTCTTGGATGCTCCGGCATCGGTATATGGCGCACCAAACAACATCCCAGTTTTTTTATCTCGGCCAGGTAGCCATCTTTACTCAGGGCAAACGACCCATTGATTTTCACCTGTGTTTTGCTGGCGACTTTTTGCCCTACCACCGCGAGCACCACGATTTGGTTGGACAATCCGATGCGTTGACCGTCTTCAATGCGGAGGTCGCACCCTTGGTAATGGCAGATGAGACCTTGATCCCTCTCCAAAGAGACCGCGCTTTGTCCAATCATTTGAGCAAATTCGTTCACCAGCAAGGCGAACTTCCTATTTTTCATCGGTACGGAACCTCACTTCGATGACGAATCGACGCTGCATCACGCGTTGTTGTGGGGTGGAAAGCCCATTTTCTACCGTTCCACGCAGCTTCATCGGCATATAGTTCAAACCTTCTTCAACCAAGAACGTTCTCACAGACTGAGCCCGGCGATCCGCCAATACTCGGTTCTTTTTGTAATTACCGGAAGAATCCGCAACGCCATAAATGGTCAGCTCATCAACCGGAAGGTGTTTCAGGTTGTCAATCACTTCAAACAGGGTTTGCACGCCTTTATTAGTCAGTTGGTATTCATTCACTGGGAATAAATCGCTGAATACCAAACGCAGTTGACCATGGCCGGTTAACATGCCCTGCACACCATCCATATTGGTGTTCATATTAACGGGATAACTCGAATAGCGACGCTGCGCTGCTTTAGGATCCCAGGCACTCAAGTCCACTTCACGGCTGGCATACGGATCGACCAGGTTGCTGTAACGCCAATAATCTTCTTCACAGTTGTAAACCTGATTTAAGCCATAGGTATTGAGGTTCGCAATGTAAAAACGGTTTGGCTCCAGGGGTTGTGCAACCTCAACACAGGCCAATGCATGGGGGTAACCATCTTCATACGTGGGTGCCCGTCTTACCCAAAATCTCACGTTATCGACATCACCCACGTGAGAAACAACAATATTGTAAATATCAGGCTGCCACTCTTGATCTAAAATCAGGTTATTGTCTTTCACTTGGTTGCTACAGCCAGAAAGCAATGCCAATGCAAAAGAGCTAGCAAGTAGTGATTTTTTAAACATTATTTTTCCTTTTTAATCGAGAAATAATGATTGCGACATCACGGAAAAATTCGGGTGGCAGAAAATCTTCGCCTTGCTTCATTTTCGTGTAGATAGCACGCGCCAATGGAACATTCTCGATAATCGGAATATCCATTGTTTCCAATCGGCTTCTTTCTTCCAACGCAAGCGACTCAGTGCATATTTTTAATACCACTGGCACACGCTCAATCTTGGGGTCATAACAAATCGGCACCAAGATATGCGTTGGGTTTGCTAAAGCAAAGTTCGGCCTTCTACCCTGCGTTATTGGTGTTTCCATTACCTCACGCATTCGCCGTTTTCGCTCATACTTTATTTCTGGAGAACCCTCGGTTTCCTTCAACTCGTTTTTCATCTCGGTGAATGTCATACGGTTTTTCTGCATGAAATGGTATTTTTCTGCCATGAAATCGACCGTGCCCACACAAACACCAAATATCAAATAAAATACTGACGCTGCTAAAATTGACAGCATTAAGTAGTAGATAAAATACGGGTAATTGTTAATTTCATGTAACTGATATAACTTACTCCCCAATACATCTGCCACATACTTAAGCAAAAACAATAAAAATAAAAGCTCCAGTATTTTTCTGAGTGAACGGGAAATTGCCTCAATACCAAATATATTCTTAGCACCGTTGACTGGGTTTATTTTATCCATTTTCAGCCCCAGTGCTTCCGTGCTGACAACCGCTTTATTGATCATTACCCATTCAAATGCCGCCATCACTAATTTTAACAGAGCTAAACCACCAATACACCACCAGAGCACATCGTAGCCACTGTCTAATCCAACCTGAACATCTGCTTGCAGTATTGCTGAAAACCATTCGCTTGAGTATTCAAACAAATAATACAACGCAAGTATGATGATCACTGTAAATACGACCAACTCTAATGTTGGTTCAGCCAGCTCTGTTTTAGGAAATTGACCTTTTTGTTTTAAGTCTCGTAATTTCTTTTCTGTGGGCGGATATTTCTTGGGTTCTGTAGATTCCTCCATCATACCCTCCGAGAATCATTACTTAAATGTTAATTGTCTCCGAGTTTTCAATACAATTAGAGTTAACAATATCTGCATGGCTGCAAACAATCACGGTACTCATGACTTGTTGGAAGAATGCTTTCACAACATTGAGTTCATTTTCATTCACGACAACCACAGGTTTAACACCATACTGAACAAGCAGTCGTTTTATTTCGTTACGAAGCCCTGTTTGTACCGCGATCAAACGATCAACATCATCAAACTCACCAGCCACAAAGCCTGATATCTCTTCAGTTAGCTCAGGGGTTAGCAAGACAACATTGACTTTACCTTCTTGGTTTAACAAATTCGCCGTAATGTCATACCTTGCCTGGCTGCGGATGCGAGTTAACCAGTTTCTCGGATCACTTTCAACACGAGACCAGTAAATTAATGCTTCGAAGAAGCTGATGCGGTCCAGATAAAACTCCGGTGACCGGATCATTTGTTTCAACACATCATGCACGCGATTCAACCCCACAGCAGAGTCGATTTCACTTTTCATGATCTCACTTTGCTGTGCCAAGCCCGCAACAATGTTGTTACTGTACTGAAGGTTATATTTTTCAATAAAGCGATGATGAATAAAGTAACTGATGATGTTATTCAAATTACTGGCGACATCCGCAGAAGCCACGAACAATTCATCATTCTGAATGTCTACTACACTGCCTGCTTCAGCATGTTTGTAGCTATACATTTCAATATCAGAAACATAGACCTTCAGATCATCCTCAAGTGTTGGATCAACAAGCACCGCGGGTGACCCCAATGCCTGGCCCCATAACACTTTTTCTTTGTTCTCAACATTACGCTGAACCAGGCTCTGATATTGGCTATCACGGAATACAAACTTCAGTGATTCAAACAAGCCATGGCCTTTAGGCTCAAAGCTGCTGACGGCAACCTCGTTATCGTCTTTTTTCCAGAGCCACATTGCCAGGCCACCACACAGTATGGCTAGCGGTATACAAATATACAGCAAGTTAGGGTTGGCGATACCCAGCACAATAATGATCACACCGATCACAAGCAGACTCTTCCAGAATGTCCGGATCTGCGTCATCAGCTGTGTCATAAATGAGGTGGATTCATCATCCGACCCTTTAATACGGGTCAGGTATACACCACACGCCATAGACAGCAACAAACTGGGGATTTGTGACACCAGGCCATCACCGACAGTCAATACAGAGAATCGGCTTACACTGTCTGCCAATGACAGGTCAAACTGGTTGATCCCGACATAAATGCCGCCAAAAAGGTTCACTAAACTGATTAAGATACCCGCGATTGCGTCGCCCTTTACGAACTTCATCGCGCCATCTAACGAACCAAACAGTTTGTTTTCTGTACCCAGATCTGCACGCAGCTTCTGGGCCTGTTCACCCGTGATCAAGCCACTTTTTAAGTCACCATCGATCGTCATCTGTTTACCTGGCAACGCATCCAGAGAGAAACGTGCGCCCACTTCAGCCACACGCTCCCCCCCCTTGGTTACCACCAGAAACTGTACAATGGTGATAATGATAAATATCAGCAGCCCTGAGAGTAAGTTCCCCCCCATTACAAACTGACCAACAGTTTCAATGACCTGCCCCACATCTTCGTTTGCGATAATATTTCGTGTCGTCGCAATCGAAAGCAAAAGACGAAATGTGGTCAACAGCAGCACCATGGTGGGCAAAAACGTCACCTTTAACGGTTCATCGTTTTCCAACATGATGACTAATAGCAATGCTGAACTGACAAAGCTTATCATCAAGAAGAAATCAATCACCACGCCAGGCAGTGTTACCAGAATGATTGTCGGTAATAAAAAGGCAATCAGAACACTACTGGGGTTAAAGAGCAGCGATGATTTACGTAATTTCAGTGATGATAGACGTAACTTCGCTATCATATTGCGTCTAATCCTCGCTTCAATTCTTCAACGATTGTCTTGCTATCAATAGTGATAATGCGATCTTCGTTCTCGATAGTCAGGATGACACCGTCTTCCTGTTGCTTCGTCTCCACTTGCAATTCTTTACAAACATCATCCATTTCACTGTGCAACACTTCGACCAAATGCGAGATCAGCTTCTCACTATGTGTTAGCTTGGTTAAACGTGCCTGAATTTCACTGGCTATCTGATGTTTCAGTTCTCGTTTAATCTCCGAGACCGCTTCTTCCTGTTCTCTTAAGTGGCGAGCGAGTTCCTTTTCAGCAACATTGAACCATTCAATTTGCTGCTCTTGCCACGCATCAGACAGTTTTAAGTATTCTTCCTCTATAGCATTATTTAACAGTTGCTCTTTCTCTTCCAACATCACAAGCACTTGTTCTTCAAGCAATGCCTGATATTCCTTTACCTTCTCTTCTAGCGCCATGATGAGCGCTTTAGACTCCTGGTAAGTTGCTATTTCAGAACGCTTGATCAGATTAGATTGGCGTGACCGCACGAAGCCCACGCGAGGAATCGCTTTTTGCGATGCATCTAATTCGATATACAAGGAACTCACCCTTTCATTCAAAATTTTTCAGATTTTATCTATCCCAAATTCCCCCCTTCAAAAGAAAAAAAAAGACTAAACCTGAACGATGCTGATTTAGTCTTTTTTCATTTTATGTGAGATTATGCCATCATGAAGCAACCTTCAGATTACTGAGCTGGAGGGGCTTCACGGGGAGTGCTCGTTCGCCCACCACCACAACGGAAACCGGTTTTTTCTCAGTGATATCACCTGACGGTAATGTCATTTCAATTTGGGTTTTAGTTGTGTTCAGATCTCTCATGTTGTTAAAGAGCCCCTGGGTGAAGTTTTTTCCTCTCGCACTTACCGTCCCTTGTGTTGTCAGTACAGGTTGCGGCAGTTTAACGGTCCATTTCTTTCCCGTAATGTTGCTTTGTACGATCGCTGAGTTTACGGCCTCAGTGTTTTCTGATGCGACAGCCATATTAAGACCTTCAGCACCGTTACTCACCGTTACCTTATTTGCACGGTTAACACCTACCCCGTCTTTGATCAGCGTCGGAGCTTGCCATTCATCATGCGTCCCATTGGCTGTTGATGCTTCATGACCTTGATTCCCTTTTAAGGTGATATGAAGTTTTGAAACATAACGGGGTGGTGCGTCTTGCTGGCTCACCGTCGTGGTTTTCAGACTTTCAATATCAACCAATTTGGTAATGTCTGATACCACTTTTTTACGCTCAGTTGCTGCTTCGCTTTTGCTTGTCAGCGGATTTATCCCGGCAAACAAAGACGATTGGCTAGATGAACGTTGCGCACGTTGGTAACCATATGTTGCGCCAGAAATCTCGACTTTCGCATTCGTATAGCCGGGATTACCGTCAACTTTTGCATTACCTCCCGTGGTGATCACGCGTTGAGGCATGATAACGTCAGGCCACTTTCTTCCCCCGTTGTTTTGCTCGCGCTCAACATCGGCTGTCTTTGTCGCCTGCTGGGCTTTCTCAGCATGACCAACGTTTTCTGTAGTGACTTGAGCGTCAACAAAGCCTGACTCTGGCTCAGTGCCTTTTGCTACATCCTGCGTCGCTGAGCCTTGCTGCATTTTTACTGCATGGCCCACTTTTTCCGTGGTCACCTGAGCGTCAACAAAGCCTGACTCTGACTCAGTGCCTTTTGCCACATCCTGCGTCGCTGAGCCTTGCTGCATTTTTACTGCATGGCCCACTTTTTCCGTGGTCACCTGAGCGTCAACAAAGCCTGACTCTGGCTCAGTGCCTTTTGCCACATCCTGCGTCGCTGAGCCTTGCTGCATTTTTACTGCATGGCCCACTTTTTCCGTGGTCACCTGAGCGTCAACAAAGCCTGACTCTGGCTCAGTGCCTTTTGCCACATCCTGCGTCGCTGAACCTTGCTGCATTTTTACTGCATGACCGACTTTTTCTGTGGTCACCTGAGCGTCAACAAAAGCCGCGTCGGTTTGCGTACCTTGTTCTACACCCGTTTGTGTTGAAACAGCCTGTTTCGCTTCACCCGTCTGTGTCGCAATCGATTTCCCGCCCTGATTGGCCTGTGTCGCCTGACCTTGCTGCACCTTGCCATCATTGGCTTTCGCCACATTCACGGTATCAGCTTGCTGAGACTGGCTGCCTACACGTTCACTGCGTGCATAACCGACAGTTTGGCCATTCTTTTCTACACGTACGTTCACATAACCGGGATTGCTATCAACCTTGGCATTCCCTGCGGTGGTGATCACGCGCTGAGGTGCTGCCACTTCTGGCCATTTCTTTCCATCACGGCTTTGCACCTGCTCGACGTTGACATGATCTGTCACCAGTTCTGCTTTCACCGCGTACTTGTCAGCCGTAGCACTGCCATTGGCTTCAACATCCGATGATGTCTGAGAACCTTGTTCAACACCGCCCGTCTCTGAGCCCTGCTGCATTTTGGCTGCACGGCCGACGTTTTCTGTTGTCACCTGAGCGTCAACAAAAGCCGCGTCGGTTTGCGTACCTTGCTCTACACCCGTTTGTGTTGAAACAGCCTGTTGCGCTTCACCCGTCTGTGTCGCAATCGATTTCCCGCCCTGATTGGCCTGTGTCGCCTGACCTTGCTGCACCTTACCATCATTGGCTTTCGCCACATTCACGGTATCAGCTTGCTGAGACTGGCTGCCTACACGTTCACTGCGTGCATAACCGACAGTTTGGCCATTCTTTTCTACACGTACGTTCACATAACCGGGATTGCTATCAACCTTGGCATTCCCTGCGGTGGTGATCACGCGCTGAGGTGCTGCCACTTCTGGCCATTTCTTTCCATCACGGCTTTGCACCTGCTCGACGTTGACATGATCTGTCACCAGTTCTGCTTTCACCGCGTACTTGTCAGCCGTAACACTGCCATTGGCTTCAACATCCGATGATGTCTGAGAACCTTGTTCAACACCGCCCGTCTCTGAGCCCTGCTGCATTTTTACTGCACGGCCGACGTTTTCTGTGGTCACCTGAGCGTCAACAAAAGCCGCGTCGGTTTGCGTACCTTGCTCTATACCCGTTTGTGTTGAAACAGCCTGTTGCGCTTCACCCGTCTGCGCCGCAATCGATTTCCCGCCCTGATTGGCCTGTGTCGCCTGACCTTGCTGCACCTTGCCATCATTGCCCTGCGCCACATTCACGGTTTCAGCTTGCTGAGACTGGCTGCCTACACGTTCACTGCGTGCGTAACCAACAGTCTGCCCATTCTTTTCGACACGTACATTCACATAACCCGGGTTACCGTCGACTTTGGCATTTCCGGATGTGGTGATCACACGCTGAGGTGCCGCCACTTCTGGCCATTTCTTCACTGCGCCGCTTTTCGCCTGCTCAACGTTGACATGATCTGTCACCAGTTCTGCTTTTACAGCATGACCTGTTGCTTCAGATCCTGTTTGCGCATCAACAAAAGTGGCTTCTGTTTGTGTGCCTTGCTCAACCGTGGTTTGGGTAGATACCGATGTCTGTGCGGCACCTGTCTGGGTGCCCACCGTTTCTACGCCTTGGTTGGCCTGTGTGGACTGGCCTTGTTGAACCTTGCCATCACTGCCTTGCGCCATGTTCACGGTTTCAGCCAGTTGAGATTGGCTGCCTACACGTTCACTGCGTGCGTAACCAACAGTCTGCCCATTCTTTTCTACACGTACATTCACATAACCCGGGTTACCGTCGACTTTGGCATTACCTGATGTAGTGATCACACGCTGAGGTGCCGCCACTTCTGGCCATTTCTTCACTGCGCCGCTTTTCGCCTGCTCAACGTTGACATGATCTGTCACCAGTTCTGCTTTTACAGCATGACCTGTTGCTTCAGATCCTGTTTGCGCATCAACAAAAGTGGCTTCTGTTTGTGTGCCTTGCTCAACCGTGGTTTGAGTCGCTACCGATGAATGTTCAACGTCTGTCTGGCTGGCAATATCTTTCTTGCCGCTTTGTGAAGGCGGAATAATCTCAGCAAACTGGGGTTGTTTCACAATGTGCTCAACATTGGCATAACCCACAGTCTGTCCCTGATGCTCAATTTTAGCGCTGTGATAACCCGAATACATGCCAACAGTTGCGTTACCATTGGTCGTGATAAGACGCTGCGCAGGTTTAACTTCAGGCCATTGTTTTTTGGTTTTTTCTACAACGACTTCCGCTTTAACCGGTTCAACGGTCTCAGCGTCACCTGATTCTGGAATACCGCCGATGTAAGCTTTATGACCGCCTTCGAAATCAACTTTGATGAGTTTCGCCTCACCCACTTGCTCGTGGAATGCAACCAGTGCATCGACCATTTCATCAACTTGTGGCTCAGGACCGATGATTGGTCCTTGCTCGCGGATTTCCCTGATCAAGGTTGGGCGATCGATTTCAACCACATTGGTAACCGGGATCTCACCAAATCTCTCGATGGTACGCTCAATCAGCGTTGGTGGCTGTTCATTGTTCTCACCTTGTGGCGGAACGTCATTGTTGTTTTGGGTATTGTTCTGCGTGTTATTTTGGGTGTTGAATTGCGAAAAATTCAGATCGCCCACATTGATGTTAAAGACTGGCGCATAGGTGTAGGAATGATTCCCACGAGCCCCTGGCTCGTTTTCGCCAGGCCCATTGTCTTCCGGTCTACGATGAGGTGCATCCACTTCATCAAGGCCAAACAAGTTACGGTTTGGACGAGGATCCTCAACAGGTACAAGGTCTTGCGGTTGCTTGTCTTCTTCCGGTTCTTTCTTATCCTCGATTTGATCTTTTGGCCCTTGCTGGCCAACAACAAACTCAGAACCGCCGTACATGGCCAATGCAGTCGCATTACCAAACAACACCACAAAGGCGGTTGGCAATAGGCTCAAACCACCTGTAAACGGCGCAAGAACTGCACCCAGTGTTGTCGCACCTGCAATGGCAGCTAAATGTCCTTTCGCTTTGGTATTATTGCTATATTTGTTTGATTTTTTATTAACTTTTTTCTTTTTCTCAGCTTGGTCGTTTTTCAGCTCTGATTGTTCAGCGCGTGATGTATCCTCGCTTTCTAAACAACTATCAGAAGCCGAAACACCTTGCGGTAGTTCCAATTCATCCGTACTGCGCTGAGAATCAACACGAGATAATGCACTCGCGGCTGTCGCTACGGATATACCAGAAAGCTCCTGACGGGAATCAGGAGCTGAAATGGGAGCGGTACGGTTTAGCGATATATTGTGCGGCATATCAGAACCTCATCCTTTCCAGAAGCTGAATGTTTAATCTTCTCAATAGTTCTTCATCATAACTATCTTCTGGGATTGTTATCATGATTGTGTTATCTAATCTTACTAGTTTTCCATTCTGGCTGTGCTCTATGGAAATAATAAACCGTATAATTTCATCCAAATTCAACACGTAAACAAGTTGAAAAAACGGAATAAGAGGAAATATCAGATCATCTTGACAATCTCTGAAAACCACTTCCTCATTCTGTTCTAGTTTGAGAAGAAATTGTTCTATGTCATCTAACTTCATGGTGTTTACTTGGGATAAACAAGAATGACATCTTCAGTACTCAGTGACAGTATTTCATTGCTATCTAACACTGTCTCTAAAAGACTCAGTGATGTATTGAGTGGCAGTGTGCCTGGCAGTTGTGCATGCCTGTGCATCAACATGGCTTTATCCACGAGCAAACTGTCTATCTCTACCATCACATCCATCTTTATATGCTCAAGGGTGAGTGATGCTTTTGCTAATAAGTACTCTTCTAATTCTCGCCCGCCAAAGATAACGGATTCAAAATAAAGCCCATATTTCAACAGATGCTGTGACATAAGATAAGAAAGATATTTCTCATCCATGTAACAAAATTCAAATCCGGTTAAACGCTCAACTTCAGATTTATCGACATAGAGCGTTGCTTCTAAATAAGCAGTCTTTAACTTACACTTAATTAAAGCATTAGAACTGGAAGTGTATTTTGTTACCCCCCCATTGAAAGACAAACTAATTATATTATTATCAAATACCGCACCCGCTATATCGTTCACCGTTCTAAAAACATCTTCAGAAACACTATACGCAGGTACAATAGCGCAATTCGAGTGACTCATTGTACATACCTTTAACGATTTCTTGCCAGAATAGCTAATACATCCCGACTCATCGCAAAATCTTTTTCTTCAATCCAACCAAGAATGCTTTGTGGTGTTTTACACACAAAGTTATAAAGTAATTGATAGACTTGCATAGAGCTCATTGAGTGAAACTCAGGGTTTTGAATAAGATTTAGAATAAAGGTAATCTTATGGAACTCATTTTCTAAAATACCTTTAACCACAATATCTTGAACCAACTCTTCTGAGTATTCACGCAACTCACCAAACCATTCGATGACGGCGGTTTTATCTATATATTGCTGGCTGTCAGACAGACCATTCCAACTGATCCTGGTCGATTTGCTCTTCAGGATCTGATAGGGATCCATCGTCGTCTGCTTCAGATTGAAATGCTTCATCGTCAATAAAATGTTGCTTCAATTTCTTTCGATTCTTCTTCTCTCGCTCGTCGAAACGGCGACACAAAACAAGCATAGAAATCAGCCCCTCAAGATAATGCTCGTAAGCAATTAATTGCTGTACTGCCTCACTGTCCGGCTGACTCTCTAGTTGTGCTGTATCAATATTGGCAGAGGCCAAAAATTGTTTTATCTGCTTTCGAACAGATTTTGGGTACAAATGCTGACTCTGGTTCGCCGCCAGTAATATCCATAACTGTGCATCGTTCAGCGAGTTTGTATCGATTTGGCTGGAAAAACTGTACCAATCGCGCATCGCCCGAAGTTGATAACTATTCAACAAACGAGCAAACTGACGCTGCTGTTGCGGCGTCATCGGGGTTTTACGGATACGGAAAATACGGTGGCGTTTTTTCTCCTGTTTTTCCGATTCTTTAACATCCCGTACACGTTTGGTTTGTTCTTCCTCCCGAATATTTTTAGGGCTGGAGACATCGGAGACCCGCTCAGCCCTAAGTGGCATAACAAAAGATACATTACGCATACAAAAACAGAGCGGGCTTCACACCCGCTCGTCCTTTAAGCTGATTAACGGTTAGTTACCAGACTTGCTCTCTGCATTGCATCCAGGATTTCATTCAACTTAACGCTTGCTTGCGTCAGGTTTTGCAGATAGGTATCCAGCAATTGATCTACTTTTTCTTTCAGCTGCTTGCTGGCGGTACCTTCTTCCTGATGCTTCACCTCTTCCGCATTACGCATGTCGTTAATATTGCCAACCATAGAGTTCGCCATATTACCAGTTTGCGAAACGGTATTGTATTTGGCAGTCCGTCCTTGCTGCAAACTTGCACTGAACTTATTCATATCTTTCATAGAAAGATCTGAAACCTTTGCAGCTGAATCACCAGTCATAGATTTCAGGTGTTTGTCTTGCAGCGTTTTGGTCTGACCAATACGCACTGACGCTACCGAGGTAATCGCCATGTTGACAACGCTTGCTGCCAGCGTGATACCAAATTTGACTTGCGCATCATGCTTACGATCATCAGCAAGGACCACAGCCAGATCGGTTGTCGCTTTGGCCTCAGTAATTCGGTTTTGCATCACCTGTGAACGCAGTTCACGGTTAGCTTTTAAAATTTCATCCATCAGTGCCAGCAGATCAGACATGGTCACTGTGCCGGTTGAAATTTGCTTCACCGACGATTCCAACTGTTTCCATTTGTCCACATCAATCGATGTGCCAGCAGCAGAGGAAGATGCAACGTCGATAGGTTGTGCGAAATTCGCGTGGTTAACAGCATTAATTGGCATAGCAAACTCTCCTTACATATGAATAGCGTTAATGGTTTTGGTAAAGCTACGGTGCGCTGCATTTACGTCAGCCAATGACTGGAACGCATTCGACACCGCGCGCATGGCTTGCTCGATCATCTTCAACACTTGTTCAATACGTGTTTGCAATTCATCTTGCTGCGCTTGCTTCACTTCCAATTGCTTGGAAACATCTGCCGATTTAATACCGTAACCGGTGCTTACCACAGAGGTAACATTTGACCCTACCGAGCTTGCCTGACCAATGCGCGCTGCACTCATCTGGCCACCTTTGGCAAAATCCTGAATTTTATCCAGCAATGGCTGTGCCGTTTTACGCACTTTATCTGCCAAGTTGCTGGCTTTCGAAGAAATAGCAGCAAACGAATTCATGGTTTTTGCTGCATCTAATCCCTTTTTCACCACAGTGGCTGCTTTGGCTGCACCACTTGCGATCGCTTTACCCGCCGAAGAAGCAATACTGCCTGGGTTAAAGCTGAGGATCATGCTGCCAAGACCGATAGCAATCTCCAGCCCCATTTTTACTTTGCTGCGAATACTCTCAGCAACCCCGGCAGATTTCATGATTTCATCTGCAATTTTAGGGATTACTAAGCCTGCAACCATGCCGCCAATCATGATTGCTGCCATCACAGGGTTAAATGGCGCCATTACGATCGCGGCAAGGAAACCCAATGCCATGGCGATTTTGCCCCAAATGCCCTGGGTTTTTTGCGCTTTCTGCTGCTCTTCAAGCTTCTCCGCACGCTCGTTAAGCATTTGGATTTGCGAATCTTTTTGCAGCTCGATCAGGCCTTTTTTAGTAGCAACTTTTTCTTGAGCACCGCTAGAAACGGATTCCGCTACTTGCTTCATGCTCTCTTTAATTGAGCGCCACAGATCGCTCAGGTTCACTGAGCTGCCAGGAAGAGGCTGTCCTGGAATGACAGCACCTTGCTCAGCTTGTTGCTGAGTTTGAGTCTGCTTTTTCTCGATATCTCGATTAGCCTGACTCCACAGAGATTCCTGGTTCTCTGCGATATTTACTAATGATACGTTCATCATCATTTCCTACATACAATTAATAGGTATCGGCTTACTTTGCGAAACAGTTTCTGCTTGTTTCCGCGAATAACACCTTGCTTATGCACAACGTGTGGCGCACGCCGACAAGTGCGCGAATTCTGTTATTTTTTCATTGGTGGTTTATTTATTAAATACAACCCACCTCACCAACAACGTATCAAATAGATAACGGTCATATAACGTATGTTCGTCATTGCTATGCCGTTTATCACTACATTCGGAATGCCTGTAAGTATAAGCAAAACAATGCTTTCCGATGTGGTTGTTATACCTCACTCACGCTAAGACATCAGTGAGAAATTATGATTTTTTATGAATTTATATATTTCTTGCAATTGCCGCGCGTTCGTCACGCATAATCTGGAACCAGTACTTCAGCGTCTGCATGATCATTTTCGCTGAGTCACCCAGTCGGTTAATTTCTTTGATGTCTTCATCGCCAAGAATGCGTTGTGGGTAGTTCTGAGATAAGTCTTTTAACCATTTAAAATCAAGCTCTCCAGCAAAATCCAAACTAATAGTTACACCAGGTGGTCTGGCATTAGGATCATCATTAGCCGCAGAGTTTTGCCACCCATTATTATCTTTCTCTAATGTTCCATCACGCATGCTATTATCAGATCCATTTTCTACTGTATTATCCTTATTCCAACGAATAATATATAAATACACATTTTCTGCTACTGTAGCTATTGTATCTCTTTGACTCTCTACAGCAGAATCTTGGACGTTGAATAATTTTTTGTATAACTCATTTATTTTCTCTAATGAACCATACATAATGGTATTTACATGGGGTGTCGAAAGTTCACCTTTATCCTTTAGAATATAGCTCATTAATGTCAATCGCATTAATGGACTCATATGATTATTTTTATTCGTTATCCATCCGCCATCATTAGAATCATAAAAACCTTGACCATTACTGACGAATGAACCATTCTTATTAGCTGTATATAAGTTGTTGTAAATGGAGTCTGGTAGATGAAGAGTAATACCATGTGTCCCTTGGCTACCAGACTGGCTGCTATTGCTATTTCCGTTGTCACAGATAAATTTCATTAAACGTGCGGCCAAAGAATCCTCAGGAATCTTCCCATCTTTTATTCCTTTTTGAATCCCATACCATACACAATCTGCAATTTTAACCAAATGGTTTCCTTTATTACCTCCTGAACCTATTGCACCAGGCTTCGTACCTACTTGACAAGTCTCAGGATCAGGTAACGTTTCTACCCAAGAGTTATGTTGCCCAGTACCAACATACTCCAGTGACCAAGATAGAAACTGCATAAATACAGGATCGTTTTCTACACCATATTCCTTTGCATTAGCCAACACATCCATCAACACCAGCTGGAACAGATCTTCATAATAACTGCCATAGGAGCCATCTGTTGGCTTATTTGCCATCATATTTTGGGCAATCATTTCGATGGCCCCCTTAAAGGCGTTAAGGCCGCCATCAGTCCAGTTGGCAATCGCTTCCAGTTGGGTGGTGTGATCATCAATGGCATTAATTAGCGAATCAGCGATTTCTTGCTCTTTATTGGTTGTCGCAACTTCTTCGGCAGCTTTTCTCAGCATCGCGTTGTTTTGACGCGAAGGCTGGCTTTCAAGCAATTTATCAACAGTTGTGTCATCTTGTTCTGGCTCATTATTCCCAGTATTTTTTAAAGGCTCAGGATGAAATTGATACGGGGATATATTGTTATTGACTAACATTTCAGTCTTCCTTTATTACTTTCAGTGTGTAAATATTTTCATGCTATATATTTCTTGCAATCGCGACCCTTTCATCGCGCAAAATCTGGAACCAATACTTCAGCGTTTGCATGATCATTTTTACATTATCACCAATTCGGTTGATGTCTTTAATATCTTCATCCGACAACACACGCGAAGGGAAGTTGTTATAAATATTTTCTAAATCTTTTATATTTAAACCGTTTCCTATCCAGTCAAGTTGACCGCCATGATTACCTGTATCAGCGTCTCCAGTCTGAATCTGCCATTTATCATTATCACGATTAATCCATTCTAGAATAGAATCAGGCCCTCCATCTGAAAAAACTTCCTTCATCACTGATTCTATCTCTTTGATATCCTGAGAGAGCAGTTTATTCATTTGCTCTTTAGTAATATCTGGCTTTTTATTCAAAATATCAGAGGTGATCATCATCGCTATAAGAGGACTTACTTTCTTAGCGGCTTTCGTGCCATTTTGTTGTGCTTTATTATAAATCAGCCAACCATCACCTTTATGATAGTTATCTTTAATCTGTTTATATAACTCCGTTATCTTTTCTTCTTTATTAAAACCTGCTTCAGTGATCAACTTGTCTAATAAACTTCCCTTTGGTGGTGGATTAGTTTTGAAAAGTTCATCAATCATATAGACAGCCGCTACAGCCAAAGTCTGCTCATTAGCCCATTCATATTCATGCAATCCATGACTAGCACTGCCAATACTTTCCAACAGATGCTCAACACTCTCCTTCACATCTGGCTTCTTAAAATATTCGGTCAATCCATATTTATCCTGGTTGACCATGGCTTCCAACAGCACCAGTTGAAGCATATCTTCTAATTCGATGCCTTCGACCTTACCGTCTTTCAGAATATTATCACTGATGCCACTGATGATAGAGGAGAACATCGCTTTCCCCCCTTCAGTCCAGCCATTGAGTATTTCCAACTCCAGCGCAGAATTATTAATACCTTCTAGCAGTGAATTGCTAATTGCGGTTTCAGTATCTACTTGAGGTGCTGTATTGATTGCTTCTCTTTGTGCTTTCAACGCTACCATCAAGTTTTCGCTGTTTACTTCTCCAACATCGTCCAATATCTTTTCTGCGGTATCAATATCATCCATTGATGCCGCTTGGGTATCAGATGGAAGTGGAATATTGATGGACACGGGAGTTGGTATGCTTACTTTCAAAGTATTATCCTTAATTTAAGTATGGGTTGAGTTGCTTACGCAAGAATGTATATCTTTCTAAATAAAAGTCGTTAAGTTTTCCTTCGTTTATAATGATAAAAACGGCTGCAGCTTCAATATATTGCTTCAGTTTGTAATGGCAAAGTGCCATGTTGATCAACGTTTCATCAAAATCAGCTGTTGGATAGGTTTTAACAATATTCAACATATCCAACGCTTTTTGAAACTGTGCCTGTTCCAGATATATTGCTGCAAGACTTGCCGGGCCACGGTGATCAAACGGACATAACCCGGTATAAGAGAGATAAATAATCTCCGCTTCTTTTAGTTGATATTTATTATAAAAAGAATCACCCAGTTCCAGCAGTTCTTGAAGGATCTCTACGGTGATTCTCTTCTCTTTCTTGATTTTATTGATGTGCGCTTCTATTACTTTGCCATCAAGTAAATCAAAAAAGTCGTCAGATATATTTTTTATATCTACATCAAACTCGCTCATCTCTACCGTACCTAAAATTTTTGGTATTAATCTTTGTTAATTTGCAGTAATAATTGTTGTAGTCGCGGAACGCTTTTTACTTCAATAAGAAAGTCTGGCAAGGCCTTTTTCAGCCGAATTGACCAGATCATGGCTTTTTTTCTGTCTGTATTTGCTAGCATGGCTAACCCAAGCGTTACGTCATCCGCGTGGCCTTTAACCGGTTTAATTCCCAGCGCATCAGACCACAGACAAAGCTTTTGCCCCAGCTCCTGTCTAAGTGTTGGCCACTCATGACTAATTTCTGCCTTTTTGGCATTCTGGTAGCGCACGACTTTTCCAAGACATGACATACGCTTTTTGATATGTCGGCTGGACTGTTGAAAGAAGGCATCCACTTCTTCGTCAGAGAGCTGTGTCAACGATTCAAATTGCTCTTTTGTTAAATGCTCTTTTGCCAAACAGTGGTGTTTAAGCCTGAAGTACCATTTTTCAGATCTTTTCAACTTACACCGCCTGTACAAAGTAGCTGATGGTCAACTTATCCTCTTCGTTTAATACGCCTTTCAGGAACCTCTCGATGTTGCTTTTGTTTTCAGGAGAGATCTCGCTCAGGCTAATGATAAGGACCGACGTTCGTTTTGCCTTTTCACCGGTGACTACAACGCTTACGCGTAAAATGCTCGGCATGATGCTGAGCTTGTTATACAACTCCCGACTTTGCAGAAAGTTACTCTTTACGTTCTCAAGTTTGCTCAAGCTCGCGAATTTTGATTCAAGCAGATCGTTAAGATCTTCACGTTCAAAATAGAAGTTGTAATACGCCAGTAATTCACGGGCGCGCATTTCTTGCTCATCGTCAACCAGCACGCCGTAACCATCTTTCAATGATGCTAACTTCGCTGTGACGTTATTTTTGTTCAGTAGTACCACCACTTTGTTTGAAAGATCGGCGGATTCAAACTTAGCGACCTGTGTCATTCCAGTCGTACCACAGCCACCCAGAAGTAGCACACATGCCAGCAGCAGTAGTTTTTTCATCTTATTGCGCCTTCATCACTTCGTTAATGGCCGTTGCAGCTTTTGAAGCAATCTTGGTTACCGTTTCCTGGTAAATGGAGTAATGAAACACTTCTTGTTGTAAACGCAGTGCATCAGCCGCTGACATGCCGCCTGACTGAATGGCGTCAATGGTTGCCAGAATCTGTTCGAAACTTTCCCCTACATTGTTGTACGTTTTTTCCAGCACTGATGGTTTAGCCGCATCAATACCTGAAATGTTAAAATCAAACACGTTTACCTCATCGACATTGGGTTTATGATTTGGTCCACGTTACTTCAACATTCATCACCCCTCTAATGAGAAAAGGTGAATCAAACTGAAGCGCTATTTATTCAGCCTGCTTTTTCCGTACGTTATGATTCTTTATTGTGTCTGGCTGTGCCTGAATTGTTTGAAAATAACTGCGTAAGCGGTGACACGCGATAAGTCGCATTCGCTGAGTAAAGAGAAGCTGGGCTTTTTGGGCCCATGGTGGGTAACTCAAACACCGGACGACAATATCGACCATCTGCTTGGCCTATCCAACGATAATAGATGTAGTAAATAAGTGTGTTGTAAGACAGATGGTGTATCCCTAACTCGCTTCCATGGCTTGAGATGCCCTATCGAGATACACCACTTTTTCTATTTTACATTAAAATATATTGTGAATTAGGAAAATAATGAATCAAAGATATTAATTTTACTTGCAGTTTTTTAACGCATAGTTGATCAGTTTGGACTCTTTTTGGTCTCCAGTGATCGTGATGCTGTACTCTGAATAGTTTCTGTCACGAAGAGTGACCAACGTTTTTGCTATGTTAGAAGCATAGAGATAATCGGGTTGCGAACGCGAAAAACCATTAAGGATATGTTTAATTCCTGTTGCTTTCCGATTGCGATTTAGCACCAGCACAATTTCTTTTTCTTCTCTATTAACAGCTACCGCTGCTTGCAATAGTGAGCCTTTAATACCAATGACACCGTCATCACAATAGGCGGATTGTGAACAAATCTGCGTGACAATTTGGGTGGCGAGTTCAGCTGGCGTGGGTGAAAATGCTGAAGGTGTCGCCCTCACATCAACGTTAGGTATACTTTTTTTTGCCGTTTTTGATGCATAAATAGCCGCTTTTTCAATCAATGCATACTTGTCACTGCTAGCCTGCATTCCTTGTTGCTGGCTATCGGAAGGCCTTGCCAATATGGAAAAAGGGAAATGCAACCGCTTTGATCTATGCTCTACTGCCTTCACATTAAAATTTGGTTGGTTATTATCCAATTCATTCTCTAACCTACTGCTTTCAGTGCAGTGTTGTACAATTTTCATACTATATCCATTATCTTTAATATCTAAAAACGTGGAGCATTTTTCTCCTTTACGCGTACATTCTACACTCAGTTCGAATGTAAAACTCATGAAACATTCTGAAAGTCAAACGGTTTTATCATTGAACTGATCCGACCTTTATCCTGGCTTTTCTCAATTTTTCATAATGTATATTAAACAATATGTATATGCGAAGTTTGCCACACCGCTAAATCACAAAAAGTATGATGATTGAACAAGCACCTGGAACCTAAACTGTGCAAATAGGTAAGGCGAAGACATGGCTGGCCCGCACTCACTCGGATGCATTCTGAATGACTCAATCTGTGCGACTTTATGTGCACGAGTGAATATTGCATGACCAGGGCCAGCGTATTCTTTAGAAAAATCAGAGCTAAACACATCTGTGATTCGCCGATAGATACCTAGGTAACCCAAGGAGTTCACATGTTTAAAATAACCCCGCAGACACAAATGAATGTGGTGGCGTCTGCTGTTGATAGTCATACGCAACGCACGATGTTGAAGATTTCCATTAGATCAGTAACAACTAAGCCATTGACCCAAAAACTGCAAAATCTTGCTGAAAAATACCGTCGTTTCAGCGATGTAGCAAAAGAGGATGCTGCAGCGAAGCGTCGGACATCATCTTCTTCTGCAACTGGCGCACAGCATCCAGGTTCTTCAACGAATGCGACGCAAAATACCGATTCGGAATCTCGTCGATCGTCAGTATCCAGTAAGATAAGCAGCCGCACTTCCTCACGAGACGATCTGTCATCACTCAGCGGAAGTGAAAGCGACTCAGTGTTTGTGGATGTTGAACCAATCTCGGCATCTGCTACGAATACGACTGTGGCTATCCCACCTGCGCCACCGCTACCTGCATCGCTCTCTGCTGTCTCACAACAACCTGGAGATATTCCTCCTGCCCCACCATTGCCATCTGCCGTGATTCCAGCTCCACCTGAGCTACCTAAGCAAAGAGTGCAGATGAAAATGACGGTGACAACAAATACGGACGACCCCCGCTCGAAACTGATGGAACAAATCCGCGTGGGCGTTATGCTAAGACCTGCTTCCCAAATATTACCAGCTGAAAAATCACCTACTGACACGCATTCTCAATTAATGGTGGAGCTGTTAAGCGGTGGTGCAAAGCTGAAAAGAACATCAAGCTCAGATATTCCGCCACCACCACCATTGCCGATGGCGAATACAGAGAAATCCGAAGGTGGCCGTAACGCCTTGCTGTCAGAGATCAGTAAGTTCAGTAAAGATCGCCTGCGTAAAACAGGAAGCACTGAAAGCATCAATACTAAAGGTATTGAGCAGCCAACCGACAAATCGATGCAGAATGACGACATTGCCACACTGCTTTTGACGGATGACCTTCTCAGTAAATGTGCCCGTTTGAGCGAATCTGATCTTGACGCCCTGTCAAAAGCAGCCGCCAACTATTTGGTGGCAGCCGCTGAGGTTGACATTAGGCAGGCAGTTATCGATGCGACACGTAAGTTCACTCATGTGGAGGTTTTGAAAACAGGGCTACAATATGAATCTGCGTATGTACAAGCGTTTTGTAAGGAAATCCTGAAATATGGTGATTGCTATAAAGAAGCTGACATCAGCTCACCAGAATCACCGAGAGGACCAAAGTCTTCGGTCATTGAAACTGCGCTCAAGCGCCTTGATGGTGGTCGCTCTCGCCTATTCAGCGCTGAGAACAAAAATGGCACCAGAGAGCTGAAGAAAGGTGAGGCTATATTGGAATCGGCTATTAAAGCCGCACGTGCTGCAATGACCGATGAAGAGAAATCTGCACTGCTGTCCAATAACATCAAGTCAGCGACGTTTAGCATTCTTTGTGAACTGCCTTTTATGGAAGGCTTCAGCGAGCAAAATGGTAAAGCGGCTTTCAGTGCATTGCGCAGAGATTTCTTTGCAGCCTTTACCAGTGGCGGTAATGCACAAGAAGATATTACCAGGTTTATGAGAGATAACTTTGAGAACGGTTTCTCAAGTTATACGTTTTCAGGTTTATCCGATCGACTGGCGAGACTAGAAGCTCAGCTTGCCAAGCTTGTTGGGTAATGTTTCTTAATATTATTTTTAAGCCCCTTCATTGGGGCTTTTTTATCTCACGACGTTGACTCACCTGTTTTTCCTTATCTTTTCTGTATCAGTCTCTGCATTTAATTTTTTTCTTAGTGAGTTTTGTATTTACCGCATTGGCAATATGATGTTGACTCTATATGCACCACTGCTCATATCAATATCACACCCATTGGAGAAATTAGACATGGAAGTTGAGCTTATCTATACACATCAATATGTTATTGTCACGCACACTAGCGCGTAAAAATGTCAGAATTTGTAAATTTTATTAAGAGGAAAACCGCATCACAAAATTCAGCTATCATCTTCAAGGCTCTCTTTATCATAAAACAACAAAACTATTCACTTCTCCAATCCATCAATTTGAATCAGAATATAGTCAAAGATAAATAGCCATCTTACTTATCAATATAATCTTGATGATTAGACGTTAAGTAAGCATGGAAGTTGAATGTGATGAATATTCAAAAAACCAGTAAAGGTTAAATCATTCAATAAAGCATCCTAACTACATCGTCAACTCTACGTACCTAAAAGGATTAGGTGTTTTTACGACATGGATGTTGCTTTTTTTATTTTTAAATATCCCATAAGATAAAAAAATTTTTTATCATAGAATGGTTACCCACTTCAGAGAGATGCCTTGCGCTGACTATGCTCATCAAAATTCATGAGAATTCTTTTTCATCCTTGATTGGTACTATGTCAACATGTTTTCATCGATATGGCTTATCTAATCTAAGGCAAGACTAAATGAAAGCGATTGAACTATTTCGAGTTCATGTTTTAGGTCACTCGAGTTCTGCAGAAAAGCTCGGGAACCTTGATTTAGCGAGCAAAATTATTTGTATAAAACGGGAAAAAAACGAGGTAAAAATCCTCTCTTTACTTGGAAAGAAAACTATGTCTACACGTCAAATGAATGAGCTCAAAAAACTCATGGATAAGCGTGACAAGTATACGGAGAGTGAGGCTCGAATTCACAATACAAAGAGAAAATCTATCGTCCCTCTAACACCCTCATCTAACAATACAGAAGAGGTTGCACCGCCACTCCCACCACGCGCTTACAAAAATAAGGTGCATGTGGAGAGTATTGGATCGGATGCTATTGGAGAAAAGCAAAAATTTTTCAATAGATTAAACCATTTACAGGCACAGCTGAAACCATGCTTCTGCCCAGAGCGCTATCAACAAGGGGACGGTATCAATCGTTTTCGTGACATACAAGCAAACAAATCTACTGCTGTGCGTTCAGATCTAAACGCTAACTATGTACAAGTTGGCACACATCGTTCTATCGCCTGTCAGTATCCTCTCGAATCACAGCTGGAAAAACACTTACAGATGTTGTTCAATAATCGTACACCGGTGTTAGCTGTACTCGCTTCCGATGAGGAAATATCAGTGCCAAAAAATAAAATGCCTGATTATTTTCGCCAAGACGGAAGTTATGGGGCGATGAACGTACGCTCGAAACTTTCTGAAAGCATTGAGATCGCAAACGGTATTCATGTTGATGTATATCGAATGACACTGACTCAGCAGGATTCAGGTAGAAAAGGCATCGTTATTCCGGTTGTTCATGTAAGAAACTGGCCAGATAAGCAAGCATTGAACTCGGATATCGTCAGTAATATCTCTTCGTTGATCGATAAAAACATGCGGGACAAAGTCGCAATGTACGTCAAAGCAGGCAGTTCCGCGGTAGGAGATGTGAATAAGTTACTACCTGTAATTCATTGCCGGGCGGGTGTAGGCCGTACTGGATTGGTCATCGGTTGTTTGGCAATGAATGAACAAACCAATGCTCATTTAAGCTTGGAAGATGTGGTTGCTGAAATGCGCCTAAGCCGCAATGGTGTCATGGTTCAAACTTCTGATCAGCTTGATGAGCTCGTAAAAATTGCCCAACAGCAAGGACGGTCATTGTTAAGCAATATTGATTATTCCGCTTAATTCCTACCTTTAATATAAATTAACCATATAACTGCCCGATAGGGCAGTTTCTTATACCCTTCACTCGATTATTTCCCCCTTCTCTCATCAATAAGTTTTTAATAACAAACGGTGCTTACCGATGTGATAAATGTTGAATATGATAAATCATTTTTTCACTAGGTGTAGTGGCATATATATGACATAGTTTTATTGAAGAAATTCCAACCAATATAAGAAAAGGTTATGATAAAAGTACAAAACTTATCGTTTCATGCCGAACAAAACTCAACTACAACAGCTAATAGCCAGTCCGGGTTATTGATGGTGAATAAAATCCAGCATTCTCCATCAAAAGAAGGTGTTAGTTACAAGCCTGTCGCTAATAAAAGAGCTCTCGATAGACATGCGCTTGAGGCGTTGAAAAACATTTCAAAGAAAAATGGATTTGATTTTTATACTTTAAAGGCCAGTGATGATGAGATCGCGCAAATATTAACAAACACAGAAAAAACTCAGCTGTCACCAGAGTGTTCAGATAAAAGTTCTTTTTCGTTGGGGTTTGAGTCCGAACGAAGCCTACTACGGCTTTATCGCGTTCAATTACTTCTTGAACAAGATCAAAGTGAGTTTTCGGCATACACTAAATTCATTAAGACTCAACCAGATGAGTTCAAGTTAAGCTTTCAATCTTTCCGTGATTTAAGGAATTTCTGCAAAACGCTGACTGAAGAAGAAAGAGAAGTATTCAGATTAACTGCAATCTTGAAGCCATCTCGTTCCTTGATCGAAAACTATAAAGATTTGACACCTAACTTCCCTAGTGATTCGGAATTAATGCTGTCAAAAGTCATGCAACTTAATGCAGACGAATTAAAATTCATCCCTGGGGCATCAAAATTTAACGCTAATCAAGATGCATTACTTGCCAAGGCTTATCCTGAGTATGCACATTTAAGACATATTATTTTCCAAGAAAGTACCACGAAAGAGCTAATGCAAGGAATCAATAATATATCAAAAAATGATATGAGTATGTGGAAAGCTCGCTGGATATCTGATTTGTGTGCTTTTGATCGCAATGGATATGGCATAACAGAGTCTATCTATCAAAGGATGCAAACCATTTTCAACCTGGTTGAAGAAGTACAAGATAACAAAATTGATGTTCTTGAATTTCAAGAGAAATATTCTGAACATCTAGATTCCCTTTATAATCTAGATGAAAGAGTGTCAAACTCAAGGTTTGACAGCGTAGATAGAAAAATCATTTGTCAGCTAATCAGTTATTTTGAAAACCCTACTAACGAAATAATATCCAATATTATATCTGGATATGAAAGTTTTGATAGCGACATAAAAGAAAATCTTAAAAAGAATTATGTTAATGTAATAAATAGTAAAGAATGTGAGGCACCGACATACTTACCTGCCGTATTGAAGACAGCCCTATCTGAGTTTGAAAAGTTATCTGAGGTAGATCATCACGACGCTATGTCTTTGGCAGCAAAATATACGTTAGATGTATTAAATGTAGTCTATGCGCACTTAACTCTACACCCAGAAAATATCATAAGTGCGAGAGATGCGGCTTATGGTGAGAACTGGAAAAAAGGAAATTGGGCCAAGTGTTATTTAGAAAAATGTATTGATTTCAATATTGATGAAAAATCACTATTGGTTGTTACTAAAAAAACAATTTAGTTATCTTTTCTAAGGAAATGTTATGTTTAAAGTATCTGCAGGAGCCACCCCAAACATTAGAAACGCTGAACAAAGCTATGCCCAACCTTTTCAAGTTAAAGGGATAAAAAATTGTGTCCAAAAAGAGGGAGCAATTCTTGTTATTGCAAAGTCAGGCATTAGTGAAGAAGATGCTATTGGGATAACTGGACAACAGGTTCCTAGAGTCGTTACAGACAAACCTGTCAGGGATATCATTTTCTTGAACAAGGAAGCATTTGATGAATATGAAAAAACGTGTAAAAAGTTAAGGGAGATGGAGTTATCTCTTCAAGATAAAAGCTTTGATAACGCACTATCAGCAATACTGAAGTACTCTGCACTAAAACAAAAAGCGCTACTTATCGAAGATGCTGATATATCTAGCTATAGAAAGCTGTATATTTCTGGTCATGGTAATGCTGGGGTAGGTTGTTTAGGTTCTGGCTCTCAACTTTTTTCTGTACCGGAGATTGTTGATGCACTCCAGACCTCAGGTATTCTCGAACAAATTAAAGATATTCGTCTCACATCATGTGGTTCTGCAGATAAACGAAAACCTACATCTTTCTCCAAAGAACATATAGAAAACGCTCGTAAAGAAAGTGGCACACTTGAAAAAATTCTTTCTGGAGAAAAACACTCGTTAGCTGAACATGTCAGCCAGGAAATTTGGTCTAGAGGATTCACTGACGTCCATGTAAGTGGTTATCATGGTAATGGCGTTTTTGTGTCTTCTAAAGAAGAAAATTTACCACAATCACATTTAAGGAGCTTAGAGATCCCTGCTGTTAATATTATCCGCCGTTCTGACGTACGTGTTATTTTAACCAGCCAAGTGGATTAGTACCTATATGGATATAAAACACACCTAAAACATTAGTTAAATTGTGATACCTATCTGATAAAGCCGTTTATGATTAAGCGGCTTTTCTATAATAGTTTATACCCATTCAACTTGAAGATGCAGGATTTAGCACTTGAAAGTTATCATTAATACGAGATGCTAAAGAGCTTGCGATTTCTGGAAGGATCACAGTGAAAAATCGGCCAATGGCAGCTTGGGAAATCATGGCAGTACTCCAACCTTCAGAAGCAAGCAGTACCGCTTTAATGCGGTCACGCACTCGACCATCACGCGTTTTATCGTGCTGGTTTTCGCGTTCCTGTTTTTGCTTGTAGGTCAGAGTTACTTTCATGGGTCGTAGCATGATCCTCATACCGATGAAAATCAAGCATCTTCAATGATCACGGGTATAAGTAACCGGTGATTTGGTAATTCTAGATACGAAAAAGCCCGCTAAATTCAGCGGGCTTTCAAATGTGGCGGAGAGATAGGGATTTACTCGGTCGCAAGCTCCCTTGCCCTTCGGGCCGTTGCCTTTTCGGCTTCGCCGGGCAACGTTGTCTCGCTTCGCTCGGCTGAACCCCCAGGGTCTAGGGTTCTGCATCCCTATCTCCAAAGGCTTGTTCCAGATATGAAAAAGCCCGCTAAGTTCAGCGGGCTTTCAAATGTGGCGGAGAGATAGGGATTTGAACCCTAGATACGCTATTAACGTATGCCGGTTTTCAAGACCGGTGCTTTCAACCACTCAGCCATCTCTCCGTAAGTGCTGCGTATACTAATGCGCGAATTCAGTACTGTAAACCCATTATTTATGCACTTTGGTTTAAATGCATACATTTACATCAGTATGTGCAAATCTCAAACATCTCAAGGCTTATATTCAATCAGTCACACTTAAACAATCTAAATCTTCCATGCATAAGTGCATAAACACTCAGCCTCGAACACATATTCTAATCAGACATAAACCCTAAAAATAATCAGGTAATAACAATGCCGCCGCCTGTTAACTATTCGTTAAACAATATCATCTACCCTCTGTATAAAAACAGCATGTTAGGATTCAGACTTCTTCATCTTTTCTTGTGAAATTTCCCCCATTCCCCCAAATATCAATGTTTGGATCACGGCTGTAACCTGTTCAATTTGCAGTCAATACAATGCCTCCTATACTGAATTTGTTAACTATATGTTAACGGATAAATTTAACTGGTTTTACGAGGTTCACATCACTTTTAGGCTGCTTGCCTCTAACGAGCCTTGTCCATAAGTAACAAACCCATAAAGGACTGATAGGTATGGTTAATAAAAAGCCAGCACTGGGGCTTACAGTGCTCTCAGCTTTACTGCTTGCAGGCTGTGACAGCGGTGGAAATAGCGCTGAAAGCCAGAAGCAAATCGACGACCTTCAACAGCAGGTTGCCGCGTTAGAAAAGCAACTGTCTGAAGCAAAAGCCAATACGGCTCAGGCGCCAGCCCCTTCTGCCCAAGGTGAAAATACGCTGGAGAAAGTGAAGAAATCAGGCGTGATCAGCTGTGGTGTCGGCACCGGCTTGCCCGGCTTCTCTAATCCGAATTCAAACGGTGCGTGGGAAGGTATTGACGTAGAGTTTTGTCAGGCCATGGCAGCAGCAGTGCTGGGTGATAAAGACAAGGTTAAGTATGTTCCACTGACGGCAAAAGAGCGCTTTACCGCCCTGCAATCTGGCGAAATTGATATATTGTCACGCAACACAACCTGGACGCTGCAACGCGACGGTACATTGGGTCTGAACTTTGTCGGCGTTAACTACTATGACGGTCAGGGCTTTATGGTGAAAAAAGACCTTGGCGTGAAAAGTGCCCTTGAGTTGGACGGTGCATCTGTGTGCGTGCAATCAGGCACTACAACGGAGCTGAACCTCTCTGACTACTTCCGTTCGAATGGTATGTCTTTCAAACCGGTGGTTTACGATACGTATGATGCTACGGTGAAAGGCTTTGAGTCTGGCCGCTGTGACACCCTGACCACTGATCAATCCGGCTTGTATGCATCACGCATTAAACTCGCCGATCCAGACAGTGCGGTGGTGCTGCCGGAGATCATTTCTAAAGAGCCGCTGGGGCCTGTTGTCCGCCAGGGCGATGACAACTGGTTCAACATCGCTAAGTGGACACTCAATACCATGATCAACGGTGAAGAATTCGGTATCACGTCAGCCAACGTTGACGAGATGGTGAATTCAAAAGATCCAAACATCCGCCGTATCCTCGGCCAGGATGGACCGAAAGGGAAAGGCCTTGGCCTGAACGATGACTGGGGTTATCAGGTGATCAAGCAAGTCGGTAACTATGGTGAAAGTTTCCAACGTACGGTTGGCTCAGGCTCTCCCCTGCAAATTTCACGGGGTGTAAATGCGCTTTGGAGCGAAGGCGGCATTCTGTATGCGCCACCTATCCGCTAATTAACTGGTCGTTGAATAAACGCATGCTGGGGCACCGGTTTCTGTGTCCCATTATTAGGGGCTATTGACCTTTACGGTTAAGGATAGAGGTGCAGATGTATGGCATCTAACAATAATGCGCTAAACCCAGGGGCGGCTGCGCGCCCTGAGAGAAAGCAGAGCATCATTTATAACCCGACGTTCCGTTCCGTTATCTTCCAGGCGATTGCCATCATTGCGTTGGTGTTTTTTGTCTACACCATCGTTAATAACGCTCTGGCCAATCTTGATTCACGGGGAATTGCAACCGGTTTTGGGTTTTTGACGCAGGAAGCGGGATTCGGCATTGGTCTGACACTCATTGAATATAATGAAACATACTCTTATGACCGCACCTTCTTTGTCGGTCTGCTGAATACCGCGTTGGTCTCCGTATTGGGGATTATCTTTGCGACAATCATTGGCTTTCTCATGGGTATCGCCCGCCTTTCCAGCAACTGGCTGGTAAGCAGGTTTGCGGCGGTATACATTGAAACCTTTCGTAATATTCCCCTTCTTCTCCAGATATTCTTCTGGTATTTCGCCGTTTTGCAGGCTCTGCCTTCACCAAGGGAAAGTATCAGCGTCGGTGATTCCCTATTTATTAACGTGCGTGGCCTTTACATGACCCGCCCGGTATTTGAGGAAGGCTCAAACCTGATTTTCATTGCCTTCGCGGTCTCGCTGGTTTTCAGTTTTGTTTTCTCCAGATGGGCAAAGAGGAAACAGGAAGCGACGGGTGAGCAAACACCGGTATTCATCGTCTCGCTGGCAGCCATTATCGGTTTGCCATTGATTGCCTTTTTTGTTGCAGGCATGCCGGTATCGCTCGAATACCCAGAACTCAAAGGCTTCAACTTCCGTGGTGGCATTTCTATCATTCCGGAGTTGGCAGCCCTTGTGCTTGCCCTGTCTATTTACACAGCATCCTTTATCGCAGAAATCGTGCGTTCAGGGATCAATGCCGTCAGCCATGGACAGACAGAAGCAGCCATGGCACTCGGCCTTTCGCGCAGTAAAACACTACGGTTAGTGGTGATCCCACAGGCCATGAGAATCATCATTCCACCGCTGACTAGCCAATACCTCAACCTGACCAAGAACTCATCGCTGGCGATGGCTATCGGTTACCCCGATCTGGTGTCTGTCTTTGCCGGGACAACGCTGAACCAAACCGGCCAGGCTATTGAGATCATCGCAATGACCATGGGGGTTTACCTGACTCTCAGCTTGTTAACGTCGCTGGTGATGAACATTTATAACGCCAAGATGGCGCTGGTTGAGAGGTAGTCCATGACCAGACAACATGAGTTTCAACCCAATTTGCCGCCACCACCGAATACGGTAGGCCCGGTAGGTTGGATGAAACAAAACCTGTTCTCTACACCGGTCAATGCGCTGGTGACCCTGGTGCTGGCCTATATCGCTTTCCAAGGGCTGTGGGCCATCATCGACTGGGCATTTATCCATTCTGACTGGATAGGTACAACACGTGAAGATTGCACCAGTGAAGGCGCTTGCTGGGTGTTTATCAATGTGCGGTTTGACCAGTTTATGTTCGGTTTCTATCCGCAAGAAGAATTGTGGCGTCCGCAGCTGTTCTATGCGGTGTTAGCGCTGTTTACCTGCCTGCTGGTGTACGAGAAAACCCCGAAACGTGGCTGGATCCTGCTTCTGTTTTTGGTGGCTTTCCCGTTGCTCGCGGTATTCCTGCTGTTCGGCGGTGTTGCTGGCCTGCCCAACGTGGAAACCCATTTGTGGGGAGGCTTGCTGATCACCATGATTATCGCGATTGTCGGCATAGTCGTATCACTGCCTATCGGCATCGTGCTGGCACTTGGCCGCCGTTCAGACATGCCAATTATCCGCAGCCTGTCAACGGTCTATATCGAAGTGTGGCGTGGTGTGCCGCTTATCACCGTGCTTTTCATGGCATCAGTCATGCTGCCGCTGTTTATGTCTGGCGAATCTGAAAGCAACAAACTGGTGCGTGCTTTGATTGGTGTTGTGATGTTCGCGTCGGCATACATGGCAGAAGTGGTGCGTGGAGGCCTTCAGGCCATTCCCAAAGGTCAGTATGAGGCAGCAGATGCACTTGGCCTGACTTACTGGAAAAAGATGAATCTCATCATTCTGCCGCAAGCATTGAAAATCTCTATTCCTTCTATCGTGAATACCTTTATCGGCCTGTTTAAAGATACCAGTCTGGTGCTGATCATCGGCATGTTTGATGTGCTGGGTATCGGCCAGGCGGCGAACACTGACCCAAACTGGCTTGGTTTTGCAACAGAAAGCTATGTGTTTGTCGCGCTTGTGTTCTGGATTTTCTGTTTCGGCATGTCCCGCTACAGCATTTATCTCGAAAACAAACTTCACACTGGTCACAGGCGATAAAGAACAAGGATGGTATCTATGACACAACAAGACTCCCCGGTTATCCAGTTGGCCAACATGAACAAATGGTATGGTCAGTTTCACGTGCTGAAAAACATCAACCTGACGGTCGCCAAAGGCGAGAAAATTGTTATCTGTGGCCCGTCCGGATCGGGCAAATCTACCATGATTCGATGCATTAACCGGTTGGAGGAACACCAGCAAGGTTCGATTGTAGTAGCCGGGACAGAGCTGACTGATGATTTAAAAAACATCGAAGCGGTGCGCAGAGAAGTCGGTATGTGCTTTCAGCATTTCAATCTTTTCCCGCACCTCACAGTATTGGAAAACTGCACGTTAGCCCCGATTTGGGTGAATAAGATGCCCAAAGGCGAAGCAGAAGCGGTCGCCATGAAGTATCTGGAGCGGGTAAAAATCCCCGAGCAGGCGGATAAATACCCCGGCCAACTCTCCGGCGGACAGCAACAGCGTGTGGCGATCGCGCGTTCACTATGTATGAACCCGCATGTGATGTTGTTTGATGAACCCACATCGGCCCTTGACCCGGAAATGGTGCGGGAAGTGTTAGACGTGATGGTTGAGCTGGCAGAAGAAGGAATGACCATGTTGTGTGTCACCCATGAAATGGGTTTTGCAAAAGAAGTGGCCGATCGCGTGATCTTTATGGATGCGGGAGAAATCATTGAAGAAAATATCCCTGAAGCATTTTTCAACAACCCACAATCTGATCGTACCCAGCTATTCCTGAGCCAGATCCTGCGCCATTAAACCCTCACTCAAAGCCGTTATGCTTTAGCAATATGGCGGCTTATTAACATCCATTTACAATCTGTGACATAACTATGTGGCACGATATATTAGTATTTTCAGAGGCTAAGCCGCATTATTATCACTAGTGCAACGTTTGTGACTTGAAAAACGAAGCCAAAGACGCCATTAATGTCGTAATAGATATTGAATGTACCCCATTGGGAGAAACCTATGAACGAACGTTTTGTTTCAGCCAGTAAAACACAACAGAGTGTGTTGGCAACAAACAAAGTACTCCGTAACACTTACTTTTTGTTGTCACTGACCTTAGTGTGGGCCGCTGTTGTTGCTGGTGTATCTATGGCAGCAAACCTGCCCTACCCTGGCATTATCATTACACTGGTTGGTTTCTATGGCCTGTTGTTTTTAACTGAAAAGAACAAAAACAACTCGATGGGTCTGGTATTTACCTTCCTGTTTACCGGCTTCACCGGTTACACCTTAGGGCCGATCCTGAACATGTATGTCGGCGCAGGCATGGGGTGGGCAATTGCACCAGCACTGGGCGGCACAGCGCTGACCTTTATGGCAGCGTCTGCTTATGCACTGACCACCAAACGTGACCTGTCGTTTTTGAACGGCATGCTGCTGGCAGGTTTTGTGGTGATCATCGTCGGTATGATCGCAAACATCTTCCTGCAAATGCCCATGATTTCTGTGGCACTGAGCGGTATCTTTGTGCTGTTCTCAACCGGTGCAATCCTGTTGACGACACAATCAATTGTTCGTGGTGGTGAAAGCAATTATATTTCTGCGACCATCACCCTGTATGTGTCAATCTACAACCTGTTTCTGAGCCTGCTGCAACTGCTTGGCATTTTCGGCGGCGACGATTAACCGAAAAACGGTTGTTGAGAAAAAAGCTCCTGCGGGAGCTTTTTTTGTTTTTGCAGAGGCATTATCCTTGGCGCGTCCGAAACACGAGGTGATCCATGTTGGAATTAAACGGTAAGCAAATCGAAACCGACGCACAGGGCTACCTGAAAAACGTCTCTGATTGGCAGGAAGCATTAGTGCCTTTGCTGGCGGAGCAGGAAAACATCACGCTGACTGATGCGCACTGGGAAGTGATTTACTTTGTTCAGGCGTTCTACAAAGAATTTAACACGTCACCCGCCATTCGTCTGCTGGTGAAATCGATGGAAAAGAAGTACGGCCCTGAAAAAGGCAATAGCCGCTACTTGTACAAGCTGTTTCCGAAAGGCCCGGCAAAACAAGCCACCAAGCTGGCAGGGTTACCAAAGCCGGTAAAATGCATTTAATGGGAGGCCAAAAGGCGCCTCCTTTATTTTCGCTACTGATCTATTCAGCTATTGAATAGAAAAGCCATCAATTGCCTGCCAGTCCACGTGCTCATGAACCAGCTGAATCACATTTGCTGTTGGTGGCCCTTGGACAAGCCAGGCCAACAGCGCTTCAACATTCCTTTCTTCACCACACATCAACACAGTGACCGAACCGTCAGCCTCATTACGTGCATAGCCTGTGAGGGAGTGTTTCAATCCCTCATGCGCCGTGTGAAACCTGAACCCAACTCTCTGAACACGACCAGAAACAGTCGCTTTGACGCATATATGTGACATATATAGCACTCCTGCATTAGTGTTATACATATGTAACAGTGTAATATGCCATACGGTATATTTGCACATGCTCACAGTTATTAGAGAAGCCCACATCATGAAAGAAACCCCATTCCGCTGGGTTGATCAGTATCTGATCAAACTCAGTCTGAAAGAGAAATTCTACGCCCTTTATGCCTTCATTTTTGCCCTTGCCATCGCAACGGGCTTTATTTTCTATTCAGCCTCACTCGCTGAGATCAACGGGGTACAACAAAAGCATAGTGCAGCACTGGGCGCCGTATTGTCTCACTATGACATCAGCGCAACAGACGCCGCGTCAGTGTTGGCAAAACATGGGGTTCACCCAACATCCACCTACGGTGCATCTGCTGTTTATGAAGCAGCCAGTGCCGGTTTCTGGGCCCAAATCAACCCAATGTCATGGGGGGTGCTGCTGGTGTTATTTGTGCTTGGCTTGATGGCACTTCACTATGTTTCCAGCTTTATCGGCGGTGCCATGTACACCATGAACCACGCTTTGCAGCGTATGTTAGATGGTGATTTGACCAGCCGTATGAACTTCTTTCCGGTACGCGATGAATTCAGCATTATCGCGACAACCGTAGACAATGTCGCCGACCGTGAGCATAGTCTGGCGAAAGCCATCAAAAATGCGTCACAACTGATGGAGGAATTGTCCGCTGATTTAGGCCGTCGCAGCGCTGACAGTGAGCATCTTTCTACCGAACAACGCTCCTATCTTGATTCATTAGCCAGCGCCACAGAGGAAATGGCAGGCTCAATCCGTGACGTCGCTTCCCATGCAGAACAAACATCAGACGAAATTACCGCGTCCGGTGAAGCGTCACAGCAAAGCCGCTCCCAGGTCGCCCAGACCCTGCATGCTATTCAGGCCCTGAGCGCTGAAATTGAAGCCGCCTCCCAGGCGGTCGCGTCTCTTGAGCACAATTCCGCTGAAATCGGCAGCATGGTATCAACTATCAGTGCAATTTCTGAACAAACCAACCTGCTTGCTCTCAACGCAGCGATTGAAGCAGCCCGTGCTGGCGAGCAAGGTCGCGGCTTTGCTGTGGTAGCCGATGAAGTGCGTACACTGGCAGGACGCACCCAACAGGCGACGGTAGAAATCCAGCGAATGATCCAGGATCTGGAAAATAACACCGCACATCTGCGCGGCGTGATGCAAGGCACCGTTGAGAACGCCGCCGCCAGCGAATCCCTGATGCAGAACATTGATCTGGAAATCAGCTCAATTTCTGAGCGCAGCCAACGCATTACTGATCGCAGCACCGAAATAGCCACTGCGGCGAACCAACAGGGCAGCGTGGCGGGCACCATTTCCGCAGATGTCGAACAGGTGCGCCAACAGGCATGGCAGGTGAGTGAAATGATCCAACAAACTTCTCAGGATGTTGCCAACCTCCAGAAACAATCATCCAGCCTGTCTTCACTGGTCCAGGGCCTTCGCACCGAATAAAGTGGTCTTCTCCTCAAAAAAAGCGGCCGCTCCCTTTGCGGCCGTTTGCAATCTCTGCATTCATCCAAGACAATACAGCATCTTTTACCTGTTCCCAGCTTACATCGTGGGCTGACATATTTGTGAAATTAGGAAACACCAATGAATCCGTCTGTTTATCTGGTTAAAGGCCGTGAAAAGTCTCTGCGCCGTCGCCACCCATGGATTTTCTCCCGTGGTATTCAACGTGTTGAGGGCAAACCTTCCCTCGGTCAGACAGTGGACGTATACGACCATCAGGGCCAGTGGCTGGCACGTGGGGCGTTTTCTCCTAATTCTCAAATCCGTGTACGTGTGTGGACGTTTGAACAAGAAGAGATCAATGTTGATTTCTTTAAAAAGCGCCTGCAACAGGCACAAGGCTTACGTGATGTACTCGCCGCCCGTGATGGTCTGACTGGCTATCGCCTGATTGCAGCAGAATCTGATGGCCTGCCTGGTATCACTATCGATCGCTATGGCGACTTCCTTGTCTGCCAATTATTAAGCGCAGGTGCCGAAGCGCAGAAAGACAACCTGGTGGCAGCGCTGGTCGACCTGTATCCGGCATGCAGTATCTATGAGCGCTCAGACGTATCAGTGCGCAAAAAAGAAGGCCTGAAAGAACGCACAGGTGTCCTGCACGGTGACATGCCTCCAGCATCTGTTGTGATCGAAGAAAACGGGGTGAAAATCAGCGTTGATATCACCGGTGGTCATAAAACCGGTTTCTATCTTGACCAACGTGACAGCCGTGAAGCAGCGGTGAAATACGTCAGTGGTAAACGCGTGCTGAACTGCTTCTGTTACACCGGCGGTTTTGGTCTTTACGCGCTCAAAGGCGGTGCTGCGGAGGTGATCAACGTTGATGTCTCCCAACCTGCACTGGATATCGCCCAATCAAACGCAGAAATGAATGGCTATGATCTGTCAAAAGCGCAATTCGTTAACGCAGATGTTTTTAAACTGCTGCGCGAATATCGCGATGCAGGCGAGCTGTTCGATGTGGTTATCATGGACCCGCCCAAATTTGCAGAATCAAAGTCGCAGCTGGCCGGGGCATGCCGTGGCTATAAAGACATTAACATGCTGGCGATGCAAATCCTGAAGCCCGGCGGTACACTGCTGACATATTCATGCTCAGGTTTAATGGACAATGCCCTGTTTCAGAAGATCATTGCTGATGCGGCATTGGATGCGAACCGCGATGTCCAGTTTATTGAACGTTTTGAACAGGCAGCAGATCACCCCATAGACTCAGCCTACCCAGAAGGGTTCTACCTCAAGGGATTTGCCTGCCACGTAAAGTAAAAACGTTAAAAGCGTCTGGCTACGCGCCAGACTCAGACACATTTTTTAGGGGATAACCATGAGAAGAAAGCTGTTTCTCGCATCCGTGTTGACCGCACTGCTTCCATTCAGTGCGAATGCCGATGTGACACTCCACCTTAATAACAATGTTGAATTGCTGGCCTACAATGGGCAGATCCACAGCTCTCCGGTGTTTGGCGCTGAAGAGCCAATTGTACTGGAAGATGGTACTCAGCAATTAGCATTTCGTTACGTGAAGCGTTTCGAAGAAGGCAAAGACGTTTCATTTGTCCAGACTGACGTGATCATCGTGAAATTCGATGCCGCAGATACTGACGTCTTCTTTAAATTCCCAGAGCACAAAAACAAACGCGATGTGCGCCAATTCAATGAGAATCCAGAATTCTCCATACTGAACAGTGAAAAATCACCTATTGCCTTTGAGCAAAACAAGCTATTGAAATCCGGATTCCAGATAAGCCGCGATTACCTGTCTGAAATGCAGCACTTTAACCAGACCGATGCCCCGGCATCACTGCAACTCACCGACGTGGCTGTTGTAGAAAAACCGACCGAGCGGCCAGCAACACCAAACCGTACAAAAGTGGTTGTCAGTGATGATGCGCTGAATGAAGCCGAGTACCAACTGCACTATTGGTATGAGAAAGCGGATGAAGAAACAAAAGCCCGCTTCAAGGCCTTTGTGAACAAACGCTAACTCCAGATAATACGGCCGCCCAAAAAGGCGGCCGTATTGCTTTCCCCTGGAATATTGTTTCAACGCAAAACACGGCTGATGTCATCAAGGCTTGCCGGATCATCAATGGTTGATGGCACAGAGTAACTCTCTCCATCCGCGATTTGCCGGATAATCCTTCTCAGGATTTTACCCGAGCGTGTTTTCGGTAACCGGTCAACAATGATCGCTTTATGGAAGCAGGCCACAGGGCCTATTTCATTGCGCACCTTTGCCACCAGCGCTTTTTCGATGTCACCGTTGTTGGAATGATAACCATCTTTCAGTACCACCAGCCCTAAGGGCAACTGGCCTTTCAGCTCGTCATAAACACCCACAACGGCGCACTCAGCAACGGCTTCATGGGCACCGACCACTTCTTCCATTTCGCCAGTAGAAAGGCGGTGACCGGACACATTAATCACATCGTCAATCCTCCCCATGACAAACAGGTAACCGTCTTCATCCATATAACCGCCATCCCCGGATACGTAATACCCCCGAAACTGTTGCAGATACCCAGATTCAAACCTGTCATGGTTACGCCAAACCGTAGTAAGGCAACTGGGTGGCAAGGGACGCTTCACCGCAATATAACCTTGCTGGTTCGCCTCTAAGGGTTTACCCAGCTCGTTAACGATTTTTACGTTGAAGCCCGGCGTCGGCATGGTGGAGGAGCCCGGTTTGGTTGCAAAGCTCTCAAGGCCAATCGGGTTACAGGAGATCGCCCAACCAGTTTCCGTTTGCCACCAGTGGTCAATCACCGGTTTTCCGGTATGTTGTTCTACCCACTCCAGTGTTGGTGGATCAAGCCGTTCACCCGCCATAAAGATATGCCGGAGCGATTCCATCGGATACTTACTTATTTCCAGCCCGTCAGGATCTTCTTTCTTGATGGCGCGAAAAGCCGTCGGCGCCGAAAATAGAATGGTCACCTTATATTCATTACACACTCGCCAGAAAGCGCCGGGGTCGGGCGTTTTCACAGGTTTACCCTCAAACATGATGGTGGTGCAACCGTGGATTAACGGGGCATACACAATGTAAGAGTGGCCAACGACCCACCCCACATCTGAGGCCGCCCAAAACACTTCCCCCGGCTTAACGTCATACACCGTTGACATGCTGTATTTCATCGCCACCGCATGACCGCCATTGTCACGCACTACACCTTTGGGCTTACCGGTTGTCCCTGATGTATAAAGGATATAGAGCGGATCTGTTGCCTTCACCGGCACACAATCATGCGGTGTTGCGCGTTCAAACAACGTCGCCCAGTCCACATCACGTTCATGCTCCAAGGCTGCTTGCAGCTCCGGACGCTGGTACACCACTACCCTTTCCGGTTTCCAGCGGCTGTCCATCACCGCCTGATCCACCATGGGTTTGTAAGGGATCACTTTGCTGACTTCGATGCCACACGATGCGGTCAGCAGCACTTTGGGTTCGGCATCTTCAATGCGTACAGCCAGCTCATTCGGTGCGAAACCACCGAAGACCACAGAATGGATCGCACCAAGGCGTGCACACGCCAACATCGCTATCGCCGCTTGCGGGATCATCGGCATGTAAATGATCACCCTGTCGCCCTTTTCTACACCCAGTCCGGCCAGCATGCCGGCACATTTGGCAACCTGGTCGCGCAGTACGGAATAGCTGTATTGCACTTTCTTACCGGTTACCGGTGAATCATAAATCAGGGCCGTCTGGTCGCCCCTTCCTTGCTCAACATGATAATCAAGCGCAAGATACGAAGTGTTCAGCTCACCGTCAGGAAACCAGCGTTCAATACCATGTTCATCATTGGCCAGTGCTGTCTCTGGCGGAGTAAACCATCTGATTTGACGGGACTGTTCAAGCCAGAAACCTTCCGGGTCACTGACGGATTGTTGATAGGCGTTTTGATAGGCTGACATAATCCAACTCCTTGCCTGTTGGAGCAGTAGGCTTTCTCACCAGAAAGCACTGGGGAAAAAGCTTGGCAGCGGTAATGTCACATCGCCCGCTACCAAGTAATAAGTAAACTTAGTTGATGCTGAACATCTCCATAAAGGTGTTTACCGGTGTCTTCATCAGGGTTTCCTGATCGCAACACAGGTCGTAAATACGTTGTGCCTGCGCTGCAGGGAAACGCGTCAGGAGATTACGCCTGAACTTGTTTTCAAGCACCGGGATGCCTTCTTCACGGCGACGGCGGTGCCCAATGGGATACTCCACTTCCACTTTTTCCGTAGATGTACCGTCGTTAAAGAAGATTTGGATGGCGTTAGCAATCGAACGCTTATCCGGATCGAGATAGTCGTCGGTGTAGCGCTTGTCTTCGTTGATCACCATTTTCTCACGCAGGGCATCAATGCGCGGCTCGTTGAGGTGGAAATCATCTTCATAGTGCTCAGCCACCAAATCACCGAACAACAAAGGCACCGCAATCATATATTGCAGACAGTGGTCACGGTCTGCTGGGTTCGCCAGATCACCGACTTTCGAGATAATACGGATTGCCGATTCGTGAGTGGTGACTTCGATGCGCTCAATATCATTGATCCGATCTTTCACCTGCCCATGAAGTGCAACTGCACATTCCACCGCTGTCTGGGCGTGAAATTCTGCCGGGAAGGAAATCTTAAACAGCACGTTTTCCATCACATAGGCATCAAACGGCTGGTTAACCCGGAAGCTTTCCCCTTTAAACAGCACATCATAGAAGCCCCATTTTTCTGCAGTGAGCACAGAAGGCAGTCCCATCTCACCTTTCATGGTGATCATGGCAAGACGGACTGCACGGGATGTCGCATCACCCGCTGCCCACGATTTACGCGACCCGGCATTCGGTGCATGGCGATAGGTACGCAGCGCACAGCCATCCACCCAGGCTTGTGACAATGCGTCTATCACCTGATCACGGTTACCCCCTAACATGCGGGTAACGACACCGGTTGAAGCCACACGCACCAGCAGTACGTGGTCAAGGCCAACACGGTTATAGCTGTTTTCCAGCGCCAGTACGCCCTGAATCTCGTGTGCTTTAATCATTGCGGTCAGCACATCCTGCATCGTCAGCGCAGGCTTGCCTTCAGAAACTGCGACCCGGCTTAAATAATCTGCCGTTGCCAGAATACCACCAAGGTTATCCGACGGATGTCCCCACTCTGCCGCCAGCCAGGTGTCGTTAAAATCCAGCCAGCGAATCATGCAGCCGATATTGAATGCGGCAGTGATAGGGTCAAGCTCATGGGATGTTCCCGGAACGCGCGCACCATTTCGGACAGTAGTACCCGGCACCAGCGGCCCCATGTGTTTGGTGCACTCAGGGAAACGCAGCGCCAATAAGCCACAACCCAAGGTATCCATCAGACAGTTACGTGCCGTGTTGTAGGCCTCTGCCGAGGTGATTTCTTTTTCACAGATGTAGTCCGCGAGAGTTTGCAGCAATGCATCCGGCTCAGGACGTTGGTTTACATCGACGTTCATGGACATGTTTCAGACTCCTTTCTCGTTATTCTTTTGCTTGGGCAAATACAGGGTTATTGGCGTTTTTCCAGTGGTAGCCAGTTCTGGTGTTCTGGGCCAATGTAGTCCGCACTTGGGCGGATAATCCGGTTGTGGGCACGCTGTTCAAACACGTGTGCACACCAGCCTGTGACCCGGCTCATCACGAAAATGGGGGTAAACAGCTTGGTAGGAATACCCATAAAGTGATAGGCAGACGCGTGGAAAAAATCCGCATTCGGGAACAGGTCTTTTTCACGTTTCATGACCTGCTCTACTCGCTCAGAGACTGCATAAAGTGACGCTTGTGGCGAATGCTCAGAGAGCGTTTTCGACCAGGCCTTGATAAGCGCATTACGCGGATCCGATTCACGGTAAATAGCGTGGCCAAAACCCATGATTTTTTCTTTGTTTGCCAGCATCTGCATCAGCGCTGCTTCGGCTTCATCGGGCGTGCGCCAGCTTTCAATCATCGCCATGGCTGCTTCATTCGCGCCACCGTGCAAAGGGCCACGGAGCGTGCCAATCGCGGCAGTCACACAAGAGTGGAGATCAGACAAAGTAGATGCACACACACGGGCAGCAAATGTTGAGGCATTAAATTCATGCTCGGCATAGAGTACCAGTGAGCAATGCATCACACGGGTGTGCAAGTCAGACGGAGCATCATCAAACAACATATCCAGAAAATAACCGCCAATGCTGTCTTGCGCACTGGCTCGGGTATCAATGCGCACACCATCATGTGAGTAGCGATACCAGTAACAAATCATCGCAGGAAGTTGAGCCAGCAAGGTCTCTGTTTTGTCACCCTGTTCGGAAAAATCCAGTTCTGTATCAAGGTTTCCCAGCATTGAACAGCCCGTACGCATCACATCCATCGGATGCGCATCAGCCGGGATTTGCTCAAGCACGGCGCGCAAAGGGGCAGACAAGCCACGTTTTCCCATCAGGGTGCCTTTGTATTCCTTCAGTTCCGCTTCATTCGGCAGTTTGCCTTTCAGCAGAAGGTATGCAACTTCCTCAAATTCTGCGTAATTTGCCAGATCGGTGATGTCATAACCCCGGTAGGTTAATCCAGTGCCGCTCTTACCCACCGTACAAAGTGCGGTAGTACCTGCACTCTGTCCACGAAGTCCTTCTCCGCCTAACGGTTTATTCTTGTCCGCCATGGTATGCTCCCTATGCCTGATTCTTTGTAATATGTGTCGTTACTTTCCTTTCGGTACTGCTAAGAAAAATGTGGGTTACTTTCCGGAAAACAGCTTGTCGAGCTGTTGCTCGTACTGGTGGTAACCCAGATAGTGATAAAGCTCTTCACGTGTTTGCATGGTATCGACAACGTTACGCTGGTGACCGTCAGCTTTGACTTGCTGATACACATTAAGCGCAGCTTTGTTCATTGCGCGGAACGCCGAGAGCGGATAAAGCACCAAGCCAACACCAGCTTCTCCCAGCTCCTGCACGGAAAACAGCGGAGTTGCGCCAAACTCAGTAATGTTCGCCAGCACAGGCACATCTAATGCGTCAGTAAACACCTGATATTGCTCCAACGTATGAATCGCTTCCGGGAAAATCATGTCTGCCCCGGCTTCTACACACGCAATGGCACGTTCAAGCGCCGACTCCATACCTTCCACCGCTAGTGCGTCGGTACGCGCCATGATCACAAAATTGTCATCCTGACGGGCATCTACCGCCGCCTTTACGCGATCAACCATTTCCCCCTGACTGACAATCGCTTTGTTTGGCCGGTGACCACAACGCTTTTGCGACACCTGATCTTCAATGTGAACCGCCGCAACACCGGCGCGTTCCATCTCTTTCACTGTTCGGGCAATGCTGAATGCACCGCCAAACCCGGTATCAATATCAACCAGTAAAGGAAGGTTTGATGCCGCAGTGATACGTCTGGCATCTTCCAGCACATCATTCAGGGTGGTAATGCCCAGATCGGGCAAACCAAAAGACGCATTGGCGACGCCGCCACCTGAGAGATAAATCGCATGATGTCCTGCATGTTCAGCCAGCATAGCGGTATAGGCATTGATGGTGCCCATTACCTGGAGTGGCTTTTGGCTTTCTACCGCCAGACGAAACATTTTTCCTGCACTCATGATGCTTTCTCCCTGTCTGAATTAAGTCTTTCTTCTGCTAACTGGCCACTGCGACGGATGTGTCGTCGCATCAGCATTTCAGCCAGTTCGGCATCCCTTTCTTCCAACGCATTGAGTATTTGGACATGCTCATCCAATGCCCGCTCTGGACGTGATTGTGTTTGCGCAGATTGTTTCCGGTACATACGGACCAGATGATAGAGCTCATCACAAAGCAAACTGATCAGCTTGGCATTCCTGCTTGCCTGGATAATGCGGTAGTGAAAATCAAAATCGCCCTGTTGATGGAAATAGGTCGCCCCGTCAACATCGTCGAGGTGTTGCTGGTGACGGTTTAATAGTTGTCTTAAGGATTCAAGCTCACTGGTGGAAATGTTGGCACACGCCTGTCTGATCGCCATCCCTTCCAGCGCTTCACGCACTGCATAGATATCAGCCAGTTGTGACGCACTGATGGTCACTACCCTCGCCCCAACATGGGGGATACGTTCAATCAAGCCCATTGACTCGACACGCATAATGGCTTCGCGCAATGGCCCCCGGCTTACCCCCAGTTCTCTGGATAATTCGGGCTCCGAAATTTTACAACCTGATGGAAAACGTCCACTGACGATGGCTTCAACCAACCATTCCGTCATTCCTTCCGATTTGGTCACATCCTTCATTATCTATTCCTATGTGTATCGACAGTGGCGATAGATGTTACTCGCATACTCTTTCATATTGTCGACAACATTTAATTAATGAATCATTATTGGCTGCAATTTAGTCAAATTACAACCCAAATTGTCGACAATATTCATTAGACCTTGGTCTAGCCTCCCTTGAATCATTGAACAAACATTAACCGCACACAATTCATGCAGCACATGAAACATTGCGCATTGAAACTGTGAATCGATACCAAGAGCACAAACCTTTTTTTTTAGATACTGACTAGAGATCTAAATCTGGCTAAAACCCAGATGCCCTGTGTTTGTAACTCCTCTACTTTATTCATTGCGCGATTTAAGTGGCGCTAATTACATATAAATCAATAGATAAATTTTATTTTCGAGGAATATCCAATGGATGTGACAGGTAAGAGCAAAGGGTTCACGCTCTCGGCGGTTGCCGTAGCATGTATGTTTGCTTTCAATGCTCAGGCAGCTATCGACTGCTCTGACATTGAGCAATGGCAGGATGGTCAAGCCTATGGCGGCGGTTCAACCGTTCAGCATGAAGGGGATGTTTACACCGCTAACTGGTGGACGAATAATGCCAACCCCGCGACTTCTTCAGGCGAGTACCAGGAGTGGGCACAGGTAGACCAGTGTGATTCCGGTAACGTCACCCCTCCGGACAACCAAGCACCGACAGTGTCACTGGATTCACCAAGCGTGACAGATGTCATCAAAAGTGGTGACGTTATCTCACTCCGTGCAACAGCCGCGGATGCTGATGGCGCTGTAACAAGCGTAGAATTCTTTGTCGATGGCGCATCAGTAGGATCATCAACCTCTACTCCATACTCTGTGAACTGGACTGCCGCAGAAGGCCCACACACCATTACAGTAAAAGCCACCGACGATAACGGCGCCGTCACTGAAAGCGCCCCTCTGGACATCACAGTCCAACCCGGCGTTGTTGAGCCTGGTAACGAAGCGCCGACCGTTTCTGTTGCAGCCTCGGCAACCGCAGTCGACCAAGGTGCGGTCATCACCCTGACCGCAGAGGCCGCAGACGCTGATGGCACGGTTGCAAAAGTTGACTTTTATGCAGCTGGTCAGCTAGTAGACTCAGCGACGACCGCACCATTCACCGGGACGTACACTGCCACAACTGCCGGCAACATCAGTATCTACGCGAAAGCAACGGATGATAAAGGTGCATCAACTGACTCTGCCGTGATTACAGTGAACGTGAAAGGCACGCCTGTTGTTTCAAACTGTCGTCCAGAAGGCTTATTCCAGACCCCGGGTGTGAACGTACCCTATTGTACGATTTACGATGCTGAAGGTCGCGAACAAATGGGAGCCGATCACCCACGTCGTATCATCGGTTACTTCACCAGTTGGCGTGCAGGCGACGACCCACAATCATCCTACCTTGTAAAAGATATCCCCTGGGAAGAGCTTACCCACATTAACTACGCGTTTGTGAGCATTGGTGCTGATGGCAAGGTCAACATCGGTGATGTGAACGACCCGAACAACGCTGCTGTGGGTAAAGAATGGCCGGGCGTAGAAGTTGATCCTGCTTTGGGCTTTAAAGGTCACTTTGGCGCACTGGCAACGTATAAGAAGAAGCACGACGTTAAGACCCTGATTTCTATCGGTGGCTGGGCAGAAACCGGCGGTCACTTTGGTACAGACGGTAAACGTGTTGCCGATGGTGGCTTCTATACCATGACCACCAATGCTGACGGTTCTATCAACCATGCAGGTATCCAGAAGTTTGCCGATTCTGCAGTTGAAATGATGCGTAAGTACAAGTTCGATGGTCTGGATATCGACTATGAATACCCAACCTCAATGGCTGGTGCCGGTAACCCTTACGACAAAGAGTTCATGGAACCACGCCGTCAATACTTGTGGGCTTCTTATCAGGAGCTAATGCGCGTATTACGTGAGAAAGTCGATATCGCTTCTGAGCAAGACGGTCACCACTACATGCTGACAATTGCAGCGCCATCTTCTGGCTACCTGCTACGCGGTATGGAAACGTTCGACGTCACTAAGTACCTCGACTATGTCAACATCATGACTTATGACCTGCACGGTGCATGGAATGATCACGTTGGTCATAACGCAGCGCTGTATGATACCGGTAAAGACTCTGAGCTGGCAGCTTGGAACGTATACGGCACCAGCCAGTATGGCGGTATCGGTTACCTGAACACCGACTGGGCATACCACTACTTCCGTGGCTCCATGCCCGCAGGCCGTATCAACATTGGTGTGCCTTACTACACCCGTGGTTGGCAAGGCGTAACAGGCGGTGAAAACGGTCTGTGGGGCAAATCCGCACTTCCTAATCAGGCAGAGTGTCAACCCGGCACCGGTGAAGGCGAGAAGAACAACTGTGGTAACGGCGCGATCGGTATTGACAACATGTGGCACGATACCGATCCAAAAGGTAACGAAATGGGCGCAGGTTCTAACCCAATGTGGCATGCGAAGAACCTTGAGCATGGCATCTTCGGTACCTACGCATCTGCGTACAAACTGGATCCAGTAAACGATCCACAAGACGTACTGAAAGGTACTTACCAACGCAACTACGACTCCGTCGCTGTCGCACCATGGCTGTGGAACGCTGAGAAGCAAGTATTCTTGTCTACGGAAGACGAAGCGTCAATCAAAGTGAAATCTGATTACGTTATCGACAAAGGCATTGGCGGTATCATGTTCTGGGAGCTGGCGGGTGACTATGCGTGTTACCAGTTGGATGCCAACGGCAAGCGCACTGAAACGGTAGATGCCACTGAGAACGCGTGTAAGACAGGTAATGGTGAATACCATATGGGTAACACTATGACCAAAGCCATCTACGACAAGTTTGTAGCAGCAACACCTTACGGGCACAAACTTTCTGATACGCCGATGCCAACCGAAGCCGTTGATATTGCAGTGAGCGTAAGTGGCTTTAAAGTGGGTGACCAAAACTACCCGATCAACCCGACTCTCACTTTCACCAATAACACCGGCGTTGATATCCCAGGTGGCACCCAGTTCGAGTTCGACATTCCGACATCAGCCCCTGACAATGCGAAAGACCAATCCGGCGGCGGCTTGGAGGTGATTGCATCTGGTCACACCCGTGCTGATAACATCGGCGGTCTGGAAGGCAACCTGCACCGTGTCGCTTTCTCACTACCAGCGTGGAAATCACTGCCAGCAGGCGAAGCGTATGAACTTGACATGGTTTATTACCTGCCAATCTCTGGCCCTGCTAACTACACCGTGAACATTAACGGTGTTGACTACGCATTTGCATTTGAGTACAGCGACTTGCCACTGGCCGATCTGTCGACGCCAACGGATCCAGGTAACCCTGACCCAGGCACCTGTGACACTACGGGTATTAATGTGTACCCTGACTGGCCACAAACGGATTGGGCAGGCACGCCAACCCACGCAGCCACGGGTGATCAAATGGTTCACGAAGGTGCGGTATACAAAGCCAACTGGTGGACATCAACGGTACCGGGCAGCGATGGCAGCTGGTCAAAAGTGTGTGGCTAATCCTCTCGGTGAATCTGAGCCGGCTCTAATGGAGCCGGCTTCTTCTTTTTATTTTTCTGACATCAATATGAAAACTGTTCAGAAAATTTGAATGATTTCGTTGGAAACATTGACATTATCCACGGCATGAAACCTGTTAGAATTCCCCCGTCCCTTACTTTACTCACGATGAAACCCGTATCTGTTTTTTGTTTCAATCACTCACTGTGAGCCACTACATCCGGAAGTTTTCATGATCTACAAACTGTTTGAGCGTATTACGCTGGCTTTCCCGCCTTCCGAGCCGGAGCAACCACCCAATAGTCTGCTCGCGTTTTGCCGACACTACACCAAAGGTTTTGAACGCCCCTTACTCGCTATGTCATTGCTGACTGCACTGATCGCGATTGCAGAAGTGTCATTGTTTGGCTTTATGGGGCAACTGGTTGACTGGCTGGCTAATCAGGATAGAACAACATTTCTTGCCGACGAAGGGAACACACTGCTTGGCATGGGATTGTTGATCCTCATTGGAATGCCGCTGTTGGTATCCCTGCATTCGCTGGTGATACACCAAACCCTTCTCGGCAACTACCCGATGTCAATCCGTTGGATGGCACACCGCTACCTGCTCAGACAAAGCATTGGTTTTTATCAAAATGACTTTGCAGGCCGCATTGCGACCAAGGTGATGCAGACCGCGCTTTCCATTCGGGAAACCGTCATGAAGCTGCTGGACGTTGCCGTGTATATCTCGGTCTACTTCGCCATGATGCTGTTTATGGTTGGGCAAGCCGATATTCGCCTGATGATCCCCCTGATCCTCTGGCTTGTTGCCTACATCGGTATCCAGATTTACTTTGTGCCCAAGCTGAAAGCCGTATCGACCGAGCAAGCAGATGCCCGATCGCTGATGACAGGGCGGATTGTCGACAGTTATACCAACATCGCCACCGTTAAACTTTTCTCACACACAGATCGTGAAACCGAATACGCCGAAGAAGGCATGGGCGTCTTTATGGATACCGTTTACCGCCAGATGCGCCTTGCCACCGGCTTCAACATCGCCGTAGAAATCGCCAACTATGCGCTGGTCTTCGCCATTGGCACCATTTCTATCTGGCTGTGGCTAGATTCCGCCATCACGATTGGCGCTATCGCGATTGCTGTCAGCCTTGCCTTGCGCATAAACGGCATGTCGAAATGGATCATGTGGGAAATTGGCTCCCTGTTTGAAAACATCGGCACTGTGGTTGATGGCATGTCGACGCTGTCCAAACCCGTCGAAGTTATGGACAAGCCAAACGCACCTGCGCTTGACGTGCCGCAAGGTGCCATCAGTTTTACTGATGTTTGCTTCCACTATGGTGAAGGCAAAGGGGTGATTGAAAAACTGAACCTCAATATTAAACCGGGCGAGAAAGTCGGGTTGGTTGGCCGCTCCGGCGCAGGTAAATCAACGCTGGTAAACCTGCTGATGCGTTTCCATGATGTGGAAGGAGGGGAAATTCGCATCGACGGCCAGAACATTGCTGAAGTGACGCAGGATTCACTGCGCGCCAACATCGGCATGGTGACGCAAGATACATCCCTGCTTCACCGTTCAATCCGTGAAAACATCCTTTACGGCAACCCATCTGCCAGCGAAGAGGCGATGCTTGAGGCAGCCAAGAAAGCGCAGGCACATGACTTTATTGAAACCCTGAGTGACCCACACGGTAATCGTGGCTATGACTCACAGGTCGGGGAACGGGGTGTAAAACTGTCAGGCGGACAACGCCAGCGTGTCGCAATTTCCCGGGTACTGTTAAAAGACGCCCCCATCCTGATTTTGGATGAAGCCACGTCAGCACTGGACTCAGAAGTAGAGGCAGCAATTCAGGAAAGTCTTTACCAATTGATGGAAGGAAAAACGGTTATCGCCATTGCACACCGCCTCTCCACCATTGCCGCAATGGACAGATTGGTTGTGCTCGATCAGGGGCAAATTGTTGAACAAGGCACCCACAAGGAATTGATTGCCAGTGGCGGTATCTATGCCCAGCTCTGGCAGCACCAGACCGGCGGATTTATCGGGGATTAACCTCCATTTTCCTGAACAGGCGCTTCGGCGCCTTTTTCTGCATCGCAACAGAGGGCAAGCATGTGGTGTTGGCCTGGCGGTTTTGTTGTTGCCTCTCACTCAGGCCTGCCTTACACTTTGGTCCCTTTAAGTCTGTCACGTCCAATCATGCACCCAGAACAAGAAAAATTATTGCCTTGGCTCAGAGTCATTCTGATGGCGTTAAGCGCATTTATTTTCAATACCACAGAGTTTGTTCCTGTTGGGATGCTGGCAAACCTTGGTGAGAGTTTTGGTATGCGTCCGGCAGAAGTCGGCCCGATGCTGACCATCTATGCCTGGATTGTTGCGCTGTCATCGTTGCCTGTGATGTTGCTACTGGCCAATGTTGAACGCCGCCGCCTGCTGCTTGGCGTCTTTGCCCTGTTTGTTGTCAGCCATGTCGTTTCTGCTTTGGCAAACAGTTACAACATGTTACTGGTATCTCGCGTCGGTATCGCATTCGCCCACTCAGTATTCTGGTCAATCAGCGTAGCAATCGCCGTGAGAATGGCACCAGAAGGTAAAAGTGCTGTGGCTATCAGCCTGCTTGGAACCGGGACAGTACTGGCCATGGTAATGGGTGTGCCGCTAGGTCGCATTATTGGTGAATGGTTTGGCTGGCGAACCACATTCGGCAGTATCAGTGTGATTTCCGCCCTGTTAATGCTGGCGCTGTGGCGATGGCTACCGGCACTGCCGATTTCCAACTCCGGCAACCTTTCGAGTCTGCCGGAAATAGGCCGGAATAAGCCGTTACTGAGCCTTTATCTATTGACGGTGATTGTGGTCACCGCCCACTTTACGGCTTACACCTACCTTGAGCCGTTGATCCAACAGGTTTGGCATTTAAGCCCTGATGTGACTACCTGGACGCTCTTGACTTACGGTGCAGCCGGTATACTTGGTAGCCTGCTATTCAGTCGCTTACAACCTTACCATCCTAATACCATGTTATTATTAGGGTTTGGTATGCTGGCACTCTGCCTTTTGTTACTGTCAACCTCAAATATTGGCGTGTTGCAACTCTTTCCCGGTGTCGCGTTTTGGGGGGCCATCATGATGATGGTGATGCTTGCGATGCAGACCCGTGCACTTGAATATGGCTCCAAGGCAACGGACATCACCATGGCCATTTACTCTGGCATTTTCAATGTAGGGATTGGGGCAGGTGCGTTGCTGGGTAGTCAGGTCGTGCTGCATCTGGGTGCTGCAAACAATGGTCTGGTGGCATTTGCAGTGATCAGCGTTGGAATACTGCCGCTTTGGTATCTGTTACGTAAAAAGAAAACGGACACGATGGACACAGGCCAAATGCAAATGCAGCCCTGAAAAACAAATGTGGAGAAGACCTGTGTGGGCAACACGCCCCCGTACGGCCAGTGCCGGACGGGGCGAAGATAACGAAATCAATATTCGCAAGAGTCAGTGCTGAAGTAATCGTGAACCACGATCTTACCTGCAATGATGTCGTCACGGATTTGCGTTATGCGCGCTTCCATTTCAGGGGTAACCAGATCGCGGTTGTATTCATCCAGCACCCAGTCAACACCGCCTTCTTTCAGACCCAGCACCTGCAAGCCCGGTGTGAATTCACCGTTTTTCGCATCGCTAAATGCATCCTTAACCGCAACATCAACACGCTTTACCATCGACGTCAGCATCACTCCCGGATACAGGTAGTTTTGGTTTGAATCAACGCCGATGGCGTATTTTCCTCCGTCTGCTGCTGCCTGGTAAACGCCTACCCCGGTCCCGCCCGCAGCGGCATAAATGACGTCTACGCCTTTATCAAACTGCGATTTCGCCAGCTCAGCGCCTTTGGTTGGATTATTCCACGCTGCGGGCGTTGATCCGGTCATATTTTGGATCACTTCCGCGCCTTCCGCTTCATACTTCACCCCCTGCTCGTAGCCGCAGGCAAGCTTGTGGATCAATGGAATGTCCATTCCCCCAACAAAGCCGATCTTATCGCTTTCACTTTTCATGGCGGCGAGTACACCCACCAGGAATGAACCTTCGTGCTCTTTAAATACTACTGAGCGCACGTTTGGCAGGTCAACCACAGCATCAATGATCACGAACTGGGTTTTGGGGAACTGTTTCGCCACTTTTTCTACGATCGGTGCCTGCAGTAAGCCCACCGCCACAATCGGGCTAAAACCACGCTGTGCCATACGCAGCATAGCTTGCTCACGCTGGGCTTCGTTAGTGATTTCAAACTCACCGTAGCGGATACCGGTTTCAGTCTTAAAAGCCTCAGCACCGGTGTAAGCTGCCTGGTTGAATGATTTGTCGAACTTACCGCCCATGTCGAAAATGACGGAGGGCTTGAATTGCGCAGCTGAGGCGGATGCAGACATAAGAGCGAGGGTTACTGCTGCAGCCAGTGAGGTGATGGTTTTCATCCGTGCTTCTCCATTTAACTAAAGAGATCTATACGCCGCCTTGTTTTCTGTGTATTCATTGGCCGTTTTTAAGTGGCGGTCTGTTAGTTGGGTTCATCGCAGTTGGAGATCAACCCACACCAGACGATGATCAGAGGAGTGCGAAGCCACAGCGTTACCCTTGTGATTGTGGATCAAATGCCCAAGCAGATTGTCCGGGTTGGGCCAGAATACGCCAGCATCCAGTACGTTAAAGTGAATAGATGGCAAGACATAATCCAACCTCAGGCCACGGTGGTGAGTTGCCTGGCGTTTTCTCCGGGTATGGGCGTGTAATAACGCGGCTTCGGCGCCGTCGCTTTCCGGTTTTACATCCTGAATCTTTGCATCATCCAATAGCTGGCGTATCGCATTATGATCCCCATCACCATTGACCGGATCCGCATTGAGATCCCCCATCACCACAAATGGCTGTGAAGGCGTGAGTCCTCCTGCCTTTCCTGCGTCATCAACCAAAAAGTCTGCCCCCCGAACAATGTCATGCAACAGTCGGAGTTCATCAGCATTGCGTTTATAGTTACGTTTCTCCGTACCATCAAAAACTGGCGGCGTGGGATGACAGGCAACCAGCTGAATCACTTTGTCATGCACGATAACAGGCAAGGCGATATGGTTTTTCGAGGACAAACGCAAAGATCCCAGCCCTTTACCGGCGAAATACGCGCGTGGCATTTTACTGTCAGGGTATGACGCCCAGCCGAGGGTTTGCCAGGAACGCAGGTTTTCCAGATCGAGCGGGTATCGGCTCAACACGACAAAACCATACTGCCCATGGTGCCGGCCAAAGCCATGCGCCCGTTCCGGTAATGTCGCAACGTCTTCTCCGTTGCACACAGCGAGCCCGGTATTGGTAGGCGGTGCATACTGAAAAGGATAATGAATGGCAGGTTGTCCACACCGGGGCTTTTCAAGATAAGCTTGCTGAAAATACGCCAACATGCCGTCATCTCCGCCTTGCCCAGGATGGTCAAACTCACACAATAAAAGGACATCTGGCTGTATATGTTGGATGATGGCGGCAATATGGGCGTAACGGCGATGCGTGCCTGCTTTAAGTTCACGGAAAATATCGCCGGGCGCGTCAGCTGACATAGCAACATTAAACGTCGCAAACCTCAGTACGTTGTTGTCAGAACCCACTATCACTACTCAGTCTGTACCCAAAGCACAATGTTAACCTTTCGGGCAGACTAGGAACAACGCTCCTGACTGAGAATCATCGACAAAGCCTGACGAATATACTTGGCATCGGCTTCAGCCCGGTGTGGCGCAGGACCAAGCGAGTCGAGGGCGGACAGGAAATCACCCCGGCTGATACTGTCATGGTTCAACAACCAATGCCCGACCTCAGTCAGGGTAAATGTCGGTCGCATATGGGCAGCCTTATATAATCGACCCAACCAAAACAAATCCCACTGGCTGTCACACAGAACGTCATCGTAATAACACAATGCACTATTAAGATGAGAACAAACGTCGGTGACAGAAAGCCCTTCCGCTTTCAGACTATGACGGGAGATACCATGAATTTCCGTTTCAGCAAATTCATCCCAGTATTGCCAGCTCTCGCAAGAAGATTCAGGATTAATCAGCAAGCTGATACTGGTTCCATCGGGCAAGCTGTAGCCCACTTCTATCGGATATGAAGCTTCTGTTAAACCAGAGGCTTCAAAATCAAGGGTAACCCACATATTATCGCTCCATGATAATGTTGTGTTCATTGAAAATAGCGAAAAACAAGCCAACCTTGGAGCGTTAGTGACGGGCACATCCTGTTTGCCCTATAAACGATCCAGACTCAAGGCGACTGTATTTCGCAGTGATTTTATACCTCAGCTGAAAACTTTGTGGGAATTCAGGCCAAAGAGGAGAGGTTTATCCCATCCAGTGGTCCTTTCACACTTTTCGGCTAGAGAAACGCAATCGCTATGCTATGCAACAGATAAATGCGCTTTTATGCATAATAAATGTAGCGCCTATGCGTGTTTCTGCACGGCAAAACCCGACCCGTAATGGATATTCCACGGCGCTTTATCATTTTTTAGAAAAAGGTGCCTATGCACACGCCAACAAACGATAGTGATGATCTATGCCCAATAAACAGTTAACGCCCGTACTTGGCTTTGCCGGGTACAGCGGTGCCGGAAAAACCACGTTGCTCGAAGCCGTCATTCCCCACCTTAAAACCGCGGGCTTAAAAGTCGGCCTGCTGAAACACAGTCACCACGATATTGAGCCGGATAACCCCTCAAAAGACAGCTATCGCCTGCGCTATGCGGGCAGCGATCAATTGCTGCTGGCAACCTCAAAACGCCACATGCTTTTTTTTGAATATCATGATCAGGAAAATCGGGAGCCTTCGCTGAAAGAGTGTTTGGCACAACTGGATCACGCTCGGCTGGATATTATTTTGGTGGAAGGTTTTCGCGATGAAAAATTCGCCAAAATAGAAGTTCACCGTCCACGCTATGGAAAACCCACCCTATACAGTCAGGACAAACACATTATTGCTGTCGCCTATGACGAGAAACCTACCGATTTCGATCACTCAGGATTACCCGCGCTCGACCTGAACCAAGCGGCTAACATTGCAGCCTTCATTAAATATTGGCTGAAAAATGCACCAATACATGAGAAGTATCTTGCCTATGAGCCTTTGATGTAAAACCTCTCTCCCGAGCAACGTATTGACATGAATAAAGTCGGTTGAAATGACAAGCTCAATGTGTCGGAATGATTAGGCCTGTTGATATTTTGAGGTTACTTTTACAACAAAAGATCCTACCCGAAGTGGAAAAATTAACGATCTATGTCTGGATTTACCCATCCACGTATCGCCCGTTTCAATTAAAAACTTCAAAATGAGTCTTTCGAAATATGCATAAGAAGCTAGAGATGAAATTAACTACCCGTACCCTCAGTCCACGAAAACAAATCGCTCTGGTTGCCCACGACCACTGCAAATCTGAACTACTGCGCTGGGTGAAGGAAAACAAAGATGCACTTTCGCACCATTCTCTGTTTGCAACCGGCACGACAGGCAATATCCTGAGCCGGGAGACGGGCCTGTCGATCACGTCACTAATGAGCGGTCCTTTGGGCGGCGATCAGCAGTTGGGGTCGATGATTTGTGAAAAGAAAATCGATGTACTGGTTTTCTTCTGGGATCCGCTAAGTGCCGTACCGCACGACCCGGATGTAAAAGCGCTGCTTCGCATTGCCGCAGTATGGAATATTCCGGTGGCAATTAACCGGGCGTCAGCCAACTACCTCATTTCATCTCCGATGATGACGCACGAAGTTGACATTGAAGTGCCAGACTACGACACATATCTCTCAGAAAGGCTGTAGCCCTGATGAGTCTCCGCCCATAATCCAAGGTGTGGTGGCACCAAGCCACCCCCCCATATGGTTGCCATTACGCACTGTGTTTCGCCCCAGATTTAGCATCCTAGTTGCAAACATTTAGTGTGAATAATCGAGCAGCGCTTTTATTTCTGACACGTGTTTATTCACCCAAGCACGGTTAATCGCGCCCCAGTCGGAAATTCGGTATCCGCCGTTTTTGTTTGCCCCCACAAATTCGACATCAATATCCAACTCCCTCAGCGCTTCAATCGTGTCCTGAGCCGTTCTTCGCGGCATGCCGGTTTCGCCCATGATCGCCGGTACTGTATCCACACCATTATCAATAAGGTGTGCAACCAACAAACGTCGATAAAAGCTGGTTTTTGTTTTACTTGGTTTACTCAAATTTCCGTCCTGTCAATTGGCTAGCACGCCCTTAAGGGCTCTGTCTTGACCAGTTTACCTGGAACGGAGGCCGGATAAACGGCCGGTAACCGTTTTAGTGCGGTGTTTCACGTCCGTGACAATGTACGTTATCCCGGCAACCTCTTAACGCGCCATACAACCGCTTAAATGTTTATTCCACCACTAACACGCTGAGCGAATGCACCATTGTCAGGTAAACCGTAAAGTTGGCACCGTGAATCAACTCTATTAAGGACAATTGCTATGATGTGGTTTCTCACCTGTGTCGCTGCGCTCATTGGCGGCTACTTCGTCTACGGGGCCTTTATCGAAAAAGTGTTCGGCATCAAGGAGCACCGTAAAACTCCAGCGCACACCAAAACCGATGGCGTTGACTATGTGCCTATGTCAACCCCGAAGGTGTATCTGGTGCAGCTTCTGAATATCGCGGGTGTGGGTCCCATCTTCGGCCCCATTATGGGTGCACTATACGGCCCGGCGGCAATGCTGTGGATTGTGATGGGATGTATCTTTGCAGGTGCGGTACACGACTACTTCTCTGGCATGTTGTCTGTCCGTAATGGTGGTGCATCAGTTCCCAACATTACTGGTCGCTATCTGGGTAACGGCGCAAAACATTTTATGAACATCTTTGCCATTATCCTGTTGCTGCTGGTTGGTGTGGTTTTTGTTTCTGCACCAGCAGGCATGATCACTAACCTGATAAACGAACAAACCAGTCTGACAGTAACAATGACCAGCATGGTCGTGATTATCTTCACGTATTACATCATTGCGACTATCGTTCCAATAGATAAAATCATCGGCCGTTTCTATCCGTTCTTCGGTGCCCTGCTGATCTTTATGTCTGTGGGTCTGATGACAGCGATTGGCTTTTCTGATGAGCACACTGTCATGGGCAACTTTGCAGTAAGCGACATGTTCAGCAACCTGAATCCAAACGATATGCCACTGTGGCCAGCCCTGTTCATCACCATTGCGTGTGGCGCGATTTCAGGCTTCCATGCCACCCAATCTCCACTGATGGCACGCTGCGTGGAAAACGAGAAGAACGGTCGCTTTGTGTTCTACGGAGCCATGATTGGTGAAGGTATCATCGCCCTGATCTGGTGTGCCGTTGCCTTGTCTTTCTTCGGTTCGCTGGAGGCACTGAATGAAGCTGTGGCCAATGGCGGTCCGGGTAATGTGGTTTACAGTGCCTCATTCGGCTTGTTGGGTGTGTTCGGTGGCATCATTGCGTTCCTGGGGGTGGTTATTCTGCCTATCACTTCTGGCGACACTGCATTCCGTTCAAGCCGCCTTATCCTCGCTGAATACTTCAATATGGAGCAAAAATCGCTGCGCAGCCGACTGCTGATGGCAATGCCACTCTTTGTCATCGGTGGCATCCTGACCCAGGTAGATTTCGGCATTATCTGGCGCTACTTTGGGTTTGCAAACCAAGCCACGGCAGTCATGATGCTGTGGACAGCATCCGCATATCTGCTGCGCCATAACAAGCTTCATTGGATCACTACCGTTCCAGCAATGTTTATGACATCAGTGTGCGTGACCTTCATCCTGAACAACGCCACACTGGGCTTTGGCCTGCCCATGAATATCTCAACCGGTGCCGGTGTCCTGTTTGCTCTGATGGTAGCAGCCTACGTGATAAAAACGTCGAAAGGGAAAGGTGAAACAGAACTCGATGATGAAGAGATCCCTCAGGCAGAAACTAAAACAGCCTAATATGACAAAATGTTAAAATAGAGCCTGCCTTCGCAGGCTCTATTTGTTTCATTCTCCGTCACAGATACAATGAGAAAAAAGAAAGCAAAGGTTCACCATGGAACTGATTGTCTCGCTGCTGCAGCAAATGTGTGTGTATCTGGTGCTGGCTTATATGCTCAGCAAAACCCCGATCATTCTGCCTTTGTTGAACATATCTTCACGTTTAAGCCACCGACTTATCTGTTATGTCCTTTTCTCTGGCTTTTGCATTCTCGGTACTTATTTTGGCCTTCATATTAATGATGCAATTGCCAATACCCGGGCAATTGGTGCCGTCATGGGTGGTCTTTTCGGCGGGCCGGTGGTGGGCTTTTTCGTGGGCTTCACCGGTGGTATTCATCGCTATTCTCTGGGTGGGTTTACGGATCTCGCCTGTGGCATATCCACCACTGCAGAAGGGCTCATTGGCGGCCTGATGCATGTTTACTTTGTGAAGCGTAACCGTATCAGCCAACTGTTTAACCCCGCAGTGGTGTTTGGGATAACGTTCGTCGCCGAGGCGCTGCAAATGATCATCCTGCTACTGGTGGCCAAGCCTTTTGATGAATCTTATGCCCTTGTGTCAACGATTGCAGCTCCCATGATCATTGCCAATTCTTTCGGTGCTGCCCTGTTTATGAGTATCTTACAAGACAGGAAAACTATCTTCGAAAAATACTCTGCCTCATTTTCACGTCGCGCATTGACTATCGCTGACCGATGCGTAGGCATTCTTCACAATGGATTGAATGGCGATTCAGCAGGGAAAATTGCCCGTATTATTTACGAAGAAACTCAGGTGGGCGCCGTATCCATTACCGATAATGAAAAAATTCTCGCTTATGTCGGCATTGGCGATGATCACCATCTGCCTGCAACTAAAATTTCCTCACAAAGCACATTAGATGCCATTGCAAAAAATACCATCATGTACCTTGATGGTGCAGAAAAGCCCTATCAGTGCTCGCTCTCACAAGATTGCAAACTTGGCTCCGCACTGATCATCCCACTGCGCTCAGGTGAAGACGTGGTTGGCACCATTAAACTCTATGAACGTAAACATAAACTATTCTCTACCATTAATATGTCAATGGCAGAAGGGATTGCTCAGCTCCTTTCCAGCCAAATTCTGTTCAGTGGATACTTGCAACAAAAATCGTTGCTGACACAGGCTGAAGTAAAATTATTGCATGCACAGGTCAATCCGCATTTTTTGTTCAATGCCCTCAACACCATCAGTGCTGTGGTACGCCGCGATGCGGACAAAGCCCGTGAGCTTATCCAAAACCTGTCCCAGTTTTTCCGCAGTAACCTCAAACAGAATGTGCGCTCAGTGTCTCTTCGCGAAGAGCTTGAACATGTCAATGCGTATCTGAGTATCGAAAAGGCACGGTTTACAGACAGGCTAAATGTGGAGATTCACATTGATGATTGCCTGTTAGATGTGCAAATCCCAAGTTTCACCCTCCAACCACTGGTGGAAAACGCCATTAAACACGGTATTTCCAATCTGTTGGAAGGCGGCAATGTGAGAATTTTCAGTGTTCCCGTGCCGGGTGGTTACGCCATTTCCGTCGAAGATAACGCAGGCTGTTTCGTACCACCATCGAAGAACCACGAAGGGTTGGGACTGGAAATTGTAACAAAACGGCTTGAACATCACTTTGGGCGTGATTCATCACTTAAAATTGAAACCAAGCATGATCAATTTACCCGAATGACGTTTATCATTCCGGTTTCCGAAGTAAGCACAGGTGCACATGTAAGATGTTAACTGCACTGGTCATTGACGATGAACAGTTTTCCCGCGAAGAACTTATCACATTGCTGGCAGAAACAGGCGACATTGAAATCATCGGTGAAGCCCCGAACGCAATTCTTGGCCTGAAGAAAATCAACGAATTGAAGCCGGATGTGGTGTTTTTGGATATTCAAATGCCAAAGGTAACGGGCCTTGAACTTCTCTCCATGCTCGATCCTGAAAGCATGCCTTTCGTCGTTTTCGTTACCGCTTACGACCAGTACGCCATCGAAGCCTTTGAAGAGAGTGCGTTCGACTATTTACTCAAACCTGTTGAACCCAACCGTTTGATAAAAACGGTGCATAAGTTGACACGTATCGTGAAAAAGCAGTCTGCGCCTCAAAACTTGTCGGCACTGGCACCAGAAACGCTAACTCAAATCCCGTGCACTGGACACAACCGTATTTTGCTGGTGCCGATTAACCAGGTAGAAAGCATATACAGTGATATCAGAGGCGTCCATGTCCATACCCCGGACCAAACCCCAACCACACCACTCACCCTGAAAACGCTGGAAGAAAAAACGCCGCTGCTTCGTTGCCACCGCCAGTATCTGGTCAACGTCAATCACATCCGCGAAATCAAGCTATTGGAAAATGGTGTCGGAGAAGTCGTTACCTGTAGCGGCTTGAAAATTCCTATCAGCCGCCGATACCTAAAAACCCTGAAAGAAGTGATCGGTTTGACGAGCTGATCCGCTATTCAGCCATTGTCTTGCTCACCGAAGCGTCTGGTATCCATTAAAAAAGTGATTCACTGGGCCATGCCCTTTTCCCACATTCAGTTTATCAGCGTGGGCAATCGCTTCAGAGATATAAGCTTTCGCTGACCGGACCGCACTGTAAAGATCGTGTCCCTGCGCCAGATAAGACGCAAGGGCAGAAGAAAGCGTACAACCGGTGCCATGGGTATTGTTGGTTGAGATCCGTCTGGCAGAGAAGTGTTCAACATGCGTTTGCTGGATCAGCAAATCAGTGCTCTTCTCATCAGCCTCCAAATGCCCGCCTTTCAGCAATACCGACGCCGCCCCCAATGTGCGTAATCCCGCAACCATCTCCGCCATTTCAGCCGTATTTTGGGGTATCGCGCTATCGGTCAGCGCTGCGCCTTCCGGTAAGTTAGGCGTCACCACACTGGCGAGCGGCAACAAATCACTTTTCAGCGTGCTGATGGCGTCCTGCGCCAGCAGCAAATCACCGCTGGTAGCAACCATAACCGGATCGACAACAAGATACCGCGGCCTGTATTGGCGGATCTTTTCCGCGACCACTCTGATGATATCCGCATCAGCCAACATCCCCACCTTTACCGCAACCACGTCAAGGTCTGAAAATACCGCATCCAACTGATGCGCAACGTGCTCGATGGGGATAGGAAAGATGGCAGAAACGCCCCGGGTATTTTGGGCGGTGATGGCCGTGATTACCGAGCAGGCATACCCGCCCGTTGCCGAAATGGCTTTGATATCTGCCTGAATACCCGCCCCGCCACCGCTGTCAGATCCTGCAATGGTAAGAACAATAGGTGTGGAATGTGGAAAAGATTGCATGGCGGTCCCTTATCAATAAGGGGAACATGAGTAAGCGGGATCAAGGAGAAAGGTGAAAATAATCCAACTCAAACATAGTTCCCTACGTCAGTGCTAACTGCATCAGGTTCAACGGGTCACGCATTGCGTTCTCAGCCTGGTGGCTCCCCGACTATGTGTTTGATACTAACAAGATTGATTAAAAGCGCAATCAGCTTTCCTGCCCTGAGCTTTAAAGACGGGGTAAAAAACGATCAATCTCCCCCCAACATGTTGACTTTACCGCTAGGGGAAGGTTTAAACTCCACGATATGTTGTTTCGCAATGTAAGCCAGATGCGTATTTCTACGTTCAGAAAATACTGGATATCCCTCATCAGCCTGCTCGCCATGCTGATTTCGGTTATTGCATCTGCTTCACCAATGAACGAGATGATGATCGAACATCATCAACCTACCCTCCCTTGCGAAATGAAAGACCAAACCTCAAACCCTCACGGGAACCATGGCATCATGGCGCCAACTTCTGCGCCTGATTGTGGCTCGCAGGCCAACATGGACCACAATTGCTGTCCAGCAACCTGCTTCTCCTCGGTTGCCCTGTTTTCTGACACGCAAACGCCCCCTCTTCATGTGGCTAAACTGGCCCTGATCAGTGCAGATCCATCTCCTGCTGTGGTTTATCAGCCCCAATCCCTCTTCCGTCCGCCAATACGCTAAATCCATCTCCTGACCTTATTGCGCCCCAAAAAAGGCGCTGAGTGTATTTTCGCGTCATTTTTCGGCGCAACAAACGGATTTAGTGATGACATTCAAACCAAGCTTACTGGCTTTGTCAGTCAGTGTGTTGGTCTCCGTGTCAGTGCCTGCTCTTGCACACACTGAAGCAGCACAGACCCAGGTTGCCATGCACCAAAGTACGCTGACACAGCTTATAGAACAGGCGCTTGCCTATGATGCCAGCCGCAAACAGTTTTACGCGCAGTCCCAAGCCATGCGTGAAACCGGTATTGCCAGTGCAACCTTAATGGATCCAAAACTCAAAGTGGGCTTTGGTGGCCTGCCTGTTGACAGTTTCCAGTTCGATCAGGATCCCATGACCAATATTTCCGTTGGCCTGATGCAGCAATTTGAACGTGGGGACACCCTCTCACTTCAACAGAAAAAGGCTAACCAACAGGCTGATGGCATGTCATTACAGGTTGCCGCCCGCGAGCGTGAAGTGGCCAACAGTATTACCCAGCTTTGGCTGGAACTCGGCTACCAGCAACAGGCTGAAATTATCCTGAAAGAGAACCAGCGCCTGATGCGCGAACTCGCTAATTTTATCCAGACCAACTACTCGATTGGTAAGAACGAAGCTCAGGATTTATTGAATGCCCAACTGCAGGTGAGCAAACTGGACGAGAAACTCCAGGCCAATGCGCAAATGCAGCGACGCATTACTTCCCAGTTATCGGAGTGGCTGGGTGCAGAATGGTTGGCACAGAACAGTCACCTGATGGCGTCAAACCAGCTTTCGTGGAATACCCTGGATACCCGTCTACGCCATTCAGGTACCACTGAACATTACGCCCTGCTGGTCAATCATCCGATGGTAAAAATGACCGAAGCGGCGATTTCCGTAAGTGAAACTCAGGTCGAAATCACCGAGCAGGCATACACACCGCAATTTGGTGTTGAAGTGATGTATGCCTACCGTCAGGCCAATGGCATGAACGGTCAGCCAGCCTCTGATCTGGTCAGCGCCTACCTTACGATGGATTTACCTCTGTTCACTGACACCCGTCAGGACAAAAACCACAGTGCCGCCCAATATCAGGTCGGCGCTGCCAAATCCCAGCGAGACCTTCTCCTTGCGCAGATGAACGCCAAGGTAAATGCCTTACTGGTGGACAGGGAAAACCTGATACAGCGCCTTGAGCGCTACCAAAACACCCTGATTGAACAGGCCAAGGCACGCACCCAGGCCGTTGAACGGGGATACCAGAACAACACCGCACAGTTCAGCGACGTCATTACCGCAGCCAGTGATGAACTGACGCTATCCCTTGAGAAGCAGCGCCTAATCACTGACCTGAATCTGGTTAACAGCAACCTGGCGGCACTGCTTGGTGGTTTCGACTATCAAGCAACGACACCTGAAATCCCACAACCAACGACCAGAAAACACTGATCGGTAAGCGAGGAAAGAATAATGAAAACAATGCAAGTCGCCACGCTGGCGTTACTGGTTGGTGGTGTCATCGGGTACAGCGCTAACCCATTTATCTCAGGACACGATATGTCCGCCATGGCCGAGACATCAGTATCTGCCAGCGCTGATGAGCCCCTTTACTGGGTAGCACCGATGGATCCCAATTACCGACGTGACAAGCCTGGTAAATCACCGATGGGTATGGATCTCATCCCGGTTTATGCCGAAGATTTGGCGGGCGGAAACGACAAGCCTGGCACTGTGACTATTGACCCGGCGGTTGAGAACAACCTCGGAGTAAAAACTGCGCCTGTTGTACTTTCAAAGCTGTCTCCCCGCATCGAAACGGTCGGCTATATCTCCTTTGATGAAAGTCATCTGTGGCAAACCAATGTCCGTGTCGCGGGCTGGGTTGAGAAGCTCAATATCAATGCCGTAGGTGAAAAAGTCAGTGAGAATGATGTCCTGTTCACTCTGTACTCGCCTGAGCTGGTAAAAGCACAGGAAGAGCTGTTGAACGCGTACCGTACTGGCCGCAAAGGCTTAGTGAAAGGGGCGACAGAGCGCTTGCTCTCCCTCGGGGTTGACCACGAACAAATCCAGCAAATTACCCAACGCGGCAAAGCGTCGCAGACCATTGAGGTCAAAGCGCCTGCAGACGGTGTTATCGCCAGCCTGAACATCCGTGAAGGCGGTTATTTATCACCAGCGCAAGCCGTGATCAGTGCTGGTCCACTGGATGAGGTCTGGGTTGATGCAGAAGTGTTTGAGCGACAGGCTCACTGGGTTAAGGCCGGCAGTAAGGCAGTGATGACACTGGACTCTATTCCCGGACAGACCTGGGAGGGCGAAGTTGACTATGTCTACCCAATCCTTGACCCGAAAACACGTACCCTTCGTGTACGCCTGAAGTTCCCAAATGCAGAGGGCGACCTTAAGCCAAACATGTTCGCCAATATCTCCTTGCAGCCTGTTACTGAAAATGCGGTGTTGACCATCCCGAAATCATCAGTGATCCGTTCAGGGGGCATGACCCGTGTGGTACTGGCTGAAGGTAACGGAAAATACCGTTCTGCCCGCATTGAAGTGGGGCGTGAAGCAGATGATCAAATCGAAGTCCTGCTGGGGCTTACCGAACAGGATCGTGTGGTGACCTCCGCACACTTTATGCTTGATTCTGAATCCAGCCAGTCGGCAGATTTAGCACGCATTTCTTCGTCTCAAGAGACGGGCGTGGAGCCTCCACCGGAAACCCAATGGGCCAAAGGTGAAATCACCGATGTGATGGCAGATTTCGGCATGATCACCCTTGCCCACCAGCCTGTCGAAGCATGGCGCTGGGACGCGGGGGAAATGAACTTCTCGGTTGATGGCAACGTGGATCTCGAGGGTTTTGCCGAGGGTCAGACAGTCCGCTTCCAGGTAGAGAAAAACGGCGCTGAATACACCTTGAAAGCGCTGGAACTGGACGGAGGTACCCAATGATTGGCGCGATTATCCGCTGGTCGCTAGCCAACCGCTTTCTGGTGTTGGTGGCAACCCTGTTCCTCACGCTGGGTGGTCTCTACAGTGTCAAAAATACACCGGTAGATGCCATTCCGGATTTATCTGATGTCCAGGTGATCATCAAAACCAGTTACCCGGGGCAGGCACCGCAGGTTGTGGAAGATCAGGTTACCTACCCGCTTACAACAGCAATGTTGGCGGTGCCGGGCGCAGAAACCGTGCGCGGTTTTTCGTTTTTTGGCGACTCTTACGTTTACATCATCTTTAACGATGATACCGACATGTACTGGGCGCGTTCGCGTGTGCTGGAATACCTAAGCCAGGTCGCCCCCAAACTGCCGCCAAACGCCAAGCCAACCCTCGGCCCAGATGCAACCGGTGTGGGCTGGGTTTACAGCTATGTACTTCAGGATAAAACCGGTCAGCATGACTTGTCTGAGCTTCGCAGCCTTCAGGACTGGTTCCTGAAATACGAGCTACAAACGGTAGAAGGTGTGTCAGAAGTTGCCACGGTCGGCGGCATGGTGAAGCAATATCAGGTGCAGATTGACCCTGCCAAGTTGCGTGCCTATGACCTGACACTGCAACAAGTCAACATGGCTATCCAAAACGGCAACCAGGAAGCTGGCGCATCGGTGATTGAAATTGCCGAAGCCGAGCACATGGTGCGCACGACAGGGTATCTCTCCAGTGTGGAAGATATCCAGTCACTGCCGATCACGGTTACGGCGAAAGGCACACCTTTGCTGCTGGGTGACATCGCAGACATCAACATTGGCCCACAAATGCGCCGCGGTATCTCCGAGTTCAACGGCGAAGGTGAAGCGGTAGGTGGTGTCATCGTTATGCGCTTTGGCGAAAACGCCAGCGAAGTGATTGCTAACGTTAAAACCAAGCTGGAAGAGCTGGAACGCAGCCTGCCGGAAGGTGTCGAAATCGTACCAACCTATGACCGCTCAACCCTCATTAATGCAGCGGTGGAGAACCTTTGGAAGAAACTCGCGGAAGAGTTCATCGTGGTGGCGGTGGTCTGTGCCCTGTTCCTGTTCCATATTCGCTCGTCGCTGGTGATTGCGATCAGTTTGCCGGTCGGTATTCTTTCCGCATTTATCGTGATGCATTGGCAAGGCATTAACGCCAACATCATGTCACTGGGCGGCATCGCAATTGCTATCGGGGCTATGGTTGACGGTGCGATCGTGATGATCGAAAACGTGCACAAGCACATAGAGCGCACACCACTGACAGACAAAAACCGCTGGCAGGTCATCGGGAAAGCGGCGGAAGAAGTGGGCGCTCCCCTGTTCTTCTCGCTACTGATCATCACCCTGAGTTTTGTGCCCGTCTTCGCGCTGGAAGGTCAGGAAGGCAAGATGTTCTCGCCACTGGCATTCACCAAAACCTATGCGATGGCCGCCGCCGCTGGCCTTGCCATTACATTGGTGCCGGTGCTGATGGGTTATTTTATTCGTGGCAAGGTACTGCCTGAGCACAAAAACCCGGTAAACAAAGGGCTGGTCGCACTCTACCGGCCGCTGCTGAACCTCAGTCTGACGTTTCCAAAAACCATGATTGTGGTCGCTTTTGCCCTGATGGCATCGGCGTACTACCCAACAAGTAAGCTGGGAAGTGAGTTCATTCCTCCGTTGGATGAAGGTGATCTGATGTACATGCCAACCACCTATCCCGGCATATCCATCGGTAAAGCGCGAGAGCTCTTACAACAGACTAACAAGCTGATTAAAACCGTACCGGAAGTAGCGTCCGTATGGGGCAAGATTGGCCGTGCGGAAACCGCGACTGACCCTGCCCCGCTGACCATGATTGAAACTGTTATTCAACTGAAACCCCGTGAAGAATGGCGTGAAGGTGTCACCACGGACTCATTGCGAAAAGCGTTCGACAATCTGGTGCAGTTCCCGGGTCTGACCAATGCGTGGGTGATGCCGATTAAAACCCGTATCGACATGCTGGCAACGGGGATCAAAACACCGATTGGTATCAAGATTGCTGGCCCAGATCTTAACGTGATCGAAACCATTGGTGCAGAGCTTGAACCCATTCTCCATGGTGTTGAAGGCACGGCGTCTGTTTACGCAGAACGTGTAGCGGGCGGCCGGTATGTCACTATCGACATCAAGCGCCGTGCAGCTGCCCGCTATGGCCTCAGCATTAAAGACGTCCAGCAGGTTATCACCACCGCCATTGGTGGCATGAACGTCGGGGAAACCATTGAGGGTCTGGAGCGCTACCCCATCAACGTGCGATACCCACAGGACTACCGTGACTCAGTGGTGAAGCTGCAAAACCTGCCACTGGTGACCCCCAATGGTGCGCGTATTGCGCTGGCAGATGTCGCAGACATTCGCTATGAAGATGGCCCGCCGATGATCAAAACCGAGAACGCACGTCCGAATGGCTGGGTATTTGTCGATATCGACGGGCGCGATCTCGGCTCCTACGTGGTGGAAGCACAGCAGGCTGTTGCCGAGCAACTGTCACTACCTGCGGGCTATTCATTGGCATGGTCGGGACAGTACGAATATATGGAGCGGGCAAAAGAGCGTTTGAGTGTGGTGGTTCCAATCACTATCGCCATCATCATGCTGCTTCTCTATATGAGCTTCCGCCGTGTTGGCGAGGTACTGATCATCATGGCAACCCTGCCACTTTCCCTGGTCGGTGGCCTGTGGTTGATGCATTACCTGGGCTTTAACTTCTCGGTCGCTGTGGGCGTTGGTTTCATTGCCCTTGCCGGTGTTGCCGTGGAAATCGGCGTCATCATGCTGGTGTATCTCAACCAAGCGTGGCACTACAGGAAACTACATGCCAGGGAAGAAAAACAGCCCCTGACCATGACTGACCTGACCGACGCCATCCGCGAAGGCGCAGGCCTGCGTGTCCGTCCGGTTATGATGACCGTACTGACCGTCATTATCGGCCTTATCCCTATCATGTTCGGGGAAGGCACGGGCTCTGAAGTGATGCAACGTATTGCCGCACCAATGATTGGCGGCATGGCATCCGCACTGCTTCTGACCCTGCTGGTATTGCCTGCCATCTTTAAGCTTTGGAAAAACAAAGAAATTACTCAACACACATAACGAAAACACTGGGCTGAAAGGCCCAGTGATACCTACTTTAAAAAGGAAAACACGATGAAAAAGACATTACTGGCACTCTCTCTGGCACTGGTGACTACAGGCACATTGGCTGATGCGATGGATCATTCGAAAATGGATCATGGCAAGATGGATCACAGCGCTATGGGCCACGGTGACATGGATCATTCCAAGATGGATCATTCAAGCATGATGAATATGGAAGGCATGTCTGCAGTGGGTATGCCGGCAAAAGGTGCCAAGCCTGACAAGGTAGTTCACGTTATCCTGACCGATGACATGCGTATCAACTTCAAAAAAGAAGTAAAAATCGAGCCAAATGACGTGGTGCAGTTTGTGGTGATGAACGTGGGCAAGATTGACCATGAGTTTTCCATCGGGTCAATGGAAGAGCAGCTGAAACACCGCGAAATGATGAAAACCATGACAGGTCACCATGAGCACGATTCAGGTAGCACGGTCACGGTCAAGCCAGGCAAAGCTAAACAACTGCTGTGGCACTTTCACGGCGACAAAAATGTCGAGTTTGCCTGTAATATCCCGGGCCACGCCGAAGCCGGTATGGTGAAGAGCATCAAATTATAATACTGAAAAGGCCGCTGAATACTCAGCGGCCTGGTTTATCTGTGGAGGTTTTCTCCAGATACGAAAAAGCCCGCTGGGTTCAGCGGGCTTTCCTAATGTGGCGGAGAGATAGGGATTTGAACCCTGTCACTACCTAATTTTCTTCTTCTCAAAGCCTTAGATTTCAGTCAGCTACGACCACTCCAAGATTTGTCGCAAGTACATTTAGCTGTCACAGTTATAAAGGCAGTTTACCACTGAATCCCTGTCAATTTTTGACTTAAGAATAAGCCTGCCTTCCCGCTAACCACTAAATACAAAATCATTATTATCAGCAACTAATCGCAAATATCTAAAATCAGTCTCTAACAGCAATTTTCTCAGCAATGTCTCTGGCCAGCTTTTGGGTACCGAGTGACAGTGCAGAAACCAGTGCCGCATAACCATCTTGTTCGAGAGGCACTTCGATAGAAAAAACCTCACTCATTACAAAAGCGCCATTTTCTCTGACGAGTTCCCACTCACCTGACACCTCCGCATTACCAGTGAATGCGCCATTAAATTTGTCCAGACTCACTCTCAAGGTTACGTCGTCACTTTCAGCATTGAATGCTTCGGAACTGACCGGCCAATATTTGCTTTGGCTTTGACGCAACGATTGGATGAGATACTGAGTTATCTGACCCCTAATGCTCTCTGCCCACTGATTGTTTCGCGCTTGAATTACCTCTGTTTCAGACGTGCGGTATACAATTCCCGCACTTTCCAGATAGCTAGCCAGCTCCACTTTTTTGACCATCATAAGAGGTAAGGATTCATCTCTGTCAACGACAACTGGGTCGAGTTCTGGCAGCACATAAAATCGCGTTGCGTTTTCAACACTGCTGCTACAACCAAGAAGAAGCATTGAGATGACAAACAGGGATAACTTTCTCATTACTTGGTTCCTCGTTCTGGGACAGGATCCTCAACATCGTCGCTACCAAACACTAAAGCATTTGGCTTTTCATTGAGCTGACGCACAACGGGTCTCACCTCAGTTAAGACTTTGTTCAGCTCCTGAAGAGTCGACGCCATATCTTGATACAACGTTGACTTCGCATCAAAACCAGCCAGTGTCTCTTCCAGTTGCTGTAACACCTGTTTCATTTCGCTAGGTAACGTCTGGGTATCATTTTGACTAAGCAAGGCGTCAACATTGCTTGCAACATTCTCTGCCGCGCGCAATGTGCGCTCTGACGCTTTCAACGCCGAATTCAGGGAAGCTATCGTGTCTTCCAGCGGAAGTCCATTCACCTTCTTCATCAAATCGATAATTTGCTTTTGCACTTCAGCAAATCCTCCATGTACCGTTGGGAAAACGGCATACCCATCGAAGGGTTTCAAGGTCAGCGCTTCAGTGTTTTCGTGATAATCAACGTCAATATACAATGCACCGGTGACAAGGTTGCCAGTTTTTAGCGTACCTCTCAAACCTCGCTGAAACTCCCCTTCCAACTTGTCGCGAAGCTTTGGAAGATCACTATCTTGAATGCCTTGATAGATTCTCCCAAGCTCTATCCGAACAAGGACGGGAACTTTGTTTGAGTCAAGTTGTTGTTCTGGGGATCGCGTCCGTAATGGCACTTTGACGACAGAGCCAATTGGCAAACCACGATATTCAACAGGAGCATGTGGCTTCAAGCCGCGCACGGACTCATCAAACAACATCACAAACTCCAGGTACTCATTGTACATGCCCTCCCGCACTTGCTGGAGATCATCAAACAAGCGAAACTGGGTCATCTGCTGAGAAATCGGAATACCATATTCATCGTCATCAATGGCACCAAACGTGACTCCCCCTTTCAGCATGCTTTCGAGTGACCCCAGTTGTACCTCAAAACCTTCTGCACTCATTTGCAAACTAATGCCTGAATCCATCCAGAAATTGGTGTTTGAGGTAATCAGGCCATCGTAAGGGGCAAAGACAAACAGTTGGTAGCTTGCTTTTCGTTTTTCCACATCAAAGCTAACTTGCTCTACGCGACCGACTGTAAAACCTTCATAGAGGACAGGGTCACCCACACTAAGTTTCCCCGCCTCGTTGTGTGTCAAAACGACGCGAAGTCCCTCGGCATCGGGTGGTGCAACAGGTGGAACATCTAATACCTTGAATGTCTCCTCGTACACATCAGAAAAGCCGGGCTGAAGTTGCAGGTAAGAGCCAGATAGCAATGTATCAAGGCCCGACACGCCCTCTCGGCCAATTCTGGGTTTCACAACCCAAAACCGTGTGTCTTCTCTGAGCATTCTTTCGGCGTCTGTGCTCATTTGCGCTTTGGCAATAATATGGTCGTAATCGTCACTTAACTTGATGTCTGTGATCACCCCAACCTTGACGTTCAACGCCTTGATTTCCGTCTTGCCCGCTTCTATCCCATCGGCCGTACTTAACGTCAATGTAATCACTGGGCCTGTGGTGCTAATGTGCTGAAACAACATCCATGCCCCCATTAGAAGCGCGAGCAAAGGAATGATCCACATTGGGGATAGCTGTTTCTTGTGAGTAATCAGCGCCGTCGCTTGGTTATTATACATAAAAATAATGTCTCAAAGGGATAGATTAATTCGGTTGTTCAACTTGGCTGTTGTTGTTCCAAATATTGCGTGGGTCAAATATCATCGCCGAGAGCATGGTAGATATCACGACAAGTGCAAACCATAGCGCCGCAGGGCCTGGATAAATTGCCATTATGCTCTTGAGTTGTACCAACGCCACCAATATGGCCACAACAAATATGTCGATCATTGACCATCGTCCAATAAATTCGGTTATTCGGTAAAGTTTTAAACGTGCCAAATTACCTTCTGCTCCTTGCGGCTTTCTTACACTATGAAAAAGCCAGCCAAGAGATAATATTTTTGCTAATGGAATCAATATGCTGGCAAAGAATATTACTAAAGCGATGGGATATGAACCAAGCTTCCAAAGTAGTATGACGCCTTCTAAAATCGTTGAACCCTCAGCTTTTCCTAGACTGACGGTATACATCATTGGATAGATATTTGCTGGAATATAAAAAATTACGGATGCAATTAATAAAGCCCACGATTTTTGTAAGTTGGTGTCTGGGTCAAAACGATGTAGCTTGCTATGACACCTACCACAGCGTTCAGCGCCTGCAGGGTTGATCTCTCGGCAAAGATGGCACACAAGGTGGTTGGACTGCTGATCACCTGCAGTGACACCCTGTGGTAATGTCGATGGAACAAAGTGCTCCCAAAGCCACACTCGCTCGACCGTCGATACACATTTCACCACCAACACGGTAAATAGACAAAAACTCCAGAACGAATAGCCCATACTGATCTCAGCCAACGAAGCGATTTTGATCAGGCTTACTAACACACCAATCAGAAATATTTCGACCATTAGCCAAGGCTGTACTGAAAATAAAATCTTACAGAGTCTGTTAGCAAAGGAAATTTCAACTGAGGTTAATGGTCTTGTCGTTGAATAGCCCGCTTTAAGATACAGATAAGAAACGATTAGAAGGTATAGTGCTGGCAAAACAACCACAGTGGTAAATAGCAACAATCCTAATAATGAATTTTGGTATTCACCAAGCATCTGTGCTGCTTGCAACAAATTAATCTCTTGGGACAGGCCTTGTACGCTAAACGACATAAATGGGAAATAAAGACTCAAACCGAGCGAAACTAACCCAGCTATTGCTAAAGCGATTGCGGCTTGATAAGGAGAAACTGTCGACTTGGTCAATGTATGTTCGCAACGCGGGCACTTTGCCGTATAACCCTGCTCTAGAGGAGGAACATCTACCAACAGCCCACACTCTTCACATGGTAGAATATTTTCACTCGGTGAAATTGTTTTCATTCACAGCTCAGCTTCAAAAATGCGCGCGAGCCATTCTAGAGTGTTCAGTGTTGAGAGTCACGTCAACTCACGCTTTGCTCATGCGACTGAGTTCACATAAAAACATCACATGCCTACAAAATAGCCACAGAAATAACAATGACTCAACAGGCCTGTATTTTATATAGAATACCATTATCATTCTTTGATTTATCATACACAGGCTTGCTAATTTAAATAGAAAAGAAGCATTTCAATGCTTCGGAAGCGACTTTTCCTTGACATTTTTTACTGAAATGTATTTAAGAACCACGTAATGTGGCTTACATAAAGTGTCGAAAATAAATGAAACATCCATTTGATCACGGACGTCCTTAAATAATCATGAAAATTAGGCTCAACGTAAAACATTTCCAAATTCTTCTTTTTGGTCTCCTTTTAGCAACACTATGTATTATACCAGTGTGGGCAGAAAGCTCGCCTCAAGCCACGGCCGGAGAAATCTCTGCATCGCTTGACACCCCAGAAATTTCCCCAATTGAGCAAGACATTGACCAAACACGTCAGTACATTCAGGCCCTCTCCCAGAACTTGGTCATTGCTACTGGTGACGATAGAGATGCTCTGCAGCTTCAGCTTTTTTTAAAAAATGAAGAGTTAAGGGCGTTGCTCGCTCAAGCAGTGGCATCAAAGACAATTGACGACCAAAAGTTACTCAAGCTCATCACAACGCAACAACAATATACAGAAGATGCGTACCTCTATATAGAATCCCGTGTCAGCGCGTTGAACAAAGAAATCAATGAGAACTCCAGCGAGTCACGCTTGTCTCTGATCAATCTTTACGGCGATCTTCAAAGCTATTTAAGTGCGGCATTGAACTCCGCTTGGGAAAATATTGGCTGGCTCCAAACCATGGATCAGCCCGTTTCAAATGCCGAAAGAATACTGACAGATCGAGTCAATCAACGTCTTCAGTTACTGTCTGCGTCGATTGAATATTTAAAGCAGCAATTAAATGTCCTCAATACCCAGATAGCGACAAGTCCAGAGTCAGAAAAGTCAGCATTACAGCTTTCACAAATTGTGACTGAACAGCGCCTTAAAATTATCACCGAAAGCTTAAGGAGCACCTATAAGCTTGCTGACAAAATGGGTCTACCAACATCCGAATACAAGCGACAGCTGTTCGGCGTCACGGGGAGCATTACACAAGATATTCTGGACGGGGAAGTCGCATTATCGATTGTAAAACACTGGTCAGATTCGCTCTGGAATTGGATTCTAGAAAACGCCCCCCAGAGCCTGTTCAAAATATTGATATTTATCATTATTTTGTTATCTGCAAAAGGGTTGTCTAAAATCACCCAAATCACGGTAAAACGGGCAGTTGCTAACAAAAGCATAAAAATATCGCAGTTAATGAAAGACTTCTTTGTGTCTATGTCTGGCAAAGTTGTTTGGATTATCGGTATTTTGGTTGGCCTCTCTCAGCTTGGTGTAGACCTGGCACCGGTGCTGACTGGTTTTGGTATTGCTGGGGTAATTATTGGTTTCGCCTTGCAAGACACACTCTCTAATTTTGCCGCAGGTATGATGCTATTAATCTATCGACCGTTTGACGTGGGAGATTTTGTCAGTGCGGGTGGCGTAGAGGGAAAAGTAAGCCACATGAGTTTGGTCAATACCACTATTCGTACGTTTGACAACCAAATTATCATCGTTCCAAATAGCAAAATATGGGGAGACGTTATTAAAAATGTCACCCACGAAAGAATACGCCGAGTCGATATGGTATTCGGAATTGGCTATAAAGATGATCTGCTAAAGGCAGAATCCGTGCTGACAGAAATTGTAAAAGCTCACCCTGCTGTACTACGTTCACCGGAGCCAATGATCAAAGTCCACGTTCTTAATACCTCATCCGTTGATTTTATTGTCAGGCCCTGGGTTAAAACGGATGACTACTGGGACGTTTACTGGGACGTGACTAAAGAAGTCAAACTCCGCTTTGACCTTGAAGGTATTTCCATCCCCTTCCCTCAGCAAGATGTGCATTTATACACAGAGAGCGCAGAGAATGGTTGAGACCATTTACGTTAAATCCCCATAAACACCAAGCCCGCTCAAGCAGTAAAACAAGGAGTGTTGGCTCACTGCCCAGTGAGCAACAACACTCTTTGGCCACTCAGGGCATTCTATTATGATGACTGACGTATGTTGTCATTGACAGGCATCGTATCAGTCAGTATCAGCACACAATAGATCTAATCCCATATTGTTCTTATTGATGGGTTTTATGCTCTGCGCTCGAGCTGACTAAGCTAGAAACCACAACCGCCATATAAAAAACGCCGACTATCGACTCTAAATACACCAGAGTCTTAGCTATGGGTGTCGCTGGGCTGATGTCTCCATAGCCGAGGGTGGTTAACGTCACGAAGCTAAAATATGCACTGTTAGAAAAATTGTCCTCCCACTTAATCGCCTCCAATCCGTGAAACGATTGCGGGTCAAGTTCTATTAAAAACAGGTAAGCAACGGCCCACATCAATCCAAGCAATAAAAATAATGCGACAGAACCGATAAGCTTATTGGTGTCGATTTTTCCTGAGAATAAAATAGTTCTAACTAACGATTGAAAAGTGCCATAGAAAAAGATAAAGGTCAGAGTCAGTGTCAACACGCTCATCTCTTCAATATGAAAGACACGTTGAGCCACAATGGTGGCTACCCATACTGCCGCCAGTCCTCTGAAGAAATGCGTCCATTGTCGGTCAAAGTGCAAGCTGAAAAAACACACGACAAATATTACACCTATGACGCCCTGCATCAGGTTTTCCATTACATTGTCTTGTAACAGTTGGACTAAAGCTGCTGAGATCAAAAGCATAATCAGCGCTAATGTTAAGTAGATGAAGTTATTCTTATCACTGATGCTTGGCAGGCGCTTGCCATGATTCATCGTTGACTCCTTTTCGCTTTTGTCACTGTTCATCAGTATTTATCGGTATTTTCTGGCATAAGGATATCGAGAAGTGATCATTTTTAACATGCATTTATTCGAACGATCTCGTTATACTTACCACCGTTTTTTTGAGCATAAATCAAGGTGCTACACATGGATATCAAAGTGAAAGATTCATTGGTTGGCGGCGTGATTAACGGGGCTATTAATGGTTACATCGCGAGCTATCATTTCAAAGGAATGAACAGTGTCCCCATGTCGCTGAACATGATCACTAACTCCGAAGTGACAGTTTGGGGCCAAGCTGTTTCACTGACCTTCGGTTTAGGGATTATTTTATCGCTGCTCACCTCTAAGCTGTTTATTCATCAACTTAAAAAATCTCACCCACAGCATATTGATAAACTTCAGTATGGTTTTTGGTCACGCCTTGTTCCGATAGCTGTCACCAATGCGGCGGTGCTATTTGGTTGGTTTGTCGCCCTTGCGGTGATCTGGACGAAATACACAGGCGAAGTTCAGGTCTCTCCTTCAAGCGCCGTTCTACTGGTTGGCCTGTTTGCTTTCATCATTACTATTGCTGTCGAAGTAAGAACAAAGAAAAGTATCATCTACAAAAAAGTTAATTTGCTGGAACAACAGTAAACCAGAGTAGGAACAAACGATGTCAGAAAACAATACCCAAACCAGCACAGAGCAAAGCGATAAGAAAATTAGTCAAGCCCGCTCATTTACTTACGTCATTTTTGTAGCGGTTGCCGCTCTCTGGTTATATACCTTGTGGGCCGACCGAATGACCCCAATGACAGATCAAGCCCGAGTAAATGGTCAATTAATACGTATCAGTCCCGAAGTCTCTGGTCCTATTTCTCAAGTGAGTATTACCGACAATAGCAACGTAAAGGCGGGAGATGAGTTAGTCACGTTAGACCCACGCCCCTTTGAACTGGCCGTTAAAGCCGCAAGGTTTGACTTACAACAAGCTGCGCAATCTTATGAAGCAGATTCTGCCGCGATAAGTGTTGCTCAGGCCAACGAAATTGCCGCTCGCGTCAAGCTAAATAATGCCAAGAAAAATGTAGAGCGTAATCGTGTACTGGCTGAAAAAGGGACAATCAGTCAAGCTGCAATGGATAACATCCTCACTGAACTAGAAACAGCGCAAGCAGGACTGGCGCAAGCATCGTCTGCATTGGAGAAAGCTAAGCAAGAGTTTGGTCCCAGAGGGATAGAAAACCCTGAAATACAATCAGTATTAAACAGACAGGAGCAGGCCCTACTCAACCTTAACCACACGAAGCTGACTGCACCGGCTGATGGGGTGGTCACTAACATGAATGTTGCGGTTGGCGATTACGCTGCTGCAGGACAACCACTCCTCACCTTTATCAATACCAACAACTTATGGCTTACCGCCATGGTGAGAGAAAACTCTTTGGCACATCTAAAGCCTAGCAATAGAGTTAAAATCGTTTTTGATGCTTACCCTGGTCAGGTGTTTGAAGGGAAAATTTCCTCGATCGGCTGGGGAAGTAGTGGTAATAACAGCCTGTCGCAAGATACCAGTAGTGGTCTCATGACATCACCGACCAGTAGCTCAAAAGCGCAACGATTCCCCGTCAACATCGAATTCGCCGAGTTACCTGACGATCTGAATCTGAGATACGGTGGCCGAGCAGTTGTCGCTTTCTATCCTGATAAAAGCTACTTAGGTGAGCGATTGCAAGATCTCTGGATCTTGGCATGGAGTTATATCAGCTATGTATCATAGTGCCGCCAACCCGATCATAAGAGTTGCGGTATTCCCGGTACTTTTGCTGTTTTGGCAACATGTATTCGGAACAGATTTGCCTTTGCTAGCGCCTGCTATGTGCGCAGTTTTTCTCACCACAACTCATGAACCCCCACCGGTGATCATGGTATTTATCATGGGCGGGATTCTGTTCGTAACCGCTTGGTTTCAGGCATTAATGAGCGATCTATTGATCGATTACGTACATGTCTACTACCTGTTCTTGTTTGGGATATTTTACTGGTGTATGGAACGCACCAAGAAAAATCCTCAAGACGTGATGGCTATCTTACTCATTGTTTCTACAACAATGATTGCTGTCTTTACGCAACAGAAAGGGATTAGCGTTGAGCAAATTCCCATGGCTTTGCTCGAAAATATCTTTGTTGCCGGTTTTACCGCTTATTTGGCTTATCTCCTATTTCCAGGCGGCGAGCCAATGGCTACAAATACGGCTCCCGTAGTATCAACAACCAAATACCTACTTGATTGGCAAACCCTGCTGAAAGCGGTGATTGTCATGACAACGCTGGTGTGTACGATCCAACTAGACTTGGAGCAAAGTACGGTTATCATCATTATCGTCGCATTAATGGTCAAGGACCCCGACCCCAGCATTGGTAAAGATTACGGATTAAGACGAGTGCTGACGACATACGCCAGTGTACTGTTTGCCATTCCACCTCTTGCCATGAGTATGCTTCAAGTCAATCTGGTAGGGATTGCTGGTGTTGCTGTAGTGAGTGCATTGTTCCTGGGAATCCATGCGGTTGCAAAAAACGCCAGCTATAACTCGATTCAATTGATGTATTCCAGTTACGTTGTGTTAGTTTTTTACGGGATTACTTCAACCAGTATTGAAGCAATCACCGATGACCTCATACGTTTTATGTCCGTTTTCGCCGCTGTCTTGCTGGGTATCATGAGTTTGATCATCCTTTACCCCAAAACCCAAAATTAGCACCTAGAAAACCAAGCTTTGGCTTGGTTTTCTTATTTGGGATAACTGACACTCCGTCAAGGTGGGTTTAACATGACGTATGCGAGAAGAAATTAAATCGAGTTGTCTCGCTTCGCTCGGCTGAACTCCAAGGGTCTAGGATTCTGCACCCCTATCTCCAAAGGTTTGTTCCAGATATGAAAAAGCCCGCTAAATTCAGCGGGCTTTCAAATGTGGCGGAGAGATAGGGATTTGAACCCTAGATACGCTATTAACGTATGCCGGTTTTCAAGACCGGTGCTTTCAACCACTCAGCCATCTCTCCGTAAGTGCGGCGAATAATACTGGGGTCTTTTCTGCCTGTAAACCCCTTTTCTACAATTGGCTGTTCAAGTGCCTCTTTTTTAAACGCTTCGAGTATCTTTAGTTCAAACGGCGCACGTATTGTTCAGGCTTCACGATAGTTGAAGCAGCATGCTGATCGAACTTACTCCACACCCAACACTTACTCGCCTACTTCAGGTGAAAGATCTGTTCAGTTTCCAGTGATGTCATTGCGCGGATTTGACGCCACACATAATAGAAAATACCAAGCATCATCAGGGTACTTGGAACCGCTATCATCGGGTAGCTGTACAAGGTGAGCTTACCCAGCTCTTCATTGAATGCTGCGGTGCCAGCAGGGCTGGTAACAATCCAGGTGGCGAGAAAGTAGTTCATCGCAGAAGAGAAAGCGAACGTGCTGGCAAAAAGGTAATTGGAAATGATCAGACAGCGATCAAACGTCTGACTGTTACCACCTTGCTCCAGACGTTCTTTGATCAGTGCCAAGTTGAGTATGGTGTCGTTGAAAAGCATCTTTTTGACAAACGGATACGGGGTGAAAGTTGAAACCAGTACAGCCACCCCAATCACACCGGGAATCAAGGCTTCTTTCAGTGCCAGCCACTTGGTATCCAGTTCCAAAAGGCCGATACCACCGGTTAGCAGCACACTGACAAAACCTAACACAGAAAAGAGGTTGAGTTTCTTGTTGCGAACCAGTTCAAGGCCACCATAAGCAACAGGAAATGCCAATGCGACAACCAGTGCCAGTACTGTCCCCAGGTGTTCATCCCCGCTGAGCTTCATTAAAATCAACGAAGGCAGCAAAACGTTAAAGACTACCTCGAACAGGGGGTTCGATTTTTTGTTAGCGGTATTACTCATAAGCTTCCAGTTAAAGACGTCATGATTATTTCTGGTTTTACCCGATTGTTCCCTGCATGCACCCATATGTAAAGCCCAGCAGTACCTAGCAATGTAAGTGCATGTGTCTTCGTGTTCTGGAAATTAAGGCGTCAGGGAAGGAGAAAAAGTTCCGGATAGAATAAAAATTGATCGCGGGGCGCGAATAAGAAAAAAGCCTGACGCTTTCGCATCAGGCTTCAGTCAGTGGCGGAGCGGACGGGACTCGAACCCGCGACCCCCGGCGTGACAGGCCGGTATTCTAACCAACTGAACTACCGCTCCAATTTTTTATCAACCGACTAATGCCTGCTGATGAAAAGTGGCGGAGAGATAGGGATTTACTCGGTCGCTACGCTCCCTTGCCCTTCGGGCCGTTGCCTTTTCGGCTTCGCCGGGCAACGTTGTCTCGCTTCGCTCGGCTGAACCCTGTCAAGGCTTCTTCACCCTATCTCTCTGAGGAATATTTCATCCTCTGAGTCAAACACCTAATTTTAAGCTGTTTGATTTAAAAGTGGCGGAGAGATAGGGATTTGAACCCTAGATACGCTATTAACGTATGCCGGTTTTCAAGACCGGTGCTTTCAACCACTCAGCCATCTCTCCGTAAGTGCGGCGAATAATACTGAGGTCTTTTCTGCCTGTAAACCCCCTTTTTGTGTGTTTTTATTTAAATGCTCAAAAAGCAATCGAAGGCATTGTTGAATGCCTGCATAAAACCCGAATAGTCACCATCTTGAAATTGCGAATGTAGCGTCATATATCTATAAAACATTTTTTAGGGTAGGCGCGATCTCCCTGAACCACACTGCTACAATACCCCGCAATAGAAACGATTCAATGACGACAATGAAAAAAATACTCCTCGTTTTCATTCTTTCAATTATCGGTTTTTCACCAGCATATGCTGCCGAAGAGGAAACAAGCATCAAAGGCGCTGCCTGTCTGGTTTCTGATATCGAAGGCCGGATACTGGTAACCCGGGATATACTCAATAACCGTATCTCGATACCTGGTGGTTATATTGATAATGATAATCCTGCTGATGCCGCTGTCAGGGAAACGAAGGAGGAAACAGGTATCGATGTTGAGGTAGTAAAAGAAATCGCAAGGCCTGGCCAGGCCGTTTTATTTGACTGTCGAGCGCTCTCCCCTATCCCCATTCACAACCCAAAAGACGGCAACGCAACGGTAGCGAGCTGGCAGGCCGAACACTTTGGCCGCGAAGTGCGGGCCGTGTACATGATGGCACCTGATGACAAGATGCGAAAGGCAGCAAGGTTTCCGGAGCAGGTTGATATGTTTCCTACGCTGCTCCATGTCACCACGCCCAGTGAAACCCAGCACTATAAGGATTTCCACCATCTCAGCAGTGAATTTAATCGTTGGAATGCGTCTTTGAACCATGGCGTCCAGAACATCATTAACACGTTACCATCTCTGGTCGGCACCGTGTTAAAAGCCTCGTCAGGATTGGGTAACGGTGTCCTCTTCTTTATCCTGATCCCTTTTGCAATGGCAACAGGCGGGGTTAAACGCGCTTCGCAAGTGCTATTTGCCACTGTCGCCGTCACGTTAGTGGTCGGCTTTGCCAAACTGCATTTTGCGGTGCCGCGCCCATTCTATCTTTACCCAGATTTACAGCTGGCAGATGCCTCCGGCTTTGCGTTTCCCAGCGGGCACACCGCCACCGCCTTTGCCGTGTGGGGACTGGTTTACTTTTGGCTGAAACAAGCTGGCAGGAATTCCCTCGCAATTTGGCTGGTGCCATCTTTGCTGGTCGCACTCAGCCGGGTGTATCTTGGCGTACACTATGTCACGGATGTGGCGGCCGGCGCCGTCGTGGGCACACTTATTGCCGCTGCAGCGCAGTCTTTTACACAAAAGGAATGGATTGCAACACCAAGGCTTTGGTTAGGTATAGGGGCTATCGCCTTGCCACTGGCAGCGACACAGATTCAACCGACTTTCCTTTATTGTCTGGCATTTTCCCTCGTCTTTGCCTCTGTGCTGTTATTGATGGAAAGGCACGCACCCCGGGTGTCGCTGCCATTGGGTAAAAGAGGGTTTGTGTTGTCGCTCGTTGGTGTTACAGGTATTGCGGCAGCAGTGGGGGTAGCCACGCAGTTATCAAACTCCAGCATTCACATTCTGGCAATTACAACCGTTGGCTTTGCATTGCTGGCAATTCTGATAGCTTGGTTAGTCCCCAAATTCAGCCAGTAAACCCAAACCAAAGAACGCTGGGGGCGTCACGGTTTGCATTCGGGGCGTATCGATTGCAACGAAATTGCATCGTCATCGCGGATGTGACCATAATGACGCCCTTGTTTCAAATCACGATATTCCCATGAGCCAATGTCCTGAGTGCGGAAATGCACTTTCCTGCACCGCTGAAACCGGCCAATGCTGGTGTATGCAGTATCCAAACCTTTTTCCAACCCCAAAGCGCGATCGTCTGTCATGCCTGTGCCAACAGTGTCTTGCCAAGCGTATTAACGAAAAACTGGAAAGCCTTTATCAGCAATACACTACCAATGATTTGATTCGTCTGGCGAAGCCCTACCGTGATCAGAAAACCTTGGTTGAAGGATTGGATTACACCATAGAAAAAGGACGTTATGTCTTCTCTGCGTGGTATCACTTAAAGCGTGGTTCTTGTTGTGGCAATGGTTGCAGGCATTGCCCTTATGGAAAATCCTGATCACCAAGTTACAGAAATGCGGGCATAATCACGAAGACACCCCTATCCAACCGGTGATGCCGTTTACCGCCAAATAACCAAGGAACGTTATCGGGTTAGGAGAGTGTTTTAAATTGTGCAGGATCAGTAAGTAGCAATCAGGATCTGGTAGACTCTTTTCTAGATTTTAATGGCCTTAAGAAGAACAATGACAACACATTTTTTCCCTCTGAAAAACGTAATCCAGGATTATGCCTGGGGCAGTTGTACCGCACTAACCGAGCTTTTCAACATGCCAAATCCGGAAAACAAACCACAAGCTGAAATCTGGATGGGCGCCCACCCAAACGGCTGCTCCAAAATCCTTGACGATGGCAAAGAGACCCTGCTGTCAGCGTTTATTCGCTCAGATATGGAAAGCATTTTGGGCCGGGACACCGCCAAACAGTTTGGCGAGCTGCCATACCTGTTCAAAGTGCTGTGCGCAGAAAAGGCGTTGTCGGTACAAGTACACCCAAGCAAAGCACAGGCAGAAGCAGGGTTTGCCAAAGAAGACGCGGCGGGCATTCCCCTTTCAGCCAGCGTTCGCAATTACAAAGACGCCAACCATAAACCAGAGTTGGTGTTTGCGCTCACGCCCTATCAGGCAATGAATGGTTTCCGCGATTACAGCGAAATTCTGGGCTTTTTCCACCGGATCAACATCGAAGAACTGTCGGCGATGGTTGATGCACTTGAAGCAAACCAGAGCGAGCAAGGCCTTAGTGATTTCTTTGGCGATCTGCTTTCACTCAACGGCGAAACCAAGGACGCTGTAGTCACAAAATTGTTGGCATTTGCACAAGACCACTCGTCTGATGCACTGTTTGCGCTGGTGCTGACCCTGTCAGAGCAGTATCCGGGCGATATTGGTTTGTTCTCACCGCTTATCCTGAACACCCTGACCCTTCAGCCAGGTGAAGCGATGTTCTTGGATGCCTGCACGCCGCACGCATACATCAAAGGCACAGGACTTGAGATCATGGCGAACTCGGACAACGTCTTGCGCGCAGGCCTAACACCGAAACATATGGATGTGGCTGAACTGATTGCCTGCACCCGTTGCGTACCAATGCCAAAGGACAGCATCCTGTTGGCACCAAGCGTTGAAGGCAATGCGCTTCACTACCCCATTCCTGTCGTTGATTTCAAATTCAGTGTGTACCGCAACACCCAGAATGAAGCCCTTAACACGGAAAGTGCAGAAATTCTGATTGCCGTTGATGCTCCTCTGACGGTATCACACGCCAGCGGTGAGCGCGTTACACTGAACAAAGGCCAGTCAGTATTCATTCCTGCGTATGTGGGCGAATACCTAGTGAGCTGCGACGGTACCTTTGCACGCGCCTACAACTAAGCCTTGGTACCCGAACACGCCTTGCAGCCCTCTATAAATGAGGACGCCCAGCATCTGCTGGGCGTCCTTTTCTGTTATTCATCTCGCTTTACGCAAGGCTCTTCTTATTCAACCTACCTTAAATCAAGTCAGGGACCCAATACCGTATTCCTTCCCGTAATTTTCAACGACAAAATCGATATCTTTGTCACCACGGCCTGACAGGTTGATCAGAATAGAACCTTTCTCACCCTGCTTTGCCAATTTAAAGGCGTACGCCACAGCATGTGACGATTCAATGGCCGGAATAATCCCTTCAAGGCGGGACAGTTCAAAGAACGCATCAATCGCTTCATCATCGCTGACCGTGCCATAGCTCACGCGTCCCGAATCTTTCAGGTAGCTGTGCTGCGGGCCGACGGACGGATAATCCAGGCCACTTGCCACCGAATACACTTCCTGCGGTTCGCCATCTTTGTCTTTCAGCATGTAAGATTTAAAACCATGCATAATACCGGGTTCACCAAGTGTCAGCGTAGCTGCATGCTCACCTTCAACATTGAGCGACCGCCCCGCAGGTTCACAACCATGAATGGCGACGCCCTCATCGTCCAGAAATGCCGTAAACAACCCCATCGCGTTCGAACCGCCGCCTACGCAGGCAACCAGATTCCTCGGCAAGCCACCGGTCATTTCCTGAAACTGAACCTTCGCTTCATTACCAATAATGGATTGGAAGTCACGGACCATCATCGGGAATGGGTGTGGCCCCACCACAGAGCCAATCGCGTACAGCTGGTTTACCGGGTCTTTCATGTAGGCTTCAAAGGCGGAATCTACCGCTTCTTTCAGCGTTTTACGTCCGTGGGTTGCCGGGATAACGTTAGCGCCTAGAATGCGCATGCGTACTACATTCGGATGTTCTTTGCGAATATCCACTTCCCCCATGTAAATATCACATTCCAGCCCGACCAACGCGGCAGCCGTTGCCAGCGCTACGCCATGCTGCCCTGCACCGGTTTCAGCAATCAGCTTTTTCTTGCCCATTTTTTTTGCCAGCAGTGCTTCACCCAGGCAATGGTTAATCTTGTGCGCACCGGTGTGGTTGAGATCTTCACGCTTCAGGTAAATATCTGCACCGTACTTTTTAGACAGGTTTTCTGCATGAAAAATAGGACTTGGCCGACCGACGAAATGCTTGTAAAGACGTGCCAGCTCAGCCCTGAATGCCGGATCCTTGCGACACTCTTCATAGGCAGCCGCAATTTCAACCATGATGGATTCCAATTCCGGCGGGATAAAGCTGCCACCATATTCGCCGAAATATCCCTGTGCATCAGGCAGTGTATGGTCAAAGGAATTTTGCATTGGGTACTCCTACTCGCTTCCTTGTTATACCGCCCCCCAGCCTTGACGTAACATCAAAAGGGAGCGGTTGAGTTGTCCATACAAAATATATTGATTAAAGCAGAAGCAGTACGGTAAAGCCGCGGTTTTGTGACGCCAGAAGGAGAAGAGGGTCACAAACCGCGGCGTTAGGCATTCAGTTGCTGGCGTTGCCCACCGCGTGTCAGACTGGATAGCGAAGCCACTGATTGACGCCACCGTAAAAATTCATGCTGTCCCTGAATAGAGAGCTAAAAAGCCGTCGAGAATAGCGCCGGGATTTGCTGCACCATTTTTCTCTGCCAACAGAAAGTCATAAATCGCATTTTCATGGTCGCTGACAAGCGTAAACAGATCCAGATATTCCGTCGCCGCATCAGTATTGGCTTGATAGCGTTGCTGGTAGGGCGCAACCCAATCGACCATGGTGTCAATCAATTGCGGCCAGGGTAAATTGGCCCACTTTTCGGCATCACTCATCCCCTTGGATGTCATGGCTTCATCCGTTTCAGGCACCTGTTCACCGAGCAGTTCTAACCCCTGGCGTAATCGTTGGGCGGTCAACAGCTCAATGTCCAGCAAACGTTGCCATGTGCCCTGCTTGTCACCGTCTTTCCGATTGTCAATAAAATACCGGAAAAATGCGATGCCATAGAGCTCGCCCATATATGCATTCTTTAAAGCAGTGATCATGGTTACTTTCTCCGAAGCCACCGTTGAAGGGGGGCTATCCCCCGGTAAATCAGCAATGACGCCAGGATCAACGAACAACCGGCAATTTTATGGGCGGGCATGGCTTCGTGATACCACACAACACTGAGCACCACTGTCCAGACCGGTTCAAGGATCATAATGATGGCGGCATTGGCCGCACTCGCCCCTTTTTGCCCCAGCGTCTGCATCAAATAGCGAAGACTGGTGGCGACCACAACGCTCAGCGAAAACCAAACCCAGATATTCGACGGCACCTGCTCTGGCCAGGTCTCTGTCAGCAATGACACAACCGAAGCGACTACACCGGTGACAAAAAGCTGGATACAGGTCAACACCAGCGCAGGGATCCGCTGCGCATAGCGGTTATTGACATTGAAATGGATAGCGAGGCAAACAGCCGCTAACAAAAACCAAATTTGGCTGGCTGACAATTGCCACCCTACACCACCGAGTGATAACAGCGACAAACCAGACACAGCAATCGGCATCGACACCCAGAATATACGTGGCGGCTTTTGCTTAAAAAGCACCCAGGCAATCGGCGGCACAAACAACATAGAAAGACTCATGATAAATGCTCCCTCACCAAGTGAAGCACTCACCGACATGGCGTAAATCCAGGAAAGCAACGCACAAGAGAGCAAGCTACCCACACCGGCGGCGCGAAGGAGATCATGCGTATCAACACGTTTCAGCGCCTTAAGACAAAAAGGACCCAGAAACAGGGAGGCTGCAATAAAACGAAGGCCGACAAAACCAAACGGCGGCATGCCCTGAATCGCCTCTTTCGAAAAAATCCAACCCCAGGCTGCCAATACCGTTGCAGCAAGCAAAATCAAAGAAGCGCGTCTTTCAGACAACATCTCGCACCACAAAATAAAAAATACCAAGCCGTATCCCCATAGATGGGGATACGCATTATCACACTGGAAGACGGGTTTGCCTATGGCATTGATAACCTCTGAATTCAGGCATCTTCAGGTTGTTTAGGTGTATTATAAATAAGATATCAACCCCAAGCAGTAAGGATGGAAACAATGGGTACAGGAAAAAGGGACATGACATTGCGCTTTCTGGCAGAGCCGGGAGATGTCAATTTCGGTGGTAAGGTTCACGGTGGTGCGGTGATGAAGTGGATTGACCTTGCCGCTTACGCCAACGCAGCGGCCTGGAGTGGAAAGTACTGCATCACAGCATATGCCGGAGGCATTCGTTTCGTGCAACCCATCCATGTTGGTAATCTGGTTGAAGTCAGCGCCAAGGTGATTTACACCGGCAATACCTCAATGCACATTGCCATCGATGTGCAGGCCAGTGACCCGAAAGAGATGAAAAACCGTCTTACCACACACTGTATCGTCATCATGGTTGCCGTTGATGAAACAGGTAAACCTACATCAATCCCGAAATGGATACCGGAAACCGAAGAAGACAAAGTATTGGAGCAATCCGCGATTCGGTTGATGAACATGCGAAAGCAGATCGGCGAAGAGATGGAAGCACACGTAAAATTATACAAATGACCGTGATTGGGGGGGTGACATTGCGCCTCCCTTTCTCCCTCACTCAAATTTTCTTACGGGTTCAGTGGTAGGATAAAGAAAGAAAAGTGACCATAAACAGTTCATTTATCCAGACATTGCTGAACTGGCGCTAAGTTTGATTGGTATTTCAAGAAAAAACCTATCAAAAGAATAGGTAAAACCAATCATTCACAATGAAAAATACTGCTATGTTATCCCGTGATTTTAAGGGTCTGATGACCCTTTAACTTTTGTCAATTTACGTCCAAATTATCGCCCATTGTAGGGAAGTCCATATGGCGAAAGAAAACAATAATATCGTGATTTTTGGTGCCTCCGGTGATCTTACCAAGCGTAAGTTGATCCCAGCCTTCTATCACCTTTATGCGAATGGCATGATGCCGGAAAACTTCACGATCCTCGGTGTGAGCCGCACCGACTATTCAGATGAAGCATTCCGCGAGAAACTGGCAGCGTTTTTAACGGAAAACGAAAAGGTCAACGAAGAAACGCTCTCACGTTTTTGCCAACACCTTTACTATCTCCCTATTGATCCTGCCGAACCAAGCGATTACGCGCAGTTGGTTACCCGGTTGGATGAACTGAGCGAAAAACACAACACAGGGCACAACAACCTCTACTACCTGGCAACACCGCCAAGTCTGTACAGCGTTATCCCAGAGTGTCTGGCCGCCCACCAGTTAAATGACCAGACAAATGGCTGGAAACGGCTGATTGTTGAAAAACCCTTCGGTTACGATACGGCATCCGCAGAAGCACTGGACGACAGCCTGCATCACCAGTTTGCCGAAGATCAGGTTTATCGCATTGACCACTACTTGGGTAAAGAAACGGTACAAAACCTGTTTGTTTTCCGTTTCTCTAACGGCATGTTTGAACCGCTGTGGAACCGCAATTTCATCGATTACGTTGAAATCACCGGTGCCGAGTTCCTTGGCGTAGAAGGCCGTGGCGGCTACTACGACCATTCAGGCGCAGTGCGCGACATGTTCCAGAATCACCTGTTACAGGTACTGGGTATGGTGGCGATGGAACCACCAGCAGCGATCCGTTCCGACTCCATCCGTGATGAAGTCACCAAAGTAATGCAAAGCTTCCGTCCGCTGAGTGACGAAGATTTGAAAAACAATCTGGTACTGGGACAATACACCGCATCTAACGTGCGTGGTGAAGCCTTGCCCGGTTACCGTGAAGAGCCCGGTGTCGCCGATGATTCACGCACAGAAACCTACATCGGCCTTAAGATGTTTGTCGACACCTGGCGTTGGAATGGCGTGCCGTTTTACGTGCGTACCGGTAAGCGCTTACCTACCCGTGTAACGGAAGTGGTTATTCACTTCAAAAAAACCCCGCACCCGGTATTCGGCGCAAACGCCCCGGAAAACAAACTGATCATCCGAATCCAACCGGACGAAGGTATCCTGATGAGCTTTGGTTTGAAAAAACCGGGGGCAGGGTTTGAGGCCAAAGAAGTCTCCATGGAGTTTCACTATCAAAGCCTTCAGGAAGCCCAGTTGCTGACCGCGTATGAACGTCTGCTGCTGGATGCGATCAAAGGGGACTCCACCCTGTTTGCCCGTTCCGATGCTGTGAAAGCGTGCTGGGAGTTTGTAGAGCCCATCCTGCGCTACAAGGAAAATCCAGATGCCCTGTTTGGCTATGCAGCCGGCACCTGGGGCCCAGAGCAGGCAGACGAGCTATTGAAACGCGATGGACGCGAATGGCGCTATCCCTGTAAAAACCTCACCAATACAGAATATTGCGAGCTGTGATATGAAGGAATTCCGCATTCTCGACAATGCTGACGCCGTGGTTCTTGAGCTGGCGTCATCAATGAAAAGCCTGAGTGAAGAAGGACGCCCAGTGCATATCTCACTCTCCGGCGGCAGCACACCCAAACTGCTGTTTAAACTGCTGGCCCGGCCAGAATGGGCTGACAGCATTCAATGGCAGAACCTCCACTTCTGGTGGGGCGACGAACGCTGCGTGGCGCCGGACGATGCAGAAAGCAACTACGGCGAAGCCTACGCTCTGCTGTTCAGCCACATTCAAATCCCGGTTGAGAACATCCACCGCATTCGTGGTGAAGATGACCCAGAGCACGAAGCAAAACGTCTGGCAGACGAAATCAACGCCACAGTACCCGAAAAAAATGGCCTGCCCGCGTTTGACTGGATCCTGCTAGGCATGGGCGATGACGGCCACACAGCGTCACTGTTCCCAGGGCAAACTGATTATGATGAACCCGCCCTGACCGTCGTGGCGGCACACCCGCAATCCGGCCAATTACGTGTCTCGAAAAGTGCGCGCCTACTGAACAACGCTGACCGCATCAGCTATCTGGTGTTGGGAGCAGGCAAAGCCGAAATGATTGAAGCAATCCACGGTGACAACGCGCAGGCTGACCTGCCCTACCCGGCTGCGCATATTCAATCAACACACGGCAAAACTGAATGGTATTTAGATGCTGCTGCCGCGAAGGCATTGGCGTAAGGAGAAATAAATGAAAGGCGATATCGGTGTCATTGGTCTGGCGGTAATGGGCCAGAACCTTATTTTGAACATGAACGACAACGGCTTTAACGTTGTTGCTTACAACCGCACAACCTCTAAGGTCGATGAATTTCTGGAAGGTCCAGCGAAAGGCACCAACATTGTTGGCGCTTACTCACTGGAAGACTTGGTAGAAAAGCTCGCAAAACCACGCAAAGTGATGCTGATGGTGCGCGCGGGTGAGGTTGTTGACCAGTTCATCGATGCACTGACACCTTTGCTGGAAGAAGGCGACATCATTATTGATGGCGGTAACTCTAACTACCCTGACAGCACCCGTCGTATGAAAGCGCTGGAAGAAAAAGGCCTGATCTTTATCGGTGCCGGCGTTTCCGGCGGTGAAGAAGGCGCGCGTTTCGGACCTTCTATCATGCCTGGTGGTAACCCTGCTGGCTGGCCTGCTGTAAAACCTATCTTCCAGGCAATCTCAGCAAAAACCGACAGCGGCGAAGCGTGCTGTGACTGGGTTGGCCGAGAAGGCGCAGGCCACTTTGTGAAAATGGTTCACAACGGCATTGAATACGGCGATATGCAGTTAATCAGTGAAGCCTATCACTTCATGAAAGAAGGCCTTGGCATGAACCACGATGAAATGCAGGCCACCATGAAGGCGTGGAACAAAACGGAGCTAGACAGCTACCTGATGGAAATCAGTGCTGACATTCTGGGTTACCGCGACGAAGATGGTGACATCGTGCTGGAGAAAATTCTGGATACCGCAGGTCAGAAAGGCACCGGCAAATGGACCGGCATCAACGCACTGGATTTTGGTATTCCACTGACACTGATCACCGAGTCTGTCTTTGCCCGCGCACTGTCTGCCCGTAAAGAAGAGCGAGAAGAAGCGGCAGCCCTGTTCCAACACAAAATTGGTGCTGTAGATGGTGACCGCGAAGCATGGCTGGAAGCATTGCGCCAAGCATTGCTGGCGGCAAAAATCATCTCTTACGCACAAGGCTTTATGCTGATCCGCGAAGCGTCTGAACAATACAACTGGGATCTGAACTACGGTAACGTTGCCCTGCTGTGGCGCGGTGGCTGCATCATCCGTAGCGCTTTCCTTGGTAATATCCGCGATGCGTACGAGAAAAACCCAGATCTGAAGTTCCTGGGCTCTGATGAGTATTTCAAGAACATCCTTGAAAACTGCATGGGTTCATGGCGTAAAGTGGTCGCGAAATCGTTCGAAATTGGCCTGCCAGTTCCAGGCCTGTCATCGGCACTAACCTTCCTGGATGGTTACACCACAGCCCGCCTGCCAGCCAACATGCTTCAGGCGCAGCGCGACTACTTCGGCGCACACACGTACGAGCGTACAGACCGTCCGCGTGGTGAATTTTTCCACACCAACTGGACAGGTAAAGGCGGCGACACAGTGTCGACCACGTACAATAGCTAACATGGTCTGATTCCAAAGGCCTTTTTCTTCCCCAAGCCAGTCATTCTGACTGGCTTTTTTCTTCCTGCCATCCTTTCTTTTACTCGCAGATATTTCCTTTTGATGACAGCCTCAAAGAACCCCGCAAATACAATTTCTATTTATTCAATAAACTCACAAATATTCTCAGGCTGACGCCGTTTTTTCATATATTATCACATTTTATCAAAAATATTTCATTGAGACTCATTCATAATACTTTACGGTGAAATGAGATTTCACAATAAATTGAAACACTTATCAGCATGTAGACAAGCTGGCAGTGATTAATTAATAAAAACAAAATGTAATTACCATATCTAAAGCAGAGAAAAAATATGAATAAAACGTTATTACTCTCTTTATCTATGATCTTTTTTTCATCAAGTGCCATATCTTCTCCCTTAGATGGTGAAATGGTTCCAGGCTATGACCTTCCATATCTTTGGGATAACTATGCTGGCTATACAAACCAAGATTGGATGCGCGCAATCGATGGAAATAAAAGGCTGAGTGAAATCTCCATACCCGGCACACATAACTCATTATCAATGCATGGTGGAGATATTCCTGCAACGCAAACCCTAGATGTTGCAGATCAGCTAGAGATGGGGATTCGCTATCTTGATGTCCGTTTCAAGTATCGAAATAATGATCTATGGGCTTATCATGGTCCGATTTCCCAACATCAGACATTTGATTCACTGCTTTCCAAAGTATCAAATTTTTTGGCTCGTAACCCATCGGAAACAGTCTTAATTAGAATACAAAACGAAGGCGGGGCAAGTGATCACGAACACCAATTTTTCAACCGATTTAACCAAGTTTTAGAGCAATATAAACATTACAACGCTATCCCAAAATCTAATAATCCACTGCTAGACGATGTGAGAGGTAAATTTGTATTTATACGGGACTTTAATGTTTTTGGAAGTCACATTGGTATAGAAAGATCAAGTTTAAATATACAAGATGAATACCATCTCACAACAAACTGGGACCTATATAAAAAATGGGAATTAGTAAAGCAACATTTTTATTCAATAGATAAAAATAGACTATCCTTGAATTATCTATCAGGTTCAGTGGGCTCATTTCCCTATTTTGTTGCAAGTGGAAAATCTAGTCCTCAGTCTCATGCACCACAATTGTGGACTGGCATATCAACCACAAACGCAAAGAAGTATCCTGACTTTCCAAGACGCTCTTGCTTAGGTGATCTTTGCAGTATTTATTTTTCAGGTACAAACCAGTTAACAAATAAATGGATTGAAGAAGCTAAACTTCCCCAACATCTTGGCATTGTTGTTATGGATTTTCCAGGCGGTCGATTAGTCGACAATATTATTCAGTCAAATGGAAAGTCGAAGGTTAAAAGTTTAATTATTTATGAACACAACGACCAACAAGGGAAAAGCTTAGCAGTTTTTAATGATATGCCGTATGTAGGCAATGAATTCAATGACATTATGTCGTCATGGGAAATGCCATCAAACTGGGAAGTGCGTTTTTATGAACATGAAAACTATCAAGGAGACTATTATACAAGGAGTAGCATGAAAGGAAATGCTGATATGTTCAATGACAAGATCAGCTCAATTCGAATACTAAAGAAATAATGATTCACTAAATTTTATAATACAAAGAGGAAGCAGAACGCTCACTGCTTCTTCTATATAATAAAAAACAAATTAATTTTCATTTGTCTCCATGGATGTCAGTGAGGGAAATATTTTATGAAAGGCATCATGTCGAATTGTCAAAGTGCAAATTTTTATAACGACGGAAAGAAGGGGAATCAAATAAAAATGGTTCAAATATTGAAATTAAAAAATACCTCATATGGACTTGAGTGGTAACCAATGAAGAAAAAATATCAGAAATAGAGCAGTTTCAAGCAGATTTTTAAAAATCCATTGGTGACTATGCTAAAGAGATGAGCGATACCAATTTTGGAAAAGCTAGAGAACAGTTTGAATATTTTCTCAGTTTACTTGTCGAACCTTGGTTGCAAGAGCATAAAAGTCAGTGGGAAGAGCTTGATATCAATAAAAGTCTTAATTATGCTCTTGATAAAAAACAAGATTAATGAAAAAAATAGGAATCCATAAACGATAAAGTATGACTGATTGAACAGTGGCGAAATCCTATAAACTGAGTTATCAGTACTAACTCTTAACTATTACAGCCGATTCAACTCTTAAATATCCATGCAGCCTGACGTACTCATCAAACACGTTAGGCTGCATGGAAAATCACCCTGTAATCATACAAAGATGTCTGAGAATAGCAATTAGGCTTTGTCATATATTTTCATTATCTCACATGCCTTACAATCATATAATTACGATTGTGTTCATAAAAACACATATTATTTTCATGTATTACGTGACAGATAAAAACTTAACAAAAAAAATTTTTTTTGGATGTATATCACGTTACTGTCTATTTAACTTCATATAATCCCACAGGTCTTACTCAACAAAAACGGATGATGTTAAATGCCAATTATTACACCGAATGCAACAGTCAATACTTGCAGAATAAATGAAGTAGCTTTAACTAACAGTAATGAAGTACCCCTAGAAGTACGGAAAGTATCGAACAAAAAAAACAGAACGACATCTCTAGACAGTCATGTTTCACAAGCAGAAAGTGAACAATATGCTGAAAAGCCTTTAATTAAAGTCAATAATGAAAATGGTAGTGTTTTAAGATCAGACATCAAAGTAGTCATAGGCGCTCTTGAGGCAAAAATTAGAACCTTAAAGTCAAGCAGTAAGTTAAATTCTGCATTGAGTAATATCAACAAGGTTGTAAATGGCGGTGGTGATGAAAAATTCACCCTAGATGAATTAGCATTACTGGCACTATATCTAGATAAACTCTCAGGATTATTACCAAAAGGTGAGCTAAAAGAACTCACAAAATTAATTAATATACAGATGGAATGCAGCTGGGTAAAAATGAAAAGTGACCAGCATCTTCTGAAAAGAATTACTGAGTTACGGTTTATGCAAGAAGCTGGCGCTGCATTCAAGAACACTGTTAGTGTAGGCGGAAGCGTTGGTTATGGATTTGGTGCTAAAGCCAATTCAACAGGCATCATTAAAAGTGTTACAGCGGGATTAAGCGCTGACATGGTGAGAAATGTATTTGTTGATGATGACCAAACTATATTTGAACAGCATTCAAATGGATTATCTCTAAATGGTGGGGCAGACTGTGATTTTACCGTAGCTAACTTAGGCGTTAAAGGACAAGTTAAAACAGAAAAAGTTTTGCAGAAAGAGTACTCATCCGTAGAACACTTTGCAAGAAATGAGCATGTTAGATTTTCGTTACGTAAAATGAAAAACTCTTTTGTTGACAAGCTCTCATCAAGTTCAACTAAAAGTTTACATCAAGCACAACGAGATGCGTCCAACACATCAATCAGGCTTAATCAATTAATGCGTTCCGTGCTAGGTTTGAATGCAGATATTTTTTGTATAAAACCCTCTAACACTGCACCTAATGAAGCAAATATAAGTGTGACTTCAGCCGATATAGGCGGAAAAACGAATGCAGGGCTAAAAGATCTAAGCGTGGGTGTAGGTTTATCAGCTAATCAATCGCTAACCGTAATTGATATTGAAGCAGAAGGATATCAGAAATTTGTAGAAGATCTAAAAAGAGTCAGTGAACTGCCACCTGAATTCTACGTTAAAATAAAAGATGAAATTGAGTTAGATAGCAGCAAAGAAAATTTATTAAAGCTGTTAGGCATGCTGGAAGCAGATGTTTCTAATTATAACAGTATTGTAAAGAGATACGATGGCGAAAAGTTAAACAATAACGCCAATGACGCTTTGAAACGCGCTCTGAAGGCAGAGAAGTATGCCATCGAAGATCGATGGTCAGCAATAGGCAGACATCAATTTTTACAGTTTGCAGCAGCCAGCCATGCATATATAAGCAAACTTCTTATTGAGGCTAACTTTGATGACATGGACGCCATCAAGAGGTGTGAGGCGTTAATATATAACCCTGATTTCGCATGCTCAGCAGTGAAGCTCAGAAAATTAACCACGCTGCCTAAAGTATTGAAGTTGAAAATAACAGATAATAAATCCAGTTTTGGATTATCAGTAGGTCCTTTCTCCGGAAAACTGGAGATCAATCACCGAGACTTTAAGCATTGCAGCCGGGTAAGGGATGGCAAATATATTGATGTTATTGTAAGTGGCCAGGCTTCAGCAGCACTCAGCATGCTAAACATCAATACACTGAATGATAAAATAAATGAAATACTAGTAGGTCAGGGGCTTAGTGATATTGTTGGTTCGGTGAGTTTTACCCCTGACATGAGTGGTAGTGTTACGCTTTCACATGTCTCTCGATGGTTTAAACCTAATTATAGTCAACATGATAACTTCCCTGGGGATAAAGGATGGAGAAAACAGTTTACTCGTACAGCTGTAGCAACCAACCTGGGAGGAAGTATAAGTGCATCTGGTGGTGCAGGTGTTGTTTTGGGCGCTAGTTTAAGTGCCAGCGAAAGTAAAACAAAAATAAGTAAAGAACACATTGGCACTCACGATTTAACATATACTATTGCTCGATTCAACCATGCTTATACAAACAACGGGTCTAAAATAGACAATGATGAATGGAAGCATTTCTTTGACCAAAATAAACACAGTTATGTGGAACTTTTTAAAAACATGTCCGATAAAGACAGTGCATTATCAAAAGAAGTTTCTTTCTTTTTCAAAGAACTAAAAGATCGAGCCACTGTCATACAGAAGGAAGAAATAGTAAAACTAGAAACTAAATTCTTCGATGCTATGAAAAATGTGAGTGAACAACCGTTCAATGAAGAGATATTTAATGAGGCTAAGGTTCTTTTCGAAGACTTTTTAGAACGACAAGTGTCTCCGTGGCTTGACATCATAAATGAAAAATGGTGGAAACCAGATACCTATAAACAGACCACTCTTAGCGGAAACAGTTTCAGAACAAGAGTGTTAAGGGTTCTTAATATGCACCCTAGGGATAAAAATAATATCGAGAAATTTAAAGAAATCCCAGATATTTCTAGATTATAAAAACTGATATTTTTATGTACAAATGATCCTACATATAGCGTCTTAATCTTTATTTAATTCATAAGTAATATAATTTTAATTCGGCGCTATCTATGCAGCCTAATTACTTTAGGCTGCATAGCAATGTGTACGTATATGCATGGTGCATTTACAATAAATCTAGATGAGATTTTCTAAAGGTTCAGGTTTAGCAAAAAAGAAGCCCTGAATCAGCCTGACTCCACGCTGTTTGAGATAAGCCACTTGGGCTTCATCATCAACGCCTTCGGCTATTATTTCACAATCAATATCACAGCCTGACTTAATGATTGAATCGAGTATTTTTCGCTTTCCATCACTCGAACCAATGGTATCTACAAACAACTTATCAATCTTGATGCTTGTAATCCCCAAGGTATGGAGGTATGCAAAGCCACCAAATCCGACGCCGAAGTCATCAATTTTAAATTCATATCCCTTATTTTGCAGATATAAAATCTCTTTTTGGGCCCGTTCCAGATTTTTAAACGGCATCCGTTCAGTGATTTCAAACTTTATCCGTTGTGGACTCGGCCAATTCAGCTCTGCCAACAACTCTGACAGTGACGACGTTTCCAAATGAGACGGCACAATATTGATGCTCACCCAAACTTCTTTTGGCAATTTTTGCAAATCATTAATGATTTTACGAATCACTTTTTCAGTAATGGGAACAATGAGATCGCTCTCTTCAGCGGCGCCAATAAACATACCAGGAGGCACAATCTCATGATGTTTTTTCCAGCGCAACAATGCCTCATAACCGACGACCTTACCTGTTGTAATATTAATGATAGCCTGGTAGTAAGGAATAAACTGATTGTGTGTTATCCCTCTTTGTATCAGTTCCGTAATCGACTCTTTTTGCCCTTGAAAAACAAAATATATCAGAACAAAAATAAGACCCAACAAAGCTGATACAGGAATGCCAACGATTAATAACAAGTGCGCTGCAAAGTCACGTGCTTGTGCTCCGGTAAAAACGTCTATATCAATATTTAGATCACTATTTTTTAATTTATACTCTAAAAAATCATCCTCTAAGGGAATGTTTTCATTACCACGAATAACAGAGAGTTGACTAAGTTCTTTATCGTTATAGTTGAATTTAACAAAATAACAGTCTTTACATCGAGCGTTAATTTTTTCGCTCACCCAGCTGTTATCAAGCACCCAATAGAGATGGTGTCCATTCAATGAATATTGAATAAAGAATTCCGCATGTTCGTTTGAAGTTAACCCTACACGAAACCCTATAGGAAAATGTGTTGATTCATCATGTTGTAACTCTTTGATACCGATAAAGTCTCCCAGTGTTGAACAGGATTTCCCATCAGCCGTATACATGCCCACAAATCGAACGTAATGGTTATAAAACAAAGGGTTATGCAAAGTTTGAATATCAGCCTCAGAACAATCGTAGTTAAATTTCAACAACTGTTGCATGATCACATTATTGATATGATCAGAGCGAGCCTCTACATACTCGTTTAGTTCTTGTGCCTTAGATTCCTGCATGGTCGACTGAACCAGGACAACAAGAGGATTGAATGCAAGAAACAGAGCACACAAGGGCGCAAGCCCAAGAAATAATGCGGTGATTTTTATTGTTTTTTTCAATGTTCCTCACCCCAGGACAATATATCGTTAGTCAATCCTACCGCGTTTGGTGATTCCCCAAAACAAGATATATGAAAATCCCCGTTACAATTTGATATGCGGCGGGGATGCTTAATTTTAAATAAGTTTTTAACGCTAGGCTATTATATTAGTCGTCACTGTCTTCTGCGCCAATCTCACTGGCGATATAGTCACTATTAACGACATAAGCCTCGACTTCGATACGTTTTCCATTGAGTGTGTCAAACGATAGTCCATCTTCATAGCGTGTATTGTGGTTTGTATATACGGTAACACCACAAACCACAAAGCTTTGCGTGCTCACATCCGTGCTTTGAACAACCCCTTCTATGTCACGATCGTTGTCTGCCCAATCATTGTCATAGCGTTCATCTTCAAACTCAACCTCTGTCGCAATGTTGCTACCACCCGAGCGGCGTGACGTCACTTCTACGCGTGCTCCCTGTTTCAATAAGGCTTTAAAGCCATCCTCAAAACGCGTGCCATTAGTAACAATAAATCGACCACGATAATTGAGTTCAAATAAGGATTGGTCGTTCGCCACCCAAGTCACCAACCCTTCAACTTCGGTGCCATCGTTGATGTCATCATAGTCTTCTACTTCGACGTTTGTGGCGTTCAGTGTTGAAGCGGTAAATTCACCTGTCACTTCCACCCACAAGCCATTCGATAGCATTGCTCCATTTTCGATGAAGGCATTGGCGTAATCCACGCTCAAAGATGTCCCCAGAGTAAATGTCTGGTTGTTCGTATCAAGGTTCGATACCACGCCTTCCACTTCATAGAATCCGTGTAAAGAAGAGTCTGCAAACTCCACCACAGAAAGAACTTGATAACCGCCGGCGGCTGTTGGCAATGCGGAGACCATCACCCAATCACCATCCTGAATATGTGCAGGAAGTGAAGAAAATGTCAGATCCACGCCGTTAACAGTGAATGTTCCCGTGCTGCTATCGATATTACTGATAACACCGGTAATTGTGGGTTCCAATGTAACCTGCACATCACCTACGGCGCGTCCTAAACCGTTCGCACTGGAGACTGAAACCAACATGTTAGGCTTAACATCGGTAAGTTCAACATTTTGCCCAGCATAGCTCACATTCGCCACAGGGTAGGTATAGCCGTTCACCGTAATTGTGTTGCCAGATATAGCGTCAACGGTTCCTTGCACTGCTGCCGGTTTAATAGTTGCGTTAACAGGTTGATCACTGCCTGAACCCCCACCACATGCTGTCAGGGTTAAACTAACGACTGAAATCATTGCTAACTTTTTCACTTATGAGCCCTCTGATTGACAATATCCAAATTCATTTCCTGTATCATAGACAGCCAAACGTGAAGCGTTCGTAAAGAAAGGCAGTGGTACAATGAAAATTCTCGTTGTCGATGACAGTCATCATGTTGCTGAAACCATCTCGGACTATCTTGAGCTTCAGGGCATGGTGACCGATCATGCATATCATGGGGAAGCCGCGGTTCGTCTGGCTCAAGAGAATGAATATGATGTCATTATTATGGATATCATGATGCCCAAGACCGATGGCATATCGGCGGTAAAAAAGCTGCGTGAAGAGATCCTTTGCCAAACTCCGATCCTGTTTCTCACAGCCAAAGATCGCATTGAGGACAAGGTTGCTGCATTCAACGCCGGTGGTGACGACTACTTATTAAAGCCCTTCAGCATGGAAGAGCTTTGCCTGCGGTTACACGCCCTGGCGAATCGGGGCCCCAGAAAAGATGTGGGAAAACTCACCTTCGCCGATATTTGTCTCGACAACCAAACTGAAGAAGTCACACGGGACAATAAACCAATCAAAGTCAGCCGGATTCAGCTGAAAATACTGAAGGTATTGTTACGCCATGCACCGGGGATCGTCAGTAAACAACTCTTGATAGAATCGGTATGGGGAGATGATTCCCCACCCAGTGACGCACTACGCAGTCACATTTATGGACTTCGCAACGCACTGGATCGCGGTTTTGAACAATCACGTTTAGAGACCATTCATGGACAAGGTTATCGACTCAAAGCCTAAACATTACCCAAGTATTTATTGGAAGATACTCTTAAGTTTTGGCTTGTTCATCATTATCACTTTCGCTGTTTTCGGCATGGTTATCTATCAGGCACAAAACCAGATGGAAGTAATAAGCCTTCATCACTGGCTGGATACAGAAGCCAAACAGTATCGAACAGAATACTTGAAAGTCGGAGACGCCGCCGCGCTGCCAAACCCGTCTGAATTTTCAACATACTTGAGTCAACAATCCGCACCCGATTGGTTGAAAGCATATCAAACACCCGGCTTTTTCGAGCATGTGCTTGGCACAGAAGATAAACACTTTCTTGTTGCCCCTCACCCATCTGGACACGATCTGATGTATATCGTTTTTCAGGATGATGCTGACGACTATTTGGATGAATATGAATCAAGTCTCCACACTAATACATTACTGATCGGGGCGGTTTCGTCTTTATTGATGGTCCTTTACGGCAGTTATGTGGTGTATTCACTGGCGCACCCTTTAACCCGAATAAAACAAAAAATTATGCAAATGCCTCCGAATGAACCCGTTTTTGATGTAGATACGGAATACGAAGAGACACGATTGATTGAACAGGCCCTGCTCGATTCGAAAAATGATATTTCGGCGTATTTTCAGCGAGAAAAAGAATTCAGTCGATTTGCGTCACACGAATTACGCACACCTATTATGGTGATACAAGGTTCAACAGATTTACTGGCTCAAATACCCACGTTGCCTTCTGTTGCCCAAAAGGCGGTAATACGACTACAAGCAGCCAGCACTCAAATGCGTGTGTTAACAGAAGCGTTTTTACTGCTTGGCAAAGCACACATTGAAGATCACCATTTTTCAACCCAACGCCTGAATGATTCGCTCACCCAACAGTTGACAGAAATGGCACCACTTTTCGCCAAACAAGGGACCAACTATCAGCTTTCTATCTCTGCTCCTGCCACCGTTCATGCCCCGTCAAGCTTTATCTCAATCATCATCAATAACCTGATCAAAAATGCGTTCAGCTATAGCATTGGTGATATTGACATTTCTCTGTCTACGCACACCCTTACTATCACCAACCGGCATAACGGCCATGAAACCTATAATGCAGGATACGGTTGTGGCCTGGTTATCGTGCAGCGTATCTGCGAACGGATGCATTGGGCATTCAGCACTGAAGATAATGGCTATCAGTTTGTAGCCACCGTCAGATTTTCATCTTAAAAGAGGTGAAAATCGATTGGGTGTTTTTCCTCTTAAATTCCGCCTTGCAGCACCGCACGTAAAGCATGAGCCATACAAGATTGAGCGCACTTACCCGTATTTTCACGATGGTTCTGTATGAGATCTGAAAGACGCAGTGAAAATCATGGCTGACGTTCAGCTTAACTCTAAAATGACAGATGCAGAAGCCGACAGAGTAGTCGAATTCCTGAAGTCCCTGAATGGCGAAATGCCACAGATTATCGTACCCAACCTCCCACCATCAGGCCCACAAACACCGCGTCCGGATGTAGGATAATAAAACACAGGGCAGCATAACGCTGTCCTGATTTTTCACGGTGACCGGAAGAAAAAACGTGTGCTCCGGATTATCAGATCCAATACGACGCAATAAACACAACGGGCCTATGTTTAAACATTGAGGTGACGCCCGGATCAAAGATCTCCCCATGTACGCAGCACAAAAAACAACCGCAAAAACGCAATATCAAAACAAGGTTCAGGTCTCGGGAGCAAACCGTGTAGACTCACATTCACCGGTTCAGCGGTTTTCCCCCCAAACACAGCTCTCTTCTTTTAGCCTTTCAACGCAATTTACCCGTCAAAAAACAGGGGAAGCTGAAGCAAAAACAGCCGGTGATTTGTTCCACCATCACGTGACAGAAAACCCCGATCAGGAAACCCCATCGACACCAAAGTCAGACCAGCACCGGTTGCCAACGCCCAATTACTTATCAGGACAGGGAGCGCCATTGCCGTCCTCTTTACAGTCAGCAATGTGCCAATACTTTCACCAGCCATTTTCACAGGTAACAATTCATAACTCCCCGGCAGCCCATACCGCATCCCAAACCCTGAACGCACGGGCATTTACCATAGGCAACCATATCGCTTTTGGTCGCGGAGAATACTCTCCCCATACCCGTGCAGGGCAATCACTCATCGCCCATGAACTGGCCCATGTTGTTCAGCAACGTCAGGGAAGAGCATCCATCATGCGCCAGGCATTACCTGCCTCTTTACGTTCCCGGCAAAACGTAGAAACCATGACAACGGCCGAACTCAACACTCAAATCGAATTGCTGCTGGAATGGCTGAACAGTCAGGAAACCTATTCAGAAGAACACGATCATTTGCGTGAATACCTTGAGATGATGGAGTATGAACGGCAAAGCCGTGAGCTGAGTACAGAACCACCCACTCCGCCCCAGCCTCCGCCTGCCCAACCTCCCCGCCTGCCCGCTTCCAGTGCTTCGACGCCAGCCCCTACTCCGCAGATTGCAACCATGACGCTGGTAAGCAGCGGAGGAAGTGGGTCAGGCCCAACCAGAACCCCCCTCACTCCCCAGGAAATGTTTCGCATCATTACCGACCAGCGGGCGTGGCATTTCAGCCCAGGGAGAGGTCAGGTAATTGAAGACCCAGCCGGTGTTGGCCGGGGAGTCGGCCCGGCGACCACAGGGAGACCTGCTCACGTTCCCCGGACATCTAGACCTGCCGGTTCAACCGTCTTTGCCTCCATGCAGCTCATAGATGCTCAGGGCAATCAGGTAGCGCTCAGTTACGGTGAACACACCCAATACCGTGCACCACACGCTGAACAGGGCGCAACATCGGCACTGAGACGGGCCATACCACATGGCGCCGATATTCAGGGCGGCAGATTAGTGGTCGTTCTTGATCAGGTCCCCTGTGGACCAGGAAGCGCAAACTGCATGCAAACACTACGAACGGCGGCAAGAGAGTTAGGTGTGGGATTGGAAGTCCTGTTACCGGAACGCCAGGCACAACGTGGCACACGAACAGTACGGCCACGCACCGCTGCAATGGGCTCGCAACGCACGGATATGCCACGGGTCAGGCTGGTCAGGTATGCCCCGCTGTATCGCGCCCCACCAGCCAGAAGGGCGCCGGCCGGGGATGGAACCACGGCCGCCATCGGAACGCCAAACATGTCGGGCCTGAATGTGGGTGGACCTTCGGCGCGCGGTGAAGCCATCGGCGCAGGGATCACCATTGCATTTATGGGCGCTAACTTTATCCTCAATGAAATCAACGATTACATTCAGCAGCAGCGCGTAGAAGAAGCATTGGCGGGCATCAGGACATCACTGGAAACCTACCGGAGTGAACACCGACAAATGGGCACCTTGCTGGTCTTTCGCTATACCCAGCAGGAAGCCCCGCCAGACAGCCTGATACAACCCGGTGCCGTGTTCAGAAGCGTCATGTATTATCATGGTGCGACACAAGATGAGGCAAGGCGGACCTGGCGCAACACACCGGAAATTCACGCCTCACCACAAGGAAGCCGGCAATCGACACAGACCGTCTGGATCCCGCCTATCCAGCGGGCCGCAACACGGGCATTACGAACACCATTCCCCAGAGAGGAACTGGCGACCTTTGCAACAGGCCGGGCTGAATTGCAACATGTCGAATGGGGGGGCATCACCGGCTTTGATGATGAATCCACCCATTCGCTAACACTTGGCAACACCTCACCGCGGTTCTACATCTTGCGAATACCGGATGAACTTGTCTTTATGAATGGCTCAGAGCGCGTTAGCGTCGATATACCCATTACCTTCCGCTCGGCCCATCAAGGCGGCGCGATTCGCGTCGTGAACCTTGACCCGGCCTTCCCCGGCTATAATGTTTCCGCTGCGTTAGTGTTTCCCGCCGACAACGCCACTGAACGGCTTTTTTCACAAACACCCGCGACAAGAGATAACCTCCGCCAGCTGAGAAGCTACACCAACATCAGAAAAGCCAGATGGGTCAGGCCTGAAAATATCCAGCTGCTTGATTAAGGCTTGTTGACGTTTCAAGGTTATTTTGCAAAAGGTCAACAGCCCTGATTTTAGGTGAATTACGAAACAGGAAACTGTGGAATCTGAGATACTGTTGATTCATATTCCCCATGTTCTTTAAGATAGCGTGAACATTCATTTAGCATATTATATACAGCTTGCCGTTCCTCTACTGGCATGGCCAGTATCTGCGGACTCAGAGGAGGGATCACCGGTGACACATTCCTGACTGTCTTTGCAGGTAGCGGCGGTGGCATGTCTTTCATTTCGACATAATCGCCCTCTTCTTTTACAGGACTCATCGTTACGTACACTGACTCTAAAGGCTGTTTAAACATATTCGTTCTCTATTGGCGATAAATACCTAAGGGACATGATCATAAAAACCAACAGAACATGTCCGGAAACACAAACAATACTCCTCTGAAATTAAAAAAAATTCTTATGAAAAAAAATTAAAAAAAAGCCATATCGATTCATGACTCAATTGGTATTGATTTTTCACTTTCTTTAAGATCAATAAGATAGATGAGGATCTTTTACTATCTGGGAGAATTATTGAAGGACAGGCTGACGTATTGCATCTGAGCCGCTAACTGATGGCGGTCCCTTCAGGAGGCATTTCACACCACCACTGACAAGTCCAGGCATTTTAGTGCAGCAAGATAACGTGTTTGTCACCGGGCTTGACCCAACTCATACTCAATTTAAAATCCATAAAGCTCAATTTATGGGTTTTTTAGTGTTGTTATGAGCTTTTTTGTAAACTCACGCCTATCGGCGACCGATATGATGGTGCTCACTTCAAAGAAAAGGAGAACCAAAATGAAATTTACTGTTTTCATTCCATTTCTCGCGGCGGCAGCATTTAACAGCCAAGCATTGACCCTGACAAGTCACGATATTCAGGAAGGTTCACGAATGGCTGACACCTTTGCATTTCAGGGCTTTGGTTGCACCGGCGATAACCTGTCGCCACAACTCAGTTGGAAAGATGCCCCCGAAGGGACCAAGAGTTATGCGATCACCGCCTATGATCCCGATGCACCAACAGGCAGCGGTTGGTGGCACTGGGTCGCTCTGGATATTCCTGCTACGACAACCAGTGTGCCACAGGGCGCCTCCGGCAAATTAAAACAGGCGCGCGAAATGGAAAATGATTTTGGTGCCATTGGATACGGTGGGGCTTGCCCACCCAAAGGACACGGTATGCACCGCTATCAATTTACAGTATGGGCGATGCCTACGGAAAAACTGGCCTTACCCGAGAATCCATCCAATGCATTGATTGGTTACATGCTAAATGCCACGGCGTTGGATAAAGCAACACTGACCGCAACCTATGTCAGCGAATAAGGAAACCCCATGACGAGAGCGTTGGTGCGTACAGGCCAGTTTCGTGGCATTGCCAAACAGCCACTGCGTAATGTGTCGGTTTACGCTCCGACAATTATCTGGGTCCGCCGTGGTTTTAAACAACTTTGGTGGCACGATCGCTCACATCAATATTCATCCCAAGACTGGCTGGTGATTCCAGCCAGTCATTCCCTTACATTCGTTAATGAACCAGCTCAAACTGATTTCTGTTCGCACACATTAACCTTCCTGGAACCACCGCCGCGTGAATGGTTAGCAGAAAGCCAACCAATATCAGTCACCGAGGAACCAAGGTTAGCAGTGACTCCGCAACTGGCTTATTGCTTTGAAACCTTATATGACATGGCGGGAAAATCACTGTCAGAAGCCGCTCAAAGACAGTTTTTACTGGGGTTTTACGCCGAGCTACAAGCAGCAAATGCCCTGCATCTGCTATTTCCCGGCGCAGAGACTTCAATGAAGGAAAAACTTGCCCGCTATCTCAGCGCTAACCCCGGTGATACACATCACATTAAGGTCGTGGCGGCTCATTTTTCGATGAGTCCAGCAACGCTAAAGCGTAAGCTTGCAGCTGAAGACACATCATTCCGTCATATACTGACTCATACACGCATGACCTATGCGCTGTCACTGATGCAAAAATCCCGCTCCCAACTCGATGTGGCGCTGGCATGTGGTTATCAATCAGAAGCACGCTTTTCTCGCCGCTTTAAAGAAGTGTTTGGGCTTTCACCCAAAGAATATGTTCGGACCTTATAACGTTTACCCCCCGACTTTCCCTTTTTTGAACAGAGTTTGGCAATGATGGCTTTGATCAAAAGACATGAGCATGTCCAACCAACCGTAGGGCGTGCAACGCCACAGATCCGTAACTTCATCCACAACAGATGGAGGGGCGTGTCTTTCGAAAAGCTCCCTCTTTCTCCCAAAACATCTGAGGTAGATTAACCGTCCTGATTAATCTTGACGATAAGTTCGTCTTCTACCCGGGCTGCCATTTCATTAGGAACCTGACAGGTGCCTGCATTTTCGTGACCACCACCGCCATATTTCAGCATGAGCTCACCAATGTTAGTTTGGGAAGATTTATCAAAGATCGACTTACCGCATGCAAAAACGGTATTTTGCTTTTGGAACCCCCACAGGACATGGATAGAAATGTTGCACTGCGGATAGAGTGCATAGATTTCAAAGCGGTTACCTGCCCATATTGTCTCTTCCCGGCGAAGATCCAGCAGCACGAGGTTTCCACATACTGATGCGCAGCGCCGGATTTGCGCCTGAAATTTTTCGTGATGGCTGAAATAAAGGTCAACACGTTCTTTGATATCCGGCAGCGCCATGATTTCATCAATAGATTTATCTTTGCAATAATCGATTAAATCCATCATGAGATCATAATTAGAGATCCGGAAGTTCTTGAAGCGGCCAAGACCGGTCCGGGAGTCCATGATAAAGTTCAGCAGACACCACCCTGTGGGGTACAGCACTTCGTCTTTGGTATATTGTGCCGAATCTCCTTTATCAACCTCTTCCATCATCTCATCCCAGTCACTTGGGAAGGTGTTTTTACCGCCAAAGTGTTTCCAAACCACACGCGCTGCGGAGGGAGCATCTGGATCGATAATGTGGTTGGTATTCAGCGCCTGATTGCGGATCATTTCAGAGGCATGGTGGTCAATACATAGGTGTGCATTCGGGGTGTAAGGCAAGTTAGTGGTGATGTCGTATTCGGTAATTTCAACCACCCCGTCTTGCATATCCTTTGGATGCACAAACTTGATGTCATCAATCAAATCAATGTGCTTTAACAGCACCGCACACACAAGTCCGTCGAAGTCACTTCTCGTGATAAGACGGTATCGTCTTTCTGGCATAACCACACTCCCTCAAAAAAGGGCTTCACCCCTTGATGGTTTTCTTGTTATTCCACATATTTCTTAAGAATAAGACGAATGCCCGATTGTGCAACTTGAAGAAGAAACAATATCCTGCACAGGGTACAGTGAAGAAAAATCTCGGAGGATGTCGATATCAGTGCAATCAAAGTGCGGATGTGAAAAACGAAAAAGCCCAGTCCGAAGACTGGGCCCTTGAATGTGGTTGCGGGAGCCGGATTTGAACCAACGACCTTCGGGTTATGAGCCCGACGAGCTACCAGACTGCTCCATCCCGCGTCCGATTCATCGTTTAAAGTACGATGTCGACTTTTTTGTTACCGAACAAGTCGTCAACAAGTATTTGGAGCGACACACGAGGTTCGAACTCGTGACCTCAACCTTGGCAAGGTTGCGCTCTACCAGCTGAGCTAGTGTCGCATGCTATCCGGCATCGCCGAATAAACTGAAAGTGGTTGCGGGAGCCGGATTTGAACCAACGACCTTCGGGTTATGAGCCCGACGAGCTACCAGACTGCTCCATCCCGCGTCCGATTCACCGTTTAAAGTACGATGTCGACTTTTTGTTACCGACCTAGCCGGTAACATTTGAAGCGACACATGACATCCCTAGCCTTCAAGGCTCAGGTGAAGGTCGAAAAAGGTTGCGCTCCACAAACTGAGCGAGTATCGCATCATGGAGGCGCGTCCCGGAGTCGAACCGAGGTCCACGGATTTGCAATCCGCTGCATAGCCACTCTGCCAACGCGCCTTTGTTTGCCCCACTTCAGTAAGTTACCTTCCGTCGTGGTACGGTGCGCATTCTACGGATTCGCGTGATCTAGTCAACACAATTTTTGAAAAAAAAGTTCATTCGCTCAAAATCACGGCAAAGACGACATAAATCGACCATATTTAGCCTTATTTGGTCAGGATCTCGCTGGGAATTTAATATTCCGAAAAGTAAGGTTGATTCTCGCTCCCCTTGATTTTGCAGTTTTAGGCACAGCATGTTGCCAAGAAATCTGGGTTTTACCTGCCATAATCAGCAGAGAACCGGATCCTAATTCAAATTCCCGCTTTTCTCCCGTGTCCAAATGACGTAAAACAAAGCGCCGGGTTTCACCAAAACTGAGTGAGGCAATACTGGGCTCCTGACCTAACTCGACTTCATTGTCCTGATGCCATCCCATATAATCCGAGCCGTCTCGGTAAAGATTTGCTAATACCGAGTTGTACTCAATACCGGCCACCTGTTCGCACTGGGATTTTAACGCAACAAGTGCAGGGGGCATCGGTGCGGCCTTCAACTGCAAACCCGAATAGGCATACGCATGACCAAACCATGCCTGCAAACGGGGTTGAAGGACGTCGCGACCATACATCGTGATGGGGAGCTGCTGCCAGGGCAAAGACCGGTGCAATTGCTGGAAGATGGATTCAGCTTGCGAAGGTGAGAAAAAATCAGGCGCCCAAAACAACGTCGCGCCGGGCAGGTCTATCCAACCGGTTTCCTGAAAAAGATCGCCCTGACGCACACTACCCTCCTTGATAAAGGGAACATGGTGAAACATATCGCTTTGCCCCTGCGCGTATCGCTATAAGGCAAAACGATATTAAGGCAGGCTTAATTGGCAGGGTCAACCCGGTTGTCACGCATACCGTTGACACGGAACCAACCGGCAATGCTGTAGCGCTCGCGATTGGTCGGCAGCACTTCGTGCGGAAACTCTTCCGACAGGAAAACCAGCAGTCTTCCGGCCTTAGGCCAGAGTGTAGTCAGGTGATGGTCGTTACTGTCGTAAATCACAATCTCCCCCCCATCTTCATCGGCCCAGTCGTCATTCAGGTACATAACCGTGGTCAAACGACGGTTGGAGCGACCACCGAACGTATCAAGGTGCTTTTGATAAAAATCACCGATGTCATACCGTGCAAAGTGTGCTTCATATTCGAACAACCCTAAAAAGAAGTGGCGGTTAACATCATTCTTTATCACTTCCATTCGAGAAAGAAAGTCATCCGAGGCAGGATGTTTGCCGCGTTCCAGCCAGGAAATTTTGTCACTACGTATTTGGGTGTTGGTGTGGTGCTGCTGATGTCGTCCAATGCCAGCAGGTTTCATGTTTTCAGGAATCGCTTCGCGAAGTTGTTTGACTTCTTCTGCGCTTAGGAAGTCATCCCACACGTACCAACCCTGGGTATGAAGTGCGTCTATAAGCGTTTCTGTGTTCATTATCAGCACCTTTTTATACAAGGGGCAGAGACTCTACCCCTTGTCTGTGCGCCGCTTCAAATCACAGAATTAATGGAAAGAATTTAAAAATCTCATCGTGATTTGATGGGCCATTATCTGGCGAGCGCATCTTCTATTTTGGCTTTCCAGATCGCCAGCGCCAGCACAGGTTTTCGTAGCACTTTCGGCGTCGGGATCCAGCCATGTTGAATACGGGAGAACACATCAAAACGCCCCGCCTGCCCTGCCATCGCTTCTGCAACGACACGGCCAGCAATGTTGGTTAAACCAACGCCATGACCAGTGTAACCATGCGCAGTGTAGATATCGTTGCCCAAATGCGAGATTTCGGGCATGTAGCTTCGGGTAACGGCAAACAAGCCTCCCCAGTGGTAGTCCATTTTCACGTCTGACAGTTGTGGAAACACTTTCAGCATGCGCTGGCGAAGACGCTCCTGACTGTCTGGGTATTCACCGTTGAACGGATGGTTGACCCCACCAAACAGGATGCGCCCATCCGCCGTCGGGCGATAGTAGTCCAGACAGTTGTTCAGATCTGACATCGCCATCTTGTTACTGATTGGCTGGCGATCACCCAGAGGCTCTGTGACCGCAATGTAAGACGCAACTGGCAAGACTTTTGATTGCGCCTTACGGTGCAAGCCATCAAGGTAGGCGTTACATGCCAGCAATACCTGCTTGGCTTTTACACTGCCTTTCGCGGTTTTTACTTTGTTGTAACCTGCGCCTTTCTCCAGTTTGATCACCGGGCTGTTTTCATAAATCTCCGTCCCGACAGAAATCGCGGCTTTCGCCAAACCAAGGGTATAATTCAAAGGATGCAGGTGACCGCTGTTTGGGTCAAAAAGACCGCCAAGGTAGCGGCGGGTATGTGCCACTTGCTCGATTTTGTCGGTATCCCACCACTCTGCCACTGGGTACTGATAACGGCCATGTTTTAAGGCATGCCAGGATTTAAGCTCTTTCTCCTGACCTTTATTCAGCGCAAGCTCGATATAACCTTGCTGGAAGTCACAGTCGATGTTGAATTCACGGATACGCTCACGAATGATATCGACAGATTCAACCGACAAATCCCAAAGCTGCTTACCCCACTCCGGGCCGTATTCTTCATCGACTTCACGAAGACCCAGACAATACCCCACCAGCGCCTGACCACCGTTACGGCCCGAGCCACCAAACGCAATACGCTGGGATTCCAGTACGACAACGCTCATCCCCTTCTTACGAAGCTCGATGGCGGCGTTTGTCCCTGTCAAACCGGCGCCGATAATACAAACGTCCGCCTGAATGTCACTGGTCAGTGTTGGTTGCAGCGGCAACAAGTTTGCCGTGGCCTGATAGTAGCTATCAATATACCCGTGTTCTTTCGCCATCTCGCGATTCAATCCTACTCAATGGGTGACAAAAAAGATGGCGAATATTCGCACTAAGCCATACCGCAAGCAAGGGATTCTTGCGCTTAGAAAACGGTGCGCATAACGTAACCTATTGATGCTGCGACTGGCGCACAATTTGTTACTTTTTCAACCGGATTTCCATTGACAGGGAGGGTAAATCTTTTAATGATGCGCGCTCAATTTTCAGCTTGGTATCTACCCAAACTACCTCAAGGTGCTTTTCACTGAGAATGACGGGTTAAACCGATGGTCGCTACTTAATGACGACACCAACGGACTGGTTTCGGAGCAGTGCCTCTTGGCCCGTAGGCTGTTCCCTGGGAGAGGGGGCCTGCGCCTTAAGGTAGTTTGGGTATGCCACTTAAGGATAAAAACCAATGAACCAATATCTTAAAGGGGTGAAAGCGGCAAGCATCGCACTTACCGCAACAGTTTCTTTCAACGTTTCCGCAAGCAATGAAGTACTGAACATCTACAACTGGGCCGAGTACATGCCAATGGGCGTGATTCAGGCGTTTGAAAAGGAGTACGGTGTCACAGTTAACTATTCAACGTTTGAAAACAATGAATCCATGTATACCAAGCTGAAGTTGCTTGATGGTAAAGGGTATGATCTGGCGTTTGCGTCGACCTACTTTATCCAGCGAATGAGCAACGAAGGCATGCTGGCGAAAATCGATAAATCGAAGATCCCGCATGTTAAGGACATTATTCCTGGTCTGATGGGCCAGCCCTTCGATAAAAACAACGACTACTCCCTACCCTATGTGTGGGGTGTGACGGCGATCAGTTACAACGGCAATATTGTTGACGGCAGTAAAGTCACCAAATGGGCCGATCTGTGGAAGCCTGAATTCGCGGGCCATATCATATTGCTTGACGACGTACGCGATGTATTCGGGATGGCACTGAAAGCCAAAGGCTACAGCATTAACACCACCAACGAAGCAGAAATCAAAGAAGCCTATGAGATGCTGAAAACGCTGCGTCCGAATGTCGTGGTCTATAACTCAGATGCACCACACGTACCTTTTGTTACCGGTGAAGTTGGTATCGGCCAGCAGTGGAATGGGAATGCGTATCTGGCGCAGGCTGAAATGGACAATATCCAGTTCGTTTACCCAGAAGAAGGCTCAATCCTGTGGATGGATAACTTCATCATTCCGAAAGGTGCGGAGAAAGTGGATTTGGCCCACAAGTTCATCGATTTCATGTACCGCCCTGAAAATCAGGCGGCGATGGTAGAAGAACTGGGTTACCCGGCACCAAGTAAGCGCGCCAAGGAAAAACTGTCAGCGGAATACACAGAAAACAACGTGATCTTCCCGTCTGACGAGGATGTTGAAAAAGGCGAATTCACCAACGATGTGGGCGACGCTGTCAAGATCTACAACCGTTACTGGCAGTTGCTGAAAAGCTGATTGCAGCATTTGTCCCAAAAGAAAACCGCGGATTCACCGCGGTTTTTCTGCATCTAGGCTTTTCTTCTGTCTAAACGATTAACTCAGTTGGATTTAAAAAACAGCATATGCGCCGCGCTTAATGAAATCGCGCCGCGAACAATCACTTTCAGCTGATCGGCAGAAATGCGGGCAAACACCTTATAGCCAATAAACATCCCCACAAACAGTGCCGGTAATCCTACTGCACTCCCCTGCAGGGTTTCGGCATTCACCAGACCCAGACTGACCAGACCCACCAGCTTCATCATATTGAGTGTCATAAACGCCCAGACACGTGTTGCCACATAGGCAGATTTATCCATTTTCTGTTCAAGGAGAAACAGCCCCATCAACGGGCCGGCAGCGTTGGCAAGCACACCGACAAATCCGCAAAGCATACCGGCCACACTGGCGGCATAACTGTTGGTAAAAATAGGAAGTGGGCGGTAATCAAGCCAAATAGACAGACCAAGCAAACCCAAAATCAATACGCCGAGCATCGTCATAAACGTGCGGGCATCAATGCTGCCCAATACCACTGTGCCCAGCGCCACGCCAACAGCACCAAACGGGATCAGCCTGAACAGCACCGGCCAATTGATGTTCTTGCGATAAGTCAACACCGCAATAACATCGGTCAGCAAATAAAGTGGCACAATCACACCCAGTGCCTCAGGCCCAGGGAAGGCGAGCATCATCAGGGGCAGGATGACGAGTCCCAGTCCGCCAATTGAAAATTTGGAAAACCCTGTCACCAGACAAGCAAGGGAGATAAAAAGCCAAGACCATTCCATGGAAACCCCTATTTTACTGTTGGCCAAACTGTACTTGTGTTATGGACGACGTAATGATTGATGATGTTTTGTCATTACTTTTTCGCCAATGAAGAGTAACCTCTTAGGTTCACCCATGCGATCATAGACGTAATCAGGACAGATAAGAATGATTGATTTCCGCTCAGACACCGTGACACAACCTGACCAGAAAATGCGCGAAGCCATGGCAACTGCCCCCGTGGGGGATGATGTCTATGGCGACGACCCAACGGTCAATGAACTGGAACAATGGGCTGCTGAGCGCCACGGATTCGACGCAGCACTATTTACCTCATCAGGCACCCAAGCAAACTTGCTGGGTATTCTGGCACATTGCGACCGTGGTGACGAATATTTGTGCGGCCAGCAGGCACATAACTATAAATATGAAGCTGGCGGCGCAGCGGTACTGGGGTCAGTCCAGCCACAGCCCATTGAGAACAATAAAGACGGCACACTGTGCTTTGAAAAACTGGCGGCCGCCGTCAAACCTGATGATGTACATTTTGCCCGAACCAAGCTACTGAGCCTGGAAAATACCATTGGCGGAAAAGTGCTGCCACTGACGTATCTGGCCAAGGCCCGCGAGTTTGTGGATACCCACCAATTGAAACTCCACTTGGATGGTGCCCGGGTCTATAACGCCGCTGTCGCACTGGACGTCGATATCAAAGAAATCAGCCAACATTTTGATTCGATGACCATCTGCCTGTCGAAAGGTCTGGGCGCACCCGTCGGTTCCCTACTATTGGGCGATGCTGACTACATCCAGCGTGCGCGGCGCCTGCGTAAAATGGTGGGTGGCGGTATGCGGCAGGCCGGTATTCTGGCAGCGGCAGGCTTGATTGCCCTGACTGAAAATGTAGAACGTCTCAAAGATGATCACGACAACGCTCGCTATCTGTCTGAAAATCTTGGAACAATCCCTGGGTTCAACACTTTTATCTACCCGGTTCAAACCAACATTGTTTATGCCGATGTCGCTCCACACATTGATATCCATGCCATCGCAACCGCGTTGAAAGAACAAGGCATTTTGGTGTCACCCTCGCACAAAGCCATGCGGTTCGTGACCCACAAAGATGTGACAAAGTCCGATATCGACACACTGTTAACGGCTATTGATGGGTTGCTATAAAGCACGCATTGCCGGGAGTCAGGGGCGGTTATCCGCCTCTGTTTATTTTATTGCTTCTGTTTATTATTGGGAGAACAGTAACCATGGCTGGCGCAAGTTTATTAACCCTGCTTGACGATATTGCGACCATTCTCGATGACGTATCCGTGATGAGCAAAATCGCCGCCAAGAAAACCGCCGGCGTACTTGGCGATGATTTGGCGCTGAATGCAGAAAAAGTCACCGGGGTAAACGCAGACCGCGAACTGCCCGTTGTGTGGGCGGTGGCAAAAGGCTCTTTTCTCAACAAGCTGATACTGGTGCCTGCCGCGCTGGCTATCAGCGCGGTGGCTCCCTGGCTGATTACGCCACTCCTGATGCTCGGCGGCCTGTTTCTTTGTTACGAAGGGGCAGAGAAAGTGCTGCACACCTTCTTCCATAAAAAAGACGACCAGCCTGCTGAAAAGCCCGCTGAGGACTTCAATGCCGCCACACTGGATGCCGCCGAGTATGAGGCACAGAAAATTAAAGGTGCTGTCCGGACCGATTTTATCCTGTCTGCTGAAATCATCGTCATCACCCTTGGCGTGGTCTCTGAAAGCAGTTTCCTGACCCAGGTATTTACCCTGTTTGGCATCGCCTTCCTGATGACCATCGGTGTTTATGGTCTGGTGGCGATCATCGTCAAGATTGATGATGCAGGCCTGTACCTGAGTCAGAAAGCAGGCCGTGTTAAACAGACCATTGGGCGCGGGTTACTCTCTTTCGCGCCCTACCTGATGAAAGGGCTCTCCATTGTTGGCACTGTCGCCATGTTTTTGGTCGGTGGCGGTATACTCACCCACGGGGTGCATGTGTTATCGGAGCTCATCACCGACGCCGTACAGGAAACGGCCCTAATCCCCAGCATTGGCGCGGTGATCTCCGCACTGGTTCCCACGCTGCTCAATGGACTGATTGGCTTGATTGCCGGTCTGATTCTTGTTGGCCTGATGAACTTATTTAACAAACTCAAGCCCATCACCCCCTGAGCTGGATTTACGCGCGATGACAAATTGCCACAACCTTGTCTACGCTTAATGCTGGAAATCCAGCCAACAAAAAGGAAAGCAGAAATGGCGGCAAAACATGTACTTGTGACAGGTGGGGCAAGTGGGATTGGGTTTGGCATGGCGAAGGGCTTTGCCCAGGCAGGGTACAAAGTCACTCTTTCCGACATCAACAGCGAAGCGTTGGAAAATGCCGTTAATACCCTCACAAACCAGTTTGATGTTGATGTAAAAGGGCTCGAACTGGATGTCACCGATTCGGGGCAACTGGCCTCTGCGCCCTCCCGTGTTGATGCCCCTGTCGACATATTGATAAACAATGCTGGCATCCAGTTTGTCTCTGCGCTTGAACAGTTTCCCGAAGAAAAATGGCGCCTGATCATTGATATCTTGCTGTGCGGCCCCGCTATGCTAACCAAAGCGTTTCTGCCCTCGATGTACGCGCGTAACTTTGGGCGTATTATCAATGTCGGCTCCATCCACAGTCTGGTTGCCTCGCCTTATAAATCGGCGTACGTCTCCGCCAAACATGGCCTGCTGGGATTTGCGAAAACCATCGCGCTGGAAAGCGCCGGGCATGACGTCACCATCAACACCCTTTGCCCTTCCTATGTCAAAACCCCATTAGTAGACAACCAAATCAGGGCCCAGGCTGATAACCACGGTATTTCCGAACAAGAAGTGATCAATACCATCATGCTCAAGCCCATGCCGAAAAAAGCCTTTATCGCCCTCACTGAGCTTGCGGAAACGGCGATGTTCCTTGCTTCTCCTGCGGCGAAGAACATCACAGCCCAGGCGATTGCAATCGACGGCGGCTGGACAGCGCACTGAATCCGGCGGCGATAAAGCCTATAGCGCCGTTTATTTTTTGCGCACTTGTTCACCATTCTGCCGTGAATAAAGTGCGCCAGCCCACATTGCCGACATCTCCCTGATTCTTTATCTCAAAATCAGTAAGTTATCAGCGCTACACTAGGATCTGTTAAGCCATACTGTGTAAGGAGAGCGTAATGCCACATTTGCCTTTAACCAGTGACAAGCTCTATCGCACTTCACAACTGAGCAAACTTAACGTTTCCTCTACCAAGCACCTTGAGCCACTTGATGAAATCGTCGGTCAGGATCGTGCCCGTCAAGCCGTTGAGTTTGCCATGTCGATCAAGGAAAAGGGATACAATATCTATGCCGTCGGCCAGAATGGTCTTGGTAAGCGCACCATGGTCATGCGCTACCTCAACCGCCACTGGCAGTATACCCACCCTGTTTTTGACTGGTGTTATGTTGCCAATTTCCAGGACTCCCGTGTTCCCAAGGTGCTGCAACTCCCTGCTGGCACCGGTCTGAAACTGAAAAAAGACATCGAAAAGCTGATGGGACGTCTCGGAAAATCGCTGCAACTCGCTTTCGACAACGAGATGTATTACTCACGGGCCGATGCACTGAAAAACCGTCTGGCAGAAATGCAGGAAGGGGCACTGGCACAATTGAGCCAGGAGGCCAAACAGCAAAGTGTCAGCCTGTCGATTACCACATCTGGTGACTACCAGTTTATTGCTCTGAACGGTGAAGAGCCTCATACCGAAGACACGTTCAATGCACTTTCCACCAAAGAGCAGCAGCAATTCGATGCCGCGATACGCGATCTGGAAATCCAGTTACGCGGTCTGGTGCGCAAGCTGACAGAATGGGAAGAAACCTATGCCGAGAAACAGCAGAAACTGGACGAGGAAATTGCCAACGAAGCCATTTCCCACCATATGGATAAGCTGGTAGATGCCTATTCTGATCTGCCCCAAGTGAAGAAATACCTCAAAGAAATGCAGGCCGATATTCTCGAAAATCTGGATATCTTCCTGCAAGAAAGCGAAGAGCAGGCTGCCCTCGCCTATGCCGCACTCGACAAAAAGCTGCCCCGGCGTTATCAGGTCAATGTATTAGTCAGCCAGGACAAAAATGTGCCGCCCGTGGTGGTGGAAGACAGTCCGACCTACCACAACATTTTCGGCTATGTGGAAAATGCCACCTATAAAGGCACGGTTTTTACCGATTTCTCATTGATCCGCCCCGGCAGTATTCATCGCGCAAACGGTGGTGTGTTATTGATTGACGCAGTGAAAGTGCTGGAGCGTCCCTACGTGTGGGATGGCCTAAAACGTGCGCTCAGCTCCCGCAAAGCGAGTCTTAGCTCACTGGAGCGTGAAATCACACTCAGTGGCACCATTTCGCTTGAGCCGGAGCCCATCCCACTGGATGTCAAAATCATCCTGTTTGGTGACTACCAAACCTATAAGCTGTTGCAGCACTACGATGCTGAATTCAGTGAACTGTTTCGCGTCACCGCTGACTTTGAAGATGACATGCCACGAAACGATGACAGTGAGATGAAATATGCCAAATTCATCTCCAGCATCTGCCATGACAACAGCCTGCTGCACTGCGACCCGGGTGCGATTGGCCGCATTATTGAACACAGCAGCCGTCAGGCTGGCGATCAGGACAAGTTGTCCCTGCACTCAGCAGACATAGCCAACCTGCTGCGTGAATCCAACTATCAGGCCAAAGTCAGCAACGCCAATATCATCCGGGCTTCTCACGTAGAAAAAGCACTGGCAAGCCGTGATATGCGGGTCAGTCGCCTTCGAGACCATGTCATGGAAGGCTTTACTACTGGCACGACCTTGATTGATACCAAAGGCAAAGCCGTGGGTCAGGTCAACGCGCTTTCAGTGCTGGCCACCAACGACTTCAGCTTCGGTGCACCAAACCGTATCACAGCAACCACGGCATTTGGCGACGGTGACGTGCTGGATATTGAGCGCAGCGTTGAGCTCGGCGGCAGTATTCACTCCAAAGGGGTGATGATCCTTACCGCCTACCTTTCTTCGCTGCTGGGTAAACAGGCAAAAATCCCACTGACTACAAGGATCACTTTCGAACAGTCCTATGGCGGCGTGGATGGGGACAGTGCGTCTATGGCAGAGTTTTGCGCGATTATTTCCGCCATTTCCGGTGTGCCACTGCGCCAGGATTTAGCAATTACCGGCTCCATGAACCAGTTTGGTCAGGCGCAGCCCATTGGTGGTGTGAACGAGAAAATTGAGGGCTTTTTCGATGTCTGCACCATAAAGGGGCCAAAATCGAGTCAGGGCGTGATTATCCCCCGTGCCAATGTCCATAACCTGATGCTGCGAAAAGATGTTATCCATGCGGTGGAAAAAGGGAAATTCCACATTTATGCGATTGACCACGTGAGCGAAGCGGTTGAGCTTTTTACCGGGCTGGCAGCAGGTAAGCCTGACAGCAAAGGGCGGTTTAAATCTGACACAGTGCTACATAAAGCGGCAATGAAACTGGATGCACTGCGCAAGAAAAGTGATAAACCTGAATAAGTTAAACCAGCGGTTTTTCGTAGTATTTCTTCTCACTTTTTAACTTAAAGTCACGCATTTATCGCCAAAGGCAGTAAGGTGTTAATTATATTGAATTGGCTGATGGAGGATTGTCATGCGCCAAGAACAATTCCCTATCCCAGAACACCCGGAACTTACCTTCAAAGGGGTGTCGTTTTCGTCCATCAAACAACAGGCACCGAGCTATGTCGCTACAGCAAAATGGTATGCACGTCTGCTTATCTCCGGTGCATTTATGCTGTTTGCGACCATTACAACCCTTTCCTGTTATTACTTTGGCTTAACCGACGACATTTTCTTTATCGCCACACTGGCGGCCACGCTGCTGATCTATCTGATCACCATGCCCGTGCTGACCAAGTCCTATGTCACCTCAGAGCGGGTAATGAAGAAAATGAAACGGAAAAAACATCGGTTTTATCTTCGGGCGCTGGCCAATACTCCCTTGGATATCAGGTTGGAGGTCGCCAACGGGATCTGGGATGCGCTGCGCAGCGAACCATGGTCGTTGTGCATCAGCTATGCCCATACCGCAGACCGAACCCGGACAGTCTATTGTTGCCAGCAAATCGGGAAAATTGCATCCGAATTGACCCATTCCGCACCAGATGTTTTTTGCGATGCTATGCTTAAAACAATGAATAATCAAAGAGGTAGCGTACGGTATTTCTTTGACATTCTGATCATGCTTGGCGAGCAACAGTTCAATGACGAGCACGAAGAGCAACGTCATGTCCGCACAACACAACGCATCATGGTGGACGACATCTTCAAGCACCGCTAACCAGGCAACACCCACGCAGAACCGGAGCACACATGAAAATAGTTCTCGTCACCGGCGGCAGCAGTGGTATTGGCCTCGAGGTCGTGCTTTCTTTCCATCAGGCAGGCTACAAAGTGATCACCTGCTCCAGAAACGAAGAGAAATGGAATCGGGCGCTGGCAACGTTTCCGCAACTCTCGGCGGTCGATTACCTCCCGTTGGATTTGAAAGACGTACATCAGGTGGATCGTTTTTTCGGATACATCCGCGAAAACTATGGCCATTTGGATATCGCCGTTAACAATGCCTCTCCCTTGCTGGAATCACGCGGTGACTACGCTGGCCTGCCCATCGACGCGCTTTACAGCACCATGATCAGCGATTATTGGGTGCCAGCCCTTTGCCTTCGCTACGAATTGCCACTCATGCAAGAAGGAGCGTCGATTATCAACGTCAGTTCAGTGAATGGTATTCGCCCCACCCCAAATGCAGCCATGTATTCAGGTACCAAACACGGATTGGAGGGTCTCACCCGCTCAGTGGCTATTGAGGCCATCCGCAAGGGCATTCGCGTTAACGGTGTCGCGCCGGGTGTCACCTGGACGCCCCGCTGGGAACAAAAGCAAGCTGAAATGGGCGCGTCACTGCGCCAAACCGTAGAAAGCCAGGTACCCTGTCAACGGTTTGCTGAAGCTCAGGAGATCGCCGATGCAATCTTCTGGCTAAGCTCTGATAAGGCAAAATATATTGTCGGTCACACGCTGGTGATTGATGGTGGGTTGAGCCTGACGTAATGTTATCAGCCCCATCCACCCTGATGCCCGTACTGTATATTGTCCTGAGTTCTTGGCGAAAGTGGATCGCGTAGAATGCATCCGTAGACTCTAAAAAACCATCGTTATACTGTGTCTGGTGGGGAAAAACATGGAACACGCACAACAAATTATTGGCGAAGCAAAACGGCTGGGCGATAACAAGATTGCCGAACATTCAGCCCGTTTTTTTAAAACCGGGCCGGGGGAGTATGGCGAAGGCGATAAATTTATCGGTATTCGTGTTCCTGTCATCAGAGAACTGGCAAAAAAGCACAAGTCTTCATCGCTAAAAACGGTTTCTCTGTTATTGGAGAGTGAATGGCATGAGATCCGGCTGCTGGCGCTTATCATGTTGTCGGAGCAGTTCAAAAAAGCGGACGATGAGCAACAGAAGGTGATCTTTGACTTCTACCTTTCCCGGACAAGGCTGGTTAACAACTGGGATTTGGTAGACAGCTCTGCCCATCACATCGTTGGGGGGTATCTTCTCGATAAAGACCGTTCGATTCTCTATGCATTGGCTGAATCAAAAAACCTTTGGGAGAGACGTATCGCCATGATGGCAACCTTCACGTTTATCCGGCAGAACCAGTTTGAAGACACCCTAAAACTTGCTGAAAAATTGCTGCATGATAAAGAAGATTTAATTCATAAAGTGTGTGGCTGGATGCTACGGGAAATGGGTAAGCGCAACCCCACGCAGTTAAAGACATTTTTGGACCAGCATGTTAAAGACATGCCACGTACTATGTTGCGTTACGCCATAGAAAAAATGACGCCAGAAGAAAGGCAACGCTATCTGACTGGCATCAGCCCCCAGACCGTAACAGATAAGGGAGCCTGAGCTCCCTCACCTATCGCTTCATTGATCATGTAGCACTTTACTGACCATCGCTCACAGACCATCGCGACAACGAGCGTTTGAAATCCTGATAGTCAAATTCATTCAGCAGTTGGATTTTACCGTTACTCCGTCGGCAATACACAGACGGCATTCGCAGGCCGTTAAACCAGTTCAGCTTCACCATGGTGTAGCCAGCACTGTCCATAATGTGAAGACGCTGACCGACCTTTAACGGGTGGTCAAAGTTCGCCACACAGAACTGGTCACCTGCGAGACAGGAACAGCTGCCAATCACGTATGTGTGTTCACCGGTATCATTCGCTTCAGCAATTGAGGCCGGCTCGTTGTAGATTAAGGTATCCAGTCGATGGGCTTCGGTGGCACTGTCAACAATCGCTGTTTTTACCTCGTTTTCGACAATGTCCACCACCGTCACGACCAAATCCGTTGTCTTGGTAATGATGGCTTCACCCGGCTCCAGATACAGTTGCACGCCATGGCGCTCACCAAAGGCTTTCAGAGCTGCGGCGAGCTTTTCAAGGTCATAACCCGGCCAGGTAAAGAACACCCCGCCCCCGAGGCTCACCCATTCCAGTTGATTGAGGTAGCTGCCAAATTTTTCAGAGATTGCATCCAGCAGGCTGGTAAAGGCATCGACATCTTTGTTCTCACAGTTCATGTGGAACATGACGCCATTGAGCGTCGCAAATATTCCAGGGTCAATCTGGTCGAAATGCACCCCCAGACGGGAAAAGCGACGCGCCGGATTCGCCAGATCCTGCCCAGCGTAGCTGACACCCGGATTCAGGCGCAAGCCAATCGACGCTTTTCCTTCTACCAGATGGCGATAAGCGGTGAGCTGGGATTGGCTGTTAAAGATCATTTTGTCGCAGATATCAGCAACGTCGCGTACATCATCTTCGCTGTAGCCGACACTATAGGCATGGGTTTCACCACCAAAGGTTTCGTAGCCCAGTTTCACTTCAAAAGGGCCGCTACTTGTGGTGCCATCAAGATAGGGTTTGATGATGTCGAACACCCCCCAGGTCGAAAAGCATTTCAATGCCAGCACCAGTTTCACGCCGGACAATTCTTTAAGGCGCTTCGCTTTCTCGAGGTTTTCTATCAGCTTATCTTCTTCAATCAGAAAGTAAGGGGTTTTTAATTCTGTTGGATTCATGGTCTCTCTCTAGAGAAAAGCCTGCATAACAGACACTGTTATACAGGCATTCATTAAGGCTGTGCTTATTTCAGGATATTGATAACCGGCTCGCCAGGTTCCAGCTCTTCAACCCCCCAATCCAGACCGATTGAAGGCATCAGCTCCAGGAACGGATCCGGATCAAGCTGCTCCATGTTAAACACGCCCTTGCCATTCCACTCCCCCTTGAAATAAAGCAAGGCCGCAGTGATCGCAGGCACACCGGTGGTGTACGCAATCGCCTGATGCTCTACATCTTTATAAGCCACCTCGTGATCTGCATTGTTATATACGAACACGCTACGCTGTTTGCCATCTTTCCTGCCCTGAACCCAGGTACCGATGCAGGTCTTTCCGGTGTAACCCGGCGCCAGTGAGGTTGGGTCAGGCAGCAGTGCTTTCAATACTTTCAGCGGCTCAACCACGGTGCCGTCTTGCAGTGTGATGGGATCGGGGCTTAACAGGCCAATGTCGCGCATGCAGTTGAAGTAGTTTAAGTAGCGATCACCAAAGCCCATCCAGAACTCGATACGTTTAGCCGGGATAAACTCTTTCAGCGAACGCACTTCATCGTGGGCCATGGAGTACACCTTGTGACTGCCGACCAGCGGGAAATCAAACTCCATCATGCGGGTATGACAGCCGACTTGTTTCCATTCGTCATTTTCCCAGTAGAAAGAGTCGCCCTGAATTTCCAGCATATTAGTTTCAGGGTCAAAATTCGTAGCGAACTTCTTACCATGATCACCAGCGTTTACATCCATCACATCGATAGTATCAATTTCATCAAACAGGTGCTTGTAGGCGTAAGCCGCGAAAACACTCACCACACCGGGGTCAAAGCCTGCCCCCAAAATACCGGTGATACCCGCTTCCTCGAACTTGTTGCGATACGCCCATTGCCAGTCATAGGCTTGTGGCACCTGTTGCCCTTCAGAGCACAAATCCACCGCCACGGACGTATCCAGATACGACGTCTTGGTTTGGTAGCAAGCTTCCATAATGGCCATGTTGACCCAAGGAGGTCCGGCATTAATCACCAAATCTGGCTTCACATCGTTGATCAGTGCCACCAGCGCTTCTACATCATCGGCATCGACTGCACGGGCTTCCAGTTTGTAGCGGGTATCTTTCTGGTTGTTACGGCCTTTGATAGATGCAATGATCGCCTCACACTTGCTGACAGTGCGTGATGCAATGGTGTAATCCCCGAATACATCGTTGTTTTGCGCGGCTTTATGCGCAATCACCCAGCCGACCCCACCAGCACCAATTTGTAAAACAGCCATGTTAAATTCCTTTATAAAATTCGGGTTCCAGAGCCCAATAAACCATTAAAGAGAAGCCTGTTTGGCAATATCGCTTCCCAGTCCTTCAAGTGCTGTAAGTAGTTGCTCAAAATCTGTCAGAGACAGGCAGGGGTTGAGCAGTGTCAGTTTCAGTGCAACCTTGCCATCGACAATGGTTTCGCCGACAACAGCACGGCCTTGCACCAGCGCATCCAAACGGATTTGCTTATTAAGCGAGTCCAGATCCAGCGTGGTATCAGCGCCGGTGTAACGGAACAACACGGTGGACAGGCAAGGCACCGCCAGCAATTCAAAATCAGGACGATGATTGATCATATCTGCCACTTGCTGTGTCTGATTCAACAGGTGGTCAACCATCGCACCCAATGCCTGCGGGCCAACATTTTGCAGTGTCATCCATACTTTCAGTGCATCGAAACGGCGCGTCGTGGCGATGGATTTGTCCACCAGGTTTGGCAACACATCCTCTTCGCGGTTGAGGTAGTCGGCATGATGACGGATATAGTCGAAGTGCGTTTTATGTTTCAACAACAAAGCACCGCAGCTGATAGGCTGGAAGAACATTTTGTGGAAATCGACCGTCACCGAATCTGCACGCTCAATTCCTTCCAGCCGGGCATGGTGGCGGCTGAGTGCCAATGCCCCGCCATACGCGGCATCGACGTGCATCCATAGCCCATGTTTTTCGGCCAGATTGGCAACATCATCCAGATCATCTATCGAGCCATTGTCTGTGGTGCCCGCTGTGCCGGCAATCACAAACGGGAGCAAGCCTTCTGCTTTCAATGATGCTATCGCTTCTTCCGCAGATTCAGTGCTGATGGTGCCATCGCTGTAGGTGTCGACACACACCACCGCATTTTCGCCAAGCCCTAATAAGGAAGCCGATTTTTGCATGGTGAAATGGGCGTTTTTAGAACAGATCACACGAAGCTTGTCGGCATACTGCGGCAAACCGTCTTTCTGTACGTCGTGTCCGCTGGTTTGGCGGATGATGTGGTCGCGGGCCATCAGAAGGCCCATCAGGTTACTCTGTGTGCCACCACTGGTGAAAACACCGTCTGCGTTGTCGTCAAAGCCAAAACGCCTGCAAAGCCAGTCTGTCACTTCCTGTTCTACAAACGTCGCAGCACTTGCCTGATCCCAGGAATCCATTGACTGGTTCAATGCCGTGATAAAGGCTTCTGCAGCAACGGCGGGCAACATGGGAGGCGTATGCAGGTGTGCAATACAGTGCGGGTGCTGGACAATGATTGAGTTTTTACCAATCAGCGCCGTTGTTTCATCGATCACCTCGCTCAGTGGCTGTGGGTTCTCACCCAACTGAGCGTGACGAATTTGCGATTGCAACACCATGGGCTCCAGACCGCTATAAGGCGAATCTGTGCTCTCAAACAGTTTCTTCAACGCCTGTGTGCTCTGGTTCATTGCAGATTCAAAACCATCAGCACCATGCTTGCCAACGTGAATGAAGTGATTGCGCCAGCTTTGCTGGATGCTATCCATTGGCTGAGAAACTTGTTTGGGCTCAACCAGAGATTCAATGGCGTCTTTCAGTGCTTTCAGCGCAAAATCGATTTGTTCGAAGGTAATAATGATGGGCGGCAGAAAACGAAGCACCGAGCCATCACGTCCGCCTTTCTCGATGATCAAACCGCGTTCAAGCGCTGCACGCTGTATAGCTACCGTCAGCTCAGGGGCAGATTGCGGCTCACCAAATTTGTTCTTGATGCCCTTGGGATCGCAAATTTCTATGCCCAGCATCAGGCCTTTTCCGCGCACTTCCGCAATACAGGTGGTGTTATCTGCAATTTTCTCCAAGCCCCGGCGCAGGTAATCCCCGGTGATTTTGGCTTGCTGGGCAAGGTTGTCGCGACGGATGATTTCCATGGCTTTTGCCCCAGAAACCATCGCAAGCTGATTGCCACGGAATGTACCTGTGTGCTCGCCCGGTAGCCAGGTATCAATAGACTTATCAAACACCAGCAGTGACATCGGCAGACCGCCGCCAACCGCTTTGGAAAGGCATAGAATATCTGGCGTGATACCCGCATCTTCAAACGCGAAATGGGATCCGGTTTTACCGATACCGCACTGGATTTCATCAAAAATCAGCAAAATGCCGTTTTCTTCGGTAATGCGGCGAAGCTCCTTGAGCCAAAACGCCGGTGCGGGAATCACACCGCCCTCACCCTGCACTGGTTCAACGATAATGGCAGCAGGTTTCTGCACACCACTTTCATCATCGGCCAGCATACGTTCGATGTAGCGAAGTCCCTGACGCACGCCCTGCTCACCATGAAGGCCGTATGGGCAGCGCAGATCGTAAGGGAAAGGCAGGAAGTGAACATCTGCCATCAAACCCTGCCGGCGTGCTTTGGTGCCCAAGTTCCCCATCAACGCCATGGTGCCATTGGTCATGCCGTGATACGCACCATGGAAAGCGGCAATGGTGTTGCGTCCCGTGGTTTGCTTGGCGAGTTTAATCGCCGCTTCAACCGCATCAGCGCCCGACGGGCCACAAAACTGGACTTTGGCATTTTCTGCAAAATCTTGCGGTAGAAACGCCATCAACTCACGGATAAAGGCATCTTTGGCAGGTGTGGTGATATCCAGGGTTTGGTAAGGAATACCGGCATGAAGCTGTTCAACCAATGCCTGGTTGATTTCAGGGTGGTTGTACCCCAGCGCCAGGGTACCTGCACCTGCCAGACAATCCAGATATACCTGGCCTCGACTGTCTTCAACCAAAGCACCATAGGCTTTTGCGATAGCAACCGGCAACCGGCGGGGATAGGAGCGGACCTCGGATTCGTAATGCTCCTGACTGAGCAGCAACTCATCAGGCGTCAGATCATGAAGGCCTTGCATCACAGGGATTGGGCTGGCTTTCAGCACATCCTGTGTTTCAGTGGGAAAGTTAATCATTGCGTTTGATCTTCCATGTTTACCCACCATTCACTGCAAATTTGTGTGTAGTGTCCCCTGCAACAATACGATGCAAAATGGGCTCACTCGGCAGTTGAACGGCGTAGCACACCCCCGACGATGTCGGGAATTACCCGTCAAATCGCGTCATGCGATGTTGGCGGAAACCTGAGTGTGTTTGAGCACGCAAAACAAAGACGGCAAAGCATCACGATCATGTCGTAGGAGTATCGCTCTAAACGTATGGTATGCGTCTCTTTTGGCCGGAAGGATCAAGGCTCAGTAATAATACTGCTATTCGGTAAGACGAAGCTGAAGTGGTGGTAATATTTAATCACTGTTGGGTTCCTCAATATGCCCCGGCTTAGCTTGAGCCAGACAGCGCTATTAATGCCCTTCTATCAGAGAACCATTCCCTGATACCTACGGTGCGGCGACAACTTCTTCAACATTGCGCCGCGTGTGTCCCGAAAACTCTTTGTTCGAGATTGTCGCGCAAGGTAACATAGCCGCTTTTTTGAACTCAAGTATTTTTTTCAAATTAGCAAAGATTCGATAACCCCTATAACATTTATCACCCACACCACTCACCTGCTCTCGGCTAAGCTCTCCTTCTACAACCCAACCGACACGGGGACGATAGCTTGCCTTAGTTGTCACACGATAGCCGTCTTTGAGTCTCACGCGCGCACTGGCACCATTCCAAGGTATGACGCTGGCGATGCCATTAACAACATGCTGATAGAGCTGATGGCCGCCATGGCCAGAAAAGACTACGAAACAAGAAGAGAACGTCAGCGCCAGGGCATCGAAACCGCCAAGGCCGCTGGCAAATACAAAGGCAAACAGCCTGACATCGAACGGCACCAGAAAGTGAAAAGCTACAGAGAGAAAGGGCTCAGCCTGAGAGAGATTGCGGAGGCGACCGGCTACAGCCGATCGCAGGTGTGTAGGATTTTGGCGCTAAATCCCAAGCCTTAGAGGTATGGGGTTACTTGTAAATCAGACAGTAGTTGACCAGCTGCGCTTCAACATTCTGTTTCTGGCTCAGCAAAATAAGCCCTGTCACCACGATGGTGTCATCACGCTCATCGACGTCATACAGCAGCCTCATGCCGTCGATATTGGCTTCGCGCACGTCGGTGATCCCAAGCGCCAGCAAAGACGGGGAACGCACATAAATATACGGATCGACACTCACCGTCTCTTCAAACCGATCCAGAACGGATTCAATTTTTTCAATCGCCTGGCGTTCGGAGGTGTACTCAGCAAAATGACCGATAGCCAGATCGGCCGTTTGTTCAAAAGCAACAGTGTACTCAATGGCAACCGCCATGCTTTTCCCCTTTAGCGATCTTGTTTACGCTTCGCTAACCGTTCTCTAAAGGAAGAAGAGGAAGAGACCCGACCGTCCTTTTTGTCATTTTTCCCAAAGCTGACCAGCTTTAACAGTGCAATCGCCTCGTCACGTTTTTTACGCGCTTCATACGACTCAATGACATAAGCCGGTACGCCATTTTGTGTAATGATCATCGGCTCATCCAACGGGAGATTGGCGGCATTTTTCTTCAGATAACTGATGGTTTCAACTGTCATTACCTTAGCTCCTACCCTGATCCTGCTCACTGAACTTTCCAGCGTACACTGGGCGCTCGCGTCAAACTCTCATCGGCTCTGATACGAGACAACACCGTCAACACGGACTTCACACGACATTCAATATCAATACGTTCGGTATATGTGAATTCCAAAGGTTTACCGAGTAAGCCTAGCTGATAACACCATAAGGTTCAAATTCAGTCTGAATATAGACTTTTCTAATGCGGGACTATCGCAGGACAAAAGCACGGGCATCGTACATTGCCAAATCAACATGGTGAAAATTTTGTGCTCAATAAGTAACTTGACTAATAACTTCACCAAAAGTCACAAATTACCCCCGCTCGATGTAACAAATATTCTCAATAATACATGAAATCACAGCCATTTTTTATTGAGCACCACCTCTCTACTTTGTAAAAAATAAATCCTTTTTATGTAGATAGTCGGAGTTTCTATGCTTTACAAATATGCTTCAGTGTGTCTGCTCGCAACACTCTCAATGACCGCGAATGCCCAGACAAAGCATATCATTGGTGCAGATTTTGGTTATGGTGGTAGCAATTATGACGTCGCACACAATAAAGAAGACGGCGATGTTTTCATAGGAGATATTTATTATCGATACATGGTAGATACCAATTGGGGTATTGAGGCAGGCTATAAAGGCGGTTTTGATGGCTTCGCTTCTATGCTGACCAGCCCTATTACAGAAGTCACAGATGCCGGTTTCGGTGGCCCAAGAATTTCTGGCTATGCAAGCTACCCACTGGGAGCAGGCTTTGAGCTTTATGGTAAAGGAGGTCTTACCTATTACACGCTGAGCTACACGGTAAAAGACAGAAACACTGGCCATAAACAGGATTATGACGACTCAAGCCTTGGTGGTGAAGTCGCCGGGGGGATCGCTTGGGGGTTCGAACACTTTGGTTTGAACTTAGAATATAATTATGCAAAAAATAGCGATTTTAGTGCTGGCGGCGTCGTCTTTGGCGCACATGTGAAATTTTAACCTCACATTTTTCACCTAAATCAACGCTTCTCGTTCCACAATCCTGCGGAACGAGAAGCAAAAAAAGGCTTTATTTCTTCACCATTTAGACAGGACGTCCGCATGATGTCGGATCGCTTCGGACAGCGGTACGGCTTTGTCTCAGACCAACACCATAGACCCGGCTTTTTAAATCACGGAAGGTGTCCGCTATCTGCATCCTTTTCCGGTACAGTTAACCAAGTGGACGGGTTTAAAGCCTGAAGCCGGTAAGGTCGTTACTCATACCCAGTGTCCATTTCCCCTTTAATTACCGCGATATGTAGAGTATGCATATGGACTCAATAAAAGAGGAATATGGTAGTGTTCATTTTTATTTTTTATTTTGAAATCAACAGGTATTTGTTCATAAAAAGCGTCTACATTTTTTGAACTAAAAAACTGCTTAACATCAAAGACAACTCTATAATTTAACGACTCACCAAAATCAAATTTTTTAACTCTACCATTTTCATCCGTTGTTTGCTTATCAATAAGTTTCCAGTTATCACCCACATTTTCATATAATGAAACTTCAATATTTCGTCCGGGCATACCTTTATTGGTATCTAATACATGAACACTGATGTCTGCTAATGCGGATGTAGAGACGACGGTCGTCAAGGTTAATAATGCAGCTGTTAGTTTCATAAGCCATTCTCCTTCTTCAACATTGTGTCATTTGATGACCCCAATAATGACCTGGAGCAGAGTAGGAAAATTTCATTTCATAAATCATCAACGTGACACTTGTCATATTAACAAGACTCAAATACCTTAACCAGATGAGTGGGTTGTACAAAAAACAGACATTACACATCGGTGAGTCAAAAGCGTTAGTGTTGATAACCCTCGAAGGCCATGATTGTTCACGCGCCTTCTGTGTGTATCGGATAGGTGATTTGTTTTATGGGCATTCCCAACGTCCATCTGAGATCAATGTTCCTTAATACATTCAATCTCAGGGTAACCCAGACAAGATCTTTGAAGAAAGGTTTATAAGGTGAGAGTATAATAATATGTGTGTCATTTTTTATCTGAAACAGACTGAACATACATTACAAGCCATGCTCTCACCTTATTATTATATAAATTCAGTTAAATGTTTCTGGCTATTGCCATTTTCTCATCACGCAATATTTGAAACCAATATTTTAATGTTTGCATGATCATTTTCACATTGTCACCAGTCCTGTTTATTGATGACATTTCCTCATCGGTTAATATACGGGACGGAAATTTCTCAAAAAACTCGGACAGCTTTTCAATTGGTATACCGCCCTCATGGCCCTGATTATAATCCAGCTGCCCACTTGTATCGTATGTCCAGCCGATTTTTTCATTTACTAACCAATCCGATAAGGATTTCTTTCCTTCGCCAGTGATACCGAGAATTTCTTTGATGGTCTTTATGTCTCCAGCAATAAATTCCCCCCATTTTTCTGAAGAGACTTTCCCTGTGGCTGCGCCCTGCCCCAATAAAAACAGCTTCAGGGCCGGTGAAACGTGAGTAGAGGTTGATTCAGTGTGGCTGATAGAATCTTTTACATCATAATTTTTGGCCAGATTTTTTAACTCTGTTTTATTTCCTTCAGATTTAAAATACTGCATAATTTTGTAAGACAGGGAGTTTTCAGGAACCTTACCCTCTAATTTCGGCAATACCGTATCCAAAAACCAATTTATTATTTTTTCTGGCGTGTCGGCGTCCTTACCTGCATAATTATTGTGCATACCTGAGCCAAAGTTCTCGGTTATATAACCAAAATACTTATTTGCATCAATGCCACCTGCATTCAAGTCTCCGAGATTTAACCCCCACTTCTCTTTATTTAGAAGGATATCAAAGACCATGATCTGCATAAGATCTTCACTCTTTTTAGTGTTACTTTCATCTTTTAATATAGACTCAAGCATCATCTCAAGAATGGGGGAAATAACATTTTTTCCACCGTCAGTCCAGGCCTTATAGAACTCTAACTTTTGTGATGAGTCAATAATTGCATCTTGCAGCGAATTTGATATTTCTTGCTCCTTATTGAGTTCGGCAGCGTCTTCTACAGCTTGCCTTATTTCCTTCTTCTTTATCTCAACAAATGAATACAAATCATTTAACACATAAGGCGGTGTCAGCACCTCCGCTTCATCACTGTATTGCAGGGTAACTTTTCTATCTTTGTGGTTTCCTTCAATCGCTGCATCAGCGTCAGTGACATAATTTATGGGCGATGTGTTTACATTAATCATTTAATATTCCCTTAACAAATGTTGCGATATTGCAGTGGAGAATTATTTAATATCATGCAGATACATACCCTGCCAGTAAAATGTTATTGATTTTTGTCAGGGTATTGTAAAATTTTTTAATTAACTGAAATTTAAATGAAAAATTAATTTGAAATGCGGAGCAGTTGAGATAAGGCTGCGTCCGCCTCTCTTACTTTGAGTCGGTTAAATCCGATGTACTTTAACCAAGCGGGAAGCGTTGCGTAAAAATCAAACAAGCGTGAAGCCACCGCGACCAACCCGCGCTGCCGCACGGCCTTTGTGCTTTTTCAAAGGCGGTGCGTCGCCCATAGCGTTGCGAAGCATCGCGCCCCAAGCCTGGGGAAGGGGTTGAAAAACAAACAGGGCCAGAATGACGAACGATGACAAGACCGCGCCTGTGGCCATGACGGTGCCACACCAAATGCGCGTAGCGGATTGTTGTTGGGGTGGCGTAGACCGTGATGGTCAGAGGGTGGCGGTTTGGCTGAGTGAGGAAGACTGGCGGCATTATCAGTGTATCTATGCGTCTTTACCAACTCGTTTCTGTCGGGTGGACGACACTTGTTGCCAAGTGCCGTCTCCCTAAGAACCGTACGTGCAACTTTCACTGCATACGGCTCAAGCCTCCACAAAGGCATCGTTTGATACCCAGCAACTTATAACGCAGCCAGAGCAGGATCGTTCCAAGTGTTGCGAACTAGCCTTTTGGACTTTCTCTTTGCCAAGTATTCTTGGTATTGAGGGTCAAAAGGTGTTGCTGCACTTCGGATTTTCACATGTCTTTCGATAGGCACTTGGGCTATTTGGAAGAGATTGAACTGGCAATCCATACCTGAGATCTTCTGCCAACCGTGAAATTGCCACTGGCCTTTCCGATTGATGAAGTATTTAAGCGCGATCCACGTTTTAGACTTTGTTGGATGACGCCTTTTTGCCCAGTGACATAGCGCATGGAATAGTTTACAGCCTACATATCCGAACACCTGTTTCGCGACGCAGTGTCGATAGTAATTCGACCACCCCCTGAGCTTCGGATTTATCAGTTTGATAAGATCATTCACAGGTAGGGTTACATGCGTTTTGATGAGTTCGCGCAGATTACTTAAGAACAACAGCGTATTGGATTTACTCGGTTTAATGAGCAGTTTTCCTTTGTACTTCCGATGGTTAAAGCCCAAGAAGTCAAAGCCATCGTTGATATGAGTGATGTGCGTTTTCTCTTCGGATAGTGCTAAGCCCCTTACCGCCAAGAAGTCAGCAATCAATGGTTTTATATCGTTCTCCAGCACTTCCTTTGAAGCACAAGTGACGACAAAGTCGTCGGCGTACCCAATAAAGTTGGCTCTCGCTCCCCTTTTAAGGGCAGTGGATTTGATGAGCTGCTCAAGACCTGAGAGCGTCATTAACATCAGGGTGGGAGAGATGATCCCGCCTTGCGGTGTGCCCTCGTCGGTGCGATAAAACAGCCCTTTATCCATAAAGCCAGACTTTAGCCATTGCTCCAACATCCGCTTGTCTACGGCGATGTTATCAAGAAGCCACTGATGACCGATTTTGTCAAAACAGGCTTTGATATCGCCTTCGAGCACCCATTGGGCTGATTTCTTTAGCGCCAGACACTTGAAGCACTGATCGACAGCGTCAGTCGTGCTGCGGTTTGGTCTAAATCCATAGCTGTTGGGGTCGGCAAGTGTTTCTGATACGGGCTCCAGTGCAAGTAGGTGGAGTGCTTGTGCGCTCTGTCTATCATGCACGGAATACCCAGCGGTCGAAGCTTACCGTTCTTTTTGGGGATGTAGATACGCTTGAGTGGCTTGGCTATGTATGCCTTTCTGCTCAACTGATTGATGGCTTTCATACGGCGAGCATCTGTGTTCCAGATGATGCCGTCTATTCCAGGCGTTTTGCTGCCTTTGTTTTTCGACACTCGTTTCACAGCAAGGAGTTTTGCTGAACGAGAGTGGGTTAGTAACCATTGCAGGGCTTTCGCCTTGCCGTGCTTACCTTCCCTTGTTGCCTTTGCGATACGCATCTGAAGCTTTAACACATGCGCCTCAACGTATTTCCAGTCGATTGACTGCCATTGAGTACTGTCAGGAGAGGCACTAATCTCTTTTGAAATCATCATTTGCGTTTCTCCTTGAATAAAGTTCTTCGAATTCTCTCGCAACGGGAGACCAGTCGGAAGTGGGCGCACTTTCGTGCTCAGGCATGGACCTGTATCTGCATCATTACAACGCAGCCTTGGCTTTTTCCGACCTCCTCTACCTGCATCACTATCGGCTATGTAGGCTTTCCCAGAGGGAGTGATACAGGCTTACCGTGTTCCGTATGTCGCGCAATGTCAGGTTAGATGCCCGCTATGGTGCGGAGAGTGCAATGATCACGAAAGAGCATGGGGCAATCTCTTTCCGACTCTCGTGCCTTTTGGCTACAGCGTGTTAACCACTTCCGCTGTTTCATCGAATAACGCACCTTACGCGGATTCACTTACATTCATCATACTGACTACCTAGCACTCACCCAATTTGTGGTTATCAGGAGGATCATCCCCTCGCGGTTCCTATCCCGATTGGTCTATGACCACTCTTCGTTACATTGTCAGAGCCGCTACTTTATTCAGGCTCCTAGGCTCATCTGGTGATACAGATGGTTCACACGTTAAGCGGTGAACAGCGCTTCATACGACTTCACGTCGCACGCCCCTTTTTCTTGTTGGCGAAAGCAAACCCACTCACTCTCACATCGAGAGCTTTCCATAGATTTCCTAATGCTAAATGAGAGCCGGGTGGAAATACCCCGATCTGTCGCAGTTTCTCTTTCTCAGTTTTGGTGCACACTATGATCATATGTGTTATGCCCGCACTTTTAACGCGTTCTCATAGTGTATGATCATACCATCACGAAACGATTGAAAGTCTTTCACAGACGAAATGCGTCGTCCGTGCTCTGATGCAACTTGATCAAACGTGGCAGTAAATGATGGGATTAATGAAGGTGACAAGTCTTGCGTTAAACTAACGACTGCGCCCTCTTTTTGTATCTTAATTGCTGTTTTTAAGACTTCCTGTAATGGCTTGTCATTACTAGCATAGATAAACTCTTGGTCATCCAGTTTACTCACCCAGTTTTCAAAGAATTTGTCTAACAAGAACAAATCCCAAGTCATATTGACTAAGTTCCTTTTGTTTTTTTCAGCAGAGTATTTTGGTGCGTATTTCATTAGTTTTGGGGCTCTTCTCCGCTTACGTGAGCTTGATTTCAGGATAGAAAATAGATTGCGCCTCTTTAATCGATGTTTGCCTTATCTTTAACTTAAAGTATTCGGTATCTCTAACTCCGCGAGCTCTTCGCCTTAGAAGGCCAATAGATACGTTGCCTGCTTCCACACGGGCATTTGTTAGCTTATATTTTGCGTAATTGCAGATGCCGATCCTTCTATCCCAGAGAGCGTCAGCAAAATTTATCAGTGATAAAATCCTCGTCTTTTTGGCGAGTTGGCACCAAGCTTCAAGCGCCGTAATCATTGAGTCAAAATCACGTTCATCCCATAAGGCTTGCAGTTGTTCTTTCAGCATATAAATTGTGCAAAGTGTCTTGTTGCTTTCAAGTAAATCATCCAATCTATCCGACTGTTTATCATTTAATTTTGGGGCATTCTTGAGGAGTAAAAATAACGTCCCCTTCAGCATCTTCTTCTCGTGGTGTGTCGCATTTCTAAACGCTTTATTTCGTTCTTTTCTGATCAGGAGGGAGTAGTTTTGCATCACGTGAAATCGGTCAAACACAATGTCAGCATTCGGGAGAACTTTTCTTACAGCCGATTGATAAGACTGCCCCATATCCATTGACACTGCTCGGATCCCATCTCTCGTTTGTTGTGATAACTGCTCAAAAAAATTGATAAGGACATTGAAAGTTCTTCCGTGGTCTACCCATATAAGTTGCCCCGAAACAAGGTCATAAACAACGGTCATATAGTCGTGCCCTTTGGCCCTGGCAACTTCATCGACGCCAATATGAACAAGGCTGGTGATCTTCTCAGGTTCTAACGCTGGTAAGGTGGACAGTAGAAATGCTTTATCGATGTTTTTCACTGTTTCCCAGCGGATGCCTAGGTGTTTAGAAACAGCATGAATACTCATATAACGGCATAATCCACTGATGAAATGGCAAAATCTCTCAGTATAACGGCTACCTTTAACAACAAAATCAGTTGCTTCAATCAACCTTCTACCAAGTCTATCTCGAGTCTGAGCAAGCTCAATTTCTATGACACAAGAACGACCACTCACAGGTAAATCAGATAAACGACGACGAACATAGTGATCGACGGTGCGCGGCGCACCTGTCTCTGGATCAATCACTTTGAATCGTCTATCACGCTTACATTTGACGAGTACAGAATGGGTGTCCGTTTCGATGGATACAGACTGGACGCATTGGCCTTTAAAGTTAAATAGAGCAGATGATAATAACGACAAACTACAGCACTAAAGGTTAAGAAAAGAGCCATTATAAATCTTGCTGTTATAGATTATTTGTTCGTTTTATAGACTCATTTAAGCGGAGAAGAACCGTTTTGGTATGGGCTGCTTACCAAACATCTTAATAGCTAGACAAGTCGCTACTAATGAAAACAAGAACTCTTCATGACACCAACGCCAAAATGCCTCCAACTTATCTTCATTCGATAACCTGTTCTCAAAGAAGTACAACTCCGTTAGCTTCATCACGAGAACATAAAGAGTGTCCCATTTTTTTAATCTGCGGAACTCTGTAAGTTTCGTTTTCAACTGAGAACGGTCTATATACGCAGGCTCAGGAAGTTTAATTGAGTCGGTAAAACCTAAAGCAAATTCTGCTAAAGCTTCCATTTCGGCGTTGTCAATTTGACGAAATAGAGTTAAATCATCAATTAATTCATCTGGGCATTGATTTCTGTAATTCAGTTTTTCATAGATTGCGATTGTTGGGTCAAATTTAATGTTTGTAAATTTGGCAAAAACCACTAAAGCTATAGCACTTCTATGTAAGGAGTTTTTCTTCTCTTTCTTGAACGCATTCAATATGTATTGATATATATTGAGATCCAAATGAATTGTGTACTCTATTCCACTAGTGTCTGCGTTATACAAGTATGCCGATGGGTTAAAAATATCCGCATCATCACTTAAAGGAAACGGATGAACAAGCCAGTTTTCCTCCAACAGAAGAGTAATTACTTGTTCAGCGTAGTCAGGAAATTTATAAACTACGTATTCCACTTTTGCTTATTTCTCCTCTTAGGGCATAACCCTGTTAAGATGATGAGATGGTCTCCCCCTACCACCCTCGCAGGCTTTAAGCCATGCTTGGTGATGCATCAAAACCTTAAAGGAGCAGGCCATGACTCAACACAATATTATCGGTATCGACCTCGCCAAATCCGTCTTCTATCTGTTCGAAATTGACAAAAACGGGAAGAACATAGGCCGACGAAAAATCACACGCAACAAACTGTTAGGGCGCAGAGCCTATTGATACACGCTGACTTCTATTAAGTTTTTATCAAGATCCAAAAAATAGACCGATTGGATTGCACCAACGGCTCCTGACTTTTCGACTGGACCCTCTATGATTTTGACATTTTCTTTAACTAAATGGTTTACCACTGATCTCAACGGCCAATCTGAAATTAAGCAAACATCACCTGAACCAACATTAGCTACATTTCGCGGTTCTTGGCCAAGAAGCTGAAAGTTAATCTTTTGATTTCCGAACGTTACAGCCTTACGGCCATTGGCAAAAGTTACCTCTTCCATGCACAAAACCCGTTTATAAAAGTCCACTGATTTCTCTATGTCGGAGACTGTGAGAACAATATGATCTATGTGATGAATCATCATTTTACTCCTTGTGCCCTAACGAATGACATGGATTCCCCCTCACGAGGATTTGCCACACTTAGGTGTCGCACTACATACCGGAGGTAACCATGTCTTCTCATTTCTTTTGTGGCGTTGACCTCGCCAAACACCACTTTTCTCTGCACGCTGTCGATGACCGCGGAAAGGTCATTCTCCATAAGTCCGTTTCACGCGCTAAATTACTGACTACATTAGCAAATATGCCACCTATGCGTATAGGCATTGAAGCGTGCAGTGGGGCACATTATTGGGCGAGAGAGTTCATCAAGTTAGGGCATGATGCCCGTGTCATGGCCGCCAAATATGTCGGCCCTTACCGCACCAAAGGCAAAAATGACCTTAACGATGCCATCGCCATTTGTGAAGCCGTTCAACGACCCAACACCCGTTTTGTACCCGTCAAATCACCTGAGCGGCAAGCCATTCTTTCCATTCACCGTATGCGCGAGCATTGGGTGCAGGAGCGCACCGCGCTCATTAATCGCATTCGTGCCCTGCTCGCTGAGTTTGGGATTGTTATCCCTACCGGACGCCACGCAATTCAGCGTGATGTTCCGCTTATTCTCGAAGCGGCGGATTACGGACTGCCTGATATTGCTCGCGCTGTGCTCGGCGATAGTTTTGAGCATCTACAAGTACTCAACCAACGTATCGACGACACCGAACTGTGCTTTGACATAGTCACCAAGGCCAGCCCCAATGCACAGCGTATTCTTAAGGTACGAGGCATTGGTCCTCAGACGGCAACCGCCATTATTGCCACCATTGGTAAAGGCGAACAGTTCGACTCCGGCAGAGACTTTGCCGCCTGGCTCGGGCTGGTTCCCAAACAGTATTCAACAGGCGGTAAACCCAAGCTTGGGCGGATAAGTAAACGCGGTGACAAATATCTGCGAACTCTCTTAGTGCATGGCGCAAGAGCGGTCATCACTAACCTTGGGGAGAAACAGGACAGGCTCAGTGTCTGGGGGCGGAACATTCTTGAACGAAGGGGAATGAACCGCGCCATTGTTGCTCTGGCAGCCAAGAACGCCCGTATCATCTGGGCGCTGTTACATAACCAAACCGACTATCAAGACTACGCCGTCTAAGCGAAGGCGGCGCAGAGAAACACACCAACCGGGTCATTGCAGACGCGAGCTGATGAGGAAAGGTGAAGACCATTTGCAGAGAGCCTGTTAATGCGGCGGGTACCATTGATACCTTCTAACGAATAAGGCACTGCAACCGCGCAATGTCATCAGGGCCATGGCGTGAGCCACTGAAAGGCCGAATGTAGAGCGGCAGTCCAAACCTAACTCGAAAAGTGTAGCGGATGTTTGACGAACGGGGGAATCCATGTAGCCCTGTTAAGGGGTGAGCAACGCAATACCAATGCCGCCGCATACCACCTTAAACACTAAAACCAACGCATAGTGAAAATGCCACGCGTTGCGAATCCCTCTTGAACAGTTTGATACTCATTGAGCCTTCTCCTCCAACTTAACCGTCCGGCTAAGCTGGAAGGCGACGAAACCAAACGGAGAAGACTCAATGAGATTCTATAACCAACAGCATGATTATTACTGCGGCATCGATCTGCATGCGCGCATTCTTTATGTCTGCATCCTCGATTCTGCGGGCAACAAGCTGCTTCACAAGAAAATCGATGCCAATCCTGACGCGCTTTTAGATGTTATCGCGCCTTACCAAGACCAGATTGTTGTCGGCGTCGAGTGCATGCATTGCTGGTATTGGGTCAGTGACCTATGCCTCGACTACGCCTTTGATTTTGTACTTGGTCACGCGCTTTACATGAAGGCGATTCACGGCGGGAAAACTAAAAACGACCGCATTGATTCCTATAAGATTGCTTCTCTTCTCAGGGGCGGTAACTTCCCACTTGCTTACGTCTACCCCAAAGCCATGCGTGCCACCCGTGACTTACTTCGCCGTCGAACCAAGATCATGCGTCACGGCGCAGACTTAAAAGCGCATGTTTCTAACACTTTCAGTCAATACAATCATCCATCGCCTAACCTTCAGCTGCGCTATCCGTATGCCCGAGAGGAAGTCCGCAACCGATTCGATAAACCTGCCATTAACCGCAACATTGATCTCGATTTGAACGTGATTGCCTTTTACACCAAAGAACTTGCGAGCGTTGAACACTTCATCGAACAGAACGCCAAACAACATAACCCGCAGGATTACCAACTGCTGCAAACCGTCCCTGGCATTGGCCGTATTCTGGCGCTGACCATTCTTTACGAAATCGGCAATATCCAACGCTTTCCGACCGTTCAGCAGTTCGCGTCTTATTCCCGTTTAATTAAATGCAAAGCTGAATCCGCGGGAAAGCAATATGGAACCTGCGGCAATAAGATCGGCAACGCACACCTTAAATGGGCCTTCTCCGAAGCTGCTGTCCTTTACCTTCGTGGCAATGAAAAAGCGAAGAAATACCTCACACGTTTACAAAAACGCATGAGCAAAGCCAAAGCCTTGTCTGCACTCGCCCACAAGCTGGGGCGCTGTGTTTACTTTATGTTGAGGAATAAAACCGTGTTTGATGAACAGAAGTTCTTACCTGAATAAGTCGCACAATGGGGTGAGCTGAACGTCTAACTGGTGCTGAGAAGGAGCACGTTGCTGACTGAGTTCACTGGGCATTAAGCCCTCATGGCCTGCTGTGCCAACGGTTGTCCAAGCCCCTTTGCTTTGATTAGCCGCCCCATTGTTGCGCCCCCAAACGAACAACAAAGTTGCTTACACCCAACCTGAGCCTGAAGATAACTGGAAAACCATTGTTTAGCCTTCTTTTTGAATAGTGCCAGCTTGGGTTAACCGAATAATGTCTAATGGCCCTGTCACACGACTGGCAGGCAGCGCTGAGACCGCAGTAAGAGACCTTCTATATGTGTTTGCCGTAAGCGACGACTTAACGGCGAAAGCGACAGAACGAAGTAGACAGATTTGTTGTTCGAGAGTATTGGCTGCTGGCGCAGCCAAAAGAATGCTATTGCCTATTGACCGGAGAAGGGCTCATATGTGTTATACGTGAACTTTGTAGGTTAAGTCTGCGACTTCATCACCTGTGATACCCCGGAAGCCCCAACAATGAGCAGGTTGTTCTTTGATTGTAATTTCAATATCAATGGGAGCTATGCCTAACCTCAATTCAATGTTATTGAACAGTGCCTTGATTAGAGCCTTCTTGGTTTCGACTTTGCGACCTTCCATCATATTTACTTCGATCACCGTATAAGAATCGGAGCGGCCACTAGGATAGTAAAAATCACTTTTATCAAGCGGGATAAATCTGTGAGCACGCTTATCCTCAGGCAACCCTAAAGCTTGAGTCATCGATTGTTGGATCACATCTGATAAATCAGCTTTGATGGGATTCAAATGTTCTTTAATTCCATATATGACGACCACGATTTCTCCTTAAAACGTATAACGCCTGCCAGCACATATAGAAAAAGCTACCGCATTTCGCTTTGCCGCAAACCGTATTTAAGCTATCAAGAAACAACAACTTGAATGTGAACTCAACTGCGTGATTAGAATTTCAGACAGGCCACTCAAACAAAAATTGTTTGCCGATTCCGATAGTAACCTGCGATTATGATGAGTCCGATTATGACGCAACGCCAATCCATAGGCTGTACTTTTCAGGTCTCGGAAAGCTTCTTCTATTTGCATCCTTTTGGCGTACAAGCGACATATTTGAACAGCATTCAGTGTTTCCGTTGGGATATTGGTGACAAGCAACCAAGGCTCATTTGCATTTTTGGCAAAAAGTCGAGAAGCGGTGTGCTTCTGACCCGTTCGTGAATGACGCTGCGCTTTTTGTTGTTTTACCACATAGCCATTGCAGGTCAGCGGTGAACGGCGAGCGAGTTGGCATTGGCCTAGTGAATGCGGCTTGCTTGTGGCGTCAGGATAAAGCGTCTTGTTGGATTGCCAATCGCTTTGGGTCATTTTTATCGAGACATCACCGCGTACACGCCCCAGCCAAAACCAGCCCTTACTTTGGACTTGACGAAACCACGTATTTCGAAACCCAGCGTCAGAGATGATAATAGGTGTTGCACTTGGGGGCAGTATTTCCTGGAGTTTACCAAGGAAGTACTGATGCGTTTTCGGTGAATTATATTGCGCATACTCAAACGCTTGTTCGTAGAGAGTAACCGCCCGGCCATCGAGGGCAATGGACGCTCGTAGGGTCATAAAACGAAGTTGCTCTCTCACGTCAGACCAATCAAGTAAAATCACAGGGCAAGGGTTCGCCCCGGCAATAAGTCGTGCATTCCATTTATAAATATCCTCTTTTTCACGGTGTAGACGGGTGTTTCCCAGTAGGCGGTCAACCCGTTTAATCGCATGTTTAGCCGCTGTGAAGGTGTTGAGGGAGCGACCGAGCTTGGTGAGAGTGAGGTCAGCACCGCCAAGTGCGGACTCAGTCGCAAGTAACAGAGATTGGAGCCGTTTTTTATGAATAGTGGGATAGTGATTGGTTAAGGTCTCTTGTAGGATTTGAATATCGCGCATCGGTAATTCCTTTGTTTGGAATGTTTTTTTGGCGAAATTCATTAGATCAAGAGGTACGGTGCGCGTCCTTCTCATTGTTTAGAAAAGGAATTTTGAGGGGATTCGCTAGACCGAGATTAAAAGCCAACAAACGTTGTCGATGATAGAAGGAAGCTAGGTTCGCAATGAGTCAAATCACGTTCAAAAACATAGAAACGGCAAAAAGTGTCACGCTAGATTCTCATCTCAACATATTGAAATCCTCTGGTCGCGAGGTGTTTATCCAGGATGCCGCGGTCTACGTTCTCCTCCATCAGCTATTCACCCTGCAAGCTCCCCTAATTAGCTACAGCGACATAGGCAGTATTGTCAGAGATCAGAAATCGTCCTTCCACATGGAAGACAGCCCAGACAGTATTATCGCGAACAAATACGCCTTCAAAGCGCGAGCGGTGCTGAAGAGTGTCATGGTTGAAGATTTTATCGTGACTGTACGCGGTCTGGGCTACAAAGTTTCTAACAAGTGGTTACCTATCGTTGATCAGCAAGGGGATGAAGAAAGCAAAAGTGCTTTTATTGAGGAAATCACCGCCATTATTGAAGACTGCGTTGCCTACAGCGAATCTGTAACTATCACGCAAGACAAAAGTGGATTGTCTTTCATCAAGCCGGACCAAGATGTTGTTATGGCGCACTTTCGAAGAATGAACGATTGCTATCACTCCTTTCTCAGCCGCTACTCCGCACCAGGGAACAGTATCGAACTCTTTGAGCTCAGAGAGAAAATTACAAAAGTTCTTCTCTATGCCATCTACTGGCGTGTGGGGGATAGTCTGACCGACGAGAAATTCCGGTCAGACTACAAGAACGAGCTCAAGCTCATCCTGAGACAAATTAACCAAGCAGTGGCCTTACTCAGTTAATTGCGTTTTTATACCCAGATAATCTGAAGACGCAGGATTCAGCTCGCCCGAAGGGAGACCCTCAATGCGAGCATCTTCCGGTTGTTTGGGTATAGATTAAGCGGCATAACACACTGGTTTAAACTGACTCATCTGAGCAAAAGCTTGGTCTGTGAGCAATTTTTCCTTACCCGAACACGTTATGTGAGCGCAAAAGTCCAGGTTCGAAAAACAACCTTTGTGCACATCACCGATGGACGATTCGTTGGAAAAGCAAACATCTAGTTGTCCATTCATTGATGGCGCATTGATCGATGAGACGCGTCCCTTACCTTTGGGGTACACCAGATAAAACGCGTGTTGTTGTCTGGAAAAGCTGAAAGTAGCTGGCACTGAGCGTGTTTGAATCAGAATATCCAGATTGAGCAGATTAACGCCTGTTGCCTTCTCGTACATTGTCGTCACTAACATACCAGGCGGCCTTGCTCCTACTTCCAGAAAAACCAAATCCTGACTTTCATTGCTACGGACAAAGATCTCCATATGATACACACCATCCTTTGCCTCCATGGCTATCAATGACTTTTTAGCAAATGCGATTAGGCGGTGTCTCAACGTGCTATCGACGTCCATGACTTTCCCACCAAGTGGCGATCCAGATTGAAAATCGATAGTTGGACAAAGATATTCTGTACACTCTGCGAATATACTTTCCCCTTGCCATATCGCCACGTCACAGTGGTACAAATCGCCATCAATATATTCTTCTGCTTCGTATTCGGCAGGCGTAGACCCGACCTGTTTTTTCATCCGAATAAAATCTGCCTCATTTCGAACAATATAAATGTTATTTGAACCCGCAGAACGCTTAGGCTTGACGACAAATGGTGACCCAAGCATATCTGCAATATCGCGATAATCCTGTTGCTCATCTAACACCTCAAGGAAACGGGGGGTTACCACACCTCTATCAGACAGCCACTTCTTCATTGCTACCTTATCTCTGAATCTTTCCAGTTCGCGCTTATCCGATGCATGCTGACGAAGCGAGCTAGCAAGCTCGACATTGCCTTCGTCAAAACAGATAACGTCGATATCTACATAAACGCCTGTTATTAAATCAAAGAGATGCAGAATCTCTTGCTGATCATACTCAATAATCACACCATCGTTCGCCGTAACGGGGACAGTAAGCTGCTGAGAAAAAACATCAGCCATGCGCGACGGCATTCTTTTAAGCTCTTGTTCTGAAGCGATAACAATGAGGTCGTAGTCATCGAAGATCGACGCAGTGAAATCTACCTGTGTTAACTGCCTTGTTGAAAGGAATACCATGGCTTTGGTCATTTGATTTCATCCTTAAATTCATGGGGTTTTCAGAATGGCTTGATAGAGCATCGCTAGCGCCATCAATAGTGTCAGGCTAATCTCCAGTGCCGAAAAACGCTGATTTTCTACCACTGCCATAAACAGCAAACAGAGGATTGGTGTAAGAGGAGTAAATTGGGCTGTCACCTTTGCACCCAGCGTCTTGATCGATTTCTGCATCAAGAACAAAGGCACTATGCTTCCTGTCACCGCTATCAAGCACAGCAATGCAAAATCGTTGATGGCAATACCATCCCGACTAATCGCAAACAAGCTGTAGAAGCCGCAAAGAACGATGACCAAGAAAAAACGCAATGAGAGTAACTGCGAAGCAGAAATCCCTGTTTCTTTGTGCAGGTAAGCGCTTTCCCTCATATAGAAAGCACCAAACAAGGTTGAAACAAGAGTCAGCCCAAGACCTACGAAAGTGTCATAAGCACCCGCACCTGAAATCAGAAACGAAACCGCAATCGCGAGAGAAATTGCCACGGTATTCGCCGACATTTCAAGGTGGCTTATCCCTCTTCGGTTATGAAGCGCATTGAAAAACGAAAGGCCAGAGAAAAACACCATGATATAGGCTATCGGACTAATGTAGATAACGACATAGAACGCCAATAAGGTGTTAATTAAAGTAGAAAGATTAATTTTAAAGACCAGCTTCTTCTGGCTGACCAAAATGTTCCAGATGATCTGACGGCTTCTTACATTGATTGTAAAAAAGAATAGGGCTGCCAGCCCGTAGGTTACAAAGGTCGACACAATTGGGTCGACGCTTTTCACTACCTTCGACATAAAAACAAAAGAGAGTGAAAAGAACACACAAAACGCGATAATTTCTTTGTATTTACGCATAGTGACTTAACAATCCCATTTTGGTCTGGCGAGCAGATTTAGTGATATCAGATACGACTTTACGAGCTTGAGTGTCGGACGAACGAACGTAATTGGTAATTGGAAGCTCTCCTGTTGCAGGCCCGCCAATGACGTAAAGTGGCACAAGGTTGTTTTCCGAGCGGACTTTCATTGTCTCTGCATCGAGGTACAGGCCACCAGATTTGTTTCGTCTTACGGAAAATGCAGAGAGCTGGCCGATAAGTGCCTCTTCCAAAGGTTTGTTAGTGATACCAGAAGCATTGATCACCAAATCATAAGATTTAATACTTCCGGCTTCCTTACCACATACCTTGTTGTCTTTTACGCAAAGGTACTCAGACAGGTCTTTTTGAATAATGCTGAGCTTTTGTGACGTGATGGCCTTCAGCAAAATTTCGGCATTTGAAAGAGGGAAAGAAGAGACATAATGTTTGATAAAGTACTGAAATTTAGAATAGAGCTGAACCTGCTGGGTAGCGGACATCAAGGGAACCTGTTCATTAAATTCCTCTATAAACTGACCGACAATATCTTCCCAATGGTTCTGGTTTGATTTGCAGTTAGCAATATCTAACTCGAGTTTCTTTGCCGCGTTTAGTTCTGGCGAACAAGAGCGCGTGCTCAGCCGGCTCAACACATTAAAATCTGCAGGAACAGGGTTCTTGATCAGTAAAGAATCCCTCACAGAGGGCAACTCACCGGAACGAGAAACCATAGTCATTTGGGCATCTGGGTACTGATTGTGGATGGCAACACAAATGTCTATCGCAGAGAGTTTTGAGCCCAGTATCAGCACGTTGCTTGCATTGGTTACGCGAGAAAGAAAATGACGCTCCGGATACGGGTTTGAAACGAGGTTGTCGCAATCTTTTTGGAGACCATCTGGAACAGATGCGCTAATGCCGGTCGAGAGGATAACCGCATCGAACACAAAATCGATGTTATGCTGGCTCGTTACCATCATCCTTTCGTTCCTGAATGCGATCTTTTTCACCTCGGCGTGTTCCACAAATGTGCTGCAGCCAAATGAAGCAGCGTAGTCTCTCGACTGCTGGAAACGATCCTGACAATACTCACTGAAGTAGAATCGACTGATGAAATCTGAAGAGGTGGCATTCAATTCCGGCTTTTTATCTTTTAACCATTTGAAATAATCTAGCTTGTCGTCAGCATATAAAGAAGTGACGCCAACACTGGTGTTTGTCAGCGATGAATCCAAGTCGGTATTGAAGCTGAAGCTCTTGCCAACACCTTGAGGGTCAAAAAGAGTGATGGAAGTAAGCTCAGTGTGGTGCTCTTTCACCAGTTGAAGATACGCAGATATTCCACTCGGACCTGCACCGACAATGGCAATGTTTTTAATATTCGTCATGGTTTTCCATTCCTTGGAAAGTATGAAGTGATTGGTGGTTCTGCTGTCAGTTTCTGTTGGTTCGGGGATTGGAATCCGTCACTAACCGAAGGTGTAAGTCGCAATCATGTACAGTCCCATCATCAACATCAGCGCACCCAAAATGCGGTCAATGAGGTATACCTTGCTGTCAAATTTCACCCGAATGCTCGGGATAGTGACAATGAAAATAAAAGTCAGGTACCACGCCATTTGCACTGCAATAATCGAGACAATCACCAAGAGTAACTTCTCAGGACCCATCGACGGGGAGATGATGATTGAGAATAGAGAAATGAAATAGATCGCCGCTTTAGGGTTAAAAATATTGACGATCAGTCCACTCCAAAAAGCGGACGAACCAGTGTTTTCGTTTTCTTTCTCAATCGAAGGAGCCGTGCTTGCAGAATAAGAGCCTTTGATGGATTTGTAGCCGAGAAATACCAGATAACTCCCACCAAAAATCCCGATCCCTTGGGTTAACCAAACCGAGTGCTCAAGCGCTGCAGTTAATCCTGCAACCGAATAACCAATATGAACCAAGAGGCCAACGCAGACCCCAACACCGCAGATAATGCCCGCTCTTCTTCCCTGAAGCAGGGTTTTCTGGGACACGACAACGAAGTCTGGGCCAGGAGAAATAGAAGCCATTAAGTGAATGGTCAGGATAGAAACCAGAGCAGTAGCAAAATCCATAATTAACCTCAGTGAATCGAGTAGCTGACTTTGATGCGGTCTTTTTTACGTTTTATGCGTGTAACCTGAAGACCCGTTAACTCAGAAGTGCTGGCCACATGCGTGCCACCACAAGGAACCGGAGTGAATCCGTCAATGGCGATCATTCTTATGTGTGTGCTATGCGGAATGAACTTGCTCAACAAAGGGCGGAGAGATTGCACCTCGGCCAAATCCAACTCGATTGACTGAATTGTCCTTGGCGCTTGGTTAACAAGTGACTGGATTTTCTTGTTAATCAGTTCCATGGAGAAAGTGTCATTAGTACGCTCACTATCAATCAGCTCAATATAGGAATCATCAGGGTAATGGTGGCCCTTCGCTGGCGACAGGTTGTCATCCATTTCCTCAATAATGTGGGAAATTAAATGCCCCGCGGTGTGTGACTTGGCATTGACCAAGCGACGTTGAATATCGATGCGCTGGATACACGGAAGTCCACCACATTCCAGAAGTAAAGGATGGGATTCCAACACATGGGCAATACCCTCTTCTGTCGTTTCCACATGATAAACGCGATACGCGGTGCCATTGATTTCAAGGCTACCAAGGTCACACGGCTGCCCACCACCCTGAGGGTAGAAAATCGAGCTGTCACAATACACAGCAACCGTGTCATCCATTTCCACGACTCGGGTAATAGTCGCCGTGTTTTCTTCTTGATAGGTGTCAGAAAGGTACTTAGGCATAGTCATAGCGTTAGCTCCAGATTTGCAGTGCTTTGTTGCTGTTCTCCAGACCAATGAAGCATGACCATGTCAGTCTGGAGCCCTCATGAATTTTCTCAACGGAATGGATGCGGGTTGGATTGAATAAAATAAGCTCGCCCGCTTCTGGTGCGATTTCCAAGTAGCTCCCGTTCAGGAGTTCTTGTTTGACACCATAGCTGCCTTCAATACGTATAGCGTCGTATTCCTCTTTCGTCTCTGGCCATTCATGCCAAAGGCGCAACTCGCCACCTGATTCTGAGGTCTCTAAATACACATTGGCAGCGAGTTGATTGGTAATGCCAGTGTCCATTTCATTCACCAAATCCCAGCTCAATACATCGTTATGAGGTTCTGCATAAGAGCCCTCTTTGAACTCTCGCACCAATCCTGCAAAAAGCTTGTAGTCACCAATCTCAGCGAGATTGCAGTGTGAAGGCCACACTTCGTTGAGTTCCAGTCTCAGGCGGTCGATAGGAGAAAGAAACGGGCTCACTTCCTTGCGCATTTCCTTGATCCAGATTTTTGCAAACTCTCGGTAACGGCTCAGGGAAACTTCATCGTTCTGACATTCAAAGAACGCCTGACCAATACGGCCAATTTTCGGCGCGTTAACGTAACTGCCGAAAAAAGCGCTGCGCTTAATCTTATTGGCAATTTCCTGCGCATTTTGCTGAGAGAAATATCCAGGCACGCGCACCACATCAATGGTTCGGTCGAACAGGCCGTCCAAATGCCATTTTTCGAGTTCATTGGTGATGATGATGTTTTCTGGTTGTTGGTACGCGAGTACAGATACAAGATTGGATTGAGACATTTTATTACCTAGCTTTGTGTCGTTGTTTTAGTGATTGACATGCTAAGTAATGGTCGGGAATGAATAAAATACAGATAAATCCAGAATAAATAGATAAAGCGGGAATATTCCCGCTTTATCTGTCAACGATAACCATTTCCACAGGGCTTGTTGCAAAAATGGTTGAGGATAAATGTTGCCAGGGCGTGTTCAAATAATCAGGCCAAAATGCCCATGACATTGAACAATCCATTCATAAAGACAGATCGCTCCCGCACAAGCATTTTACGTTCATCCTGACGTAACCAGAAATCAAACTGGCCTTTATTCAACATCCGTAGAGATTCGAATCCCTGAAGGGTTGACCAGGCTCGCTTTCCCACATTCAAACTCTCCCTTTTCCTCTAACTCTAAGAGAATTTGGACATTTTCGAGTTGGTAGCCAATAAAGCCCTCAGTCTCTGAACCGAACAGTTTATTCGTACCTAACATGTTCGAATAGAAAAGCTCTGAATTCTTCAGGTTCTCACAGGGGATTCTTAGCGTCGAGAGTTTCATACTATATCCAATTCTCCGATGGCCTAACGCCTGCCAGCACAGGCAAAAAATGGCGGAGCGTTTTTTTGTCCTGTGGCTGCACTTGTTAGCCTTAGCACTGCCAGAAAAACCAGCCTTCTGGCAACACTCCTGTCTTTTTAATAAATAGATAGGCGATACCACCGTCACCATAATTTGGCCCTTCGCCGTAATGTGTGCGCCCTTCCCAGCGTTCTCCATCCTCGGAGACCCAGCCAACGTTATGCCGTGGCGGATAAATAAAACTATGAGTACTATCAAGTTGACCGATGAACTCCCACTCGCCCGCAGGTGCTTCCGATGGGCTTTGTATCCATTGAGGAACGCCACCTAATTTAGTGCCTGAGGTGACGTTTTCAACGATATCATCAGGAAGCTTATAGTATAATTCTTCATCGAAGAAAGCCTGAATATTGGAATCAGAAATACCATCATCACGCTCTAGCCAATCGACTACACGAGCTTCATTCTCGATTAGTACATTCTCTTCTGGCACTTTGCATAGCCTATCTACTAACTTTTCTGGTTCAAGGACAAAGCAAGCGTTAGCACCGGAGCCACCTTCCCAAGTCGAACACATACCGGGGTCATGATTGCACTGAAATATATAAACAATCCTCCCCTCTCTCCCTAAATTGAGCCTTCTAGAATCATGCTGGAACTGCGCAAGGAAGCTCTGAGGCTTTTTACATTCGGAACAAGTCGGGGTTCTACCCCATTTCTACGGACGGTTTAATAAAGACGTAAACTTATTGATTGACCTGCCAGTGATGACCGGTATTTGCAGAGTGAATAATTCAAGTACAAAGGATTAGTTTAAGTAAGGCAAAGCATGTGTTCTGAGAGACAAGTGAAAAACGTTCGCAAATGGAAAAGGGGCATGAGCGTGCCAGAACTGAGCGCCCTGACATGAGGTGGGACAGAAATCAGTTAGACCTTATGCTCTAAAGCGCCCACTTCGGATAAATCCAGTTTGGGGAAAGCAAAGTAGACGGCTTTGTTGTTCTGGGGCATTGGCTGCTGGCGCTGCCAAGAGAAGGCTATTGTCTATTGACAGGAGAAGGGCTCACATGTGTTAGCCTCTCATTCTCAAAAGTTATTGCTTACTCAACAGGAACTTACGCAAATCTCTTTCGGTACGCATAACAAACAGAATAAATACTTTGTCTGCGTCTTGTTTATAGAATACACGACATGGATTTACGACAACCTCACGGCAACTTAAATGTTCTAGTTCAGGTGGAATACGCCCTGATTCCGGAAAACTCTCTAGACGCTCAACTTTAGAGAAAATCGTTTGAACCAATTGCTTTGCTGCAACGACATTTTCAAGTGCGATATATTCAGCGATGTCATTGAGGTCGGATAACGCTGGCTCAGTCCAGATTATTTCAACCATTTTGACATTTTGTCCTTGGCTTCTTCGTGACTAACCACTTTACCATCAGCTAGTGCACGTTCGCCTCGCGCAATACCCTCAAGAATTGACAAACGGTTTCGCATAAACTCGTAATCATCAACATCGATCAAATATGCAGATGGCTTACCGTGCTCGGTAATTAATACTGGTTCCTTAGTATCGTGGAGATCAGCGAGGATCTTAGTTGCTTGACGCTTGAGTGATGTGACTAATTCTACTTTCATGAGAGCAGCTCCAAAGGAATACTAAAGTGACACTATTCTATCACTTTACATATAGCAAGCTCTATAGCGGCTAACAATTTATTAGATCCCAAAGTGGGGTGTGACCCCGCCTAAGGGGCTAGCAACGCATAACACAAAATCCAAACACAACAACCGCAACCGCCGCGGCTCATTGGGACTGGAAACGCCACGCGTTAACAGTCCCGCTTGAGGCGATTGATGCTTGTACTTCTATGCGGTCACCATGACTTAGTTGTGTCCTGGCTAGTTCAAATTAATGCATGGTCATACTGTACTCATGATAAATCTCGCTATCCTTCTTCTATCTATTTTTTTCTTATCAGAAGTCAAGTCCACTCTCAGTGACGAGTACGGCCAAGAGTAAGTCATCGCTTTCGTAACTCCTTAGCCTCAATCGCCTCGTTCAAGTTGACGCGGTTGAATTTTACAATTGCTTGACGAGCTTCTTTCACCAAAGCACTGTCACCATAATGTATTGCTATCCGGTATGCCATCAGCAGATTTCTACGTCTGTCTAGCACCATTCGCTGCCGCTTCGATATCGCACGTTTTTGTTCATAAAAGCTCATCAGTTCATGGTCGGAAAAACCCAGTGTTTGGGCCAACAACTGATAACCAGAAAAGTTATCTGCTTCTTTATAAGGTTTGCCCTTGTAATTCAGAGCCCCTTCTTCAGAGTATCGGTAAGCTTTCATGGGATCTCGCACAAACTTGGGAACTATTCTCTCGATACCCCGCCAGTACTGCCCTTTTGCAATATCCTCGGTACCACGAATAGCGCCCAACACCACGCCACCCAGTACGGGACCAGCGACTTGCTGCGCATAATGGCTCCATAGGTCTTCTCCCTGTAGGTCTCGATATGGGTCACGGATCCAAAGCCCGTCCAGAGAGATTCGCGGCGATACTCCTGCCCCGCCCGCACCGTATATTACGAGGTCCGCAAAATCTTCTCCCACGGCGTCAGACAGTTTAAAGAGGTCGCCAGAGACCGCTACGTATCCGATGCTGAGTATTTCGCGGTCTATCGCAATGGATGCCCTGCCGTGCGCGCTGCGATGCAAATCAGCTATCTCTGCGCCGCCAGACAACAAGATGTTCTCTCTTTGCGTAAAGACCAAATTTTGGATGAAGGGATATTTATCCAGCAAGGCAAAACCGGGAAGAAACAAATCAAGCTATGGAGCCCAGAGCTCAGGGAAGCGGTGAAAGAGTGTGACAATGTCTATGGCGCAAATAGCCTGTATGTCATCCATCAAGCGACGGGCTCTTCTTTTACACGTGATGGGTTTAATTCCCGTTGGAGAAAAGCGCGGGAAAAGGCAAGAAAAGAAACAGGGCTTCTCCTGGATTTCACCTTTCATGATTTGAAGGCCAAAGGGATTTCTGATTACGAGGGAAGTGCGAGAGAGAAGCAAATTTTTTCAGGTCATAAGACCGAGAGACAGGTGGCAACTTACGACAGAAAAGTGGAGCAAGTGCCCTCTCTTAACCGCCGGAATATTACCAAATGATATTACCAAATATTACCAAAAGAAAAACGGCTCACACGCACAAGCTTGTAAGCCGTTGTTTTTAATGGTGCCCCGGGCCGGACTTGAACCGGCACAGCGCGAACGCCGAGGGATTTTAAATCCCTTGTGTCTACCAATTCCACCACCAGGGCACGCAATTCTGTGATTGCGACGGCAGGCACCATCTGCAAATAATTTGGAGCGACACACGGGGTTCGAACCCGTGACCTCAACCTTGGCAAGGTTGCGCTCTACCAGCTGAGCTAGTGTCGCACATTACCCGGCATTACCGAATAATTAAAAGTGGTTGCGGGAGCCGGATTTGAACCAACGACCTTCGGGTTATGAGCCCGACGAGCTACCAGACTGCTCCATCCCGCGTCCGTATTTCACCATTCAAAGCATGATGATGGCTTGTATGCTTGGAGCGACACACGGGGTTCGAACCCGTGACCTCAACCTTGGCAAGGTTGCGCTCTACCAGCTGAGCTAGTGTCGCATCATGGAGGCGCGTCCCGGAGTCGAACCGAGGTCCACGGATTTGCAATCCGCTGCATAGCCACTCTGCCAACGCGCCTTTGCTAACTCCGCTTCAGTAAGTCACCTTCCTCTGCGGTACGGGTTGGCATTCTACATAAGTTTTTTATGCTGTCACGCAGAAATTTAAGGGCTTCGGTTCGTTTGCTTCTTTATCAAGCAAATCTGATAAATATCAGCCATATTGATCAAAGTTTTAGCAAAAATATCTGGCCTTTTTCATCAAAGCGCTTAATGCCCGAAGAGTGAAAAACCAAAAGCCAGCGATTTTCTCGCTGGCTTTTTCATCGTTAGGACAAGTGTCTGGCGCTAGATAGACTGAACGTCGAAGTCCACTTCTGGATTAACATCAACATCGTAATCCACACCTTCAACGCCGAAACCGAACAGCTTCAGGAATTCTTCTTTGTATTCCACGTAATCGGTCAGCGCTTTCAGGTTTTCTGTGGTGATCTGTGGCCACAAGTCACGGCAATGTTGTTGGATGTCCTCACGCAATTCCCAGTCATCCAGACGCAGGCGGTTTTTATCGTCCACTTCCGGCGCTGAGCCATCTGCTTTGTATAGACGCTGGCTGAACATGCGGTAGATTTGCTCCATGCAGCCTTCGTGAACACCCTCTTCACGCATTTTCTTGAAAACCATCGCGATGTAAAGAGGCATCACAGGAATCGCCGAGCTTGCCTGGGTGACAACAGACTTCAGTACTGCAACGTTTGCGCTACCGCCTGTCGCTGACAGTTTCTCATTCAGGGCAGCCGCTGCGCGGTCCAGGTCCATTTTCGCCCGGCCCAGCGCACCATCCCAATAGATAGGCCAGGTCAGCTCTGTACCGATGTAGCTGTATGCCACGGTTTTACAGCCATCTGCCAGCACACCGGCATCAGACAGGGCCTGAATCCACAGTTCCCAGTCTTCACCGCCCATGACGGTCACGGTATCTTTGATTTCCTGATCAGTGGCCGGCTCAACTGTCGCTTCAATGATTTCGTCTTTGTTGGTATCTACCGCAGTTGAACGATAGGCCTCACCGATTGGCTTCAGCGATGAGCGCACGACTTCACCGGTTTTAGGCAGTTTACGGACAGGCGATGCCAGTGAGTAAACCACCATATCGATCTGGCCCAGATCTTGTTTAATCAGTTCAATGGTTTTCTTTTTCGCTTCATCAGAGAACGCATCGCCATTCAGGCTCTTGGAATACAGCCCCTCTTCTTTCGCGAACTTGTCAAACGCGGCAGAGTTGTACCAACCTGCTGTGCCCGGCTTTTTCTCTGTGCCCGGCTTTTCGAAAAACACACCGATGGTCGCTGCACCGCCGCCAAACGCAGCTGCAATGCGCGATGACAGGCCATAGCCACTTGAAGAGCCAACAACCAGCACGCGTTTGGGTGCATTGGCAATAGGTCCCTGGGCTTTGGTGTATTCGATTTGCTCTTTTACGTTAGCTTCACATCCTTTTGGATGGGTCGTCGTACAGATAAATCCGCGAATTTTCGGTTTGATGATCATATTCAACCTTCCTTTCAAAGTTGGGCCTAGGATAAATACTTCATCTTGTTTTGGCACTTATTTTTGTCGCAAAAGCCGGTTTTCGGGCAGTGGTTGGAGGTGTTAGCAAGAAAAAACACCGCTGTTGCGGCGTTTTTGAGAACACATCAGCGGTTAGGCTGCTTTTCCTTTCTTGTTCTTGCCGGTCACAGGCGCATTGTCGCCCGAAAACCAGGACGGGTCGAAGTTATCCACCTGGATTGCGTCATAGCGAAGCGCGTCAGCATGTTTTACCTTGTCGACTTCTTCCTGCGTCAGGACATTTTGCTCAAGGGCAGCGGCGAGGCGATCAGCCAACAGGCCTTTGGCCGGAATTTGCTTCGCTTTTGCTGCAACGGCCATTTTCTTTTCCAATGGTTTCACAGAAACCATGGCTTCAAACGCGCGTTCCATGATGCCTACCGGATCGTCGGCCTTATCACCGACATAACAGAGGTGGGTCAGTCGCTCACGGTGTGCGCCCGGTGTCATCATCAAGTCCGCAATCTGAGTCGCCAGTTTGTCAGACGGTGCGTTGTAGTGCATGCCCAGTGGGAACAGGATGGCGCGCAGCGAGAACCCGACACCTTTTTGTGGGAAGTTATTGAACGCACCATCAAACGCTTCAGCACATTTGTTCAGGCAATGCTGCAGTGAGTAATGAACAAAGGGCAGATCAGACTGCTGACGGCCTTCATCCTCATAACGCTTCAATACTGCAGACGCCAGATACAGATGACTCAGCACATCCCCCAGACGGGCAGATAACATTTCGCGGCGCTTGAGTTCCCCGCCCAGGGTCAACATGGCCACATCCGCCGTCACCGCCAACGCACGGCTCATACGTGATAAGTGACGATAATAGTTGGCGGTTTCACCGGATACCGGTGCACTGTTGAAACGTGATCGGGTAAATGCATTGGTAAAAGACATCAGAACGTTTTTGGTGGCAAAACCAATATGTTTAATCAGTAATGCATCGAATGCTGCTGCGCCTTTCGCTTCGTCTTGCTCCGCCGCCGCTTCCATTTCTTTGAGCACATAAGGGTGGCAACGTGTCGCACCCTGACCAAAAATCATCAGGTTCCGGGTCAGGATATTCGCCCCTTCCACGGTAATGGCGACCGGCATACCAAAATAGTGGTGGCCTACATAGTTAAGAGGACCTAACTGGATAGCACGGCCAGCGTGAATGTCCATAGAATCATTGAGAATGGTACGAGCCAGTTCGGTCATGTGATATTTGGCAATTGCTGTCACAATCCCCGGCTTCTCTTTCATATCGAGAGAGGTTGTTGTCAGGGTACGCGCCGCTTCCAGCATGTAGGTGTAACCGCCGATACGCCCCATGGCTTCACCCACACCTTCAAATTTGCCAATATGCATGCCAAACTGCTTACGCACGTAGGCATAAGCACCGGTCGTGCGCGCAGTCAGGTGCCCGACTGCTGTACCGAGTGCAGGCAGTGAAATACCCCGCCCTGCTGACAGACATTCCACCAGCATACGCCAGCCTTTCCCGACATAATCCTGTCCACCGATGACCCATTCCATCGGAATAAATACATTTTCCCCACGGGTTGGACCGTTCATAAACGACAGACCAAGCGGGTTGTGGCGCTCTCCAATCTCAACGCCTTGATGATCGACCGGGATCAATGCGCAGGTAATACCCAGTTGTTCCTTTTTGCCTAACAGCCCATCAGGATCGTGCAGTTTAAACGCCAATCCCAGCACCGAGGCCACGGGTGCAAGGGTAATGTAACGCTTATTCCAGGTCAGGCTAATTCCCAGCACTTCTTTGCCTTCATGCATGCCCATGCAGACAACCCCCTTATCGGGAATAGAACCTGCATCAGAACCAGCTTCCGGGCCTGTCAGTGCAAAACAAGGAACTTCTTCGCCATTAGCAAGACGTGGCAACCAATAATTCTTTTGCTCATCAGTACCATAATGAGTCAGCAGCTCACCGGGGCCAAGAGAGTTAGGTACCATCACTGTGACTGCTGCACTCAAACTGCGCGTTGCGATGCGGGACACAATGGTTGAGTTCGCGTAGGCAGAAAACGCAAGACCACCGTATTCTTTGGGAATGATCAGTGAGAAAAACTTCTCTTTTTTCAAGAAGTCCCAGACTTCCGGCGGTAAATCTTTACGCTCCTGGACGATGTCAAAGTCATCAAGCATAGCCAGCAACGTTTCAAGCTGGTTATCCATAAACGCTTTTTCTTCGTCGTTCAGGCGGGGTTTTGGGTATTGCAGCAGTTTACGCCAGTCGGGACTACCAGCGAACAATTCGCCGTCCCACCATACACTACCTGCTTCCATTGCCTCGCGCTCGGTTTCAGACAGGGGAGGAAGAACCTTTTTGAAAAACGTGAACGCCGGGTCGCTCAAGTAGCGTCTTCTAAGTGATGGTTGAGAGCTCATGGTTCAGATCCTTGTATTTGTAACACGTTAATTTTTATTATTTTTTAACCTGCACTGCGCGGAAAACCGCTGGGCACAAGTAATAGCTCCTTGCCAAGCGGCGCATCCACACCTGCCGCCAGATAAGGGATTAATCGGTCGAGAATGTCTTCTGTCGTCACGTTATGGCCAAAATCATTTTCAGCAATCTCACTTAACGCAACATTTGACGCCATGGTGAAAATAACAGCACCAAGGGTGAAGTGAAGCCGCCAGAATACGTGTTCAGGTTTCAGGGCCGGATTGGCTTTTTTGACCGCCTGGGTGAACAATGAAAGTACAGAATCATAGCGGGTGGTGATAAACCAGCGCAGGTGGCCTTGCACATCAGTATAGCCACGGCCAATCAATTGCATGAAGGTCGACGCACCATGGCGTTTAAATGTATCCAGCCCGAGGAGAGGACGTTTGGTACAGGCAAAAACCTCCACCATTGAGATCTCCTCTTTCACCAACAGCAACGTCAATTCTTGCGCCAGTTGTGGCATGAATTGTTCCAGATACCGGGCTAATACTGCACGCACCAGCGATTTCTTGTCACCGAAATGATAGTTAACTGACGCCAGATTTACGCCAGCTTTACTCGTAATGGTACGAAGAGAGGTCTCTTTGAAACCATGCTCAGCAAATAATTGCTCAGCGGCATCGAGAATTTTTCCTTTGGTTTCGCCTTTCCCTGCCATTTTCATTCACCTGTATTAAACACCCGTTTAACTTTACATCCCATTATCATTAATAACAAGTCCAAAACATCCAGAGAAATCTACCCTTTTACAAGAGAAAAATTTAATCACTGTAACCAATTGTAAATTGGAGATATTCTTAGATTTTTGAAAAGATCACGCTCATTGATGATAGAAAATTTGGCGTTTTGGGGAACAATTGCTGGCTCATCAGGTCACATATAGTGCCACTGCTTTTTCTTAGAAGTTTTTATTCTTCTGAAGCCCGTACACTGAATTGCGTACGGGCTTTTTTTCGTCTAGATACCGGACAACGGTAAATTGAACCGATTGAAGAGGAGAAAAAAATTTTTTCGAAATTTTTGAACTTATCTGACAGGAGTCAGTCTGACATTGTGTAGATAGCGAATAAGTGCCTTCCATGTATAGCTGGCCGCCACACATGATTTCATCCTTATCGCTACATGCTGCTGCTTTTTCTTACTCCTGCTTAAAAACATTTATGTTGCCCGCTTCAGATGAAGCGGGCTTTTTTTATGCATGATGTCAGTGCAAATCTGGCACAGGCATATCAAAAGGCGACGGGTAGATAAGTGTCAAACCTAACAGTTTTAGGGTGTTGTATGGGTCGATATACTTGCCCTCCCCACCATCTTCGATAAAGGAAGGCTCTTCTAGCCCCATCTTCTTGGCAGCCCAACGATAAAACGCCGATCGCGATGGGTGTTCCAACGCACTGAGGTGCAAGATGTCCCCCCCTATTTGCTTTTTGACGATAGCAATAATCGCCCCAATACAATCATCACGGTGAACCAGATTAACGGGATCCTTTCCATTGCTGATATCCTCACGTCCGGCAAGGTATTTCCCTGGATGCCGCTCACCACCCACCAGTCCAGAGAGTCTCAAAACAACACCCCCTTCGGGAAACTGGGAAAGCATATAATCTTCAATTTCCCGGTGCATTTTCCCCGAAGCCGTATCAGGCTTACAAACCGTGCTTTCCGTTACCTTGCCTGTGACATTGCCGTAGACCGATGTAGTACTGATAAAAATGAACTGCTTCACGCCACCAGACTTCGCACTGTCAACCAGCTTCTTCATGGCCTGCACAAACGCTGCGCTGTCCACGGTGCGGCGACCGGGGGGGATATTGGCCACGAGGACGTCACTGCCGAATAGCGCTATTGACTCCGGTGCATACTCATGACTAAAAATGTCAAAAACCACACTGTGAATACGCTTCGATGTCAACAATGCTAGCGAGTCTGGATTACGTTTGCTTCCAACAACAGAATATCCAACTTCACGCATACTTTCTGCCAAGGGAAGTCCCAGCCAACCGCATCCGATTATTGAAACTGTTTTATAAGGTTTCGACATCAACACCGCCTTGTAATTGTTTTTCATTTGTCATGCCAATAGCTTCGAGACGTGCCACAAGAAATCCAACCTATTTCTCGTTTGGTGAAAAAAAGCTTCTATATTGTGTAATTAAGCAACCAAAAGCGTGAATGAATACAAATTTTTCCAAGGTATTTTTAGTTAGAATGCCTTTCAGAGAATCCAACCGTTACACTCAACTATAACATTGTTGGACATTGCATTATTTCACCCAATTTTAAGTCAGTATGCGACATGTGATTTTTAAGACATTTGCCACTGACAAATTAGACAGCGGAAGCAACGCGGTAATCTGAATGAACACCCTAGAAAAAATACAAAAAAATATTGAAAACTTTAGTAAGTCTGAACGAAAAGTCGCTGAAGTTATTATCGCCTCTCCACAGACTGCTATTCACTCCAGTATCGCGACACTGGCCAAAATGGCCGATGTCAGTGAACCGACAGTGAACCGTTTCTGCCGCAGGTTGGACACGAAAGGCTTCCCCGATTTCAAATTGCATTTAGCACAAAGCCTGGCAAACGGTACGCCTTATGTGAACCGCAATGTCGAAGAACATGACAGCGCAGACGCTTACACGTCGAAAATTTTCGAATCCACCATGGCATGTCTGGATGTGGCGAAAAACAGCATCGATCCCCACCAAATCAATCGTGCTGTTGATTTGCTCACCCAGGCAAAGAAAATTTCATTTTTCGGCCTGGGTGCTTCTGCATCTGTAGCCCACGATGCACAGAACAAATTCTTCCGCTTTAATATCCCTATCGTCTGCTTTAACGACATCGTGATGCAACGCATGAGCTGCATTAACTGCACAGATGGCGACGTGGTTGTTGTGATTTCTCACACCGGCCGTACCAAATCACTGGTGGATGTCGCTACCCTGGCGAAAGAAAACGGCGCAACCGTTATCGGTATCACGGAGAAAGGCTCACCGCTCGACAAAGTGTGTTCTTTGACTATTACGCTGGATGTGCCGGAAGACACTGACATCTATATGCCAATGGCAAGCCGTGTTGTACAAATGACAGTGATTGATGTATTGGCAACCGGTTTTACCTTGCGCCGAGGCCCGGGCTTCCGTGAAAACCTCAAACGCGTCAAAGAAGCGATAAAAGACTCTCGATTCAACAAAGAATCACTGACTTAGCAAAGAAAGGGTGGGCGTAACGTCTACCCTTTCTTCGTTTTTCCGCTCACGACACGTTTACTCACACTCTCTTTTTCTGTTTCGTAAGCATTTTCACTCAGGAGACTTGCATGTCTGAGACACTACGACGAACAAAGATCGTAACCACATTGGGCCCCGCGACCGACAAAGGTGACATGCTGGAGCAAATCATTGCAGCTGGCGCAAACGTGGTGCGGATGAACTTTTCACACGGTACAGCGGAAGATCATATAAACCGCGCCAATAAAGTCCGTGCAATCGCTGCGAAGCTGGGGCGCCATGTGGGCATCCTCGGTGATCTCCAAGGGCCTAAAATCCGGGTATCGACATTCAAAGAGGGAAAAATCCAACTTACGGTTGGTGACCATTTTGTGTTGGATGCCGCCCTGGAACCGGGTAAAGGCGATAATCAGCGTGTCGGTATCGACTACAAAAACCTGCCAAATGATGTGAAGGCTGGCGATATCCTGCTGCTTGATGACGGTCGCGTACAGCTCAAAGTCATGTCAGTTGAAGGAACCCAAATCCACACAGAAGTGACTGTGGGTGGCCCCCTCTCTAACAACAAAGGGATCAACAAAAAAGGCGGCGGCTTATCGGCCCCAGCCCTGACCGACAAAGACAAGCAAGACATTCTGATAGCAGCAAAGATCAACGTCGATTATCTGGCGATTTCTTTCCCACGCAATGGTGATGACATGCGCCTTGCACGCTCTTTGGCACGGGAAGCGGGCTTGGATGCGTGTTTGGTGGCGAAAGTGGAACGCGCCGAAACGGTGGCTTCTGACGCAAATATCGATGACATTATCGAAGCTTCTGACGCGGTGATGGTCGCCCGTGGCGATTTAGGTGTGGAGATTGGCGATCCGGAACTGGTGGGTGTGCAAAAGAAACTTATCCGCCGCGCCCGTTCATTGAATCGCTGTGTGATCACCGCTACCCAGATGATGGAGTCGATGATCAAGTCCCCCATGCCAACCCGCGCTGAAGTAATGGATGTGGCAAATGCCGTATTGGATGGCACGGATGCAGTGATGCTCTCCGCAGAAACTGCTGCCGGTGATTACCCGCTGGAAACCGTGAAAGCCATGGCAGAAGTCTGCATCGGCGCGGAGAAGATGCCCTCTATCAACGTTTCCAATCACCGCCTCAATAAAGAATTTGAGCTAATTGAAGAAACCATCTCGATGGCAACCATGTATGCTGCGAACCATATGCCCAAAGTGAAGGCAATGATCGCCCTGACAGAATCTGGCCAGACTGCACTCATGATGTCACGGATCAGTTCGGGCAAGCCTATCTTTGCGCTATCACGTCATGATTCAACACTCTCGCGTGCAGCATTGTACCGCGGCGTCACACCTGTTTACTTTGACAGTGATACCGGTGCAGGTGCCGACGTTGCGCACAAAGCCATTGCCCTGTTGAAAGAGAAAGGATACCTCAAACCCTGGGATGTGGTGATATTCACTCAAGGAGATGTAATGAGGTATGTCGGCGCGACCAACACCATGCGCATGATCACGGTAACCTGATATAGCGCAGCCTGTGCTCTCCTGTGCTCTATAGTTACGCCTCTTTCCGGGGCGTAACTATTTTTGCAGCCAGCCTTTTTCCGCCGCTTCTGACAACATGGCCTGTACCTTTTGCCACAGCAATGCAGAACCTTTTTCAATCTTGCTGTTTACTGTCAGTGCCTGCTCATAGCGCACGCCATGCTCTTTCCAGCTCTGGCCTTCACTGTGGTAGTTCAACAACATAGGTAACATACGATCCAGCGCTTTACCGTAGCGAGCTTCCGGGGTTTCCCCTTCTTCAAACTCCAGCCAGAGTGCCATCAGGGTTTCCCTTTGATCGTCTGGTAGCATGCCAAAAATACGCTCTGCGGCTTTTAACTCTTTCTGGTGTTGCTGTTTTGCAGCTTCCAGGTCATACACAAAGGTATCACCAGCATCAATTTCAACCACATCATGGATCAACAACATCTTCACCACTTTTGCCACATCAACCGGTTCATTGGCGTGTTCTTCAAGCAATAATGCCATTAACGCCACCTGCCAGCTGTGCTCGGCAGAATTTTCCAGCCTCGCACCATCGCTTTTAACGCGGGTTCGCCTCAATACTGCTTTCAATTGGTCAATTTCAACAATCAAGGCCAATTGCTTTTCAAGCCTTTCAAAAGAACGGATATCACTCATTGTTTGACGCTACCCAGTGCGGATTAATCACAGAAGTCAGAATATGATCTTCCCATTTTCCATTAATTAAAAGGTAATCCTTCGCCTCGCCCTCTTTCACAAAGCCAGCGGCTTTCAGCACTGCGGCGCTGCGTTTGTTTCTGGGCATATACGAGGCCATTACCCGGTGCATATTCAAATTATCAAACAGCCATTGGTTTGTCTGTTTCAGGGCGCGCCGCATAATGCCCCTTCCCTGCGCATTTTCCGCCAGCGAATAACCGACGTTGCAGGCGTGAAAGGGGAACTGAATGATGCTGCTATAGGTGATCACCCCGCACACTTCCTCTTTATCCTGCTCAAAAATCAAAAAATAGTAAGCAAGACCATGGCGTTGCAATTCGGTCAGTTGGATAACACGCCTCTCCCAGCCTTGATAGGTGAAAAAGCCATCTGGCCTGGAAGGCTCCCAAGGCGAAAGAAATTGGCGATTCACCTGGAAATAATCCACGATAGCGGAAACATCCGTCATCTGGATCGCACGAATAACAAGATTATCAACACGTAATTGAGGAAAAGGGGTTATAATTTCGACAGACAATTCGCCTCCTGTCCAATTGTGCCGTTGATTATGTACTACGATAGCTTTGAATCACCGCTGGGGAAAATTCACTTACTGGCTGATGAGTCAGGTCTAAGACAACTGACCTTATGTCTCCATCACCCTTTCGAACCCTGCCAGGAATGGAAACACTCACCGAAACAGCTCACTCCCTACAAAAAGCAGATCCTCGAATTTCTCGACGGAAAACGCACCCACTTTGATGTTCCCCTGGCACCAGAGGGTACCGAATTCCAGCATAAAGTCTGGCAAGCTCTGCGCAGTATTCCTTATGGGGAAACGCGGTCATATGCTGACATTGCCCGGGAAATCGGCAATCCAAAAGCGTATCGTGCAGTCGGGATGGCGAACAACGTTAACCCCATCCCCCTGGTCATTCCCTGCCACCGCGTAATAGGCAGTGATGGAGAACTGACCGGCTACCGTTACGGCCTGGAGATCAAACAAAAGCTCCTGGCCATGGAAAAAAATGGCGGCTGATAGTGCCGCCAACTGTTTTACTTTTTGCCAATGCCGTATTCACGCAGTTTATTGGCAACTGAGGTGTGTGACACGTTCAGCCGTTTTGCCAGTTTGCGCGTTGACGGATAGCTGCGGTACAGGTTTGACAAAATACCTGATTCGTAGCGCTTCATGATGTCATCCAGTGATCCTTCCATGGTTTCTTCGGTCAGGAAAGCGCTTTGTTCAGTTTCTGGCAACTGAATATCGTCTTTTGTCAGGCAGCCTTCTTCGATTTGTGTCATGGCACGGAACAACACGTTGCGAAGCTGGCGCACATTCCCCGGCCATGAATATTGCGTCAGGAGCTCCAATACGCCTTGCTGAAGCATTGGCCTTTCCTGACCAAGTTCTGAAGAGAACTGGTTGAGAAACAGCTCAGCCAACGGCTGGATATCTGAAGGCCGTTCACGCAGTGGTGGCACAGTGAGCGACAGTACGTTCAGGCGATAATAGAGATCTTCACGGAACTGGCCCGCTGCCACCCGTTCAGACAGGTTCTTTTGCGTGGAGCAAATCACCCGCACATCCACTTTGATCTCTTTCTCTTCACCCACACGCCGGAAGGTACCATCTTGCATAAAGCGCAGAAGTTTGATCTGTAAATGCGGGCTCATTTCGCCGACTTCATACAAGAAGACAGTGCCACCGTCTGCCTGCTCCAGCTGGCCTTTCTTACCTTCGCGCCCTTCTGTCGGTGCACAGCCAAACAGTTCGGTTTCAGCGGCATCGTCTGGCATGGATACACAGTTCACCAACAGAAAAGGATGTTCTGCCCGGTGGGAACGCTGGTGGCAGGCTTTGGCCAGCATCTCTTTTCCTGTACCGGTTTCACCCTGAATCAGTAGCGGCGCATCCAGCGTCGCAAACTTCTTCGCCTGATTGACCAGCGTCCTGAATTTACTGGATTGTCCGACAAGATGCTCGAAACCATGCTCACCCGGTGTCCGGTAGAGGGTGGTTGGCAAATGGTTCATCGACACCTGTTTTAGCTGGATAACAGCGCTCGCCAGCAGATCTTTATCTTCACTGTCGGTGACGTAAACCGGCATCACTTCCATCAGGTAATCCATACCGGCAATCACTACCTGGCGGCAGATTTGCCCGGCGTTGTCACGTTCCAGCCAGTGAGAAAAGTTAAAATCAGGAAAGATGTGATTGGCAGATTCGCCAATCAGCCCAGACGCTTCACTGCCCATTAAACGGAAAGCGGCTTTGTTCGCCATGTCGACTTTGCCGCTGAGGTTCACAGAGAAAACCGGATCGCTCAGGGTTTCTAGCAATGCGCGCAATTCCCTGTGTTCCCGCTCAGCGGGAAGGAACTGTATTTTTCGCACATCGGTCACGCCACTTATCAGGCGGATTTCAGACATCAGTTGCCTGAACTCGTCGAAGTCCACCTCTGGGCAATTGAGGTAAATGATCCCAATCTGGTCAATTTCAATACCACGTAAATCAATGTTACGGCGGGCCAGAATATCGAGGAGCTCACGGGTTAATCCAAGTCGATCTTCGCAAAAGACCTGTAATCTCACGGTTGTGTCCTGTATGCAAAGGGCTGGCTACATCCTGAATGCCGAAGCCAGCCTTGTTGATATGAAGGTTGTCCGGGATAACTCCCGCAATCCCTGCATGACGTGAATGAATAGCGCGTCCGTAAAGTGTCAGGAATTGTTGACAGTGAAGGAAGTGTGCGCCTCTCACGACAGCGAGTCAAGCTGTGCGGTTGAAAACGTGAGAAGCGCAGTGAGCAGAAACAAAGGGAGGTGCAGCACCAAATGGCACAGTTATTTGCTACCGGGTAACAGTTTTCCCAGTAGCTGTTTACGGATATCAGCCAACTTGGGAGCAGACGTACCGATATAAGGTAATGGCCGCATCACTGACATCGCTTTATAACCCAGCCTTGCCGTCAGTAATCCTACTCCCAGCCCCTGTGCGGCTCGGGCAGACAACTTTCCAGCCAAATCCACAGAGAGCAGATCTGTCCCCATGTCTGTAATCGCCTCACTGGCCCCGGCAAATGCCATGTTTGCCAATACCAATTTCAGCAACCGGATGCGCGACCAGTAACCAAGCTGAACACCATAGATGTTCGCGACTTGTTCCAGCAACCGGAAGCTGCGCCATGCCACCAGCAGCATGTCCGCAATCGCCAGCGGGCTTAGCGCCACCATCACTGCGGCTTCTGAGGCATATCTCGTCACCATTTTCCGGGCGCGGGCGTCCTGCTCTGTTACCACCATACGGTCGTAAAGTTCAAAAACTTCACGGTCATTGTGCGTCGCAGCGAGCGAGGTTTGCCATTTGTCATAGCCCGCTGTCAGCTCAACGCCGGATTGTCTGGAAAGCCTTTCGCAGACACTTTTGGCTTTGCCAATGCCTTCGGCTGCCAGAATAGCCATGACCTCATCACGTTCATCCTGACGCCCTTTCAGGCGGCGGAGCGCAAAAAACTCGCGGCCAATGGCACCGACACCCATCGCCGCAATCCCGGCGATAAAACCGCTCCAGCCTACAGCCAGCCAGTCACCTGCCTGCACGGCAGTGACAACTGAATCCACCGTTTGCCAACCCACAAGGCCGATGCCAGCAACGGCTAACGCGCGCCATCCCCAACGCTTTTTCCGAGGGGGTTTCAACGTTGCCTCAAGCGCTTGCTCTGCACGGGTTTCATCTTCAATGTTAGTGACCGCGAAATTAACAGCATCTTGTTCAAACTGGCGCTGTAGAGTCAGCTCAGGCGCTTCATTCTGCTGTTTTGCGGGCTCTTCAAATACCACGGCTTTTTTGTAATCGTTCATGTCACCTCCTACCTGACCTTATCACCCAGCAAATACTGCAATGCCTTATCAACACGGATATGCGGTAATGGCTCGTCCACATCCGTTTGCATGGGCCGGAACTGACGGAATTCAAACTGGTTATTCTGCCAGAAAGAGTCATTCGGTAATCGCGCAGGCACATCTCCCGGATACATTAATATCGGGTCGCCGCTTTCCAGTGTGCCGCGCAACGCGGCCATAGATTCGCCTTGATGGTTGACCAGCCCCGGCTCTGTCGCCTGGATAGAAGCCAGGCTGATACACTCCATATCAATGCCTTCGAAGGCTGCGGTTTGCCAGGCTTCATGAATGAGTTGTTGCAGTAAGGACACCAGATTCGGGTGCTGGTCTGGGGTCACATGATCCGCTTTGGTGGCAGCAAACAAAATCTTATCAATACGCGGCGCAAACAGGCGGCGTAGCAATCCGCTTTTACCATAGCGGAAGCTTTGCATGAGCTGCTCCAATGCCATTCTCATATCGTTAAATGATGCGGGGCCAGCGTTCAAAGGTTGCAACGTATCCACCAGCACAATCTGGCGGTCGACCTTAGAAAAATGCTCCTGATAAAACCCTTTAACAATATGCTGGCAATAGTAATCGTAGCGCTGCTTCAACATGGCATAGTTGCTGGTTCTCGGCGCATTCGCCAGTTGACCTTCTCCATATTGGTTGCCAATCAGCGGAAAGAATTGCAGCACTGGCGCGCCGGCATACTCTCCCGGCAACACAAACCGGCCCGGTTGCACCCAGTGCAGCCCCGCCTCTTGCTTGCACGCATGCAGGTAAGCGGTAAATTTCGTCGCGATCTGGCCAATCAATTTCTCATCGGCATCGGCTAAAGGGTCAAAACTGTCGACAGCTTGAAGCCATTCGTCCGCAAGTGCTTTCCGTTTCCCGGTCAAAATGCCGCTTTGTTTGCGTGACCATTCATCAAAGCTCATGGAAAGCAAGGGCAGGTCAAGCAGCCATTCTCCGGGATAGTCCACGATATCGAGATACAGTGTCGCGGTATCTTGCAACAGTTTCATCGCGCCTTTTTCTGGGCGATAGCGGATTTCCAAACGGATTTCACTGACATCACGTGTCGGGGCTGGCCAGGTCGGCGGACGTGAATGCAACGATTGGATACCCAGATCGTAATCAAATGATGGAATATGAAGCTGGCTCTGCTGAACACGCCGCGCACCCAATACACGCCCTTCCCTGACCGGAGCAAACAATGGCATGCGAGGGTTGGTTGCACTATGGAGCAATTGGTTGATAAGTGAAGTAATAAAAGCCGTTTTGCCGGCGCGGGAAAGGCCCGTTACAGCAAGACGCACATGCCTGTCGAGCCCCCGGCTCACCCATTTATTGACCTGACGCTTCACGGATTTCATGAATTACAGTACCCCTCAAAAGGTAAATCCCCTGTCGGTTGAGACAGGGGACGAGGACATCTTGATATCGTTTGTCGGGATTCAGAGTGTCTTGAACTGTCGGTTCAACTCGTACTCTTTTGATGTCACGTACGCTTCCATCTTGGCGACGTTTCGCTCCATCTCTCCCATTTCATTGTCGATATCAGCCAGTAACTGGCTTGCTGATTTGCCTTGTTGCCAAGGTTTTTGTTTCACCTGGTGTTCTTTGTAATGAAACGTGCGCTTGGCTTCCTCTGGCGGCATTTTTTCCAGTATCAGCATGGCAGCAATATACGCCACGATGACAAAAAAGCCCAACCCCATCAGGAATGCTGTTACTGTCAGGATCCTTACCAGCCAGGTTTCTGCGCCAAAGTAATCGGCGACACCTGCACAAACACCGCCGATCTTCCCGTTTACAGGATCACGATACAACGTTTTGTTCATCGTCTGTGTCTCCAGTTTGGCGCTTCTTCATCAAGAATACGCTCCAGCGAATGGATGCGATCCTGCAATGCTTCCGCGCGGTCAGCCAGGGCTTGCAGTTGCTCGTAGTCATCACCACTCAAGCCCTGACCGACTTGTCGTTTACTGCGATAGTGGAGCCACAACCACAGGGGTGCCACAAAGACAAAAAACACCACCAGTGGAATTGAAAGAAACGCCATTGACATGCCTACTCCTTACCTTTGTGAGGGTTTATTCTTTGTCCTTAAGTTCTGCTTTCATGCGCGCGAGTTCTTTTTCAATTTCATCTTGCGCTTGCAGGTCGGCAAACTCATCTTCAAGGCGTCTGCCTTTGCCGATGCTGTAACTGTCTGCTTCGGCTTCCAGTTCATCGATGCGGCGCTCATATTGCTCAAACTTTGCCAGCGCTTCGTCGGTGCGGCTGGTATCCAACTGGCGACGAACGTCACGACGTTTGCCTGCCGCTTCACGGCGGATCACCAACGCTTGCTGGCGGGCACGGGTTTCAGCCAGCTTGGTTTCAAGCTCTGCAATTTCGTTACCCAGCTTGTTGATGGTTTCTTCGACCAGCGTGTATTCTTCTTTGAGCGTCAGCAAGATATCGTGCACTTTTTGTTTTTCAATCAAGGCAGCACGCGCCAAATCTTCACGGGATTTTTGCAGCGCCAGCGTCGCTTTTTCCTGCCAGTCTGTCATTTGGCGCTCAATACCTTCGATTTTACGCGCCAGCTCTTTTTTGTCTGCCAGCGCCCGTGCTGAAGAGGTACGGACCTCAACCAGCGTGTCCTCCATCTCCTGAATGATCAGGCGAACCATTTTTTGTGGGTCTTCAGCCTTATCCAACAGTGAATTGACGTTAGCGTTAACAATATCTGCAAAGCGAGAGAAAATACCCATTGTGATACTCCTTTTTCCGAATGCGCGCTGTGCGCTTTATCGGTCACATATCAAGTGGCGTGCCAACTTTTATTCTTTTTAAAATACAAACAGTTAAACAAAAATGTGCAATTCTCACCTTGTAGCGTATGATGAAATAAACTAACAGTTGGCAAATTTAACCATGCAGAAACCTGATAATCTTATTGGTGAATCCGACCATTTCCTTTCCGTGTTGGATCACGTCTCCCGCCTTGCCCCTCTTGATCGCCCTGTACTGATCCTTGGCGAACGGGGAACCGGTAAAGAGCTTATCGCGAAACGCCTGCACTATTTGTCACGTCGTTGGGATGGCCCACTCGTCAGCCTCAATTGTGCAGCGCTCAGTGAGGGATTGATTGATTCAGAGCTGTTCGGCCACGAAGCAGGCTCGTTCAGTGGCGCCAAAGGCAGGCATAAAGGCCGTTTTGAACGGGCAGAGGGTGGCACCCTGTTTCTGGATGAACTCGCTACTTCCCCCCTTGGCGTGCAGGAAAAACTGCTTCGCGTGATTGAGTATGGTGAATACGAGCGCGTGGGTGGCAGCGACGTACTGAGCGCTGATGTCCGTCTGATCTGTGCCACCAACGAAAACCTGCCTCTGCTTGCAGAGCAAGGGGAATTCCGCGCCGATCTTCTCGATCGCCTGGCGTTTGATGTGATTCACCTGCCACCGCTTCGTGAGCGTCAGGGGGATATTCTCTTATTGGCAGAGTATTATGCAGTGAGGATGTGCCGTGAATTGGGTTACCGTTATTTCTCCGGCTTTAGTGATCGCGCCATTGAAGCATTAAATACCTACCACTGGCCAGGCAACGTCAGGGAGCTGAAAAACGTGGTGGAGCGCGCCATTTATCGCCATGCTGACGAAAACAGCCAGGTCGATGCTGATGATATCCAGCTCGACCCGTTTAAAGCACCGTGGAAAAAAGAATCTCCGATAGAAAACACACCCACCCAGACGCCATTCACCTTCCCGATGGATTTACGCCAGTGGCAGCAGGAGCAGGAAAAGGCGATTGTTGAAAAGGCGATGGAACAAGCGCGATTTAATCAACGGCGTGCCGCAGACTTGCTTGGCTTAAGCTACCATCAAATAAGGGGCTTGCTGCGGAAATATCAGCTCGTGGGTGATGAAAACACCGACCTGGTTTGAGTTTTTCGCCAATTGTTCTGAAATACACCAGATATTTGCGCCACCACTTGGTCACTCTGTTGCATCAGTGGTAGATTAAAACACTTAACTTTATCACCTAATCATTGGCTTATGAGCGCTCTAGGCCGCTTGTTTATTGCAAGCGTTACCATCCTTCTTTTAGCTGGATGTGAAGACCCGTTCTCAGACAACGCGGCACGTAATCGTGGTTTCATTTACTGTGGTCCGGGTCAACCCAATACCTTCAACCCTCAGTTGACCGACGGAGGCCTGACTGCTGATGCGCTCTCAAGCCAGATTTTCGACCGTCTTCTACAGTTGGACCCCAAGACCTACCAGCCCAAACCTATGTTGGCGCAACGCTGGGAGGTCAGTCCTGATGGTAAAGAATATATTTTTCACCTTCGCCACAGTGCCAGCTTTCAAGTCACAGACTGGTTTATTCCCCAGCGTGGCGTTAACGCAGAAGACGTGGTGTTCAGCTTTAAGCGCCTGATTGACCCTACGCACCCGTTCAATTGGGTCTCTGGCGGAGAATACCCTTGGTTTGACAGTATGGATTTTTCCGGTTTGGTGGAAAACATCGAAGCACTGAATACATACACCGTCAAATTTACCCTCACCCGGCCAGATGTCTCATTCCTGTCGACCTTGTCGACTACGTATGCAGTGATCCATTCCGCAGAGTATGCTGAGCACCTGCTGAAAAAAGGAATGCCGGAAAAGTTAGACTCTCATCCTGTGGGATCAGGGGCATTTTATCTCGATGAGTATGAGCCACATCGTTACATTCGCCTCAAGCGTCACTGGGGTTACTGGAATGGTGCAGCCCCTATGGGGCAGATAGTGTATGACATCAGCAACCGGGGAACTGGGTCACTGAGTAAACTTATCACCCGCGAGTGCGATGTGCTCTCGTCACCGGTTGCCAGCCAATTGTCAGTGATTGAAAATAATCCCGATTTTGTGCTGGCCTCGCAAACGGGGATGAATGTGGCGTTTCTTGCTTTGAATACCCGCCATCCAGCGCTTTCTGAACTGGAAGTTCGACAGGCAATCAGCCTCGCCATCAACCGCGATGCCTTAATCCAGTCGGTTTACTATGGCACAGGCACACCGGCCAATGGCATGCTACCACCCATGTCCTGGGCGTATAATGAAAAATCTTATGTCGCCTATGATCCACAATTGGCGATCAGCCTGATGGCTAAAGCTGGATACCGCCATGGCTTTGAAATCGATTTAGTCGTTCCCCTGACACCAAAGGCGTATAATCCCAGCCCACGGAAAACGGCAGAACTGATCCAAGCTAACCTTGCGCCGATTGGCATCAAGGTGAATATTATTACGCTGGAAGACATTAACCGGAAGCTGTTGCGGGACGATATTTCTGGCTTGGGCATGGTGTTAACCGGCTGGATTGCTGACAATGGTGACCCCGATAACTTCCTGCGCCCACTGCTTTCTTGTAATGCCAAGTTTACCGGCTGGAACCTGTCAAGCTGGTGTAACCGCTACTTTGACCGTTTCCTTGACGCCGCCATTGCGATTGATGACCGTAACCAGCGCCGTTCGCTCTATTCGCAGGCACAGTCAATTCTCAATGACCGGATGCCAGTGATCCCTCTGGCACATGGCGTTCATTATCAGGCACGTAATGCCTCACTTCAGGGCATTATATTAAGTCCATTTGGAGACAAATCTTTTGCAAACGTATCCAGGAGCCGCTGATCTATGTTGATCTACGCTATTCGACGGCTCAATCTTTTCATCATCACCTTGCTGATCCTGACGATGATTGGCTATAACATCGTGAAACTCGACCCGCTCTCAGTCTATAACCAACACGAATATTGGGTCGGTTGGCTGCAATACCTTCGCGAGCTGATACACGGCAATCTTGGCGTTGCTACCAATGGAGAGCCGGTGACTGAATCACTTGCCCGCGTGTTTCCTGCCACCCTTGAGCTGTGCTTTTTTGCCTTTTTGGTGGCATTGATGTTGGGGATCCCTTTTGGCACCCTGGCAGGTATACGTCGTGGCTCATCCACAGACGTAATGATTTCGTCTATCACACTACTGACTTTCTCAATGCCTATCTTCTGGATGGCGCTCTTGATGATCATGGTGTTCTCGCTCTATCTAGGCTGGTTGCCAGTATCTGGGCGCCACAACCTGCTTTTTGAGATCCCAACTATCACGGGGTTTGCTTTTGTCGATGTGCTGCTTTCCCATCACCCGCAACGCAGTCAGGCACTAGAAGACATTGTTCGCCACCTTATCATGCCAACTCTGGTATTGGCGGTCGCCCCAACCACAGAGATCATCAAATTGCTGCGTGATTCAGTGGGTGAAGTCATGAACCAGAATTACATCAAGGCGGCGGCAACCAAGGGGTTGTCTAAATCAGAAATCGTGATGCGTCATGTCATTAAAAATGCGTTGCCACCGATTATCCCCAAGTTTGGTATCCAGATTTCTACCATGATGACATTTGCCATTATTACTGAATCTGTTTTCAACTGGCCGGGGATCGGTACCTGGCTATTGGATGCGTTGAGCTTCCAGGATTATGTTGCTGTTCAGGCCGGCGTATTGGTTGTCGGCAGTGTGGTATTGCTGGCGAACATTTTCTCAGATCTGGCTGGCGCAGCCATCAGTCCACTGGCAAGGAAGGAATGGTATGCCCTCAAATAGTGTGTATCAGGAAGCGCATATTCCCAATCAAATAGAGCGCTCTTGGAAAGCTTTCCGGGAAAATACTCTGGCTGTGTTTGGCTTTTGGTGCCTGTGTCTGTTGGTACTGGTAACAGTGCTTGCCCCTTGGATTGCGCCATTCGATGCTCAATACCCGACCGGTGAATTGTTAATGCCGCCCTCGTGGGACACAAAAGGCTCTGTTGATTACTTTCTCGGGACTGATGACCTCACCCGTGACATGTTATCGCGCCTGATTGAAGGTTCTCGACTCACGTTTGGTTATGCAATACTGGTGGCCCTTGCCGCCAGCATTATTGGGGTGCTTATCGGTATTCTCGCTGGCATGACATCTGGTCTGAAATCCAGTTTCCTCAACCACCTTCTGGATACGGTGCTGACAATCCCATCGCTGCTGCTGGCTATCATCGTTGTGGCGTTTCAGGGGCCGGGGGAGCTCAATATTCTGTTAGCGGTTTGGCTGGCACTTATTCCCCGCTTTATCCGTGCCGTTTATACCGCCGTACATGCTGAAATGGAGAAAGAGTATATTCTCGCTGCCCGGTTAGATGGCGCAAACAATTTTTACCTTCTATGCCATTCGGTGTTACCAAATATATTAGTAACACTCAGCACTGAGCTTACCCGTGCGATTTCGGTGGCGATTTTGGATATCGCAGCCTTGGGTTTCCTTGGCCTGGGAGCACAGGCACCCTCTCCAGAATGGGGCGCAATGTTAGGAGATTCCATTGAGCTTGTGTTTACTGCCCCTTGGACAGTCACACTGCCCGGACTCGCTATCATGATCAGTGTGCTGGTGGTAAACCTTGTCGGTGATGGCCTGACGCAGGCAATTAATGCGGGGACTGAATAATGCCGTTGTTAGATATTCGACACCTGACAATAGAAATTGAAACGCCTCAGGGCATGGTGAAAGCCGTGGATCGCATGAGCCTGACCATCAACGAAGGGGAAATCCGTGGCTTGGTCGGAGAATCCGGCTCGGGTAAGAGTTTGGTGGCAAAAGCTATCTGTGGTGTCACCAAAGATAATTGGCGTGTTACTGCTGACCGTCTTCGTCTGGGTAACATTGACCTGCTTGCCCTGCCTGCCAGAGAGCGGCGTCATGTGGTAGGTAAAGACATTGCGATGATTTTTCAGGAGCCTTCAACCTGTCTCGACCCTTCAGAACAGTTAGGTTACCAACTGGAAGAAGCCATTCCATCCAGTTCGTTCACTGGCAGTTGGTGGCAACGCCTTTCCTGGCGTAAGCAACAGTCTATCGCCTTGCTCCACAAAGTCGGTATAAAAGATCACAAACGGGTGATGAAAAGCTACCCCTATGAGTTGACCGACGGCGAGTGCCAGAAAGTGATGATCGCGATGGCCATCGCCAACCGCCCTCGCCTGTTAATTGCTGATGAGCCGACCAACGATCTGGATCCCATCACCCAGGCCCAGATTTTCCGCCTGCTGAGCCGGACCAATCAACTGGCAAACACCACGATTTTGCTGATCAGCCATGACTTGACCATGGTGACCCAATGGGCTGACCGTATTACTGTGATGTATTGCGGCCAGTCTGTGGAATCGGCTGGGCGGGACCAAATTCTCCAGTCCCCCCACCATCCATATACCGATGCTTTGCTCCGTGCCATGCCCGATTTCAGCAAAGACATCGCCCACAAGAGTAAACTGGAAACGTTGCCGGGCTCTATTCCACCGCTACAGAATTTGCCTATTGGTTGTCGCTTGGGCCCACGCTGCCCTTATGCACAGCGTAAATGTGTGGAAGTACCCCGCACGCGCAAAGTGAAAAACCATAAGTTTGCCTGTCATTTCCCCCTAAATATGGAAGCCAAAAAGCATGACCGCACTGCTTGAAGTGGATAGCTTAAGCAAAAACTACCAATACCGTACCGGCCTGTTTACTAAGCGGGTGATTGAAGCGGTAAAACCGGTGTCCTTCTCATTGGATGCGGGCGAAACTATCGCTTTCATCGGTGAAAATGGCTCGGGCAAGTCAACGCTGGCAAAAATGCTTGCAGGCGTTGTTGCACCAACCGGAGGGGAAATCAGGGTGAACGGTGACGTACTGCAACCCAGCGATTATAAAACACGCTGTAAACTGATCCGGATGATTTTCCAGGATCCCAACACGTCCTTGAACCCAAGAAACCAGATAGGCCAGATTTTGGAAGCGCCACTAAAACGAAATACGAATATGACACCGCAAGAGCGTGAAAAACGCGTTGTGGACACCCTGCGTCAGGTCGGGCTTTTGCCTGAACATGCTTACTTTTACCCACAGATGCTGGCCACCGGCCAGAAACAGCGGGTGTCGCTTGCGCGAGCGCTCATCCTGCAACCGTCTGTGATTGTGGCGGATGAAGCCCTGAATGGACTGGACATGTCTATGCGCTCCCAGATCCTTAACCTGTTATTGGAACTGCAGGAGTTGATGGGCCTTTCATATGTGTATGTGTCTCAGCACATGGGAGTGGTAAAGCACATCGCCGATAAGGTGATGGTGATGCAACGCGGAGAAGTGGTGGAGTCCGGCGCCACCCAACAGATATTTACTGCGCCGGAACATGCGCTGACCCAGCGCCTGATTGAAAGCCACTTTACCGCACCCACACTCGACAGGCGCGCCCGATACCACTCGGTATAACACTTACAACAAAACGCCCTGCAGTTGCAGGGCGTTGTCTTGGTTTTCATTTCCGGCCAGGGGTTAAGCCAACGAAGCGTTGATCGCTGTCAGTACCGCCATCGGATCAGCAGCCTGGGTAATCGGACGGCCAATAACCAGATAATCAGAACCTGCTGCAACTGCTTCTTCTGGCGTCATGATACGACGCTGATCACCGGCGTCACTGCCTGCTGGGCGAATACCCGGTGTCACCAGTTTAAAATCCTGCCCCAAGGCACCTTTCAATAAAGCGGATTCATGGGCAGAGCAAACAACACCATCAAGGCCACTGTTACGGGTCAATGTCGCCAGAGACATCACATGATCTTGTGGTTCACGGTTAATACCGATACCGGCAAGATCACTTTGTTCCATACTGGTCAGTACGGTGACGCCAATGAGCAGTGGTTTATCTTTGCCATACGGTTCCAGCGCTTCACGTGCTGCCACCATCATACGTTCACCACCGCTGGCGTGCACATTCACCATCCAGACGCCAAGCTCTGCAGCCGCAGCCACAGCACGAGCACACGTATTTGGAATATCATGAAATTTCAGGTCCAGAAAGACAGTGTGTCCACGCTCATGCAGCTGACGAACATAGTCAGGACCATAAAGGGTAAACATCTCCTTCCCTACTTTCAGGTGGCAACTGCCTGGCTCTATACGGTCAACAAACGCCAACGCCTGATCAATATTTGGGTAATCCAATGCAACAATTACTTTCGGATCCTGCATTCCTAATTATTCTCCGTCTAAGCCTCGTATCGGTTTTATCGAACCCCAACCTTTACAAGACGGGCAATGCCAGTAAAGGGAGTGCGTCGAGAAGCCACACTTACGACATCGGTAGTGAGGCTTTACTTTAAGCTGCTCTTCAACCAGTTGCTTGAGTGTGTTCAGGCTGGTCTTTGCCCGCCCCTCTTCCGCCTGTCCAACATGTAATTCCATCAGCTTGTGGAACCCTTTCATTGTAGGGTTTTTGGTCAACTGACGGGTGAGGAAACTTTGCGCCATGGCGGGGTTTTCATGGTCGCTGATAATATCAGCCATCATGAGTTCGGCTGAAGCACCAGCATTCTTTTCAATACAATTTCTCAGGAAACGGATTAACGCCATTTCCTTGTTCATCTGGTTATAGCATTGTTCCAGTAATGGCAATGCTTCGCTGACAAAGTCCGGATCTTGCTCCAGCACCTGTTCCAGTACCTTTGTAGCATCTTTATACTCTTCACTTGCAATGTCGAGACGCGCCAACATCAACGATGCACGAACACAGGATTTATCTGTCGCCAATGCTTTCTTTAATAACTGGCGTGCCCCCTTCTCATCACTGTCACCCATCGCCTGCATAGCGAGTTCACAATAGAAATGCGAAATATCACGCTTAAGTTTGCTCTTTCCACTTTTCACCAGCTTGGTCGCTATATCGATAGCCTTATCCCACTCACGGGTTTGCTGATAAATAGCCAGAAGCTGCTGAAGGGCGAATTCTTTGTAATCAGGTTCTTCAATCAATTGATGGAAAATTTTCTCGGCACGGTCAAAGAAGCCAGCAACCATGTAATCCTTGGCGAGCTGTTGTAGTGCAAGGTTACGTTGATCCAGCGTGAGATTAGGACGAGCGATCAGATTCTGGTGAATACGAATAGCACGATCGACCTCTCCTCGGGACCGGAAAAGATTGCCGAGAGCAAGGTGTGTATCAATCGTCTCGTTGTCGACCTGAAGCAGCTCTATAAACAAGTCCACTGCTTTGTCGGATTGATCCGATAACAGCAGATTCAAACCTGCGACATATTGTCGTGATAGATGGTGTGACTGGTCCTGCCGACGATGACGAGCATTCCTATTGCCCATATACCAGCCGTAGCCGGCAGCAATTGGCAGCAACAGAAACAGCAGCTCTAGCATTTACGCTTATTCCTTAACAGGGTCCATTCGCAGTTTATCTAGCTCCTGACGCTGTTTGTTCACCTGTTTTTTCAGCATAGCTGCCGACATACGCGCTTTTAGGTAAAGCATGCCACAAATTAGCCAGCCAAGCGCAAAACCGGTGCCAAATACTACGCCCAAAAGCAGAGATAATCGAAACTCTCCCTGTGCAACCAGATAGTTAAAATTCACGACTTCCTGGTTCTGTGCACCAAGGGCGAGTGTGATAAGAAAACACAAGACGAGTAGTACGATACCAATAATCTTCACGGTCGCTCCCTTATTTTTCTCCGAATGATGATACGCAAAGGCGTCCAATCAAATGGTTACCGAACTCTTATACCAAAACCGCCTCGATACGCACCCAGCGTACATATAAAGAGGTTTGGGTATATCTGTGATTATGCAGTAATTTGGCTTGTCAGACCATTGCATTAGACATAAAAAAAACGGCATACGAATGGCATGCCGTTTTTTTATCCGAAATCGAATCAGCGAATGTTGACCCGGTCGCGAAGCTCCTTGCCTGGTTTAAAGTGAGGAACGTACTTGCCGTCGAGCTCAACTTTGTCACCAGTCTTTGGATTTCGTCCAACACGAGGAGCGCGATAATGCAAAGAGAAACTACCAAAACCACGAATCTCGATTCGGTCACCTTCTTCGAGTGTAGTGGCCATGTGCTCAAGGATTTCCTTGATGGCATCTTCTACCTGTTTGGCAGAAAGATGGGTTTGTTGACTACACAGCCTTTCGATCAACTCAGACTTCGTCATATTCACCCCGCTTTAGTATGTTTCTCAACAGTATAACTGTAGAGGGGGAAACTTTCCCCCTCACTTCACATTAATTATTCGCTTTTCGCAGCTTTGAACGCGTCAGCCATTGCATTACCAAACGCAGCCTCATCAGCTTTGTTCAGTGTTGCCATCGCTTCTTGTTCTTCAGCTTCGTCTTTCGCGCGAACAGACAGGTTGATTACGCGGTTCTTACGATCAACACCGGTAAACTTCGCTTCAACTTCGTCGCCAACAGCCAGAACCAGCGTTGCATCTTCAACGCGGTCACGTGATGCTTCAGAAGCACGCAGGTAACCTTCAACGCCTTCGATCAGCTCAACGGTTGCGCCTTTCGCGTCAACTGCAGTCACTTTACCCTTAACAATCGCACCTTTCTTGTTGTCAGCCAGGTAGTTGTTGAATGGGTCTTCTTCCATCTGCTTGATGCCCAGAGAGATACGCTCACGCTCAGCATCTACTTGCAGAACAACTGCAGAGATTTCGTCGCCTTTCTTGAAGTCGCGAACGGCTTCTTCACCAGCAACATTCCAAGAAATGTCAGACAGGTGAACCAGACCATCGATGCCGCCTTCCAGACCAATGAAGATACCGAAGTCAGTGATAGACTTGATCTTACCAGTTACGCGATCGCCTTTGTTTTGCATTTCTGCAAACAGCTGCCATGGGTTCGCTTTACACTGCTTCAGACCCAGGCTGATACGGCGACGCTCTTCGTCGATGTCCAGAACCATAACTTCAACTTCGTCACCCACGTTAACAACTTTAGATGGGTGAATGTTCTTGTTAGTCCAGTCCATTTCAGACACGTGTACCAGACCTTCAACACCTTCTTCGATTTCAACGAAGCAGCCGTAGTCAGTCAGGTTAGTTACACGACCAGTCAGTTTATGACCTTCTGGGTAACGGTTAGCGATTGCAACCCATGGATCTTCACCCAGTTGCTTCAGACCCAGAGATACGCGAGTGCGGTCACGGTCGAACTTCAGAACTTTAACGTTGATTTCGTCACCAACATTAACGATTTCTGATGGGTGCTTAACGCGTTTCCAAGCCATGTCAGTGATGTGCAGCAGGCCGTCAACACCGCCCAGATCTACGAATGCACCGTAGTCAGTCAGGTTCTTAACGATACCTTTAACTTCCATGCCTTCTTGCAGAGAAGCCAGCAGCTCATCACGCTCAACGCTGTTTTCAGATTCGATAACTGCGCGACGAGAAACAACAACGTTGTTGCGCTTCTGGTCCAGCTTGATAACTTTGAACTCCAGCTCTTTACCTTCCAGATGAGCAGTGTCGCGAACTGGACGAACGTCAACCAGTGAACCTGGCAGGAACGCACGAATACCGTTCAGCTCAACAGTGAAACCACCTTTCACTTTACCGTTGATAATACCGATAACAGTCTCAGCTTCTTCGTAAGCTTTCTCCAGCTGGATCCAAGCTTCGTGGCGCTTCGCTTTTTCGCGAGACAGTTGAGTCTCACCGAAACCGTCTTCAATCGCGTCCAGTGCTACGTCTACTTCAGCACCAACTTCGATTTCCAGCTCGCCAGCAGCGTTTTTGAACTGCTCTGCTGGGATAGAAGATTCAGATTTCAGGCCTGCGTCAACCAGAACGTAACCGTTCTCGATAGCAACTACAGTACCTTTAACGATAGCACCTGGGCGGGTTTCTAGCTCTTTCAGAGATTCTTCAAAGAGTGAAGCAAAAGATTCAGTCATTAATTTAATCTTCAATATTTAAACTGCCACGGGTGTCCTACCTCGTGGGGTTGATAGTAATGTCAGTCATCATCCTTGCGACCAACGGTTAAACCCGCTGCTTCAGTGAGCAGCGGTAAGTTTACTTTCAATATAGGCCAATGCTTGCTCGAAAACCTGCTCAATGTTGAGAGAGGTGGAATCAAGGACCAATGCATCGTCCGCGGGACGCAATGGCGCGACAGCTCGGTTGCGGTCGCGATCATCACGTTCCTGAATTTCGCTTAAAAGGCGGTCAAAGTTAACATCTAACCCCTTTTGTTGCAACTGATTCATGCGGCGCTGGGCGCGTTCTTCCGCGCTGGCATCAAGGAAAATTTTAACCTCGGCTTTGGGGAAAACCACGGTGCCCATATCCCGGCCATCTGCAACCAGTCCGGGGGCTTCTGCAAACGCACGTTGGCGGCGCAATAACGCTTCACGGACACGTGGCAGCGCGGCAACTTTCGATGCAGCCATGCCGGTTTCCTCTTTACGTAACTCACCCGAAACATCCTCACCTTCAAGGATGACTTTCACCAACTCGCCCTCGGCTTTGAACTGGACATCAAGATGGGCAGCCAAGGGGACCAGCGCCTCTTCAGAATCGGGGTCTACACCGTGATGAATCGCTGCCAGTGCCAGTACGCGATAAATCGCACCGGAATCAAGCAGATGCCAGCCCAGCTTTTCCGCCAACAGCATACAAAGGGTCCCTTTTCCGGCACCACTTGGGCCATCAACGGTAATTACGGGCGCATGGGTAGACATACAATTCTCCAAAACGTTAGAAAATAGAGTAGATTACTGTGCGGCGATTCTGCCAAAGCGAGCAAACTACTCCATAGAATCGGTGGCGTATTATAGGGAAGTCTGGATAAAAAAAACAGGTCAGCAACACGCTGACCTGCTCTGTCATTGTTCCGTTCAATGTGATGTTAGCTTTCCGACAATGCGCTCAGTTTGTCGAAATAATCCGGAAACGTCTTTGAGGTACACGTCGGATCATTGATGGTTACCGGAGTATCACTCAACGCCACCAGCGAAAAACACATTGCCATGCGGTGATCGTCATAGGTGTCAATCGCGGCGTGTTTCAGGTTCGCAGTGGGTGTGATCTTGATATAATCCTCACCTTCTTCGACGTCAGCCCCGACTTTACGCAGTTCTGTAGCCATGGCGGAAAGACGATCCGTTTCTTTTACACGCCAGTTATACACATTCCGGATAACGGTGGTCCCTTGTGCAAACAGTGCTGTGGTGGCGATGGTCATCGCGGCATCCGGAATATGGTTGAAATCCATATCGACCGCTTTCAGCTCACCGCGACGGGCAATCACATAGTCATCGCCCCATTCGATGTCTGCTCCCATGGCGGCTAATGCATCAGCAAACTTCACATCGCCCTGAACGCTTTTCTTTCCAATGCCGGTAACCTTTACCTCACCGCCTTTAATTGCAGCGGCGGCGAGGAAATAGGACGCAGAGGATGCATCTCCTTCAACCAGAAAATCACCCGGTGCGATGTAAGTTTGATTTCCTTTTACGTCAAAGGTCTTGTAGTCATTGTTTACCACTTGCACGCCGAACTGCGCCATGATGTGCAACGTGATGTCAATGTATGGCTTGGAGACCAAATCACCTTTGATACGGATATGGGTATCTCCGCTGAAAAGCGGTGCAGTCATCAATAGCGCGGTCAGAAACTGACTGGAAATAGAGCCATCAATTTCCACATCGCCTCCCTGGATCGCTTTACTGGCGATCTTAAGTGGCGGATAGTGTTCATTTTCCAGATAAGTGACATCGGCTCCCACGGTGCGCATCGCATCGATAAGATGCCCAATGGGGCGCTCCTTCATACGCGGCTCCCCCGTCAGCACATAGTTGCCTTCGCCAAGGCAAAGCGCAGCGGCTAATGGTCGCATCGCTGTACCGGCATTCCCCAGAAACAGCTCCATCGGTTCAGAGGTTTTAAATGGCGAGCCCAAACCTTCAACCACACACTCTGTTTTGTCTTCCGACAATTGATAAGACACGCCGAGTTTGCCCAGTGCGTTGAGCATGTGGCGAATATCATCACTGTCTAACAGGTTGGTTAAACGGGTCGTCCCTTTTGCTAGGGCGGCTAAAAGAAGTGCTCGGTTCGACACGCTTTTCGAGCCGGGAAGATTTACTTCACCATGAATCTTAGAAATGGGTTGTAATGTCAACTGCTCCATCTGAACAACATAGATCCTTAATTTTTCGTTTCCCGAGAGTATCGAAAAAGCCACGCGGGGGCTACCCTTTGCGGCGTCTAAACATCAATTTCAAAGTAATGCTTTAACGAGTCATTTTCTTCACAAAAACCACAACGAACAGGGCAATAGTAAAGCTGCCAGTGAATGCTCCTGAGACGGCAACCAATCCCGACACAACTATCTCCATCCCTGAGCGTTGTAAGGTTAGAGGTTTAAAGGAAGGGTAGCGGCGAGACTGCTTCCCCCCACCACCCTTTTGGGAAGATTCCGTTAGTTATGCTTTGAAGGGGATTCCGGCGGTAGCACCATATTCAATATAATGGCGGTTAAACCACCGGCAGCCATGCCGGAAGAAAGGATATTTTTCACCCACTCAGGCATAAATTGCAGGATTTCCGGCTTCTGTGCGATACCCAATCCCATCGAGAAAGAAAGTGCCATGATAAGGATCGCACGCCGGTTTAGCTCACAACGCGAGATAATACGGATGCCAGACGCAGCGATCGTGCCAAACATTACAATTGTTGCACCACCAAGAACAGGCTCAGGGATCAGCTGTACCAATGTCGCAACGCTAGGCAAAAGCCCCAGAATCACTAACATACCCGCGACAAAGTAGCCAATATATCGGCTCGCAACCCCCGTCAGCTGGATAATACCGTTATTCTGGCTGAACGTGGAGTTAGGGAAACTGTTCAGCACTGCAGCAAGCGCAGAGTTGACACCATCTGCCAACACACCGCCTTTGATGCGCTTCATGTAAATAGGGCCAGCAACCGGCTGCTCTGAAGTTTCAGACGTGGCAGTGATATCACCAATCGCTTCCAGTGATGTCACAAGAAAAACAATGATAAGCGGAATGAGCAACGCAAAATCAAAAGAGATGCCATATTGCATTGGCTGTGGGATAGCAAAAAGTGCCACCTCCTGTGCCGGTGCTGTGTTCACCATACCCAGGGCGAAAGCAATCAGGGTGCCGACGGTCATTGCGATCACAATGGAGGAAACGCGCAGATAAGGGTTATCAATACGGTTCAGCAACACAATTACCGCCAATACAGAACCGGCCAGCAGCAGATTTTTCAGGTCACCAAATGTGCCGTCCTCAATTGCCGCATACCCCCCGCCCATTGATGTTAAACCGACCTGGATCAGGGTAAGACCAATCAGGGTGACGACGATACCGGAAACCAGAGGCGTAATAATACGTTGGGCATGTTCCAGTACACGGGACAAAAACACTTCTGTCAGCGAGGCAACCATAATGGTCCCAAAGATAGCAGCCATCATGGTTTCCGTTGGCGTACCGCCAGCCTTCATCGCCAAACCAGCGCCGATAATGGGACCAAGAAAATTAAAACTGGTACCCTGGATAGACAGTAACCCAGAGCCAAGCGGGCCAAACGTGCGGATTTGGATAAAAGAAGCGATGCCCGACGCAAAAAGCGACATGCTGACGATGGTATTGGTGTCCGATGCCGGTAAACCAAGTGCCTGACAAATGATCAATGAAGGGGTAACAACCGCCACAAACATAGCGAGAAGATGCTGAAAAGCAGCAAAAAGTGTCTGGGGAAGTGGTGGCCTGTCATCAAGACGATAAACCAATTCCGAAGGGCGGACATTTCCGGCGTCGCGTAACGTGCTCATTGTATATACCTGTTAAAACTTACCTGCTGCAATACGCTGAATGGGTAAAGCAGTTGTTTGAATACATTCCTCTGTGATTGCTGTTACTCAGAGTATTCAAACAGTTAAGTGATTGGGCTGAAGGAAATTGGGCGCCATTTTATAATGGAAAAACACAAAAGCAATCGTTTGCGCACAATGCTTGCACTAAGTGGTCAACTTTTGTTCCGATTTAACATCATCATGGGAAGACGAAAAAAACAGGCGAAGGAGAGCATGCTTTCAAAGGATGGAAAGAAAATATAGAGGCACACTTATTTAAAACACGCTTCAAGCTGTGCAAAAACGAACAAAAAAACCGCCGGCTTGCGGCGGTTTCTCCGTTAAAAGCGAAATTATGCGTTTTTGGCTTCAAAGTCTCGCATAAACGTAACCAATGCCTGAACGCCTTCCAGCGACATTGCGTTATAAATGGAAGCACGCATGCCCCCCACATCACGGTGACCTTTCAGTGCTTTCAGGCCTGCCGCATCAGACGCTTGCAGGAACTTGGCATCCAGCTCGGGGTTTGCCAGCTGGAAGGGCACATTCATCAACGAACGGTTATCCGAATGGATATTGTTCACATAGAAGTCAGAGCCATCAATGAAGTCATAAAGTAGTGCGGCTTTTTCTTCATTCTTCTGTTGCATTGCTTCCACACCGCCCTGTTCTTTCAGCCATTTGTAGACTTCTCCAGCCAGATACCAACCAAAGGTCGGCGGCGTATTGAACATGGATTCTTTATTGGCCAGTGTGGTGTAGTCCAACACATTTGGCAGGAAATCTTTCGCTCGGCCCAGCAGATCGTCCCGAACGATCACCAAGGTAATACCCGCGGGACCGATGTTTTTCTGCGCACCCGCGTAAATAACACCGTATTTTGATACATCGATCGGACGTGAAAGAATGGTCGAAGACATATCGGCCACGATAGGCTTATCGGTAGTTGGCAAATCACGGATTTCAATACCGTCGATGGTCTCATTCGGGCAGAAATGAACATACGCCGAGTCGCTACTCAGCTTCCAGTCTTTAGCAGGAAGAATGGCACGCTTACCATCAATGTCTGTTTTTACATTGATGACATTGGGTGTGCAATATTTCTTCGCTTCGTTCACAGCACTTGCAGCCCAGTATCCACCATCTACATAATCGGCGATGGTGTTGCTGCCCAACAAGTTCATTGGGACGGCAGCAAACTGCGCACGGGCGCCGCCCTGTGCATAGAGAACATGGTAATTGTCAGGAATAGACAGCAGGTCACGGAGGTTTTTCTCGGCTTCTTCAACGACAGCGAGAAACTCTTTACTGCGGTGAGAAATCTCCATGACTGACGAGCCTAAGCCGTTCCAGTTTGTCAGCTCATCCTGTACTTTTTCCAGAACCGCTTCCGGCAACATCGCCGGGCCAGCAGAGAAGTTATAGACCTTTTCCATGATTTAAGAATGCTCCTGCATTAAATCGCATGTTTATGGCTTTCTAATGTGTTAACAGGGAATAGTGCCCCCGATAGCGCCCAGTACTGGGGACGGTAACACGCCACGGTAGATTGTTGTTCATTTTGTTTTATCACCTTTTTTATTCGATTGGAACGGAAAACAGGGATCTATTTCCTCCACAATTTAAAAGGGGATAAAAAAAACGCAGCGAACGCTGCGTTTTTCAGATTTATGAAGACAATGCTACATATTACTCGTCACTGGCTTCATCATTTGCAGCATCTTCTGCAGGCACCTCAGACACGGTCTGGGTTGCCAGTTCGCCGCCTTCCTCTGATGGAAGCAGCTCTTCTTCTGGCTCTTCAATACGTTGAAGACCAACAACCCGCTCCCCTTCTGAGGTACGAATCAATCGAACACCCTGGGTGTTACGGCCCACCTGGCTAACTTCTGCTACACGTGTGCGCACCAGCGTACCGCCATTGGTGATCATCATAAACTCGTAACCGGTGTCTACCTGTACCGCACCAACAACACAGCCATTGCGCTCAGAGACTTTGATAGAAACAACACCCTGAGTTGCACGGCTCTTCGCCGGGTACTCACAAAGCTCAGTACGCTTACCGTAACCGTTCTCAGTCACAGTCAGCACATCACCTTCGTTGTGAGGAACAATCAGGGAAACAACTTTGTCACCTTCGGCCAGTTTGATACCACGAACACCTGCCGCCGTCCGGCCCATTGCACGGACCTGGCTTTCATGGAAGCGAACCACTTTACCTGATTTCGAGAACAACATGACGTCGTTATCACCCCAGGTAATATCAACGCCGATCAATGAATCCCCCTCACGCAGGTTGACGGCAATGATACCGGCACTGCGAGGGCGGCTGAAGTCGGTCAGAGGGGTCTTCTTCACAGTGCCGTCGCTGGTTGCCATGAAGACAAACTTGTCATCTTCGTATTCTTTCACTGGAAGGATCGCGGTGATGCGCTCATCCTGTTCCAGCGGCAACAGGTTAACGATAGGTTTACCACGTGCAGTACGTGATGCCAGCGGCAACTGGTAAACCTTCAGCCAGTACATACGGCCACGGGTTGAGAAGCACAGAATAGTATCGTGAGTGTTCGCGACCAGAAGACGCTCAATAAAATCTTCTTCCTTCATGCGGGTCGCTGACTTACCTTTACCACCACGGCGCTGCGCTTCGTAATCGGTAAGAGGTTGATACTTCACGTAACCTTCGTGCGACAGGGTAACAACCACATCTTCCTGGTTGATCAGATCTTCGATATCGATGTCAGCGCTTGCTGCGGTAATTTCAGTACGGCGCTCATCACCAAACCCGTCACGCACCGCTTCCAGCTCTTCACGGATCACTTCCATCAAACGCTCAGGGCTGGACAGGATGAACATCAACTCGCCGATCAGTGTCAGCAGTTCTTTGTATTCATCCAGAATTTTCTCGTGCTCAAGGCCGGTCAGTTTATGAAGACGCAGATCCAGGATAGCCTGGGCCTGTTGTTCGGTCAGGTAGTACTTACCATCACGGACACCGAACTCATCTTCCAACCACTCAGGGCGTGCTGCATCAACGCCGGTCGCTTCCAGCATGACAGCCACAGTACCCAGATCCCAACCACGGTTTTGCAGCGCTTCACGTGCAACCGCCGGAGTTTGGGCATTACGGATAAGCTCGATAATTTCATCGATATTTGCCAGCGCAATTGCCAGACCTTCCAGGATATGGGCACGGTCACGGGCTTTACGCAGTTCGAAAATAGTACGACGTGTCACCACTTCACGGCGGTGGTTCACGAAGCACTTCAGCATGTCTTTCAGGTTGAACAGGCGTGGCTGGTTGTTATCCAACGCAACCATGTTGATGCCGAAAGAAGTTTGCAGCTGAGTCTGAGCGTACAGGTTGTTGAGAATAACTTCTGCCACCGCGTCACGCTTACATTCAATGACAATGCGCATACCGTCTTTGTCTGACTCGTCACGCAATGCACTGATGCCTTCAATCTTCTTATCTTTCACCAGCTCGGCGATCTTTTCGATCAAGCGGGCTTTGTTAACCTGATAAGGGATCTCAGTAACAACAATGGTTTCTTTGCCATTCTTGTCGGTTTCAATATCCGCTTTAGAACGCAGGTAAATCTTACCTCGACCGGTACGGTAGGCATCTTCAATACCTTTGCGGCCGTTGATCATCGCCGCAGTCGGGAAGTCCGGACCAGGGATGTGGGTCATTAGCTCTTCGATCGTGATGTCTTCATTCTCGATATAAGCCAGACAGCCATTCACCACTTCGGTCAAGTTGTGTGGAGGAATATTGGTCGCCATACCTACAGCGATACCGGATGCACCGTTAACCAACAGGTTGGGGATTCGGGTTGGCATCACCTCTGGGATCTGCTCTGTACCGTCATAGTTAGGAACGTAATCGACCGTTTCTTTGTCCAGATCCGCCAACAGTTCGTGGGCAATTTTCGCCATACGAACTTCGGTGTAACGCATTGCCGCTGCGGAGTCACCGTCAATCGAACCGAAGTTACCCTGGCCATCGACCAGCATGTAACGCAGTGAGAACGGCTGAGCCATACGAACAATGGTGTCGTAAACAGCGCTGTCACCGTGTGGGTGGTATTTACCGATCACATCGCCGACAACACGTGCAGATTTTTTATATGCTTTGTTCCAGTCATTGCCCAGTACATTCATCGCGAAAAGAACACGGCGGTGTACAGGCTTCAGACCATCACGCACATCGGGAAGAGCACGACCCACGATAACGGACATCGCGTAGTCGAGGTATGAGCTTTTCAGCTCCTCTTCAATGTTGACAGGCGTGATCTCTTTAGCAAGATCGCTCATGGAGCCAATATCCCTCAGGTAAGTATGTCAAAAATGACTACGTGCAAGACAGGGGAGAATACCATAAAAGCAGGGCAAGAGTCACAGCTTAAACCCGAGATAAATCACGAATTACTCTTATTTTGGCGCTCTAACACGCGACAGGGCGAAAAAACATGCAACCTCAGGGTAGAACCAGCAAAAATCCAGAAAAAGGCTCTGTGGCGCTCAGGGGTCTTTTTCCGTTACCGGTGTCACCAAGCATATTGGAAGACAACACCTCATCCAGTTCACGGATCCTGATGTAATAAAAGAAGGGAAAATACAATGGGAGCCTGCTCCCAATATCCTCTATTTAGGTGACGGACAATATCCCCGACACAATGATGTGTCGCCGAGAAAAGTCGGGGGAAGGTGCTATGTTATACAAAGCGATCAACGCAGTAGGTATGGCAATCATTGTTGGAAAATACACTTTATTGGGGCTATTAGCGGCAGTCGCCGTGGCAAATGCCGCTTAACCTTTATCCAATAAAATCGCTATCGTTTATCCCATCTAGCCGGGGGCAGGCCTCCGGCTTTGAATACTGACAGCCTTTCTTCCTATATCATCTGCCGAACCATGCTGATCCCTACCTTTTCGGAGGTCAGCCTTACCCCCTGTGATCTTCCTCCTGCAAAGGCCATGAAAACGGGTATAATGAGCAAAAATTTTTAGGGATAAGATGTAGATGACAACCCCACTCAACGTCGATCCGGCGGAAATTCAGAAATTCGAAGACGTGGCTTCCCGCTGGTGGGATCTGGAAGGCGAATTCAAGCCATTGCACCAGATAAATCCACTTCGCCTCAACTATATTATTGAGCGGAGCCTGGGCATCTTCGGAAAAAAGATCCTCGATGTGGGTTGTGGTGGCGGTATTCTGGCAGAAAGCATGGCGCGGGAAGGTGCGGAGGTGACAGGCCTGGATATGGGCAAGGAGCCGTTAACCGTTGCCCGTCTACATGCCCTTGAAACAGGCACAACCGTTTCTTACGTGCAGTCAACCGCCGAAGAGCACGCCGACACACACCAGGGCTATTATGACATTGTCACCTGTATGGAAATGCTGGAGCATGTACCTGATCCGGCCTCAGTCATTGCATCCTGCGCAAAGATGGTAAAACCGGGCGGGCACGTATTCTTCTCGACCCTCAACCGGAATACCAAATCCTGGCTGTTTGCCATTGTCGGCGCAGAGCATCTGATGAAAATCGTGCCAAAAGGCACCCATGACCACAACAAGTTCATCCGTCCATCAGAACTGCTTAAAATGATCGACAGCACTCCGCTACGGGAACAACACATGACCGGGCTACATTACAACCCGTTAACAGGTCAGTATTGGTTGTCCCCACGAAATGTGGATGTTAACTACATCGTACATACCCAAAACCCGGTGTAATCCGGGTTTAATTTTGCCAGAAGGAAAATAAATGAAAGGAAGCGTAGAAGCCGTGCTGTTTGATTTGGATGGCACCTTACTCGACACCGCCCCTGATATGGCAAATGCGGCGAACAGTGTCCTAAATGAGTATGGATACCCTCCCCTTTCTGAAGCACAAATTCAGGCCAATACCAGTCATGGTGCCCGTGGGCTTCTCCGGGCGGGATTTGGCAACGCACTAAAGGGCAAAGATATCGATCAGCTGCGACGTTCTTTTCTGGCGCACTATGCCGATAATATTTGCACCTCAACCACACTTTATCGAGGTGTCGAAGAACTGCTTGAACAATTGTCAGCCCAGGGCGTCCCATGGGGCATTGTCACCAACAAGCCCGGTTTTCTCACCGGTATGCTGCTCCCCTACTTTCCGCTACTTTTACAAGCTAGAACCATTGTCTGTGCAGACACTACTCCCCATGCAAAGCCACACCCCGCTCCACTGTTACATGGTGCATCGATCCTGACAGTTGAACCGGCTCAGTGCCTCTATGTCGGGGACATACAAAACGACATTATCGCCGCCAAAGCAGCCAACATGCCTTCTGCTGTCGCGGCGTGGGGTTACATAGGAAAAGACGCTCGACCCGAGCAGTGGGAGGCAGATCAGATTTTTAATACACCCGAAAAAATACTGTCATTATTCTGATCATGATCACACTGATGCAGTTTATAAAATAACCATTATTCAGCAAGTTAAAATGATGCATTGAACTCGCCTGCGATCAAGCAGAATATTTTTTTTTATTTAATTTCACACGGCAAAAAATATTGCTTTTTTCTATGCCATTGCCTCAATTAGGATAATGCGGTGAGTGAGCGCTAACATAGCAATTCCCATCCCCATGATATCCACAGAATGCTACTTTTGGGTGAACTTGCATTATCTGCCCCTCACCACTATCTTGTTACCCAATACGAGCGTAGACCCCATATATAGTGTTTTGGTGACTACACCACAATTTCAAATATTGATCACAAATCATCCTTGCAATTTGTGAAATGTTGCAAAAACAGGTCTTCAGCAAGGAAACATCGGGAACAAGATAAATGAACCAACAAATTACCGTCTTAAAGCGCAGTGGTATCAAGGAAAACATCGATCTCGACAAAATCCACCGCGTCATCACCTGGGCCGCTGAAGGCCTCGACAATGTCTCTGTTTCACAAGTCGAACTTCGTTCTCACATCCAGTTTTACGACGGTATCAAAACTGAAGACATTCATGAAACCATTATCAAGGCAGCAGCAGATCTGATCTCAGAAGAGACACCTGATTACCAATATCTAGCGGCGCGTCTGGCGGTTTTCCACTTGCGCAAAAAGGCTTACGGTCGATTTGAGCCACCCACTCTGCTTGACCATGTCAATAAAATGGTTGAGATGGGAAAATATGATAAGCATCTGCTTGAAGACTACACAGCGGAAGAGCTGAATATTCTCGACTCCTATATCGACCACTGGCGTGACATGAACTTTTCCTATGCAGCTGTGAAGCAGCTGGAAGGTAAATATTTGGTACAAAACCGTGTTACTGGTGAAATCTACGAAAGTGCACAGTTTTTGTACATTATGGTAGCTGCATGTCTATTTGCTAATTACCCGAAAGAAACACGCCTGGATTATATCCGCCGTTTCTATGATGCGGTGTCCCTGTTTAAGATTTCACTGCCTACGCCAATCATGTCTGGTGTGCGCACCCCTACCCGTCAGTTCAGCTCTTGCGTACTGATTGAGTGTGATGACAGCCTGGATTCTATCAACGCAACAGCAAGTGCCATTGTTCGTTACGTAAGCCAACGTGCAGGTATCGGTATTAACGCAGGTCGTATACGCGCACTGGGTAGCCCAATCCGTGGCGGTGAAGCTTTTCACACCGGTTGTATTCCTTTCTACAAATACTTCCAGACTGCCGTTAAGTGTTGTTCACAAGGTGGTGTGCGGGGCGGCGCAGCAACTCTGTTCTACCCTATCTGGCACCGTGAAGTAGAAAGCCTGCTGGTACTGAAAAACAACCGTGGTGTTGAAGAAAACCGTGTCCGCCATATGGACTACGGTGTTCAAATTAACAAGCTGATGTACACCCGCCTGATTAAAGGTGAGAACATCTCTCTGTTTTCGCCGTCAGACGTACCGGGGCTGTATGACGCTTTCTTCGCCGATCAGGCAGAGTTCGAGCGTCTGTACGTCAAGTATGAGAACGATCCGTCTATCCAGCGTGAAACGCGCAAAGCAGTAGAACTGTTCTCGCTGATGATGCAAGAGCGTGCATCAACCGGTCGTATCTATATTCAGAACGTTGACCATTGTAATACCCACAGTCCGTTTGACCCGCAGGTGGCGCCAATTCGTCAATCCAACCTGTGTCTGGAAATCGCCCTGCCAACCAAACCACTGACCAATGTGGAAGACGATCAGGGGGAGATTGCACTGTGTACATTGTCTGCGTTTAACCTGGGTGCCATCAAAGAGCTGGACGAGCTGGAAGAATTGGCAGACCTGACTATCCGTGCTCTGGATTCCCTGTTGGACTATCAGGATTACCCACTGCCAGCAGCGCGCAAAGCAACCATGAACCGCCGTACACTAGGTGTTGGTGTGATTAACTTTGCCTACTATCTGGCGAAAAACGGTGTGCGTTACTCAGACGGCAGTGCAAACGGCCTGACTCACCGCACATTCGAAGCAATTCAGTACTACCTGCTGAAAGCATCTGTTGGTCTGGCGAAAGAACGTGGCGCATGTCCGGCGTTTAACGAAACTAACTATGCAAAAGGCCTGCTGCCTATTGACACTTACAAGCGCGATTTGGACGCAATCTGTGACGAGCCACTGCACTATGACTGGGATGCACTGCGTGCTGAGATCATAGAACACGGCCTGCGAAACTCCACGCTGTCGGCATTGATGCCGTCAGAGACCTCTTCACAGATTTCGAATGCGACCAACGGCATTGAGCCACCACGTGGTTTTGTGTCAATCAAAGCGTCGAAAGATGGCATCCTGAAGCAGGTTGTCCCTGAGTATGAAAAGTACAAAGACAGCTACGAGCTGCTTTGGAACATCGAATCCAACGACGGTTACCTGCAACTGGTTGGCCTGATGCAGAAGTTTGTCGACCAGGCTATCTCTGCCAACACCAACTATGACCCAAGCAAACAGCCAGGTGGCAAAGTGCCCATGAAGCTGCTTCTTAAAGATCTGTTGTCGGCGTACAAGCTGGGGGTGAAAACCCTGTACTACCACAATACCCGTGACGGTGCAGATGACGCGCAAAAAGATCTTGCAGCACAAGACGATGATTGCGCAGGCGGTGCCTGCAAGATCTAACCCAAATAACGGAGGGAGCAGAAGCTCCCTCTTTGAAGTTTCCACTAATCGGTAAAAAATACGGCAATGGCTTACAGCACTTTTTCTAAAATAAACAACAACGCGCTCAAAGAACCCATGTTCTTTGGTCAGCCGGTTAATGTTGCTCGCTACGACCAACAAAAATATGAAATTTTTGAAAAGCTGATTGAAAAGCAGCTCTCCTTCTTCTGGCGTCCGGAAGAAGTGGATGTCTCCAATGACCGCATCGACTACAACAAACTGCCTGAGCACGAAAAACACATTTTCATCAGTAACCTGAAGTACCAGACGTTGCTGGACTCTATCCAGGGTCGCAGCCCAAATGTTGCCCTGCTGCCTTTGGTGTCGATTCCTGAGCTGGAAACCTGGATTGAAACCTGGTCGTTTTCAGAAACTATCCATTCACGTTCTTACACCCATATCATTCGTAACATCGTGACCAATCCGTCTCTGGTGTTTGATGATATTGTGGTCAATGAGCACATCATCAAACGCGCGAATGACATCGCAGGTTACTATGATGACCTCATTCAGGCGACCAGTGACTATCACCGCCTCGGTGAAGGCGAACACACGGTAAATGGCCAAACTGTGGTGGTATCCCTGCGCGAGCTGAAGAAAAAGCTCTACATCTGCCTGATGTCAGTCAACGCGCTGGAAGCGATTCGCTTCTACGTCAGCTTTGCCTGCTCCTTTGCATTTGCTGAGCGCGAGCTGATGGAAGGGAACGCTAAAATCATCAAACTCATCGCCCGTGACGAAGCACTGCACCTGACCAGTACCCAGCATATGCTCAATATTCTGCGTTCCGGTGATGACGATCCGGAGATGGCAGAGATCGCCAAAGAGTGTGAGCAAGTTTGCTTTGATCTGTTCAAAAACGCTGCTGAGCAAGAAAAAGAATGGGCAGAATACCTGTTCAAAGACGGCTCTATGATTGGCCTGAACAAAGACATTCTGTGCCAGTACGTGGAATACATCACTAACCTGCGTATGGCAGCCGTTGGCCTGAAACCTGCTTATCAGGGCGCAAACCAGAATCCGATCCCATGGATCAATGCCTGGTTGTCGTCAGACAACGTGCAGGTTGCCCCGCAGGAAGCAGAAATCAGTTCATATCTGGTGGGTCAAATCGACAACGACGTTGATATCGACGATTTGGGTGATTTCGAGCTATGAGCCGAATCGCAATTACCGTGAACGGACACACGCTGGTGGGAAATACCCACCAGCCCCTGCTCGAACAACTTGAGCAGGCAGGGTTGCAGCCTGAATTCCAGTGCCGCAACGGTGTTTGTGGTGCCTGTCGCTGTAAACTGGATAAAGGCCGCGTTTCACAGACAGATACCATGGCATACCTTGCCGCCGGTGAAATACTCACATGCAGCGCGACGCCCAGCGAAGATGTCTCGCTGGAATTCGATTATCAGGTTTCCTTTGTAGCAAAAAAAGCCGCGAACCTCTGACTCGGTCGCGGCGATCTTTTTGTGCTGTCACTTTTTGTACATCCTATCCCTGCTTCGACAGAACATTACTCACAGCTAAAAAGGGACAGGGGATCCAGGCAGCTCCCTACCCTTAGGATTCTTCGCTTTCTTCAACTGGAATATGCAGTGACTCCAGCGTGACCAGTGACGCAATTTCCGGGAACATATTCTGCCCTGTCAAATAGCGTCTCAAAAGATCAAGCAGCATCGTACCGCAGTACACCCTGAGATTTTCCTGTGTCTGGCTGCGCCGAGCTTTAACAATAACACCCCAGTCACCATCAGCACTCGACAAGCCCAATGCAACACGGCCAGCATCGAGGTTGCCACAAGCCAGCCCAATATGCGCACCGGCATTTTCGCGCGACGCTGCCGCCATCGCCAAAACAGCCGCCAAGGGGTTGTAATCCCCTTCTGCCGCCAGCGTTGCCTCACTCAATACCCAGGCCTGAAGCAATGCATGGCGCGTATCATCATTTTGGTGAAGCCAGTTTGCCAGATAGCCGCCAGAGAATTTTTCTGCCACGGCTAGGGATACCCCGGCTCTTGCCAATAATTCTCCCACAAAATCCAACATAGGCTTGCCATCACCCACCATGAAATCGCCCAATATATTGCGCACCCCGTCTGTCACAAGAGATATGTCAGAATGCTGTCTGGGTGAAAACACTTTCACTTCAATAAACGGCAAGGCTGAACGGTAACCAAGCTCGAAATCCTCTGGCAGAGCCAGAGATTCCAACTTGTCATTCAGCAGGGACTCAGAAAAGCCAAACGTGTAGAAGCGGGTAATGTCACGACGATACGTGTTGGGGTAGCGTGTCTGTAGTCTCGGCAGTATTTCGTTATCGAACATCTGCTTGAACTCACTCGGCACACCCGGCGTGAAAAAGAACAGACAGTCATTAAGCATCGCTGAAAAGCCGCAGGCACTGCCAACCGGATTATCAACCAGCTCACTGCCCTGTGGCAGCATCGCCTGCTTGATATTGCTTTTCGGCATCGTTTTACCGTTCTTTTCAAACCGGTCTTTCAGTACTGACAGCCAATGGCCGTTAAGCTCAAGATCGACATCCATCGCCATGGCCATGGCTTCCGTCGTTAAATCGTCTGTTGTTGGGCCCAGACCACCGTTGACTATCACCACATCTGATACCTGACTACAACGCACAAGCTCAATGGCAATATCATCCAGCGCATCACCCACCGTAACACGGCGGTGCATCGCAAAGCCTTCCTCAAAACAACGTCTGGACAACCAGGCGGCATTGGTATCGGTGATGTCTCCGTGAAGCACCTCTTCGCCAGTGCTCAGCATCGCAACCCGAAGTTTACTGTGTTCCACCGATAGCTCCCTGTTCGGCTTGAAATAATAGTCAAACGTTATCAGGAAGCGGCTTCAAGCACAAAAAAACATCACCCATGGAATAATTATCGTCGCTTGTAAGTTTTACTCAGGGTGTAAAAATTTAAATACATAATATGTAAGCCTAAAACTACGGTTCGCTTTACAGCCAAATATAAACCTATATTGTGTTCACCCATCCACTCTCCGCTAATAACCCGAAAACGTAAAAAACTCATTACAAGAAGAAAACTATGCGCAGTAAGATTTTAGGGAGCACGCTCATTATTGCGGGCACCACCATTGGAGCAGGTATGCTCGCTATTCCACTGGCCTCCGCCGGCCTTGGCTTTACCCACTCGATCATTTTGATGGTTGCCATGTGGATGTTGATGAGTTACACCGCTTTGCTCATGCTTGAGGTGCACCAGCACGCCCCGGAACGTGCCACACTGAATAGCCTCGCACGCCAGTTTCTCGGAAAAAAAGGACAGTGGGTAGCAAGTGCGTCGACCCTGTTTCTGCTTTACGCACTCTGTGCGGCCTACATTGCCGGTGGCGGCAGTCAGTTTCATGCCAAGCTGAATGCCTTGGGGGTTGCCGCAGATGTACCACAATGTGTTGGCACGTTGATATTTACCGGGCTGGTCGCCACGGTTGTTATCCTCGGTACCTATAAAGTCGATATCATTAACCGTGGACTGTTTGCGCTGAAAATCATTCTGCTTGGGCTATCTCTGGCACTGCTATTACCGCTCGGAGAGGGAGAGAATCTGGTTACACTGCCCCTTGAAAAAGGTCTTCTGATTTCTGCAATTCCTGTCATGTTTACCTCGTTTGGCTTCCACGGCAGTATTCCGTCGGTTGTGGCATACACGGGCTTAAATATCAAGGTGCTGAGAAAAGTGATGCTGGTTGGCTCGGCGCTGCCCTTGCTGATCTACATCCTGTGGCAAGCGGCCAGCTTTGGGGTGCTGGGCGCGCAGACATTAGCAGAAAACAGCAGCCTGGGTATGTTTATTCAGTCCATTAGCGACGCTGTTGGCTCAACCCGGGTAGCGAATGCTATTTCACTGTTTGCCGATCTGGCATTGGCAACATCTTTTCTGGGCGTCAGCCTTGGCCTGTTCGACTTTATGGCTGACATGCTTAAACGGCCAGCTTCCATACAAGGCCGTCTTCAAACTGGCTTGGTGACGTTTTTACCGCCTATGCTGATTGCATTGTACTACCCGCAAGGATTCATCACCGCACTTGGCTTTGCTTCACTCGCACTGGTTATGTTGGCTGTTGCACTTCCTGTTTTGATGGTCAAAAAAATACGCCAACTCGGATTAAACCACGATCGATATCAAGTTTCTGGTGGAAAAGCCGCCCTTTCCATTGCTATGATTGGTGGCCTTTGTGTGATTGCCTCACAATTAGTACACATCTTTGGTCAGTAGCTAGCCGTTTGGTGTTTTTCTTAACCGGACGAAACGAATTGTACCCTCTGATGTGAGGCTATCGACAACAATACTTTTTTGTGCCAATCCACACACCCGGCATTGTGATGAAATTTGGCATTTTAGTGGGAGATCCTACGTGCGTTTTTGCTCTACAATCGCTGCGGCTGCTTTATTTGCGACTCAATCCGTCTCTGCATTCGATGCGTCCACTATCAATTTCGAACAGCAGGCATACCAATACAACACGGTCTATTCTTATACGCTGTCATCACTGGAGGCGGGTCAACCCCTACCAAATGATTATTCACAACGTTTCAACGAGCCACGTGCTCACCATTTACCACGTTATATGACGACGTCTCCGGAAAAAGACTGGGATTATCTGATGAACCAGACTTACACCATTTTGGGGTTGAGTGTGGCAACCGTTGGGTTGATGACCTTCCTGCCGGAAAGTGTGACTAATTGGACTGCAGAAGATCGTGACCTCTCCAACTTGGGTAGCAAGTGGTGGGATAACGTGTCTGAAGGGCCGGTGTGGGATAAAGATGACCATTACCTGAACTATGTGATGCACCCTTATTTCGGGGGGGTTTATTATACCGCGGCACGCCACTCAGGCTTTAACGAGTTCGAGTCATTCCTCTACTCGTTCACTATGTCGACGTTTTTCTGGGAATATGGCGTAGAATCATTTGCAGAAGTCCCTTCCATTCAGGACATTATCGTCACGCCATTGTTCGGTGCAGCAGTGGGTGAATGGATGTACTTAACCGAGCAAAATATCGTCGCAAATGGAGGGGAAGTGATAGGGTCTGAAACATTAGGTGATGTCAGCCTGTTCTTCCTGAACCCAGTCGGCCACATTCATGGTTGGGTTGCTAACCTGTGGCAAGGTGATACTGAAGTCCGGATGAACTACGATCCTTGGTTTAACAATCAAGATGCAGCAAAGTACGCGGCGGATGTAGGCGCTCCCTATGACAGCCAGTTTGTTGGTATGCAGGTCAGCCTGAAATTCTGATAACGACTTCAGTCAGTAAAAAGCCAGCAACGCATGCTGGCTTTTTTCGTTTACGTAACGAAACCTTAGGAAAAACTATTGATCAACAATGCCATGCCCGCAAAACCACACAGGGTTAGAAGTCCGTACCTGACCCATTCTGCTCGAACCCGAGGCGCCAATTTCTGCGCCAACATCGAAGATGCCAAAACCATGGGAAGACAGATAAGACTCACTTTTACATGCCACAGCGTAAAGTATCCCGCCATACTCTGGGCGCCGAGCGAGATAGTACAGCTGAAAATAAAATAGGCAGCGAGCGTTGCCCTGAGTTTGATCACATCCATTTTTTGCAACACCAACGCCATCGGCGGCCCACCAATCCCGGTAGTCGTCCCCATAATGGCCGCAGCAAACCCCGCCCAGAACATATTCTTGTTATTTGGCTCTACGGCAAATTTAAATACACTGGCAACAACAGCGATCAGCACCGCTCCCCCCATGAGAAGTTCAAGTGCGTCGGCGGAAAGGTAATAAAGCAATACAGACGCGACAAGCGTGCCAGGCAAGCGCCCCACAAAGGCCCATCCTATGCCTTTGAGGGAAAGCTGGCTGCGATACTGCCAAGTGTTCACAATAGCAAGCCCCAGTGTCACCAGCGTCAAGCCGGCAGGCACCAATGACGGTTCAATAAACATCAGTATAGGGGCAGAGACAATCGCAAGCCCAAAACCAATCAGGCTTTGCACAAAGGCACCGGCACTCAATGCCAGCATGATCAGAATGAGTGCTTCCATGCTCACAGCCATGATTCACTTCCTTTTGGCGTGGATAAGCAGATTCCTCGGCGTCAATTCACGAGGACAAAACGTCGATATATCTGTTTGGTAACCGTTTTCTGTCAGATAAAGCGCACGATCCAATACCAACCAGATCTCCAGAGGACGGCGGAAAAGGGTACGTACCGTTTCCATTTTCTCTACCATCAAAAAACGTGATTCACCTTGCTGCTGGAAATACCCATAATCGATACCCGCCGGTAAGGTCATGTTTTTTTGATATGCAGCCCAGCGACAGAATGCCTCAAAGCCTTCACCCAACAACGACTTTTGTACGTTAGGAACCGGTAAATACCGCCCACTGTTAAACAGATATCTCTGCAAAGCATCAAAACCCAACCGAAAGCTTACTTCCACAAAGCGTTTATTTTTCACCGTCTGCCCTGCGGTCACCGTTTCCTGCAATGGCAGTTTCAAATCATGCTTGCTTAACGACAATGCCGATGCTTTCGCCAAACGGGATAAGGGGTGATAGTGCGTATCATGAATAAGATGATAACAGCAAGGGGAAACCGCAAGCGACATAGGCTTTACCGCGACAGCGTGTTTAAGCAAGGTAACATGCAAATCCCCACAAGCATGAAGCGCAACCGCATGGTCACACCTCTCTACCAGCGCTTGGCTCGCCATAGCAAACGCATCACCCTGAACGAATGCCATCGGCAACTGATGCTTATCGGCATATGCCTGGCCGTCATCACAAAGTGGCTTTTGCCACTCCAGGCTGGTTACCGATGCTTGTTTTGTCACCGCCAGAATACGGCCAAGATACCCTTTACCGGCACACCATTCCAGCCAACATTGCCCCTCGCCCCCCGGGACGGCAGCTGTGAATGCGTTGATTTGTGCCCACTTACGGCCGGGAATACCCGTAGACCAGAACGTATCACATCCTGGGTTTTCTACGTCCCGTGCTCCGACATCACATAGTGCCTGTAATCTTCGGGCATCAGGGATCCACTCGCTTACCGCTTTGGCGAGGTTTTCAGGCGTGGCCTTCCATTGCTGCAATGATGTCAGGGACTGTTGATCCAACCAATCGCAAAGCCCAGGGTGACTTTCCTGCCAAGGCAGTACCATGCAATCAAACGGTACGCCCTGCCACAACGATGTATGTGCTGACAGCAGGGTGTCTAATTGCGAAAAACGATCAGCAAGATCTTCATATGAAAGGAACAAACAACCACCTCTCCCGCATCGCGGAAATACCGGAAAAACTGGCGAAGTATATACCCAACCTGCCAGAAGTTGCAGGCAGTTAGGGTATCGCTAAACAGCGAATTACCTTACCGGTAATTCGAATTGCTCGAAAAACTTCTCAACGTCATCCGCATCTTTCATCTGCACCACGGTATCGATGTTTTCACGTGTCAGGTGCGGCGCAAAACTCTCGATAAAGTCATACATATAGTTACGAAGCACTGTGCCGCGGCGGAAACCGATTCGGGTCGTGCTGGCCTCAAAAATATGGCTGGCATCAATAGCCACTAAATCGTCATCCAGCTGATTATCGTACGCCATGCGAGCCATCACACCCACCCCCACCCCCAAACGCACATACGTTTTAATCACATCGGCATCTGTCGCGGTAAACACAATATTCGGCTTCAATTTGGCCTTGTTAAAAGCCGTATCAAGACTGGAGCGTCCGGTAAAACCAAACACATAGGTCACCAAGGGAAATTGGGCGATATCGTAAATGGAAATGGAAGGGCGCCGCGCAAGAGGATGGTCTTTTCTGACAATTAACGCACGGGTCCAGTGATAACAAGGCAACATCAACAGATCTTCATACAAATAAGAGGCTTCAGTCGCAATCGCAAAATCAGAGGTACCTTTCAATACAAACTCTGCAATCTGGCTCGGTGCCCCCTGATGCATGTGCAGTGATACGTTTGGATAACGTTTTACAAAACCGGAGATAACCGCTGGCAGTGCATATCTCGCCTGAGTATGTGTCGTCGCAATATTAAGTTGCCCACACCCTGGATGAGTGTACTCCTGCGCGACAGACTTAATGCTGTCGACCCGGGACAAAATATCTCTGGCGATATCGACAATCTGGCGGCCTGCAGGGGTAAGTTTGGTCAAGTGTTTGCCGCTTCGTCCAAATATCTGCACACCCAGCTCATCTTCTAACGCGCGGATCTGCTTACTGATACCGGGCTGGGAGGTGTAAAGGCTTTCCGCTGTAGACGAAACATTCAAGTCGTGATTTACGACTTCGACGATATATTTTAGTTGTTGTAATTTCATAATGTTGCAGCAAACAAATAACAGGTGTACTGATTTTATAGCGTGAATTTTGATGAAGGCGTAGTGCCATCATTCTTAACCTGTACCCAGCGCCCAAAATAGACCGCTGGATAAGATGAAATATCCACAACAATGATTACTGATAACGTAATGATCACGTTGTGAATAAACATGCGTTTATGCGCAGTAAATGAGAGAAAAGGGTTACGACACGCTAAAATTTAGCTAAGATCGAGAATAGTACGAACAAACTATGACCCTACCTGTAGATCGTGTATCTTAGGCAGTCATCGTTTTAACAGGGAATATCGACGCTCACTTATGAATATCGCCTTAGTTGTTGGCTTATGCGTCATTCTGCTTGGTCTTATTGTTGGCTACAACATTATGGCTCAGCAACGACAACGTGTAGAGTCTACCAAGCGCCAGGAAATGGCTAAATATATCGCCGTTATTGATGCCACCGAAGAGCTGATCGGAAACGCGCACAACCTTCCATACAGTGGCGCTCTGCTTATTTGCCTAAACCAGAAAATTCTGGATGCGCTGAAAACCATGCATGAAATCGATAAAAGTGATCGCTCTTTGCCACAGCGAATCACCGATGTGCAAAACCAAATCAACCAGATCAAGCAAAGCTACCAGAATAAAGAATCTACCTCATTCCGTGTACCAGACAGTGACCGTGAAGCGATTTCCATGTTGAAACTGGTAAAACGCTTACGCGCAGTGATCAAAGCAGAACACACTAAGGGTCGTTTACAAACACAGGCCTTTGTGGCCGAAAATGCGCGCCTTGAACAGATGCAAATGAAGATCAACGTCGAGAATGTGTTGAAGCGCGTTAACGATGCCAAAATCAAAGGCCAGATGGGGACCGCACAACAGCTTCTGAAGAAAGCACTGGATGTTGTCAGCGCCAAAAATGATCCTTATTGCCAATCAGCAAAAGAAAACCTTTCTGCGATGCTGGAAGATGTCAACACTGCCTTGAATGAAAGCACCGCTGCACAAAAACCAAAAGACAAAGAAAGCGATGAGCTGGACGAGCTGTTTGCGCCAAAGAAAAAATGGTAAACCTCACCCCTCGTTATTTATAAAAAATCCCAGCGCTGTTTTTACGCTGGGATTTTTCTTCTCCGGACGTTATACCCTCGTGTTATCCCACCGACGTTAAACGGTTAACACCGTTACCAAACGACACAAAAAACCAACAGTGACAACACCAAACCTGTGCCCATTTTACACCCCTATAACCCTTAATTCCCTAGGGGAATATCATAGTTAGTTTTCATCTAGACACCGGTTCCGAGGGTTGATCTCATTCACATTTCGCGATTGTTCTATCCCTATAATCGGCGAGGATTTCCACTTTTACTGTTGAATAAACATGAGCATAGAAGAAAACAAAGTCGGTCAGGCACGTGTTGTCGTGACCAGTGTTATCGCGGTATCCGCACTGATTTTCCTATCCCAGTTTGTTATCGGTACCCAGAAAATAGATCTGGGCTTTGCCACCCTCTCCATCCTGCCAATGCTGTTTGCAGTGATGTTCGGTATGGCGCTGTCGGTGAACTGGACCAAAAACAAAATCAAGGCATGGGGTAAAATCTTCACCGAAAAAGAAGAAGGCTTTTGCGGCAAGATGGTTGGTTACTGCCTGTTGGTATTGGGTACCCAATACGCAGGCATGATTATTCCCAACCTAGAGATGATCATTGATGCTGGCATTCCCCTGTTGTTCCAGGAACTGGGTAACCTGCTTCCCATCTTGGTTGCCATTCCATTGGCAGTGAAGTTCAAGTTTGACCGCAAAGCAATTGGTGCATGCTCGTCTATTAGTCGCGAGCCTTCTATCGCCGTTATCCAGGGCAAGTTTGGCACTGGTAGTCCTGAATACGTCGGCGTGCTGGCAATTTACCTGTGCGGTTCAGTGATCGGCACCCTGTGGTTCTCTGTGTTAGGCAGTATCGCCCCGCTGACTGGTCTACACCCACTGGCATTGGCCGCAGGCTCCGGCGTCGGCTCTGGCTCTATGTTGAGTGCGGCATCCGGTGCGCTGGTCTCCGGCCTTGAGCCTGCGCTGGCACAACAAGTCCTGAGTATTGCGGCAGCATCTAATCTGTTGTCTTCTGTTTTGGGTGCACTGTCGCTGACCTTCCTGGGTCTGCCTCTGGCTGAATGCGTTTACAAACTTTGCAATAAAGGTAACTAAGTCATGAAAGCGATTATGAATGACATGAAGCTGGTATCGCTTGCAATTGTACTGGCTGGCTTTACCCAGTTCCTGACTAATGGCACGGCGCCAACTGAAATGGTTCACAGCTTTATAGCCATGTCCGTGATTGTGTTCCTGTCTCTGGTAGCGAAGAAGTACATTCCATCTTCCCTGCCAACGTTTGCTTACGCAACCATCATCGGCATCTTGATCTGTCTGCCTGAGACACCTGTGCGTACTTACTTCCTGGAGTCTGTGGGCAAGATCCAGTTCTTGTCTGTGTGTGTGCCGCTACTGGCGTTCGCCGGCCTGTCTGTCGGCGGTCAGATGGAAGAACTGAAAAAAATGTCCTGGAAAGTTATCGTTATCTTCCTCGTCGTTGCCACCAGTTGTTTCTTCGGTGCATCTGTAATTGCGCAAATCGGTTTCCAAATGAAAGGGATCATCTAAATGTCAGCAAAATATTCTACTTTCAACCTGGACAGCAAACTGTTGGACCTGCATGCATTCAGCATTAAAACCCGTCGTGACCTGCATCAGATCCCGGAACTCTCGGGTGAAGAATTTAAAACCACGGCTTACTGTCAGGCGCTGATGCGTGAAATGGGCTACACCCTGACCACGTACGAGGGGTTCACCGGTTTTATCGCAGATTTAACTGTAAACCCAGCGTGGAAACGTGTTGGCTTCCGTGCAGACATGGACGCACTGGAAATGAACGACATGACCGACAACGAATACCGTTCAACCCATGAAGGGCGTTCACACAACTGTGGTCACGACACCCACATGGCGATTGCCCTGACCACGGCGAAATATCTGGCTGAAAACCACAACGAATTGAAACACAACGTGCGCTTTATCTTCCAAATGGCAGAAGAAGACATGCGGGTACCAGGTGCCAGCAAAATGGTTGAGCTTGGCTGCATGGACGGTGTGTCGGAAGTGTATGCCCTGCACAACGATGCGGCGCTGGAATACGGTGTTGTGAAAATCAACAACGGTATTATGTCTTCTTATGGCTCGGCATGGACACTGGAAGTGCACGGCGTATCTGCGCACGGCTCGACGCCACAGAAAGGCCTGGATGCTATCCGCGAAGCCAGCCGTATCATTATGGATATGGACTATGTGGTTGCGAAGCGCACCAATCCGTTCAGCCCGGCGGTATTCGGTTGCGGCATGTTCAATGGCGGCAGCATTCCAAATGCCATTGCAGATTACGCGCAGGCACGTGGTACTATCCGCGCAATGGATGCAGAAACGGACCAGATCCTGAAAAACAGCTTTGAAACCTTCGTGAAGGAAAGTGAAATCCGTGGTTTTAAAACCACCATGGTATGCGAAGGCTACCCTGCGGTGATCAACCACCCGGATGCGTATCAGCGTGTAGTGGACGCAGCGCGCGCTACCGTACCGGCAGACCGGCTCGATCCGAACGGCAACCCCATGACAGGCTCTGAAGATTTCAGTCTGATGATAAACGCGGCAGAAGATTGCAAAGGTGCAATGTTCTTCCTGGGCAGTGGTAACAAAGAAGCAGGTATCTGTAACTACCTGCATTCAAATCCTTACTACGTGGATGACGACTTTCTGCTGATCGGTGCGCAGATCTTTATCCGCATCGCATGCAGCTGACAAAAACAGAGACTATCGAGACTGTAAGCGAAGGGGCTGGCTCACCACCAGCCCCTTTTCTTTAAACAATAAAACTGGCAAAGAAAACACCGGCGTTTTTTGCCGGCGTTTCTATCAGAATCGCGGTGTCATCAGTAAACCGGGAGTTCCAGTCCCTCAAACAACTTGTCTACCTTATCGCTGCTGTTTTGCATCAACACACTTTCCATCAAGGTCTTGGTCAGGTGCGGTGAAAACGACGTCAGAAAATCATACATATAGTTTTGCAGCAAAATGTCTTTTGAAAAGCAAATCCAGGCGTTACAAGGTTCGAACAGGTGATCCAGGTTAATGTACGTCAGGCCACTGTTTTCTATATCTTTAGCTGCCAGGGTAGAAACAATGCCAATGCCAAAGCCCAGCTGTACGTATCGCTTAATCACATCGGCATCCATCACTGTCATAAAGTAATTTGGGGTAATACCCGCACGTTGGAAAGTCTCATCCTGAACCTGGCGCCCAGTCGAACCCGGTTCATAGCTCAGGATAGGATATTCAGAAAGCTGTTTGAGCGTCGGCTTTCTCACGACGGCTAACGGATGATCTTCCGGCACCACCAATCCCATTGTCCAGCGATAGGCAGGCAGTTGGATCAGATCATTATCCGCACCAATATCGTGGGCAACAATCGAGAAATCTGAATGCCCTTTACTGATCACACCTTTGGTTTGCAGGGGTAACGTAGGGTGCAGGTGGAAATTGATGTTTGGATATTTTTTGGTGAAATACGACACACTGTTTGGCAGCAAATAACGTGCAATCGTGTGAGTGGTATAGATGTTCAGCGTACCGACACTGGGGTCGAGATGCTCGCTGGCAAGGGCCTTGATCTTCTGTTCAAGCGCCAGCATGCGCTCAACCTGCTCAAGGATGCGCTCACCAATTGGCGTAATACCACTCAGATTTTTACCGCGACGTTCAAAGATCCTGACACCCAGTTCCTTTTCAAGCAGGCCAACTTGCTTACTCACCCCTGGTTGGGTAGTAAAAAGCGACTGCGAAGCCGCAGACACATTCAGATTATTGTCCTTGATCGCTTTTAAATATTTAAGCTGCTGAAGTTTCAATCCCTTACTCCATTCAACGATGTCAGCGTTAGAACTTAAATTTATAAGAGCAAACCTTTTTACACAAGTGAAACCGGGGAAATTTGGCTGGGGACAACAAAGTTTGAGATGACGGCAGGGTGTTTGAGCCTGCCGGCACAGGCTCTACAGGTCAGCGGCGGGATTGGCAAAGGTCCAGTACTGCATCACTGGCTTTTTCAATCAGATCCAATACGCGCTCAAACCCTTGGTTACCCCCATAGTAGGGATCAGGGATTTCTTTCACAGGCGATGTCCCGTGACTCAAAAAAAGCGACACACGGTTCCGGTATTTATCCGGACAACGGTCAAGCAAATCAGCCAGGTTAGCCTTGTCCGATGCCAATATGTAATCAAACGCTTCAAAGTCTGATGCGTTGACCTGGCGTGAGTAGATGCCGGTAAAATCGTACCCCCTCGCTTCTCCCGCTTTTCGGGCGCGTTCATCCGGTTTTGCGCCGGTGTGATAGCCGATGGTCCCTGCTGAATCGATCACGACATCCAAACCACGGGCCTGCGCTTTGGCGCGAAGTACTGCTTCTCCGGTAGGCGAACGACAGATATTGCCCATACAGACAACGAGTATTTTTAGTGGGTTAGCAGACATTCGCGCTCCATTTCTTATCGTAAACGTCAACACTCTAACCAATCAGGGAGTGGAGAGCAAAGTCAGTGGCAAAACAGCTTAGAAAGCTTGCTCAAGGAACGCACCGAAGGTTCCCCCATGAACGTTTATCCGCCTCTTCCCGGTAGCGGGGAGAATCAAATACCAGAGTAATTTACTTGGTTTTGGGTTTAGAGACTTCCATCTAGTCATGGTTTTGGTATGTTGTGATCCCATTTTGCTCCAGTCAGCCACAAAGAAATAAAAGGAAAAACGAATGAGCGACGAGCGCTATAAAGCCCGGCAACAAAAAGTGAAACAACAGGTCGACGAGCGTGTGGCCGCTGCACAAATTGAAAAAGGTTTATTGTTAGTGATTACCGGCAACGGTAAAGGAAAGTCCACCTCCGGCTTTGGCATGATCACCCGTGCTACCGGCCATGGGCAGAAATGTGGTGTGGCTCAGTTTATCAAAGGGACGTGGGAGTGTGGCGAGCGCAACCTTCTTGAAAAGTGTGGTGTGGAATTCCATGTGATGGCAACTGGCTTTACCTGGGATACCCAGGACAAAGCTGCCGATACCCGCGCCGCGCAGGCTGTGTGGCAAGAATGCAAACGCATGCTGGCAGACCCGGATTATGATGTGGTGATGCTGGACGAAATGACCTATATGGTCACCTACGGTTATATCGATCTGGAAGAAGTCGTCGAGGCACTGGAAAACCGTCCAAGTGATCAGTCAGTGATCATCACCGGTCGTGCCGCCCACCGCACACTGACTGACATGGCAGATACCGTGTCAGAGGTTCGTAATGTGAAACATGCATTTGATGCTGGCATCAAGGTACGAAAGGGAATCGACTGGTAACCCATGCCAGTTTTCTGACTTTCGGGATAAAAACGCCCAGCAACCGCTGGGCTTGATTGTCTTTAGTCAGGAAGGCTCATCATCGCGGAAGCAGTCATTAGCGTTGCAAAGCATCGCATCAATAGTTTGTGCGCCGAGCAGCCGCATCCAAAGCGCTGGAATTTGGCGTGGCAGCACTGGGCCGGGATCCAATTGCACAGGCGTTACGACTTGCCATACCTGATTGTCCCCCCGCTCTGCCACCACAAAACGGAAGGGATGATACATCGCCATTCCCAGACGCAAGTCTGTCGCTGTCAGTGCATTGCCCTCCTGATGATAACGCACGAATCCCTGGGTAAACCGCTCAAAATCTGACAGCAATACCGGCTTACCCGAAACCGTCCAGTCGCCGCGGGCGATCGGTATCCAGTCAATGGCAGGCTCTTCATCCAGCAACGATGTCAGCCCTTCCCAGTACCTGCCCTCGTCAAGCACCACCACACGCCAAAGCACCGTATTAAACGGCGTTGGCCCGATAAATACCGGCTGCCCTTCCAGAGGGGTACCTGCCACATTATCCTCTACCCTTTCTTTCACCGTACCTATCGCAACCAACGACCAGGCCAGATAAAGGGTAGAGATGGCCACCCCTACCCCACAGAGTTTGGCAGCACGGCGACGCCAGATAAACGCGGCAAGCACAGGAACCAAAAGGGGAATCGTGTATAGCGGATCAATAATAAAGATACTGGATATTGCCACCGGAGGCGTATCGAGGGGCCAGAAAAGTTGAGTCCCATAGGTAGTGAACGCATCAAGCAGTGGGTGGGTCACCAACACTGCCGTGAACAACAGCCACAATTGCCAACGTGGCCATGTTTTGGCAACCAGCTTTTTCCAAAGCATGGCTAACAAAGTCGCGAAGGGGATCAACACAAACAGAGAATGGCTGAATCCACGGTGTTTAATCATGTTGGAAATGGGATCGCCATAATCCAGAACAACATCGAGATCAGGCACGGTGCCCAATGCCGCACCCGCGAGAAGTGCTTTGGGCGAGCACCGTTTACCGGCAACCAGTCCTGCAACAGCAGCACCAAGTGCTGCCTGGGAAATAGAGTCCATGTACGTGTATTTCCTTTTATTTAAAGCTGCTTATTTTTCTGATCGGAAACCAGATTCTAACCCAGTGAGAAAATTGAGAAAGCAAATACACAAAATGAAACGAATAACTGTGGGGGGACAGATCCCTCCCTGCTGGATTTCTGGGCGCTGTCTCCCAACATTACTTTCGCACTTTTTGTAGGTTTAAAAGAGTCAAGCCAACAATGAGGAGAGGTCGATACAATGCCAGGAAAAGTGTCCGATTATATGACGCGCAAACTGATCACCATCAGCCCTGAAAAGGGAATCAGGGAGGCCTATTTCCTGATGAGAGACAAGGACATCCGCCACCTTCCCGTGGTTGAAAACGATGCGTTGGTTGGCATCATCAGTGACCGACAACTCCGCCGCCCAAACTGGGCCGATGAATCGCCGGATATCGAACACCCTTACCTGCTGTCTGATGACTTAACCGTCGGGGATGTGATGATCAAAGACATCATCACCTGCCACACCTACGAAACCCTGTCAAAAGCAAACCAGAAACTGCTCGACCACAATATCGGTGCGATGCCTGTGCTGGATAAAACCGGCGATCTGGTGGGCATGCTTTCCGCTGTTGACTTGCTGGCGGCTTTACAAGACATCCTTAAGCGGGAAAAGAGCCAGAAAAAGCTCCGTACCTGAACCAAATTACATTCCCAAAAAGAAAGCCGCAGTGCAATGCAACGCGGCTTTCCGTTTATTCGGAGAGAAGATCAGTTAAACAAACCTTTCAATAACTGGTCCGCCACCTGTTTCACCTTGTCATCTTCTGCCTTGTCACCCAGCAGCTTCTTCAGGCCACGCTCTGCTTCTTTGCGTGCCTTTTCTTCCAATACTTTATTGCTGGTTAGCAGGGATTTAACATCCAGCTTATAGCTTGGTTCAGCCCAACTACCGCCAATGTTGACCGGAATAGTGATATCTTTCAGTTCATCGATATCTTTACCGCCCTGTCCCTTGCTGGTGCCCACCACAGAGACAAACACGTCAAAATCCAGATCTTCTTTCACCAGATTGGTCTGGCCTTCACTGCGTACGCGAAGTGCCGGCGCTTCCATCTTCAGGTTACGGGTAGAGGCAATGCCTTTACCAAGGTTAAAGGTTGCCGTCAGGGCGCTGAAGTCCGTTTTCCGCGTTTCTTCCACGTATTCTGCACGTTGGCCTTTCAGGGTGGCTTTCGCCTCACGGATCATCTCAGGAATGTTGATCCCGTTGACCGCACCATCGGTAAAATTGATGGCGACTGTACCGGTAATACCAGTACGCAGGCGTTTTTCAGAAAGTCCAACACCGCTGACACTGACATCAATGCTGCCTCGGCCAGACAACATGTCCTGGTTTGCAGCGTCCTTGAGTAAAGGAAGAACATTGACATTACGGATGTCATTTTTAACGTGGTAGCGCGCCGGGGAAACAGTCGCATCCAAGGAGCCAGTGGCATTGATCGTGCCGTCATAAAGCTTGGCATCAAACTGACGAAGGGCAACGTTGCCACGGTTTACGGCGAAATCGGCCACTACACCTGTCACCTGTACATTGCTGGCAACAAAATCGTCAATGGTGATTTTGCCAGCAATATCGAGCCCTTTCAGCGCAGACAAATCCGGCTCAACATCGCTCAGGGGTTGCTTCGCTCCTACGGATTTGTCTCCACGGCCAGAACCAATGCCCTCACTGCCTGATGATGCCGGTTTTTCTGTACTTTCAGCGCGTCCTCCCGGAAAGGTGTCCAGATTGATGCTCGGGCTGTGAACATCAAACCGGATAGACGGAATCTCGGCCAATGCAATCGAAACCTTGCCATCAAAACCCAATTCATCGACAGCCGCTTTCAGTTTTTCTACAGCCAGAGTCTGGGCCTTATTATCAAAGGCCACATCGCCACTCACGCTAATTTTCATTTCCGGGCGGGGAAGGCTTGTGCCAGATACGGTGGTTTCAAGAGACAAACCGCTGGCGGTGATCAGTGACACGCCCTCATCAATCTGCGCGGTGGTCTTGCCGGATGCATCAAACGCCATGTCGCTGGCTTTACCCTTGGCTGAAAAATCAAACACCATGGGAATACCCAGTCCAAGGCGGTCAGCTTTCAGGGAGAAGCTATCCAATTGGGTTTGCGCATCACTTGCTGTCGCTGCGAGAGTCAGGGCACGCAGCTGCGATTTCATGATCTCTTTATCAATCATGGCTTCTGCATCACCTTTGGCTGAAAAAGCCAGAGCGTTCTGCTTGCCATCTACATCAAACTCAATCGGCACCCAAACCCCGGTTTCAAGCTTTCCGATAGTCAGGTTCAGTTTGCTGATTTCGCTCTGGGTGCCGGCGTTATCATCACGTACTGTCGCGCTGGCATCCAGCAGTTCAAGGCCACCGATTGAGATGGTCCAGTCTGCGGCTGACGCTTGCGCAGGCGATGAAGCGTTGGAAACAGGCTCAGGGTTTTCAGCAGGCGCCGTTTCTGTTGCTGTCTCTCCGGATAAACCATCCAGGTTACTGACACCATTTGGCAGGGTTTGGATGAATATACGGGCACCGTGCAGGCTGACAAGACCAATATCAAGCGTATCAGACAGCAACGGCATCACCGCGACAGACAGCTCGGCTTTGTCCAGTTTCAACATATCTGGCTCTGCAAAGCCCTGGGGATTTTTGAATGCCAGTTGTTCAACCGACAACCCCAGACTTGGCCAGAATCGCCAACTGATGTCACCGTCAATCACCAGTTCGCGTCCGGTCGTTTTTTTGACTTCATTAGCGATAAGCGGCTTAAAATCATTGGGGTTAATGAAAGCTATGATGGCGCCGACAGCCACCACGACTAACAGCAACAGTCCAAGCAGAATAGAGAGAAACTTTTTCATGATGATGTACATTTCCTTTTGAGATGCGGTTGAGAGTAACCAAAAGACGGGAAAACTCCTGCATTAAATCAAACAAATTCAGTCATTTCCCATTCATGTGATCTTCACCAATCCTTGATGCTACCGCTCCCTGTTGATTTTTATATTTGGCATTGTGGCGTTTATGATAAGGCTTTTCAGCATCACTTGACATAATCTCAAAGCTCAACGCACCGATAGGCATACCGGGCCTCAATGCCAGGGGTAGCCGTCCGCTGTTATAAAATTCCAGCACAATTCTTCCCTGCCAGCCCGGGTCGATGCGGTGGGCTGTGACATGCACCATCAGCCCCAGTCTGGCTAGTGATGAACGGCCATCAAGCCACCCGACAATATCATCCGGCAAGGTTACCACTTCATGCGTGACCGCCAAGGCCAGCTGTCCCGGGTGCAGAAAAAATGCCTCACCATCAGCAAGTTCAATCTCATCGCTCATGACTTTATCGAGCTGAGCGGACACGTCTTCCCGTGGTCCTGACAAATCAATAAACGGTACACAGTGTTCAGTAAAGACACGGAACTGGTTTCCCAAAGTCACATCGACAGTGACACCGGAAATCGCATCATCACTGGGTCTTGGTTCGATAGCAATCATGCCATCATCCAGATATTCCCGGATATGTTTGTCACTCAATCTCATCGTGCGTTCCCTCGTTAGAATCAAAAGCCGTATTCTTTCCACCTGACAACCTAAGATGTCATTAGGTAAAAGCTACCCCACTGTTTTATACCCAAATTCAGGTGTAAAAAAAGCCGGTTACCCGGCTTTTCCTCTTATGCTTTTAACAATTTGGCGATGTGTGCTTTCAATACATCAATCGCTATTCGGTTTTTACCGCCACGCGGAACGATAATGTCTGCATATTGTTTTGACGGCTCAATAAACTGCATAAACATGGGGCGGACTGTTTTCTGGTACTGTTCAAGCACAGACTCCATCGTGCGCCCACGCTCTGCAACGTCACGCTTCACCCGGCGCAGCAAACAGATATCCAGTGGCGTATCCATAAAGATACTTGCGTGCATCAGCTCACGCAGACGTGGATCCGTCAGCAGCAGAATACCTTCCAAAATGATCACTTTCTTGGGTGTCATCGTGGTGGTTTCCGCCATGCGAGTGTGTTCTGAGTAGCTGTATTGTGGCACTTCTACCGCATGACCATCCATCAATTCCTTCAAGTGCTGGCACAGAAGGTCATGGTCCAGTGCTTGTGGATGGTCGTAGTTGGTTTTAACACGCTCTTCCATACTGAGATGACTTTGATCGCGGTAGTAGCGGTCTTCCGTGATAACACCGATCTGATGATCGCCAACTTTCTCTTTAAGTTCTTGGTAGATAGTGCTTGCGATCAAACTTTTACCGGATGCAGATGCCCCTGCAATGCCGATAATGACACATTGGTTGTTGTCACTCATAAATGAATACCCAGAGATTTTGGCGATAAATAAACCGCCTGATTATAGGGAGTTGATACCGCACATGCCATCTAATTCTGTGACCAAAATCTCAAATAAAAGCAAGATGAACACTGTTTCATCATTGTGCATACGATTTGCGCGTCATTTCTCGGCTTCCATGTGAGGCTTATCACTCAATCTATTGCTATTCACTCACAGTAGTGATTGAGATTTGCTCAGCCACAGGCTCCCCCTGCCAGTAAAGCTGACTGGCGACTTTTCCTGCCAACGCATGGTAAACCAAGGCATGTTCACTTTCCGGTTTTGCCACAACGGTCGGCGCGCCTGCATCAATGTCTTCCCGGATGCTGATATGAAGCGGCACTTGTGCCAACAAAGACAGTTTATGGTCTTGTGCCATCTTCACCGCCCCGCCCTGACCGAATATTGCTTCATGGTGTCCACACTGACTACAAATGTGGTAGCTCATGTTTTCCACCACCCCAAGCACCGGCACAGCAACTTTCTCGAACATCGCAACCCCTTTAATCGCATCTGCCAGAGCCAGATCCTGAGGGGTTGTCACCACCACTGCGGCCGTCACCGGAAACTGTTGGGCAAGACTCAGCTGGATATCTCCTGTGCCCGGTGGCATATCAATCACCAGATAATCCAAATCCGGCCAATGGGTTTCATTCACCAGCTGGGCAAACGCTTTAGACGCCATAGGGCCACGCCATACCATGGCATTTTCATCCGGTACCAGATACCCAATGGAGTTACTGAAAAGACCATGCGCTTCCACCGGCTCCATCGTTTTACCATCAAGGGTTGTGGGCTGTTTGCCTTTGGTTCCGAGCATAATTGGCAGTGACGGGCCATAGATATCAGCATCCAAAAGGCCCACCTTTGCGCCCAAAGCATGCAGTGCCAGTGCCAGATTGACAGAGGTCGTTGATTTCCCCACCCCCCCTTTGGCTGAGCTCACAACAAGGATGTTTTTCACCCCTTTAATCAGCGGCTTGTCTCCCACTTTCAACGGTGATATCCGCTGATTTATTACCATAGTGGGAATAGCCTCACCGGCCGTTTTTTGCGATTCTATCCATCCGGTCAAGCTTTTAATCACATCACCTGCAGCGAATGGAAACGTCACGGTCACTTCGCCAGTTTTCGATTGGCTGACTATCCCCGGCCTGCTCGCCCAGCCATCAATGAGGGAAGGATGTACAAACTGATTAAGGAAAGTGATAACGGTACTGAGATCGGGTTGAGTATCTTTATTGCGGCCAAAAAACATAGGGGAGCTCTCCTCAATGAATACCCCTCTAGCCTAATGAAAATTTAGGTATTTCACACCCTTTTGCATGTGGGGATATTCCAAATATTGCAAGGTTCTCATTTGAGCAGGTTTTCGCAAGGCATGAGGCGCATCACACCCTATGCTTTCCAAGCGGTATCAGGTAAGATTTGCGGCATTCATCCGATTCAATTGTCAAAAGCGAACTATCAACATTATGGCTGCAAACCAACGTAAAATTCTGGTTACCTGTGCCCTGCCTTATGCGAATGGCTCTATCCATCTGGGTCATATGCTCGAGCATATTCAGGCAGACGTATGGGTGCGTTACCAGCGCCTGCGTGGCAACACTGTCAACTTCATTTGTGCAGACGACGCGCATGGCACACCTATCATGCTGAAAGCCCAGCAACTGGGTATCGAACCTGAAGCCATGATCGCGGACATGCAAAAAGAGCATGAAGCAGACTTCGCGGGCTTTGACATCAGCTTTGACAACTATCACAGCACTCACAGTGACGAAAACCGTGAGCTGGCGTCCTACATCTACACCCAGCTGAAGAACAACGGCTACATCAACAGCCGCACCATTTCCCAGTTGTTCGACCCAGAAAAAGAAATGTTCCTGCCAGACCGCTTCGTGAAAGGCACCTGCCCGAAATGTAAGTCTGAAGACCAGTACGGCGACAACTGCGACAACTGTGGCGAAACTTACAGCCCAACTGACCTGATCAATCCAAAATCAGCAGTTAGCGGTGCAACGCCTGTGATGAAAGACTCTGTCCACTTCTTCTTCGACCTGCCACAGTTTGGTGACATGCTGAAAGCCTGGACCAAATCCGGCGCGCTGCAAGAAGAAATGGCGAACAAGATGAACGAATGGTTCGAGTCTGGTCTGCAGCAATGGGACATCTCCCGTGATGCACCATACTTCGGCTTCGAAATTCCGGGTGAGCCAGGCAAATACTTCTACGTATGGCTGGACGCACCTATCGGATACATGGGCTCGTTCAAGAACTTCTGTAACAAAAACGGCAATGTGGACTTTGACGAGTACTGGAAGAAAGACAGTGACGCAGAGCTTTACCACTTTATCGGTAAAGACATCGTGTACTTCCACAGCCTGTTCTGGCCTGCGATGCTGGAAGGTGCCGGCTTCCGCAAACCAACCAACGTTTTCGTCCATGGTTATGTGACAGTGAACGGCGCGAAAATGTCGAAATCCAAAGGGACTTTCATTAAGGCGAGCACTTACCTGAAGCACCTGGATCCAGAATGCCTGCGTTACTATTACGCGGCGAAGCTGAATAACCGCATCGACGACCTTGACCTGAACCTGGAAGACTTTGTCCAGCGTGTAAACTCAGACATCGTCAACAAAGTGGTTAACCTGGCGTCCCGCAACGCAGGTTTCATTAACAAACGTTTCGACGGCATGCTGTCTGCAGAATGTGCTGAACCGGCGCTGTACGAAGAGTTTGCAGCGGCAGCAGAGCGCATCGGCGATCTGTATGAGAAACGCGAATTCAGCCGTGCTATCCGTGAAATCATGGCGCTGGCTGACAAAGCAAACCAATATGTGGACGAAAAAGCACCGTGGGTTGTGGCGAAAGAAGAAGGCAAAGACGCCGAACTTCAGGCTATCTGCACCATGGGTATCAACCTGTTCCGCGTGTTGATGACGTATCTGAAGCCTGTCATGCCTGAGCTGGCAGCACGCTCAGAGGCATTCCTGAATGAAACCCTGACTTGGGAAGGCATTGCAACACCACTGACTGCCCATAAAGTTGAAGCCTTTAAAGCGCTGTTCAGCCGTATCGATCCGAAGAAGGTTGAAGAAATGGTTGAAGCCTCTAAAGAAGATGCGGCAGCCGAGAAAGCGGCAACAGAAAAAGCCAAGGGCCCACTGGCTGATGAACCGATTGCTGATGAAATTGACTTTGCTGACTTTGCAAAAGTTGACTTACGCATTGCCAAAATCATCTCCTGTGAGTCGGTGCCAAAAGCTGACAAACTGCTGAAATTCCAGCTGGATATTGGTGGCGAAACCCGTCAGGTATTCTCAGGTATCAAGTCGGCGTACAACCCTGAAGATCTGATTGGTAAGTACACTGTGGTCGTTGCCAACCTGAAGCCACGCAAGATGAAATTCGGCATGTCTGAAGGCATGATCCTGGCAGCAGGTCCGGGTGGCAAAGATCTGTGGCTACTGGAGCCACACGAAGGCGCACAAGCTGGTATGCGCGTGATGTAAAGCGCAACCATCCATGCGAAAGGAGCCCTTGATGGCTCCTTTTTTATGCGCTAATAGCATTTTTTGCAGATATCCATCACACTTTTTGCACCACAATGGTGAAGTTATGCATCATCGCAGCTCATAAAATCCAGTGTTAAATTCTATCTCTCTGTTTTTAATGAACTTATAAGTTGGCACATGCACTGCACGACGTGTTCAGACACTCAGGAAAGAGGAACACATTATGGCACTGCTCTCCATGATCACCCCAAACTGGCTGATCCGTATGTCCAAGGGGCTTTCCAGCACCAAGGACTCACGTCGTGAACATTACTGCGCCCAAATCAACGATCTGCGCGCCTTGCTCTGGATGCTGCATGATCACAACACCCGCTACGTACGGTGCCCACAATCTCCACAAGCCAGCACAGCCCGCGAAGAAATCAGGGTGTTTTGTGGCGAATTGCTGAAAGGATGTCACCACTCACAGCGCCCGTTGTTCCGTGTACTCCAATCCCGTATGGAGCAAGTACTTTCTTCATTGCCAAATCAATCCAAACCTGGCTGGTATGCCATTCATCACAGGGCATCCGATCATCTTATCTATATCATTGATGAAGTGACGCGATCTTATCTATCGGAAAATACCCTCGATGCATCTTATGACGAATATCAGGCGTTTTGGCAAACCTGGATTGATACCAAAGAAGCCCAGCTACGTTTTGAGCAAGCCGTCATGCGCTTAATGGAAGGGAAAACCGCATCCTGGCAATCAGTAAACCTGCAAAGCCGCATTCTCCAAAAACGCATGCATCAGGTGTCTTTGATGTCCAGTGGCGAAGCAACCCTGGCTTTTGACCGCGTGGACAACCGTTTCGATTCTGTTATTCGAGCGGTCGAGGAAGAAATTCCAGCCTCTTCACTGCTCAAGATCAGTCAGGATCTCAGTGTGATCCTTCTCCACCTGTTTGATCGCGAGTTGATATTGCGCACCACAGAAACGCAGCCGGCTCTATCGACATCACAACCGGAAGCAGTAAAGGCGCTACCGATGAAAACTGGATAGTCGGCACTTATCTAAAATGTCCTCACCTCGGCAATACGATACTGATGAGGTAACAAGAGTAAAAAAGGTCAGCAAGCTGACCTTTTTTATATCTGTCGGTTAGGCTATCAGCCAACACGCCGGAATTGCGCCACCAACTGCTTTTGCGTTGTCAATGCACCAACCAGGCTCTCCGCTTCCTCTACCGTTTCTTTAGCAATATTAAGAGACTGACAGGAAAGCTCGGAAATGGACTGAATACTGCCGTTCATTTCATTGGATACTGCAGCCTGCTCTTCTACTGCCGTCGCCACCTGATGGTTTCTGTCATTAATATCAGACACAAGCTCTTGAGAGCGTCGCAATGCATCACCTGCCTTTTCTGCGCTGGATACACACTCTTCTGAGAGTGTGGTTCCACGAGCCATCGCATTAACTGCTCGCTCTGTGCCATTTTGGATTAGAGAAATAACGTCCTGGATCTCAGAAGTAGATTCCTGAGTACGTTGTGCCAACGCACGGACTTCATCGGCAACAACCGCAAAGCCACGTCCCTGCTCACCAGCACGCGCGGCCTCTATTGCGGCATTCAGTGCCAACAAGTTGGTTTGCTCAGCTATGCCTTGAATAACATCAGACACAGATCCTATGCGTTTACCGTGCTCTTCGAGCTCAGCAATGACATTGGATGCATCACTGAGCTGTTTTGCGAGACTCTGTATGGCATCGACAGTTTGTCCCACCGTTTCCATTCCGGCCAGTGTTGCGTCCTGCGCCTGGACAGCAGCATCTGACGCGCTTTGCGTGTTTCCAGACATCTCCTTTGCTGTGGCTGACATTTCGTTGATCGCCGCAGCAATTTGTTCGGTTTCCGCATTTTGGTTTTCAATATTGCCTGCAGTGCGTTCACCGTTATCTTTCGCATTACTGGCTGCATTGAGTACCTGATCACTGCTGTCGAGAATACGTCCTACTACCGCGTTAATCTCGGCCGCGCTCATTTTCAACGCCAGCTCAATTTCGGAAATGTCATCAACCGCACCATTGTAAAGGTATTCCATCAATGGGTTGTCATAGACTTTCCTCGCAGCCTGAGTAACACGTTCAAGCCTGCGTGTGAGCATGAACATCGCAACCACTGAGAGCACAAATTGCACCGTGATAGCAGCGACAAAACCCGAAAAAAAGCCCGCAATCCCCGCACCAACGGCGCCCAGTGCCAGCCATATCGCCGCACGTTGCCACATGCGCGTTCGGGGCATTTTTAGAGCCAGAGGCTTCTTTCCTGCGAGTAATTGTGGGTACACATGTTCAGCACGCTTCACAGCTTGGCGGTCAGGCGTGGTGCGAACCGACTGGAACTCAACAATCTTTCCATTTTGTTTAATTGGTGAGGCAAAAGCATTTACCCAATAGTAATCGCCATCTTTGGTTCTATTTTTTACCAGCCCCATCCAATTTTTGCCGGCTTTAATAAAAGTCCACATATTTTCAAACGCCGCAGGCGGCATGCTTGGGTGACGAACCAAGTTGTGTGGCTGGCTAACAATCTCGTCAAGTGTGTAGCCGGCAACCTCACAAAAATCCTTGCTGGCATATTTCACGATACCACGTGTATCTGTTGTGGAAAGCAAATTATAGTCAGCAGGAAACTTTATCTCTTTATCCGTAACAGGCTGATTGACTCGCATTCGATACTACCCTTATTAATTGCGACATTTTCTAATAAGTAATAGTAGACGATTAAAACGGAATAAAATAAAAAGGCCGTTAACCTAAAACCACGCATTATTTAACAACGCATTAACAATCTGATTTGTATCGTTGTGTTGTCCTATCTTGCGAATGCAAAATAGCCAGTCGACATAGGTGTATTAAATGAAAAAACCGGTCACTGAGGACCGGTTTTATGTAAGCAGAGTGTATTAACCAATGTGGGTTAAACCGCCCATATATGGACGCAGTACTTCCGGCACTTCGATACGGCCATCTGCCAACTGGTAGTTTTCCAAAATAGCGACCATGGTACGGCCTACAGCCAGACCAGAACCGTTCAGGGTGTGTAGCAGTTCAGGTTTCTTCTCGCCTTTACGACGGAAACGCGCCTGCATGCGGCGTGCCTGGAAGTCGGTCATGTTTGAGCATGAAGAGATTTCGCGGTAAGTTCCCTGTGCTGGCACCCAGACTTCCAAATCGTATGTTTTCGCGGAGCCAAAGCCCATGTCACCGGTACACAGGATCACCTTGCGGTATGGCAGCTTCAACAGTTGCAATACTTTCTCGGCATGACCGGTCAGTTCTTCCAGCGCTGCCATAGAATCTTCAGGTTTCACGATTTGAACCAGTTCAACTTTATCGAACTGGTGCATACGGATCAAACCACGGGTGTCACGGCCATAAGAACCGGCTTCTGAACGGAAGCACGGCGTGTGCGCCGTCATGCGAATAGGCAGATCAGCCTCTTCTACAATGGTGTCGCGCACCATATTGGTCAATGGTACTTCCGCCGTTGGGATCAAAGACATCCCCACGCCTTCTTCGGTAGCAGGTTTGGTGTGGAACAAATCTTCACCAAACTTAGGCAACTGGCCAGTACCGAACAGGCTGTCTGCGTTCACCAGATAAGGCACATACATCTCTGTATAGCCATGTTCTGTGGTGTGCAAATCCAGCATAAACTGGGCAATTGCACGGTGTAAGCGCGCCATCTGGCCTTTCATTACGATAAAGCGCGAACCTGACAGTTTCACCGCACTCGCAAAGTCCAAGCCACCGGTCAGCTCACCCAGATCAACATGGTCTTTCACTTCAAAATCGTACGTTTTAGGCTCACCCCAAACGGAGATTTCAACGTTCTCTGTCTCATCCTTGCCAACAGGCACCGAATCATCAGCAATGTTTGGCACACCCATGATGATACTGTTCAACTGTTCCTGAAGCTCGGCCAGTTCCGCTTTTGCTTTATCCAGTTCATCACCCAGGTTTTCTACTGCTGCCAGCAGTGGCTGGATATCTTCACCTTTTGCCTTCGCCTGGCCAATGGATTTGGATCGCGCATTACGTTCAGCTTGTAACTCCTCGGTGCGTACTTGCAGCGATTTACGCTTTTCTTCCAGATTACGGAGAGTGTCAACGTCAAGCTTGAAGCCACGACGTGCCAGTTTTTCAGCTGTTGCGTCCAGCTCGGTACGAAGTAGTTTTGAATCCAGCATGTTAATCCTGTGAATCGTTAAACAGTGCCTTAAATGAAGTTGACGCTGCCACGCACTATTACGGCAACGTCAAATTGAAAGGATTTTCTTCCCGTAGTGAATGACTTTTATCACCACATATATTGGATAAAACAATACCCAAATTGCCCTATATTTCCTAGCGTTTTCGAGGGCTATTTGCATTCAATTGCTCAAGAAACGCCAGCTTTTCGGCAATTTTGATTTCCATACCACGGTTGACTGGATGGTAATAGCGCGTGCCTTTCATCTCTTGAGGGAAATAGCTTTCGCCAGCCGCATAAGCATTGGGCTCATCATGGGCGTATCGATAGCCATCACCATAGCCCATTTCTTTCATCAGGTTTGTTGGTGCATTACGAAGATGGTTGGGCACCTCATAATCTGGATGCATCTTGGCATCAGAAAGCGCGGCTTTCCACGCAGTGTAAACCGCATTGCTCTTCGCGGCACAGGCCATGTAAACCGCGGCCTGTGCAATAGCTCGCTCCCCTTCAGCCGGTCCTACCCGGGTATAGCAATCCCAAGCGTTAATGGCGATTTCCATCGCCCTTGGGTCGGCGTTGCCAATGTCTTCTGAGGCAATTGCAAGCAGCCGACGCGCCACATAAAGCGGATCGCCGCCCGCGGTGATAATCCGTGCGTACCAATACAGTGCGGCATCGGGATCAGACCCGCGTACCGATTTATGGAACGCAGAAATCAGGTCATACCAAAGATCGCCTTTGTTATCGAAACGGGCAATCTTCTCCCCGGCCACTTCAGCCAGAAGTGCCAATGTAATCAGTTTTTTGCCGTCGCTATCAGGCTCTGCCATGTCAGATAACAACTCAAGGTAGTTGAGTGTCATCCGCGCATCGCCCGACGTGAAACTGGCCAGCTGATCTTTGACACCTTCGTCAAAGACGAGGTTCTCATTTCCCAGCCCCCGTTCCCTGTCAGACAGCGCCTGTTCGATAACGTCAAGGATATCTTCCCTGTCGAGGGACTTGAGCTTGTAGACACGGGCACGGGAGAGCAATGCATTGTTCAGCTCGAATGAAGGGTTTTCTGTGGTCGCACCAATAAACGTAATCGTGCCATCTTCGATGTGCGGCAGAAACGCATCCTGCTGGCTTTTATTAAAGCGGTGCACCTCATCGACGAAAAGCACAGTACGCCGACCTACCATCTGGTTCTCTTTGGCTTTGTCAATCGCCAGGCGGATATCTTTCACCCCGGAGGTCACCGCTGAAACACGTTCGATTTCAGCATTCGCGTAACCCGCGGCGACTTCAGCCAGTGTGGTTTTTCCCGTGCCCGGTGGCCCCCAGAGTATCATGGAGTGTAACTGGCCACTTTCCAGTGCGCGGCGAAGCGGTTTACCCTCAGCAAGCAGATGCTTCTGCCCGATATACTCTTTCAGGTTAGTTGGCCGCATGCGCGCGGCAAGGGGACGAAAATCGTCCGCAAAATCCAGACTGAAGTTACTCAAATCGGCTATCTCAATTTACTGGCGCTGATCATCCAGCTCGACACCATCAGGAATGGTAAAGGTAAAGGTCGATGCAGCTGGCAACACATTCTGCACATTTTCCAGCTCGAACCGACTTTGCTGCCCATCCTGCTCAACAACAGCAAATTCGGTGATCTTGCCATCCGGTTTCACACTGACAACAAATTCGCCATGGTTTGACGCTTCCTTGGGAGACAAGGTGAACGTATCCCCTTCCTGCTTCACGTTGTAGTTGTTCCAGTCATCCGGATTGTTACGGGTAAGCAGGACAAACGGCGTTTGCGAGGTGGCATCATCCAGCCACATGGCGGTCACTTGCTCAATGAACGGGCTGTAATACCAGAGGGTTTTGCCGTCTGAAATCAGGTAGTTTTCATCTGGTGTCACCGTTTCCCAGTTGAACAGATTCGGGCGTTTTACTGCAAGTTTACCCTCCCCTTCGCTGATCACATCACCGTCAGGGCTGGTAACGGTCTGCTCGAAACTCGCCGTAAAGCTGTTGAGCTTCGACAGTCGGGTATTCAGCTCTTGTTGGGGGTTCGCAAATACTGCCGGTGCAACCAGCAGCAGTGACAACAACATCTTTTTCATTCTTATTCCAATCAATCTCTCGATGGTGGTGGCGGAGCCAGCACTTCCCGGTTCGAATTATGTCCCGGAGGGCTCACGATTCCCTGGGCTTCCAACTGCTCGACAATACGTGCCGCACGGTTATAGCCAATCTTGAAGCGGCGTTGTACGCCTGAGACCGATGCACGGCGTGATTCCGTCACAAACTCAACCACCTGATCAAACAGCTGGTCCAGCTCGTCGCCGTCACCGCCTTCAGCAGCTTCACCCGGCAACAGGCCATCACTACCCTGATCACCACTGGTGATTTCTGAAATGTACTGTGGCTTGCCACGCGCCTTCCAGTTGCTGACAACACGGTGCACTTCATCATCGTTTACAAAAGCACCATGCACACGGGCTGGATGGTTGGAACCGTTTGGCATAAACAGCATGTCCCCCATACCCAACAGGGATTCTGCACCGCCCTGATCCAGGATGGTCCGGGAGTCAGTCTTGGTTGATACGGTAAACGCCATACGCGTTGGAATGTTAGCCTTGATAAGACCGGTAATGACATCCACCGAGGGGCGCTGCGTCGCCAACACCAGGTGAATACCTGCTGCACGCGCTTTTTGGGCCAGGCGGGCAATAAGTTCTTCTACTTTCTTACCCACCACCATCATCAGGTCAGCAAATTCATCGACAATCACCACGATGTACGGCAGCTTTTCCAGCACCGGCGCAGTTTCATCCATGCTGTCACCCGGTTTCCAAAGCGGATCAGGGATTGGATGGTTTGCTTCCGCCGCTTCACGGATTTTATCGTTATAACCGGCAATATTACGCACGCCCAGCGCTGACATCAGTTTGTAGCGACGTTCCATTTCCGCCACGCTCCAGCGAAGGGCGTTGGCGGCATCTTTCATATCGGTGACCACTTCGGTCAACAAATGTGGGATACCTTCATAAACAGAAAGTTCCAGCATTTTCGGGTCAATCATGATGAAGCGGACATCTTCCGGCCCTGCTTTATAAAGCATACTGACGATCATCACGTTCACACCGACCGACTTACCGGAACCCGTTGTACCGGCCACCAGCAAGTGCGGCGCTTTGGCAAGATCTGTCACAATAGCTTCGCCGGCGATGTCTTTACCCAGCACCACAGAGAGCGGGGATTTTGAGGACTGGAAGCGCTCGCTGGCGATCACTTCAGACATAAACACGGTTTCACGGCTGGCGTTTGGCAGCTCAAGACCGATATAAGGTTTACCCGGAATCACATCCACCACGCGGACAGCACTGGTGGAAAGTGAACGGGCGATGTCTTTGGACAGACCCATGATACGGCTGACTTTCACACCTGGCGCCAGTTCCAGTTCAAAGCGGGTGATCACAGGCCCAGGGAAAATCCCTTTCACCGTCACCTTAATTTTGTATTCTTCAAGGCGTGTTTCAATCAGGCGCGCCTGATATTGCAGCTCTTCATCCGATGCCCGGGTTGCCGTATTGCGTGGCGGATCCAGCAAATCGATGGTTGGCAAGGGTTCTGTTGGTTTCGGCAGGTTGGGTTCGTCTTTGACGAGAAACGGATGGACTGCCCCCGCAGCATTTTTCTGCGCCTCACGGATGGTTTCCATAAACGGATCTTCATCGGGGATCACCGATTCAGCCTGAGCACGATCCAGTTCAGACAGGCCATCAGTATTGCCTATTGCAATGCTTTCCCGCGGATCTGACGCCTCCACCTCAACCGCATCGATATCCACTAACGGTGCGTCTTCCCATGGTGACAAGTCAATATCCCCGTCGGTATCATCATCCTCAGAAGTGACAGATTCAGATTGTTCCCCACCCCGCCCAGTCGAAACAAGGTGCGTCTCATCCCTTTCCAGCATGTCTTCACGTAACGAGTTGACAAAAACAGGCGTTGGATCAGGTGCAATATCCGGTTCATTGAAAGGCTCAAGAGACATCATCGGCTCTTTACGCTCTGTCGGTTGTGCCACGTGAATAATCGGTGGCACCGGTTGAACCGGATGATCATTCTCAGCACCAACACGCTGCACTTTATTCAACAGAGACACATCGGCCAGTTCCCGTTTTTCTATGGCAGGTTTGGTGAATAATGGATCGTTGTCATCAATACTCTCTTCAAGATCTGATGTATCGACAGTAGAACCAATCATCTGCGGCTGGTCACCACGAATGCGGTTAACCAGCCAAGTTGTCGCTGTGAGTGTCTTCTCCCCAAGCGTATCAACGATGGTCAGCCAGGAGATACCAGTAAACAGGGTGAACCCCGCCGCCCACAAGAACATCAGCACCAGTGTGGTACCGAGCAGGTTGAACAGTGGCATCGACAGCTCAGTCAGCACATCGCCAACCACGCCACCAGAAGAAAAGAACCAGAAGTCGTCAAAGTTAAGATCCGCCAGCCCGCAGCTGGTCAGCAACAGCAGCACAACGCCAAGAATCTTGGTGGCAAGAATCGTGTAATTGAGTGGATCAGACTCGGTACGACGACGGAAAAATACCCAGCCGCCAAGCAGCAATAAAAATGGCAGAGGGTAGGCAAGTGTCCCTAACGTAAAAAACAGGGTGTCAGCGACCCATGCGCCGGCATTGCCTGCCGCATTTCGTACTGGACCATCCCAAGCAGTTTGAGACCATGAAGGATCGGAAGAATCATAACTGAGCAGAGAAACAAGGATAAACACAGCAGACAAGAGCGCAAGGATCAGTGCGCTCTCTTTCAAACGTTGCACGCCGTCAAGTCGACGTGAGGTGTCTGTCTGTTTCTGCTCCTGACGCAAAAAGAACTCCATTATCACCTATCTTTACTAACGTTAAGCCGTGAAATCGTTGTAGCAGTTTTGTTCTTTTATGTTATTACGCGAGTCATCTGGCGAAAAACGCGTCGATTTCAGGCAACTACTGGGTTAATACCCATGCTTTTGCAAAAGTGTACACCAAACAAAAAAACAAACCGAGCAGCAAGCTGCTCGGTTTGCACAATATAACACTTATCAGCACGCTCTTTGTCCGGGAGCTGTGAGCATGTTAACGCGTTTTGATCACCAGATGGTTAGTCTGTTTCACCTCTTCCATCACCACATAGGTGCGGGTGTCGTTCACCCCAGGCAGACGCAACAAGGTCTCGCCCAGCAGCTTACGATACGCAGACATATCTGATACACGGGTTTTCAACAAATAGTCGAAATCTCCCGACACAAGATGACACTCCTGGATATCTTCGAGCTGTTGAACCGCCTTGTTAAACTGTTCAAACACATCCGGCGCTCCCCGGTTCAGAGTAATTTCCACGAATACCAGCAGTGACGCATCAAGAAACTGAGGATTCAAAAGTGCTGTATACCCGGAGATATACCCTTGTCGCTCAAGACGACGAACACGCTCAAGACATGGGGTTGGCGACAATCCTACACGCTTCGACAACTCAACGTTTGACACGCGGCCATCTTTTTGAAGTTCGTTAAGGATATTTCTGTCAATACGGTCCAATTCCTTGGAGGGTTTCTTTTTGGCTTCAACCATTTTTTATTCCACCTTTTTACTTCCTTGCAACGTTAAATGCCATCATTCCTAACATGTTTTATATATTTAGCATCAAATCCGGTTTTTAGCGAACTATACTAGCTTTAAACACAACAATACAACAGAACAACAGCCAATAACTCTACAAAGAAGTGAGGAATCAGGATGATCATTGGTGTACCTAAAGAAATCAAGAACCACGAGTATCGTGTAGGTATGGTCCCTGCAAGCGTTCGCGAGCTGATATCCCATGGCCACACAGTTCATGTCCAATCGCAGGCAGGCGCGGGCATCGGCTTCAGCGATGATGATTACATCAAGGCTGGTGCATCAATTCTTTCAACGGCAGAAGACGTTTTCGCTGCTGCTGAAATGATTGTCAAAGTTAAAGAGCCACAGGCTGTTGAACGTGCCATGCTTCGCGAAGGACAAATTTTGTTTACTTATTTGCACCTTGCACCAGATTTTTCACAGACACAAGACCTTATCAAGAGCAAAGCTATCTGTATAGCCTATGAAACCGTAACAGATTCTAAGGGCAGATTGCCACTTTTGGCCCCCATGTCGGAAGTGGCAGGACGAATGTCCATCCAGGCAGGCGCACAAGCGCTGGAAAAATCACGCGGTGGCGCAGGCATGCTGTTAGGAGGCGTACCCGGGGTTGAACCAGCGAAAATCGTGGTGTTGGGCGGTGGTGTTGTCGGGTCGAATGCTGCCCGGATAGCCGTGGGCATACGTGCAGAGGTCACAATATTAGATCGTAACATCGACACCCTTCGAGCATTAGACGAAGAGTTTCAGGGTCGCGCAAAAGTCTTATATTCGACAGAAGAAATTCTTGAAAAACACGTTCTCGCCGCAGATTTAGTCATCGGAGCAGTGCTAATCCCCGGTGCTGCCGCACCCAAACTGGTTAACGCAGACCACATCAAACGCATGAAGTCGGGTTCGGCCGTTGTTGATGTGGCTATCGACCAAGGAGGGTGTTTCGAAACATCTAAAGTAACCACCCACGCTGATCCTACCTATATCGTGGATGACGTCGTCCACTACTGCGTGGCGAACATGCCCGGCGCTGTCGCCCGCACCTCGACGTTTGCACTGAATAACGCCACATTACCTTACATTGTAAAACTGGCTGATCTCGGCTATCGGGAGGCGTTGTTATCCGATCCCAACCTGATGAATGGTCTGAATGTGATTGATGGTAAGGTGACGATAAAAGAAGTCGCAGAAGCGTTCGGGCTGGAATATGTTGACCCAAGAATAACACTGGCCTAATTCCCTTATAAGAAACGGGTAATAGCAGATAACATTTTTCGCTACAGGGCACCGCATGGCGCCCTTTCTTTAGCGCTACATTTTCCCTACAATCTCTTCCATTGCATAACACTAAGTCCACCCGGAGAAATAATGAGCAACGTAAAGCACGCAAGCCTTCTAATCTTAGGTTCTGGCCCTGCTGGTTACACTGCTGCGGTATATGCGGCGCGTGCTAACCTGAAGCCTGTTATGGTGACAGGTATGCAACAGGGCGGTCAGCTAACGACCACGACAGAGGTTGAGAACTGGCCGGGTGATGCTGAAGGTCTGACTGGCCCGGCGCTGATGGAGCGTATGAAAGAACACGCTGAAAAATTTGACACTGAAATCATTTTCGACCACATCAACGAAACCGATCTGACCCAACGTCCTTTCCGCCTGAAAGGCGACAATGGCGAGTACACCTGTGACGCGCTGATCATCGCAACCGGCGCATCGGCACAATATCTGGGCATGGAATCAGAAGAAAACTTCAAAGGTCGTGGCGTTTCAGCCTGTGCGACTTGCGACGGTTTCTTCTACCGCAACCAGAAAGTGGCGGTTATCGGTGGTGGTAACACCGCCGTTGAAGAAGCACTTTATCTGTCCAATATCGCTTCTGAAGTACACCTGATTCACCGTCGCGACACGTTCCGTGCAGAAAAAATTCTGGTTAACCGCCTGATGGACAAAGTTGAGAGCGGCAATATCATTCTGCATACTGACCGTGTTCTCGATGAAGTGCTGGGTGATGACATGGGTGTCACAGGTGTTCGTATTAAAGATACCCAATCAGACGCAACTGAAGAGCTGGATGTAATGGGGGTGTTTGTCGCCATTGGTCATAAGCCGAACACCGATATTTTTGAAGGCCAACTAGAGATGAACAACGGCTACATTAAAGTGCAGTCCGGCCTTGAAGGCAACGCAACACAAACCAGTATTGAAGGCGTCTTTGCAGCAGGCGACGTGATGGACCACATCTATCGTCAGGCAATCACCTCCGCAGGTACAGGTTGTATGGCGGCATTGGATGCCGAACGCTACCTGGATGCGCTTGAGAAAAAACAGTAATCCATCTTTATCAGGCCCACTTTTGGTTGGGCCTGTATTTTTGTCATATCAGCCTTCCAGATCCGATACGAACCAAGGAAAGCAACCACGCCTGACTGTATCGAAAATATAACAATACCTATGAAGTACTATGGATAAAAAGAAACAGCGCTCGCTCGCCCAATGGCTCAAGGGGCAAAGCAAGCTAGGAAAAATCTGGCTAATGACAGCCATTGGACTGGCGTTTTTATCCGGCCTTTTTTTGGTCGCTCAGGCCGCTTTGCTCGCTAACATCCTTCATCAATTGATCATCGATAATGCCGACAAATCTGACCTCTGGTTGTCTTTTGTTGCACTTGGCATTGTTGTCTGTATCCGTGCACTGTGCAGTTGGGGGAAAGAGCAGGCAGGTTACCGTGCCGGGGAAGCCGTCCGTTTACACATTCGCCGGCTGATCCTCGATAAACTTCATACACTTGGCCCTGCTACTATTCAGGGGAAACCAGCGGGTACCTGGGCAAGTCTGGTGCTTGAACAAGTGGAAGAGATGCAGGATTTCTTCGCCCGTTATCTGCCACAGATGGCAATTGCAGTATTAATTCCCTTTATTATCCTGATTGCTGTTTTTCCTCTTAACTGGGCTGCCGGCCTGATCTTTCTTGTCACTGCCCCACTGGTGCCCTTCTTTATGGCCTTGGTGGGCATGGGCGCCGCAGATGCGAACCGCCGCAACTTCAAAGCACTGCAACGCCTGTCAGGCCACTTTTATGACCGCCTCCGTGGCCTGTCTACAATCCGTTTGTTTGATCAGGCTGACGCAGAAAGCAATCTCCTTCGCGTCGCGTCCGATGATTTCAGAAAGCGCACCATGGAAGTGCTGCGTCTGGCATTTCTCTCTTCTGCCGTGCTGGAATTCTTTACTGCGCTCTCCATTGCTGTGACGGCGGTCTACTTTGGTTTCAGCTACATTGGAGAGCTGAACTTCGGCCACTATGGTATCGGAATTTCTCTGTTTATCGGCCTGTTTGTACTGGTACTGGCACCCGAGTTTTATCAGCCCCTGCGTGACCTGGGTACGTTTTACCATGCCAAAGCACAGGCTATTGGCGCCGCTGAATCAATCGTGAATTTTCTGGAATCAGCCCCAGAACATCAGGCATCAGGTGACGTTAAGATTTCAGGCGATGCCATCTCAATCAGCGCCGATAATTTGGAAGTACTCAGTCCTGATGGCGTCGTACTGGCCGGTCCTATCAGCTTTACGATCCAATCTGGACAGAAAGTTGCCTTGGTGGGGCAAAGTGGCGCGGGTAAAACCAGCCTTATCAACGCGATTCTCGGCTTTCTCCCTTACCGTGGCAGTCTCACCATCAATGGCGTAGAACTGAATACTGCCGATCTGGCGTACTGGCGTAAACAGATCAGTTGGGTAGGCCAGAATCCGCAACTTTTTCATGGCACCATCAAAGACAATATTTGCCTGGCTGTTCCCATGGCAACGGACGAACAAATCCAGCGCGTCGCGAAGGCAGCATACGCTGACGAGTTCATCCAGCGTCTGGAAAAAGGCATGGAACATTCCGTAGGTGATCGCGCGGCTGGCCTCTCTGTCGGTCAGGCGCAGCGTATTGCTGTTGCCCGTGCGCTACTTCAGGATGGGCGCTTTTGGTTGCTTGATGAACCAACCGCCAGTCTGGACGCCGCCAGTGAACGCTTAGTGATGGAAAGCCTTGAGCGGGCAACCAGAGACACCACGACCTTGCTGGTCAGCCACCGTATCGACCAGTTGGGCAGCTGTGACAATATTTTGGTGATGCAAAAAGGCAAGCTGGTACAACAGGGCACTTTTGAGGCACTGAAACATGAAGGGGTCTTCGCAGAGATGATCCAGGCAGTAGACAGGAGCGATCTCGATGCGTGATTTGATCCCCTTTCTTAAACTTTATAAGAAACATTGGTTTGGCCTGTCACTGGGCATGCTGCTTTCGTTTGCCACCCTAGCGGCTGCGATTGGCCTCCTGACACTTTCTGGGTGGTTTATTGCCGCATCAGCTGTCGCTGGCCTGCTCGCCACTCAGAACTTTAACTACATGCTTCCTGCAGCCGGTGTCCGAGGGTTTTCAATTGCACGTACCGCAGGTCGTTGGGGTGAGCGTGTCGTCAGTCACAACGCTACCTTCAAGCTTTTGGCAGACTTGCGTATTTTCTTCTTTAACCAACTGACACCGCTGATTCCGGGTAGAGTGGGCAACCTTCGCGATGCCGACATCCTGAACCGGCTTGTGGCTGATGTTGATGCCATGGACCACGTCTATCTGCGTCTGGTCAGCCCACTGATTGTCGGCGTGCTGGGTATTTTGTGTATCAGCGGGTTCCTGTATTGGTTTGATCCGGTACTGGGCCTGACATTGGGTGTCATTCTGCTATCCCTGATATTAGTGCTGCCTGTGGTGTTTTACCGCTTGGGTAAGCCACATGGTGCAGAAATCACTAAAGCAAAATCAGAACTGCGTGTCTCTCTGCTCGACTGGTTACAAGGACATGCCGAACTGCAAATCTTTGGCGCCGCAGACCGTTACCGGGAACATACAGAAGAAGCAGAACAACGCTTGTTGGGCGCACAACGTCAAATGGCGGGCATTACTGGTTTGGCTAACGGCGTGCTGTTAGCAGCCAACGGGCTGACCCTGGTATTTATGCTCTGGATAGCGGCTGATGGTGTCGGTGGTGAGTTGCCCAATCCGTATGTGGCAATGGTCGCGTTTGCTACGATGGCTAGCTTTGAGCTGATGATGCCGGTTGCCGGTGCATTCCAGTACCTGAGCCAAACCATCACGTCCGCGAAACGTTTGAACGAGATTATCGAAGCCAAACCGGAAACCCCGTTTGACCCATTGGGCTATAGCAACACCGCCAAAGGTGACATCCGTTTCGATAATGTCAGTTTTTCTTACGCTGGCGCGGAAAAAGCGGCGGTCAACGAGGTTTCCCTGAATATCAAGGCTGGGGAAAAGGTCGCCCTGCTGGGTCGTACAGGATGTGGTAAATCAACCCTGTTACAGTTGATCACCCGCTCCTGGGATCCGCAATCTGGCTCAATCAGTATTGACGGTGTTGCACTGGATACCTGGCGCGAGTCTGCGTTGCGACGCTCGATTGCCGTTGTCAGCCAGCGTGTTGATGTGTTTAACGGTACGCTGCGCCATAACCTGACCATGGCCAAACCCACCGCAACCGATGGAGAACTGACCTCGACCATCGAACAGGTTGGCCTCTCAGCACTGCTGGAAGGACCGGGGCTGGATACCTGGCTGGGTGACGGTGGTCGCCAGCTTTCAGGAGGCGAGCGTCGCCGTCTGGGCATCGCCCGTGCCCTGCTTCGGGATGCGCCAATCCTGCTGTTGGATGAACCCACAGAAGGATTGGATGTTCAGACTGAACAGCAAATTCTTTCACTGTTGTTGAACCATGCAAAAGGCAAAACGGTGCTGTTTATTACTCACCGTTTGGTCGGGCTGACAAAAATGGATAAGGTCTGCCTGATGGACGAAGGCCAGATCATCGAACAAGGATCGCATAACACACTGAAAGCGGCGAACGGGCGATACAGCCAGCTGCTTCAACGCATTCAGTAGGCCATTTATCTATACCTTCATAACCAGAAGTTGATGAACTTCTGGTTATGTGGCTATAAAAGGAACATTGCTCCCTTTTTCACGTTAATGATTGAGACATGACAATTTACCTTCCGCCATTGGATGACAACAACCCCGAACGCTTTCCTCCTGTTTCATCAGCCTTGGATGAGCCAGATGGCCTGCTGGCGATTGGTGGCGATCTTTCCCCGGAACGTCTGCGTGCCGCGTATTCCCGAGGCATCTTTCCCTGGTTTGGTGTTGATGAGCCTTTACTCTGGTGGTCACCGGCTGAGCGTGCTGTCATTGACCCATCGACATTCGTTCCCGCCCGCAGCCTGAAGAAGTTTGTCCGAAAGCAAGGCTACAGGGTCTCGGTCAATCAGGCATTTGAACAGGTTATCCAGCATTGCGCACTGATCCGTGGTGAACACCAGGTCTGGATCACGCCGGAAATGCGCGATGCTTACACCCGGCTCCACCGGTTAGGTTCAGCCCACAGTGTGGAGGTATGGCAAGAAGGTGAGCTGATAGGCGGCTTGTACGGTGTGAACGTCGGAACCCTTTTCTGCGGCGAATCCATGTTCTCTCTGAAAACCAACGCCTCAAAAACCGCGCTATGGTATTTCTGTGAGCACTTCAAACGCGGAGGCGGCCAGATGATTGACTGCCAGATGATGACTGATCACCTTGCATCTCTTGGAGCAAAATCGATGCCAAGGGACACCTTTGTCCAACTTGTTGAGGACATGAAAAATCAGGTGACGGATGCATCCCTGTTCCGTTCACAATGGATTGATATCACCCATGACTAACCAGACGATAAATATTGGGGTGATGGCACCGTCTTCCTGCAGTTATCTTCCAGACCAGCAAGAGTCTGTGGCGTTGGTGTTAACTCCGGAAATGCATACAGTGAGCGGATACAGCCTTCTGGTAAAAAGTGGCTTCCGACGTAGTGGTAACCATATCTACCGTCCCTATTGCCAAGCCTGTACCGCCTGTCACTCACTTCGCGTGGACACCTACAACTTTACCCCTTCCAGAAGCCAAAAACGCCACCTAAGCCAACTCAAACGATTGAACGTGGTGATGAAAGACACAATGGACAGTGGTTGGTTTTCTCTGTATGAGCGCTATATCACAGCCCGCCATGCCAATGGTTCTATGTATCCGGCAAATGAAAACGACTTCTCCTCTTTTGTACAAAGTGACTGGCAAACGTCTCAATACCTGCACCTTTACGAAGAGGGGGAACTTATTGCTATTGCCGTTACCGATGTGCTTGAGAATGGCTACAGCGCCATCTACAGTTTTTTCGAACCGGATCATAGTTGGTCACTCGGCTCACTGTGTGTCCTGGCACAAATACAAAAAGCCCGTGAAAACAACATTTCCTGGCTCTATCTCGGCTTTCAAATCGATGCCTGTAGCACCATGAATTACAAACAGAAATTCGTCCCTCACCAAAGGTATATCGCAGGCGAATGGGTAGAAGACGACAAATATCGGCGTTGAGCAACGGGTCGTATACAAACCTGCTACTGCCCTCAATTTAGTTGCCTATTGAAACGGAAATACGTGCAAAGCATAACCTTTCACCGATTTTTACTGGTCAGTACGGCAGCAAAGGGGTAAAATTCGCCCCCTAATCTTTACAGACTCAATCAATCAAGGCATTATCTGCCGGTCAAAATTTGGCTGATCGGTAGCCCAAGAGGATTAAATGGCAAAAGAAGACGTAATTGAATTGCAAGGTGTTGTCCTGGACACCCTGCCAAACACCATGTTCCGCGTAGAGCTTGAGAACGGTCACGTAGTTACAGCTCACATCTCAGGTAAGATGCGCAAAAACTACATCCGTATCCTAACCGGTGACAAAGTTACCGTTGAGATGACACCTTACGATTTGTCGAAAGGTCGTATCATCTTCCGCGCGCGCTAATCCTCACGTCTCGCGAAACACAAAAAACCCGGCGATTGCCGGGTTTTTGTCGTTTTGCTGATCCGGGTGCAAAACCCCCGGATACAGAGTTATTACGCAGGTTCCATTTCATCGCTGAAACTGAAAGTCAGTTTGTCGTTTTTTACACCGACTTTGACCGTTCCACCATTGACCAGACATCCAAACAACAGCTCGTTTGCCAGGTTCTTTTTAACGTGCTCCTGCATCACCCTCGCCATTGGTCGGGCTCCCATGGACTTGTCATAGCCCTTCTCTGACAGCCAAAGTTTCGCTTTATCAGTCACCTCAAGCGATACACCACGCGCATCAAGCTGCGCTTGCAGTTCGACAATAAACTTATCAACAACCTGTAGGATGATGCTCTTGTCGAGGTGATTGAACCAGATAATATTATCCAGACGGTTACGGAATTCCGGCGAGAACACTTTCTTGATTTCCGACATCGCATCATGGCTATGATCCTGCTGGATCAGGCCAATCGACTTACGAACGGTTTCGGTCACACCCGCATTAGTCGTCATCACCAAGATGACATTACGGAAATCGGCTTTACGGCCATTATTGTCTGTCAACGTACCGTTATCCATCACTTGCAACAGCAGGTTAAAGACATCCGGATGCGCTTTCTCAATCTCATCCAGTAACACTACACAATGGGGGTGCTTGATCACCGCATCCGTCAACAGACCGCCCTGATCATAACCAACGTAACCCGGAGGGGCACCAATCAAACGGCTCACCGTGTGGCGTTCCATGTATTCGGACATGTCAAAGCGTTGCAGCTCTATCCCCAAAGCACGGGCTAATTGCACCGTCACCTCGGTTTTACCCACGCCCGTTGGACCGGCAAACAGGAATGAACCCACAGGCTTGTTTTCTGCCCCTAACCCTGCGCGACTGAGCTTGATCGCTTCACACAATGCACTGATGGCGTCATCCTGCCCAAACACCAGCATTTTCAGTTTCTGTTCAAGTGATTGCAGCACATCGCGATCTGTCGAAGACACGGACTTTTCAGGGATACGCGCCATCTTGGCGATCATGGCTTCAATATCACCCACGCCAACCGTTTTCTTACGCTTACTGGCTGGTGCAAGGCGACAACGCGCGCCTGCTTCATCAATGACATCAATGGCCTTGTCAGGCAAGTGTCGCTCGTTAATGTATTTTGCCGACAATTCCACCGCAGCACGAATCGCCTTATTGGTGTAACGAACTTCGTGGTGCGCTTCATATTTGGGTTTCAGTCCCATCAGGATCTTGGTGGTGTCATCCAGCGACGGTTCAACCACATCAATTTTCTGGAAGCGACGTGCCAAGGCACGCTCTTTTTCGAAAATGCTACTGTACTCCTGATAGGTGGTTGATCCAATACAGCGAATCTTACCGCTTGATAATAAAGGCTTAATCAGATTTGCCGCATCAACCTGACCACCGGACGCTGCCCCTGCACCAATAATGGTGTGAATTTCATCGATGAACAACACGGCATGATCTTCTTTTTCCAACTGCTTCAGGATGCCCTTGAAGCGTTTTTCAAAATCACCGCGATACTTGGTACCGGCAAGCAGTGAACCGATATCCAGTGAATAAATCACGCAGTCCTGAATAATGTCAGGCACTTGTCCCTCAACAATACGCCATGCCAGTCCCTCAGCAATGGCTGTTTTACCTACGCCGGCTTCACCCACCAGCAGCGGATTATTTTTCCGACGACGGCACAGCACTTGAATCGTGCGTTCCAGTTCTTTTTCACGTCCAATAAGCGGGTCTATACCACCGACACGTGCCAATTGGTTAAGGTTGGTCGCAAAATTCTCAAGGCGCTCTTCCCCACCCTCAACGGCTGCTTCATCTGAAGACAGATCGGAACCAGGCAGTTCTTCATCACTGACAGAGGATTTGGTCGTACCATGTGAAATGTAGTTAACCACATCCAACCGGCTGATGTCGTTCTTTTTGAGAAGGTACGCCGCATGGGACTCCTGCTCGCTGAAAATGGCCACCAGGACATTTGCACCGCTTACTTCACTGCGGCCAGAGGACTGAACGTGAAACACAGCACGCTGGAGCACACGCTGGAAGCTCAGGGTCGGCTGAGTCTCTCGATTGTCATCGTCGACGGGAATAAGCGGTGTGGTTTGTTCAATGAATGCTTCCAGCTCTTTGCGCAGAGCATCAAGATCGGCGCGGCAAGCGAGTAACGCTTCCCTGGCTGCCACGTTTTCCAGAAGCGCCAATAGCAGATGTTCAACTGTCATGAACTCATGACGTTTTTCACGTGCTCTTGCAAATGCCCCGTTAAGGCTTGCTTCGAGTTCTTTATTTAGCATAAGGCACCTCCCTCAAATACCACATTATGGTGCGCCGGAGAAAAACCGGTTTCCCTGCTCAGGCCTTCTCCATAGTACACAACAGTGGGTGTTGATGTTCTTTTGCATACATCATGACTTGTGCGACTTTCATCTCGGCAACTTCCGCAGTGTAAATGCCACAAACAGCTCTACCTTCGTAGTGCACCGTCAGCATCAACTGTGTTGCTTTATCAATGTCCATTGAAAAGAAACGTTGCAACACCTCCACAACAAACTCCATGGGGGTGTAGTCATCGTTATTCAATACCACTTTATATAACGATGGCGGTTTTAATTTGGTTTCTTCCGCCTCTTTAACGTCAGAGTCCGGAACTATCCACTCGTACTTTTTGCTCATAAGGGCTTACAATCTTTAAGGTAGCTCAAGTGTTTCTTACAAAACAATTATTTATACGCCAGAATCCTAGATTGAGACGTCAAACACAAGAATCCCTACCACTCTTTAAAACGTAATGCACAGATTGTATTCCAGCAACCGCTTCATTGCTATGGAAGGTATCTATTGGGTGTCATTCCTCTTAGAAAATTGGCTTTTTTTTATCCACTCTCACCCGACCAAGATTATATCCATAAAGTTTCACTTCAAATTCGGGCACTTACACCTATTGATGTGTAGAAAATTCCATACACAACAATTCAACATTTCATCGTCTCATTTATGATGGGACTGTCTCTTCCTCAAATAACTTAATTTCCAATATGAATGTTTTGATATTTCATATCACTTTTTATATATGTCTAACACTTAGTGTATTAACACATCAATTCACAATGTACTGTATTGACCGCAATGTATTAGTTTTATTGAAGTAAAATAAAAGTCACCCTAGAACGCATACACCACTGAAACAGGGAATCGTTGACCACCCTATAAATAATCCCAACATATCAAAGTCTTATTTAGATAACTTTTGTGTTATTAATGAAACTTTGTTTACAAAAATGATACCACAATCATCCTTCTGTCAGAACAATAGCCATTTTTATTAAAATGTTGTTATATGAACACTCATAGGCTTGACTGTCTAAATCTTTCTACTAGAGTGGGAGTTGAAGTAAAAACATACAGCATCAATTACTTCTGAGTAACGTGATTGCACATGTTGGTTTTACTCATAATTATGCAATTTGAATGCAAGAGGGATGTTTCGCATGGCAACTGGTACAGTTAAATGGTTTAACAACGCTAAAGGGTTTGGATTCATCTGCCCTGATGAAGGAGAAGGCGATATCTTCGCTCATTATTCAACGATCCAAATGGATGGTTACCGCACACTGAAAGCGGGCCAAACCGTGAATTATGAAGTGCAGGAAGGTCCGAAAGGTTACCACGCCAGCCAAATCGTTCCCGTCGAGAACGATGCCTTAAAATAAACCGTGTTGCTAAAAACTTTTTTGCTGCCGGAAGGTTTAAAATAGAAAGAGTGGACGTTGGGTTCGCTCTTTTTGTTCATCTCTCACCGGTACACTTCTCTTGCTTGTTGGCGTTCTCTTACCTCTACCAGTCCCCAACCTTCAGTAGTATCCCCTGTGATTGCCAATAGAGACTTATTCAATGTTATCCGTTACCCGTAAAATACCCAACCTGCTGCTTCTTACCGAACACTTTGCATAAAAAAACCCAGCTTGAGCCGGGTTCTTCTTTAACCGAAAGACAGATTACATTTGGTCGATCATGTCTTGCGCGAACTCAGAGCACTTGCGCAGTGTTGCACCGTCCATCAGACGCTCAAAGTCATAAGTCACCGTCTTATTGCTGATCGCTTTTTCCATTGCACTGATAATAAGGTCGGCCGCTTCAGTCCAACCCATGTGACGCAACATCATTTCTGCAGACAGGATCAGAGAGCCAGGGTTTACTTTATCCTGACCTGCATATTTAGGTGCAGTACCGTGCGTTGCTTCAAACAGTGCAACGCCGTCACCAATGTTCGCACCCGGAGCGATACCGATACCACCTACCTGTGCCGCCAGTGCATCAGAGATGTAGTCACCGTTCAGGTTCATGGTGGCAATCACATCGTATTCCGCAGGACGAAGCAAGATTTGCTGTAAGAATGCATCAGCAATCACGTCTTTGATGATGATTTCTTTGCCTGTGTTCGGGTTCTTGAGACTCATCCATGGGCCACCGTCCAGCAGCTCTGCCCCAAACTCTTCTTTCGCGACTTCATAACCCCAGTCTTTGAACGCACCTTCGGTAAACTTCATGATGTTACCTTTGTGCACCAGAGTCATCGACGCACGATCGTTATCGATAGTGTATTGGATAGCTGCGCGAACCAGGCGCTTAGTCCCTTCTTCAGAGACAGGCTTAATACCGATACCACACTCTTGTGGGAAACGGATTTTCGTTGCGCCCATTTCGTCTCGTAGGAATTTGATCACTTTGTCAGCTTCTGGCGTGCCAGCTTTGAACTCAACACCTGCGTAAATATCTTCCGAGTTTTCACGGTAGATAACCATGTCTGTCAATTCTGGGTGTTTAAGCGGGCTTGGCACACCGTCGAAATAGCGCACTGGACGCGCACAGATATACAGATCCAGCTCCTGGCGCAGTGCAACGTTCAAAGAACGAATACCACCGCCTACAGGGGTAGTCAGAGGACCTTTAATTGCCACTTTGTATTCACGAATAAAATCCAGTGTTTCTGCTGGCAGCCATTGGTCTTCACCATAGACTTGCGTCGACTTTTCACCCGTGTAGATTTCCATCCAGGAGATCTTACGGTCACCACCGTAAGCTTTTTCGACTGCCGCATCTACAACTTTGAGCATTGCAGGGCTAACATCAACGCCAATACCGTCACCTTCAATGTAAGGGATGATTGGGTTGTTAGGAACGACCAGCTTGCCGTTTTCTACCGCAATTTTCTCACCAGCTGGTACGACTACTTTACTTTCCATTTAATTCTCCTAGCGTCCATTTGTTATTTTGCGCTGACCAGACAGAACAATTTTCTGTCACACCCGATCGACTGATTTTCCTTTGTAGCACGTCAGTTAATGGTTCTGTCTGGTATAACATGCGGGCAAAAGAATACTGTAATTCCAGCAACACGCCAATCACATTATTCCATGTATAATACTAAGGTCTCATTTGTTACCCGACCCGATTGACACAACCTAATGACGTTTAAAACCACCCAGAAACGCGGCGCGAAAGCGCCATCTTCAAAACCAAACTTTCGACGCTCTTCACGTCGACGCACTGACAAATCTGCACGTTCGAAGGGGCCAACAAGAGTTATTCTATTCAATAAGCCTTTCAATACTTTGACCCAGTTCACTGGCGAGCCCGGCGATGCCACGCTGGCGGACTTTATCCCGGTTAAAGACGTGTATCCTGCAGGCCGCCTCGATAAAGACAGTGAAGGGTTACTGGTATTGACCAACGACGGTATTTTGCAGGCACGTTTGACCCAACCTAAGTCGAAATCGGCCAAAACGTATTGGGTACAGGTTGAAGGCATTCCTTCAGAAAACGCGCTCAAGTCACTCCGCAATGGTGTGGAGCTAAAAGACGGTTGGACACTGCCAGCCATCGTTGAAATCATGGACGAGCCGGCGATTTGGGATCGTAATCCACCTATCCGCCACCGCCCTTCTGTGCCGACCACCTGGCTTTCGATTACACTGACAGAGGGGAGAAACCGTCAGGTCCGGCGGATGACAGCAGCGGTAGGTCACCCAACACTTCGTCTGGTACGTTATCAAATGGGCCACTGGACCGTTGACGGCCTTCAACCCGGCGAATGGCGCGAAGTGCCGCCACCTGTGCGCAATTAATGTGTGCAATCAATTTGTGATTCACATCTCATCTGTAACCGTGTAAAGGTTTCTGTTAAACTCTGCCCCCGATTTTATTGGAGCTAGAAATTTCGTCATGTCAGATAACAGCAGCAAAAAAGTTATTGTCGGTATGTCCGGCGGCGTCGACTCCTCAGTGTCCGCTTATTTACTGAAGCAACAGGGCTATCAGGTAGAAGGCCTGTTTATGAAAAACTGGGAAGAAGATGATAACGACGAGTATTGCTCGGCGGCGGAAGATCTGGCCGATGCACAGGCCGTTTGCGACAAGTTGGAGATCCCGCTTCACACTATCAACTTTGCCGCAGAGTACTGGGACAATGTGTTCGAGCACTTCCTGACCGAATATAAAGCCGGTCGCACGCCGAATCCAGACATCCTGTGCAACAAAGAAATTAAATTCAAAGCCTTTCTTGAGTTTGCTGATGAAGTACTGGAAGCAGACTACATTGCAATGGGCCACTATGTGCGCCGTACCTTCCCAACCAAGACAGGTGAAAAGGCACAAATGCTCCGCGGTCTCGACAGTAACAAAGACCAGAGCTATTTCCTTTATACGCTAAGCCACGATCAGGTTGCCCGCAGCCTGTTCCCGGTAGGCGATCTGGAAAAGCCAGAAGTGCGCCGTATTGCAGAAGAACAAGGGCTGGTCACCGCGAAAAAGAAAGACTCCACAGGCATCTGCTTTATCGGTGAGCGTAAGTTTACTGACTTCCTGTCTAAGTACCTACCTGCGCAACCGGGTATTATTGAAACCGTTGACGGTAAAAAGATTGGCGAGCACCAGGGCTTGATGTATCACACTCTGGGTCAGCGCAAAGGTCTGCACATTGGTGGACAGAAAGGCGGTAACGGCAACGAGGCGCCTTGGTACGTGGTTGATAAAGATGTCGAACGCAATGTATTGATTGTTGCGCAGGGCCATGATCATCCGCGCCTGTTCTCGAAAGGTCTGATTGCCGCACAGCTGCACTGGGTGGATCGTAAAACAATGACTGAACCATTGAAGTGCACCGTAAAAACGCGATACCGCCAGCAGGACATATCATGTACCATCGAGCCCATTGATGGCGATCAGATCAAAGTGATCTTTGATGAACCGCAAGCAGCGGTTACTCCTGGTCAGTCAGCGGTATTTTACAGCGGTGATGTTTGCCTGGGTGGCGGCATCATCGAACAGCGTATTTAAGGAGCATTCATCTGTGGCTAATACTTTGTTTGATCGTACCATCGCGTTCGCAGGTATCTGTCAATCCGTCAAACTGGTTCAGGAAATAGCACGCAAGGGAAGTTGTGATTACGACGCGCTGAGTGCCAGCTTGAACAGTATTATCCTCACGAATCCCTCATCAACCCTGGAGGTTTTCGGCAGCGAAGAAAACCTCACCGTAGGTTTGAATACCTTGATTAATGAATTGGATAACAGCCCCGGAGGCAGTGAGCTAACCCGTTATCTGATTAATCTCCTCGCGCTGGAGCGCAAACTGTCCGGTCGCCGTGACAGCCTTGCCCAGCTTTCGGACCGTATCGAAACCGTCCAGCGTCAGGTTCAACACTTTGAACTGCTCGATGATCAAATGATCAGCAACCTTGCCAGCATTTACCTCGATACTATCAGCCCATTGGGCCCGAGAATCCAGGTTACCGGCAACCCTGCCCAGCTTCAGCAAACCGGCGTGCAACATAAAGTACGCGCCCTGCTGCTTGCTGGGATCCGCGCTGCTGTCCTGTGGCGTCAGGTAGGTGGCAAGCGCCGTCATCTCATCTTTGGCCGCAAACAAATGATCGAGCAGGCCAAAATCATCCTAGCCAGACATTCGTAATATTTAATTCAGGAGAAAACCCATGGAACTGTCAGCACTGACAGCTATTTCACCGGTTGATGGCCGCTACGGGACGAAAACGATTGCGTTACGTTCTATCTTCAGTGAATTTGGCTTACTGAAATACCGCACTATCGTAGAAATCCGTTGGCTACAAAAGCTGGCAGCAACAGATGCTATCAAGGAAGTACCGGCATTCAGTGCAGAAGCCAATGCACTGCTTGACAAAATTGCTGCCGAGTTTAGCGAAGCAGACGCTATGCGCATCAAAGAGATTGAGCGTACCACCAACCATGACGTGAAAGCGGTTGAGTATTTCCTGAAAGAAAAAGTGGCGGAAAACGCTGAACTGCATGCAGTAAACGAGTTCATTCACTTTGCCTGTACCTCGGAGGATATCAACAACACCTCGCACGCTCTTATGCTGAAAGAAGCGCGTGACACCGTTATCCTGCCAGAAATCCGCAACGTGATTGACGCCATCAAGGCACTGGCGGCGGAATACCGTGATGTCCCACTGCTTTCCCGTACCCACGGCCAGCCAGCATCTCCATCCACCATGGGTAAAGAAATGGCGAACGTGGCGTACCGTATGGAGCGTCAATACAAGCAAATCGAAAACGTAGAAATCCTGGGTAAAATCAATGGCGCGGTGGGCAACTATAACGCCCACCTATCTGCTTACCCTGACGTGGACTGGCACAAGTTCAGCGAAGAATTCATCACTGAATCCCTTGGCATCACCTGGAACCCATATACCACGCAAATCGAACCGCACGATTACATTGCAGAGTTGTTCGACGCGATTGCCCGTTTCAACACCATCCTGATTGATTTCGATCGTGACGTTTGGGGTTACATCGCACTGGGTCACTTCAAGCAGAAAACCATTGCAGGTGAGATCGGCTCTTCCACCATGCCGCACAAGGTCAACCCGATCGACTTTGAAAACTCAGAAGGTAACCTGGGTCTGGCGAATGCCGTATTCGGCCACCTAGCGCAAAAACTGCCAATTTCCCGCTGGCAGCGCGACCTGACGGATTCTACTGTTCTGCGTAACTTGGGCGTGGGCGTGGGCTATGCCATCATCGCTTACACCTCTACCCTGAAAGGGATCAGCAAGCTGGAAGTAAACCGCGAAGCGCTGGAAGCAGAGCTGGACAGAAACTGGGAAGTGCTGGCTGAGCCGGTACAAACCGTGATGCGCCGTTACGGCATTGAAAAGCCTTACGAGAAGCTGAAAGAGCTGACCCGTGGCAAGCGTGTAGACGGCGAAGGCATGCGCGCGTTCATCGACGGACTGGAACTGCCAGAGCACGAAAAAGCACGTCTGAAAGCAATGACGCCAGCAAACTATATTGGCGATGCGATCAAGCTGACTGACGCGCTGTAATTCAGCACTTCAGTCAAAAAGCCCGAATACGCCAGTGTTCGGGCTTTTTATTTTCACCGTGTTCTGACGCGGCATTGGCAAGGGTATATAATTGCCTCTAACTTTGAGAAACAGCACTCTTTCTATGTATCAGTTAAATTTCGACCTGAACGAATTCCTTACCCGCTTCTGGCACAAAGAGCCGGTAGTGATAAAAAGCGGTTTTATCGACTTTGAAGACCCTATCACCCCGGATGAAGTGGCAGGCCTTGCCATGGAAGAAGAGATCGACTCCCGCTTTGTCTCCAACCTGAACGATGAATGGAACGTCCAGCATGGGCCTTTTGAGAGCTTTGAAAGCTTCCCGGACACACACTCACAGCTGATTGTCCAGGCCGCCAACCACTGGCACCCAGGTCCCCGCGCATTGGCAGAGCCATTCCGTGGTCTGCCGAACTGGTTGTTTGATGATGTGATGGTGTGCCTGTCGATGCCGGAAGGCGGTGTCGGCCCACATATCGACCAGTACGACGTGTTTATCTGCCAGGGCATGGGTAAGCGTCGCTGGCGTGTCGGTGACAAAGGCGAGTACAAAGATGCCAACCATCACACTGGGCTTCGACAAATTGAAGGATTCGACCCCATCATTGATGAAATCCTGGAGCCGGGTGACATTCTCTATATTCCGCCGGGGTTCCCACATGAAGGAAACACCATTGAAGTATCACTGAGCTATTCGGTCGGCTACCGTTCACCGAAAAAACAAGAGCTGCTGAATGGCTTCGCCGACTATGTGCTGACCAACGAGTTGGGTGACAAGCACTACTACGATCCAAACCTGCAAACCCGTAATGAACACGGCATGATCCCAACGGCGGAATATAACGCGCTCAACGACATGCTGATGAGGCTCGTCAATGATGAAGAGGCCAAAGCACGCTGGATAGGTGAGCAGCTTAGCCAGTCGCGCCATGAGCTTGACATCATGCCAGCCGATCCACCCTGGCAGTCGGACGAACTTCAACAATTTCTGGAAGATGGCCTGTATCTGGAGAAAGTGTCTGGCCTGAAAGCGCTGTATCACGAAGCCAACCCTTCAGTGATTTTTATCAACGGCGAAACGATTGAACTGCCAGAAGGTTGTGAAGCCGCAGCGAACGTCTTCTGTGACAAAGAATATTTCTCGGGTGAAGATTTAGGTGCCATTGCCAATAACCCTGCCCTACTGGCACTGTTGCTGGATCTCTGCAATCAGGGGCTTTGGTATCCACAAGCCTAAACCGCCGAATTTTCGCGATAAAAGCCTTCCGTTTGGAAGGCTTTTTCGTATCAGTTTTCCCGTTACAGGTGAACCTGAAGGCAGGAAACGGCGTGGAAATCGGTTCCTTCCAGTGTTGGTTTTTGCTGTGCGCAGGCATCATTGGCCTGAGGGCAACGGGTACGGAATACACAGCCCGAAGGTGGGTTCATAGGAGAAGGTAACTCCCCTTCCAAAAGCTGTATTTCCTTGTTGCGCTCCTTTTCAGGATCCGGCACCGGCACCGCTGACATCAAGGCTTTGGTGTAAGGATGCTGTGGGTTGTCGAACAGCTCCTTGCCTTCTGCCAGCTCTACCGCATTCCCCAGATACATCACCAGCACGCGATCAGAGATGTGTTTCACCACCGACAGATCATGTGCGATAAAGATAAGGCTCAGACCCATCTCTTGTTGAAGCTCTTTCAGCAGATTGACCACCTGCGCCTGAATCGACACATCGAGCGCAGAAACCGGTTCATCACAAATCACCAGCTTTGGCTTTAGGATCAGCGCACGGGCAATACCGATACGCTGGCACTGACCGCCGGAGAATTCGTGTGGGTAACGGTTGATGACGTTTGGCAACAGACCCACACGGGTCATCATTGCCTGTACCTGCTGTTTCACTTCCTCCCTGGAAAGCTCAGGGTAGAAGGTTTTCAATGGCTCAGCAATGATATCGCCAACCGTCATACGTGGATTTAGGGACGCCAGTGGGTCCTGGAAAATCATCTGGATTTCTTTGCGTTTCTCACGCAGGTTGTTGCCATTCAACCTGGTTAAGTCCTGACCCAGCCACACAACCTGCCCTTCCGTTGCTTGCACCAAGCCAATAACAGCGCGGGCAAAGGTAGACTTCCCACAACCAGACTCACCAACAACACCTAACGTCTCGCCTTCATACAGTTTGATGTTGACACCATCCACTGCTTTCAAGGTAGCAGGCTTTGCCCAAGGCCAGGCTGATTTCGCCGCGATGCTGAAGTGCACTTTCAGGTCTTCAATATCAAGCAGCAGCTTTTTATCCGTCGCACTCATTACCAAGCCTCCTGATCAGAAAAACATGCCCGTAAACGACCATCAGCAAATGGCATCAGGGCCGGAGATTCCTTCTTACAGCGGTCACTCACACGATGACAGCGGTCCTGATAGGGACAGCCCGGTGGCAGTTTAAGCAGGTTTGGCGGGTTACCCGGAATGGTTGGCAAAACGCCCCCTTCCGTGTCCAGGCGTGGGATCGCTTTTAACAGGCCTTCTGTATATGGGTGGCTCGGCGTGTAGAAAATCTCGTCTACTTTGCCATATTCCATGGTTCGGCCGGCATACATCACCAGCACCTTGTCACAGGAGCCGGCAACAACGCCCAGATCATGGGTGATCATAATAATTGCGGTGTTGAATTCCAATTTCAGTTCATTCAACAGTTCCATAATTTGCGCCTGAACGGTGACATCCAATGCGGTTGTCGGTTCATCAGCAATCAGCAGTTTCGGCCGGCACAGCAGCGCCATGGCAATCATCACACGCTGGCGCATACCGCCGGAAAACTCGTGTGGATACATGGTGATACGCTTACGCGCTTCGGGGATTTTCACCGCTTCCAACATGCGCACTGATTCTTCAAATGCTTCTGCTTTTCCCATGCCTTTGTGCAACATGAGCACTTCCATCAACTGATCGCTCACCTTCATGAACGGGTTCAGTGACGTCATGGGATCCTGGAAAATCATCGCAATTTGTTCTGCACGGATTTTATTGAGTGCTTTTTCTGGCAGATTCAGGATTTCATTGCCTTCAAATTTCGCGCTGCCCGAGACAACGCCATTTTTTGCCAGCAGTCCCATGATGGAAAACACGGTCTGGCTTTTACCTGAACCGGACTCGCCGACGATGCCCAGGGTTTCACCACGATCTAGGGAAAAATTCAGGTCGTTGACAGCGGTGACCAACCCATCCTGGGTCTTAAATTCAACGCGCAGATCTTTTACATCTAACAGGCTCATACTTCCTCCTTATCGATCCTTTGGATCCAACGCGTCGCGCAAACCATCACCCACGTAATTAAAGCAAAGCAGTGTGGTGACCATAAACAGGGTGGGGAAAGCCAGTTGCCAGATAGCCAGTTCCATGGTTTGGGCACCTTCTTGCAACAATGCGCCCCAGCTTGTCATCGGCTCCTGAACACCCAGACCCAGAAAGCTGAGGAACGATTCGATAAGAATCATCGTCGGAATAAGCAAGGTGGAGTAAACCGCCACAATACCCAGCACATTTGGCACGATATGACGGAGAATGATGTTTCGGGTGCTCACGCCACACACGTGTGCCGCCTCGATAAATTCCTTGTTTCGCAGGCTGAGCGTCTGACCACGAACAATACGCGCCATATCCAGCCAGGCAATGGCACCGATAGCCACGAAAATCAGGAAAATGTTGCGGCCAAAGAAGGTTACTAAAACGATAACCAAAAACATAAAGGGGATAGCGTTGAGAATTTCGAGAATACGCATCATCACGCGGTCAGTACGACCACCGATATACCCTGAGGTCGCACCATAGATAGTCCCAATGACCACCGCAACCAGTGCTCCCATCAGGCCGACCATCAGGGAAATCTGACCGCCCATCAGGGTACGGACATAGAGATCACGACCCAGCGCATCAGTACCAAATATGTGACCACCTTCACCGAACGAAGGCGCTGCATGCATCGCATACCAATCGGTATCATCGAATGCATACGTGGCAAATAACGGGCCAATCAATACCCAAGTGGTGATACATAGCAGGATCAGAAGGCTGGTCATCGCCGCTTTGTTCCGCATAAAACGAATGCGTGCATCCTGCCAAAGACTGCGACCTTCTACCTCGAGCTTGGCAGAAAAATTCTCGATCGCTTCGTTATTTTCATCTCTTTTTAACAACATAATTAAAACCTTAATAACGAATCTTCGGATCCAGCCAGGCCAACAAGATGTCAACAATGGCGTTGAAGATGATAAACAGCGCACCAATCAGGATAGTGATCCCCAATACCAGCGAGTAGTCTCGGTTAAAGGCGGCGTTGACAAACAGCTTTCCGATACCCGGCAAACCGAAAATAGTTTCAATCACCACCGAGCCGGTGATGATGCCGACAAATGCCGGGCCCATATACGAGACCACGGGGAGAAGTGCCGGACGCAGTGCATGCTTGATAACGATGTATCGCATACTCAGGCCTTTCGCTTTCGCGGTACGGATAAAGTTACTGTTCAGGGTTTCAATCATGCTTCCACGGGTAATCCGCGCAAACGTAGCGATATAAAGAAAGGACATCGCGACAATCGGTAAGATCATGTACTGGACTGCACCGCCATTCCAGCCGCCTGCCGGCAACCAGCCCAAACCAATTGAGAAGATATAAATCAGTACCGGGGCAAGTACGAAGGAAGGCAAAACGACCCCAAACATCGATGTGGACATAATGAGGTAGTCCACCCAACTGTTTTGCCGCAACGCGGCGATAGTGCCGACCGTGACACCCACAATAACAGTCACAATAAAAGCAAAAAAACCAACTTTGGCTGATACGGGCAACGCTGCACTAACCAATTCGTTGACAGTATAATCTTTGTATTTAAAAGAAGGGCCAAAGTCGCCTTGCGCAATGCTTGTTAAATAGGTTGTGTATTGCTCAAGTAAAGGCTTATCAAAGCCATATTTGGCATTGATATTTTGCATCACTTCAGGCGGTAATGGTTTTTCAGAGGTGAACGGGTTTCCTGGCGCAAACCGCATCAAGAAAAATGAAATCGTAATCAATACCAAGAGGGTTGGTATCGCTTCCAGTGTACGAGTAAAAATCAATCGAAACATAAAGCATCCTACTCAATGTTCTAAAAAACATGCGCCTGCAACTCTCTGCAAACGCATGGCACTGCTCGTTATTATTCTGCGATAATATACATGTCTTTCGAATAGAGACTGTCTTGCGGGTTAGTGATCGGATAACCGCCTACTTTCGGTGAAACCTGACGCGCTTTTACATACTCAAAAATCGGCGCAATAGGCATATCTTTCGCGAGCTCAGCTTCTGCTCTGGCGTAAAACGCATTGCGCTCTGCTTCTGATTTGGCAGTCGTCATGGCATCGTTCAGCGCTTTGTCGTACACAGCACTGGAGTATTTCTGATCGTTGTTGCCATTATCCGTCTTACCAATGGCCAAGAATGCTGACGCTTCGTTGTAGTCTGCGCACCATCCTGCCCGGCGAACATCAAAGTTGCCTTGCTTGCTGTTATCCAGATACGTTTTCCACTCCTGATTTTCCAGCGTGACATCAACATAACCACCAAGCGATTTCTTCCACATGGATTGGATTGCCACGGCAGTCTTTTTATGGTTTTCACTGGTGTTATAAAGCAATGTAAAGTCCAACGGGTTACTTGGACCAAAACCAGCGTCTTCAAGCAGTTTCTTTGCTTCTTGAATGCGCTCTTTTTGCGTCAGCTTTGCGTATTCAGGCAGATCCGGCGCAAAGCCAGTCACCCCACTGTGCGTCAATGCGTAAGCAGGTTTCTGACCCTGTCCCCATATGGCCTTGGCAATAATGTCACGATCAATAGCGTAAGAGAGTGCTTTACGGACACGTGCGTCATTAAACGGTTCCCGTTGGGTATTAAAGCCATAGTAGTAAGTACACAACCAGGGTGAAACAGCGACTGTTTCAGGATAATCTCTTTGCAAGCGACGGAACTGCTCATTTGGAATTTCATCCGTCATATGAACCTCGCCTGACAGGAAGCGGTTCATTTCTGCATTTTGGTTTTCAATCGGCAGGAACGTGACTTTGTTGATAACGGTGTTTCCGTTATCCCAATAGTTTTCATTGCGCTCAAGAACAATTTTCTCATTCACAACCCAGTCGGCCAGAGTGTAAGCGCCATTACCCACGAAATTTCCTGGCTTGGTCCAAGAGTCACCATGTTTTTCAACCGTTGCCTGGTGAACAGGGTACATGGTGGTGTGTGCCAGCATCTTAACGAAGAACGACAAAGGCACTTCCGTTTCAATCACCAGCGTGTAGTCATCAACCGCTTTCACGCCCAGCGCATCCGTCGACATCTTCCCTGCAATGATCTCTTTTGCGCCTTTCATCTGGGTTTTTTCGATGTACCAAGCATAAGGAGATGCGGTTTTTGGATCGACGACACGTTTAAAACTGTATTCAAAATCCTGTGCGGTGACCGGATCACCATTTGACCACTTCGCATCTTTGCGAATCTTGAATATAAACGTCTGGTTGTCTTCTGTGCTCCAGGATTCCGCAACACCCGGGATGGTATTACCTTCAGCGTCCTGAATGACCAAACCTTCCATCAGGTCACGTAACACGTGAGATTCAGGTACGCCTTCTGTTTTATGTGGGTCTAGCGAGGCAACTTCTGTGCCATTACCACGGACAAGTTCTTGTTTGGCTGCCAGTTTTACACCTGCAGGTACATCTGCAGCAGTCGCAGTGAAAGAGGTGGCCGCAATAGCTATTCCCGCACCAAATAAAAATCCCTGAGTGATTTTGTTTTTATACATTGCAGATACTCCAATTTATCTTTCTAGTTGCATCCATACATTCTCCGCCACCAATTAAGCCGGCAGTGAAACAACGTTGACTACCACAAAAACTGGGTGCTGTACGGAGAATTGTTTGGAACATTACCAAGTATCAAAGCAATTTACCATGAAAATGAATAATGATTTCACATAAAACCAACAATCAAGAGATTGTCAGAGTTAAATACTATTTCATTGAAATCTATTGAACATTTCATTCGGCGAAGAAAGGAATCGAAGTGAAAAATTATAGATACTGCGTTATAAGGATATTTTTTAAGCATTAAAATCTAATGCTGTTGGTATACTTCATAACATAAATCGAAAAAAAACGACGAACCAAAAATAATCAACCGGTTGTAAGTTCATCATTTTTGAATGAAAACTCTTCATTTGCAGTATTCAATACACACACAAAAAAAGAAAGGTAACTTATTGATAAAAAAGAATTTGACGGAAAACCTTGCTCTTTGTTGAACTCGTTTTACCGCATAAGGTGATCTACGTCTCTTTTAACTGACTTGTTTACTCACAGCACCACTAACAGTTGTCGGTTACAGCGAAAGTATCTGGTTTCATCCTTTACGAGGGTATCACTTCCTTTTAAGAGGGATTCCAGTCAGCATGACCATAGAAGACAGAAGCATTTAATGCCGCAATAATGAGATGGGTATAAAAAAGCCAGTTGTCACAGCAACTGGCTTTTTCATCGGTTTGAGTGCGAGCGCTATTTCTGTTGATCTTGCATCAGAAGAGGATCTTGATGGCTATCCTTTTGCTCCTTACCTTCCACAAGTGCGCCGCTTTTGCCGCCTTGCCGGATACCATCTGGCAACACTTCTTGCAGCATCTGCTTCATTTTTTTATTACTGATACGTCTATGCCCCATGTGATCCTCCTGATTCATTCATTCCACAATGGCACACTTAACTACAGTGCACATGCAATCGGTGCATTGAAAAGTCTCACCAAACTACGTCATAAAAAGTGTAGCAAAATATCCAGCCCATCACGCATCATAAATGAAACAATGGAACACCGTGCCCCAACCCACTAAAAACATTAATTTTCGCTTTTTTAATAACATGAAGGAATAAAAATAACACTGGTTATATTTTATTTGCTTTAATTACAGATATGACTCACATTCAATTGTTAAAATATTAATTTTTGAGCACTATGTCTCTGTACCGATGTAATGAAGTCAGTTTTATCGGCACGAAGTCAGTTTTATCGGCACTGAGGTGCAAACCCTCGTGTTTAACATATAAAAAGAGACGATCAAATAATGAGACCTGCTGGCTCTAACTCCAGACCTCTGTGCTCTCGCGTCCGACATGGCTTTATTCCTTCTGCCAAAAAGCCGGCAAACGAAGAAGAAAAAGCGAAAGGCACTCGTTGATACACAGTTTCGTGGTTTAAACAAATAACCTCTCACTTGAGAGGTTATTTTTTGTCCGTCACTTTTTTCTCGATAAAGAAAAAGAGAACGATTTTTTTGTGATACTGTGTTAAAAAATCACGCGCAATGCAACTCACGCATCTTCTTTTCTCCTCTGTGCCTCTAATTACTTACTCTTTGTTTTTGCTTCATTTCTATTTATTACCAACCATTTGAGCTGGGTCGGCATAGATCGGCTTCTATTCATGCGGCGAACAGATAATTCTCGCAATAAATTTTCGAGGGATATTAAGATGAACAAACGGGCTTTTCTGAAGGGGTTGATTACCGCCTCTCTAGCGGGTGTCTCTGTTGCACCAGCAATGGCAGCGCCTGGTGCTCCCACTATTTCTTGGATGGAAACAAATTTTTCCATCATTGAAGTGAACGATGCCGCCACGGCGTATAAAGATCTGGTCGTGGTAAAACCGTATGCCGAAGTCCCCGTCACCTGGGATAGATGGTCAGGTGAGCCGGGAGATACCTGGCGCGTATTACTGAATGGTGACGTAGTACATGAAGCTGCCGTTACACCAGCAGCAAGCCAGAAAGAATCCACCATTTTGCACGTCACCAAAGGTGGTAAATACGATATGGTGGTTGAACTATGTAGTGGCACCGGTGCTGCACAATCCTGTACGCAAAGTGAACCAAAGCCCATTGTCGTCGCTGACACAGACGGTAGCCACCTTGACCCGTTGCCAATGAATGTTGACCCGAACAATGGTAACTACACCACGCCAGCAAATACAGTTGTTGGTGCTTACTTCGTTGAATGGGGCGTCTACGGACGTAAATTCCCTGTTGATAAAATCCCGGCTCAAAACCTGACGCATATCATATATGGCTTCGTGCCCATTTGTGGCAACAACCCTTCTCTTGATGATGGCCCCCTCGCTGCATTGAACCGGGCCTGTGCAGGCCTGCCAGATTATGAAGTCGTTATCCATGACCCATGGGCAGCCGTTCAAATGGCACACCCCCAATCTGGACAAACCTTCTCTTCCTCTTACAAAGGCACATACGGCCAGATCATGGCGCTTAAACAGCGTTACCCTGACTTGAAGATCCTGCCTTCCATCGGCGGCTGGACATTGTCTGACCCATTCTACGAGTTTGGCGATAAAACAAAACGTGACAAATTTGTGGCTTCTGTGAAGCGCTTCCTGCAAACCTGGAAATTCTATGATGGTGTCGATATTGACTGGGAATATCCAGGCGGCTCAGGGGCAAACCCTAACCTTGGCGACCCAGCAAAAGATGGCGACACCTACGCAATCCTAATGCAGGACCTGCGTGCCATGCTTGACGAACTTTCTGCAGAAACTGGCCGAACCTATGAGCTGACATCCGCGGTAGGTGTGGGCTATGACAAGATTGAAGACGTGAACTATGTAGATGCCGTTCCTTACATGGATTATATCTTTGCAATGACTTACGACTACTACGGCGGTTGGAACAATGTACTGGGTCATCAAACAGCGCTTGACTGTGGCAGCCATATGTCCGCAGACGAATGTGCAGGCAAAGGGATTGATGCAGAAGGCAAGCCGCGCAAAGGCCCTGCGTATACCACGAAAAACGGCGTGAATCTACTTCTTGAAAAAGGCGTACCACCTGAGAAGCTCGTTGTCGGTGCAGCCATGTATGGTCGCGGTTGGACTGGTGTCACTGAAGCGAGCATGTCTGATCCTACCAATCCAATGACAGGTGTCGGTAACGGTAAGGTTGCAGGCTCCTGGGAAGCAGGCGTTATTGATTACAAAGATATCGTTACCAAGTACATCAACAACCCGAACGTCGTAAAAGGTTATGATGAGCAGGCAGATGCCCCTTGGGTATACGACCCATCAAATGGCGATCTGATCACCTATGATGACAAGCGTTCTGTCATGGCGAAAGGTGCCTATGTTCGTCAGAATAACTTTGCCGGTCTGTTTGCATGGGAAATTGATGCTGACAACGGTGATATCCTGAACGCAATGCAAGAATCTCTTGCAGGCTCTGGTCCTGTTGACCCTGTAAACAAAGCCCCAATCGCAAACGCGGGTGCGGATATCACTGTTAACGTTGCAGGCACAGTCACACTGGATGGTTCAGCGTCAAAAGACACAGACGGTCAGGTTGTTACTTACAGCTGGAAACAGACGTCAGGCCCTGCGGTTTCACTGACCGGTACCAATGCGGCGTCTGCCTCTGCTGACATTCCTGCAGTGACTGTTGACACACAATTCGTGTTTTCTTTGACTGTTACTGACAACGAAGGAGCAACCTCAGTAGATACGGTTGTTGTTAATGCGAAAGCGAAAACCGATCCGGTTGATCCTGTAAATACTGCACCTAAAGCCGTGATTAGCGCCCCTGCGACAGCAAAAGCCGGCGACGTTGTACTGATTGACGCAAACGGTTCTTCTGACGCAGAAAGTGATTCGTTGACGTACACTTGGTCATACTCAGCCAACATCAATGCAACGGAGAATGGCGCAACACTGTCTTTTGTTGCCGGTGAGTTTACGGCTGATACTGCGTTTGATTTCACGGTCACTGTCTCTGACGGCAAACTGCAAGACAGTGCAACGGCTACTGTGACTGTGTTGAAAAAAGACGTTGTTGACCCAGTTGATCCCGTTTGTGACAACGCTTGGGTAGATGGTCAGGTATACACAGGTGGTGACATCGTGACCCATGCGGGTAAAGAGTATAAAGCCAAGTGGTGGACCAACAATAAAGAACCCGGTACAACTGGCGAATGGGGTGTTTGGAAGGAGCTTGGTCCAGCGACCTGCCAATAAACACTGACAAGCCAGAAACTAAAAGGGATGCATCGAGCATCCCTTTCTGTTCCGCTTACCAGCGTTTCGCAGCTTCCTGATCGCTGTCACGGGCTTCTACCCAGCGCTCATTTGCTACCAACCTTTCTTTCTTCCAAAACGGTGCCTGAGTTTTCAGGTAATCCATCACAAATTCACATGCTTCAAATGCCGCTTTGCGATGTGCGCTGGAAATGCCAACAAACACAATCTGATCACCAATGTCCAATGCACCAATACGGTGAATAACACGTACATGGGTCAAAGGCCAACGCCCTTTGGCTTGCTCGACAATGTTAGAAAGCGACTTTTCAGTCATCCCCGGATAGTGTTCGAGTGTCAGACCAGTTACATTGTCGCCAAGGTTCATATCACGCACCTTGCCCACAAAAGTCACTATCGCACCGTCACCGGCGTGATCATTCAACCGTTCGTACTCTTCTGCAACTGAGAAGTCCTGCTCCTGTACCGAGATCATTGCTTAACCTCCGGTCACCGGCGGGAAGAAAGCCACCTCATCACCGCTTTTCACCGGTGAAGACAGATCAGAAATGGTTTGGTTTATCGCCACCAGCAGTTTTCCCTGCTCCAGCGCCAACGCCCACTTGTCACCCTTTTTAACCAAGTGCTGGCGGATCTCTTCAGCGGAGGAAAACTCCCCTTCCAGTTCTATAGAAGCGGTGCCTACCAGTTCTTTCACTTGTGCGAAAAAGAGTACCTGAATCATTGTTTCACCTTAAAATGCCCTGATTTACCGCCTGTTTTTTCCAACAGCCTGACCTGACCAATCACCATGTCTTTTTGCACGGCTTTACACATGTCATAAATCGTCAGCGCCGCCACAGAAGCCGCAGTCAATGCTTCCATCTCCACACCGGTTTTACCCGACAGTTTACACACCGATTCAATACGGACCTGTGATGTTTCCGGTAACGCTTCCAACGACACTTCCACTTTAGATAGCATCAGTGGATGGCATAATGGAATGAGATCCCATGTCCGTTTTGCCGCCTGAATACCTGCGATACGGGCTGTTGCAAATACATCACCTTTGTGATGTTTACCAGAAACAATCAGCTCGAGCGTTTCAGGCGCCATATCGACATACGCTTCAGCCCTGGCCTCACGTACGGTGTCTTTTTTACCGGAAACATCCACCATGTTTGCTTCACCGGAAGCATTAATATGTGTAAAGCCGCCCATGAACTACTTACCCAGATGAGGCATGAAGTTACATGGACGATGGCTTGCATCCAGTTGCTGCTTGATGATGCCATTCCAACCAGTGCGGCAAGCACCGGTTGAGCCCGGCATCGCAAAGATAACGGTGTGGTTGGCAAAACCGGCAATCGCACGGGACTGAATCGTCGATGTACCGATCTCCTGGAAAGAAATTGCACGGAACAATTCGCCAAAACCTTCCACTTCTTTGTCAAACAGTGGCTTGAGCGCTTCTGGCGTACTGTCACGTGAAGTAAAGCCTGTACCACCGGTTATCACAATGGCTTGTACCTTTTCGTCGGCAATCCACTGAGACACAATAGCGCGGATTTGGTAAACATCATCAATCACGATTTTTTTGTCTGCCAGAATGTGCCCTGCTTCCTGCAGCGCATCGACGAGAAACTTGCCTGACGTATCGTTTTCTTCAGTACGAGTGTCAGAGACAGTAAGGACGGCGATGTTGGCCGGAGAAAATTCAGTAACAGCGTGACCCATAAGATTGAACCTCAACAGATTAATGTCTGATACAGCGTTAACCGCCGATAGATGCCAGATGCGGCGTCATGCCTGTATGCCCCTGGTCTAGGAAATGACTTTGTTTCTTCTCACCCAATGCCGACTGGATACGGGCAATCAGAGCTTCTTCTTGTGAGTCGTCCTGCAACAAGTCGCGAAGCTCGACGCCATAATCACCAAACAAACACAGGTGCAATTTGCCAAGCGCCGAAACGCGCAAGCGATTACAAGAATCGCAGAAATTTTTCTTGTACGGCATGATAAGCCCAATTTCGCCCTGATAATCTGGATGACAAAATACCTCAGCAGGACCATCACTCTGGCTTCTCACTTTCATCAACCAGCCATTGGCGATCAGATAGTTTCGAATCGACACACCAGACTGGTGATGACGCTCAAAAAAGCTATCCATCTCTCCGGTTTGCATCAACTCAATAAAACGTAACTGGATAGGTTTATCTTTAATCCAGCGAAGAAATGCAGGCAACTCAATGTTGTTCAGGCTTTTAAGCAAAACTGCATTGACTTTCACCTGCTCAAACCCCGCGTCAAATGCAGCATCAATACCGCGCATGACCTGATGTAATTTATTTTCACCGGTGATTTGGTGAAACATTCGGGGATCAAGGCTGTCGACGCTGACATTGATATTGGTCAGCCCCGCATCACGCCAAGCTTGAGCATGCTTTTCGAGGCGATAACCATTAGTGGTCATTGCCACCTTCTTGATACCATCCTGTGCTGCAATCATGGCAACAATATCGGTGAAATCTTTGCGCAAAGTAGGTTCACCACCCGTAATGCGTACTTTGGATGTACCACAATCAGCAAATGCCGTCACTACACGATGCAGCTCTTCCAACGTCAGGAAACTGGAATTTTTGTGTGCAGGTTTATAACCATCCGGCAAACAATAGGTACAACGGAAGTTACAAACATCAGTGATAGACAATCTCAAATAATAAAATTTGCGATTGAAGGAGTCTTCAAATTGAACAGCCACAAAACACCTTTCCAAATACGGGAGACGGGCACATTTCTATAGCCGCCCTGGTGACTCTGGGTCACGGCCTAAATCGCGTATTCTGTCAAACTTAGCGAGACAGGCTTCGGAGTTATCTGTATCCGGTTTCTCTGTAACCGGAGCTTCGTACATAATTTAGCAAACCTTGTACCCAGCAAACAAGAAATCTCCTTAAACCCCGTGCAGAATTGTTGATAATTTAACTTTCTTTTCACTATCTCAAAACACAAACAGATCCTTTAGGCACCATCAAGCACAATTTCTCCACAACCAAACTGTGAAAAATGGTGAACAAAAATTCCGGCTAAATACGGGATTCCTAACCATACTCAAACAGGCAAAATCAGGTCTCACATTGCATTTTGCATTGTTGTAAACCGCAATTTTGAATTGCAATTTGCAACATTAGTCGTCAAATGTATGCAAAATCAGTCATGTAGTATCTGGGCATTGAATTTGCACTGTCGGTTGTATACCCAAACTACCTAAAGGAGCAGTATTCAGTTTGGGGATAACACTCAGGTATCTAAGTAGTTCCGATATTAATCCAATAAAAAGATGGCCCAAATGAGCAATGCCAAGCCGTCAGCAAAACCGGGAGCTAATATGACAATCACGTTGCCAATTCTATTCAACAACCGCCATATTCTTCCTTCTGGTCGGCTCCCCCTGCGGGTCTCTCCAGGAGAACAACTGAACACCGTGAAGTACGCAATGAGCAATGGCATGGACATAGGCGTTTGTATGGATGACACCAGCCCTATTGGTGCAGGCATCGGTACAAGAGTCACCATAGAAGACTTCAACGTGGCATCGGACAGCGGTGCGCTCACTATCACTGTTTGTGGGCACGAGAGCTTTGTGATAGACACCATCAAGGAAAACAGTGCTGGTGTGGTAGAAGCCGTCTGCCAAACCCTTCCCGCCTGGCCCGAACGGGCTGTAAGCAACGATGCCCAACCGCTGGCAGAGCGCTTGCTCATTATGTTCGAGCGCTATCCCGAGCTCAGTTCTTTACACAAAAAGCCTAACTTTGATGATTTGAGTTGGCTGTGCCAGCGATGGTTAGAGCTCCTGCCCATACCCGCCAGTGAAAAGCAGGTACTGATGGCTGCACATACTTGTAGCGATACAGCAGAGTATTTGCTGAGCTTAATGAAAGAACCTCATTAGGCACAGCCACCAATGTCAGTCAAAAAGACCAGAAATTTTGGTCTTTTTTGTATTTTGCGTGATCAAAAACCTAAAAAATAAAAAGAAAAAGAGAAAATCCGAATCCTTTTTCGAGCTGTGCCGTATTATTTATGCATAACGCTGTAGAAACCGACAAAAATAAAACGCGATGACACCACAAAAACATATTGTTGCCATTGGCGGCGGACACGGCTTGGGGCGTGTTCTTTCGGCGCTACGTGACCATGGCGAATCAGTGACCGGTATTGTGACCACAACAGACAACGGTGGCTCTACAGGGCGGATCCGTGCCTGTCAGGGCGGTATTGCCTGGGGAGATACACGTAATTGCATAAACCAACTGATCACTGAGCCTTCTATCGGTTCAATGATTTTCGAATACCGCTTCAAAGGGAATGGCGAGCTTGACGGGCATAACTTGGGGAACCTTATGCTGACTGCCTTAGACAATCTCTCCATACGGCCACTTGAAGCCATCAATCTTATCCGGGATATGCTTAAAGTCTCGACCCACATCGTACCGATGTCTGAGCACCCGGCAGATCTTGCTGCACAAACCAGGAGCGGCGAAATCATCGCGGGCGAAACCGACATTGACGAGCTTCCAGAACCACCGGCACGCCTGATGTTAGAGCCTGTTGTACCAGCCACCAAAGAAGCTGTTATGGCCATTCATGACGCAGATTTGGTGATCTTGGGCCCCGGTAGTTTTTTGACCAGCGTCATGCCCCCCTTGCTACTGCCTGAGATCAGCCGGGCACTGAAACAAACCCGCGCAAAAGTCATGTTCATCCGTAACCTAGGTAAGGAATTCGGCCCCGCAGGCCAGATGTCACTGGAGACAATGCTCAACTGGTGCGAACGGTCAATGGGTGGAAGGAAAATCGATATGCTGTTAGGACCGGATGTCGATGAGACCTTGACGAATACTTACCAACAGGTGGTGACAGATTTGGCGTCTGCCAACCACCAGTGGCGACATGACAGGGATAAATTATCCCAGGCGATCGAGCAGATCCTGCTGACCTGCTAATGCTTTATATTGTATTGCAGTACCTTCTAATAAAGACGTCAAGCGGGGCAGTTGGTCATGCACCCATGACTCCTGTCCTTGCTTCACGCGGCTCTCACATTCACGTGCAAATTCAGCCAGCTCGTCAGCCCCAAAACTGGCGGCACTGCTTTTGATGGCGTGGCTTATTTCACGCACTTGCATCGCACTGGGAGCTTCTGAAAGTTGATCGGAATATCGAGTTAGTTCATCACTAAATACCACGAGAAGTGAAGACACTGTCTCTTCACCTACTTCAACTGTCAGCCGCCGCAACGTCTCATGATTTCCCTTCGACGCCATAACTTAGTTCCTTTTTTCTTGTGATTCTTGCCAACTCTGTAGCTTGCGATAAATAGTGGACGGACTGACTTCTAACAAACCTGCGGCTTGCGGAATGTTGCCGTCACATGCATCAATTGCAATTTGTATCGCCCGCTTTTCTACCAACCACAAGGGCTCAATGTCAGCTTTCGTCACTGCCCTTTGGTTTAACATTTCTTTCGCGACGGAAAAATGATTGTCGCGGAAAGGCGCAGTCGCAGCATGCGAAGTCGCTCTTTCAGGGATTGATGCAATTTTGACACCAGAAACCGCATTTAAAGGGGGAGGCAGCATATGTTCTTCGACTTCCCGTCCATTGTGTAATACAACAATATTACGGATAACGTTCTGTAACTGACGCACATTTCCTGGCCATTCATAGCTAAGCAAGCGATGGGTAACTTCAGGATTGAACGTACGGAAATCCTTTCCTTCTTCCATGGCAAACATCAGCAACAGGGATTGCGCGATCTCAACCACATCCTCGCCACGCTCCCGCAGTGGAGGGAGAGCCAACGGGATAACGTGTAGACGGTAATAGAGATCTTCACGGAAATTACCTTTCAGTACTTCTTCCCATGGGTCACGGTTTGTTGCACACACAAACCGAACATCAACGTGTTTTACCTTAGAAGATCCCACTTTCTGGAACGTCCCAGTTTGGATGAATCTCAACAGCTTAGACTGCAACTCCAAATCCATTTCACAGATTTCATCCAAAAACAGCGTGCCACCATCAGCCAGCTCTGCGGCACCTTCGCGCTCTGACGCAGCACCGGTAAACGCCCCTTTCACATGACCAAAAAGCTCGCTTTCAATCAGATCTTTGGGAATAGCAGCGCAATTAATCGCCACAAACGGCTTTTTCGCACGGGAGCTTGCCGCATGAACGGCTTCCGCGCACACTTCTTTACCTGTACCGCTTTCACCGGTGATAAACACCGTTGCTTTGCTTGGCGCAGCCGAATCAATTACACGATAAACAGCCTGCATTGGCACGCTGCGACCAATAAAACCGTAGTACGCCCCTTCTGGTAACTGATTTCCGATTTTACTCTTAGGTTTCAGTGCATTATTAACCGTTACCCGTAACAAATCCGCTTCACAGGGTTTGATAAGGAAATCGCTTGCACCGTAACGCATCGCTTCCACGGCAGCATCAATCGATCCATGCGCGGTCATGATCACGACAGGAATATTCGGATGATGTTGCCTGATGTCAGAAAGTACATCGAAGCCCGAAATATCGGGCAAGCGCAGATCCAACAGAATCAACGAAAACGTGCTGCCAGTAGAAAAGCGTTGAATCGCCTCTTGACCGGTACTTGCAATCTCTACCTCAACATCTAAAGGGTTAAGGTAGGACTTGTACAGAGCGGCTACTGAGGCGGTATCTTCCACCATCAATATGCGCTTTTTGGCACCAGAATCTAGCATTAAACCCCCGCCATCTATCCCTAAATAAATCTATTTTTTATTAGAAAGTCTGTTCTCAGTATAACGCTGTTTTCCACCTGCACAGGGCAAACAATGCGTTTTGCATTGCAATTTGCAAAAGAAAATGCAAACAGGTGAATACCCAATAATCAAAATAACATTCTGAACGTTTCAGTAATATTGGCACGCTTACTGCATTCAATACAATGACCCTTCTAGGGTCACCTAGCCAACTGACGTTGTTTGTGAGCACTTTGTTCACTGAAACAAGATAGCCAACCGACCTTTTTGCGGTTGGCTTTTTTTTAGCTGTTTATAATAAACAATGCCCTCAGTGCAGCTATTTCATCACGAAGTCCCGCCGCCGTTTCAAACTCTAGGTTTTGTGCGGCCTCATACATCTGCGCTTCCAGTTTCTGGATTTGCGCTTCTATTTGTTGCGGTGACCGGACAACATAAGCAGCATCGTCTTCTGCCACCGCCTTAAGTGACGCTGGCACCTTAGGTTTATGAGAACGGCGTTTACCGCCCAGCTCCAGTACATCGGCAACTTTTTTACTCAGCTTCTGTGGCACAATGCCGTGTTTCTCATTGTGGGCCTGCTGCTTGGCACGGCGGCGTTCCGTTTCTTCAATCGCACGTTGCATCGACCCTGTGATGGTATCGCCATACAGAATCGCCTTCCCAGCCAAATTTCGTGCAGCGCGGCCAATGGTTTGGATCAATGAACGGTCCGAGCGCAAAAAGCCTTCCTTATCCGCATCAAGGATCGCCACCAGCGACACTTCTGGCATATCGAGGCCTTCCCGCAACAGGTTAATCCCCACCAGCACATCAAATTCACCCAGACGCAAGTCGCGAATAATTTCGACACGCTCCACCGTATCGATGTCTGAATGCAGGTAACGCACCCGCACATCGTGTTCTTCCAGGTACTCGGTCAGATCTTCGGCCATCCGCTTGGTAAGGGTGGTCACCAACACTCGCTCATTTAACTGGGTGCGGATACGGATTTCAGACAATAAATCGTCTACCTGTGTTGCCACAGGGCGGACTTCCACCTCGGGATCCAACAACCCCGTAGGTCGAACGACCTGCTCAGCCACTTCACCACCCGATTTTTCCAACTCATATTTACCGGGTGTTGCCGAGACATAAATCGTTTGCGGTGCCAGAGCTTCAAACTCATCAAACTTTAGCGGCCGGTTATCCAGCGCTGATGGCAACCGGAAACCGTATTCTACCAACGTCTCTTTACGTGAGCGGTCGCCTTTAAACATGGCACCGATTTGCGGCACAGTCACATGGGATTCATCGATGATCAGCAAACCATCAGCTGGCAGATAATCGAACAGGGTCGGTGGTGGCTCGCCTTCTTCCCGACCACTGAGGTAACGGGAATAGTTTTCAATACCTGAGCAGTAACCCAGTTCCTGCATCATCTCCAGATCGAACATTGTGCGCTGAGAAATACGCTGCTCTTCCAACAGCTTATTGTTCTCCAGCAAGACCCTTTTGCGATCGGCCAGCTCCTCTTTGATCTTTTCGATAGCATCGAGGATTTTTTCCCGCGGCGTGACATAGTGTGTCTTTGGGTAAATCGTACAGCGTGGCAGATTACGCTCAGAAATCGCCCCGGTCAGTGGGTCGAACACACTGATGCACTCCACTTCATCATCAAACAGCTCGATACGAATCGCATCGCGGTCAGATTCGGCCGGGAAAATATCAATCACTTCACCGCGCACCCGGAACGTCCCCCGGGTAAACGCCTGATCGTTGCGGGTGTATTGCAGCTCGGCCAACCTTCGCAAGATGGCACGCTGTTCGATCATGTCCCCACGGCGCAGGTGAAGCATCATTTTTAGGTACGAATCCGGGTCACCCAGACCATAAATCGCCGACACCGACGCCACGATCACCACATCGCGGCGCTCCATCAGGGCTTTTGTTGCCGACAGGCGCATCTGCTCAACGTGCTCGTTAATCGAGGCGTCTTTTTCAATAAAGGTGTCAGACGCCGGCACATAGGCTTCCGGCTGGTAATAATCATAATAAGAGACGAAATACTCAACAGCATTTTCAGGAAAAAACGCCCGCATTTCACCGTAAAGCTGCGCCGCCAGGGTTTTGTTTGGCGCAAGTATCATGGTAGGGCGACCGGCCTTTGCAATCACATTGGCCATGGTGTACGTCTTTCCGGAACCTGTCACGCCTAACAGTGTCTGGTGGGCAAGGCCAGCATCCAGACCTTCCAGTAGCTGGTTTATCGCGGTAGGTTGATCACCTGAAGGTTTAAACGGGGAATGGAGTTGAAACGTCTTGCCCATATCACTTCCGTGGCTGACACAGTAAAAGTCTCATTTTCCCCTCTCCTTGGTTCAAGTCAACTGACAAGATGCTGACAATGTCACAGTAGTTGACACTTTGGGTTCCTACACAGAAGATCCCTCCCATACTGAAAATATTGGCTTAGGTTTTATTGACCTTGTGCCGCCATAAATACTGTTTGGGGAAAACGATGAAAAAGGTTGCGGTAGTCACCGGTGGTTCAGCGGGAATTGGATTGGCGGTCGTAGATGGTTTTATCGCAGAAGGATATGCCGTTTACAGTCTGGACATTCAACAGGGCCCCCGCGGTCAGTGGATTGAGTGTGACGTTACCCAGGCAGAAGCGGTTCACGCAGCGGTCCAGCAGGTTGTCGACAAGGAAGGTCGAATCGATGCCCTGGTGTGCAATGCCGGCATCCATTTCAGTTCTACGATTGAAAACACCCGTGAAGAAGACTTTGACCGAGTCATGAACATCAATGTCAAAGGCGCCTACTACGCAATCCGAGCCTGCCTGCCCACGATGAAAGCGGCGAAATCCGGCAGCATTGTACTTTTGGGATCGGATCAATGCACGGTGGCGAAACCTAACTCGTTTGCCTACAACCTGAGTAAGCACGCGATTGCTTCTATGGCAAAAACCACTGCCATCGATTACGCAAAATACAATATCCGTGCAAATGCGGTATGTGCAGGCACAACCGAAACCCCGTTGTACCACAAAGCCATTGATGCGTATTGTGCCCGCTCTGGTGCCAACAAAGCCGACGTGCACAAAGAAGAAGGCAACCTGCAACCGCTAGGACGTATCGCACAACCGGAAGAAATTGCCAACCTGGTGGTTTTCCTTGCCAGCGATAAAGCCAGCTTCATCACCGGTAGCCTGCATGCGGCAGATGGCGGCTACACAGCGCAATAACCATGAAAATCATTGACCCGCATCTGCACCTGTTCAATCTGGCGGAAGGCCAATACGGCTGGCTCCAGCCGGAAAACCCACCTTATTGGGACGACAAACCCCGTATCTGCCGGGATTTTTCAGAGCAGGATTTGGTACTGCCCAGTTCGGTAACACTGGGCGGTTTTGTCCATATCGAGGCGGGCTTTGACAACCATAACCCCTGGCGGGAAATTGCCTGGCTGGAGAAGGCCTGCACAACGCCTTTGCGCACCATTGGGTGTGTCGACCTCACTTTGCCAAAAAGTGCGTTTGACATGCAAATCGCCGCGCTGACGGGATATAAATCGCTGGTTGGCGTCCGCCATATTCTCGATGACGATGCCATCGTCCTGCTCAGCAATGCTCAGGTGCTCCAGAACCTTGCTACGCTGGAGAAAGAAAGCCTTATTTTTGAAGCCCAGTTTGACGCCAATGACAGTTCAGCCGTTGACATGTTCCTGCGGGCAATGCAGCGTTTCCCGGCATTGAATATCGCCCTGAACCACGCCGGTTTTCCGCCGCCTTCAGGGGATGAAAACTGGAAAGCGAATGGTAAAAAGCTCGCCAGCTTGCCCAATCTGTATGTGAAAGCATCAGGCTGGGAAATGTCAGACCGGGAATTTCCGCTTCCAACCATGGCTGATCGCATTCAGAGTCTGGTGGACACCTTCGGTGAAGACCGTGTAATGCTGGCGAGTAATTTTCCCCTGACGTTATTCAGGACGTCTTACGCATCGCTCTGGCAGGCGTATTTGTCTTTCGATTTCCCTCACGCAGTGCAGGAGAAGCTCTGTTACCAAAACGCTTGTCGCTTCTACCGGTTTTAGCCGGCAACCCAAATGAAACAACCCGCACGATGGCGGGTTGTTTCCGTATAAAAGTGCGCTTACTTGATAATCATGTGTGGTGAACGCTTTACCACTTCATCATTCAGTTCAATACCGATGCCCGGCGCCTCAGAGACGTCAAAGAAACCATTGACCGGTTGGGGATCCTGAATACACAACTCGCGGTTCCAGGATTTAATCGCATAGGTATGGTGCTCGTGGATCAGGAAGTTAGGAATCGCGGTTTCAAGATGCAGAGATGCAGCCGTCGCAACAGGGCCACCACAAACATGCGCCTGAATACGCACATCAAAAATATCAGCGTAATCGCACACTTTCTTGGTCTCGGTAAAGCCGCCGCACAGACCGATATCTGGTTGCAACACATCCACACTCTGATCTTCCAGATACGGGCGCACACCCCATCGGTTGTAAAGGCGCTCACCGCCAGCAATAGGCACATCAACACGTTCTGCCACTTTCTTATGCAGGGAGTGGTTGAGGTAATTGACCGGCTCTTCGTAATACATGCAATCGAATTCTTCAGCAATCTCACCCAGCTGAATCGCTGTTGTCGCCCCCGGCAGACTGTGGCATTCAAAAATAATGTCCACTTCATCACCCACGGCCTCGCGGATGGCGCGCATACGCGCACGATACAACTTCATTTCGGCGCGTGAAATGATCTTGGTGCGCTCGTAATACGTGTTCCCATCCTTGTCATACATGATGGGATCCACTTTGACCGCATCATACCCCTCGGCCAATGCCTTAAGCGCTGCCTCGGCATACTCTTCCGGCTGGGACAAGGCTTTGAATTCTTTGTCCCAGTCAAACTGCAACTGGGATGCATAAGTACGAAGTTTGTCATTCACCTTGCCACCCAGAAGTTGGTACACCGGCAGCCCCAGCGCTTTGCCCTTGATATCCCAAAGCGCAGTATCAATGGCACTCATTGCCGCATAAACCACCGGGCCGCCACCCAATCCCCAGAAGCTCTCACGCAGCATGCGTGACCAAAGCTTTTCGGTTTGGAAGGGGTCATGCCCAATCAAAAAAGCCTCGGTCATTTCTTTGACCATATTGGCGGCCGCACTGTGGCCCAAATCATACGCAAGACCCGCTTCGCCCACACCACTGATGCCTTCATCAGTATGAATACGCACAAACACCGGGTTCCATGGCGGGCGCTCCGGGCAATAAATATCAAAAACTTCGACTGACGTGACTTTCATCCATGTACTCCAATTTGTCTTTTTGTTTTATTCCATAAAGCTGGGGTCGAGCCGCCATGCTTTGCGCAGCAGTGACGGCCAGGCCAACTGTCCGCCTGTCGCACCCGAATGGACAATGTTCGCCTGGGCAAAGATATTGTCCTGGATCGGCGGCGGGACGTAGGTGACTGCTTTCCCGGCAGATTGCAGCATCAACTGCACTTCACAGGCCCGCTGCATATCATAGAAGCGCATAAACGCATCACCGACAGTCGGTCCCAGTGTCAGGCCGCCGTGATTCACCAGCAACATATGATTGGTTGACCCCAAATCCTCTTGCAGGCGTTTCCTTTCCTCTTCATTCACCGCCAGTCCCTCATAAGCATGGTAAGACAGAGATGGGAGAGAAAACATCGAATACTGGCTTAATGGCAGCAGTCCTTCTTTTTGGCTGGCCACTGCAATAGTTTCGTTCGTGTGCAAGTGAATCACACAGTGGGCATCATTACGCACTTCATGAATTGCACTGTGGATGGTAAATCCGGCTGGGTTGATAGTGAATGGCGTGTCATCCAGAATATTGCCATCCAGATCCACTTTGACCAGATTAGAGGCAGTGACTTCATCAAACGCCACACCAAAGGCATTGACCAGATAGGTATCCGTATCGGGGATACGCAGCGAAAGATGGGTATAAATGAGATCATCCCACCCCATATGCGCAGTAAGCCGGTAGCAGGCGGCTAAATCAACGCGGCGTTCCCACTCAATATCACTCACTTTTCCTTTCAAATTCAGTGTCGGCAATGCTTCCACGATGGCTTCCTTTCTCTTTTTCCTGATTGACCAGCTTGTCTTATTTGTAGACGGCAGGCAAATAGCCGATTAAATAGTGTGTCCCTACAGGAAAAATAGCGCACTTTGCTGTCAGGAGGTGATTTCACGTTATCGTGAAACACGCTGGGGATTGATGGTGGTAAGGCTTAAGCGGGGATAAACGTGTTGATTAACACACTTATCCACAGATTTTGTGGGTAACCTTCGCTAGCGCAAACAGGAAAAGCGTTCTCCAAAGTCAAACCCTTTTTGTCCATTTTGCCATTAAATCGAGTGATCGCACGCCAAATTATCGAACGAGAGATAGATCACACTAATCATTCATTGAATTAGAGACAGATTTCCGCAAGTGCACGACCTCACAGCTCCCCATAATGGGTTTAAAAGGTTAACTATTAACCAATTCAACCTCGCAGGTATTTAGGTGCTGCTCCCGGCTCGCAATAAAGGTTTTTACACCGCCCCAAACAGCAACCAAAGTGTGATCCAACAACTCCAACAATAGATCCGTAACAGAAAAACGCCCTACAAAAGGCAGAGAGAACAAAAAATCAACCAACCATGATCGCACATTGAGCAGATAATTTAATTTCGGCAAAATGTCGTAGATCGGGTGTTGACACCCACGAAGGCGATAGCTAAGATTCGCCCCGTTTTCAAGCGATTCCCCCGTACTTCAGTCGGTAGAACGGCGGACTGTTAATCCGTATGTCACTGGTTCAAGTCCAGTCGGGGGAGCCAAATTCCGAGACATCGCATATGCTATGAATCACTAAAACCTGTTCCCCCTTAGTTCAGTCGGTAGAACGGCGGACTGTTAATCCGTATGTCGCTGGTTCAAGTCCAGCAGGGGGAGCCAAATTTCGAGACATCGCAAATGCGGTGAATCAATAAAATCTGTTCCCCCTTAGTTCAGTCGGTAGAACGGCGGACTGTTAATCCGTATGTCGCTGGTTCAAGTCCAGCAGGGGGAGCCAAATATCAAAGCCTTGTTGAAAAACAGGGCTTTTTTTTCGTCTGTGATTTGGTGCGTAGTATCAATATGTCACTGTTTTTTGCGTTTGATTTGTAAATACAACGCCCTCACTGTTTTTGCCTGTTTTCTGGACGGTCAGCAAGCCCCCAAGCAGGATAAAGTTTGACCGCCTTGCGATTTTGGTGAAAAACCCTTTCCCCTATCTGTTGTTATAGCGGCCTCAAAGGCCGATAATACGTAGATCCCTTTAAAATTTTCGAAGAATGGCATGACTGAGTATTTACTGCTTCTTGTCGGCACCGTCCTGGTTAACAACTTTGTGCTGGTTAAGTTTCTTGGCCTGTGCCCATTTATGGGTGTCTCCAAAAAACTCGAAACCGCCATTGGGATGGGGCTTGCGACCACATTCGTACTGACACTCGCATCAGTGAGTGCCTACCTGGTCGAAACCTATATTCTGGCACCGCTGGGGCTTGAGTATCTGCGTACCCTGAGTTTTATTCTGGTGATCGCGGTCGTCGTGCAATTCACTGAAATGGTTGTGCATAAAACCAGCCCGACCCTTTATCGCCTGCTGGGGATTTTCCTGCCCCTCATTACCACCAACTGCGCCGTATTAGGCGTCGCTTTGCTGAATATCAACGAACGACACAATTTTATCGAATCCATTGTTTATGGTTTTGGCGCTGCCGCAGGCTTCTCGCTGGTACTGATTTTGTTTGCAGCGATGCGTGAGCGTATTGCCGCAGCGGATGTTCCCCAACCGTTTCGTGGCGCATCGATTGCCATGATCACGGCAGGACTGATGTCACTGGCATTTATGGGCTTTACAGGGTTGGTGAAACTGTAATGACTGGAATTTTGATTGCGATTATTGCTATCGCTGTTCTGGCGGCCGTATTCGGGATTTTGCTGGGCTTTGCGTCTGTACGTTTTAAAGTTGAAGCCGATCCTATCGTCGACCAGATAGATGCGATTCTTCCCCAGACCCAGTGTGGTCAATGTGGCTACCCCGGTTGCCGCCCCTATGCAGAAGCCATTGCCAATGGCGATGCCATCAATAAATGCCCTCCGGGTGGTCAACCTACCATTGAAAAGCTGGCTGACCTGATGGGCGTTGAAGCCACCGAGTCCGCCCATGATGAAGAGAAAGGCCTCAAAAAAGTGGCCTTCATTCATGAAGACGATTGTATCGGTTGTACCAAATGTATCCAGGCTTGCCCGGTCGATGCCATTGTTGGCAGCACCAAAGCCATGCATACCGTAATTAAAGATGAATGTACCGGGTGCGATCTTTGTGTTGCCCCCTGCCCGACTGATTGTATTGAAATGATCCCAGTTCAAACGACCCCTGAAACCTGGAAATGGCAGCTCGACCAGATTCCAGTAGTACACATTCACGATGACTCAGAGAAGGAGATCAAACAAGCATGATCACCTTAATTGAGCAAATAAAACAGGGACAGGTTTGGGATTTCCACGGCGGTATCCACCCACCGGAAAACAAACGCCAGTCAAGCGAAACTAGTATCTTGCCGCTTGCTATTCCTAATGAAATTGTGCTGCCGGTTAAACAGCATATTGGGACGGCCGGCAAAATACTGGTCAACGTGGGCGAAAAAGTGCTGAAAGGCCAGCCGCTGACAAAATCCGATGCCATTCAGTGCTGTCCGGTTCACGCGCCTACATCCGGCGAGGTGGTTGCCATCGAGCCCCGTACCATTGCACACCCTTCAGGCCTGACAGACACCTGTATCGTCATTCGTCCCGATTTTGAGGACAAATGGGGAGACAAAGTTGCTCTGGCTGATTTTCGCAAAGAGTCAGGCGAAGTGCTGATTGACCACATCCGCCTTATGGGCATTTCGGGGATGGGAGGCGCAGGTTTCCCTGCTGCCAGAAAACTGCAAACCGGTATTGCCCGCACTGAAATCCTGATCATTAACGGCGCAGAATGTGAGCCTTATATCACGGCAGACGATCGCCTGATGCAAGAGCGCGCGGAAGAGATTGTTCAGGGGGTTGAAATCCTCCAGCACATTGTCTGCCCCAAGCTGACAGTCATCGCTCTGGAAGACAATAAACCTGAAGCGATAGACGCTCTAAAACGCGCCACCAGCGATAAACCGGATATCGTGGTTCAGGTTGTGCCAACCAAATATCCATCAGGTGGTGAAAAGCAGCTGATCAAACTGATCACCGGGAAAGAAGTACCCACCAATGGGATCCCCGCGGCTATCGGTGTGATGATGCAAAACGTGGGAACTGTGTATGCCATCAAACGCGCGGTGATCGACGGTGAGCCCCTGATTGAACGCGTCGTCACATTGACAGGCACTACGCTCAAAGAACAACGCAACCGCTGGGCGCTGTTGGGCACGCCGGTTTCCTTCCTGCTTGATAAGCATGGCTACCAGCCCGATAAGAAACTCGAGCGTGTGATCATTGGCGGCCCTATGATGGGTTACACCATTCCACACCCGAATGTTCCTGTCACCAAAGTCACCAACTGCATATTGGTGCCATCGCGGCGCGAAATCACACCGTCAGAGGGTGAAGTCGCCTGTATTCGTTGCAGTGCCTGTGCTGAGGCTTGTCCGGCATCCCTGCTGCCCCAGCAGCTGCAGTGGTACGCCAAAGACCAGGACTTCGACAAGTGCGAAGAATACAACCTGTTTGACTGCATTGAGTGTGGCGCCTGCGCCTATGTTTGCCCAAGTGAAATCCCGCTGGTGCAATACTACCGTCAGGCAAAATCTGAAATCCGCACACGCAATGCTGAACAGCAAGCGGCAGAGCGCGCCAAAGAGCGTTTTGAAGCGAAAAAAGCGCGTATGGAACGAGACAAAAAAGCGCGTGAAGAACGCCATAGGCAAGCGGCCGAAAACCGTCGCAAAGCCATGGAGAAATCCGGTGATGGTGACGCTATCGCAGCTGCCATTGCGCGTGTTAAAGCCAAGACCGAACAGGACAGTGCCGCCACTGCTGTTAAGCCTGCAGTAGCCGCCGCCATCGCCAGGGCGAAAGCCAAACAGGCAGAAGCTGCGGCCAAAGGCCAGGCTGAACCTGACAACAGTGAAATGACAAAACTGCGTGAAGAGCGCAAACGTCAGGCGCGCGAACGCAAAGCACAGAAAGCAGCAGAATCACCGGCGGAAAACGCCTCAGATGATAAGAAAGATGCTGTCGCTGCCGCCATTGCCCGCGCCAAAGCACGCAAAGCGGCGCAGCAGGCGGACGCTGATTCCCAGCGCGCAGAACCGGTGCAAGACGCTGCCAAGACAGGGGACGATCCTAAGAAAGCCGCTGTCGCTGCTGCTATTGCCCGTGCCAAAGCACGCAAAGCGGCGCAGCAGGCAGAGGCCAACACCCCAGAGGCAGAGCCTGCCCAGAAAGCAGAACCGGTAGAAGATGATCCCAAAAAAGCAGCCGTCGCTGCGGCCATTGCCCGTGCAAAAGCACGCAAAGCCGCACAGATGAAGAACAATAACGAGGAAGACTAACCGTGGCCTTTTTTATTGCCAGTAGCCCACATAGCCACAGTCGCAAAAGTACCAGCGATATAATGATGACAGTGATACTCTGCACCTTGCCCGGTATCGCTGCGCTTTGTTATTTCTTCGGGTGGGGTGTGCTTATCCAGGTTGCCCTGGCGTCGTTAACTGCCGTGGTTGCCGAAGCCGCCATTATCAAAATGCGCGGCCGTCCGGTTAAACGTTACCTGAAAGATAACTCAGCCCTGCTGACCGGAGTGCTGCTGGGCATTGCCATTCCCCCTTTTGCACCATGGTGGATTGTGGTTATTGGCACTCTGTTTGCGGTGGTTATTGCCAAGCAACTTTATGGCGGCTTGGGGCAAAACCTGTTTAACCCCGCCATGGTTGCCTATGTCGTACTGCTGATTTCATTCCCGGTTCAAATGACCACCTGGCTGCCGCCTTCTGAGCTGGTGGCTCAGTCTCTTGGTTTTACAGACAGCGTTGCCGCCATTTTCAACGGCCTGACGACAGACGGGTTCAGCGTCAACCAGCTTCGTATTGCTGTTGATGGCAGCACCATGGCAACACCTTTAGACACCATCAAAACGTCACTGCTGGCCGGGGAGACTGTCTCTGAAGCTCTGGAAAAGCCCGTGTTTGAAAGCTTTGCCGGTATCGGCTGGAGCTGGGTGAATATCGCCTTCCTGTTGGGTGGCCTTGTCCTGTTGAAGAAAAACACCATCCAATGGCACATTCCGGTCGCCATGTTGGGGACACTGTTTGTATTCAGTCTGGTGGGCTATGCCATCAGCCCTGACGGCGTGGCGTCACCACTTATGCATTTTTTGTCGGGTGCGACCATGCTGGGGGCATTTTTTATCGCCACCGATCCGGTCTCTGCTTCAACCACAACCCGTGGACGACTGGTTTTCGGCGCCATGATTGGGGCGCTGGTTTACCTGATCCGTACTTTTGGCGGATTTCCAGACGGCGTAGCTTTCGCCGTTCTGATTGCAAACATGTGTGTGCCCTTGATTGATTATTACACCAAGCCGACCACATACGGCCACAGGAAGGAAAGCAAATGATCCGCGCGATGCGAAACAATGGCGTAATCCTTGCGCTGGCGGCACTGCTTTCAACAGGCTTAGTTGCCGTGACCAATACGTTGACGAAAGACACCATTGCTGAGCAGCAACGCCTCCAGCTTCTCAAGGTGTTGAATCAGGTGATCCCTGAAGAGCTGCATGACAATCCACTGGCCAAGACCTGTACACTGGTAACAAGTCCAAGCCTTGGAACAAATGAGCCAATGCCTGTTTATATCGCCAGGAAAAACGGTGAGCCGACGGCCATGGCGATCGAAGCCATCGCACCAGATGGTTACAATGGCGCGATAAAAATACTGGTAGGTGTCGATACTCAAAATACCGTGTTGGGCGTTCGCGTGCTGAACCACAATGAAACACCGGGCCTGGGCGATAAAATCGACCTCAATGTATCCGACTGGGTGCTTTCATTTACCGGTAAACGCATAGAGAGCGAAGAAGATAAGCGTTGGGCGGTCTATAAAGATGGCGGTCAGTTTGACCAGTTCACGGGCGCGACCATCACACCGCGTGCAGTGGTGAACGCCGCGCGTCAGGCTGCGTGGTACACGATGCAGAACAAAGACACCATTATTCGCCAACCCCAGAATTGTGGAGCCGAATCATGAGCCAGAACAAAGCGCTAATGAAAGATGGAATGTGGGCCAATAACCCGGCACTGGTACAGTTGCTGGGCCTTTGCCCTCTACTCGCCGTTTCTGCCACGGTGACCAATGCACTGGGTCTGGGCATTGCGACTCTGCTGGTACTGGTGGGTTCCAACCTGACGGTTTCTCTGGTGCGCGAGTGGGTGCCTAAAGACGTCCGTATCCCTATTTTCGTGATGATCATTGCCTCACTGGTGACCTGCGTACAGTTGCTGATGAACGCCTATGCATTTGGCCTGTACCAGTCTTTGGGTATTTTTATTCCGCTTATCGTGACCAACTGCATTATTATCGGTCGCGCTGAAGCCTTCGCTTCCAAGAACATGCCCCTGCCTTCTGTTTTAGATGGTTTCTGGATGGGCATGGGCATGACCGCCGCCCTGTTTGTACTGGGTGCTATCCGTGAAATTCTGGGTAATGGCACACTCTTTGATGGCGCAGACAGGCTTTTAGGTGACTGGGCAGCAGGATTGCGCATTGAGATATTCCACACTGACAGTCCATTTCTGCTGGCCATATTGCCACCGGGTGCGTTTCTGGCCGTCGGTTTCCTGATTGCAGCGAAAAACGTTATCGATGCCCGGCAGGCGAAAAAACAACCCAAAGAAAAAGTTGTCATTGAGCGTGTCCGCGTCACTTCTGCTGACTAACGTGACTTCAACGGATGAAGATATAACAAATGAACAATGAAAAACGCATTCAGATACTGGAACGATTGAGAGCGGAAAACCCGCACCCTCAGACTGAACTCAACTGGAGCACGCCGTTTGAGCTGCTTATCGCAGTATTGCTTTCAGCACAGGCCACCGACGTCAGTGTGAACAAAGCGACAGACAAACTTTATCCTGTCGCCAACACACCGCAGGCCATGCTGGATCTGGGGGTTGAAGGCGTAAAGGAATACATCAAGACCATTGGCCTGTTTAACTCCAAAGCGGAAAACGTCATCAAAACCTGCAAAATCCTGATTGAGCAACATGGCGGTGAAGTGCCGGAAAACCGGGAAGCGCTGGAAGCCCTGCCGGGGGTGGGGCGTAAAACAGCCAATGTGGTACTGAACACTGCGTTTGGCTGGCCAACGATTGCAGTAGACACCCACATTTTCCGCGTGTCTAACCGCACCAAATTTGCGGTCGGTAAAAATGTCGATCAGGTAGAACAGAAACTGTTGAAAGTAGTACCCAAAGAGTTCAAAGTCGATGTACACCACTGGTTAATCCTTCACGGTCGCTATACCTGTGTAGCCCGTAAGCCACGCTGTGGCAGCTGCATTATCGAAGATCTTTGTGAATTCAAAGACAAGGTTTATCCGGACGAGTAATCACTGGACTTTTCTCAGTCATTAACTGATAAACTAGGTGCGCAGACACAATTAAGGAGAATGTCATGAGCAATAGTCGTATTCTGCATACCATGATCCGCGTTGGCGATTTGGATCGTTCCATTGCCTTCTACACCGACGTAATGGGTATGCAACTGCTGCGCAAGAGCGAAAATGCGCAGTACGAGTACACGCTGGCGTTTGTAGGTTACGGTGATGAATCAGAAGGTGCAGTGATTGAGCTGACCTACAACTGGGGCACCACGGAATATGAGCATGGCTCAGCGTTTGGTCACATCGCCATTGGTGTCGACGATATTTACGCGACTTGCGACAAATTGCGTGCAGCAGGCGCAAACATCACCCGCGAGCCAGGCCCAGTAAAAGGCGGCACCACGGAAATCGCGTTTGTCGAAGATCCTGACGGCTACAAAATCGAATTAATCCAGAATAAGAGTGCGTCTGAAGGTTTAGGTAACTAACCCAGTGAAGGACAAAAAAACACCCGGCTTCAAAAATGTAAAGCCGGGCGTTTTTTATTACAGATTTTTAGCCAATATTAAATAATGGTCCTACCCAGTGATATCACCACACGGCGGTTTTTGTTTCTACCAATCGGACTTTCGTTTTCCGCAATAGGACGGCGCTCACCGTATGCTTCAACCTGTATCCGGTCTTTTGGCAAACCCAGCGACATAAAATACGCTTCCAACTTTTGCGCACGGATCTCTGATAATCGTTGGTTTGCCACTTTTGCACCTCGGTTATCGGTATATGTCGCCATCAACACCAGATCAATGTCCGGGCTGTAACGCACAAACTCTGCAATTTGCGCCAGCCTTGCCATGGATGCCTTGTTCAGCTCAGCACCGTTTTCGTCATAATGCAGCACGGTAAAAGCAATGTCTTCAAACGAGTACGGAAGCAGGCGCGATATACAGCCGCTGAACTCGTTATAGGGCTGCTGGAATGACACCGATGACAGCGCGATTTCTACGCGTTTCCCCCGGCTTTGCCACTCTTTAAAACTGAACGTAGGGTAACGTCCGTTTTCAAGCTCAGACAACATACTCCAGGCCGTCTGCCCATCCACAAACCCATTAAACTGTTTGTAGAAACGCAACCGATCGATATACTCTGCCGGCTCTCCGGGCAACCAAACCGGCGGCATGGACACTAAGGACACGTTCTGGGTTTGCCCCATAGGACGACGCATTTCCAGCTCGAAATCCAGATTGATTTTCTTACTGGCACGGGAAGAAAACATCGCCATGCCATAGTTAGGGATAGCGTGTTCAATACGGCATTCAATCGGGGTATCCACGGTTACTGTCCACACTGACTCGGTAGGCTTGGCCGCGTAGTATTTACCTGCACTCGCCGACAACGGGGCAAGGCTGGCGGCGATGCACAATGTCAACAGCGATGCGTTTTTCATCACGATGGCAATTCCTGTTGCGACAATGAAAAAGGGGATGCTTATCTTATCGGACAGCTGCCACGTATCTTTAGTGTTATTTTCACCCTTCCCATCCAAACTAGAAAATGAAAAAGCAGGACGCTTCTGCCATAATGCCCTCCTGATTTTTTTAAGTTATCTGAAGCATGACCCAAGAGACCGACCTGAACGCATTAAAAGCAAGATTTCGTGGCTATTTTCCTGTCGTTATCGACGTTGAAACAGCAGGCTTCAATCCACAAACCGATGCGCTGCTGGAAATCTGCGCCGTGACATTAAAGATGGACGAGGATGGTTGGCTTTCTCCAGACAAAACAATTCACTTCCACGTTACGCCATTTGAAGGTGCCAACCTGGAACAGGAAGCATTGGCGTTTAACGGCATAAAAGATCCTTTCAGCCCGCTTCGTGGCGCAGTTGATGAAGAACATGCTCTGAAAGAGATCTTCAAGCTGATCAGAAAAGAGCAAAAGGCATCAGGCTGTCAGCGAGCAATCATGGTTGCCCACAACGCCAACTTTGATCACAGCTTTGTCATGGCAGCGTCTGAGCGCGCCAACCTTAAACGCAACCCATTCCATCCGTTTGCGACTTTTGATACTGCCGCGCTCAGTGGTTTAGCCCTGGGGCAAACTGTACTGGCAAAAGCATGTAAAACCGCAGGTATTGCCTTCGACAACAACGAGGCACATTCCGCCCTTTACGACACAGAGCGCACAGCCGAGCTGTTTTGTGAAATTGTAAACAGGTGGAAAAAATTAGGCGGTTGGCCGGTTTTAATGCCGGAAGAAAAGTCCGAACAAACGTCAGACGAATAGTACTCTCCCCCTTACGTGTATAACATGGCGGAATCGCACAGAATAAAAGGCATTTCGTCATTATCCACTTTCAGCCTCTCCAGCGTTTTAAACAAAAGTCTGAAATCAATCTCAGTTAGCACAAATCATCAACAAGATCTCGCGCAAACTATTGATAACAAAAAAGCAACATTTTCAAAATTGCTACTTATACTGTCTTAGAAACAATTAACACGTCCCATCAACGGAATAGGATGTAGTTAATAACGTTGATTACAACAATCTCCCTATCCAGCGGTAAGTTGCAGGTTGTTAAGATTGAGAAGGCAGTGACAGAGAGGCATTTATAGATGAAACGTGTAACGCAACGTACCTTACTTTCTACCGCCATCGCGCTGGCCGCCTTTCAGGCCCATGGCGCAGGCTTCCAAATCAGTGAACACTCTGCCAGCGGTTTAGGCCGCGCGTTTGCCGGTGAAGCTGCAATCGCAGACAACGCCGCTGTCGCTGCCCGCAACCCGGCAGCGATGACGATGTTTGATTCCGCACAGGTGTCAGGCGGTTTATCGTTTGTACAGCCAGATGTTGATGTAAAAGTGAACAATGCTGCACTCAATGGAACAACATTGGGGGCTGGCGAACACAACGATGTTGCACCAGATGCCATAATACCTAATTTCCACTACGTTCGTCCGCTGAACGATAGAATGGCTTTGGGGTTCTCAACTTTCTCTAACTTTGGTTTGTCAACCGAATACCCAACAGATTCGCCAGCGGGCGCAATCGGTGGGCAGACTGAATTGTTGACAGTAGATTTCAACGCCAACTTTGCCTACGAGATTAACGATCAGTTGAGTTTTGGCGCTGGTCTTAACGCGGTATATGCCGACGCGGAACTTAAGCGACAAAAAGGCATATTGAGTAGCAGTTTTGCTTTAGGTGGCACTGCGGCCGATGAAATTTCTTACCTAGCCGGTGATGGTTGGGGTTTTGGGTGGAATGTTGGTGCACTCTGGCAATTCAATAAAGATAATCGACTCGGTGTTGGTTACCGTTCAAAAGTAGATATCACCCTTGAAGGCGATTATAAAGGTACCTCTGCAGCTAGCACAGTGCCTGGAGAGTTAGAGCTAAACCTTCCTGATATTTTTGAATTTTCTGGTTTCCATAAACTCAGCAATGAGTGGGCGGTTCACTACAGCGCAATGCGAATCGGTTGGAGCAGTTTCCAAGAGTTAAGAGCAACGAGTTCTCAATGTCTTAGTCTTGCTGGTCAAGGTGTGTGCCTTCAGAAAGATGAAAAATGGGACGACACATGGCGTTATGCAGTTGGTGTGACACACTTCCTCAATGACCAATGGGAGTTGAGAGCTGGCTATGCGAAAGATGAAAGCCCAGTGCCCAATTCACACCGTACTCTCAGCATTCCGGATACTGAGCGCAATTGGTACACATTTGGAGCAACCTACTTCGCAGCTGATAACCTGAGCATTGATGCAGGCTTTGCTTATTTAAGCGGCGATGATGTAACGGGGACTGAAAGTGAAAACCTACCAGGTGGAGCTGTCGCTAGCTATGACTTCACAGCAGGCGGAGATGCTTACATTTACGCTCTCAGTGCAAACTATACCTTCTAATCAACCATTACAAAAAAGAGAAAAGCCGATTATTTTCAATCGGCTTTTTTGTTTTCAATCACAAAAGTGACATTTCACTGTTACACAGGTGACTACCATACTCGGTAATTGAGCGGCATTTTCAAACACCTGTTCATTTTTCAATCAAGCCTTTTCACGTCACTAACGAACAGTTAAAGGTAGTTTGGCATCACCGAGTAATGATTAGTGCTTTTACTTAAAACACAAGTTTTCTACCTAGAAACAATGTGCCGAAAAAACATTCCCTCACGCAATACTTAACACCCATTTAACATCGCTGCACAACGTGACATAGTAACCAGCACAAAGATCCGACCAGCAGACATATCAATGTGATATAGGCTGAACGGTTTTCCAACGCACTGAATATATTGAATTTTTCTTGGTTAATTGTTAACCAGGCACTCAGATGGACAAGAGGCTGTATGTCAAAAAAATTATCAAGATGCGCCCTGGCGGTCACCATTACCCTTACTGCACCAACCGCATGGAGTGCAGGTTTTCAGGTATCAGAACATTCTGCAAGTGGATTGGGCAGAGCTTATGCGGGTGAAGCTGCTATTGCAGACAACGCTTCAGTCATTGGCAGGAACCCCGCCCAAATGACCCAGTTTGAAGAACGTCAAATCTCTGGTGCACTGCATATCGTCAACCCTGAGATTGATGTTACAAACACTGCAAGCGGTCAAAAGGCATCTGACGTCGCTCCTATCCAATTAGTACCAGCTTCTTATTATGTAAGCCCTATCAATGATAAATGGTCTTGGGGAATGGGTCTGTACACCGTTTATGGCGTAGCGACTGATTATCCTGATGCTTTCGAAACAGGCGACCTCGCCGGTGACACTTCTCTGGTCAGCGTCAATCTCAACCCAGCCATTGCCTATCAAGTGAATGAACAACTCAGCGTTGGTGGCGGTATCAATATTGTTTATGCCATGGCGGAGCTCAATCGGCATGTGGGTGCGCTGACAGACTCCTTCAATATTGACAACCGCAGTGCAAAGCTCATCAGTATGGAGGGGGACACCTGGGGGTACGGATGGAACATTGGCGCCCTTTTTGAGTTGGATGAAAATAATCGCTTCGGCATCGCCTATCGCTCTGAAGTCGAGCTGGATTTCGAGGGTGATTTTACTGACCACCAAGGCTCAGTCACTGGGCACAAGGGTAATGTGGTCACCGGTGATCTTTCAGTGCCTCTTCCAGCCATTGCTGAATTGTCTGGCTTTCACCAACTCCGAGAGGATTTAGCACTTCATTACAGCATGATGTGGAGTCAATGGAGTACGTTCACTGAGCTAAAAGCAACAGGTTCGGAATGCGCCTCAGATGGTGTTCAGGGCGTTTGCTTTGAGAAAAAAGAAGAATATGAAAGCGTTTTCCGCTGGTCTATCGGGACAACCTATGACATTTCCAATGACTGGACAGTGCGTGCCGGTTTTGCTTTTGATGAGCAAGCCGGTAAATCAACACTCAGCATTCCCGACTCAGATCGCTTTTGGTACTCAGCAGGCGCTACCTACAAATACTCCCCAAACCTGACGTTTGATGCAGGTGTTACTTACATTGCCAGCAAGTCGGGTACGTTTACCGAAAACAGCCGCGTGGGTGAAAGAACGTTCTCGTCCAAGGGCGCAGCCTATATTGGTGCACTCCAAGCGAACTACAGCTTCTAAAGCAGCCCGGGAGTATTAACATGAATAAAGGATTAATGATGAACAAGAAGACTGTTGTACTGGCTCTCGCCCCTGTCTTTGGATTGGTTGCATGTGGCGGTGAATCTTCACTGAGTGGCGGCGAATCCCAGAGGGCTTTTGAAGGCTATATTCAAGATAGTCTGCAGGCACCAACACAAGTTCATTTCCAACTTGCGGGGGCAGATGCCAACATTCCGGGCCCTAGTTTTATCCTGATGAACCAGACTGACGGAACACTCGATATCCCAACCGGTGGTGACAACGCGTTATCTAACCCAGCAGCAGCGATGGGAACAATGGATGGCTGGCCAGTTTCAATGCCTTTAATTTTGTCTTTTAAAGGGGCTGGCCTTGCCGATGGCTTTCCAACATCTGGCATCAGTATTATTAAGTTAACCAAGAAGTTAACTGAAGAAAACCCGAGTATAGAAAAGGTTCTCTCGCTCGGTTCAGACTATATTGTTAAAACAGATTCTGCATCAGATACCGCATTGGTGATATTCACCAAGCCTCTCGAAGCATCTTCTGAGTATGCTTTCGCTATTACCGACAGCTTTACTGATGTGAATGGCAACAGCGTGGGGATGACGCGCTCTTACGCTACTCTGGTCTCCAGATCAAACCCTACACCTGTTGATACATTGAAGCCGGCAAGCGCTGTCACACAAGGTGTGAACAGCATCTTTTCCGCGCTGGGTGTTCAACCGGAAGACATCGTTTACAGTTCTTGGTTTTCAACCCAATCAGTTGGCGATACCTTGTATGCAACAAAAGCCGCTATCGCTCAAGGAGCCGGAGCGGGTAATTTCAATGTTGTGTGGAAGGGTTCAGCAAACCCGAACAATGTAGACATGTCCCAGGCATATCTTATGTCTGTACCAGCATCAGGCCAAGATTATGCGGCAGCAATCCAGTCTGACCCTAACTTTGCCACCTACATTGACCCCAACGGAACGGCGACACCTCTCTTGGTAGGTTCCTACACGGCAGATTCAGTGACCGTTACAAAAGGGACAGTGAAACTGCCGTATTTCCTCGAAAAGGATGTTTCGTCCTGGAACAACACGCCCTTTGAATCGGGTATGCCAAGCCTTGCGGTGATTTCGAGTGCTTTGAATGACAGCCGTCATGCTGGCACAGTAGCCCAGCAACTTGTCGAAGCTGGCATTGATGTTTCAACGTTAGCAGACAATATCAGCGAGCAACTCAAACTCGTTGGCCTGACATTGGCAGACAGTACGGGTGAACAGTTAGACGCTGAGCGAATCATCACCAGATACAGCCCAATCCCGCAGGTAAAATCTCTGGATGATGTGCCATTTATCTTATTTACCCCGACAACGCCAACAGGCGCCATGGAGCTGGTGATTTACCAGCATGGCATCACTTCAGCGAAAGAAAATGCGTATGCCTTCGCTGCCAACCTGATTAATGGCGCGAAGGGACTAGGTAAAAATCTCGCCATTTTGGCTATCGACCAGCCTATCCATGGTGAGCGCAGTCTTGATTCAACCCGATCTGCGAATGTTGATGCGACAAACTACCTGAATCTGGCTTACCTGCCAGTAGGGCGAGACAATTTACGACAAAGTGTCTTAGACAATCTCGGTCTTCGTGCTGCGGTCACCCTTTCACAAGGGTCTGGCTTGTTTTCAGGCACGCCCTTAGCACTGCTGGATGATACCACAGCCCAAAAACCATCACTGTTTGGTCACTCGCTGGGTGGCATTACCGGGTTTGGCACAATCGTAACGGCGAATAATACCCTGAGCAGTGCCGACACAGACAATAGTAGTGCTGACGCATTATTTACATTCTCACGGATCGCTGCAGCAAACACAGGGGGGCAAATCGTAAACCTTCTGATTGGGTCGGACACTTTTGGACCACTCATTAGAGATACTGTCACGGCAGGTGTCCCTCAAGCAGAACAAGCGAACATTTTGAATCAGTTTGCTTATGCGGCACAAACCGTTTTGGATACTGTTGATCCCTTCAACCTTATCAACCTAAACGATTTTACAGAGACAAACGTTTTAAGCGGCTTGCCAATTTATATGCAGCAAGTCAAAAACGACAATACAGTACCTAATGCGGTTGAGAGTGCGCCTTTTGCTGGCACACTGCCTCTCGCAACAGCTCTGGATTTAACCGTTGTAGACGGTGACTCGCAAGCCACCAGCAATGGACGCAACGTCACCAAATTCAATGAAGTGGGCCAACACAGTTCAGTTATCGCACCGCAAAATGGCAATTTAAGTGATGTAAACCATACAGTGGAAATGCAGTCTCAACTTGTCCAATTCTTGAGTGGTGCTATGGAAGACTTTACTGTCGCTGACACGAGCGTGCTTGAATAGTACCGGCATGGTATCCACTACAAACGGCCAGTACCCGCTGGCCTTTTGGCTCTTCACTCCAATTCCTTTCAATTTCCCCTCGACAACGTCAAAAATATCAGCAAACTGTGATCTTTATCTTTTTGGGATAGATTTTGCTCCATTGGGGCTGTTGTAGGGATAAGAAGTATGAATCCAGTTGTCATTGCGGTTTGCGTTATGCTGGCGTTGGCCCTGTTACGGGTAAACGTTGTCGTTGCGCTAACGTTTAGTGCCGTCTTAGGCGGTGTTATCAGCGGCATGTCACTGCCAGAAACCATTTCAGCGTTTGAAGGGGGGCTGGGTGGCGGTGCGACCATCGCACTGAGTTATGCCATGTTGGGCGCTTTTGCCGTTGCGCTTAGCCGTTCCGGTATCACCGATTTGCTTGCGCAGTCTGTGGTGAGAAAAATCCACGGTAAAGAGAGTGAAAATGCCTCAGTGGCCCTAAAATATATGGTGCTTGTGGCTCTTGGGCTATTGGCGGTTTCCTCACAGAATGTTATTCCTGTACACATCGCCTTTATTCCTATTGTGATCCCTCCCCTTTTGCATGTGTTCGCCAAGCTCAAATTGGATCGTAGGTTGGTCGCATGTGTGCTGACGTTTGGTTTGATCACGCCCTATATGGTACTGCCCATTGGCTTTGGCGGTATCTTCCTGAACAATATTTTGTTAAAGAATCTACATGACAATGGATTGAATATTGTTGCCAGCCAGGTACCACAAGCTATGTTACTTCCCGCGGCAGGAATGATATTTGGTGTGTTGGTTGCTACTTTTATCAGCTACCGTAAACCCCGCGAATACTCAGAAGCAATGATCCTGGCGGCTGAACCCGAGAAAACAGAGTTCCAACCGAAGAATATTCTGATTGCCGTGATTGCCATTGCAGCAGCATTAGGCGTGCAGCTTTACACAGGTTCAATGATCGTGGGTGCGCTGGCCGGTTTTATGGTCTTTACCTTCGGTGGCGTCATCAAGTGGAAAGACACCCAGGACGTATTTGCCCGCGGCGTACACATGATGGCCATGATCGGTTTTATCATGATCTCGGCAGCCGGTTTTGCTGCGGTTATGAAGGCAACAGGCGGCGTAGAAACGCTGGTAGCATCACTGTCATCAACCATTGGCGACAATAAACCACTGGCAGCCCTGCTGATGCTGGTCGTGGGGTTGTTGGTAACCATGGGCATTGGCTCATCGTTTTCCACCATTCCGATTATCGCCACCATCTATGTACCTTTAGCCATGGCATTTGGCTTTTCACCGATGGCAACAGTGGCGTTGGTTGGCACAGCGGCTGCACTGGGTGATGCAGGCTCACCAGCTTCTGACTCAACATTAGGCCCGACATCAGGTCTGAATACCGATGGGCAACATGAACACATTTGGGATACTGTCGTCCCGACATTTATCCACTACAACCTACCGCTGATCGGCTTTGGTTGGCTGGCAGCAATGATCTTATAAATGTATAAGTGACAAAACAAACACAAAAAGCCTCTGAATTCAGAGGCTTTTTGTTATGTAGAAAAGAAAACTCAGTTGTTATCTTCCATATCGCGGCGTGCTGCTGCGTTTTTAATTAGCGGCTGGAGCTCGCCTTTCTGGAACATTTCCAGAATGATGTCACAACCGCCAATCAGCTCACCTTCAACCCACAATTGAGGAAAAGTTGGCCATTGTGCGTAGATTGGCAGCTCCGCACGGATATCCGGGTTTTGCAGAATATCAACATAGGCAAATTTTTCACCACACGCCATCAGCGCTTGGCTTGCCTGAGAAGAGAAGCCACAGCTAGGCAGCTTCGGCGAGCCTTTCATGTAAAGCAGGATTGGATTTTCTTCAATCTGCTGTTTGATTTTATCAATAGTTTCCATTACTTCCTCGAACACCAAGTGTGATGACTTTGACTCAAACGACCTCAAGATGATGGTTGGAATGTTACCTGCGCGATCATCTTGAAGTCGCTTGGGAATTTCTCGATTCTAACTGGGAACAGACTGGAAAAAAACGCCTAAAATCTTTAGGGTCAAATTCCGCTGAAATTTTGAAAATTATTCTTTTAATAAAGTAAAAACTTGCTAAACTGTTCCGCAGTCAGTCTATAAGTAGATTCGTTCACTGACTGGTACTACCTAAAGTGTACGACAAATCTACAGGAAGCAATAATGTCTGGGGGAAACCCCGCCAATCATGGAGAATCGAGTAATGGCATTTCAACTACCAGCTCTTCCTTACGAGAAAAACGCGCTTGAGCCACACATTTCCCAAGAGACTCTGGAATTCCACCACGGCAAGCACCACAACACTTACGTTGTTAAGCTGAACGGCCTGATCGAAGGTACTGAGCTTGAGAACAAATCTCTGGAAGAGATCATCAAAACGTCTACCGGTGGTGTGTTCAACAACGCAGCACAAATCTGGAACCACACTTTCTACTGGCACTGCCTGAGCCCAAATGGTGGCGGCGAGCCAACCGGTGATGTTGCAGACGCAATCGCAAAATCTTTCGGTTCATTCGAAGAGTTCAAAGCGAAGTTCACTGATTCCGCCATCAACAACTTCGGTTCTTCCTGGACCTGGCTGGTGAAAAAAGCTGACGGTTCTCTGGACATCGTTAACACGTCTAACGCTGGCACCCCTCTGACTGAAGAAGGTGTCACACCACTGCTGACTGTTGACCTGTGGGAACACGCTTACTACATCGACTTCCGTAACCTGCGTCCAGATTACATGAATGCATTCTGGGCACTGGTTAACTGGGAATTTGTAGCACAAAACCTGGCTGCTTAATTCCAGGCTTAACGCTTAAGTATTGATAAGATACCCCGCTCCAGCGGGGTATTTTTTTGCTTGCTCGCTAACGAGAAAACAAAAAAACCGCTGGTTATCAGCGGCTTTTTACGTTTCCGGAGTAGGTTACGCCACTTCAGAAAGGATGATACGCAGTGTGCGGCGTAAGGGCTCTGCTGCTCCCCAAAGCAATTGGTCACCAACCGTAAAGGCATTGAGGAAATCATTACCCATCGCCATCTTACGCAGACGGCCAACAGGCACAGACAGGGTACCGGTTACCTTGGTCGGTGAAAGTTCCTGCACCGTAATATCACGCTCGTTCGGGATCACTTTCACCCAGTCGTTATGAGAGGCAATGATGCTCTCAATCTCATCCATTGGCACGTCTTTTTTCAGCTTCAGCGTTAACGCCTGGCTGTGGCAACGCATGGCACCGATGCGCACGCAAGTGCCATCAATAGGCACCGGATTGTCCTGAATACCCAGGATTTTGTTGGTTTCTACCGTACCTTTCCATTCTTCTTTGCTCTGGCCATTTTCACGTTTCACATCAATCCAGGGGATCAATGAACCCGCCAGTGGCGCGCCAAATTCAGAGGTTGGGAAATCGCCTGAGCGCATGGTTTCTGCCACTTTGCGATCGATATCCAAAATAGACGTGGCTGGATTTGCCAAGTCCATGCTGACTGAATCGTTGATCGTACCCATCTGGGCAATCAGTTCACGCATGTTTTTCGCACCCGCACCAGACGCCGCCTGATAGGTTTGTGCTGTCATCCACTCAACCAGGCCTTCCTGATAGAGGCCACCGACCGCCATCAGCATCAGGCTCACGGTACAGTTGCCGCCCACATAGGCTTTGGTGCCTTTGTGAATGCCTTCCTGAATTTGTTTGAAGTTCACCGGATCCAGCGTGATGATTGCGTCATCTTTCATACGCAAGGTTGATGCTGCATCAATCCAGAAGCCTTTCCAGCCTGCTTCCAGCAGTTTTGGATATACCGCTTCGGTGTAGCTTCCACCCTGACAGGTAATTACGATATCCAACGTTTTCAGACTGTCGATATCAAATGCATCTTGCAGCATACCTGCATCTTTGCCGTAATTCGGCGCAGAGATGCCCACTTGAGAGGTGCTGTAGAATACAGGCTCGATAACGTCGAAATCACCTTCTTCTACCATGCGCTGCATCAGTACAGAACCTACCATACCGCGCCAGCCGACCAAACCTACTCTTTTCATTCTTACTCACACTCCTTGTTATAAAACTCTTCACCTATCTTGAAAATTAACGACACAAATAACAAGCAAAAACTGCGGTTATTCGTGGAGGCAAAGAAAACGCAAAACCAAATTAGACAAACGGCATAACGGATCAGAGGTAAGATGCGCTGAAAGCAGACAGGACTCTCTTTTAATGCAATTTGCTTTCGAACAATGGTGGGATAAAAGTAACTGTGCCAGCACTTCGAGCATCACATCGCGACGAACGCTTAACTCTGTTACGTCATACCAAGGCCTTCAATATAACAAACACATAAACATCAGTAAAACAGGCAAAAACAGTAGCACACCGCATACACCAACAGAAAATACACACAATGCTTACCTTTAATTACGCCGCATAACACCAAGTGCGCAAAGGTCACAGAAAACAAAATTCTTGTTCCCCGAATTATCCGTCTTTGGATAAAGTACTCACGCCGCCAGGAAGGTAGCTTTTCGAGCCCAAATACAATGATAATTTTTTACCCTAAGCCAAGTGGCTGCAGGTATCCATAGCAAGGAGCTAAAGGGCCAAACTCAACAAAGGTTTGAACTATGCTAAGACATCCGGTGCAACTTCCCTCTTTTTTTCAAGTATTTGCAGCGCTAGGTCTATTCTTGTTACTGGCGTTTTCCTTTACAGCCAAACTGGACCTGCCTATTCAACTCGCGCTTTATATCGGCTGGTTTATCATCATCGGCCTCGGTATCAAGTTAGGTCATTCTTACAAAGACCTAGAACAAGCCGCCACACAAGGCATTGCTAACGGATTAGGTGCGGTACTGATCCTGCTTGCGGTTGGTGCGCTGGTCGGTACCTGGATTGCCGGTGGTATTGTGCCAACTATCATCTATTACGGCCTGAAAGCCATTCACCCTTCAATATTCCTTGCAGCAACGATGATCATCTGTTCGTTGACGGCTCTCGCTACCGGTACCTCCTGGGGTGCAGCGGGTACTGCCGGTATTGCAATGATGGGTATTGGCCAGGGGCTGGGCGTACCCGCTCCGGTAACAGCCGGTGCCGTACTGTCTGGTTGCTACTTTGGCGATAAGCTTTCTCCATTGTCAGACTCCGTGATCTTGGCGTCTTCGATGTCTGGCGTGGAAATCATGGAACATATCAAAGGTATGCTGCCTATTGCGCTGATCAGCTATGTCGTTACAGGTATCCTGTTCACCGCACTTGGACTGCATTACGCCGGAAACGTCGATATGGCTCAGGTGAACGATGTCATCGTAGCAATGGAAGCGCAGTTTGTGATCTCTCCATTGAGCTTTGTTCCGGTTGTGATTGTACTGGTGCTGCTGGCAATGCGTCTGCCTTCATTCCCGGTCATCTCGCTCGGTTCCATTCTGGGTATTGTATGGGCAGTGATGGTACAGGACATGGCACCACTGGATGCCTTCAACACCGCTTGGGCACCTTACTCTATCGACTCCGGTGTCGCGTTTATCGATGCTATCCTGAACCGTGGTGGTATGGAATCCATGCTGGGTTCTGTCGCGGTTATCGTCTTTGGTCTGGGCTTCGGTGGTCTGCTTGATAAAGTAGGCGTGCTGGAAACGATCGCCAAACTGTTTGAGCGCAAAGTACAGTCTGCAGGCAGCCTGGCTGCATCAACCATAGGCACTGCGTTCTTGGGTAACGTATTTGGCTCAGCAATGTATGTATCATTGATCCTGACGCCAAAAATCTGCGCCAAAAACTACGACCGCTTGGGCTACCAGCGTAAGAACCTGTCACGAAATGCCGAATTCGGTGGCACCCTGACGTCAGGTATGGTGCCTTGGAGCGACAACGGTATCTACATGGCGAGCATCCTGGGTGTGGCAACACTATCCTACGCCCCGTTTATGTGGCTGAGCTTCGTCTGTATTATCGTGACAATTCTGACTTCCTACATGGGTTGGTTTGTTGACCGTTGCCCACCGCAAGCTGAAACGGTTAACAAAGAAGAAGCAGAAGCCGTTAACGCTATTGCACAAAAAGCCTAATTACCCTCACAAGACAAAGGTGCCTTCTCCGGCACCTTTTTTTGTTTTTCCTTCCTTCTGAAAAGCCATCACCACCTTACTTCATGCTTCCTATCATCAAAAAAATAAAATAGATCACTGCCGATAACCCTGTAAAAACAGTATAGCAACATAAAATATCGATCCAGATCTCACATCCTTGCAAAACCTCATCTCATTATCACTTTCTGGCATGCGGATTGACACCAATCAACGTTTAACTCTGTTGCATGAGCAAAATCAATGCGTTCTTTTATCGAAATATTTTGGGGAATTACCATGTCCACTCCTGAGCAACAGGCTCGCAAAGTCACCGCTGGCAGTTACATTGCCCTTGCCTTTGCCATTGTCTTTTTTTCCGGTCTGCTTCAATCGAACCAATGGTACGGCATCTTCGATTTCACCACCCTGAACGGTTCATTCGGCAGCGTTGTTTATGACGTTAAAGAAACAGCTGAGGGCGTGGAAGCCGCTACAACATCTATGCGCGGTAAAGGCGGTAACGGTGCGCGCGACGGTTTCTTGTTTGCGTTGACACTGATCCCAACCGTGATGTTCGCACTGGGCATGATTAATGTTCTGGAGCACTACGGTGCTCTGGACGCAGCACGCAAGCTGCTCACACCATTACTGCGCCCATTGATGAACATTCCCGGCAACACGGGTCTGGCCCTGATCGCGTCACTGCAAAGCACCGATGCAGGCGCTGCAATGACCCGCCAGCTCAAAGATGAAGGCCAGCTAACCAAACGCGAAACCGATATTTTCACCATGTTCCAGTTCTCTGCCGGTGCCACTATCGTGAACTTTTTCTCTTCCGGCGCAGTGCTGTTTACCCTGACCCTCGCAGACGGTTCCATGGCAGTAACCTCTTCGATTGGCCTGGCTGTCGGGATGATGCTCATTTTCAAAATCGTGGGTGCCAACCTTTTCCGCATCTACCTGAACCTCACTGAAGGAAAAGAAAACCAGGCAGGACAGGCACAAAACGGGGAGAAAGCATAATGAGTGTTACCAAGAAACCTATGATCACCGACATCTTCGTTGAAGGCGCTAAGAAAGGCTGGAACATTGCCACCTTATCAACAGTTCCCAACGTCCTGATGGCATTCGTGATTATTAAAGCGCTGCAAATCACCGGCGCACTGGATGCCATGGGCACCCTTTTCTCTCCCATTATGGCAATCTTCGGCCTGCCTGGTGAAGCGGCGGCAGTACTTATTGGTGCATGGATGTCAATGGGCGGTGGTGTGGGTGTGGTGATCACCCTGTTTGACCAAGGCATCCTGAACGGCCAGCACATCGCTATTCTGGCGCCCGCTATCTACCTGATGGGTTCACAGGTTCAGTATCTTGGCCGGATCCTTGGCCCGATTGGTACCGAAGGCCGCTACATCCCCGTTATGATCCTGATCTCTGTGATCAACGCCTTTGGCGCAATGTTTGTGATGAATGTTCTGGTATAACCTTTTTATCGGGCACTGCTGCCAAGGGGTGCCCTTTTTCCATCAAGGAAAGCGAGAATTAGAATGAAGTTTGATGTAAATGCGTATCTTGAAGAGCTGCGTCCATTGATTGATCTGGATTGCGGCACCCTGACGGTTGAGGGTATCGAGAAAGTTGCCGACATGATGGCTGCCAAATATGAACAGATGGGTGGCTGGCATATCAAGCGCGTTGACTGTGGCATTGCCGGCCCTGGCCTTGAAATCCGCAACAAGCCGGATAGCGATGTGATTGACCTGATGCTGATTGGTCATATGGACACTGTGTTCCCGGTCGGTACTGCGGCAAAACGCCCAATGACGTTTGATGAAAAACGTGCTTACGGCCCTGGCGTATCAGACATGAAATCTGGCTTGCTGAACATCGTCTATGCCCTTCGCGATATTGATCCGGCAGTGTTGGAGAAAATGTCGGTTTGTGTGTGCATGAACCCTGATGAGGAAATTGGCTCCCTGCACTCAGGAAGCTGGTTAAAATCTGTGGCAGAAAATGCGCGCACTGTGCTGGTTGCCGAAGCCGCCCGTGAGGACGGTTCATTGGTCAAAGCTCGCAAAGGCATGGCCCGTTATAAAATGACTTTTAACGGTAAAGCGGCCCATGCAGGCAATGAGCCACAGAAAGGCCGTAGTGCAATTTCAGAGATGGCACACTGGATTGTCGCAATCAATGAAATGACCAACTTTGAATCCGGAACGACACTGAACGTGGGCGTGGTAAACGGTGGTGCAGGCGCAAACATTGTCCCTGAACATGCAGAAGCCATCGTTGATGTCCGTTTCTGGGATAACGATGAATATGACGCTATCCACCAGAAAATTCATGCCATGACTGAAACGCCATTTATTGATGGCGTAAGCATTGTGCTTGAGCGCGAAGCGTACAAACCTTCCATGGTGCCAAGCGATAAAACCGAAGCACTGATGGCGCTGGTTGAAGAAACGGGACGTGAACTGGGTATCGACATTACCTGGCAAGCCGTTGGCGGCGGTTCAGACGCCAACCTGACTGCGGTTTTGGGTATTCCAACGCTGGATGGCCTTGGTCCTGTCGGTGCCGGTTTCCACAGTGACGATGAATATCTGGAACTGGATTCTATCGCCCCACGCATCGAGCTGTTAAAGCGCGTGATCACCAAACTGGCTTAATGGGTACGTTGGGCATAAACAAAGGGCGCCTCTGCGCCCTTTGGTCGTTTTATCAGGCTCTGTTATTGCCTTGTCACGAATTGTACCCGCGTAACGAGTCGAGATAATCCGGCAGGAACAACGAAATCTGCGGAATGTAAGTGATAAGGATAAGGAAGATCAGCAACAGACCAAGCCAAGGCAGCGCCGCCTTGATTGCCCAGCCCATGCTTTCACCCGTTATCCCAGCAGTTACAAACAGGTTGAGGCCAACCGGTGGGGTCAACATGCCAATTTCCATGTTCACCACCATGATAATGCCCAAATGGATCGGGTCGATACCCAGCTGTGTCGCGATCGGAAACAGGATCGGTGCCATGATCAGCAAGATGGCTGACGGCTCCATAAAGTTACCCGCGATCAGCAGCAAAATATTCACCACTATAAGGAAACCCCAGGCCGGTAATCCCCAGGCAACAATCGCTTCAGCAATGGTATGCGGGATACGTTCAGTGGTCAGCACATGGGCAAATAACATCGCATTGGCGATGATAAACAACAGCATAATGCTGACTTTTGCTGCATCACGAACCACATGGTTCACTTCCTTGTCGGTGAACGATTTCACCATCACCACAGGTAACGCTGCCATGTTACGTACAAGCATCACAACGGTCCCTTCGCCTTCTTTGCGCCATGGGGTATGTTTTAGTGGCCCAATGTCGCGATACCCCCAGACACTCACCAACCATGCATAGACAGCGGCCACAGACGCCGCTTCAGTAGGGCTGGCTACCCCGCCGTAAATCGAGCCAAGCACAATGATGATCAGCATCAGACCGCCAAGTGCGCGCAGACCCGAGCGAGCCAGAACCCCCACTCCCGGGAAAGGCTGCGATGGCAACCCCTTAATACGGGCAACGATATAAATGGCCAACATCAGGATGCCGCCCATCATCAGGCCCGGAATAAAGCCTGCCATAAACATACGGGAAGCAGACACTTCCGTCGCTGCGGCATACACCAGCATCACGATGGAAGGAGGGATCAGGATCCCGAGCGTACCGGCATTGGCGATCACGCCAGCCGCAAAGGCTTTGGGGTAACCCGCTTTCACCATGCCGACAATCACAATAGAACCAATCGCGGCAACAGTTGCAGGCGAACTGCCTGACACCGCGGCAAACAGCATACAGGCCATAACCGATGCCATCGCCAACCCACCGCGGACATGGCCAACCGAATCAATGGCAAAATTGATCAGCCTGCGCGCCACGCCCCCTGTCGACAGAAACGCCGAGGAGAGAATAAAAAACGGGATAGCCAGCAAGGTATAGTGTTCGCTGGTTGCTTCAAAAAGCTTGAGTGCAATCGATGCCAGCGAATCGTTGGAAAACATCAGGATGGTTGCCACGCTTGACAAGCCCAGTGCAATGGCAATCGGCATGCCCATAAACATGCAAAGGAACAGCAATCCAAACAGTACGGCAATGGTCATTTGTTTTGCTCCTCCCGGCTTTCCATTTCCTTGGTCACCTCTTCGGCAAGGTGCATGCTTTCCTTGGCTTCATCCACCAGCCCAAAACCGGCACGGGAACCGGTCAATACCTCATAGCCAATGGTGAGAACCCGAAGGGTCAGCAGGCCAAAGCCGAGGATAAGGCAAGACATCGCCTTCCATTTTTCAACCGGCAAATCTTCCATTTCAATGCCGATCATTTTCATTTTGCTCAGATAGACCCACGAGCCATAAATGAACAACCCGCAATAAACCAGGCACAATGCAAGCGCAAGCAGGGTGACTGCTTTTTGCGCAGTTGGCGAAAGGTGTTTGATAGCAGCATCGACACCGATATGTGCCCCTTCCCTGAGTCCCCAGGATGCGCCCATAAGAACCAGCCAAGCGGAAAGGTAGAGCGTCAGCTCCTGCGCCCAGAGCAGCCCTTCATTGAAGAAGAAGCGCAGCACCACTTCAAAAAACACCAGCAGCGTCATAGTCACCAGAAGAAGCCCTATCGCCCCTTCTTCAAAACGGTGTAATAACCTAGCCATTTCATACTCCCAAATAAAAAGCCCGGCCGGAATTCCCTGGCCGGGCTACAACATTTACTGGTTAGCAGCGACAGCCGCTTCAATCACCTCTGCACCGATTTCTTCCTCGAATTGTTTCCAAACCGGTTTCATCACTTCCACCCATTGCTGACGCTCTGCATCTGTCAGAGTGATGATTTCACTGCGGCCAGAGTCCAGAATGTTCTGGCGATCCTTCATGACCTTGTCATTGGCGATAGCATTGCCATAGGCGACAGATTCATCCAGCGCTTTTTTCAGCACGACGCGATCTTCATCCGGCAGCGTATCCCAGAATTCCATCGACGTGGTCACCATGTAATCCAGTACACCATGATTGGATTCAGTGATATATGGCTGTACCTCGAAGAATTTCTTGGAATAGATGTTTGACCAGGTATTTTCCTGTCCGTCGATTGCACGGGTCTGCAACAGGGTAAAGACTTCCGAGAAAGGTTTTTTCAGCGGCACTGCCTCAACAGCCTCAAACTGCGCGGCCAGTACATCTGAGCTCATGATACGGAACTTCTTGCCGTCAGCATCGCCGGGGACGCGAAGTGGATCGTTGGCAGAAAGCTGTTTCAGGCCATTGTGCAGGTAACCCAAACCAATCAGACCTTTGCTGTTAACCGATGACAGCAATGCTTGCCCGGCCGGACTTTGCTGAAAACGGTCCACGGCAGCCATGTCTTTGAAAAGAAATGGCAGATCATACACCTGGAGTTTCTTTGTGTATTTTGAGAACTTGGAGAGAGAAGGCGCGATAAACTCGACATCTCCAAGCAACAGGGCTTCCATTTCTTTACCGTCACCAAAAAGCTGCGAATTAGGGTAAACCTCAACCACATATTTGTCGCCGATACGCTCTGCAACCAGATCACGGAACTTCAACGCCATTTGTCCTTTTGGCGTATTTTCAGCAACCACATGTGAAAATTTGATGGTATCCGGTGCTGCCTGGACACCAGCGGTCATCCCTGCGCAAAGCACCAGCACCGAAAACATCGTCGAGAGCTTTTTCATAGCGTTTCCTCTTCATTCCTTGTGTCGTTATGCCCCAAATACAACATCGGGACATTTGCCTTTTAAGGTCTAGTTGAGGAAAAAGAAACGCACTCAAATAAAAACAACAAATTAACAATAGAAAAACAAAAATGAGACGCACCGAGAATCAAATGGGTGAAAATCCACCCATTCGCTCGTTTCCCGGGAGACTAATAAATGCCAAAACGCATCCCCCACATTGCAATGCAGGAAACTGTCAATAAGATCGGTAAATGGGAGCCGTGAAGAAACGACCAGACTGGTTCATCGTCAAACGCTTGGCAGCGGGATAACACTGTCTATAACATTCGCGATATGAGGCGTGATAACTGTCACGGCACGAATATCTTTTTTTCCGCCGACAATGCCTTAAAACTGACACTGTAAATATCGCTCTCTCGCAGTGGTTTACCAATGTGCCCTTGCATTCCATTGCTGATGCAGCGCCAAATATCGTCTTTCAATACATTGGCCGTCATTGCCACAATAGGTGTACGTTGGTTGAAGTTGTCACTTGCCCGGATTCGCCGGGTCGCTTCAAGGCCATCCATCATTGGCATCTGGATATCCATAAAGATAATGTCATAACCGTGAGTCGACGCTTTTTCAACAGCAGATACACCATCGGTCGCTTTATCAACAGTAAAGCCAAACTTTTCCAACATCTTTTCAGCAATCATCAGGTTAATGGTGTTATCTTCCACCAGAAGACAGTGTTTCCCGGCAAACGCATTGTTGTGTTGCTTCAGCAATTCGCGGCCCTTTACGTCAGTACTGTCTTTTTCTATTTGCAGCGGAAGAAAAACGTTAAATACACTACCCCGCCCTAATTCACTCTCAACAGAAATCGTGCCCCCCATCAGGTCGACCAACTGCTTGGTGATCGCCAGCCCGAGTCCAGAACCGCCAAACTGACGTGTCGTCGACGTGTCTGCTTGCTGGAATTCATCAAAAATCATGTTGTGCTTCTCCGGCGCAATCCCCACACCGGTATCAGAGACACGAAGACAAACACCTGTGTATCCCCCCTGCTCTTTTCGCATCGAAATACTGAAACTGACCACACCAGTTTCAGTAAATTTGAGCGCATTGGAGACCAGATTTAGCATAACTTGCTCAATGCGGTGCGCATCGCCAAGAAAATACCGGGGGCAGGTATCCTCATAACGGAATTCAAAGGCCAGCTGGGGTTTATTGTTTATAGTCGGCAGCATCAGGTCATGCACATATTTGCCCAGTTTCTCCAGATCAAAGGGCGCTTCTTCAAGCTTCAAGTGGTTAGATTCCATTTTGCTGAAATCAAGAAGGTCATTGATCAATGCCATTAACCCCCTGGAAGAGTGGGCAATCACTGACAAGTACTCCGCCTGCCTGGCAGACATAGGTTCATCCTGCATCAGTGAAGCCGCTCCGAGGATGCCGTTCATTGGGGTGCGTATTTCATGGCTGATGTTGGCAAGGAACAATTGCTTGGCCCGTGCCGCCTTAATCGCCCGTTCCCTTGCATCAACAAGGCTCGCGCTAAGCTGGTTAAACGCTGATACCAACATGCCAAGCTCATCTTTTTCCCGATAATCAATCGGTGAATAAGGCTCATCCGGGTTCTTTTGGGTCAGGGCATTACGGACCCGTGCCATTGGCCGGACAATTTGGATGTGGATCGAAACATAGGTAATACAGACCAAAACAATGGCCACCAATGCCATGGCAAAGAAGAGGTCGTTTTTCAGCTGCGTCGCTTCCACCAGCAAAAGCCTCTCGGGCAATGATCCCACCAGTGTCCAATTGCTATCAGGCAAGATACGCCCGAAGACCAGAGTCGTTTCATCAAGAATGGGATCGTCTTCCAACCGGTGAATAAAAAGTCTTTCTGTGCTCCGGAACACAGAGGGATTCGGGATAAGGCCCGAAGCAACAGAAACAGCATATCCTAAGTCAATTTCCGGTGATGCCGACGCGATGGCTTTGGCAAGACTCACCACATTAGGATTACCCTGTCCAAGCAGGCGTTCGACTTGTATTGCCTGACTGATCACCAGTGCCAGCTCAGCAAAATTCGGTACCGTAGTGGTGATGTCCTTCATGCTGGGTAATGGGCTCAATAAAGGGTTTGCTGCATATGTTGCTTCGGGGAAAGACATCATGGCGCCACTTCGATCCAGCATCAGCATGTAGCCACCCAGCTTTTCCCCACTCCGAGTCAAGAAGGTTTGTAACCGCGCCAACTTTACATCAATGGTCACCACACCCACAAAACGTCCTCCCGTAAACATGGGGACAGCACACGTTACCATGGGTTCGTTGGTATACGGGTCAATATAGGAGCGCGACCAATATGCACTGTCACGGGCATATCGAACAGGGGCATACCATTCTGACAATTGGTAGGGGATAGCTTCGGGTTTATTGTAATCGTGAATACGGTAAAACACGCCTTCGTCATCAAGGGCAATAAAGACAGACGCTTTGATTTTCTTATCATCGTAAAGGTAGGGTTCTGGCCAAAAACCGCCACTGGCAACCACATCCCGTATATTTGGGTTGCTTAACATGTTCGCCAGTTTTTGCTCAATCGCCACATCCCTGTCATCCAGTGACAGGGATTCCGCCAACGACAGCGCCACGGTACTCACACTGTTAGATAACTGCCCGAGACTCTGTGCGACCGTTTCCACCTGTGCTTCCACTCGCTGGTTGGCACTTTCCCTCACCATGCTGTTACCTGTGGTATCCAACACGTAAACAATCGTGATAACAACAACAGCCAGCATCATGCCCAGAATCCAGAGGGCTTTGAAACTCATGGTTTTATAGAATGGAACATCCTTTTCAAACATGTTCTATCCTTAAGATGCCGTTATTTTATTGGCATTTTCTATCTCTTTCTGCACGGTCTGGATCGTGACACAAAGGAGCTTTTCAAACTGCTTTATGTCATTTTCTCCAATCCATTCGCCGTTGCGTAACCGGTTCTCTACCTGAACACAGCACTGCTGAAGTGCCTCTGCGCCAATATTCCCGGCCACGCCTTTGATATTGTGAATCAGGGTGCGGGCACGGGCCAGTTCACCAGCATTAACATGCTCTCTCAGTGTCTTGGCATCATTTTGATGCTCAGCCACAAACATGGTCAACACCGCGTCCATGGCATCGTTATCACCTTCCAACTGCTCTTTCAACACCGCGGGTTCAAACACTGGCTCCAGAGGTTCAACAAACGTACCCCCCCCTGTACTGTCACGTGTTTTCATATCAGAACTGTCTTCGTGTGTGGTGGTGACGGTTTGTGAACTGGCCTTGCCATGACGGAAAGAGAAAAAAAGCAGGCCAATAAGAAAACCAAACGCAATAAACATAGACGTCATGGTTTGATCGAGCAGTAGCAGTGTCCGGGTCGTCCAGTAACTTTGCTGCTGGGTGATAGAGCGGACAAATTGGTGATTAGTTACCGCATCCACACTGTCCAGTTGCCGGCTCAGGCGCTCAAGCCCTGCGTATAACTCAAAAAGCGTATTGTGTTTCATTCCAGCTGGCATTTGGGAAAACGCGTTTTCGAGTTCCCCGACAAAATTGTTAAACCGGGCAATCCGGTTTTGGCTTTCGACATCATTGAGACCTTGCAATTCGAACAAGAGGTAACTGCTTATGCCTTGTAGCAAACCTTTCAACGCTGGATCGCGGGCGCTGTCATTGAGTTGTTTGAGTTGTTTGAGTTGTTCCGTTACAACAGAGATGGAGTAAATAGATGCCAGCAGGTTATCGACATCTTCAACAAAGGCATCCGCTTCCAGCAATGTTGCCTGTATATCATCCCAGTGGTCTTCAATGGCATAGGATTTGGTGCGCAGCAATAGATAACGGAAGTGCTGCACTTCTTTCTCAAGCTGAAGTAGCTCACTACGTTGGTTAATCATTGACGCAGACACCGTCTGGCGCAGTTGCTGAGCAGCATTGTTTAGCGTGACGATGTGCCCGGCATGGGCACGGGTATGGTTCATGTTGGAATAGGAAAACAACGCAAAGATCACTGCGGCCACAAACCCACCCCAAAATAACAGGAGCAGACCACTAACACGGCGACGAAATCGCTTTGTTGAAAGGAAAAGTTTGTTTAATCCAAGCTGTTGAAGCGGTGGGATCACAGTCAGTCCTTTGGGTTGAAATACAGTTTCGGGACGAAGGGACGGAATACAGTGTCCAAAGTTTTTACAGTAGTTTCTTTTAACTTAGGCAATTTATCTTGGTTTGCAAACACACTTTTACAAAGTTGCATATATAAAAACGCACCATGAAACACCGCACACCTGTTTCATGGTGCTTGCACAACCTTACTCGTCGACGTTCAAACGGCGTGTCAATTGGTCACGAAGGTTGGGCGGCGTACCTTTAATGGTCAAGGTATCGGTCTCCTGATCATAGAAAATGCGCTCGCCCAACAACATGCTGTCAAAGTTGATGGAAAGGCCACCACCACCGCCCACAAATTTGGTCAGTTTACGCATCGATGTGCGATCTGCCGGGAAGCTTTCCTCCAGCTCATACCCCTGTTCGGTCGCAAACTGGTAAAAGTCAACACCTTGAGCATTAGGTGGCAATTCGCTGGCAAGCTCCTTCACCACCACTTCATCACCCGACTGAAGTTGACCGTTACAGTAGTCGTAGACCTGTTTGCGGTATTGCTGCTTCTCTTCTTTATCCAAGCGTGAGTCTGCACAATAGTCTTCCACGGCTTGCATCAGCACAAGGTTTTGTTGCTTTGCGTCCATCCCTACTTCTGCCTGCATAAAGTCCAGAAAGAAATCTGCTACTTTGCGGCCCACACGGCCTTTGATATACGTTAGGTAACGGTTCGAATCTGCGTCACTTTCCCAGGTTGACAAATCGATCCGTGCAGCAATATCCATTCTGGCGACGTCAAGGTAGTCCGTACTGCTGATTTCAAGATCGTCAGTGACCTTCATACTGGCTTTTGACTCTAATAAGCCGATAAAAAGATATTCCGTCGCCAACGAGCGATATTCTGCAATCACCAGCACCCCTTCCTGTGCAAAAGGGTATTTTGATAATTCATTCTTCAGGCGCTCAGCTGACTGTGTAGAGAAATCCAGAAAGGCCATTTCCTGTTTGCGGCAGGCTTTCAACCACCCACAGAATTCACTCTCCTCAGCAAACTGACCAAAGCCTTTTCCTGCTTTCGCGTTATACACGCGGTGGATTTCGCTGATAAGATTTTCCGTGGAAGGTGAATGGGTTAACAGTTGATCTCTCAGTTGAACAACCAGCGTGTCTTCACCCTCTTTCTTGATTTGGTGAAGAATTACGTTTGAAAGCGTGAGGCTCATAATTGAAAACATTTTTCGTCAGACTAGAGTGTGGGGTATTATACGCGGCTTCTATTGACACAAGACAAGAGTTTCTATGCCTGTTACTTCTAAATATCAAGATAAAAACGTTGAACAGATCCTGGGAGATGTGGTCAATGTTCTTGAAAAGCACAAAGTCTCTACTGATCTGTCGTTGATGGTGGTTGGCAATATCGCGACCAATATCATTAACAACAACTTACCTGCCGCACAACGCAAAGTGATTGCGGAAAAATTTGCTCAAGCTCTGCTGTCTTCTATCGATACAGAGTAAATAAACCGCGCCAACAATTTACGCGCAGTGGAATAAAGAGAAGAATTGACCCTATATGGTAGACAGCGGAAACACCTATAAGGATAAAGTGTCACAGCTTGTAAGCTGGGGGCACTGGTTCAGCTTTTTTAACATTATCGCAGCCATGTTGCTGGGCACCCGCTATATAGCCCATTCGGGCTGGCCGGAGACCCTACTGGGCCAAACCTACCAATTACTCACCTGGATTGGACACTTCGGCTTTTTGGTTTTCGCCGTCTATATTTTGGTTATCTTCCCGGCGAGTTTTCTGATCCCGTCCCAGCGTTTGATGAGATTGTTTGCCGTTTTGGCTGCCACCGCCGGCATGACAGTGCTGCTGCTCGACATCTACGCCTACGAAACCATGCACCTGCACCTCAACCCTTTGGTGTGGGAACTGTTACTCAGCGGCGAAAAAACGGACATGAATGCCCACTGGCAGTATCTGTTTGTGGTCGTGCCTGCGATTTTTCTGCTTGAGTTGATTATCTCAGAGTGGGTTTGGCGCAAATTGCGTAAACTGTCGCGCAAGCGTGTCGGCGTGCCTATCGCCACTGTGTTTGCAATCTGTTTTATCGCCAGCCACCTGATCCATATCTGGGCAGATGCCTTCCTGTACAGCCCTGTGACGGCCCAGCGCGCTAATTTCCCGGTGTCTTACCCGATGACGGCAAAGACATTCATGGAAAAATATGGTCTGCTGGATCGCAAGGAATACCAGCGCCGCAAAGACGCCATGGGCGATCAAAAAAGCGAGGTTATTCGCTATCCACTTGAAAAGCTTTCATTTTCGGCAACGGCGAGTAGCTTTAATCCAAACTTATTGATGGTCATGGTGGACAGCCTGCGCGCCGACATGCTTGACCCTGTCGTGATGCCCAACCTGAACCAGTTTGCCAACAGCAACCTGAACTTTATCCATCACTACAGCTCAAGCAACGATGCCATGGCGGGTATTTTCGGCCTGTTTTACGGCTTGCCCGGCAGCTATGCCCAAAGTGCCCGCACAGAAGGGTTAAGCCCGCTATTGATTGATACACTGGAGAAGCGTCACTATCGTTTCGGCCTCTTCAGTGCAGATAACTTTACCAACCCAATCTATTACCAGAGCATTTTTGGTAAGCACCTTGAACAAGCCCCAAAAAACCAGGCATCAGAAACCTGGGTGGCTGACCATATTGCAGCTGACAACTTGAATGACTGGATTCAAGAGGGTGATACCAATCCGTGGTTTGCCTACCTAGAATTGAAAAGTGTCACTGACTTCGAGCAGGGTGGTGACTATGAACGTCCTTTCCAGCCTTCCCTTGACAATGAGTTAGCCAGTGTGGGGGAACAGACCGCACTTGTACTGAAAAACAGCTACAGCAATGCTGCTTACTATGTAGATACCCTGCTGGGGGAAATATTCAATACGCTGGAAGAAAACGACCAGCTCGAAAACACGGTAGTGATCATTACCTCTAACCATGGCGCTGAGTTTAACGAAACCGGGTCAAACAGCTGGGGGGCAAACACCAATTACAGCAAATACCAGCTTCAGGTACCACTGGTTATCCACTGGCCAAATCAAGGACCACGTGAAATTGATGTCTACAGCTCACATCTGGATATCGTGCCTACACTGCTGGAATCTATGCTGGCCGTAGACAGCCCATCGGCCAACTACACCAGTGGTCATAACTTGTTTGAACTGCCTGATAAACCAAGACGTTGGGTCATCGCGGGAGACAGCCGCGATATCGTCGTTGTTCAGCCAGACAAAACCACAGTGGTCGATAAATTCGGCAACTACCGTGTTTATGACAGCAATTACAAGCTTCAGCCAGAGGGTAAACCCCAGCTTTCCGTGCTCATGCAGGTTATGCATGAAATGAAACGGTTTTACAAAACAGAAGAGCTTGAATAAAGGTAGCCTCCACGAAATGGCTTCTTTTTAGCCAAACGGTTGAAATTCGCGGATTTAACAAAGATAGACAATTGACACCTTCAGTGTGTACTCGTAACATAGCGGCCATAGAGTCGGTCTGTAGCGCAGCCTGGTAGCGCACTGTCATGGGGTGTCAGGGGTCGCTGGTTCAAATCCAGTCAGACCGACCATTTATTCCAAGCCCACAGCTTTTTTGCTGTGGGCTTTTTCATTTCCGCATTCTTAGTTAGTATTCAGTTCCTTATTGAATGACTTGGATAGCGAAATGGATGTCTCTATCGAGTTTGGTGCGTTGCTGGTGATCCTCGGCTTCGTAGCAGGCATTATCAATACACTCGCTGGTGGCGGGTCAAACCTCACCATTCCGGCACTGATTGTGCTCGGCATGCCAGCCGAAGTGGCCAATGCGACCAACCGTGTAGGCGTATTTATGCAAAGCGTGTCTGGCGTTGCCGGGTTTCGCCATCATAAACGTCTCGACAATACCGACCTGCTCCCTATCCTGATCCCCACGCTGGTCGGTGGTGCTGTAGGCGCAACATCCGCTGCCTGGCTCCCATCATCCATCATAAAACCCCTGTTGCTTGGCACCATGTTGTTGATGGCTTTTATTATGCTGGTCAAGCCACAAGCCGTCATGCCCCATGAGGGAGAATGCGCGCGAAAAGTCAGTGAAACACCTTCGTCCTGGATTGGCCTAGGCATTGCAGGTTTCTACGGTGGGTTTGTACAGGCCGGTGTGGGATTCGTCCTTATCGCTGCGCTTTGTGGCACCCTGCGGTACGATTTGGTACGGGGAAACGCCTTAAAACTCGTTTGTACCCTCGCTTTTACTACGGTTTCCCTAGCCATTTTCATCTGGCAGGATTTGATTCTCTGGCTACCCGGATTGTTGCTGGCTGTAGGGGCGATGGTTGGTGCCTGGATAGCAGTAAAATTTGCCATCAAAGCGGACCCCAAACTGCTCAAATGGTTTCTGTTTTTGATGACGTTAGTCGGTGTGGTTTTTGCTTATAGCGCCTAGGGTCAGCAGACCTTCCTCGGTAAAGGTCTTCTAACAAAAACATCCTGAATTTTACCGTTATATCAAGTAAATAACCTTATATAACGCAAACGCATTACGTGTATCACACAGCATTAAACTCCCTTGTGAAGTCTGTCGAAGATGAAAGAAAATCAGATATTGACAGTGTTATTTGCTGTCATACTGATGCCTAAAGATTAGAATTAACATCACATTCTTCTTTATTTTTCAGTCACAGGGAGTCAGGGGCATGATTGCTTTGGATTACGCATTCTGCCTGAAAGCAGGTGAGGCGATTTCCCCTCAAAAAGATCTTGATGGATTTTGCTTGGCTCTAGGCCTTATTTTTGACGAACTGGCCCCTAAATGCCGTTGCCAGCTCATGCTCAAGTCGGAAGACGGCAATGGCTGGGGGCAACTAGCAGATATCCAGTCAGGCAGTCACTGTATTTCCCTGCCCACTGCCGATCTCAATGACACAGAACTACATTTACTAACGACATTATTGAAGACCGATGATCACCGCCTCCAACGCGACCAATGTCATCTATTGTTGCCGTTGATGATGCGTGGCACTGAGTTTGGCTGTCTGGTAATTAGCACCGCTGAGCCTGTCAAATCTGATATGCACGCAGAGAACATGCTAGCACTGCTGCTATCCGGCGCACTAGACAGCCATCTGCAGCATCAATTATTGAACCATGAAAAAGCTGACCACCAGAAAACAGAGAGGAAACTGGTGCAGGAAGTCAGCGCGCAAAAAGGCCTGTTAGAGCAGCTCCATATACTGCATAAAATCTCGCTGCGTCTTTGGCATGCTCACTCGTTGGACAATATGCTGCATACTGCGGTTTACGAATGTATTCATGCACTTGATTTCGACCGGATGGCAATATTCCTAATTAACAGTCACACAGGCTTGATGCGTGGGACTTATGGCACCGACATCAATGGGAGGGTAACCAACGAGCAAGGGTACTGCACGGCCATTCACGAACATCACCATGCGAAAACCACTCTGGATAAGAAACAGCACATCACTATCCATGACAATACGCCGCTTTATCATAATAACCAACAAGTAGGTATCGGATGGAATGCCACGATTTCTTTATGGGACGGTGATGAACCTATCGGCTGGATTGCCTGTGATAACCTCATCACCCGAACACCGCTGAAAAGCTACCACAGTGAACTGCTTAAGTTACTTGGTGTCACCATGTCACAACACCTTATCCAGCGTCGGGCGCAAGACGATCTGAAGGCATTGAACCTGTCTCTTGAACATCGCGTTGTGGAGCGCACCGCACAGCTTGAAGAAGCCAATAAGCGCCTGAATCAGATCTCCCGCGAGGATAGCCTGACCCAAGTGCCTAACCGCCGGATGCTGGATGAAAAACTGGACGAAGAGTGGCGTCGGGCATTACGCTACCAAACACCACTTTCGATTTTGATTGTCGATATCGACCACTTTAAGCAATACAACGATAAATACGGCCATGCACTCGGTGACCAGTGCCTGACCAAAGTCGCCGAAGCCCTCAGCAATGTTGAGCGCCGGGCCGGAGCCCTTCTAGCTCGTTTCGGCGGTGAGGAATTCGTGTTTCTTCTGCCGGGCAGCAGTCGTGAAAACGCATTGTGTGTTGCCAATCGCGCCCTGGATGCTGTGCGAAACTTAGCAATCCCTCACGGTGGCTCCCCGATCGCACCCATAGTGACCATCAGCATTGGTGGCAAAACCACTATTCCTGATAAACCGAACAACCAGCAACAACTTTTTATTGATGCAGATGTGGCGCTCTATGAAGCGAAAAGCGCTGGAAAGAATCAGGCCTTCGTTTTTTAACGACGGCGCTTGGAAGTCCTCGCTCGCCTTGTGCCTTTTTTGAATCGGTTTGGCTGGGCGGGCAATGAACGCAAACTGTCAGGCACTGGCCCCAGACGGACGGTTTCCATCAACATAGTCAGCTCAGATTCCAACGCCGCCATAAACGGCTGGTACGCCCCTTTCTTCTCCGCCATATCCTGCAACTGGCGCTCCCAGTGGGCTGTCATATCCGGATAACTGGCCTTTTCGGGCAGGGCATCTATCAACCCCTTTCCTGATACTGTTGATCGGATCTGCTTACCTTCCCGAGAAAGCAGGCCACGCTTAAACAACAGATCCAGAATCCCGGCGCGCGTCGCTTCCGTGCCCAATCCATCGGTATCACGCAAAATTTTCTTCAGCGAAGGATCTTTCACAAACCGGGCAATTCCCGTCATCGCCTGTAGCAGGGTTGCTTCAGTAAAATACCTTGGCGGCTCTGTCATACAGTCTTTGATATTCCCCCGGGCACAGGTGAGTACTGTCCCTTTATCAAGCGGCGGCACCAGGCTGTCGATGTCCTCATTTTGTGCCGTGTTGTCGCGGGGCAGCAGCGCACGCCAACCCGGTGACATCAGTTTTTTACCCTTGGCGATAAACAGGCCACCTGCGATATCGAAATCCAGCTTGGCTTCGGCATATTCCGCTGGCGGATAAAACTGCATCAGGTACTGGCGCGCAATCAGCTCGTACACATCACGCTCCCGTCCACTCAATGCGCTGCTGCTTTTTGAGGTTGGAATAATAGCATGGTGTGCTTCTACCTTACTGTCATTCCAGGCTTTCGACTTGAGGGAGAAATTGGCGCTTTTCACCGCTTCTGACAGGGTATCGGCGGTTTTACTAATCGCTGCCGCCACACCTTGCGCTTCGTTGAAGTGGCCCTTTGGCAGATAACGACAATCTGAACGTGGGTAGGTGATCACCTTGTGTTTTTCATAGAGTGCCTGACAACACGCGAGCACATCAGCTGCACTCATATTAAACCGCTTGGCCGCATCAATTTGCAGCGTAGAAAGGCTATAGGGCAGCGGGGCAGATTGTTTGGTACTCTTACGTTCAGCCTTCACCACTGTTGCTGGCTGGCCTTCAATCCGGCGCGCCACATTTTCGACCAGCTTTCTCGCCAAGACCCGCCCTTCGTCATCCTGCCAGGGCTGGCACGCTTCACTCGGTTGCCAGCGAGCAAGGATATCGCTGCCCTGATAGGGGATCACCGCATCCAGTTGATAGAAAGGCTTAGGCACAAAGGCTTCAATTTCACGGTCACGACGGACAACAAGGCCAAGAACCGGGGTCTGGACACGCCCGACAGACAACACCCCCTGATACCCCGCCTGTTTACCCAGCAAGGTATACGCGCGGGACATGTTCATGCCATACAGCCAGTCTGCCCTTGAGCGCGCCAGCGCAGAAACCGACAACGGAATAAACTCTGCGTTGCTGCGCAGTGCAGACAATGCCTTTTTCACCGCGGAGGTATTCAGGTCGTTGATCAGCAAACGCTGAATGCGTTTCTTCTTGGCTTCAGGCAGTTTGGCGTGGCTGAACACTTCATCCACCAACAGTTGGCCTTCCCTGTCTGGGTCACCGGCATGGACAATATCATCAAACTGCTTGAGCAGTTTTTTCACCACACCCAATTGTTTGGTGGCCGATTTTCGCGGCTTAAGGATCCATTGCGAAGGAAGGATAGGTAAATCATCCAACCGCCAGGTTTTGTATTTTTCGTCATAGGCTTCAGGCTCAGCTTGCTCAAGCAAATGGCCAATACACCAGGTCACGGTATCACCATTACCAGCAACAACATATCCCTCGTGATTCTTATGGGGTTTGGGAAGCGCGGCAACGATAGCGCGGCCGAGACTGGGTTTCTCTGCGATAAAAAGTCGAGTCATGGAATACAAAACCAAAGGGTCGTTAGCCAACAATTTATCGAAATTAAAAAGGGTTAACAACAATTAACTGGATATCCATCCAGTTAATTGTTGATATGATGGATTTATAGGTAAGTCACGTAGCTGGCAGTATCGCGCTTTGGCACACTGGCTGGCGTGCAGTCTGGCGTACCCACATACAGGAAACCGACTATTTCATCATCACCAGACACATTGAATGCTTCACGTACCACGCGATGATACGCCCACTTTCCGGTGCGCCAAAAGCCCTGGAACCCCTGGGCTACCGCAGCCATCTGCATTGCCTGGGCAGCACATCCTGCCGAAATATGCTGTTCGATCACTGGCACTTTGTCATGTTGCTTGGTGCGGGCGATAACAGTGATAACCATAGGGGCGCGATACGGTGCATTACGCGCTTTTTCAATCATGGCTTCATCTTCGTTATCCGACTCTGCAGCACGTCTCAATATCTCAGACAGCTTATCCAGTCCTTCACCGGTGGCAACCACAAATTCCCAGGGTGTCAGCGCGCCATGATCCGGGGCGCGAAGGCCTGCTGCGAGCATGTTTTCGAGCGCTTCGCCAGAAGGCGCAGGCGCAAGTAAACGGGGAATTGAGCGACGCTGGGTCAGAAGGGTAATGGCGTCCATAACGTATCCTGAAATCGAAGAGAAAATCATTACCTGAAAATAACACAAAACCCGGGGAAGAACTCCACGCAGGTTTTGTGGTTTTTCACAAAGCCGTTCAGAGTGACAGCGCCAGTTCAACGCCCTGGCGAATCGCCCGTTTGGCATCAAGTTCACCGGCATGCTCGGCGCCACCAATGACATGGGTTTTCACACCCTGGCTTTCGAGTGCTTTGGCCAAGCCATTCACCGATTCCTGCCCCGCACACACAATCACATGGTCAGCAGGCAGGATATGATGCTGCCCTTCCAGCGAAATATGTAAACCTGCATCATCTATTTTTTCGTAACTGACGCCACCCAGTAATTCTACACCCCGCTTTTCCAACGTCTTACGATGGATCCAGCCTGTCGTTTTCCCCGGGCCTTTGCCAACGCGCCCCGGCCTGCGTTGCAGCAACCAGACCTGACGCTGGGCAACGTAATGTGGCTGTGGGTACAGACCACCTTCATACGAGATGCTCTGGTCGATCCCCCAGTCTTTGAGCCAGTCTTCCAGAGAGTGATTTTCAGGTTCAGTGATCATAGTCGCCACGTCGATGCCGATACCACCGGCACCAATCACTGCGACGCGCCTACCAAGCTCAGGTCTTTCACGGATAAAAGTCTGGTAATCAATGGCTTTAGGATGGTCAATACCCGGAATATTGGGGATGCGAGGCTTCACGCCAGTCGCGACCACCACCTCATCAAATTCTTTTAGCGTGTCAGCATCAACCTCTGTATTCAGGCACACATCAATCCCTGACTGCTCAACCTTGCGGGTAAAATAGCGAATCGACTCCTTGAATTCTTCCTTGCCGGGAATTTGCATCGCAAGATTAAACTGCCCACCAAGGGTATCGCGTTTCTCAAACAGCACCACCTCAAAGCCACGCTCAGCCGCGGTAGTGGCAAAAGCCATCCCAGCCATTCCACCGCCAATCACAGCAACGCGGCGCTTATTCACAGCCGGTGTCACCACCAGTTCCGTTTCATAACAGGCCTGCGGGTTCACCAAACAGCTGGCACGCTTGCCCTTAAACACATGGTCAAGACACGCCTGATTACAGGCGATACAAGTGTTGATGTCATCGGCACGGCCTTGCTCTGCTTTGGCAACAAAGGCGGCATCAGCAAGGAATGGACGTGCCATCGACACCATATCTGCCTGTCCGGAGGCCAGAATGTTTTCTGCGACTTCCGGCGTGTTAATGCGGTTGCAGGTCACCAGCGGTACGTTTACTTCCCCTTTCAGGCGCTCAGTTACCCATGCAAACGCGGCACGCGGCACTTGCGTGGCAATGGTTGGAATCCGCGCTTCATGCCAGCCAATACCGGTATTGATGATAGTGACACCGGCACTTTCCAGTGCTTTTGCAAGCATTACCACTTCGTCATGGGTGCTGCCCTGCTCTACCAGGTCCAGCATAGAAAGACGGAAAATGATGATGAAATCCCGCCCTGCCCGCTCATGTACGGCTTTAACAATATCGACCGCCAGACGCATGCGGTTTTCATAACTGCCGCCCCAGCGGTCATAACGGGTGTTTGAACGTGCACAGATAAACTGGTTAATCAGGTAGCCTTCCGACCCCATGATTTCGACGCCGTCATAACCTGCCTCACGCGCAAGTTCTGCGCTTTTGGCAAAGTCTTTAATCGTATTGAGGATCTGGCGTTCACTCATCGCTGATGGGGAAAACGTTGAGATCGGCGACCGCATATCTGAGGCGCTGAGTGCAAACGGATGCATCGCATACCGGCCAGCATGCAAAAGCTGCAGCGCTATCTTGCCGCCATGTTGATGTACTGCATCGGTAATAGTGCGGTGCGCTCGGGCAGCACGGCCACTGCTGAATTGTGCACTCAGAGGATGGAGGCGACCCCGGAAATTGGGAGAAAAGCCGCCAGTCACAATCAGACCAACACCGCCTTTTGCCCTTTCCGCATAGAAGGCGGCGAGCTTCTTAAATCCATCATTCGATTCTTCCAATCCAGTGTGCATCGACCCCATCAATACACGGTTTTTCAACTGCGTAAAGCCAAGGTCTAACGGTGCGAGCAGGTGTGGGTAAGGCGAATTCATGAAGCGCTTCCATAGTTATTATTCGTTCTGGTCAGACCAAGATAAGTCAGGCAAACAAAAGTTTCAAACGTTTGTTTACATTTTTACAACAATAATCACCACTATTCTATTTGAGTAGGATTCGTTACGATTAGCGTCAGGTAAAGACGCTGGATAACCAAATGAAAACGCTTTTTAAATTTATCGGCACCTTCTTTAAATGGTGCTGGAAAGCACTCAGTTTTGCCCGACAACTGATTTTGAACATCCTGTTCATTGCGATTCTGGTTGGGATCTATTTTGTGTTCACCACGGAGCATGAGACACAAACCAAACCGATTGAACAACCAGAACAGGCATTGCTGGTGGATATTGCCGGCCCCATTGTTGAAAAACGGCGCCGTATCGACCCTTACGATTTCGCCACCCGAAACCTTTTCGGTCAGCAAATGCATGTCGAAAATGTGCTCTACGACATCGTTGATCAAATCCGTGCAGGTGCGAAAGACGACAAGATCAATGGCATGGTGCTGAGTCTTTCTGATATGTCAGAAACCAGCCTGACCAAGCTGCGTTATATCGCCAAAGCGATCAATGAGTTCAAGGCAACCGGAAAACCTGTCGTGGCAATCGGTGATCACTACAACCAGAGCCAGTATTACCTCGCCAGCTATGCTGACGAGATATTTATGGCGCCGGATGGTGCTGTCCTCCTTCGCGGCTATGGTAGCTATAACCTTTATTTTAAGGAGTTATTGGAAAACCTCGACGTCACTACCCACGTCTTCCGTGTCGGTACCTACAAGTCTTTCGTTGAACCTTATACCCGCACCGACATGTCGGAAGAGGCTCGTGAAGCTAACTCTGTCTGGCTGAACCAGCTTTGGGCTGCCTTCGTAGATGATGTGGCGACAAACCGCAATATCGACCCCGCCGTGCTTACGCCTGATGCACCGAGCCTGATCGCCAAACTTAAAGAAGCCGGTGGCGATTTTGCGAAGCTGGCACAAAACATGGGGCTGGTTGATGAACTGCTGACTCGCCAGCAAACCCGTCTCCGTCTTGCCGATATGCTTGGCAGCGATGGCCAAGACAGCTTCAACTATGTAAGCATTTACGACTATGCCCCCTTGGACTTCGACTACCCAAAAGCGAACCAAATTGCGGTTGTGGTGGCCAGTGGCGCCATTATCGATGGCTTTGAAACGGAAGGCACTATTGGCGGCGATACAACGGCAGCACTGCTTCGCGATGCACGCCTGAACGATGCCATTAAAGCCGTGGTGCTGCGTGTAGACAGCCCCGGAGGCAGTGCATTTGCCTCTGAGGTGATCCGTAACGAAGTGGATGCTCTCAAGAAAGCCGGCAAGCCGGTGGTTGTCTCGATGTCGAGTGTGGCGGCTTCCGGCGGGTACTGGATTTCAAGCAGTGCAAACCGCATTCTGGCACAGCCGACTACGATCACTGGCTCTATCGGTATCTTCGGCATTCTGACCACCTTTGAAGATGTACTGGCAAAATACGGTGTGTATAACGACGGTATCGGTACCACGCCATTTGCCGGAGTGGGTGTGACACGTGCATTGCCAGATGAAATCAGCGACATCATGCAACTGGGTATCGAAAACGGTTACCAGCGCTTTATCGGTCTGGTCGCCAGTGAACGTAACCTCTCACTGGAAGATGTCGATCAGGTTGCACAGGGGCGTGTCTGGACAGGCTACGACGCCATGAAGCGTGGACTTGTCGACCAGATGGGCGACTTTGATGATGCCATTGCTGTTGCGGCAGAGCTTGCCAAGGTAGAAGAATATTCACTGAACTGGATGGAAGAGCCACTGACCCCTGCGCAACAGTTTATCTATAACCTGATCAGCCAGGCGATGGTCATGCTGGATGTTCAGCCATTAATTACTCTACCCAAAACAGCACAACAATTTGCTAACGCGGCAATTACCGAGATAAACAACCTAAATAACTTCAATGATCCAAACGGGCAATATGCGCTATGCCCAAATTGCAGTTATTATGAAAACTGAGATCTCCCCATCACCCTCGGCATTTTCCGGGGGTTTTTTTCGCAAATCCACCCCGTATAATGCGCCCACTACCTCGTCTACATTTAAGTTGTGAAGATGGAAAGAAAACACATTTATATCGCCTACACAGGCGGCACAATCGGCATGCTGAAATCCGAACAGGGTTACATCCCTGTGTCTGGCTTTATGCAAGAACAACTCAAACAAATGCCGGAATTCCATCGTCCAGAGATGCCTGAATTCACTATCCATGAATACAGCCCCCTGATTGACTCTTCAGACATGACGCCGGCAGATTGGCAGCGCATCGCAGACGATATTCGTGACAACTACGACAACTACGATGGCTTTGTCATTCTCCACGGCACAGACACCATGGCGTACACCGCATCAGCCTTATCTTTCATGCTGGAGAACCTTGATAAGCCAGTTATCGTAACAGGGTCACAAATCCCACTGGCAGAGCTTCGCTCTGACGGTCAGGCAAACCTGCTAAATGCGCTGCATATTGCGGCAAACTACCCAATCAACGAAGTTACCCTGTTTTTCAACAACCAGCTTCTGCGCGGTAACCGCAGTACCAAATCCCATGCGGACGGGTTCAATGCGTTTACCTCGCCTAACCTGCCACCGCTGCTGGAAGCCGGTATCAACATCCAATTGCATGGCGCAGAGATAGACAAGAAACCTGAGGGTAAATTCAAGGTCCACACCATCACTGAGCAGCCGGTCGCCATTATTATGATGTACCCGGGTATTTCCCCAGAGGTGATCCGAAATGCGCTGAAACAACCGGTGAATGCTATGATCCTGCTGACCTTTGGCGTGGGGAATGCACCGCAGAATCAGGAACTGCTGGGGCTGCTGCGTGAAGCGACCAGCCGGGGCGTTGTGGTATTGAACCTGACACAGTGTCTGGCCGGAAAGGTGAACATGGGCGGATATGCAACAGGCTGCGCATTAGCTGAAGCTGGCGTACTGAGCGGCTACGACATGACGCCGGAAGCTGCTTTGGCGAAACTACACTTCCTGCTCAGCCAAGACTTACCTATGGACGCGCTTCGCACGCAACTCCAGCAAGACCTGCGTGGAGAACTGACACTGTAAAACACCTCTGGATCAAAACAGGCCAGCAACCCACTGGCCTGTTTTATCGATCAGAACATCTCTTTAGTCGCTGTCGTTCACCCTAGCCTGAACGATGGTTTCCTGATTGGAAGCGAATTCACGCTTAAGCTGCGCTTTAGACTTCAGTGTAAGCTCACCGCCTGCGCCTACTGTCATGTGTTGCGGATTGGTGTTATGGCGGGATTGATAAAGCATGACCACTTGCATGGCATGATCGCGCTGCTCTTGGGTCAGCGGTGTCCCTTCTGGCCATTTCCCGGTTTCAACAGCAAACATGAGACGTTCATAAACGTCCGGGGTGACAGTGGACAGTAGCTGCTCAATATCCATGATAGATCCTCTGTGTTCCTTGGTATTTTTCAGGCTAAGTGTTTCACTTTAAATAATAAATCACAGTACCAACAGAGAAGAATGATCGCCCGGCTTATCCTCACCACAAGCGTCAGTCTTTTTTAGCACTTTAGTGTCTGTTTTTATTTTCCAGTGACCACAATACTACTGATTTTCATCTGAATACGCATCTTGTGTCTTGAGAGATCCGAGATCTTTTGCCAATTTTTGGATGACGAAACCCAGCAAACGGAAATTGGCCTTCCAGAGCAGTTGTAAAACCCTGTCGAGAAGTCTGTCCGCCCGTCCAGTAGCACCAAACCACGATGCAGTACCCGTGGCTTAACCATGTATCCACAATCAAGAGCAAGGTACGCCTTATGGCATCGATTTTTGGCACCAATACAAACAACAATCTTGTCGGCACAAATGACGATGATGACATTTACGGCCTGTTGGGTAGTGACACCCTACTGGGATACGAAGGAAACGACACACTCTACGGCGATACGTCTCCGTCTGAAATACAAACGCTGACGCCCGGCGCAGATGGCCGCTATGCCATTCAACATGACACCTTTATTTCGGTGACTTTATCACAGTTCAATTTTCCGTCCCCTGAAGCACAAAGCCTCGGCTATGCCATTCTCGATGCATCTGGTGCGGTATTAAGCCGCGAGATTATTGTTGATTATACAAACACCGCAGAGCATGGCTCAGCCATTGATATTAATGTTGAAAACGGCGTCAGTCTGGTGTTTTTTACCCTGCTTTCTTCCGAACTTTCTGGATTCGACTGGCGCCCCTTTGGCCTCAGTGGCATCAACACAGACATTCCGGCGTCCAATGTCACTATCATAGTCGAGGAAATAAGCAGCACTGCCGACAACCATGGCAACGACAACCTTTATGGCTATGACGGTGACGACAGGCTGTTTGGAGAAGGCGGAGATGATTATCTCATTGGCGGTCAAGGCAATGACATGCTGTCTGGCGGCGAAGGTAACGATATTCTCTGGGGCGAAAACGGCGAAGACCACCTTCACGGGGGGGATGGCGACGACATTCTTCAAGGTCAGAACGGCATCGACAAACTTGAGGGCGGAGCGGGAAATGACAGCCTTTACGGCGGTCGCGGCAATGACACCTTGCTAGCCGGAGACGGCACTGATTATGTCCGTGGTCAGAATGGCGATGATGTTATCCGCGGTGGCACAGGCGACGATGAACTTTGGGGCGATAATGGCGACGACATCATCCGTGGAGATCAAGGCGCCGATTACATTGAAGGCGGCAACGGTAACGATTTGCTCTTTGGCGGTGCCGGGAAGGATGAAATCTTAGGTGGTACTGGTGATGATGATATTCGCGGTAACAACGGAGACGACACTATTTATGGCGAAGGGGGTAATGACACCCTTCGAGGTAACGCTGGAAACGACATCATCGACGGTGGTGAGGGCAACGACTGGATATTCGGTAACCTCGGCAGTAATACGTTGCTGGGCGGAAACGGCAACGACTACCTGTTAGCAGGCTGGATTAGCCGTGACAACCTGCTGGATGGGGGAAGCGGCGAAGACATCCTCATAGGTGGCACCCATTCAGATACGTTAATTTTTGATCTCCAAGACTTTCAGGGACAAACAGAAATACTGCCAGACGGCAGGGCGATTAACCAACATATCTATGATGCCTCAACCGGGTTTGATTCCCTGAGAATGTCAGGCTCTGTGCATGCAGATTTCACCGGTAACAGTTATCAAGATAACCCCAATACACAAGGAAATGTCATTGCCGGTATTGAGGCGGTTATCGGTGACAGCAGTCATCAGACCGTTACAATCAATATCTATGGGATCAATGCCCAGTCCGACACCACAGACAATGATGACTGGCAGGGATTTGTTGCCTGGTTGGGTGAAGGGGAAGATACCCTCAACCTGACAGGAGGTCACTGGCAATACGATGCAGCTGATATTTCCAATGCTGACATTACGTCAGCTATGATTGAAAAGATGGCGTTGACAACCACCCAAGTATCACAGCTTCAAGCATTTGTCTTTACTAACATCTACAGTGATGATCAGGTCACTATCTGGACGGATGCTGAAAACATTACCTATCAGGGTATAGATCTTCTCTGACCTATTTGGGGACGCAAAAACGAAAGGCCTGCTCATGTAGCAGGTCTTTTTTATCTCTGTGGACTCACGCAAAAGTCGTGAAATGCGCATAAACTGAAAGGTAGCGTTTATGTTATAAGTCATTTGTATGCACAAAGAGACAGAGCCACAAAGACTATGAAAACAGGCTTCCTGAACTACCCGATTAAATTGGCCCTCATTGCCACCACCCCATTTTTTCTTGTGGGATGCTTCGAGAACAACCGAAGTACTGCCCAGCTGTGTGAGAATTATCCGCAGATCTGCTATAAGCTCAACATCCGGGATGGGCAATGCCGGCATGAACGTACCGACCTTATCTGGAAACGTTATGATGTGGTAAAGAAAGGCTCCGACCTCAACAAGTTTGATGAACTTTTGCTGACCAAAAAATATGCCAAGTGTATGGAGCTTGCTGCCCAAATCGAAACAACGACGCTGAAAGCCAAGAAAACCTTGCGCACAGAAGCCCTTTTCCATGCTTACGACGCCATCGAAATGCTGGAAAATGATCTGAAAAATTCCTATCAACCTTCCATTATCTACTATCGCTGGACACAAGGTGATAACGAGGCACTGGAACAGTTCCTGAAACTGGAAGAAACCGAATACCTGGATACCCCCGAACTGCAACTGGGGTTGGCGACTTACTATGTCGACAAAGACAAAACTCACACGATTGAACTGCTGCTAAAAGCACTGAGTTTTTACGATGGCCGCGCAGGCAAGACCCGTGAAGAGGTGATTCCTGAAGTGATCAAGTCCCTTGCAACGGCAAATCACTCACTAGGCAAACTGGACAATGCATACTTTTGGGCACTGGTTGGCGGAAAGTTGGGACTGCCTATCGCTAAAGAAGCGCAACTGAAATTGCTCTACCCCATGGCAGATGCTCGCCGGGCAACCATTGCAGATATCGCTAACGATATTGCTTCAGAAATCGAAGGCGGTGACTTTGAAAAAGGCTTGCTAAAGCAACTGTCCGCGCTAGGCAACCCCTCTTGATCATCTCCGGCCTCAAAACCACAACGTGTGCATAATGTGCACTTTTCGCCCGTGAAACAAGAAGCGATTAGCTCTGATCCTTAAATGTCATCGATACAGAGTTGACACAATAGCGTTTTCCCGTTTCTGTCGGTCCGTCATCAAACACATGCCCAAGATGACTGTCACATGCCCGACAACGGATTTCCGTTCTCATCATCCCGTGACTGTGATCTGGCAGATAACGAATAGCCCCTTCCACCGCAGAGTCAAAGCTCGGCCAACCACAGCCAGAATCAAACTTTGTGTCTGAATCAAATAAGTATTCACCACAACAGACACAATGATATGTCCCTTTTTTATGGTTATGTAATAAAGCACCACTAAATGGTGATTCAGTGTGTCCAATACGGCACACTTTATAAGCATCTTCAGAAAGTTCTGCTTTCCACTCTTTATCTGATTTCATCACGTCCTCTTTATATAAGGGAAAGTTATTTCACCGCCAAATTACTTGAAGTGACGACCCGTTTGGGCATAATACGCACGTCTTCCCGTCGTCCTATTACAGTTAATACCCGGGGTCAAAAAGCGCTTTACCCGCAGAGTCAGAGCGCCAATGTTCAAAGACATTTTGTCGTTTCAACAATGCGTTACAGCCACCGCAGCCAAACTCGTTTTTAAGTCTCAATTTTCGCACTGACCCAGTCCCCTATTGCCATCATACTTAATATTCAAAACAAATATGCGCCTGCTGGCGTATAGCAAGCATTATTGAACAAATATCAAACAACTCAACTTCGTAAGAATATTTCAAATATTTTGTAGTATGTTCAAATATTGTTTAGGCGCTGTAATAATAATCCGTACTGTTTTTTGACTTTAAGCAATTTAGATGGGTTTTTTGCTTGCATGGGTGATATTGATTCTGTAATTTTACTACCAATTCTCTTTCACTAGATATTAAGTTGTGGAGCAACATAATGACTATCAAAGTAGGTATTAACGGTTTTGGCCGTATCGGCCGTTTCGTTTTCCGTGCGTCTGTTGAACGTGACGACATTGACGTTGTAGCAATCAACGACCTGATCGACGTTGACTACATGGCATACATGCTGAAGTACGATTCAACTCACGGCCGTTTCAACGGTACCGTTGAAGTTGAAGGCGGCAACCTGATCGTTAACGGTAAAACTGTTCGTGTTACCGCTGAGCGCAACCCTGCAAACCTGAAATGGGATGAAGTGGGTGTTGATGTTGTAGCAGAAGCAACGGGTATCTTCCTGACTGACGAAACAGCTCGCCAGCACATCACTGCAGGGGCGAAGAAGGTCGTTCTGACTGGCCCATCTAAAGACGCAACACCAATGTTCGTTATGGGTGTTAACCACAACTCATACGCAGGTCAAGACATCGTTTCTAACGCGTCCTGTACCACAAACTGCTTGGCGCCAATCGCAAAAGTACTGAACGACAAATTCGGTATCGAATCAGGTCTGATGACCACCGTTCACGCAACCACTGCAACCCAGAAAACGGTTGACGGTCCTTCTGCGAAAGACTGGCGCGGTGGCCGTGGTGCTTCTCAGAACATCATCCCATCTTCAACTGGCGCAGCAAAAGCAGTTGGCGTTGTTCTGCCAGAGCTGAACGGCAAACTGACTGGTATGGCTTTCCGCGTTCCTACTGCGAACGTTTCAGTGGTTGACTTGACTGTTAACCTGAAAGAAGGCGCATCATACGAAGCTATCTGTGCAGCAATGAAAGAAGCGTCAGAAGGTGAACTGAAAGGCGTTCTGGGTTACACCGAAGACGATGTTGTTTCTCAAGACTTCATCGGTGAAGTTAATACGTCAGTATTCGATGCGAAAGCAGGTATCGCACTGACTGACAAATTCGTTAAAGTTGTATCTTGGTACGATAACGAAATCGGTTACTCAAACAAAGTTCTGGACCTGATTGCTCACATCTCTAAGTAATCTTCCGGATTGCCCTTAAGGCATGAGTGAAAAAGGCGGCTGGTTGGCCGCCTTTTTTGTACCTGAGTTTTGTATCTAACGTTTAAAAGGTGCCTTCATGGACGTTAAACAGCTCCCTACCCTTGCCGTACTTTCAGATTACGTCACTATCTGCGAACTGGGCGGTATCAACGTTGTTCGCATTATTCACCCCAAAGCCACAGCGGCAATCTCCTTATTCGGTGGTCATGTACTCAGCTTCGTACCCGCGGGTAAAAAAGAAATGCTCTGGGTAAGTAAAAACGCAGACTTCACCGGTAACAACGCCATTCGGGGAGGCATCCCGGTATGCTGGCCTTGGTTTGGCAAGGCAGCCGCCCCTTCACACGGTTTTGCCCGCATCCATGAATGGACGCTCAATGAACACCGTGAAAATGACCACGGTGTCATTGTCAGCCTTACACTGTCAGACACACCAGAAACCCGCACTATCTGGCCACATGCGTTTCATGCTGAATTGCAGGTTGAGGTGAGCGAAACGCTCAAAGTCAGCCTGATTTCAACCAACACCGGCAAAAACCCAATCCAGATTGGCGGCGCGCTGCATACCTACCTCAACATCGGTGATATTCATCAAACCACCGTTTCCGGGCTGGGTAATGAATACATTGAGAAGGGTGAGCGTAAACCCAGTTCTGGCAACGTCACCTTCAAAGGCGAGGTAGATCGCATCTACACCCAAGCGTCTGAGCGCATCATCGTTGAAGACACGATCAACCATCGACGCATTGCCGTGGCCAACCGGGGTAACAACTGCGTCGTGGTCTGGAATCCATGGCAAGCACTGGCTGAGAGCATAGCCGACATGGGAAACGATGGATTCTTAACCATGGTTTGTACCGAGTCTGCCGTGTACGACAGAAGTGTGACACTCCAACCGGGCGAGCAGCATACCCTCTCAACCGAGATAATTTGCAGATAAGCCGTTAAACATTAAACAACCATCACCTAAGCCGGAACCTCTAGTGTTTCGGCTTTTTCCTTGTCTGGCATCTTTAAAACAGGGTTCACAAAGACATAAGAAATCGCTCGCCAACAAGTGTCGAAATCCACAATAAGGAAAGTCTTACTGTTCAATCCAGAAAAAACCGAATGACAGAGACCGCCAAACACCCAGTGTTTCAGGTTTAATTGTGACAGACATTGAAAATGCCAGCAAAGCGTCTCGATGATGAGAATTCTCCACGAGGAACGAATCGTTAGATGAATTTCCTGTGTATAAACGGTTAAGTAGAGATATTCACACAACCAAACCATGGTAGCGCGAATACAACACCGAATAACAAAAGGGAAAAATATCGAAAAAACAAGTAATTCAACCAAGCAAATTGATCAGTTGCGACTAGTCTTAAAAGAGTGAGGGTATGAAAGCAACTGCGCCGATATCCTTTCTACTTGATAACAGCACGATTTAGGGGGCAGGACCATGAGTATTTTCGACCACTATCGTCAGCGCTACGAAGAAGCAAAAGACGAAGAGCTGAGCCTTCAAGAGTTTTTGGACCTTTGCCGGGAAGACCGCAGTGCGTATGCCAACGCGGCAGAAAGGTTGTTAATGGCTATTGGCGAACCGGAGATGATCGACACCGCACTCGATCCCCGTTTAAGCCGCCTATTTTCCAACCGGGTAATTTCACGTTACAAAACATTCGAAGACTTCTACGGCATGGAAGATGCTATCGAGCAAATTGTGTCTTACCTCAAGCATGCTGCGCAAGGTCTGGAAGAGCGCAAACAAATCCTGTACCTGCTGGGGCCTGTCGGTGGCGGTAAATCATCACTGGCTGAAAAACTCAAAAGCCTGATGCAGAAAGTGCCGATTTATGTGCTGACTGCCAACGGCGAGCGTAGTCCTGTCAATGATCACCCATTTTGTTTGTTTGATGCTGTTGAGGACGGTGCGCTGCTGGAAAGTGAATACGGTGTACCGCAACGTTACCTGCGCAGTATTATGTCTCCCTGGGCGGCTAAACGGCTGCACGAATTTGGCGGTGATATTTCCAAGTTCAAAGTGGTAAAAGTCCGGCCATCGATCCTTGAGCAAGTCGCCATCGCAAAAACCGAGCCCGGCGATGAAAACAATCAGGACATTTCGTCTCTGGTCGGTAAAGTTGACATCAGGCAGCTCGAGCATTTTGCCCAGGATGATCCCGATGCCTACAGCTACTCCGGCGCGCTGTGTAAAGCCAACCAAGGCGTGATGGAGTTTGTAGAGATGTTCAAGGCACCGATTAAAGTGCTGCACCCACTGCTTACTGCCACACAGGAAGGCAATTACAACGGTACAGAAGGGCTCTCTGCCCTGCCCTTTGATGGCATGATCCTGGCGCACTCAAACGAGTCAGAGTGGCAAACCTTCCGCAACAACAAGAACAACGAAGCGTTTCTTGACCGTGTTTACATCGTGAAGGTGCCTTATTGCCTACGCGTGTCCGAAGAAATAAAAATCTACGAAAAATTACTGGAAAACAGTGAGCTGTCGAATGCGCCTTGTTCGCCAAGCACACTCGACATTCTTGCCCGTTTTAGCGTGCTTTCACGGCTAAAAGAGCCAGAAAACTCCAGCATCTTCTCGAAAATGCGTGTTTATGACGGTGAAACCCTGAAAGATACAGATCCCAAAGCCAAGTCCTATCAGGAGTACCGCGACTATGCGGGGGTAGACGAGGGTATGAATGGTCTTTCAACCCGGTTTGCCTTCAAGATCCTCTCCCGTGTATTCAACTTCGACCACTCAGAAGTCGCTGCAAACCCTGTACACCTGTTTTATGTACTGGAACAGCAGATAGAACGTGAGCAGTTTCCGCAGGAGAGCGCTGAAAAATACCTCGAAAACCTGAAAGGCTACCTGATCCCGAAATATGTTGAGTTTATCGGTAAAGAAATCCAGACAGCCTATCTCGAATCGTACTCCGAATATGGTCAGAATATCTTTGACCGTTACGTGACCTATGCTGATTTTTGGATCCAGGATCAGGAATACCGTGACCCTGACACCGGACAGTTGTTTGACCGTTCAGCGCTCAACAGTGAACTGGAGAAAATTGAGAAACCCGCAGGCATCAGTAACCCGAAAGACTTCCGTAATGAGATCGTGAACTTTGTGCTTCGTGCCCGTGCCAACAACGAAGGCAAAAACCCAGTATGGACAAGCTACGAAAAACTTCGCACCGTTATCGAGAAGAAGATGTTCTCAAACACCGAAGAGCTGCTGCCGGTGATTTCCTTCAATGCGAAAACATCCACGGAAGAGCAGAAGAAACACGATGACTTCGTCGCCCGTATGATGGAAAAAGGGTATACCCGCAAGCAAGTCCGTCTGCTGTCAGAATGGTACCTGCGTGTGCGTAAATCCTCGTAAACGTCTATCTAGGGATAAAGTGAAACTTACGGGGGGCTTATGGGGCATTTTATTGATCGAAGGCTCAACGGGAAAAATAAGAGTACGGTAAACCGTCAACGTTTTCTGCGACGTCATAAACGACAGATCAAAGAGTCGATTGCCGATGCTGTCAATAAACGGTCGATTACCGATGTGGATAGCGGTGAAAGCATCACTATCCCTTCCCGTGATATTCGAGAGCCTGTATTCCGGCAAGGTAAGGGCGGGCAGCGTGATGCTGTCCATCCGGGTAACGACCAGTTCATCCCCGGCGATCGCATTGAACGCCCGCCAGGAGGCGGAGCAGGTGGTGGCGCGGGAGAAGGTCAGGCAAGTCCGGATGGCGAAGGACAGGACGATTTTGTTTTCCAGATATCAAAAGATGAATACCTGGACTTACTGTTCGAAGATCTGGAACTGCCAAATCTGAAAAAGAATCAGATGACCAAGCTGGTGGAATGGAAGACCCACCGCTCCGGTTTCAAAGCAACAGGTGTGCCCGCCAATATCGCCATTGTGCGCTCTTTACAAAACTCATTGGCACGCCGCACGGCAATGTCAGCCGGTAAGCGCCGAAAACTGCGTGAACTGGAAGCAGAGCTGGAATCACTGAGAAGTACAGAGCCCGCCCAGCCGCTTGAAGAAAAACGTGTTCAAGAAGAAATTGATGAACTGAAAGCAAAAATTGCGGCAGTTCCTTTTATCGATACCTTTGACCTGCGCTACAAAAACTACGAAAAACGCCCACAACCTAGCAGCCAAGCGGTGATGTTTTGTTTGATGGATGTGTCAGGCTCCATGGATCAGGCCACCAAAGACATCGCAAAACGTTTCTATATTCTTTTGTATCTGTTTCTGACCCGTACTTATAAAAATGTAGAAGTGGTATTCATCCGCCATCACACGCAAGCCAAAGAAGTGGATGAGCATGAGTTTTTCTATTCTCAGGAAACCGGCGGCACAATTGTTTCCAGTGCTCTCAGGCTGATGAACGACATCGTCAAGGAACGTTACCCTGCCAATGAATGGAACGTGTACGCCGCACAGGCTTCAGACGGTGACAACTGGGCAGATGACTCCCCAGGCTGTCGTGAGCTGCTGGAGAAACAACTGCTACCGGTTACCCGTTACTATGCGTATATCGAAATCACTCGACGCGCTCACCAAACACTGTGGCGCGAGTATGAGTCAGTGGCAGAAAACTACGACAATTTTGCCATGCAGAATATTCGCTCTGCCGATGACATTTTCCCTGTCTTCCGGGAGTTGTTTAAAAAGCAGGTAAGTTAGGACTTACTTTTTTGCGGATGAAAATCCAAGGAGGACAACATGGCGGTCGCATCAAAGAAAAAGAACAAAACGCTCAGTGACGGTCCTGACTGGACGTTTGATTTGCTTGACAAGTACCACCGGGAAATCAAGCGTGTGGCGGAACACTATCGTCTGGACACTTATGTAAACCAAATAGAAATCATTACAGCCGAACAGATGATGGATGCCTACTCCAGCGTAGGTATGCCCATCAACTATAATCACTGGTCATTCGGCAAGAAATTTATCGAGACAGAGCGCGGCTACAAACATGGCCACATGGGTCTTGCGTACGAAATTGTGATCAATTCCGACCCTTGTATCGCCTATCTAATGGAAGAAAATACCATCACGATGCAGGCGCTGGTCATGGCACATGCTTGTTATGGTCACAATTCTTTCTTCAAAGGCAATTACCTGTTCCAGACCTGGACCGATGCGGGTTCTATCATTGATTACCTGCTATTTGCCAAAAAGTACATCAGTGAATGTGAAGAGAAATACGGTGTCGATGAGGTGGAAAAGCTGCTCGACTCCTGCCATGCACTGATGAACTATGGCGTCGACCGTTACAAGCGGCCACAAAAAATCTCCATTGCTGAAGAAGTTGCTCGCCAGAAAGCGCGTGAAGATTACTTACAGAGCCAGGTCAACGCACTTTGGCGCACGATTCCAAACAGTGAAAAAGTTCGGGAAAAAGAGGTTGAACGTTTCCCCTCAGAACCACAGGAAAACATCCTGTACTTTTTCGAAAAGCACGCCCCGTTGCTGGAGCCCTGGCAACGGGAGATTATCCGTATTGTCCGTAAGGTCAGCCAATACTTCTACCCTCAGAAGCAGACTCAGGTGATGAACGAGGGCTGGGCTACATTCTGGCACTACACCATTCTCAATCACCTCTATGATGAAGGTCTGGTCACAGACCGTTTCATCATGGAATTCCTACACAGCCACACCAATGTCGTGGCACAACCACCCTATAACAGCCGCTTTTACAGTGGTATCAACCCTTATGCGCTGGGTTTTGCGATGTTCCAGGATATCCGGCGCATCTGTGAAAACCCTACCGATGAAGACAAACACTGGTTTCCTGACATCGCTGGCAACGACTGGCTCGAAACGCTGCACTTCGCCATGCAAAACTTTAAAGATGAAAGCTTCATCAGCCAGTTCCTGTCACCTAAAGTGATGCGGGATATGAAGTTTTTTGCTATCAACGACGATGACAGACAGAACTTTATTGAGGTGACAAGCATTCACAACGAAGAAGGATACCGTCAGATACGCGAAAAGCTGTCAGCGCAGTACAACCTCAGCAACCATGAACCCAATATCCAGGTGTTTGATGTCGATTTACGTGGTAATCGCTCACTGACCTTGCGTTATGTTCCCCACAACCGCATCCCATTGAGTGATTCCTACCAAGAAGTGCTCAAACATGTGCACCGCTTATGGGGGTTTGAGGTGGTGCTGGAGGAAGAGCTCTCCGATGGAAAAAGCAAGATCATCGCCACCTGTCCGAAGCGCCCTCAGTTTGATCCAGACTTTATACCTGGTAGCTGAAACCGATAAAAAAACCGCCATTCTTGGCGGTTTTTTGTTCACGGCATCAGCGGTTAGGCTTCCTCTTGTTCCATCAACCTGGCAATGGTCTCTCGGTTAGAGAACCAAATCGCACCACATTCACGGCCGTATTGTTTAATTCGGTCAGCTACATCCAGATGGCGGCCTTCTTTTGCAATAACAAGCAGGTCTCGGTAAAACTGAATAGCCAGCTCACGGGCACGCTTATCCATGAAGTAATAACCACCCACGCGTGAGTAAATTTTTCGCATGCCATTCATGGTCAGCACGTAGACTTTATTACCAGAACACTGGGCCATGCCCTGAAACAGCATGTAGTCAAAGTGGTTAAACGCACGTCCACGGCAAACCGCTTCACAGATCTCTAAGTCTGTTTTACCAAAAGTATCGAAGATTTTCTTGACGTCCTGCTGAATGGCCTCTTTCTCTTCTGCCATTTCGATAAAGCTGCCAAAGCTATCGCTTGCCAGTAATGACTCACAACGTCCAATCACTTTTTCGATCAGATCGGCACAGGCTTGAGGGTTATTTTTTACAGCATAGCGCATATAAACACCGCTAATATCGGTGCGAGCGGCCAGCAAGTTCTCTAAAACACCTTGAACATCTTCACCCTCTAGGGTCACAAGGGTATCCAGAATATTGAGACCAGAGGTGTTCATGTAATCATTCACCCGGGTTGGCTTACCATGTTGAATAGTCAGCCAGCCATCGCGTGCAAGGCGCTGGAGCACCTCACGAAGGGTTGTGCGTGTGACACCAATCAGTTCTGACAACTCGCGTTCTGCGGGAAGTATTGAGCCTTGAGGAAAATGATTATTCCAAATACTCTCGATAATATATTTCTCAGCAAAAGTTGCCGGGCTATCCGCCTTAATCACCATTTAGTGTTGTTTCCAGGTTGCTTCTTATCTTGGATTAATAACTCATCATACCACTTATCAAGGCCACCTAGAAACCTAAGAAAGGTTTTGTTTATAGGTTATTGACAGCAATTTAACGGGCTAACATCACAGTTAATTAAATTTGGTGTTTTTTAAAACACTGCATCGCCGAGGTTTCATTGCAACAACATGCGCTTTCCCACACACACTTAGCTGTATCCTCCACCCAGATACAAACCTTCAACTTTATTGCATGTTATTACGATTAAACAGAAGCTCATCCAGTCGCCTAACGATGCTGTTCAACTGGGTACATTGTGCGCTAACACACACCAATCTTGATCATTATCACTGTACACACGCACTCCCACGAATAGAATAAACACGCCAAAAATGTTACAAAACATTTCAATATTCCTGAATTAGAGTTGCGTTTTCCGTAACACACTCCAATAATTTAATTAACATGTAAAGGGTTATTGACTGTTTGAAAAGTCGCTGTATCGTGTGCTCAAGCTCGATTATGCATTAGGTCTCATCGGCGCTTTTCGTCGATTACACGGTGTGTAAGGGTCAAATACCCGCTATTTCAACATGTTTGAAGTAGCGCAATTTACCCCTCCACTTTTGCAACAGAGCATTTACATCTACATTTCAAGCCTCTAGAAACACTTGCATACATAAGAAATAGAGACATAAACATGGCCATTACGCTCAGGAATGCTTTCATCAAGAATTTTCTCGGTAAAGCACCCGACTGGTACAAAGCGGCAGTTATTGCCTTTTTGATTATCAACCCCATCGTTTTCATTATTGATCCGTTTGTTGCAGGTTGGCTGCTGGTGGTGGAATTCATTTTCACACTGGCGATGGCACTGAAATGTTATCCGCTGCAACCCGGAGGCTTACTGGCTATTGAAGCCATTGCCATTGGCATGACGAGCCCAGAAACAGTGAAACACGAGTTGATTGCGAACTTTGAAGTGTTGCTGCTGCTTATCTTTATGGTGGCGGGCATTTACTTTATGAAGCAGTTATTGCTGTTTATCTTTACAAAAATATTGCTTAGCATTCGTTCAAAAATACTGCTTTCCTTGGCTTTCTGCTCAGCAGCGGCATTCCTTTCCGCATTCCTTGATGCCCTGACCGTCATTGCTGTTGTTATCAGTGTTGCCGTCGGTTTCTATTCAATTTATCACCGCGTCGCTTCCGGTAAGGACTTTCAAGCCAACCATGACCATACCTCCGACGAATCTGTACATGATGAATTGAGCCGTGACGACCTCGAAAATTATCGTGCTTTTCTGCGCAGCCTGTTGATGCATGCTGGTGTCGGTACTGCCCTCGGTGGTGTGATGACCATGGTGGGTGAACCTCAAAACTTGATCATCGCGGAAAAGGCAGGCTGGCAGTTTGGTGAATTCATTATCCGCATGCTGCCAGTGTCCTTGCCAGTGCTCATCTGTGGCCTGCTCACCTGTATACTGGTTGAGAAGTTCGGTTTATTTGACTACGGTGCAAAACTGCCTGAAAACGTACGCCAAATCCTGATTGAGTTTGATAAAGCTGAGCGTGCAAAACGTACTAATTACGATGTTGCAAAGCTGATTGTCCAGGCGCTGATTGCAGTTTGGCTGATCATTGGTTTGGCAATGCATCTGGCAGCGGTGGGGCTGATTGGTCTGAGTGTCATTATTCTCGCTACTTCTTTTACCGGGGTGATAGACGAGCACCACATTGGTAAAGCGTTTGAAGAAGCCTTGCCATTCACCGCGTTGCTGGCCGTTTTCTTCTCGGTGGTTGCGGTTATCGTAGATCAAGGTTTGTTCACACCAGTCATCAGCTCTGTGCTGGAATTTGAAGGAGCCGCACAACTTACCATGTTCTACATTGCGAACGGTTTGCTTTCTATGGTGTCAGATAATGTGTTCGTCGGTACGGTTTACATCAATGAGGTCAAAGCAGCACTGATGGATGGCATAATTAGCCGTGAACAATTTGAACTGTTGGCTGTCGCAATCAATACTGGCACCAACCTACCTTCAGTGGCGACACCAAACGGCCAAGCAGCATTTCTGTTCTTGTTAACGTCAACACTGGCGCCCTTGTTGCGCCTCTCATACGGCAAGATGGTGTATATGGCGCTGCCTTATACCATTGTGATGGGCCTTGTCGGTCTGGCTGGTGTCGAGTTACTGCTGATCCCAATGACGGATTGGTTCTATGATGCAGGTTGGATCTCACTTGGATCCATGGATGCAGTTGGTGCGGTGAGTGCCGGACATTAAAGGTTGATTTTCAATCGATTACATTTTTGAATAACAAAGTCCCACCCTCTGTGGGGCTTTGTCTTTTACAACGGATTCATATTATATGTTGTCGTATTTCAACAAAATTTCCCGCGGACGTGGCGCCTGGTTTTTGCTGATGCTGTCGGGGTTAATCCTCGAAGGCTGCGCCCTGTTTTTCCAACATGTGATGCATCTGGCCCCCTGCGTTATGTGTATCTATGAACGCGTGGCCATGCTTGGTGTGGTCGGTGCTGGCCTTATTGGCATGCTCGCCCCACACAACGCTCTGGTCCGTTGGTCAGGCTTGGTAGCCTGGGGAGTTGCTGCCGGTTGGGGACTGAAGCTTTCGATAGAGCACGTTGGCTATCAATTCCCGGATCCGAACGATCTGTTTGGCGCAACCTGTGACATCTTCGTTTCCTTCCCCTCTTGGGCACCATTAAACCAGTGGGTACCGTGGATGTTTGAAGCTAGCGGTGATTGCAGCAAGATTGTGTGGCAGTTTCTGACGCTTTCTATGCCTCAATGGCTGGTTGTCATTTTTGCTGCAATGCTGATTGTACTGGCTATCGTCATACTGTCTCAGCTATTCGGTAAACGAGAACGTCGCCTGTTCTAACTCCATTTAAACACACTGACAATTGTTAAAAATCCCAGTCTGACCTGGGATTTTTATTATTCATTTTTTAGCAATTCCACCAAAGGCTTGTCAGCATCACTGAATGTGTAGTCATCCAGTTGTGCCTTGGTGACCCAGGCTATGTTCTGGTGACAATGCAAAGTGATTTCACCTTCCACGCGCTTACATCGATAACTTTTGAGCAAAATCGACTTGGCAGGATAATGGTGCAGTGTTTCTATCAGGTATTCGCCCACACTCACCTTCACGTCCAACTCTTCCCAAAGCTCCCTGACCAATGCCTCAGGCTCTGATTCACCGGGCTCCACTTTGCCGCCGGGAAATTCCCACAGGCCGCCGTCATTTTCAGCGCGTTGAGTAATGAGGACCTTATCGCCATCAGTGATCACACCTGCCACCACCAGAATTACGTCACTCGACATCTTACCTACCGCAACACTTCTTGAATTTCTTGCCGCTGCCACAAGGACACGGATCGTTACGGCCTACGGATTTATAGGGGTTTACTGCCCGCGCCCCTGAACCTTGCTGGACTTCATCTGCCGCCAGCGCAACTTCATTGATCATCAGGGGCAACTGCTGGTAGTACTTTTCAGGCGAAGGCAACGCCGCAAGCCCAGCCTCTTTCATCTGATCCAGCGTTCCCTGCTCATCATGCAAGAAAAGCATGGTTGTCATCAGGGCAGAAAGCATACGCCGGCTACCATCAGACACAGTCACTTCCTGCCAAGCGGGTTCAATATGGGGCCAGACCGCCAGAAAACCCTCTGCAAACGCCTGATGATTTTCATTGCGTGAAGCATCCAGGGCCAGCGCAGAAGGCAATGCATAAGCGTGTTTCATCAATGCTGCGTACTGCTGTTCAAAATGCAGCATGATGACTTTTTTCTGCGTGACGGAAATGGGCTCAGGGTCGTCTTCATCCACACCACCCGTAACCAACACAGGCAGCCAGCTTTCAGGCTCCAAAGGGGCGGGGGAAAGATTCGCTGCCAGCAGTGCGCCTTCAATAAACGTGGCAGGCATCCCCTCCCAGTCAGGTTGCAGTTCGACCATTGATGTCATTTTGCTTCTCTAATTACCTAAAAAAAGGATCATAACCCAAAACAATGGGTGACGCCGTATTTCGTCTTTCCCAAAACGACACAGCATTCAGACCAAACCCTTTGCACCCAGATTTCCGTGATTCATCAAACAAATGATTTAAGACGTCGAATCATCTTACGAAAATCGTGGTAGTCTTAGCCGCAATTGCTCATCGGAGAAATTCAGCCAGTGCCATCATCTCGAAGTGTCATCATCGCAGGTGCAACCGGTTTGATTGGTGACGAATTATTGCACCAATTATTGGGCGATCCGGATGTTTCACACATTCATGTGGTCACCCGACGCCCGGTGAGTGTGTTTTCAGAAAAGATCATCGTGCACCAGAGTCCAGACCTGTCTGTCACTCACTGGCAACCCCAATGGCCTGTACCAGTGCAAGGCTATATCGCCCTTGGCACAACGAAAAAGCAGGCAGGCTCCAGACAGGCACTGGAAGACGTGGATTATCACCTGGTTGTCAAAGTCGCCAGAATGATGGCGGTGGTTGGCGTGAAACACCTGGCTGTGGTTTCCAGCATGTTGGCCCACCCCTGGTCGCCTTCCCATTACCTTCGTTGCAAGGGAAAAATGGAGCGGACATTGTCGGAAATGGGCTTTGAGCGCCTGTTGGTTGCAAGGCCAGGTCCTTTGCTCGGTGAGCGTGAAACGCCACGTAAGGACGAGCAAATGTTGCAACGCCTGATGCCAGCATTTCGCCCCTTTCTTGCAGGCCCATTGGCTGATTTCGAACCGGTTGAAGCGGTGCGGGTTGCACGCGCAATGATTTCCACCCTTTCAGAGAATAACTGGCCGGGACGCATTGATTACCGAATCCTTTCCGGTCGTGTTCTCAACCAATATTAATCAGGCATAACCAACAGCAAAGCAAAAAGGCAGACTCCGGTCTGCCTTTTTGATCAGAAGATTAATTGGAATGGGGTTTCATCGCCCACCCTTTCTTCATCGGATAAATGCGTTTAAACGTCCGTTTATTCTTGCGTTTCAGTGCAATATGGCACGATTCCATGATCAGGCCAAATGCCATCGCGAAGTACACATAACCTTTGTTGACATGGATACCCACACCTTCCGCCATCAAAAGTCCACCCAGTAACACCAGAAACAACAGCGCCAGTGTTTTAAAGCCTGGATAGCGGATCACACAGTTGTTGATTTTCTCAGCAAACACCAACATCACTGCTGCAGAGGCCAGAATCGCCGCAATCATCAAAGGAACTTCATCGGTCATGCCGACTGCAGTGATCACCGAGTCCATCGAGAACACGGCATCTACTGCCACGATTTGCAGCAAGATCAGGGCAATACCTGCACGCACTTTGCTGCCATGCTGGGTTTCAGTATGGGTCAGCCATGCCCATAGCTCCTTGAGGCTTTTCGCCAGCAGGAAAGCACCGCCACCAATCATGATAAGGCCACGCCCCGTCAGGGAGACATCACCCAATGTCATCAGCGGTTTGGTCAATGACATCAACCAGCTGATCGAGAACACCAGACCGATACGCGCCAAAACGGCAAGACCAATACCCAGATTTCGCGCCAGTTTACGCTGGTGCGCGGGCAGTCGTTCACAAAGTACCGAGATAAAAACGACGTTATCGACACCCAATACCACTTCAAGGGTAAACAGGGTCGCCAGGATAACGAGAGATTCAGGTTGCAGAAACAGATCTAGCATGCTGCGGACTCCTTGCTAAAGGAGCGGAATGAAATGAAACAACTCGAGGGGTCGTCCATATAAAGCGTTTTTGTACCTCTTGGTTAGAATGAGCATACAGTTCACCATAAGGCTTGCATGTCAGCAATCCAGCAAGATGTAACGAAATGTAACAACAAGAATAAGCTGTTGATATAAAAATCAATTAATGAGATTAAGCCAGATTTACAGTGTGGCTGCATCGCTCAATATCATCGAGCGCAGTGACGATTTCACCGAGAATTTGCTGCTTGTTTTTCAGTTGACGGATACGCACAAACAGCGCTTTCGCTTCCGGATACTGAGCCTGTAGGTACCTGAACCACTGCTTTACACGGTTCGGGTAATAAAGCCCTTTGTCACCACGGATTTCAAATTCGGAATAGCGAACCAGAAGCACCAGCACCTGATGCCAGGACATAGGAGCAGCATCGGTTTTAATGTGGGTAGCAAGGTTTGGCATGTTGAGTGCGCCACGGCAAACCATCAGAGTTTCGCAACCAGAGACTTCAGCACATTTCAGCGCATCCTCACGGCACCATATATCCCCGTTGGCAACCACCGGAATAGACAGGCGCTTTGTCAAATCGCCAATCAAATCCCAGCGGATGGTCCCCGCTTTGTAGGCATCCGCTTTGCTGCGTCCATGGACGACAATTTCATTTGCGCCACCGGATTGTACCGCATCAGCAATCTCCCGATAGGCGGAGACATCGTCAAACCCCAGCCTTACTTTCGCACTGACAACCTGATCATAAGGCACAGCCTCACGCACCGCTTTCACCACCTGATACATCAGCTCCGGCTCCTTGAGCAACGCTGCTCCGCCTTTATTGCCATTCACCGTTTTAGAGGGGCAACCAAAGTTGATATCAACCCCCGATGAGCCCAGCTCTGCCACCAGCGCGGCATTTTCAGCCATATAATGCGGCGACTGACCTAAAAGCTGCACACGGACAGACGTACCGGAACGGGTTTTACCGCCATTTTCCAGCTCCGGACTCAGCTTGTAGTAAACCCGTGGAGGTAATTTAGCATCCACCACCCGGACAAACTCCGTTACACAGAGATCGTAAGGGTTTATCTCTGTCAGGATTTGGCGCATCAGCGGGTCCAGTACGCCCTCCATCGGGCCTAACGTCAATTTCACAGACATTAACCCCAGTGAAGATGATGCATGATATGGGCATTTAAACCGAAACAGTTCATTTATATCGAGTGGTTAATAAATTATTCTTCATAGAAAAAGTAGCAACAGAGAAATCCACCGCCTGAATAGGCGGTCATCTTACCAGCCAAACCACCAATGATCACACCTTGAATACGAAAATGGCGGTTCAGCCAGCTGAATCGCCATCTCTTGAAACAGTATGATATTGATACAACGCTGTTAGCCCAGCACACCATCAATAACAATCTCAGCTTTCCCCCTCATGAATAATGCAAAGAGGGAAACCTCATAGGAGCATGCTACCAACAGACTGATTTTTAACAAAAAATGTATATCAACCGCACTGAATAGAACCTCGGTTATAAATTAGATCAGGCACTTCTCTGCCCTCTTCAAGCGCTTTCATATCACCAAAGATAGGCCCAGAATGGTGCCCATAGGGTTTGTTACCATTCAGCTCATACAGCTCTTGTACCATTTTGACGTAAGCACTCACCTGCTCGTCAGTTACCCCTTGCCGAGTTTGACCATACACCTCATCCGTATTCTCATTCAATACTTCAAATAGCTGCTCTCTCAGCTGTAAGATAGCAGCGCTTCTCTCTCGCATTACTTCGTCTGGCGATTTAGTAGGCTTAGCTGGCTCAGTTGACTTCACAGCCAATAGCGTCTCACCATGAGTAATCAATTCAAATAACTCTGCTTTCCCTTGTAAGATCTCAATGCACTTTTGATTTTTCTCTTCGCTAGACAGTTGCCTAACCGATAGCACCGGTAAATGGGCAGAAGTAGAAGTTTCACTGTTAAGGGGAGTTATTATACGAGATGCATGAAAGCACGAATGGTTAACACTAAACATTAAAAACCTCCGATATTCATTGTTTTATCACATCTCATATAACATCGCCCTCAGTAAAAACAATCAGATTAATTAAGAGAAAATTTGATTTTTTTTGATGTTAGTATTTACTACCAGAATAATCCTGAGAGCAACTCATTTCCCAAAAAACATGCATTTCCCTAACTAACACAAACGCTTGTCGTTAGCAGTATTTTTCAAACACCTCATTTATTTCATTAATGGTTTCATCTTTGAAGTTCGCTATATCAAAGTCCATATTGAAATTTTCAAAAAGTAATGAAGAAAAGCGTTTTTTTGCTTCTTTATTTTCATCAGAAGTTCCTAATTCCCCTTCACAGATAACAGATATTAATGCCTTTGCCTGACGAATGGTTGGCATTTTTAAATTTTTCTCAATAATTTTCTCATCTATTTTATTATCTAAGAATTCATACACTTCATTGAGAACTTTATTTCTATCTTCTGCTGATAGTCGTTTCATTTCACTATTTTTATCAAGTAATGATGTAAAATAGTGTTGTAATGGTGCTGAACACATTGAACAATCCATATTAATACTACTCATAACCTGTTTATGAATAACACCTTTTTTCTTATCAATTTCACTCTTACAACGAATAACAGTTGATTTTTCCAAGAGTTTTTTATTGATTTCAGCGTTACAGACAAACGAAAGATAATTCTTTAATATTCCATACTTCTCTTTGCTATCTGATGATATACTTTTTTTAGCTACCTTTAATGTTTTAAATACAGCATCATCAATAGTCTTACTGGAAATTTTCTTCACCATCAAAGAGTTATTTCGCATCTGAAATTCCACACTATTACCTGTTCTTCTAGATAATGAGTGCATTCGAGTAATTGGCATTTGTTTTTCCTAAAAATATCTAAATATAGATATGTGATATTTATTGTTATAATAAACACATTAATCATGAATATTGAAAAATATACTTCCCAGGCTCTCTCACATAAAAATATCCCTAGGCGTATTCATGGCTACACAGACTCGCAATATGGAAGGAACTCAAATTATTACAAATAACCATATAAACTTAATCTATGGCATAAATTTAACCAGATTTCAAACACCCTCAGTCAGCAGAAAATCTGAGGGTATTTTAAATTTACAATTACGGTAGAGATCTATTAATGCATAGAAACCATCATGTAGATAACCAATTGATTTAATTTGCAATAACCATCTGCATCAACCCAAAGCGTCCTCTCCATAGCTACCCGTTAAGGTCTTTAGGAATGCTTTAATCGCTCTCACTTCTTCGTCTGAAATTTCTATGCCAACCTGATACTTACCCATATCATAAATCGCTTTCTCTAATGTATCCGCTTGCCCATCATGGAAATATGGAGGTGTGAGTTCAATATTACGCAGTGTAGGAACCTTAAATTTATATTTATCTTCTTCTTTTCCGGTGACATTATATCGGCCAAGATCTGCTTCAGTTATTCCTTTACCACGTTCTGCAAAGTAGTCAGCTTTCATCCCCATGGTTTCAAAGCTACCATCTCCCATGGCTTCACCTGCATGACAAGTTTGACAATTGTACTTGTTGAATAATATTCAACCACGCTTCTCTTCAGGGCTCAATATATCGGCATTACCCAACAGATATTGGTCAAATCGGCTATTAGGTGTAATCAATGTTTTTTCAAATTCAGCAATCGCATCAGTAATCGTATTTCCATTGATTTCTCCATCATAAACTTTGTCAAACATTGCTACTACAGCTGGGTCTTGACGAAGTTTATCAATGATCTGTTCCCAGCTTTCTGAACCCATTTCAACAGGATTAAATGGAGGACCACCAGCCTGCTCTTGCAAGTTGTCTGCTCGCCCATCCCAAAATTGCAGTTTGATACTCAGCATTAAATACTGTCAGTGCGTTGATACCACCAATTTGATTATGAATACCCACAGACGAAACACGTCGATCTACACCGCCTGTTGTTAAGCTATGACATGATGCACATGAAATACTATTGTCTGCTGAAAGTCGCGTGTCGTGATAGAGAACTTTCCCCAATGTCACTTTATCTGCGTCAGTTTCAAACATTGTATAAATAGGTTGTAGTACATCGCTTTTTCGCTCATCTGAGACCGGTGATTGGCGATGTTGCTCAGCACGCTTCGTGCGAATCCACTGCAACAGGGCAGCCCAATGCATCGTCAAATAAAGCGAAAGGGGCATTGAGTCATCGTTGAGCACCTTTTCAATACGAGCTAATGCCACTTCTGAGATTGGGCCACCACGCTTGACATCATCCAAAAAATTTGTCATGTCAAAGTGACGCATTGCAGTTCGTACATCTGCTTCCATAAGCTGTTTTGCAATAGGCACCTGGGAGTAAAAAGGCATTTCACTATTTGGCGAGTGGCAGTAAGCACATCCTTGGTCTGCCAAGACTTTCATTGCTTGATAGTCAAGTGTTGATGGATCTAGTGAACTAAACTGTGCCAGATTCTTTTGAGCCAGTTGAGTATCATCTTGGTTAACTTTGTAAACAGAACCTAAATATATCAGTAACCCTACACTCAACAACCAAACTGTTGCGTTCTTTTATTCATAAACCACTTTATTGTTATCATGTAAATTAAAAATAAAACTTCATTAAGTTATTGTAGGTGTTTATGCATTACATATTTCAAAACTTCCAGAAATATAAACTCATCCCCCCAGCCTACAGATAGGCTTGGTATTCAAAGAAAAAACAACACTTGCTAGACAATACAATTATTCACATGTCCATCACCATGCAACTTCCTATTCTTATTAAAAAAGATATACATAACAATACATTACACTAGTTATTTTATGAAAAATAAAGTTATCTTAGCCTATTGGCTAAACAATAGTGATGGCTGGATGTTTCACATGTATTCATTAATCTTCAAATATAAAAACACACCATTCCATGGCGCTATACCCATTCAACTTGAAGATGCACCCCCAATGCAGCAGAGTTATTCTGCTCATACAAAAACCCGAGTGTGCCATTCGTCTATGGCATCACTCGGGTTTAAACATTCCTCGCAATTACCAGTAAATTTTCCTGCAGGCTTATCATTAGGTGCTTACATATAGGACACAGAAACCCTTACTAAAAGCCCATTCGTAAACCTATAAAAATGCCGCCTTTCTATTGCCAAAAAGTGGCGATGAAGTAGCGACATATTTTAAGAGTACGGCAAGTTATTGGGTAGGGGTCATTTCATAATATTCAGAAAAACCGCTAAAACCTCATCTCCGGTTAGGGTGATTCAGAATATGATCCTCCCAATCAATCACGTCGATTTCATACACTACTTTCTCACGCACAGACTGATTCGCGGCGTGCATGGCTTCTTTTGAGCCAGTGATCAGCGGGTGCCACTTTGGCAGCATGTTACCCTCTGCCAGTAAACGGTATGAGCAGGTATCCGGCAACCAGTAAAACTCTTCAATTTTATCGCGGGTCAGCTTCAGGCAATCTTCATCATAGCTAAAGCGGTTAGGATAATCTTTACATGAGCAGGTTTTGTCGTCCAACAGGCTGCAGGCGATATTGGTGTAATACAACTCCTCAGTATCTTCATCAATCAATTTATGAAGGCAACACTTGCCGCAGCCGTCGCACAGCGATTCCCATTCCGCATCTGTCATTTCGGCTAGTGATTTTTGTTCCCAGAAAGCCATTGCCATACTTCCCCGTATCTACCAGTCAATGTTGAGAAAGGCGCTCGTTATACCACCCAGAACAAAAAGTGCAAGCATCAGACAACATCCCTTCATTCTACAACTGCTTGTCAGAGGGTTATATGCATCGACCCGCAATACTTTGCATTCATAGGATGTGAGTGGTACTGTGCGCACCCACCATGGGGATAGGATTATCACCTCGCAATCAAAGGTAAGAAATGAGTGAACCTACGATAAGTTGCCGTTTAGGCTGTGGTGCTTGCTGCATCGCACCCAGCATCTCCTCCCCTATTCCAGGCATGCCAAACGGCAAGCCCGCCGGAGTGCGCTGTATCCAGTTGAGCGATCAAAATCTTTGTAAGATTTTTGGCCAGCCTGAGCGCCCGGCAGTATGCCACCAGTTCAAACCCGACCGGGATATCTGTGGCAGTACCAACCAGTATGCCATTAAGATGTTGACAGAATTGGAAGCGCTAACCTAGCCCCTCCCCTAAGTAGGTATCATCACCAATCTATTCTGGACAAAACATACCCGATCACAGATCCATCGTGACATACTAGCGGACGAATGTGTCGTAACTAGAAAGCGCCTTTTGTTTAATCAGTTGAAATACAACAAAGCGAGCCAGGCAGCTCGCTTTCAGCTTGTGTGTGGAGAAGAAAAACTAGTGCACGTGACCGTGCTCAATCTCTTCAGCAGTGGCGTCACGCACTTCGCGGATCACACCTTCAAATGACAGTACCACACCGGCCAGTGGGTGGTTGCCATCGATGGTCACTTCGTCACCGTCAATCGCAACGATGGTCACCTGAATGTTGCCTTGTGGTCCCTGTGCGTTAAACACCATGCCCACTTCCAGTTGCTCTACACCCTGAAACACCCCACGTTCAACCTTTTGGATCAGGGCTTCATTACGTTGTCCATACGCATCGTCAGGTTGGATTTGAACAGAAAATTCTTCACCTTCTGCGCGACCGGCAAGCGCCTGTTCCAGGCCCGGAATAATGTTACCCGCACCGTGCAAATACGCTAAAGGATCTTGACCTTCCGACGTATCAATCAGCTGTCCGTCTTCGTCTTTTACCGTGTAGTCAATTTTTACGACTTTGTTTTCTTCAATCATCTTGCCATCCTTTGTCGGCAGCGAATTTATGTATCGTATCTTTAAGCCGGAAAATCGACCCGAAAGAGTGTCAAGGACAGAACGCCACAGACAGATACCCGTTCATCTCTCTGACTGTAACACAGTGAGCAAAGCACTAAAAAAATCGGCCCGGTTGCAGCGTTTTGATTCCCAAAAACGTGAACTCAGACCGATCTCATTGATTTTAATGGCTGAAAATTAACGCCACAGAGCCTTTATCGGGTAATCCCTGCGAAAGCGATGGGCAATTTGGGCCTGCAACAGTTCTGCGGTTGCAATGGCATCAGTTAACGCATTATGCCCTTGATAAAAAGGCAAGTTATAGCGGCGGCGACTGTCCGCAAGCCGAATAGAGGTCAGCGGCTTTTTCAACACATAAGACCAAAATTTCTGGATAGGTTTGCGATAGTACCAGGATTCAATCTCAAGTGTGTCCACTACCGGAAACAACAGACTTTCCCCTAGCCGACTTTCCACGGCAGCTTCAAGGAAATCGCGCTCGATACGGCGGTAATGCGCCACCACGATTTTCCCTTCCAGAGAGGCCAACACTTCTTCCAGAATACGGCGCAGGTCCGGTGCATCACTGACATCAGAATGGGTAATACCGTGAAAAACCACAGACTCCGCTTCAAGCGGCCTTCTTGGTTTCACAATCCAGTGTTTGGCGTCGCGGCAGTAAATACGGTCAAGGGTAAACGGGACCAACCCGATACTGATAATGTCGTTCTGGCTGGGATCCAAGCCCGTGGTTTCCAGATCAAGTGCAACAAACTGCACGTCAGAAACCGGGGTATCGCCGCTTACTACGCCGCATTGGTAAAAACGCTTAAGCAGTGGCACCTTCGCCTTTTGCTCCAACCGTTTTATCAGTGTCGGCCAGTCAGGGCCCGCTTCTACCAGCGGCGCCCCTTTATTCGGTTCAAGGAATAACATGCTGCGCTCCTAGTTACTGCGGTTTGGCTGGTAACGGTATTTCAGGAACTTTTGCGCATTACTCATGATTTGGAAGGCATCTTTAAGATTCCGGCGCTCGAATTCAGACAGGTTTTCCGGCTCGATGTTGTTGTCAGGGTCAATTTCCTGCGCCACATCAAACGCTTGGTGGCGAATGCGGACCATAGAGATAAATTCCATCGCATCGCGAATGTCCTCCCCCCGCCCTTTTGGCAAAATGCCTGCTTCAATAATGTCGTCCAGACGTTCAAAGGAGTTTTGTGAACGGGAACCGACCGCCAACGCATGAACACGGATCAAATCAGCCAATGGCGCTGTTCCCCGACGTTTCAAATTCATGGAGTTCCTATGACGGCCATCCTGCTCCATCACAAAGTTTTTGAAAAAGCCCAGTGGTGGCGTGCGGTTCAGGGCATTTCGCGCCATGCATGCCAGAAAACGGTTGTTGCGCTTTGCGCGACGGCAAATAAAAGCTTTGAGCGTCTCCGCCCAGTTAGTTGCACCGTAAACGCCATCCAAATCGAAGAAAATATTGCTGTTAAGCAAAGATTGCGGATTCGGTTGATCAATCCAGTCGGCAAACGTCTCTTCCCACTCGGTGCGCGTTTTTCGCCACTGTGGATTAGTTGCCATAATGTTACCGGTACAATAGCTATACCCGCATCGGGCAAGACCATCACAGACAAACGTCGCTAACGCCGCAAAGTACTCACCGTGCTCCACTTCATCATATTTGTCGTCAAGGATGATGGCGTTGTCCTGATCAGTCACAATCAACTGCTCATCACGGGCCATGGAGCCAAGCGCCAGAAAGCAATAAGGCACCGGCGGTGGGCCAAGCGCCTCTTCTGCCAGTTCCAGCAGGCGCTGTTTAAAACTGCGACCGATGACCGCCATGGCTGAGCCAATCATGTGAGAGTTGGCATCTTCTGACACCATACGCGAGAAACAGGCAGGCACATCTTTCGACAGCACTTCGAGATCATCCACCGTCTGCTGGCGGAAAATGCTGCTCACAATCACCAGGCTGCTCTGTGATTCGTATCGAACAATGTCAGACAGGGCCACCACCCCAATCGGCTTTTGATTTTTAAGGATAGGCAGGTGATGCAGGTTATTGCGAAGCATGGTCAACATGGCTTCAAACACGTAGGCATTGTGATCCAGGGTGATGATTTGCGGCGTCAGGATTTCACTGATCGGTGTCTCATAAGGCAGCCCTTTAGCCACCACACGGGAACGCAAATCATTGTCAGTAATAATGCCTGCAATTCGCTCCTGCTCGACACCGTCTTCGTCGCTTTCCATCGTCATCACCAGCAAGGAAGAAACCTCTTCGTCTGTCATGATTTGCGCTGCATAGCGAACGGAAGATTCACAATCAACAGTGACAGGGGAGCGAAGAATCAGATTGGTGACTTTCGATGTGGCCAGGTCACTGCTATCGCGGTGGCTTTCCACAGCATTACGCAGCCGCAAGCCATCCTCTACTTCCATAAAGTCAGAGAAAGATTCGAAGCGATCGCAAAGATCGTCAAACACAGTATCAGGAAGAAAGTAAATCAGGCTGTCTTCAATGGCTTTGGCCGGGAAACGCGCACGACGGCTTCTCATCAGGCCCCATTGACCAAATGTTCCGCCTTCTGATAACCGGTTGAACAGCTCCCCTTTGCGGCGATAAATTTCCACCACTCCACTGCGTACAATGCATAAATCCTGAACCGCTTGGCCGTATTCATAAATCTGGGTACCAGCACGGAAATAAGATATTTCCACCTGCTTGGCAGCATTATCGACTTCCTCACCAGGCAGTTCATCAAATGGAGGATGTTGTTTGAGAAACGCTGCGATTTCTATTTGTTCCGCTTCCATGACTTCTCAATCTATCAATACGTCATTCCCAAAGAGACCGACGTTTAAACGACATACCAGACAAAACGGGGCAGACGTTCTGTCTGCCCCGTTTTAGCGATTTACCAATCTAACTTCTCGGTTCAGACATTAAACCTTTTATCACCGAAACACAGGCAACCAACAACACAATGGTAAACGGGAAGCCGGTTGATACGGCCATCGCCTGCAAGGCGACCAGACCACCACCGAGCACCAGTACAATAGCTACCAGCCCTTCAAACGTACACCAGAAAACACGCTGTGGTACCGGTGCATCTACCTTACCACCCGCAGAGATGGTATCAATTACCAGTGAACCGGAATCCGACGAGGTGACAAAGAATACCACCACCAGGATGATACCAATGAATGAGGTGATAGATGCCAAAGGCAGGGCATCTAACATCGCAAACAACTTCACCGGCAAGTCCGCTTCAGACACTGCGGTGTAACCATCATTGACCAGTTGGCTAATCGCCGTGCCGCCAAACGCGGTCATCCAAAGCACACAAGCCAGTGATGGGATCAGCAGAACACATACTATAAATTCACGCACTGTGCGACCACGGGATACACGCGCAATAAACATACCCACAAAAGGTGACCATGAAATCCACCACGCCCAATAGAATGCTGTCCACCCTTGCGTGAAATTAGCATCTTCCCGCCCGAATGGGTTCGCCAACGCAGGGAGGTGTTCAACATACGATGCCAGATTGCCGAAAAAGCCGCCAAGGATAGACAAGGTCGGCCCCATAACAATCACAAAAAGCAACAGAGCAATGGCCAGCATCATGTTAATTTCAGACAGACGCTTAACCCCAGCATCCAGACCAGCCATGACGGAAACCAAAGCCAATGCCGTAATACAGGTTACCAGCACAATTTCCGTTGTTGTCCCAAGTGGCACCCCAAAGAGGTAGTTCAAACCGGCAGCAGCCTGCGAAGCGCCAAAACCGAGCGATGTAGCCAGACCAAATAGGGTGGCAACCACAGCCAGAATATCAATCACATGCCCTACCCAGCCCCAAACGCGCTCGCCAAAAAGTGGGTAAAACACAGAGCGCATGGTGAGCGGCAACCCTTTATTGAAAGAAAACAGCGCCAGTCCCAACGCCAGAATTGCGTAGATAGCCCAAGGGTGCAAACCCCAGTGATAAATGGTGGCTGCCATCGCCAGCTCTTTTGCACCTTGCACATCGCCCGCCGCCGCACCGAGTGGCGCCCAGTCTGTGCGAACGCCGTTTTCAACCGCAGTCCCCCCAAAGGAAGATGCGTAGTGAGACATAGGTTCAGACACACCGTAGAACATCAGGCCAATCCCCATGCCGGCGGCGAACAACATGGAGAACCAGCCAACATACGTGTAATCCGGGGTTGCTTCGGTTCCACCAAGACGGACCTTACCGAGCGGACTGACCACCAGAGCCAGACAGGTGATAACGAAAATATCGCCTGCTGAGAGGAAAAACCAATCCAGGTTTGAGGTCAACCAACTGCGAAGGTCACCAAAAAATGGGGCGACATCTTTTTGGAACGCGAGGGTGACAAATACAAATAGCGCAACAGCCAAACCAGAAATCAGGAAAACACGGTTGTGAATATCAAGCCCAAATGGGCCTACTTTCAGCGCAATATTGTCCTGTCCAATCTGATAATCTGTGTCTATGGGGTTAACGTTACCGTCTGGCTTCATTAACTCATCATGACTTTTATCGCTCACAGTAAACTCCTTGTCCGTTTAGCGAATTAAGCAGCTAATGGCGTTGAATATGCAGGGTGAGATCGCGTAAAACCATGCTTTCCATCATCAGGCATATTGAACGCTCACTAACTTCAGGTTTTGGGCCTGTTTGGCCCTAGAGACCAATAATACCCTAACACATCCTTCGTGCTCAATGCTTCAACAATGGGAGACACATCGAGTTAGCTGCTGTTATTAATGAACTATTACTCACTCGCTTGTGTAAATCCTGCAGACAATCAAGGCAATTAAACATTGAACACTAAACATTGATATTATGCTGTAGCCTGCTATTTCTATCCTTTGTCGAACGCCTCAGCGTTATAAATGCGTCGCTACCGGGCCTTTGTCGACCGGTTTACCATTGTCGGCTTCTAACTATTGAGATTCTAAATCGAAAAATCCGGGTGCATGCACCCGGATAGTGTAAGGCTTACTTGCGTGGTTCTGACATCAGTCCCTTCACCAGGGAAAATGCACACATCAGCAAAACAATACAGAACGGCAAGCCGGTAGACACCACCATCGCCTGAAGCGCCCCAAGGCCACCTCCCAGCAACAGCGAAATAGCCACCAGTCCGACAAACGAACACCAGAAAATACGTTGTGGTACCGGCGCATCCACCTTACCGCCCGCAGAAATGGTATCGATCACCAGTGAGCCAGAGTCAGATGAAGTAACGAAGAACACCACCACCAGGATAATCCCAATCAACGATGTGATATTTGCCAGTGGCAGGCCATCCAGCATGTTAAACAGTTGCAACGGTAAATCGGCATCCACAACCGCGCGGTAACCCTCCTGAAGCTGTTCAATTGCCGTGGTGCCGAAGGCTGTCATCCACAGTACACATACAGAGGTCGGGATCAGCAACACACAGATAATGAATTCACGCACTGTGCGGCCACGGGAAACACGGGCAATGAACATCCCTACGAATGGCGACCAGGACATCCACCATGCCCAGTAGAACGCCGTCCAGCCTTGGGAGTAGTTGGTATCTTCACGGCCAAACGGCATGGAAAGCGCAGGCAGGTTCTCTAAATACGCCATCATATTGGTGCCAATGCTGGTGAAAATCGACAGGGTCGGCCCAACGATGATCACAAACATCATCAGCAGTGTTGCCATGCCCATGTTGAACTCAGACAGGCGTTTCACACCAGCATCCAGCCCCGCGACCACAGAGGCCAGAGCCAGTCCGGTAATCGCAATGATCAACACGACCTGCGTGGTGATCCCGCCCGGAATATCAAACAGGAAGTTCAGACCTGCTGCCGCCTGAGATGCGCCAAAACCCAGTGATGTCGCCAGACCAAACAGGGTCGCAACCACAGCGGTAATATCAATAATGTGGCCCGGCCACCCCCAGATACGCTCACCAAAGATAGGATAGAAAATGGAGCGGATGGTCAAAGGCAAACCTTTATTGAAGGAGAACAAAGCCAACGACAAGGCGATCAGGGCGTAAATGGCCCAGGGATGCAGTCCCCAGTGGTAGATGGTTGCTGCCATGCCAAGATCTTTCGCTGCAGCCATATCGTCCTCAGCGCCTCCCAGAGGTGCCCAGTCAGTGCGCACACCATTCACCTCAGCTACACCACCAAAAGAAGACGCATAGTGGGACAGAGGTTCAGACACACCGTAGAACATCAGGCCAATCCCCATGCCTGCGGCGAACAGCATGGAAAACCAACCAACATAGGTGTAATCGGGCGTCGCTTCCGTACCTCCCAAGCGAACACGGCCAAGGGGGCTGAAGATTAAAAGCAAACAAAGGATAACGAACAGGTTACCGGCACCAATGAAGAACCAGTCCATCTGGGCGGTAAGGGTGTTTCGCATTTCGTTGAACAGGGGGCCAACAGAGTGACGAAACAACAAGGTGATCAACACGAACAGCGCAATCATCCCACCTGAGACCACAAATACCCGGTTGTGGATGTCCAGCCCAAAGGGGCCAATTTTCAGCGCGATATTGTCCTGACCTACCTGATAGTCAGTATCGATAGGCGTCACTGCACCATCCGGCGACATTAATTCATCGTGACTTTTATCACTCACAACGACAACTCCATTTTCTTTGAGATGATAAAGGCATCATTTTTGCCTGTTTAAACGCGCACTATCACAGGTTTGGAGAGCAGGGTAAAACAAAAATATCTTATTATATCCAGTTGATTTAATGATATAAAATATTCAGAGAGCACTAACAAACTTCAACATTCAGGCTAAGAATGCATATTTTCAAAAATGCAAAGAAAAAGACACATTAAATCCGATTGAGATGAAGAAGGAAGGTGTCGGCCTGCGCCAGTACCGCATCACGTTCTTCCTGCGGCTTATTGTCCCAGTTTCGATAGACCATGCCGGCTCTTGGATTCACAGCAATGATGTCCCGGTGCTTTTCCATAAAACGCCAGTACAGGCTGTTAAATGGGCAGGCGGTCTCCCCCACCTTTTCTTTCACCTTATAGTGGCAACTTGCACAATGGTCGCTCATCTTCTGGATATAGTTACCACTTGCGCTGTAAGGTTTGGTCGCCAGTAAGCCACCGTCAGCAAACAGGGCCATTCCACGGGTATTGGGTAACTCCACCCATTCAATCGCATCAATGTAAATGCCGAGGTACCAGTTATCCACCTCCTTAGGATCAAGCCCTGTCAGGAGGGCAAAGTTACCGGTCACCATCAGGCGTTGGATGTGGTGTGCGTATGCGTAGTCAAGCGACTGTTGTATCGCTTGCTTCATGCAGGCCATCCGGGTGTCGCCCGTCCAGAAAAAATCTGGCAGCGGGCGCTCTGCGTTCAACCTGTTCATGGCTTTATACGCTGGCATGTTTGCCCAATAAAGGCCACGGACAAACTCCCGCCAGCCAAGGATCTGGCGGACAAACCCTTCCACCTGATTCAGGGTGATGCCGCTGTCTGGCGTACGATATGCCTCAATCGCCGCATCAATCACCTGCATCGGGTGCAGCATTTTGCTGTTCATGGCAAAGGCTAGCCGGGAGTGGTAAAGGCTCCAGGCGTGGGGAGAATTTGAGGTCATCGCATCCTGAAAACGGCCGAATTGCGGTAAAAGATGGCGACAAAAATAATCGACCAACGACAGGGACTGACGCCGGGTTACCGGCCAGAACAAGGTCTTTTCTGGCTTGCCTATGGTTTGAACACCATGGCGGGTAAGCCGTTCAAGAATTGCGGTAACGTCGTTGACAAAAACCAGTGGCTGCGGGATGGCCGCCAGATCTTGCGTTGTCAGTTTAGCGCGGTTTTCTTTGTCGTAATTCCACTTTCCCCCTTCCGGCTTATCGCCATCTATCAATACACCAAAGCGGCGGCGCATCTTGCGGTAGAAAGATTCCATCAAGTGATGCTTCCCGGCGGTAAACAGAGTGTCGAACTCACTGACTGACAACAGGAAGTGTTCAGAACTTACCTCGGATGAAGAAATGGGTAATGCACCGGCAAACGTCCGAAGCTGTTCGCGGAGCCGGTATTCATCCGGCGTCTGGTAGCTAAAATGTGTGACGCCGAATTGTTTAATTTTGCATGTCAGCAATTCATCCAGCCCACTGAATATCTGGGTATCATCCAGCGTGAGGTGTTCTACGTGATGCCCCGCCGATGAAAGCGCATCGGCAAAGCCTGCCATCGCCGCGAAAAAGGCACACACTTTCTGGACATGGTGACGCACATAGTCAGTTTCCTGCCTAAGTTCAGCAATCAGGTACAAAACGCCATCATCATGCTTGCTATACCATGAGTGACTGGCATTAAGCTGGTCGCCAAGAATGAGTCTTAAGGTGTGAAACTGGGTCATTGATTCGCTGCCATTTCTGTTTTCTAACAACAGTATGCATTACGGCGCGGGGAAGTGAGGGATCAAAAAACGCCAGACATTCAGGTCTGGCATTTTTCTTCGCAAAGTGTGTGGTTATTGCGCGTGGGGTTTGAACACGATTTTCTCGTCTTCTTCCGCCGCTTTCATGTCGTTGAAGCGTTTTTCATCCAACGCCCCTTCGCTTTTCGCCACAATACAGGTCACTGCGCAGTCACCGGTAATGTTCACCGCGGTACGGATCATATCCAGCAGGCGATCAACCCCCATAATTAAAGCAATACCTTCCAGTGGCAGCCCCACCTGGTTCAGCACCATTGCCAGCATCACAAGGCCCACACCCGGTACACCCGCGGTGCCGATAGACGCCAATGTTGCTGTCATGATCACCGTCATGTAATCGGCCATGGTCAGGTCGACATTAAATGCCTGAGCGATGAACACAGTCGCCACACCCTGCATCATTGCCGTGCCATCCATGTTAATGGTGGCTCCCAATGGGATAGTGAATGCAGCAACCCTATTGTCAGCACCCATACGACGGGTTGTGGTTTCCATTGACACCGGAATCGTGGCATTGGAAGACGCTGTGGAGAACGCGAACATGATAGCGTCTTCCATTTTCTTCAGGAATGTTACCGGACTCAGGCCACTGAATACTTTCAGCAAGGTGGTGTATGTCACCAGCGCATGTAACACCAGTCCACCCGCCAGAACGAAGAAGTATTCCGCCAGACTCACAATCGCAGAAAGCCCCAGCGATGTGAACAGCTTCGCCATGAGACAGAACACACCGTACGGTGCCAGGTTCATCAGCAAGGCAACCAGCTTCAGGATCACTTCATTCAAATCGCGGAAGAACGCAGCAACACGCTCACCCGGTTGGCCAGAAGCACTGATGGCGATACCAAACAGCAGGGCAAAAATGATGATTTGCAGGGTGTTGCCTTCTGCCATTGAGCTTATTGGGTTGGTAGGGAACATGCCTACAATAACATTCCCCAGGGAAGGCGCTTCCGTTGACTGGAATGCCGAGGCTGCAGAAAGATCGGCACCTTTACCCGGGCCAAACAACAATGCCAGACTCATGGCCAGAGTAATGGCAATCGCGGTGGTGCCCAGATAGAAAATCAGGGTTTTCCCCCCCAATCGTCCCAGTGTTGCAATGTCTTTCAGCGAACTGGTGCCACAGACCAGAGACACAAACACCAGCGGCACGACCAGCATTTTCAAACTGGCGACAAAAATCTGCCCACCCACGTCAAACAGGCCATTGACGATATATTCGTTAACAAAGCCGTCTTCGCCAAACAAAACACGAATAGCAAACCCGCTCACAATACCCAACACCATGCCGATAAGGACACGGGTCGTCAGGGACATCTTGTTGGTTTTCGCATTCATCACCGAATACTCCTTTTCAATTCGTAACGTGCTTGTCACATTCAGGGGAAAAGAGATTAGCAGCGGAGTGACGGTATTAGGTATGCCCTTTTCATGGCGTTTAGTTACTTTTACGCATCCCGTCACATATTTAAAAACACAAAAACAAAGATTTAAACAATAAAATAACAACAAACAAAACTTTTAGTGCATTTTATGCTCAATGGTTTTTCCATATCTTAATGGGAAAAGAAAGCATTAAAGACAGAATGTGTATAAAAAAACTAACAGTTAGCGATACAAACGGGAATGGCAGAGACAAAACCGGATCAGCGCGAAGCCAATCCGGTGGGTAGGTTTCTAAGCAGTGATGGTGAAGCCCGTCAGATCTGAAGGGGACTGCATCCTTCAGGCTTCATTTAAAACACCTACCACCTCTTCAATGTCTTCATGCTTATCGCTGGTCGATAACCACACCATATACAGGTCGTTGGCCATCACAGGGCTATCTTTCACTTTATGCAAAGCACCCGCATCAATCCAGGACTGGGCTAGGGTAGATGGCAGGAAGCCAACCCCACCGCGGTTTAACAGAAACTTCAGCGCTGGCTGGCAGGCATGGCTGTGCAGCATCGGCGTACGCTGTAACGTCATAATACGGCTGTGCTCCAAGCCAAAACGCGTCCCCCAGTCCAGATAGACCATGGGCAACTCACTGATACTGTCCATGTCCTGATCGGGCTCACTTGACACCAGAAACAGTTCAAACGATGTGATCCTGTGTTGCTGTAAATCCGCCAGTTTTGGCGGTTCACTGGTCAGGACCACATCCACCTGTTTTTCAAGCAATGCCGTGGAGACCTGTTGACGATTGAGTGATTCTGTACGCAGTGCCCAATCTGGCCGGGCTGATTCAATACGCTCCAGCCAGTCACTGCAACTGTCCATTTCCCAGATAAGGGACGTTGCCCCTACCGTCACCTGTTGCTGATAGGTGCCGGTCAACGCAACATCCTGACGGGCACGCCCCCAAGTCTGCAAAATACTCTCCGCATAAGGAACAAAACGTTCTCCTGCTGGCGTTAACCGCAAATCACCGCGTTTGCGGGTAAAGACAGGTGTGCCCAGTTTTATTTCAAGCTGGCGTATACGAAAACTAACCGCTGACTGGGTTAAATAGAGATTGGTCGCCGCCTTGCCGAAGTGTCGGGTTTTGTTCACTTCCAAAAACGTGCGTAAAAGATCAGTATCCATAATCAGCAATTAATCAAAATAAATTCGTCAACCTGCGTTATCAGGGAAAACCCCGATCGGGTCAAGGCTAAAACACACAATTTAGCTCGTTTTCAGTTCAATTGAACGAGATGTGTGCCCCCGGCGACAAGACTGTGGCAGGGCGCACAGGAAATCAGGCATCAGGCTTTACGACGGGAGATGTGTTTGGGCATTTCTACAACTGATCCTGAGCACAGTGTAAACCTTACGCAACCAGACACATGTTCAATCATAGAGACTTTCGATTGTCCAGGACTTACCGCATGACATCCCACAGTTCAGACAGCCATTTTTAACACCGGCACTACACTTAACGTGAAGCAAAACGAGGAGTTATCATGAAATTTGCGCTGCTTATTTACGGTACGGAAGACTACAACAAACAACTCAGCGACGAACAGGAAATGGAGATGTTAGCGCTCCATCATCACCTGCAGGACACCACTGTGGAAAAGAACGAGTTCATCGCCTCTGCAAGATTGGACTGGACCGATACGGCGAAAACCGTGTCATCGGATGATGACGGCGAAATTCTGGTCACTGACGGTCCTTTTGCTGAGACCAAAGAACAGTTTCTCGGGTTGTACCTGCTCGACTGCCCTTCGGAAGAAGATGCCATCAGGTACGCAGCTTCATTGCCATTAAAGCATCACAAAATAGAAGTACGCCCCGTCGGCTGGTGTCGCGCATAAACTATGGACTTCAACACGGCAATTGTTGCTATCTACCGCCGGGCGCGTCCAAAAGTGCTTGGGGCTTTGCTGCGCCGTTTTGGCGACATGACACTGGCAGAAGACGCGTTGCAGGAAGCCATAACCCGGGCTTACTCTTCGTGGTCAGGCAAAGGCATGCCAGACAATCCGGAGACCTGGCTTTATGTCACCGCAAGAAACCAGGCTATCGACACGCTTCGAAAGCACCATAGAGAAGCGCCGCTGACCGAAGACGAAGCTGATTCACCAACACAACCGGATCTGCTTTATAACAGTGATATTCTACGTCTCTTCTTTGTCTGCTCTGATCCTCTGCTCAGTCGCCCCCAACAAATCACCCTAGCCCTGAATGTTCTGGCGGGTATTCCCTGCCCTTCCCTTGCACGCACATTTCTGGTTTCAGAAGCGGCGATGGAAAAACGTCTTTCACGCGCCAAACAGGCTGCAAATCAACTAGCCATCACAACTGCCACCCCGTTTCTGGCTCCCAAACGGCTTGATGCGGTGAAAAGCATGCTGTACCTACTGTTTACTGAAGGTTACAACGCCGCCTCTTCCCCCATACGCAACCAAATTAGCTTCAGTGATGAAGCCATTGCACTGACACGGAACCTGTTGGCTTTGTTGCCGGAGGACACCGAAATCCACAGCCTGCTGGCACTGATGCTCTACAGTCAGTCACGACGTGAGGCCCGCTTTCAGGAGTGTAATCCGGTGCCACTTGATCAGCAGGATCGTTCACTGTGGGATCAGCACATGATTGCTGAGGCGAGTAGTCTTCTGGCACGAACCAATGGTGCGGCTCCACCTGGCTACTATCGCTTACAGGCCTGTATTTCCGGTGCGCACAGCACTGCAAAAAGTGCCGGAGACACAGATTGGAAGGACATACGTCATCTCTATCATGCTCTGTATAAGCTGCACCCCACCCCAGTGATCGCTCTGAACCGGGCCGTGGCAACCGCGCATGTGATAAGCCCAAAGCAGGCGCTTGATGATATTGCCGCCATTGGTGAGTCACTGTCCCGTTACCAGTATTTTCATTCCACACGCGCCCACCTTTTAAAGATGGATGGACAACATCAGCCAGCTATTGACGCATTCAAACAGGCGCTTTCATTGTCCCAGCTTGACTGGGAGCAGAAATACATCCAGCAGGAGATTCAATTGTTGGCCTCGCAGAAAAAAAATAAAAAATAACGACTGTCTGTCCGGTTGGCTTTTCCTGCCGCGTCCTTTAAAGGACATTCACTGAGAAGGACGACAACATGAGCAACGCACAACAAACACATGGCGCACCTAGCTGGATTGAGCATTGTGGGAGTAACCACCAACAGGCACGGGCGTTTTATCAAAATGTTCTAGACTGGCAAGTACTGGAGCATCCCATGGAAGGAGACGTGGTTTATCCCATCATCTCTGTTGAAGAAAGCGGCGTGGGCGGCTTTAAACCCTTCCCAGATGACGAACCGGGCTGGCTGGTTTATATCACAGTGGATGATGTGGATTCCCGGATGGAAAAGGCCATTGTCCACGGTGCCGAGTCGTTGATGCCACCATCTGATATCCCCGGTGTCGGACGTATTGCGATATTTAAAGACCCACAGGGTGCAAAGCTTGCGCTCATTAAATACGCCGTGCCAGACGCGTAAAAACGACAGGAGGAAACGCTATGCCAAAGTTTATGATGACCTACCTGGGAGGGAATCCACCGGCAACCCCGGAGGAAGGCCAAAAGCACTTCGCCGATTATCAGGCGTGGTTGAAAGCACTGGGAGACAAAGCAATTAGCCCTGCCAATCCCCTGAAAGGCACCGTCTGCGTTGCACCGGATGGCAGCGTCACAGAGGGCGGTAAAACCAGCATGTCCGGATTTACCATCATCGAGGCTAACTCACTGGATGAAGCGTTGAATGCCGCCAAGACCTGCCCATTTCTGACGATCGGCGGAACGCTGGAAGTGTCTGAACTGGTCGAAATGAACTTCTGACGGACTGACACCGACTATTCTCTTACCCCTTCGCTGCGCACACTGGCAGCGAAGCGGTTGAGTTTACGCAAAATCTGGAGACAGTGATGGAACAATTAACCATTGCACCAATACTGATTGCGCTTTGTATCGCAATCCAAATTCCAGTCACTCTCGCCGTTGGCCTGAAGCGGTTGGCAACCGGCGTCAACTTTGGCTGGGGCGATGACAACAACCTGATGAAAAAGGTTCGTGGCCACGGCAACTTTACTGAAACCGTGCCTATTACCCTGTTGGCCATCACAGTGGCTGAATACCTCGGCATGGCACAGGCCTGGGTCATCGCGGCTGCCATCGCCATCGTCGCCGGACGGCTTGTTCACTACCATACCCTGGTGTTTACTCCCTCTGGTGCCACCAACGGTCGCGCGGTCGGAATGATCCTGACTTTTTCAGCCATGATCATTCCTTCTATCTTTTTGCTCTATCGTGCCTTCGTTGGATAACCCATGGCTTACGACGAAACTCTCACTGCCCGCTTCAGGGATGCTACCGCCGGCATCAAGGGCATAACCGAGAAAAAGATGATGGGCGGGATTTGTTTTCTTCACCAAGGCAACATGATTGGCGGCGCTGACAAAGGCCGCTTCATGTTCCTTACCATGAAGAGAACTTTGGCGCGACACCGGCTGAAGCGATTGAAGACGCCGAAGAATCAGCAGAGCTGGCGCAACGTGCCGATGAGCAGCCACAGACTGGGTTTTGCGTCGAGTTTACCGACGAAGGCATGTCTGTCATGGTGACAGAAAACGAAACCGTGCATGCTGCCAGTACTAAGCTCGGTATTCATGTGCCCAAAGCCTGTGGAATGGGCATTTGTGGCTCCTGCAAAGTCAGGCTACTCACCGGAAGTGTGAATATGGAACACAACGGCGGGATCAGCGACGAAGAAATCGAAGAAGGCTATATCCTCAGTTGTTGCAGCAAGCCAGTCGACGACGTATCCATCGAAACCTGAATACATGCCCCAACCCGTTGAAAGTCATGAAACTCTTTTACGGGACTTCGTTATTTTTATCACCACCTGTCCAACAGTTCAGACAAGCCACCGCCCTTACACAACCATTACCTAATGCTAACAGAACCCAGTGATTTATGAGCCACAGTATATGGGCTGCAGCAAAATCAACTAGGGTCCAACGACCTTTTGAACAAATTAACTCCAATGGAAAAAGGAGCAATAGAAATGAATATGCTTAAAACGTTGATGTTAGCCTTCGCGGTACTTTTCTCAGGCTTGGCACTTGCCAGTGAATCGACAACTGACTGCCCAGAAGGTTCAGACGCACCGGAATGCCAGCTGCCAGATGACAGCGGCACCAACTACACCAACTAAACACTCGCTCATTGACATAAGGCGCATCCCTTACCCTTCGGTTTTAAATACGATGTGCCAACACCTTGCAGTCAGAAATACGGTCTGGCTGCTCCTTCTCTAGGCGACACGCCAAAAAAGGCCAGTGGATATCACCACTGGCCTTACTTAATTGTGCCTACCTTCAGACCACCTGAAAGCATATTTAGCTAGCTTCCCTCGCCAATCAGTCGCGTAGGTAAATCATCCAATACCAAATGCCTACAAACATACCGCCGCCGATGATATTTCCTATGGTCACAGGAATAAGGTTATTCAGAATAAAGTCGGTCATATTCAGGCCTGCAAAGTCTGCGGCACTCATGCCTGTCATCGCCCAGAATGTATCCGGGGCGAACGTTTTAATACCCATCGCCATCGGTACCTGAAACATGTTGGCAATGCAGTGTTCAAAGCCTGCTGACACAAACATCGCCACCGGCAAGATCATCACCAGGATTTTATCCGTCAAAGTACGGCCTGAATAGGTCATCCATACAGCAATACACACCAGCACGTTACACATGATGCCAAGCGCCACTGCCTGTAAGAAGCCGTGATGCAGTTTGTGCTCTGCAATCTTCATCGTATTAATACCCACCTGGCCATTATCGAACATATACTGCTGTGCGACCAGCATACAGGCCACCAGCAGGATAGCCCCCACCAGGTTACCACCATAGACCACCAGCCAGTTTCTAAATAATGCCCCCCAAGTGATCTTTCCACTGGCCCGTGCCACTAATGTGAGTACCGAACTGGTAAATAGCTCACCACCGGTAATGATCACCAGGATTAACCCCAGACTGAATGCAATACCACCAACAAAACGGCTCATGCCCCAAGGTATATCAGTGGCACCGGTTGTCACGGTCGTGTAGAAAATAAAGGCAATACCGATATGGATACCGGCAGAAATCGCCAGAAGAAACGACTTGAAGGGGTCTTTGGTTGCTTTCGCCACACCAATTTCTACAGCACGCTCCGCGATCTGCGGCGGTGGCAGAGAGTCAAACTGAATAAAATTCATGGTTAATAGCACTTTGTATGAACAGGAAGGGCGCGGATAATCTCTCTATTTCCTTATTTTTTCAAGGGGTAATTTCATCCCGTTTCATGCAGAAAAATGTGAACCTTCATCGACCCAAAAGGTTCGAAACAGAGTAAGTGGAACTGGCGATGAAAGAGTGATGCTTTTCTGCACATTTCGCTTTCCGACAAAAAGTAAGTGCGGATCCGTGGGCACAAATCAGAGCACTCACACATTTCTGACGCTGGGAGCTTGTGAAGTCACAGCAAGTACCACAAAACTCTAGTTTCAGACACTTACATTCAGGCCCATAGACAAGGAGAGAGTCTTTCGGTGCTAGCCTATTTACTGCGACGGTTGTTGCTTGTCATTCCCACCTTTCTTGGCATTACATTGGTAATATTTGCCATCACCCGCTTTGTGCCGGGCGGCCCCGTCGAACGCATGCTCGCCCAATCCCAGTTTATGCAGGAAGGAACAAACCAAAGCCAGAGCTTTCAGGACAACTCCGCGCTGGATGAATACCAGTTAGAGGAACTAAACGCCTTCTACGGCCTCGACAAGCCGGTCATGGATGCTTACTGGGAATGGCTCAACCGGTTACTGGTGCTCGATTTCGGCGAATCTACCCGTTATTACGAGCCTGTACTGGGCATGATTGCCGAGCGCCTTCCCGTTTCAATGTTCTACGGCGGCATGACCTTCCTGATTGCCTATCTGGTATCGATACCGCTCGGCTACTATAAAGCGGTAAAACACAATACTGCCTTCGACAATGCCTCTTCGGTACTGATTTTCGTGGGTTATGCCCTGCCCGGTTATGTCGTCGGTATCTTGCTTTTAAGCGTGTTTTCCTTCCACCTCGACTGGTTCCCGATGGGTGGGTTTACCTCTGATGGCTTTGACGATCTCGACACCAAAGGGGCGATGATCAAAGACGTTCTCTGGCATGCCGTATTGCCGCTGATTTGTTACGTCATCGGGGATTTTGCCACCCTGACCATCACCATGAAAAACAACCTGATGGAAAACCTGTCTGCCGATTACATCCGTACCGCCATTGCCAAGGGTCTGCCGTTTAAAGACGCGGTACGCAAACACGCGATGCAAAACAGCCTGATTCCACTGGCAAGCCATTTCGGTAACTCATTGCTGTTCTTCCTTACCGGCTCCTTCCTGATTGAAGTGGTCTTTAACATCGATGGAATCGGCCTGCTTGGTTATGAGGCCATTATGGAAAGGGATTACCCAGTGGTGATGGCGATCGTGGCCCTGAACGCCGCCTTGCTGCTGGTCGGCAATATCGTTTCAGATATCTGTGTGGCACTCGTGGATCCACGGGTAAGGTTTGGTGAATGATGATGCCCCTCAGCCCCCTCACGCAAAAGAAGATCACGCGGTTTAAGGAGATCAAACCGGGCTACTGGTCTTTTCTTGTCCTGTCTACCCTGCTGGTGCTGTCCCTGTTTGCCGAGTTTTTCATCAACAGCAAAGCCCTGATGGTACGCTACAACGGTGAGTTTTACTTCCCAGTGGTGAGTGATGTGCGCCTTGGTTATGAATTTGGACAGGACTACCAAAGCGAGGCTAACTACCGCGAGCTGCAAGCTTTGTTTAAGGAAGAAGACAAAGGTAACTTCGTTATCATGCCTTTGGTGCCGTGGAACCCGTACGAACAGGACTTTATTGAGGGGGAATTTCCGCCTTATGCGCCAAGTGCTGAATCCCGGCACTACCTCGGCACCGATGTGATTGGCCGTGATGTATTGGCCCGACTGTTCTATGGTTTCCGCATCGCCATGATGTATGCCCTCACTACCATGACCGTCTGCTTTGCCATCGGCACGGTCATTGGTTGTGCCATGGGCTTTTTCGGCGGCAAGTTCGACCTAATCAGCCAGCGGCTGATTGAAATCTGGTCCATGATCCCCTTCCTCTACGTCATCATGATACTGGTCTCTATCACCAAGCCGACCTTTACCCTGTTTGTCGCCATCAACGTGATATTCGGCTGGATGGGCATCACCTGGTACATGCGCACCATGACCTACAAAGAATCCGCCCGGGAATACGTGATGGCGGCTCGCGCACTTGGCGCCTCCACCCTCCGTATCCTGCTAAAACATATCTTGCCCAATACCATGGTGATGGTGATCACTCTGGCGCCCTTTACTGTTGTGGCCAACATTACCGCATTGACCGCGCTGGATTATCTTGGTCTTGGCCTTGCACCTCCGACACCGAGTTGGGGGGAGCTGCTACAGCAAGGAAAATCAAATCTCGACAGCCCGTGGATTGTTACCTCAGTGGTGACCGCAACGGTGTTGGTGCTCACCATGGTGACCTTTATTGGCGATGCGGTGCGCGCCGCGTTCGACCCGAAAAAATTCACCCGCTATGTCTGACAAGGAAGTGACCATGTTTACATTGACGATGTTAAAACCCACCACACTTGCCGCCTTTAGCGCACTCGCCTTCACCGCGCACGCCGCCGAGCTTCCTGCCAACCTGAACTGGCAGACAAACTGGGACGATCCGGTATTTGCTTCTGACAAAGCCAGGCGTGGTGGTACATTGCGCACCCATTTAGCCAGTTTTCCGCTGACGCTGCGAAGCGTAGGACCCGATTCCAATGCTGGCCTTCGCAGTTATTTTCTCGATAACGTACCGGGACTGGTAACTCGCCATCCGGACACGCTCAACTGGATCCCATCCATCGCCACGGAATGGGCTTACGCGGGGGACAACAAAACGCTCTATTTCAAGCTCGACCCAAAGGCCAAATGGAACGATGGTGAGCCGCTCACCGCAGATGACTTTGTGTTTATGCTCCAGTTTTACCGCTCAAAGGATATCGTCGCCCCCTGGTACAACGACTACTACTCCAAGACCATCGCTGATGTGGTGAAAATTGATGACCATACAATCGCGGTCAGCACCGTGGACGAGAAAAATCCGGAGGAACTCATGCGCACAGTTGGCGGACTGGTTCCACGCCCCCAGCATTTTTACCAGTCAGGTAAAGACAACAACGGGGACGGCGTAGACGATAACTTTGTCCGCAAATACAACTTTAAGCCTGAGCCCACCGCAGGTCCCTACTTTGTCTACAACATCAAAAAAGGGAAAAGCGTGACGTTCAAGCACGTGGGTGATGACTGGTGGGGATATGGCAACAAGTACTACCAGAACCGCTACAATGTCGACAAAATCCGAATGACCGTGATTCGCGATACCGATGTCGCCAGACAACATTTCGAAAAAGGAAAACTGGATACTTATGACCTCACCCTCCCGGAAATCTGGCATGAGAAAACCAACGGGGAAGCCTACCAGAAGGGTTATATTCATAAGTTTTGGGGTTTCAATGAAACACCACAAGGGGGAGGCGGATTGTGGCTGAATACAGCCATACCGCTGCTGGACGACATCAACGTGCGTCGCGGCATTCTCCATGCCACCGATTTTGATGGACTGATTGAGAAGCTTATCCGTGGAGACTACCAGCGCAAACCCCACGCAATAGGTTCAGGGCATGGTAATTATTCCTGGCCTGATGCCAAAGCACCGGACTTCAACATTGATAAAGCCATCGAATACTTCGTCAAAGCAGGGTTTGAAAAAGTCGGCTCAGACGGTATTCGGGTCAATGATAAAGGTGAGCGGCTTTCGTTTGAGTTGGTATACCCCCTTGCGTTTTTCACACAACGCATGGCTTACCTCAAAGAACAGGCAAAATTGGCAGGTCTGGCGTTCTCACTGAAGCTCATTGATGGTGCCACAGGCTTTAAATACGTATCTGAGAAAAAACACCAGATTGCATTTATCAACATGGGGGCAAGTGAAACCCCAGGCTATTGGCAATATTTTCATTCTGACAACGCCAATAAACCACAAACCAACAACTTTACCAACTTCAGCACCCCCAAGCTTGATCAACTGATTGACCAGTATCGGGCTGAATTCGACGTCAGTAAAAAGCATCAGTTGTCACAAGCGATGCAACGCATCATTCAAGAAGCCGCGGTTGTCGCCCCAAGTTATAGCGTTCCATGGACACGACAAGGTCATTGGCGCTGGATCAGGTACCCAGAGAATCCTATGCAGAAATGGACAGGTACCCTTCTCACTGTCGGCGGCGCGATAGGCGACAGTACCTTCTGGATTGACGAAGACATGAAAAAAGAAACCCTCGACGCCATGGACAGTGGCAAGGCATTCGCCCCCGTGACAGTGATTGATGATCGCTACAAGCGATAAGGCAGAAAAGATGGCAGAACCGATTCTCAGCGTTCGCGGACTGGAAACCGAATTCACCACCGATGACGGGGTGGTGAAAATCCTCCATGGTGTCGATTTAGATGTCATGGCGGGTCGGACACTGGGGCTGGTCGGTGAATCCGGTAGCGGAAAAAGTGTCACCGCGATGTCTATCATGGGCCTGCTCCCCAAGCCTTATGGACAGGTTACCGCCGGCGAGATCCGCTATCGCGGTACCGATCTGGTTCACCTGCCACCGGAAGAGATGTACCGCATGCGCGGCAACCGGATGTCGATGATTTTTCAGGATCCGATGACCGCACTCAATCCGGTGCATTCGATTGGCAAACAGCTTATGGAAGTGCTCGCGCTGCACAACCCCGCTATGGGCAGGAAAGCACAACGGACCGCCGCCCTCAAGATGCTGGAAAAAGTCCAAATCCCGATGCCCCTAAAGCGGTTGGATGAATATCCGCACAACCTTTCCGGCGGCATGCGTCAACGGGTGATGATTGCGATGGCGCTGGCCTGCAAGCCAGACATCCTCATCTGTGACGAGCCGACAACAGCACTCGATGTGACCGTGCAGGCCTCAATCCTTGACCTGATGAATGACCTTCAGCAAGAAACTGGCATGGGAATGATTTTTATCACCCATGATTTGGGCGTGGTGGCGGAAATCTGTGACGATGTGGCCGTGATGTATGGTGGAAAAATTGTCGAGAATGCCGATGTCTTCACCCTGTTTGACCATCCCCAGCACCCCTACACCCAGCGCTTGCTCGGCCTGATGCCAAACCTGTCCAGTGAACCCAAACAGTTGATTGATATCCCCGATATCGACCCTGACCTGTTCCCGGAATATCGAGGTTAACCATGGAAGCATTGCTAAGAATCGACAACCTTCGCAAACACTTCGTCTCCGGCAAAGGCATTTTCAAAAAGGGCTACACCATCAAAGCGGTAGACGGTGTATCTTTCAGTGTGAAACGTGGTGAGACCCTTGGCCTTGTTGGCGAATCCGGCTGCGGTAAAAGCACCCTTGGGCGCACTATTCTCAAGCTCTATGAGCCCACCAGTGGCAAAATTTTCTTTGAAGGCCAAGATATTACGGACCTCAGCCCGCGTGCTATGCGCCCGCTGCGTAAAGAGATGCAAATCGTGTTTCAGGATCCGCTGGAATCGCTCAACCAGCGCCACACCGTCGGCATGATTCTGGAAGAGCCTTTTGAGATCCACCGCGTCGGCACACGCAGTGAACGCAAGCAATGGGTCAGGGAATTGCTGGAAAAAGTCGGGTTACCGCCAGAGTCTGTCAGCCGTTACCCGCATGAGTTTTCCGGCGGCCAGCGCCAGCGTATCGGCATAGCCCGTGCAATTGCACTTAAGCCTAAACTGCTGATTTGTGATGAATCTGTCTCAGCGCTGGATGTGTCTGTGCAGGCGCAAATCCTGAACCTGCTTTTAAAGCTGCAACAGGAAATGAACCTGGCGATGATTTTTATCTCCCACGATCTTTCTGTTGTGCGTCAGGTCTCCGATAACGTCGCCGTGATGTATTTCGGCAATGTGGTTGAATACGGTGACACGAAAACCCTGTATGCCTCACCACAACACCACTACACCCAAACGCTGTTATCCGCCGTGCCGGTTAATCACCCCAGACACCGCAGGAAAAAACGGCAAGCAGAGCTGGCGCTATCACAAAGTTAGTGCCGCAGTGCTTCAATGCGTTTCTGGGCGCGGGACAAGGCGTCATCAACCGTCAGGATCCCGCGCAACATCTTGTGAATTTCATCGCCCAGTATTGCCACAATATCGTTGAACTCCGGCACCGGCGGCCTGGGCCAGTTGTGGATCTCCCCTTTTCGCTCCAACTCATCCACGGTTTCAAAAATGCTGCTGAACTGCTGCACTTCCGGGTCGGCACTGGTTGAAAAGCGTGGACTGGAAAAACTGCCGTTCAGGGTATACCACTTCATCAGGTCTGGACGACTCAGGTAAGTCATCATCTGCCAGTTTTTCTCCAGTCTGTCATCTGCAAGGTTGGCAGGGATCACCAGCGAAAATCCCCCGATAGGCGAAACCGGTTTCGCCCCCGGTCCCGGCGGACTGACCGTGTACCCCACCTTGCCATGCGCCTCGCAGCTTTCATCCATTTCAATCATGGCCGCCCGGATAGACCAGCCATACGTCATGGCGGCCTTTCCTTCCGAAAACAGGCGAATACGCTGATCCCAGTTACAATGCAGGCTGGCAGGATGGGAATATTTCAGCAAGGCCAACAGGAATTCTGCCGCAGCCCTGCCCCCCTCGCTGTCTACTTTGGGGCACAGTGTACGACTCTCAATCCCTTCAACGGTGTAATCATCCCCGATTTTGGGCAAATCAATCACAGGCTGCCCGAATGCCGCCATGGTCTGCAAAAAGGTTTGGGCCACCGGTGTTCCCTGCCCACAGTTCAGCACAATGCCATAGAGTTCCGGCTTCAGGTTATGCAGGGCTTTGGCGCAACTTAACAGGGTTTCCGTGCTTGACGGTGGAGGCAACCCCAGCGACTGGAACAGATCTTTGCGGTAAAACAGCAGCTCGACTGTGGGCTGGATGGGGATACCATACTGCTCTCCCCGGTAGGAGGAGCCTTTCCAGGCGGAGGTATGGTAATCACTGAACCGGTAGCGGTGCTTTTCAATCAGCGTTGTCAGCGGTGTGATGGCCCCCCGCTCAACAAACTCGCCAAACCAGGGCAAATCTACCGCCATAATGTCGTATTTGGACGAGGGTAGGGCCGCGTTTTCTATCACTTCATCGTGCAGCGCATCCAGCGACAGATTAACCACCTCCAGTTTGCCGCCACAAAGCTCATTAAGGTTTCGCGACATGTCACTCAAGGTTTTAAACGTCGGATCAGACGGACAGAGAATACGCACGACCCGGTCATAACCTATCCCTTCTTCCATCACACTGGGGTAAGGAATAAGCCGCGAGCCCATATAGGACGCGCCGAAATAATAGTCGTTTTCTTCCCGGTTTTTGCCATAGCCCCGCTGACTGAAACCAAAGGTATGTCCCACCAGTGATTTCAGCTGGTGAGCGTAATTTTCAAACTCAGCAATCATCTTCTCTGTCGGGTGCAGGGAGAATGACTTCCCGGTGCGGGTGCGGGCACGTTTTAGCAGCATGCCTTCATCAACCAGTTCGCCAATCCTGCGCATCGCCGTGGCATAAGGCACATTGGAGGCCATGGCAATCGAGGTAATGGTCAGCAACTTCCCTTCAAAATGCCTCCGGATAACAAAAGCGATAATGTTCCAGCGTGCATCGGTCAGTGAAAGGTTGTTACCATCTTCTACCAACTTCCGTGTTGATTCGGTAAAGTCCAGAATCCTCAAGAGTTCTTCCCGGGTCATCCTTGTCCCTCTGTACTGCATATCCAGTGAGTATAGACACGGAGACAAAACCACCGCTTCTCGATCATGAAAGAATATCCATTTTGGATACAAACGTGCCCCAGCCTTTTCCCCGGTTGTGAAAAACTCAAAAAGGTAAAAAACCATTTTTCACGGAGGGAAGAGATGTCGCAGGAACAGACGGATTTTGTGGTGGTTGGTGCAGGCTCTGCAGGCTGTGTTGTCGCAGGGAGGCTCAGCGACGCCGGTTACAATGTAGTATTGCTGGAAGCAGGAGGGAAGGACAGCAACCCCTGGATTCACATTCCTTTAGGCTATGCCAAACTCTACGCCAATCCCAACGTCAATTGGTGCTACACCAGTGAACCGGAGCCCAACATGCACAACCGCAGGCTCCACCAGCCACGGGGAAAAGTACTGGGCGGTACTGGCTCCATCAATGGCATGATTTATGTACGCGGACAGCCAGAGGACTTCAACCGCTGGGAAACCGAAGGCTGTGAAGGCTGGGGGTTTGACGGTGTCCTGCCCTTCTTTAAAAAAAGCGAGCATCAGGAGAGAGGGGCTGACGCGTTCCACGGCATCAACGGCCCGGTCTGGGTGTCTGATCTGCCATCCACCCACCCGATTGCAGATGCGTTCAATCAGGCGTCGGTGAACCTTGGCGCACCGGAAAACCCTGATTTTAATGGTAAATCCCAACTGGGCACCGGCTATGTGCAGGTCAACACCAAAGATGCCCGGCGCTGGAGCACAGCAGCAGCCTATTTGCGTTCTAACCTTGGCAGAAACATAGATGTACGCACCCATGTTACGGTACAGCGCATCCTTCTGGATAACGGCAAGGCAACCGGGGTTGAATACCGCGATAAACGCGGCATGACCCATACTGTCACCCCGTCCAAAGAAGTGATTGTCTGTGGTGGCACCTTTAATTCGCCACAACTGCTGGAGCTCTCCGGCATCGGCGACAGCAAGCACCTGGAAAGTGTCGGCATTACACCAACACACCACCTGCCGGGCGTCGGCAACAACCTGCAAGATCATTTCGGTATTGGTCTGGAATACAAGTCGACGCAGCCATTGACGGTCAATGATCTGGCCAACAACCCGCTAAAAGGCGCCCTCGCCATGGCGCAATACATCCTGTTCCGGACCGGGCCGATGGCCAGCAATGGTAACTACTCCAACACCTTTATCAGCACCACCGGGGATGACGAACACCCGGATATGATGATCACCTTTATGGCCTGGTGTACCGGTGAAGATTTGCAGCCGCGCAAATTTTCCGGCTTTACCATTCTCCCGGAACATATCCGTCCGGAATCCAGAGGGTTTGTGCATACCAAATCATCCAACCCCGGCGATGCTCCTGCCATCCAGTTTAACTTTCTCTCAACCCAGTACGACCGTGACGCGGCCATTGCCGGGCTTCGCCACGCAAGGAAAATTGCCGAAACACAGCCGATGAAGCAGTTTGTCGACAGTGAAATTAACCCCGGGCTGGATTATGAAAGTGACGAACAATTACTTGAACATTGCCGACAGTCCGGCCTGTCACTGTTGCACCCGGTCGGCACCTGCAAAATGGGGATCGATGACATGGCGGTTGTCGACCCCAGATTGCGTGTGCATGGCCTGAACAACCTGCGCGTGATTGATGCCTCTATCATGCCGACAATTGTATCCGGCAATACCAACGCAGCCACCATCATGATTGGTGAAAAAGGGGCGGCAATGATACTGGAGGACTGGGCATCGTTCCCAATGCAGGCCACAGGGAGATAAGGAGAGCGTATGATGAACATCACCATTGTCGGTGCAGGACGCATGGGGGAAATTTACGCCCAAATCGTTGCCCAGCACCCAACGGCCCGGATACACACCATTGCCAGCCGCTCAATGGGTTCAGCAACTGCCCTGACTGATCAGTATGGTGGCTACCCGAGCGACGATATTTCACAAGCCATTGCTGATGGGGGATCAGATGCCGTGATCATCTGCTCCCCGACATCTACACACCTTGAATACATCAGCCTCGCGGCCAAAGCAGGTAAGCCTATCTTGTGTGAAAAGCCGGTGGATTTAAGTATCGAGCGGGTTCTGGCCTGCCAGAGTGTGTTGGCCGAAAACCCGGTGACATTCGCCGTGGGGTTCAACCGCCGGTTTGATCCGGCTATTGACCATCTCAGGCAACGGGTTCAGCGCGGCGATATCGGCCGTTTAAATATGTTGCTGCTTACCAGCCGTGACCCGGGACCACCGCCACTGGAGTATCTCAGGCATTGCGGCGGTTATTTCTGTGACAGCACCATCCATGACATCGATCTCGCCTGCTGGATAACCGGCGAATTGCCGCTGGAGGTATATACCGCCGCCACCTGTATGGTCGATACCGCGATTGGTGAACTTGGGGATGCCGACACCGCCATGACCACCCTGCGTATGCCGAGTGGCCTGTTAGTGCATATCAACAACAGCCGGCGGGCCGTCTATGGGTTTGACCAGCGTATTGAAGCCTTTGGTGATGGCGGTATGTTACAAACCCTGAACCATACCGAGCAGACGGTGCAACACTTCTCTGCCGCATCTACCCACAGCCAGCCACCGCTGCAGCACTTTTTCCTTGAGCGTTATGCCGAGTCATTCCGCCGGGAAGTGGATGACTTTATTAAAGCAGTCCAACATGGCACCGATCCCTGCGCCGGATTGGAAGATGGTTTAAACGCGCTGAAGATAGCCCGGACGTGTCAGGCATCCTTTGAGCTTGGAAGAAATCTGCCTTTCGCAGATTGACCAGACCACCATCCCCATGGGAACCCGATATGGGAAGATATGGAAATAGATACGCCGTGCCAACCATCCGATTTGGCACGGCTTCTTCGTTTTCATCCCCAGCCTGACAACATCCTGCTTCCTGTTACCACGCCAGCGAAAATCAAAAAGAGCCCCGAAGGGCCCATACCAAGCATCATTGATTGGGAAGCGGTTTACCAATCAGGACGCGCAAACTGATCGACATTATCCGACTGTATTTTCGGCGTTTCTATCTGGTTCAGTGCAGGTACATCAATCCCGTTGGCCACCTTCACCGCAGTCTGGATGGCAAGAATGGCATCGTCGACCGGTGACTGTTTGTTGGATCCGGTCTCCCAACCGGCTTTAATGGCATCCCATCCTTCACCGAACAGGTTGCACGTCACCACTTTCACATCACCCGGCTTTTTGCCCGCCCCTTGCAAGGCTGAAATCACCCCCAACCCCATGCCGTCATCAAAGGCATAAACGCCATCGATGTCATCGCCATATTTGGTGAGGAAGGTTTCCATCACTGTCTGTGCTTTTTCCCGGTTCCACTCAGCCGTCTGGCTTGCCAGGATATTGATATCAGGGTACTGATCTTCCATTCTGTCCAGGAAACAGTTTTTACGCAGGATAGACACGGAATAACCCGGCGTACCTTCTACCACCACGATATTGCCTTTACCGTCCAGCGAATCACCCAGCATTTCCGCCGCCTGCTCTGCCTGGGCGCAATCATCTGGGCCTGTGTGCGCGGCGATATAACGTCTGCCGCTCTCACCAATGGGAGAATTAGAGGTAATCACCGGAATATTTGAACGCGACGCCTGCCGGACAGCGGGGATCAACGCGTTTTGCGAAGTAGGCCAAAGCACAATGACATCGAGATTCTGGGAAACCATGTCCTGAATCTGGTTAAACTGGGTAGCCGGGTCACCTTGGGGATCCATTACCGTGGCTTTCAGCCCCAGTTCTTTGGTGTACTTTTCTGCGGTCTCTGCATACTTGGCCTGATAAGCATTCGAACCAGGATAAAGCACGGTGATGCCAATCCGGGTTTCTGACAACGGCTTTTTCAATTCTCCCCCTAACCATTCCGGCGCCTCCTGTGCAGAAAGTGACCCTGCAACGAAAGGCAGAAGGAGCATGCTCGCAGAGAACAGACGCGTGCTAAGCGTTTTTACAGTCATATAACCTCCATTGTTGACTGTTCCAAAGCCAGGAAATGGCTTAGGTTCCGGCATAAGGTGAACGACAAATGTTTGGCCGGACTTACTATTAACCATTTACCTGCCACCTCTGTTTTACAACCCAAGAAATATCCAAATTGGAGATTTTTGACCTATCCTACCAATATCCAAAATGGATTTTTTTGACCGGTTCCCCGCATCCACTTGTCATAACATCATCAACAGATTGTTAAAAATATGATCTCAACTCAGGCACAGGGAGGATTGCCTATGACACAGAAAGTGTCATCTCATCTGTTAAGGAAAAACGGACTGCTGATAGCGTTTGTCTTTTTTCTCGTCGCTGTTGCATTCAGCGCACCGAGCTTTCTCACGCCCGGCAACATCCTTGATGTCATCAGACAGGTTTCGATCACTGGCATGATTGCCATTGGTGTCACCTTTGTGGTGATCACCGGACGTCTCGACCTCTCCGTGGGCAGCATGTTGACCCTGCTGACGGTAATGGTCGTCGATTTGCACAACCAGATTGGACCAACCGGCGCGATACTGGCCACCCTGTTAACCGGCATGCTTATCGGTGCCGTCAATGGTGCGCTGGTCGGTTTTCTCAAACTGAACGCCCTGATAGTCACACTGGCCATGCTCTCTTTTTTACAGGGTGTCACCCTTTTCTACTCTGGCGGCTCCAATGTCAACGTCACCAATGCACAAGAGACCTGGTTTGCCTTTTTTGGTCGCAGCGACATGCTGGGCATTCCGGTGCCGGTGTGGATTTTCCTGATCTTCGGTGCCATCGCTGCGTTTGTGCTCAAACGTACTCACTTTGGCCGAACGGTGTTTGCTGTGGGCGGTAATGAAATCACCAGCGTCTACTCCGGTGTCCGTGCCTCACTCACTGTGTTCAGTACCTATGTCATTTCCGGACTGGCAACCGCTATTGCCGCCATCATCATGGGAAGCCGGGTCATGGGTGCGCAAAACACCATAGGACAGGGCTACGAGCTCACTGTGCTGGCAGGCATTATCCTTGGCGGCACGTCACTGATGGGCGGTTCAGGGAATATCTGGCGCACCGTGGTCGGCATATCCATGCTTGGCTTTATCCAAAACGGCCTGTTGCTCCTTGGCTTTCCGTACTACGTACAGTGGCTGGTGACCTGGACAGTGATCATCTTTGCAGTCTGGGCAGATCTGGCTGCACAACGCGGGAGGGTATTGGCATGACCAACACCACGACTTCATCCAAAACCCAGGCTCGCTACGGAGATGCCCCCATGAAGCAACAACACCTTGCGACTGCCGGCAGGATGCTGGCCCGCAATCATATCTGGCTGTTTTTATTGCTGGCTATTGCCACCTTTTCGCTGGCATCACCTTACTTCCTGACGGTGAATAACCTCAGCAATGTCCTGACCCAATCGGCGTTTATCGGCATTCTGGCTGTCGGCATGACTCTGGTGATGATCAATGGGGAAATCGACCTGTCCGTCGGTGCCATCCTCGCCCTGGCAAGTGCCCTTGCCATTGGCCTGCAGCCACATATCGGTGTCTGGCCTGCGGTGTTCGTCGCCTTGCTTTCCGGCACTGCCCTTGGGCTGTTGAACGGAACCCTGGTGGTTCTTTCCGGCATGCACTCTTTTATCGTCACCCTGGGTGGCTTGATTGGTATCCGTGGGCTGGTGTTTATCTACACCGGGGAAAACGCCCTGATGGTCGAGGATTTCACTTACACCGAATACCCGGAAATGTATCTTGGTCCGATTTCGATCACCGCCATCATCTTTCTTGGTCTCACCTTTGCCCTGCAATGGATGCTGTCACATACCCGCCACGGACGCGAAACCTATGCCATTGGTGACAACATTGAAGCGGCTCACGAAGCCGGTATCCGCGTCAAACGCCATAAAGTCATCAACTTTGTTATCTGCGGCACCTTAGCGGCGATTGCGGGTATTTTGCTGTCCATGCGACTGGGTACGGCAGAGCCCAACGCCGGAAAAATCTGGGAACTCTGGGCCATTATCGCCGTGGTACTTGGCGGTACACGTCTTCAGGGCGGCTACGGCAGCCTGTGGAAAACTCTGGGCGGCATCTTAACTCTGGCGGTGTTGCAAAACGGACTACGCCTGCTCAATACCCCCAATTACATTGAATTGATGGTTATGGGCAGTGTGCTGGTGCTGGCGCTGCTGCTTGACCGCGTCATGTTGACAAGAACATAAAGGACTGTGTGATGACGGAAATGGAAACCCTTCTCAGCCTCAGCGGGATCACCAAACGCTTTCCCGGCGTCACCGCGCTTGACAATATCAGCTTCACCATCAATGCCGGCGAAGTGCACGCACTGGTCGGGGAAAACGGTGCCGGCAAATCCACCATGATGAAAATCCTGTCGGGGATTTACCAGCCGGAGGAAGGCGAAATCCGCCACCGGGGTGAAGTGATAAAACTGCCCTCCCCGCGTGATGCGTTGCAACGCGGCATCTTGCTTATCCATCAGGAATTGTCGCTTTCGCCAGAGCTGTCGGTGGCAGAAAACATCTTTCTTGGCACCTGGCCGACCAATGCCTTTGGCGTGATTCAGAAAGGGAAGCTCAATCGGGAGGCCCAGCAAGCGCTCGACCTGCTGGGTTGTGATTTCAGTGCCGACACCCGGGTCGGTGACCTGACAATTGCCCGCCAGCAGATGGTGGAAATTGCACGTGTCCACGCCTTTCACGCCAACGTGGTGGTGTTTGATGAACCGACGGCATCGCTGACCGATTCAGAAAAAGACCAACTGTTTGCCACCATTAATACCCTCAAGGCACAAGGGGTCGGCATTGTCTACATCAGCCATAAAATGGACGAGATCTTCCAGATCACTGACCGTATTACGGTGCTGAAAGACGGACAGATACAGGGCACTCTGATCACCGCTGACACCGATGCCCATGAAATCACCAGCAAGATGATTGGCCGCACGTTGGACCAATACTTCATCCGGGCCAAAGAAAACTTTGGTGAGGAAGTGCTCCGCCTTGAGCAACTGGGTGTCAATGGCCTGTTTGAAAACATCAGCCTCTCTGTACGTGCCGGGGAAGTGGTCGGCCTGTATGGCCTTATTGGGGCTGGCCGGACTGAAATTGTTGAAACCGTGTTTGGCATCCGCAAAAGCGATCAGGGCCGGATACTTTTCTGTGGTGAAGAGGTGAATTTCAAGTCCCCCCGTGAAGCCATCGATAAGGGGCTGGCACTGGTTCCTGAAAGTCGTAAGGAACAGGGATTGGTACTCAACATGGGCGGCCAGGACAACATTACCCTGCCTCACCTGAAAATGGTGTCAAACGCCGGGGTAATGAACGCCAACCACGAAGCCGATCTCTACCAACGTTATAAATCGCTGCTGGAAATTAAAACCACCGGGCCGGCACAACCGGTGTCCGACCTTTCCGGCGGGAACCAGCAAAAATTTGTATTAGCCAAATGGCTTTGCGCCAACCCCAAGCTCATCATCCTTGATGAGCCGACCCGGGGCATTGATGTGGGCTCCAAATCTGCCATCCATGAACTGATTGCCGGACTGGCAGAAGAAGGGCTGGCTGTGATTGTGATTTCATCTGAAATGCCGGAAGTCATTGGTGTCAGCCACCGAATCCTGACCATTGCCGAAGGACGGCTGGCAGGGGAATTCAGTGGCGATGACATGACAGAAGAGAACCTGATCAACGCGGTATCACTGCGCAACCTGGCGTAAACGGAGAACCATCATGACTAAACCAGTTTTAAACGTCGGCCTTGTAGGTTCCGGCTTTATGGGGCGTTGCCATGCCAATGCATTCCGCGCAGTCGGTGGGCTTTTTGACCTGCCGGTAGACATTCACCTGCATACCCTTGCTGACATTGACGATGACACCGCCACGCTGCAGGCCCGCAAACTGGGTTTTGCCCATGCAACCGGTGACTGGCATACCCTCATAAACAACCCGGACATCGATCTGGTGGCAATCACTGCCCCCAATGCCTTGCACGAAGCCATCACCCTTGCGGCCATCAATGCCGGAAAAAATGTCTACTGTGAAAAGCCGCTGTCTACCACCTGTGAATCGGCCAAACGTATGACAGACGCCGCCGAGCAGGCAGGCACCACTACCCTGGTTGGCTTCAATTTCCTGAGAAACCCTTTAGTCCACTATGCCAAGGGGCTGATTGAACGCGGCGAGCTTGGTGACATCATCAGTTTCCGAGGCCGACACGCGGAAGATTACATGGGAGACCCGGATACTCCCCACTCTTTCCGTACAGCCGTGGATGGCGGTGGCGCACTGGCAGATATTGGCAGCCATATTGTCGCTATGGCCCGTTTCCTGATTGGCCCTATTGCTCAGGTAAACGCCATAACGGAAACCGTGCACAAAACCCGCCCAGAAAGGCCGGGCAGCACAGTGCGCAAGCCAGTAGAAACCGATGACGTTGCCCATGCCCTGCTGCGGTTTGGAAATGGGGCGGCGGGCAGTATTGATGTCAGCTGGATGATGAAAGGAAAGACCATGGATCTCTCTTTCGACATCACCGGCACCAAAGGGGCGTTGCAGTTTACCCAGGAACGGATGAATGAATTACTGGTGTGGACAGACAAAGACGGCCCGGGAAATGGGGGATTCAGGAAAATCGAAACCGGCCCGGCCCACCCGCCGTATGGTCAGTTTTGCCCTGCGCCCGGTCATCATTTGGGATTTAATGACCTGAAAGTGATTGAGGTTGCCGAGCTGATCGACTGCATCAAACAAGGCAAACCCCATTACACCGGTTTTCGTGAAGGCTACGAGGTGCAGTGCACCATTGATGCCATGCTCGCCTCTGCCAGACACAACCATTGGGTGGATGTCAGCGACTTCATTCAGCCATGACGCGGCTTACCACATCAAATCATCCGGGATCTTAAAGTCCGCATACGGATCGTCCTCATCCATCGTCTGCTCATCGACGGTGTTGTTGAGGACGATCGTTGATTCATCACGCTGGGCAATTTTATCCGCAACCACACCCGGCACAATCGCATACCCATCCTGATAACGGGCAATCGCCAGACGGCCATTTACCAGTTGCTGCTGGGTTTCCTTATCGACATAAATCTTTTTCACCAGCGTGCCGTCGGTAAAGTTGTAGCCAATATCGCCGTCTTTACGGTCGATTTTGTTCATTTCAACCAGTTGTTTTACCTGCGCGGCAATGGCTTTTTTTTCGGCTTCCTGCTGCTTCTGGCGATTCAGCGCCTGATCCTGTGCCACTTGTGCCGCGCGTTTTTCTTCAACGGCTGCTTTGGCCTCTTTCGCCAGGGTGCGGGATTTCTTCGAGGTTTTACCGGCCTTTTTCATTTTCTTTTTGTCGATAAGACCCGCCTGAAGCATCTGCTCTTGTAGGGTTAGTTTTGCCATTTTGACTCCATAGTGGGCGCTATTTTCCCGAATTAATGGCCGAATCATACCATTTAAGCCAGATTGGGCGCACGCCCAAACGGGTTAAACACCCATTGCCGCCACTTGCTCTTTCACTTGTGCAAACGGATACGCTGCCAGCTTACCGAACCCTTCCATTTTCCCTGCACGTAAACGCCCGGTCAGCGGTGTGGCAATACCACACAAAAACCGTGTCGCCGCTTCGGCAGAAACCGCTACACCTTCTTTAGACGCCGCCTCCAACAAGGGTTGCAGCAGGCGTTGCAGTTCAGCCGGAACAATATTTTCCTGAACAGCAGCACGTGGCAACAGCGCAATGTTCCCCCGGCATACCGAGCAATGACCGCACTGCGCCGGCGCATGTTCATCAGCGAAATATTCTGCCAGCCGGTGGCTCAAACAGGTGTCTGTCTCAAGCAGGGATAACATGGCATGGACACGCCCGATTTCAGACGCCTCCTTGGACAGAAACAAGCTGTGCATCTCACGGCACAGCTCAATCGCCTGAGCCCCCTGACAGCGTGCAGGGTTGATCACCCGGTACACATCGGTTATCTGCTTGCTTTCAAGCGCGATCCAGCCTTTTTCCGCAAAATAATCCAGCGCCGTCACCGCCCGCTTTCTGTCACCCTGATATCCCTGCCACAGTGCTTCAAAATCCACACTGTGCCAGGTGCGCGATTTGGGCGAACACTGGAAAATCGCTTCAACGAATTGCCGTCTCTCACCCTCAAACTGGTTTAATACCTGCCCGGCATCCACCAGCATTTTGAAGCGGTAATCAGCGAAATAGCTGTATTGCGGCTCGATAATGCCCGCCAGCTCCAGATACACCAACAGGGTTTTCAGCGGCAATTGGCGCACGTTGGATTCTTTGGAAAGGCGGGTCAGCATCACTTCCCATGTGCTTCCCGGCGGCGTTGCGCCGATGTCATCAATCACGGCACGGATGGCAATGCGATCCGGCGTATCGCCATACACAAAATTTTCCAGCACACTGACGGACTCCCGGTTGGCAAGCACAGTACAGACCGATTGCAGGCCATCACGCCCTGCCCGCCCGATTTCCTGGCTGTAGTTTTCAATCGATTTGGGTAAATCGTAATGGATCACCGCCCGGATATCGGCTTTATCCACCCCCATACCAAAAGCGATAGTCGCCACAATGCAGTGAATGTCGCCGCGCATAAACCCGTCCTGGATGCGTTGGCGATCCTCACTCGCCATTCCCGCGTGGTAGGCTTGCGCCGCGATGCCATTTGTCCCCAGCATGGCTGCCACGCTTTCGGCCGTTTGCTGCAACGTCACATACACAATGGTCGGCTGGAACTGCGGCGCACGCTGGAGCAGTTCAAGCAGTGCTGCGGCTTTGTTGTTCTCCGCGCAGGGGATCACGTTCAGGTCGAGGTTTTGGCGGTAAAAGCCTGTTACCACCACCCTCTCCTGCGCAATGCCGAACTTGTTGCGCATATCTTCAATCACCTGCGGGGTCGCCGTGGCTGTCAGCAACAGCACCTGGGGAATGTTGAGCTGGGTGCGGTAAGCCGGCAATTTGAGGTAATCAGGACGAAAATTATGCCCCCACTCGGAAATACAGTGCGCTTCATCGACCACCAGCAGGGAAATTGGCACCGACGCAATAAACTGACGGAAACGCTCGTTTTTCAGCCGCTCGACAGAAATCATCAGGATCTTGGTTTCACCCGCTTTCACCGAACGCATCACCTCGCGGGATTCATCATAAGTCAGTGAAGAATCAATTGACGCGGCAGCAATTCCTTTGCTGCGCAGGAAATCCAGCTGGTCTTTCATCAGCGCCAGCAGCGGGGAAATAACAAGCGTAAGGTGAGGCAGATGGAGCGCCGGCAGTTGATAGCACAGCGACTTCCCCGAACCGGTCGGAAATATCGCCGCCGCCGAATGCCCGCCCAGCACAGCTTCCACCACTCGTTGTTGACCGCCCCGCAAGCTTTCAAAGCTAAAAACCTGATGGAGTGTCTGTAGATACGCGGAGCCTGTTTGCATGGGGAGCCTCATTTCAACGGGTTAGTTCACCGTGCAGTCTACACCGGGCAAACCGCCCCTTCGAGTACAAAGGCGGATTAAGCCGGGCAGGCTCGTGTTTTGGGTGAAGTCAATTGGTCGGGGCGAGAATTGGAGGAGGTTGGTGTGGGAGTTGCTCCTTTTCGTGTCGGGAAAAGCAAACCTCATCAACCTCAATTCGGGAGTTTTCGATAGATTTCCTAATGCCAATCGTGAGGTGTGCAGAAATAGCCCATTTTGTCGTATTTTCCCGTTATCAATTTTGTTGCATATGATGATACTCTATTCAAAACATGCGCTTATTCTAAGTCCAAGTGTCCGGCTGATACGCAAAAAATCCCAAAGTGGGGTGTTTAATTACCCCACTTTGGGATCTAATAAATTGTTAGCTTTCAGGGAGGTACATTTGACAATTATATCTGTTTCGGAAGATGTACCTCTAGCGTACTACAATTTAATCCTTACTTTTGGAGCCAGTCTCTGCGCACTATCTTTCTTATATTTGGTGGTAACTCAAAAATATACAGTGGCGAAAATTGCGATATTCACCATTTTTCTATTTTCCTGTTTTTACTATTTAGCGTTATCACTTGTAGATAAATTCTATGAGTTGTCTTTAAATGGTGATTACATTGAGTTGAAATATGCTCCGCCTGGCAAAGACAGAACCATTCAGAGGTATGAGGTTCGTTCAGTAACCTTCGGGTTATCGGGTCGAACAGGTAAGCGGTGTTATATTGCCCTCAATCTATTATCAGGTGAGAAGTACGAAAGTGCTCCACTGACTGGCAATGCTAATGTAAGCAGGTTAGTAGTGACCTACAAAAGCAATTGAAGTCAGAAAGCTAACAAAACAATCAACGGGACGCTTTGTCACTGCGGACGGTTGTCTAACCTGATGTGAATTCGTAGGTTTGAATAGGTTTGGGCAGTTTGATATGCGCCCGTTATCGTGACGTTAGGAGTTTTCATGGATAAAGAGTTCCAAAAAGTATTTGACTCAAATCTTAATGGTGACAAAAAGAACCTTAGAGTACATATCATCAATCCAGCAATTGAGAACTCATGGCGGACAAAAGGTGATTATGATGAAGAGCAAAAAGAAGCGCGCGAACGTCATGAGATGTTACAAGAGCAACATAAGGTAATTCTTAAGTCGCATCGTTGTACGGTTGTCGTTGCACTAGCTGCTATAGTATCTGCCGTCGCTACATGTTTGTTGGTTTATCTGACATATCAAGACTTACGTAATAATAGTGTAGTCGTGCCTAAAGTAACGGTTGTTGAATCAGTCCAGAATCCAACGGAACCACACTCCTAACACATATGAGCCCTTCTTCGGTCAATAGGCAATAGTATTCTTTTGGCTGCGCCAGCAGCCAATGCTCTCGAACAACAAATCTGTCTACTTCGTTCTGTCGCTTTCGCCGTTAAGTCGTCGCTTACGGCAAACACATATAGAAGGTCTGCTTGCTCTGGATTTGCTTACCGTGGGTAGAGGACTAAAAGTGTTGACTGAGAACTGGGAAGATTTTTGCGTTTCTGTCGCGAAGAACAATAGTATTGAAGTCCCAGAAGCTGAACCACTGTTGGAATTGGCAAGAGAAATTGAATCAATCACGGGTGATGCAATAAAAATTTGTACTATGGAAATTACTCAACGAGAGATAATAACGGGTACAAAATCAGGTTGGGGAAAGCAAGCTAACAAATATGAGCCCTTCTCCGGTCAATAGGCAATAGCCTTCTTTTGGCTGCGCCAGCACCCAATGCTCTCGAACAACAAAGTCGTCTACTTCGTTTTTCCCAAGATCAACTTATCTGAAAGGCATGGCTTAGAGCACCAACTCTAAGCCATTCCTGTCCAATTTTAAGCCATTAATTTTTTCAACTCTTGCACAGACAATGATCAGACGTCTGCCCGAATTTCATCCAGCAGATCCTGCTGTTTATTGGGGGGAAGTTTGCACAAGGCTAGCAACAGTGACGCCAACAAATCATCATCACAATACAGATACGCCACAGGCACACCAAGCTCATCAGCAAGTCTTTTGGCTGTTTGATAGTCTGGTGCGTGTTTGCCTTTCTCATATTGATTGAGGCGCGCACTGGCAGTATTGGGATCCATACCGAGATTTATGCCTAACTGTTGTTGAGTCATACCTGCGGCTTTACGGGCAGCTCGCAGTCTAGTTGGGAAAGGTGATTCCATAAATCTTCAGCTACTTAGGATAAGTAGCTAAGATTTTCTTAGTATGACGCACACAAATGTACTAAGGAATACTTAGCTTTTAGTAATTTGCAAGGACAGACACCCTAAGAAAATACCGAAAGTCAGCAGCCTAACGGCTACCCCATACACAAAACCAAATGACAATTAGCCTCAATGTGCGAACAAGCATCATTACAAGACACAGAAAAAGAGAAAATCGTCTGGGATTCTTCAGTTTCAGGCAGCACGACACTCAGACATACATCTGATTGTTTGGAGGTTCTGGGGAGCGTGGGATATCAACTATCAGGCAATCGGAGCCCTGATATCCGTTGTCGATTCAGGCGTGGCAAGGCTGCTTTCATTGAAGATTCAGCACCGATGATATTCCCACGCTCGATGTGTGTGCAGGTTTCCAGCCAACAATCTGGCGTTAAGCCTAACCGTTCAAGCAAGGGCGGTAAGGCGCTATCCATACAGCCACGCTTATCGTCGCGCAGTTGTCTTCCCGTCCAATCAACCAATGCCAGATAATCCATCAGGCGAAACGGTATACCTTCGGGCATTTCTTCTCTGGGATTTCCGGCAAAGGGAAACAGGTCAGGTGCAGTGGGTTGTTCTGTCTTTAATGCATCAAGGCGGGCTTGTACGGACGTGTGTTCAGAGTTCTCAGGAGTGTCAGCAATCGCGGCGCGCACCGGGTTTAAATCAACGTATGCCATAGCCGCTGCCAGGGCTTTTTCATCCAGTAACGCCTGGCTTTTAAACCTCCCTTCCCAAAAATGGCCAGTACATTCATCTTCGCGGTTGGCTTCGGTGGCAATGTGCTGATTTAAAAGGCGCATAAACCAACTGATGGACGTCAGGCGTTCACGCCAGCACTCCACTATCTCAAGGCAGCGCTCTGTCTCGGCTTGTGACAGTTTATCTTCCCGCAACCAACGCTGAATAAGTACCGGCCCTTGGTGAAAAGCCAGCCAACGCTCTGCGATTTCAACGGGTGACAAAGCTTTTGCGTTGTCAGAGTTGATATGAAGTACAACATGGTAGTGATTGCTCATGATGGCATAAGCACAGACATCAATGCAGAACGCCTGGGCAAGTGCCAGTAGCCGCTTTTCAATCCATCCCCGCCGGTGCTCATAGCTTTTGGTCGCGGACTCATCCACACCGCATAGAAATGAACGGCGCACACAGCGTGACACACAGTGGTAATAGGGTGTGGCATCAACACTAATCAGAGAAGAGCGGGCTTTGGTCATGGGTGAAAACATCTTGTGTGCAGTTCCATTGCTAAGGTCAATGTACCCCTGCCAAAACCGGGCTTCACCTTTGACTGCACAGAGTTAGAACAGTGAAACGAAATGGTGAAACTGACAGGTTTGTGTATTTCTTAGCGTGTCTGTCCTTAGAAAAGACTAAAACCGGGCTTCACCTTTGACTGCACAGAGTTAGAACAGTGAAACGAAATGGTGAAACTGACAGATTTGTGTATTTCTTAGCGTGTCTGTCCTTAGAAAAGGCTAGAACGGTATTGTTCTTTAAGCTTGAGAACTTAAAGAGATTTTTGACGCGCGAGTGCTTTAGATTGCGACGATACATGGGCATTTACCGCATGTTGTATTGTTACAAATAAATGTAGTTGTGCAATCTTATGGTGTCAATTTGCAAGCTTATGGTGCTAATTTGCAAACTTATGGTGTCAGAAACAGCTATCTACAATGGGTGGAAGCCTCCCCAGCCACATCCCGGCACACACGTCCCAAGCGCGGGCTGCTTCCTTCCGGACCTGACCCAGTTCACAAGTTAGTGTTGCGGGAGGACCAAGGAGGCCTCCATAGATTTGATACACCAAAAATCTCTTGATAAAGAAACCGTTGGTTCGGGCGCATTATGTGGGATGGTAGCGCCTAATGCAAGGAGTTATCCGGCTTTCAGTAACCAAGTGGCGAGAATTTGCCCGTCCTATTCTTCTTCATGCTCGGTGTTAAGAAGGTAATCCCCCAGCCAGGCGGTAGTCAGCAGCAATAACCAAGCGATAAATACAGGATTGGGCACCGAAAACTGTGGGAAAACCACAATGGTTGCAAACGCGATAGCAGGCAGGACAACACTGAGCTTGTCGCTGCGCGGTTCTCGGCTGATGCGTTGCAGCTCCTGAAGGGCGAGAACAAGCGCACTGCCACAGAACGCGAACATAGCCCCCTGGGTTTCTCCCCCTGCCACTAAGACCAGAATCAGCAATACCGGCCACCAGGTAAGTTTCCTGACCGGTTTCCAGAAGTAGGTTGCAACCCAGACCAACGTCACGCAAAGAATCTGAATCAGGGTGTAGCCGATAGCGCCGCCCAGTTTCTCGTCCCCTTGCAGTGCCAGCACGCCACATTCCATCGCAATAACGACTGAGAGCACCAACAGGGAAACCTGCAAGTTGCGGCGCTCACCGGTGATAAGCACCAAGGCTGGCAGAATCATCCAAAGGCTGAGTGAAATCGCTATAGGCTGGTAGGGCATCATGGCACCAAAGCCGAGTAAACCAATAGCTAGAATCCAGACTGCGACGCCGCCTGCGCCTGCAAAAAAGAGGGCGGGAATAGCAAAAGCCAGCAGAGGAATATCTCCGTCTGCAAAGGCAGATGACAGGGCTGCGCCCATCACCATCACGGCAGCCGTCACCGTTAATGTTACTGCATACCACATGAAGCACCTCCTGCGCATTATGCCGACGTTGGAATCCCTTTCCCTCGCCGAAACCCTTTCGTTCAGGTATCTTGGGTATTAATGATTATGTCTCTATTCGTTTCAATATGCCCAATTTTGATGACCAAATCTATGCAGTGCTTATTCAAATCCCCCCAGGAAAAGTAACAACTTACGGTGATATCGCAAAAATAGCTGGGTTTCCCCGCCATGCACGCCATGTCGGTAAGTTGCTTTCTTCGCTGCCCAAGGATTCCAAGCTGCCCTGGTTTCGGGTGATCAATGGCAGCGGCCGGATTTCCCTGAAAGGTGAAGCGTTTGAAAGGCAAAGAGAAAAGCTGCTGGATGATGGCGTTGAGGTAAAAGAAAACGGCGCCATTTCCTTGCGCCGTTTCCGTTGGGATGGTGAACCTTCCTGAGAGAGTTAACGCGCCGCGCTGACTACCTTCACCTTCACATTCTGGGTCTGGGCGGGGTCATTAATCACATGGGTGGCGGTGTCACTGATAAAAACAAGTTTCCCGTCGATTTCAATGCGAGCGCTGACGTTATAAGTATGGCCGGATTTGATCTCAGACGGTGAATAGCTCAGGCTGAATGGCAAAGGCACCTGACGGCCTTCTGTCATGTAAGACTGGCTGCTGATCACTTCCATCGGCGCATCCGCGCGGGAAACGTCTGCAAGCGTTACGGTCAGTTTGGCATTGTCTGGCAACGCAATACGCTGCAGGTAGTATACTTCACCAGTCACTGTCGCCATGTCTGGGTCCCTGATAATGTCAGTACAGGCAGTAAAGGCTAACGCCGTTAACGCTGCAAAAAATCCAAAAAAGGCCTTTTTCATGGTAAAACTCCCTAGGGTATACGCTTCGATAGTACTGACAAAGTACGCAACAGTTTACCACTGCATAGTAAACCATTCAAAAATTGTGGATTAAATATCACACGTTTCTCATTCGCAGCAAGGCAAAACCGTTTTTTGTTTTGCCTTCATAAGCCTTAGGGATCATAGCCGCTGATAAGGTTCTTTTTAATCGGAAAAATGCGAGGGATCTGTTATTTTTCTGTCAATAACGTGGCTAACTGCACACTACATCGGCCAAGGGAAAACAATGAGCACAAAACTGGAAGAATTATTAGCGCTGCTGAAGCTTGAACAAATCGAAGAAGGCATTTATCGCGGGCAAAGTGAAAATCTCGGCCTGCCACAGGTGTATGGCGGACAGGTGATTGGCCAGGCGCTTTCTGCTGCCAAAGGCACTGTGCCGGGTGACCGCTTTGTTCACTCTTTCCACAGTTACTTCCTGCGCCCCGGCGATCCGGAAAAGCCCATTGTGTATGATGTGGAAAACCTGCGCGACGGGAAAAGTTTCAGTACCCGGCGGGTAAAAGCCGTGCAGTTTGGTAAACCCATTTTCTACCTCACCGCCTCGTATCACATGAACGAACCGGGTTTTGAACACCAGTTCACGATGCCTCAGGTGCCGGGGCCGGAAGGACTGATGTCAGAAAAACAACTGGTGGATTCAATTGCCCAGCATCTGCCGAAAAAAGTGCTGGAAACCTTTGGCGGTGAGCGCCCGATTGAAGTTCGCCCGGCGGTGGTGATCAATCCCCTTGCACCGGGAAAACAGGAAGCGAAGCAATACCTGTGGATTCGTGCCAATGGCAAGATGGATGACGATTTGCGTGTTCACCAGTATCTGCTGGCCTATGCCTCTGACTGGGGGTTTCTGGTCACGGCATTGCAACCGCATGGCGTCACCCTGATGACACCGGGGCTGAAAGTCGCCACCATTGACCATGCTATGTGGTTCCACCGTGAATTCCGTATGGATGAATGGCTGCTGTTTGCTATCGACAGCCCGTCTGCCAGTGGTTCACGCGGTTTGGTGCGCGGTGAGATCTATAACCAGAAAGGCGAACTGGTGGCCTCCGCCATTCAGGAAGGCCTGATGCGCCAGACCCCGAAAGGGTAACCCGCCGTTGCAGTGGGGTTGGCTGTCGGGAATCTTCAAGACCCTTCCCCACCTTTGGTTCACACTGGTTTGGATTCAACACTGATAAGGAGAGCAGACGATGAAGTTTCGATACACCATTCTCTATGTGCCCAGCGTGGAACAAACGCTGGCGTTTTACGAGAAAGCGTTTGGGTGCACGCGGGCTTTCCTGCACGAAAGCGGTGATTATGGTGAGCTGGATACCGGCGAAACCAAGCTAGCATTTTCTTCCCTTGAACTGATGACCTCGCTTGGCAAACACCCAAGTTCCGGCAACGCACAATCGCCGAATTTCGAAATCGCGTTTGAAACCGGGGACGTCGCCGGACACCTTGCCAGGGCACTTGAAGCCGGCGCTGAGTTGGTACAAGACACTGAGCACATGCCGTGGGGGCAAACCACCGCGTATGTACGTGACCTGAATGGCTATCTGGTCGAGATTTGCACGCCGGTAGGTGGCTGACGAACCTCCAGATACCTCTGCCTCGCAAACAAGGGGCCAACAGCCCCTAGTACCCCGGCGCATAGAGCTGGCAGGTCAGGTCTTTCCTTTGCACCAGTTCGCTGGGTGTTACACCAAACCAGCGTTTGATTTCCCGGCTGAAATGCGCCTGATCGGCATAGCCGGCATCAAACGCAGTGTCGATAAACGGCGCGCCCTCTGCAATGGCCCGGGCGCTTTGCCTTACCCGAGCCAGTTGCAACCAGAACTGTGGCGAACGGCCACTGCTTTTCACCAGAAGGCGTTGCAGTGTGCGTTCACTGACACCGAGGGAGCGGGCAATACCTGCGACCGAGCCAAGGCGATCACCAATGCACAGGAGCACGTCCTCCACATTGTCGCAGCGGTGTGAAAACGCAGCGATTTTATCGATAAGATCATCGGTGTCTTTTCCAATGGCTGCCAGCAAGGCGCTTTCGTCCACCCATGTTCCCGGCGCTAAACGATAGCCTGTCATCACCATATCTGGCGATACCCCAACCGCAAAAGTGGCATCAAACAGCGGGGAAACATACACCTGCTTAACACCCTCTGTTTCAGCCACAATGACATCACGGCAACCGTCTGGCACCACATACGCCGTGCCCGTTTTTACCGGGTGGGATGTCCAGATATCGATAACGCTTTCCATTCACTTTCCTGCCTTGTCCCGTGAAGAAAAGTTTAGGCTATCCCTTCATGGATTTCTGTCTCGCCACAGGCTATTTGCTCCAGATCTTCGAGGTGCGCACGGCCTCTCCACCAGCATACGCGCCAGTGCCTGCCAGATAGCATCATCGGAAACATCACGGCCAAGGCTGATGTTGGCGCGGAATGAATCTGACAGCACATGCGGAAAAACCAACCGAGTTCCAGGAATATGCGCATTCATCCTCCCTTGCGCGAGCCAACATTATCTTCCCTATAACCTGTGGATACAGGCCGTTGGGAGTTGTTTAAAGCGGTAAAGCGGTGGTGTATTTCAACGGCTCCATGGCAAAAGTTGAGGTCACATTGGTGAGGCCATCGATACTGTTCACCAGTTTTTTATAGAAGCGGTCAAAGGCGGCCATATCCGCAACCTGCACTTTCAGCATGTAGTCATACTCTCCCGCCAGGCGATAGCACTCCATCACTTCAGCAAACGGGGTGACAACATCCACAAACTTGCGGTACCAGGCTTCAGAGTGGTTAGCGGTTTTAATTTGGACAAAGGCAGTGAACGAGAGTCCCAGCGCTTCAGGGTCTAGCAGGGCAACGCGCTTTCGCAAAATACCACCGTCTTCAAGACGTTTCAGACGCTTCCAACAAGGTGTGGTGGTGAGGTTAACCCGCTCTGCCAGATCAGACAGTGACAACGATGCATCACGCTGTAGCCAATCTAACAATTGGCGATCGATATTATCCAGTGAAATTGTCATGAATTTTTTACCATTTTCGCAAAATCAGGTTAAACATTCTCCCACACTAAGAATGGGAGAATTATTTTTCTCAATGCCGTTGATAATAGAATTATTTTCTAAGATAGACGATAAATAGACAAAAAATGGCAAAACTTTCCTTCCAGCTACCGATTATATTGTCAGTAATCAGGTAACTATACCCATTGGAGAAGCCTGAACACGGCATCCTATGGGTATCCAAATCAAAAAGTGTGGCAATCATGACTGAAGTAAATGTCCCTGCTCGTTCTTCACATTGGGTTTGCGAGGCAATTCGAAAAATCGAAACTGACTTCCAGCGCTCTGCGGACACCCATCTGATCAAGCTTGATCTTCCCTACTTCCCGGAGATCGACATCTACCTGAAAGATGAAAGCACCCACCCAACGGGGAGCCTGAAACACCGCCTTGCACGCTCACTTTTCCTCTACGCCCTGTGTAACGGCTGGATTAAAGAAGACACCACCATTATCGAGGCATCTTCCGGCAGCACAGCCATTTCAGAAGCCTACTTTGCCCGTCTGCTTGGTCTTCGCTTTATTGCCGTGGTGCCACGCTCAACCGCGAAGAAGAAAATCGAACAAATCCAGTTTTACGGCGGCGAAGCACACTTTGTTGAGCGTTCTGATGAGATTTACGCCGAATCCCGTCGCCTTGCACAGGAGCTGAACGGCCATTACATGGACCAGTTCACCTACGCTGAACGCGCAACAGACTGGCGCAGCAACAACAACATTGCCAACAGCATTTTCAGCCAGATGAAGTATGAGCGTTACGCGGTGCCAAGCTGGATTGTGATGAGCCCCGGCACAGGCGGGACATCTGCCACCATTGGCCGCTTTATCCGCTACCGCTGCCACCAGACCCAACTGATGGTGGTAGACCCGGAAAACTCGGTGTTCCACGATTTCTACAAAACCGGCGACAGCGCAATCACTCTCAATCGCGGCGGAAACATTGAAGGCATAGGCCGTCCGCGCGTTGAGCCCAGTTTCATTCCGGGCGTGATTGACCGTATGGAAACCATCAGAGATATCGACAGCATTGCCACCATCCACTGGCTGGAAAACATATTGGGGCGCAAAGCGGGGGCCTCGACAGGTACTAACCTTTATGGCGCACTGAAGCTGGCAGAAGAAATGCAATCACGCGGCGAGAAAGGCTCTATTGTCACTCTGCTTTGCGACAGCGGTGAGCGTTACCTTGATACCTATTTTGATGGGGAATGGGTGAAGGCCAATATTGGTGATATCACACCAACGCTGGCGTACCTGAAAAGGTTTGGTTGATAGATATCTGGCCTCTGAGTTCCTCGAATTGATGCCTCAGAACAGCCACTCTCCATAACACTGGGTGGTTGTTTTGATTGATGATAAACGTGACTCTTTAGAGGTTGGGACTGTAACCAAAAAAGCAAAAGTATGCGAGATAAGTATGGGGTCACTCACGACAAGATTCCGGCGCCCCATCAGGAAACGCTGAAACACCTCCACACACAATAAAAGCCCACTCGAGAGATCATTACTCATTTTTCTATTGCAGTGATTGGTATTAAACTCCCCGCCCAAGATACAGAATTCCGGAAAAGGATGTTGCCATGAAAAAAGCGGTTGTCGTCTTCAGCGGCGGACAAGATTCAACCACCTGCCTGATTCAGGCGCTGTCCGAGTTTGACGAAGTGCATTGCATAACGTTTGATTATAACCAGCGCCACAAACAGGAAATCGAGGTTGCGTGTGACGTTGCCAAAACCCTGGGCGTTACATCGCACAAAGTGATGGATGTGGGCCTGTTGAACGAACTGGCAATCAGTTCGCTGACCCGGGACAATATTCCGGTTTCCCATGAACTCCAGGAAAACGGACTGCCGAACTCGTTTGTACCGGGACGCAACATCCTGTTCCTGACACTGGCGGGTATTTATGCTTACCAATTAGGCGCGCAGACAGTGATCACCGGCGTGTGTGAGACCGATTTTTCTGGCTATCCGGATTGCCGCAATGACTTTGTGCAGTCAATGAACAAATCACTGGTGCTTGGTATGGACCGAGAGCTTGAAATCCGCACACCTCTGATGTGGCTGAACAAGGCAGAAACCTGGGCGCTGGCAGATAAATACGGCAAGCTGGAATATGTGCGGGACAACACCCTGACCTGCTACAACGGCGTAATTGGCAGAGGCTGTGGCGATTGCCCTGCCTGTGACCTTCGCCAGAAAGGCTTGGATGACTATCTCAGTGACAAAGAGAATGTGACGGCATCACTGAACCACAAAAGCCTTTTTGTCGCCAGGTGATCACACCAAAACTGGACATGCTTAAATAACGGTATCCGCAACGGTTAAACCTGGATGCTTTCCTGATGAAGCAGCATAAAAAAGCGCCAAACGGCGCTTTCTGCTGTGAGAGTAATGGCTTACTTGCCCTCTTTGGCTTTCTGGCGTGCATTATAGGCAGCCATTTGCTCGTCAGTCGCTGGCAACTGGTATTTTTCTTTCCACTCGCTGTAAGGCATACCATAAACACGCTCGCGGGCTTCTTCATCACTGACATCCACCCCCAGCTTATCGGCTTCAGCCTTGTACCACTTACCCAGACAGTTACGGCAAAAATCCGCCAGGATCATCAAATCGATGTTCTGCACTTCTTTGTGGTTATCAAGGTGAGACAGTAAACGGCGAAACGTCGCTGCATCCAACTGGTCTTGTTGTTCCGGGGTCAGTTTATCCGACATGACTGGCTTCCTTTGTCTTCGTTCTTTGTTCGGTGATTATAGTTATAAAACATACCAACGGATGCCTGAAAACAAAAGAGCAGGCCTAGGATTATAGGACCTAGGGCCTGCTCTTCCTGTGTTTTCATTAATGCGGTTCAAAATCACCATGCCCCGGGCGGTGAGGTTTACATTTCTCAAGCTCGGCATTGAGCTGCGCTTCCACATAGCCCGGTGAGTGGGTCTTCACAGACAACAGGCGGTACATCGCCGGAATCACAAACAGGGTTACTGTGGTCGCAAATGTCATCCCGGCAAAAATCACCGTACCTACTGCCACGCGGCTTTCATAACCTGCCCCGGTTGAGATAATCAGCGGGATTGCACCGATAATGGTGGTAAACGCTGTCATCATGATGGGGCGAAGGCGGCGCACAGAGGCGTCGATAATCGCCTTCTCAAACGGTTCGCCACGGTCACGGAGCTGGTTGGCGAATTCGACGATAAGAATGCCGTTTTTGGTCACCATACCAATCAACATGATCATGCCAATTTGCGAGTAGATATTGAGCCCCTGATTGGTCAGCCACAGGCCGACAAAGCCGCCAAAGATCCCCATCGGTACTGTCAGCATCACCACCAGCGGGTTGACGAAGCTTTCAAACTGCGCCGCCAACACCAGATAGGCAACCAGCAATGCCAGACCAAATACAATCAGGATACTGCTCTGGTTATCTTTAAACTCTGCCGATTCACCGCTGTAGCTAATCGAAATATCAGCAGGCAGCCGTTCAATCGCCTTGGCATCAAGGAAGTTCAGCGCGTCGCCAAGCGTGTAGCCCTCGCCGAGGTTCGCCGTCAGCGTAATAGACTTTTGCTTGTTGAAGTGGCGCAGCGTTTGCGCTGAGGCAATTTCCTGCACATCGGCCAGAGTATCAAGGCTCACCAGATCGCCGTTTCGGGTACGCATGTAAATCTGGCTGATGTCGTCTTTGCTGTTGAAGCGCGTTTCATCACCCCGCAGGTAGACATCAAACTCTTCACCCCGATCGACAAAGGTGGTCTCGCTTTTGCCGCCCAGCATGATTTCCATGGTGTTGGACACTTCATCGGCGCTGATACCAAGCTCCGCAGCACGCTTGCGGTCAACACGGACCACCAGTTCCGGGGTGGTTTCGGCGTAATCCAGATCCGCGCCCTGAAAGATAGGGCTGGCTTTAGCTTCATCCAGCATCACCTGGGCCCATTTGTTCAGCTCCTGGTAGTCAGCCCCCCCCAGAATAAACTGGACTGGCTCGCTCGAACCACCACGGAAGCCCGGCATAAAGGCACGCATAAAGATATCAGGAATACCGCCCAAGGCGTTACGCACTTCCCCCAATACTTGCTCTGCGGTCTGGTCACGGTTGTCCCAGTCTTCAAGCTGCATGATGACAAAACCGGTCTGATCGCCAGCCATGCCACCAAACGCCGGAGCCTGCATGCTGATGGATGTCAGGAGCCCTTTTTCCACCAACGGCATCAACCGGCGTTCTATCTCTTCCATGTTACCGACCATGCGGTTGTAAGCCGTGCCTTCCGCCCCTTTGACAAAGGCCATCAGCACCCCCCTGTCTTCCTGAGGCACCAGCTGCGCAGGCAGGTTTTTCATCAAGTAGGCGCTGCCGCCAATACAGGCAAGGATGATCAGCGGCGCAACAAACCTCGCATTCACCGCTACCGTCACCAGAGAGCGATACCTCTTCTCGAGACGGTCAAAGACGTTGTCAATCAGTCGGTTGAACGCACCTTGTTTTACATTGGCCTTGAGGATTTTGCTGCCCAGCACCGGAGTGAGCGTAAGCGCCACCACCGAGGAGAAAATCACCGACATCGCCAGCAGCACGGAGAACTCGGTAAACAATTTACCGACCATGCCTTCCATAAAAGAGATAGGCAGGAACACCATCACCAGCACGGCAGTGGTGGCCACAACCGCAAAGCCAACTTCGCGCGTACCATTGAATGCAGCCACCAGCGGGGTCTCGCCCTTCTCGATATGGTGGAACATGTTTTCCACCACCACAATGGCATCATCCACCACCAGCCCGATAGCCAGGATCAGCGCCATCAGGGTCAACAGGTTAATGGAGAAACCAAAGAAGTACGCTGCGATAAACGCGGAGATCAGAGATACCGGCACGGTCACCGCAGGAATTAAGGTCGCCCTTGCCTGCCCGATAAAGATATACAGCACCAATACCACCAGCGCGCCGGTCACAAACAGGGTGCTGTAAACCTCATCGATTGAGCGTTCGATAAACACGGTAGAGTCATAATCAATCCAGAGCGATGTCCCCTGTGGCAAGAAAGGCTGGAACTCATCCACCAATTGTCGAACCGCGACAGCCACATCCAGCGGGTTGGCGTCTGACTGAGGCACAATCCCAAGGCTGAGGTTGTTCACGCCATTGTTTTTATAGGTCGCGTTCTCGTTCTGCGAACCAATATAAACATCCGCCACATCTTTGAGGTAAATCGGGCTGCCGTCATTTGCAGTCCGCACCACCAGATAATTAAAATCTTCCGGGGTCTGGTAGAGACGCTCGGTGCGCACCGTCATTTTGGTCACATCGTTGCGGATTTCACCGCCCGGACTTTCCAGGTTCTCACGGCGAAGTGCATCGGTGATATCAGAAGTGGTTACGCCGCGGCCAGCCATCAATACCGGGTCAAGGCGCACATACATCACTTTATAAAGCGCGCCATAAAGCTCCACCGAACTGACCCCGCTAAGCAGGCTGAATTTGTCTTCCAATACCCGCTGGGCATATTCAGTGAGCTGGGTACGATCCATTTCCGGTGACGCAAGGTTGATATAAATAGAGGCTTCGCCAGAGCCATTGGATTTAGACACGATAGGTTCGTCGGCTTCATCGGGCAGGCGCCGCTGTGCACGCGCCACCGCATCACGCACGTCACTGACCCCTTCGGTCAGGTCCCAGTCAATGTCAAATTCCACCGTAATGCGCGACATGCCATTGCGGCTCACCGAGGTGATTTCCTCAATGCCGCTGATACCGGAAAGTTCATCTTCCAGCACTTGGGTGATCTGGCTTTCCATGATACTGGCTGAGGCACCGGCATAGCGGGTCATCACTGACACCACCGGGCTGTCGATATCCGGGTATTCGCGCACCGCAAGCTTGCTGAAAGAGACAATACCAAACACCAGCAGCAGCAAGCTCAGGACAATCGCGACGACCGGCCGCTTAACAGAGACATCTGAGAGCCACATTTATTTGCCCTCACCCTTCGTGGTTAAATCATCCACTTTGATGCCATCACGCATGCTGACCAGCCCCTGCACCACAATGCGATCGCCAATCTCAAGGCCACTTTCCACCGTAACCAAATTGTCGATACGGGCCCCCAGTTTCACCTCTGTGCGGTGAGCAACGCCTTGCTCATCCACCCGGTAGACAAAACGCTTGGTGCCGGAATATTCAATGGCCTGAACAGGTATCACCGCGCTCACCGCAGGCGCAAAGCCCATGGTGGCTTCCATCAGCATACCGGGACGCAGCAGGCGTTCATCGTTGTTAATATCAATCCGGGCACGAAGGTTAAGTGAGTCATCATTCACGCGAGAGTCAACGGCGGTCAATTGGCCTTCAAACGCTTTCCCACGCCATGCTTTGGCATGGGCAACAACCTCAATGTCTTTACTGAGTTCAGGCAGGTACTGCTCAGGCACATTGACGTCCAACTGCATTTTCGACAGATCATCAAGATGAAGCAGGGCTTCGCCGATAGATACCAGTTGTCCACGGGTGATATCAACAAGGCCCACCGTGCCACTAAACGGGGCTTTGATAAAGCGATCGTCAAGCTCTGCCTTGGCAGCATCCAGACGGGCTTTGGCAACGTCAACACTCGCCTGTTGGGCATCAAGCTCCGTTTTGGTTAACGCACCGCGTTTATGCAGCTTGGAAAACTCACCGAGTTTGCGCACTTCGTCGTCGTAAAACGCCTTTGCTTCAGCCACTGCCGCTTCAGATTTGGCACTGTCGAGCGTCAGCAGAGGATCGCCCTTTTTGACCTGCTGACCAGCTTCAACGTAGATAGCGTCTATCTTGCCCACCACTTCAGAAGCAATGATCACCGAGTTTTCAGATTTAAGGTTTCCTATCAACGAGAGGCTTCGCGCTACCGGGCGGGATTCCACCTCAGCGGTGGCAACAGCAATCGCTGGTCTTGCCGGGCGCGATGAAGATTTATCTGCTGCACCACTTTGACCCTGAAAAGCAAAAAAGCTTGCAGTGCCAAGAAGCGCAACGACAGTGAAAAGCACTTTATTTTTCATTTTATTAACCATGAATAACAACCTGGGGTAGTCTACTCCATGCTTATCCTGTGTACGGTAAAGAAATGTAAATGAGATAAAAGATTTGTGCCGCTACGCATCTGTTAACGGTGTATATCCAAATATTATCTCCGTTCTCCCTTCCATGATCAGTTTTAGCGCCGAAAAAACCAGCAAACGTGCGGTCTTTTAAAGAAAAATGCTTTACAGCCCTCTCTTGTCTGATAATATGCGCCCCGCAAACGTGGTGGGATTCCCGAGCGGCCAAAGGGATCAGACTGTAAATCTGACGGCTCAGCCTTCGAAGGTTCGAATCCTTCTCCCACCACCATTATTCAGCCCGGCGGCGATGTTCAATAAGATTTCCGCGGTCAGGCAAACAAAATTCGTGGTGGGATTCCCGAGTGGCCAAAGGGATCAGACTGTAAATCTGACGGCTCAGCCTTCGAAGGTTCGAATCCTTCTCCCACCACCATCATTCAAAAATCCAGCTCATTGAGCTGGATTTTTTGTTTAAAGAACATCACGTTAACGACCAATACTTTCCCGGCCATGCGGCGCGGTTAAATCCTGCACCGGCCCTTTTGGCACCACTTGTGTGGGGTTGATAGTAGCGTGGCTGTAATAGTAATGACGTTTGATATGGTGAATATCTACTGTCTCTGCCACGCCAGTAACCTGATATAACTCTTTCAGGTAACCAAGGAGATTGTCATACTGCGCAATCTGCTGGCGGTTACACTTGAAGTGTCCCACATACACTGCGTCAAAACGGACTAATGTCGAAAACAGGCGCCAGTCCGCCTCGGTGATCTGATCGCCAACCAAATAGCGGTGGGTCGCAAGGTGCTCGTCTACTTTGTCCAGAGCGGCAAACAGGTTGTTATACGCTTCTTCATACGCGTCCTGAGTAGTAGCAAAACCACAGCGGTAAACACCGTTGTTGATATTGGAATAGATGTCGTCATTCCAGGCATCAATCTCACCACGCAGCGCTTTCGGGTAATAATCATCGTTGTTACCTGTCAGTGCATTGAATGCAGAGTTAAACATCCGGATGATTTCAGACGATTCATTGCTGACGATGGTTTCTGTTTTCTTGTCCCACAGCACAGGCACCGTCACGCGACCGCTGTAATCCGGTTTGGCTTTGGTGTACACCTGATACATGTAGCGGAAACCATATAGTGGTTCAGGCTCGCTGAACTCCCAGCCATTTTCCAGCATATCCGGACTCACGACAGACACAGTAATGTGGGAGTCGAGTCCTTTAAGCTTACGGAAAATCAGGGTGCGGTGCGCCCAGGGACAAGCCATCGACACATAAAGGTGGTAACGGCCTGACTCGGCTTTGAAGCCGTCCTCTCCGCCAGGTCCCGGCTCACCATTCTCGGTCACCCAAGAGCGAAAACCGGCGTCCTCACGCACAAACTTTCCGCCGGATGACGCTGTGTCATACCAGACATCATGCCAGATGCCTTCCACTAGCTTGCCCATATCCATCTCCTCTAAGCATTTAACTCCAGTATATGTAAGCTATACCGGGATGTCGGCGGGCGTCCGTTGTCAGAGTTATTCTAAAAATTCGAATGAACGCAGTGATCCGAAGGTGACAGCGCTGGGCGCTAATGTCCTGCGTCGGCGGAAGATTTCAGATAAACTGGTGCAACTCAACGCACGTCAGACAACAGAGAAGTACAGCAGCATGAAAGTCATTTCTTTTAATATCAATGGACTGCGCGCCCGCCTTCATCAACTTCAGGCGCTGATTGAAAAACACCAACCCGATGTGATTGGCCTGCAGGAAATCAAGGTGCATGACGAAGCCTTTCCGGTCGAGGACGTCGAAGCCATGGGTTATAAGGTCTACTTCCACGGCCAGAAAGCCCACTATGGCGTGGCGATGCTGTGTAAACAAACGCCAGTACGGGTGCAAAAAGGTTTCCCGACCGATGGGGAAGATGCCCAGCGCCGTATGATCATGGCAACCTTCAAGCAAGAAGACGGCAGTGAGGTGACCGTGCTGAACGGTTACTTCCCACAAGGTGAGAACATCGAACACGAAACCAAGTTCCCGGCCAAGCGCAAGTTCTATCAGGATCTGATGACATACCTGAACGCCTCGCACACCAACGACGAGAAACTGATTGTGATGGGCGACATTAACATCAGCCCCCTCGATCTGGATATCGGTATTGGTGAAGTCAACCGCAAGCGCTGGCTGAAAACCGGCAAGTGTTCGTTCCAGCCGGAAGAACGCGAAATGCTGGCAACTTTGATGAACTGGGGATTCGTTGACACCTTCCGCCAGCAATATCCGGATGTAGATAACAAGTTTTCGTGGTTTGATTACCGCTCACGCGGCTTTGATGACAACCGTGGCCTGCGTATTGACGTAATCCTGGCAACGCCTTCCCTGGCTGTCGATTGCATCGATACCGGTATTGATTACGAATTGCGTGGTATTGAAAAACCGTCTGACCATGCACCGATCTGGGCCACATTCAAGTAGAGCGGAACCTAGGAAGAGATGGTCCTGGGTCCTAGAGAGGCGTAGAGCTTAAAAGCTAGAAACGAAAAGAATTTACTTACTCTGAGGCTCTTGCTCTTCCTAGGACCTTTTTTCCTAGGATCCAGGGCCTGCTCTTAATTAACTAACGGTCTCAGGTGCCTGTGCCAGCGATGCTCTAAGCGCTTAAAGCCGTAAACAATGGCAAATGTCAGGCACAGGTAAATGGCAGCCACGAACAGGAAAGCATCAAACGGCGCGTAGAAACGCGCATAGATGTCACGCGCAGCGCCCGTCAGGTCGATAATGGTCACGACAGAAGCAATCGAGCTGGCATGCAGCATGAAAATCACTTCATTACTGTACGCTGGCAATGCCCGGCGAAAGGAAGACGGCAGGATAATGCGGCGTAAGATGGTAAAGCGCGACATACCATACGCCTTGCCTGCTTCAATTTCCCCAGCCGGGGTCGCGACCATCGCGCCACGCAGTATTTCTGTGGTGTAAGCTGCGGTATTAAGTACAAACGCCAGCAGACAGGGATAAAACGCATCTTCGACCACCGCCCAGAACATTGACTGCTGGATGCCTTCAATTGTCGCCACACCATAGTAGATAAGATAGAGCTGAATAAGCAGTGGAGTGCCACGGAAGATATACACGAAGAACCAGACGGGACGGTTAACCCAGGGATTCTTTGACGCTCTTGCTATTGCCAGCGGCACGGCGACAATAAGTCCCAGTACCAGTGACAGGAACACCAGTTGTACAGTAACGGTCAGACCGCTCCAGTAATGGAGAATGGTGGTCGAAGTAAAGATTTCGTTTTGATCGAGATAAGCATAGATAGATTCTAACATTCCGCGTCTCCTCAGCCCCTAACTACACCGGCGCTGAACTTACGCTCCAGGCGTTTGAGACCAAGCTCAGACACCGAGGTGATCAGCAGGTAGACAATCGCTACCGGAATAAAGAATTTAAACGGTTCGTTCACCGCGCCAGCCGCTTCCTTGGCAAGGCGGGTCATGTCTGCCAGCCCAATCACGGACACCAGTGCCGTGGTTTTCACCAACACCAGCCAGTTATTGCCAATGCCTGGCAGGGCATGCCGCATCATTTGCGGGAACATCACGCGACGGAAGATCATCCACGGACTCATGCCATACGCCGTTCCAGCTTCAAGCTGACCGCGGTCAACAGCCAGAAACGCACCACGGAAGGTTTCGGCCATGTAGGCGCCAAAAATAAAGCCAATCGTCGAGACACCGGCTGTGAATTCATCGATATTGAAAAATACGTCAATCTCATAATGCTCATACAGCCAGTCAGAGATATTGTTCATCATGATTTGTGCGCCGAAGAAGATCAGCAGCATCAACACCAGATCAGGCACTCCCCTCACGACGGTGGAATAAAGCGTCGCCACGCCACGGGCAACACGGTTCTTTGAAAGACGGGCCATTGCCGTTACCAATCCAAGTAATACGGCAATCACTGCAGAAAGCACCGCCAGTTCGACGGTAAGAATTGCGCCCATAAAAATAGACGGGCCGTAACCATGCAGATCTAACATCCTTTCCTCCTGCACGAATAAACCGATAGCGACACTACCGCTTTATGGATTTTTGTATCCAGCCTTCGCGTATCAGCCAAAAGGGAGCGAATCCTGCTCCCCCTAACGCTTTATCAGCCTTGAACCTTAACGAATCAAGGCCGTACTATCTGCTAATAACCGTCAATTACGGCTAGCAGATACTGCAAAGTAGTTGGAGCTATCACCCCGTCTACTAAAGATTGCTGCAATCTGCAAAGATGTTGGGGTCAGAACAAGGCGTCAAGCTAACGAATCCACGGGAGCATAGTTTCTATGTGACCGTGGTGAGTTAGCGGAGACAACGCAGTTATCACCCCAACAGCACAGCAGATTTACATTTTGATGTCGTAGGCAAAATACTTCTTACGTATCTCATCATACGTACCGTCAGCTTTGACTTCCGCCAGCGCTTTATTGAAGATCGCGGCCAGCGCTTTATCACGCTTACGGAATGCGGCTGCGATACCGTTGCCCAGTTGCACGTTATCGCCAGCCACTTCAAAACGGTCACCGTCTTTACCGGCAAGGATGGCAGACTCACCGACAGGGAAGTCAAGCAGTACGATATCCAGACGACCACCTTGAAGGTCAAGCACCAGATCATCACTGGTAGTATAACGCTTCACTTCGGCAACCTTACCGTAGGTGTCTGTGGCGTGATTGTCCTGAACAGTGCCGCGCTGAACGCCAATACGCTTCCCTTTCAGGGAATCAACATCCGCCGGGTTCAGGCCTGAGCCTTTTGGTGCGAAGAAGCCGCTTGGGGTGTTGTAGTAGGGTTCAGAAAACAGCACCTGTTTAGCACGCTCTTCGGTTACGGACATTGATGAGAAGATCACGTCGTATTTGCGGGCCTGAAGACCTGGAATGATGCCATCCCACGCCTGAACAACCCAGCTACAGTTCAGTTTTGCGTTTTCACATACAGCATTACCCAGATCCACTTCGAAACCTGTCAGCGTGCCGTCCGGCGCTTTATATTCGAAAGGTTCATAAGGTACATCCACAGCGATGCGCACATCTTTCCACTCTTTTGCCTGAACAGCTGTTGCACCCAGTGCAGCAGTAACTGCAGCAGCCACTAACCATTTTTTCATCTTTCTATCTCCTTATGGATATTGCATCCAGATGGCGGTACTCCCTTGCCATCTGCTGTATGCGTTTAAACGCATTGAGGGTTTGTTAGTAAATTGAAGAAATAAACTGCTGTAACCGCTCCGATTCAGGATCCGTAAACAGCTTGGCAGGATCACCCTGCTCTTCCACTAATCCCTGGTGTAAAAACATTACGTGGTTAGATACATCACGCGCAAAAGCCATTTCGTGTGTCACCACTAACATAGTGCGTCCTTCTTCGGCGAGGCTTTTCATCACGTTCAGCACTTCCCCAACCAGTTCAGGGTCGAGGGCAGAGGTGGGTTCATCAAACAGCAGTACTTCTGGTTCAACGGCCAGTGCACGGGCAATGGCGGCACGTTGTTGCTGGCCACCGGAAAGGTGACCGGGGTAATAATCACGGCGCTCCCAAAGACCAACACGCTGCAGGTACGCTTCTGCGCGCTCCAACGCTTCTTTTTTGGACACACCCAAAACGTGAATAGGTGCTTCAATCACGTTTTCGATAACTGTCATGTGGGACCAGAGGTTAAAGCCCTGGAATACCATGGCAAGGCGTGAGCGGATACGTTGAACCTGCTTGTCACTGACAGGCATGGCTTCACCGTTGCGGCCATTTTTCATTTCAATCAGCTCACCATTTACCAGAATCTCGCCTGCCGTTGGTGTCTCCAACAAATTGACACAGCGAAGGAAAGTACTTTTTCCTGAACCGGATGAACCAATGATAGAGATGACATCGCCACGGTGTGCGTCCAGTGAAATCCCTTTTAGCACCTCGTGTTGACCAAAGGTCTTGTGAAGATCTTTGACTTGTAGCGCTACTGCTTCCGTCATGCGCTTGACTCCTGTCTTTCTGTCAGCACGTCGTGCCTTATGTCTACCTTTTGGGAATGTCAAAGCCCAGCATGGTTTTGACATAAATTGTGATTTTTTGCCGTGCCACAACACAATTCACTACAGTTGCCCGTTTTATGTAAAAATAACATCCATTAGTTCACTCAGCAACAATTTGTTAACCTTTAAGTGGGTAAAAAGTAAGTCATTTTTAATGCATAATTAAACAGATTGGGACACTTATCAATCGCTTGAATTGATTGATGGTTGGTGAGGCTTAGTGTAGGGTGTATTTCGATAAAAATATGCTTATAGATCAATATTGAGAGAGCTATGTTGTCACGATTGCTGACCCTGTGTATTGCGCTTGTCTCTTTCGCCGGCACAGCATCACCCCACACATTAACCATCATTCCAGATCTGTCGAGCGGTTTTGTCAGGAACTACAATCCCTTCCGAGTAGACCGTTTAGCCACCACGCGTGATTTTATCTTCGAACCCCTGATGGTGTTTGAAGACGATGGTGTGCATTTCCGTCTTGCTGAGAGTTACACGCTCACCCCGGATCTGAAAGGCATCATATTGACCCTGCGTGATGGCATTATGTGGTCTGACGGTACCCCCTTTAGTGCAGATGATGTTGTCTACAGCCTATTACTGCTCAAAAAAGAACCTGAACTGGATTACAATTCACTCGGCGACTGGATTAAGCACATCGAAAAACAGGGTAAAAATGAGGTATACATCTCGTTAACCCGTCCTAACGCACAAATTGCCCACTATTTACAACAAGCGATCATTGTCCCTATGCACCAGTGGCAGGGGATTTCCAACAAGCGTTTCTTTCTCAACCCTAATCCAGTTGGCACCGGACCGTTTACTGACATTAAAGCCTTCAGCAGCAATAATATTGTCCAGTGCCGTAATCCCCATTACTGGCAGCAAAACACGCTGAATGTCGATTGTATCCGTTTCCCTCAGGTGAAAAGTAATGACGAACTGATCTCCCGCCTCAGCAATGGGGAGTTTGACTGGGCCAGTGCATTTATTCCTGACATCGAACGGAATTATGCCGCCTACTCACGCGACTACCATTATCACCATAAACCATCGACTATCGTCAGCCTGATGTTCAACTTCAGGCACCCGAATGAAGAAATGCGCAAAATTATTCAGGATGTGCGCTTTCGCCGTGCGGTTTCCATGGGAATCACACGGAAAACCTTGATTGATGTTGCCGTTTTTGGACAAGGCGAAAAGCCCACCTTTGCCAGTGGACTGGAATCGAAATTTGAGGATTGGATAGACAATTCGGCCGCAGAACAGCATCTTTACTATATTCGTTTTCATCCCAAGGCAGCATCACGCCTTTTAGACACTCTGGACTTAAAAGACATAGATGGTGATGGATACCGCGAATTGCCTTCTGGTAAGCGTTTGACCTTGCGGATCATTGCCCCGATAGGATGGAGTGATTTTACCTCTGCCGCCAATATGGTGGCAGAAATGTTGGCCAAGGTGGGTTTGCGCGTCAGCACCGAAGACATTCCTTTCCCAGAGTATGAATCAAGAATGACAAAGGCTGAATATGACATCAGCATTACTAACTATTTTTCGGGTCTGACACCGTTTAATTACCTGAATACCGCGTTCAACAGCCACTACCAACAACCTACCTCACCGCGCTATGCCAAGCATTATTTTAAGGACCGTCGTATCGACAACTTGCTGTCGGAGTTTTTGCTGCAAACCGATCCCCAAAAGCAGCGGAAACTGATAAACCAGCTCCATCTGCGTATATCAGAGCAACAAGTCACCGTCCCACTCTATTACAAGCTGGAAATGGTCGAGTTCACGACCACACGTTTTAAAGGATGGAGAAAACATGCTGACGGCAGCCCAAATGTCCCGCCAATTTGGAACACTGAGCGGCCAAGGTTAATGCAATTATTGGAACTCACACCAACTGAAAGTACGGATTAGGGCTTGTCCTTTTGCATCAGTTCCAGTGTGTTCAGCCAAACGTCTGCATCACTGGAAGGGTCGAGCATTTTCAGGCGTTCATACGCTGAACGGGCACGTTCAAACTGGTTGGTTTTCATGGCGCTGAACCCCAGAATTTCCCACAGAAAGGTATCTCGGCTCCCGCCCATATCAATAGCCTGTTGCGCCAGTTTAGCAGCGTCCGACCAGCGCTGGAGCTGGGAAGCAATGCGGGTTTGCACTTTCAACAGGGAAAGCTCGGGCTCTTTGTTCAAAACAGATGCCACTTCCCAGGCGTCCGACCATTGCATCGCTTGCATATGGTATTGTAATTTACGTTTCAGCACCTCACGGTCGACGGCAATCTTTTCATCCTTAATGCCCCGGTTTAACAGCGCCATTGCCTGCTCTGTGTTTCCAAGCATGCTAGCGTATTGAGACATATCTAGATAATCCTGCCCGGTCAGCGCCGCCCCGGCTTTCGCTTCGTCCTGAAGGATTTTCAGTGCCTGCCGGACCTCTCCCAGTCTGGCATAAGCGGCCGCTTTTTTTCGTTGCCAGCGGATATCATGGCCAAATTTCTGTTGCAGCACGCGCGTGGTATTTATCAAGGCACGGTCTTGTTGCAATTGTTCTTCACTGAGTAGCTTAATTTGCCAGATAAACTCTGGCACGTTGGCATAACGGGCAATCATGGCATTCGCCTGCGCCAACGCGTCGGTATAGTGTTTTTCACTGAAAAGTGCACGTGTGTAAAGCTGTTCAACCGGTTGGAAGGGCGGAAACTCGTCGATGTATTTTTTGCCATAACGGACAGCCACATCCGGCTTGCCCCGCTTCATGGAAAGAGAGACCAATGCACCCAACACATCCTGCCTCAGGCTTTGGGGTAGCTTGCGGTAGGAAAGGGCTTGGGTATAAGCGACATAGGCCCGGTCATAATCCCCTTCATGAAGATAAATATAACCGAGCAACCTCTGGTGCAGGGCGGCTTGTTCTTCGTTGTCCGCCACAATGGTCTTGGCTAGCTCCGAGGCTTCATCTAGGGCATCTTCAGACAACAGGGATTCAATTCTGTTGAGATGTCGGGCAAAATCCGGATCACTGGCATACACCGGTAAACTTGCACAAAACAACACGATGCCAACACCAAAAACGTTCATATCCTTCAGCCAATAACGGTTTGATATCTCGACTATAACGCAGATTAGTCATCCTTCGCTTGCAAAAGCGTCTATTTTTTGCAGACAAGCAGCATATCCTTATCTCCCAAACATTGCCTGACTTTCCTGCGCAAAGGGGAAAACACCCAAAGTGCAGGTTTAGGGTCGTTTCGGTATATACTCCGAGCCTTCCAACGAGACTGAGAATGCCATGAAAACCTATATCCCCGGTAAAGACGCTGCCCTTGAAGAGTCTATCAACCATTTTGAAACCAAACTGAAGGCAGCTGGCTTTAACGTTCAACCCATTTCCTGGTTAAACCCTGTCCCCAACGTCTGGTCTGTACACATCCGTGATGTGGATGCCCCCATGAACTTTACCAATGGTAAAGGGGCAAGCCAAAAAGCCGCGTTGGCATCTGCACTGGGTGAATATTTTGAGCGCCTCTCCTGCAACTATTTCTATGCTGACTTCTACCTCGGTCAAGAAATGGCAGAGTCGCCCTTTGTGCATTACCCTGATGAAAAATGGTTTCCGCTCACCGATGACGACACCCTGCCCGAAGGCTTGCTCGATGACAGGATGCGTGCGTTTTACGATCAGGATGAGACCCTGATGGCGAGCGATCTGATTGATCTGCAGTCGGGTAATGAAACACGGGGGATTTGCGCCCTGCCATTTGTCCGCCAAAAAGATCAACAGACCGTTTATATACCGATGAATATTATCGGCAACCTGTATGTCTCTAATGGGATGTCAGCAGGCAACACAGTGACGGAAGCACGTAGCCAGGCGCTGTCTGAGGTCTTTGAGCGCGCCATAAAAAACCGTATCATCGCCGGGCGCATCAGCATGCCGGAAATTCCGCAGGAGGTGATCGCCCGTTATCCCAGCATCAAAGCATCAATAGATGCTCTGATAGCAGAAGGCTTCCCTATCACGGTTTACGATGCCTCGATGGGCGGTCAGTATCCTGTGGTATGTGTCACCCTGTTTAACCCCCACAACGGTACCTGTTTTACCTCTTGGGGCGCACATCCACGCTTTCAGGTTGCGCTTGAACGCACAGTGACTGAACTGCTCCAGGGGCGTAGCCTGAAAGATCTCGATGTGTTTGAAGCGCCGTCGTTCCATGATGAAGAGGTGGCTGACCACCATAATCTGGAAACCCATTTCATTGACTCTTCCGGTACAGTTTCCTGGGATATGTTCAAAGCAACACCGGACTACGCATTTACCGAGTGGAACTTTGAAGGCACCTCAGAAGAAGAGGTAGCATGGCTTTTAGGCAAACTGCACGCTGAAGATGCTGATGCCTACATCGCCGATTACCAGCACCTTGGCGTGAATTGCTGCCGTGTGATTGTGCCAGGCTGGTCAGAAATCTACCCACCGGAAGAAGTGCAACTTTGTAACAACAACCGTGGCACAGAACTGCGTAACGCCATGGCGATGCTACTGGCCACAGGATTCAGCGATGAAGCCGTTGAGTCCCTGTTTGATGTGCTGGAAATATCAGACTTCGATGACAGCTACATGGTATGTGAACTGATGGGTATTTTGCCGGATGCCGACACCGCGTGGAAAACACTCACTATCGGCGAGCTGAAATGTCTGCTGGCACTGGCGATGGGCGATCTGGAAACCGCTCAGGATCTGGCAACCTGGAGTCTGGAATACAACGCCACCATTTACAGCCCAGCCCGTACCCTGTTTATGCGTTGCCTGATTGCGAGCCTTGAACTGGCCCAGGACAACAACCGCGATGCGGCTGAATACCGTCGTGCCTTTGGTTTTGTATATGGCGAGACGATCACTGACGCAGTTTGGGCATCCATATGTGGCGATATCCGTTTCTATGGCCTGGAGCTGGAAAATGCGGATTTGACGGCATTCAGTGCCCATCAAAAACTGTTGGCCTCCTATGAAAAGCTGCAACGAGCGAAAGCTCACCCAGTCACCTGATTTTTTCGATACCTACCTCAACTACAAGCCTGCCCGATCAGTCGTGCAGGCTTCTTTTTTGAGTTAAATAGCACGGTGCAAAAAAAAGCGACAAGCGCCACTTTTTATTAACCATTCAGTGCCGTTTGTGGCACACATCTCGCACCATCACTGGTAATTTTATTTCAAAATATGAATTAAATTCGATAAAACTGGCAATGCACTCGCCAATAAAGTGGATTTTAGTTTCTGATCTCTGTCTCATTCTGTAATTTAATTTCATGAAAATGATCTAAATCAAATCTACCTAAAAGAGGTTTGTTAGTATGCTGATAATAAATTTTGGCTCCCGGCAACATTCCTCTCAGCAGCACATTATTGCTGAATAAAAGCGTCAACAAGCGGGGGGCGTAAACAAATCTGTTTGCTTTTATATGAAGAGGACCTTATGTCAACACAAGCTCCCCTAGAGCATATCGGCGAGGAGGTGCAAAGCGAATACCAAGCGAAGCATCAACCTGCCTCCGCGTTCGCCACCCGCTCAGAGTATCTGAATCATGAACTTCAGATCATGAATCCACGACGTTGGAAACTCAATCTGCCAGGCCGTGACTTTCGGTTTGAACTCGAAGACCTCGTCCCCGCCCTGGCAGGAACCATTGGCATCATCGCCATGTACTCAGCAGTGATGATGTCCTGGGCTGATGGCCTGACCCAATCCTGGGATCACATCAACCTCGGCAAAGAGTTTGCGATCGAAGTCGCCCGGGTAGAAATGCTTATCCCCGCCCTGCTGTTCTGTGTTCTTGCTTCTGGCTTTATCAATCCCCGCGCCAACCTTGCCGGTAACCACGGCCCAATGATCCCCCTGATTGGCACGATTGCCCTGGCCGGTGCTCACCCTCTTGCCCTTGCCCTTCTGCTGGGTATGTTCGGCCTGATGCTCAGTTACTTCAAAGGCGGTTCCAAGCTTGTCAACCTCACCAGTGAAGGGGTTGCCGGAGGCTTACTTATTTTTCTGGGTTTTACCGGTGCCATGAGTCAAATCTCAGACATCCAGACTTGGGCGAAAGGCCTGGAGTCAGCCACCATTGCCAAAGGCAACATGGGGTACGTCGGTTTGGTTGTATTGGCAATTAACGTCATCCTTTACGCCTACCTTGCTCGTATCGGCAAGCGCTGGCTGGCCATTCCTGCCTGTGCATTTACCGGTCTGATGTCAGCCCTTGCCCTGGGCGCAGGCTTTGACCTGACCTTCACCACTGAAATGGGCCTGCCAAACCTGAATCCGGTTTACTGGTGGGGCAGCACTGAACAAGGGTGGATGCTGGGTCTGCCAAACTTGCAGCACTTTATTGCATCGCTGCCGTTTGCGATTCTGGCGGTTGCCATGTGGTCACCGGATTTTCTCGGCCACCGTATTTTCCAGGAACTGAACTACCCACCGAAAACAGAAAAAGTGCTGATGGACGTGGATGACACCATGACCATGTGCTCTGTCCGCCAAATGGTAGGTACTGCGGTGGGTGGTGGTAACATCACCTCTTCCTGGGGCACTTATATGATTCCTGCCGCGATTGCAAAGCGTCCCATTCCTGCCGGTGCCATCCTGTTAGGCTCTTTGGTGATGTTCATTGCAATCCTGGGTTTTCCTATGGACGTAGCGGTATGGCCACCAGTGATGCGTATTGCCCTGCTGGTAGGTGTATTCCTGCCACTGCTGGAAGCGGGTGTACAAATGGTACGTGAAACCAAAGACTCGCAGTCTGCCGGTATCTGTATCTTTGCCTCCATGGTTGCTAACCCTGTACTGGCTTGGGCGCTGGCAATGCTGCTTGATAACAATGGCCTTATTGGTAACAAAGCGCGTGCAAAAAAACTGTCTTTTGTAGACCGTATTGTGATTCCAGGATCAGTCTTGCTTATCTGCCTGGTTGCCATGCTGGCAGTGGGTATGCTTGAGAGTAAGTTTGGTATCCCTGCGCTGATGTAACGTTCAAACAGGGCAGCTATTTTTAGCTGTCCGAAAAACGGTTCATCTTGGGAAGAGAAAGCGTAAAATCAAACGCGCTTGGAAGACCGTTTTTGCTTTTACTGTTTTTTTCTAATGATCGTGTACGGCCACTGGCTCAACGGTGGGGCGACAAGAAAGTCGCTAAGTACTTGTTTTCTTCTACTAAAAAGGTAGGTACAACATGTCTGAGCAATTTGCTAAAGCATGGGAAGGTTTCGCTGACGGCGAATGGCAGAACGAAGTTAACGTTCGTGATTTTATTCAGAAGAACTATACCCCTTATGAGGGCGATGAGTCTTTCCTGGTGACGGAAGGTACTGAAGCAACCAAACAGCTTTGGGATAAAGTCATGGAAGGCATCAAGATTGAGAATGCCACGCATGCCCCTCTAGATTTCGATACCTCTGTTATCTCTACCATTACTGCTCATGACGCGGGTTACATCAGCAAAGATCTGGAAAAGATCGTCGGTCTGCAAACTGAAGCGCCCCTGAAGCGCGCAATCATGCCTAACGGTGGCGTCCGCATGATTGAAGGTTCTTGTAAGGCTTATGGTCGTGAGCTGGATCCAACGGTTAAAAAAATCTACTCGGAATACCGCAAAACCCACAACCAAGGCGTATTCGATATCTACACCCCTGATATCCTGAAGTGCCGCAAGTCTGGTATTTTGACTGGCCTGCCTGACGCCTATGGCCGTGGCCGTATCATCGGTGACTACCGTCGTGTTGCCCTGTACGGTATCGATTTCCTGATGCAGGACAAAGCGAAGCAATTCCACTCTCTGCAAGAGAAACTGGAATCAGGTGAAGACCTGCAAATGACGATGCAGCTTCGTGAAGAGCTTCAAGAGCAATACCGTGCCCTTGAGCAAATGAAAGAGATGGCGGCCAAATACGGCTTCGACATCTCCCGTCCTGCAGAAACAGCGCAAGAAGCGGTTCAGTGGCTGTACTTCGGTTACCTGGCTGCGGTTAAATCCCAGAACGGTGCAGCAATGTCCCTAGGCCGTACCTCTACGTTCCTGGACATTTACATTGAACGTGACCTGGCTGCTGGCAAGATCACCGAAGAAGACGCACAGGAACTCATCGACCACTTCGTCATGAAGCTGCGTATGGTTCGCTTCCTGCGTACCCCAGAGTACGATGAGCTGTTCTCTGGCGACCCAATCTGGGCGACAGAGTCTATGGGTGGTATGGGCGTTGATGGCCGTACACTGGTTACCCGTACTAACTTCCGCTTCCTGAACACCCTTTACACCATGGGGCCTTCTCCAGAGCCGAACATCACGGTTCTGTGGTCTGAACAACTGCCGGAAGGCTTCAAGAAGTTCTGTGCGAAAGTGTCTATTGATACATCTTCAATCCAGTACGAAAACGACGACCTGATGCGTCCAGACTTCAACAACGATGACTACGCTATCGCATGTTGCGTGTCGCCCATGGTTGTCGGTAAGCACATGCAGTTCTTCGGTGCGCGTGCGAACCTGGCGAAAACCCTGTTGTACGTGATTAACGGCGGTGTGGACGAAAAACTGAAGATGCAGGTGGGTCCTAAACAGGCACCAATGACCGACGAGGTACTGGACTTCGACAAAGTCTGGGCAGGTCTGGACAGCTTCATGGATTGGCTGGCGAAACAGTACGTCACTGCACTGAACGCGATTCACTATTCTCACGACAAATACAGCTACGAAGCCGCGCTGATGGCACTGCACGATCGCGATGTTCGCCGCACCATGGCGTGTGGTATCGCAGGTCTGTCTGTTGCCGCTGACTCTCTGTCTGCGATCAAGTACGCAAAAGTGAAACCTATCCGCGATGAAGACGGCATCGCCATCGACTTCGACATCGAAGGTGACTATCCGAAATTTGGTAACAACGACGCGCGTGTGGATGACATCGCCTGCGAGCTGGTTGAACGCTTCATGAACAAGATTCGTAAGCTGAAAACTTACCGCGACGCGATCCCAACCCAGTCTATCCTGACCATCACCTCTAACGTTGTGTATGGTAAGAAGACAGGTAACACGCCTGACGGTCGTCGTGCCGGAGCACCATTTGCGCCGGGTGCAAACCCAATGCACGGCCGTGACGAGAAAGGGGCTGTCGCGTCTCTGACGTCTGTCGGTAAACTGCCATTCGCTCACGCGAAAGACGGTATCTCTTACACCTTCTCTATCGTGCCAAACGCACTGGGTAAAGATGCAGAAACCCAGAAAGCGAACCTGGCAGGCCTGATGGATGGTTATTTCCACCATGAATCAGGTATTGAAGGCGGCCAACACCTGAACGTTAACGTGCTGAACCGTGAAACACTGGAAGATGCGGTTAAGCATCCAGAGAAATATCCTCAGCTGACAATCCGTGTCTCTGGCTATGCAGTACGTTTTAACTCACTGACTGCAGAGCAGCAAAAAGACGTCATCGCACGTACGTTCACTGAATCCCTGTAGTCGATTCATGGCCCAAAGCACCTCCCTTGTGGAGGTGTTTTTTTTATCCCAAACCAAATAGTTAATACACCGGAATTCCTTTAGGTCACCTCATTTCTGTCATAAAATAACTCTCCTTCCTTTTTACAGTATTTTGGAGATGATCATGTCGGTGATTGGCCGTATTCACTCTTTTGAGTCATGTGGAACCGTTGATGGTCCAGGCATTCGATTTATCGTGTTCATGCAAGGGTGCCTGATGCGCTGCAAATACTGCCACAACCGTGACACGTGGGATCTACATGATGGCCGAGAGGTGACCGTCGAAGAAATCATGAAAGAGGTGGTCACCTACCGTCACTTTATCAATGCGTCAGGTGGCGGCGTGACGGCATCCGGGGGAGAAGCCATGCTCCAGCCGGAATTTGTACGCGACTTTTTCCGCGCCGCCAAAGCAGAAGGGATCCACACCTGCCTGGATACCAATGGTTATATTCGCAAACACACTGATGTGATTGATGAAGTACTGGATGCTACCGATCTGGTCATGCTTGACCTCAAACAACTGAATGATGACATTCATAAAGATCTGGTGGGAGTGTCCAACCACCGGACACTGGATTTTGCCCGCTACCTTCACCAACGAGGCCAGAAAACCTGGATTCGCTATGTGGTTGTCCCTGGCTACACCGACGACGATGAGTCCGCGCACCGTCTTGGCGAGTTTATCAAAGACATGGATAACATCGAAAAAGTGGAAATGCTGCCGTATCACCAACTGGGGGCTCACAAATGGGAAGCACTCGGCCTCGAGTATGCGCTGAAAGATGTCAAACCTCCAAAAAAAGAGACGATGGAGAGGCTGAAAACCCTCCTCGAAGGCTACGGACACAAGGTGGTTTACTGAAGAACAAACAAAAACCGGCTGACTTCACGCCGGTTTTTTGCGCCTTTATCGGTCTGGCGATAAATACTCACGGTCGTAAAACGTTCTTAGCCAATGTGGCCGGTATACCGCCATCAAAGTCACAGCCATCCCGTTCAATAATCCTTCCGGAAATCCAATCAGCAGCGCCAGTGACAGGTAGTTGTCGAAAATCGTTTCCCACCCATAAAGTCCTGACACCCAGTAGCCTGTAGAAACCACGCAAAGATGGAAAATAATCGTGAAGACGGCATTAAAAAAGCCCGCAATAAAGATATAGACAAACAGGTGATGGCTGAAATAGCGATAGGAAAGGTAAAACACCATATAACTGACCAGAGCCGGTATCACTGCTGTGGTCAAGGCATACAACCCGACATCCGCAAACGGCAACAAGCCGAAGGCCACCATCAGGGTGAGCGGAATAAGGGAAATCCAGATAGCGATGCGTGGGCCGTGGCAGAGCGTCAGAACCGTCATGCCCAGAAAGTGGATATCCAGCCCCTCACTGATCCCGGCCTTTAACGCCCACAGACAAAACAAAACGATCCCACTGGCAAACACCAAATGTTGGTATTCTTTTTCTGAACGCATTTTCTGCCAACCAAGAGGCGTCCAGCAAAGCCAAAGCGATACCAGAAAACACCCCCATCCAACCCCTTGCCAGTAAATCATCCTCGTCCTGTTCTCTTTGGGTTCTACGCGATAAAAATGCGTAAATTTTCAAGTTAAAAAAACGTGACAAATCTATATCCAGATCAAAAAAATGGCGGGCTCCAACTGCTAATCTGTGGCACATGAATTGCCAGTCCCACTCACCTAAAAATACAACTAAGAGTTTGTTTGGATAATAATTTTCTATCTTTCGAGGTCACGACTATGGAAATGACACACGCTCAGCGTCTTATCCTATCTAATCAATACACACTAATGTCCCAACTTGATCCACAAAACGCAGAAAAATATCGCCGCCTACAAATTATTGTAGAGCGTGGCTATGCCCTGCAAATGCGCGAACTGAATAAGGACTTTGGCGACATGTCAGAAGCACTTTGCCGCCAGGTTGTTGATATCATGGAAATGTACCACGCACTGCAGGAATCTTACCGCATGCTGGAGAATGACACGCGCTGTGAGTGCAATGTGGATGCTCGCCGCCTGCAGTTCTGGGGCTTTGATGCTGCAACAGAAGCTCATTTGGTGAACTACGTACGCTTCCTGACGGAGGTGGAAGGCCTGTACCCACAATTCGACAAAGGTTCACATCACTTCAACAGCCAGACACCGATGCTGGAAAAATACCAACGTATGCTACAAGTATGGCGTAACTGTCCCCGTCAGTACCACCTGAGTGCTAACGAGCTGTGCCAACTCTTTAACGCATAATGTTATTGACGCCTTGATAAAAGCCGCCAGGGGCTGCAAAAATAAGTTCAAAAGATAAACAGCCCCAAACCAAAGCGGCTTTGTTTTTTCTCACTATTCCTGAAAAAGACCAGACAATATGGCGCCTGGTTCTTGATGAAAGATTTCATTTATCACAATAAAATCAATTTATTTGCACCTAAGAATAATCGGTTGTCTAATCACCTCGCACCCACCGGTTTTAATAATGCCGTCGAGGTGTATACGGGCGATTACCTACCTCACGGCAGGTCAAAATCCGCCGGTTTTTATGTCATACCGTGCAGTAATGAGCACGGCCTTTTTAGGAATGGCAATGAAATCTATCGCAAACCACGACACTCAGGCTTCCGGCTTGACTACCCTTTGCGACACCACAGCGAACATCCATCCACAAGACAACCCTCAACCCCTGTCGGTACCCTCCCGCAGGAAACGGGCATCACTCAAGCGAACACGCAGCGCGGACGCCGTGCTTCTCGATTTATCGCTACACATGCCTGAATAAGGTCTACCTGCACTATCCTTTATTTTTATTTGGTACAGTGCACCGGTGGCGATCTCTATTACCTGTCTCACCGGGGTGCCCTGTACCCAATCACCACTGAGGAATGAACATGAGTGATTGGTCTATTAATGATGCCCGTGATGTCTACAATACATCTTATTGGGGTCAGGGATATTTTGATATTAATTCACAAGGTCAAGTCGTTGCCCGCCCGGATACCAACCAGCCAGAAACCACGATCTCCCTGACGGCACTGGCTGATGAGCTGATCGCGAAAGGGGCGTCGTTGCCTGTGCTGGTGCGTTTCCCTGAAATCCTGCACCACCGTGTTGATAGTCTATGCGCCCATTTCAATGACGCCATTGCTGAATACGGTTACGAAGGTGAATACCTGCTGGTTTACCCCATCAAAGTGAACCAACAAAAAGAAGTGGTTGGCGAAATCCTGAAAAGCCAGTATGCAAGCCAAAAACGCCAGTTAGGTCTGGAAGCGGGTAGCAAGCCAGAATTGATGGCTGTACTTGCCATGGCACAACAGGCAAGTTCAGTGATTGTCTGCAACGGCTACAAAGACCGCGAATACATCCGCTTAGCATTAATTGGTGAAAAGCTGGGCCACGAAGTCTATATCGTGCTGGAAAAGCTTTCAGAGCTTGATACCGTGCTGACAGAAGCCAAGGCGCTGGGCGTGAAACCACGTCTGGGCTTGCGTGCGCGACTGGCGTCCCAAGGCAAAGGGAAATGGCAGGCCAGCGGCGGTGAAAAGTCAAAATTTGGCCTCTCAGCCTCTCAGGTAATGACGGTGATGAACCGTCTGCGTGAGCTGGACATGCTGGACACTCTACAACTGCTGCACTTCCACCTGGGCTCCCAAATCGCCAATATCCGCGATGTACGATCCGGCGTGAACGAGGCGGCACGAGTGTTTGCTGAGCTCTATCAAATGGGGGCAGGCATCACCACGCTGGATGTCGGTGGTGGTCTCGCGGTTGACTATGAAGGCACCCGCAGCCAAAGCAGTTGTTCGATGAACTACAGCCAGCGCGAATATGCCAACAATGTGGTGTTTACCATCGGCGACGTGTGTAAGGCATTCAATATCAAAATGCCACGCATTATCTCTGAATCCGGCCGTAACCTTACGGCACACCATGCTGTGCTGATCACCGATGTGATGGGCGTGGAAAGCTACAAGCGGGAAGAGGTGTTTGCGCCAGCTGAAAACGCGTCGCAAATCCTTCATAACATGTGGCGTTCATTCAAAGACCTCAGCCAGTCGACAGATCAGCGATCACTGGTTGAGATCTACCACGATAACCAGAACGATCTGGCGGAAGTGCACATGCAGTTCGCGATGGGGCTGGTGAACTTCGCGGAGCGTGCATGGGCAGAGCAGATCAGCCTGCGTATCTGCTATGAACTGTCCCGCAAAATGTCACACAAGAACCGCGCACACCGCCCGGTATTGGACGAACTGAACAGCCGTCTGGCGGACAAGTTCTTCGTCAATTTCTCATTGTTCCAATCACTGCCAGACGCCTGGGGAATTGAGCAGGTGTTCCCTATCCTGCCGCTGTCCAGACTCGACAAAGAGCCACAAAGCCGCGCCGTGTTGCTTGATATCACCTGTGACTCTGACGGGGCAGTCGAGCAATATGTGGAAGGTCAGGGCATTGAAAGTACATTGGCCGTGCCAACCTGGAACAATGAATCGCCCTACCGCCTCGGTTTCTTCATGGTAGGCGCATATCAGGAAATTCTGGGGGATATGCATAACCTGTTCGGGGATACCGATTCCGCCGTGGTCCGCTGCAAAAAAGAAGGCGGCTATGAGATTGAATCCATCCATCATGGCGACACCGTGGGTGATGTGCTGCGCTATGTGCACCTGGAAGCTGATACATTCTTAAACCAGTATCAGGAAATGGTAAAAACCCTTCCGATGCAGGAACAGGATGCCATCCTGCTTGAGCTGTCAGAAGGTCTGAAAGGCTACACCTACCTCGAAGACATCAGCCACAACTGTTAAACATTCCGGCAGGCTGCACGGCAGACTGCCATTTTTTATAAGGATTTTCACTATGGCAACCCTCGCCAACCATCCCGATTATTCTCTGTACGCCAATGCGTTTGGTTTCCTGCGACAGCCTTTGGTGTTTAACCCACAAGGCTGTGATGCAGACGTTGTGATCACCGGTGTCCCTTTTGATATGGCGACAACAGGCCGTTCTGGCGCGCGTATGGGGCCGGGTGCTATTCGCCAGGCATCCACCAACCTGGCGTGGGAAAGTAAAAAATGGCCCTGGGACTTCTCCCTGACCAAAGCAATCAAGATCGCTGATTGTGGTGATCTGGTGTTTGATTGTGGTGATGCGGCGCAAATGTGTAAGCGCCTCGAAGCGCACGCAACCAGCCTGCTTTCTGAGGGAAAAACCCTGCTGACATTTGGTGGCGATCACTTTGTGACCCTGCCATTGTTGCGTGCACACGCCAAGCAATTCGGCAAGATGGCACTGGTGCATTTTGATGCCCATACCGACACCTATGACATGGGCAGCCAGTACGATCACGGCACCATGTTCTATCACGCGCCAAACGAAGGGCTGATTGACCCTGCACATTCTATCCAGATTGGTATCCGCACCGAACACAGCGATAAATTAGGGTATCAGGTGGTAGATGCCGCAACAGCAAACGATTGGACAGTGGAACAAATTGTCGAGGCAATCAAAACCCGCGTTGGCGACCGCCCGGTTTACTTGACCTTTGACATTGACTGTCTGGATCCTGCCTATGCGCCGGGCACCGGCACACCGGTATGTGGCGGCCTGAGCACGGACAAAATCCTGAAGGTGCTCCGTTCTCTGCAAGGCATCAACCTGATTGGGATGGATGTGGTAGAAGTAGCGCCGGCCTACGATCACGCAGAGTTAACCTCGCTGGCGGCCGCTACAATTGCCACTGAACTGTTGTATGTCTGGGCAGCAAACCGAAAAAATAAATAGCCGGTTTGCGCTTTCCCCGTCCGCCTAAGGGGACGGGGAAACCTACTCTGCACAAAAAAGCTCAACGTCCTGTTCAGCTTTTTAAAGGAAATCATTCCCCCGGAGAGAGCCAGTAACCGGAGTACAGGTCCCATCAGGCTATAATCGCTTTATACGCACTTGATACGCGGTGTCTGTCCCCGTATCCTTTGCGCTCATTGATCCTTGTCGACACACCGCTATGCCATCTTACCTTTGTCCGCTGTGCCAACAGCCACTGAATCTTTCCGGCCGCACTTACAAGTGTGCCAGTAACCACCAGTTCGATCTGGCCAAAGAAGGCTATGTGAACCTATTGCCTGTGCAACACAAACGTTCAAAAGATCCCGGTGACAACAAAGAGATGATGCAGGCGCGTCGCCAGTTCCTTGATGGTGGCCACTACCAGCCTATGCGTGATGCTGTCGGCGGAATGCTGACATCCCTGCTTGCGGGCAAAACCGGTGCCGAGCTTCTGGATATCGGCTGCGGGGAAGGCTATTACACCAGTTTCTTTGCCGGACAACTGACGGGAAGTCAAGTTTATGGTCTCGATATCTCCAAGGTGATGGTCCGCTATGGTGCCAAGCGCTACCCGAATGTAGATTTTCTGGTCGCCTCCAGCCAGCGCCTGCCCTTTGCAGACAATCAACTGGATGCGGTCGTGCGTATTTATGCCCCCTGCAATGGCGATGAACTGGCGCGTACAGTGAAAAGCCAAGGTGTAGTCGTGACGGTAACACCGGGACCACGTCACCTTTACCAGTTAAAGGCTGGTATTTACGACGACGTAAGGCTGCATGATGTGCCGGTTGAAAACTTGCCAGGATTTGAACTCGATACCGAGCAGAGCGTTGCCTACCTGATGGCGCTGAACAGCAATGACGCAACGACCCTGCTGCAAATGACGCCGTTTGCCTGGCGCGCACCGGACAGCCTGTGGCAATCCCTGAAAGACGCCAAACAGTTTGAATGTGAGGCAGATTTCACGTTGCGGGTTTATAGAAAAGCCAGCTAGTCGCATTGCATAACGGAGCCGTTACACCATAATGGAGCGTATATAAGGATTTATCTCACGGGATCTCTCATGCCGATACGCTCCCTGTCCACCGCACTTCTCATCCTATCCCTGACGGGGTGTGCCTATCCACTTTCAACGCAGGAAATATCGCCCCCCGCAGGTACTCTTTACGATTACCACATTGAATCCTCCGCAGGCGTCCCTTATTCACTCAAAGCACTTGCCGATGCAGTTACTGACGCCGACGTTGTGCTGGTCGGGGAATGGCACTCCCACCCCGGCGTGCACCTGTTCCAAACCCAGTTTCTGGCAGCGCTCGCCTCCCGCCATTCCAACACCGCCCTTTCCATGGAACAGTTCACGCGTCAGGACCAAAGCGTGATTGACGGTTACCTTGCCGGTGAGTTTGGTGAAAGCAGCCTGCTGGGCAGCACCCGTCAATGGTCAAACTATGAGGGAAGTTACCGCCCATTAGTGGAATACGCCAAAGCCCACTCCCTGCCAGTGGTTGCAGCTAACGCACCGGCTGAAATTGTTCGCTGCATCGCCAGGGAAGGCAAAGGCTACCTTGAGCGCTTACCTGCTGAAAAACGGCGGCTGGTGGCAGACACGCTTCATGACGGTGATTCCCCGTACAAAGAGAAGTTTCTTGCGACCCTGTTCCATGGCGATGAAGAAAAAAACGGAAATCAGTATCTGGCGCAGCTGGCATGGGACGACACCATGGCGGAAAGTATTGTGCACTTTCTTGCTGACAACCCCGGTTACAAGGTGATGCACATTGCTGGTGCTTTCCACGTTGAAGGGGGGCTTGGCATCGCTGCACGTATCTCGGCCAGAAATCCTGACCTGAAGATTGCCATTATCTCCCCTCAATCTGAAGACGCGCCACTTGGGAGTGACGTGAACGATTACCGTTTAGTGGTGCACCCACTGCCGCCGCAGTGGCTGACAGATGAAGAAATGCATGCGGCACTAAAAACCATGCGCCACACAAACGCAGCGAAAGCAGCCACTTGTGAATAAGGGCTATTCCAAGGCTGACAATCCAATACACAAACAAAAACGCCCCAGCGCAAAACTGGGGCGTTTTTCCCTCGTTGTATATCAGAACCAACGTTCCAGCGATGCCTTATCAAGCAGCTTAAACGCACGGTTCAGGGTGTGGGCCAGCTCTTTATAACGGGGGCGGCTTCTCATGGGCTGGACGACCCCACCTTCGCTGACAATTTTTTCATGCAGTTCACGATACCAACCGGCCAATGCAGGAGGCAGTTGTGTTTCGCGTCGTTTCCCCAGCCACCACAACCCCTGTAGCGGCAGGCTCAATGCAAACAACGCCATAATCATGGCTTGAGGCAGGCCCGAATAGTTATTGAAGGCCATTTGCATCAATACACTGATTACAGCAACAGCCGGCATCACTTTGATCGCAAACTGGGTGGCACGGATCACCCGATTTTCCGGGAACATCGGTGCCAACTCTTTTCGGACCGGCCATTCCGTCATGTACTTCTGACCATCACGGAAAGCGTCCCACATCGTCTTATTACTCATACGGCGCATACCTCTCAAGCGATGTCACTGTATTATCGGCTAAAAACTTGCTGCAATTTTTAAAAGAAAGTTGATAAACCTTAATTCAAATCAAGAATGACTCAAAAATTTTTGTTATCTGTCGCAAGTATCGCTAGACTTAGCCGACCTAAATCAATTGTTGCTCGGATTTGATTATCTCGCAACCACTGAAACGCCAAATGGATGGCCGGCAGCGCAACAAATCACCAATGATGGTGAGCCTGCGGGTAAGTCTGTCTGGCGTTTTTCGTTGCATACCCGTTGATGTTACACGAAACGGCAGAAAGAGATTTCTGGCTTTGTTTTTGAAGCGGCCGTATCACAATACAAAGGGTATCTATCATGGACTGATGAGCGATGTGTCTATTCCGCGACAAATTTTGCTAAACGTTTTTCTGGGAAGGTGAATGTGACCTTAATCAACTATCCTTCTCCGATGAGTAAACATCATCTACTTTACACGAATAGGTAGTCTCAAATGTCTAAGCTGGTTCTTGTTCTTAACTGCGGCAGCTCTTCGCTGAAATTCGCTATCGTTGACGCGCAAACAGGTGATGAACACCTGTCTGGTCTGGCTGAGTGCCTACACCTGCCAGAAGCACGTATTAAGTGGAAATTGGACGGTAAACACGAAGCGCAGCTGGGCGAAGGCGCAGCGCACAAAGAAGCACTGAGCTTCATCGTTGAAACGATTCTGGCTTCTAAACCAGAACTGGCAGAAAACCTGGGCGCGATCGGCCACCGAGTTGTACACGGCGGCGAGCAGTTCACTCAGTCTGCACTGATCACCGACGACGTACTGAAAGGTATCGAAAACGCAGCAAGCTTCGCACCTCTGCACAACCCAGCACACCTGGTGGGTATTGAAGCAGCGAAAGCGGCGTTCCCTAACCTGAAAAACGTCGCCGTTTTCGACACCGCGTTCCACCAGACTATGCCTGAAGAAGCATACCTGTACGCACTGCCATACAAGATGTACAAAGAGCACGGTATCCGCCGCTACGGCATGCACGGTACCTCTCACTACTTCATCGCGCAAGAAGCAGCAGCGCGTCTGGGCAAGCCTGTTGAAGAACTGAACATCATCAACTGCCACCTGGGTAACGGTGCGTCTGTTTGTGCCATCAAGAACGGTAAATCTGTTGACACCTCTATGGGTATGACCCCACTGGAAGGTCTGGTAATGGGTACCCGTTCTGGTGACCTGGATCCTGCAATCATCTTCCACCTGCACGATGCACTGGGCTACAGCGTTGAGCAAATCAACAACATGCTGACCAAAGAGTCTGGCCTGATGGGTCTGACTGAAGTGACGTCTGACTGTCGTTTTGTTGAAGATAACTACGGTTCTAAAGAAGAAGCAACCCGCGCAATGGACGTATTCTGTCACCGTCTGGCGAAATACGTGGCAGGTTACACTGCCTGTCTGGATGGCCGTCTGGATGCGATCGTGTTCACTGGCGGTATCGGCGAGAACTCTGGCCCAATCCGTGAGCAAGTACTGAACCGTCTGGGCCTGCTGGGCGTTGAAGTTGACCAAGAGCGCAACCTGAAAGCCCGTTTCGGCGGTGAAGGTGTTATCACAACTGACAGCAGCCGTGTTCCAGCCATGGTTATTTCAACCAACGAAGAGCTGGTTATCGCACAAGACACTGCACGTCTGGCTGAAATCTAATCACCATTCGATGCAAACATGCGGCTGATCAAGGTGATCAGCCGTTTCAATTTGGCAAAGTGAGCTGATGCTCTGCCAAACTGAATAATTAACAAAACCTGCATCATGTGGGTTTTGCTTCCTACATAGTAAAGAGGAATCAAGCGTGTCCCGTACTATTATGCTCATTCCCATCGGCACAGGTGTCGGTCTGACCAGCGTTAGCCTGGGCGTACTGCGTGCGATGGAACAAAAGGGCCTTCGAGTTTCATTTTTCAAACCCATTGCCCAACCTCGCCACGGCGGCGACCAACCTGACCTGACAACCACCATCATCGAAGCCAACAGCGACATGAAAGTGGCAGAGCCACTGACCATGGCAAACGCTGAAGCGCTGATCCGTACTGATCAGACAGATGTGTTGATGGAAGAGATCATTGCCCGCTTTAAAGAAGCAACTGCAGAAGCAGAAGTGGCGCTGATTGAAGGTCTGGTACCAACCCGCAACCACCCATTTGCGAATCAGGTCAACTACGAAATCGCAAAAACACTGGACGCGGAAATCGTGTTCGTCACCACCCCTGGTACCGATAACCCTGCGCAACTGAAAGAGCGTATCGAGGTTGCTGTCTCTAACTTCGGTGGTATCAAGAACCCGAACATTGCGGGTGTGATGATCAACAAACATGGCGCACCGGTTGACGAACAAGGCCGTACCCGCCCTGACCTGTCTGATATCTTCGATGACAACAATACTGCCAAAGGCAGCAATGTTGAAGTGATGGAGATTTTCAACTCCAGCCCTATCCGCGTTCTGGGTTGTGTGCCTTGGAGCATTGACCTGATCGCCACCCGTGCAAGCGATCTGGCGAAACACCTGAATGCTGAAATCATCAACAAAGGGGATATCAATACCCGTCGCATCAAGAGCATCACATTCTGCGCGCGCTCAATCCCTAACATGATTGAACACTTCCGCGCAGGCTCCCTGCTGGTAACCTCTGCTGACCGTCCTGACGTTATCGTCGCAGCCTGTCTGGCAGCAATGAATGGTCTGGAAATCGGTGCCCTGCTGCTAACCGGCGGCTACAGCATCCCAGAACAGCTGCACAGCCTGTGTGAGCGCGCGTTCGCAGCTGGCCTGCCCGTGTTCACGACTGCGGGTAACACCTGGCAGACGTCACTGAACCTGCAAAGCTTCAGCCTGGAAGTACCGGCTGACGATAAAGAGCGTGTTGAATTCGTTCAAAACCACGTTGCAGCACACGTTGACGGCAACTGGATTGAATCACTGTCTGAAGGCTCTGCACGTGAACGTCGCCTGAGCCCACCGGCATTCCGTTACCAGTTGACTGAGCTGGCACGTAAAGCGGCCAAACGTATCGTGCTGCCTGAAGGTGATGAACCACGCACCGTGAAAGCGGCAGCCATCTGTGCTGAGCGTAAAATTGCGGAATGTGTGCTGCTGGGTAACCCAGACGAAATCAGACGTGTTGCTGAGCAACAGGGCGTGACACTGGGCGCAGGTGTAGAAATCATCGATCCAGACACCGTGCGTGAGAAATACGTTGCACGTCTGGTTGAGCTGCGTAAGAACAAAGGCATGACTGAAGTTGTGGCCCGTGAGCAACTGGAAGACACCGTGGTACTGGGTACCATGATGCTGGAAGCAAACGAAGTTGATGGCTTGGTTTCCGGTGCTGTTCACACTACGGCGAACACCATCCGTCCGCCGCTGCAAATCATCAAGACAGCACCAAACGCGTCTCTGGTGTCTTCTGTGTTCTTCATGCTGTTGCCTGATCAGGTTCTGGTATACGGTGACTGCGCAATCAACCCAGATCCAAACGCAGAACAGCTGGCGGAAATCGCTATCCAGTCTGCAGATTCGGCGAAAGCATTCGGCATTGAGCCTCGCGTTGCCATGATCTCTTACTCTACCGGTACATCCGGCCAGGGTGCAGATGTTGAGAAAGTGCGTGAAGCGACACGGATTGCCCAGCAGAAACGTCCTGATCTGATGATCGACGGTCCTCTGCAGTACGATGCCGCTATCATGGAGAACGTGGCAGCATCTAAAGCGCCTAACTCCCCAGTGGCAGGTAAAGCGACCGTATTCGTGTTCCCAGACCTGAACACCGGTAACACCACGTACAAAGCGGTACAGCGTTCAGCAGATCTGGTTTCCATCGGTCCAATGCTGCAAGGTATGCGCAAGCCTGTTAACGACTTGTCCCGCGGTGCACTGGTAGACGACATCGTTTACACCGTTGCACTGACAGCCATTCAGGCAAAACAAGCCGAAGAAGCAGAAGCGGCACAATAAGCCCGTCTCCTGCACTGAAAAGCCGACGCATAATGCGTCGGCTTTTTTCTGTTTATCCAGAGGCAAATTTCCCGGTCATCCGGTTTTTTTCTTCAACGCTTTGAGGTGCTCTTCTGCCATCAGGAAATCAAACTGGCTGATGGCCTCCTGAAGGCGTTTGAACTCATCAAGTTGGTTACACCATTGCGGTAACTCCTTGGACAGCGAGGAGAATTTATCCTGCACTTCAATATCAAATTCCTGCAAGCTGATTTGCAGCACATTAATTTGTTCCATCAGGTACGCATTCAGTGGTTTGATTTCCTCCTTAACAGCAGGTTCCATATCCGTCGATACGGCACTCAGTGCGATTTCATCAAACTTATCCATCGCCTCAATGATCAGGTTCTTCAGTGCATTCACTTCCGCCTCTCTGACAACATCACCTGCGTTGTATTTATCTTCCAGCCCGGAAGCAACCTTCGAGATGGCATCAGCACCAATATTGCTGCCGGCACCTTTGCATGAATGCGCCACAATCACCTTTTCACTGTTATCGATATCTGACAGGAGCTGTTCCATGGCAGTCCTTTGGGACGTTAAGAACAAGGAGAGAATTTTCAGGTACTTGGCCTTGTTACCACCAAGGCGTTGAACGCCTTCCCCGAGATTGATACCCGGGATGTTATCGACCATCAGATCAAACATTGTGTCGTCGTATTCCATGTTGGCTCTCCTCTGAATCCATTCAGCTTCAGCGATATCGGTCGCGGATACGTTTTTGTTAGCCATTCAATCACTTTTACCCGCAGCAATCCAAAGTCTATCGGTTTCCCCACCATTTAGTGATGCACTTAGGGGCATGTTAGAACCTGCCTTATTACCTAAGCGTATGTCTCATATAAAATAATTCCGCTCACAATTGGAACATTATTAAGAGTAGACCTAGGATTGAATAAGTGGAAAGTGATTCAGGATCCTCTTGATGGCATCACCGGAGAATACCCCCAAAAAACGGGCAACCATTTTGGTCGTCGACGATACGCCTGAAAACCTTGTGTTTGTCAGTGAAATGCTCAAAGACAACTACGACGTCAAAGCGGCAACCAATGGCCAAACCGCCCTGGCGATTGTCGAGAAGTTTACGATTGATTTGATTTTGCTGGATGTTGTCATGCCCGGGATGGACGGGTATGAAGTGTGCCGGCAAATAAAAGCCAAAAAAGGGGCGAGTGACATTCCGGTGATTTTCCTCACCTCAAAATACAAATCCGAAGATCAAGAATACGGGTTTTCTGTTGGTGCGGCAGATTACATCAAAAAGCCGCTCAGCCCCCCCATTACCCTGGCGCGCATCAAAATTCACTTAGAAAACAAAGCGTCCAAAGATTTCCTGCATAACCAAAACGAGTATCTCGAAGCTGAAGTGCAACGCCGCGTGGAAGAGTTAAGCGTCATACAGGATGTTACCATCAACGCACTGGCAAGCCTCGCCGAAACGCGCGATCAGGACACAGGAAACCACATTATCCGTACCCAGTATTACGTGAAGATCCTCGCCGACCAACTCTATCTTCGTGGCAAATATCCCGCTCTGGTGACACCGGAATACATCACCATGGTATTCAAAACTGCGCCGCTTCATGACATTGGTAAAGTGGGGATCCCCGATTCCATCCTACTCAAACCCGGCAAGCTGACCTCAGAAGAGTTCGACATCATGAAAACCCACGCCAAACTGGGTTATAAAGCGATCGTCAAAGCAGAAGAAGAAGTGGGCGCACACTACCCTTTCCTAAGCACTGCCAAGGAAATTGTTTACGGTCACCATGAAAAATGGGATGGGTCGGGATACCCGCAAGGCCTGTCCGGAGAGGAGATTCCCTTGAGTGCACGCTTGATGGCGGTGGCCGACGTTTTTGATGCCTTGGTCAGTAAGCGCGTGTACAAAGCCGCGATGACCCATGATGAAGCGTTTGATATTATTCGGGAAGGCAGGGGGTCACACTTTGACCCCCAGCTGGTCGACATTATGTTTAATGCCAAAAACGCATTTATTCGGATTGCTGAGACATACAAAGATTAGGGTCAGTTAACCTTAGCCAACCGCCAGCCAAACCCCGACCCCCATCATCAGCGAGCCTGCAATGCGGTTCATCATGCGCACATTGCCACTTTTTTGCAGGAAATGGCGCAGCGTGCGGCCACCACTGGCATAAAGCAACAAACAGCCAAATTCCGTCAGCAGGATAATACCAATCAGCACCGAAAGCTGGGGAGGCAATGCCAGAGACGGGTTAATAAACGGTGGCAGCAGTGAGATCATAAACGCCCACCCTTTCGGGTTGGCAATGGCAGTCACAAACCCTTGCATAGCAAGCGTCAGCGGCGATGTATCTGCACTGGAAGATAAGTCTGCCGGGATTGCCATCTTCCCTCTCGATAACCACATCTGCACACCCAGGTAAAACAGGTAAGCCCCACCAACATACTTAAGGAACAGAAACAGCTCAGGATAATTCAGCATGATTGCTGCTACGCCAATCACCGACGCCAGCGAAACCAGCCCCACGCCAATGAGCTCTCCCCACATCATGTGCAAACTCCGGCGAACGCCGATACTCATGCCGAGCGTCATCGCCAGTGTCATACACATCCCCGGGGTGACCGACACGAAAAAGAAAGTGGGTATAAACACCGCCAGCATGGCGAAATCAATTGCAGGTGCCACATCATCTCCAGACAAATCAAGCGCGAAGAAACGTAGTTAAAACCGACAGAGGCATCCCGTCAAGCGGTAATCCGAAAACGAAAAAAGCCTCCGAATCCGGAGGCTTAGCACCCAAATGTTCAATGTCACTTAACCATAAACCCATGCCGGCAACCAGGTCGCCATTGACGGCCAGTAAGCCAGCATCACCAGCACCAGAATTTGAATAGCAATAAATGGCGTGACTCCCCGGTAGATATCGAGGGTTGAAATGGAACCTGGCGCTACCCCCCGCAGGTAAAACAACGAGAAACCAAATGGTGGCGTCAGGAAAGAGGTTTGCAGGTTAAGGGCTATCATGATCCCAAGCCAGACAGGATCGACCCCCATGGTCAGCAGGATTGGCGCAACAATCGGGATCACCACAAAGGTGATTTCAATAAAATCGAGGAAAAAGCCCAACAGGAACAATACCAGCATCACCAATAACATGGCACCAAAGACACCACCCGGCAAACTGGTCAGGAAGTCACGGACAATATCGTCACCGCCAAACCCACGGAATACAAGGGCAAACAGCGAAGCACCAATCAGGATCAAAAAGACCATGGCGGTCACTTCCGTGGTCGTGCGCATCACGTTTTTCAAAATAGTGATGTTAAACATCCGCTTGCTGGCAGCAAGGATGATCGCACCGACAGAACCGACAGATGCCGCCTCGGTTGGCGTGGCAATACCGGTAAGGATGGAACCCAATACCAGCACAATGAGCAGAACCGGCGGGATAAGCACCGTCAGTACCTGAAGAAACAGCTCTTTGCTGACTTTACGGTCTTCTGCCGGAATTGGTGGTACGCGGTACGGCCGAAACATCGCAATACCAATCAGGTACACAATATACAGCCCCACCAGCACAAAGCCCGGCACCAGCGCGCCCAGAAACAGGTCACCCACGGTAATGCTTTCCGGCGAGTAAATCCCCTGATCGAGCTGCGCCTGCTGGTAAGCCGATGAAATCACATCCCCCAGCAACACCAGCACGATCGATGGCGGGATGATTTGCCCCAACGTCCCCGACGCGCAAATCGTTCCCGTCGCAATGCGTGGACAATAACCACGCTTCATCATAGAAGGTAACGACAGCAAGCCCATGGTGACCACTGTCGCGCCCACAATACCGGTACTGGCTGCCAGTAGCATGCCAACGATAGTCACCGAAATACCAAGGCCACCAGCAAGCCCGCCAAACACCTGCCCCATGGTATCGAGCAGGTCTTCCGCAATTTTCGATTTTTCCAGCATCACGCCCATAAAAACGAACAGCGGAATGGCCACTAACAGCTCGTTAGACAAGGTGCCGGAAATACGGTTGGGAATCGCTTCCAGGAATGCCGGATCAAACGTACCGGTTACCGAACCAATAAAGGCGAATAGCAGCGCTGAACCGCTGAGCGAAAATGCCACTGGGTAGCCGAGCAACAACACGCCGAAAGTGAACAGAAACAGGAACAATGCAAAGAACTCGGTCATAGCGCGTGCTCCTCATCATGGTCTTCCAGCTGTTTTGCCAGTGCCTGATAGCCGGTCAACATCAACAGGGCTTTCAGTGCTTCAGCCAATCCCTGGATGATCACCAGTGCCGGCATCAACAAAATGCTGGTTTTGAAGATATAGCGGGCATCGACGCCCCCGGCTTCCTGCGAGCCTTCCATAATGGCCCACGACGCAGCGACATAGTCCCACGCGATATAGAAAATAAAGGCACAGGTCGGCAACAACAGGAGCAGAAAGCCCATCAAATCCACCCAGGCTTTTTTCCTGTCAGACATGGGGCGGTAAAAAATATCCACGCGGACATGAGCACCTTTCAGCAGTGCATAAGCTGCACCAAGCATAATCACATAGTTATGAAAATAGAGAACGGACTCTTGCATAAACACCGAGCCCGTGTTGAACACATAACGCATCACCACCACCACGAAGGTGATAAGTACAATGGCCAACACGAACCAGGAAACGAAGCGACCCGTCCAATCACTAAAACGATTGATCCCACGGACGAGGGCAATCAAAAAAGGAGAAGCGGTTTCCATACGACAACTCTTATTTCAGCACGGGGGCTGTTTTTTATGGGGAGAGTGAAAGGCAGCACCTGAATGGCGCTGCCTTATCAACCTTATTGCGGGTTACGGGCGTTCAGCATGGCTTGCTCAGAGATGGCATGCCAGTCAATCGCCTGATCGCGGAATGATTTGTAAGAGTCGTAGACTTTCTTACTGATCTCATCCACTTCGGCCTGCTCTGCCACCACGTCATCCGCGACAGCCTGAAGTTGGCTCAATACGGCTTTCGGGTAAGGACGCAGTTCTACTTTGTGTTCGTTAATCAGACTTTCCAGTGCCGCGTTGTTACGTGCGGTAAACTCAGCCAACATGTCAGCGTTAGCGACACGGGTTGCGGCCAGCACAATAGCTTGCAGATCTTTCGGCAGGGCTTCAAACGCATTTTTGTTGATCAGCGCTTCCAGCGTTGTTCCTGGCTCGTGCCATCCTGGGTAGTAGTAGTATTTCGCGGCTTTGTGCAGACCAAACGCTAAATCGTTGTACGGACCAACCCACTCTGTGGCATCAATCGCACCGGATTGCAGTGATGGGAAGATTTCACCACCCGGTAACAGTACCGGTGTACCACCAACACGTTTCAGCACTTCGCCACCCAACCCGGGGATACGCATTTTCAGGCCTTCAAGGTCACTGACGTCATTGATTTCTTTGTTAAACCAACCGCCCATTTGTACACCGGTGTTACCGGCAGGCATAGGAATGATACCGAAAGGTTCATAGGCTTCCGCCCACAGCGCCAGACCGCCACCGTTATAAATCCAGCCGTTCATTTCCTGCGCGGTCAGGCCGAAAGGCACTGCTGCAAAGAATTGTCCTGCCGGTGCTTTCCCTTTCCAGTAATAACCTGCACCATGACCCATTTCGGCAGTACCGCGGGAAACCGCATCAAACACATCAAGCGCCCCAACCAGCTCACCGGCACCGTACACTTTTACTTCCAGACGGCCATCGGTCATTTCTGTGATCAACTCAGCCAGGTTATTGGCACCGGTTCCCAGACCAGGGAAGTTCTTCGGCCAGGTTGTGACCATTTTCCAGCTGATTTTTTCCTGCGCGGCGGGGGCAGCTTCTGCAGCCGTTTCCTGTTTCTGCTCACCACACCCTGCCAGAAACACACTCAGTGCGACGGCAGCAGTGGCGAGGAACGAACGACGTTTCAACATGATTTCAGTCTCCTTGCTTGAAATAGCGATAACAACAAGCAGCAGGAAAGATCGCCTAAAATAAGTGCATGCTGCCTGTTCAGTCCTTGTCACTCTCACTAACCATACGGTTAATAAGATGTTGCAATAACTCTACTCATTCTGCGCCCTCGCAAATAGCAGCAACTCAAGGTTGTTTGAAGTTGGTCAAACAATGATCAGGTATTCATTAAGTTTCTGATTGATATACGCCTCTGTGGCTTTGAATTCGCGTGCTACCCCGATGTGAAGGATACGTTGCCAACCCGCATTGAAGTAAAAACAATAAAGCCCCGAAAACAGGGCTTTATTTGTTAACGAATGGCCTGTCTGACAATAGGGAGTTTGCGCAAAATCAGCCAGTCAATGCATAAAATTGCGATGACTGAGATCCCAGCCAAAGGGAGAAAGAGGCAAATTGCCGCCAGTGTGACAATGCCGCTCAACCACAAACCACTGTCTCTCTGGGCGGAGGGAGCCCCCAGACGCTTCGAGCCTTGTGGTCGACGCTTCCACCACATGATAGCGCCGGTGATCGAAATCACGAGAAACACCAGGCAGACAAAGAGGTTGAAGACTTTGTTGATCACACTGATATCTCCCTGGTGCAACGCAATACCCGCAGCCATGGCCTTCGCCATCCAGTTGTAATCAGAAAAGGTAATATCTGCCAGCACCTCACCACTGTACTGGTCGATATGCAGGGTTCTGTCTTTGGTAGGGTCAGTAATGTCACCACTCATGGTATTCGCTGACAGGGTATAAACACCGGTGTCCGATGTCGGGAATCGCAGCCTGTATTGGGTAAAACCAACATCACGGGCTTTACTCACGACGTCATCAATGCTGATGGCCGCAGCCAACGAACGTTTATCTGCCGAGGTATTCTCCACGTTATGACTGCCGTGGTGTGAGACGGGCACCGGCGTCTGCTCCAGATTCCATGGCATTTCCTCTTCAGCACCATGGTTCAGCGCCTGATGGGTAATCACCGATTCAGGGAGTTGTTTTGAACGCTCTGCCGGGAAGCTTCCCCATGGCTGGACAATTTTGCCGCCCCAAATCCCTGTCCAGGCCAGACCTGAAATGACAAAAAAAAGCAAAGCGACCGACAAAATCCCTCCCAGATTGGTATGAAGATCCCGCATAAAGATGCGCGAACCACTGTCGGTGCGAATCTTTAGAAAGCAGGCACGGCTTGCTGCATCTTTCGGCCACCAGAGATACAGGCCTGACACCAGAAGCAAAATAGTGAAACTCGCGGCAGTTTCAATCAGTCGGTCACCCATATCACCCAGTAGCAGAGTGCCGTGAATATCATTGGCAAGTGCATACCAACTGTCGCTACGGTCGATGCTGCCCACAACCTCAGCTGTGTAGGGATTCACCAACACAAAGCGGGTTTCATTATCTGGCAGGCGAACTGAGAAGCGGTTTACTGTCTCCGGTGAACCGGCTGGCATAAACTGCGTCACGATTGCATCTGGGAACGCGGCGTTTACCGCCGCCAGTTGTGCAGAAGGAAGCCGGGTTTCGTTTTGTGCCGTCACGGTTAGCAGTTCACCGTAGCGCACCGATTCGATCTCATCGTCAAAGAGCATAATAACGCCCGTGAAACTCAGCATCGCCATAAATGGAATAACAAAAAGGCCTGCATAGAAATGCCAGCGCCAGGCAGTGAAATAACGCGACTTGTGGGCAGCTTTAGCAGCTGACTGCGTCCCTGTTTGACTAACCATAGTCAATTTCCTTTCTCATAAACAAACACACCGCAAGTATCCAGTGCATTTAGAGTGGGTTATGTGTGTGGTTACTGTTGTTCTTTAGGTGTAAAAAGAGGCAGGGGCAGGTGGCGCACGGGCGATCGGGGACCCAAATCTTACCCTTTGAGCCAATAAAGTGTAATCCTGGTTCCCCGCAAATTTAACGTAAGTGTGAGTGTCAGTTGCAGTGAGTGTGACGTATTGAAAGGTAGAAAAATGACTGAAGGGACAGGGCTTGCCATGGCGCTTTTCGGTGCCCGCGGCCTCATCGCCGTCTTCAATCAGGACACGTTCGAAGCCGTTAACGGTACACAGGGTTTCCCACACTCCGGCGTTACTTCCGTGTGCATTGATGACAGGCATGAGCGAAACAAGCACCCAACTTAAGGCACTCGCGCATAACATCATTCTTTTCAATGACGCTCTCAAAGCTCTTTCCTGACCGTAATACCGAATAGCAGACTATACCCTACGGCATTCCTTGCTTTAGTGTTTCACAACAAAAAAACCAACAATTGACACAATAGAAATCAAATTTAGTTACAAACATACAGAGATCAGCTATTTCTGCCTTACTTAATAGGAATAGGCATTCACTTATTAACCTGTTTGTCATTACTAAATATACGTTTAGACGTCTAGCCGTAAAAATATCTATTGACTTAGTATGCAACAATAAATAGCATCAGATAGCAGTAAATACCGGAAGCAAACAAAAACCTAATAATAATCGCTGCATATCTCACCTCTCATTAACACGATTTTGTCCAGGAAGGCGTATGATCGAAATAAAACAGGTTAATAAGGCGTTCAAACAGGGGGATGTGACGATCCACGCCCTGCGCGACATTAACCTCCACATTCCACAGGGCAGGATTTTCGGCGTGATTGGCGCCTCGGGCGCGGGCAAGAGTACGCTGATCCGCATCGTTAACCTCTTAGAACGTCCAACATCCGGCCAGGTTTTGGTTGATGGTGTTGAGCTGACCGCCCTTTCCCAATCTGACCTGACGCGGGAGCGCCAGAAAATCGGGATGATCTTCCAGCATTTCAATCTGCTGTCTTCCCGCACCGTGTTTGACAACGTGGCCTTACCGCTGGAACTGGCTGGCAAGGATCGCACATATATCCAGGCCAAAGTGACCGAGTTGCTGGATTTGGTGGGCCTTAATGACAAACACCAGAGCTATCCGTCAAACCTTAGCGGTGGCCAAAAACAACGTGTGGCGATCGCCCGTGCGCTCGCGAGCGACCCCAAAGTGCTGCTGTGTGACGAAGCCACCAGCGCTCTAGACCCTGCCACCACACAATCGATCCTGACGCTTCTGGAAACCATCAACCAGAAACTGGGATTAACTATTTTGCTGATCACCCATGAAATGGATGTGGTGAAGCGCATTTGCCATGAAGTGGCAATCATCGGTGACGGTGAGCTGGTTGAAAAAGGGCCGGTCGGCGATATTTTTGCCCACCCTACATCTGAACTGGCACGCACCTTTATCCGTTCTACCCTGGATTTATCCATTCCCCGCGACTACGCCGAACGCCTCACACCGGAAAACAGCGGAGGTTTACCGCCTTTGGTTCGCCTTGAATTTACCGGCGCCAGTGTCGACGCCCCGGTGATCAGTCAGGTATCGAGAAAATTCAATATTGACATCAGTATCTTAAGTTCAGATATGGATTATGCCGGTGGCGTGAAGTTTGGCCTGATGCTGGCAGAATTTTTTGGTGAGGAAGACAACGTCAGCAAGGCGCTGACTGATCTCAGGGAACACAATATCAACGTCGAGGTGCTGGGCTATGTCGCTTAATATTGCTGCTGTTTCAGGCTGGTTTGTCGAAAACGAACGTCTTGTTGGCCTGTTGGCTGAGGCGTTGGGCCAAACCCTGACCATGGTGTTGGTTTCTGGCGCCATTGGTTTCCTGTTTGGTATTCCGCTGGGTGTGCTGCTACACCTGACTAAACCGCGTGGCCTGCTTGAAAATACCGTGCTGAACAAATCAATCGGCACCCTTGTCAATATTGGCCGCTCGATCCCTTTCATTATTCTGCTGGTCGCCATTATTCCATTTACCCGTTTTGTGGTGGGCAGCTCTATCGGTACAGGCGCCGCTATCGTGCCCCTGACCGTCGGCGCCATTCCTTTTATCGCCCGTCTGGTTGAAGGCGCATTACTGGAAGTGCCATCCGGCTTGGTGGAAGCCGCACAGGCAATGGGGGCAACCCCACTGCAAATCATCCACAAGGTGCTGTTGCCTGAGGCACTGCCGGGTATTTTGAATGGTGCAACGATCACCCTGGTGACATTGGTGAGCTATTCAGCGATGGCGGGCGCCGTCGGTGGCGGTGGCCTTGGGGATGTCGGTATTCGCTATGGTTACCAGCGCTTTGACGGCACAGTCATGCTGATCACGGTGGTAATGCTGGTGATCATGGTGCAACTGATCCAGTCAGCCGGAGATTATCTGGTAAAACGGGTTGACCACAGATAACAAGGCGCTTCCCGCGCCTACATGGATATAAATAGTTAAGGAGAGATGTGATGACGTTTACGCTTAAGAAAATCGCCGCCGCCGTTGGCCTGGCTTCTACACTGGTACTGACCGGCTGTGGACAGGAAGAAACCGTTGACCTGACCAAGGTGAAAATCGGTGTGATGGCCGGCGCTGAAGAACAAGTGGCAGAAGTCGCTGCAAAAGTCGCAAAAGAGAAATACGGCCTTGATGTTGAACTGGTTACGTTCACAGATTATGTATCGCCAAACGCAGCACTGGAAGAAGGCGCTATTGATGCCAACGCCTTCCAGCACAAACCTTATCTGGATCAGCAAATCAGTGACCGCGGCTATAAGTTTGCAATTGCTGGCAACACGCTGGTTTACCCTATCGCTGGTTACTCAAGCAAAATTACATCTGTTGAGCAAATTGAAGACGGTGCACAAATCGCGGTACCCAACGATCCAACCAACCTTGGCCGTTCACTGTTGCTGCTTGAGAAACAGGGACTGATTGATGTGAAAGACGAAGCGGGCCTGAAAGCCACAGTCCTCGACATTATCAGCAACCCGAAAAACCTGAAGATTGTTGAATTGGAAGCCGCACAATTGCCACGTTCCCTGGACGACGTAACACTGGCAGTCATTAACACCACCTATGCCAGTGCGATTAATCTTTCTCCAGAAAAAGATGGCATATTCGTCGAAGACAAAGAATCACCGTATGTGAATCTGATTGTTGCCCGTAAAGATAACGTGGATGCACAGAACGTAAAACAATTCGTTCAGTCATACCAAACAGACACAGTCTACAACGCCGCCTCGGAAATTTTCGATGGGGGTGCGGTTAAAGGCTGGTAACAGATCAGTTCTTTGCTAAAACAAATATGCCAACATAAAGCCTGTGCAATGCCACAGGCTTTTTATTTTTTACACGCAGCGAACACATGAAGCATGAAAAAACATACAATAACTGTCTATTTATTTTCACTTTCAATTTATATATCAAAAATGAGAAAATAATTGTGTTATAACCACTTAGGATAAATAAACAATGAAGCCGATAGAGAGATTATGCTATAAAATCAAAGATAAAGAATGCCAGTCTGCGCTTAAATCTGGTAATTTTGATCTGGCAAAAAATATCCTACGCATAAAACAAGAACATGATAAGAAAAATTTAGAGAAACTAAAGGACATGCAAGATTTATTTTATTTAAAGGGACTGTATGAGAATGAACTAAACACATTCAGACAAATTATAATAACCAAAGATGACATGAGAGAAAGAAATAAGCAGTTAATTCGAATTTTCAACCATGAACTCAGCCTGCAATCATTTGATTGTGAAAGAAAGACAACCGTAAGATTCGATATACCTAAAAAAAATAAGTCATCAATGCATTCAATGCTATGCAGAATTTCATAGCATTGGTGATTCCTACATAATAAAAGTCTTCTTGAAAAAAACTATAGCCACTTTCTTATTTTTTCACTTCTCACATTAACCAGATCGTGAAATTATAAAGGCCATAAAAATACCAGGAGACAACCATGAACAAAGTCAGCCTTTTATATCATCAAATAAAAGTGCAACATTGCATGTCTGCACGGTCTGCGTTTAAGCTTGGCGCTACAGAACTCGCCAAAACATTCATCAATATAAAACATGAACGTGATTCAAGCAAAATAGAAAGAATAAAACAAACGACAATACCATTCATTTGTCGTGAACAATATGTTGATGATTTAATAGAAAAACACCATAAAATTAGCAAGTTAAAGCATGGAATGCGATGCCGGGATAGACTGCTATTAACAATTTATAATCAAGAACTGAGTGAGCAACAACTTGGAAATAAAAATAGCCAATCAGGGAAGTCTGTAAGATTTAATCTTTAAGACTTTATCGTTTCAAAGGGATACACATTGAAATCATATTTAAGCCAGTAGATACACTGGCTTAATTTTTATTTTCAATCCATGTTAAAAGGGAAAGTGAAATGAAAAATAAAAAACTCATTGCTTTGGCAATATCCAGCCTATTCATCAGCAACCTTTCACACGCAAAAGAAATAAATTTGTATGGCGCGGGAGGACCGCACCATGCATTAAAAGAAATCGTTGAAAACTTCAAAAAAGACAGCAAATTTAAAGATCTAGAGATAAATATCAACCCTGGACCATATAATACCTGGCAAGCTTGTGCAAAAGGAACAGGGAAAAACTGCACAAAAGGAAAAGCAGATATTCTATGGGGAACATCAGAAAACTATTCTGCTGTTTTATTGGATGAGTTTAAAGATTTCGGCTTCAACCAGCATCATTCCAAGGTCATTTTCTTACGGCCTGCTGTGATCCTGGTTCAGAAAGGAAACCCTAAAAACATTCGGGGCATTGACGATCTCATCAATAACCCGGACGTATCTCGTATTGTTGTCAACAACCAGTTACTTAACAGCGTGACCTCGTCTACCGCTCTGTGGGAGGACATTGTCGGCAGAAAGGGCAATATTCAGGATCTGGAAAAATTCCGTTCAAAAATAGTTTACCAAGCACCTGGCAGTGGCGCCGCTGCAAAAGTGCTTCTTGGCAGTAACGGGGGCGAAAAAGCAGATGCCTGGATTACATGGCCGGAATGGTATCACGCGAATCAGAATCTTGTTGATTTAGTGCCTATCGAACCTGATCGCGTCACCTATCGCGGGATCAATGTCATTGTGCGTGATGATGCTGATGAAGAAACCCGCGCGTTTTATGACTATCTTTCAAGCCGTAAAGCGTTTGATGTGTTTAGCAAATATAGCGCCGTTAAATAATGCACATACGGTGAGGGCGGGTCTCCCCGCCCTCTCTACCGTTTGATTATTTGTGCATTGCCAGTTTTTGGAATATGTCTCCAAATTTATTTAGCAATGTATGCAATCGGCTGGATGGTGCCTGCTGTGAAATTGAACGAATTTCAACGCGCTTACCTTCCGGTACTTCAGGTGTCGAAATTGACTGTACCAAAACAGAAACCAGCGTTGATGGTGCGATGGCTGCGCTCATAGAAATAACCTCATCCAATGTGTGTTTATTGTTGTACTTGAAGTCAGCATGCCATATCCACACAACATAGAAAAATGAAAAGAGGTGATTTGAAATTCACCAATATTCCTAAAACAAATCACCCAGTTAAATGTAAGGCAATAGAAAGCACTCTACTTTCTGAATGCCATACCATCCAATCATCAGGAAGTCAGGTCTGCCATTTTTATCAATCTGACAACATGCCATACATCACAATGCTGTTATAGCTCACCACGCCAAGTATCTCGCCACCGTCAATCACAGGAGCACGGCTGATGCCAAAGCGTTCAAACAGGCGGGCACAATACTTCACATTCATCTCCGGCGAAACAGACAGCGCAGGCTTGGTCATTATTTCATACACATTCACACGCTCCGGTGAGCGGTTTTGTGACAGCACTTTCTTGGCAATATCATTCATCAGCACCAGACCAAACTCATCATCTTCGTCGCGTTTTTTCACAATGAGCGCTTTCACTTCCTTGTCCCTGGCAATGCGAATGGCTTCTGCTACTGTGGTCAGCCCATCGATTAACGCATAGTCGTCCTTCATGACATCACGGACCCTTTTGGTCACTTTCATAACTCATCCTCAATCTTACTGCTTAATTCCTGAACCTGATGCGCCACACCCACGGCATCTTCCACATCCAGTTGCACCGCTATGCCCTTGCCCGATGTCGCATCAAACTCCCCTACCACATTGATGGTTTCAAGAATAGAACGGGCAAGATGCTCTTCCACCAAAAACAGTACAACGTCACGCTGGACATCAAGCGTCAGGCCAAAGAAGGTTTTCTTTTTCGTGAGTCCTTCGCCCCGCGCATTGTTAATCACTGTGGCACCGGTCGCTCCCGCCGTTCTGGCCGCATCCAAAACGGCATCAGTTTTCGCGTCTTCAATAAAAGCAACAATCAGTTTGAATCGCATTATGATCCCCTCGTATTTTCTTGGGTGGTACTCCGTTTGGCTGCCAACGCAGTTAATTGTGCATACCCCATCACAGAGATCATGGGGAACAGACTGGCAAAGGCAATCAAGCCAAAGCCATCAATCAAAGGGCTCCTGCCGGGTACGGTTGAGGCCAGCCCCAGGCCAAGTGCTGTCACCAAGGGGACGGTTACCGTTGATGTTGTTACCCCGCCAGAGTCATAGGCCAGCGGGACAATAAACTTGGGCGCATAGAAGGTTTGGGTCACCACGACGATATAACCCGCGATAATGTAATAGTGAATGGGATCCCCAACCACGATGCGATAACAGCCAAGAGAGATACCTATCGCCACACCAATCGCGACTGAAAAACGCAGACCATTGACACTGATTGCACCACCGGACACCTGCGCAGCTTTGATGGCAACGGCAATGAGAGAAGGCTCTGCCACTGTGGTACTGAAACCAATCGCAGCGGCGAAGATGTAAACCCAGTAGTAATGATCCCAGGTGAAGTTAGCCGGGATCTGTTCTCCTTCCCCAAACAGGAAAGCGGGCGCGGTTAACTGGGTAGCCATCGATTCGCCCAGCGGAAACAGTGCCATTTCAAGTCCCATCAGAAACAAGGACAAGCCGATGATGACGTAAATAAACCCGAAAATAATTCGCTTGATGTTGGCTATCGGCTTTCTGAGTACAGCAAATTGAAAGCCAAAGATAATGCAGACAATCGGGATCACATCCCTGACTGTCGACAACAGGGTGTCAAAAAAGGTGGGGAGCAGGGTAGTCAGGACATTCATGTCACTACCATCCCGTATACCATCACAAAGATCATTGGCGACAGCGACGCAAAGGCAATCAAACCAAAGCCATCTACCATGGGGTTACGACCTTTGATCACCGTTGCCAACCCCACACCAAGTGCGGTTACCAGTGGCACTGTGATGGTAGATGTCGTCACACCGCCGGAGTCATAAGCGATGCCGATGATGTAACGTGGCGCAAACGCTGTCATGATCACCACCAGAATGTAGCCCCCGATAATAAGGCGGTGGATAGGCCAGCCTTTGAGGATACGCAACACACCGAGCACTATTGCAACGCCCACGGAAAGTGCAACCGTGATCCGAAGGCCGTTGGCATAAGAAGACTGCGCTTCCTCAGACATCGCAATCATTCCGCCTTCAGCAGCGACTTCGGCCGCTTCGGCAGCGACGGCAGTCAACGCAGGCTCGGCTATCGTGGTGCCAAAACCGAGCAGGAAAGCAAACACCACCAGCCAAAATACACTCCCTTTTTGCGCCAGGGAGTGCGCCATGGATTCACCAATAGGAAACAGTCCCATCTCGAGTCCAAAGACGAAAAAGGTCAGCCCCATTACTACAAGAACGAGGCCAATCATGATGGAGATCCAGTCCGGCAGCGGTTGCTGCAATACAATCAGTTGAAAAAAGCCGATAACAAGAATGATAGGAAGCAAATCCTTCAGGCTTCCCAGCATCGCACCCAACAATGCAGTAATTCCCTTCACACTCTCTCCAGAGAAAGGCTACAGGCACTCCGGGTTGCCTGATAGGACAGTAAAATAGACAAATTAGTGTGATATCCAGGTGACAGCCCTGACCGCCATAGGCGTCGGAGGCAGGGAATAACGCATCCTGCTTCAACTGGGATTGTTGACCTTTTGTGGTCAAGCCCCCGATAACCTTGGGCCAGTGTAGGGAGATTTGCCAATTCACAATGCCGATAGAGTGATAAAGCTAACAAGGTTTTAAAGAATAACGGCACCGGCATCATCTGTAGGCTGATCAAATAACCGATTGAATGCATACTGATGAGTAACAAGCCGATATTGGATTTTTCATATGCAAATTCTCGTGACAGGTGGAACTGGCCTGATTGGACGTGCTCTGATAGCCAAACTTGAGCACCATGAAATTACGGTACTGACCCGCTCGCCAGACAACGCGCGGGAGGTGTTGCCCACCAAAGTGCATTTGATCAAAGACATCGACGACATTACCGATATCAGCCAGTTTGACGCCATCATTAACCTGGCCGGTGAACCGATTGTCGACAAGCGCTGGAGCGAAAAGCAGAAAGGTATTATCTGTGCCAGCCGGTGGGGGATCACCGAAAAGCTGGTGCAGCGGATTTTAGAGGCTGACAATCCTCCCCACACCTTTATCAGCGGATCGGCAGTCGGTTATTACAGCGATCAGGGTGACAAAATTATCGATGAGTCGCTCACTGTCGATGCTACCGATTTTGCCCATTCTGTCTGCGCAAACTGGGAAAAAACCGCCCTGCGTGCCGACTCAGATAAAACCCGTGTCTGCCTGCTGCGAACCGGTATTGTGCTCAGCAAGCACGGCGGGGCATTGAAAAAAATGTTATTACCTTACCAGTTCGGCATGGGCGGCCCTATCGGGGAAGGTAACCAGTATTTCCCCTGGATCCATATCAACGATATGGTGGGCGGCATCATCCATTTGTTGGAACACGCAGAGACCCGAGGCCCTTTCAATATGACTGCGCCACATCCGGTTACCAATAAGGTATTCAGCCAAGCTCTGGCCGCCACATTGCGACGCCCCCACTTCCTGTTTACGCCCAAATTTGCCATTACCCTGATGTTGGGCGAGGCAGGCCAGCTCCTTTTCGACAGCCAGCGTGCGGTGCCAAGGGCGCTTGAAAACAGCGGTTACGCGTTTGAGTTTCCTACCGTGGAGCCTGCATTAGAAAACCTGCTTCGCGGATAAAAAGTGACGCAAAAACAAAGGCACGCATCACAGCGTGCCTTTCACGTCTCGTCTGGAAAAACATTACCGCTTGAGCGGTTCAAGCAATCCGCGCAACATCCAGGCAACCGTCAGGAACACCAGTCCTACCGCAAGTGTTGGCAGGCTTAACCACACTTCCGGATGCAAACGCACCGGCAGCTCAACGCCCCATTTCAGCAATCCTGCCATCGCCAGCTCTGCACCACCGACCGCCATACAGCCTGACACCAGCGCCATGATGCCGTACTCCGCCCAAAGCGTGGTATTGATGCGTTTTTTACTCGCACCCAGTGTCCGGTAAAGCATGATCTCCCGTTGCCGCTCTGCCAGCGTGATCCGCAGCAAAGTCAGTAATAGCAATAAGCCACTGGCAACCGCCAATCCGGCCAACACAGACAACGACAGGCTGATTTGCTTCAGGATCACCTGTATCCGTCCGCTCATGGTACGCAAATCCAATAACGTCACGGTTTGGTAGTCACGTCCCAGCTGGTTGAGGATATCACTCTGGCTGTCTTCCAGACGGAAACTGACCAACCAGTTGGCAGGTAATTCTTCCACCAGCGCCGGATCGAATATGAAGTAGAAATTCGGCTTCATATTGCGCCATTCCACCTCCCGGATGGAGTTCACTTCCGCATCAAACTCCTGACTGTTGACGTTAAACGTCAACCGATCCCCAAGACGTAAGCCAAGTCTCTCTGCAATCCCGGATTCCACCGACACGCCACCGTCACTGGGCCATACCCCTTCCAACAGTTCATTGTGACTTGGCAGCTCATCACGCCAGGTAAAGTTGAGCTCGCGGCGCAGCGCTTCATCACGCTCTTCCCTGTCTGGCGTTAACGCCGCATAGCGTTGTCCATTCAATGCCACCAAGCGGCCGCGCACAATCGGATACGCTTCTGAACGCTCAAGCTTGTTGGCATCCAGCCTGCCGACGTAGCCATCCAACTCGTGTTTGGCAATATTCAGTGCAAATACATTCGGCGCATCCGGCGGCAGGGTTTGTTGCCAATCCTCCAGCAAGTCAGTACGAAGCAGCCAGATAATGGAAAGCAACATAAAGGACGTAGCCAACGCCCCCAACTGCGCGCCGCTTGACGCAGGATTACGGGTAATACGGCTGAGCGCCAGTTTGAACGCCGGTTGTCGCACCCGTTTTTGCGCCACTTTCAACACCATCACGCCAATCGCCGCCAGCAGGCTAAGCATGACCACCAACGCGGCCAATACCAGCCAAAGCAGGCGGTTATCATAAGACCAGGCAATCAGGGCAAGCACAGGCACCGACGCCAGCAGCCAGCTCCACGGATTCTTTCTTGCCCGCACTGCGCTTTGCTCCTGAAGCACGCTCATGGCTGGCGCTTCGATCAGCCTGATAAGCGGAATGCCAAGTGCTGGCAATGCCACCAGCAAGGCGACCAAAGGCCCAAGTACCCACGGCAGATAGCCATAGCTTGGCAGCGGCGAGGGCAACACATCCGCCAGCGGCAGGCGAAGCAGGTATTCAAGGAGCGCACCAAAGCCAAGGCCGAGCACAGTTGCCATCAACATCAGCATCAACAGCTGCCTACCGAGCCAGCGCCTTACCCAGCTGCGCTGCGCGCCAAGGCTTTTCACCATCGCCAGGGTCTGGGTACGGCTGTCCACATAATGCTGGCAGGTGAGCAACAAAGTTGCCGCCGCCATGATGATCACCAGCACAACGGTCAGGGAAAGGTATCCCCGGCTCCTGTCCAGCATATCACCCGTGCGATCGCCGGTATTTTCATCTATCCAGCGTTGTCCTTCTATCGGGGTATAGGCCCCTTTCACTGCCTCTAACTCACTGTCGCCGCCGCGGAAGAAATAACGATAGCTGACACGGCTGCCGGGACGGACAACCCCTGCGGCCGAAACGTCACTCATGTGCATCATGGCAGCTGGCATCTGGCTGAAAGGATTGAAGGACAGTTCAGGTTCAGAGACGATTTTCCCGCTGACTGTCAGAGTCAGGTCACCCACATCAACCTTGTCTCCCAACCCTACATCAAGCAGGGTAAACAGCCGCTCTTCCAGCCAAAGCTCGCCGGGTTGGACGCGGTCATGCATGACATTGGCACTTTCCAGCTCCAATGCACCGCGCAAGGGGTAGTTACTTTCTACTGCCTTCACGCTGATAAGTTGCATGTTGTTTTCACTGAACGCCATGGTGCCAAACCGGGTCTGGTCTGAACGCTCAACATTCATCGTCTCAAAACCCTGCAATGTTTGCGGCGAGAGCGGCTGGTTGCTTCGCAGTACCAAATCGGCGGCCAGCATGGAGCGGCCTTGCTGGGTCAATACGGATTCGATACGTCCCGCCAGTGCTGACAAGGCAAACACACAGGCAATGATGAGGGCAAGAGCTGCCACCACCGGCCACAGTTGACCATGAAAGAGTTCGCGCCATGCCCAGCGCCAGACAAGGTTCTTCCTCATGCTGCCCCCACCAGTTCGCCCGCATTGAGGTGCAGGGTTCGGTGACACTTCTCAGCCAGTGCCGGATCATGGGTGACCAGGATCAGCGTGGTGCCGTGATCGCGGTTTAATGAGAACAGAAGATCGATAACCGTGGCAGCCGTATGTTGGTCAAGGTTGCCGGTAGGTTCATCTGCAAACAGTACATTCGGGCGCGTCATAAAAGCCCGGGCAATGGCGACACGCTGTTGTTCACCACCTGAAAGCTGGGAAGGTAAATGCGTTTCGCGCCCTTTCAGGCCAACAGATGCCAAAAGTTCCAGCGCCCTTTCTTCATCTTCGTCATCACCACGAATAGTGCATGGCAGCAACACGTTTTCCAGCGCGGTCAGTGATGGCACCAGAAGGAAGCTTTGGAACACAAAGCCAATGGATTCAGCGCGAAGTGCCGCCCTCGCATCGTCATCCAACTGACTTAAAGGCTTGCCCAAAAGCTCTATTTCACCCATTGAAGGCGTATCCAGCCCTGCAAGTAAGGTCATCAGGGTGGATTTGCCTGCACCGGAAACCCCAACTAAAGCAATACTTTCCCCCTGCTCGACCTGAAGGGAAACATCCTGCAGAATGGTCAGAGACTGCGCATTCGTCGTCACGGTTTTCGACACGTTACTGGCCCTGATCACTGGAGTTGTCATGATTCGCATCCTTTCTTTTTGTCTTTTGATTATCAGTCATAGCGCTGCGGCGCAGACACTGCTTGTACTTGGTGATAGCCTTAGCGCTGGCTACCAAATGGCGTTGGAGAAAAGCTGGCCCAGTCTGATAGCCCCCAAACTGACTGAAACCAGTGACATTACGTCTGTCATCAATGCCAGCATTTCCGGTGATACGTCTGGCAACAGCCTGGCAAGGTTGCCCGCATTGCTTGAGCAGCATTCGCCCGACTATGTATTGATTGAACTCGGGGCCAATGATGGTTTGCGGGGCTTTCCACCCAACCAGATACGCAATAACCTGGCTCAATTGATCAGTTTAAGCCGGGAAAGTGGCGCACAGGTGATGTTAATGCAGATACAGATCCCACCTAACTATGGTCAACGATACAGCAAGGCGTTTGCAGATATCTATCCGGCATTGAGTAAAGAAATGCAAATTCCACTCATTCCATTCTTCATGGAAAAGGTTGTTTTAACCGAAGATTGGATGATGTCAGATGGCCTGCACCCAAAAGATATTGCCCAGCCATGGATTGCCGGTTTTATGGCAGAACAGATGCGCCCATACCTCAAAAAACAAGGATAAAACGATGGGTAGCCAAGGCAATGTTGATCACCGGCTACTATTCATGTGTTGGCAAGGTGAATAACTCTTTGTTTATATTGTCACTTTCTTTCGCACCAGACTGTTTTTGCCCGATTATCTACAAAATGTGACACTCAAAGTAATTTTTTTGTTCATTTTTTTGTCACAAAGCCCCGCTAATATTTCTCCTGTACCGTGAAACACCTGCCCCCAACTTCCACTTTGATGTGATGCGTGTCGGATCAGGCCGTGAACGGGGAGACAAAAAAGAATAAATATCCCAAAGGAGCCGGACTATGTCCTTAAGTCAACTGAACTGGCTCTGTTTGAGTGTAACGCTGGCAATATTGCTTGTGTTCTAACCCAGCGTTTCACATCAGCGAGCGCAAATGAATGAAGGCCACGGGTATTCCTGTGGCCTTTTTCGTCAGGTTTCTGTTCAGATCAGTGAGTTGAGCCAGCAAGATTCAATAATTGTCACTGCTTTACCGAACAATGCCTTGAATTTTCATAGCATCCCCCCCACCTTTACACCAAATGACTTTTCAAGCTCAGGCGACGCTATGCAACCAAATCACATTGTTCAACTTAATGAGCAGAACTTCCAACAGATCCTGGAAGGTTCAGTAGAGACACCGGTACTCATTCATTTCTGGGCACAAATGAGCCCGGAAAGTACAGAAATTATCCCTGCACTGGAAAAGCTGGCACATGAGTATGCAGGCGCGTTCACCCTGGCACTGCTGGATTGCGAGCAGCAACAAATGTTGGCGGCACAGTTTGGCGTGCGCGCTTTGCCAACTATCGCATTGTTCAGCAAAGGCCAGCCGGTTGACGGCATTGCTGGCCCACAAACCGAAGATACCGTGCGTGAAATGCTGGACCGCCACTTACCAAGTCAGGATGAAATGACCTTCAAACAGGCACAGGCATTGATGGCAGAAGGCCATCATGCTGAAGCGTTGCCATTGCTGAAATCAGTTGAAGCCACGTTGGGAGAAACAGGCGCACACAAGCTCGCACTGGCAGAGTGTTATGTGGAAGCACAACAGTTCGATGCTGCTGAAACCTTGCTGGCAACGGTATTGATGCAAGATCAGGATGCACAATATAAAGCGCTGGTAGCAAAAGTGGAACTACACAAACAGGCTGCCGACACACCAGAGATTCGTGAGCTACAAGCCGCCTTCGATGCTGCCCCTGACAACAACGATCTTGCCTTCGAACTGGCAATCAAGCTCAGCCAAGTAAATAAGCAGGAAGAAGCTCTGGAGCTGTTGATTGGCCTGTTGCGCAAAGACCTGAACTTTGCAGACGGTGACGCGAAAAAAACCATGATGGATATCCTGGCGGCACTGGGCCAAGGCAACGAACTGGCTAGCCGCTATCGTCGCCAGTTGTATTCGCTGCTTTACTAATACCCTATCTAAAAAGCGCTCCGGCGCTTTTTTATTAGTCTTCGCCTGACGATAACGCCTCAATGATAGGGCAACAGGCGCTGTCGTCGCCAGGGCACGCACTGGCAAGGGATTTCAACGACGTTTTCATCGCCTGAAGCTCCTGTATCTTTTCATCTATTTCTGCGATTTTATCCAGCGCTTTTTGTTTCACATCAGCACTGCGACGGTTTGGGTTTCGCGACATATCCAACAGTGTCCGGCACTCTTCAAGACTAAACCCCACCAGCCTTGAACGGCGGATCATCTGAAGCTCGTTGATGTGCTGCTGACTGTAGGCACGGTAACCGTTTTCAAGGCGCGCAGGCTCACTGATGATCCCTTTCTGCTCATAGAAACGGATTGTCTTCGGTGTCAGTCCTGTTACTTTCGCAATGTCATTGATCTTCATTTACACCCCATTGTCTTGAAAACGTCTTGGCCTTGAAAACATGCTTGACCTTACAGTTGATGGAAGGTTTATTCTCCTGAATTATGAACATTCCCCACCGGGAACTTCAAGCAGATTTAAAGGTATCGTGATGACAGAGACAGAGTTGGACATTCCCCAGGAAGGCTCGACACATACTATGCGAATCACCCTTCCCCTTTCAGGGTTAAACTGTATGGGTTGTGCACGCAAAGTCATGACGGCGGTAGAAGCAGTAGAAGGCGTGAAACTGGCGGAGGCGGATAAAACCAGCCTGACTATCAATGCGGATGCACCTGTCACTGACGTGATATTGGCCGTTCAGTCACTGGGTTACCTGGTTGGCCACATCGACACACTGCCACTGGCAGGGCTCAGCTGTGGCAAATGCGTGGCCAAGCTAACCGCCGCATTTGAATCCTCGCCAGATGTGTATCAGGTCAACATCAGTAAAACGGAAGCGACCATCACCAGCCGTCTGGAACGTGACGCCCTGGTTGCTATCGTCAAACAAGCCGGCTATCAGGTTCCTTCACAGGCAGAAACCGGGACTGATGAGCCCTCCCAACCGCAAGACGCCAAAGAGCTTGACGCAGAAACGCCAGCCTCCGCCTCTACCTCCGCCTCTAAAAAGGGGACGGAATCACGGCAATTTATTCTTTCAGGCATGACGTGTGCAAGTTGCGTGGCATCGGTTGAGCGTGCCCTGAAACAGGTGCCGGGTGTTGAGTCCGTCAACGTTAACCTCGCTGAGCGTACTGCATTGGTTGTTGGCAATGCAGAGACAGAAAGCATCATCAACGCCGTCACCGATGCCGGTTACGGTGCAGAAATCAGTGAAAGCGAAGAAACCCGCCGTGAGCGGCAAGCTGCTATGCATGCTGAACAACTGGCTGAGCACAAACGTCATACCTGGTTGTCACTCGGTTTGGGTGCACCGCTGATGCTTTGGGGCTTGCTAGGCGGCTCCATGACCATCGACAGCACCACCAGTCAGGTTGGCTGGGGCATTGTCGCGCTGCTGACGTTTGCCCTGCTTTGCACAGCAGGGAAACATTTCTTCGTTAATGCCATCAAGGCAGCCCGGCACCACCGCGCAACCATGGATACCCTGGTTGCACTGGGTACCGGCTCAGCATGGCTCTATTCTGTGGCGGTGGTCATAGCACCCGAGCTTTTCCCGGCCCAGGCACGGCATGTTTACTTTGAAGCCACCGCGATGATTCTGGGTTTGGTGACCCTCGGCCATGCCATCGAAGCCAAAGCCCGGGCATCAACGTCAAAAGCATTGGATAGACTTCTCGATCTGCAACCGCCAACCGCATTGGTTGTTGAAAAAGATCAAGAGCGTGAAGTGCCGCTTGGACAGGTACAGGCTGGCATGATGCTCCGTGTTAAACCCGGCTCCAAAATCCCGGTGGACGGCGTTGTGGAAGATGGCGAAAGTTTCGTCGATGAATCCATGCTGACTGGTGAACCCCTGGCGGTGCGAAAAGAACAGGGTGACACCTTGCATGCCGGTACAGTGAACCAGAACGGCAGCCTGTTGTTTAAAGCCACCGGTATCGGCAGTGACACCATGTTGTCACGGATTATCCAGTTGGTACGTCAGGCGCAAAGCAGCAAACCGGCGCTGGCTAAAATGGCCGATTCTATCTCGGCGATTTTTGTGCCTACAGTGATGATCATCGCCATCCTTACTGCACTTGGCTGGTATAACTTTGGGCCAGATCCGAAACTCAGTTTTATGTTGGTAACCGCCACGACGGTTCTTATCATCGCCTGCCCCTGTGCACTCGGCTTGGCAACGCCTATGTCTGTCACTACCGGGGTTGGCCGCGCTGCCGAGCTTGGCGTACTGATCCGCGATGCTGAAGCCCTGCAACACGCAGCAAGTGTCGATACGGTGGTGCTGGACAAAACAGGAACACTGACCGAAGGCAAACCTCAGGTGACATCCATTGTCAGTCTTTCGATGCCAGAAACTGAACTGCTTCAGATTGCGGCAAGCCTGGAACAGGGCTCAGAGCATCCGCTGGCCAGAGCTGTGCTTGATGCCGCCAGAGAAAAAGTACTGACACTGTCACCGCTCTCAAAATTCGAAGGGATCCCCGGTAAAGGCCTTAGCGCACAGATTGACGGCAGCACCTATTTGCTCGGGAATGCCCGGCTGATGGAAGAGCGCGGAATTTCCCTGACATCAGGACAAGATGCTGCCAGACAACATGCTGAACGTGGTGAAACCGCCATCTACCTGGCCAATGAGAAGGAATTGCTTGGCCTGATTGGGATCAGTGACCCACTTCGCGCTGATTCAGCCAACGCGATTAAGCGGTTGAAAGCATTGGGCTATCACGTAGTCATGCTGACCGGTGATCACCCGGATACCGCGAGGGCTATTGCCAAACAAGCTGGCATTGAGAATGTTATCGCCGGCGTATTACCCGACGGCAAAGCCGATGTGGTCAATCGTTTACAACGCGAAGGTAAACGGGTCGCTATGATTGGTGACGGTATCAATGACGCGCCGGCTCTTGCCAAAGCTGAAGTAGGTATTGCCATTGGCTCAGGCAGTGATGTGGCGATTGAGAGCGCCCAGATGACATTGATGCGCCATTCTATTGATGCCGCGACAGACGGGTTAACCCTTGCCAAAGCAACGCTTCGTAATATGAAAGAGAACCTGTTTGGTGCATTTATTTACAATTCCCTGGGTATCCCCATCGCTGCTGGTGTGTTATACCCCCTCACCGGCGCGCTGCTGAGCCCAGTTGTTGCGGGAGCTGCCATGGCGTTATCGTCCATCACAGTGGTCAGTAACGCAAACCGCCTGCGCTGGTTCAAACCACCTAAAGGAGGAAACCATGCTGGTTAATATCATTGGGTTTGGGTTGATTGCTGCCATCGTATGGTGGTTCTGGCTGTCTGGCACAAAGGGCGGACAATGAACGCCAACGCGTTTATTGTGCAACGAAAGCTCACACTGATAACGCCGCTCAGCAAGGAGTTGGAGACGGCGCTTTATGAGCATGGAATTCTCAAACTGAAACAATGCGGTAACCAACTGATACTCACTTACGATGCCAGCCAACATAGCCTGACATCAATATTGAGTGCCGTGGAGATGCCGCTGACTGACTCGCTTTGGCAAAGGGCTCTACGCAAGCTCTATGCCTTTAAGGATCAAAATATTGCCGATGGTGCCCGTCATGAGCCCCATTGTTGCAACAAGATACAAACACCGAGGAGAGAATGATGAAATCCATCCCGAAACTTGCTGCATTGTCTTTTGCGCTACTGTCGACCAGCGTCTTCGCTGCGTCAGGTGTGACCTACAAATCCCCTTACTGTGGCTGCTGTAAAGAGTGGGTAAAACACATGGAAGAGAACGGCTTTGAAATGACGTCGGAAGACCATGTCAATATGAACCCCATCAAGATGAAACTGGGCATCAAACCGCAACTGGCGTCTTGCCACACCACCGTGATTGATGGATACCTGTTTGAAGGCCATATTCCAGCCAGCGATGTAAAAGCCTTCCTTGAGCAAAAACCAAAACTGGCAGGTCTGGCCGTTCCTGGCATGCCTGTCGGCTCACCGGGTATGGAATATGGCGACCAGAAAGACCCTTATGACGTGATTGGTTTCACCAAAAGCGGCATGACCATGGTGTTTAACAGCCACAACAAAGACTGACAATTCACCACTGAACCTCCATACTGTTGCTTCGACAGTATGGAGGCTTCATGAATCGCATTCTCACCCTGCTTTTTTCCCTTTTCTTCAGCGCTTTTTCTGTTGCCTCCCCTCAGGTCTGGCAAGCACAAAAAGGCGATCTCACGTTCACCATAATGGGTTCGGTTCACGCTGGTAAGCCCGCGTTTTACCCTTTACCCAACGTCATGGTTGATCGCTTTGAAACCAGTGATGGCCTGATTGTGGAAGTAGACATTATTAACGATAAGTCCATTACTGTTCCCAACGGTTATCCAGCCTCCAGCTACCTCGACAAAGACCAAACCCGTAAGCTCGAAAAAATCGCCGCAGGAACCAATGTACCCGCCACTAAGCTGCTAAACCTTCCTCCCTGGCAAGCGGCGATGGCGCTCCAACTTTACCAAATCAATCAGATAGGCTTGCAACAAGCGTTGGGGGTCGACCTGTTTTTCCTCTCACATACCCAGAAATTAGGCATTCCAGTACTCCCTCTTGAAACGGTGCAGCAACAGGTCGACTTACTGGCAAAGGCGCCCAAAGATGGCCTGGAACTGCTGACAGACACTATCGACTACTGGACATTTTCCAAGACGTTTATGCCCTGCCTCATCGAGGCCTGGCAGGTTGGCGACGATGATAAGATGACCGAAATGGTGAACCTTATAAACGGAGCCGGGGAGTTTGAACGTAAACTGATCGATGAACGAAACCATAACTGGCTCAAAGCACTGGCTGATCCAAATCGCTTTTCTATGGGAAACTATGCCATGGTAGTCGGTGCGCTGCACCTTTATGGCGAACAAGGATTACTGACTTTGCTGGAAAGCGCCGGGTTTGAAGTCACGCTGTTGACTCAGGGTAAAGAAGTCAGTTGTGAGCTCCCGACTCTCTGACTAGGTAGGCAGTCATTAACTGCTCACTACCACTTGGGTGACAATCATTGAGACAAGAAACAACAAAATAAACCAAATAATGACGGACTTTCTCATAACGAATCCTTACTGCGATAAAGCCAGAGTAATGGCGTAGTTTACCGCAATTTAGGGACAGTGAAGAGCGGGGATAGAAAGTTTGTTACAAACAGCAGAACGAAAGAAGCCCCGCATGGCTGCGAGGCTTCGAATAATGGTCGGTGAAGAGGGATTCGAACCCCCGACCCTCTGGTCCCAAACCAGATGCGCTACCAAACTGCGCTATTCACCGAACATATATTTTTTGTCTTGAGGTTTCGCTGACAGAGGGCCACCCTCTGGTCCGCTATTCCCAAGAGCCGGGATGCGCTACCAAACTGCGCTATTCACCGAACATGTATTTTTTGTCTTGAGGTTTCGCTGTCAGAGGGCCACCCTCTGGTCCGCTATTCCCAAGAGCCGGGATGCGCTACCAAACTGCGCTATTCACCGAGCATGTTTTTTGTCTTGAGGCTCGCTGTCAGAGGCTCACCGTCATTTCATCTCAGATATTCCAAGATGACGTAAATAAGTGGTCGGTGAAGAGGGATTCGAACCCCCGACCCTCTGGTCCCAAACCAGATGCGCTACCAAACTGCGCTATTCACCGAACATGTATTTTTTGTCTTGAGGTTTCGTTATCAGAGGGTCACCCTCTGGTCCGCTATACCCAAGAGCCGGGATGCGCTACCACACTGCGCTATTCACCGAACATGTATTTTTTGTCTTGAGGCTCGCTATCAGAGGCTCACCGTCATTTCATCTCAGATATTCCAAGATGATTTAAATAAGTGGTCGGTGAAGAGGGATTCGAACCCCCGACCCTCTGGTCCCAAACCAGATGCGCTACCAAACTGCGCTATTCACCGAACATGTATTTTTTGTCTTGAGGTTTCGTTATCAGAGGGTCACCCTCTGGTCCGCTATACCCAAGAGCCGGGATGCGCTACCAAACTGCGCTATTCACCGAGCATGTATTTTTTATCTTGAGGTTTCGTTATCAGAGGGTCACCCTCTGGTCCGCTATTCCCAAGAGCCGGGATGCGCCATCAAACTGCGCTATTCACCGACAATGCTGATCCGCTGCACGTCTCAGAGGTGGCTTATATTACGCATCCGCGCTTAAGACTCAAGTATTTTATCGCGATTTTTGCGTGTTACGAACCGTTCGCTTAAAGGATCACCAGCCCAACGTTTTTTGCGACTGCAAACACATTTGAATTATCACGTTCCACTAACAAGATGTTCACTTGATCCAGATCATCGTTAACGCATTCACCCATTGGCAACCTAGTCTTAACGTTCACAGACACAGGAAGCACAAAAATGGAATTTTGGTTAGACCTACTTTTCGGTAACGCCATTGGCCTCTCCTCAATGATCGTCATTTTTGTTGCCTTGGGCATGATCTGTTTTATGGCTGGCTTCTTTGTCTACAAGGCGATGAAAACACCAGGAACGCAATAGTTTCCTAAAACCAGTTAACGTTAAACTTGGTTGCTTACGCCGGAAGCCCGCAACGCATTTCGGCTTCTTTTTATTCACAGCGCAAAGCGTTTTACACGCTCTGCGCTTTTTTTCGTTCCCTATGCAGTTCACTACGCTGAAGAGGGTATCATTCGCGTATTAATGCCGACTTGGAAATCACATCAAACGAGATCTCGGAATAGTTTACCGTTATACTCAGACAACGCACCAACAACCCCGTAACAACTATGAACGGTAACAACGAGTTCGACTTATTTCGGGAGATGATGGCAGATGTCGCGCCTATCAAACACGATACGGTCGAGAGAACCCAGCAATCACACCAACCTACGGATGCACAACTAGCTCGTCAGTTGGCGGCACAATCCCTTTCAGAGAGTGATCCTGAATACCTGTCGTTAGATTATGCCAAGATGGTGAAACCAGACGATATTGTCGCGTTCAAGCGCCCAGGCGTTCAGGATGGCGTGTTTCGCAAATTACGCCTCGGTAAATATGACATCCACGCCCGGCTGGACTTACACAAATACACCCTGAAAGATGCACGCGATGAAATGCTTCGTTTCCTGAAGCAATGCCAGCGTATGGACATACGCTCAGTGATCATTGTGCACGGCAAAGGCGAACGCTCTAATCCACCGGCACTGATGAAAAGCTACGTGTGTCAGTGGCTGGAGCAGATCACGGATGTTCAGTGTTTTCATTCAGCGCAGCGCCACCAGGGTGGTACCGGTGCGGTATACGTGATGATCAAGAAGAGCCAGGAAAAGAAGCTTGAAACTCGTGAACGCCATTTAAACCGGCGAGGTTGAGTGAGAAGAAGACAGGAATCGAAAACAGGAGCCATCGGCTCCTGTTTTTGTCCAAATGCACCTTTTGGCTAGAGCGTGACAATAACCCGCACAGCCAGTCCTATCAGCAACACACCACATAGCCTGTCGATAACGACTGCTTTTTGTTTAAGTTTTTCCAGCATACGTGACGAGGAAAGCATCAGGGCCAGCAGGGTGTACCACAGACCATCAATCGCAAACGGTGTTATCACAATCACGGCACGGCTGAAGATATCAGTACCCATCGCCACAAACTGGCTGAACAATGCAAGGAAGAACAGCGCCAATTTAGGATTTAGCATGGAAATCATCGCGCCATCGCATGCAGCTTCCCACAGTGTTGCTTTTTCGCCTTTTTCCAGCTTGGCGGCGACACCACCTTTCGAACGCAATGATTTAACCCCTAACCAAGCAAGATAACCAGCACCGGCGTAGGTGATCACCTTAAACAGTGTTGGGGACTCCTTAAGGATGACAGCAAGGCCAAGCAATGTTAGAAGCGCATAGAGACCAACTCCCAGCGCGTGTGCCCAGGCTGCAACAATACCGTGCACACGACCGCCAGCCAGACTGTGACGCATCATCACAACCAAACTCGGCCCCGGAGAGATGGCGCCCAGCAGGCATACCAGCGCAAGCCCCAACCAGACGGAAACACTCACTTAGCCTCTCCTTTCACACCCATCAGGCTGTTAAGGCGCGCGATTTGCTCATTGGTTATTTCAATCATACAGTTCAGGTATCCCTGCCCGCTGCCAGAACCTGAAGCATAACTGGCTTCAACCATTTTGCATTGTGCCTCTCGCCAATTACGAAAAGCAGAGAATGTCTGTGCCGCCACGGGAACACCATGTTGCAATGAAGACAGAGCATCCAGCTTGATGAAATGCTCCCTGAGTGCCGCTTCTGTTTTATTGAGTGCATCCTGGGAAACGTTCCAGCGATTATCGAGACAGGCGGTCACTTCAACGTGTGTTTCAGATGCTTTGTAGCAGGCCATCAATGCAGAATGTTCTTTTCCTGCAAAGGCGGTCAGAGGTAATCCTAACAAAATGCATCCCCACCAACTCTTGCACATTGATTACCCCTCCTTGCCGATAGCGGCAAATTTTCCTTGTGTCAGTGAGAGTAAATCTAATGGAGAAAGTTCAATCTCAAGGCCACGTTTTCCTGCACTGACGTAAATAGTTTCAAAGGCTTGCGCACTATTATCAAGCAGTGTCGGAAGGCGTTTTCTCTGTCCAAGTGGGCTGATTCCCCCTACCACATACCCTGTGGTTTTCTCTGCAATCACGGGGTTCGCCATTTCAGCCTTTTTTGCGCCAGCTGCCTTTGCCGCTGCTTTCAAATCCAATTGCCCTGAAACCGGTACGATTGCTACTGCCAGCTTCTTGGGATCGCCATTCATGGCAAACAACAGGGTTTTAAAAACACGGGCAGGATCCTGCCCCATTACGCTGGCTGCTTCCAATCCAAACTGGGTGTTGTTGGGATCATGTTCATAGCTGTGCACGTTAAAACTGATGCCTGATTTTTCCGCCAGGATTATTGCCGGTGTCATATCCATCTCTCTGTATTGGTGCAACCTGAAACCATCAGGATATCAGGGTGATTCTTCCGCCGATAATGACATAAAAAAAGGCACTGTCACCAGTGCCTTGTGTCTCTGACGTGAGGTTGTACGCCAGTGTATGCGGTGCTTACTTGTAAGTGATCTCGCCGTTTGGCGCGTATTTGTTGACATCAATAGGAGAGTTTTTCTCCATGAAGTCCTTCAACACTTCTGCATCCACAAACCCCGTATTTACGTTACCCGGGTGATCGGTCAGTTTCGGATAACCGTCACCGCCTGCTGCATTGTAGCTAGGTACGGTAAAGCGGTAGGTTTTATTGGGATCCAAAGGCTCACCGCCAATCACCACATCGCTTACGCCATCAGGTGATACTGTCATCGAGATGCCATAAAACTGCGCATAGGCACCTGAATCCACTGGCTTGGTCGCCACTGCATTCAGGTAATCCAATACTTCTGCGCCACGCATATCAGTGTATGTCACCATGTTTGCAAACGGTTGTACTGTCAGCACATCTTTGTAAGTCACATCGCCTTGTTCAATCGAGGCGCGGACACCGCCTGAGTTCATCACCGCAAAATCTGCTTTCGCACGTTCTTTGTGTGCTGCTGCAATCAAGCGACCCAGGTTGGTTTGCTGGAAACGCACCACATTACGCTCACCTTGCAGGTGACCGTTGGTCTCTGCAATTTTCACGTTCAGTTTTTCCTGTCCTTTCTCTTGATACGGTTTCAGGAAATCATACAGTGCTTTGTCTTTAGGAATTTCGTTTTGGATGAACACACGTTTTGAGTCACCGTTAACCTCGATTTTCTTCTTCAGGTTCACAGGGATCAGATCATAAGAAACCAGGTTCAGCTCGCCATTGCGGAATTCAAAATCCGCTTTACCGACATATTTACCCCACTCATGCGCCTGCACAATCCAGGTGCCGTTCTGGTGATCTGGCTTACACTCATCGCCCGGTTTGAACGACTTGTTATACATGTTCGGGCCTTCCATACAAACAGGCTCTTGTGAGTGACCACCCACAATCATGTCCAGTGAACCTTCTTTCAGGTAACGGGCCAACGCAACATCCCCCGGCGCATTCACACCACGATTGCCATCTTCATAGTGGCCCATGTGCGTCGCTGCGATAATGATGTCTGGCTTTTCAGTCTCTTCCAGTTCAGCAATCAGCTTTTTCGCTTCTTCTTTCGGATCGCGAAAATCCAGTTCACCGATAAACTCAGGGTTACCGATTTTCGCGGTATCTTCCGTTGTCAAACCAATGACCGCAATGCGCAGGCCGTTACGCTCAAACATCTGGTATGCCTGATATTTTCGCTTACCGGTCGCTTTGTCATAAATGTTGGCAGACAGCATAGGGAAATCTGCCCACTCCATCTGCAGATCAAGCACGTCCAGTGGGTTATCAAACTCGTGGTTACCTAACGCCATAGCATCATAACCAATCATGGTCATGCCTTTGAAATCAGGCTCTGCGTCCAGCAGGTCTGACTCAGGCACACCGGTGTTGATATCACCACCAGATAGCAAAAGCACAGCCGCACCCTGCGCTTCTGCTTCGGCACGCAGGCGGTCGATCAGCGTTTTACGTGCCGCCATACCGTATTCACCGTGACGGTTATGCCAGAAACGACCATGGTTATCATTGGTATGAAGTATGGTCACTTTGTAAGTGGTATCGGGTTGCCAACCCGGTACAACGTCTGTTTTTTCACTCGTGGTTGAACAGCCTGCCAATGAGGCAAATAATGCAGCACTGATGACTGCTTTCAGAGAGAGGCGTTCCTTCATGGTGATACCTATTATCTGTGCGGCAAGGCGGAAGCCAGTGCCTCCGCCTTGTCCGGGGGTTAATATAGAGGTTGCGATTAACAACCCCTAAGCTACTAATAATTCATGAAGTAGTCTAAATAGTTACACTGGATATCACATAGAACTTTCAAGAAAGTGCCATCCGGATCACTGAAAAACACGCTAACTGCGAACAAATCAGCCGCAATTGAAGTGCTTACAACATTTATCCCAATCACTGTTGCCCTTTGCTGCGGATAATCGCCACCCCTGCTGAAATCGCGAGCAGGAAACAGTAGTAGGATTGACTGACAACGTTAAGTGGCGACAGTTCGAAAATGGATCCCAGTAGCAATGCCTGGGCGCCATACGGCAACAGACCCTGAACCACGCAAGAGAAAATATCCAGCAGGCTCGCACTTCGCTTGGGGGCGACATCATGCTGAGTAGCCAGCTCTTTTGCCACGCCACCAGCAACAATAATCGCCACCGTGTTATTCGCCGTACAAAGATTAGTCATACTGACCAGAGCCGCAATGCCGCCTTCGCTGGCACGCGGAGAACCTTTTTCTGTCTCCTTGTCTGCCCGGGTAAGGATAAGCTTACTCAGCTTGTCAGTAACGAAGGCTAAGCCCCCTTGCTGACGCATCAACTCTGCCAGACCACCAATCAGCAAGGACAACAGGAAGATCTCCTGCATATTGCCAAAACCTTTGTAGATATCCTGGCTGAATGCCATCACATCATAGTCTGCCGTTTGTGCCATCCCCACCAACCCCGCAAATACGATACCAATGGTGAGCACCACAAACACATTCATGCCATAAACTGCCAGCACCAGAATAGTCAGGTAGGGCAATACCGCCAGCCAGTCAATGTCACCGGCAACAGGGGCGTCAGTGACTTCATTGGCAAAGAAAAAAATCACCAATGCCACCAGCGCCGCTGGCAACGCGATCTTGATGTTTTCACGGAACTTGTCCTTCATATGACAGCCCTGGGATCGTGTCGCTGCGATGGTAGTGTCTGAAATGATGGAAAGGTTGTCACCAAACATCGCACCACTCAGCACGACCCCCGCCATTAAAGCGGCATCAATGCCCGTGGTATCGGCAATACCCAACGCAACCGGCGCCACAGCAGCAATCGTCCCCATAGAAGTACCCATCGCTGTCGCAATGAATGCTGAAATTAAAAACAGGCCTGGCAGAATAAAGCTGGAGGGGAGAATAGCCAACCCCAGATTCACCGTGGCATCAACCCCCCCCGTCGCTTTCGCCACGGCAGAAAATGCACCCGCAAGCAGGTAGATCAAACACATCGCGGTAATATCGCGATGGGAAACCCCCTCAATAAACTGGCCAATAGCACCGTTGAGCTTTTCTTTGCTCATCAGTATTGCCAGCATGATGGCAGGTAAAACCGCTATCGGTGCAGGAAGTTGATAAAAGGCAAAATCGACATTCTGGGCCGAAAAGTAAATCCCCGTACCAATAAACAGGCACAGGAAAAGCCCGAAGGGCAAGAGTGCGATCGCCGATGGCGTAATGGTTGTTTGCTTCTTTGTCATGTTGTATTGCATATTTTTTGTGACGTGAAACGCAGGGTAATGCGAAAGTGACAGGTCGTCAACATCTAGACGTCTAAACGTCTATTAAATTTATCGCGATAGCTACAGTTTATTATTCATATACCGCCTATACACCGGTTTTGCGACGTACCACCTATCTTAGAGGTACAAAAAAACCGGCGTTGTCGCCGGCTTTCCTTTGTCCTTGCGATGACGCTTAGCGGATATCCAGATCGTCGAAACTTTTCACCAGATCGTCCAGCGCTTTCATTTGCGTCAGGAATGGCTCCAGTTTATCCAAAGGCAGCGCTGATGGACCATCGCAACGCGCTTTATCCGGCTCCGGGTGCGCTTCAATGAACAGGCCCGCAATCTTGGTTCCCAGACCTGCACGCGCCAAATCGACGGTCTGCTCACGACGGCCACCGGATGCTGCGCCCATCGGATCGCGACACTGCAGTGAGTGAGTTACGTCAAAAATGATTGGGCTGCCGTTGCTGGCTTTTTTCATCACATCAAAGCCAAGCATATCGACAACCAGGTTATCGTAACCCATGCACGAACCACGCTCACACAGGATCACTTTATCGTTACCGCATTCAGCAAACTTATCAACGATATTACCAACCTGGCCAGGGCTCATGAATTGTGGCTTTTTCACGTTGATCACAGAACCGGTTTTCGCCATGGCTTCAACCAAATCTGTCTGGCGCGCCAGAAACGCAGGAAGCTGGATCACATCCACCACTTCAGACACCGGTTGCGCCTGTGCTTCGGTATGTACGTCGGTGATGATTTTCACGCCGAAAGTCTCTTTCAACTCCTGAAAAATCTTCATCCCCTCTTCCATGCCCGGGCCACGGTAAGAGTGCACAGAGGAACGGTTTGCTTTGTCAAAAGACGCCTTAAACACGTATGGAATGCCCAGTTTCTGGGTCACTTCCACGTAGTGTTCACAGATCTGCATCGCCAGATCGCGAGACTCCAACACATTCATCCCGGCAAAAAGAACAAATGGCTTGTCATTTGCAACTTGAATATCGCCAATCTGAACCGTTTTTTGTGTTGTCATGGTGAGTTCCTGATTAATGGAAAATAGGGGCCTGTGCGGTCAATACTTTGACCTGCAGTTTCAAAAGCTCAGCCGCCGGATCGTCCGGACAGTGAGCGATAAAATATTCGTAGTCTTCTGCCGCCACCCAGTCGCAATTCAATTGTTGAAAAATATAGCCACGGTCGCGGATTTCATACGGATCATCCGGGCGGAAGGAAAGCGCAAGCTCGCTGCAACGCAGCGCCATGGCGTAATTTTCTTCACGTAGCAGCGCGCTTTTGATCACCGCCAGCCAACGACCAATCAATGTTGGGTTGTCTGTCACTTCCAGATACTCAGCATACAGCTTTGCCGTTGGCCCTTCTTTGCCCACCAGCCAGCCCCGCAAGATCCGGTCGGACAGGAATTCGCCATCAAACGGGTTAATGTACTGCGCGTTACGGTGGTGCCAGCTGACTTTGAGTATCAACTGCGTCGGAAACCCGACAGGTTCTACTGGCAGATCCAGACGATGTGCAAAGAACAGAAACAACGCACCGAGACTCACCGGGATCCCTTTACGGCGCTTAAGCACCTTTTCCACAAACGCATTTTCAGAGGAAAAGTATTGCTCGAAGTCACCTTTAAAGCCCCATTCTTTGTAAAAGAGTCTCAGCAGGCCTTCCAACCTCAGTTCGTCATTGGCTTCCCCTGCCAGTAAATTTTCAGCATCCTTCGCCAGCAGTTCAAGCTCCGCCCGAACCCAATGCATGGATGTAGCAGGATCAATGGCAGCGTTCAGTGCCAAGGCACCCTCTACCAACGTCAGCTCATCTAATTCCTGGTCCGTAAACGCGATCATTTTTACCCCAACAGATGTGGTGTTTTGGTCATAGCAAGACTTGCGGCCGCATAGACCCAACCTAAAGCACCAAAGAAAGCAAACAACCGGAACATGGTTCCCTGACTGTATTTCAAGGCGACAAAACCAAGGGCAATGTATGCCAGAACACAGGTCAGTTTTTCAGTCATCCACACCCCTTGTGGTGTGAACGGGTAGAAACCAGTGATAAATATTAAAGCAACGCCGGTTCCCAATAAAATGGTATCAATAACGTGTGGAACAACGTTCACCCATTTCTTCTCCAGCATTTTGCTGTCCATCATCCGCCATGCAAAGCGGATGATGAAAAGGGTTACGCTCAGGGCGATGAACATCAGGTGAGTATGCTTCAATGCAAGGTACATAATTCCGTAAGTCTCTCTTTTAGATTTGTTGTTATGGGTCTGTTGACCTTTGGTATTAGCGAACAAAACGCCCTAAGGTAACACGATCGAGACCAGCATAATCGTGCTGCGTCTCAACATCGATGAATCCTGCACCACAAAAAAGCGTGCGTACCGCTTCCCCCTGATCGTATCCATGCTCAATCAGTAGCCAGCCACCATCAACCAGGTATTCCGGGCTTTGTTGACAGATAACCCGGATATCGGCCAAACCGTGCTCACCAGAAACCAATGCCGATTTCGGTTCAAATCGCACATCACCTTGTGACAGGTGTGGGTCTTCCGGGTCGATATACGGCGGGTTGCTGACTATCATGGAAAAACGCTGGGCTGGCACATTGCTAAACCAACTGCTTTGCATAAATTGGGCATTATTGATGCCATTTTCAAGCCCATTTTTCATCGCCAGCGCTACTGCTTCGGCGCGAAGATCCACGCCAGTCACCGCAATGTCTTTTCGCTCACTGGCGATGGCCAGGGCTATAGCGCCGGTGCCAGTGCCTAAATCCAGCACCGCACCGTCACCTTGTGGTAAGCGCTCAAGGGCAAGCTCAACCAAACGCTCAGTGTCAGGGCGTGGGATTAAGGTGCTCGGCTCGACATTGAGGCGCAGTGACCAGAAATCACGGTAGCCAATGATATAGGCAACAGGCTCACCGGTTTTTCGGCGCGCCAGCAACGTATTGAAGGCCGCCTCCTCGTCTTCCGTCAGCGCTTTGTCCGACCAGGTGTAGAGGTAACTGCTGGGTTTATCGAGCACATGGCAAAGCAGCACAGACGCATCAATACGCGGAGAGAGGCTTTGGTGCTCTGCTAACAAAAGCGCTGCATCACGCAGCGCATTTTCAATGGTGACAGGCATCAGTGTTGCTCAGCCAGTGCCGCCAGTTGGTCTGCCTGGAATTCGTGGATGATAGGTTGGATCAGTGAATCCAGATCGCCTTCCATTACTTCATCCAAGCGATACACTGTCAGGTTAATACGATGGTCAGACACCCGGCCCTGTGGATAGTTGTAGGTGCGGATGCGGTCTGAACGGTCACCGGAACCAAGCAGGTTGCGGCGGGTACTCGCTTGTTCAGCAGCACGCTTTTCTTCTTCCGCTTTGATCAGGCGGGCGGCAAGAACGGCCATCGCTTTGGCTTTGTTCTTGTGCTGTGAACGCTCGTCCTGACACTCGACTACCGTGCCCGTTGGCAAGTGGGTAATACGGATAGCAGAATCAGTGGTGTTAACGTGCTGGCCGCCAGCGCCCGATGAACGGAAGGTGTCGATTTTCAGATCAGCCGGGTTAATTTCCGGGATTTCAGCTTCCGGAATTTCCGGCAAAATGGCCACGGTACACGCTGAAGTGTGAACACGGCCCTGGGATTCAGTCGCAGGAACACGCTGAACGCGGTGACCGCCTGACTCAAACTTCATCACGCCATAGGCGCCATCGCCATTCACTTTGGCAATCATCTCTTTGTAGCCGCCGTGTTCACCATGGTTGGCGTTGATCACTTCCACGCGCCATCCTTTGGATTCAGCAAAACGGCTATACATACGGAAAAGATCACCCGCAAAAATCGCCGCTTCATCGCCGCCCGCACCCGCACGGATTTCGAGGAAGCAATTACGCTCATCGTTCGGATCTTTGGGCAGCAGCAGCACCTGAAGCTCATCCGTCAGGCGTTCGATGTCTTCTTTCGCCGCCTTCACTTCTTCCTGCGCCATTTCGCGCATTTCAGGATCGTCTTCATTCGCCATTTCCTGGGCGGCTTCCAGATCGCTCTCCGCCTGTTTGTAGGCGGAGAAACACTTAATCACTTCTTCCAGCTGGCTGTACTCTTTGGAAAGCGAGCGGAACCGGTCTTGATCAGAGATAACACTGGGATCGCCCAGCAAGTGCTGCACTTCTTCGTAACGCTCACTGAGCGCTTCCAGTTTGGCAAGAATAGATGGTTTCATATCAATTTTAAAAACTATTTCAGGGGATCCAGACCTAAGCTCTGACGGAGCGTTTCCAGTATACGCTCGTCGCCATTTCTGGCAGCTTCCTGCATGGCCTGAGTTGGCGCATGGATCAGTTTATTGGTCAATTTATTACTCAGCTCGATAACCACCTTTTTGGGGTCTGCACCACTGGCGAGGGCTTGTAAGCTCTTGCTGAGCAATTCATTTTTGAGTGCTTCTGACTGGGCGCGGTATTGTTTTATATTGTCCACTGCCCCGCGGGAACGCATCCATGTCATAAAGCCGACACTTTCTTCGTCAACAATCGCCTCGGCCTGAATGGCAGCCGCCTTGCGTTGGTCGCGGTTGCGTTCAACAATCGAGTGCAAGTCATCGACAGTATACAGGTAAGCGTCGTTCAGCTCGCCTACTTCTTCTTCGATATCTCTTGGCACTGCAATATCAATCAGCAGCATCGGTTGGTGACGGCGTGCTTTAATCGCTTTTTCCACCATGCCTTTACCAATGATTGGCAGGGGAGCGGCGGTCGAGCTGATCACAATATCAGCTTTGTGCATATACTCTGGAATTTCTTCCAACGAAATGATCTCTGCACCAAATGCTTCGGCAAACGGTTTTGCCCGTTCCCGGGTTCGGTTGGCGACAATAATATTCTGGCACTTGTGCTCAAAAAGGTGCTTGGCGACCAATTCAATGGTTTCGCCCGCCCCCACCAACAGGGCTGTAGACGTTTCCAGAGATTCGAAAATCTGGCGTGCCAGAGAGCAAGCAGCAAAGGCAACAGACACGGCATTACCACCAATATCCGTTTCCGTTCGGACGCGTTTAGCTACTGTAAACGTTTTTTGGAACAGGCGTTCCAGCGAGCCCCTCACGGCATCTTGCTCGACAGACTCTGCATACGCCTGCTTGACCTGCCCCAGAATTTGCGGCTCTCCCAACACCAGAGAATCCAACCCGCAGGCTACACGCATTAAATGCTGGGCGGCGGCCTGATCATGATGGGTATAAAGACACGGGAGAAGCGCTTCACTGTCGAGGTTATGGAATTCACAAAGCCAATCGACCAACACACCGGGGCCGGGCTGGTCGATTTCACAGTAGATTTCAGTGCGGTTACAGGTAGACACAATCACCCCGCTCTGCACCACCTGCTTTTCTTTAAGATCGAGCAAGGCATCGCGAAGTTGCTGCGGAGAAAAAGCGACTTTCTCGCGCAAGTCGACCGTAGCGGTCTTGTGATTAATTCCAAGAACTAACAAGCTCATTAAGCAAGATTACCGACAGCACCAGGTGAAATCCAAGCCGAGGATTTTACTTTATGGGCCCGTCGAATAAAAGATAACATTAGTTTCCTATCCTCGATAACAAGCAGAAGTGTGACTTTCCCACTTTCTTAACAAGCTATTCGTTCCTATTTTCAACAAGTCACGTTCAGAGTCTTTATACCCAATAACTGACCTTGTTCAGAGAGATTTTTACACGTTCCGTCGATATAATCATGGCCCTTCTCTGCGCAGAGAAAATAAATACGGAGTTTGCTTATGTTCAGACATCACCACCTCTTGGTACTTTTTTTACTGACCCTTGTGGGGATGACCGGATGTTCCACCCAACCGATTCCCCAAACTGAATGGCAAACCCACCAAGCGATGCTATCCGCCATCACCCGTTTTACTGCCAAAGGCAAAGTGGCACTGATCAGCCCCGAACAGCGGGTATCTGCCCATTTTGTCTGGGAACAGGAGGGGGATAAATTGTCACTGCGCCTGAGCAATTTCCTTGGCAGTACCCTATTCAAGCTTGATGCCACACCGGATGCCGCCGTCTTGGTTGATGGTGACGGCAAACGCTACGTTGACCGAAACGCCGCCAGTCTTCTGAAACGGCTGACCGGCATTGCCTTACCTGTTGATGAAATGATGCGTTGGGTAAAAGGCCTGCCTGCAGAGCAAAACGCATACACCCTGGGTGCAGATAACCGGCTGGCGTCTCTCAGTGAAAACAAGATCAATACTCTCCAAAAGGGTTGGCAGTTGGATTACACCGCTTATGATGCGGACACCAACAACCTGCTGCCATCCAAAATTAAAATGACACTTAACCAACAAAAAGTGAACCTGGTGATCTCTGAATGGGTTTATCCGCAATGACGCACAACACCACGACATGGCCAGCCCCCGCCAAACTCAACCTGTTTCTCTACATCACAGGGCGCCGTGACAACGGCTACCATGACCTACAAACCCTTTTTCAATTTCTGGATTATGGCGACACACTAACGATAACGCCCAATGACAGCGGTGACATCACCCTATCCCCCGATATTGGGGGCATATCGGTTGAAGAAAACCTGATCTACCGTGCAGCCATGGCAATCAAAGCCAAAACAGGCTGTCCGCTCGGCGCTCATATCCACGTGGAAAAAGTGCTCCCAATGGGTGGCGGTCTGGGCGGTGGCTCATCCAATGCGGCAACAACGCTGGTGGCCCTGAACCACCTCTGGCAAACCCAGTTATCGATTGATGAACTGGCGGATATGGGCCTGGCGCTCGGTGCAGATGTGCCGGTATTCGTGCGTGGCACCACCGCGTTTGCTGAGGGGATTGGCGAATTACTGCAACCAACTGAAGCGGAAGAAAAATGGTATCTGGTCGCTAAGCCGGATGTGAGCATCGCCACCGCAAAAATTTTTGGTCACCCTGATCTAACCCGGAATACGCCCAGGCGCACATTAAATGCGCTATTGTCAACAAAATACGAAAACGATTGCGAAAAGATAGTCAGAGAGTTGTTTCCAGAGGTTGATAAGGCTCTTTCGTGGCTGCTAGAATACGCGCCGTCGAGACTGACCGGGACCGGCGCCTGCGTTTTTGCTGAATTTGAAGACGAACAGGACGCGCGATCCACGTTTAACAAATTGCCCGACTGGCTCACTGGCTTTGTCGCACGTGGTGTGAATACCTCTCCACTACTGTCGACACTCAAAGCGCAATGAGACAGACAACACTCAATGGATGCAACCCCGAGGTTTTCCACCGTGCCTGATATGAAGCTGTTTGCTGGTAATGCAACGCCTGTACTCGCCCAACGTATCGCGAATCGTCTATACATGTCTTTGGGTGACGCTACCGTCAGCCGTTTTTCTGATGGTGAAGTGTGTGTACAAATCAATGAAAACGTACGGGGTAGCGACGTATTCGTTATCCAGTCGACCTGTGCGCCAACCAATGACAATCTGATGGAACTGGTTGTGATGATCGACGCACTGCGTCGCGCATCAGCTGGCAGAATCACTGCTGTTATTCCTTACTTCGGTTACGCGCGTCAGGATCGCCGTGTGCGTTCAGCGCGTGTGCCAATCACTGCGAAAGTTATCGCAGACTTCCTGTCAAATGTGGGGGTTGACCGCGTTCTGACTGTTGATCTGCACGCCGAGCAAATCCAGGGCTTCTTCGATGTGCCTGTGGACAATATCTTCGGCACACCAGTTCTTCTGGAAGACATGCTGGCGAAGAAACTGGAAGATCCTGTGGTGGTTTCTCCAGACATCGGTGGCGTTGTTCGTGCACGTGCAACCGCAAAACTGCTGGACGACACTGATATTGCAATCATCGACAAACGTCGCCCACGTGCGAACGTTTCTCAGGTGATGCACCTTATTGGTGACGTTGAAGGCCGTGATTGCATCATCGTTGATGATATGATCGACACTGGTGGCACCCTGTGCAAAGCCGCAGAAGCGCTGAAAAACCGTGGCGCGAAACGTGTATTTGCCTACGCAACGCACGCCGTGTTCTCTGGTAACGCGCCACAGAACATCAAAGATTCTGTGATTGATGAAGTGATTGTGACTGACTCCATCCCACTGACTGCAGAAATGCAGGCAACCGGTCGCGTATCTCAGTTGACGCTATCTGGCATGTTGGCTGAAGCTATCCGCCGCATCAGCAACGAAGAGTCTATCTCTGCAATGTTCGATTCTTAATCGTTCCTTTTCGCAACGAAAATGCCTCGCTTTTGCGGGGCATTTTTGTTTTACGCAGATAATGGTAGGATAAGCCGCTTTTGGCACTGGGTAGTTTTACCGTGGTGCCAGTGACTGTCTACACCGAACAACGAGAATCTCACCGTGAGCGATCAAATTCGTCTTTTAGTGGGTCTGGCAAATCCAGGGCCGGAATATGCAAAAACCCGCCACAATGCGGGCGCCTGGGTAGTGGAAGAGTTAGCACGCATTCATAACGTGTCACTCAAAGAAGACAAAAAGTACTTCGGGTTAACAGCCAGAATCAGTGTAGGCGGTGAAGACCTGCGCCTGCTTATCCCCACCACCTTTATGAACCTGTCAGGCAAATCCGTGTCGGCACTGGCGAACTTTTTCCAAATTAAGCCAGAACAAATCATGGTCGCACATGATGAACTTGACTTGCCTCCAGGGGTTGCCAAATTTAAAAAAGGCGGTGGGCACGGTGGGCACAACGGCCTGCGTGATATCATCAGCAAACTGGGCAACAACAACGAATTCTATCGTCTTCGTGTCGGGATTGGGCATCCGGGACACAAAGACAAAGTGGCAGGTTATGTGCTGACCAAAGCACCTGCCCACGAACACAGCCAAATCGAGCAAGCCGTTGATGAAGCCGTCCGCTGCATCGACATTTTGCTGAAAGACGATCTGGCTAAGGCGCAAAATCGCCTGCATACATTTAAGGCGCAGTAAGCCAAAGGCTATGCGTGCGTACCAATCAGATTCGTGAGTGAGTATTCATCTGATTGGTATCATTCTGTTTCTACAACGAAAGGTTACCATCTCATGGGTTTTAAATGCGGTATCGTTGGTCTGCCAAACGTCGGCAAATCAACTCTGTTCAACGCTCTGACCAAAGCCGGTATCGAAGCGGCTAACTTCCCGTTCTGTACTATCGAACCAAACACAGGTGTGGTGCCCGTGCCAGATCTGCGTCTGGACGCACTGGCAAAGATCGTGAACCCCCAGCGCGTACTACCAACCACGATGGAATTTGTCGACATCGCGGGTCTGGTTGCCGGCGCATCCAAAGGTGAAGGCCTGGGCAACAAGTTCCTGGCAAACATCCGTGAAACCGATGCTATCGGCCACGTTGTCCGTTGTTTTGAAAATGACAACATTATCCACGTTGCGGGCAAAGTTAACCCAGCCGATGATATCGAAGTGATCAACACCGAGCTGGCATTGGCTGACATGGAAGCGTGTGAACGTGCCATCCAGCGCCAGGCGAAGAAAGCCAAAGGCGGTGACCGAGATGCGAAATTTGAAATCTCGGTACTGGAAAAGCTGTTGCCGGTGCTGGAAGAAGGCAAAATGCTGCGTTCTGTGAAGCTGACCAAAGAAGAAAAAGCAGCCATTGATTACCTGAACTTCCTGACCATGAAGCCAACCATGTACATCGCCAACGTGAACGATGACGGCTTTGAAAACAACCCTTATCTGGATCAGGTGCGCGAGATTGCAGAAGCAGAAGGCGCAACGGTGGTGGCGGTTTGCGCGGAAATCGAAGGCGAATTATCTGAACTGGACGCAGAAGAAGCAGCGGTATTCCTCGAAGAAATGGGTCTGGAAGAGCCGGGATTGAACCGCGTTATCCGGGCAGGTTATGAACTGCTGGCCCTGCAAACTTACTTTACTGCGGGTGTGAAGGAAGTGCGTGCATGGACTATCCCTGTCGGTGCAACTGCACCACAAGCAGCAGGCAAGATCCACTCTGATTTTGAGAAAGGCTTCATCCGGGCAGAAATTATCGGTTATGACGATTTTATCGAACATAACGGTGAAGCCGGTGCAAAAGTGGCGGGTAAATGGCGTCTGGAGGGCAAAGACTACATCGTTCAGGACGGTGACGTTATCCACTTCCGCTTTAACGTGTAATCACCCTGCACCCCAACGTGTCGAAAAGCTGGTTTTTGCCAGCTTTTTATCTTTAGACAGCGTAAAAACAGCCGCTTTTACCGCCAAGAGCTGTTATAAATTCGCCCACCTTGCTCATTTTCACAGCGAAGTCGCTGAATTGATAAAAAATCCAAGAAAAAAAGTTGACGTCATCCGAGCTTCTTCGCATAATGCGCCCCGCACTTGGGGGACATCCCCGGAAAGTTTAGATGGCTACGTAGCTCAGTTGGTTAGAGCACATCACTCATAATGATGGGGTCACAGGTTCAAATCCCGTCGTAGCCACCATCTCCTTTCCTGTGCAAAACAATGCGATGGTGGCGGAATTGGTAGACGCGCTAGCTTCAGGTGTTAGTGTCCTTACGGACGTGAGAGTTCAAGTCTCTCCCTTCGCACCAAAATCTTTGCACAGAGCAAAGTAACTGTTGGGGTATCGCCAAGCGGTAAGGCAACGGGTTTTGATCCCGTCATTCCCTGGTTCGAATCCAGGTACCCCAGCCATATTTCGGGTTGGCTACGTAGCTCAGTTGGTTAGAGCACATCACTCATAATGATGGGGTCACAGGTTCGAATCCCGTCGTAGCCACCATTAATCCTGAGGGTCTTGAGACTTTCAGCCAGATAAGAGAAACTACCAAATCTCGGGAAGCGAAGGCTTCCAGTCTGGGAAACAAATTTGCGATGGTGGCGGAATTGGTAGACGCGCTAGCTTCAGGTGTTAGTGCCCTTACGGGCGTGAGAGTTCAAGTCTCTCCCTTCGCACCAAATACCTTGCTCGATAGAGAGTCAGACAAGGCTAAAAACTGACAACAATATGGATTGCGATGGTGGCGGAATTGGTAGACGCGCTAGCTTCAGGTGTTAGTGTCCTTACGGACGTGAGAGTTCAAGTCTCTCCCTTCGCACCAATCCCCTTGCTCGATATGAGCGTCAGACAAGGCTAAAAACTGACAAACAATACGGTATGCGATGGTGGCGGAATTGGTAGACGCGCTAGCTTCAGGTGTTAGTGTCCTTACGGACGTGAGAGTTCAAGTCTCTCCCTTCGCACCAAAATCTTTGCACAGAGCAAAGTCCTCTTGGGGTATCGCCAAGCGGTAAGGCAACGGGTTTTGATCCCGTCATTCCCTGGTTCGAATCCAGGTACCCCAGCCATATTCAAGAGCTCGCTTAACGCGGGCTTTTTTCGTTTTTATCTCCCTGACATTTACGTGGTTGAAAGCCACGCAGAACCTTGTAGGCTTAGGATCTCGCTCACCAAGGAATGATGCAGTCATGGCGACCATTGAAAACCCTATCAAACACCAACGCTATCTTTCGTTACCTGAAGAGATGTACACTCCTCTCGCGCCAAGTCGGGTAGACGCCCCTTCCCTGCTTGCCCTCAACCATGACTTACTCGGTGAGTACGGGCTTTCCCCCGACTGGTTTGAAGATGCTGCCGGGATTCACTTTCTGGCGGGCAACGGCAACTATAAAGCCACCCACCCCATTACAATGGCGTATGCAGGCCACCAGTTTGGCTACTACTCTCCCTTACTGGGTGATGGACGCGCCCATATGCTGGGTCAATGTCAGACCAAGGCAGGCGAATATATAGATGTCCAGCTGAAAGGCTCGGGCAGAACACCTTATTCCCGTGGCGGCGATGGACGCGCAACTGTCGGCGCTGTTATCCGTGAATATCTTATCAGCGAGGCCATGGCTGGTCTGGGTATCCCAACCACCCGCACCCTTGCCATTTTAGGCACCGGCGAATCCGTGATGCGTGACTACCAGATGGTGCCGGGTGGCATTCAGGTGCGCACCGGCGCCAGCCATATCCGTGTCGGTTCGTTTCAGTATGTGTATGCCAAACTGGGAGAGCGTGGCGTACGGGCGCTGGCCGATCACCTGATCACCTATCATTTCCAGGAGCTTTCCGGTAGGAAAGATCAGTACCCTGCTTTGTTCGAGGCGATTGCCACCAGACAGGCACACCTGATTGCAAAATGGATGCTGGTTGGTTTTATCCATGGCGTGATGAATACTGACAATATGTCACTGGTGGGTGAAACCATTGATTTCGGCCCGTGCGCGTTTATGGATGAATTCAAAGCCAGCAAAGTCTTCAGCTCTATCGACCGTGATGGCAGGTACGCCTGGGACCAACAGGCCAATATCGGCTACTGGAACCTGTCAAGGCTTGCTGAAACCTTGCTGCCGCTGTTTGCTGATGACTCAGACGAGGCGATAGAGGTTGCTGAAGACAAACTCAAAACCTACGTATCAACCTTTCAGGACACCTTCCAGACTGGGTTGATGACCAAACTGGCGATCACGTCCGGTTCTGCAAACGCGGAGGAGTTTGTCAATCACACCTTGCCAACGCTGGAATCCGAGCACATTGATTTCACCCTGTTTTTTGATGCACTGACAAGAGTCGCAAACGGAAGTGAAGGTTCTGAATTGCTGTCTCTGTTCGACAACAGGGAAAAAGGCCAGCGCTGGATCAGTGAATGGCAATCGCTGAGAGATGACAGTGAAGAAGCACTGAATGCAATGCGACAGGCTAACCCGGCCCTGATTGCAAGAAACCATCAGGTAGAAAAAGCGATTGACGATGCGATGGAGCGTGATGACTTCACCCTATTCCATCGCCTGGCTGAAGCACTGAAAACGCCTTACGCCGTGAGTGAAGAAAACCGCGATTTACAAGCGCCACCAGCGCCGGAAGAGCGCGTCCTGAGAACGTTCTGCGGAACCTAGTCACGTTGACAGAAGTAGCGCTGACGCAGGATAAACGGCGATAGACAAGACACTCTATCGCCATTGGTTCGCTATAATCCCATGGCGTATTTCAGTACCTGCCGCTTAACCAGACCGCTGTTTTCAGCCAGTTTCAGTCCCACATTTCGCAGCAGTTTAAGCGGCGCAATGTCATTGCTGAAGCCACCATAGAACACATCCATACCGGTCTGCATGATAAGGTTATCCGGTTTGCGCTTACGCTCGTAAGCTGCCAGCACGCCGTTATTCGCCCATTCCACCCCTGCATCGGCGACGACATCCAGCAATGCGTCCACGTCTTTAAATCCAAGGTTCACACCCTGTCCGGCCAGCGGATTAATGGTATGGGCGGCATCACCAAGCAACACTATCTGTTGGTTGTAGTAACGCTGGGCGTGGCGGCGGGTTAATGGGAATGCGCCTTGCTGGAGCACCTCAATATCACCCAGCTCGCGGGGAAAATGCGTCAGGATCTCATCCCGGAGCGCCGTTGGCGACATGGCACACAGGGCGTTGATACGCGCAGGGCTGTCATACCACACTAACGATCCCTGATGTCCCGGTAATGGTAAAAAGGAACGCGGCCCTTCCGGTGTAAACCACTGCCAGGTGATATCCTGCTGCGGCAGCTCAGTCTTCACATTCACCAACATACAATGCTGGCGATAGTCCCAGGCGGTTACCCCGATGTTGGCGTAATCACGAACACGGGAGTTTGCCCCGTCCGCGCCCACCAACCAATGACCATAAAGTATCGAGCCATCATCAAGTTCAACACTGTGTCCATGATTCTCAGGGCGCATAGCAACGATATTACCCGGGCAAAAGATGTCCAGGTTTTCCTGGGCTTCACAGGCATGCCAAAGAGCCAGCTGGAGAATCCGGTTTTCAACGATAAAACCCAACTGTTGCAGATCCATGCTGTCTGCACTGAACCGGATACGGCATTCTGGGTGTTCCCAGGTTTCAAGGCGTCGGTACGGGCAGACACGCATAGCGAGCACGTCATTCCATACTTTAAGGGATTGGAGGAGGGAAACGGACGCCGGTGAAATCGCAGAAACACGCAAGTCCATGGGCTGGTCAGAGGAAAAAGCTTCCGGTGCACGTCGCTCAACCATAGCAATACGTTTTCCCTGTCTGGCAAGACCCAGCGCCACCGCCGCACCTACCATGCCACCGCCGACAACGATAATATCAAACTGTTTCATAACACAATCTCTTACAATGCTGGACGTATTCTACCGTTAACCCCATCAATTGCGACTCTCCACCTGCGCAATGCCCTAAAATCCACTAAAAAATTTGGGGAGAACGTGATCTGGTCACAGATTGACTAAAGCAGTACAATACGCGGCTTATTAACGGCCGGGCCACCTTTTTCATCATGCCCTGCTGTGTAGAACACCATGATTTCCGGCTGGGATTTCTGCGGCAAATGGCCCGCACTGTTCCCCCACTCTCCCTGCCGGAATACGTAAAACATCAACATGAGCAATGAGTTACATGGCTAAGAAACTGCTGATCAAAACCTGGGGCTGCCAGATGAACGAATACGATTCATCAAAAATGGCGGATCTGCTCAATGCGACCGGCGGCTATGAGCTGACCGAGGATCCTGAAGAGGCAGATGTTCTGCTTCTCAACACCTGTTCTATCCGTGAAAAAGCCCAGGAGAAAGTGTTCCACCAGCTGGGCCGCTGGAAAAACCTCAAGGATCAGAAGCCAGGCCTGGTGATCGGTGTTGGCGGTTGCGTGGCAACACAGGAAGGCGATCACATCCGTGAGCGTGCGCCGTATGTTGATGTCATTTTCGGCCCACAAACCCTGCATCGCCTGCCAGAAATGATCAAACAGTCCCAGCAGGACGACGCGCCGGTGATGGATATCTCCTTCCCGGAAATCGAGAAGTTCGACCGTTTGCCAGAACCACGCGCGGAAGGGCCGACAGCCTTCGTCTCTATCATGGAAGGTTGCTCGAAGTACTGTACTTTCTGCGTGGTGCCTTACACCCGTGGTGAAGAAGTCAGCCGCCCATTGGATGACGTGCTGTATGAAATCGCGCAACTGGCAGAGCAAGGCGTACGTGAAGTTAACCTGCTGGGCCAGAACGTTAACGCTTACCGTGGCGAAATGCATGACGGTGAGATTTGCTCGTTCGCAGAACTGCTGCGGTATGTCGCAGCTATCGATGGTATTGACCGTATCCGCTATACCACCAGCCACCCCATTGAATTCACCGATGACATCATAGAGGTGTACAAAGACACCCCAGAAGTGGTGAGCTTCCTGCACCTGCCGGTTCAGAGCGGCTCTGACCGCATCCTGACTATGATGAAACGTCCGCACACGGCGATCGAATATAAATCGAAGATCCGCAAGCTGCGTGAAGCGCGTCCCGGTATTGCTATCAGTTCTGACTTCATCGTTGGCTTCCCGGGTGAAACTGACGCAGATTTCGAAGCGACCATGAAGCTTATCCGTGACGTGAACTTTGACATGAGCTTCAGCTTTATCTATTCACCGCGTCCGGGTACGCCAGCGGCAGACATGCCAGACGACACCCCTGAACAGGTGAAGAAAGAGCGCTTATATGAGCTGCAACAGCAAATCAACGCCCAGGCAATGATCTACTCGCGCCAGATGCTGGGTACAGAACAGCGTATTCTGGTCGAAGGCCCATCGAAGAAAAACCTGATGGAGCTGCGTGGCCGTACCGAGAACAACCGCGTAGTGAACTTCGAAGGCGCTGTCGATTTGATCGGACAGTTTGTTGATGTAAAAATCACAGAAGTACTGCCAAACTCCCTGCGTGGCGAGCTGGTACGTACAGAAAAAGACATGAACCTGCGCGTGGCGGTATCGCCTGCGGAAATGATGGCGAAGACACGCAAAGAAGATGATCTTGGCGTAGGCGTGTATACTCCGTAAATACCCGGAGGCCAATAAGCCATCCCAAGCCCCGCGAGAGCGGGGGTAATCACTGTTATCGGCGTCCTATACAGACGCCGATAACCATTGCGAGGAAGCATTGAACAAAGTCATTACGTTAGAAGTATCACTGGAACCAGCTGATAACACACGCCTGGCCAGCCTCTGCGGCCCATTCGATGACAACATCAAACAGCTTGAGCGCCGTTTAGGTGTCGAAATCAATCACCGTAGCCACCACTTCTCTGTGGTTGGCAGACCCCACACTGCCACGGCAGCCATCGACATTCTCAAGCGACTGTATGTGGATACCGCACCAGTCAAAGGCCGTTTCGTTGATCTTGAGCCTGAGCAGGTGCACCTGGCGATCAAAGAAAGCGGGGTACTTGAACAGAATATTGAGTCTTCGATCCCGTATGGCAAAGAGATCAATATCAAAACCAAAAAGGGCGTGATCAAACCACGTACGCCAAATCAGGCGCAATACATCGCCAACATGGTCACCCATGATATTACCTTCGGGATTGGCCCTGCCGGTACCGGTAAAACCTACCTGGCAGTAGCAGCTGCTGTTGATGCTCTGGAGCGTCAGGAAATCCGTCGTATCCTGCTGACCCGCCCTGCGGTTGAAGCTGGCGAGAAACTGGGTTTCCTGCCCGGAGATCTCAGCCAGAAAGTCGACCCTTACCTGCGTCCATTATACGATGCCCTGTTTGAGATGCTCGGCTTTGAGCGGGTAGAAAAGCTGATTGAGCGCAACGTGATTGAAGTGGCGCCGCTCGCTTATATGCGTGGCCGTACCTTAAATGATGCATTCATCATTCTTGATGAGAGCCAAAATACCACTGTGGAACAGATGAAAATGTTCCTTACCCGTATCGGTTTCAACAGCCGCGCGGTGATTACCGGTGACGTGACGCAGATTGACTTACCGCGTAACGCCAGATCAGGCCTTCGCCATGCGATTGAAGTGTTAGCAGATGTCAACGAAATCAGCTTCAACTTCTTCCAGGCTGATGATGTGGTTCGCCACCCTGTGGTTGCACGTATTGTGCAGGCCTATGACGCATGGGAAGCGGAAGATGCCCGTGCACGTAAACAAGCGGAAGAGCGCCGTCGCCAGGAACGCGAAGCGGCACTAAATGCTGCGCCACTGTCAGAAGAGAAGCAATCGTAAATGCACTATTTTGTTGACCTTCAAATTGCAACACAAAACACTGATAATCTGCCAACTGACACGCAGTTCCAGCAGTGGTTTGAACAGGCGGTACAATCATTCCGCGAACAGGCGGAAGTGACGATCCGCCTGGTAGACGAAGAAGAGAGCCAGTCCCTTAACCGCGACTACCGGGGAAAAGACAAGCCGACCAATGTGCTGTCATTTCCGTTTGATGCACCGCCGGGAATTGAATTGGATCTGCTCGGTGATCTGGTCATCTGTCGTCAGGTGGTCGAAAAAGAAGCCGAAGAACAGAACAAAGACCTCTTCGCCCACTGGGCACACATGGTTGTACACGGCAGTCTCCATCTGCTAGGTTATGACCATATTAACGATGAAGAAGCCGAAGAGATGGAATCCCTTGAGATTTCTATCATGAACGCGCTGGGGTTTGATAACCCTTACGCGGCGGACTTCATCTAATATCAACGTTGTAAATAATGAGACAATGAACGAAGACAACTCACAAAGCTCTGAAGGTCCGAGTAGAAAGACCTTCTTCGAACGTTTAGGACAGATTTTTCAGGGTGAGCCGAAAGATCGTCAGGAACTGGTAGATGTATTCCGTGACTCGGAGCAGAACGATCTGATCGACCACGATACACGGGATATGCTCGAAGGCGTTATGCAGATTTCTGAAATGCGTATTCGAGACATCATGATTCCGCGTTCGCAGATGGTGACCATTGAGCGCTCACAGCCTCTTGAAGAAATCATCACTATTATCAATGACGCCCAGCATTCCCGCTACCCGGTGATCAGCGATGACAAAGACCATGTTGAAGGCATTTTGCTGGCAAAAGACTTGCTGCGCTACCTGATGCCTGACAGCGAACCGTTCGATATCGACAAAGTGATCCGCCCCGCCGTGGTTGTGCCGGAGAGCAAGCGTGTTGACCGGCTCCTGAAAGAGTTTCAGGAAGAACGCTACCACATGGCGATTGTTGTCGACGAGTTTGGCGGCGTGTCTGGCGTGGTAACCATTGAAGATATCCTTGAGGAAATCGTTGGCGATATCGAAGACGAATACGACGACGAAGAAGAGCAGGAGATCCGCCAGCTCAGCAAGCACACCTTTGCGGTAAAAGCGCTGACCACGCTGGAGGACTTCAATGAGAAATTCGGTTCCCAGTTCCGTGATGACGACATTGATACCATTGGCGGCCTGGTCATGACCAGCTTTGGTCACCTGCCAGGGCGTGGCGAAGAAGTGGACATCGACAACTTCCATTTCAAAGTCACCGCAGCAGACAGTCGACGCATCATCCAGTTGCAGGTTACTATTCCAGATACGACTGCAGAGGAAATGGCTTAAACGTCAAATGCTAAACATAGAAACAGATAAGCGGCCCCAAGTATTCATGCGGATCTTTGGGGCCGCTTTTTCTGGTGCGCTTGCCACCCTGGCATTCGCGCCATATTCTTTCTGGCCGGCAATGCCGGTCTCTCTGGTGGCACTGCTCCTGCTCATTCATGGGCAGTCACCCAAACGCGCCAGTTTTATCGGCTTTGGCTGGGGTCTCGGCCAGTTTGGCACTGGCGTCGGCTGGGTGTATGTGGTTATCGAAAAATTCGGTGGCTTACCCACAGCTGTCGGACTGGTATTGATTGGCCTGCTGGTGCTTTACCTGGCGCTCTTTCCTGCACTGTTTACCTTTATGATGCGCAGGATCACGCTCCCACTCGCCCCCGCTTACCTGTTACTGGCCCCCTCACTCTGGCTGCTAATTGACTGGTTCCGGGGCTGGTTCCTGACTGGCTTTCCCTGGCTGTGGCCGGGTTACAGCCAGATAGACGGGCCGCTAGCACCGCTGGCACCTATGTTCGGCGTGCAAGGCATTACGCTTGCGCTGATGATTATTGCAGGCTCTATTGCTATCACCCTAATTAACCGAAACGCCAAGGCGCTGCTGCCTGTACTGGCTGTTGCACTGGTCAGCACAATGTCTTCGTTTATCCCCTGGGTACAGGAAACGGGCAAGCAGGCAGATGTCGCCATGGTTCAGGGCAATGTGCCACAGGAACTCAAATGGCTGCCCAGCCAGCGCTGGCCGACCCTGCTGGCTTACCAGGACATGACACGCCAAAACTGGGGGGCTGATATTGTGATCTGGCCAGAAGCAGCTATCCCTGCACTGGAGCGCGATTTACCCGACTTTCTGGCGCGTCTGGATGCCGCAGCCACCCACAACGGTACCGCGGTTATTACTGGCGTACTCGACCAGAACGCGGATGGACAGTTCTACAACAACGTGATCACCCTGGGTGACAACGGTGAAGGCGGCTATCACTACCCGGCCGCGCAACGTTACAGCAAGCACCATCTTCTGGTCTTTGGGGAGTTTGTGCCTTTTGCTGATATTCTGCGCCCACTCGCGCCCTTGTTTAACCTGCCAATGTCATCATTCAGCCGCGGGGAATATACCCAACCCAATATCCATGCCAAGGGTTACCAGCTTGCACCGGCGATTTGCTACGAAATCGCGTTTAACGATCAGGTACGTAACAACCTCACCGAGACATCCGATTTTATCCTGACGTTATCTAATGACACCTGGTTTGGCACCTCGATAGGGCCGCACCAGCACTTGGAAATTGCCCGCATGCGTGCGCTGGAGAACGGCAAACCCGTGCTCCGTGCCACCAATACCGGCTTAACAGCCGCCATTGGTTATCAGGGTAACCTGATTGCACAGATTCCGCAGTTTGAAACCCAGGTCCTGCGCACCAATGTGCCGACTACGTCAGGGCAAACGCCCTATACCCGTTTTGGTGACTGGCCGCTTTACCTCTGGATTGTTTTGTCAGGGTTTGTGCTGGTTGTGTTAACCCGGCGTAAAAACACAACAAGTGTCGCTGCGTCGCAATAATAAGAGTGTACAAGCGCCATATGGTCATGTCTTAATCAGGTCTGGGGAGCCATTCCCCGGACCTGATTTTGTTTGATTTTGCTATGGAGAGTCTTATGCGTGCCGTCGCCCGAATCGTATCTTCTGTTGTTATCCTCATCGCATCCCTGTTTACCCCCCTCACTCACGCTGAACAGGATGTCAAGCTGTTCGCAGATGCCCGGGCCGCTCTGGCAAACTTCAATCGCTATGCGCAGGTAAAACCCTTCTTCGAAAACGCATACGGATACGCGGTGTTTCCATCCGTGGGCAAAGGCGGATTCTGGATCGGTGGCGCTTACGGCAATGGGTTAGTGTATCGGGGAAACCAGACGGTAGCTCAAGCGGAGCTGATTCAGGTTTCTGTCGGCCTGACGTTTGGGGGACAAGCATTCAGCGAAATTCTATTTTTCGAAGATAAGCGCACTTTCGATAACTTTTTGTCCGGGCGCTTTGAGCTGGGTGCACAGGCATCAGCCACCGCCCTGACAGAAGGTGCGGCGGCGCACGTAGGCACCACAGGTACTTCGGCCAGTGCCAGCAATACCCAATCCAAAGCCTATTACATTAATGGGATCGCCATCTTCACTCAGGCCAAAGGTGGTTTGATGGTTGAAGCTGCGCTCGCAGGGCAAAAATTCAATATCGAACCATTGGGGAATTAGGGAAAGCGGGTCCTGGGTCCTGGGTCCTGGGTCCTGGGTCCTGGGTCCTGGGTCCTGGGTCCTATAATACCCGCATCCCCCTTTACGACAATCTATGCAGGAAATGGCTTACGGCTAAACTGCTTGTGGCCACATTTGATACAAGGCCGCAGCACATCTACATAGTTGTGCTCAGTCTGGTTGCCACATTTTTCACAAATCAGGATCCCCAGCCCAACCACTTCCCCTGCGGTATAGACGCCATGGTGCTGGATATCCTGCAGCACTTCGCGCCACTCCAACTGGGTTTTGTCCGTGATCTCCGCCAATTGCTCCCAGAGGGTATTGGCGATAAGGTCCCGAAACAGGCCACCCTCGTCGTTACGCGCGTCCTGCCCACTGTAGCGATTGCCAAACTCTTGCACATCACGCTGGAAATAGGCTTCAATCAGCGCCAATTCATCCTTTGTCATGTCTGACGCCGCTTTTACATACCGTTCGGACACATCCAGCCAACGTTGGAGCGCTTCCGGGCTGTGCTTTAGTGCTTCGCTGATCCGTTCGATCAGCACCTTGTACTCTGCTTTTTGCTTTGACATAGGCCACCTCTGCATTCAACGGTTGTTGCGTCTTCTACCTTTAGTTATTCTATGTCGATTATTTTGGTTCATTTTATACCTATCTCACAAATTCCCGGATGTCATCGATGCAAGAACAATATCGTCCACAAGACATTGAGCCTAAAGTTCAGGCCAATTGGGACAACAACAAAACCTTCGTGGTGAAAGAAGACCCAAGTAAAGAAAAGTTTTATTGCCTTTCCATGTTCCCATACCCAAGTGGTCGTCTGCACATGGGTCACGTGCGCAACTACACCATCGGTGATGTAATTTCCCGCTACCAGCGCCTGCAAGGGAAAAACGTGATGCAGCCGATTGGCTGGGATGCGTTTGGCTTGCCGGCAGAAAATGCCGCGGTAAAAAACAAAACCGCACCAGCGCCCTGGACTTACGAAAACATCGAATACATGAAGAACCAGCTCAAACTGCTGGGTTTCGGCTATGACTGGGATCGCGAGTTTGCGACCTGTACGCCAGAATACTACCGCTGGGAGCAGGAGTTTTTCACCAAGCTGTACGAAAAAGGCCTGGTTTACAAGAAAACGTCTTCCGTGAACTGGTGCCCAAACGACCAGACCGTACTGGCAAACGAGCAGGTCGAAGACGGCTGCTGCTGGCGCTGTGATACCCCGGTAGAGCAAAAAGAGATCCCGCAGTGGTTCATCAAGATCACTGCTTATGCGCAGGAGCTGCTGGACGATCTGGACAAACTGGACGGTTGGCCTGAGCAGGTGAAAACCATGCAGCGCAACTGGATTGGCCGCTCTGAAGGTGTTGAGCTGAAGTTCCAGGTGCCTGGCGAAAACGATCTGGAGGTCTACACCACCCGCCCTGACACCCTGATGGGCGTGACCTACGTGGGCATCGCAGCCGGTCACCCGCTGGCAACCAAAGCCGCGCAAAACAATCCTGCGCTGGCAGCGTTTATCGACGAATGTAAAAACACCAAAGTTGCTGAAGCCGAGCTGGCAACCATGGAGAAGAAGGGGATGGATACTGGCCTTAAGGCAATCCACCCTCTTAATGGCCGCGAAGTACCTGTCTTCATCGCCAACTTCGTCCTGATGGATTACGGCACAGGTGCCGTTATGGCGGTACCGGGGCATGACCAGCGCGACTTCGAGTTTGCGACCAAGTATGGCCTGGGTATCGAAGCGGTCATCCTAGATGCGGACGGCAATGCGCCGGATATTTCTGAAGCGGCTTACACCGAGAAAGGTGTGCTGTTCAACTCTGGTGAATTTGATGGCCTGAATTTCGAGCAGGCGTTTGACGCGATTGCCGCGAAACTGGAAGCAGAAGGCAAAGGTCGCAAGACCGTGAATTTCCGTCTGCGTGACTGGGGTGTTTCCCGCCAGCGTTACTGGGGCACGCCAATCCCAATGGTGACTACTGAAGACGGTGAAGTGCATCCGGTACCGGCAGACCAGCTTCCGGTGATCCTGCCAGAAGATGTGGTGATGGATGGCGTGATCAGCCCAATCAAAGCGGACAAAACGTGGGCTCAGACCACCTACAAGGGTCAGCCTGCGCTACGTGAAACAGACACCTTCGACACCTTTATGGAGTCAAGCTGGTACTACGCGCGTTACTGCTCGCCAAAAGCCGATGAAATGCTGGACTCAGACGCAGCAAACTACTGGCTGCCGGTTGACCAGTATATCGGTGGTATCGAGCACGCTGTGATGCACCTGCTGTACTCGCGCTTCTTCCACAAACTGCTGCGCGACGCAGGCATGGTCAACAGCGACGAGCCGTTCAAACGCCTGCTGTGTCAGGGCATGGTGCTGGCTGATGCGTACTATTACAACAACGATAAAGGCGCGAAAGTATGGGTTTCTCCAACTGAGGTGACCGTTGAACGTGATGAGAAAGGCCGCATCACCAAAGCGGTCGACAGCGAAGGCCATGAGCTGGTTCATTCCGGCATGACAAAAATGTCTAAGTCAAAGAACAACGGTATCGACCCGCAGGAGATGGTGGATAAATACGGTGCCGACACTGTGCGCCTGTTTATGATGTTTGCCTCTCCGGCGGACATGACTCTGGAGTGGCAAGAGTCCGGCGTGGAAGGAGCAAACCGCTTCCTGAAACGTGTCTGGAAACTGGTTTACGAGCACACATCAAAAGGTGATGTTGCTGCGTTGGATACAACGGCACTGAATGCTGACCAGAAGACACTGCGCCGTGAAGTACACAAAACGATTGCCAAGGTAAGCGATGATATCGGCCGCCGCCAGACCTTCAACACCGCGATTGCCGCTGTGATGGAGCTGATGAACCGCCTGACCAAAGCGCCTCAGGACACAGAAACTGATCGCGCTATCCTGGATGAAGCGCTGAAAGCCATTGTGGTCATGCTGTACCCAATCACACCACATATCAGTACCGAACTGTGGGCGGCACTGGGCCAGACCGACATTGACAATACCGAATGGCCGGTGGCTGACAAAGACGCCATGGTGGAAGACGAGAAGCTGATTATTGTTCAGGTGAACGGCAAACTTCGCGCGAAAATCACTGTGGCTGCTGATGCAGCCAAAGAGGACGTTGAAGCGATGGCTCAAAATGACGAGCATGTCGTGAAGTTCACGGAAGGCAAAACCATCCGTAAAGTGGTCTACGTGCCGGGTAAACTGGTTAATATCGTTGCAAACTAACACAGGGAGTATTCGGTGAAATCGATGTTTCGCTCTCTCCGAACCCTGCTTGTCGTGGTGGCCGCATTGGCCACCGCGTCTTGCGGATTCCACCTTCGCGGTAGTTACAACCTGCCAGACGAAATCCAAAAACTGTCCGTCACCAGCTTCGACAGGTACGGTAAGCTCACCCGGGAAATGAAGACCCAACTGCGTCTTCATGACATTGATGTCATTCCGCCAGCCCAGTCGATAGCCAACCTACACCTAAAAAGCGAAAGCTATGGTGAAAACACCCTGTCGCTTTACCAGAACAGCCGTGTGGCTGAAAAGCAATTTGCTTATACTGTCAGCTATTCTGTGACAGTACCGGAAAAAGGCAGCTATAACTTTTCAACGTCACTGAGTCGTACTTACCTCGACAACCCACTGACGGCCCTGGCAAAGTCAGTCGAGGAAGAAATGCTGGCACAGGAAATGCGTGTGGAAGCCACGAAACAAATCATGCGACAGCTTGCCCGCATGACTGCACACATTGAGAACTTCGAACGTAAAGAAGCCGAAGAAAAAGCATTGCGTGAGCTTTATCAGGGCGTGGAAAGCGACAAGTCAGCGATCAGTGTCGAAACCCGTTTTGACGGGAAAGATGACGAAAGAAAAGGTAAGCCCTTGTCGAGTTTTACCACCGGCGGTGAAGAAGCACCGCAATGAGGATTTACCCGGAACAACTGGCACAGCGCCTTTCACAGGGGCTGTATCAAACCTACCTGATTTTTGGCAACGAGCCGCTGCTGAAAGAAGAGTCCAAGCAGGCCATTATCGACACCGCCCAAAAACAGGGATTTGATGAAAAACACCGCTTTGTGGTTGACAACCAGCTGAACTGGCAGGACGTGTATGACGTTTGTCAGGCACTGAGCCTGTTTGCCAGCCGCCAGGTGATCATCCTGACATTACCGGACAACCCGCTGACCACCTCACAAGCGAATGCGCTCAAAGAATTGCAACGTCTGCTTCACCCTGATTTGGTGCTGATACTGGATGGCCCGCGCCTGAACAAGAAGCAAGAGTCAGCAACGTGGTTTACTGCCTTCCAGCAAACTGGCCTGTATGTGCCCTGCAATACGCCGGACTCGCGTCAATTGCCCCATTTTATTGAGAACCGTTGCCACCGCCTTGGCCTGCATCCCGATCACGAATCTGTGATGCTGCTGGCGCAATGGCACGAAGGCAACCTGCTGGCCCTTTCGCAAAGCCTGATGAAACTCCAGCTCCTCTACCCGGACGGCGAATTGACGTTGCTGCGACTCCAGGAAGCACTTTCCCGCCACAATCACTACACGCCGTTCCAGCTAACTGACGCACTGGTGGAGGGCAAAGCTAAACGTGCCGTGCGTATCCTACGGCAGCTTGAAGCGGAAGGCGTGGAAATCACCCTCCTGCTGCGGGTGATCCAAAAAGAGCTGGTCCAGCTTTGCAAAATGCAGGAGTTCGGGGCATCCGGTATGGGGCTGGGTAAAATCTTTGATCACTTCAGGGTCTGGCAAGCACGCCGCCCGGTGATGACTGCAGCCCTACACCGGCTGACGCAACCGACCTTGATGCACCTGCTACAACGCCTTGCTGAGATAGAAGTCATGGTGAAAACTGACTTTGACAGCCAGCCTTGGCCTGCGCTGTCAGCGTTTTGTCTCGACATGTGCGGTCATCCCGTCCATTTGGCGCCATAAATACCTGTCAGGGATGCGTCAAACCTAGACTGTGCTTGATTTCTTTCGCCATGACCAATGGTATAATTTTGAGGTTTATCCTGCATTTGTTTGCAGAGTAAGGTACCAAACACCGATAAGGGGAACACATTGCTTCCGGAACAACTTCAACACTTTGTTGTCGATAAAGCAGATGATATGAAAGCCATGGACATCGTCACACTCGATGTCCGCGACAAGAGCAGCATTACTGATTTTATGGTGCTTTGCACAGGCAATTCTAAGCGCCATGTTTCCTCCATCGCAGAGCATGTCGCCGATGAAGCCCGTGCTGCCAATATACATACGCTGGGCATGGAAGGTGAAAACGAAGGCGAATGGGTCGTGCTGGATCTTGGCGATGTGATGCTGCATATCATGCAAGAAGAGCAGCGTCAGTTATATCAGCTAGAAAAGCTGTGGAACTGACACGATGAAGTTACAACTGATTGCGGTTGGCACAAAAATGCCAAAATGGGTAGAAGAAGGCTACAAAGAATACAGTCGCCGCTTCCCGAAAGACATGCCATTGGAGCTGGTTGAAATCCCCGCAGGCAAACGTGGAAAAAATGCTGATATTCCACGTATCCTGCAAAAAGAAGGGGAAGCCATGTTGGCCGCCATTCCCAAAGGCAACCGCATCATTACGCTGGATATTCCGGGCAAGCGCTGGGACACCGAGCAACTGGCGGAACAGCTGGAAAGCTGGAAACTGGATGGTCGTGACGTGTCTATTCTGATTGGGGGCCCTGAGGGGCTGGCACCAGCTTGTAAAGCCGCTGCTGACCAAAGTTGGTCCCTGTCGCCATTGACACTCCCTCACCCGCTGGTTCGTGTGGTGATGGCTGAAAGCCTCTATCGCGCCTGGAGCATCACAGCAAATCACCCTTACCACCGGGAATAATTCATGAAGCGCAAGCGTAGTCCGATACGCGATCACCAAGCCGAGTCTTCACTGTTTTTCCGCCGGGCCGTTGTGGCTTTCGGCGGTATTTTCGTTCTTGTCTGTGTCCTGCTCCTCAATCTGTATAACATTCAGGTGGAAGACCATGATGATTACATCACCCGTTCCAACGACAACCGCATCAAAGTCGTGCCTGTCGCACCAAACCGCGGCCTTATTTACGACCGCAACGGCAAACTGCTGGCAGAAAACCGTCCGGTCTACGCACTGGAAATCACCCCGGAACAGGTCAAAGATATTCCTGACACCATTGCACGCCTAAAAGAGCTGCTGCCTATCTCAGAGAGTGAACTGCAGGCCTTTGAACGGGATAAAAAACGAACCCGGCGCTTTAACTCTGTTACGCTGAAAAACCAGATGACAGAAGACGAAGTCGCGGTTTTCTCCGCCAACCAGCACAAATTCCCCGGCGTTGAAATCAAAGGTTATCTGAAGCGCTATTACCCCTATGGTGATGCACTGACACACGTGCTGGGCTATGTTGCAAAAATCAACGACAAAGACATTAACCGTCTGGAACGCCAGGGGGTCATTAACAATTACAAGGCGACACGTGATATCGGCAAACTTGGGATTGAACGTTTCTACGAATCTGAGCTGCACGGTACTGCTGGCTATCAAGAAGTGGAGGTCAACAGCCGTGGCCGCATTATCCGTACCCTGAAATATGTGCCGCCTGAGCCAGGAAAGGATTTGGTGCTGAACCTGGATGTCGATCTACAGCTCTATATCCGCGATATCCTCGGCGAGCGTCGCGGTGCTGTGGTGGTGCTGGATCCCAAAGACTCATCAGTACTGGCGATGGTGTCCACGCCAAGTTATGACCCAAACCTGTTTGTCCATGGCATTTCCAGCAAAGACTACCGGGAGCTTCTGAACGACAAAAACCGGCCTCTGGTAAACCGGGCGACATTGGGTATCTATCCCCCCGCGTCTACCGTCAAACCTTTTATTGCTGTGGCTGCGCTGGAAGAAAAAACAATCACGCTGAACACAACGCGAAACGATCCGGGTTACTGGCGCCTGCCAAACTCCACATCCCGTCCTTTCCGTGACTGGCTGCCATGGGGCCATGGTCGGGTTAACATTGTTCAGTCCATAGAAGAATCCGTCGATACTTTCTTCTACCAAATAGCCTATGATTTGGGGATCGATAAATTATCAACCTGGATGAGTCGTTTTGGTTTTGGTGATTACACCGGTATTGATATTCATGAAGAAAGTCAGGCCAACATGCCAACACGGGAGTGGAAAATGGCGCGTCACCGCCAGCCCTGGTACAAAGGGGACACCATTCCTGTTGGTATCGGCCAGGGCTACTGGACAGCAACCCCAATGCAACTTGCCAAAGCAACCGCTGTTTTGGTAAACCGTGGCGTGGTCAATCCTCCCCACCTGCTGCAAAGTATCGAAGACGGGGGCGTAATGAAAAAAGTGGCGCTGACACCCTACCCTCCTATTTCGGGTGTGAATACGAAGTATTGGGATGCGGCCCTGGAAGGAATGCGTCTGGTCAACCATGGTAAAAAAGGCACCGCGCGCCGTGCGTTTGCCAACGCCGAATATGACACCGGCGGCAAATCTGGGACCGCACAGGTGTTTGGGCTGGGTGAGGATGAAAAGTACAATGCCGATGAACTTGCCGAACACCTTCGTGACCACGCCTTATACACCGGTTTTGCCCCGTTTGAGAACCCGAAAGTCATCGTTTCTATGGTGTTGGAAAACGCCGGGGGCGGCTCGAGCAACGGTGCTCCTATTGCGCGTCGCATCTTCGATCACATGCTGATTGAAAAACACGAAGGGAAAGCAGAAAAGGAGCCGGTTCAATGAGCTTATTGGCATCAACAGGCCAAAAGAAAACTCTGTTCGAACGTTTGCACATCGACCTCCCTTTACTGCTGGGGATCCTTGCCCTGATGGGGTTTGGCCTGATAGTCATGTGGAGTGCCAGCGGCCAAAGCGTTGCTATGATGGAGCGGCAGGTTATCCGCATCTTTCTCTCATTGGGCGTGATGTTTGTCCTCGCCCAGGTTTCTCCCAGACATTATGAGTTCTGGGCACCGTATCTGTACGTTACTGGCTTGATGATGTTAGTTGCCGTGCTCCTGTTTGGTGAAACCGCCAAAGGGGCGCAACGCTGGCTGGATTTGGGGATCATCACTTTCCAGCCGTCGGAGCTTATCAAACTGGCTGTACCATTGATGATTGCCAGGTTTATCGGTAAAGAGCCATTACCGCCAAGGTTCCAGACCTTAGTGATTGGCCTTGTGATGGTATTTGTTCCCACCATTCTTATCGCCAAACAACCGGATCTGGGGACTTCTATCCTGATCGCTGCCTCCGGTATTTTTGTGTTATTTTTGTCCGGCATCAGCTGGCGGATCACTCTGTCTGCCGCCGCCTTGGTCGCCGCTTTCCTGCCTGTGCTCTGGTTCTTTCTGATGCGTGAATACCAGCGCGTACGTGTACGTACCCTGTTCGATCCCGAGTCAGACCCTCTGGGTGCAGGCTATCACATCATCCAGTCAAAAATTGCCATCGGCTCAGGAGGGCTGTCCGGTAAGGGTTGGCTGCAAGGCACCCAGTCACAACTCGAGTTTTTGCCAGAGCGGCACACAGACTTTATCTTCGCAGTCATCGCAGAAGAATGGGGGCTGATTGGTGTCGCCTGCCTGCTGGCGTTGTATCTGTTTATTATTGGTCGTGGCCTACTACTCGCTGGCCGTGCACAAACCCCCTTTGGCCGCATGATGGCAGGCAGTATTGTGCTGAGCTTTTTCGTTTACGTCTTCGTCAACATCGGCATGGTCAGCGGTATCCTTCCGGTTGTTGGTGTCCCCTTGCCACTGGTGAGCTATGGTGGCACATCCATGGTGACTCTAATGGCAGGTTTTGGCATCTTAATGTCTATCCATACTCATAGAAAAATGCTTTCTAAGGCTCTGTAATGAAAAAAATACTGGTGATCATCGCTCTTTTTCTTGCTGGCTGCGCCACACAAAGTGACGACCGCTACAGCCTGGAACACGACAAAGCGCCGGAAGCGTTGCCAACGCTCGCCCATGTTGAGAATGCACAACCACGCTATGAACCCTACAGCCGGGCCGGAAATAAAGATTATACGGTGCGGGGGAAAAACTATCAGATACTGAAGCACCCTGAGAACTATACCGAGGAAGGCATCGCATCCTGGTATGGCAAAAAGTTTCATGGTCATAAAACCTCGAACGGGGAAATTTATGACATGTACTCTATGTCAGCAGCGCACAAAACCCTGCCGCTGCCAAGCTATGTAGAAGTAGAAAATACCGCCAATGGCAAAAAAGCGGTTGTCCGTGTCAATGATCGGGGGCCATTCCACGAAGGTCGTATCATTGATCTCAGCTATGCCGCAGCGTCAAAACTCGACATCATAAAAACGGGCACCGCACCGGTAAAAGTGACGCTACTCAAGGTTGATAAACCCCAGGACAATAATGAATGGCAAAGTGCGCGGCTAAACCGCTATTTTATACAACTGGCCGCCATCTCCGATCGTGAGAAGGCCGAGCAGGCTGCAAACACATTCAACAAGCAATTTGAACTGCCCACCGACATTCGTCAATCCGGCAGTGTTTACCGTGTCCGACTGGGGCCATTTTATGACTACGACAAAACCCAGCAAGCCGCCTTGCTTGCCCGTGAAAAGCAAATAAACGGGGCCTTTGTCGTGGTTGAACCGATTTCTGATGAACCGACGCAGAAATCCAGTGTCAGTAACTAAACATCGTCTTTAGTAAGTTGTTGTAACCTCGTCTGACACTGCACTGGCTATCTGATATAGTGTCGACAGTTTTTGACTGAAGAAATACCAAGTAAGTACTTATACCTATGAATAAATCACCCTCATTGTTGCGCTCTTTAGTCCTCTCGACTGCTGTCTTCTCATCTGCTGCAGTTGTTGCAGCCCCAACCGTTGTACCAGATGCGCCTCAAATCGCGGCAAAAGGGTACGTTTTAATGGATTACAATTCGGGTAAGATCCTGGCCGAAAACAACGCCTATGAACGTCTTAACCCGGCCAGCCTGACCAAAATGATGACCAGCTACGTCATCGGCCAGGAAATCGAGCGCGGTAACATCAGTCTCGATGACGATGTCGTCATCAGCAAAAACGCCTGGGCGAAAAACTTTCCGGGCAGCTCAAAAATGTTCATCGAGGTCGGCACCACAGTTAAAGTGGAAGATCTAAACCGTGGCATCATCATCCAGTCCGGTAACGACGCATGTGTTGCTATGGCTGAACACATTGCTGGCTCTGAAGATTCATTCGTTGATCTAATGAACGGCTGGGCAAAAACCTTGGGCATGAACAACACCAAGTTCTCCAACTCCCATGGCCTGGATGACGATGGCCTGTACTCTACCCCCTATGATATGGCACTTCTCGGTCAGGCACTGATCCGTGACGTACCGGAAGAATACCGTATCTATAACGAAAAATCGTTCACCTATAACGGCATCACCCAATACAACCGTAACGGTCTGCTTTGGGATAAAAGCATGAACGTGGACGGCATCAAAACTGGCCATACCGAGAAAGCCGGTTACAGCTTGGTCAGCTCTGCCACTGAAGGCGACATGCGCTTGATTGCCGTGGTCATGGGCACGGAAAGCGCCAATGCACGTAAAGCAGAAAGCAAGAAATTGTTGAACTACGGTTTCCGCTTCTTCGAAACGGTTGCACCACACAAAGCAGGCGAAACATTTGTGACAGAGAAAGTGTGGATGGGTGACACAGATCAGGTCGCACTCGGCGTCGCTAAAGACACTTATGTCACACTGCCACGTGGTAAAGCAAAAAATCTGGAAGCCAGTTTTGTACTTGAGAAAACCCTGGAAGCGCCTATTGCTAAAGGGGATGTTGTCGGTAAGCTTTACTACCAGATTGACGGTGAAGACATCGCAGAATACCCGCTGGTTGCTTTAATCGATGTTCAGGAAGGCGGTCTTTTCAGCCGTCTTCTGGACTATATCATGATGTTCTTAAAGAGCTTGTTTTAAACCAGAATCGACGCTATCAGGGCAGCCAGTCGCTGCCCTTTTTATTATCACGAGGGGTCTACACTTCGGGGATCACATTGCCAACTTGTTTTCTCCCTACAGGACGATTAGTATTCATTCCCAACAAATTGCGTGATCACCCGCACAACTATTCTGGGTTCACAGCATCCCAGCTTTGACCCGTTCTGGAGTAACAAATGCAAGAGCAACCAAAACTCAAAGACCTGCTGGAATTCCCCTGTAAGTTTACCTATAAGGTTATGGGATATGCGAAGCCAGAGCTGACAGATCTGGTTTTGGAAGTGATACAGCGCCACGCGCCGGGCGACTATAGCCCAAGTGTGAAACCAAGCGGAAAAGGGACCTATAACGCCGTTTCTGTCACCATTACAGCCACGTCTATCGAGCAAGTTGAAACCCTGTACAAAGAGCTGGGTGAGATAGACATTGTACGCATGGTGCTGTAACCATCCCTTTTCGCTAACAGCAAAACGCCAATACCCATACAAACAGACGGCTGTTATTTCAGCCGTCTGTCATTATAATGTCGTGACTGAAACCGCTCACCCCATCATTTTTCAATCCTGGTAGGTGTAAATTGCAGCAGAACCGCCTCATTATCAGACAACTTGGACTGCGCCCCTACGAGCCAACATGGAAAGCTATGCATGTTTTTACCGATGAGCGTAAAGGCGATACCACGGACGAAGTATGGTTAGTCGAACACGAACCTGTCTTTACTCAGGGGCAAGCTGGAAAGGCAGAGCACCTTTTGGCAACCGGTGATATTCCCGTTGTCCAGAGTGATCGCGGCGGACAGGTGACCTACCATGGACCGGGTCAACAGGTGGCTTATTTCCTGATCGATCTGAAACGCAAAAAAATGGGCGTTCGTGAGCTGGTCACCGCGATTGAGAATATTGTGATCGATACCCTCGCCCATTACGGTATCAAATCCCGTGCGCGTCCTGATGCGCCGGGTGTTTACGTGGGCGATGACAAAATCTGCTCGCTGGGTCTTCGAATCCGCCGAGGCTGCTCTTTCCATGGGCTGGCGCTTAACGTCAATATGGACCTGTCACCGTTCCTTCGTATCAACCCTTGTGGTTATGAAGGCATGGCAATGACACAAACCATCGATTTAGGGGGCCCGGCATCACTTGCCGAGCTATACCCTGTGTTAGTAGAAAAACTGACTTCGCATCTGGGCTATGATCAGGTCGAGTCCCTAACAGAAAGCAATCAACTATGAGCAAACCGATCCAGATGGAACGCGGAGTTAAGTACCGCGACGCAGACAAAATGGCGCTCATCCCGGTCAAGAACATGCCGACCGAACAAAAGGAGATGCTGCGCAAACCTGAGTGGATGAAGATCAAGCTGCCTGCGGACAGCAAACGTATTCAGGACATCAAATCCGCGATGCGTAAGAACAATCTGCATTCGGTGTGCGAGGAAGCATCCTGCCCGAATCTGGCAGAATGCTTCAACCACGGGACAGCTACCTTTATGATTCTGGGTGCTATCTGTACCCGCCGCTGTCCATTCTGTGACGTTGCCCATGGCCGCCCGCTGGCACCGGATGCACAGGAGCCGCAGAAGCTGGCCCAGACTATCCGTGACATGAAACTCAAGTATGTTGTTGTCACTTCGGTAGACCGTGACGACCTGCGCGACGGTGGTGCTCAACATTTTGCTGATTGTATTCGTGAGATCCGTGCACTGAATCCAGATATCCGTATCGAAACCCTGGTACCTGACTTCCGTGGCCGCATGGATACAGCGCTGGACATTTTGAGAGACAACCCACCGGATGTGTTTAACCACAACCTGGAAACCGCACCACGTCTATACCGTAAAGCGCGCCCGGGCGCAAACTACAAGTGGTCGCTGGAGTTGCTGAAGAGATTTGGCGAAATGCACCCGGATGTCCCAACCAAATCGGGTCTGATGATGGGCCTTGGTGAGACAAAAGAAGAGATCATCGATGTGTTGAAAGATCTGCGTACACACGGTGTCACCATGCTGACTCTTGGCCAGTATCTGGCGCCAAGCCGCCATCACCTGCCGGTAGAGCGCTATGTGCCGCCAGAAGAGTTTGACGAGCTGAAACAAATCGCGCTGGATTTAGGGTTTACCCATGCCGCATGCGGTCCATTCGTGCGCTCGTCCTACCATGCTGACCTGCAAGCGCAAGGCGTAGAAATCAAATAAAACCGATAACTCTGTATTCTGTTATCAAAAAACAAGGCGCTCATTGAGCGCCTTGTTTTTGTTATTGATCAGTTATGCGCGGGGCAGGTAATCTGCCTTGCCCACCCATTTGTAGGTGGTCAACTCCTCCAACCCCATCGGGCCACGGGCATGGAGTTTCTGGGTTGACACTGCCACTTCCGCTCCTAGCCCAAACTGTGCACCATCAGTAAAGCGGGTCGATGCATTCACATAAACCGCCGCAGAACCCGCACCATTGATAAAGGCTTCTGCCGAGGTCAGGTCATTGGTCAGGATGGCATCTGAATGGCTCGCGTTATGATCACGCATATGTTTAAGCGCAGCATGTACATCCGCCACCACGGCAACACCTAAGGTATAACCCAACCACTCGGTATCAAAATCACCTTCGCCAGCTTCACGCAGTTTGTTCACGCCATCCAGCAGGGGTAATGCCGTTTTATCCGCCACAATGTCCAGGTTGTTATCGTTGAACAGTGGCGTCAGCTTTTGCAGGATAGCTTCAGCCACCGCTTCATGCACCAACAGGGTATCCAGCGCATTACAGGCAGACGGGCGCTGAACCTTGGCATTGATGATCACATCCAGTGAGCGTTCCAAATCTGCCGTTTTATCGACAAACAGGTGACTGATACCAAAACCGCCAATGATCACCGGGATTGTGCTGTTTTCCTTACACATTTTATGAAGACCAGCGCCGCCACGCGGAATAATCATGTCGACATATTCGTCAAGGCGAAGTAGTTCACCCACCAGTTCACGGTCCGGCTTTTCAATGTACTGAACCGATGCCGCAGGCAAGTCTGCTTTCTCCAGCGCAGTCTGGATCACCTTGACCAGCTCAACGTTAGAGTGAAAGGTCTCGCGACCACCGCGCAGAATGCTGGCGTTACCGGTTTTCAGGCACAAAGAGGCGATATCAATGGTGACATTCGGGCGGGCTTCATAAATCACGCCAATGACGCCGATAGGTTCACGGCGACGGCTCAATGTCATGCCGTTTTCCAGCACCTTGCAGTCGATCTCGCTGCCCACCGGATCAGAAAGCGAAATCACATTGCGAACGTCTGCGGCAATACCAGCCAATCGCGCTTCATTCAGTAAAAGACGGTCGAGCATCGCGTCCGGCAACCCCGCCTTGCGACCTGCTTCAATATCCTTTGCGTTGGCAGCAAGAATGGTTGCTGCATTTGCTTCTAACTCATCAGCCATCACCGCCAGCGCTCTGTTTTTCTGTGCGGTAGGCGCTGTTGCCAGAATATAGGCAGCGTCCTTCGCTGCGCGTCCCATTTGTTGAAGACTCATTTCAGCCTCTATTGCTCTTCCTGATTGACAGTGGCAAATGCCACTGCCTGATTAATCGATAACGACCAAATCGTCGCAATGTACCGCAACCGCGCCATGGGCGTAGCCCAGAATATCCTGGATCTCCTGGCTGTGCCGGCCTGCAATCGCACTCAGATCTTTGCTTGAATAGCGGCAAATACCACGTGCCAGCAACTTGCCTTTCTGGTCGCAAATACGCGCGACTGCTCCCCGGTCAAAATGGCCTTCTACACCGGTAATGCCTTTTGATAGCAAACTGCTGTGGCGCTCAACCACTGCTTTCGCCGCGCCATCGTCAATGATGATGTTACCCGCCGGTGGGGGCCCTGCCAGAATCCAGCGTTTACGGCTCTCCAGTGGCGATTCAAGCGGCAGAAAACGGGTGCCCGCTTCTTTGCCATCCACTAAATGCTGGATCACTTCCGGACGGCTGCCTGCCGCGATAGTGACTTCAATACCTGCACGGCGTGCCACGTCTGCAGCCTGTAATTTTGTTGCCATCCCCCCGGTTCCCAAGCCACTCACGCTACCACCAGCCAGCTTATGCAGGGTCTCATCAATGGTGTGGACTTCGCGGATAAGCTCCGCGTCTGGATTACTGCGTGGATCAGCAGTAAACAGACCGGGTTGGTCAGTCAGCAGCAAAAGCTTGTCGGCTTCCGCCAAAATGGCCACCAGTGCAGACAGGTTATCGTTGTCCCCCACCTTGATTTCAGCCGTCGCCACCGCATCATTTTCATTCACGACAGGAACGATATTATTCGCCAGCAGTGCCTGCAACATATCACGTGCATTCAGATAGCGTTCACGATCATCCAGATCTGCACGGGTCAGCAACATCTGGCCAATATGAATACCATAAATGGCAAACATACTTTCCCATTCCTGGATAAGGCGGCTTTGTCCCACAGCAGCCAGCATCTGCTTGTTGGCGATGGTGTTGGCGAGTTCTGGATAGTTGAGGTGTTCACGACCGGCTGCTATCGCGCCTGAAGTGACAATGATCACTTTGTGTCCCTGACGAATGAGCATGGCACACTGACGTACCAATTCAACGAGATGGGCACGGTCGATTTTTCTGGAGCCGCCAGTCAGTACACTGGTACCGAGTTTGACGACAATGGTCTGGCGATTAGCTATATCGCTAGCACCGGAATTGATAGATGAAACGTTTTCTTGGCCTGACATGACATTGACAATATAAAAGCGATTAAGCCCTTCTTTTATCAATCCCAGACCAAGATAACAAGTGATTAAAGCATCTGTTCGTGAATAATCACTGTTTCCGTTAAATCAGGCTGCTGAACCCAGTTTGGGCTGTTTAAGGGAAGGTTTGGCAGTAATTTCAAGTATAAGCTCGCCTTCTACAAATTCAGTAATCTTACTGTAAAAGGCATCTAACGAGGCTTTAACTTCGTCAGAGGATTTATTAGGCACATTCACCTCTTTCCATTCGCCCTCTGTATTGAATTTGCCAAACGTGTAGACATATTCAAACCCCCCCTCTTTCGGGTTAATTTCCATCCACCATCCCCAGAACTCTCGGCTATCCGGGCTCTTTTTGGCATTGACACAAGCAGACAGACAATCGAAGAAATACCTGTCTTCCGTGCATTTATTTTGACGCAAATAAGGACCGAGCTGGGCGAAGCGCGTCAGCAATCGTCCATGAGAAAGCGTTTTGGTTTCGTCGGTCATAGCAAGCTCCCTGAGACGAGATTCAATCGGTTTTTTATCAATCAACATTGCTGACTAACCCGGCGCTCTATCCTAAAGCCCCTGTTTTATTATGAGTTTATTAGCCAGTAAACACTGTTTGTATAACATGCAACCGTTGCAATTTCGTCCTGATGCATGGCGCTTTCGCGATTTTTACCCAGAATCTGGACATTAAGGAGATCTAAATCACAATGTTTCCTTAAACCATTTCACTGCTTCTAACATGATTCTGTGATACCCATCATGAAGTGGTTTGTTCGGTAGGGTCTTCGCCTTTCCACCCTGGCTGTAAAGTGCCGCCAGTTGATTATCTGATTCAGGACAAACCGGGTCTCCTTCCAGGCTCATCGCCAGAATTGGCACTTTCGTTTTACGTCCTGCCAATAGCCCCTGGTTTTTCAGTGACAGTGCTTGCAGTTGAGTCAAAAATGATGTCGACGCCTGCATTTTCCCCATCCGTGATACCATGGTATCCAGATACATTGGCGGAATACGGTTGAGACGCTGCGTATCGCTTAACATCGCGTGCAACACGCCACCAATAGAGACACAGGATTTCACCCGGTTCTGCTCGACAAATGCCATTCTAACGGCCGCATTACCACCAAATCTGACGCCCATGCACCCCACACGGTGATGATCTACCCAGGGCACAGAGGAAAGCTCGTTTAACATCGCCTGATGTAATCTACTGGTGTCTTGCGTCAACGCCCAATGACTGCTTCTGCCAACAGATGGCATATCTAGCGTCAACATCGCTATATTGGCAGGGGCAAAGTAGGTTTCAAAGATCCGGCACATATCAGTCTGTAGTGCATCCAGACCACCACTGATGATCACCGTAGGCAACGGGGCATCTGTGTGTGGTAAATAGAGAAAGCCCTCCAAGGCACGTCCATCCACTTGTGTTACCAGGCTTTTGACTTTAAACGGGGATTTTTCAATTGCCGCGTGGAACGCTTTGTTTGCCAACACTTCAGCCTGTAAAGACAAGGGATCACCTTTCAAGTGAGGGTAAGCAGCAATGCTGAAGTAAGTACAGGCGCGATACCAGTGTTCAACGGCCTCTATCCGGTTGCCCTTTTCTTCACACCCAACCGCACACTTTTGATGCACCATCCCAGCCTGAGTCCATTCATAAGACCAATTTCCCGGACGATACCCCACCACCGTGTCCAACAAGGCTTCGCTGCTGCGGTTGTTGGGAGAACCGGCAATACGTGCCAGCAAAGCTTCCATTTCAAGGGGGTCGACGCCTTGCCATATCCATTGCGGACGTCGAAGAATACGATACCAGTTGCTGTGGCTGTCGCCATCAATAGCATTGTGCAAACCGTTTCGGGGCTGGTTAACTGAACCTACAATGGTTGATGTTTCTTTGGCGTGTTTATGCTGTTTGAAGAGCTTAATTGAAAGGTTTTCGGATTCGGCTGCGTTCACAGAACCTCTCCTTGTTGTAAAGTCTAGACCCGATTTAGTGTATATGATGAAACCCAGAAAACCACGTTCTTCACTGAAATCAAAGTCTGCAAAAAAAAGCCCCATCAGGGGCTTTTCTTCGACAATGTCATACTAACGCTTGGCAATAGGGTCAACATAGGTGACAGCCATATCCCAAGGTTGTTCAATCCAGCAGTCCTGAGCGATATCAACAATGTAATCATCAACAAGGTGTTTACCTGCAGGCTTTGCACACACGGTCACGAATTTCGCTTTCGGGTACATTTGGCGGATAGCTTCCGCTGTGCCACCTGTATCCACTAAATCGTCAACAATCAGAAAACCTTCGCCATCACCTTCTGCTTTTTTTAGAACTTGCATATCACGCTGGTGATTATGGTCATAGCTAGAGATACATACAGTGTCAACATACCGAATACCCAGTTCACGCGCCAGAATCGCTGAAGGAACCAGACCACCACGGCTTACCGCGATAATGCCTTTCCACTGCTCTGCCGGAAGCAGTTTTTCAGCCAGTTGACGGGTGTACATTTGCATGTTGTCCCAGGTGATAACAAACTTGTTGCTCATTTTAAAAAACCTCAGGCGATGGACGCCAAATTTAACGCACTCAAAAGATTGCGGCGTATTTTGTCTTACATAACGAATTTCAGCAAGAACAGTGCGGCCAGAACCCAAATACTGATAGGTATATCACGTCCTTTGCCACTGAATGCCTTGATAGCGCAGTAGGAGATAAAGCCCAGACCAATACCATGAGCAATGGAGTACGTCAGTGGCATCAGCAAACACACCACGACCACAGGTGCTGCTTCTGTCAGATCACGCCAGTTAACGCTGACAAGACCTGACATCATCAGGATGGCAACATAGAACAAAGCACCGGCTGTCGCGTAAGCCGGTACCATACCAGCCAGTGGCGAGAAGAACAGAGCCAGCATGAACATTACGCCTACGGTCACCGCAGTCAGGCCTGTACGACCACCAGCAGCAACCCCCGACACACTCTCGATGTATGAGGTCGTATTTGACGTACCCAGAACTGCCCCCACAGTTGTCGCTGTACTGTCAGCAAGTAATGCACGGTTCAGGCGTGGCAGTTTGCCATCCTTGTCCAAAAGCTCAGCTTTTTGTGCCACTCCCACCAAGGTGCCGGCAGTGTCAAACAAATCAACAAACAAAAATGCAAAGACGATAGAAATCAAGCCCACTTCCATGGCACCGGCGAAATCCAGTTGCATAAATGTTGGCGCAAGGCTTGGCGGGGCAGACATGATCCCTCCATATTGCACATCGCCAAACAACACCCCCAGCGCAGTTACGATAAGGATGGCAATCATCACTGCACCTTTTATTCCTCTGTTAACCAGGCCAATGGTCAGGAAGAACCCCAGTGCTGCCATTGCAGGACCAAAAGAAGACAAATCGCCCATCGAAACCAAAGTTGCAGAGTGGTCTACCACAATACCGGCATTTTGTAGGGCAATCAGTGCCAGAAACATGCCGATACCGGCAGAAATACCGGTACGCAGGGACAATGGGATGGAGTGAATGATCCATTCACGGACTTTAAACAGGCTCAGCGCAACAAAGCAAAGACCAGACAGGAATACCGCAGCCAGAGCAACCTGCCAAGAGTACCCCATCTGGAATACCACGGTATAGGTAAAGAAGGCATTCAGCCCCATTCCTGGTGCCTGGGCCACCGGGTAATTCGCCACCAGACCCATGATGAAACAGCCAATAGCTGCAGCCAAACAGGTTGCAACAAAAACTGCACCGCGATCCATGCCAGTTTCTGACAGAATAGCCGGGTTAACAAAAATGATATAAGCCATGGTCAGGAATGTGGTAAATCCCGCAATGACTTCAGTTCTGATATCTGTACCTTGCTCTTTCAGTTTAAAAAGACGCTCAAGCATGGCTTTCGGTTCCTTGGGAAGTGTGTGTGGGTTGCTTACGCAATCGTTTGTCGTAAACGTTTGCGTAAAAATTTGACGCGAATATTACCCGCCACATAACAAAATTTCCAGCGCGAATAGCTGTGTAAGATCTTCAAATAATGGCGAATAGGCCGGAATCACGCTACTTCTACCTCCTGTTGCGTTTTCCTACCATGATAGATCCAGTCAACGGTAAGTAACTGTGTCGTGCAAATTCTGGGAGATAAATAAAAAACGACGCTGAAAAAGGGGGAGGCACATAGTATTTCACCAAGTGAGAGGCAAAAAACGCCACGCTCAACATGGCACAAAATACAAGCCACATTTCCAAACAGCAGTCAAAGCATTTATTAAAACAAGAAATTCTCTTGGGTACGAAGCGCCCAAGAGAAATCAAACGTCGTGATTACTTACGCTTGTATCCGAACGTAGCCGGATAACGAAAATTTGTGGTGTACACAGAGCCACGATTCCAGTAGCGGCTCGCAGAACGACCTTTCATCAATCTATACCTCAAAAAGTTCGAAAAGGATGCAGCTTCGTTAAAAGCTCGGTTCCGTGGAGACGAACATATTTCGGGCTTATCCATAAACCAATGAAAGCGCACAACCATGTCTCAGACGGGTCGCCCATTTCTGAAGACGGCGGAATAATACCCAAAGCGTTATTTAATTACAATATTACTGGCGATAAATACAGCAATCGTTCGAATTAAGCCCTTAACCTGTAATTAAATTACCAACTTTCATTAATTTGAAAAATATTACTGCACCAAGTAACAAGCCTAGTCACAGTCCGACACCACCTCCTCTTTGAAGAAGCACGATAAAGTGCCCTCGGCCAGTCTAATATGTAGCCCCCAGCTCCTAACCAGAAGGATGCGTTCAACTAAGCATACTTTTACGTCACAAGTTCTGGTAATTTAACAGCATGCAATATTGCATGCCTTTTTATTCCTCGTTTTCTGGAGAAAGCCTGTGTCAGAAATCAGCCAACTATCGCCACAACCTGTGTGGCAATTTTTCGATAAGATTTGTTCTATCCCCCATCCTTCCAAGCACGAAGAGCAACTGGCACAATACATCGTTGACTGGGCCACTGAGCAAGGTCTTGCTGTTTGTCGTGACGCGGTTGGCAACGTCATCATTAAAAAGCCAGCAACAGAGGGAATGGAAAACCGTAAAGGAGTCGTACTTCAGGCGCACATCGATATGGTGCCGCAGAAAAACGAAAATACCGAGCACGATTTCACTACCGATCCTATCCGTCCTTACATTGATGGCGACTGGGTCACAGCAGACGGCACCACACTGGGGGCGGATAACGGCATAGGCATGGCAACCTGCCTGGCCGTACTGGCCGCTAACGACATCGAACATGGCCCACTGGAAGTGCTGCTGACCATTGATGAAGAAGCTGGCATGACCGGTGCATTTGGCCTGAAAGAAGGTTGGCTGGAAGGCGAGATTCTCCTGAACACCGACTCCGAACAGGAAGGCGAAATCTACATGGGTTGTGCCGGTGGTGTCGATGCTTCAATCACCTTTTCACTGGAGCGCGAAATTCTGGGCGCTGGATACGTGGGCAAAACCCTGCAAATCAAAGGCCTGAAGGGTGGACACTCGGGTTGCGATATTCACACAGGCCGTGCCAATGCCAACAAACTGCTGGGCCGTTTCTTGGCTGGTCACGCAGAAGAGTTGGGCCTTCGTGTGTTCTCAATTCGTGGAGGCACACTGCGCAATGCCATCCCACGTGAAGCTTTTGCTCACCTTGCCGTTCCAGCAGCGAATAAAGAAAAGCTTGCCAACCTGTTCAGTCATTTCGAATCTTTGCTAAAAGAAGAACTGAGTGCAATTGAAACCTCGATCGAACTCTCTGTGCTTGATGCAGACTTAGAGCAACAAGTACTGAAGCCAGAGGTTCAACGCCGTATCATTGCAACTATCAATGCCTGCCCAAACGGCGTAGTCCGCATGAGTGACGATATTGAAGGTGTAGTGGAAACGTCACTCAACCTTGGGGTTATCACCACAGAAGCCGATCAGATGACCTTGCTTTGCCTTATCCGCTCACTGGCAGACAGTGGTCGCAGCTATGTGGAAAGCATGTTGGAATCGTTAGGTGAACTGGCTGGCGCTGATGTGACGTTCTCCGGTGCATACCCGGGCTGGAAGCCGAACCCTGATTCTGAAATCATGCATGTGTTCAGAAAAACCTATGAAAAGATTTACGGCCGGATCCCTAACATCATGGTGATCCATGCAGGACTTGAATGTGGCCTGTTTAAAGAACCCTATCCGAACATGGATATGATCTCTTTCGGCCCAACCATCAAGTTCCCACACTCGCCGGATGAAAAGGTGGACATTGCCACAGTTGGCCTGTTCTGGGAGCAGATGATTGCCATTCTGAAAGCGATTCCGGAAAAAGCGTGATATCAGTAAGAGCGCCAGCTGGCGCTCTTACTTTATCTACCATTCAAAACTGAGCTGGGATGGCTTGTCCTTCTCTTCCGACTTCAGCCCGACAGAGAGGCCAATCAACCGGATTCCCCGCCCTTGCTGCCGTGCTAATGCTTCCCGCAACAACACCGGGAACATGGCATTGTCATAACGCCATTGGCGGTGTTCCACAGTCGTTTGCTGGAAGTCCGAAAACTTAAGTTTCACGCCCTGCCGGGCTATCTCCATATTGGGTGATACCCGTTTTAACCTGGCTTCTAATTCCCCAAACAGTGAAACCATCACTTCAAGGCACTCATCCTCTGTCTGGAGATCTTCGGGCAGTGTACGTTCAACACCGAGAGATTTCCTAACCCGTTCAGTTTCAATATCTCTGTCATCGATACCATGGCAACGTTTCCAGAGCGTCTGTCCAAACTTCCCAAACCGTTGTAGCAAAACATGTTTGTCAAACCGCTGAACATCTTCACCCCTGTATAACCCTAACTGATGAAGTTTGCCAAGCGTCACCTTACCCACCCCAGGGATTTTCTCCAGTGGCAAGGTTTTGACAAACGCATCAACCTCATCCGGTGTCACCACATATATACCGTCGGGTTTATTCAGATCAGAGGCAACCTTTGCCACAAACTTCACGGGGGCAATGCCTGCCGAGGCTGTCAGACCAAGCTCTTCACGGATAGCCCGCCGAATGTCTTCAGCAATCATCGTGGCAGAACCTTTGAACAGTGAGCAGTCACTGACATCCAGGTAAGCTTCATCCAGGGAAAGGGGTTCAATTTTGTCGGTGTAGCGCTCAAGAATAGCGCGGATTTGGCCCGAAACGCGTTTATATTTGCCCATGTCACCGCTGATCACTGTCAGCTTTGGGCAGAGCTTCAACGCATGGGCAGTTGCCATGGCCGAGCGGACACCAAACTCGCGGGCAATATAATTACAGGTCGAGATCACGCCTCGACGCTTTTCAGACCCGCCAACAGCAAAAGGGATATGGCGCAATGCAGGGCTATCACGCATCTCCACTGCGGCAAAAAAGCAATCCATGTCAATGTGGATTATCTTTTTCATAAACTCGTTCACATACATAAATACTGTTTATATATACAGCACACGTATGGCATGTCAACGTCTTCATGAACAAAGGCTGGATACAAAAAGACCAGTCAGAGACTGGCCTTCAGGTAATAAATACAAGCAAAATCAGACGATTTGGTTGTTTTTCCACTCTTGCATTTTTGCCGCACGCGCTTCGCGTTTTTTGCGTGCATCACATGGCTCTGGACAATCACACTCTTTTTCGATACCGATTGAACCCAGTCCCCCACAGCTGCCGCTAATGGTTTTTCGCTGAACAATAAAGCCAATTGCCATACCGGCAATCACAAGCATGAATACTGCAAACGTAATCAGATACACAGACATCTTATTACCCTTAATGTGTTAGGTATTGTTTAAACGCATCCGATGCGACTTCTTGAAAACCATTATCCGTCTTTACGATGAAAAATGCAGGGATATTTTCCTGATTCGCCAAGGTCAGTGCTTTATCCGGCCCCATCACCATAAAGGCCGTTGACAGGCCATCGGCAGTCATACAGGATTTATCCAGCACGGTCACTGACACCAGACGGTGATTAATCGGTTTTGCCGTCGTTGGGTCAATCGTGTGGGAGTAACGCACCCCATTCTCTTCAAAGTAGTTACGGTAATCGCCAGATGTTGCGATCGCCATGTCGCCCGGCGCAATGATTTCCTGGACAGTTTGCTGCTCATTGCTCGGTTTTTCTATCGCAATGCGCCATGGATGCCCTTCACCATTTACCCCTTTTAGCTGCAGCTCTCCCCCAATTTCCACCAGATAATTGTCGATGCCAAGTGAAGCTAGGTATTCTGCAACCACATCGACTCCAAACCCTTTAGCAATCGATGATAAATCGACATACAGGCCCGGATTGGTCTTAATCAGGTTATTGCCATCAACCGCAAGGAATTCAATGCCGGTCAACGCACGACGCTCAGCAATTTGCGCATCGGTTGGAACACGGTCAGGCCGGCCTTCGGGACCAAACCCCCAAAGATTAACCAGAGGCCCCACCGTCACATCAAGCGCCCCACCAGATAGCTGATTCAGCCGAATCGCTTCTTTCACCACTTTTGCCGTGTCTTTGGAAACAGTAAAAGGACGACTGTCAGTCAGTTGATTAAACCGACTCAATTCTGAGTCCTTCCGATACGTAGACATCTGATCATTAACCAACTCAAGACGAGCATCAATCTCCGACTGAACGGCTGTCTGGTTTGGGAGATCACCCTCAGCAATGTATTTCACCGAGTAATAGGTGCCCATGGTTGAACCGGTGAGGTGCACTTGCGCCGGCGCTTGCTCACAGCCTGTCAGCGTCAACAAACTGCCTATAAGAAGACCGACCGACAACAGGAACTTTTTCATTAGATTATCCAGTTGATGATAAAAGGGATCAGAAAGAATCACTTTCCCCGCCGAAAGAACGAAACGCCCTTTGAGAAAACAGCGATTCTGTCTGACCAGATGCAAAATGGCTGGCCCGTGGGCCAGCCATTGTCTCTTTCAGAGTGTGGGGCGGTTAGCCACCGAAGTCATCCAGCAGGATGTTTTCATCTTCAACACCCAGGTCTTTCAGCATGCCAATCACGGCTGCGTTCATCATTGGAGGACCACACATGTAGTACTCACAATCTTCTGGCGCTTCGTGATCTTTGAGATAGTTCTCATACAGCACGTTGTGAATGAAGCCGGTGTAGCCATCCCAGTTATCTTCTGGCAGCGGATCAGACAGCGCACAATGCCATACAAAGTTTTCGTTTTCTGCTTGCAGCATGTCGAAATCTTCAACGTAGAACATTTCACGCTTAGAACGCGCACCGTACCAGAAAGACATCTTACGCTTAGACTTCAGACGCTTGAGCTGGTCAAAGATGTGAGAACGCATAGGTGCCATACCTGCACCACCGCCCACAAATACCATTTCAGCATCGGTGTCTTTCGCAAAGAACTCACCGAACGGACCAGAGATTGTACATTTGTCACCTGGTTTCAGAGACCAGATGTACGAGGACATAATACCCGGTGGTACGTCTGGGTTATTAGGTGGCGGTGTTGCAATACGTACGTTCAGCATGATAATGCCAAACTCTTCTGGGTAGTTCGCCATTGAGTACGCACGAATGGTTTCTTCGTTAACCTTGGACTCGTAGCGGAACAGGTTAAACTTCTCCCAGTCTTCACGGTATTCTTCTGGAATATCGTAATCTGCATACTTAACGTGATGAGGTGGCGCTTCGATTTGGATGTAACCACCTGCACGGAACGGTACCGACTCACCATCAGGAATTTGCAGCTTCAGCTCTTTGATGAAGGTGGCTTTGTTATCGTTAGAGATAACAGTACATTCCCACTTCTTCACGCCGAAGATTTCTTCAGGCAGTTCGATTTCCATGTCAGTTTTCATCGCAACCTGACATGCCAGACGCTCACCTTCGCGCGCTTCACCTTTTGTGATGTGGTCAAGTTCAGTTGGCAGAATGTCACCGCCGCCTGATTTTACTTTCACGCGGCACTGGCCGCATGAACCACCACCGCCACACGCGGATGATACGAACACACCGGCACCTGCCAGTGCACCCAGCAGCTTCCCGCCAGGTTGAGTGGTGATCGCAAGATTTGGATCACCGTTTACAGAGATGGTGATGTCACCTGATGGTACCAGCTTGGATTTGGCGAACAGAATCACCAAAACCAGTGCCAGTACGATAAGAGTAAACATCACTACACCAAGAATAATGTCCATTGACTATTCCTTAATTCGCGGTTTACCCGACTTACAGTTGAACACCGGAGAAAGACATGAAGCCTAACGCCATCAGACCTACAGTGATGAAGGTAATACCCAGACCACGAAGTGCAGGCGGTACGTCAGAGTATTTCATCTTTTCACGGATACCTGCCAACGCAACAATCGCCAGCATCCAGCCCACACCAGAGCCGAAACCGTAAACCACAGACTCCATAAAGTTGTAGTCACGTTGAACCATGAAAGAGACACCACCGAAGATCGCACAGTTAACCGTGATCAGTGGCAGGAAAATACCCAGTGCGTTGTATAGCGGCGGGAAGAAGCGGTCCAGAACCATTTCCAGGATCTGTACCAGCGCCGCAATAACACCGATGAAAGTGATGAAGTTCAGGAAGCTGAGGTCCACGCCTTCAACAATTGCACCGTTTTTCAGTACCAAATTGTAAATCAGGTTGTTAACCGGAACGGACACAGACAGTACTACGGTAACCGCAACACCCAGACCGAACGAGGTTTTTACTTTCTTGGACACTGCCAGGAAAGTACACATCCCCAGGAAGAAAGACAGTGCCAGGTTTTCGATGAAAATCGAACGAACCAATAGGCTAATGTAATGTTCCATTACGTCCTTACTCCTTCGCTTCTACTTGTTCAGGTTTGAAGGTACGCACAATCCAGATCAGGAAGCCGATCAGGAAGAACGCTGATGGAGCCAGAAGCATCAGACCATTTGGCTGATACCAGCCGCCTTCTGATGTCAAAGGCAGGATAGACACACCAAACAGCTTGCCTGAACCCAGTAGTTCACGGAAGAAACCGACAGAGATCAGTACGAAACCGTAACCCAGACCGTTACCGATACCGTCAATGAATGATGGCAGTGGCGCAGATTTCATTGCGTACGCTTCTGCACGACCCATAACGATACAGTTGGTGATGATGAGGCCAACGAATACCGACAGCTGCTTGGAGATGTCGTACACAAATGCCTTCAGGATCTGGTCTACCACGATTACCAGCGATGCAATGATCGCCATCTGCACGATGATACGTACAGAGTTTGGAATGTGGTTACGGATAAGTGAAACGAACAGGTTCGAGAATGCCGTTACGAAAATTACCGCAAGGGTCATTACAAACGCCGTTTCCAGCTTGGTGGTTACTGCCAGCGCAGAACACACACCCAGTACCTGAAGGGCAATCGGGTTGTTGTCCAGTACTGGCGCCCAAAGATTCTTTTTCAGTTCTTTAGTATCAGCCATTGATCAGCTCTCCCTGTTGAACTTTCTTCAGGAATGGGCCAAAGCCGTTGTCACCAAACCAGAAGTCAAAGGTATGCTGTACACCATTAGAGGTCAGTGTCGCACCTGACAGACCGTCCACACCGTGAACGTCTCCAGGTTGTGCGCCGCCTTTAACGACTTTCAGAGCAGGGTTACCCTGGTCATCAAACAGCATTTTGCCTTCAAACTGTGCACGCCAGCGAGGGTTTTCTACTTCGCCACCCAGACCCGGGGTTTCACCGTGCTGGTAGTAAGCGATATCTGAAATCGTTTTGCCGTCTGTATCCAGTGCGACAAACGCGTACATCATGCCCCACAGACCACTGCCATATACTGGCATGATCAGGCGCTCAGTTTGACCCGCTGCATTCTTCACCAGGTAAACCTTGGCGGTGTTTGCCAAACGACCAATCTTCGCAATGTCCTTGTCGGCAGGCAGTTTCTGCGACTGGGAAGGATCAGAAGATGCAATGCGCTGGTCAAAAACCTTCGCTTCTTCAACGGTGCCAACCAGTTCACCTGTTTCCAGGCTAACCAGACGTGGTTCGATGAATTTGTCAAAGGTCTCCGTGATGTTGCCGTTCGCATCGATACCAGCAACAGAAAGGATGTTGCGCTGTACGTCCAGCACGGCATTCTTCTCTTGCATAGGACGCAGAGAAACAGCCGCGAAAGATACCACAACTGAACACACCAGGCTCAGCGCGATAACTACGGTCAGCGTTTTTTTAATGCTATCGTTATTGCTTGACACGAGCCAGTCTCCGTTTGATGTTGCCCTGAATTACCAGGTTGTCGAACAGCGGTGCAAACAGGTTCGCGAACAGGATAGCCAGCATCATACCCTCTGGGTATGCGGGGTTAGCCACACGAATCATTACTGCCATCGCACCAATCAGGATGCCGTACCACCATTTTGCTTTGTTCGTGAACGATGCAGAAACCGGGTCGGTCGCCATGAACATCATACCGAATGCAAAGCCACCCAGAACCAGGTGCCAGTGCCATGGCATGCTGAACATCGGGTTGGTATCAGAACCAATGATGTTAAACAGCGTTGCCGTTACCACCAGACCAATCATGGTGCCAAGGATAATACGCCATGAAGCAATGCCCATCGCAACAATCATTGCACCACCGATAAGGATCGCCAGCGTAGAGACCTCACCAATCGAACCTGGAATATGGCCGATAAACGCGTCCATCCAAGTGATAGATTGCCCGGTCACATTGTTCACCAGCGCACCTTGACCACCTTGTGCCCACTGGCTTAGCGCCGTTGCACCAGAGAAGCCGTCAGCAGCGGTCCACACCAGGTCACCTGAAATCTGTGCAGGATATGCAAAGAACAGGAATGCACGGCCAGCCAGTGCCGGGTTCAGGAAGTTGCGACCTGTACCACCGAAGATTTCTTTTGCAACAACCACACCGAAGGTAATACCCAGTGCAGCTTGCCAAAGTGGCAGTGTCGGCGGGACGATGAGTGCGAACAGGATAGAAGTGACGAAGAAGCCTTCGTTAACTTCATGTTTGCGCACCATACAGAACAGCACTTCCCAGAAACCGCCAACGATAAAGACCGTCGCGTAGATAGGCAGGAAGTAAGTCGCACCCAGCAACATCTTGCTGCCCCAGCCAGCATCTGCCGACAGGGTTCCACCCAGCATTTCCGTTAGCCAGTAATGCCAGTTATTACCGATAACACCTGTCAGTTGCTCAGCACCGTACAGGGCGTTCAGCGCCATGATCGCCTGATCACCCGCGTTGTACATACCAAAGAACATGGCAGGGAATACCGCGAACCACACCATGATCATGATGCGTTTCAGATCGATACTGTCACGAACGTGAGCACCACGCTTGGTGACTGTGCCAGGGGTGTACAGCAGGGTTGCCGCTGCTTCATACAGTGCAAACCATTTTTCGTGCTTACCACCCGGCTCAAAGTGATGTTCGATATCTTCAAGAAATTTCTTCAGGCTCATTGCTTACCCTTCCTTCTCAATTTGATCCAGGCACTCGCGGAGCATAGGGCCAAAATCGTACTTGCCAGGGCAAACAAATGTGCACAGTGCCAGATCTTCAGGATCCAGTTCCAGTGCGCCCAGCTGAGACATGCTGTCCAGATCACCTGCACAGATATCACGCAGCAACAGTGTTGGCTCGATGTCCAGAGGCATCACACGCTCATAGTTGCCGATTGGCACCATGGAGCGCTCACTACCGTTGGTAGTGGTTGTCATGTTGAACAGCTGGCCTTTAAAGAACTGGCTTAAAAATGCGCGGGTAACAGAAAACTTGTTCTTACCCGGTGCGATCCAACCAAACAGCTCTTTCTCACGGCCTTCACGAAGTGCACTTACCTGAAGATGGAAACGACCGAGATAACCATGAACACCACCAGCATTGGTACCACTTAGTACGGAGCCAGAAATGATACGGATTTCACCAGGCATTAACTCATTGTCAGTGAGTTCAGCAATCGATGCACCGATCTGTGTACGAACGAGGCGTGGGTTATTGACAACCGGGCCCGCCAGGGAAATAACACGGTCAGTGAAAAGCTCACCAGTCAGGAACAGCTTGCCGAATGCAATAACATCTTGATAGTTCAGATGCCATACCTGAACACCCAGACCAACAGGACGGAGGAAGTGAATGTGAGTGCCCACCAGACCTGCTGGGTGAGGACCTGTAAACACATGCTCTTCGACGTTGGATTGCTTGCTGCGCGGCAGGCTGGATTCGCCTTTACATACGAACACCTTGCCCTCGGTCAGACGGGATACTACGTCAAGACCTGCAACAAACGCTTCTTGCTGTTCATTAATGATCAGTTCAGGATTCGCAGCCAGTGGGTTAGTGTCCATTGCGGTGACGAAGACAGCTGCTGGACTGGCGTCAACGGCCGGCGTCTTACTGAATGGGCGGGTGCGAAGCGCAGTCCACATGCCGGATTCGACAAGTTGATCAACAATCACTTGACGATCCAGACCTGCGATCTCTGAGGCTTCATATTTGTTGAAAGTGACTTGCTCGTTGCCTTCTACTTCGATGACAACTGACTGAAGAACACGTTTTGCACCGCGGTTGACTTCAACCACAGTACCGGCTGCAGGTGCAGTAAATTTCACGCCGGGATTCTTTTTATCTTCAAAAAGAATCTGACCTTTTTTCACTACATCCCCAACACGAACATGCATCGTTGGACGCATGCCAACGTACTCTTCGCCAAGCAAGGCGACTTTTTTGATGGCTGGGCCATCATTTATCACCTGAGCTGGAGTCCCGGCAATTGGGATATCCAAACCCTTTTTTATTGTAATCATACGCACTTGCACTACATTAACGGGAAAAAATTCTGTTATTGCGCAGTTTAATACGACCTTCCACTGTCTAGTGAGTGACTCTTCCACCCACCTCCGCAACGTCCTCATTACCAACCCGCAACAATTCAAGGCTTGGGGTCAGTTTTCAAGCGGTGGATTCTACCATCAACCAAAGTCGCTATTCCACGGCAAACACCGTGATACACCCTTAATTTTCAGCAACTGGGCAAACTATGCCCAATTGTAACCAATAACTATGAACCGGAGCACAATTTGTCATGCAAACATGATATGGACCTATGGTTACAAAAGCGACATTGCAATCATACCTATGCCACACTAAATAAAGTGCTAACACACACCTTTGTTAACATTTCCGTCTCATTTTTCGGTGGGTGGTTTCATTTCATTTTGTTTTTTTAATCACCTTGTTGAGAGTTTGTCACCTTTAATTCATCAAAAAGGCTGTTTAAAACAGCCTTTTTATCATTTAGTTAGTGTCTACCATCGACCCGCCATGACACGGTGGGGACATGGGTGCTTGTCCATTCAAATCATGCCACTCACCCTCAGTATACGTATGAATCGCAAGTGCATGGATAGCATTTTGCAATTCATCACTCAGGGTTTGGTTTACAGCACGATGTCTGCTGATAAGGCGTAGGCCTTCAAACTGCCTGCTCACGATAGTCACTTTAAAATGGCTTTCTGCACCTTCCGGAACATTATGCATGTAACTTTCGTTTTTCACGTCCAGATATAACGGTGAAAATGTGGTACTGAGCTTTTGCTCAATGATTTTTTGAACACTCATGCTTTCCTCTGCCCATAACGCAAAATGTAACTCGGTCCAAATGGCCCACGTATTCAAATCAAGGCATACAGTTATGACCTATCAGGGAGCCAGGCTCAAGCAAGTTATGACAAATAAATGCTTCGACAGTCTGCATCTTGCGTCTTTTTCAGTATATTATCTGCGCCAATATACGCTATTCTCACAAGCAGTTCGCTGATACTTCCCATGAAAACAACATTAGAACTAGGTGGTAAGACATTTTCTTTGCGTCGCTACCCCATTCAGAAAAACGAGACTCTGCAGGCATGGGATGCGGCAGATGAATACCTGATACAGCAGTTAGAAGATTCAGAACTCCCCAAAGGGGCGCACATCCTTATCCTCAATGATGGATTCGGTGCATTAAGCTGCTGGGCTGCAGCAAAAGGCTACCGCGTCACAACCACCAGTGATTCGCACCTCTCTCACCTCAGCCTTAACGCTAACCTCAAAGAAAACAACCTGTCCGGCGTTACTTTTCTTTCATCCACGGAAACACTACCGACCGATGCAGACATTGTGGTCATGAAGCTGCCAAAGAACAACCGGTTCTTAGTGTGGCAATTACAACAAATCGCCTTGTATGGTGCGATGAGTGTACAGGTTATCGCCGGTGCAAAAGTGAAAGATATTCATACATCAACACTTAAACTTTTTGAGAAGCACCTTGGTGCAACGCACACTTCCCTGGCGAAGAAAAAAGCCCGTCTGATTTTTTGCAGCAAGGAAAAGCAACGTGATGCGGCACCAACAGAAACCACCTCCTTTGAGGTTCCTGATTTTGGCATGACACTTCACAACCATGCCAATGTCTTCTCATCAGAAAGTCTGGACATTGCGGCATACCTGATGCTGAAACATATTCCAGTATCCACAAAGATAAAACACATTATCGATTTGGGTTGTGGCAACGGTGTGCTCTCCGTAGAAGCTGCACGGCGGAACCCACAAGCCACTATCACAGCCGTAGATGAAAGCCATATGGCTGTCGCCTCAACCACAACCAATTTGCTCAGCCATGGGATTGAGCCTGCGCGCATACATTGTAAGGTGAACAACTGTCTGGACGGTTTTGAAAAAAACAGCGCCGATCTCGTCTTGTGTAATCCGCCGTTTCATCAAATGAATACGGTGACAGATCACATCGCCTGGCAAATGTTTTGTGATGCCAGACGGGTTCTTGAGCCCAAGGGACGTATTGTAGTGATTGGTAATCGTCACCTCGGCTACCATGCTAAATTGAAACGTCTTTTTGGTAATGCGCAAGTCATTGCTTCTAACCGTAAGTTTGTTATTGTCGAAGCTTATAAACAGCCTGATTAAAAAGGGATGCATTAACGTATGAAAAAACTTCTGCTTGTTTCTGGACTGGTCCTGGGCCTGAGTGCTTGCTCATCCCCCCGTGAACCCCAGTTAACAATCGCACCACAGCCTGCGATTTCATCAGTGCCTGTGGCACAAAGTAAACCTGTGACAGTAGAAAGCCGCGATCTGAGAACTGCCCAGTTTGTCGCCGTGGTAGACAATGGCCGTAAAAATGTTCAGCCGATTCAGGCCACATCAAATGTCCGTGTTGTACTGGAAGATGCATTGATTCGACAGCTCAACGCCCAGGGCTACAAAGTCGTAACCGACAGTAAAGGCAAACTACGTATGGATCTGCTTGATGCCTTAGTAAAAGTGGATCACAGCGTGTTCTCACATACCATGAGCACCAACGTGCAAATCCAGTTGGTGGCAGAAAACGGCCAGCATAAATTTGTGAAACGCTACACTGGGAAGTCCACCACTGAAGGGGCGACCAGTGCATCGGTTGAAGACATGGAGCTGGCCCTGAACAGTCTGCTTGAAGCCGTACTTCAGGATATTGCACGTGACCAGCAACTGATAACCTTCATGAACGAGAACTTCTGATGAACACCTTTTTCAGAACGATACTTGTTACTGCTTCCCTGTTTGCGGCCAATGCAATGGCCGCCAACCCGGTTGTCAGTGTTGAAACCAGTGTCGGCGATTTCACACTGGAGCTGTACCCGGAAAAAGCCCCAAAAACCGTCGAAAACTTTCTTAAGTATGTGGAAGACGGCAGCTATGTCGGTACCCAGTTTCACCGAGTGATCCCTGGTTTCGTTGCTCAGGGTGGTGGCTACGATGCGTCCTTCCAACCTCGCCCTAACACCTATGGCGAGATCATAAACGAATCGAAAAACGGCCTTGGTAACGAACGAGGCACGATTGCCATGGCGCGCCGACAATCACCAGATTCAGCGACACGCCAGTTCTTCATTAACCTCGAAAATAACAGTAACCTGAATGGCAATAGCTATAAATATGGCTATACCGTTTTTGGGAAAGTCATTGAAGGGTTTAACACCGTCGAGAAGATGGCAAAGGTTAAAACCGTCACAGTACCTGAAACGCGCATGCGTGATGTCCCCCAGCAACCTATACTTATCGAGAAGATTATCATTACCAGTAAGTAGCAGGTTAAAAGGGATGCTAAAACTCGTTGTAGACAACACTGAACAGCACCACAACGAACTCGTCGGAGAGCATGTTAAAACGCATGCCCCGGCGTTTGCTGCACAAGTTATCCGTTTTATCCTACGGCAGTCCTCCTATGAAGAGCTCAACACCGCCTGCCGCAATCAGTTTCTTGAATGGTGGAAATCATCGCTTCCCAGTGGTTCCCCCGATGATGACTATGAATCGGTATACTGGTATTTGGTCTACCTCATCGAATCCCGCCGTGAAGACGAATTAATTGGCAACCGGTTTGTGAACCGACGTCTCAAAGAATGCGCTTGTTATTTGATCAACAAAGGAAAACTCCCTCGCTTTGCGCGTGGTATTCGCCCCTGAAGCACGGTAGCATTGTTTTACCTTACATCAATAACAGGGCATTGCGCCATGTCCCAACTTTCCACTCCTTCCTGGCGGGAAACGCTGGCCAGTTATCTTGACCGCAGACTTCTTTGGGTGTTTCTCCTCGGTTGCGCAAGCGGCTTTCCATGGCTTTTGATTGGCTCAAACATGTCTGGCTGGCTCAAGGACGCGGGCCTTACCCGCACAGCCATCGGCCTGTTTGGATCGATTTTTGCTGTTTATGCCATTAACTGGATGTGGGCGCCTCTGATTGACCGCGTTAAACTGCCTGTGCTTCACCGCACCTTAGGTCAGCGCCGCAGTTGGATCTTGTTGATGCAGGTTATCATGCTCATCTGTACGCTGTTTATTGCCAATACTGATCCGTCTTTTAATCTCTGGCTGACATCCATGCTTGCTCTTACTATCGCCTTGGCATCAGCCACCCAGGATATTGCCATCGATGCATTCCGTATCGACAGTTTTGGAGAGCAGGAAAAGTCCAAAATGCCCCAGGCGGCGGCTATGGCAGTGATCGGTTGGTGGACCGGTTACAGCCTGCCGGGCTATTTTGCCTTTATCAATGCCGATACTATCGGTTGGAATGGGGTCTATTACGGAATGGCGGCCTTTATTGGGCTTCTGATCCTGTTTACGCTGTTTATTGGAGAGCCAGATTCGAAACGGGACAAACTCCAGGCGGAAGCAGAAACCCGCTATGCCAAGCGTTTGAACCAAGGCGAAAACAGTATTCTCGTGTGGTTTTCTGTCACTATTGTGGAGCCTTTTGCCGAGTTTTTCCGACGCAACGGTGTCAAGGTCGCACTGACCCTGCTTCTGTTTGTCTTCCTGTTTAAAGTGGGTGAGGCCTTCCTTGGACGTATGTCGATTGTGTTCTACAAAGAAGTGGGATTCAGTAATGAACAAATCGGTCAATACTCCAAACTGATCGGTTGGGGAGCGACCGTTGTTTTCACCTTGATTGGCAGCGCAATAAATGTCCGCTTTGGCGTGGTGAAAGGGCTGTTGATTGGTGGTATCGCGATGGCAGCCAGCAACCTGATGTTTGCTATGATGGCGCATGTAGGGCCTAACGAACATCTGTTCCTTGCCACTATTATCGTCGATAACTTCACCAGCGCCTTCGCCACGATTGCTTTTGTCTCCTTCCTGACCTTCCTGACCGGGCGGGCATTTTCGGCAACACAATATGCACTTTTGGCCTCACTCGGTAACCTTGGCCGCACTACACTGTCATCATTCAGCGGGTCATTGGTTGACTGGATTGATCAGTTCGAGTGGATTCACAAGATCACCTGGCTCGATCCCTGGTCTTTCTTCTTTATCCTCACCACCATAATGGTGCTCCCAAGCCTTGCCATGATTGTCGGGCTCAGAAAACACTTCAAAATGCTTCAGGATAGGCAAGAGACCGCTTAACCCCTGTTTAATCCGCGACCAATGTCGCGGATTATTCACACGTATTCTGTTTAAACCTTTTCCTGGATCATCTTTTGAAACATTCATCGCGAATGCAATCCATTTCAAGACGATCAAAATCACAATCGGAAAATGTTTTCAGTTTCATTGCATTTTCTTTTTTGAACTTTTCCATAAAATGGCGCTCATCCCGGCGGAGGTCCAACCAACGAATGTCTTTGCCGCTCCTTTCTCACGATATAAAGAGAACAGAAAAATGCGTAAATCACTTCTCGCTCTAGGTCTAATGGCTGCTACTTCTACCCCAGCAATGGCTGCTGATTACTCAGACGGTGACATCCACAAGAATGATTTCAAATTCCTGCAGTTCAACCTGATGGCTGCTGTGAATGAGAAGGGCGTCAGTGAGTCATCACATGACTATCTGGAAATGGAATTTGGTGGCCGCTCAGGTATCTTCGATCTGTACGGTTATGTTGATGTATTCAACCTGACTTCTGATCCAGGCAGTGATAAAGCTGGCGCCGAGAAAATGTTCATGAAGTTTGCGCCACGTGCTTCTCTGGATGCAATGACCGGCGTTGACCTGTCATTTGGCCCAGTTCAGGAACTGTTTGTTGCTTCTGTCGTTGAATGGGGTGGTAACAGCGGTATCAACACACAAAAGATCGGTCTGGGTTCAAACGTTGAACTGCCTTGGTTTGGTACTGTTGGCCTGAACGCTTACGCAACTTACGACAGCAATAATAAAGACTGGAACGGTTACCAAGTTTCTACTAACTGGTTCAAACCTTTCTACTTCTTCGACAACGGTTCATTCATTTCTTACCAGGGTTACATTGATTACCAGTTTGGTATGAAAGAAGAGCTAGGCGCAACTGCAAGCCACGGTGGCGCAATGTTTAACGGTATCTACTGGCACTCAGATCGCTACGCTGTAGGTTACGGCCTCAAAGCCTACCACAATGTATACGGTTTTGAAGATGGTAGAGCAATTCCTACGATCATTGGTAATCCAATTGCAGAGTCTTCAGGCATCGGTCACTACTTCGCCGTAACCTACAAGTTCTAATTGCCGAACATTCATTGCGCATAGACAGCAAGGGCAGCCCCAAAGGCTGCCTTTTTACGTTTCCTCATTCGGCAGCCTGCGTAACAATGGTATGCTTTCAGCACGTAACCAATAAAGGAAGAAACATGCGTTTTACGCTTGTCGGTGCCGGTGCGATCGGCTCGTTGTGGGGACTCAAGCTGTTTGAAGCTGGCCATCAGGTCCATGTTGTCACCCGCAAGGACGTCTCTAAGGTTGCGCTTGGTTTCGAACATCAAAACCTCCACACTTTTCCCGCCAACCGACCCGTACTTATCGAGGAAAGTGATTGCCTCTTGGTATGTGTAAAAGCCTTTCAGATTGATGATGCCATCCAACTCATAAAATGCCACCTACACCCTGACACCCCCGTTGTCCTGATGCACAACGGCATGGGGGCAGCGGCGGTAGCACTGAAGTTGCTCAGACATAATCCCCTGTTAATCGCGACCACGTCACATGGCAGCCTGAGACTCACTGAATCATGGATCCGCCATACCGGACTGGGTGAAACACGGCTTGGGGGGATCAACACAACCGGCAAGCAATGCAGGTTTATGGCGGACGTGTTCAACCACGCCCTTGCCCCGTGCTACTGGGAAACGAATATCCAAACAGCGCTTTGGAATAAACTTGCCGTCAATTGTATGATCAACCCCATCACGGCGCTGCATCAATGCAAAAATGGTGCACTGCTTTCAGATCACCGGCAAACGCAGCTCACAAGATTAAGTGATGAAATCGCCAGGGTGATGCAGGCTGAAGGCTTGGCAACATCACCGGAAGAGGTTTTACAGAAGGCACTACAAGTGGCAAAGGCAACGGCGGAAAACCATTCTTCAATGAACCGGGATGTACACTTTAAGCGTCGCTCAGAAATTGACTTTATTACCGGCTACCTTATCAGCCGCGCAGAATTCCACGATATTGCAGTCCCGGAAAACCGGGCGCTGTATCACGCAATCAAAGATCTGGAGCAATCCTATGATAACGCCTAGCATATTGGTCTGCCTGGCACCGGGCACAGAAGAAATCGAAGCGGTGACCGTCATTGATGTGATGGTCAGGGCAGGTTTTAACGTCACTACCGCAAGCGCTGCCGAAGACGGGCAACTGACCCTCACCTGTTCCCGTGGGGTGAAACTGACCGCTGATATTCCACTGGTCAATGTGGCTGATGACGAGTTTGACTGTATTGTGATCCCCGGTGGTGTAGAGGGTGCAACGCGATTGGGAGAAAGTGCTCTGGTGGTTGAAATGATCCGCCAACAGCAATGCGACCGGAAATGGGTTGCAGCGATTTGTGCCGCCCCGGCATTGGTGATAGAGAAGAACAAACTGTTCCCGGATGCGTATAAAACCTGTCACCCTGCCTTTATCGATCGCATTCCGGCAGAAAAACAAAACAGCCGCCGGGTATTTACCGACCATGACCATAAGCTCATCACCAGTCAGGGCCCAGGTACAGCCTTAGAGTTTGCGGTAGAAATCGTGTACCAACTGGCAGGAAAAGACAAAGCCCGTGAAGTGGTGGAACCGATGGTGATCATCCCAAACCTTCACTATGAGAAGAAATTTGCATAGCGAGATGCGGGCTGATTTCACAGCAAATCACTGCATTCAAGCCTGTCGACTATCCATTCTCTGAGAAACGAAAAAAACCGACCTAAGATGGTCGGTTTTTGGCATCTCAAGCCTCGTCACTGCTCGCTCTGGCATCGGCCTTACGGGCGATAAACCTTGACGTTGGCATAGCCATTTTCTTGCAAGTAAAGCGCCTGCAGGCGACTCATCACACCACGCTCACAATAGAGCAGGTAAGTTTTACTCTGGTCAAGATCACCGAATTTGGTTGCCAGTTTGAAGAAAGGAATATGAACCACTTCCGCGCCATCGATTTCCAGCGGCTTGTCATCTTCTTCTTCCGGACTGCGGATATCCAGCACTACAGCATCCTTGGCGATTTCATCCACCAGTTCAACTTCGGGGGCCTTTTCTTTGCTCTGTTTTTCGATATCACGGATATCGATGATACGTGCGTCGTAAACCACCTTCTCCAGAATGCTGAAATCGAACTTGGCTTCTTCCGCTTCCAGCTTCTCTTTCACCGCTTTCACGGTCGGTTTGCGTGAAATCACACCACAGTATTCCGGCATGGTCTTGGCAAAGTCTTCAGTACCAATTTCACGGGCCAGATTAATGATGTCCTCTTTATCCCAGTTGATCAGCGGTCGCAGGATCAGGGTGTCAGACACATTGTCGATATGGCGCAGGTTAGTCAGGGTCTGGCTGGAGACCTGGCCCAGTGCTTCACCGGTAACCAACGCCTGAATGCCAAACTTCTCCGCCAGCATGGAGGCGGCGCGCATAAACATGCGCTTGAGGATCACGCCCATCTGGCCGTCGTCCACTTTCTCCAGAATTTCTGCCACTACCGGCTCGAAATCGACGCTGACAAATTTCACCTTGGCAGAAGAGCCGTACTTCTCCCACAGATAATAAGCGGTTTGTTGCACGCCAATCTCATGCGCGGCACCGCCCAGATTAAAGAAGCAGTAATGCACCTTGCTGCCGCGTTTGATATGCAGGTAGCTGGAAACTCCTGAGTCAAAACCGCCTGAGATCAGGCTAAGCACATCTTCCTGCGTACCCAGAGGGAAACCGCCCAGACCTTTATGACGCTGGCGTACAACGTTCACCTTTTCACGGTCAACTTCCAGATTAACGGTGACTTCAGGATTACGCAGCTGAACGCGGGCAGATTCCACACTCTGGTTCAGGCCACCGCCGACATAGCGCTCAACATCAATCGACGTGAAGTCATGAGATCCACGGCGTTTCACGCGCACGCAGAAGCTTTTACCTTCAATCTGTTCGCGTACCGCAGGCAACACAATTTCATAAATACTGTGAAGGTCAGTAAAAGGCGTTTGCTCAACTTCCAGTACATGGTGAATGCCGGGCGTTGCCGTCAGCACGCTGAGTGCGATATCTCGCTCTGCGTCATCTTTAAGCGAAACCTCGATATGGTCACGACGGTTGAACACCGCCATTGCATCTGACTTTCGCTTAAGAATATTTCGGATGTTACATTCCAGAATTTTCGTGAAGCGCTTCCGTACAGATTCACTTTTAACCATCACCTCAGGATGAATTTTGACGATAAATTTCATAACAGGTTTCGCTGCGGCTCTTACAAAGGCGCGGATTATACCTCAAGCAGGCCGTATGCGAAATAACCCCACATTACATGCAAAAAGGCAGTGCCGTTGCACTGCCTTATCTTTCTGAGGGTTAACTTAAAATAGCAGTATTAATTTTCCTGAATAGGTGCGACTGGCGCATTGGTTGACAACTCATCAGACTCACGGGCCTTGCCCTGCATGATGGCAATCTCTACCCGTCGGTTCTGTGCACGGTTTTCCGGTGTGTCGTTAGGTACACGTGGTGATGACCCTGCCAAGCCTTCAACGCGCATGCGCATCGGATCGAAGCCTTCGACCTTTTCCATCTCCTGGGCCACAGACACAGCGCGTTGTGCGGATAAATCCCAGTTAGAGCGGTAAAGCTCTGAGTCCAGCGGCGAGTCATCCGTATGGCCGGACACGCGGACAATGCCCGGCACATCTTTCACCAAATCGGCAATCTGTCGCACCAATGGCCGGAATTTAGGTTGCAAGAACGCAGAGCCCGCTGGGAAAGCGCCATTTTCACGGATGCGGATAATCAGTTGCTGACCTAGGTTTTCAACCTCTACGGCCCCTTCTTCCACTTCTCGTTCGAGTGCCTGAACCACCATCTGAGCGACACTGGACATCTGCTCGGTATCCTGTTCCATCTCTTGCATGGAGGCTTCACTGGCTGCTGACCCTCCCTCCAGTTCAGCAGAATCACGTTGTGCGCCACCGGCGCGATCCGATTCCCCTTCCTGAAAATCGAGGGTACGCTGGGTCATATCGATAGTTTGTTGCATGATCACTTCGATCGGTGTCGGCTCCGGCCGTCCTGGGCGGAATTCCTGCGCAATCACACTGGTTCCTTTCGGGATGTCTTTTACTTCGAGCAGGTTTTGTACACCAAACGCAAATTTCATCGAACCTGCAATCTGCTTAAACTTCAGAACATCCATTTCCGAGAAGGAAAGCAAAAGTACAAAGAAGCACATCAACAATGACATCAGGTCGGCGAACGTTCCCATCCAGGCTGGCAAGCCGGGGGGGGGACATTTGCATTCTTCATCCATACCTGACTCCTTATCCGTCTACGTCAACAGAGCGTTTCTTCTCGTTGAGGTAGTTCTTCAGATAGCCGTCAATAACGCGTGGATTCTGGCCGTCCTGAATCGCCAGCAAACCATCCATGATCAACCGGCGGTTCATTTTTTCCTGATCTTTACGCAAGCGGAGTTTATTGGCGATGGGAATAGCGACCATGTTGGCGAGCATGGCGCCATACAAGGTAGTCAACAAGGCGACAGCCATTGCAGGGCCAATGGCCTTCGGATCATCCATATTCGACAGCATGGCAACCAGACCTATCAGGGTACCGATCATCCCCATGGCGGGTGCAACATCCGCCAATGCCGTGTAGAATTGCGCGCCGGCATCATGGCGTTCATCGGTCATGGTAATGTCTTTTTGTAAGGTCATTTTTACCACTTCCGCATCGTGTCCATCCACCAGCATATCCCCCCCTTTTTTCATGAAGGTGTTCGGCACTTCCATCTCTTCCAAGGCCAAAAAACCCCCTTTACGCGCAGCGTCTGCCATTTCAACAATTTTGGCAATCAGGTCTTCCGGATCGTCAGCTTTGAACATGAACGCCTTGCCGGCGATTTTAAATGCCCCAAAAAACTGGCCGAGGGTGTAGTTCATCAACACAACAAACAAGCTGCCGCCGAAAACAATCAGGGTAGATGGAACATCTACGAACATACTGATGGTGCCGCCAAGCAACATCGCCATCACGATGAAGGCAAAGGCGCCCAAAATGCCTATGAGTGTCGCCAGATCCACAGAACGATCCCCTTAAAATTTTTCCAGCCAGAAGAGTCGGATACCTAAACAGTATGTAGGTATAGGTATCAATGAATTCGCTACCTGCCTTTCCGTTAACGGCAGCAACAGCGATAGATTTAGCGTATCTCTTAGATTTTATACGTAACGCTTCTCAAGGTACGGATTTATGTCTCAAGTTTAAGCCCAATGTCCGGTTTCGTGAATTCTATAGCGGCTAACTCTTGGCAGTCTCAGAGACATGTCACCGACAGAAACACAGACAAAAATCAAGCCGAAATCGTTGCAAGCCCCGGAAAATCTCCCCGGCAGCGCAGATTTTCACTCAAGCGTTTGACCCCTAACAGGCGCTGGGTTAACTTCTCCCGCATTCTGATAACTCTGGGATTATCATGGCTGCCAAAAAACCTGAAAACATGAACTTTGAGGAAACCCTCAAAGAGCTGGACACGATTGTTAATGGCCTAGAAAGTGGTGAGTTACCTCTGGACACAGCGCTGAAACAGTTCGAACGCGGAATTTCTCTCGCGCGTCAGGGACAGAAAACCCTGTCCGATGCAGAGCAGCGCGTCGAAATCCTGCTTGCGCAAGACGACAATGCTCCCCTGGAACCTTTTGAAGATACGCGCGATGAGTGATACCGCCCTAACCTCCACACTTCTTCATTACCAAACGCGAAACAATGACAAGCTGGCCTACTGGCTTGCTTCTCTCGGGCATCAGGAACAACCGCTAATTCAAGCCATGAAGCATGGCGCCCTGCTTGGCGGAAAACGGGTACGGCCGTTTTTGACCTACATGACAGGAAAACTGTTTGGTGCACCTGACGAGGCACTGGATACCCCAGCTGCCGCCGTCGAGTGCATCCATGCCTACTCGTTAATCCATGACGATCTTCCAGCCATGGATAACGATGATCTGCGCCGCGGCCAGCCGACCTGCCACGTAGCATTCGATGAAGCCAGCGCCATTCTTGCAGGTGACGCGCTGCAAACTCTGGCGTTTACCATTCTGGCTGAAGGTGATCTCTCACCCGAAGGTGAGGCGTACCGAATCCAGATGGTCAAAGAATTAGCGGCCGCTTCCGGTGCGGCAGGTATGTGTCTGGGTCAGGCGCTCGATTTGTCTGCTGAAGGCAAAAAAGTCGATGTGGACACACTGGAAACCATCCATCGCAATAAGACAGGTGCCCTGATCCGCTGTGCCGTGAGACTCGGGGCATTGGCTGCCGGTAAAAAAGGGGCCACATACCTTTCACAGCTGGATACCTTTTCCAACGCCATTGGCCTTGCGTTTCAGGTGCAAGATGACATTCTTGACATCATCAGTGACACAGAAACACTTGGAAAACCGCAAGGTTCCGACATCGCAGCGGAGAAAAGCACCTACCCCGCACTGTTGGGGCTGGAGGGCGCGCAACAGAAAGCAATGCTTCTTTATCAAGAAGCACTACAAGCGCTGGATGCAATCCCCTACAATACAGAGCAATTGGAAATGTTCGCCCGGTATATCATCGAGCGCAAGAATTAAAATAAGCAGCGCCAAAACGAATTTATGACTCTCGATATCGCAAAATATCCAACGCTCGCGTTGGCAAACACGCCTGACGAACTCAGATCGTTGCCCCGCGACGTCCTGCCAAAGCTGTGCGACGAACTTAGAACTTATCTCCTCAACTCAGTCAGCCATTCCAGTGGCCACTTTGCCTCTGGTCTTGGTGCGGTCGAACTGACTGTGGCGCTTCACTATGTGTATAACACGCCATTTGATCACCTGATCTGGGATGTCGGCCATCAGGCTTATCCCCATAAGATCCTGACCGGACGCCGCGAAAAGCTGCCCACTATTCGCCAAAAAGGCGGCCTTCATCCTTTCCCCTGGCGGGAAGAAAGCGAATATGACGTGCTTTCTGTCGGCCATAGTTCGACCTCCATCAGTGCTGGCCTGGGTTTAGCCATTGCAGCTGCAAAGGAAGGCCGTGATCGTAAGGTGGTCAGTGTTATCGGCGATGGCGCTATTACTGCAGGGATGGCCTTTGAAGCCATGAACCACGCCGGGGATGTGCATGCGGATATGCTGGTTATCCTGAACGACAACGAAATGTCGATCTCGGAAAACGTGGGCGCCCTGAACAATCATCTGGCACAGTTGCTCTCCGGCAATTTCTACACCTCAATCCGTGAAGGTGGCAAAAAAGTGTTGTCTGGCGCACCGCCAATTAAAGAGCTGGTTCGCCGTGCCGAGGAGCACCTCAAAGGGATGGTGGTTCCGGGTACTCTGTTCGAAGAGTTGGGCTTTAATTACATCGGCCCCGTCGACGGCCACGATGTGGAGGAGCTGGTCAAGACCATCAAGAACATGCGAAACCTCAAAGGCCCGCAATTCCTGCATGTAATGACCAAAAAGGGCAAAGGCTACGCACCGGCAGAGAAAGACCCTATCGGCTATCACGCCGTGCCCAAATTCAACCCAGCAGAGCACACTCTCCCTAAAGCGCAGTCCTCTGGGCCTACTTTCTCGCAGGTATTTGGGGATTGGCTGTGCGACATGGCTGCGGAAGATGAGAAGCTTCTGGCCATCACGCCTGCCATGCGTGAAGGCTCAGGTATGGTGAGGTTTTCGAAAACCTTCCCTGACCGCTATTTTGATGTAGCCATCGCGGAACAACATGCCGTGACACTCGGAACGGGGATGGCCATTGGTGGCTACCATCCTGTCGTTGCTATTTATTCCACTTTCCTGCAACGGGGCTACGACCAGCTTATCCATGATGTTGCCATCATGAACTTGCCGGTGATGTTTGCTATCGACCGTGGGGGGCTTGTCGGCGCTGATGGTCAGACCCATCAGGGCGCGTTCGATCTCAGCTTTATGCGCTGTATCCCTAATATGGTGATCATGGCCCCAAGCGATGAAAACGAGTGCCGCCAGATGCTTTATACTGGCCATCTCCACCAAGGTCCGAGTGCAGTGCGTTATCCCAGAGGCACAGGCTGTGGTGTGACAGTAGAAAAAACCATGACTGCGCTCCCTATCGGCAAAGGTGTACTGCGTCGCCAGGGCGAGAAAATCGCCATCCTGAACTTTGGCACCATGATGCCCTATGCCATGGAGGCAGCAGAAAAGCTCAACGCCACCGTCGCAGACATGCGTTTTGTGAAACCCTTGGATGAAGCCTTGATTGATGAGCTGGCTGCAACCCACGACGTGCTGGTGACCGTAGAAGAAAACGCCATTTCGGGCGGTGCGGGATCAGGGGTCATTGAATACCTGATGAAATCTCGCCAAATCAAACCGGTGTTGCAAATTGGTCTGCCGGATAAATTTATCCACCAAGGCACCCAACAAGAATTGCACGCCGAGCTGGAAATCGACGGAAAAGGCATTGAAGCACAAATCCGCCGCTACCTTGCTAACTAACTACCTTAAAACAACGGCGCCTCAGGCGCCGTTCAGACTGCTGACAAAGCCCTGGCCATTTGGCTGGGGCTTTGATCTAATAAGGGATAAGCAAACCAATCATGGATGTGGTGACATGCTTAAAGACCCTGGCCCTCAGCAATATGAAATCGAGATGGTGACACTCGAACAGTTGGTCCCCAAAAACCATCTCGTTCGCAAAATCGATGCTGCCGTCGACTTTGAATTTATCCGCGACGAGGTCGCCCACCTCTATTGCCACTACAATGGCCGCCCTGCGATAGACCCCGTTCGCCTGTTCAAAATCCTGCTCCTTGGCTTCCTCTTCGGCGTCAAAAGTGAACGCCAGCTCGTCAAAGACATCGAGGTCAATGTCGCTTACCGCTGGTTCCTGCGAATGTCACTCACTGAAAAGGTGATTGATGCGTCCACCTTGAGCCAGAATCGCCGCCGTCGCTTCAACGATACCGACGTGTTCGAACGCATCTTCATCCGTATCGTCGAACAGGCGATGAGCAAAGGCATGGTCGATGGACGTACCTTGTTTACCGACAGCACTCACCTGAAAGCCAATGCCAACAAGCGTAAATACCGTAACGAACTAGTGAAACAAAACGTCAGTGCTTATGCCGAGCTGTTGGATGAAGCGGTTGACGCTGACCGCGCAGCAGAAGGAAAACGCCCACTCAAGCCGAAAGATGGTCACATTGAGAAAAACACCAAAGTCAGCACCACCGACCCAGACAGCGGGTTCATGACACGGGACCAAAAACCACAGGGCTTCTTCTACCTTGACCATCGCACCGTCGACGGCAAACACGGCATCATCCTCGACACCCATGTCACGCCAGGCAATGTGAATGATGCCCAACCGTATATCGCTCGTCTGGATACCACGTTAGCGCGCTTTACGCTCTCGCCTGTTGCCGCCGGGCTTGATGCCGGTTACTTCACCGCGACTATCTGCCATGAACTGGAGCAGCGCCAAATCCTGCCGGTGATGGGATACCGCCGGCCTCACCGTACGAAGAATCCTATCAAGAAAAAGCACTTTCATTACGATAAAGAGACGGACCGCTATCTCTGTCCTCAGGGACAGGAGCTGATTTACAAGACCACCAACCGTCAGGCATACCGTGAATATCACTCTGATCCGCAGACATGCAAAACCTGCCCACTGCGTGAGGATTGCACCAAGAGTAAAAACCACAAACGGGTGATAACCCGGCACCTGTTCGAGAAATCGGTTGAGAATGCCAACGCTCTGAGACTGACTGCCTGGGGAAAGAAAGTGTACCGACGACGGGCAGAGACGGTGGAGCGCAGCTTCGCGGATGCCAAACAGCACCATGGTCATCGCTATGCGAGATTCCGAGGCTTGTTGAAAGTACAAATCCAGTGCTTTCTGGCGGCAGCGGCACAGAACATCAAGAAGATAGCCCTGATGGAGGCTTATCTTCGCAAAACTGGGCTCAATGCGCGCCAAATAGTCCAGATAGTGACGCAATTTAGCGTCTATGGGCTAAAAGCAGCCTGAACATAACAATATGGAAAAATAGCGTGATCGCGGCCTTCGGCCGCTAACAAAAGAAAACCCCGCTTGAAAAAGCGGGGTTAGTCAGCAATCTGAACGGCGCCTCAGGCGCCGTTTAACCAACGAATCCCGGCCCACAACACCAACATCGACATCACACCGGCCACGATATCATCCAGCATAATCCCAAGCCCTCCGTGAACTTTCTTGTCCAGCCAACTGATTGGCCACGGCTTCACCATGTCAAAAAAGCGGAAAATAACAAAACCGGCCAGTACCACCTGCCAGTCTGCCGACGGCACCAGTAACATGGTGATCCAAAAGCCGACAAACTCATCCCAGACAATGCCACCATGATCGTGAACCCCCATGTCTGATGATGTTCGCCCACAAAGGAAAATACCCGCTAATGCCCCGATCACCACCGCCACAGGCAGCGCCCAGCTTGACAGGGAAATGAAAAGCAAATAAAAAGGCACCGCAGCCAGGGTTCCCACCGTGCCCGGCACCCAAGGCGAAAGACCAGCACCAAACCCCGTCGCTAACAAGTGTACCGGGTTGCCCAGACGGATTTTTTTAATTGGATTATCCATACATCACTCTGAAAAATGATCCCAGCCATTCAGTGGCCAATCGACAGACTCTCCCTGCCACATGACCGTCACCCCTTCACCGTGACGCAGCTGCCCAATACAGCTGACGGGCGTATTGGTGTGGGAAAGTGCAGCATCCACTGCCCCGCGGTGACTTTCCGGCACCGTAAAGCAAAGCTCATACTCTTCACCGCTACACAGCGCCAATTTCGCCGCGGCTTCTGCACTACCACTGAAGGCCAGCAGTTCATCTGAGACGGGAATCGCATCGGCATGAATCACCGCTGACACACCACTGGCTTTCAAAATATGGCGAAGATCGGCCACCAGACCATCAGAGATATCAAGCCCAGAAGAGGCAATTCCACGCAGCGCCTGCCCAGCCAGAACCCGGGGTTCAGAGTAATAGTGACGGTGCAACAAGGTGTTTTCCAGGTCATTTTTCGGCGCATTGCCGTTTAAAATCACGGCCAGCCCTGCCGCGCTGTCACCAAGTTTACCCGTGACATACAGCCAGTCACCGGCTTTTGCGGTATCACGGCGTATTGCCTTACCTGATGGCACAAATCCCTGAAGAGTTATCGTGATACTGAGTGGCCCTTTAGTGGTATCACCACCGACTAACTGTACCTGATAGTATTCAGCCAGCTTGTAGAACCCCTCACAGAAAGCCGCGATCCAGGATTCATTGGACTCTGGCAATGTCAGGGCAAGGGAACACCAGGCAGGTATTGCCCCCATCGCAGCCAGATCGCTCAGATTAGACGCCAGTGCTTTATGCGCCACCATCACCGGGTCAGCATCCACCAAAAAGTGATTACCAGCGACCAGGGTGTCCGTGGTGACCACCAACTGGCAGTTTTCCGGGACAGCAATCAGCGCAGCATCATCACCAATGCCCAAGTCCACATCGCGGCGCGTGACAGGCTGCGACTTAAAGTAACGGTTTATCAGTTCAAATTCGTTACCGGCCATGATTCCTTCCTAAGAAAAAAGGCCAGCGAGGCCGGCCTTTCAAATCTTAATGTCGATTACTTTTTGCGCAGCGTTGGTACTGCTTTGTCCAGCACACCGTTCACAAACTTGTGGCTGTCTTCCGCACCAAAACGCTTCGCCAGTTCAATCGCTTCGTTGATAACAACTTTGTAAGGAACGTCTTCACGCTTGCACAGCTCATACATAGACAGGCGAAGAATTGCATGCTCCATTTCATCCAAATCCTGTAGGGGACGGGACAGATAAGGACGCATTTTGCTGTCCAGTTCCTGATAGTTCAGTACAACACCAGACAGCAGATCGCGGAAGTATTCCACGTCAGTTTCTGGTTGACGCAGACGTGGTTCCTCCGCTTGATGCTCTTCTTCTTCATAGTTATCTGCAGCAAGGAACTGCGCTTCGATATCAGCAACATTGTCTTTCGTCAGTTGCCAAGAGTAAATGGCTTGCAATGCAAAATGGCGCGCATTGCGCCTTGCGGCTGGTTTCACGATAACCCCCGTTTAGGATTCGATTTGGGACAGTACGTTTACCATTTCAAGCGCGCTTAGTGCAGCCTCTGCCCCTTTATTACCAGCCTTGGTACCCGCGCGTTCGATGGCTTGTTCAATGGTGTCTACGGTCAGCACGCCAAATGCCACAGGCGTATCAAACTCCAGTGCAACCTGTGCCAGACCTTTGTTACATTCTCCGGCCACATAGTCAAAGTGTGGCGTACCGCCTCGGATCACTGATCCCAGCGCGATAATAGCGTCGTAACGGCCGCTTTTTGCAACACGTTGCGCCACCAGTGGCAACTCATAAGCACCTGGGCAACGTACTACGGTAATATTGTCTTCACTTACCTGGCCCTGACGCTTCAGTGCATCAATAGCACCTTCCAGCAGACTTTCGTTAATGAAGCTGTTGAAACGGGAGATAACGATTGCAACTTGCGCATTGGGTGCTGCGAACGCACCTTCAATTACCTTCATGGGCCTTCCTGTGACGTATTTTATCCGGATTGAGAAACCGCGGGATTCTATCACACTTTTCTGCAAAGCCGCCAGCGGTTAAACCTTGCAGGCAGGTGATTCAGGCCCACGCCTGTTTAGGAAGAAAAACGCAGCGGAGGGCTGCGTTTCTCTTGCGGCAGGTTTTCGTTTAGTCGACAACGTATTCGACCACTTTAAGACCAAACCCCGAGAGCGCGTGGTAGCGTTTGTTGGCCGATGACAGCAGGCGCATATCGGTAACACCGAGATCTGCCAGGATTTGTGAACCTACACCGACTCGACGGCTGGTACCCTGCCATTTCGCCGCTGCAGGTTGCTCGCCCTTATCCTGGGCTTCAAAGCGGCGAACCTTGTCGATGATCGATGCAGAAGATTCTTCTTTACCCAAGATCACCAGCACCCCGCCTTCGGCATTGATGCGCTTCATCGCATCACTGAGTGACCAACTGCGCTCGGCAGAGCGGTCGGAGTGCAGCAAATCGGTAAAGGTATCCTGAAGGTGAACACGCACCAGCGTCGGTTGGTTATTCACTTCCCCTTTGCGCAGCGCATAATGCACCTGATTGTCGATGGTGTCGCGGTAAGTGATAAGGTCAAACTCACCAAATTCTGTCGGCAGCTTACATTCCGCCACACGCTCAATCGTGGTCTCGTTGTTATTACGATACTCAATCAAATCCGCAATAGTGCCAAGCTTGATACCATGTTTCTCACCGAATTTTTCCAAATCCGGACGACGCGCCATGGTGCCGTCTTCATTCAGGATTTCGACAATGACTGCGGCAGGGGAATATCCGCCAAGACGAGCCAGATCGCAGCCTGCTTCCGTATGGCCAGCCCGGGTCAGTACACCGCCGTCCTGAGCCATTAATGGGAAGATATGCCCCGGCTGTACCAGATCAGCGGCTACCGCATCCGGTGCAACCGCAACTTCCACAGTGCGGGCACGGTCTGCCGCCGAAATACCGGTGGTTACCCCCTCAGCAGCTTCTATCGACACAGTGAATGCGGTGGAATGCTGGGCATTGTTGTCCCTCACCATCAACGGCAACCCGAGGCGTTGGCAACGTTCCTTGGTCATGGTGAGACAAATCAGGCCCCGGCCATACATCGCCATAAAGTTAATGGCTTCCGGCGTAACCCGTTCGGCGGCGATAATGATATCACCTTCATTTTCACGATCTTCATCATCCATCAGGATGACCATTTTGCCCTGACGGATATCTTCAATGATCTCTTCTGCGCTGCTGATTGGCATCGTTCTGTCCCTGTTTTTACCGTTTTCAGTTCAGTTATCTCAAAAAGCCCGACTCAGCGAGCTTTGCCATGGTCAAACCACCTGCACCCGATTGCTGTGCCGCGCGATCGCCCATCATAAGTCGTTCCAGATAGCGGGCAATCACATCCACTTCAATGTTGACCTGATGTCCTACGCTGAAACCTTCGATGGTGGTTTCCAGTGCCGTGTGCGGCACGATAGTCAGTTTAAAGCGGTTACCATCTACTGCGTTGATGGTCAGGCTAATACCATCAATGGTCACTGAACCTTTTTCAGCCAGGTATTTGGCAAGCCCTGCCGGGGCTTCCAGCCAGAACTCAATGGCACGTCCGGCTTGGGTCCGGGAAACCACAGTAGCCACCCCATCAACATGGCCAGACACCATGTGACCGCCAAAGCGTGTGGTGGGTAACATGGCTTTTTCCAGGTTCACTCTGTGGCCCGCTTTGTACGTTGCAAATGCAGTACGCTTGAGCGTTTCCCCAGACAAGTCTGCCACATAACCGCTACCAGTCAGTGCAACAACCGTCAGACAGACACCGTTGGTCGCGATACTGTCGCCCAGCTTCACGTCTGACAAATCCAGCTTCCCGCTATCGACGGTCAGTGAAATATCCCCGCCTTTAGGGGTGATTTTCTGGATATGACCAACCGCTTCGATAATTCCTGTAAACATAATTTTTCGCTTCCAATATTAATCGGGCTGCGGCTTTTGCATGCGAAACCGCACATCGTCGCCAATCCGGGTGACGTCAGTCAACGTAAAGGTTGGCACCTGACTCATACTGGTCAACCCTTCAAGCTTCACCAACCCCCGGCTGTCACTGCCCATCAGTTTAGGTGCCTGATAGACAATCACTTCATCCACCAGACCGGCATTGAGCAAACTCCCCGCCAACGTCGCACCCGCCTCAACCCAGATATGATGAATGCCCTTCGCCGCCAGCGCACGCAATGTGCTATTAAGATTCAGGTGTCCGTCTTGTTGTTCAACGGTCAGTACCGTTACTGACTCATTCACTGACGGCTTATCATCTTTTGCCGTCACTATGATAATGTCCCCGTCGAGCGAAAACAGCGTCGCACTGTCGCTGACTTTTCTGTGAGTATCTAAAATCACACGAACCGGCTGGCGTACATCATCCTGTTGATATACAGACTTTACTGTTTCCGGTAGTTGCGCCCAGCGTACATTCAGGGATGGGTTGTCATCCAATACCGTCTGACTGGTCGAGAGAATAGCCCCCGCCTGAGCCCGGAATACCTGAACGTCGGCACGGGCTTCTGCCCCGGTTATCCACTGACTCTGTCCGTTGGCCAGCGCCGTGCGACCATCAATGCTGGAAGCCAACTTTAACTGGACAAACGGCAAGCCGGTTTTCATCACTTTGATAAAGCCAGGATTAAGTGCCTCTGCCTGTGCCTGCATCAAGCCGACATCGACCTGAATGCCTGCATCGCGCATGCGCTGGATACCACGCCCGGCCACCTTCGGATTGGGATCAACCATGGCGCAGACCACACGGCTGACACCGGCGGCAATCAATGCATCTGCACAGGGAGGCGTGCGGCCATGATGGGAACAGGGTTCCAGGGTGACATAGGCAGTTGCGCCGCAGGCTTTCTCGCCAGCGGCGCGTAAGGCATAGACTTCTGCATGAGGCTCACCGGCCCGGAAATGGAAGCCCTCGCCGACAATATCATCACCCTGGGTGATCACACAGCCAACGTTTGGGTTAGGGGCGGTGGTGTAAATGCCGCGTTTTGCCAGTTCAATGGCCCGCAGCATCATTTGGGAATCAAAAATTGAGAACATGTAACCGCTTATTTTTCCAGGCGGGCAATTTCTTCACCGAAATCCCGGATATCTTCAAAGCTATGGTATACGGATGCAAAACGGATATAGGCCACTTTATCGAGCTCTTTCAGCGCGTCCATCACCAGATTGCCTACCAGCGTTGATGACACCTCACGTTCACCCGTCGCCCGAATTGTCGATTTGATGGCGTTGATCGCCTTTTCGATATCGTCGGTGCTTACCGGGCGTTTTTCCAATGCTCGCTGGATACCGCCACGCAGTTTATCTTCGTTGAATGGCTCACGGTTACCATTAGTTTTGATGATACGCGGCATCACCAGCTCTGCTGTTTCAAACGTGGTATAACGTTCACTACAGGCTAAACACTGGCGACGACGACGCACTTGGTGACCGTCTGCGACCAGCCGTGAATCAATGACTTTGGTGTCATTCGCACCACAAAATGGACAGTGCATCTCGCCTCCTTAAACAATAGGTAAACAGTGTACCTGATTTGCAGACCTGGGAAACTGCGAAAGTGGTGAAAACAGGCACAAAAAAAGCACCCTGAGGTGCTTTTTTAAACCAAACCAGATTATGCATATACTGGCAGGCGTTTACAGATTTCCAGAACCTTGGCTTTGGTCGCTTCGATAACCTCTGGGTTGTCGATGTTATCCAGCACATCACACATCCAATTCGCCAGTGCTTTCGCATCATCCTGGGTAAAACCACGGCGGGTGATTGCTGGTGTACCCACACGGATACCCGAGGTCACAAACGGACTGCGTGGGTCATTTGGCACGCTGTTTTTGTTGACGGTGATGTTCGCTGCGCCGAGTGCGGCATCCGCATCTTTACCCGTGATGTTCTTGTCAATCAGATCAACCAGGAAAAGGTGGTTTTCTGTACCATTGGAGACAATCTTATAGCCGCGCTCCTGGAACTGACTCACCATCGCTTTGGCGTTATCAACAACGCGCTGTTGGTACGCCTTGAACTCTGGCTCCATCGCTTCTTTGAACGCCACCGCCTTCGCCGCGATAACGTGCATCAGAGGACCACCCTGACCACCCGGGAATACCGCAGAATTCAGCTTTTTGTACATGTCTTCTCCTGCATTCGACAGGATCAGACCTCCACGAGGGCCCGCCAGGGTTTTGTGTGTCGTCGTTGTCACAACGTGTGCATGAGGGATCGGCGTAGGGTATACACCCGCAGCAATCAGGCCTGCAACGTGTGCCATGTCTACAAACAGGTATGCGTCCACTTTGTCCGCGATTTCACGCATACGTGCCCAGTCAACGATTTGGGAATACGCCGAGAAGCCACCGATGATCATCTTAGGCTTGTGTTCCAGCGCCAATGCTTCCATTTCGTCATAGTTGATCTGTCCTGCTTCATCAATGCCGTAAGGGATGACATTGTAGTGCTTTCCGGAGAAGTTAACCGGTGAACCGTGTGTCAGGTGGCCACCATGTGCCAGACTCATCCCCAGAACCGTGTCACCCGGTTGAAGCAGTGCCATGTAAACCGCACTGTTTGCCTGTGAGCCAGAGTGAGGCTGCACATTTGCGTATTCGCAGCCAAACAGCTGGCAGGCACGCTCAATCGCCAGTGCTTCGGCTTTGTCTACGTATTCACAACCACCGTAGTAACGCTTGCCCGGATAACCTTCCGCATACTTGTTAGTCAGTTGGGAACCTTGCGCTTCCATTACGCGAGGGCTGGTGTAGTTTTCTGACGCGATGAGTTCAATGTGCTCTTCCTGACGCGCAGTTTCTTCTTGGATCGCGGCAAACAGCTCCGGATCGTAATCAGCGATGTTCATGTCACGCTTTAGCATCTGTATCTCCTGATTCAGATAGTTCCCTAGGGTCTGTTGACCTTTGGTGATGATTTTTGCAGCAGTTTGTGGGGGCTTTATACAAGGCAGAGGCTTTGATGTGTAGCTAGCCTACATGAGAAGCCGATAACGCAGGAGAAAGTCCCCACAAACGCTGCCCGAAGGGTTCTGCCCTAAGCGTTTTATGCTTTGTTGAGGTGTATTTGCTTAGAATGACTAGGCGGCACACACCTCGCCGCGCCTAAAGCGCTTATGGCTAGAACAAAATTTAACCACCAAAGGTCAACAGACCCTAGGTACCAAGTTGACCAGATAACTCGTGGAGGCAAATTACCGGGTCAACCTGGTTGGGTTGATTTTTACCACATCGAAAACACCAGTATCCATGCGGACGCAAACGTTTTCGTCATTAAATTATTAATGGCAGTGATTTTACAAAATTTGTTGCGCAACAGGTAGTAGCAATCACATTTTTTTTGCCTGATCGGACATGGTCTTTTCTCATTCCAATCATGAACTGAATTCACGTTGACCGATATCACACGTCGCCACACTCGCCAATTTGGGGCGTGCCGGTGCTATTTTCAGACGCGTATTTACACACCGTACGCACTTGCTGACACAGGTACAAAAACCCGTTAACACGACCTCTTTCGCCAGCAACAGAATCTCATTAAGATGCCTTGCTTTTTATTTTCAATTACCATTGGTTGCGTCGTTATCAAATGTAAAAACGCCACCCATTTCAGGAGTCATTTCATTGAATCACCAACCCCGACATTCACAGTTTGAAGACATGGTTGCTATCTTGTCTGGTGCGTTCGTTGTGGCGCAGGGTGTTTATTTTCTCCAGCAAGCAGGGCTACTCACAGGCGGTACGACAGGTCTGGCCCTTTTGATCACCCAATTTACAGATCTCTCTTTCGGTACGCTGTATTTCCTGTTTAACATACCTTTCTACGTGATGGGGTGGCAGCGTTTTGGTGCCCAGTTTGCACTTCGGAGTGTCTTAGCTGGTGGCATGGTGTCATTGATTGTCGACCATATCTCTCACGTATTCACTATCGGGTGGCTACAACCCCTTTACTGCGGCCTGATTGGTGGTCTGTTAATGGGGGTGGGTATGCTAATGATCTTCCGTCACAACGCGAGCCTTGGCGGCTTCAATGTGCTGGCATTGTATTGCCAGGATAAATTTGGTATCCGTGCCGGTAACGTACAGATGGGAATCGACATTACCATCCTGCTGGCCTCTTTTTTCTACGTATCCCCCTGGCTTCTCGCTTGTTCTGTCGTTGGTGCCTTTGTTCTGAATCTGGTACTGGCCATGAATCACAGGCCCGACCGTTATGTGGTGTGCTATTGATGCATCAACAACAGTAGCGGGAAAAGTGCACACAAGGTTACAACTGGACAATGAGTAGGGAGGACGGCAAAGTCATCGGCATCAATGCGTCCACATAAAAAAATGCCCTCAGTCCTTGATGTACTGAGGGCATTTTTCACTCTCTAAGTAGGGTCTTCAACGGATCCGGGTCTTAACTGTTCGGTATCTGCCCTAAAGTATATTGACACCTGTCCGTGAACTATGACTTCTTGCTGCGGTTTTTTACCATGTCCATCAGTCGCTTGCGTTGACGTGCCTGAGAAATGGTCAGCTTCTCTTTCTTGCCCTCAAACGGGTTCTCACTGTTCTGGAACTGGATGCGGATCGGTGTTCCCATGATTTCCAGTGATTTACGGTAGTAGTTCATCAGATAGCGTTTGTATGAATCTGGCAGTTCACGAACCAGGTTACCGTGGATCACGATAATCGGCGGGTTGTAACCACCCGCGTGTGCATATTTCAGCTTCACGCGTCGACCTCGGATCATCGGAGGCTGATGATCATCCTGCGCCATCTTCATAATACGGGTCAGCATCGAGGTGCTGATACGCCGGGTCGCTGACTCATAAGCTTCCTGGATTGACTCAAACAGGTGACCGACACCGGTGCCGTGCAATGCCGAGATAAAGTGGATACGGGCAAAATCCACAAAGCCAAGACGGCGGTCAAGCTCCGACTTCACACGCTCTTTGACGTCGCTGTCCAGACCGTCCCACTTGTTCACCGCAATAACGATTGAACGGCCTGCATTCAATGCAAAACCCAGCAGGCTCAAATCCTGATCGGAAATGTTCTCACGCGCATCGATAACCAGAAGCACTACGTTTGCATCTTCAATCGCTTTCAGTGTCTGGACGACCGAGAACTTCTCCACTTTGTCATTCACGCGCTTACGGCGACGGACACCCGCAGTATCAATAATGACGTACTCGCGACCATCACGTTCCATTGGAATATAAATAGAATCGCGCGTGGTCCCCGGCATGTCATAGACCACCACCCTCTCTTCACCCAGAATGCGGTTGGTCAGTGTTGACTTACCCACATTTGGGCGGCCAATGATACTGAATTTAATCGGCAGGTTACGCAGACGTTCCAACGCAGATTCCGCATCTTCTTCCGTCAGATCTTTCTCGTCTTTGTCTTCGTCCTGCTCTCCGGTAAGGTCAACCAGACCTTCTTTACCGTCATCTTCCTCATTACCGGCCAATTCTTCGGCAAACGGTTTCAGGGCGCGATCAATCAATGCCAGTACACCACGGCCATGAGCCGCTGCAATCTGGTACATCTCTTCCATACCCAATTGCCAAAACTCCGCACTGGCAGCGTCCGGATCAATACCGTCAACTTTGTTTACCACCAAGAACGTTTTTTTCTGGCGACTGCGAAGGTGCTGGGCAATCGCTTCATCGGCTACTGTCAGGCCTGCGCGGCCATCCACCATAAACAGCACCACATCTGCTTCTTCAATCGCCGCAAGCGATTGTTCCGCCATTTTGGTTTCTACACCCTCTTCGGTGCCGTCAATACCGCCGGTGTCAACAACAATAAACTCGTGTTCACCCAGTAACGCTTTTCCGTATTTACGATCCCTGGTCAAACCTGGAAAATCGGCAACGAGCGCATCGCGCGTCCTTGTCAGCCGGTTAAAGAGTGTCGACTTCCCCACATTAGGACGCCCAACCAGGGCTACGACAGGAATCATACTGACCTCTTAACATCTCAAATTCATTAATAACAGCGGCTCCTGACCGATCAGGATCAGGAGCCGAATAATGGGCAAACAACTGGCATTACAGTGTTTGATTTTTACTTATTGTGCCGTCACGTGTAATCACAATATAGCCATCCTCCACATTGAGTGGGCTTACGGCGATACCGCTGCTGTCTATTTTCTGCTGAGCGACAAATTCACCAGAGCTGGGATCCATCCAGTGCAGATAACCTTCTGCATCACCAACAACCACATACCCTGAAATCGAAGCAGGCGGAGTCAGCTGACGATACTCTAGTTCGCGGTTTTGCCAAATCTCAGTGCCGCTGCGTACATCCACGGCGATCACGTGGTCTTTATCGGTAATCAGGAAAAGGTAGCTACCCGCCACCAGAAAATCTGTCGATGAGCTGTAATTACGCTTCCAGACCGAACGGCCTGAACGCAGATCGATAGCCACCAGCTGGCCATTATACCCCACCGCATAAAGCAATGCGCCGTCAATCACAGGTGTCGCATCAACATCCACCAACCGATCAATCTCGGTTGCCCCTTTCGGGCTCGCGATAGGCTGTTGCCAGATAATGTTACCGTTTTCAATAAATGCAGCCCCGAGGCGGCCATTTGCCATGCCCCAGAACACACCACCAGCAGTAGATACTGGAGAGCTGTCACCGCGCAGCGTCAGGTTTGGTACGTCACTGGAAATACGCCAACGTTCTTCTCCACTTTCTGCGTCAAACGCCGCCAACTCACCACGGCTGGTGTTGACGATCACCAGGCTTTCGTCAGCCAGTGGTTTGGAAAGGATCTCCCCACCTGCATTGACCTGCCACACTGTCTCACCGGTTTCTTCATCCAGAGCGATAAGATTCCCGGTTTCAGTACCGACATAGACCTTGCTGTATGCTGCCGTTAATCCGCCAGACAGCAGTGCCGGGGTAACATCACCCAAATCAACACGCCAAAGTAGAGATCCCTCTTCGACGTTGATGGCTTGAACCACTCCTTCACGATCTGCTGCAAAAATCTTACCGTATGCCTCAACCGGAGACAGGTTAGTAAAATAGTTTCCGACGCCATCACCTACGCGGGTTTTCCAAACCTGTGCAGGCGTAAACTCACTGTCTACCGCTGGTACAGGCGCCATCTGGATAGAGTCCTCCTCACCGGCACACCCCGTCAGAAGTACTCCCAGCAATGCCACTGCACCAACACGTTTCCATCCCTTGTGAATCATAGTCAGGCCTTATTGGGACAGGTTGTCCAGTTTCATTTGAACAACAGGATTAGTTGCTGCGGCAATAGATGCAGCATAAGCAGAACGTGCTGCAGCCTCATCTCCTCGACGCAGTTCGATATCGCCACGCAACTCTTCAACCTGGGCTTTCCAGCTGTCTGTAGTCACACTATTAAGCTGTGACAGTGCGGCATCGTAGTTGCCAAGCTCCGCTTCAACACGAGCCAGGCGAACCGTTGCCAGTGTTTTCAGTGTGTCGTCTTTTGATGACTGTACACGACGCAGTTGTTCAGCTGCCAGAGTTAAATCACCCGCTTCAACAAACGATTTCGCCAGCTGCAACGCCAACAGGGAGGTATACGCGCCCTCGTGGTCTTTGATAAACGTTGCTGCTTTTTCTTCCGCCTGCGCATCGCCTGCAACCAAGGCACTCACTACTTGGGTGTACGCATCTGAAGCTTGCTCACGGCCGGTTTCCATTTCTGCCTGATAATAACGCCACCCGTACAGGCCACCCAAACCGATTACTGCGCCGAGGACAACGGCCTTGCCATTGTCCCGCCACCACTTTTTAATCGCTTCAACTTGTTGTTCTTCTGTGGTGTAGACGTCCACGTTTTGTCCTCTCTTAAACTCGTTGAGCCAGTTTGTCGGCTACTTCATCCTGAGAAATGGTCAGCTGTTCGCCGCCTTTAAGATCTTTAAAAGTTACCTGGTTGTTGGCGACTTCATCTTCGCCCAATACCAGTGCCACCGACGCACCAACCTTGTCTGCACGTTTGAATTGCTTTTTAAAGTTACCGCCACCAAAGTGGGTCATGACACGAAGGCCTGGCACCTGCTCACGCAATGCCTCTGCCAGTTTCATACCCGCAATCAGTGTGCCTTCACCTGCAGTAACCATGTATACATCAACCGCAGGGCGGGTTTCATCCAGCGCTAGGGTTTCCATCAGAAGCACCAGACGCTCAACCCCCATGGCAAAACCAACTGCCGGTGTCGCTTTACCGCCCAGCTGCTCAACCAGACCATCGTAGCGGCCACCACCACAGACTGTACCTTGAGCCCCCAGACTGTCGGTGATCCATTCGAAAACAGTGCGGTTGTAATAATCCAGACCGCGAACCAGTTTCTCATTTATCGTGTATTGGATACCTGCTGCGTCCAACAGTTCACAAAGACCTGCAAAATGTTGTTTAGAATCTTCATCCAGATAGGCTGACAGCTTAGGTGCATCGCTCAGAACTGCCTGGATGTCTGGGTTTTTGGTATCCAGTACCCGCAATGGATTAGTGTGCATGCGGCGTTTGCAATCATCATCCAAAATCGCCTCGTGTTGCATCAGAAAGTCAACCAATGCTTCACGATAGTTTGCACGTGCTTCCAGTGAACCAATCGAGTTTAGCTCAAGACGCACATGCTCATAGATACCCAGCTTACGCCACAGGCGAGCCGTCATCATGATAAGCTCTGCATCAACGTCAGGGCCATTGAGGCCAAAAACTTCCACGCCAAACTGATGGAACTGGCGGTAACGGCCTTTTTGGGGACGTTCGTGACGGAACATAGGGCCAAGGTACCACAGGCGCTGTTCCTGGTTATACAATAAACCGTTTTCGATACCTGCACGCACGCAGCCTGCGGTGCCTTCAGGACGCAGGGTCAGGCTGTCACCGTTGCGATCTTCAAAGGTGTACATTTCTTTTTCAACCACGTCGGTCACTTCACCGATGGCGCGGCTGAACAGATGGGTCATTTCCACGATCGGCATGCGCACTTCGCTGTAGCCGTATGCGCTGATAACGTCTTTCACCGTGCCTTCAACTTTTTGCCAAAGTGGAGACTGTGTGGGAAGGCAGTCGTTCATGCCTCGGATTGCTTGAATAGTTTTTGCCACGTTAACTCTCGTCACCGATCTGTTTGTTCTTGCTATCAGTAAGCTGGCGCTTACCCTTGTGTTTTGATGTCAATACGGTTGTGCTCATCCAGCATTGCTGCTTTTGCCCGAATCTTTGCTTCCAGCTGATCGATCAGGTTGTCGTTGTCAAAACGCTCTTTCTGGCGCTTGCCATCATCGTAATACGCGCTACGCTTGTTGCCCCCAGCCACGCCGATATGTGACACTTCCGCTTCACCTGGACCGTTAACCACGCAACCAATCACTGACACATCCATCGGCACAACAACATCTTCCAGACGCTGCTCCAACGCATTTACGGTGCCAATGACATCAAACTCCTGACGGGAGCAGGTCGGACAGGCAATAAAGTTCACCCCACGCGAACGAATGCGCAGCGATTTTAAAATGTCAAAGCCGACTTTGATTTCCTCTACCGGATCTGCCGCCAGGGAAATACGCAGGGTATCACCAATGCCTTCGCTTAGCAGCATGCCAAGACCCACCGCTGATTTCACGGCGCCGGCACGCGCACCACCGGCTTCGGTGATCCCAAGGTGCAGCGGCTGATCAATACGTTTTGCCAACTGGCGGTATGACTCTACGGCCAGGAAAACATCTGAGGCTTTGACGCTCACCTTGAACTGGTCAAAGTTTAGGCGGTCAAGAATATCAACATGGCGCATCGCAGACTCTACCAGTGCTTCTGGTGTTGGTTCGCCATATTTTTCCTGAAGGTCTCTCTCCAGTGAACCGCCGTTTACGCCAATACGGATCGGGATGTTTCTATCACGGGCCGCATCGACCACCGAGCGAATACGCTGTTCGTTTCCAATGTTACCCGGGTTAATGCGAAGACAATCTACCCCGTATTCCGCCACTTTCAGGGCGATACGGTAATCAAAATGAATATCAGCAACCAAAGGAACGGTGCATTGTTGCTTGATGAGCTTAAATGCTTCAGCTGCATCCATGGTGGGCACAGAGACACGGACGATGTCTGCACCCACTTTTTCCAGTGCCTTAATTTGTGCAACCGTTGCGTCAACATCGGTTGTGCGCGTGTTGGTCATCGACTGGACAGCGATTGGTGCGCCATCGCCAATGGGCACGTCGCCCACATAAATACGCGTAGACGGGCGACGTTTAATGGGAGATTCGGTATGCATTCGGTGTACTCTGGATTACTTCGGAAGGCTTAAACGTGCTACCCGCCCTGATGGGTAGCCACTCAGATCAACTTGCTCGCCATTGTAGACAAGATTTACTGCCGTCGGTGCACCCAGCACCAACGAAAACGGCGCATCACCGGACAGTTCAACAGTTTCGCCACTGGATTTTATCCCTGTCAACAAACGTTTGCCACTGGCATCGCGGATATCCACCCAACAATCACCACTGAATGACAACGTCATGTTGGATGAGGCGGTAACAGGTGTAACAGCAACATCCTCAACTACCGCAGCCTCCGGCTGCGGAGGCTCAATCACATCAACCTGTTCTGCCGCTACCGGCTCTGCATCTGTCACATCAGGGGCCGTGTTTTCAACAAGCGTGTCAGTAGGTTCGCGGGTCATCACATCAGGGGCAGACGCTGGCGCATCAGTACTTTTTGCTACCGATGCAGACTGACGCGTGTCGTCATCGGTCTTCGCGACCGCAGGGGCGGCTTCAGTAGCAGGGGCGGCTTCAGTAGTAGAAGACATCGACAGGCCGCTGCTTTCCGGCAGAGAGAGTAAAAGATCATTTTGTTGGTTCTGCCACCACCAGAAGGCCGTCAACCCTATCACAATAGCCAGGATCACCCAGGTCAGCCCCATTACCCGGCTGTCATGCTGGTCACGACGGGTTTTGCGCGAAAAGCTTTGCATTTTCTGCGTACTGTCTTCCACATCGGTGACGGGATTAAACGTGCTCAGCAATTCATCGGCATTAAGACCGACAAGTTTGGAATAAGATCGGATGTACCCACGTGTGAACGTTGTGACCTTCTCGTCATCACAGCAATTTTCTTCCAGATCTTGAATAACGGAAACACGAAGTCTCAAGCGATCTGCAACATCCTGATCAGACAGCCCAATCGCTTCACGGGCTTCTCTTAAGGCCATACCTGGGTGCGTGGATTCTACGTTTATCGGTTGTTCTTCGTTGTATTCATTATTCATTCGTTAGGTACTGTCTATATTCTCTTGATTCGGGAAACGTGTTGGCCAACAGGTTTGCGTAACGCTCTGCCTGGCTTGGCCGTCCTGCTTTATTTTCCAATTCAGTCAGTATTAACAGCGTCGCTGGCTTATAGCCGTAGCGTTTATGGAAATGGAATAAACGAATTCTAGCTTCGTTGAGCTGATTATCTTCCACTTCCATTTGGGCGAGTTTTACAGAAGACAAAGGCCTGTTTGGCTCATGATCAATGGCTTTGGCAAACCACACTTTAGCGCTATCGCGATCCCCCTCTTTCAACGCACAAAGGGCGGCATTTTCATAACTGCCGGATAACTTGTAATAGTATGGCTGCTCAATAGCCTTGGCAAACGCCCGTTGCGCTTCGTCATAACGTTCCTGACGACACAAGAATACGCCGTAATTATTCCGAACGTCACCATTTTGTGGTGAATGCCGCAACGCTGTTTTGTATTGTTCTTCCGCTTGGTCGTATTCGCCGACCTCCTGAAGATAGTAGGCAAAACTGATACGGGAGCGATAGTATTTAGGGGCAAACTGTACGGCTGTTTCAAGATTTTGCCTTGCCCGCTCCCATTGACCGGCTTTCAAATAGGCCAACCCAAGCGTAATTCTGGATTCTGCTGCATCAATGCTATCAAACTTCGTGTTGTTTTGCTTCTCCGTTACTGTGACACAACCAGATAATAATCCTATCAATAACAGAGCGCTAAGCGTCCTTGCCATCATTCCATCCTGTCAATCTGTGCAATCAGACTGATTTGACAGGAATTTGCTCCTCAATATTCAGTCTGTTTTGCGTGCGTTTAGTTCGGTCAATCACATCGCCGACAAGCTGGCCGCATGCCGCGTCGATGTCGTCGCCACGGGTCTTACGAACGATGACCGTGTAATCGTATTGCATCAGCGTTTTCTGGAAACGGTCAATGCGGGAATTACTCGGTTTCTTATATGGTGACCCAGGATAAGGGTTAAAAGGAATCAGGTTTATCTTCGCTGGCGTATCTTTTAACAGCTCTGCGAGTTGACGCGCATGCTCCATATCATCGTTCACGTGATCCAATAAGATATACTCAACTGTCACGCGGCCACGGTTGGCATTTGATGATGCAATATAGCGGCGAACCGACGCCAAAAACGTTTCAATATCATAGCGATCGTTGATAGGCATGATTTGACTGCGCAGTTCGTCATTCGGCGCATGCAGCGAAATCGCCAGTGCAACGTCAATCTTGCCAATCATCTGCTCCAATCCTGACACCACACCGGAGGTTGATACGGTTACACGGCGTTTGGACAGGCCATAACCTAGGTCATCAAGCATCAGGTTCAATGCTGGGATCAGGTTTTTCATGTTCAGCAGCGGCTCACCCATCCCCATCATCACAACGTTAGTAATAGGACGACGGCCGGTCTCTTTTTCCACGCCAATTTCTTTTGCCGCACGCCAAACCTGTCCGATGATTTCAGACACCTTCAGGTTGCGGTTAAAACCCTGTTGTGCGGTTGAACAGAATTTACAGTCCAGCGCACAGCCTACCTGAGAAGACACGCACAAGGTGGCGCGGTCATCTTCCGGGATGTACACCGTTTCAACATCCTGGTTGCCGACACGCATCGCCCATTTGATGGTGCCATCAGCAGAATACTGGGCGGCACTGACTTCCGGCGCACGGATTTCACAACGCGCTTTGAGTTTTTCACGAAGCACTTTATTGATATTGCTCATCTGGTCGAAATCATCAACACCAAAATGGTACATCCACTTCATGATCTGATCGGCACGGAACGCCTTTTCGCCTAACTCTTCGGCGAAAAACGCACGCAGCGCCTGTCGATCGAAATCCAGCAGATTGATTTTTTCTGTTGTCATCAGATTGCCTCGTGAACAGTAAATCAGGAATCACACCAGCCTCTCACTTTATTTGACTGGTCAATGGCGATTCGCCTCAAATCAAGGCGCGAAATTGTACAGCCTTTGTGATCTGGATTCCACCTGTTACCGACAGGGTTTTGTTGTCGTTATCAGTACCAGATACGCAAAAGGAGAGCCAACGCTCTCCTTTTATCATGTTTGTGAGATGATTACGCTGTACGTGGGCAAATCTCATCAGCGGAAAAAAAGTAGGCAATTTCACGTTCTGCCGATGCTGGGCTGTCTGAACCATGTACCGAGTTAAAACTCATGCTTTCAGCAAAATCCGCACGCAGGGTACCGCATGCGGCTTCATCCGGATTGGTTTTCCCCATCAGTTCACGGTAGCGGATAATGGCATCTCTCCCTTCCAGCACCTGTACCATCACTGGGCCCGAGGTCATAAACGCCACTAACCCCTCATAGAAAGGTTTACCTTCATGCTCGGCATAAAAACCTTGCGCTTGTTCCTTGGTCAGATGAAGCATTTTCGCAGCGACAATTTGCAGTCCCGCAGTTTCTATGCGCTGATAGATCGCGCCTATCAGATTGCGTTTCACGGCATCAGGCTTAACGATCGAAAAAGTGCGCTCAACAGTCATTCTCTCTTCCTTTTATATTTTTCAGATAATAGGTATTAGGGTCTGTTATCTGTTTGTATTCACAAAGGTAGCCTATCAGAGCGCAATGCCAGCCCCCACACTGACATTGCGGAACCGTTAACTGTGTTGATAAAACACTTGGTTTTTGTTGCGATTAATCGCTTGATTCATCGATCAGGATACGGGCAAGGGTCTTCACCCCCATGCCTGTCGCGCCCACCGCCCATTTGTCGCTTGCTGTTTTACGGTACGTGCCGGAGCAATCAAGGTGAACCCAGCCTTTATGATAATCCTCAACAAAATATGACAGGAATGCCGCCGCCGTGCTGGCACCTGGTGAATATTGTCCCGCACTGACATTCGCCAGATCGGCAAAGCTTGATGGCAACATCTGGCGGTGGAATTCCGCCAGTGGCAGTTGCCACATGCCTTCATTTTCCGCCTCTGCCGCCTTCAGACAACGCTGTGCCAGTGCCTGGTCAAAACTGAACAGGGCATGGTAATCGTTACCCAATGCCATTTTCGCGGCACCGGTCAGTGTCGCACAATCAATGGTCAACGCCGGTTTGAACTCGTTCGCGTACAGCAGACCATCGGCCATCACCAGTCGACCTTCTGCGTCTGAGTTAAGCACTTCTACGGTTACCCCGTTTTTGTAAGTAATAATATCGCCCAACTTGTAGGCATTACTGGAGATCATGTTTTCTGCGCAACAAAGGATCAGTTTCACGCGTTTATTCAGACCCTGCGCCACGGCCAGCCCCAGACCGCCAGTTGCCATAGCCGCCCCGCCCATGTCTGCTTTCATCGCATCCATAAAGCTGGATTGCTTGATACTGTAACCGCCAGAGTCAAAGGTGATGCCCTTACCAATGATACAGGCAAACACTTCCGCGTTTTCATCACCGGTTGGGTTATAATCAAGCTGCAACATTGCCGGCTTACGTGCCGAGCCACGGCCAACCGTGTGAGTGCCCACCCAGCCTTGCTCCAGCAGATCAGCACCGGACACAATTTTATAGGTGACATGATCAGGATTGGGCGCCAGCGACTTGATAAACTCACCGGCACGGACCGCGAGTTGTTGCGGCCCGACGTCCTCTGCGGGTTCATTGATGATTTTGCGGACCCAATCAGTGGCCGTCATGCGGTCGTTCAGTATTTTCTGCGCCGCATCATCCAAACCTGGAGCCGCAAACTCAAAACCGGGCTTTGGTCCGCGCAATCCCTGATAAAATGCCCAGGCAGTTTCCAGATCCCAGTTGTCCCCCTCAAGAGTCACGTTGCGAATGCCCTGTGAATCCAGCTTACGTGCCGCTTGCTGTACCAACGTCAGCCTGTCATCCCCCGTGGCATGAACCACGGCACCGTGCTGATCAAATGAAACCACCGCATTCGTCCCCCAGACATCACCAGCTGGTTCGTGGGATAACATCACATGCATTTTGTCAGTCATGCTGAACTCCTTTTTCCTGTCACCCCGGCTTCGTTGCGAGGCATATAATTTAGGCTGATATTTTCTTTTAGACTACGCCATCGTTATGACGTTTTATCAGAAAGGTTCCATCACCTTGTCATAGGGACAACAGTGACATGAGCCATAAAGCAAAGCGGGCATAACGCCCGCTTGGATAACTGCAATTTGCCTGTATTAACGCCCTAAGACAAGCGCTTTAATCCATTTCTTCCATCCAGCACAGGATGATTGCCTCCAGAATTTTCTCGTTGGAGCGATTTGGGTCGTCCGAGAAATCCTCAAGCTCTGTCACCCAACGGTGAAGGTCAGTGAAACGCACGGTTTTTGGGTCGGTATCCGGGAATTTCTCTACCAGCTCAATCGCAATATCACGCGAATCAGTCCATGTCAGGCTCATCGTGTTTACTCCGTTTTCGTGCTTAATGGTTTTCAGCAGCGTGGTTCAGCGTGTAGCGCGGGATCTCAACAACCAGATCTTCATCTGCCACCTTCGCTTGACAGCCAAGACGGGATTCAGGCTCCAGTCCCCAGGCTTTATCCAGCATGTCGTCTTCCAGCTCATCACTCTCATCCAGTGAATCAAATCCTTCACGGATAACCACATGGCACGTTGTGCAAGCGCACGATTTCTCACACGCATGCTCGATCGCAATACCGTTGCGCAGCGCCACATCCAGCACGGTTTCGCCCGTCTTTGCCTCCAGCACTGCACCTTCCGGACAGAGATCCTGATGTGGCAGAACAACAATCTTTGGCATGTTTACACCTCGTCAATCGAATGGCCAGCCAGCGCTTCACGGATGGATTTGTCCATACGGCGTGAGGCAAATTCCTGACTCGCTTTATCTGTATCTTTAATGCCTTGCTCAATGGCAGCAGCATCATCACCGTTACGCAGGGCAATCAGCGCTTCAATCGCTTTCACCAACTCCTGCTGTTCCTGTTCAGACAGCAGCGCTTCAGCGTCAGCCTGCATGGCGACCAGCAAACCTTCTATCACGCGGTCAGCTTCAACACGTTGCTCCGCCAGATAACGGGCATCTTTGTCTTCCTTGGCATGGGTAAAGGAAGATTTGATCATGTCAGCGATTTCTGTGTCACTCAGGCCGTAAGACGGTTTCACCTGAATCGATGCCTGCACCTGGGTGCTTTTTTCCATCGCGGTGACAGACAGCAGACCGTCTGCGTCAACCTGATAGGTCACGCGGATATGTGCCGCGCCTGCCGCCATTGGCGGAATGCCTTTCAGGGTGAAATTCGCCAGTGAACGGCAGTCATCCACCATTTCACGCTCACCCTGAACCACGTGCACTTTCATGCCAGTCTGGCCATCTTTGAAGGTGGTGAACTCCTGTGCGCGAGCCACAGGAATGGTGGTGTTACGTGGAATGATTTTTTCCACCAGACCGCCCATGGTTTCAATGCCGAGGGACAGCGGGATCACATCCAGCAGCAACATTTCGCCATCTGGCTTGTTACCCACCAGAATATCCGCCTGCGTCGCAGCTCCAATCGCGACCACTTTGTCCGGATCGATACTGGTCAGTGGTGTACGGCCAAAGAACTCACCAACCTTTTCACGCACCAGAGGTACACGGGTTGAACCGCCCACCATCACCACTTCCAGCACGTCTTCAGCAGAAACGCCGGCATCTTTCAGCGCGCGACGGCAAGACATCAGGGTTTTCTTTACCAAGGCGCCAATCAGATCATCAAACTGCGCACGGCCCAATGAGCCTTTCCAGCCCAGCACGTCAATCTCTGCACTGTCGCCGTCACTCAACGCCACTTTCGCACTGTTGGCTGCGTTCATCAGCCGCGCACGGTCATCACCGGATAGCGCACTGAAACCCGCTTGCTCGATAATCCAGTCAGCCACCAGATGGTCAAAGTCGTCACCACCCAGCGCAGAATCACCGCCGGTAGACAGCACTTCAAACACGCCTTTGGACAGGCGAAGAATAGAAATGTCGAACGTGCCGCCACCCAAATCATAAACAGCAATCACGCCTTCCTGACCTGAATCAAGGCCATAGGCGATCGCCGCAGCTGTTGGTTCGTTCAGCAGACGCAGTACATTGAGGCCAGCCAGTTTGGCCGCATCTTTGGTACCGGCACGCTGAGCATCGTCAAAGTAAGCCGGCACGGTGATCACTACGCCTTCCAGCTTTCCGCCCAGCGATTCTTCTGCCCGCGTGTTTACGGCACGCAGGATCTCTGCAGAAACTTCAATGGGGTTTTTCTTGCCCGCGCGCGTATTGATTAGCGGCAGACCATTTTCAGACGCTGACAGTGAGTAAGGGAGATTGGGATAACGCGACTGGACGTCTGCCAGCGAGCGTCCCATCATGCGTTTTACCGAAGAAATGGTGTTTGCACTGTCCGTTTCAGACATTGCCCTGGCATCGTAACCGACCGTAATTTTTTCGCCGTAGTGTACAACAGATGGGATGAGCGCGCGGCCATCCAGATCGTTCAGGGTCGTCGCGGTGCCGCTTCGTACAGAAGCCACCAGCGTGTTGGTTGTCCCAAGATCGATACCGACCGCAAGTTTGTGTTCATGCGGCGCAGCACTCTGACCGGGTTCTGCGATTTGTAACAGTGCCATGTTGGTTCCTGTAGCCTGACCAGCCGCGCTTGTTAACCCAGCAGCCGATCTTCGATTCGTTCGATTTCTTGTTTAAGTTTGACCAAAAACTTGAGTTTGCGAACACTGACGGCGGCTTCCGGCCATGCTTTACCGTTAAGCTGTTCAGTCAGTTCAGCCAGTAGCGCCCGGTGGAGTTTCTCCACGCCCTGCTCGAAGTCAAACAACAATACATCCGGCTCGTCGCTGTCTGCAATCTCCTCCAGCTCTTCACGCAGCGCCATTTGCTGCATCAAAAACTCGGGATCTTGCATGGTTTGCTGCTCATCGCGAAGCTCAATGCCATTGAGGGAAAGCAGATACTCTGCCCGGCGCACCGGCTCACTCAGTGTCTGGTAAGCATCATTAATTTGCGCAGCTTTTTGTACCGCTTGCAGGCGCTCTTGCTCAGACGCTGTCGCAAATTTGTCGGGATGAAAGCGTCGCTGAAGTTCGCGGTACTGCGAAGAAAGAGAGCTACCATCCAGCTCAAACTGACATGATAGCCCGAATAGTTCGAAATGATTCATTTCATCTCACGAGTTAAACGTTAAAGCTCTCGCCACAACCACACTCGCTGCTTACGTTGGGGTTGTTGAATTTGAAGCCTTCATTCAAGCCTTCTTTAGCAAAATCGAGCTCCGTACCATCAAGATACAGCATACTCTTGCTGTCGACGATGATTTTCACCCCGTCGTAGTCAAAGACCTGATCTTCTTCCTGAAGCTCATCTACGAACTCCAGTACATAAGCCATTCCTGAGCACCCTGAGGTCCTGACCCCCAGGCGAAGACCGATGCCTTTTCCGCGGTTTTCCAAGAAAGTGCGAACGCGAGATGCCGCCGCGTCAGTCATAGTAATGGCCATATGTACAACAACCCTTTTTTACGTATTAAGCTTGGTGTTTTTTCTTGTAGTCGCTGACGGCTGCTTTGATAGCATCTTCAGCGAGGATTGAGCAGTGAACTTTTACCGGTGGCAGTTCAAGCTCTTCGGCGATTTCTGCATTTTTGATTGCTGCAGCTTCATCCAGGGACTTGCCTTTCACCCACTCTGTGACCAGAGAGCTTGACGCAATCGCGGAACCACAACCGTAAGTTTTGAACTTCGCATCTTCAATGATGCCCTGATCGTTCACCTTGATTTGCAGCTTCATGACGTCACCACACGCCGGCGCGCCAACCATGCCGCTACCTACGCTTGGATCATTCTTGTCAAACGCACCCACGTTACGTGGATTTTCATAATGATCGATTACTTTTTCGCTGTAAGCCATGATCTTATCCTCAAAATCCTGAAACCGCTTAGTGGTGTGCCCACTCAACAGTGCTCAAATCAATACCTTCTTTGTACATGTCCCACAGGGGTGACATTTCACGCAGCTTGGTCACCGCTTTGCGTATCTGCTCTATCGCATGATCCACTTCTTCTTCAGTGGTAAAGCGGCCAAAAGAGAAGCGGATTGAACTGTGTGCCAGCTCATCATCCAGCCCCAGAGCACGCAGCACATAAGAAGGTTCCAAACTTGCAGATGTACATGCAGAACCAGAAGAAACGGCCAGATCTTTCAATGCCATCAGCAATGATTCGCCTTCAACAAAGGCAAAACTTACGTTCAGGTTAGATGCCACACGCTGCTCAAGATCGCCGTTAACGTAGACCGCTTCCAAATCTTTCACGCCTTCGTAGAAACGGTTACGGAGTGCCAGCGCATGCGCCATGTCTTTTTCCAGCTCTTCTTTAGCGATACGGAATGCTTCACCCATCCCCACGATCTGGTGGGTTGGCAGGGTACCGGAGCGGAAACCACGCTCATGACCGCCACCGTGCATTTGTGCTTCAAGGCGAATACGTGGTTTGCGGCGAACATACAATGCACCGATGCCTTTCGGACCGTAAGCTTTATGCGCGCTCATGGATATCAGGTCAACTTTGATTTCCTGAGTATCCAGCGGAAGCTTACCCACAGACTGGGCTGCGTCTACATGGAAAATCACTTTGCGCTCGCGGCACAGCTCACCGATAGCGGCGATATCCTGAATCACACCAATTTCGTTGTTCACGTGCATGATAGAGACCAGAATAGTGTCTTCGCGAATCGCATCCGCCAGCTTGTTCAGGTCAATAATGCCGTTAGATTCTGGCTCAAGGTAAGTCACCTCAAACCCTTCACGCTCTAACTGACGGCATGGGTCCAAAACCGCTTTATGCTCGGTCTTACAGGTAATGATGTGTTTGCCTTTCTTACCATAGAAATGCGCCACACCTTTGATTGCCAGGTTGTCTGATTCTGTCGCGCCTGAGGTGAACACTATCTCACGTGGGTCAGCATTCAGATAATTCGCGATGTGCTCACGGGCTGTGTCTACGGCTTCTTCCGCCTGCCAGCCGAAACGGTGAGAGCGAGATGCTGGGTTACCAAAGACACCGTCAAGTGTCAGATACTGCATCATTTTCTCAGCAACACGTGGATCCACTGGGCAAGTTGCTGAATAGTCAAAATAGATTGGCAATTTCATTTGTGTCTCCAAGTACTCCGGCACGACAGATCAAGAGCGAAAATTTACACCCAGATTGGTAGCTGGCAATGTGCTGCCATTGGTGTTCAAACCATGTCTAACAATCGTAGGGGACTCCAGTGAAGAGTCCTGACGATCGGCCACTTGCTTAACTTCATTGTCTTGCATCAGTTCACCGAGCGTGATGTCATTTAAAAAGCTGCTGATGCGGGCGCTCAAGTCACGCCATAGTGTGTGAGTCAGGCAACGGGTTCCCCCCTGGCAATCGCCTTTCCCCTGACACTTGGTCGCATCGACCGATTCATCAACAGCGGCAATCACCATACCAACGGCTATTTCGTTGGCACTGACGCCTAAGCGGTAACCGCCACCGGGACCACGCACACTGGATACCAAACCCGCTTTACGAAGACGGGAAAACAGTTGCTCCAGATATGACAGAGAGATCCCCTGACGCTCTGAAATATCAGCAAGAGGCACAGGCCCCGCCTCGGAGTGCAGCGCGACATCGAGCATCGCAGTAACGGCATATCTACCTTTGGAAGTCAGTCTCATAACATCCTACCTGTGAGCGAGTAATGCCCAGAGTCTGACATACCCGACCATTATGGTCAAGTATTTACCTTACCATTTTAGTCAGGCTTTTAACCTCAGAGTAAAAAAGGTTATTTTTGCGCCTCTTTCATCTGTTTTTCAACCGAAGAAAGTACGCCACGAAGAATATTCAGCTCCTGGCTTTCCGGCCTTGCCCGGTTGAACAGGCGACGCAACTTGGTCATCACCATACCGGGGTGGGATTTATTGATAAACCCCGTTTTGTCCAATACCTGCTCAAGGTGCACGTAAAAACGTTCCAGATCTTCGGCCAACGGATAGGACTGCTCTTTAACCTCACCTTTATAGGCCTGACTGTCGATCCAGGCCATGCGCGCTTCGTAACAGAGCGTTTGTACCGCCATCGCCAGGTTCAGTGAGCTGTATGCTGGGTTTGCTGGAATCGCAACATGGAAGTTGCACGCCTGTAACTCCTCATTAGTCAGGCCTGTTCGCTCACGACCAAACACGAAGGCCACCGGGTGCTGTGGGGCTTCCTCAATCGCCTTGATACCACACTCACGCGGATCCAGCATTGGCCATTCCAGTGAACGGTTACGCGCGCTGGTACCAATAACCAGAGCGCAGTCAGCCACCGCTTCTTCCACGGTATCGACAATTCGTGCATTGTTAGCAATATCGCTGGCACCGGCAGCGAGCGCAATGGCCTGCCCGTCCACTTTACACTCAGGGGCAACCAGCACCATGTGTTTAAGCCCCATCACTTTCATTGCGCGAGCGGCAGAGCCAATGTTGCCCGAATGCGTGGTACCTACCAGCACAATACGAATATTTTCTAACATTTAACTATCGCTAATTTTCATCGAAGAAAGGGGATTCAAACCGCGTTACGCTGTGGTTTGTAAATTAAAGCGGCCGGATTCTAACATAATCACTTTTGTTTTGCCCTTTTTACACGCGGCAACAAACACAGACGAACAAAAAACAACCGCTTCCCTTTTAACACAGCTCTGATATACTCCTCGCCGCTTTTCGTTCTTTAACATCCGTTGGGAAAATCGTATGCATCCTATGCTAAATATTGCCATTCGCGCTGCGCGAAAGGCTGGCGACTTTATCGCTAAATCTGCTGAAAACGCTGATAACGTTGAAACCGTTCAGAAAGGCTCTAACGACTTTGTTACCAATATCGACAAAGCCGCTGAACAAATCATCATCGACGTCATCAAGAAGTCTTACCCTGAACACAACATCGTGACGGAAGAAGCCGGTGTGGTTACAGGTAAAGACAAAGATTACCAATGGATCATCGACCCACTGGATGGCACCACTAACTTCGTTAAACGTCTCCCGCACTTCTCAGTGTCTATTGCCCTGCGCATTAAGGGCCGCACTGAAATTGCGTGTGTTTACGACCCTATCCGTAACGAACTATTTTCTGCCCAGCGTGGTGCAGGTGCGCAGCTGAACAGCAAGCGTATCCGTGTGGGTACAGCCAAAGATTTGTCCGGCACCATTCTGGCAACCGGTTTCCCATTCAAAGCGAAGCAACACTCTGAAGGCTTTATGAAAGTGCTTAGCGCACTGTTCATCGACTGTGCAGACTTCCGCCGCACCGGTTCTGCGGCGCTGGATCTGTGTTACGTCGCTGCGGGCCGTGTAGATGGCTTCTTCGAGCTGGGCTTGAAGCCTTGGGACATCGCAGCAGGTGAACTCATCGCCCGTGAAGCTGGCGCACTGTGTACAGACTTCACCGGCGGTACTGATTACATTCAGTCAGGCAATATCGTTGCCGCTAACCCACGGGTACTGAAAGGTATTCTGGCAAAAATTCGCGACAATGCGAATGAAGCAATGAAAAAGTAAGAGTCTTCTGAATGTATAAACGGCGTCCTTTGGGACGCCGTTTTTTTGGGATTGGAAGAGCCGGGTACTGGGTGCTGGGTACTGGGTGCTGGGTGCTGGGTGCTGGGTGCTGGGTGCTGGGTGCTGGGTGCTGGGTGCTGGGTGCTGGGTGCTGGGTGCTGGGTGCTGGGTGCTGGGTGCTGGGTGCTGCAAGATTTTGGATGGTGCCACAATAGCGTCAAGCTTTTTGCTCTGCCTAGGACCTAGGTCCGCTTTTTATATTCCTAGGGCCGCTCTTTAACCCCTTGGACCTTATTTTCCTAACCTCTAGTCCCCCAGAACAAAAACGGAGCCTTTCAGCTCCGTTTTTCATTTCGTCATTTCAGCTAGCCACTAAGGCATTGCGTCAAACTCTTCACCTTCTTTTTCCACCGGTGGCGGTGGTAGCAGGTGCTCCCGGGTAATACCCAGTTTGAGCGCCAGCGCAGATGCCACATAGATAGAAGAGTAAGTACCGATCGTAATACCAATCAGCAACGCAGTCGCAAAGCCGTGGATCATCGCCCCCCCCTGTAAGAAGAGAGCGATCACCACAAACAAGGTAGTACCGGACGTGATCAAGGTACGGCTCAATGTTTGCGATACCGATGCATTCACGATCTCGGACGCATCACCCTTGCGCATCTTGCGGAAGTTCTCACGGATACGGTCATACACCACGATGGTATCGTTAAGTGAATAACCGACAACCGTCAACAGCGCCGCTACAATGGTGAGGTCCACTTCAATCTGCAGGAAAGAGAAGATACCGAGCGTGATAATGACATCATGTGCGAGGGAAACCACAGCCCCCGCCGCCAAACGCCATTCAAAGCGCAGGGAAACGTACAGCAGGATACAGAGCAACGACACCAGGATAGCCAAGCCACCCGCTTCCGTCAGTTCATCGCCCACGTTAGGACCCACGAACTCGATACGGCGCATTTCGACTGCCTGGCCAGTCCCTGCTTTGATGGCATTAAGGATTTGGTTGCCAAGCAATTCCCCCTGCACATCGTCACGGGGACGCAGGCGCACCATGACATCACGTGCCGTACCAAAGTTCTGGACGATGGCATCACCAAAGCCTTTCGCCTGAAGGGATTCACGGATCAGTGGCAAATCAGCTGGCTGTTCAAAACCTACTTCAATCAGCGTACCGCCGGTGAAATCAAGGCCCCAGTTTAGCCACCTGGTCGAGAGGCTGAAAATAGAGGCTGCAATCATCAGTGCCGACAGGAAAAATGCCGGCTTCGACCAACGCATGAAGTCGATGCTAAGGTCAGGCTTTAATAGTTGAAACATGTCAATGCCTCCTTAAATCGACAGCTTGTTAATGCGCTTACCGCCGTACACCAGGTTAACCAGGCAACGGGTACCGATAATTGCAGTAAACATAGACGTCAGAATACCGATAGACAGGGTCACGGCGAAGCCTTTCACCGCGCCGGTGCCCACCGCAAACAGGATGATAGCGGTGATCAGTGTGGTGATGTTCGCATCGGCAATGGTACTGAATGCGTTCGCGTATCCCTGGTGAATTGCTTGCTGCGGGTTGCGCCCTTCGTTGAGCTCCTCGCGGATACGCTCAAAGATAAGCACGTTAGCATCAACGGCCATACCGACGGTCAGGACGATACCGGCAATGCCCGGTAGCGTCATCGTCGCGCCCGGGATCATCGACATCACACCGATAATCAGCACAATGTTCGCCGCCAGCGCACAGTTCGCAAACAAACCGAAGCGACGGTAGTAAACCAGCGTGAACAGCATGACCGCCAGCAAACCCCAGATACAGGCTTTGATACCCATATCGATATTCTGTTGACCCATCGATGGACCGATAGTGCGCTCTTCAACAATGGAGATTGGCGCAATCAGAGCACCGGCACGCAGCAGCAGGGCAAGGTTGTGCGCTTCTGCCTGTGAATCAATACCGGTGATACGGAAGTTACGGCCCAGTGCAGTTTGAATCGTTGCCTGGTTGATCACTTCTTCATGCTTGGAGAGGATCACTTTGCCGTTTTCATCACGCTTACCACTGTCTTTATATTCCGCAAACACGGTCGCCATCAGCTTGCCGACATTGTTCTTACTGAACGCTGCCATCTTGCTGCCGCCGTCGCTGTCCAGCGAGATATTAACCTGCGGACGGCTGTATTCGTCGAAGCTTGAGCTCGCATCTGTGATGCTTGAACCGCCCAGAATCACGCGCTTTTTCAACACAACCGGACGACCGTCGCGGGTGTATTTGATTTCGCTGCCCGGCGGCACACGGCCTGCGGCAGCTGCCGCCAAGTCAGCGCTGTCATCGACTTCACGGAACTCCAGTGTTGCAGTTGCGCCAAGGATTTCTTTCGCACGTGCAGTATCCTGAACACCCGGCAGCTCAACCACGATACGGCTTGCGCCCTGACGCTGGACTAATGGCTCAGCAACACCCAGCTCGTTAACACGGTTACGCAGGATAGTGATGTTTTGCTCAACCGCATAGTTTCGGATTTCCTGAAAACGCTCCTCAGTGAATTTTCCGGAAACAGCAAAACGGGCGCTGTCAGTGGTGAACACCATATCAGGGTGCAGCCTTGCCAGCTCACTCTCTGCCTTTTCCATGTCCGCGTCATTACGCAACATCACTTCAATGTTGTCATCGCCACCCACACGGATACCACGATAACGGATTTTGGCTTCACGAAGCTCAGTACGGAAAGTGTCTTCCTGCTGCGTAAGGAGTTTTTCCATCGCGGCATCCATATCCACTTCCATCAGGAAGTGCACACCACCACGCAGGTCCAGCCCCAGCTTCATCGGATTAGCGCCAATCGCTTCCAGCCAGTCAGGTGTTGCAGGAGCAAGGTTGAGCGCCACAACCAGATCATTGTCTTTCAGTTTGTCGTTTAAAGCATCACGGGCTTCAATCTGATTATCAGTGTCGGAGAAACGAACCAGTACAGTGCCGTTTTCGAGCGCAATGGATTGGTAAGGAATATTGTCTTTTTCGAGGGAAGATTTGACGGTGTCCAGAGTGGAGAGATCAACCGAGGCGCCTCGCGCCCCGGTGATTTGAACCGCTGGATCTTCACCGTAAATATTGGGAAGTGCATACAGGGCGCCGACAAAAAGTACCAACACCACCATAATATACTTCCACAAAGGATAACGGTTTAGCACTGCTAGGATCCTTTATGGTTGTGGGTTTACAGTGACTGGATAGTGCCTTTTGGCAGAACAGCAGTCACAAAATCCTTTTTGATGGTCACTTCGTTGTTGTCGCTCAGTGCGATAACAATGAAGTCATTGTCGTCAGAAATCTTGGTGATTTTACCTACCAGGCCGCCACCGGTCAGCACTTCGTCGCCCTTGCCCATCGATGCCATCAGGTTCTTGTGCTCTTTCACACGTTTCGCCTGTGGACGGTAGATCATGAAATAGAAGATAACGGCAAACAGGCCAAGCATGATAAATAGCTGCATACCGCCACCTTGTGGTGCGCCTTCTGCTGCTGCATGCGCTTGAGAAATAAACATTCAGTAACGTCCTCGTATCAATTTGAACATTTTCCAGATTGTCGCCCCCCGCAAACAGCGTTGCGGAGGGTGAACAGTCTTAGTCTTCTTTCAGCGGTGGCACTTCCCGGCCACGGCGTTCATAGAATTCTTTCACAAAGGTCTCTAATCTACCTTCGTCGATAGCGTTACGCAAACTCTCCATCAGGCGCTGGTAGTAGCGCAGGTTATGGATAGTGTTAAGGCGAGCGCCCAGAATTTCGTTACAACGATCAAGGTGATGTAAATACGCCTTGCTGTAGTTGCGGCAAGTGTAACAGTCACACTCTGGATCCAGTGCAGTTGTGTCGTTTTTATACTTCGCATTACGGATCTTGATCACACCACCGGTCACAAACAGGTGGCCGTTGCGCGCATTCCGTGTTGGCATCACGCAGTCGAACATGTCGATACCACGACGTACCCCTTCCACCAGATCTTCCGGTTTGCCCACACCCATCAGGTAACGTGGCTTATCTTCCGGCAGTTTTGGACAGGTATGTTCCAGAACGCGATGCATATCTTCTTTTGGCTCACCCACTGCCAGACCACCGACAGCATAACCGTCAAAACCAATCTTGGTCAGGCCCTCGACAGAGATATCACGCAGGTCTTCATATACAGAACCCTGAACAATACCAAACAGGGCATTTTTGTTTCCCAGTTTGTCAAAGTGGCTGCGGCTGCGTTGTGCCCAGCGCAGGCTCATTTCCATCGATTTCTTCGCTTCCTCGTGTGTCGCCGGATAAGGCGTACATTCGTCGAAGATCATCACGATGTCAGAGCCCAGATCGTATTGGATTTCCATCGACTTCTCTGCGTCCATGAAAATCTTGTCACCGTTAACCGGGTTGCGGAAATGCACGCCCTCTTCCGTGATTTTGCGCATTTTACCCAGGCTGAATACCTGGAAACCGCCAGAATCTGTCAGGATAGGTCCCTGCCAGTTCATAAAATCGTGCAGGTCACCGTGGGCGCGCATCACTTCCTGACCCGGACGCAGCCAAAGGTGGAAAGTGTTACCCAGCAGGATTTGTGCACCGGTATCGGCCACTTCTTCCGGCGTCATCCCTTTTACGGTGCCGTAAGTACCCACAGGCATAAATGCCGGTGTTTCTACGGTACCACGTTCAAAAACCAGACGGCCACGACGTGCACGGCCTTCTTTCTTGATCAATTCGAATTTCACAATACCTCCGAGATGCCAGAGAAACAGTCTGGCGCTAATGTGCCTGTTGCACAGAGACAAAACTGGCTGTCTGCTCTATCGCCGACAGCCAGTTAAAATTGGAGTCACCCTGCCATGAACAACAGCAGTGTGATTATGCCAGCCCTTGATTATACCTCACTCTGGCGGGTAACGAACATCGCGTCACCGTAACTGAAAAAGCGGTATTCATTGCTGACTGCTTCTTTATAAGCATTCATGACATGATCATACCCGGCAAAAGATGAAACCAGCATGATAAGAGTCGATTCTGGCAGATGGAAGTTGGTTACCAGTGCATCCACCAGTTGCCATTCATAACCCGGATAAATAAAGATCTGGGTATCATCAAAGAAAGGCTGAAGCTCAGTGCCTTCTTTTTTCGCATGCTGCGCTGCACTTTCCAGCGAACGTACTGACGTTGTACCCACCGCAATCACACGGTTTCCACGCGCTTTCGTCGCCAGAACCGCATCCACCACTTCCTGTGGCACTTCGGCATATTCAGCATGCATCACGTGATCATTGATGTTCTCGACACGCACAGGCTGGAAAGTGCCGGCACCCACATGCAGGGTGACAAACGCAGTTTGTACACCTTTTTCTTTCAGTGCCGCCAGAATATTTTCATCAAAATGCAAGCCTGCTGTTGGGGCAGCTACCGCACCCGGTTTTTCGTTGTAAACCGTCTGGTAGCGCTCTTTGTCTGAATCTTCATCCGGGCGGTCGATATAAGGTGGCAACGGCATATGGCCAACCTGATTCAGGATATCAAGAACCGCCTGTTCACCGACAAACCGGATTTCAAACAGGGCATCATGGCGTGCCACCATTTCGGCTTCAAACTCGTCATTTTCACCGAGGAAAAGCTGGGTGCCCGGTTTAGGGGATTTAGATGAACGCACATGTGCAAGAATGGTCTTCTCATCCAACATACGCTCCACCAGCACTTCAATCTTGCCACCGGATGCTTTACGGCCATACACACGTGCTGGGATAACACGGGTGTTGTTGAACACCATCAGGTCGCCAGGCTCGACAAGGTCAAGGATGTCAGTGAATTGCCTATGACTCAGTTCACCGGTATTGCCATTCAGTTGCAACAAACGGCTCGCAGTGCGATCAGGCTGCGGATAACGCGCAATCAGTGAATCTGGAAGGTCAAAATGGAAATCGGATACTTGCATTGAAAAAGCCCCATTCTACAGCAGCCCGCTAGTATAGGCTGCTGTGCTGCAATATCAAGCAAGATGGGGCCTGCCCGCTGTAAATCCAACGGGCAAATTGTGAAGAGCTATGACAGCCGGCGCCGCAATGCCAGAGCCCCGAATGGGATAAGAGAAAGCCAGCCGAGTGAACCACCGCCATTACCTTCATTGCTGACGAGTGACGTAAAACTGTAGCAATCGCCAGCCTGGCAACGGCCTATCCAGTTTGCATAATGGGAGACCTGTGTAAACACATCAGGCACTTGACTGATCGGACAACTTTCGTTCTCGGTTCTCACACCAAAGCTCACGATTCCAACAAGTTTTGAAACACCATTATCATTCCAAACCAAGGGGCCACCGGAGTCACCATTACACACAGTGGTAAAACTTTGCTCTGCACAGAGATGATGGTTTTCATAGCCATCCACGGTAGAAATATCCAAATTTGTCTCTGTCGCCCAGTTCGTTGCACATACATCGTCACGAACGGCTGTCAGGGTCGCTTTTTGAAGAACATCGGTATTAATGGTCCCAAATGTATTGATGAATCCCCAGCCACTTAACTGGAGATCTTGGATATTGTTACCAGCATTGCTATCTAAAACCGCCTGATCTGTCGTGTTTGCCAACGGCACTGTTGAAGCATTAGCATGGATGTCACTGCTAAGTTGTATCAGCGCAATATCATTAGAAAAATTAGATTTGTTGTAGTCTCTGTGAGCAAACGTGGTTGCGACACCAGAGCGGAAATCACCGAAATCAGCGCCATTGATCATGGCTGTGCCGGTATAAACAGAAACGGCACTGGCGGGAGCCAGAGAATAGGCCGCGTTATCGCTAGCCAAATCCAGACAGTGCGCTGCCGTCAGTACCCAGCGGGTACCTATCACGACACCACCACAAAAAGCCGTGCCGCCGGAACGCCGGATAGTGATAGCAGCCTGCCAGGGCGCGTCTGAAAGCACGGCATCCTGCCCACCCACAATCCGAGGACTGATTTCATTTCCGGCACTTGCAGATGACGCCCATCCTGCAAAGAGAATGACCGCAGCCATTGCGTATTTATTGTTAGGCATATCCTTTGCCAACCCTTTGTTATTGAATTAACGAAACCGTATCTCATTCAATCGGACAAGGCAAAGCAACTCAAGATAAATATGCAGTAAAAGTGTCAAACTTGAGGCAACAATTCATGCTTGATATTTGCGGGGATATTTTATTTTAATACAAATAGATGGCGAAAGATGACCGCCAGCAGTATGTAAAATAACAAGGACAAATTGCCCCCACCACTCGTCTCCCCTATCACGGTAGATGCCTGTGCGACACAATTTCCTTGCTGGCAACTGGCTATCCAGCTGAGGTAACTGGCGACCTGGGTATATACATCGGGATAGATGGGAGAGGCACACTGGGAGGCCACCCCAAAACTCACCAGCCCCACCAGCCTTGCACCACCATCAATATCACCGGCTTTTAACGGATCAAACCAGACTAACGGGCCACCAGAATCACCGTTGCAGGCACCAATGCCACTTTCCAGTGCGCAGAGATATTTTCCCTGATAGCCAGAAACATTGGTGACCGTTGTTCCCCATAAAGAACCGCAGGTCGCATCAGACACTGCCGACAGGTTGGCTTTTTGTAATGTGTTCGTATCCACTGTCCGGTCTGTATCTTTGAATCCCCAGCCACTGAGCTGAAGATCATTGTTGCCCGCATTGGCGCCCGCATCCACTGTTGCCTGATCGCTGCTGCTGGCCAAGGTGATTACCACCGCGTTGGGATGGACATTTGTAGAGAGTTTTATCAACGCAATATCATTGACGTAGGCGTTTTTATCGTAATGGTTATTGACGTAAACCGACTCAACGGCAGACTGGAAGTCAAGGAGGTTTACGCCAGAAAGTTCAGCAGTCCCCGTATACACCGACACGGAGCCCACCGATGCCAGTGAGAATTTTTCATTATCTCCCGCCGTATCCAGGCAATGGGCAGCAGTCAGTATCCAGCGGGGAGCTATGACCACCCCTCCGCAAAAATAACTGCCTACCCGGATAAACGCCTGCCACGGAGCGTCTGAAATGCTTGCCGTTGTTCCCCCCACCACACGGGGAGAAAACTCTAAAGCCTGACTGAATCCAGAAAACAGCATAAAAAGTGTAACAACAAGTGTCTTACCCATCGCGCTTATCTCCGTTTAACCATGATGCGCACTGTGATGCTTACACATCCGCATGTTTCTACTGCACAAAACGCAAGTGAAACCGTTTCTGTCTCACAAGTGGAAGTTTGAGTGCGGTCACCTAAACTACCGATTTTTTTCGCTACATTCGGTATATAGCCTTAATCATTCCGTGTGTTTCTGGAGGCCATATGTTTACCGTTCAAGATATGATGAGTACCCATGTCATCACTCTCACTTCTAAGAATACGATATCTGACGCAAAGTGCCTGATGGAATCACACCGGATCCGGCATGTTCCTATCGTTAATGAACAAGGTCAGCTGGAAGGACTGGTCACCCAGCGAGACGTACTTGCGGCGCAAACGTCCAGTCTGGAAAAGGCTGTAGGTGACAATGATCCGATGATGACACCGCTTTCACGCTTCCTCCAACGTTCCCTGTATACAGTGTCACCGTGCGCGGGGCTCAAAGCCGCAGCACTGTATATGCAAGAGCACAAGATTGGCTGCCTGCCGGTGATTAAAAATGACAAACTGGTTGGCATTATTACTGACAGTGATTTTGTCGCTATCGCCATCACCCTGCTCGAAATTCAGGAAGAAACAGAGCCGATGGAACAGGACGAGGATAGTGTCTGAGTCGGAGAAACCTTGCGACAAGTGAACGCTGCTGCGTTAGGCTATGCCTTCTGCTTGAGAGGAATGACACCGAGGGCGCGTGAACTATCTGGCACATTTACACATCGCCACACACTGCAACAGCCAGTTGATGGGAAACCTAATGGCTGATTTTGTACGGGGAAAACCGGATAGCAAATTCCTGCCAGAAACAACCCGGGCAATCTATCTTCACCGCTTTATTGACGGCTATATTGATAACCTTGACGCCATAAAACCCTACAGAGCACTCTTCCCCCGCCATTTATACCGCTTTAGTTCGATAGCCTTAGACATGTTCTGGGATCATGCATTGGTGGTTCACTGGGATCAGTTCAACAAACAGCCGCTTGAACAGTTCCTGATGCTGGCTGAGGCAAGCTGTCGGCAACAAACCCAAGACGAGCCTAACCCTCTACCGGAAAGATACCTATACCTCTCTGATAAAATGTGGCGTGAAGGCTGGATCCCGTCTTATGCAGATATCCAAACCCTGCCTTTTGCTCTCAAACGGATGTCTTCCCGCAGCCCCAGAATGGCGCCCCTTGCAGAGACGGCCGACACATTGCTGACCCATCGCCATACCCTTTTAGAAGCCTTCCCTTCCATCTATGAGGATGTGCTTGATGCAGCTTACCTTTTTCATCGCCGACAGCAACAAACTGAAAAACAAAGATAAAAAAAGCGACCCGAAGGTCGCCCAAAGCGTGGATATTGGGGCTCAGTGGCCCCCGAAGAGCTAGGTTATTGCATGTTATCTAGCGCAGGTCAGAACTGGTCTTCTTCCGTAGAGCCGGTCAGTGCCGTGACTGACGAGTTGCCCCCTTGGATAGTGTTGGTCATCTTGTCGAAGTAACCGGTACCCACTTCCTGCTGATGCGCCACAAAGGTGTAACCACGCTCTGCTGCTTCAAACTCAGGACGCTGGACTTTCTCAACGTAGTGGCGCATGCCTTCGCCCTGCGCATACGCATGGGCCAGATCGAACATGTTGTACCACATGTTGTGAATACCCGCGAGGGTGATGAACTGGTACTTGTAGCCCATGTCTGACAGTGCCTGCTGGAACCTTGCAATGGTGTCAGCATCCAGGTTTTTCTCCCAGTTGAACGATGGCGAGCAGTTATACGCCAGCAGTTGATCCGGGTATTGAGCATGAATCGCTTCTGCAAACTGGCGTGCTTCTTCCAGATCCGGCGTCGCTGTCTCACACCAGATGAGGTCAGCATACGGCGCGTAAGCCAAGCCACGGGCAATCGCCTGGTCAATACCTGCACGCACTTTGTAGAATCCTTCTGCGGTGCGCTCGCCTTCGATAAAGTCTTTATCGTACGGGTCGCAGTCAGAAGTGAGCAGATCCGCCGCATTTGCATCCGTCCGCGCAATCACTAGGGTGGTGGTGCCGGCAACATCCGCCGCAAGGCGCGCTGCAACCAGTTTTTGAACCGCTTCCTGGGTAGGAACCAGTACCTTGCCACCCATGTGGCCGCATTTTTTCACTGATGCCAGCTGGTCTTCAAAGTGCACACCGGCTGCCCCCGCCTCAATCATATGACGCATCAGTTCATACGCATTCAGTACACCGCCAAAACCGGCTTCTGCATCCGCAACGATAGGCAAAAAGTAGTCAGTACCTTCTTCCGGCGTTGCCCCTTTCGACCACTGAATCTGATCTGCACGGCGGAAGGCATTGTTAATACGCTTAACCACTGCCGGGACAGAATCTACCGGATACAGCGACTGGTCTGGGTACATGGAAGAGGCTGTGTTGTTATCTGCCGCTACCTGCCAACCAGAGAGATAAATGGCTTCAATACCCGCTTTTGCTTGCTGAACAGCCTGACCGCCGGTCAGTGCACCAAGACAGTTCACGTAGCCTTTTTTGGCGCTGCCGTTCACCAGTTCCCATAATTTGTCAGCGCCGCGCTGAGCAATGGTCTGCTCCGGTACGAACGAGCCACGAAGGGCTACCACTTCTTCCGCGGTATAAGGGCGCTTCACGTGCTTCCAGCGTGGATTTTCTGCCCAGTCTTTTTTCAGTGCTTCAATTTGTTGCTGTCTTGTCATAGTCATTGTGCTTCCCTCTCTCAATGTTTGTTAAATCGGTGATTAGTCCAGCAATTCGTATCCAGATAACGTCAAGAAATCTGCCAGCTCATCACTGGTGGTCAGTTGCTCCATCAAACTGGCCGCCTGCTGATATTTTCCGCCGTTGAATACAGTGTCCCCCAGCTCCTGCTTCAGCACCGCCATCTCCTCAGCCAGACAGCGGCGGAAGAAGTCAGCAGTGACGGTCTTGCCGTTACTGAGCGATTTTTCGTGTTTTATCCACTGCCAGATAGACGCGCGGGAGATTTCCGCCGTTGCCGCATCTTCCATCAGGCCATAAATCGGCACACAGCCATTGCCCGAAATCCAGGCTTCGATGTATTGCACCGCCACGCGGATGTTGTGGCGCATGCCCTCTTCGGTTCGCTCACCGTCACAGGGCTCTGTGAGTTCAGCCGCCGTAATAGGCGCATCCTGCTCACGCAGCACATCAAGTTGGTTCTTACGCTCACCGAGCGCTGCATCAAACACCGCTTTTGCTGTGTCCGCAAGGCCCGGGTGCGCTACCCAGGTGCCATCGTGTCCGTTATTGGCTTCCAGCGATTTGTCAGCATTAATTTTTTCCAGCACCCTGGCATTTTGTTCCGGATCTTTCGATGGAATGAACGCCGCCATGCCGCCCATTGCCATCGCCCCACGGCGGTGACAGGTTTTCACCAGAAGGCGCGAATAGGCATTTAGGAAAGGCTTGTCCATGGTCACCACCTGACGATCTGGCAATACGCGATCAGGATGGTTACGGAACGTTTTGATGTAACTGAAGATGTAATCCCAGCGACCGCAGTTGAGCGCCACAATGTGATCTTTCAGTGCATGGAGAATTTCATCCATTTCAAACACTGCTGGCAGGGTTTCGATCAGCACTGTCGCCTTGATGGTGCCGCGCGGCAGGTCAAATTCATCTTCAGCAAAACAGAACACATCATTCCACCACGCCGCTTCCTGATGTGCCTGCAGCTTCGGCAGATAAAAGTAAGGCCCAGAGCCGTTTTGCAGCAACGCTTTATGGTTACGGAAGAAGTACAAGCCGAAATCCAGCAAGGCGCCCGGAATCGGCGTGCCATCCAGCAGGATGTGCTTTTCTTTCAGGTGAAGACCGCGTACACGGCAAACCAGCACGGCAGGGTCTTCGCCCAGCGTATAATGCTTACCCGTCGCCGGATTGTTGTAGGAAATGGTGCGGTTGATGGCATCGGTCAGGTTACGCTGCCCTTGCAGAACAGGCCCCCATACCGGTGAAAAAGAATCTTCAAAATCAGCCATGAATACTTTTACATTTGCATTCAGGGCGTTAATGACCATTTTGCGCTCAGGTGGACCGGTAATTTCCAGACGGCGGTCCTGCAAGTCTTCAGGAATACCGCGGATTTGCCAGTTTCCATCACGGATAGCTTTCGTTTCTGGCAGGAAGTCCGGTAATTCGCCCTGATCAAATTTGGCCTGGCGAACTTCCCGGGCGTTTAAAAGTTCAGGGACTCGGTGGGCAAAGCGGGTAGCCAGTTTTTGGATAAAGGAGAGCGCTTCATCGGTCAGGACATCAGATTCCCTCTCAGTGATCGGCGGAACAAATGCTAGTTCCTTTAACGTATGTTGTGCCTGTGATTCCATAAAAAGCCTCCAATTCCATTTGTAACTTAATCACAACAATATCAATTAATCTTTTACTGCTTCGATTGCTTTCTACTCGCCGAAACACCCCCACTAAACTGGCGCATTTATTTGGGTCCGTCAACACTTCCCAAAGTGTTAGACTTAAGTCTAAAATCACAAAAATTGATACATATCAACAAGTTAAAAAATATAGAGCTTTAACTCAAAACACTGAATTGAAACGATTATCAGATTGTTCTTCCGTTTATGGCTTTATTGTCTAATGGCACTGTTTTTGTAACCACTTACGGAATTAAATTACATCAAGGTGCAATCAAAGAAATATAAATACCATGAGTTTTAAACGTAGCAGTCAATACATATTTCTGCATAAAATCTTTTCACAACAAAAGCTTAACAGTAAAAGCACCAATTTAAATTAGCCACTATTCGGGCTAACCACTTAATTATTGACGAGAAATATATACAGATACCGACAGAATTTAATTTCAGAAATGCAGGAGGGTTACCAAATTGTAAACAGAAGATATAACCAATTATGGGTCAATGTCCGGAATATATAACCAAAGTTATTAATAAACCTAATGAGAGGTAAAGAATCTTCAAAAATCAGAGGGAATTTCATCGTTTTCTACGCCTGAGCACGTGTCAGCGATGAATATTCGCCCGGATTTTGGCAACAGAAAGAACCTCTAAAGCAGGGTTTCGACCAAATCAGCCAACGCTTCAAACGTCGATTTGCGGCTCGAAGTAGGCCGCCACACCAAGCCTATCTCGCGGTATGCCTCACGACCGGGTGGTTCCATCACCACCAAATCGAGGTTATCGATAAGCCCATGATTGATTGCCATTTGCGGGATAAACGTGGTCCCAAGTCCGTTGGCAACCATCTGAACCAGAGTGTGAAGACTGGTGGCAGAAAAAGGGTTAATTTTCTCTGAGCTTGTCAACTGACAGGCAGATACCGCATGGTCGGTTAGGCAGTGTTCACGCTCAAGGAGGAAGACCGATTCATCCGGCAGGTCTGAGTAATGGACAGGGAGACTTATCCCCTTCGCCTGCGCGCTGCTCAGTACCATCTTGAAGGCATCTTTACCAACGATACGGCTTTGCATTCCGCCGATATCCACAGGCAATGCCAGAATCAGCACATCCATTTCACCACTTTTCAGGGCCATTAGCAGATTGGCTGTAGTGTCTTCACGCAGCAGCAAGTCGAGGTCGGGGAAGCGCTGGTTTACCGCCTGCACCAAATCACAGAGCAAAAATGGAGCAATGGTCGGAATACAGCCAACCCGCAGCTTTCCTTGCATCGGGTTTTCGCTGATTTGTGTCAGCTCCATCAGGTCCTGGCTGCGGGCAAGAATTTCCCGGCTTCGGGAAACTACATCTTCCCCCACCGCCGAAAACACCAGCGTTTTGTTATCGCGCTCGATAAGCTGAGATCCAATTAGCTCTTCGAGGTTCTGAATTCCAGAACTTAGTGTAGACTGACTAACGAAGCACTGTTTCGCTGCTTCACCGAAGTGGCGCGTTTCATACAGTGTAACCAAATAGTGGAGCTGTTTGAGAGAAGGGAATTTTGTCATCGATTTTTCCGATTAGGTTAATCTATTAAATTCACTTTTTCCAATCTATCAGTTCCATTATAGTTTGTCTCGTTCATAGATGAATCAAGGCATTTTCGCCTGATAACTAAACATTTTAGGAGCTTAGAAATGGTACTAGTAGGCCGTCAAGCCCCAGATTTCACTGCAGCAGCAGTGCTGGGCAATGGTGAAATCGTAGATAACTTCAACTTCAAAGAGTTCACCAAAGGTAAGAAAGCGGTTCTGTTCTTCTACCCTCTGGACTTCACCTTTGTATGCCCTTCTGAGCTGATCGCTTTCGACAAGCGTTTCGCTGACTTCCAAGCTAAAGGCGTTGAAGTAATCGGTGTTTCCATCGACTCTCAATTCTCTCACAACGCATGGCGTAACACTGCTGTAGAAAACGGTGGTATCGGTCAGGTTAAATATCCGCTGGTTGCAGACGTGAAACACGAAATCTGTAAAGCCTATGATGTTGAGCACCCAGAAGCAGGTGTTGCTTTCCGTGGTTCTTTCCTGATTGACGAAGACGGTATGGTACGTCACCAAGTGGTTAACGATCTGCCACTGGGTCGTAACATCGATGAAATGCTGCGCATGGTTGACGCACTGAACTTCCACCAGAAGCACGGTGAAGTGTGTCCTGCTCAATGGGAAGAAGGTAAAGCAGGTATGGACGCATCACCAAAAGGTGTTGCAGCATTCCTGTCTCAGCACTCTGACGACCTGTAATAACAGGTTAACTGCGCAAGCTGTTTCCCCCAGCGCGTAAGCGTAAAGCCAAAAGTCAGCGATAAAAACAAACGAGGCCCGGACCACCGGGCCCTTTTTGTATCTGGGTTCTGGGTTCTGGGTTCTGGGTTCTGGGTTCTGGGGAAAAGCTTCACATCATCTATTTGAATCTGCTTCTGTTGCCTCCACATTCTTAGTTCCTTTTCCGCATATATCTGCGTCTATACCCTTATTTTCTCCGCTCTTGTTTGCTCTTGTTTGCTTTTGTCTGCTCTTTCTCACTTCTGCTCCACCCGCTCTTCCCAGGGCCAAGAGCCGCTCTTCGCTCTTCCTAGGTCCTAGGTCCTAGGTCCGCTCTTCCTTCTCCCCCCCCAACTTTTACCAAACTTTTACACCTTTCACCCTTCTCATCCGAATGCAACTCATTGATGATGAAGTGTCCCATTCGCAAGGAGTGTTGTATGTCTGTGTTAGTTGAAGTGTGTATCGACAGTATTGAATCCCTGCCTATTGCTGAAAAAGCGGGCGCCGGACGGATTGAACTTTGCAGTTCCCTGGCAACAGGTGGACTGACCGCCAGTGCTGGCTACATGAAAACTGCGGCGCGCATCTCGGGGATTCCGGTTTATGGCATTATCCGCCCCCGCGAAGGTGATTTCCTTTATACCGGGGAAGAGATGGAGATCATGCTGGCAGACATTTACACCGCTAAGCAGGCAGGCCTTGATGGTGTGGTGATTGGTGCCCTTCAGGCAGACGGGAAAATCGATAAAACTGCGGTGAGCGATATGATCAAGGCAGCCTCTGGTATGGGTATTACCTTCCACCGCGCCATTGACCATTGCTCAGCGCCTTTTGATGCGCTGGAGTTCCTGATGACCAACAAAGTGGAACGTGTACTGACCTCTGGCCTTGCCAAACGTGCAGAAGACGGCATTAACACGTTAAAAGAAATGGTTGCCTTCACCCAAGGACGACTCAGCATTATGCCAGGAGCAGGGGTTTCTCCGCACAATGCGCAATCTATAGTGTCTGCTACAGGTGTTTCTGAAATTCACCTTTCCGGCAAAACCACCCGCAACTCGCTGATGGATTTTCGCAACGAGAATGCCACCATGGGCAACGGCGAGAGCGATTTTACCATTACGGTCACCAACCCTGAGACAATTAGAGCCACTATTGCGGCGCTTGGGTGCTAGTGCTTTCCAACTGAATTTACGTTTTTGACTGAAAAATTGCAGAAAAAGGAGCAGGTTTGTTGCCTGCTCTTTCGTTTACTCGCCTTTTCGAAGTGGGTTCACTTTCCCACCCGTCACCGGATCAGATTTGCCTTCCGCTTTCATGCGCTCGGCGCGGCGGCGGCGGATCTCTTTCGGATCGGCCACCAGCGGACGGTAAATTTCAATGCGGTCACCATCGTGCACCGTAGCATCCAACTTCACCAGACGGCTGAACACGCCAACCTTGTTTTTTTTCAGGTCGATTTCCGGATAAGCATCCAAAATACCGGAGTGACGGATAATCTCCTCCACTGGCGTATCCGGTGTCACAATCGCTTTAAATACGTGCTGCTCGTGCGGCAACGCATACATCACCTCAATGTGCAGCAAATTACCATCACTCATAAATCGCTCTCGCCCTGTCTGTGAATGCTTTCACCATGTTAACAGCCAGATCATTAAAGATTTTACCGAATGCCATTTCTACCAGACTGTTGGTGAACTCAAAATCCAGGTTCAGCTCAATCTTACAGGCATTTACATCCAGCGAGGTAAAATGCCAGCCACCGACCAGCTTACGAAATGGGCCATCCACCAGCTCCATTTTTATAGCCTGGCCATTCACCAGTTCATTGCGCGTGGTGAAGGTTTTCCGGATGCCCGCTTTTGACACATCCACTGACGCTGTCATGGAGTTATCATTGGCTTCCAGCACGCGAGAACCGGCGCACCCTGGCAAAAACGAAGGGTAAGCTTCTACATCATTAACAAGGTTAAACATCTGCTCTGCACTATACGGCACCAACGCAGAACGGGTAATTCGCGGCATAGCGTCTCCTCTCAGGTCGATTGCGGCATCATATCACCAGACCACATTGTTCCCCAAACACCTTCCTTTTCCAGCGATTTTACATCGACTTGAAGCCAGCTTCATTGAACAAATATCGCCCAATCGCGCATTGGCTGCCCAACGGCCTCAAAATACGGTAAAAACTTGTTTCGTCCGCCATAACCACTACGTATAATGGCGCCACTATGGCAAAGAAAAACGCAAAGAATAAGGCGGGCAGCAATACCATTGCTCAGAACCGCCAGGCTCGCCACGAATACTTTATCGAAGACGATATTGAAGTCGGGCTGGAGCTACAAGGCTGGGAAGTGAAATCGCTTCGTGCAGGCAAAGCCAACATCAGTGAGAGCTACGTGTTCTTCCGTGATGGCGAAGCTTACATGTCTGGCGCTACCATTACCCCACTGAACGTTGCATCCACACATGTTGTGGCGGATCCAACACGTGTGCGAAAACTGCTGCTCAAGCGTCGTGAACTCGACTCCCTGATCGGCAAAGTGAACCGTGAAGGTTACACTGTGGTCGCACTGTCCCTGTACTGGAAAAAGTCATGGGCTAAACTTAAGATTGGTCTGGCGAAGGGTAAAAAACTTCATGACAAGCGCGATGCCTCCAAAGATCGCGATTGGCAGCGCGACAAAGCGCGAATCATGAAGAACGCAGCCAGATAATCATTGACGCAGCAGCATGTTATGCTAGTATCTGCGTCCACATTCCGGGGCTGATCTAGGATTCGACAGGATCAAGAAGGCTCGTGGAGCATGCCGAGGGGCGGTTGGCCTCGTAAAAAGCCGCAAAAAAATAGTCGCAAACGACGAAAACTACGCACTAGCAGCTTAATAACCTGCTCAGAGCCTGCCCTCCCTAGCCTCCGCCTGTAGGACGGGGATCAAGGGCAGTCAAACCCAAACAGGATCGCGTGGATGCTTTGACTCGAGAGCTGAAGCGCTAAAGATAATTCGGGTATGTCTTTGTGTGGCGTGTCTACCCGCAGCACACTGGCGAGATTAAAGATAGACTAAGCATGTAGCGCCATTAGTTAGACTGATTTTGGACGCGGGTTCAACTCCCGCCAGCTCCACCAAACGTTTGGGAAGGGCGGTAACTTTTTGAGTTACCGCCCTTTTTTGCAAATATCATAATTAGGATGATTAACAATGCAATGTCTGATTAGTTGGTATAAAAAAAAGCACCCAGACATCAGCAAGTACATTGATAACACGCCACAACAAGAAGAAAGTCTAGCCGCTCTTCGTCAATTAGAAACATCCGTCCTTGCCCCAATCGAACACCAGTTTGGTTTTGTTTCAATTAGTTACGGCTTCACATCTTTCAGGCTCAAAAATTATCTTCAACGACATCATCCAGGCCAAATGGCTCCATCACTTGACCAGCACGCAGCGTTAGAGCGCAATGAAAAAGGGCACCTGATCTGCAAACGCCAAGGTGCCGCCTGCGACTTTCAGGTGGAAGGTTATGAAAACATGATGGATGAGGTTGCCAAGTTCATTATTACTCAGCTCCCTTTTGACAGGCTCTATTTCTATGGCAAAGATAGGCCTATCCACGTCAGTGTTGGTCCTGAAAACAGTCGATTTGTTCAGATAATGAAGCCAAGTGACTCGGGACACGCAGTCCCAACAAGACGAGCGACAGGAACTGATAGCCTTAAACTTTTTGACTAGCGAGGAGCAATATGGATAGTGCGCAGTTTCAAAAGCTGGTGGCAGAAGCGACCGCAGGCAAACATCTTCCTGATGCTGTATATCTGCATAAAGACGCCTTCGATGCCCTTCCCACCGCACTCTCTTCGTTTGTTCACAACGTTGCAAAAGCCTTAAAAATAAGCGAGAACGATTGGCACATCGTCAAACTGGGTAAAAACGATTTCCGCCTTTCGCTACTGAGCTACCCCACGTTTTACACCTCTGCCTACCCAAGCCTCAAACAAAGCGTGACGGTCGATTTAACCAAGCTGATGCATCGCGTCACGGATTACGAAACCACCGAGAACCCGCCAATCCTTCATCGCAAAGAATTGATGATATTACCAAGCCACCCCGCCTACGCTGACTTTGAGCAAATTACCCAAGAGGGTGAAAACGCGGGCCTCTATGAAAACGCTAGGGTAATTGGCTTTAAGCAATCCTGGCTTAACTTCATTGCGCAGCATGGCTATACCTTGGTCGATGGCAGGTTATTTCGCGCTTCCACGGTGGAAGGAGTCGATGAACACATCATTGACCGGCACAAAACAGCGATAGTGCGACACTCCCTCTCCGCCCCCATGAAGGCACTGGCGAAAAACAGTTACCTCAATGGCGACTATTCAATTTGTGATTACGGATGTGGCCGAGGCGACGACATGCGAGAGCTGCTGGCTCATGGTATTGATGTGCTTGGCTGGGACCCAAACCACTACCCTGATGGTGAGAAAGCACACTCAGACATCGTGAACTTAGGGTTTGTGCTGAACGTGATTGAAGACACCGACGAGCGGCTAGATGCCCTACTCGGCGCTTGGGAGCTGGCCGATAAGCTGCTAGTGGTGAGCGTCATGCTTGGCACTGAGCAATTTATCTCACAATTTACCCCCTACAAAGACGGCGTGATCACCTCGCGTAATACCTTTCAAAAGTACTACCAACAAAGTGAAATCAAATCCTATATCGAGAGCAGCCTTGATGAACAAGCCATTACTGTCGCGCCAGGCATTTTTTACGTATTCAAAGACAAGCTTGAAGAACAGGCCCACCTTCAAAACCGCTATCGCCGCCACCAAGGGTGGAAGCAATTAACCGCCACCAAGCCACCTAGCCAGCAAGAAAAGCTCAAGCTGACCATCAGCCAACATGCTGAGTTATTTGAAGCCTTTTGGATGACGTGCCTGGTACTGGGGCGCATTCCGGCCAACGATGAATTTGAGCAATCTGTAATGGTTCGAGAGCTTATAGGCTCTCACAAGAAGACCCACAAATTACTTTGTGAGATATACGACGAAGCTGATTTCGAAGCCTCTGAGCAGGCACGGCGAGAAGACTTACTTCTCTACTTCGCCATGGCATTGTTTGAAAAGCGCAAACCTTACACCCAACAACCCGAAGCACTTAAGCGCGATATCAAAGCCTTCTTTGCGGATTACAAAACCGCCCTCACCTTGGCGCAAGACCTACTATTCCAAATTGCAGACTCAGAAGAAATTGAAAAAGCCTGCAACACCGCCCACCAAACATTGCCAGCCAGCATTTTGAACGAAGGACACTCCTTCATCTTCCACCAGCGATACACAGAATTCTTGCCGCAACTTCTTCGTATTTACGTGGGAGCAGCCCTTCAAATGTATGGCGATTTGGAAACGGTCGATTTGGTCAAAATCCACATTCAGTCAGGCAAGCTAACCCTTACTACCTATGACGACTTTGAAAACAGCGCGGTGCCGCTTTTGGTCGAACGCGTAAAGATAAAGATGGCCGAGCAAGACATCGACTTCTTTGACTATGTCGCGGAAAGCAAACGCCCACCGCTGCTAAACAAAGGCCTATTGCTTGGGGATGACTTCGAGCAGCAAGAGAAACAGCGCTCGTTTGATAAGCGTCTAGCAGAGCTGCTCGGCATAACCCACCAGCAAGAAGTGCTGATGGGAAGAGCGATGTTTGAGCGCGGGTTGCAGGAGGAAGGAAAAGCCATTGCAGGGTATCGGTTGATGAAGCACTCAGGTTAATCGAAACTACTTAGCCGATTTTTCAAATGTACCAAGCAATTACTTTTCCATCTGCGTCTAAAAGGAAATTTATGTGATCAGATGACATACAAAGCATGGTTTTCATCACCTAACATACGTTAAAATACCCCGCTCAATTGCAGAATAGCAATCTCGAGATCAATTTTTAACAAACCAAACTCACTTTGGTTTGCCAATTTTGACATACCTACTAAGTTTTACGTCATAAGATGACAAACTTTCAAACGGGACTGTTATGCAAGCGCAAGACTCAGGCTATTGCTACTCTTTTCCAGCAGTAAGAGGCATCCAAGCAGGACGCCCATTTTACATCGCTACTTGCCCTCTTAGGATTATTCCAAAGATTTTCAGCTACAACGAAGACGACGTTCCACCTGAACTTCGCGCTCAACGCACGCTGAACAAATCGCGCATTCCTGAAATGGTGAAGTATCTGCTGGACAACCCTAAAGACTACGTTTTTTCGGCGCTAACGGTCTCTGTAGGTGTGGATATCGCCTTTGAAGATTACGAAAGTGCTCCCAATCTTGGCACGCTCAAAGTGCCGATGGATGCGCAAATATTGATCAACGACGGACAACATCGTAGGAAGGCCATTGAAGAAGCACTGAGAGAGAATCCCGACCTCGGTCAGGATAACATTCCGGTGTTGTTCTTTATCGATGAAGGGTTATCGCGCAGCCAGCAAATGTTTGCTGACCTTAATAAATATGCGGTGAAGCCTAGCCCTTCTTTAGGGACGCTTTACGATCATCGTGACGGTAGTTCAGAGCTTGCAAGATTACTCGCAACCGAGGTCTCTCCCTTTGTTGGCTTAACGGAAATGGAGAAATCCAATCTCAGTCCAAAATCCAACAAGCTATTCACCCTAAGCAGTATTAAGCAAGCAACCAGAACACTGCTTAGTAAAGGGACGCGTGAAAGCTATAGCGAAGAAGAGCAAACACTGGCCATCGAGTTTTGGCAAGAAGTCACCAATAACATTCGTGACTGGCAGATGGTGATTGCTAAAGAAGTCTCGCCCGCACAGCTGAGGCAAGAATACATTCACAGCCACGGCGTCGGCTTACATGCCATTGGGCTTCTTGGGAAACATCTTCTTTGCCAAGAGCCAACCACGTGGAAAGACAAGCTCAAAGAGCTATCGAAGATTAACTGGCGTAAGACCAACCCTGAATGGATGAAGCGCAGCATGAACCACGGCAAGTTGAGCAAATCAACCACTGCCATTCAGCTCACCGCAAATGCGTTGAAAATAGAGCTTGGACTGCCGCTTACGCCTGAAGAGAAAACACTCGAGAAATCACTCTAATGATTGAAGAACTAACATTGGCTGAAGATTTAGCCGAGTACGAAGAATTTATTAATAACGAGCTATTCGCCAATCATCCGCTTAGCCACTACATCGCAGACGTGCAGCGCGTCTATTGCGCGGATAAACGCCCGTGGGTCATTGGTTACAGCGGTGGTAAAGACTCCTCTGCAGTCATGTCACTGGTTTATATGGCGCTGCTTGGCTTGTCTCCAAAAGACCGCCATAAGCCCGTGTTTGTTGTGTCATCCGATACGCTGGTGGAAACCCCCGTCGTCGTTAATCACATCAAAGATTCGCTAGCTGCTATTGAGCGCGGCGCTAAACGTGACAACTTGCCAATCACCAGCCACAAAGTGGTGCCAAAAGCAGACCAAACGTTTTGGACTAGCCTTTTAGGTAAAGGTTACCCAGCACCTACGCGCTCTTTCCGTTGGTGTACCGAGCGAATGAAGATTGATCCAGTGAGCGACTTCATTACCTCGAAAGTTTCACAGTATGACGAAGTTGTCGTCGTGTTGGGCTCACGCAGCCAAGAAAGTGCATCACGTGCGCAGGTTATCGCCAAACACAAAATTGACGGCTCGCGTTTAGCGAGGCATACCACGCTAAGTAACGCGTTTATCTTTACGCCAATCGACACCTGGGGCGTTGATGACGTTTGGAAAATTCTCCGCCTATGTCACCTCGAAACCAAACAAACGCCTTACGGCATTAAAAATGTTTGGAGCGACAAATATGACCTTGAGTGGGAAAACCCTTGGGGCGGAAAAAACCTGACGCTTTGGAATCTTTACAAAGACTCTTCGGGCCAAGGTGAATGCCCGATGGTTATCGATGAAACCACCCCCTCTTGTGGTAATTCTCGATTTGGTTGTTGGACGTGCACAGTTGTCACAAAAGACCGCGCTATGGAAAGCCTGATCCAAAACGGTGAAGAATGGATGGCACCTTTGCTGACGTTTAGAAATAAACTCGCAATGACGTCTGATCCTGCAAACAAAGATGAGTATCGCAACTTCAAACGCCGCACTGGCAAGGTTAGCTACCAGTACGCCAAAGAAGGTGAAGACATTGCAGCTGAGCGCCGCCATGTTCCAGGCCCATACTGGCTGAAATACCGTAAACAATGGATTCGTGAGCTTCTGGAATTGGATAAGCAGTTCAAAGCAGAGGGACGCGAGATCGAACTGATCACAGTGCCTGAGCTTCATGCGATTCGCCAAGAGTGGATTCACGATCCAAACGAGCCGGATTGGGATGATTCGCTGCCTGCTATTTTCCGTGACGTTTATGGCTTCGACCTTGATTGGGTTTACGACGATAACGCCAGCTTTGGTAAAGATGACGCACAGTTAATTCAAGAGCTTTGCGATGACTTTGATGTAGAGCCTGAGATGATCATGAAGCTGATCGAGCTCGAAATGTCGATGGAAGGTTTAAGCCGCCGAAGTGGCATCTCAAACAAAATTGCATCGCTGCTGAAGCAAGATTGGGGAAGCCTTGAAGATATCAAGCAGAAGCATGCGTCGCTGCAAAGTAAGGCAGCTTACGATGTTCACCAATTAGAAATCGAGCGCTACAACCAACAACTGGTTGAGCTGGATAAGCTGCTGCAAAAAGAATTTTAAGTAGAAAAATGTTAATTACAAAACTAACTCTCAATAACTTTCGTGTTTTCCGTGGTGTACACGAAATTGACTTGCGCCCGGCGCCAGCGGCTGAAACTGCTAGTGGGCCAGTTGCCGGTACTGAACGCCCGATTATTCTGTTTGGCGGCTTAAATGGTGCGGGTAAAACATCGATCTTGACCGCAGTAAGGCTGGCTCTTTACGGCCGCCAATCCTTCGGTACATTGCTCAATAACGGTGAGTATATCGAAGCGTTGTCAGAGCTCATCCACAAAGGAGTGGGCCACGGTGGTATTCAAGATAACGCCTCAATAGAGCTTGAGTTTGTTTACAGCCAAAACGGTGAAGAGAATACCTATAAGGTAATCCGTGGCTGGAAACGCGGGAAGAAAGACCAACTCTGTTTAGAGAAAGATGGCGTTCAAATTCCTGAGCTTAACTATGACCAATGCCAAGGCTTTTTAAATGAACTGATTCCTAATGGTATTGCCGATCTCTTCTTTTTCGATGGGGAAAAGATTGCAGAGCTTGCTGAAGATGAATCAGGCACCGTACTAAAAACGGCTGTTAGACGCCTTCTTGGTATTGATGTTATCGCCAAGCTCAAAGCGGACCTGAACATTTTCCTCAAGAAACATGGTTCAGGCGCACTTGCTCAGTCGCTTCGTGAAGAGATGGATGCGCTCGATGCGCTTCGTATGGATCATGAGTCCAAAGCTGAGCGTTTACGGGGGGATGCCGACATCGTAGATGCGTCCATTAGCTTGGTCGCAAAAGAAATTCAAAACCTCGAAAACAAACTCTCTCAAAGTGGCGGTGCTTGGGCGAAAACACGTGAAGATGAACAGACTCGCGTAGACGCTCTGCTTAAAGAGAAGGTCGAGCTAGAGAAACAAATCCGCATTGAGATGGAAGGCAGCTTACCATTTGCATTCGCTCCCAATGCGATGAAATCACTGCTTAGCGCTATTGAGAAAGAGCAAGAGACTAAACAAAAGCTCAACTTCGGCCGCGAGCTTGACGGTTTCCTTGATACGCTTCGGGCAAAATTGTCATTCAATCTGAGCGCGTCTGCGCCCGCAGCGATGGATGCGATCAAAGACAGTCTTGAAGAGCACTTGGGCGACATCTCGAGCCAATCTTTGCTGCTAGATATCTCCGATCGCCAAGCGAATACCATTCAATACCAGGTAAACACGCTAGCTAAGAAGTCGTTTAAGCAATTTGATAAGGCAAGAAAACGCCTGAAAGTTGTTGAAGAAGAAATTGATAACGCATCAAGCAACATCGCACGTGCGCCTGAAGAAGAGCAGGTCCAGACGCTGTTTGCTGACGTTCGTAAGCTAGATAAGAAGAAAGAAAAACTGATCATTGAGTATCATGACCTACTCGAAAGCGCGAAAAGGGAAACCCGCTCTGCGCTTGAAGCCGCTCGTCAAATTCAACGCTTGCATGACAAACACCGCGATCAATCGAACAAAGATCATAGTATCAGCAACGCTCAAAATGCCATATTACTACTCGATAAGTTTGCAGAGCAGTTAACCAAAGCTCGCGTTAAGCAACTGGAAGATGAGTTTGTTCAATCTTACAAAAAGCTAGCACGCAAAGAAGATCTTCAGCTTTCAGCTGCAATCAACCCTACAACATTTGATGTTGAGTTGATGGATAACCATGGCATTAAGATCAACCGCAAAGCCATGTCTGCGGGTGAAAAACAAATCTATGCGATATCAATCCTCGAGGCTCTCGGCCGGACTTCAGGTCGCAAGCTGCCGATTATTATAGATACGCCACTAGGTCGATTGGATTCGCACCACAGAGATAAGCTGGTGGAGAATTACTTCCCGACAGCGAGTCACCAAGTGGTTATCCTGTCTACCGACACAGAAATCGATAAAAACTATATCAACTTAATTCAAGATGATATCGCTCGTACCTATGAGATCCGTTTTGACGGCCTGACTAAATCGTCGAAAGTTGCCGAAGGCTATTTTTGGAAGCAAGCAGAAGAGGTACACGCCTAATGTTGCCTAATCGCATGAATTTATCGCGCTCTACCGAAGAGCAACTGAAGAAACTAAAAGCCTATACGGGCATTACACCCAATGTATCCGCCCGTATCGCGTTTTTCCGCTCAATTGAGAGTGATTTTAGATACCAAGGTCAGCCAGCAAAATTAGATGGGCCTCTGGTGCTTGATAAGTACACCTGGTTGGGTGAAACAAGCGACATTACAGAATTGATGTTAAAAATGTACTACCCAGAGCTTGATGCTAAGGCCTACCAGCAGGCCTGGGCTGCACATGTTGAGGATGGGATAGCTTCTTTAAGAAATCATAAATCAATTTCTAAATTCTCAAGTAAGGTTATTTGACCTCTTGCACTGCCACCACAAACGCTGCCTATACTTAGGCAGCGTTTGTTATACTAGAAATTAAAAATACAACAAGCCGCGTTCATCAACTCCTCACGCCTTTCAAGTAAGCTTTCTTTATTCCAAACAGGATAATTTTCGAACTCTTTATTTATCTTTAACTTAGTATCACTTACATAGATTTTCGCTTTTTCACTATATGGCAAATTACCTAGCTCTTCATTATGCTTTGGCCCCAATATCGTTAGATTACCTAACTTATTAAGTAACGGTTCCAAATTGACATCTTTAACATCTGGGCATTGAGGGTATATATGCTCAACTGTAGCTGACGAAAAGTCAAATATTAGCGAATAGTCAAACATTCCTTCCCTTCCTTTTACTCCTTCTTTCATTCCTGACTTATACCATAACCATGAATCTTCAAGGCCAAGCAGTAGATATCGCAAACTAACTTTTGATTTAGAGTAATCTAACTCATCAATTCGAGATTTGAACACTTCGTCAAATGCGTGCTTATGAACCAACTCCCTTAAGCTAGTTTTAAACCCCTGAACTGTAAATTTACCATCTGAGATTTCACGACAAGACTTATAATATCTCGTAGTAGCCAAGTCAATTTTATTCCCACAAACATTTTTATATCTAAAGAAAAAAATCTCCAAGACTCTTACAATTTCATAAAACTGCTTTTCCTTGAGATTAGTCGCAGCCAGCAATAAAGGGATGCAATGAGTATGCTTTAAATAAACAATCAAGAACTTTAAACGACTTCTTTGCCAAGAGCTTAATACTGAATTAGTATAAGGCCATTCACCTTGGCTTATCAAAGATGCTTTTTCCAATGATTTTTTTATATCCCTCATTTTGTCAAAAACTATCTGAGGACTTGTTTTTTTATCTACAGAGAATATTCTATCCATACATTGATCATAAAATGAAGCTCCTTTCACTTTATCTCCAGTATGGCTAGAATAATAATAACCAAGCAGTTTTTCTAGACTAGACCCATAGTCTTCGTCTAGTTTATCCCAAATATTCTCTACTTGATTAAATATTAGCTCATCATCCTTATCATCTGTAATCCCAAGAGTCTTAGCCCTTAAGAGGTCAGTATGATTTAACTGCTCACCTCGGTCATTAATCACTTGGAATAATTTGTATGCATCTGCGACTTTATCAGTCACCATATGAATGATATTGCATTTTTCATTAATTGTTTTTTCTAATGCATCAAGTTCATCTAGAGAATCACTCATACTTTTATGCGAAGTAAGATCATCTATAAAGCTAGTCAAGAAACCAAATGCTGCATCTAATCTTTTGTGTGAATCTCGACTAGCCTCAACTGGAATACATTTTATTTTGTTATTAAAGAACTCATCATCTCTTCTGGATAGCTCTAGTCTTCTTATATATTCAGTTTTTTTGTTTACCGACTTCTTGTAAAACAAATACCTTTCCTTGAGCTCCTTTATCTTTTCATCTATATATTCTTTATATTCATTTTCACCTTGATTCAATGCTTCATACTTTTTAATTAAACAACAAATCAATATAACAAAAGTAGTAAGCCTTTGCTGCCCATCCACTAGTTGATTTATTTTTTCATGCCCACCTATAGATTCAGCTTGAGCACAAACAAGAGAGCCAAAGAAATGTTCATACGCGCCATTTTCATGAATAAAAATCAAATCGTCTTTGAAGTCTTCCAACTGACTATCTTTCCATGCATAGCCACGTTGATACTTTGGAACTCGAAACACATTAGCATCACGAAAAAGATCACCAATTGACTTATAATCTGGTTCCACCTTCATATATAAAAACCTTATTTGTTATATTTTTAAATCACTAACACAAAAAATCACAAGTTTCCGTATCAGATACATGCTGTACTTTATCAAACCTAGTTACTACATATATTTTCTTGGCAACTCAATTTGATTTACGCTATATCGTAAACTTCATTAATACCAAGTGGATTTTCGCAAAAATCACCTTTAATTTCACAATCCAAATCATCAAATAATTTTATCAAGGTTTAAAAACCTCTCTTATGTGCCATTCAACCATATCCTCATCCGGATGTTGATAAGTATCTCTAGGTAACCTAATCGATTTACCATCAAAATCCCAAATCAACCTTTCAACCAACTCTCCACCAGTAACGGAAGGAGAAACGTTGACCTTGAAATGGCTATCTAAAGTGATGGCGCCACGATCCAGTGCTTTATGGTGAATGCTACAAAGCGCAATACCATTTGAAACCTCACACGGACCGAAAAATTGTTTCCATTTGATGTGAGCAGCTTCAATGGCAAGTGGCACTGTATCCAATGCCAAATCAAAACCGCACACGGCACACTTATAGTTATAGGCACGAAGCACTTTCCTACGAAATTCTGGGTCTCTCGACTTGGTCGAGGTATTAACCTCAAAGCCAAAACGCACAAACAGCTCTTCTTGCAGTGTCTCAGGGAAATTATCCTGAATGATTTTTGATGCAATATCATCAATCAGCTTTGGGTTTGCGAGAATTGTCCGAAATGACTCTTCATCAAACCCTGCCATCACATTATATTTGATCAGCTCTGACTTTTTGGGGTCGGTATTGCTCTTCCTTGGAATGCACTCTTCACCATTGATGAGTTCCCAAAATGGCTCTTTTTCATTGGCTAAACGCCAAAACGGATACTCAGGATGGTATGCCTTTCTTGTTGGGCCATATTGCACCAGCAAGTCTTTGACTTGCTGGTCTACTTCATCCTCAAACCGAAATAGGCGCTGGTGACCCTGTTTGTACTCTGATAAGGCATAAAGCAGCATCAAAGGCTTATGAGGAGCCCTTTGGTCTCCTCTCCGCCAGCGTGAAATTAACTGAATTTTTTCAGAAAGCTCCATCGACTTACCTCGGTTCAAGCTTCAGAGCGGTTCAGGCGGGATGACATGGAAGACACCTTCACTTTCTTCACACTCATCTTCAGCTGCCCTTTATCCAAATGGTAACCAACTGATAAACACTGTCCTTTGGATAGGTCCCCGAGTTGCTTTTCCCACTCAGCTTGCTTTGTTCCTGGCATGCTCAGTTCAAGAATTTTCGCGTAAGTCTTTGTCTCTGTTTTCGCTGGTGCAAAAAACAGCTTGTGAGACGCTTGGAACAAGCGGTCTTGCTCATCTTTGCGCAACATACTTAGCGTTTGAGTCGCCAGAATCAGAGATACTCCAAACTTGCGCCCTTCCGTCAACATTTTACCTAGCGGGCTCTCAAGCCGATGATCAAGGTTCTGTACTTCATCTAATACGATAGGAAGCGGGTTTTCCTTGCTACCATAACTACATGCGTAGGAATACAGATCCCAAAGCAAAAACTCGGTACAGAGCATTGAAATATCGTGGTTAAGCGACGCAAGCTGCATGATTGTTGAGTTGTGTGCTTCGCTCTCGAACACCTCTTTCCAGCTTTTATTGCTGTCAGATGAAAACAAGTTGGACTTAACGAGAGGGGCAAGTTTACTGGCTAACGCGGGTCCTGCGGTTTCCTCTTCGTTTAAATCATCCAGCATGTTCTGCAAGCTGTAAGCACTGCCATACCGCTGAACACCAAATTCAATCACTTCATTAAGTACCGCAATCTGGCGCTCGCCAATAGTCGAATATACCTTGTTAAAAACAGAGGCAACCCTTCCAGCAACCATGTGAGGCTTCTCTTCAATGAAAATCCCACCGAAATCTTGCTTCTGAGCTCTGAATGGCGACATGCCGAATGGCTCATTACAAAGGATGTTGGACTTAGGGTTCAATCTTTCAATGAACTCCTGCTCAAGGTGATTCGGCAAGAAGCCGTTTGTATAATCAATCACTAGCGATCGAATATGAGCATCAGCCAAGCTCATCAACAAACCTTGGATACAGTAGGTCTTACCCTGCCCTGAGCTACCAAAAATGATTAGGTGGCGGTTTGCTAGATCTTTATGCCCATACTCCCAGAAAACTTTTTCGCCAGTAAGTGTATTCTGGCCAATCTCCACTCGGCATTCGCTCGCATAATCTGGGGTTGGCTCTGCAGCTAACTTTGACGGAACCTCAGTTTGGAGGTTCGGTTTTAAATTCTCTGGTTTATCGACCATAACGTCTAATGGGACGAGCGACTCTCCTTTTTTCAAAGCTGTCTGCCCCACCAACATATACTCCGCTGGCACATGGCAGATCTGCGCGATGTCCTTTTCGTTCATTAGCACTTGAAGCGGGTGTTGCACCAGTGAAGGCAGCAAAGACATCGGAAGGTCAACCTTCAATACGCCATCTTGCATGTTGTATCCAGGCTCGAAGCAGCTTCCGCTTTCAAGGTGGCTAACCACTAGACCTACCGGGTAGTTCTCAAGCTCTGCGATTGTGTAGTTGCCACGCAGCCACTCTTCTTTCTCTGCCAGCAGGGCTTCAAAGTAGTCATTGCTGAATACGTTGTAGAGACGGTATTTGTCGATTTGCATCAACACCTGGCGGATAAATAAGCCTCGGTATAGCTTCGACGCCAGTGTCTCGTCGCTCAAAAGCTCTGTTAGATAGCGGCGAAGCTCATTCGCTTGCTGTACGGCTTTTTTGTAGTCTGGCGTGGAGCCAGCTTTCACTTCGACAGGAAGCAGATAAAGGTTGCCCTCTTTAAAGCCCACCAGCAGTACATCATCTGAAATCGCGCCTTTTTTGTATCCTTGCACGTTGCGTGAGAAGTCACTGTCGGTCATTTTCAGGCCGATGTTGCCTGATACACGGATCATCTCACCGACGGATAGCGGCACCCAGGTGATATCAGATTTATGCACTAGACAGGTCGCAAACTTATAGGCACCGATAATGCCAGTGCGCTCTTTACGAATGGTGTCGTTGCAGGTCATCATCTTCAGCAGCCAATCACCGTTGAAGGCATTGAACTCGTTGATTTGACCACCGCCACTTTGCGCTACCACTCTTTCGAACAATCCGCGCTGTGCGGTTACCGTAATGGCATCGTAACTGGCAGAGCTGGTGTACTGATCGGAGTAATGGATAAGCACAACATCTTGATTGGCGTGGAAGAAGTCCAGCGTCACTTTAGGGTCGATGATGGTGGTCCAAATCGAGCTGTCATAAGAGCGCTCTAGCAGCGATTTAAAGTCTTCACTGACCGCAAGCGCAGGAGCATTGGCGCCCGTGTATTGTGTGCTTGGCTTTAATGCTGGCTCCATTAACGAACCAACATACTTCGCCATTTCCAAGTGCGGTTGGTTACTGTATTGAACATTTTGCAAACCAAATGCGGTGAAGTATGAGCCTTCATCACTCTTGGAAGCGTCGCCCGTTAACAGACCATCACACGCAATGCCGCTCGGCATGTCGTCAACGCTCAAGGTCGTTAACTTCACGTTGTCGTTGTTTCTGAAAAATGACAGGTGCGAGTAAGCTTGCCCTTCGCGTTCGCTGTGGGCATTGGTGAACTTGCTGTAAGTCAGGCGGGTACGAAGAATGTCGATAATGGTGTCGGCGTTTTCACGTACTTTTCCGCGGTCCAGCTCCAGCCAAGACTTTAGCTCTTCGTAGTTCGACGTTTCTGCAAACTGATCAAATGCGTTGAAAACCAGCGCATCATCGTACAAGTTGACATGGATTGACGCGGCTTTATCCAGGTTGTCTTTTACATAATCGACCAAACCGAGGAATAGCTCCTCTGCACGATCTTGATTGACGGCATTCACCAGCACACTCTTCTCTGAGCCAGTAAACAAGTGGCGAAACGCCTTCTGGAACTCGTTGATCTTCTCTTTAACCAGCTTGCGAACGAACTTCAGACAACTTTTCTGATGCGGAACACTTTTAACCCAGAATCCGTTTTCGGTCACTTGCTGGTTGTAGGCAAATTCATGCTTGGGGTGATAAACATACGGCAGCAAGCCGCTTGGTCCCAAACGATTGAATGTAACCGTTGGCAAGTCAGCAAAGCTGTCATCTTTTTGCATTTCATCGCAAAGGTTTAAGTAGTACGCCAGCAACAGCGGGTGGAAAGGCGAGTAGTATTCTTCACCATTCTCGCGAACCAAACCGATTTGCATCACCTGCTTTTGCTCTTTGGTGAGCATGCCGCCAGTTGGGATCGCATTGAAATAATCAAGGAATGCATCCACGGTCGCTTTCACGAGTGCGGTAAATTGAGGCCCCCACGACACCAGCGAAATCGTTGTTCTTCGGCTAGCTAGATAGTCAAACAGTGCTTGGTATGCAGAGTGGAGATTGTAATCAATAGACCTTAACTGTTCCAACGCCATGCTGTTAGATTCAGCCAGGTAGACTTGCTTTTGCTGAACGAAACGTTCTTCCCAACGAAGTAAGCTAATGCGCGGCTCCATAACGCGAAATTCGCTATTATCAATCGCGACAACGTCTTTACTCGGGTAAAGCTCGCCAAACACATCATCATCAAACAACTTGTGGAAGCGCGATTGGTTAAGCAGCAGCGGGAAGGACAGGTTGCTTTCTACCGTTTCACCCTCTATGCGAAATGCCAGTGCGTTATCACCTGATTTCACCACAAAACCGATATCTTCTGACTCGTTAGCCAAAGCTTCAAAATCGACAACACCAAATTCTGCGCGGTCAACCACTTCACCGACATCATCCAGGCTTCGGTTTGCAGTTAGCGCGGGGTTGATAACCAGGCTGTTGTCTTCTGTTTGCAGAGTAAGACGTTTTTTCGAAGGCTCAACGACGAAAATGTTTTTGAATGCTTCGAGGTCAAACTCGCCTTTCCTGACAACCAAGCAACGGAAGTTATGATTTTCCGAGGTATTGTCACGTTTCAATGCCAGCGTGAAAAACAAAGGCTCATTCGCGTAACTGGCCGCTAGGGTGGCATTCGCCCCTTTACTGGTTAGGCGCGTACTGATGATCTCTTGTTTGCCTAGTGCATTCGCTGGCGAGACTTTAAACTGTTCTTTGCTTAAATCGCTGGTGCCAGAAAAGCTCAGTTTAAGTTCAAACTCACTTTGTCCTTCCTCAAGGGCAATGATCAGGTGACGGTCACGCAATCCCGCTTTGGTTTCTTTTGGGTAGCGGCCGATTACCTCTGCATTGTTAAGCTCTTCTTCACTTTCGTGCTTAAGGTTCTGAATTTTGTTCTTTTTTATCTCTTCTCGATAAGTTTCAAACTCCACATCTTTCCAACCATCATCAGAAAAATGTTCTTTTATAAACTTACTGCTGAAGCCTTTCAGTCTTTCTTCGAGTTGCTGACCAAAGTGCTCGACTTCAAACGACAACTCTTGGTAAAGCGCGCGGTTTTCTTCCAGCCGTTGTTTGATCTGTTTTTTATTACCCGATAACTCCGCGACAAAAGGATCATCGAACATTCCCAGTTCGCTAAAACAAAGCTCGCCATCTTCGACCGCTTTGTACAGCGATTCGAAGCCAAACATGGTCGCGCCATCTTCTAGGATCGCGTCAAACTGGTCATCCAGCAGGCAGAGCGACACATCTCGGGATTTGTCAGTTTGTTCAATAAAACCGCTAAGTGCGACTTTGATGTTCTCTGGGCTCCAAACTTGCCCAGGCTGACCTAAGTCTTCCGCTGAGTTGATAAGGGTATCAAGGCGACTGTTGTGAATGACCACCAGCGCACAGCCCTTCAGAGCACCTTCTTGGCTTGCGATTTCATCACGCAGGTGAGAAATGTAGTTCTCGGTAAACCCGGTTTCTCCGTCTTCTTCGCCATGAAGCACAGGAACCACTTTGCAGCCTTCAACACTTAGATAGCTCAACGCCACCTTGTTACCAACGACAATCTCACCGTCTTTACGATCGATTAACGCATCAAACAAGCGCTGACTGTTATCATGATCAGGAGAGTTAAACTGATAGCGATAGCCTGCGCGTATGTTTCCTTTCGCATGCAGTAAAAACTGCTCAACCAGAAACGATTCAAATTGTTTTGCGCACATACACTGCATCTCCACTATCACTCATGCGTTCAACGTTACCAATTCGCTCATAGAACTTGATAAGCTCTTGTTCTGTCTGCTTATCAACAAATATTCCCCTATCCTGAAAGCCGAGAATTAGCTCATGGAAGCGAAGTTTTTCCTCTTTGCCTACCACCAGGTTTGTCAGCAAAATAATGTGGTCCTGTGTAAGGACAAGCACTCGGCCTGAACGACCGCGAGCCTGCACAAAGTCAGCGGCCATGTTCTTCTCAACCTCAGTCATGTACTTTTTGATAATGGCTGGTCGGTCTGTTTTCGGGTCCCGGAACTGCTCTTCTGCTAGCTTTAGCGCGTATTCCAACCAATCAATGGCCGTTACTGCATCGCCAGGGATCTCGGTATCCAGTTTGCGATTAGCTCGGAACATGAGCGCGTAGTTTTTAATTTGCTCAGCCAGATCGCTTCTTTGCGAGTTTTCAATATTTTTCGCCAGCTGCCATAACGGCTTCTTCATTTCGTCCGGATTGGGCTGGAGGTTTTCCAGCATAGAAAGGACGGGAAACAGCTTGAAAGAAGACTCACTAAAGAGCTTGTAGCCGTGTTTTTTCACGTGAATTCGCTCACCGCTGGCGCGTTCATGATCCATGATGAAATAGAGCGGTTTTGCTTTGGGGGCTTCACCGGTTTTCCAATCAGATAGCGATAGACTTAGCTGGGCGGTATAAGCAAACCCGTAAAATGCCAAGAATTGTTCAAACTCATCCAGCAGGTATTTGGGGTATGTGGTTAAAAATTCGAGATCACGTTTAAATGCCTCGGCCATGTATGGCAAATACGGCGCTTCCGAAGCACGAAGTGATTTGTCAGTATCTGGCTTGGTTTTGGAACGCAGGGTTTCTAACAGCTCTTGTTCGATGAAGTTCAAGTTGGCATCAAACTGCTCAATTTGTCGACCATTTAACAGGTTGATAAAGAGAGATGCCACACGTAGATCGCCAGCTTTACACTCACTTTTCTGGCTCTTAAATAACAGAAACTCAGGGCTTACAGAGAAAATCGCGTTATTGGTGAAGTACATATCTTCCAGTACTTCCCAAAAATCTTCTTCGCCCAGTTTGCTTTGTAAGTTGGCTTTACAATCCGCCGCGAAATCTAGGTAGGTATACTTTTCGATTTTTTTACGAAGTAAGCCGCGAAGCACCAACCCCACAACAGAAGACCAATCAAAGTCGTTGCCTTTGGTTCGAATGGGAATGTAACTGTTCAGTGTATTCTTGTTCTGGAACTTATCAGTGGCAGTTTGTGGCAAACCAGCCTTTATCGGTAATGTAAAATTATCGGTCGTCATTAGCGCATACCACTCACTTCAAAATAGTCACTTTCTTCTTTCACGATTTTGTAGCGCTTATCACCCTTCAGGATAAACAAGGTCTCTTTTTGCTTAGCGACGGTCAGCATCTGCTCCAGTGCTTCATCAAGTAAGAGAACAGCATTTTTGTCATGCTTGTTGGGGCGGTACCCCTGACCAATTTTCACGAGTAGCTCTAGCAGCCTGACACTAATCGGCATTGGCTTAAGCGATTTATCATCGACTTTCAAATACGCATTGAAGGTGCCTATTTTTTCGAGTGCGCTGTTTTGTATTGCTGAAAAATCTGGCTTAACTTCAAGAGACACCGCCGTTTTGTAGCCATTAAGCTCAGAGACTAAATACTCATCTTTATCGAGTGTTGGGGCATGACGGTTGCAATAGCGGTGAAGCGCTGCGATCAGGGTTTCCTTATAGAAACTGCCAAGCTCTTTACGCATCTTTCCAGAACCATCGAAATCACGATGTAGCATCCAAACAGATGCATAGGTTTCTACCAGATTGTTTGTAAACTCGTTTTGGATAGGCGTTACAAACTCATTGCTGAGCTCATCGTCGCCACTGAGCACGTAGAAAAGGCGTAGAAATGATGTGGCTTCGGTGACCTCAAAAATTCCCAGCGAGTTGATCTTGACTTTAAACGCCGCAAAATCTTCATGTTCAATACCTAAGCTGTGCTGAAGCACAAACTCATCGACTGTGCGCGTATGCAAGTTGCTTGGGTCAAAGCTCTGGATGCGGGATAACAGCTCGTTATCGCTGCCAGCAAACAAGTTATCAAACAAATAACCATCCGCGGCCAGCAATTGGAATATGAAATCCAGCAACGCTCGCGCGGTTAAAAACTGATCTTTGATCAAACGAGCTTTCAACAGTAAACCGATGAGGTTTTTCTGCACTGCTGGGCGGCTCAACAAGGCAAAGTTTGCCGTCAGCCTCGTGTGACCTTGAGACTTTAGCGCTCTGTCATAAAGCGCATAAAACGGGTTTTCTAGGGTCTGTGCTGTCAACCTTTTAAGAAACTTTTCTGTAAAATCAGATGCACAGCCCTCTGAATCAAACCTGAATTTTGGATAGTCTTCAAAATCCAAGAATATGTACTGCTCAGGGATCGCCGAGCGATGACGAGATAGAAAGTCTTTAACCACTTTTTTGATGTCACTATGCGCTTCAGAGCCTTCTTCAGCATAGTTACCCAGCATCCCCACATTGATACCAACAACGAGTGGCTTTGCACTTTGCTTGAATTCGGTAAAACGCTGGTCAAGAGCCTGAACCGCCGTTTGGCTTGGGTCAAAACTGTGCGTCGCATCCAGATGAAAATCATGCGTTGCTTTATGCTTTTGGCTGTACTGCGTCAAGATCTCAGACTTACCATCACCACTACTTCCACAAAGGAATATGATTTGATTGGGTTTGGCTGATAACAGCGCTTTTTTAAAATCCGCCTCTATATCTGTATTGATATAGATGTAACGTTTGTATTCAGTAAGATGATCTTGATTTTGCTCTCTCTCTGTACTGACCGCATAGGGTGAGGATTTAGAGAGAATGCTGAGGGCTTGTTTGAAGTCCAAAATTCCATACCCGAGATAATTAGCTTCATTTCTGAATGATATCTCAAACTTCTTAAAAACAGCAGTATGACGCTCTTATCAACAAACATTTAGTGAGACAACACTCAAATAAATGTGCCTAAGTTTTCAATCGACCCGCAGTTGCTTAAAGCCCCAAAAACCTCGTCATTTAATTACACCCCCACGCGCTTCATGCTGGATTCAGGACAAACTCGTGATGACGTTTACCACCAGAGCACAAAGCGCAAACGTCGAATCTTCGCCAAAATCGTGATCAACCTAAAACATCTATCAACAAATAGCTCATTAAGGATGCTTAACCTTGTAAGGAAGACAATTCGCACACTTAAAATGTCAAATAAATGATCCACATGTAAACAATTGGTGCCTTTAAAGACTTCTTTTTGACCTTAAAACTACGCTTACATTCCATGATCACAAATAATTAACACAAATGATCATGTCTGGTTTCATCAATGTGCCGCTATCACAGTTTAACAACTGATGGGCAATTAATGGTTGAAATGCATCTTAAGATAATTTTGTCGACTCACCTTACCCCTACTCATAATGAATAAAGGATTGATGAAGATGAAAAAGGTCTTATTAGGAACGGCGGCTTTAACGTTCGCCCTTGCTGCTGTAGGCGCTCAAGCGAAAGACTATGAAATCGTAAACGTGGTGAAAGTGTCTGGTATACCTTGGTTCAATCAAATGGATAAGGGTATTGAACAGGCAGCAAAAGATTTCGGCGTGAATGCCCGCCAACTGGGTCCTTCAACACCAGACCCGGCACAGCAGGTAAAAATTATTGAAGATCTGATCGCCAAAGGCGTGGATGCGATCACGGTTGTCCCTAACGATGTGACGGTGCTTGAGCCTGTGTTTAAAAAAGCACGTGAGAAAGGCATCGTTGTGTTAACCCATGAATCTCCAGATGGGCATGGCGCAGATTGGGATATCGAAACCATTGATAACCAAGCCTATGCGAAAGCAACCATGGATGAACTGGCCAAGAACATGGATAAGAAAGGGGGTTACGTGGTTTACGTTGGCTCACTGACGGTGCCTCTTCACAACAACTGGGCAAACCTTGCTATTGATTACCAGAAACAAACCTACCCAGAGATGTATGAAGTAACAAGCCGTATGCCAGTTGCTGAAAGTATCGATCAGTCTTATGCGGCAACGAACGATTTGATGAAAGCGCACCCGGATATGGCCGGTATTGTCTCTTATGGTTCGCTGGGCGGTATTGGTGCCGGGGAAGCCATCAAGAAAAAACGTGCGAAAGATAAAATCAGCGTGGTCGGCATCATGATGCCAAGCCAGGCAGCACCTTACCTTGCCCGTGGTGAAATAGACAAAGGCTTCTTGTGGAACCCGGCCGATGCAGGATACGCGCTGGTCGCTGTTGCCAAACAAATGCTGGATGGCAAAGACATCTCTGAAGGCGTCAACGTCCAAGGCCTTGGCGAAGCAGAAATCGATACACAGAATCGTGTGATCAAATTCAACAAGATTCTGGAAGTCGATAAAACCAACGCCCGTCAGCTGGGTTTCTAAAACCGGCGCTTTGTGTTCGAAATTGGGCGGCGCAATGCCGCCCTGTCATTGTGGAATTTGTCATGCCTGGTACTCCTTTTATAACCCTCAAACAGGTGTCGAAGCACTTCGGCTCCGTTAAGGCGTTGGATGATATCAACCTCACTTTCAATCAGGGTGAAGTGCATTGCCTCGCCGGTAAAAATGGTTGTGGAAAAAGCACCTTGTTTAAAGTCATTTCCGGCGTTCACGCACCGGAAAAAGGGGCTGAAATCATACTGGATGGTAAACGCTATTCCCGCCTCTCGCCGCAACAGTCCATAGAGCACGGCATTCAGGTTATCTATCAGGATCTCTCATTGTTTCCAAACCTGACCGTCGCGGAAAACATTGCCATTCAGGATCATGTGGAATGGCACAAAGGGCTGGTCCAGCAGAAGCGCATTCGGGATATTGCGATTCAAGCCATGGCAAAAGTAGGGGTAACGCTGCCCCTTGATAAACGCGTGGAACAGCTTTCTATCGCTGAATGCCAGCTTGTGGCTATCTGCCGGGCGATGGCCTCAGACGCGAAACTGATGATCATGGATGAGCCTACCGCGTCATTAACCCGCACCGAAGTGAATCACCTGATTCAGGTGGTGGCAGATTTAAAAGCCAAAGGCGTTACCGTCGTTTTCGTCAGCCATAAGCTTGATGAGGTGATGGAAATCTCTGACCGGATCACCGTGATTCGCGATGGCCGCACAATCGGCACCTATCAGGCAAAGGATGTCGACAGCGACGAGCTGGCCTTCCTGATGACCGGCCAGCGCTTCAGTTTCACCCCTCTTGCCAGTTACCACCAGCAGGGCAACGTAAAGCTGGCAGTCGAAAAGCTGTCTAAACACGGGGAGTTTGAGGATATCTCCTTTCAGGTCAGGGCAGGTGAAATCGTCTCTATCACGGGTTTACTTGGTGCAGGGCGCACTGAACTTTGTATGGCGCTGTTTGGGATGACCCAGCCTGACAGCGGCGTGATACGTATTAATGGTGAGCCGGTATCCTTCCATTCTAACCGGGATGCGATTGCCAAAGGTATTGGGTATGTCTCTGAAGACCGGATGTCGACGGGCCTTGTGATGGATCAGACCATTCAGGACAACATCACGGCATCGGTAATGAACCGGTTAAAAAAACCGTCAGGGTTTCTTGATCACCTTAAAGCCAACAAACTGGTCGATCGGCTGATTTCCTCCCTGTCAATCAAAGTGGCAGACCCCAAATTACCGGTAACCAGTTTGTCTGGCGGTAATGCCCAGCGCATCTCAATTGCAAAATGGATTGCCGTAGAACCGGAAATCCTGATCCTGGATTCACCGACCGTTGGCGTCGATGTCGCCAACAAAGAGGCGATTTACACCATTGCCAAAGATCTCGCGGCAAAAGGGATGGCAATCATTCTGGTCAGCGATGAGATCCCTGAAGTGTTTTATAACAGCCACCGCGTGCTTGTGATGAAAGAAGGACGTATCACCCATGACTTCCAACCCGCTCACTCAACCGAGCAAGCGATCATGGAGGCAGTCAATGCTTAACCGGTTTCGTTGCTCTCTGTCTTCCTTTACCAAGCGCCATGAGTTCTACCTCTCATTGATCATTGTGCTGATCGTGAGTGTGCTCGCGGTTATCTCAGAAGATTTCCTGACCCTTGGCAACATTTTCGATATGTCAGTCAGCTCCGCACTGCTTGGCATTATGGCCTGCGGCCTGTTTGTGGTGCTGATTTCCGGGGGCATTGATATCTCCTTCCCAGCCACGGCAGCTATCGCACAATATGTCGCGGCGACCTATATCCTGGCGGAGGGCGGTAACTTTATCGTCGCATTTGCTATCGCCACTGTCGTGGGCGTGTTGCTCGGTATGGTGAACGCCACGCTGGTGTACAAACTCAAAGTGCCGGCAATCATCATTACCATTTCCACCCTGAACGTTTTCTTTGGGCTGCTGATTTACTTCAGCAATGGTGAATGGCTGTACGGCTTCCCCGACTGGTTTATGGACGGTATTGAACTGTTTACTTTCACCGGCAGCGACGGGTACGACTACGGGCTGTCACTCCCCATCCTGACCCTGATCGCCATGATTGCCCTCACGGCATTCCTGATGTCCAAAACCCGCCTTGGCCGCCAGATTTATGCGGTGGGCGGCAATGCGGATGCAGCGAGCCGTATCGGTATCAACCTTTTCGGCATCAACCTGTTTGTGTATGGCTACATGGGGGCCCTTGCCGGCATTGCCTCTGTGGTGCAAACCCAAATCACCCAATCAGTCGCGCCCAACTCGCTGATGGGTTTCGAGCTCACAGTGCTCGCCGCTGTGGTGCTGGGCGGCACCAGCATGACAGGCGGAAAAGGCACCCTGTTTGGTGTCGTGCTCGGTGTCATCTTGCTGGCGGTGGTCAAAAACGGTCTGACACTGCTTGGCGTACCGTCTTACTGGCACACCGTCGTGACCGGCTTAATCATTGTCTGCAGCATCAGCATGACAGCGATTAACGAGAAAAAACAAGCGCTAAGGGGAGCATAAGGATGGGAGACGTACTGAACAGTTTAAAACTGCCCACAGACAGGAATATCCGTTACCTGTTGGTGATTCTGGTTGGCATCCTTGCGGTGATGGCATTCACAAGCGGACAGGCTTTCTTCTCGGTAGACAACATGCAGTCGATGTCGTCACAGATGCCGCTGCTGGGTTTGCTGGCTCTCGCCATGGCAGTTTGCATGCTGACCGGGGGGATAAACCTTTCCATCATTGCAACCACCAACGCCTGTGGGCTGGTGATGGCAAGTATCATCACACAGGCCCCTGATTCTACGGCCATGCTGATGCTGGCGCTGCTGGGAGGGCTGGTTACCGCCGCCATCGTTGGGGGGCTGAACGGTGCATTGATTGCCTACGTCGGTGTCTCACCGATACTGGCAACATTGGGCACCATGACCCTCATCAACGGTTTGAACGTGTTGATCTCCGGCGGCAGTGTGATTTCCGGCTTCCCCGGTGCGCTGCTGGCGCTGGGTAATGGCTCGGTATTGGGCATTCCCATGCCGCTGGTTCTTTTTGCCGGCTTTGCCGTCGGCCTGTGGGCACTGTTGGAACACACCCAATTGGGCAGGACCATTTACCTGATGGGATCGAATGAAAAAGCAACCCGCTTTTCCGGTATCAACACCCAAAAAGCCACCCTGTACGTTTACATCATCTCGTCAGTGCTTTGCTGGGTGGCCGCCATTGTGATGATGGCAAAATTCAACTCGGCCAAGGCAGGCTACGGTGAATCTTACCTCCTTATTGCCATTCTTGCTTCCGTGCTCGGCGGGATCAATCCAGACGGTGGCTTTGGACGCATTATCGGTATTGCCCTGGCGCTTATCGTATTACAGACACTGGAAAGTGGTCTTAATTTGCTGGGAGTGAGCAGCTATCTCACTATGGCGCTGTGGGGCGGCATCTTGATCTTATTTATCTTCTTACAAAAGAATAAGGCTTAACGGAGTGGCATATGAGTATTTATTTTATCGGCGTTGATGTGGGCAGCGGCAGTGCACGGGCCGGCGTCTTTAACGCAGAAGGTCGCAAAGTCGGCGAAGCCAAACGCGACACCCTGATGTTCAAACCCCAGGCCAACTTCGTCGAGCAATCTTCAGACAACATCTGGCAAAGTGTCTGTCTTGCGGTCAAAGACGCCGTGTCACAGGCCAATATCGACCCTATTCAGGTGAAAGGTATCGGTTTTGACGCCACCTGTTCACTGGTTGTGCTGGATAAAAGCGGCCAGCCATTAACCGTCAGCCCCACAGGGCGCAGCGAACAGAATATAGTGATGTGGATGGATCACCGTGCCACCGCGCAGGCAGACAGGATCAACAAAACCCGGCACCCTGTTCTGGCTTACGTTGGCAACCGTATCTCCCCCGAGATGCAAACACCCAAGCTGCTCTGGCTGAAACAAAACATGCCCAATACCTGGGCCAAGGCTGGCTATTTTTTCGATCTGCCAGATTTCCTTACCTGGAAAGCCACCTTTGATGCCAGCCGCTCTTTGTGCTCTACAGTATGTAAGTGGACGTATCTCGGTCATGAAAACAAATGGGACAAAGGTTTCTTCGAACTGATTGGCCTTGAAGAGCTGCTGGAAAACAACGCCAAAACCATTGGTGACCGGATACTGCCGATGGGCCAGCCGGTAGGAAACGGCCTGACGGTTCACGCAGCCAATGATCTGGGACTGACACCTGGCACGGCTGTCGGCACATCAATCATTGATGCTCACGCCGGTGGTATCGGCGTACTCGGTGCATCCGGTCTGACCGGCGAGAAAGCCGATTTCAATAAGCGTCTGGCCCTGATCGGCGGAACGTCATCCTGCCACATGGCTGCCTCCAAAACGGCACGCTTCATTGATGGCGTCTGGGGCGCGTATTACAGCGCCATGATCCCGGGTTACTGGCTCAATGAAGGTGGCCAGTCAGCGACAGGGGCGCTCATTGACCATATTATTACCTCCCACCCACTGTATGAAGGCGTAAAAGAGCTGGCAGATAAGCAGGGAAAAACCGTTTACCAGTTGCTAAACGACCATCTTCTGGCACTGGCAGGAAGCAAGGAAGACATCGCTTTTCTCACTAAAGATATCCATGTGTTGCCTTACTTCCATGGCAACCGTTCGCCGCGGGCAAATGCGTATTTAACCGGCACCATTACTGGGCTGAAAATGACCAAAACGCTGGATGATATGGCGCTGCAATACCTGGCAACAATCCAGGGAATCGCCCTTGGTACCCGCCATATTATCGAAGTGATGAATGAATCCGGGTATGAAATTGACACCATCATGGCATGCGGTGGGGGAACGAAAAACAGCGTCTTCCTGCAAGAGCACTCCAACGCCACAGGTTGTATGATCCTCCTGCCGGAAGAAAGCGAAGCGGTATTGCTGGGTTCAGCAATGCTGGGGTCAGTCGCAGCCGGTTTCTACAGTGATATCCCGGATGCCATGGATGCCATGAGCCGGATCAGCAAGAGCGTGATGCCACAAACAGAGAAAATTAAAAAATTCTACGATGCCAAGTACAGGGTATTCCATAAAATGTATGAGGACGACGCAGAATACAAACGGCTGATGAAGGCCTTCTAAAACGTTAAAACCCAAGGAAGCCCTTGGGTTTTGTTTTTATAGGTGCTGGGAATACGCGGCCTGCCCCCTGATTTTCAACAGGCTTGGGAACACGCATTTTGCTTCAGCCAGCCCACGAACTTTTCGTTGCTGTCACTCTGGGTACTGCTGATAAGGTAATACCCAGCATTGGCTTTGATTGGCGAGAACGGCGAAACCAGCCTTCCGGTTTCCAGTTCATTGTCGATAAGCGCCATACGGGCCATGGCAATGCCGACACCTGCTTCAGCAGCAGACATCGCCATGTCGGTACGGTTGAAAAAATGGCCGCGCTCAATCGGCAGTGAAAGTTGCATTTCCTTTGCCCAATTTCGCCATTCCAAGTCCTTCCCGGCCTTTTCCCATGGCATGGCATCGTGCAGCAGGGTGACAGCCTGCCAGTGCGCCGTATTCCCGGCGTCATTTTGCAACCAGGGGTGACGTTCCAGATACCTGGGACTCATTACCGGCAGCAGGTATTCATCCAGCAAGAGTTCGGCGTTCGGGTGTTTGAAAGGGTGCGGTCGATAGTCGATAGCAAGGTCAAAATCCCGCGTATCCGCATTCACCAATGCGCTTTCGGCAAAAATCTGCACCTGAATATCCGGGTAAACCTGATGGAAGCTTTCGAGCTTTGGCACCAGCCATTTGAACGCAAATGAAGGCGTGAGCTTAAGGCGGATTTCCTGTTTCTTTCCGCTTCCTTTCTGCAAACTGGCGATTTCTGCATCAATCTCTGCTAAATGGAAACTCACATTCTGGTGAAGCTGTCTTCCCTTTTCAGTCAGGCGAATACCCCGTGAATGGCGCTCAAGCAAAGTAAAACCTAATTGTTGCTCCAGTTGTAGCAGCTGCTGACTCACCGCCCCTGTCGTAAGGTGCAGGACCTTAGCCGCATGGGTGAGAGTGTTGTGCTTGCCAACTTCTGCGAAGGTATACAGTGCGCCAAGGTGCTGGCCTTTGAGTATTTGCATATTTGCCTTTAGAAATTCTACATACAGCGATTAATTTATATCGATTGTTAGCATTATGTAAACACCGCAAACTCACGCCATTAATGACAGGGAGAGCAAACATGAAAGCATTGGTGTTGGGAAGTGGTGTGGTTGGCCTGATGAGCGCCTGGTATTTACAGCAGGCAGGCTATCAAGTCACGGTTGTGGATCGTCAGTCAAAAGCCGGCGAGGAAACCAGTTTCGCCAATGCCGGGCAAATCTCCTATGGCTACTCATCCCCCTGGGCTGCGCCGGGTATTCCACAAAAAGCAGTGCGTTGGCTGCTCGAAGAACATGCGCCGCTGAAAGTGAAACCGTCCCTCGACCCGCAGCTTATTAAGTGGGCGACACAAATGCTGTCAAACTGTCAGCTTGATCGCTACAAGATCAATAAATCCCGCATGCTGGGCATTGCCAACCACAGCCGAGAGTGCCTGATCGCGCTTCGCGACAAACACAATATTGAATATCAGGGTCGCCAGAAAGGCACGCTGCAAATCTTCCGCAATGAAAAACAGCTTGATGCAGTGGAAAAAGACATCGCCCTGCTGGAGCAAAGCGGCACCCGTTACCAGCGCATGACGGTCGAAGACTGCATTAAGCAGGAGCCAGGACTTGCCGCAGTAAGCCATAAGCTCACCGGTGGTCTGTACCTGCCAGATGATGAAACCGGGGATTGCTACCTGTTTTGCCAGCAAATGACCGAACTTGCCAAAGCCCACGGTGTAACATTTATGTTCGACACCGAGGTAAAAAACGTAAAACGCGAAGGCACCCGCATAGTCAGCGTGGTGACAGACAAAGGCGAGCTGGAAGCTGATGCTTACGTTGTCGCTATGGGCAGCTATTCCACCCGATTTATGGCAGATCTTGGTCTCAGCATCCCGGTTTATCCGGTAAAAGGCTACTCACTGACGGTGCCAATCACTGACGAAACACAAGCGCCGACGTCCACCGTGATGGATGAGACCTACAAAGTCGCGCTGACCCGCTTTGACGATCGTATCCGTGTTGCAGGCACCGCAGAGCTGGCAGGCTTCGACCCATCAATCCCGGAAAAGCGCAAAGCGACGATTTCCATGGTGGTCAAAGACTTGTTCCCAAACAGCGGGGATTTCGACAAGGCAGAGTTCTGGACGGGATTTCGGCCAATGACGCCAGACGGCACACCGCTGATCGGTAAAACGCCCTTTAGCAACCTGTTCACCAACACCGGACACGGCACATTGGGCTGGACCATGGCCTGTGGTTCCGGTCACCTACTGGCGCAAATCATCGGTAACAACATCACCAGCAATGTCGAAGGATTGGATTACTTCCGCTACGCCAGTTAACACTTCATTAACTTAACTCATTAATATATCGCGGTTTTTATAAGCCGCTATGCATTATTTAATCTTGTATCAAGAAAGAACCAGCGTTAAGTTGTAGGTGCAACTAGGCTCATTCCATCTTAACTGAAGGAGGACAGTCCCTTGTCTATTCTTGATCAATTCAGCCTTAAAGATCAGGTAGCTATCGTGACCGGTGCAGCAGCAGGCATTGGCCGCCGTATCGCAGAAGTGTTTGCCGAAGCCGGTGCCAAGGTTGTGGTCAGTGACCTGAATCTGGACGCCGCCAACGAGGTGGCTTCTGCCATCAACGCCACTGGGCAACACGCCATTGCCGTGGCCTGCAATGTGACCAAAGAAGACGATCGCATTGCGCTGGTAGAGCAGGCAATTACTGCTTTCGGAAAAGTCACAATCCTTGCCAACAACGCCGGGGGCGGCGGTCCCAAGCCGTTTGACATGCCAATGTCTGATTTTGAATGGGCATACCAGCTCAATGTCTTCGCCCCATTCCGTCTGATGCAGCTTTGCGCGCCGGAAATGGAAAAAGCCGGGGGCGGTGCTGTGCTGAACATCAGCTCCATGGCGGGAGAAAACAAAAACTGGATGATGGCTTCTTATGGCTCATCAAAAGCAGCGGTTAACCACCTGACCCGTAACGTGGCTTTTGACCTTGGCAGCAAAGGCATCCGCGTCAATGCCATCGCACCGGGCGCCATCCGCACCGCCGCTCTTGAGAAAGTGCTGACACCGGAGATCGAAAGCGCGATGCTGAAACACACGCCGCTTGGGCGTCTTGGCAAAACTGACGACATTGCCATGGCCGCACTGTTTCTATGCTCGCCAGCGGCGGCATGGGTGAGCGGTCAGGTACTGACAGTGAGCGGTGGCGGTTCGCAAGAACTGAGCTGACAGGATCCATGTCAGGTTACGTGTAAAGTTATCCCCTTCCTCGCCTTTCCCTTTAAAAGACAATGCGCCAAGACAGGTTTGTTATCGACGCCTTTGAAAAAGGAAGGCCGGGATGGGGTTAGATTGGGTGAGCGCTACTTTTCCATTTCTGTTTTCAGGTTATCCAGCCCGGCTTTGTAGAGGCCAGAGATTGCGGCAATCGCAGCAGCATCATTGAGGTTTTCCGGCGGATCATTGTTAGGGTAGCCACGGTAGAAACCCGCATTCCAGGTCACCACACTCTTATCGCCCTCCGGCTTCACCTTGATCGTGGATTGGTAATTGGTAACAGGCAACAAGGCCGTATTGTTTTTGGTGATTTTGTATTTGATCATCATGGCATCAGCGTTGTAGCGTTTGATCTCTTCCGTCACACTTTGATCGCCCACATACACCACACGAACCGCACCTTTTTCGGTTGGATTTCCCGATTCCATAACAACTTTAGTAACCGGTGGCAGCCAGGAAAGACTGTCAAACGCGCCCACCGTTTCCCACACCTTGTCTGCCGATGCATTAATGGTGACAGACTCGGAGACTTTAAGTCTTGATGGCCCATGGGCATTGGCCGTAGATATACCAACAAAGCCTGTCAGCATCACGATGACGGGAAGTATTTTTCGTAACATTCGCTGTTCCTTCTCTAACCGTTTCGTTTCTTTATAACGACGATCAGGAAGGAACAGAATCACGCCTGAAGCAAAAGTGTTTTCCCCACCGGCAGACGAAAATAGGCTATGCCGCCTTCACCACCTTTGGATTGTACTTTTTGATAAAACCTTTGATTTTAGGCGCTATGGCTTCCCGGTAACGGCGGCCATTGAAGATGCCGTAATGCCCCACGCCCTTCTGCTCATAATGGACTTTTTTCGATGCCGACAGCCTGGTACAAAGATCCAGTGCCGCGGAGGTTTGCCCACGTCCTGTGATGTCATCTAGCTCACCTTCAATGGTCAACATAGCGGTGCGGGTGATGGCACCCAAATCGATAGGTTCCCCACGGTACAGCATGGTTTTGTTGGGAAGCTTGTGTTCGAGGAACACCTTGCGAATGGTGTCAAGGTAATAGTGGGCAGGCAAATCCATCACCGCGAGATACTCGTTATAGAACTTTCTGTGCGCTTCGGCATTCTCCCCATCCCCTTTCACCAGATCACCAAAAAACGTAAAGTGCTTTTGCACATGGGTATCCAGGTTCATCGACATAAAACCGGATAATTGAACGAAGCCGGGATAAACAAGCTGTCCTGCCCCTTGGTACTGTTCCGGCACAGTACAAATCACGTTGGACTCAAACCATTCCAAATCCTTACCGCTGGCATAATCGTTCACGTCAGTCGGATTGATGCGGGTATCTATCGGCCCACCCATCAAGGTTATGGTCGTCGGTACAGCAGGATTATTCTTTGCCGACATCAAAGCGGTGGCTACCATCAGTGGCACACAGGGCTGACAAACAGCAATGGCATGGGTGTCCGGCCCCAGCAGTTCCAAAAACTCCACCAGATAATCCACATAATCATCAAAATGGAACTCCCCTTGCGATAACGGCACATCGCGAACGTTTCGCCAGTCTGTCACATACACATCATGATCCGGCAGAAAAGCGTCGATGGTGCCCCGCAGCAAAGTGGCAAAGTGGCCGGAAAGTGGTGCCACAAACAAGACTTTAGGCTGGTTAGGTTGGGCTTTGCTGCGGCGAAAATGCAGCAGGTTACAAAAAGGCTTATTGGCAATGACATTGTATTGGATTGCCAGCTTTTCGCCATTGATGACCGTGGTATCCAGCTCCCAGGCAGGCTCGTCATAGCAATCTGTGAGGCGTTCCACCAGCTCCATAGACGCATCCAGTGTGCGGGTAACGGAAGATGTCCGTAGGATATTCCATGGTGCTGCATTCACATCTCGGATGAATTTCACCCAAGAGTTCAGTGGTTTAATGGCATCCATGTAAGTCGCATTCAGTTGGTAAAGCATACATCACCCCTTCATCTGACTAAGGGTGATTTCACTGTCGCCATGGGTTAATGACTAACCACCCATTTACATACTAGCCCAGATCTCACTGTTCACAGGTTTGCGACACGGGATGCACCTGCCATGCAGGAAATATATGGAAACACCAGCCAGCAACAATTTATACCGTACCGCGTTCAATTCTCCTCACTGGAAAAACACCTGTCTCATTTCTAATCTTTGATAAAAGATTGAACAACTTCCAGTACGCAACCATCAGAGGGTATGGGATGAAAAACATCGCCGTGGGGAAATACACCTTCACCCTGATCACGCTGTTGATATTATTAACAGGTTGCGATGGTCAAACGAAACCGGGCTCAAACACGCCAGAAGCACTGCCTACCAAGCACAGATTAACCATTGCGTTATCCTCTACTTCCGCCGCTGCCGAATATGAAGCCGTCAACTATTTTGCGTCACTGATAGAAAAACAATCCGACGGACAACTTGTCCTCAATGTGCTGAACGGCAAAGCAACATTGGGCCAGCGTGAACGGGTTGCTGCACTAAAGAAAGGGGACATTGATTTCACCGTCGTCCCCAGCGCCAAGGTGTCGCACCTGTATCCGGGCATTGAGCTGTTTGATCTGCCTTTTTTCTTCACCGAACATCATCAAGTTCGACGTGTCTACGCCAGTAACGCCAGCCGCCAAATGCTGGCCAAACTTCAGGATTACGGCCTAGTTGGGCTGGCTTTCTGGGACGGTGGATTCAAGCAACTCGTCACCAACGCCCCCCTCAGCAGCAAAGATCAGTTTCTGAACAAACGCTTCAGGATCGTGGAAAGTACCGTGCTTCGTGAGCAGTTCAAGAGCTGGGGCGGGCTTACCCTACCCATTTCAACAGCAAGGGTCAGCGAAGCCTATGCCAATGGGGATTTAGATGGCGAGGAAATGACGCTGTCCCAACTGTCCGCCCATCGGAGGTCAAATCTGCAGGTGAATTTGACCCGCCATGGGCACCAAACGCTTCTGCTGATGATGTCTGCCAAAACGAAAAACAGACTTCCCAAACAGCTGATTCATATTATCGACAGTGCCGCGAAGACTGCATCAACGTTCCAGTACGATATCGCGTACCAGAAAGAAAAACTGGCACTGCTCAGCCTGAGGGAAGACGGTGTCATCAATGTCCCCTCCAACGCACTGCTGGCCTGGATGAAAACCGCCTCTGCCCATGTGATTGAGCACCAGAGAATGCAGTTTGGCACTGCGATGCTAGAGCAAGTCATTCAGGCAAAAACAGACTGGGAAAACCTCCCTCCGGACAACCTGATTGTTGCCCTTGATGCCGACATGTTTGGCAGCGCTGCCTTATCAGGACTGGCTATCCGCCGAGGTATTGAACTCGCCTTAGAAGAGATTAACCAGCAAGGCGGTATTCTCGGAAAGGAAGTCCGGCTGATGGTCAGAAACAACTCCATGGTTCCTTCCCGTGGCCTCGACAACATTGCGCTGCTCTCCAAGCTCCCCAATGTGCTTGCGGTATTCAGCGGCATCAGCAGCCCTGTGGTATTGGCCGAGCTCAATCTTCTGCATGAGAAAAAAATGCTGATGCTTGTCCCCTGGGCTGCAGCAACCCCAATTGTCAGTAATGGATATGCCCCCAATTTTGTTTTTCGTGTCTCAGTAAGAGACGAATATGCCGCGCAGTTTTTACTTGAAGGTGCCTTAAAAGCGTCTGACAAAGTGGGTTTTTTCTTAGTCAATAACGGCTGGGGACGCAGCAATTTCGAGGGGCTTTCAAAGGAGATGGAAAAACGAAAATACCAGCCGACAGGAGTCCAGTGGTTCGACTGGGGAGAAAAGAACATGGAAACCAAAATACGAAACCTGATTAACAGAGGTGCCAAGGCCATTATTTTTGTGGGAAATGCCGTGGAAGGAGAAAAATTTGTGACGGCATTAGCCAGGTATGAAAATCCTCCGGTGGTTTATTCCCACTGGGGGATCACCGGCTCAACGTTTGCAGAACGCTCTGCCAATGCCCTAGAAAAGATAGATCTTCGGGTATTACAAACCTTTTCCTTTATCGGCAATGACAACCCTGCCGCTAAAGCATTAATGGCGCGCTACCACGACCGCTATGGCACGACGAAAGGCACAGATATCTTTGCCCCATCCGGCACCGCGCATGCTTACGACCTGATGCACATGCTGGCCATCGCAGCCAACAAGGCCGGTTCAACGGACATGGCTGCGATACAAAAGGAAATGACCCAGCTTGAGTATTACCAAGGGGTGATGAAAACCTATCGCTCTCCGTTTAAAGGCACCCAGGATGCGCTGACTAAGGATGACTACCTGTTTGCGTTTTATAAAAACGGTACGTTACATCCTCTGGAGTCCTCTCGCTGATGTCGGCCAACCAAAGCATCTCAACACGCTTTTCACAACTTATCCTGTCACTTTTGGTGATCTTTTTGTTGTTGGTTGTAGGGGCAACAACGGTGATAGAGCTGTTTCGGATTCAGCGCCAGCTCGAACAGGATCTGAATGCCGATGCCTCCAATACGTTACAGTTACTCAACTTTCAACTTTCAACACAGCAACGTGCTGTCTCACGCACAGCACAAAGCCAGTTATCAATTAACAGCCTGATTGATATTAATGGTGGCGGTTACTACTTCGAACATGCTCTTGAAGATCTCACCTTGCATACTGCCATTGAAGAGGCTCACCTCTTCGATTACGCCGGAAATTTCCTTTCCCAAAGCGCTCAACCGGCCGATTGGTTTAATGCCCTGATGGTCTCAAATACCCTGTCGATGGGAACCGGTGAAATCATGCTCCAAAATGACAATTTCTACATTGTTGAGCCCATTGTCTATTACGGTGCCGTGCAAGGAGGAATTATCGCAAGAGTCAACATGGCGGCCCTCACGGCCCCAGTGTTGGAAAGTATCGGCCACAACTACCAAATCGTAATCAATGAGAGCTGGATGGTATCAGGTGGCGACATGACGAAACCGGGCATTCAGGTATCACAACAACCACCCGACGGACTGATGATAAGCCCGTTTGGTATTTCCGTTACACTCAGCGAACCCTATTCCGCCCTGCTGAAAGAAACTTTATCCTGGCTGACCAGCTTCAGCATTCTGGCCCTGATTGCCCTGATACCTGCTGTCGTTATCACCCGTCGCCTTGGAAACAAGATGGCATGGCCAATTGTCGCGTTGGCAAGAGAAGTTAAAGAAGGACATTATCCTATCAACACACTGCAGGCTGATAAGGAGATCGCCACACTGGCTGATGCCTTCAACCAGGCGACACAGGAAATAAACCGTATCAATGAACAGAACATCAAAGAGGAGCGCCTCTCAGGCCAAAGCCAGGTACAGGCCATCGTTGACACTGTTGTAGACAGCATTATTACGATTGATGCCCATGGCTACATCGCCACCTTCAACCCCGCCGCAGAAGGCCTTTTCGGTTATCGCGCAACAGAAGTAATTGGCCAGAAAATCAATATATTGATGCCTCCCCCCTTTGCCAGCGAGCATGACAGTTACCTCGAAAATTTTATGAATGGCAAACAGGCAAAAATTATCGGGATCGGTCGTGAAGTGGTTGGCATGAGAAAAGATGGGTCTATCTTTCCCGCTGAATTGTCTGTCAGTGAAATGCGGGTCTCAGGGAACCCCATGTTCACTGGCATCATTCGTGACATCACGTCGCGTAAAAAAGACGAAGCCATGAAGAATGAATTCGTTGCGACCGTCAGCCATGAACTGCGCACCCCCTTAACCTCTATCCGTGGAGCGCTCGGGATCATCCTCGGAAAATTCAGCGGGGAGTTACCGGATAAGACCCAGAAAATGCTGACCCTGGCACTGCGTAACTGTGAACGTCTGACCTTGCTTATCAACGACATCCTCGATATCGAAAAGCTGGAATCCGGCGCCATGCTATATCACTTTAACCGTTGCAACCTCTACTCCATCATTGCCCGCTCTATCGAAGACAATACCGGGTATGCCAAACATCACCAGATCACAGTCACCTTTGAGAGCGACACCGAAACAGCCTATATCAACGCTGATTCCACGCGCATGCAACAGGTGATGGCTAATTTACTGTCTAATGCTATTAAATACTCTAAGTCCGGCGGAGAGGTTAACGTCACGTTGGAGAACAACGGGAGCAGTTTTCGCGTTGAGATCACAGATCACGGCGCCGGTATTCCCCCCGAGTTTCATGAACACCTTTTTACCCGCTTCTCTCAGGCTGACAGCTCAGACACTCGCCGTGTAGGCGGGACAGGATTAGGGTTAGCCATCGCAAAATCCATCATTGAGGCACATAAAGGACAACTGCACTTTTTTTCTGTCCCCAAACAGGGCGCAACGTTTTTCTTCACCGTACCGAATGAGAACCACGCAGCGGAAAAGATAAGGCCAGAAGGCACCATCACGTTCAATGCACAACAAATCCTTTTTATTGGTACAGATGACACACTGCTGGCAATGCTCAGAACACAGTTCAGTCACCATGCAGATATTGTAGGGGTTGATACCCTCTCTCAAGCCAAACACGCAATGACGCAACAGACCTTTGATGTCGCCTTCGTTGAATATCCCTTTGTTGAATCAGTGAAAAATCCCTTGGATCATCTGCAGAACAAGCAGATACCCACGGTATTACTCACCGATCAGGAGATAGATATCTCACTGCCCGATATTGTGATGGCCTGTTACGAAAAACAAACACTTAACTTTAACCGACTCAAGTCAGAACTCCGTCTTATAATTAAGAAAAAAGTTCCCAGAAAGGCAATGTGATGGATAAACCAATAACCGTGCTTTACGTGGAAGATGACGAAGACATCCGCGACATTGCCGAAATGGCACTGGAAGACGAAGGCTTCGTCTTGCTGCCCTGTGTGAGTGGCAATGAGGCCATCGAAAAGGCGGCACTCTCGGCCCCGGATTTGATATTGCTGGACGTAATGATGCCGGACATGGATGGCCCCACCACGTTGAAATACCTCAGGGAAATACCACACCTTGAAAGCACACCGGCGATTTTCATGACAGCAAAAGTGCAATCCTCTGAAATGGCGGAATACTATGACTGCGGTGCCATCGGCGTAATCAGCAAGCCGTTTGATCCTATGTCACTGGCAGAAGACATTAGAAACCTCATGGCAGGGCACAGTGTATGAGACCATCCCAGATAAAAAAGTTTCAGAACCAGCAAGCCAAGTTTGCCCGGGGAGTGACCAAACGGACCGATCGGATCAAAACTTTATGGCAAAAAATCCAATACCCTGACGATCCCCACAGTAATGCACTTGAAGCGCTGTTGATAGAAACCCACAAGCTGGCTGGCACCGCCGCCACCCTTGGGTTTGTCGACCTTGGCGAATGTAGCCGTGATATTGAAGTCTTGCTGAAACCGCATATCGAAGACAACGGTTTACCTATTCATCCAAAGAAAGCCAGCCATATCACCCGACTGGTTAACAGTATGGATGACATTGCGAAAATCGAACCTAACTACCCGGAAAATCTCACCTATGGCGAAGTCAACCTGATCCATGAGCAAGAACGCGCCAGGCAACGTATCTATGTGGTCGCCGAAACCCCTGCCAATGCCAGGGAAATGGCAGAGCAACTGCAATATATCGATTACGACGTACTGCTTCTGGACAGCGCCGAGGCGCTCAAAGAGGCACTCGACCAGGTACTGCCTTCCGTCCTGATTGTGGATTTGGACGACTTCACCCTGCTTGATGCCGTCACCAGGGTGTGGCGAAAAAGCAGCGGTATTCCGCTGGTGGTGTTGAGTGCCAATGATTGCTGGGAATGTCGTCTCCAGGCAGCACGTGCAGGGGCATTTACCTTCTTCCAAAAGCCGGTGGAATACGATGACATACTGAGCATTCTCGACTCGCTTTGGGACACCCACAACGAGCAGTACCGGGTGCTGATTGTGGAGGATGACCACATACTGGCGGAACATTACGCAACAGTGCTGCAAGGCGCTGGTATAAAAACCAGCGTTGTCAGCCATCCGGAGCACCTGCTGAATGCGCTTAGTGAATTCCAACCCGATCTGGTGCTGATGGATTTGTACATGCCGACCTGCTCCGGAGTGGAAGCAGCAAGTGTGATACGCCAGCATGCCGTACACACCAATGTGCCTATTGTGTACCTTTCCGGCGAAACAGATCTGAAACTACAGATGAAAGCCTTACAGGTCGGGGCTGATGACTTCCTCACCAAGCCCATCAATGACCTCCACCTGGCCCAGGCTGTCTCTATCCGGGTACGCCGGTTCCGTGCATTAAGTGCAATGATGGACAGGGACAGCCTGACCGGATTATTGAATCACTCCAACCTGAAAATGGCGCTTGAACGGGAACTGTCCCGTGCGTGCCGGCATAAAAAACCGATAAGCTTTGTGATGATTGATATTGACCACTTTAAATCAATCAATGACCAGTACGGCCACCCGGTTGGTGACAAAGTGATTAAAGGGGTAGCCCGTCTGCTCAACTACCGTTTCCGAAAAACCGATACCAGTGCCCGCTACGGCGGTGAAGAATTTGCTCTGATCTTGCCTGACACTCCAGCAGACATCGCCCTGCGCCTGATTGATGAATTCCGTAACACCTTCTCAAAAACACCGTTTTCCAATGGCCCAGAAACATTCTACGCCACACTCAGCGCCGGGATAGCCACTTTTCCGGAGTTTGACACCGTCGAGGCACTGATAGAGGCTGCAGATTCCTCCCTATATCTGGCGAAAAAACAGGGCCGGAACCGTGTCGTCACCCATGTTGAGCTGACGTGTCTCCAAGAAGGCTTAGATAGCAACCAGACCCAATAGCGCAAAAATGAAAAACGAACTTCTCTGATGGGGAATGGGCTCCGCATTCACTGCGCATGTCGGCAATATCGCTGTCAAAATCACCAACACTACGGACGAAAGTGCCCGTTTTGTTTTCCGTTCCTGTATCTGTGTTAAGCTGCCCAATATATCCAAACGCAGGTACATCCGTGCTAAGTTTTATTGAATCACACGAAGCTGTTTTCAGGCTGTTAACCTTTCTTATCCTTTTTGGTGTGATGGCAGGTGCCGAATGGTGGTTTCCCAAACGTATCCTGACGGTCAGTAAGGCAAAGCGCTGGTTGAATAACCTTGCACTGACGATGCTAAATACCGCCGCCGTCCGCCTCATTTTCCCAGTGGCGGCAGCCAGTTTTGCTGCCTGGTGCACACACCAGGACATTGGCCTTTTTAATCGGATTTCACTCCCTCTCTGGCTGTCAGCCATCCTCAGTGTGGTATTGCTGGATGGCCTGATCTGGTTCCAGCACAAACTGTTCCATACTGTTCCGGTATTGTGGCGGCTTCACGCCGTTCATCACGCCGATCGCGATCTGGATGTGACCTCCGGCGCCCGTTTCCACCCGCTCGAAATCCTGCTTTCCATGGTCATCAAATTTGCTGCCATCGCAATACTGGGGGTGCCAGCGGTGGCGGTGATCCTGTTTGAAGTCATTTTAAGCGGCATGGCGCTATTCAACCACGCCAATGTCGCCCTGCCCCTTTCTGTTGATCGCTGGCTGAGGAAAGTAGTTGTGACGCCTGACATGCACCGGGTGCACCACTCTATCCATCGTTACGAGAGCGATTCCAACTTCGGCTTTAATCTTGCTGTCTGGGACAGGTTGTTTAACACTTACCGCGCACAGCCCAAAGACGGCCACGACGGCATGACCATTGGCATAAAAAGCCAGCGGGAAGAAAAACATGTGGTGTGGCTGACAGGTTTGCTAGTGCTGCCTTTTCGGCTATTCAGCCATTCCCCGAAAAACGGACAACACGCAAAATCAGGACAACAATCCCATGACTAAAGTGATCGTCACGTCATTGAATCCGGCCAAAATCGCCGCCGTTGAAGCTGCTTTCAAAGACGTGTTTCCCAACAATGACATGACCTTCGAAGGCGTGTCAGTACCCAGCGGTGTTGCCGACCAGCCCATGACCAGCGAAGAGACGCTGGCAGGCGCACGTAACCGTGTTCATAACGCCAAACAGGTCATAGACGGCAACTTCTATGTCGGTGTCGAAGCAGGTTTAGACGCCCCTTACACGTTTGCCTGGGTGGTGGTGGAATCAGCCAACCGGGTGGGTGAGTCACGTTCAGCGTCAGTTCCCCTGCCACCGGCCGCCCTGAAAATGCTGGAAGAAGGAAAAGAGCTTGGCGATGTGATGGATGAAATGTTCAATGAACAGAACGTAAAACAGAAAGGCGGGGCTATTGGCATGTTAACCGGTCACCTGCTGACCCGAAGTTCAGTCTACCATCAGGCGCTGATCCTGGCCTTGATTCCCTTTATGAATCCGGGGTTGTTTCCAACGGAAGAGCACTAATAGACCTCAAGGGTCCTGGGTCCTGGGTCCTGGGTCCTGCAGACGACATTGAATAAAAAAGCGACACTGCTAATAGACAGTTGCCGCATTTTTCTTTTCCCTAGGACCTGCTTTTCCTAGGGCCTTCTCTTCCTGCACTTTACTTGTCCAACAGCTTCTGCAACCATTGCTTTTGCGCATCATCCAGTTGTTTCAGCTCGTTCGACCCGCGTGTGATAGTGGCGATGCCCACACCCAGCATCTGGCTGAGTTGGCGTTGGCTCATGTCCCCTTTCAGTAACTCATTAACGATGTTTACCCGTGCGATCAACGCATTACGTTCGTCTTGGGTCAGCAGCATTTTCAGCAATTCAGCTTCGCGCCCGGTTTCACTTGCTCTGTGGATCAAATCCAGCACGTCTTGCCAGTTCGAATACTCCGGCGTTGCTTTCATGGTCACCTCATGGGGATCAGGTTTACTCAACCTGCGCATTATACCCCATCTACGTCAGAGTCTTAGCTTTCGTGTGCTAATAGCGACGGTTGGCCTCACTTTCTGTCAGAAACTGCAATGGCAACCCTAGCAGCTTCCGGTAGTAAATGTCATACATCAACACATTCTGGACGTAACCACGGGTCTCCCGGAAGGGAATCGCTTCAATAAACGCAATGGCATCGAGATTACCGCCAGATTCTTCCAACCAGCGCCTGACGCGGTGTGGGCCAGCATTGTACCCAGCAAATGCCAGGATACGGTTCTGGTCAAACTCATCTAGCAGCATACGCAAATAACCACTGCCGAGGCGGATGTTGACCCCTGGATCGTGCAGGGTCGGTATCCCCAAGTAGCGAACACCCAGTTTTTGGGACGTTTCTTGGGCGGTAGCCGGCATCAGTTGCATCAGGCCACGGGCCCCCACCGGAGACACTGCACCAGTGTAAAAGGCACTTTCCTGACGAGAGAGAGCCAGCAATGTCGTCAGGGGCAACTCACGCTCTTTGCTGAAAAACTCAAACCACCAACGGTGTGCAACGGGGAAGCGATACTCCAGGTGCTCCCAAAGCTTACCGGCAATCGTCGCCTGCACAGACAAGTGATACCACCGCTTATCAGACGCATAAGCCGCAAGATTTGCTTTCTGTGCCAGATTGGCACGCTGGAGCATGTAATGCCATTCCCGTTTAGCGGCAGTCAGCTTGTCCTGCTTTAACAGTTCACCGACGCGCATCAGGGCATCATTAAATGGCGCAAGGACATCAACATTCAAGGGCGTAGTTTGATAGGGAATATCGATAGGCCGGTCCAGCTGTCTGGCAGCAGCAACGCTGTAAAAATTACGCGCCCCCAGCATAGATTCAAACAAAGCATTCGCTTGCGACGTTTTGCCTTGTGCTAATAACACTCGCCCTTGCCAGTAACGCCACTTCAGTTGAGCGCGTTGTTTCTCAGGCATCACCGCCATCCAGCGGCCGACTTCATCCCAGTCCGCTTCTACCAGACTCGCCCTTACCCGGCGTTCAAGCAGGGATGGGTTCACCGACTGCTTAAGCTGCTTGTCCCGCCATGCAGCCAGTGTGTTGTCATCAGTGGACATCAAACGGCCGGCGAGATAATCCGCCATCTTCTGACGCTCATGGCTGTCGTAATGTTGCCCTTCCACCGTGCGCGTAAACTGCCTGACGGCTTCTTCGGGATCACTGTTGGCCAGGCGCTCAAAACTGATTTTGGTCAGATGGCGGTTGAACGCCGTCACTTTGCTTTTTTTGGAAAAGTCCGCCACGCCCTGTGGTTTGTCATACAGCGCGATCACATCTTTAGCCTGGCGCTTGGCGGATGCGCTGCCCAATGTCTTTTCAAGATAACGCATCAGGGTGCTATTTCGCTTCTCAAACGCCAGCAGCATGCGTTCCAGGATCAGGTTATCGGTCAGCTTGCCGTTATCATCGAGGTATTCAAAGAGTTTGTCACATGCGCTGTCAACCGAAGAGCCTGACAGGTAGAGGGATTTTGCCCCGGAAAGCGCCAGCGCCTTATCTCCAGCCTGACTGTGGGCATAATAATAATGGCACTGATAACTTTCACCACGCGGTACATTCTGTTGGAAAGCCAACAACTGCGACCATTTCCCCTTTGATGCCAACGCACTGATATACCGAGCCCTGACCGTGCTGGTAAAAGGCAAGTCTTGATATTTCGCCAAAAACGCATTCACCTCTTCGCTGCTGACATTGTTAATGTCACGCATGAAATCGCGATAGTCGAGATACGGATAAAGCGGGTAATCAGTAACGTCGGACTTCAAACGGGAAAAGGTGGCTAAATCATTTCTTTCAATAGCGGCTATGGCTTTTTCATAACGGGTGCGCTGCTCATCAACCGAGAGCGCAGATGCCGGCGCAATGCTGCCAAGAAGCAACGCCACACCGATGGGCACTGAACGGTAAATTCTATCCACTGACTTTTTATACACTTCTTCGTTATTGGTTTTTCTAAAAGGTCCTGATGACCTTTGCGGTTAGGGTAAAGCTTCTTATACCTAATGTGCCTGATTCGACCGGAATTTAGGGGTATCCCCCGTCAAATAACCCATCCTTTTATGTTTCCTCCCTGAAGCACGGACAAAAAGTAACAATCCGGACATTAGGTATAGGATATTGAAACACAGCTCTCTCCCTTTTGTTTATCTTCCTGGCAAATGGTTCCCAAAAACTATACTTCAACCACATCCAGTGAGTACTGAGGGCTTGCACTGTTACAATGCGCCAGCGAAGCAGGTAGAATAATGGGCTGATTATTTCCATTTAGTGACAAGAGAACGCGAGCAGAATGGCTGAATACGTTTATACCATGTCGCGCGTTGGCAAAATTGTGCCACCGAAGCGTCAGATCCTGAAAAACATCTCCCTGTGTTTTTTCCCTGGAGCCAAAATCGGCGTATTGGGTCTGAACGGTGCAGGTAAATCCACCCTTCTTCGCATCATGGCGGGTATCGACACCGATATTGAAGGTGAAGCCCGCGCCCAACCGGGCATCAAAGTGGGTTACCTGCCTCAGGAACCGAAACTGGACGAAGAGAAAACCGTGCGTGAAACCGTCGAAGAAGCAGTGGCTGATGTGGTTGACGCCCTTGCGCGCCTTGACGCCGTTTACGCCGCATACGCAGAGCCTGACGCAGACTTCGATGCGCTGGCAAAAGAGCAAGGTGAACTGGAAGCATTGATCCAGGCGAAAGATGGCCACAACCTTGATAATGCGCTGGAGCGCGCCGCCGATGCACTGCGTCTGCCAGAATGGGATGCAAAAATCAAACACCTGTCCGGTGGTGAGCGCCGCCGTGTCGCTATCTGCCGCCTGTTGCTTGAAAAACCTGACATGCTGTTGCTGGACGAACCGACCAACCACCTGGATGCCGAATCCGTGGGCTGGCTGGAGCGCTTCCTGGTCGATTACAGCGGTACCGTGGTTGCCATTACGCACGACCGTTACTTCCTGGATAACGCCGCTGGCTGGATCCTGGAACTTGACCGTGGTGAAGGTATTCCATGGGAAGGCAACTACACTTCCTGGCTGGAACAAAAAGAAGCGCGCCTGAAACAAGAAGCGGCGTCTGAAAGAGCCCGCCAGAAAACCATTGAGAAAGAGCTGGAATGGGTTCGTCAGAATCCCAAAGGCCGTCAGGCAAAATCAAAAGCCCGCCTGGCGCGCTTCGAAGAGCTGAACACCACGGAATACCAACGCCGTAACGAAACCAACGAGCTGTTCATTCCGCCAGGCAACCGTCTGGGTGACAAGGTAATCGAAGTGAAAAACCTGACCAAGTCATTCGGTGATCGTGTACTGATTGATGACCTGTCATTCAGTGTGCCAAAAGGCGCGATTGTCGGCATCATCGGTGCTAACGGTGCCGGTAAATCTACCCTGTTCAAGATGCTGAGCGGCACTGAACAGCCTGACAGCGGTACCATCGAGCTGGGTGAAACCGTTCAGCTGGCCTCCGTTGATCAGTTCCGCGACAATATGGATGACAACAACACTGTGTATCAGGAAATCTCTGAAGGTGCCGACATCATCCGCATCAACAATTTTGAGATCCCTGCCCGTGCATACTGCTCACGCTTTAACTTCAAAGGCAGTGACCAGCAAAAACGTATCGGCGAGCTGTCCGGTGGTGAGCGCAACCGTGTCCACTTGGCGAAGCTGCTTAAAGCAGGCGGTAACGTACTGCTTCTTGACGAACCAACCAATGACCTGGACGTAGAAACCCTGCGTGCACTGGAAGAAGCGCTGCTTGAATTCCCTGGCTGTGCCATGGTTATCTCGCACGACCGTTGGTTCCTTGACCGTATCGCAACTCACATTCTGGACTACCGTGACGAAGGTAAAGTGAACTTCTTCGAAGGTAACTACGCAGAATACAGTGAGTGGCTGAAACAAACCCTGGGCGCAGCGGCAGCTCAACCACACCGTATCAAGTACAAACGCGTGACCAAATAATCACGGACTCCGGTTGAAGAAAGGGTCGGTTCACACGACCCTTTCTTACTTAAAAATCATCAACTTATAACTTTACCGCAAATAACTCACCGCTAAGACACGCAAAACATCACGGAGACGAAACGTCGAAGTAGAGATATATCGCCGACTCTCCTACACTTGGTGTAAATGGATTTAAGGATAAATGAGATGGCAGAACGTCGTAGATATTCCCGCGTGGTGTACCGCACACCGGCCACTATCAGTCAGGGAAACCAAACATGGGAAAGTAACGTACTCGATCTTTCGCTGAAAGGGGCACTGCTTGCTATGCCAAAAGACTGGGAAGCGGGAAACGATCAAGACTACGATGTGCGCTTTAGGCTGCATGAATCGGATATCGAGCTAGAGATGGATCTCAAGCTTGTTCAGGAGAGAGGTGAATACCTGAGTTTCCAGATAGACCACATCGATATCGACAGTGCCAGCCACCTTAAACGTCTGGTTGAACTCAACGTCGGCAATGACACTTTGCTCCATCGTGAACTGGCGCAGCTGACAGACCTGAAAGATACCGTATAGCCCGGCGAGCAAACAACGCGCATAGACATGAAGTAGTCGTACCATGCCTCACAACATCCGAATTGCTGTTTCCCATACAAATGGTTCCCGCCACTTTGTACTTTCCCCATCACTGAAAAAAGTGTTGCTTTCACTTTTCGTTACCCTGTTGGCGGGCATTGTGGCAAGTATTGCCACCATTTATTACCTCAACTACCGTTCAACCACTGCCGAAGTAACACTGAAAGACATGGCGGAGAAGCGCTCTGAGCTCGTCGGTCAGTTAGAAGATCTGAAACAACAGCGACAACAACTTGAGCAACTGATCAACAACAAAGAAGAAGAATATGCGCAAACCATCGAGGAAAAAGACAGTCAGTTGAGCTACCTCACTTTACGCGTCTCTTCGGTGGAAGAAGTACTGGGGCTGGAACAAGACAGTGATGGACCACTGCCGCTTGCCGAGCGTCTGGATGTCGCTGCTATCAACTCCGCTGTACGTGCCACTATGTTGCAACTGATCCCAAGCGGTAAGCCGATTGAAAGCTATCGCCGTTCATCAGGCTATGGTTCGCGAACCCACCCTGTTACCGGCAACAAAAAATTTCACCTGGGTCTGGACTTAACCGCAGACATTGGCACACCGGTCTATGCCCCTGCTGATGGCGTAGTGGAATACAAGCGCCCCAGCCGCAAAACAGGATATGGCAACCTTCTGAAAATCGACCATGCTTTTGGCTTTATGACGCTTTACGCACATCTCGACAAGTTCAACGTTAATACCGGTCAGTTCGTTAAAAAAGGCGACCTGATTGGTTGGTCAGGCAATACCGGCCTCTCTACCGGCCCTCACCTTCACTATGAGGTCCGTTTTCTGGGCCGCGCGCTGGACCCAAGACACTTTATTGCCTGGACGCCGGATAGCTTCGAGTCCCTGTTCAAAAAAGAAGAAAAAGTGACGTGGACCAACCTGGTGAAGATCGTAGAAAGTCTGGTTGCCACCCAAGTACAACTCGCTGCCGGTGCGGCTACCCAAACAGGCACTGTGATCACGAAAAGAGACGAAAACACCCCCATGGCTATTGCATCAGCCGAGTAACAGGCAAAACCAGAAAAGTGCTATCTGACGTGGCACTTTTTCCGTTTGGCTTGCTGTTATGGGCTAGTCCATTTCATCAAGCACGGTCAGCACGTCAGAAAGCTTGCTCACGCCATATACCTTCATGCCCGGCATCTCTTTTTTCGGTGCGTTCGCTATCGGTACCACCGCGCGCTGAAAACCGTGCTTGGCCGCTTCCATCAACCTTTCCTGACCGCTGGGCACCGGACGGATTTCACCGGCAAGGCCCACCTCACCAAACACCACCAAATCACGCGGCAACGGACGGTCCCGAAAGCTTGAAATGAGTGCCAGCAAAAGCGCAAGGTCAGCACTGGTTTCCGTGACTTTCACGCCACCCACCACGTTGACGAACACATCCTGATCCGACATTTGCAGCCCACCATGTTTGTGCAATACCGCCAAAAGCAGCGCCAGACGGTTTTGTTCAAGACCGACAGCCACACGGCGCGGATTGGCAAGCTGGCTGTAATCAACCAGCGCCTGAAGCTCAACCAACAGCGGGCGGGTTCCCTCCCACAACACCATCACTGAACTGCCAGAGGTGGCTTCCTCTCCCCGCGAGAGGAAAATTGCCGAAGGGTTGCTCACTTCACGTAACCCCTGACCTGTCATCGCAAACACCCCCAGTTCATTGACTGCACCAAAACGGTTTTTATGACTGCGCAGGGTACGGAAACGGCTGTCACTGGAACCGTCCAGCAAAATGGAGCAGTCTATACAGTGCTCAAGGACTTTCGGGCCTGCCAGGGTGCCGTCTTTGGTCACGTGGCCCACCATAAAGATCGCCACATTGTGCTGCTTGGCATAGCGGGTCAGCGCTGCCGCCGATTCACGCACCTGTGCCACACTGCCCGGCGCCGAGGCAACGTCGGCGCAATGCATCACCTGAATCGAGTCAATCACCATGATTTTCGGCTGCTCAGTACGTGCAATCGAACAGATGGTCTCAACGTTGGTTTCAGACAGCATCTTGAGCTTGTCTTTCGGCAACCCGAGACGCTCGGCACGCATTGCCACCTGTTGGAGCGACTCCTCACCGGTGACATACAGCGTCGGCATCTGGCTGGCAAGCCAGCACATGGTTTGCAGTAAGAGCGTACTTTTACCTGCCCCCGGGTTACCGCCAATCAGGATAGCCGCCCCAGGCACAATGCCGCCGCCTAACACACGGTCAAGCTCTTTGAAACCACTGGTAAAGCGCGGCACTTCCTGCAGATCAATCGCCGCCAGCGTCTGCACCTTGGCCTCGGTTGCCCCGGCATAACCGGCGTATTTTTCGGTGCGAGCCACTGTAGGGGACGCAGCCAAACGTACTTCAGTGATGGTATTCCATGCACCACAGGCAGAACATTGCCCCTGCCAACGTGGGTAATCCGCTCCGCAGTCGTTGCACACGTAAGCACGTTTTGTCTTCGCCATGACGTCTCCTGTTATCAATTCATACGTGTCTTGCACACAAATTTGCGCATAACTTCACGTCCCAGAAGGGAATAGGGGTAAACTGTAGGCACCGCTTGCCGTTAAAGATGGCAAGATTCTAACAGACTTTAATGAGATGAAGGACCACGACAAGGCGTTGTTTGACCAGCTACTCCCCCTGTATGAGCAAGGAGCTTTTGATGCCGTGCTGGCGAAACTCACCCCCAATAAAAACGCTTCCGAACGTCTAATCATCAAAATGGAAGTATGTCGCCTGATGTCCCCTTGCCGTAAACCGGTCGATCTGAGGGGGAAAGTGGTAGGCGAATGCCGCCGTTATTTCCTGCATGACATCAATCATTGGATGGATGATGTCGCCATCAACCTGTATCACCGCCGTGTCGATATTTATCAAGGCAAGATGGTAATGGGGCTTTGGGAAGAGCTCCACAACACCCCAAACAGCTACCGCGAACTCCAGCGCCAGAATGGTATGCGGGTTTTGGAGTCACCCAATACCGTTGCTGTTGTGCCGCTGCGTTTTGGTCACTATCTCTCTCGCAGTGAAAGCCGGCTCCAGCTTTCAACCCGTATCCAGGCCTTTTTGCCAGATGGCACCGAGGTCAACGGCGCAACGATTGATATCTCTAACTCCGGCATGCAAATCAAACTGCCTGCATCCTTCCACTATGAAATCGGATCAATGCTGGTGGTCTATTTCCCACAGTTGGGTGATGAGTGTCAACTACATGAGCTGTTTACCGGGCTGAATTACCGTGTAGTAGGGATTGAACTGAATCTCCATGGCGACAGCTTTCAGCGGCTTCGCCTGCGTTTGACGAGCAGTACGGACGCAGTAAAAAGGGCCATTGAGATTAAGTCCCTGACGAGCGATCTGGCCTCGTGCACTGAAAATGAAGACAAGTTCCTGACAACCCGCTCCCATGCGTATGAGCAGGTGTTTCTGGAACAGACCCCTTCTCTGCCCCTGTTTTTTTGCGGTAACACGCTAAGATACAGCCTGCTGACCGACCAGAACCGGGCGCTTTGGGATTATTGGCACGATGAACGTAACCAACCGGTTATAGACAAACTTTTCTCTGAAAAGCGCTTGCAATACCTTGCACTGGATGGCCTGACCAGTTGTGAAACCCTGGTGTATTGCTTTAGCCATCAGCAAGGGGAGAAAATCTTCTTTTTTTCTGCCTGTCCGACAGAACTGAGCACAGAACTGCGTCACCTTTTCTGGCATGTGGGCAGTTCACGTCCGTCATGGCGCGTGCTTCGTGTGACCATGGCCAGGATCAGCGAGGAAGATGCACGCCGCTTACAGGAAACCTCTCCGGCACACATTCAACAAATTGATGAAATGACCCATATCGCGACCATCCAGGATCTAACCCTGTCGTCGATAAACGGTGATTTCCGTATCCCGGTAAAACCCAAGCTTTCTACCAAACAACTCAACCCGTTTGTGCACCCACGCGACCCGATTTTACCCATTGAGGCCATGCCATCAATGTTGGCGCCACAGCGTAAAGAACCACGCTATCAACACCGGACCAAAATTACCCTTCTTCATCATCTGACCGGAGAGTTGCAAGGACAAACCATCGACTTTTCCACCCGAGGCCTCAATGTCGAGCTCGACAAGCCGTTCACCGGCAGCAAACTCCAGGAAGTGTCGGTGACGTTTACCGCACTGAAACGCGTCGATCCGGCGGCACCGTTGGGGAAAATGCCTTACAAAGTGGTGCAGATCAGTGAAGACAGAGTCAATATCAAACTGGCCTTGTTAGACGACAAGTACAGCAAACACCGCAGTCATTACCTGCAAAGGCTGATTGAACACAACCAGCACAAACTGATGCTCGACAATGAACACCTGCCGGATGCGCCGCTGCTGCATGCCATGCACCAGATGCTGCTGACACGCCTGTCAGCCACCCCCTATTTTCTTACCCGCCGTGGCGAGACACTTCACGTCTCTGCCATTGGTGCAAACTTCCCGGGGAATGAGTTAAGCCGTCTTCTGCAAAAAAGTGCAGGTTCCGGCATGATGTCGCTAGGCGCTGTGCTTGGCGAGCATCTATCAAAATACGCTACCCCAGTAACCCGTCAGCGCAACCGCCAGACACAGATATGCCATGAGTTCTATATTGCGGCGACGTTTACTGACGGAACAATGGTTGACATAACTTCCCGCCCACTGGAAAGCTTCAATTCCCCGGAAGCACGTAAGATATTTATCTCTCAGGCGAGAAAACGCGGTAAGTTTTTTGCCGTAAGAAACTGGCTACAACCTCTGGATAACGGCAGCCAATGGCTGACACCAGAAACGTTGGAGCCACTGCTGCGCCTTTCGACACAACGGGCGCGGCAACTTGAAGTGGAATTCACCGCACTCTGTGCCTACGGCGAGATGAGCGACATTACCGATGAAGTGTTGCGCCGCCTGGAGATCGGCGGATAACACATCGCTGGAGATAAAAAAGGATGTCTCACGACATCCCTCCGGCTTGCATCAAAACGTGCTTACCATCCGAGGCGCTGAGGCAGCAAGGACGTCGACAACACACAAAGTACGCCCCCTAAATCCGCATGGCGGATAGCCACCTGCGCCGCCTGCTGCACTTTCGGTTTAGCATGATAGGCAATACCAAGGCCTGCTGCGGACATCATCACCAAATCGTTCGCGCCGTCCCCCACCGCAAGGGTATTGGCAGGCATCAGTTCATAGCGTTCTGCTAAATCGACCAGAATATCCGCCTTACGCTGGGCATCAACCACGTTGCCCGCCACTTCCCCTGTCAACTTGCCGTTTTCGATAACCAGTTGGTTAGATTCCGCATAGGTGAGTGACAGGTCTTGTTTCAGCTTGTCCGAAAACCAGGTAAAGCCACCGGAGGCAATAGCGACTTTCCAGCCACGGGCTTGCAGTGAAGCCGTCAGCGGTTTCATGCCCGGCATATAAGGAAGGGTGTCACGCACCTGTTCAAGCACAGAAACATCGGTGCCTTTGAGTGTCGCCACGCGCTGGCGCAGGCTCTCTTCAAAGTCGAGCTCCCCGCGCATTGCCCGCTCTGTCACTTCCGCGACTTGCTCGCCGACACCAGCCAGCTTGGCGATTTCATCAATACACTCAATCTGGATAGCGGTCGAGTCCATATCAAACAGCGCCAGTCCCGGCTCATACAGGTTAGGAATGTTATCAAGTCCGGCACAATCCAGTGCCAGCGCATCACAAAGTTGCACCACCTCCGGCGTCAATGGGCCGCGCATCAGCAATACGTCATAAGGACCGACTGTCCAGCCTGTCAGCGGTAATACGTCTTCGCCAAGGAAAAACGAAAGATCTTCCAGTGCACCAGGGCTGATAGAGTGGCCATACAGGATCCATCCTGCCAAGCGGCAATCGGAAGGGCGAAAATCCCGGATAGTGGGGAATCGGTTCAACAATTTAACGTGCTTTTTGATCGGATAAGCAGATAATGCACTCATTGCATAAAGTCCTTTTTAAGAGATAGCCTTACTATAACAAAGAGTGCCAGTGATCACAGCACAGCGGTAGCTTGCTTTTTTCCAGTCAGAACCGCAAACTGAGCCGGAGCGTGTAGCGCCCTACTCTTTATTTGTTGTGGTAACACGTTAGATACCGCCTTAGCTTGGACAGTTTATGCTGCAAATAAATAGAAAACGCCTAAAAAGGCTTTGGCAATTCATTGTTGTGGTCGCCTGTTTTTCCACAGTAATGATGCTGTTTATGTACAGTAATCAATTAAATAACCGCAATTACAAAATGCTTTATGACCAGACAGAATCACTGTCTCGTGTCATTCTCCGTCAGGCTGCGGCAACAGCGCACACGGCACTTGTCAGTGACGATGTAGCGTCACTCCAGACGTTAGTCAACCACTTGCAAAGCGAGCCATTGATCCTGGATGCAGCGGTTTATGATATCAAGGGGAAACGGGTAGCAAGCTCGCTTAGTGCGATGCCACTGGAAGAGCTGACTGGATTGAATACCCCACTATCGGTCGCCAGCATTGGCCGCCAGCAACTGGTGGAGCCTATTGCCGAAAACGGCAATATATCCGGCTTTATCCGGATCACGCTGGAACATGGGGAAGTGATCAAGGCTGCCTCAAACCGCCTTGAGCAAAGCATTAATCTGGTGCGTGCGATGATACTGGTGGCCATCGCCACCGGCGCCCTGTTGATCTTCACTTTCGCCAACCGCCGCGATTTATGGCGCTCGACGTTTCTGTTGAAGAGTAACGACTAGCAGAGCGACGAGCGGACCTAGGTCCTAGGTCCTAGGTCCTAGGTCCTAGAAGAAATTTTCCCCAGAATGCAAAAAGGATGGCCAAAGCCATCCTTTTTCATTGCTGTCTGTCAGCAGGCCTTACGCTTCTTCTGCGTCGCCCAGCAGAACAGATTCCAGTGCAATTTCAATCATCTCGTTGAACGTGGTTTGACGCTCGTCAGAGGTGGTTTGCTCGCCAGTCTTGATGTGGTCAGACACGGTACAGATAGTCAGTGCTTTCGCGCCGTATTCCGCTGCCACACCGTAGATACCTGCGGCTTCCATTTCCACACCCAGGATGCCGTACTTCGCCATGGTGTCGAAGAATTCTGGTTCTGGTGAGTAGAACAGGTCTGCTGAGAAGATGTTACCCACACGTACGTTGATACCTTTTGCTTTCGCTGCATCTACCGCGTTGCGGGTCATGTCGAAGTCTGCAATCGCGGCAAAATCGTGACCACCAAAACGGGTACGGTTGATTTTCGCATCTGTCGACGCGCCAACACCGATGATCACTTCACGCAGTTTTACGTCTTCACGTACTGCACCGCAGCTACCCACGCGGATGATTTTCTTCACGCCGAAGTCTTTGATCAGCTCAGTCGCGTAGATTGAGCAAGACGGGATACCCATACCGTGGCCCATCACAGAGATCTTGCGGCCTTTATAGGTACCGGTGAAGCCGAACATGTTGCGAACATCACAAACTTGCTTTACGTCTTCCAGGAAGGTTTCTGCAATGTATTTTGCGCGCAGCGGATCGCCTGGCATCAGAACTACATCTGCAAAATCACCCATTTCGGCATTGATATGTGGAGTTGCCATTTTTTATTTCCTTTTGATCAAATCTCGGCCGTAACCGATGCTTATCTGACCGCAACCTCCGGGGTTGCCCATCGGGCTGCGACCGGAATCTAATGTGGGAATTACAGGAAAGACTTTCCGTATTCCATATCAGACGTACCGAAGTACGCCGCCAGAGACTGGCCAATGTCGGCGAAGGTATCACGGCGGCCCAGTGAGCCTGCTTTTACCTGCTTACCATACACCAGCACAGGAATGTGCTCACGGGTGTGATCGGTACCTGTCCAGGTTGGGTCACAGCCGTGGTCTGCCGTCAGGATCAGGATATCGTCTTCACGCAACATCTCGATGATCTCAGGTAAACGCTTGTCGAAATACTCGAGTGCAGCCGCATAACCTGCCACGTTGCGACGGTGGCCATACTGTGAGTCGAAATCAACGAAGTTGGTAAAGATGATTTGGTTGTCACCCTCTTCCTGAATGGCCGCTTTCGTGGCATCAAACAGGGCTTCCAGACCGGTTGCTTTCACCTTCTTGGTGATGCCGCAATGTGCGTAAATATCGGCAATCTTACCGATAGACACCACATCCCCGCCTTTTTCGTCAACCAGCTTTTGCAGCACGGTCGCTGAAGGTGGCTCGACAGACAGGTCACGGCGGTTGCCGGTACGCTCAAACTGGCCTTTACCCGGACCGATAAACGGACGCGCAATCACACGGCCGATGTTGTAGTCTTCCAGCTCTTCACGGGCAATCTGGCAAAGCTCTAGCAGGCGATCCAGACCGAAGGTTTCTTCGTGACAGGCAATCTGGAATACCGAGTCTGCTGAGGTATAGAAAATTGGCAGGCCCGTCTTCATGTGCTCTTCACCCAGATCGTCAAGGATCTGGGTACCTGATGCATGACAGTTACCTAAAAAGCCCGGCAAACCGGCACGCGCCAGGATGCGATCTGTCAATTCTTTCGGGAAGCTGTTTTCTTTGTCGGTGAAATAACCCCAGTCAAACAGCACAGGCACACCGGCAATTTCCCAGTGGCCGGAAGGGGTGTCTTTACCGGAAGAAAGCTCAGCTGCATGGCCGTAGGCACCGATGATTTCAGCGTTTGGATCCAGCCCTTCCGGGAAGTAGCCAGATGACTCTTCACATGCTTTCCCCAGACCCAGCGCATTAAGATTAGGCAGCGTCAGAGGCCCCTGACGATCGTCATTGTTTGCATGGCCTGCCGCACATGCTTTCGCAATGGAGCCCAGGGTATTGGCGCCCACATCACCAAATTTGTGGGCATCTTCGGTGGCACCGATCCCAAAAGAATCCAGTACCAAAATAATCGCGCGTTTCATGATCGTCTCCTTAGACGTCTTGTGGGCCAATCTGACGATACACGTCAGGGGTAGCCTGTGGTGCTTCATCCTCAATGCGCATCGCAGCATGAAGTTCTGCTGCAGCCTGTTGCCATGCTGCTTCATCCTTGGCATGGACTACTGCCAACGGCGTGGTACTGTCAACATGCATCCCAAAACGGATAACATCGCTAACACCCACGGAATAATCAATGATATCGCTGGCAACACGGCGTCCACCACCAAGGCCAACGACGGCCATGCCTATCGCACGGGTGTCCATCGCGGAGACAAACCCCGCTCGGCTGGCAAACACAGGTTTCACCACGTTTGCTGTTGCCAGATATTGACGATAGTTCTCAACGAAATCGAGCGGACCGCCCAGGCCTGCTACCATCTTGCCGAAACACTCTGCCGCCTTGCCGTTATCCAGCACGGTTTGCAGTTTGTTCATGGCTTCGTCTTTGTCTTTCGCCAGGCCACTGATGGTCAGCATTTCTGCGCAAAGCGCCATAGTGACAGTATACAAGCGAGGGTTACGGTATTCGCCTGTCAGGAACTGTACAGCTTCTTTCACCTCAAGTGCGTTACCCGCGCTTGATGCCAGCACCTGGTTCATGTCAGTCAACAGTGAACTGGTTCGGGTGCCTGCGCCGTTCGCCACAGCAACGATGGTTTTCGCCAGTTCTTCGGATTTTTCGTACGTCGGCATAAAGGCACCGGAGCCGACTTTTACGTCCATCACCAGCGATTCCAGACCTGCAGCCAGTTTCTTCGACAGGATGGAGGCGGTGATCAGGGAAATATTGTCGACGGTCGCAGTCACATCACGGGTCGCGTATACGCGCTTGTCCGCCGGAGCCAGATCACCGGTCTGGCCGATAATAGCCACCCCCGCCTCTTTGGTCACCTTGCCGAAAACGTCATTGCTCGGCGTAATGTTATAACCCGGAATCGCTTCCAGTTTATCCAGCGTACCGCCGGTATGACCCAGACCGCGGCCTGAAATCATGGGTACGTAACCCCCGCATGCGGCGACCATTGGCCCAAGCATCAGGGACGTCACATCGCCCACACCGCCGGTGCTGTGTTTATCGACGATAGGACCATCAAAATGCATGTGTGACCAGTCAATCACCATGCCTGAATCACGCATTGCACAGGTCAGTGCGACACGCTCATCCATGGTCATGTCATTGAAGTACACTGCCATGGCAAATGCGGCAATCTGTCCTTCAGAAACCGTTTCTTTCGCGATGCCCTGGATAAAAAAGTTAATTTCTTCAGACGTCAGCGCAATGTTGTCACGCTTCTTTCTGATGATTTCCTGGGGAAGGTACATAGTCGACCTCACAAACTGGATATCAAAAACAGGGGGAGCCAGAACAGTCAGCTCCCCAAGGAAAGTGCTTAGTAGCCGCCTTCCGCCGCTTTTTCGCCTTCACCCAGCGTGTGAAGCAGGTTCGCCAGCAGGCTTGATGCGCCAAAACGGTAGTGTGCGCTGTCTGCCCAGTCGCTACCCAGAATACGGTCTGCCATCGCCAGGTACGCTGCTGCATCTTCTGCCGTGCGCACGCCGCCAGCCGGTTTGAAACCAACCTTGTCTGCAACGCCCATTTCTTTGATAACGGTCAGCATGATTTCTGCGGCTTCTGGGGTCGCGTTGACTGGCACTTTACCGGTAGAGGTCTTGATAAAATCTGCGCCCGCTTCGATAGAGATTTCAGATGCGCGTTTGATCAGTGCTGCGTCTTTCAGCTCACCGGTTTCGATGATCACTTTAAGCAAAACGTCGCCGCACGCAGCTTTACACTGTTTCACCAGCTCAAAACCGGTTTTCTCATCGCCGGCGATCAGGGTGCGGTATGGGAAAACCACATCCACTTCGTCCGCGCCGTATGCCACTGCCGCCTTGGTTTCAGCCACAGCGATATCGATGTCGTCGTTACCGTGTGGGAAGTTGGTGACAGTTGCAATTTTGATGTCAGGTGTGCCTTGTTCACGAAGCTGTTTCTTCGCAACAGGGATAAAGCGTGGGTAGATGCAGATAGCAGCAGTGTTACCTACTGGGGTTTTCGCGCTCTTACACAGTGCGATCACTTTCGCGTCTGTGTCGTCGTCATTCAGGGTGGTCAAATCCATTAGTTTCAGGGCACGAAGCGCTGCTGCTTTTAGATCGCTCATGACTTTCTCCAGTCGTAAATATTCAAAACCAAGTAACAGACTATGTGAAGCATTGCTCGACATAACCTGATGAGCGGACTTGGCTCCTTGAAGTTTGGCGCTTTGTGTTGTCAGCACCAATCAACATTCCTTGTTGGCCGCACACCCTTTTGGGTGTTCACCTGACGGGAGTGCGTGTTTTACCCTTCAGGCATGACGTTTCACTTTCCGCTGCCTGTGAAACAGTAGTGAAATTAGTGAAAGACCACTACTGAAACTTTGACAGTGTTCACCAATTTTATCAATCTTCCCTGAGGCAAGCCAGATGTTAACTATTTATGTTGAAACCACATTACTACCTACCGTGAAAGCGCAAGATCCAAACGAAAAAACCGCCTCACAGGGAGGCGGTTTCTCAACAGGGATTACCAGATGCTTACATCGCAGCCAATGTCAGGAAGAAGCCCGCGATGGTTGCACTCATCAGGTTAGACAGGGTACCTGCACACACGGCTTTCACACCAAAGCGCGCAATATCGTGACGACGGGTTGGTGCGATGCTGCCCAGGCCACCCAGCAAGATTGCAATAGATGACAGGTTAGCAAAACCGCACAGTGCAAATGAGATGATTGCGACCGTCTTGTCACTCATCACCTCGCCTGTTGCGGCAACAGCTTGCGGTGCATCACCCACATAAGGTACGAAGTTCAGGTAGGCAACAAATTCATTCACTACCAGCTTTTGACCAATGAAAGAACCCGCCAGATCCGCTTCAGCCCATGGCACACCGATCAAGAATGCCAGCGGCGCAAACGCTTTCCCTAACAACCACTCCAGTGTCAGGCCTTCGATGCCAAACCAGCCACCGATGCCAGACAGCATGCCGTTGATCAGTGCAATCAAACCGATAAATGCCAGCAGCATTGCACCTATGTTCAGTGCCAGTTGCATACCGGAAGATGCACCGCCCGCTGCTGCGTCAATAACGTTTGCTGGCTTGTCTTCTTCTTCATCATCGACATCTTTACCGAATTGATCGATTGGCTCTTCGGTTTCTGGCTTGATGATTTTTGCGAACAGCAGACCACCCGGTGCCGCCATGAACGATGCAGCAATCAGGTATTCCAGAGGAACCCCCATCGCAGCGTAACCTGCCAGTACCCCACCTGCTACCGATGCCAGACCACCACACATCACTGCAAACAGCTCTGACTGGGTCATTTTAGGCACATAGGGGCGTACAACCAGCGGCGCTTCAGTCTGACCAACGAAGATGTTTGCCGTTGCAGACATGGATTCTGCGTGAGAGGTACCCAGCACTTTACGCAGTGCACCACCCAGAATACGGATAACAAACTGCATGATACCCAGGTAGTACAGCACGCTGATCAGCGCAGAGAAGAACACAACGGTAGGCAGAACCTGAAACGCGAAGATAAAACCGATACCTTCAACAGAAAAGTTCACCAGGCTACCGAACAGGAAGCCGATACCGTCTTTACCATAGTTAATGACGTTCTGTACCGCGTTTGACATGCCATTAAGAATAGCTTGACCTGCGGGTACAAACAGGATGAAACCACCCAGAACAAACTGGATGACAAACGCACCGCCAACGGTGCGCAGGTTTATCGCTTTGCGGTTGTCAGATAGCAGCACTGCGATACCCAGCAGCACAACCATCCCTACAATGCTCATAATCAGGCTCATAAAAGGGGTTCCTAAAAAAGTCTTGGCGTCTCGACAAATTGGGAGTGTTATTCCGGCGGCGATTATACGCATGGGACAGGTTGCGAAGGAATGCATCAATCACACTTAATGTGAAAAATTCGGTGTAATTCACTCAAAAAGGTGACAATGGTCTATTTTTGTGACCTATGCACGACAAAACCGTTCAGTCAAGCGCTGCATAATCAGCATCTAAGACAAAATATCTTGTCGAGTTTTGTGATGTTACGTGAATAATTTCTTCGACAGGCAGATGTTTGAGATGAGCCAGTGTTTGTGCAATAAGTAGCATTCTTTCCGGCAAATTAGGCTCTCCCTGATAGCCAAAAACAGGCATATCCGGCGCATCTGTTTCTAACACCAATGCATTCAGGGGGAAGTTTTTCACTGCATTCCGTGTTTTGTTCGCCCGCTCATAAGTAATAGTGCCCCCGATACCCAGCAAAAAGCCCCGCCGGATATAGCTGAGCCCTATCTGTTCACTGCCACTGAATGCGTGTAACACCCCTTTTACACCAGAAAACCGATTCAGGATTTGCAGCAGTTCATTGTGAGCTTTCCGGCAATGCAGAATTACCGGTAACTGGTACTTTTCAGCCAGCTTGAGCTGCTCGGTTAAAAACCACGTCTGGCGCTCTGGATCGGCATTCTCTATGGCAAAATCCAGGCCACACTCCCCGATGGCCACACAACCTTTAGGCGATTCAGACAAAAACGCATCCAGCTTTTCAATATCATCTTCGTGATGCGACGCCATCCAGACAGGGTGCAACCCGACCGCATAAAACACCTCTGGAAATGACGCTGCCAATGTTGCCACCCTGCCCCAGTTTTCCCTTGCTACCGCAGGCACGATAAGGTGCTGGATACCGGTATCCTTTGATCGCTGAACCCAGTAGGCCGGATCATCGGAGAACGGTGGGAAATCAAAATGGCAATGGGTATCAATCATAGTATTAATGCCTGAGCTTAGCCTCTCTACAGAGAATACAAGAAAGCCGTCCCGAAAGACGGCTTTCTTTATCACCTTGCAGTTATCAGTGCTCGCGCGTTGCGCGGAAGATTACATCCGGATGGCGTTCTTGGGTCAGGCTCAGGTTGACCATAGTCGGCGCGATGTAAGTGAGGTTATCGCCACCATCCAGCGCCAGATTGGTCTGGTTCTTACGCTGGAATTCATCCAGCTTCTTCGCATCACCACATTCCACCCAGCGCGCCGTTGCCACGTTGACAGGCTCATAAATCGCCTCAACGTTGTATTCCGACTTCAGGCGCGCAACCACTACGTCAAACTGCAGCACACCCACCGCACCTACAATCAGGTCATTGGAGGTCATTGGGCGGAACACCTGCACCGCACCTTCTTCAGACAGCTGTACCAGCCCTTTCAGCAGTTGTTTCTGTTTCAGCGGATCACGCAGGCGAATACGGCGGAACAGTTCAGGGGCAAAGTTCGGAATGCCCGAGAATTTCAGATCTTCACCCTGAGTGAAGGTATCACCAATCTGGATAGTGCCGTGGTTATGCAGACCAATGATATCACCGGCATAGGCTTCTGCTGCACGTGAGCGGTCACCCGCCATGAAGGTTACCGCATCAGAAATCGATACCGTCTTACCGATACGGACATGCTTCATCTTCATACCCTGGCTGTATTTGCCCGACACAATACGCATAAAGGCAATACGGTCACGGTGTTTCGGATCCATGTTTGCCTGGATTTTGAATACGAAGCCAGAGAATTTCTCTTCACACGCTTCCACTTCGCGCTCATGAGCCTGACGCGCCAGTGGGGCGGGTGCCCACTCGGTCAAGCCATCCAGCATATGATCAACACCGAAGTTACCCAGCGCAGTACCAAAGAATACCGGTGTCAGCTCGCCTTTCAGGAACAGTTCCTGATCGAACTCGTGCGATGCACCCAGCACCAACTCCAGCTCTTCACGCAATTGCTCTGCCAAGCTTTCGCCCACCGCTTCATCCAGCTCCGGGTTATCGAGACCTTTGATGATGCGGGACTCCTGAATGGTGTGGCCCTGACCAGTTTGGTACAGGATCGTTTCATCGCGGTGAATGTGGTAAACACCTTTAAACGCTTTACCACAACCAATTGGCCATGATACCGGCGCACACGCGATATTCAGCTCACTTTCCACTTCATCCATCAACTCCATCGGGTCACGGATGTCACGGTCAAGTTTGTTCATAAACGTGATGATGGGCGTGTCACGTAAACGGGTAACTTCCATCAGCTTTCGGGTGCGATCTTCAACACCTTTCGCCGCATCAATCACCATCAGACAAGAGTCAACGGCTGTCAGGGTACGGTAAGTATCCTCGGAGAAGTCTTCATGCCCAGGGGTATCGAGCAGGTTCACCAGACAGTCGTTATAAGGGAACTGCATGACCGACGTAGTGACCGAGATACCACGCTCTTTTTCCATCTCCATCCAGTCAGACTTCGCATGCTGGTTAGAGCCACGGCCTTTCACCGTACCGGCTGTCTGGATCGCGCGTCCAAATAACAACACTTTTTCAGTGATGGTGGTTTTACCGGCATCCGGGTGCGAGATAATCGCAAACGTACGACGTTTGCCGACTTCTTGCTGAAATGGAGAGTTTGACATGCTTAAGCTATTCCGCGTTAAACAGCGTACGGTTAAAAAGGGAAGGCCGCACGCAGTATAGATGAATTCAGATCGGCGGGTATTTTGTACGATCTCAGGTTGAGACTCAACGTCAGGCGGAAAAAACCTTATTCCATCACTCCAGAAGAAAATTTCCCAAGAAAAATAAGTGCCCGTTTGGAACATTGCCAATGTCTAAATAATGGTACATCACCCCATCACCCTCGGTCACTTTTCGAACAGTATCTCATCAAGAAGCAATAAAATATTGATCTTAGTTCAGATCTTTAGTGTTGAGAAATATAGCAAAATTACAATTTGCGTCACTTTTTTGGCAATTTTATTTAACATCAAACTTCATAGTGAACTCGATTGCATAGTATTGTGGGAGGTATATCTGCATCAATCTGATGCGCATGGCATTTATTTTACCTTTCGCAGGAAGATATTCATGGATTCGATCGTCACCACTCAGGCTGCAAAAGTCATTTCAGCAAACGGCAATGTATTCGTTAAAGTGAACGGGAAAGATGTTCCTATCACTGACACTTTAGCTCTTAACGCCGGCACTGAAATTTTTCTTCCTGAAGGTGCCAACGCACTTCTGTCACTCGAAGATGGAAGCCTGCTGCCAGTCGGTGAACAAGACTCTCCTGCGCAAGATATTTTCGACACACCCATCGACGATGAAATCGCGGCTATTCAGGCATTGATTGAAGGCGGCGCTGACCCGACAGAAGTATTAGAAGCCACTGCTGCCGGTGGAAACGCTGCATCTGGCGCTGGCTCATGGGGATTCCAATCTATTGGCCGCACGGGTGATGAAACCATCGCCCAGGCAGGGTTTGATACGGAAGCCGTAGGAAGAGGTTTTGCTACAAGGCAGGAACTGCGAGATACTGTCGCCGAAGGCACCGTCAACAACACCGTGGTGGATGACAGTGACCCGACCACCTTCACCCTGAGCTCAACGACCAACGGCGACAACATCACCGAAGGCGGCAAGATTGAGTACAAGGTCGAGCTCTCCAGCCCGGCCAAGGAAGCCATCACCGTTACCCTGAGCAACGGCGTCACCATTGAGATACCTAAGGATGCCTCTTCGGGCACCGGCGAGTTCACCGTCCGCGGCGATGATGCCTACACCCAGGGCCATGACGACCTGTCCGTGACCATCGACAGCGTCACTGACAACAGCTTTGAAGACGTGACGTTCGAAGGCACCGTCAACAACACCGTGGTGGATGACAGTGACCCGACCACCTTCACCCTGAGCTCAACGACCAACGGCGACAACATCACCGAAGGCGGCAAGATTGAGTACAAGGTCGAGCTCTCCAGCCCGGCCAAGGAAGCCATCACCGTTACCCTGAGCAACGGCGTCACCATTGAGATACCTAAGGATGCCTCTTCGGGCACCGGCGAGTTCACCGTCCGCGGCGATGATGCCTACACCCAGGGCCATGACGACCTGTCCGTGACCATCGACAGCGTCACTGACAACAGCTTTGAAGACGTGACGTTCGAAGGCACCGTCAACAACACCGTGGTGGATGACAGTGACCCGACCACCTTCACCCTGAGCTCAACGACCAACGGCGACAACATCACCGAAGGCGGCAAGATTGAGTACAAGGTCGAGCTCTCCAGCCCGGCCAAGGAAGCCATCACCGTTACCCTGAGCAACGGCGTCACCATTGAGATACCTAAGGATGCCTCTTCGGGCACCGGCGAGTTCACCGTCCGCGGCGATGATGCCTACACCCAGGGCCATGACGACCTGTCCGTGACCATCGACAGCGTCACTGACAACAGCTTTGAAGACGTGACGTTCGAAGGCACCGTCAACAACACCGTGGTGGATGACAGTGACCCGACCACCTTCACCCTGAGCTCAACGACCAACGGCGACAACATCACCGAAGGCGGCAAGATTGAGTACAAGGTCGAGCTCTCCAGCCCGGCCAAGGAAGCCATCACCGTTACCCTGAGCAACGGCGTCACCATTGAGATACCTAAGGATGCCTCTTCGGGCACCGGCGAGTTCACCGTCCGCGGCGATGATGCCTACACCCAGGGCCATGACGACCTGTCCGTGACCATCGACAGCGTCACTGACAACAGCTTTGAAGACGTGACGTTCGAAGGCACCGTCAACAACACCGTGGTGGATGACAGTGACCCGACCACCTTCACCCTGAGCTCAACGACCAACGGCGACAACATCACCGAAGGCGGCAAGATTGAGTACAAGGTCGAGCTCTCCAGCCCGGCCAAGGAAGCCATCACCGTTACCCTGAGCAACGGCGTCACCATTGAGATACCTAAGGATGCCTCTTCGGGCACCGGCGAGTTCACCGTCCGCGGCGATGATGCCTACACCCAGGGCCATGACGACCTGTCCGTGACCATCGACAGCGTCACTGACAACAGCTTTGAAGACGTGACGTTCGAAGGCACCGTCAACAACACCGTGGTGGATGACAGTGACACCGTCACCGTCAAGCTATTTGCGGCGGATGATAACGGCATGATCATCTATAAGGATGGCGTGCCACTGGAAGCCAACAGCACCGAAGAAGGCGGCGACGTCTACTACGTGGCGCAGCTGGTCGACAGCAACGGTGACATCATTGCCGGTGCCACCGGCGAGGTGACCATCAACTTTGGTGCCCTCACCAACGCGGACGGCAGCAAGGATTACACCCAGAGCGGTACCGCCATCACCGTCAACCTCGGCGACAAGATCACCGCTGAGACCCTCGATGACCACTTCAACGAGGGCTCTGAGTCCTTTGAGGTTTCTGTCTCCCTGACCGATGAGCAGAAGACCGACCTGGAAGGCACCTACGAGAAGGTCACCGCTGACGGCTCCGTCACCACCACCGTCAACGATGAAGGCGACGGTAACTACGGCGACGAGGATACCGTCACCGTCAAACTGTTTGTGGTCAACGCTGACGGCAGCATTGTGCCTGCAGAAAACGGCACCCTGACCGAAGGTGATGCAAATGGCGACACTATCCAGTACATGGCACTGCCAGTGGATGCCAACGGCACTATCCTCGCCACCTTCAGCGCTGATGGTTCGGTAACATTGCTCAATAAAAACAAAGGTCAGGTAACGGTCACTGTCGAAGAAAGTGACGACAGCGCAGCGAGCAACAACACCGATGTCACCACCCAAGGCATGAAGAACCAGACCGTGAGCCTGGGCCAAGTGTTTGAGGTCTCTGCGGTGGATGACCACTTCGCTGACAACGGCGAAACCGTCACCATCACACTGGGTAATGTCTCCGGTAACATCACCAACACCTATGAAGAAGTGACTTCAAATGACAATGTGACCAACAACATCATCGATAACGACAACCCACCAGTTGCCGTCGATGACTACAAAGATTCAAACATTCTGTTCCAAGAATCGTTCGAAATAGAAAATGGCTCCAAAGGTTGGGTAGTGGTTGATGAGTTCAACGGCTGGAACATTACAAATGGGCTCGAAATTCAGACTGGCAACGTTGGTGGCAGTACTGCCTCAGATGGAAACAGCCACGCAGAGTTTGATAGCCATGGCGCGGTAACGTCTGTCGAGATCAGTCGCGTTCTCGATGCGGGCGACGGTGTTATCGCAGGCCAGAACTATACGCTCTCCTTCGATTTCAAACCGCGTCCTAACCACGAAGATGATAGCGACATGCTTTTCACCTTTGGGGAGTACAGCTACAAAGTTATCGTTAGTGAAAATTGCGGCATTTCTTTTGATGCACTCCAAGATGACGCGCCTGCACTCTCTAGTACCGATGCGGGTAACGGCTGGACAACGATCTCGGTGACCTATCAAGCGCAGGATGATGCGGAAATTAAGCTCGCCTTTACCAATGATGATGAAACCACTAGCAGTGACACCTTTGGTGCATACATCGACAATATCGAAGTCAGTGGCCCTCAGCCATACTGGGTAAATAATGATAAACACCCAGAAAATGTCGTTGAAATACTTTTCTTCACCGAAGACAAAAAAGGCATTCTAGATAACGATTTTGACACAGATAACGATGACTTATCTGCAATCATCAACAGTTTTAAGATTGATGCAGACAATCCAGAATCCGTGGGCAAACTCTCTTTCATCACAAAAGTAATTGAAGGTAAGGAAGAAATCGTTGGCATCCGCTTTATTCCGAATGAGGAATATAACGGCCCCGTCAAGATTCAATACCAGAATACAGATGGTGCAAATGATTCTAACGTTGCCAACATTCACATCTACGTCAATGAAGTAAACGCAAATGATGACGGCAGTGGGCTTTTGTTTGAAACGTCGAGCGAAGACGGGTGGCAGAACCTTGATGGTAACGGCATCCTGACTATCAACGCGGTCAAAATCGGTGAAGATGGCAAGCGTGTTCCACAAGGCGATTTGGTCACTGAAAACTCAGAACACGTTCACGACAAGCACGGAATCGGCGTTGCAGATGAAGCCCGTGAAGGGAATGCTGGCGATGTGAGCTATCAGGTTGAATATGACCACGGCACAAACACCTCGGAAGCGTTAGAATTGGTTCTGACCACCCCAGCCGACAAACTTGAAATTGGCGTGGCACGCTTGTTTGACAATGAGCACGGCCAGGGAAATCACGAAGTGGCCAAGTGGACTGCCTATGACAAAGACGGCAAGGTTCTAGCAACAGGTGAATTTAATTTCGGCGACAAAACCAGTTGCGAAGGCATTATTACCATTGAAGCTGCGGGCATTTACACCGTCGTTCTCGAAGCGTTACCTCGACTCAATGAAAGCGATTCCAACAAAACCAGTGGTGATTCATCAGACTTCACCATCACTTCTGTGGCGGTATACAGCGAACAGGCCAAATACACTGTCGCTGAAACAGAAACGCTGGATTCAACGACAACTGTACAAGGCTCACTGTTGCAGAACGATGGCGACCCAGAAGGGCACAGCTTCAGTGTTACCGAAATCAACGGCCAACCATTGACGTTTGGAGACGATGGTTTCGCGAGGGTGACGTTCGACGAGGGTACGCTTTACATCAAAGCGGATGGTACCTTTAAGTTTGAAGCCATCGATCAAGCCGATCTGGTTGAAGGTCAGTCTGAACAGTTCCAATTTGACTACACCATTCGTGATAGCAAAGGTGATCTGGATATAGCAAAAGTCACCATCACCATCGAAGGAAAAGATGACCAGCCAACTGAGTTGACTGTGACTGTGAGCGATGCACAAGTCAGCGAAGAGGCACTGCCCAATGCACGACCTGAAGATGGTGAGCAACCGTCTTCGTCAGACAACAACGTACAAATCAACATTGGCGGCATTGACGATTTTGACAACCTTCGCGTCGCTTTTAAAGTCGAAAACGGTGAGCCTGTTTTTGCAACGAGCGACGGCTCTCTGACTGAATTGAGCTCTGGTGGTGAGACTATTCAATGGAAATTTGGTGGGCCGAATGGCGACGACTACACAACGCTGATTGGCTTTACCAGTGAAGGAAACGTTCTCACCATTTCACTGACGCAAGGCGTTGGTTCTGCCGCACCATCATACAGTGTCGTACTTCACAAACCGGTTGCTCACCTAAATAGCGGCGAAGATACACTTGGCGTGTTGAAACCCCAAATTGAGGTGGAGGGAACAGGTGACTTAGAAGGTAAGGTAACCGTCACTGGCGATGCCTCACTGTCTGTGAGCATTGATGACGATATGGTGGATGTGTCAGCCTCCCAAACCACAGTGACCGCTCAATTAACTCAAGCACAAACAAATGGGACTGTTAACGTATTCCAAAACTATGATGACAGCACCCACGTTTATGACCTGAACGGCAAGACCACCATCAGCTTTAGCGCTGAAGGACCGGGAGACGATGTCACACCATCTTGGAACAATGGTCAAGGTCTCGGGGTTGCAAGTTCGATGGGGACAAACAACAAGCACGAGATCCAATCTACTTCTGCTGAAGCTGAAACGCTTATTGGCTCTTTGGCTCAGGATGATGTTGCATACAACTTGTCGCTCTCACTCTACAAGCTCAATGACAGCACAGCCTTGATGCATGGCAGTAAGCCTGTCTTCGGCATTGTGACTTTCTACAAAGAAGGGGTACCTGTCGCGTCATACTCTTTCGACAAAGGAGACGTAACTTACCATGGTCCTCAAGCTGCCGATGTGCACTTTGATGTACCTACAGGATTTGATGAGTTCCGAATTACTCCAACCCAAGGCAGTGATTTCACTATTAAAGGTGTCGATGTTGATATGACGCAGGATGGGAGCATCTACGCCCACGCCAGTGGTCAAATCGATGTTCAATACGGTGCTGACGGTGCGGGCGCTTCGCCTGCTATTACTCAATTCGGCTCAATCGAAGGCAACACTAGTATCTATAGCTTCTCACAAGTTTCAAACACTCACTGGCAGGTAACCTTAGGCTCAGGCGCTGCGGCGATAGTTGTCGGCGATTTGCAGCTTGACGCCTCTGGCAGTTGGAGTTTCGAACAACTTGCGCCAATTACTGAGGAGTTGAACTTCAAAGTGGTGGCCAGTGACAGAGACAATGATACCGATGATGTTACGGTGACGATTGTCCCTGCAGGCACCAGCAATAAGATTGAAACGGGTGATTCCAACGACACGGTCAAGCTGCACTCTGGCTATGGAAACATAGATATGATTGACACAGGAAGTGGTTCACCAATCAAAGTCAATGGCCACGTTATCTTTGACGGCGCCAGCCCAGGGCTAATTTCAGTGGACCAACTCAATGGCGTAACCGGACTGACCAACCCTGCTCTGGATAAACTGCCAGAGGGCGAGCAATTTGTTTCAAATTCCAGCGATGCTATTTACACCTATGGTGGCAATGACCATGTTGAAGGTGGCGCGGGCGATGATTGGATTTATCTTGGCGACAGCGGCGATAACGCCGGATATAGCGAAGAGGAAATGCTTGGTTTTGTCGCAGCTTCAGAGTCCGAGCTTTTCACACTATCCTCAAGCTCAGCGGAGCTGGAAGATGGTACGTTAAACGCATCGTACCAAGCATGGGCGGATGTCGCACAAGGTGGTAAAGGCAACGATACCATTTTTGGTGAAGATGGAACGGACATCATCTCTGGTGGTACAGGCGAAGATCGGTTGTTTGGTGGCTCTGGTAGCGACGCTTTGAGAGGCGGCTCCGGCGATGACATCTTAGATGGAGGCACAGGCAATGACTGGCTCCGCGGCGATGCAGGTAATGACACGCTAATCGGTGGTGCTGGCGAAGATGTTTTTGTCTGGGGAAGTGCAGATTCGGTCGCAGGAGAACTGTGGGTTGATACCGCTAAAGACTTCAACACGTCAGAAGACAAACTACATTTGACCGACCTTCTCGTCAAAGAAAGCGGTGATGCTGTTGATATCAGTAAGATCGTTTCGTTTGAGGAAGTCGGAGAAGACGGCAATAAGTCACTCGTTCTGAATCTCGACCTGAACGGTGATAGCAGTGTTGACCAAAAGATTGTGTTGGATGGCTTATCACTGGATAACGGTTCAGTGCAAATCAACACACTCTACTCTGAAGGTAAGGGCACGTTGACACTGACACAGTCAGGTGAAACTTCTTCAATTACTTTCCAACCACTGGTTGAACAGCAAGAACCACAAGATTAACAATAGCCCTAAAGACATCGGCCATTCGGTCGATGTCTTATTTGGCTTTTGTTATTAATTGTTTACGTTTTTATAGAGAGAACTAGGTGACCGACGCAGCAATTGCCAAACGCAAGCCGCAGCAGTGGCGCATTAGCGCGTCAACGCAAGCGGTGGACGACCCGTTGTTAGATTGCTTGGTCTTGTTGACTGAGCACTATGGTTCGCCGTGCTCGGGGGATGCCCTAACGGCGGGTCTCCCGATGACTGACGCCCTGCTGACACCGGATCTGTTTCCTCAGGCGGCAGCCCGTGCAGGGTTGACTGCCAAACTTTCCCGCCGACAATTGAAGGCACTGCCAACGCTTTTATTGCCTTGCATACTTCTTTTGACTGATAAAAAAGCCTGTATTCTCCGCGAGATTAACACCGAAGAAGGCACGGCACTCATCCAAACCTCTGAAACCGGTGGCGAGGAAGAGATTCCGCTGGCGGATCTTGAAGCCATGTATACCGGTTATACGTTTTTAGTTAAACGTCAGTATCGTGGTGACAACAGCGTCGATCTGCACCTTCACGACACAAAAATCCATTGGTTCTGGCAAACAGTGAAAGATGCCTCGCCGATTTACCGCGATGCATTGATAGCGTCAGTGCTGGTGAATATCTTCGCACTGGTTTCACCGCTGTTTGTGATGAATGTGTATGACAAGGTAGTGCCTAACCTCGCCTTTGAATCCCTGTGGGTACTGGCGAGCGGTGCACTGATTGCCTTCAGTTTTGATTTCCTGATGAAAAAAATGCGCTCTTACCTGATTGATATTGCAGGTAAGAAAGTCGATATCATCGTGTCTTCACGCCTGTTTGCCCGTCTGATGGGGATTCCACTGGAAAAGCGCGCCAAAAGTGTTGGCGGCATGGCCAAGCAACTGGGTGAATTTGATGGCATTCGGGACATGCTGACCTCGGCCACCCTCACTACGTTGGTCGACTTACCCTTTGCTCTCTTTTTCTTGTTTGTCATTTATCTCTTTGCAGGAGACCTCGCTGTTGTCCCGGTCGTGGCAGGTATCCTGATTATTGGCTATGCCCTGTTTGTTCAGCCAAAACTTAAAGCAGCCATTGAAGAGTCAAACAAATACGCCAGCCAAAAGCATGGACATTTAATTGAAAGCCTCTCCGCACTCGAAAGTATAAAAGCCAATGTGGCAGAAGGGATCGTGCAGAAAAGCTGGCAACAGATGACCGCACACACAGCAAACTGGAACCTCAAGGTGAAGCAAATCACCAACTCGGTCTCCTATTTTGCGTCTTTCATTGTTCAGGTGACATCAGTTGCCGTGGTTGTCCTGGGTGTCTATCGCGTCGCTGACGCCCAAATTACCATGGGCGGGATTATTGCTGCGGTGATGCTTTCCAGCCGTGCTGTATCACCAATGGCGCAACTGGCAGGCCTTATGAGCCGCTGGAACCAGACCCAATCAGGTATGCGCCAGCTTAATGCCATGATGGATCAGGAAGATGAATTTGCAGATAAAGGCCACCTGATCAGCCGTAAGCGTTTAAAAGGCGATATCTACGCTGACAACATTGGCTTTCGCTATCCGGAGTCTGAAAAAACGACCCTTCACCCCACCAGCTTTACCATCAATGCCGGTGAAAAAATTGCCATTCTGGGCAAAAACGGTACTGGCAAGAGCACCCTTATCAAAATGCTGGCAGGCCTTTACCAACCAACAACTGGCAGCTTACGTTTCGACGGCGTGGATGCAAAACAGATCCACCCAGCAGATCTGCGTCGCAATGTGGGTTATTTGGCGCAGGATGTAACGCTTTTCCACGGTACGATACGCGAAAATATTATGTTCGGTACCAGACAGGTGACAGAGCATCAATTAATACGTGCTACGCAACTTTCTGGCGTGGGAACGTTCACCTCTCAGGACAGCGAAGGGCTCGATAAACAAGTCGGTGAGCGCGGAGAAGCCCTTTCCCGGGGTCAGCGACAGTCGGTTGCCCTTGCTCGTGCGCTGCTCAATGACCCGCCCCTGCTTATCATGGACGAGCCCACTGCCAGCCTCGATGCCCACGCAGAAAGCCAGTTTATCCACGCCATGAAGTTCGCTTCAAAAGAGCGCACCTTAGTGATGATCACCCACAAGATGGCGCTGCTTCAATTAGTTGACCGCGTCATTGTCATGGATAAGGGGCGCATTGTGATGGACGGACCAAGGGATAAAGTGCTGGAGCGTCTGAATGCCAATGCAGGAGGTCAACATGACTAACGCGCTCAAGCGTGATGACATTGAAATGACCGATGACGTCTACGGCGCCATGCTGACTGATGCACCAGTGCGCTACCGCTTTGTTATCTGGGGGGTATTTACTTTTTTTGTAGCCATCATTACATGGGCAGCCTTTGCCTCCCTGGATCGCGTTACACGTGGTGAAGGCAAAGTTATTCCTTCTTCCCAGGTGCAATTAATACAAAGTCTGGATGGCGGCATTTTGCAGGCTATGTATGTGCAGGAAGGCCAGTTGGTGAAGCAGGGAGAGCCACTGGCACGTATCGATGACACCCGTTTCCGCTCCGATTTTGCCCAGCAGGAAGAAGAGGTCTCCAGCCTACGTGCCAATATCATTCGCATGCGCTCAGAACTACGCAGTATTAAGCTGTCCCCTGCAGCCCCAAACTGGCGGGAGCAAATTGCCATCACCCTGTCGCCACTTGAATTTCCTTCCGAACTTGAAGAGTCAGAGCCAGCATTAATTGAAGGTCAGCGTCAGGAATACGAAGGCCGTCTGTTGGATCTCAAAAACCGCCTCGAAATTCTGGCTCGCCAGATTTTGCAAAAGCAGCAAGAAAGCCAGGAAGTTGAATCGAAAATCCGCACCCTGTCAAACAGCTTCGGCCTGATCAAGCGGGAGCTGAAAATCACCATTCCACTGGCGAGGAAAGGGATTGTTTCAGAAATCGATTTACTCAAGCTTGAGCGTCAGGTCAATGATCTGAAGGGTGAGCTGAGTTCACTTCGGTTGATGCAGCCAAAAATCAAAGCTTCTGTTGACGAAGCTATCTTAAAACGCCGCGAGGCCGCACTTGCCTTCAGTAATGAAACCCGGGCCAAAATGAGTGAGCTGGAAACCCGCCTCTCCCGCCTCACCCAAGCTCAGGTCGGAGCACAGGACAAGGTAGACAAAGCGGTTATCACCGCTCCTGTCACTGGCACCATCAAAACCATTCATATCAATACCCTTGGTGGCGTCGTGCAACCGGGTATTGATTTGATAGAAATCGTCCCTGCCGAGGATCAGCTTCTTATCGAAGCCAAGATCGCACCGAAGGATATCGCGTTCCTGCACGCGGGTCTGCCTTCTGTTGTCAAAGTAACCGCCTACGATTTTACGCGTTATGGCGGCCTCAATGGCACGTTGGAGCACATCAGCGCTGATACCACGCAGGATGAAGAGGGCAACAGTTTTTATTTGGTCAGGATCCGGACAGAAAAATCCAGTCTGGAGAAAAAAGACGGCAGTGAGCTGCCAATCATTCCGGGCATGTTGACCTCTGTGGACATCATTACCGGCAAGCGGACAGTGCTGGAATACCTGCTTAACCCAATATTAAGAGCAAAAGAGTCAGCGCTCCGAGAGCGTTGATAATAATAACAAGGAGAGAGTAATGAAAAACAGTGTTGGCCATTCGCTCAGAACAAGTGTCGCTGCTCTGGCAGTCGCAGCGAGCTTGCTTCCTACAGCGGCTGGGGCCCAGTCTCTGGAGCAGGCTGTAGCAACAGCACTGGATACTAACCCGCAAATCAGGCAGGCATTCAATCGCTTTAAGGCAAGCGAGGAGCAGATTCATCAAGCCAGTGCAGGTTATTATCCAACCATTGATTTTGATGCTGGCATTGGCCGTGAATGGACAGAAAGCCCTTCAACCAGACGGGATGCTGTCAATTTTGGTACTGACGAACAAATAGAAATGACCCGTCGTGAAATCGGCGTGTCACTTCGCCAGGTACTGTTCAGCGGCTTCCAGACCGTCAACGAAGTTAAACGCACGACTTTCGAAGCGAGTGCCAACCAATGGACACTTTTTGCCACTGCAGAAGATTTAGCCCTGGAAGTTGCCCGCGCGTACCTTGAGTTCCTGCGTGCCGAACAGATTGTAGTACTTGCCGAACGTAACCTCGAAAGCCACCAGATCATTTATGAGCAGGTGAAACAGAAAACCGATTCCGGACTGGGTTCAACCGCAGACCTTTCTCAGGTGACAGGCCGCCTCGCCCGCGCGCATTCAAACCTTATCTCTGCACAAAATAACCTGTCTGATGCCAGAATTTCCTATCAGCGTATCGTAAACCGCACACCGGAAGACACCCGTATCCCAGTGCCAGATGCCGTGATGTTGCCAACCTCGCTGGAATCGGCGATGGAAATGGCCAAAGCTGCCCATCCAACATTGAAAGCTGCCGACAGTGATATCAGTGCTGCCAAAGCTCAGCGTGAAGCAGCAAAAGGTAATTATTACCCAGAGGTCTCTTTTGATCTTTCTGCAAGCTGGGATGACAACCTTGACGGTAACGATGGCACCTCCCCAGGAAGCAGTTTGGATGTCGGCGGCAACAATGACGAAATCCTCGCCATGGTACGTGTCAACTACAACCTGTTCTCTGGCGGTGCAGACAAAGCCCGTGAGCGCGAAGCGGCTTATAACATCAATGAATCAAAAGCGATTCAGCTCAATGCCTATCGCGATATTGAAGAAGGCACCACGCTGGCGTGGAATGCCCGCGTATTCCTGAAACAGCAAATGCAGTACCTTCGCCAGCACGTTGAGGCGGCAACTGAAACCCGAAATGCCTATGAAGATCAGTTCAAGCTAGGCCAGCGCACACTGATTGATGTGCTGGATGCTGAAAACGAACTGTTCCAGGCACGCCGCGAGTATCTCACGGCAGAATACGACGATCTTATTGCTCAGTACCGGTTGCTGAATGCAACAGGCCAATTACTGGCATCATTGCGCGTCACTACCCCTGAGGTTTGGCAAGGAGACGAAAACGACGAAGGAGGTGTTCAATAATGAAAAAGACACTCGCTATTGTTTCTATTCTATTGTTGGCAGGCTGTAGCTCACAAGACATTGTCACCATGCAAGACACCTCTCCCCAGGTGAATGACCTTCGCGATCTGGATTATGACGGCGTCATCAATGCCCGCGAAAAGTGTAACGAAACACTTCGTGGCGCAGCAGTCGACAACGATGGTTGCCCTCGCGATAAGACGGTGAAGCAAAGCTTTCGCCTGAATGTGGCATTTGCCAACGACTCGTCCGCCCTGCGTCCCAGCAACTACGCAAAACTCGAACAGTTGGCGGACTTTTTGAACGACCAGCGGGATGCCCATGTCACTATTGAAGGGCATGCGAGCAAGGTGGGTAATCCAGACTACAACCTGTCGTTATCACAGCGCCGTGCAAATGCCGTCGCCCGGGCATTAATTAACGACTTCGGCATTGCACCATCCCGTGTCGATGCCATTGGTTATGGGGACACAGAGCCTTTGATTGATGAAGACTCTGAATATGCACACGATGTAAACCGCCGCGTCATGGCAACCCTGTCAGGAAGCTACAGCACGACAGACATGCGCTGGACAATCTTTACGGTCGAGTAAACGGTATGAGCCGGTCTTACCGACCGGCCTCTTTTTATCGTGCGCTAACAAGAGACGCTCTATGTTTGAAAAACGCCTGCCCTATGTGTGGATTTATGCCTTTGCCCTACTGCTGATATTGCTGTCGGTGCTTGCCCAGATAACTGTCAGTGTAAATGAACAGCAAAAGCAGCTTTCGTTGCGTGCGGATGCTGCGCAAACCCAGCTGGCCAAAGTGCTTCCTGCATTTGTTGCTTACTACGATACGGATTCGATTCAAAGAATTGTGGAAGCCAGCCTATCTAACGAGCTCAACACCATTGCGCTCACCGATCTTGTTACTGCAGAGAAAGTCGAGTGGTCCAGCCCAGAAACGTCTCTGAACATCTATTGGTTTGAAGCAGTGATGGGTATCCAGCCTGTCAAACGTACCTTTCCCCTGATTCATGAAGGCTCAGACGTTGCCTCACTGACATTGACGTTTTCACCGCATGCCGCCAGCCAGGTTGTTGCCAGAGAGGCTAGCCAGTTTTCCCTGATACTTGGGGTGGCTGTTGTGATGCTTCTGAGTGCTTTCACTGTTATGTTCAAACGTAGTAAAAGGGCAATTAAACGCGTTACCAGAACACTCGACAGTCTCTCCGAGCAAGATTTTACGTCACCGCAGGCAAAACAACGTTCTGGTGTTAAATCGCTGGATATGGCACTGGATAATCTCGCGAACCACATCCAACGGATCATTCAGTCCCTACACAGAGAGTTGAAAACCTTGAATAACAGCCTGATGTATGATCCCGTATCAGGCCTGCCCAACCGCCAGTACTTTACCCACCAGCTGGGCAGTTGGATGACAGAGGAAGAAGGTGTTCCCGGCGCTGTTTTTATCGCTGACATGTCCTGGATGGATATTATTTACCGTCGTTACGGCTATGTGGCACGCGATGAAACCTGGCAACTGTTAGCGGGTTCACTGCAATCGGCATTCCGTGCCCATCCTAATGTCTGTATCGCCCGTCTCAGTGACACCGAAATCGCCCTCATTTTGCCGCAAAGCAGTGAAGAACAATGCCAACAAGGCCTGCATACCTTGATCAGCACCCTGAACAACGAAGTCACCATGGCAGGGTTTAATACCAATGAAGGCTTCCACATTGGCGTGGTGCATGGTCATGGGCTTCCCGGCACACAATTACTGTCCCTCGCTGACAATGCTTTGCAACGTGCCATCAAGCAGCATGATGTATTCGTGTTTAACCGCGCTTCCGAGGAGCAAGTCATTGGTCGTGAAACCTGGCGCTCACTGCTTAATGACGCCTTAAAACACAAGGCGATACGCTTGCTGGCACAACCGGTTTATCCTCTGTCTGGAAACAAAGGGGTTGCGCTTCACCGGGAGATTTTCACCCATGCAAATATCGAGGGTAGCTGGCAATCCGGCGGACGCCTGATGCCCTATATCCAGCTATTTAAAAAAGGCATCGAGTTCGACCGTGTGGTGATAGAGCATCTGGTCGGTTTACACAAGGCTTCCCCTATCACGGAAACTGTCGCCCTCAACCTGACCAATGACAGTCTGGAAAGCCACGAATTTCTCAGTTGGCTGCAAACGCTACTGACAACCATCCTGCCAGCAGACAAGATCTGTTTCGAAATCAGCGAAGCGAGCGCATGCAACAACCTGAGCGCCTGCATTGCCTTCAGTGAAGGGATACGAAAAGCCGGCGCGACGATTGGCATTGACCACTTTGGCCGCTACTTGCAAGAAGTCGAATACCTGACGGTACTGAAGCCAGATTACGTCAAACTGGATCACGCTTTCAGCCAAGACCAGAATGCTCAGAGTCGCCTCTTTATCGACATGCTGGCTAACATCGCAGAATCACAGGGTATCACCGTGATTGCTACCGGCGTAAAAGATGAAGAGAGCAAGTCAAAAATCAATATCGATGTCATCAACGCTTACCAAGGGTTTATCCATCCACCGTGCGTTTTGCCGCAACAAGAGCAAACGACCTAAGAAAGAAAACCCGCAATCTGGCGGGTTTTCTTTCGTTTATTCATCCGGTTTTTACTCAAACCAGTAACTCATAATGAGCGCATCTTCGCGGTCAGTGGCCGAAGGATAATAATCATACCGCCGGTCAAATTCGTTAAAGCCAAGCGATTCGTATAACCTGATGGCAGCTTTATTGCTTTCACGCACTTCCAGCCAGGCTTCCTCCCCGCCCATCTCTTTCATACAATCGAGGAAAGCTTGCAGCAAGATTTTGCCATATCCCTGCCCCTGATAATCCGGTGAGACAGCAATATTGAGCAAAGAGGCTTCTCCCGCGACACATTGGGCAAAGAAGTACCCTACCAGCGTCTGGTTAACCACCAGCACACGGTTACAACCAAACTTGGATTCTGGTTTTCTTAACAGGCTTTCGGCCCAAGGGTGGCTATGGGCTGCCTGCTCAATGCGAACCACCTCATCCAGCCACTGGCTGTCCATAGGAAGAATGTCAGGATTCATATCTTTTTATCTGTTGCCAAAGCCCCTTTTTCGCACCCTGATCTTTATCAAGTGCTGCCAGTGAAGGCGAAGTCAGCGTGTTCACCCCATCAAGGCTCACCGCACTTACCCCGGCAAACCAACACCATACCAGTTGATGCTTCCCCAGCAGCCCGAGTGCCTGTGGCGGTAAATGAAGCGCCTGTTCTGGCGTCAATTTCATGCTGGCAAGCACTTTACCAAACAGCCAGGCATCCTGCCCGGAAGGCACATGCTCAGACACCAACAACAATTGGCAGCTTTCAGGCAGTGAAATGGTTTTTGGGGTGACATCAGGAAAACATTCTGGTCGGCGGATATCCCAAACCGTAATGCCCATTTCCTTTAATCGTTGCAGATCGTTCATGCCAGTCTCACTCACGTCCATCCGGGAGAGATGCTATCAAACTACATCAATAAACGACACCAAGTAAAAGAGCCGCAAACGCAGCCCTTAAAACACCTGGTGATTATTTAGCTACAGCGCATCAAATTCCGCACAATAAGTGACCTGGCCTTGGACTGTATTAAAAGCCCCCTCTGCAAATTCAAACGCCATAAAGGCATCTGCTGGTACATCCCACTTGCAGCTCAAACCAAATTCCTCTGCCGGTTTAAAGCCAAAACGGGAATAGTAGGCTGGATCGCCAAGCACCACGCACGCTGGATAACCAAACTCATTCAGGGTATCAAAACCTTCACGAACCAGTTGAGCTGCAATGCCTTGCCCACGGTAATCTGGATGAACACAAAGCGGCGCCAATCCCTGAACGCCGGTATCTGTTCCATCAACTAATACGGGACTGAACATCAGGTGCCCCACCACGTCTCCTCCATCATTGCAGGCAACCAGAGACAGGGTGTTGTGACCATTTTCACGTAGCGATTTCACCAATTCCGCTTCAGCGTCCGTGGGAAAAACTTTCTTGAGCAACCTATCAATAGCAAACTGATCAGCCAGAGCTTCAGATCTTATGAGCATAGTGGACCCCGTTAACAGAAGAGGGCGATTGTAGCCCTTTTTGCACAAACTCTGCCAATGAAAACAGGGCTTGGCGCATCGCGGTGGGCAACGACTCCAGATCCACGCTGTCCATCAGGTTCTTGACTTCCAGTCCCAGCTCAGTATCCCCTTCGATCACCAAACGGCGCTGGAAAAACAGGGTATCCGGATCTTCTTTGCGTGCAGCAATCAAGATCAAATCGTTGATGTCACCACTGAAGCGTACATCCGGCGTTTCAATGTCATGGCGCACCACCAGTTTTTTATGTTCATAGCTGATATAGCTTTTAAAGCCGATATCGCGTACATGCACTTCCAACCAGCGATCTTCAAGAAACTCAAACTCACCATCATCCAGCGCCTCACGAAAAACACGTTTCAGGGCTTCCAACATCACTTTTTGTTGGACAGACGCAGGCATAAGCTTAACGGGAAAGCGCAGGAAATTGGGTGCCTGTTGCACCAGCGTTGAATGAAGTTTGTCGAACAAAGTGGGATCCTAATTGAGAGTCAGTCGAAGGTAACTGACATTGTATGACACTGCTCGCGTATTTTTTCATGCCTTGTGTCAAAAAAACAAAGCTCTATTCCAGAAAGGTTTATCACTGAGCCCTCAGATTATATAGTGTTGTTTCAATCATGGAGTCGAAATTGGATATAGCCACATAAGCTATGATGTATGGTACCTAAATGCCCGTTGAGCAGTTGACCTATTGGTTCTCACGTCTTACTCAAAACAGTCCATTTCTCTTTGCCGTCCTGGACAAACATCACCATTACCTTTGGGTAAGTCAACGCTATTGCGAAATCAGCGGGCTGGAACATGACAAGTTGATCGGCAAACACGATAAGGACATTCTCGGCCCCCATTTTTACGAGGCACTCAAACCCCACTATGAGCGCGCCTTCCGTGGTGACAGCTCTGAGGGAGAGATCGCGCTGAACGATGGGATACACGACGCCAGCTTCCACTTCAGTGTCACACCACTGGCTGAGAGCGAATGGCGGGAAGGCGCGATCATTTTCCATGCTGCGGATACATCTGAACGCCAGGTACTCACCAGTGCACTGGAATCCTCAGAGAGCCGGTTTGAAAACCTGTGTCAGCTTGTAGGTGACGGATGCTGTGTGCTCGCGGATGGTGTGGTACTGAGCGCTAACCGTGTTGCAGGGAAATTGCTGGGCTTTGACAGTCACAACGAGATCCTGGGCGAAGACATTGAAAATCTGCTGATCTCCCCAGTGAAAGGCCAATCTGTGGAGGCGTCTCTCAATGCCCTGAAACCCGGACAGCAACTGGTCTGCCAGGCCAGAGAGGCTGACGGAAACCCCGCACTGAATGTCTCATTTGGATCGGTGAGCCTGCTCGGCGGCAGTGGTGCCATTATCACTCTCTCCCGCACGGCAGCGGTGCCAGATCATCAACAGACGTTCGAAAAACTGGCCCAGTTTGATGCCCTGACCGGCCTGTACAATCGCCACGGATTTTCCCGTCGCCTGGTACAACTCATCAACAGCAACACCCCCCTTTTGATGTTTTATCTCGACATCGATAACTTCAAAAACATCAATGATTCCCTGGGACACCATATTGGCGACCGTGTACTTCAGGACATTGCTCAGCGCCTTCGCAAACGACTTCCGCCAGACACCATTCTCGGCCACCTTGGTGGTGATGAGTTCGCCATTTTACTGCCCGAACACAGCAGCGATGAAGTAGCCAATGAGCTGTCACGCCGTGTGGTGGATATTATCAGCCAGCCGTTTGACCTTTACCATTTCAGCAAATACCTCGCCTGCTCCATCGGCATGGTGAGGTACCCTGATGACGGCAAAGATGCACGCAGTCTGCTGCAAAACGCCGATACTGCAATGTACGAGGCCAAGGAACGAGGTCGAAACCGCTTGGTGACGTATAACCAGCACATGAACAAAGAAGCGCGCATGCGTCTCTGGCTAGAAATAGAACTACAAAAAGCACTTCAAAACAATAGTTTAGAGGTTTGGTATCAGCCCAAAGTCAACGCCAAGGATTACACCATCAATGGTGCTGAAGCACTGGTGCGCTGGAAACATCCTGTCGAAGGTTACATCAGCCCAGGGCGTTTTATTCCGGTCGCAGAGCGCTCGGGCATGATTGAACTGCTGGGTCGCAACGTGATGCGCGAAGTGTTCCAAACCGTGCGACGGTGGCAGAACATGAAGATATTACCGGGGCGTGTGGCTATCAACCTGTCACCCCAACAATTCCGCAATCCGAATCTCACCTCACACATGAAAAAGCTGCAGGCAGCAACCGAAATTGCTCCGTCACTCATTACCTTTGAACTGACAGAAAGTGCTGTTATGAATGATGGTGAGCATGCTATCCAGATGCTGAATGCCATTAAAGATCTGGGCTTCGCTCTCTCTATCGATGACTTTGGTACAGGCTATTCGTCACTCTCCTACCTGGCAAAATTCCCACTCGATGAGATCAAAATCGACCGTGCTTTTATCAGTGACATGGAAACCTTTCCTAAACAGGTCACCTTGATAGAGAACATCATCACCCTTGGTCGCTCACTGAATATGTCAGTCGTCGCCGAGGGGGTCGAGACAGGCAAACAGGCCAGCGTATTGGCCAACCTGAAATGCGACACTATCCAGGGCTTTCATTTCTACAAACCGATGCCAAGGGCCGAATTTGAAACGTTACTGATTAATAACCATAAAGCCAGAGTGGCTTCTTAAATCCCAAAGGTGCGACACGCACCTTTTTCTCGCCTCCAGCTCAAATTTTTCACCTTAATCTGCCTTATATCAAAACCCATACCGTCACCTCTCCTTACAATCCGGGGTTTATCTCAACACCCAACCAGCTTGATGCTGACCACGTTTCGTGGGGAGAAATATGGAATTGCTTTGTCCCGCAGGGAACCTCCCTGCCTTAAAAACTGCTATCGATAACGGTGCTGACGCAGTATATATTGGCTTTAAAGGCGGCACCAATGCCCGCCATTTTGCAGGCCTGAACTTTGATGGGAAGAAACTGGAAAAAGCCGTTTCTTACGTCCGGGATAGCAACAAACACATTCACGTCGCGTTGAACACCTTTGCACATCCTGATGGATTCAAGCGCTGGACTGACGCCGTGGATGCGGCGGTCGATCTGGGCGTAGACGCACTGATCATTGCCGATCTCGCCGTGCTTGATTATACCGCCACCAAACACCCGGACATGGAAATCCACCTGTCCGTGCAGGCATCTGCCACCAACAGTGCCGCTATTCAGTTCTACAAAGACCATTTCAACGTCAAACGCGTGGTACTGCCGCGAGTGCTTTCTATTCATCAGGTCAAGCAACTGGCTCGCACTACGGATGTGGATCTGGAAGTCTTTGCATTTGGCAGCCTGTGCATCATGTCTGAGGGGCGCTGTTATCTTTCCTCTTACCTGACCGGTGAATCCCCGAACACAGTGGGTGCCTGCTCACCAGCTAAATACGTTCGCTGGCAGGAAACCCCTGACGGCTTGGAATCACGGCTGAATAACATTCTGATTGACCGCTATAAAGCGGGCGAAAATGCTGGCTACCCCACCCTGTGCAAAGGCCGCTTTGTAACAGATGCAGAACCTTTCCATGCCCTGGAAGAGCCAACTAGCCTCAATACCCTCTCCATTTTGCCTGAGCTGTTTGAAGCCAATATTGCCTCGGTGAAAATTGAAGGCCGCCAGCGCAGCCCTGCCTATGTTGAGCAGGTCACCCGCACCTGGCGGCAGGCTATCGACAGCTACAAGCGCAACCCGGAAAACTATCAGGTACTGCCACAATGGAACCAGTGCCTTGACAGCGTTTCTGAAGGTGCACAAACCACACTTGGCGCCTATCACCGTCAATGGCAGTAAGGGAGTAACCCATGAAATATTCACTTGGCCCACTTCTTTATTTCTGGCCTAAAAACGATGTTGAAACCTTCTATCAAACCGCGGTAGGAAGCGACGCTGATATCGTCTATCTGGGTGAAACCGTGTGTTCGAAGCGCCGTGAAATGCGTCCTGCTGACTGGATGAACCTCGGTCGTGAACTGGCTGCCAGCGGCAAGCAAGTGGTGTTGTCGACCATGGCGCTGCTGGAAGCGCCGAGCGAAGTCAGGGTGATGCAAACCTATATTGACAACGGTGAGTTCATCATTGAAGCCAACGACGTGTCTGCCATTCAGTTAGCTCACGAAAAAGGTATTCCGTTTGTCGCAGGCCCGGCATTGAACCTTTATAACGCACAAGCATTGCAGGTGATGCTCAAAAAAGGCATGACCCGCTGGTGCATGCCGGTAGAGCTGTCCCGTGAGTGGTTGCAAAAAGTGCAGGCTGAGGCTGATGCGATGGGTATCCGTAACCAGTTTGAAGTGGAAGTGTTCTCTTATGGTCACTTACCGCTGGCCTACTCTGCCCGCTGCTTCAGTGCCCGGGCAGAAAACCGTCCGAAAGACAAGTGCGAAACCTGCTGCATCAACTACCCACAAGGATTGGAGGTAAAAAGCCAGGAAGGCCAACCCGTCTTTACCCTCAACGGCATTCAGACCCAATCCGGGTATTGTTATGACCTCAGCGCAGACATCGCCTCAATGGAGGGTTTGGTCGATGTCATACGTATTAGCCCACAAAGCATGCGAACTCTGGATGTACTGGCCGGTTTCAAACGCGGCGAATCCGGTTTTGCCCCCAAAAGCCACTTCTGTAATGGTTACTGGCACAGCATTGAAGGTATGGCAATACAGTCTTAACCTGCGCACTGAAACAACAAAAGCCGCATTGCGGCTTTTTCTTTCTTTATCAATGGGAAAGTATTCAGTATCGACAGGAAAAGACGGGTCAGGACGGGTTATTCAGCTCATAGGCAATACGGCTAAGCTCCAGCATGGAGTAACGATGTTCGACAAAGTCATACACATTGCCGGACATGGCAAGTTTATACAACGCTACAGCAGAGCTGATATCCCCTTGGGCCTGATAACGCTTGGCAAGGTAGAAATACCCTTCACACAGCCTTCCCGCCAACTGGGCGTTGTCTGTACTCTCGTTCATCACTTTCTGAAAAAACGCTTCTTCACTGATATCGTCGAGATACATGCGGGCCAGCAGCCAGCCCCAGTCGAGTTTATCTGAGCGATTATAGCGCTCTCTCAGTTCTTGTTTTGCTTTCTCTGGCCCCAAATACTCAAGCTCTGCCAGATACAACCAAAGGGCACGGTAGGCATCATTTTCGTCGTCATGAAAATGTTTGAGCAAATCCCGAATAGCCAATTCATAACGGCCACCGTAATACAGGGCAATGCCTCGGTTACGCTCAGCAAACTGGTGCTTTTCATTCAGCTCAAGACTGGAATCAAACGCTTCATAGGCGGCGTCATACATACCGCTTTGGGTAAAATATACCCCGAGAATATTGAACACATCTGGTTGTGCCGGGTTGTAGGACAAGGAACGATTAAAATCAAGACGCGCCAGATCGCGAAGTCCCAGGCTGTCATTGATAAGGCCACGCTCATAGTAAAGCAGTGCCCGATCTTTTTCTGCCAGATCGTTCCTAAGCAAGATCTGGTCGATGCGCGCGAGTTGCACTTCCTGTTGCGTGGTTGGCTGCAATGGCACCGCCATCGGCAACATATGCCATGGCTGGTTGTTGCTCACTGACAACGGAGTCGCACAGCCAGATAGCAGCAGTGCCGATCCCAATATAGTCAGTGGCAGCCAGTTAAATTTTCGCATGTGCGCTTTTCTCCTGAAAAACAAAAAGGGGGCATCGCCCCCTTTTTATACCGTGTTTCACGCTACAGCGTAAACCGTTATTATGCGTCAGCTTGTGGCTGTGCGTCAGATTCAGAGGCGTCTGGCGCTTGCTCTACCGCTTCTTTCATTGACAGGCGAATACGACCCTGGCGATCGATTTCCAGCACTTTAACCTGTACTTCCTGACCCATTTCCACGTAGTCAGACACTTTTTCAATGCGCTTGTCAGCCACTTGTGAAATGTGCACCAGACCTTCTTTGGTGCCGATCACCGACACGAAGCAACCGAAATCAACGATACGGGTCACTTTACCGGTATAAATACGGCCTACTTCCACTTCTGCGGTCAGCGCTTCGATACGTGCGATAGCGGCTTTTGCTTTCTCGCCGTCGGTCGCGGCAATCTTCACCGTGCCATCATCTTCGATTTCGATGGTGGTATCGGTTTCTTCCGTCAGGGCACGGATCACTGCGCCGCCTTTACCAATCACATCTTTGATCTTCTCTGGGTTGATCTTGATGGTATGGATACGTGGTGCAAACTCAGAAATATCGTCACGCGCAGAAGAGATCGCCTGATCCATCACGTTAAGGATGTGCAGACGCGCACCCTTCGCCTGGTTCAGGGCAATTTGCATGATCTCTTTGGTGATACCTTCGATCTTGATGTCCATCTGCAGTGCAGTCACACCATCGTCAGTACCCGCCACTTTAAAGTCCATGTCGCCCAGGTGGTCTTCATCACCCAGGATGTCAGACAGAACCACGAAATCGTCGCCTTCTTTCACCAGACCCATTGCGATACCCGCAACAGATTTCTTGATCGGCACACCTGCGTCCATCAGCGCCAGCGATGAACCACACACAGAAGCCATTGAAGAAGAACCGTTAGATTCAGTGATCTCAGAAACCACACGCACGGTGTACGGGAATTCTTCCTGAGATGGCATAACTGCTGCAATACCACGCTTCGCCAGTTTACCGTGGCCAATTTCACGGCGTTTCGGTGAACCTACAAAGCCGGTTTCACCCACACAGTATGGAGGGAAGTTGTAATGGAACAGGAAGTTATCAGTACGCTCACCAGTGATTTCATCAATGATTTGCGCGTCACGCTGGGTACCCAGCGTCGCGGTAACCAATGCCTGGGTTTCACCACGGGTGAACAGCGCTGAGCCGTGGGTACGTGGCAGAACACCGGTACGTACGTCCAGCGCGCGCACCATGTCTTTCTCACGGCCGTCAATACGAGGCTCGCCCGCGATGATACGGCTACGGACAACCTGCTTCTCCAGACTGCTCAGCATGCCCTGAATTTCACGTGCATCCAAAGATTCGTCTTGCTCCAGCAGTTGTTCAACAACCGCAGACTTGATTTCACCCACACGGGTGTAACGCGCCATTTTTTCAGTGATTTGGTACGCTTCTGTCAGCTGTGCTTCTGCCAACTCAGCAACACGTGCTTTCAGCTCAGTGTTAACTTCAGGCGCAGACCATTCCCATGCAGGTGTCGCCACTTCGGCTGCAAATTCTTTGATTGCATTGATAACAACCTGCTGCTGGTCATGACCGAACACGACGGCTTGCAGCATTTGCTCTTCGCTCAGGCGGTCAGCTTCAGACTCAACCATCAGAACGGCATTGTCAGTACCGGCAACCACCAGATCCAGACGGCTCTCTTCCAGCTCTTTGTTGCTTGGGTTCAGAACCAGCTCATCGTTGATATAACCCACACGCGCCGCACCAATTGGGCCATTGAATGGAATACCAGAGATAGAGAGCGCTGCAGACGTACCAATCATCGCAACGATGTCTGGGTTAACGTTCGGGTTAACAGAAACAACGGTCGCGATCACCTGAACTTCGTTCTTGAAGTGATCTGGGAACAGGGGACGGATTGGACGGTCAATCAGACGTGCAGTCAGGGTTTCGCCTTCAGAAGGACGACCTTCACGCTTGAAGAAACCACCTGGGATTTTACCTGCCGCGTAAGTACGCTCTTGGTAGTTAACCGTCAGCGGGAAAAAATCCTGGCCTTCTACCGCGTCTTTTTTACCAACGACTGATACGAATACAGAGGTATCGTCCATGCTTACCATCACGGCAGCAGTCGCCTGGCGCGCCATTACGCCGGTTTCCAACGTTACGGTGTGGTTGCCGTACTGGAATGTTTTTACGATTGGATTCACGAGAAATTCCTTGTTGTTGCGCGCACGGGTGCGCTGAATTACTTAACGTTCAACGGGCTCACCAATCGCGACTAATGACAAAGTTCTCACGGTGTTGAAGAGCTTTCTCAATAGTCGCGACCTGATGGTCGACGTGGTTGACTGTGAGTCCGATGAAAGCGCCAACATTATACACGGCTATCTGATTTTCGTTAACTTGCGACAGAAAGTTTCGTGCGCAAAAACCCAATAATTCGTTTGATGCTGGTGGTTTATCCGCCAATGCGGGGAAACGTGGTAAGCACGCTGACACTGTAGTCTGAATTGCAGGGAAACAGGGCAGGACATAAAACAAGAAAAGGAGCCGCAAGGCTCCTTCTCAGATTGCGATGCTTAAAAGCCAGCGGCTTATTAGCGACGCAGCCCCAGACGACCGATCAGTGCCAGGTAACGGTCAGCGTCTTTACGCTTCAGGTAGTCCAGAAGCTTACGACGACGAGAAACCATGCGCAGCAGGCCGCGACGGCTGTGGTGGTCACCTTTGTGCTCAGCGAAGTGGCCTTGCAGGTGGTTGATAGAAGCTGTCAGCAAAGCTACCTGTACTTCTGGAGAACCTGTGTCGTTTGCGCCTTGTGCGTATTCAGCAACGATTGCTGCTTTAGTTTCTGCATTCAGAGACATAGTCATTTCCTAAATGTAAAAGGTTTTAATTTGTGTCAGCCAATCTCTGATTCAGCCGACACCCGAGGCGGCGAATTCTACAGCGATTCCCCTGCTAAGGCAACCGCTGTCGCATTCGGCATGCCATAAATTTATTGCTGAGACGTACGCACCAGACGGCGGGGCTTCAACATACCATCAGCATCGATTTCTCCAACACCGATAAAGGTGTGGTCATCTCCCACGGTCATACGAAGCACTTCCCCTTCTGCTGGCGCATTAGGAATTTGCACCGACTGGCCCTGTAGGGCATAGCTCGCTACCACCGGCAACAGATTTACTTCACGTAAATCCTGCACCGCAGTGTCTAGCGGCAGAAGCAATGGATCCAACAGCTCGCGTGGCTGTATACCTTGTTCGCGCGCTTGTTCAAGCAGTACTTCCAGCTGCGCCAGCGTCACCATTTTTTCATACGGATAACGGGAGACGCCAGTGCGGCGCAACATGGTTACATGGGCACCACAGCCCAGCATTTCGCCAAGATCATCCACGATAGTACGGATGTAAGTGCCTTTCGAGCAATGCACTTCCATTTCCACTTCATGGCCTTCAAAGCGCAGCAATGAGATATCGTAGACTGTGATCTTGCGGGCTTCGCGCGGTACTTCAATGCCTTTACGGGCGTATTCGTACAACGGCCTACCTTCGTACTTCAATGCCGAGAACATCGAAGGTACCTGCATGGTTTCGCCACGGAAAGCGGCAATTGCACGCTCCAGATCGCCAAGACTGACTTTCACTTCACGGTTTTCTACCACTTCACCATCAGAATCAGACGTATTGGTACGCTCGCCAAGCTTGGCGATCACACGGTAACGTTTATCTGAATCCAGCAGGAACTGGGAGAACTTGGTCGCCTCACCAAAGCAAATCGGCAGCATACCGGTGGCCAGTGGATCCAGTGCACCGGTGTGACCTGCTTTCTCCGCAAAGTAGATGCTTTTAACTTTCTGCAATGCTGCGTTTGACGTAATGCCGGTAGGTTTATCCAGCAGGATAATCCCGTCAACAGGACGTCCGCGGCGACGTGGACGGCGACCCATTACTCTTCCTCTCCATCCACATCACTGCGGCGCGCTTCATCTGATTTCACCGCTTGTGAAACCAGGTTGGAGATGCGCATACCTTCCGTCAGTGACGCATCAAAATAGAAGGTGATTTCAGGCGTAACACGCAGTCGAATTGCTTTACCAAGCAGGCTACGGATATAGCCCGTCGCTTCATGGAGTGCTTCCAGGCCGCCTTGTGGGGTTTGATCTCCCATGGTCAGGAAAGTCACAAACACTTTGGCATAGGCAAGGTCGCGTGACACTTCTACGCCGGAGACAGTCACCATACCAATGCGTGGATCTTTTATCTCGCGCTGCAGGATCAGTGCAATTTCTTTTTGCAGTTGCTGCGACACGCGTTGAGTACGGCTGAATTCTTTTGCCATAACGCTCTTCTCTCATAAGAAATGGGGGGAAAGTGCCACGCACTTCCCCCCATGGTGTTTATAAACAACCGGTTACCGTCGGTTATTAGTCGATAGTACGCTTGACTTCGACCACTTCAAAGACTTCGATTTGGTCGCCAACGCGGACATCGTTGTAGTTCTTAACGCCGATACCACACTCGTAGCCTTTTGCCACTTCTTGTACGTCGTCCTTAAAGCGACGTAGTGACTCAAGCTCACCTTCGTAGATAACCACGTTGTCACGCAGTACACGGATTGGGTTGTTGCGCTTGATAGTACCTTCAGACACCACACAACCGGCAATTGCGCCCAGTTTCGGTGACTTGAACACTTCACGTACTTCAGCCAGACCCATGATTTCCTGCTTGAACTCAGGCGCCAGCATACCGCTCATCGCCTGCTTCACTTCGTCGATCAAGGCGTAGATAACGGAGTAGTAACGCAGATCCAGGCTTTCAGTATCAATGGTCTTACGTGCAGAGGCATCAGCACGTACGTTAAAGCCAACCAGGATAGCGTTAGACGCCGCGGCCAGTACTGCGTCAGTTTCAGTGATTGCGCCCACACCGGAGCCGACAATCTTCACTTTCACTTCGTCAGTAGACAGTTTCACCAGTGATTCAGCAATCGCTTCTACTGAACCCTGTACATCCGCTTTCAGTACAATGTTCAGTTCAGACACTTCGCCTTCAGCCATGTTAGAGAACATGTTCTCAAGCTTCGCTTTCTGCTGACGAGCCAGTTTCACATCACGGAACTTGCCTTGACGGTACAGGGCTACTTCACGTGCTTTACGTTCATCACGGACAACCGTCGCTTCGTCACCCGCTTGTGGTACACCTGACAGACCCAGAATTTCCACAGGAATAGACGGGCCAGCTTCATCCACTTCATTACCGTTCTCGTCACGCATTGCGCGAACACGGCCATACTCCAGGCCACACAGAACGATATCGCCTTTCTTCAGCGTACCTTCCTGAACCAGCACCGTTGCTACCGGACCACGGCCTTTGTCCAGACGTGATTCGATAACCACACCACTTGCCATACCGTCACGAACAGCTTGAAGTTCCAGCACTTCAGATTGCAGCAGAATAGCTTCCAACAATGCGTCAATATTGATGCCTTGCTTCGCAGAAACGTGAACAAACATGTTCTCGCCGCCCCACTCTTCAGGAATAACATCGTGCTGTGCCAGCTCGTTTTTCACCTGATCCGGGTTCGCCGTATCTTTGTCAATTTTGTTCACGGCGACAATCAGAGGAACGTCCGCCGCTTTCGCGTGCTGGATGGCTTCGATAGTCTGTGGCATTACACCATCGTCTGCAGCAACAACCAGTACCACAATATCCGTTGCTTTCGCACCACGTGCACGCATCGAAGTAAACGCTGCGTGTCCCGGGGTGTCCAGGAAGGTGATCATACCGTTTTCGGTTTCAACGTGGTATGCACCGATGTGCTGGGTAATACCGCCCGCCTCACCCGATGCAACGTGTGCTTTACGGATGTAGTCCAGCAGCGACGTTTTACCGTGGTCAACGTGACCCATGATGGTAACAACCGGTGCACGGGGTTCCAGCTTCGCGTTGCCATCACGATCTGACAGCACCGCTTCTTCCAGCTCATTTTCTTTGCGAAGAACCACTTTGTGGCCCATTTCTTCCGCAACCAACTGCGCTGTTTCCTGATCAATCACTTGGTTGATGGTTGCCATGGCGCCCATCTTCATCATGGTTTTGATCACTTCGGTCGCTTTCACTGCCATCTTGTTAGCCAATTCAGCAACAGTGACAGTTTCACCAATTTCTACATCACGGGTGACTTTCTGCGCAGGCTTTTGGAAACCATGTTGCATAGAGGTTGGTTTCGCCATACGGCCTTTTAATTTACCGCCTTTACCACCACGGCTACGGGAAGAAGACACCTCGTCTTTCTCTTGCGCTGATTTTTTCTTCTTGCGGCGACGTGGCGCAGCTTCTTGGCGACGATCTGCTTCGTCTTCCGCTTCACGTGCATATCTTGATGTGGTGGTGTGATGATCTGCTGTTTCCATTACTTCAACAACTGCAGCCTCTTGTTGACTCCAACGTTCTTCATTCAATTCTGCCATTTTGCGTGCCTCTTCTAGCTGGCGCTGACTTTCTTCTTCAGCTTTACGCTTGGCTTCCTCTTCCTGGCGACGCTTGAGTTCATCAGCTTCTTTCTTCGCTTGCGCCTCAGCTGCTTGACGAGCAGCCGTCTCTTCAGCTGTCTCGTTCGAAGCTTTTGCTTTTTCTGCCGCAATGCGTGCTTTTTCTTCTGCTTCACGCTTGGCCTTTTCTTCAGCCTCACGTTTTGCTTTTTCTTCAGCCTCACGTTTCGCTGCTTCTTCAGCTTCGCGACGGGCCTTTTCCTCTGCCTCACGCTTCGCTGCTTCTTCAGCTTCACGTTGTGCAGCTTCCTGCGCTGCACGCTGTTCTTCTAATTCACTGCGCTTCACGTAGGTACGCTTTTTACGTACTTCTACCTGAACATCCTTACTCTTTCCGCCAGCACCAGAAACACTCAGCGTGCTGCGTTTTTTGCGCTGTAACGTCAGTCGAGTTGGAGCGCTACCATCATCACCGTGCTCTCGCTTGAGGTGAGACAGCAAGGTTTGTTTCTCATCTTGGCTTACATTGTCGTCTGCCGATTTCTGAATGCCTGCATCTTGAAATTGCTTCAGCAAACGTTCTACCGGCGTATCAATTTCGTTCGCCAGCGCTTTAACTGTAACCTCTGACATTCTGCTCCTCCTTTGCTGCGCTTAAGCTTCGTCGCTGAACCAGCAAATATTGCGCGCGGCCATAATCAGCTCACCCGCTTTAACTTCATCCATTCCCTCGATATCCAAAAGATCGTCAGTACCTTGGTCAGCCAGATCTTCCAGAGTGCAGATGCCTTTCGCCGCCAGTCGGAACGCCAAATCACGCTCCAAACCTTCCAGACCCAACAGGTCTTCTGCGGGCTCTGCACCTTCAAGGATTTCTTCTTTCGCCAACGCAATGGTGGTCAGCGCTTCTTTTGCGCGGCTACGCAATTCTTCTACGGTATCTTCATCCAAACCGTTAATCTCCAGCAGTTCAGCTGCTGGTACGTAGGCCACTTCTTCAAGTGTGGTAAAGCCTTCTTCAACCAATACGGCTGCGAAGTCTTCATCAATGTCCAGGTGCTTGCTGAACAGCTCAATTGACTGTCCCGCTTCTTCCTGATGTTTTTTCTGCAGATCTTGCACTGTCATCACGTTCAGTTCCCAGCCAGTGAGCTGAGAAGCCAGACGAACATTCTGACCGTTGCGGCCGATAGCCTGCGCAAGGTTGTCCGCTTCTACGGCGATATCCATGGTGTGGGTATCTTCATCAACAATGATGGATGCAACATCAGCTGGTGCCATCGCGTTAATCACGAATTGTGCCGGATTGTCGTCCCAAAGCACGATATCAATACGTTCGCCACCCAGCTCACCAGACACCGCCTGAACACGCGCACCACGCATTCCCACGCACGCACCAACAGGGTCAATACGCTTGTCGTTGGTCTTAACCGCAATTTTTGCACGAGAGCCAGGATCACGCGCCGCCCCCATCACTTCAATCATTTCTTCGCCGATCTCTGGCACTTCAATGCGGAACAGCTCGATCAGCATTTCTGGCTTAGAGCGGGTCATAAACAGCTGAAAACCACGCGCTTCTGGACGTACAGCATATAATAAACCACGCACGCGGTCGCCTGGGCGGAAGTTTTCACGTGGCAGTTGATCGTCACGTTGAATTGCCGCTTCAGCGTTGTTGCCCAAATCGACGATAACCACATCACGGTTTACTTTCTTCACCACACCGGTGATCAGCTCACCTTCGTTCTCCATGAATTGTTCAACCACTTGCGCGCGCTCAGCTTCACGCACTTTTTGTACGATAACCTGCTTCGCAGTTTGTGTGGTGATGCGGTCAAACGTTACTGACTCAATCTGGTCTTCAACATAGCTTCCCAGTTCCAGGGTTTCGTCGTCAAACTGGGCCGCTTCAAGGGTGATTTCACGTGTTGGAAGCGTAACTTCTTCTACCACTAACCAACGGCGGAATGTATCAAATTCGCCAGTTTTGCGGTCGATAGCCACACGTACGTCGATGTCAGCATCGTATTTTTTCTTTGTTGCTGTAGCCAGCGCTGTCTCCAGTGCTTCAAAAATGCGCTCGCGCGGAACTGCCTTTTCGTTGGAAACCGCTTCTACGACAGCCAAGATTTCTTTGTTCATGAACTAATGCCTCATTTAACCTTAAAATGAAGGAACCAGGTTGGCCTTGGCAATATTGCTCAGGGCGAACGCTTCTTCGTTGCCATCGACCTTAATGGTGACGGTCTCGCCTTCGACAGAAAGGATCTCACCTTTCCACTTGCGGCGGTTCTGCATGGCCATTTTCAGTACAATTGTGACTTCGTGGCCAACAAAGCGCTGATAATGCTCAGCTTTAAACAGTGGTCGCTCCAGACCTGGCGATGACACTTCCAGGTTGTAAGCCACAGTGATCGGATCTTCTACATCCATCACTGCACTAACCTGACGGCTCACTTCTGCACAGTCTTCCACTGTGATGCCGTTTTCGTGATCGATGTAAATACGCAGGGTAGAGTGTTGTCCTGCACGAACAAACTCAAGCCCGACCAATTCGTAGTCCAGTGCTTTCACAGGCGCTTCCAGCAAGGCAAGAAGCTGTTTTTCTAGTCCGGTCATACAAACCCCAGAAATAAAAAAAGGGCCTAAAAGCCCAGTTATCCATTCGAATGGTCATCTTTAGATAACAAAAAACCCCGAACGTCGGGGTTTAATGTAACTGGACCCTATTGCCACGACTTCTCATGGCCGATGACTGTTTTGGTCTCAATAAACAATCATCTAAAAGTGGTTGCGGGGGCCGGATTTGAACCGACGACCTTCGGGTTATGAGCCCGACGAGCTACCAAGCTGCTCCACCCCGCGTCCGAACGGCGCACATTATATCGCCGCCTCACGCACTAATTCAAGTGCCATGACCTTATTCAGGATTTTTAAATTGGTGCTGAGAGCGGGACTTGAACCCGCACGCCAATTAAGGCACTGCCCCCTCAAGACAGCGTGTCTACCAATTCCACCACCTCAGCAAAATTTTAGTTCGGGATGTCGCTGTTGTTACCGGCAGCTGGCACATCACCTGACTGAATCTGCTCCACTGGCACACTCAAGTCGTCATATTCCCCACCTACTTCGGTCTGCTTTGCAGTCAAGTTACCCAAAACGAGGCTGAGAACAAAAAATACTGTTGCGAAAATTGCAGTCATTCGGGTGAGGAAATTTCCAGAGCCGCCAGAGCCAAACACTGTGTTTGATGCCCCAGCCCCAAATGAGGCTCCCATATCTGCGCCTTTACCTTGTTGAATCAGAACCAGGCCAATGACACCAAGCGCAGCCAACAGATAAATCACAAGTAGAATTTCGTACATGGGTTCCACCTATGTTCCAAATTGTTGAGCCAGATGATCGTTTCAGTTCACTAGCGCAACTCCCATCGTTGGGAGCGGGAGAATACTAACCAAAGCCAGCAGGTGAAACAAGTAGAAAATGGAAAAAAACAGGACTTTTCATTCCGTTTGCACATCTTGTAACCAAACCAGCGTTCCCGCTCCAGTGTAATGCCTGACTCCGTCAGGCTTTTAGCAACTTGCTTTTACGGCTTCTGCAATTTCCAGTGCATATGCCTGAACTTCTTCTGCGTTTTCACCTTCCACCATAACCCGGATCAGAGGTTCGGTGCCAGATTTACGCAGCAGGACGCGACCCTTATCGCCCAATTTGGCTTCTACTGCCGCTTTGGCTGACAGGACTGCATCAGACTGAAGAGGATCCGATTCACCGCTAAAACGCACATTTTCGAGCACTTGCGGGAACATGCTCATACCATCACACAACTCTTTCAGTGACATGCCAGTGCCAACAACACTCGCCAGGACCTGCAGTGCCGCAACAATTGCATCACCGGTCGTAACTTTATCCAACAAGATCACGTGGCCGGAATTTTCTGCGCCAATCGTCCAGCCATTTTCCAACAGTTTCTCCATCACGTAGCGGTCACCGACTTTGGCGCGGGTAAACGGAATGCCGAGGTTTTTCAGTGCCACTTCCATGCCCATGTTAGTCATTAGCGTCCCAACGACACCACCTTTGAGCTCACCACGGCGAAGCGATTCACGGGCAATGATATAGGCTATCTGGTCACCATCGACTTTGTTACCTTCATGGTCAACCATAATCACACGGTCGCCATCGCCATCAAACGCGATCCCCAGCATCGCCTGCTCTTCAACAACACGTTTCTGCAGCGCGCGTACGTCGGTGGCGCCCACCTGATCATTAATGTTGGTGCCATTTGGCTCAACGCCCATCGCAATCACGTCGGCGCCCAACTCTTGAAAAACAGAAGGTGCGATGTGATAGGTGGCACCGTGAGCACAATCGAGTACTATCTTTAACCCTTTCAGGCTCATGCTTGACGGGAAAGTGCCTTTACAAAATTCGATATAGCGCCCAGCCGCATCCACGATACGTTTGGCTTTACCCAGTTGTGACGACTCTACACAAGTCAGGGGTTTTTCAAGCTCAGCCTCAATCGCCAGCTCAATCTCGTCCGGCAGTTTGGTGCCTTCAGAGGAGAAAAACTTGATGCCATTATCGTAGTAAGGATTGTGCGATGCAGAAATAACAATCCCGGCTTCCGCACGGAAGGTTTGTGTCAAGTAAGCGATGGCCGGCGTCGGCATAGGTCCAGTAAATGCCGCCTGAAGACCAGCGGCAGACAGGCCTGCTTCCAATGCAGATTCCAACATATAACCGGAGATACGGGTATCTTTACCAATCAGCACTTTCTTGGTGCCCTGTTGGCTCAGTACGCGGCCAGCAGCCCAGCCCAGTTTGAGCATGAAATCCGGAGTGATAGGAAATTGACCTACTTTACCGCGAACACCGTCGGTGCCAAAGTACTTACGTTTTGTCATTGTGTTTCTCCCAAAAATTCCGCCGCCTCCCGCATTGCCTGTACAACACGGATAACATCAGAGGTCTCAGCCACGTCATGGACGCGTATGATGTGTGCCCCTTTCATTGCAGCGATAGTGGCGCAAGCTAAACTTCCCCCGAGAATATCTGTCGGGGATTTTTCTAATAGTTTAAAAATCATAGACTTTCTTGACATACCGGCCAGTACAGGCAGTCCATAACGGTGAAATGCGTCTAGCTGAGCCAGCAGCTGGTAGTTATGGGCCTGGGTTTTGCCAAAACCAAAGCCGGGATCGAGGACTATCTTTTGCCGGTTAATCCCTGCTTCCTCACATGCTTTTATCCGTTCATCAAAGAAGCTGAAAATATCACCAAACAGGTCTTGATAGGTAGGGTTTGCCTGCATAGTACGGGGCTGCCCCTGCATATGCATAAGGCAGACCGGCACGCCTGTTTCTGCGGCGGTTTCTAACGCCCCCGTCTCCCTCAACGCCCTGACATCGTTAATCATATCAGCCCCGGCCAATACAGCTTCACGCATGACTGAGGCTTTACTTGTATCAATCGATATCCAGCAGTCAAAGCGGGAGCGAATGGCTTCTATCGCAGGGATAACACGATCCAGTTCATCCTGTTCGGCTACATCGTTGGCGCCAGGGCGTGTCGATTCCCCTCCGATATCAAGGATAGTGGCACCAGCGACGAGCATGCTTTCAGCATGGCGCAATGCCGCATCCAGCTGGTTAAACTTACCGCCATCAGAAAATGAATCCGGCGTGACATTAAGGATCCCCATCACCTGAGGTGATGACAGATCAAGCATTTTGGATTGATTAAAAAGTTTCATGAGAAGGCTTTGTTCGAAGTGAAAAATTTCTGTTGGCAAAAGAAAAACCCCGAGCTATCCCGGGGTTTGTTATGTTCAACGTACAATTACGCTTCCGATTTGCCGTCCTGATCTACAGGCTTATTGCCTGTTTCCACTTCGCCAGAAGAGGATGGCGGCACATCAGCGCTGGCTTCTGCATTTGGCGTGCTCGGCGTGTTGTCTGAATTATCGTTCGCACTCCAGCCCGCAGGTTCACGAACTGGACGACGTGCCATCAGGTCATCAATTTGCGCGGCATCGATTGTCTCATATTTCATCAATGCATCTTTCATTGCGTGCATGATGTCCATGTTTTCTTCGATAATCTTACGTGCGCGAGTGTAGTTGCGGTCAATCAGTTCACGAATTTCGCTATCAATAAGACGCGCGGTCTCATCAGACATATGTTTGCTCTGGGTCACTGAGCGGCCAAGGAATACCTCGCCTTCGTCTTCTGCATAAAGCAGCGGGCCCAGCTTTTCAGAGAAGCCCCATTGCGTCACCATCTTACGGGCAATATCAGTTGCGCGCTCAATGTCATTGGACGCACCGGTAGACACTTTGTCAGGGCCGTAAATCAGCTCTTCCGCCAAACGACCGCCATACAAGCTCGAAATCATCGACTCCAGATGCTGACGCGACATACTCACGCGATCCTGCTCTGGCAAATACATCGTCACACCCAGCGCACGGCCACGTGGGATGATAGACACTTTGTATACTGGATCGTGCTCCGGCACCAGTCGGCCAACAATCGCATGTCCCGCTTCGTGGTAAGCTGTCGACTCTTTGGTCTCTTCCGACATCACCATCGACTTACGCTCAGCGCCCATCATGATTTTGTCTTTGGCAAGTTCAAACTCAACCATAGAAACAACGCGCTTGTTACCACGTGCAGCAAACAGGGCGGCCTCATTCACCAGGTTAGCCAGATCGGCGCCTGAGAAACCCGGCGTACCTCGGGCAATCAGTGATGCTTCAACATCGCTGCCCAGCGGGACTTTGCGCATGTGAACTTTAAGAATCTGCTCACGACCGCGAACATCTGGCAGACCAACCACCACCTGACGGTCAAAACGGCCAGGGCGCAGAAGCGCAGGGTCCAGTACATCCGGGCGGTTAGTTGCTGCGATAACGATAATGCCTTCGTTACCTTCAAAACCGTCCATCTCAACCAGCATCTGGTTCAGTGTCTGTTCACGTTCATCGTGACCGCCACCAAGGCCTGCTCCACGCTGACGACCTACCGCATCAATCTCGTCAATGAAGATGATGCAGGGCGAGGCTTTCTTCGCTTGTTCGAACATGTCGCGAACACGGGATGCACCCACACCAACGAACATTTCAACGAAGTCAGAACCCGAGATAGTGAAAAACGGTACTTTTGCTTCACCGGCAATTGCTTTTGCCAGCAATGTCTTACCCGTACCAGGAGGCCCCACCATCAACACACCGGTCGGAATTTTACCGCCAAGTTTCTGGAAACGGCTTGGATCGCGCAGATAGTCCACCAACTCTTTCACATCTTCTTTGGCTTCATCACAGCCAGCAACATCGTTAAAGGTGGTTTTGATTTGTTCTTCACTCATCATGCGTGCTTTGGACTTACCAAAGGACATTGCTCCTTTGCCGCCACCGCCTTGCATCTGGCGCATGAAGAAAATCCACACACCGATCAACAACAACATCGGGAACCAAGAGATGAAGATAGACGCAAGAATGCTGGGTTCTTCAGGTGGTGTACCGCGCACCTGAACTTTATGATTGATCAGGTCGTCCAGCAATTTAGGATCTTGCATCACAGGCATGTAGGTGACATAGCCAGTGCCATCACGACGTGTCACCTTCAGTTCGCGGTTGTTGAACTGTACATCCTGTATTTTATCCTGCCCTATTTCTTGGACGAACGAAGTGTAGTCGACTTGACGGCCAGCACTGTCGCCTGGTCCAAAGCTTTGGAAAACAGACATTAATACGACAGCGATCACCAGCCATAAAATCAAGTTTTTTGCCATGTCACTCAAGGTGTTAGCCCCGCAAAAACTATATTAATAATGGTAGAGTACTACAGTTTATACCCTGTAGCCACAATGTAGACCTCACGCGAGCGTGCACGGGAGGAATCAGGTTTGCGGATTTTAACCGCTTTGAACATCTTACGCACTTCAGCCAGGTACTGATCAAAGCCTTCGCCCTGGAAAACTTTGACAATAAAGGAACCGTTGGGTGCTAGCACTTCACGACACATGTCCAATGCCAGCTCAACGAGGTACATGGCACGTGCCTGATCGGAAACCAGATTGCCGCTCATATTGGGTGCCATGTCTGACATCACCACATCCACCATGTCTGGCTGGATACGGTCAAGCAACGCATTCAGCACCGCCTCTTCACGAAAATCACCTTGCAGGAATGCGACACCGGGAAGCGAGTCCATGGGTAGAATATCACAGGCAATCACCTGTCCACTATCACCGACTTGCTCTGCGGCGTATTGAGACCAGCCTCCTGGCGCGGCCCCCAAGTCCACCACCGTCATACCTGGCTTTAGCAGTTTATCCTTACCTTGTATCTCTTCGAGCTTAAAAATAGCTCGCGAACGAAAGCCTTTTTTCTGGGCTTCCTGAACATATTTATCATCAAAATGTTCTTTCAACCAGCGACTAGAGCTCGCTGAGTGTTTCTTTTTGCTCATGTTTTACCTGACCCACAACACCGCCGAAAATGTCTTACGGCGAATCTCAGGGGGATATTTGTTCAGTTTGAATAGAGATGGCGGTAGAATGTCACGTTTTCAACCCCGATAAAACAATAAATCGAGTCATCAATGAATCTAAGCACAAAACAAAAGCAGTATCTGAAAGGCCTTGCGCACAACCTGAAACCGGTTGTTCTTATGGGGGCAAATGGCCTGACAGAAGCCGTGCTTGCAGAGATTGAAATCGCTCTCGATCATCACGAATTAATCAAGGTGAAAGTGGCATCAGAAGATCGCGACACTAAGAACCTGATTGTAGAGGCAATCGTTCGTGAAACGAAGGCGGAGAAAGTACAGGTTATCGGCAAGATCCTGGTACTTTACCGCCAAAGCGAAGAGCGCAAAATCGAATTGCCACGCAAGTAAAAAAGGCCGCTGAGCGGCCTTTTTTATCCTTGGTGACTGTAACAATCGCTAACATTTTTGTTGAAACAGACATCCATCATCAAATGTATTTGACGCTCTCGATTTCAAACTCTTTGACGCCGCCCGGTACAGTGATCGCCACTTCATCACCTTCTTCTTTACCAATAAGGCCACGTGCAATGGGTGAGTTGACGGAAATCAGGTTCTTTTTGAAATCCGCTTCATCATCGCCCACGATTTGGTATGTTACCTCTTCGTCAGTGTGACAATCGATAAGCGTGACGGTTGCACCGAAAATCACTTTTCCATTGTTTGGCATCTTTGCAATATCGATCACCTGAGCCACAGAAAGCTTGTATTCAATGTCACGAATCTGCGCTTCGCAAATGCCTTGCTCTTCGCGGGCTGCATGATATTCAGCATTTTCTTTAAGGTCACCAAGCTCTCGTGCTTCTGCAATTGCTTGTGTAATGAGCGGACGGCGTTTTAACAGGCGGTCCAGCTCATCTCTAAGCAGCTGCTCGCCACGCACAGTCATTGGTACTTTATCCATAAATGACATTACCTCTGTGACCAAAACCATAGGTTTTGGCAAAAACAAAGCCACGCCCAGACAAAGCTTGAGCGCAGCAGACGAATAAGTTTCACCCCAGTGTAAACAAGTTATCCGTTTAGATCATCAACGAATTCATTCTGACGAAATACCTTCCTACTTCCTTATTACGACAACCATATTCCCAAAAACATTTCTCCAACGCAAATCACACAAACCAAAGAATGCAGGGATATTTTTATTACCACTAAACATAAAAATTTATAAAAACACCACCACTTACGGAACTTCAGCAAAAAAACTTATCACTATGTTTTGAAAAGAAAAAAGAACACATAGAAACATAAAAAACACCGTTTTCTACTTGTTTTTTGATTGTTTTACTAACAGTAAGAAATCGGTAGCGGTTACAAACAAGACATCGCGACGTTTGGAGACAACGTCCCGACACTCACATTCATATAAAGGACAACGTAATGAACAAAAAGTTGATTGCTCTTGCGGTAGCGGCAGTAGCGTCTACCTCTGTATCTGCTGCTGAAATCTTTAACGATGGCACTTCATCTCTGGCTATCGGTGGCCGTGCTGAAGCACGTGCAGCTATCAAAGACGGTGATGTGAATGACAACAGCCGTGTTCGTCTGAATGTTATGGGTACTACCCAAATCGCAGAAGGCGCATACGGTATTGGTTTCTTTGAACAAGAGTTCACCACTAACGATGCTGTTCCTGATGGTGAAAAAGATGAGACTCGTTACCTGTTTGCAGGTATTGGCTCTGACTACGGCTTGGTTACCTACGGTAAAAACGATGGCTCTCTGGGTGTAATCACTGACTTTACCGATATCATGGCTTACCACGGTAACGGTGCAGGCGCTAAAATCGCAGTTGCCGACCGTACTGATAACAACTTAGGTTACATGGGCGAGTTTGGTGGCCTGACCGTTAAAGCCAACTATGTATTTGATACTGTGAGCGAAGGCATTAACAACACAGTTCGTACTGATCGTGTTGGCGGCTACTCTGCATCTGCGATCTATAACTTTGATTTTGGCCTGGCACTGGGTTTGGGTTACGCTGACCAAGGTAAAAACGACATTGACGCAGAAAGCCAGGCAATGGCTGCTGCATCTTACACTGTAGGTGATTTCTACTTTGCAGGTCTGTTCGCAGATGGCGAATTCGGCCAAGGTGTATATCATACAGAAACAGCTGGCTTTGAATTGGCAGCAGCTTACACCATGAACCAAACTAAGTTCACTGCTACCTACAACTATCAGGAAGCAGAAATGGCAGGTATCAAGTATGATACAGTCGATCAAATCGCAATCGATGCGACTCACTTCTTCAACGACAACTTCCGTGCCTACGCGTCTTACAACTTCAACCTGCTTGACGAAAAAGACGTAGCACACAAACTTGATGCTGAAGACGAACTGGTATTCGGTCTGCGTTACGACTTCTAATTCCCTGTTAAGCTAAAAACTTAATAAGGATCCGAAAACGCCTACCTCTGTGTAGGCGTTTTTTGTACCATACTGGATCGGCCTTCTTTCTCGGAGACACCATGGTGCAAGTGCTTATTTTCTTCTTGTTGCTGCCTCTCTCTTTTGCCACCAGCGCAGTGCCACTCAATAAAATCGAAGCTATGCTCCCGGCAGGCAGTCAATTAGCGTTATCGGTGTATGATGCCAGTGCACGTGCAAAGATTGTCTCGGTAGACGATGATATCCTGTTACCCCCTGCCAGTACCCAAAAAGTGGTCACGGCACTGGCTGCGACGCTTTCTTTACCACCAGATTTCACCTTTGATACCACCCTGGGGCAGGTTGGCCAGGATCTGGTGTTCACCTTCAGTGGAGACCCAACCCTGACCCGCAACGACATACGCCTTCTGATCAGCGCCTTAAAAGCCAAAGGTATCCAACATATTCGTGGCGATATTTGGTTGGATGGCAGCATATTCAGTGGCCATGAACGTGCCGTCGGCTGGCCGTGGGATATTCTGGGCGTGTGCTACAGCGCCCCTTCCAGCGCGATTGCCTTGGAGCGAAACTGTGTTCAGGGCGCAATCTACAGCGAAAAAAACCAGCCACATACCCGGGTGTTCGTCCCTGAACACCAACCTGTTAAGGTCACCACTGACGCCATGGCGGTCACCCAATCACAACAGGAACAAAGCCTGTGTGACTTGGAATTGCATTATGACAGTAACAATCACTATCAGCTCAGCGGTTGTCTGGCCCACCGCAGTACCCCTCTTCCGCTTAAGTTTGCTATCCAGAATCCACAAAAATATGTGCAGGATATCCTTCAGGCTGAACTTAAAACCGCCGCCATTATCGTTGACGGAAAAATAAAAACCGGATCGCCTACAGGAACGCGCACACTTCTGGCAAAACACCGATCCGACAACCGCGATGCCCTACTGGAAACCATGCTGAAACGCTCGGACAACCTGATTGCCGATAACCTGCTGAAAATAATTGGCCACCGCTATTACAACCAACCGGGGACCTTTGCCAATGGAGCAGCGGCAATAAAAGCCATTTTGCTGGAGAAAACAGGCATAGATTTGACCCATGCAGTGATTGTGGATGGTTCAGGGCTGTCGCGGAATAACCGCATGACAGCGTCCCAGTTGATGGACGTACTCCAATATGTTTATGCTCATCCCCAACTTGGCCTGCTTGCTATGCTGCCGGTTTCGGGCGTTGATGGCACATTGAAGTACCGTGCCAGCGTCCGTCATGCGCCGCTTAAACAAAGGCTAATCGCCAAAACCGGCTCGCTGTATGGCAGTTACAACCTTGCCGGCGTATTAAAAAACGATCTCGGGAAGGATCTGCTGGTCGTGCAACTGGTCACTAACTACCACATACCGGAAACCGAAGATCGGCCAGACAATGTCGCCAGCCCAATCACACAGTTTGAAAGGGAGTTGTATCAGGCACTTTTGACATCAAGCCTCACCATGCGTTAAGGCGTTACAGCATCAGTAAAAAACCCGCCACGGAGGCGGGTAATGAGGCTATCTGAACGGCCGGTTTCCTACTAACTCATTGAGTTATTTTTACCAGACACAGTTATTGATTAGCTACCGTATTTCTTTGCCACGCGGGCGTGCAGCTCCTGAACGGAGTTTACTTTCGACAGATCTGCGGCCGCGTGCGCCATACAGGTTGCAAATGCCGCGTTCAGCGTGGTGGTGTAATTCACCTTCTCTGCCAGTGCACCACGGCGCAGGACTTTTGAGTCCTCAATCGCCTGACGGCCTTCCGTGGTGTTGATGATGTAGCTGTATTCGCCATTCTTAATACGGTCAAGAATATGCGGACGACCTTCATGCACCTTGTTCACTAGACGCGGGTTAATGCCTGCTTCACCCAGCACTACCGCCGTACCGTGAGTTGCATCCAGCTCAAAGCCGAGCTTGATAAGCTTGGCTGCGAGATCGACCACACGTTGCTTGTCGTTGTTACGCACAGACAACAGTGCACGACCTTGCTCGGTGTAGGTTTTACCACAGCCCAGATCGGCTTTTGCAAACGCTTCTGCAAAGGTATCGCCCACACCCATCACTTCGCCAGTTGAACGCATTTCAGGGCCAAGCAGTGGGTCAACGCCCGGAAACTTGTTAAATGGCAGCACCACTTCTTTCACAGAGTAGTAAGGAGGAATGATTTCCTGGGTGAAACCTTGTGACTCCAGAGACTGACCTGCCATTACGCGTGCTGCGATTTTCGCCAGTGGTGCGCCTGTCGCTTTCGACACGAAAGGTACAGTACGCGCTGCACGTGGGTTGACCTCAATCAGGTACACTTCACCGTCTTTCACGGCAAACTGGGTATTCATCAGGCCACGGACGCCAAGCTCAAAAGCCAGCTTCTCAACCTGACGGCGCATTTCGTCCTGAATGTCCTGACTCAGGGTGTACGCAGGCAGGGAACATGCCGAGTCACCGGAGTGAACACCCGCTTGCTCGATGTGCTCCATGATACCGCCAATCACCACACGCTCGCCGTCGCAAATCGCATCAACATCAACTTCCGTTGCGTCATCCAGGAAGCGATCCAGCAAAACCGGGGATTCGTTCGAAACACTCACCGCCTCATTGAAATAGCGGCGCAGGTCGCTTTCGTCGTAGACGATTTCCATGGCGCGGCCACCCAGCACATAGGACGGGCGCACCACCAGTGGATAGCCAATTTCGCGTGCTTTTTCTACTGCCTGTTCCAGCGCTGTTACTGTGGCGTTTGCGGGTTGTTTCAGGCCCAGACGTTCAACAGCGGCCTGAAAGCGCTCACGGTCTTCCGCGCGGTCAATCGCATCCGGGCTGGTACCAATGATAGGCACACCGGCCGCTTCCAGTGCTCGTGCCAGTTTCAGTGGCGTCTGGCCGCCATACTGGACAATAACCCCTTTGGGCTTTTCAACCCGTGCGATAGCCAGTACATCTTCCAACGTGACTGGTTCAAAGTACAGACGGTCAGAGGTGTCGTAGTCTGTGGAAACCGTTTCAGGGTTACAGTTAACCATGATGGTTTCATAGCCGTCTTCACGCAGCGCCAGCGATGCATGAACACAGCAGTAGTCAAACTCGATACCCTGACCAATACGGTTTGGACCGCCACCCAGCACCATGATCTTCTCTTTGTCTGACGGGTTCGCTTCACACTCTTCATCATACGTAGAGTACATGTACGCGGTATCAGAGGAGAATTCTGCCGCACAGGTATCCACACGCTTGTAGACAGGGTGGATATCGAACTGGTCGCGCAGTTTGCGGATTTCTCCCTCGCCCACACCCAACAACTTGCTCAGGCGTGCATCAGAGAAACCTTTACGCTTGAGTTTGCGCAGTACCTTGGCATTTAAGCCTGCAAAGCCGCCTTCTTTGACTTCGGCTTCCAGCTTCACAATCTCTTCGATTTGAACCAAGAACCAGCGGTCGATGTTGGTCAGCTTGAACACACCATCCACAGACATGCCTGCGCGGAATGCGTCCGCGACATACCAGATACGCTCTGCACCGGCATCTTTCAGCTCATGGCGGATTTTGGTCAGTGCATCCGGCGCATCCAGATCCACCATTTCGTCGAAACCGGTCGCACCCACTTCGAGACCACGCAAGGCTTTTTGCAGCGATTCCTGCTGGTTACGGCCAATCGCCATCACCTCACCCACAGATTTCATCTGGGTGGTCAGTCGATCATTAGCGCCAGCAAATTTTTCGAAGTTAAAGCGTGGGATTTTGGTCACCACGTAATCGATAGTCGGTTCAAACGACGCTGGCGTTGCGCCGCCCGTGATGTCGTTCATCAGCTCATCAAGGGTGAAACCGACTGCCAGTTTTGCTGCCACTTTTGCGATCGGGAAGCCGGTTGCTTTCGACGCCAAGGCAGAAGAGCGCGACACGCGCGGGTTCATTTCGATGATAACCATACGGCCATCTTTCGGGTTGATACCGAATTGCACGTTAGAGCCACCGGTTTCTACGCCGATTTCACGCAGCACTGCCAGCGAGGCATTACGCATCAGTTGGTATTCTTTGTCAGTCAGGGTTTGCGCTGGCGCAACGGTGATGGAGTCACCGGTGTGGATGCCCATGGCATCGACGTTTTCGATAGAGCAGACGATAATGCAGTTGTCGTTCTTATCACGAACCACTTCCATTTCGTACTCTTTCCAACCGATCAGGGATTCGTCAATCAGCAGTTCGTTGGTCGGTGAAAGATCCAGTCCGCGGCGGCAGATTTCATCAAACTCTTCTTTGTTATAGGCGATACCGCCACCGGTGCCTCCCATGGTGAAAGAAGGACGGATAATACAAGGGAAGCCGACCATATCGAGGACGTTATATGCCTCTTCCATGCTTTTTGCCGTACCAGCACGGGGACATTCCAGGCCGATAGACTTCATGGCTTTATCAAAACGTGAACGGTCCTCCGCTTTGTCAATCGCATCCGCGGTTGCACCAATCATTTCCACGCCGAATTCAGCCAGTACGCCGTGTTTTTCCAGATCCAATGCACAGTTCAGTGCCGTCTGGCCCCCCATGGTCGGCAGCACTGCATCCGGACGTTCTTTGGCGATAATGTTGCGGACCACTTCCCACTGGATAGGCTCGATGTAGGTCGCATCAGCCATTTCCGGGTCGGTCATGATGGTTGCAGGGTTAGAGTTCACCAGAATGACACGGTAGCCTTCTTCACGCAGCGCTTTACACGCTTGTGCACCTGAATAGTCGAACTCACACGCCTGACCGATAACAATCGGGCCTGCGCCAAGGATAAGAATACTTTGGATATCTGTACGTTTTGGCATTCTCTGCTACTCCGGATTACGCGCTGTGTTTCTTGATCAGTTCAATAAAGTGGTCGAAAAGCGGTGCTGCATCATGCGGCCCCGGACTCGCTTCAGGGTGTCCCTGGAAGCTGAAAGCAGGCTTGTCCGTGCGGTGGATACCTTGCAATGAGCCGTCGAACAGAGATTTGTGCGTCGCGCGCAGATTTGTAGGAAGCGTTTCTTCATCTACAGCAAAACCATGGTTTTGGCTGGTGATCATCACCACATTGCGGTCCAGATCTTTTACTGGGTGGTTGGCACCGTGATGGCCGAACTTCATTTTGACTGTCTTAGCGCCGCTTGCCAGTGCCAGAATCTGGTGACCCAGACAGATGCCAAAAATCGGCAGGCCTTTGTCCAGGAACACTTTGGTCGCTTCAATCGCGTAGGTACAGGGCTCCGGGTCGCCAGGGCCATTTGACAGGAACACACCGTCCGGGTTCATTGCCAGCACATCTTCAGCAGGCGTCTGTGCAGGCACAACCGTCAGACGGCAGCCTCGGTCAACCAGCATGCGCAGGATATTGCGCTTAGCACCAAAATCGTACGCCACCACATGATATGGCAGCTCGCTGTCGTCTTTTGCTTCTGGCAAGCCGCCTTCCAGCGTCCATGAGCCTTGTTTCCACTCATAGGCTTCAGCGGTGGTCACCTCTTTCGCCAGATCCATGCCTTTCAGACCCGGAAACTCTTTTGCTTTTGCCAGTGCCAGCGCTTCATCGATATTGTCACCCGCCACGATGCAACCGTTCTGTGCCCCTTTTTCGCGCAGCAGGCGGGTCAGTTTGCGGGTATCAATGTCAGCGATGCCAACGATGTTTTGGGCTTTCAGATAATCAGAAAGGGATTGCTGATTTCGGAAGTTGGAAGCGATAAGTGGGAGGTCACGGATGACCAGGCCTTGGGCGTGGATTTGGGAGGATTCTTCGTCTTCGGTATTGGTACCGGTATTGCCAATATGGGGATAAGTCAGAGTAACGATTTGCTGGGAGTAGGAAGGGTCAGTGAGAATTTCTTGGTACCCCGTCATCGAGGTATTAAAAACGACTTCACCAACAGCAGTTCCATCAGCACCGATGGATTCACCGTGGAAGACAGTCCCGTCTTCCAGGACTAAGAGCGCAGACTTGCTCAAGACAACCTCCAGATAAATAAAAATGCAAAAAAAGTATATAATTTTGCACCAAAGCTTTCCATACCTATGTCATATTCTGCTCAAGCAGATTTTTGACAAATTGCGCGCATTCTAGAGATCGAATCGTACCCTGTCAATAAGTGACTCAAAATTGAATGTTATTTATAGGCGCAAGCTGTCATTTCCTCATTCAAAGGGGTAAAAACCAGAGTTATCCCTTGAATTTGATCCTAAATAACATAAAACAGGTTATCACTTCGCCGACACCTCTATTCAAAGGTGAAGATGCGCAGTCAACTCATCGCGCAACCGTTTTACTGAAACAGTTTAACTGCACTTTTGCCCAATATAAAGCTAAAGGCGCCAAAGCAGCACTTTTATATCAATTAACTTGAGCTTTTTTTGAGGCAAATGAAGAAATAAATGAAATGAACATTCAGGAGGAAAAACTATGCAGCAGAAAACATCACACTGCATAGTTATACTGTTTTCGTCTAAAAGAAATACCGAGACTTAGAGGGAGTCCAGCGCCAGTACATCTTGCATGGTATAGAAACCGGCTTCTTTTGATGCCAGCCAGATCGCCGCACGTACAGCACCGTTGGCAAAGGTCATACGGTTAGAGGCTTTGTGGGTAATTTCCACGCGCTCACCAATATCAGCAAAAATAGCGGTATGCTCACCGACAATATCACCCGCACGAATGGTCGCAAAACCGATCTCATCACGACTGCGCTCACCGGTAATACCTTCTCGCGCGTACACAGCAACATCACTCAACTTGTTGCCCATAGCACCTGCAATTGCTTCACCCATGCCAATTGCGGTTCCTGAAGGTGCATCAACCTTGTGACGGTGGTGCGCTTCTACAATCTCGATATCGCAATAACCGCCCATTACTTTGGCTGCTTTCTCCAGCAGCTTAAACACCAGGTTCACACCTACGCTGTAGTTAGGTGCCATGACGATACCCACGTTGGTAGCAGCATCAATCTGTGCGCGCTGCGCATCAGTAAAACCTGTTGTGCCGATCACCAGACGTTTGCCATATTCACGGCATAGTTCAAGGTTAGCCAGTGTGGCAACCGGCGCAGTAAAATCAATGATGACATCAAACTGATCGGCGACTTTTGCCAGATCATCAACAATTGACACATCGCGCTTACCAATACCGGCCAGCTCCCCTGCGTCGGTACCAATCAAACTGGACTCTGGGCGTTCACTCGCGGCAGTCAATACCGCACCGTCCATCGCGTCGATAGCCTGAATAAGCTGTCGGCCCATACGACCGGCAGCACCCGCAATTGCAATGCGAACCATCTTTTTCCCCTTTTAACTTCCTGTCAACGCAGACTTTCGCTGCGAGATAACACTACTTTATCTCCACTGTACCCTTTTCAAAGCGTGATGTGAATCAACATCAAGGCATAGAAAAGGGAGCCCAGGCTCCCTCAAAAATCAAACATGGGTTCAATTTACGTGTCTCACCTGAAGTTCTTTAGGAACCTCGAAAACCATGTTCTCTTCACGGCCTTTCAGCTCTTCGACCGAGGAGCCTCCCAGCGACTCAATCCGTGCAATGATAAGGTTTACCAGCTCTTCCGGCGCTGATGCCCCTGCCGTCACACCCACTTTGGTTTTACCTTCAAACCACTCCGGCTTCACATCTTCGGCACAATCAGTGAGATAACCGGGCGTTCCCAGCTTTTCACTCAACTCGCGCAAGCGGTTTGAGTTTGAGCTGTTTTTCGAACCGACCACCACCAGCACATCACACTGCGTCGCCAGATCGCGTACCGCATCCTGACGGTTTTGAGTCGCATAGCAAATGTCATCTTTGCGCGGCCCCTGAATATCAGGAAAGACCTTACGCAGTGTTTCAATCACTTCTGCGGTTTCATCTACCGATAAGGTCGTCTGGCTGACAAAGTGGAGGTTCGATGGGTCTTTCACGTTCAGTTTGTAGACGTCTTCCGGCTTTTCAACCAGATACATGCCACCGGTTTCGCTGGCGTATTGCCCCATGGTCCCTTCCACTTCCGGGTGACCGGCATGGCCAATCAGTACCACTTCCATATTCCGGCGGCTCGCCCGGGCCACCTCCATATGGACTTTGGTGACCAGCGGACAGGTGGCATCAAAGACAGTCAGTTTGCGCGCCTTCGCTTCATTGCGAACGGCCTGGGAGACGCCATGCGCCGAAAAAATCACGATGCTGTCATCCGGCACTTCATTCAGTTCTTCAACAAAAACGGCACCACGTGCTTTCAGTCCTTCCACTACAAAACGGTTATGCACCACTTCGTGACGGACATAAATAGGTGGCTGGTATAACTCCAGGGCACGTTCAACGATACTGATCGCGCGATCAACACCAGCACAGAACCCACGGGGGTTAGCGAGCATGATTTTCATGGGGTAGCCTTTTAAGCAACACTGACAATTTCAACATCAAAGATAACACGGTGGCCCGCTAGCGGGTGATTGAAATCCACGGTGACCGATTCTCCTGTCACGTCGGTGATCAAGCCAGGGATCTCCTGACCACCCGGGCCCGAAAACGCAATAATAGTGCCTTCCTCGGCAGGCGCATCGCCGGCAAACATGCGCCTGTCCATGTGCTGGACGTTGTCTGGATTAGGGTGACCAAATGCATCTTCCGGTTCCAGCGTAAAACTGGCGGCTTCACCTTCTTTTAAACCGAGCAGACATTTTTCAAAGTTCGGTGTCAGGCTGCCATCTCCCATCACCAGCTTGGCAGGTTTACCTGACGTTTTGGTACTGTCTGCCACCGAACCGTCTTCGAGTTTAATGGTGAAATGCATGATCACTTCACTGTTGGCGCTAATTTGCGACATTGGCTCACATCCTATGTTATCGGGCGGATTCGCCCCAAATCCCCAAATATATTTGGGTTATCACGTTTTTTATACGACTTGGCGCCGACCACAGAGCAGCCAGCGCCAAATTTTTATTTATCGTGCTGAAGGGGGTTTATTCCGCTTCAGCCTGCGGCTTTTTTGAGGCAATCACGCTTTCCAACACAATCAACCCCGCTCCCACCACGATCGCGGTATCGGCAAGGTTGAACGCCGGCCAGTGGTTGCTCCCGAGATAAAAGTCGAGAAAATCGACCACAAAACCATGCACCAGGCGATCAAACAGATTGCCAATCGCACCGCCAATCACCAACGCATAGGCAATGTTCAGGATCCGGTTACTGGCAGGCGTTGAACGCATCCAGTACATCAGCAAGCCTGATACACTCAGGGCAATGATGGCAAAAAACCAGCGCTGCCAGCCGCCAGCATCACTCAGAAAACTGAATGCGGCACCATAATTATGGACATACAGCAGGTTAAAAAACGGCAATATCTCGATGCGGTTTGGCCAGCCATACCCCATCGTATTCATCACCAGCAATTTACTGCCGATATCCAGCACGAACACCAGAAGCGCCAGCCACAGCCAGCGCAGTCCTGATTGTTTCGCTGTCAGATCTTTCATCCAGCTTTCCTATCGTTGCTCATTACGCGAACTGGCGCGTTTCGCCTTCGCCATCGATGTTGCTCACGCAACGGCCACAAATGGTTTTGTGACCATCGATGGTGCCCACATCTGCAACATGGTGCCAGCAACGCTCGCACTTCTCAGCGCCAGACTTGGCAACAGCAACAGACAAGCCATCAACATCGGTTGCTACCGCCACTTCCGGTGCACTGTCAGTCGCAACAACGTCGGCTTTCGAGGTCAGCAGCACGAAGCGAAGCTCATTGCCCATTGCCTGCAGTTTGGCTGCAAACTCAGGTTTGGCATAAAGCGTCACTTCTGCTTCCAGTGAACCACCGATGGTCTTTTCGTTACGCGCTGATTCCAGCACCTTATTCACTGCACCACGTACGCGAAGCAATTCAGCCCAGAATGCGTTGTTCAGTTGTTCGTCTTCGCCGAGACCGAACAGACCGTCATACCACACTTCAGTGAACACGAACTTGTTGCGCTTGCCTGGCATTTCATTCCAGATTTCATCCGCCGTAAACGACATGATTGGCGCCATCCAGCGAACCAGTGCTTCTACGATATGGAACAGTGCGGTCTGGCAGCTTCGGTGTGCATGGGCACCTGCTTTTGCGGTGTACTGACGATCTTTGATGATGTCGAGATAGAACGAGCCCATCTCTACCGAACAGAACTGCATCAGGCGCTGTGTCACTGCGTGGAAGTTGCATTCATCGTATGCTTTGATGATCTCTTCCTGTGCTTCCAGCGCTTTGCCGACTGCCCAGCGGTCTGCTACCACCAGATCTTCTGCTGCCACCAGATCCGTTTCCGGATTGAACCCGTTCAGGTTTGCCAGCAGGAAACGTGCAGTGTTGCGGATACGGCGGTATGCATCAGCGCTGCGCTTGAGAATTTCATCAGAAACGGTCATCTCACCGGTGTAGTCAGTCGATGCTACCCACAGGCGCAGGATGTCACCACCCAGCTTGTTCATCACGTCCTGAGGCGAAATCACGTTACCGATAGATTTCGACATCTTGCGACCCTGACCATCAACTGTGAAGCCGTGGGTCAGAACCTGCTTGTACGGTGCATGGTTTTTAATCGCTACCGATGTCATCAGGGACGACTGGAACCAGCCACGGTGTTGGTCAGAACCTTCCAGATACATGTCTGCTTCCTGACCGGCAAACTCTTCACGCTGATTAACCACTGCGTAGTGCGTCGCACCAGAGTCAAACCATACATCCAGGGTATCCAGCACTTTCTCGTAATTTGCCGCTTCTGCGCCAAGCAGCTCTTCGGGATCGAGATCCCACCACGCCTGGATGCCGGATTGCTCCACTTTCTGTGCTACTTTTTCAATCAGCTCAACCGTGTCAGGATGCAATTCTGCCGTTTCTTTGTGAACGAACAGAGCAATAGGCACACCCCAGGTACGCTGACGGGAGATACACCAGTCAGGACGGCCTTCCACCATCGCTTCAATGCGGTTTTGGCCCCACTCAGGGATCCATTGTACGTTTTTGATCTCTTCCAGCGCCTTGGCACGCAGGCCTGCTTTCTCCATCGAGATAAACCACTGCGGAGTTGCTCGGAAGATGATGGGCGTTTTATGGCGCCAACAATGTGGGTAACTGTGCTCATAAGCGTGGTAGTGCAACAACGCATCGTGTGCTTTCAGCACGTCCACAACATTGTCGTTGGCTTTCAGCACGTGTTGGCCAGCAAACAATTCGGTGTCTGGCAGATAAACACCGTTGCTACCTACAGGGTTCGCCACTTCAAGGTTGTATTTCTGGCCAACCGCGAAGTCTTCCTGACCATGGCCAGGTGCGGTGTGAACCACACCGGTACCGGATTCGGTCGTCACGTGATCGCCCAGGATCACAGGAACATCGAAGCTGTAGAATGGATGGTGAAAGCGCAGCAGTTCCAGCGCGTCACCTTTACAGAAGCCGAGGTTATGGAAGTGCTCAATACCGGCACGGTCCATCACATCTTTCGCTAACTCTGATGCCATAATCAAGCGGCGTGGTGTGTCACCTTCGACCTGAACCAGTACGTACTCCAGATGATCAGACACAGCGACAGCGCGGTTAGCCGGCAAGGTCCAAGGCGTGGTGGTCCAGATAACGATAGACACATCACCCTGGCCTTCATGGCCTTCTTTCAGGTTGAATTTAGACAGCACCGCCGCCTCATCAACCGCGCGGAACATCACGTCAATCGATGGCGATACCTTGTTATAGTACTCCACCTCGGCCTCTGCCAGCGCAGAACCACAGTCTGTACACCAGTGAACAGGCTTGAAGCCTTTGTGCAGGTGGCCATTACCGGCGATTTTGCCCAGTGCACGGATGATGTTGGCTTCAGTGTCGAAGTCCATGGTCAGGTATGGCTTGTCCCATTCACCCAGTACACCCAGGCGTTTAAAGTCCGCCTTCTGGCCTTCAACTTGCTGCGCTGCGTACTCACGGCATTTTTTGCGAAATTCAGCCGCGGACACTTTCTGACCTGGCTTGCCAACTTTTTTCTCAACCATCAGTTCAATAGGCAGGCCGTGACAGTCCCAACCGGGTACGTAGGGTGCGTCGAAGTCCGAAAGGGTTTTGGACTTGATAATAATGTCTTTAAGAATTTTGTTTACGGAGTGACCAATATGAATATTGCCGTTTGCATACGGAGGGCCGTCATGCAGGATGAAAGATTTTTTGCCTTTCTTCGCTTTACGGATTTCACCGTAAAGATCTTCGTCATACCAGCGCTTGAGCATCTGTGGCTCACGCTGTGCAAGATTACCTCGCATCGGAAACGCGGTTTCCGGCAGGTTTAAGGTATCTTTAAAGTCACTCATTGATTGTTCATTCCGTATATGGACGTTTAGACATTATTTCATATCATGCCCAGCCAGCCACGCACGCGCTGTCTGGGCATCAATTTCGATTTGGGCTTTCAGCTCATCAAGCGAGCTGAACTTCATTTCGTCGCGCAGCTTGTGGAGAAGCTGCACTTCAATTTGACGACCGTAGAGATCTTTCTCCAGGTCAAACAGGTGTACTTCCAGTTGTTGGCGTACCCCGTTGACGGTAGGGCGCGTACCGACATTCGCCACGCCTCCCAGCCACTGTCCGCTTTCTATGCCGCCAACACGAACCACATAAACACCTGACACCGGGGATACCCGGCGTTTTAATGGCACATTGGCTGTAGGAAAACCGATAGTACGCCCCAGCTTCTTACCGTGGGAAACCCGGCCACTGATGCTGTAAGGTCGCCCCAACATTTGCTCGGCTTCATACTGTTGTCCGGCGGCCAGTACTTCACGAATTGCTGTGCTGCTGACACGCTGCTCAGACACAGTGAAGCTGTCGGTGCTGACCACTTCAAAACCGGCCAATACAGCCTGACTTTGCAAATAAGAAAAATCGCCCTGACGCCTTGCGCCAAAGCGGAAATCATCGCCAACCACGAGAAACTTAACACCCAATTGTTCAGCCAACAAGCGATGAACAAAGTCATGGGGGGTAATGGCAGCGAATTTGGCGTTAAAATTCACCATGACAAGGCGTTCAACACCCAATTTGGCGAGTTGAACGTACTTATCGCGTAACCTTGTGAGTCGCGCTGGCGCTTTTTCACCTGCAAAAAGCTCCCTCGGCTGGGGTTCAAACAGCATCACCGTAGGAGGTAACCCAAGTTCGCCCGCTTTTTCCACTACACGGCGCAGCACCTCCTGATGACCCAGGTGGACACCGTCAAAGTTACCAATTGTCAGCACGCAACCACGGTGCCTGTCGCGGATGTTATGGATACCCCGAATCAATTCCATAGCGGTAACACTGCTTTCCCCTTAAAAACCGACGGATTATATACTAATCCTGCTGTTCAATCAGCCTTCCGCGCGAAGTTGGTGCGGACGCAGCCCCAAAACCACCAATGCAATGACATAAGTACCTGCACCCGCAGCAATTAACCCTGCCAACGTATACCCACGTTGCCATAAGCTCATGGCCAGCCATTGCTCGAATGCAGGCATCAAGTAGTAAAGTACACCACCCATCAAGACAACCCCTGACACCAAGCGCAGGGTAAAGATCACTGTTTCCCGGCTCACCCGGTACACCTGTTGTTTGTGCAGCCCCCGATACAACAGGGCAGCATTCACCAGCGCCGACAACGCCGTAGCGATCGCTAGCCCGACATACCCATAGAAGTAAGCAAAAATAAGGTTGAAGACCATATTGCTCACCATGGCAATAATGCCGTAACGCACCGGTGTTTTGGTGTCCTGGCGGGCAAAGTAACCCGGTGCAAGTACCTTAATCAGCATAAAATTCAACAAGCCTGAGGTATAGGCAACCAACGACAGTGATGCTGCGGTTACATCATCCGCCCCAAACTCACCACGCATAAACAACACCATCAGCATCGGCTTGGCGAGCACAATCATGCCGACCATAGCTGGCCCCCCCAATAGCAATACCATGCGCACCCCCCAGTCCATGGTGGAAGCAAAATGGCCGGCTGACTGCTCAACATGTTTCTTTGACAGTGCCGGGAGGATCACCGTGGCAATCGCAATGCCAAACAAGCCAAGCGGGAACTCCAACAGGCGATCAGAGTAATACAGCCAGCTGATTGAACCGGTAGCAAGAAAACTGGCAATAAACGTGTCGAGCAACAGGTTGATTTGACTGACAGACACACCGAACAGTGCCGGGATCATCAGGGTACGGATTTTTGCCACGCCAGGATGCGACCAGCCCCACTTCGGGCGCACCAGCATTCCCTCACGGAAAAGAAACGGGATCTGGAAAGCGAACTGGATAAAACCGCCAAGAAAAACGCCTATTGCCAGACCGATTTCTGGCTGTGCCAGTTTGGGGGAAATCCATAGCGCCGCCGAAATCATTGCAATGTTGAGAAACACCGGTGTAAACGACGAGACCGCAAAACGGCCAAGGGTATTGAGGATCGCCCCCGACAAGGCAACAAAGGTGATAAACCACAGGTACGGAAACGTGATTTTCAGAATAAGTGACGCCAACTCAAACTTATGCGCCGAAGGGCCGCCGTTTACCCAATCCAGAAACCACCCCATCCCAAACAGTGCGGTGATCACCGGTGAAGCGATGACGCCTATCAGGGTCACCAGAGTCACTAACAGCCCCAACGTCCCTGATACGTAAGCAATCAGCTCCCGGGTTTTTGATTTATCTTCACTGGCCTGATATTCCGCCAGTACCGGTATAAACGCCTGTGAAAAAGCCCCTTCTGCAAAAAGACGACGCAGGAAGTTGGGGATCTTATTGGCGAAGAAGAAGACGTCTGCAGCGGCTCCCGCCCCCATCAAATTGGCTATGACCACATCACGTACCAAGCCCATTACCCGTGAAACCATGGTCATGGCACTGACAATCAATCCTGAGCGAAGTAATCGCTTTGACACCGATATCCCCTTAGAAAACAAAAGGAAGTAAACCTATCACCGTATCGCCCATAACCTCTGTGGTTATAAAACGCGAAAAGGCACCTTGAATCGCAACAAAAGCAAAGATAAGGGGCTTACTTCAGGTAAAGAATGCTGGTAGAATCTGCCGCCATATTAACCGCGATGTTCGCAGCACGCCAATCCTACGGTGAATGCGGCGGATATTTGCACAAATGAATTGACAATTCGGGTAAAACGAGGCATATTCCTCGGCCTTAAATTGTCACCGAATATAAGATTTGGGAGTTAGACCCTTGGCGAATATCAAATCTGCTAAGAAGCGTGCAATCCAATCTGAGAAGCGTCGCCAGCACAACGCAAGCCGTCGCTCAATGATGCGCACTTACCTGAAAAAAACCCTTGCAGCTATCGCTGCAGGCGACAAAGAAGCGGCTACTAAAGCATTTGCTGAAGCGCAACCTATCCTGGACCGCATGGCAACTAAAGGCCTGATCCACAAGAACAAGGCTGCTCGTCATAAAGCTGCTCTGGCTGCTCAAATCAAAGCGCTGTAATAGTGCTCCGATTTGAAATAAAAAAACCGGCTTAATGCCGGTTTTTTTATTGCTATTATTACTACTTACTGCAATACAGCTGGTGTAATGTTGTCATGATAGTTTGTACTTCTACACTTTTGAGCGAGTAGTAAACCGTCTGCGCTTCTTTTCTTGTCGCCACTAAACCATCACGTCGCAACCAAGCCAGATGTTGAGATAATGCAGACTGACTGAGTTGAAGTTTCTCACTCAATGTACCGACCGACATTTCCCCTTCCAGCAAATAACAGAGTATGAAGAGTCTTCGCTCATTCGCCATGGCTTTCAGCAACTGCACAGCTTTAGGTCCAGCCTCTTGCATCTGTGTTAATTCCATATTGACTGCCTGCTACAAAAATACGTCTAAAGGTTTGTTTGTGTTTATTAACTTAAGTTTATCACTGTTCAGGGCAGTCACAATGGTTTGCATGCAAGAATGCTGCAAAGATGTTGAATATTAGTGAAATAACTTACTAAAATCCGCCTCGCATATACGTTTTACCGCAGGGTGCTGAATCATCCGTTCAGCAAAAATCACATAATATTCTTCCTTCAATGTTTCGACTTTGGCCACTTCACGGACATTGGGTAACTCCAGTACATCCGACGAGTAAAACGTGGGAGCGACAAACATGGCCTGATGGTATGAGCCAAAAGCTTTCATCAATGCCGCGTCATCAAATTCTCCCAAAATCGTAGGCGTGATCCCCTGGCTGTCAAACCAGTGCATTAACTTACGTCCCATCGCCGTACGCGTGCTTGGGATCAACAATTTGTGCTCCTCAATCACTGCAGGAAAGCGTTTATTAGACACCTCTCCAGAGCAGAAGAAACTCATCATGCTTTCACCGATTTTGACACTGAAAAGCCCCGGATTTTGCGCAGAGCCCACCGGGCAATCCGACAGGATCATATCCAACTTATGTTGGGCTAACTGCTCAAGAAGCAGTTCATGGGTCGACTCAAAACAACGTAGGTGAATACCTTCATCTGCGGGCAGGGCTTTTAATAATACCCGACTCACCAAGCTTTTGGACAACGCATCGGCAACCCCAACATCAAACAGCTGGTTCTCCCGCTGGCTATAGTTCACGATATCCAGCATCTCATAGCTGAGACCAAACATTTTATCGGCATATTTGAAAACAAGCTGACCAAGTTCTGTAGGCTCAACAGTACGGCCCGCGCGTTTAGTCAATTTACCATTGAGCCGTTCTTCAAGTGCCCTGATCTGTCCTGTGACCGTTTGTGGCGTGAGAAAAAGTGCGTCTGCGGCTTTAGAGACAGAGCCTTGCTTACAGACCATCCAGAAGTAATAAAGGTGGTTATAGTTTAAATGTGACATGTGAACTCATGGAGGAGAACGCCAGATGCAGGATTGCATCTGGCGTTTAAGGTTATGGCTTAATCTTTATGGGTCATGGTGGATGTTTTATACCGGCCACCAGCGCGTTGTTCCAACGCCCTGCCTAAAAACGTGTCTTTATCGACATTCGATGAGCGTTCCTGCACTGCTTTTTCAACCCGTTCAGGCCGGGATTGGGTTATTTCCAATCCCGCAAGAAAGGCTTTCCACACTTCTGTAGAACTGCCGTTGAAACAGTGTGCGTATTGCTCAGACGCTAACGCTGGCACCGTGAAAAGAACTGCGCTAATAGTCAATACTCACTTTCTTCCCATCGCTGTCTTCTTCCTCATTCGATTTCGGCAACACCATACTCAGCAAGGTGTAACCGACAACAGCCGATATCGTTGAACCAATCAAGATGCCCAGCCGTGAGAAGGTAATGTAGCTTTCGTCTACACCCACAAACGCCAGCGACGAAATGAAGATGGACATGGTAAAGCCGATACCACACAACAAAGACACCGCGAAGACATGTTTAAAGTTAACATTTTCAGGCAGGCGTGCCACACCAAGTTTCACTGACACCCAACTGAAGGTAAAAATACCCAATGGCTTACCAATCATAAGGCCAAAGGCAATCCCCAATGGCAATGCATTGGTCAGGCTGTTAAAAGAAACACCTTCAAGTGACACACCTGCGTTTGCAAACGCAAAGATGGGCAGGATAAGGAAGGCCACATAGGGATGAAGGGCATGCTCAAGTTTCTTGAGCGGTGATTTACCGTCTTTGCCCCCTTCCAGCGGAATAGCAAAACCGAGTACAACACCGGCAAGTGTCGCGTGTACACCAGATTTCAACACACTGAACCACAGCACTGCACCGACCAACAGATACCACTTGGTTGATGTCACGCCTTTTGCATTCAAGAGGAAAAGTACGGCAGTTGATATAAAGGCCACAATCAGTGCCGTTACCGACAGATCGCTACTGTAAAACAGCGCAATGATCACGATTACCCCCAAATCATCAATGATAGCCAACGCCAACAGGAATACTTTCAGTGCCAGCGGGACACGCTTACCCAGCAGCGCCATCACACCGAGGGCAAAAGCAATGTCTGTCGCAGCCGGGATTGCCCAGCCCGCTTGGGTAATTGGGTCACCGGCGTTGAAAGCCAGATAAACCAGAGCGGGGGCCAGCATACCACCTATTGCTGCAATTGCTGGGAAGATCGCTTTTTCTTTGGTATTCAGGGCCCCTTCAATCAGTTCCCTTTTTACCTCAAGCCCTATCAGTAGGAAGAAGATGGCCATCAGGCCGTCGTTGATCCAATGTGCAACAGACAAACCAGCTATGTAGCTGTGAAGCGCGCCGTCATACAATGGCTGCAAGGGTGAATTGGCAATAATGATTGCCAGAACTGCAGCAACAATCAGCACTAAACCGCCCGCTGATTCCATCTTCATAAACTGACGAATCGCATCAGTCATTTATAGCACTCCATAACATTAATTGGTCCCTACTAGTCTAGGCACCGAACATTGATAAAGAAAAATCGGTTCTTCAGAGATTAAACATCGGAATAACCGAATCATAAAACAAAAATAGTTACTTTTTTCGCAACAAAAATCGATACCTTCGTTACAATACTCACCTTCACAGCCTGCAATAAGCGTTAACAGGGTTCAAGTGGCGATTTTCTATTCTGTACAGGCCCCTTCCACAAATACATCGTAATACAATGATTTTTAAAGAGATGAGATAAAATGAAGAGGTATTTCAGATCCTTTCCTATCGTGGGTGGTGACACAGTATCCAAACTGTCATATTAGTGAAATATTTCCTACCTAATATCCGCGACAAATTTTTCACTGGCACAAATCTGACATTTACTTGTCACGGAGATTCCTTTTATGACTTCCCAAGTTTCTACTGCTGCACCGATTAACAGCTCTAAGAATTGGGTACGTTGGGTCAACCTGGCGCTGATGCTTTATGTTCTGCTGCTTGCAGTGTCCATGGTTGGAAGTGGTTTCAAATGGGCTGCGGGCGACGAAGCGAAAAACCTGTTCGAATTCGCATCCCATCCAATTGCAGGCTTGATGATTGGTATCATAACGACTGCACTTATCCAATCTTCCAGTACTGTAACGTCTATTATTGTTGGTCTTGTTGCTGGCGGCCTGCCTGTTGAAACAGCTATCCCGATGGTGATGGGTGCAAACATAGGGACAACCGTCACCAATACCTTGGTAAGCCTGGGTCACGCCCGCTGCAAAGAAGAGTTCCGCCGCGCATTTACCTGTGCAACAGTTCATGACTTTTTCAACCTGATTGCTGTCGCTATCTTCCTGCCACTGGAAATGATGTTCGGCCTGCTCGACAAAATCTCTAGTTGGCTGGTTGCTCCTTTCATGTTTGAAGGCAGCCTGAGCATGAAAGGCTTGGACTTTATGGGTCCAATGACCAAGCCGTTAGTCAATGGCACCAAAGAGATGCTATCTGTCCTGCCTGGTAGCTGGGGAGGTATTGTTCTGGCTCTGCTGGGTATCGCTCTGATCTTTGTGTCAATCACTATGATGGGCAAACTGATGCGTGCGCTGATGGTTGGCCGTGCTAAAGAGATGCTGCACAAAGCGATCGGTCGCGGTCCTATTCACGGCATTATGTCCGGAACTCTGGTCACCATTCTGGTTCAGTCTTCTTCAACCACCACCAGTCTGATGGTTCCTCTGGTTGGCACCAATGTACTGAAAGTACGTGACGTTTACCCCTTCACTCTGGGTGCTAACATTGGTACCTGTATCACTGCGCTGCTGGCAGCCACTGCAGTCACCGGTCCGAACGCGGTCTTTTCCCTGCAAATCGCACTGGTACACCTGTCGTTTAACGTGCTGGCTACCTTGCTGATCTTTGGCACACCGTTCCTGCGTGATATTCCACTGAAATGTGCAGAGATGCTGGGCAACGCAGCAGCAAAAAGCAAACTGGCCGTTGCTGCTTACCTGGGTCTGGTATTTCTCGCCATTCCTTCGCTGGTGATGCTGATAACGCAATAAGCAATGTTGACCTACTGATATGAAAACGCCCGCTAATGGGCGTTTTTGTGTTTGGGATATAAGAGAAGGTACTGGGTACTGGGTACTGGGTACTGGGTACTGGGTACTGGGTACTGGGTACTGGGTACTGGGTACTGGGTACTGGGTACTGGGTACTGGGTACTGGGTACTGGGTACTGGGTACTGGGTACTGGGTACTGGGTACTGGGTACTGGGTACTGGGTACTGGGTACTGGGTACTGGGTACTGGGTACTGGGTACTGGGTACTGGGTACTGGGTACTGGGTACTGGGTACTGGGTACTGGGTACTGGGTACTGGGTACTGGGTACTGGGTACTGGGTACTGGGTACTGCAAGATTTTGGATGGTGCCAGAATAAAGTCAAGCTCTTTGCTCTTCCTAGGACCTAGGACCTAGGACCGTTTTTTAAATTCCTAGGACCGCTCTTCGCTTTCCCCAGGACCTGCTCTTCCTAAGCCCTAAATCGCTATCGGCGCTTTAATCGTAGGCTGCGCCTCGTAACCTTCAATCTCAAAATCTTCAAGTTTGTAATCAAAGATAGACGCAGGCTTACGTTTGATCTTCAGGGTTGGACGTTTACCCGGCTCACGCTTGAGCTGCTCGTAGACGATATCATCCGTCAGATGGTTGTGATATAGGTGAACATCGCCAAAGGTGTGCACAAACTCTCCTACGTCCAAATCACACTGCTGTGCAATCATATGGGTGAACAGCGCATAGCTTGCGATATTGAATGGCACGCCCAGGAAATAGTCGGCACTGCGTTGGTAAAGCTGGCAGGAAAGCTTGCCATCAGCCACGTAAAACTGGAACAGGCAGTGGCAAGGCGCCAGTGCCATTTTGCCCTGCTCTGCATTGGCTTGCGGACTGATGCTCTCATCCGGTAAGTCCGCCGGGTTCCACGCAGTAATAATGTGACGACGGGAGTTTGGTTTGGTTTTTATTTGCTCAATCAGCTCGGCAATCTGGTCGACAGTAGAGCCATCAGGACATGCCCATGAACGCCACTGCGCCCCATAAACCGGGCCCAAATCACCGGTTTCGGTCGCCCATTCATCCCAAATAGTGACCTTATTGTCCTGCAGGTATTTCACGTTGGTATCGCCGTTCAGAAACCACAGCAGCTCATGGATAATTGCACGGGTGTAGAGCTTTTTGGTAGTCAGCAGCGGAAAACCTTCGCTGAGATCAAAGCGCATCTGGCGCCCGAAGACAGAACGTGTACCGACACCGGTACGGTCACCACGGTCTGTGCCGTTATCAAGGATATCCTGCATTAAATCAAGATACTGCTTCATGGTTCTTCCTTACATTTTTCCCGTTAAACCGGGAGGACAAATCAAAGATATAAAGAAAGCCGCAGGGTTCTGCGGCTTAAAGTGAAACGGCTAGGCAGAGCGTGTCGCACTTGCGTTACGGCGGTATGCCCAGACCATCATGAGTACGCCCACAATAATCATCGGCGTGGAGAGGATCTGACCCATGCTGATCACATCACCAAACAGGCCAAGATGAGCATCAGGCTCGCGGTAGAACTCTACGATAAATCGGAAAGCACCATAACCAATCAGGAACAACCCTGATACGGCGCCCGCCGGACGTGGCTTTTTAATAAACCAGTTCAGGATCAGGAACAGCACAACACCTTCCAGCGCGAACTCATACAGTTGTGATGGATGGCGGGCAACCGGACCGCCGGTTGGGAAGACCATCCCCCAAGGCACATCGGTCGCACGTCCCCAAAGTTCGCCATTGATAAAGTTACCTAAACGGCCAGCTCCGAGACCGAAAGGTACCAACGGGGCAATGAAATCGGAAACGGCAAAGAAGGTACGTTTGGTTTTACGCGCATACCATGCCATCGCAGCAATCACACCCAGCAATCCGCCGTGGAATGACATTCCACCTGTCCATACTTTGAACAGGAAAAGGGGGTTGGCGAGGAAAGCGTCAAACTGATAAAACAGCACATAACCTATCCGCCCACCTAAAACAACGCCCAGAAAGCCGGCGAAAAGCAGATCGCTCACTTCATCTCGCGTCCAGCTGCTGTCTGGTTTGTCAGCACGGCGATTAGCCAACCAGAGGGCAAACGCAAAACCGGCCAAATACATTAATCCGTACCAGCGAATCGCCAGAGGGCCAATTTCAATCAAGATGGGATCAATCTGGGGAAATGTCAGAGACATGTATTCGTCTTCCTTAGCTAAAAAACATGCTTGCCCCTACCAGGAGCAAAAACACGGCAAATACGCGCTTGATGATCGGCGTCGGTAACCGGGTGGCAAGGCTTGCACCGTAACGTGTTGTCATTACCGACGTGATGACAATGCCCATCAGCGCAGGTAAGTAAACGTAACCGACACTATAGACAGGTAGCGTCTCCGGTTGGTTCAACCCAAAAAAAATAAAACCCGCCACGCCGGACAAGGCCAAAAACACCCCGCACAGGGAGGCACAGCCAATGGCTTTTCGCATCTCGACACCGTGGTAATTGAGATAGGGTACAGTCAACGAACCGCCACCAATACCGGCCAAGCTCGCTATCATACCAATCATGGTGCCACTGGTCATGCTACCAATGGCAGACGGCAGGGATCTGGCAGGCCGGACGCGCAGGGACAGCGCCATTTGCAGTGCCAATATCAAGACAATCACCCCAAACACTTTCGGTAGGTACTGGGTTGGCATCTTATCGGCAATCGCACTGCCAAGCATACCACCGACCAAAATACCCGGCAGCAAGGACCGGATAACCGATGGCTGGACATTACCAAGCTGGTAATGGGTGAACGCCGAGGAGGCGGAGGTGATAACAATACTGGCGAGCGACGTCGCTAACGCCATCGGCATGACTAAATCATCAGACACCCCCGCCCAGGGGAGTAAAACACTCAGCGCAGGTACCACAATCAGGCCTCCGCCGATCCCCAACAAACCGGCCAATAGCCCAACAACGCCCCCGACTAAAAGACAAACACCAAACAACCACAATGTGGCTTCAAACATGAAAAAGTTCCTATTTAACCTGCATGTTGCGTGAGAAAAAACCAATATACCCAGGCGACCTGACTGGTTACTCATTGAATTAACCACGAGGGTCTATGAAGCCCAAATTATTTTCCTACCCGGATCAGACCGCCAAGCTTGTATTGCTCTAAAAAGGCTTCAGACGTGTTCCTGATATCCCGCGCCAATGACAGTTGCTGAACAGCCGTATGGTGTTTTACCAGTGCCGCACAGGGAATATGGCGAAGCACATATTTGATTTTTGCCACGCTCCGGGTGTTCATACTGAGGTGACGATAACCCATGCCTACCAACAATGCTGCACCAATCGGGTCACCGGCAAACTCTCCACAGACGCTCACCGGAAGTTTCAAGCGCTTACTGGTATCAAGGATGTGCTTTAATACCGCCAACACGGATGGGTGGAATGTGTCATAGACGTCTGCAACACGGGCATTGTTCCTGTCTACAGCCAGTAAATACTGTGTCAGGTCGTTGGTACCGACAGAGAGAAAATCAATATGCGGAGCGATAGCATCCAATTGATACAGCACCGATGGCACCTCCACCATGATGCCGAGACGCGGTTTTTTCAGTGTTTCTCCCTGCATACAGGAAATATCCATAACTTCAGAAAAAGCCCTGTCCACCAAGGCTTTGGCTTCAAGCAACTCAGACAGGCCTGAAATCATCGGCAGTAAAATAGCAAGGTTGTTCCGGCCCACACTTGCCCGCAGCATTGCACGCACCTGGATCAGGAAGATATCAGGATGATCCAAAGTGAAACGGATCCCCCGCCAGCCTAAAAACGGATTGTCCTCCTCAATTTTCAAGTAAGGCAATGGTTTGTCCCCCCCAATATCCAGGGTTCGCATCACGACCGGTTGATTGGGGTAACAATCGAGAATAGCGCTGTATTGGTTAACCTGATCGTCTTCCGACGGGAAGCTACGTTGCATCAAGAAAGGGACCTCTGTGCGGTAAAGGCCTACCCCATCAACACCACGGTTAATGGCGATACTGGTATCAGCACTCAACCCTGCATTCAGGTGCACTTCCACCCTCACACCATCCGCCGTCGCTGTTTGCCTGGTGAACGCATTTTCCACCTCTTGTTGGAGCTCAAGCTCTTCATCACGCAAGCGTTCGTATTCTTTCAGGACTTGTGGTGTCGGATCGACCAACAACTGGCCTTTAAAACCATCCAGCACGATCAGCTTTCGGTGAACCAGTTGCGCACTGAACTCGACCCCCATCACCGCAGGAATGCCCAAAGCTCGGGCAAGAATCGCCGCATGCGCATTCACTGCCCCTTCTTCCGCCACAACGCCAGCAAGACAGTCACGGGGAATAGCAGCCAACATTACAGCTGTCAGCTCCCGAGCAAAAAGAATGATTGGCTCCTCAATGTTCCACTGCTTTATTTCTTGGTTTTCAAGAAAGTAAAGCAGGCGTTGACCCAATTCGTTGATATCATTCGCACGCTCGCGAAGGTAAGGATCCGACATATTCTGGAAGCGCCCAACAAATGCATCAATGGTCTGCTTCACGGCCCATTCTGCCAAATCACCATCCTGGATATGCTCGTTCATCGCCTTACGCAGCATAGGATCGTTTAGCAGGTGGATAAAAAGGTCGAAGATCGCCAACGTATCTTGATTAAGTTCGCTGTCAAAACGCTTTCTGAGACGGCGAAATTCAGTGATAGCACCACTGATCGCCCCCTCTAGACGGTCTCGTTCTGTTTGGATATCCAAACAAGAGGCAGGAAACACCAGATCCAGACTGGGTTGAGAGACATCACACCAGGCTTTGGCAATCGCGATGCCAGGAGATGCCGCTGCCCCTTTCAAAAGCAGTGTACCTTGGGTGTTATTCGGCCAAACCCCCTGCGCTTTGGCATGGGCAAACACAACCGCCAGCTGCGCCGCCAGCGTCACCAGGAAAGACTCTTCACTTTCATCAAACTGGCGCGAATCGCGCTGCTGCACCACTAAGACACCAAGTACCTGGCGGCGGTAAATGATAGGGGTGCCCAGAAAGGCGTGAAAAATGTCTTCTCCAATATCAGGAAAATGTTTGAAATCGCTATGAGTACTGGCTTGGGCAAGGTTTATTGGTTCGGCGCGACGGCCAACAAGGCCAACCAGACCTTCATTGAAAGAGAGTGAAACACGGCGGGCCCGGGCATTCAGCCCTTGCGTCGCCATTAAATCATATTGTTTACGCTCATGGTCTGCGATATAGACGGAGCAGCACTCTGTCTCCATGGCGGAACAGGTTTCACGCACCAACGTATTGAGTGCCTGCTTGACGTCGGTGGACGACGCAACATGGTTAACGATATCCCTAAGTTTCGTCAGCATTCGCGTCCCCAACGTATCCCTCTAATTTTTCGCTGAACCCCGTTTACTTTTACGCTTCGTTTTTCGTTCACGAAACGGCATAGCCATTGGCGCAAACTCTTTCATTGCGCGTCGGTAAACTTCGCGTTTAAACGACACCACCTGCCTAACCGGGTACCAGTAGCTGACCCATCGCCAGCCATCAAATTCCGGCGTTCCCCCGCGTAACATGTTCACTTTTGACTCGTCACATTCCAGTTTCAGCAAAAACCATTTCTGCTTTTGACCGATACACACTGGCTTGGACTCCCAGCGCACCAGACGTTTAGGCAGTTTATAGCGCAACCAGTGTCGGCTGGTTGCCAGAATTCTGACGTCTTTCTTTGTGAGCCCGACTTCCTCGTAAAGCTCACGGTACATGGCTTGTTCAGGTGTTTCGCCGTCATCAATGCCACCTTGAGGAAATTGCCAGGAATGTTGTCCGTATCGACGAGCCCAGAGAACCTGACCGTGGCTGTTACAAATTACTATCCCGACATTGGGACGGTAGCCATCGTCATCTATCACTGGACGACCTCAAATATAAATCTCTATTACCAGTGATTTTTTCACACTATGTGCACAGTGGTAAACAAACATTGTGTATGAATCGCATTTTTTGGGGACTTCAACCGCCTTTAGGGATAATTCCATTCCCGCCCCAGAGTTATAAACAGTCAAGTGAGACTAGGCGCACATTTATTCACGCTTTCTGTGGATAGATTTGTGCAGAACAGACGATTAACTGGATAAAACTTGCGTCTCCTTCGTTCTTCATATTATTCCCTCATGTTCTTTCTTCTTAATTATTTCTTTTATATCAACAATATAAATGAAATCAGTGTAATGCAAACATGAGGCGGTTGTAATGGAAAAGAGAACGATCTTAAAGTGGTTAAAGATCCATCAAAAACAAAGTTACCCACACCACTTGTGCATTTTACAACCGCAACGATCCATAAACCGCCTATTTTTGTGAGAATAACCACTGTATAAGCATCCATGATCCATTTTTATACCCTATTCAGCATGATCGTTGTGGATAACTTATCTGGTCCTGTAAAATGGCTGGATCCAAAATAGTTTGGCTGATAGCGTTCACTCTTAGCGACAAACCATGAAGATAACTTATGATCCCAGCCCCAACCTCAGAGCCTGAACTACTTGAACGAGCCTACGCCCTTGCCGGATTTACCCTGGGAGAGCTGGCTGCACAACATGGCCTCGAATGCCCGACAGATCTCCGCCGGGAAAAAGGGTGGGTCGGTATGTTATTGGAAACATGTCTGGGCGCCATGGCAGGCAGTAAGCCTGAACAGGATTTTCAAGAATTAGGGATCGAGCTGAAGTCAATTCCCGTCAGCCATACCGGTAAACCACTGGAAACCACCTTTGTTTGTGTCGCTCCCCTTACCGGCGTTCAGGGCCTGACATGGGAAAAAAGCCATATCCGCAACAAACTGTCGAAAGTACTGTGGATCCCGGTAGAAGGAGAGCGGGAAATCCCGGTTTGTGAACGTCATATCGGTATGCCCCTACTGTGGCAACCTTCTGCCGAAGAAGAAGCGCAACTGAAAGCGGATTGGGAAGAGTTGATGGAGTTTATCGTGCTGGGTAAAGTGCACGAGATAAACGCTAAACATGGCGAATACTTGCAGCTTCGTCCCAAAGCCGCCAACAGCAAAGCGAAAACCGAAGCCTATGGTGCGAATGGACAGCCGATCAAAACTCTCCCCCGCGGCTTTTACCTACGCACCCAGTTTACCGGCAAGATCCTTGCCCGTCACTTTATGTTGCCAGACAGTACAACCTCTTAAAGGGTGATGTCCATGTCTTCTTTGCAAGAAGCCTCTGCAGGGCCAAACTCGTCGTAAGGATCCATCAGTCGTAACGTGGCCTGTTTCACGCCAATTTTACGCAATTTTTCTGATACCTGATCCAGACTATCAAAGTGCATCACTTCATCAGTGTGGTCTTCTTTGAGTGGCTCCAACTTTTGCTTGACATCGACTTCAACAACATATTGCGCACCACCGGCATGCGCAATCACATAGCAATGGGGCACATTATCGGGATGAGCCTGGATCCAGCTCTTCAATTGCTTTAATTTCATCTGCTACCCATGTTGTTATCCAAATGTTAATTCCAGTATAAGGTGTCAGCAGCACGTGGAAGGTTTAAAATTGATATTTCTGATCGCGTCCACGAAATTCAGCGGCAACATTTCAATGCCTTCCTGGTTACCCAGCTCTGCAGCAATTTTCCCTTGTGCCGATCTGAAAAATTCCTAAGATGGAAAATAAACCCCCGCACATCTCATTGAGGTTATTCTGAGATGCAGCCAAGGAGAAAGGATGCAATACCACACTCTTCCCCATACCAGCCTTGAAGTCAGCAAAATTTGCTTGGGCACGATGACATTTGGTCAACAGAACACAGAAGCCGATGCCCACCAGCAACTCGACGTCGCCCTTGATCATGGCGTGAATTTCATTGATACCGCCGAAATGTATGCAGTGCCACCAACACCTGAGACGCAAGGGTTAACCGAGCAATACATTGGAAACTGGCTCAGCAAATCCGGCAAACGGGAAAAAGTGATCATCGCGACTAAAGTTGCCGGTCCCCGTGGTGTCCCTTATATCCGTGAAAACATGTCACTGGATCGCCGCAATATCCGACAGGCAATAAACGATAGCCTGACCCGGCTACAAACAGACTATATAGATCTGTATCAAGTACACTGGCCGCAACGCCACGTCAACAGTTTCGGCAAGCTCAATTACCAGCACCAGGAGGAGAACTCCGGTGTCACCTTGCTTGATACCTTAGATGCACTGGCAGAGTTGGTCCGCGAAGGGAAAATCCGTTATATCGGTGTGTCGAACGAGACCCCTTGGGGGGTAATGAGTTACCTCCGTCTGGCAGAAAAGCACAGCCTGCCGCGCATTGTTTCGATTCAAAACCCGTACAACCTTCTCAACCGCAGCTTTGAAGTGGGTCTGTCTGAAATCAGCCATCAGGAAGGAGTCGAGCTTTTGGCGTACTCTCCCCTCGCATTTGGCGCGTTATCTGGCAAGTACCTTAATGGCGCAAGACCAGAAGGTGCACGTTGCACCCGTTGGGAACGCTTCGCCCGCTACTTTACTGAACAAGGACAGGCAGCCACTCAAGCCTATGTTGATTTAGCAAACGAATTTTCCATCGATCCTGCCCAAATGGCACTGGCCTACGTGAACACCCGTCCGTTTGTAGCCAGTAACATCATCGGTGCGACCACGCTGACGCAACTCAAAAACAACATTGACTCGATTCATGTAGAGCTACCAGAAGAGCTGTTGATTCGCATTGAAGAGATTGGAGCAAGGTATTCCAATCCCTGCCCATAACGCCCACCGTTCATAAACAAAGGAAAAGCGCCAAACGACGCTTTTCCTTTTTTAACCCTCGTCTGCACAATTAAAAGGACATATTACTTCACATTAGCAATCCACACCGCCTGAGTATGCAGGCGGTTTTTATCTAACTTAGCGAGTATTATCGAAAACTGCGCGGCGCCGGGATCAAACTGTGCTTGTTCAGCAAACGGTACATAGTGGCACGGGAAACACCGAGCTCTTTCGCCGCAGCAGATACCTGACCGTTGTTACTCTCAAGAACTGCCAGTAGCGCATCACGCTCTGATTCTTCACGGATCTTACGCAGGCTTTGTTTGTAATCCCCCTGACGAGGCAAGTCCAGATGTTCCGCTTCAATCACCAGATTATCCGCCAGAAGCACGGCACGTTTTACCTGGTTAATCAGCTCACGCACATTACCCGGCCAGCTGTAGTTGGTCAGGATCTTGTTTGCTTCTTCAGAGAAAGTGCGGGCCTGTGTGTTGTACTGGCGTGCAAACTTCAGAAGGAAGTGTTCAGCCAGCTCTGGGATGTCAGCACTGCGCTCTTTCAGTGACGGTACAGAAATACGCAGTACATTCAGTCGATAGAACAGATCTTCACGAAACTGGCCTTCTGCTACTGCTTTTTCCAGATCCATGTGTGTCGCTGCAATCACACGTACATCGATTTCTTTCGAGTATTTGTCATCGTGGGTTTCGACTGTGCCATCTTGCAATAAGTGCAAGAGATTTGCCTGCAGATTCAATGGCAAATCGCCAATTTCGTCCAAAAACAGCGTCCCCTGATGCGCCTGCTGCACTTTACCTTCTGTGTCACCATCACCAAACAACTCGTTCTGGATAAGCCTTTCTGGCAGTGCACTGCATTTTACTGAAACAAAAGGTCCTTTAGCGCGGGTAGATGCATTGTGAATCGCCATGCCGACCAGCTCTTTACCGGTACCACTTTCACCGTTAATAAGCACGGATACATCTGTCGGTGCAACACGACGGACCTGATCGCGCAGCTTCTTCATCACCGACGTTTTACCCAGCAGGCCCATGTCGCTATGATCGCCCAGTTGTGGCCACACATGACGCTCAAGTTTCAACATACCCAACTGGTGTCCAATGGTGCTCATCAACTGGCTATCAGGAATTGGCGAAGTGAAGTAGTCGATACAGAAGCTCACAATGAACTGACAAATGGCATCGTTATTGAGTTGATCTTCACGGATCAGCGCCAACCAGCGCACCTGCTTGTTTCGATTAACCAGTGACGCGACACCGTTAAGGCTGAAATCATCATGACTGATGTCCACGATACCGATACAAGGACCGATGTCCTGAAGAAGGGATTGTGCTGCCCTAAGGTCATAGCAACGGTGACAACGCCAGCCGGCCTGTTCCAACGTAGCCAACCATGGTTCATAGGTCCCCCCCACTACAACAAGAGAGCTTGGAACTGCCTCAGATCTGAATTGCATACCCATAACGCCTGCCTTAAGTCATCCATTAACGACATGTGTTCAAAATGTTGTGAGTATCATTATATTTAGTAAGACAAGCAGGTTTGTCTCAATACGGATACAAAGTGGCTCTCAACTCAGCACCATTCCCACATCAGACACTTTTGCTGTTTTATTTACTGACAATAAAAACATCAACCAATTAACAGAATCATCATTAATATTAATAGGATAGATCGCCTTAAATTGCCTAAAAAAACATTCAAAATGGCTAACACTTCGAGCATATCTTATTATTGAGAAAATTAAGTTCTCTCTAATTTTTCTTAGATCATAGACTATGATCCGTTTTCTTGAAGTCATCACAATGCAGGTAAAAGAAAAACCGCGTCCTGTTAAGACGCGGTCTTTGGATTAAGGCAAGTTGTGACGAAAAGTCAACGTATCTCTTCACCGCTGGCTAACACAGTTTGACGCACTTTGTCTGCAAACTGCAACGCTTCATCACGGATGGCATCCTCATCCACGGTCAGGATGTCTCGTTCCTGCATCAGGAGACGGCCATCTACAATGGCGTGTTTCACATTCGATGCATACGCAGAATACACCAGTGCAGAATAGGGATTATATAGAGGTACCATATTAGGCGCTTTGGTATCGATAACGATGATGTCCGCCAGTTTACCCACGTCCAATGAGCCAATCTTATCTTCCATATGCAACGCACGCGCAGCCCCTATGGTTGCCATTTCAATGACTTTCACAGGTGGCATAGCTGCACGATCCTTATTCACCAGTTTGTGTACTTTCGCCACCTGGTTAAACTCATCAATCGTACTTAACGTATTACCCGACATTGGGCCATCGGTGCCAAGACCAATGCGTAGACCATCGTCAAACATCTTAAGTGCTGGAGACACACCTTTGGCAGATTTGATGTTCGCACTCATGTTATGTGCAATACCTACATCATTCCGTTTAAGTAACGCAATGTCGTTTTCATCGACATTAATCACGTGTGCACCCACAAGGTTAGGTGTCAATGCACCAATCTCTGCCATGTAAGCCACAGGAGACTTGCCACCACTGCGCTCTGCAATCACCTCGTTTTCACGGTCAGATTCCGCAAGGTGAGTCATTACCGGTACATCGTGCTCCAGCGAAAGCTGAGTGATTTTCTGCAATACTTCCGTGGTATTGGTATACGGGGCATGTGGTGCAAACGCTGGGGTAATACGCGGATGATCTTTATATGCATCAATAAAATTCAGCGCGTACTGTATCCCCTCTTCGGCGTTTGCCGCATCAGCCACCGGGAACTTAATCACCGTCTCTCCCAATACGGCGCGCATACCAATCTTATCCACGGTCTTTGCGACTTCATCTTCGAAGTAATACATATCTGCATATGTCGTTACACCGCCTTTTAACATTTCAACGTTCGCCAATTGTGCACCGATACGCACCATATCACGACTTACCAGCTTCTTTTCCAGTGGGAAGATATAACGGTGCAGGCGATCCGGCACGTCATCACCTAAAGAGCGAAAGACGGTCATAGATGCATGAGTGTGCGAGTTAATCAGGCCTGGCATCACAATATCACCATCGACATCCAGAACCGTCTTTGCTTGATATTTTTGGGCAAGCGTTTCATCGCCCACAGCAACAATCTTGTTGCCCTTCACCGCAACAACACCGTTTGGGTAAACGGTCTTGTCAGCATTCATGGTCAACACAATCGCATCTTTGATCAGCAAATCAGCAGTCTCAGCGGCAAACGCTGCAGGGGAGGCCAGCGTTGCCAAGGCAACACCGGCAGAAAAAAATGTTTTTTTTAACATGGTCATCTTCCGTTAAAGGCAGCAAGTGATGTCACGAGCATCATCTGCGCTCAGGGTAAAAACGGGAACAAAAACGTGCTTTATGTCGCAAAAGTTGTGACATTGAGCAAACGATTTCGAGATAGATAGTAAACATAAAAAAACACCGGACATATCCAGTGTTTTTGTCTATCAGAAACCTCTCAGGCTCGTTTAAAAACCAGTCAAATCAGTCTTTCTTCTGGTTTTGTGGACGCATTGCCGGGAACAGGATCACGTCACGAATCGTGTGGGTGTTGGTGAACAACATAGCCAGACGATCGATACCAATACCCTGCCCTGCTGTCGGTGGCAGGCCGTGCTCCAGTGCAGTGATGTAGTCAGCATCGTAGAACATGGCTTCATCGTCACCCGCGTCTTTCGCGTCTACCTGCGCTTTAAAGCGTGCATCCTGATCTTCCGCATCGTTCAACTCCGAGAAGCCGTTTGCCACTTCACGGCCACCAATGAAGAACTCAAAGCGGTCAGTAAAGAACGGGTTGTCATCGCTACGGCGTGCCAGCGGCGAGACATCTGCCGGGTAGCCCGTGATGAAGGTTGGCTGGATCAGTTTCGGTTCTGCAGTTTCACCGAAGATCTCTTCTAACAGCTGGCCACAGGTCCAGAATTTCTCAACGTAGATTTTCAGTGACTCCGCAATAGCCACCAGCTTATCGCGATCCTGCACGTCTTCTTCCGTCAACGCCTGAATATCGGCATGATCAGGATTGTAATGCTTGATGGCTTCCAGCATGGTCATGCGCGCGTATTTGCCACCAAAATCCACTGTATGCTCACCGTAAGGCATTGACGTCTGTCCCAGTACTTCCAGTGCCACAGTGCGCAGCATGTCTTCGGTCAGGTCAATCAGGTCGTTGTAATCCGCGTACGCCATATAGAACTCAATCATAGTGAATTCCGGGTTGTGACGCGGAGACAGACCTTCGTTGCGGAAGTTACGGTTAATTTCAAACACGCGTTCAAAGCCGCCGACCACCAGACGTTTCAGATACAGCTCTGGCGCAATACGCAAGAACATTTGTTGATCCAGCGCGTTGTGGTGGGTAATGAATGGACGTGCCGCCGCACCTCCTGGGATCACCTGCATCATTGGCGTTTCCACTTCCATGAAGTCTTTAGACTCCATGTAACGGCGGATAGCAGAAATAAGCTTGGAGCGCACTTTGAACGTATTACGAGAATCTTCATTCACGATGAGATCAACATAGCGCTGACGGTAGCGCAGCTCCTGATCAGTCAGGCCATGGAATTTTTCTGGCAGCGGACGCAGTGCTTTGGTCAGCAGCTGGTACTCTTCCATGTTGACATACAGATCACCTTTGCCTGATTTGTGCAGTGCGCCTTTGACCCCGATGATGTCACCAATATCCAGACCCTGGTATTGCTCTTTCAGCTCTTTTTGTACATCTTTTGATGCATACGCCTGAATGCGGCCACTCACGTCTTGTAGCGCAAGGAATGGACCACGTTTTGCCATGATACGGCCAGCAATGCTGACTTTATGATCCAGAGCTTCCAGCTCTTCCTTGCTCTTGTCGCCAAACTCAGCCTGAAGATCAGCCGCTTTGTGCTCACGGCGGAAATCATTCGGGTGGCCGTTTGCTTTACAGCGTTGACGAATATGGTTCAGTTTTGCACGACGCTCCGCGATCAGCTTGTTTTCGTCTTGTAACTGGTCAGTCATAGTGAACCTTTGATTAAACGTGAAAAATTACAAACCAGATTTCAGGCTGGCTTCAATAAACTTGTCGAGATCACCGTCAAGCACCGCTTGGGTGTTACGGTTTTCAACGCCGGTACGCAGATCTTTAATGCGTGAGTCATCCAGAACATAAGAACGGATCTGGCTGCCCCAGCCGATATCAGACTTGGCGGCTTCATTCGCCTGCTTCTCTGCATTCTGCTTTTGCAGTTCCAGTTCAAACAGTTTTGCGCGAAGCTGTTTCATCGCCTGATCTTTGTTCTTGTGCTGGCTGCGGTCATTCTGGCACTGCACCACGGTATTGGTGGGTATGTGAGTAATACGTACCGCAGATTCGGTGGTGTTTACGTGCTGACCACCCGCGCCGGATGCACGGTATACGTCAATACGCAGATCGGCCGGGTTAATGTCGATATCAATGTTCTCGTCCACTTCTGGGTAGATAAACGCAGAAGCAAAGGAGGTGTGACGACGACCACCAGAATCGAATGGCGATTTACGGACCAGACGGTGAACGCCGGTTTCGGTGCGCAGCCAGCCGTAAGCATATTCGCCGCTGATACGGACAGTTGCAGATTTCAATCCAGCCACATCACCTTCAGACACTTCGATCACTTCAGTCTTGAAGCCTTTCGCATCCGCCCAGCGCAGGTACATACGCAGCATCATGGATGTCCAGTCCTGCGCTTCCGTACCGCCAGAGCCTGCCTGCAAATCGATGTAGCAGTCAGAGGCATCGTGATCGCCCGAGAACATGCGACGGAATTCCAGCTTGGCCAGCTTGTCTTCCAAATCATTCAGTTCAGGCTCGATCTCGTCGAAGGTCTCCTGGTCGTTTTCTTCTACGGCCAGTTCCAGCAATTCAGTGATGTATTCGCCGCCCTGAGCCAACTGGTCGATGGTTTCTACCACCGCTTCCAGCGATGCGCGTTCACGTCCCAGTGCCTGTGCACGTTCAGGGTCGTTCCACACATCAGGTTGTTCAAGTTCGGCATTCACTTCTTCTAGACGCTCTTTCTTGGCGTCATAGTCAAAGATACCCCCTAAGGACATTGGCACGTTCGGCAATGTCCGCTAGGCGGTTTTTGATCGGATTGATTTCAAACATGGGTCACTTTTTATGTTCGGAATGAGTTTTGACCGCCGAATTCTACAGAATTGCGGACGGAATATACAGAGTGTGATGGGGATCAAAGGGGAAATTTTGGGATAAAAGTGAGAGAAAAGGCTCAAGGTCCTGGGTCCTGGGTCCTAGGTCCTAGGTCCTAGGTCCAAGGGACTGGGGACTGGGGACTGGGGACTGGGGACTGGGGACTGGGGACTGGGGACTGGGGACTGGGGACTGGGGACTGGGGACTGGGGACTGGGGACTGGGGACTGGGGACTGGGGACTGGGGACTGGGGACTGGGGACTGGGGACTGGGGACTGGGGACTGGGGACTGGGGACTGGGGACTGGGGACTGGGGACTGGGGACTGGGGACTGGGGACTGCAAGATTTTGGATGGTGCCAGAACAGAGTCAAGCTCTTTGCTCTTCCTAGGGCCATCTTTTCTCAGGCCCCAGAACCTGTTCTTCCAAGCCCTAGGACCTTCTTTTCCCAGGACCTAGGACCTGCTCTTCCAAGCCCTAGGACCTTCTTTTCCCAGGACCCAGGACCTGCTCTTCCAAGCCCTAGGACCTTCTTTTCCTAGGACCCAGGACCTGCTCTTCCAAGCCCTAGGACCTTCTTTTCCCAGGACCCAGGACCTGCTCTTCCAAGCCCTAGGACCTTCTTTTCTCAGGCCCCAGAACCTGCTCTTCCTTCCCTAAACCGCCGCCATATGTTCAACCATCAACTGTACTGCCCGGTTGCCCCGGAATTCATTAATATCAAGGTGATAGGCAAGCTCTACCATTTGCACCGAAGGATCCGGCCAACGGCGCAAATCAATGTTAAAGGCGATGGCATCGACCATTTGCCCGCCCATGACAGGTTCCAGCATCATTTTCAGGTGCTTACCGCCCACCAGCTTCTGGTGCAGCAACTTGAATTTGCCATCAAACAAAGGTTCCGGGAACCCTTGTCCCCATGGGCCCCCCGAGCGCAGCATTTCAGCGACGTCCAGCGTAATTTCATTGGAAAGCAACTCCCCGTCTGACAGCAGCACGCCTTTCAGCTCCTCTTCGCTGATGGTGTTTCTGACCGCCTCATCAAACAGTTTGGAAAAACGCGTAAAGTCGGCTTCAGCAATGGTCAATCCCGCCGCCATGGCGTGACCGCCAAATTTCTTAATCAGCCCCGGGTTTTGGGTATCCATCAAGTCCAGCGTATCACGCATATGCAGGCCCGGTATGGAGCGGGCAGATCCTTTGATCATGCCATCGCCGCCATCGGCAAACGCAATCACCGGGCGGTGGAATTTATCTTTTATGCGCGAGGCCAGAATACCAATCACCCCCTGGTGCCATTCACGCTGGAACAGAGCAAGGCCGCATGGCAGGCTGCTGCCTTCGCCAAACTGGAGACGCTCACAAATCGCCATCGCCTCTTCTTTCATGCCTTGCTCGATTTCCTTACGGCTCTGGTTCAGGGCATCGAGCTCGCTTGCCATCTGGCGTGCCGCCTGCAGGTTCTGGCAAAGCAGCAGTTCGATACCGAAAGACATATCATCCAAACGCCCGGCTGCATTGATGCGCGGCCCAAGAGCGAAGCCAAAGTCATTGGCCACCAGTGTTGCCATGTTGCGGTTGGACACTTCAATCAGCGCCTGAATGCCCGGACGGCATTTACCAGCCCGGATACGCATTAACCCCTGATGCACCAGAATGCGGTTATTGGTATCCAGCGACACCACATCGGCGACAGTGCCCAGAGCCACCAAATCCAGCAACTCAGCAAGGTTGGGCTCAGGCATACCCCGCTGGGCGAACCAGCCAATTTCACGGAGATGGGCGCGCAAGGCCAGCATGAGGTAAAACGCCACTCCGACACCTGCCAGCGATTTCGAGGGAAAGCCACATTCATTGAGATTGGGGTTGACCATAGCGTCGGCATCAGGCAGCGTCTCGCCCGGTAAGTGATGGTCGGTGACCACCACCTGAATGCCCCGAGCCTTGGCTGCCGCCACACCTTCAATCGATGACACGCCATTGTCCACCGTCATAATAAGTTCTGCGCCTTTTGCCGCAGCCTGTTCAACCACTTCCGGACTCAGGCCATAACCGTCATCAAAACGGTTTGGCACCAGGTAATCCACATTGGTGCAGCCCATCATACGAAACGCCGTCACAGAAAGCGCTGAGCTGGTTGCGCCATCAGCATCAAAGTCACCGACAACAATAATACGCCGTCCCTCTGCCATGGCTGCAGCCAACAGCGCCACTGCACGTTCAATGCCGTACAGTTCACTGTAATTCAGCAGGCCACGCGCGCTTCGCTCCAGCTCTCTTTCACTGGTGATCCCGCGGTTGGCGTAAATACGTTGAAGCAATGGCGGAATAGAAGCAGGAAAAGCAACATCCTGTGCTGCATGGCGACGTTTAATCTCAATCATGGAATGAACCTGTGTCCGGCAGTTTCGCTACCTGGATGATAAATGCGGATTGACGCTGTTATTGTAGCGACTGACTGGTAAAGGGAAAGTCCACTTTCTATTTTTGCCGAATGCAAAAGGCGCCAGCTTTCGCCAGCGCCCCTAAATCCTATCGTACTGCTCGCAGTAGTCGCAGATTATCCCTGCTGTTTTTGCATCAGTATCTGAAGCAGTTGTGGTGCAGGCATGTAGCCGGGTAACAAGGTACCATCCTGCAGCAAAATGGCCGGCGTGCCATTCACACCCATCGCGTTACCAAGCGCCATATGGCGACGAATAATATCCTTACACGCATTATCTTCTTGGCTAAACGCACCCGTTTTTGCTTTATTCATGGCATCGGCCTTGTCATCAGCACACCAAATTGCGCTCATCTGACCAATGTTTGGCGAACGCTCACCGGAACGCGGAAACGCCAGGTAACGTACGGTGATGCCCAGATCGTTGTAATCCTTCATTTCACTGTGCAGTTTCATGCAATAACCGCAGGTGGTATCGGTGAACACATTCACCACAAACTTTTCGTCTTTCGCCGGATAGACAATCAACTCTTTTTCAACACCTGCCTCATCAAACAGTTTTTTATTGCGTTTCGCCTGGGCAATTTCGGTCAAGTTAATCGATTCCGTGGGTGTCGTATGGAATAGCTGGCCATAGATAAAGTATGAACCGTCTTTATTTGAATACACCACACCACCGTTGGTGACCACTTCATACAAGCCATCAATGGGCGCTTTTTCAATGGTTTCAATGTTCAGGCGATATTTCGCCAGCACACCAGCAATGGAAGCTTTGTCAGCATCTTCAGAGGCCTGGGCGCTGAATGACAACATGGCTGAGGCCATCAACATGCGCGCCATCAGTTGTTTAAAATTCATAGTGTTCTGATCCTGAAAATGGGTTGCGGACAAATTGTCACACACTCAGACCGGTCAAAAAGAGAAAAAATCCCGAGCACATTAAAAATGTCCGTTAGGTTGCATTATGCCCGAGGATGATGCTCCTGGTGCAACTGTTTTAGTCGCTCCGTCGCGACGTGAGTATAAATTTGCGTCGTCGACAAGTCACTGTGCCCCAGCAACATCTGTACCACACGTAAATCGGCACCATGGTTTAACAGGTGTGTCGCAAAAGCGTGTCGCAGTACGTGGGGGGACAGCATCTCACCGTCAATCCCTGCCAGTGCTGCATAGAATTTAATGCGGTGCCAGAAGGTCTGCCGGGTCATCATACGAGCACGGCGACTCGGAAAGAACACATCCGAGCTTTGCTCCCCAAGCAAGGCCGGCCGGCTGTGAGCCATATAATGCTCCAGCCATTCAATGGCGGCTTCTCCCATTGGCACCAGTCGCTCCTTGCCCCCCTTACCAATCACCCGCACCACCCCCTGACGCAAACTGACATTTTCAGTGGTCAGACTGATAAGTTCCGTAACTCGCAGGCCCGTGGCATACAACAGCTCCAGCATGGCTTTGTCACGCAGCTCAATTACGTCCTCCACATTGGGCGCATCCAGCAATGCTTCAACCTGCGCTTCTGATAAATCTTTCGGCAAACGCTTAGGCAGTTTAGGGCTGATGAGCGTCGCGGTGGGATCATCTTCACGCAGCTTTTCACGGTACAAATACTGGAAAAGGCGACGCATGGCCGAAAGCATACGGGCACGGCTGCTTTGCTTATAGTTCAGGTCGAACAGCCAATGCTGGTACTCCTGAAGTTTAGAACAGGCCACCGTAACCAAAAGCTCGCCATCTTTATCCAGCCACTGGCAAAGCTTGGTCAAATCGTTGCGGTACGATGCCAGGGTATTCTCAGATAACCCCCGCTCCATCCACATTGCATCCAGAAACTGTTCCACCAATGCTGTATTTTGTTGCACGATTTACTCACTTACCATGGATAATTGCTTCTCTCAAACTACCTCACACCTGTCTGAATGCAAGGTTTACCCTCGCTTCGCGAAACAACTGCAGTAAAAAGCGCCAGTTCCCCGCGATTTCCGGGGGTAGAGATAGGCCACAACGAGAGGTAGAATTCAAGCCCCGGCCACAACGGTATACGTTGCTCGCCAGGGTTAAGTATGGCGACATGACAGCAGGAAAAGTTCATGAAAATAGGTTTATTTTACGGCTCCACCACCTGTTATACCGAAATGACGGCTGAGAAAATCCGCGACATTATGGGTGAAGATCTGGTGGATATTCATAACATCAAAGAAACGCCGATCGAAAAAATGAACCAGTACGACTTGCTGTTGCTGGGGATCTCCACCTGGGATTTTGGCGAATTACAGGAGGACTGGGAAGCCGTATGGTCGCAACTTAACGGCCTCAAACTGGAGGGAAAAGTGGTGGCGCTGTTCGGTCTTGGCGATCAGGAAGGCTACGCCGAATGGTATCTCGATGCCATGGGGTTACTGCATGATGCGCTTTTGCCAACAGGCGTGAAGTTTATCGGCTACTGGCCAAATGAAGGTTATACCTTTGAAGCCTCAAAAGCACTTACCGACGATGGAAAATACTTTGTGGGTCTGGCGCTGGATGAAGACAGCCAGTACGAACTGAGTGATGAGCGTATTGCCGCCTGGTGTGAAAAGGTACTGTTGGAATATCAGGAAACTCTTTAACACCAGACAGAAAAAACCACCGTTTCCGGTGGTTTTTTAATCTTCGTTCACTTACGCGTGCGCCGTTTCGCTTTTACGCTTCCCCGCAAAGCTCACCACAAACAATGCAATGACGGTTGGCAGCAACCATGCCATACCGTAATTAAACAGCGGCAAAGCATCGAGCGCAGACACATCCAAACCGGCCACTTTTGCCGCATCCAGTAGCGCAAATACCAGAGACACCGCCAGCACCACACGATAAGACAGTTGTGGATTTGGCAAAAAGCGACGAACAAACGTTAATGCTATCAGCGCAATCGCCACCGGATACAGCGCAAATAGTACAGGAACCGAGATCGCGATAAGTTGGGTTAAGCCCACATTTGCCACTACTGCACAAGCAATGGACAGAATCACTACCCATTGGCGATACGTGATTTTAGTCAGAGTACTGAAGTAATCTGCACACGCAGATACCAGACCGATTACCGTGGTTAAACACGCCAACACAATGATGGTTGACAGGATGATTTGGCCGGCTGGACCAAACAGTGACAGCACATAAGCCGACAAGATAGCGCCGCCATTTGTCGCCCCTGCTGCAACACTCGTTGCCGTTGCCCCGAGATAGAAGAGCGACACATACACAAAGGCCAGACCTACCGCCGCAATAATGCCAGCATAAATCAGGTATTGGCAGGTTTTTGCCTGATGGGTGATCCCTTTTTTGCGGATCACATCCACAATCAGCATACCAAACATCAGCGCCGCAAAGGTATCCATGGTGTTGTAACCTTCAAGAAAACCTGTGGTAAAGGCTTGCCCAACATACGCACCTTGTGCCGCAGTGATCTCACCCTGTGGATTAACCACAACGGCAATCGCCAGTACGACCAGAGCGGCAAACAACGCAGGCGTCAGCAGTTTACCGATGGTATCAATGAGCTTTCCCTGAGACAGCGAAAAGAACATCGCAATGGCAAAAAACACTACCGAGAATAGCGACAATTCAAACTGGCCGGGTGCATTCAAAAATGGCTTAAAGCCCATTTCATACGCCACCAGCCCTGCACGGGGTGCAGCAAATGCTGGGCCGATAATAATGAAAATCAGCACTGCCATCAGAGTAGCAACCGATGTGGGTAAATCCTTTGTCAGGCCTTTCCAGCCACCGCCCGCAAGAGCAACGGCAACAATGCCAATCAGGGGAAGCCCAACGGCAGTGATCAAAAAGCCCAGCATCGCAGAAAAAGTATGCTCTCCCGCCAGAAAGCCCGCCAGAGGTGGAAAGATGATATTTCCGGCCCCGAGGAAAAATGCAAAGGTCATAAACCCTAGCGCGAGTATATCGCTAACCTTTAAACTTTCTTTCACTTCGTATTACCTATGTGTGTTTGCTTATTGATATGTAATCAATCGGTTAGCCTTTTAGTTGTTTTTACTGTGCATTTCCGATTAAGCAGAATAATGACGAAGTTTCACTACGTAGACAATAGCACAAATAGAAATAGATTATAAATTCAATTTAAAACTAAAAATCAGAATTTAAAACTGTAATTTAAACAAAATACAACACATGAGAAAGATTGATTATCTTTCCTCATTAACATTGCAGCAACACAATCATCTATTTCTTAAGCAACTGTCAACAACAGCAGCAAAAACGACACTTGGAGGTATCGTGGGGAAAGGTTTTAGATTCAAACACTTTACTGTGGAAGACCAGGACTGTGGTATGCCTGTCAGCACAGATGGTGTGCTGCTTGGAGCGTGGGCTGAGGCGAAAGATGGGCACACCATTTTGGATATCGGTACCGGTACCGGATTGCTGGCCCTGATGATGGCACAGCGGTTTCCAACCGCCAGGATTACAGCACTGGACATTGATGCTCATGCGGCAGAGACCGCCCGTTTCAATGCAGAACAGTCCGCTTGGCATGACCGCATTGACGTCCATCATCAAGACATTTGTACGTGGGAAAGCAGCGCGCAGTTTGACACCATTGTTTGTAATCCCCCCTACTTTACAACAGGTGAGCAAGCCAACGATGCACGTCGTGCAAAGGCTCGTCATACCAACACCCTGTCTCACGACACGTTATTAAACGTGATAAAAGCGCGACTTTCCCTCCATGGAGAAGCGCATTTGATCTTACCTTCTGTTGAAGGGGAAAACCTGATCACCAAGGCACAAACACACCAACTGTTTTGCTGTCGGAAAGTACGGGTCAAGCCGACAGAGCGCAAACCGGTTAGTCGCCTTCTGATCACGCTATCAAAAAACCGTCCTGCTGACGTTGAAGAGAAAACACTGGTGATTCAAGGGATGGCAAGATATACCGATGAGTTTATTGCGCTCACCAAAGATTTTTACCTCAAGATGTGATGATCGTACCTGAATTAGTCTCTATAATTCGCCCCCTAACTTTGAGTGGAGAAACAACGCGTGCGAACTTTTGCTGAACTGGAACTGGATCCTCAACTGCTACAAGCGCTGGATGACATGGGCTTCGAGCGACCAACAGCAATCCAGGCTGGCGTGATCCCTCATGGTATGGATGGCCGTGATATTCTGGCCTCCGCGCCAACGGGAACAGGGAAAACAGCAGCCTTTGTGTTGCCACTGCTGCAACACCTTATCGACTTTCCCCGCCAGAAGCCGGGTCCTGCACGCGCACTGATCCTGACACCAACCCGCGAGCTGGCTATTCAGATAGCAGATCAGGCTCGCGCACTGGCGAAATACACCGGTCTAAAAATCATCACTATCACCGGCGGTATCTCTTACCAGGAGCACGCAGAAATTCTGGGTAAAACCCAGGACATCGTAGTGGCTACCCCGGGCCGCCTGATGGAGTACGTGGAAGCGGAGCGTTTTGACTGCCGCGCGATTGAAAGCCTGGTACTGGATGAGGCCGACCGGATGCTGGACATGGGGTTTGGCCCAGCCGTTGATCGCCTCTCCAGCGAATGTCGTTGGCGTAAGCAAAGCATGTTGTTCTCAGCAACGCTGGAAGGTCGTGGCATTGAAGGCTTCAAAAAGACCCTGCTCACCGATCCAGTCGAAGTGGAAGCGGAGCCACCACGCCGCGAGCGCAAAAAAATCACCCAGTGGTATTACCGCTGTGATGACATGACACATAAAAATGCCCTACTGAAGTCTATCCTGACCGAACAGGCAAAACGCGCCATTATTTTCGTGAAAACCCGAGAGCGTCTGGCGGCACTGCGCGAGTACCTGACCGCAGAAAAAATAAAATGTGCCTGGTTGCAAGGCGAAATGCCACAGGCAAAACGGACGTACGCGATTGAACGTTTCACCCGCGGTGAAATCAATGTGTTGCTGGCCACAGACGTAGCGGCACGTGGCATCGACGTGCCGGACATCGACCACGTGATCAACTTTGACCTGCCCCGCAAAGCAGACGTCTATCTCCACCGTATTGGCCGCACTGCCCGCGCCGGTAAAAAGGGGAATGCGATTTCACTGGTAGAAGCACACGACCAACCGATGATGGATCGTATCTGCCGCTACATGAAAGAAGACGTGAAAGAACGCTTTATTGATGGACTAAAACCCAAACATAAAAAGCCAGAGTTTAAGAAGAAAAAGAAAAAGCGTCCTAACAAAGTCGCCAAAGGCAAAGCCAAGAAAGCGACGAAAAAAGCAGCAAAGAAATCCACTTAGTCACACTTTTATTGGATTCTTTGGTCCAATAACGCTAGAAAAGGAGGGTAACACCTCCTTTTTCATCTATCTGAGATGCTTTCCAGATATCCCCAAACCACTTGAAGATGATCGAATTCAGGTCGTTTAGGTATAAATATTTTGTTCAGCCAAGGGATGGTTGACAAAAGATCAAGCTCACAATCCGCCACGCCAATGAAACAAATTGTTAACAACTCATTTAAGTTTCGGATTATCCTGCCATTGGATAAAAATCATCTATCCACTATTTGTTATTTAGAGGGATCTTGTAATGCAATCTGTTGTAGATTTTTTGAACGGCATTATCTGGAGTCCAGTCCTGATATATACCTGTCTGGGTGCTGGCCTTTTTTACTCCATCGTGACACGCTTTGTTCAGGTTCGTCAGTTCAGAGAAATGACTCGCCTGCTGTTTTCCGGCAAAAGTTCTGAGAAAGGCATTTCCTCTTTTCAGGCACTGGCGGTTTCCCTGTCTGGGCGAGTGGGTACCGGTAACATCGCCGGTGTTGCTGCCGCTATCGGCTTTGGTGGCCCTGGCGCAGTATTCTGGATGTGGGTGGTAGCCTTCCTTGGCGCCGCAACTGCGTACACCGAATCCACCCTTGCACAAATCTATAAGGAGGAAGACAACGGCGAGTTCCGAGGCGGTCCGGCTTACTACATTGAAAAAGCCATGGGCCACAAGTGGTATGCATGGATCTTTGCTATCGCCACCATCTTTGCCTGCGGTGTTTTGCTGCCTGGTGTCCAGTCAAACAGTATCGGTAACGCATTTGAGACAGCTTTCGGCTCTGGTCAAATGATTGAAACCGCATTGGGTACTTACAGTGTGGCAAAAATCATCACCGGCACCTTTATCTCCATTTTGCTTGGTTTCATCATCTTTGGTGGTGTGAAGCGAATTGCAAGCTTCACCCAGGTTGTGGTGCCCTTTATGGCACTGGCGTACATTATCATCGCTTTCGCTATCATCGCACTTAACATCACAGAAATCCCAGGCATTATTGCTATGATCGTAGGTGATGCATTCACCCCCATGGCAGGCGTCGGTGCCGCTATCGGCTGGGGAGTTAAACGTGGTGTTTACTCCAATGAAGCCGGTCAGGGTACAGGTCCCCACGCAGCCGCCGCTGCAAACGTCCAGCACCCGGCTCAACAAGGTCTGGTTCAGTCTTTCTCAATCTATATTGATACCCTGCTGGTGTGTTCAGCGACAGCATTTATGATCCTAATCACTGGTGCCTATAACGTTCACGGTGCGGGTGATGCCTTTATCATCCAGAACGTGTCGGCAGAAATCGCGGCTAACGGCCCAGTATTCACCCAGATGGCGATTGAAAGCACGATGCCGGGATGGGGCAAGCCGTTTATTGCGATTGCACTGTTCTTCTTTGCTTTTACCACCATTCTCGCCTACTACTACATTGCAGAAACCAACGTGGCGTACCTACGCCGCACAGTGAATATTCCTGGTATGATGTTTGTGCTGAAAGTGGTGCTGATGGCAGCTGTTTTCTACGGCACAGTAAAAACAGCAAATCTGGCATGGGCAATGGGTGACATCGGCGTTGGCCTGATGGCGTGGCTAAACATCGTTGGCCTTATCATCATCTTCTTCCTGAGCAAGCCAGCCCTGAAAACGTTACACGACTATGAACGTCAGCAGAAAGCAGGCGTGGAAGAATACACCTTTGATCCTGTGAAGCTTGGCATTAAAAATGCCGATTACTGGGAGCGTCGTCTGGCACGTCGCGCTCAGGATAAAGAAACATCCGATGAGGTGTCTGGCAGACCGGTTAACCCAACCGTGTAATCCTGACTTTTCAAAAAACAAAAAAGGTTAGCTGCGGCTAACCTTTTCTCTTTCCGCGACTAAACGGTGATCACAGCTCTTCGCGCTTAAACACCAGTTCCTTGCTATTCGATTCTTCTGCGCAGAACCCGTATCCTGCCATATTAAACGCTTTCAGCGCTTCAACCGAATCAATGCGGTTATCGATAATATAGCGAGCCATCATACCGCGGGCTTTCTTGGCAAAGAAGCTGATCACCTTGTATTGGCCGTTTTTCTGATCTTTGAACACCGGCGTAATGACCTGTCCTTCCAGCAGTTTGGGGTTCACCGACTTGAAATACTCGTTCGATGCCAGATTGACCAACACATTGTCGCCTTGTGCTTTCAATGCCGCATTCAACTCACCTGTAATGATATCCCCCCAAAACTGGTAGAGGTTGGCTCCACGGGCGTTAGCAAGCTTGGTGCCCATCTCCAGACGATATGGTTGCATCAAATCAAGCGGACGAAGTAAGCCATAGAGCCCTGACAGCATACGAAGGTGATCCTGCGCCCAGTCGAAATCCTCCTCACTGAAGGTTTCGGCTTCAAGGCCGGTGTAGACATCCCCCTTAAATGCAAGGATGGCTGGCCGCGCGTTGTCGGTCGTGAACTCTGACGACCATTCAGCAAACCGGGCAGCATTCAGGCCGGCAATTTTATCGCTGACCTTCATCAAACTGCTAATATCCGCGGGTGTCAGCCGGCGGCAAACCTCAATGAGTTCAGCTGAATGCGCCGTGAGCGTAGGTTGCGTGTAACGCTCCGTCGCCAGCGGTGATTGGTAGTCCAATGTTTTTGCCGGAGAAACCACGATCAACATAGTGTCATTCCTTTCAATCTGTTATCTGGTTCAAGGTTACCATTGACACGAAAAAAAGCCACGCGATGAAACGTGGCTTTTTTCGATAACTGCCATAGGTGAAACCGAATGACCTACTGTGAAGTTTGGCGGTTTTCCGGTTCAACCACCTCAGGTTTCCCCCAAACGCCGGGTTCAATCTGGTTCAATAGATCAGGATGGTTACGGCTGTTAAACGATGGCACCTTGCCGCCTGCCCGTTGCTGGTTATAGTCTTTCGTCAGTGTGACCACTGTACCGGAAAGTAACAGGATCGCTATCATATTGACGATAGCCATCAGGCCCATAGAAGTATCTGCCATAACCCACACCACCGGCAGCTCAGCCATAGCACCAAACATCACCATACCGAGTACCACACAACGGAAGAGAGTCAGACCGGCTTTATGGTTGTGCTCAAGGAAAATCAGATTGGTTTCCGCATAAGAGTAGTTGGCAATGATGGACGTAAAAGCGAAAAAGAAAATCGCCACAGCCACAAAAATTCCTCCCCATTCACCCACGGCACTCGACAGCGCACGCTGAGTGAGTTCGATGCCTGTGATGTCACTGCCTGGCATGTATTCACCGGACATCAGGATGATGGCTACCGTCGCTGAGCAAATCACAATGGTGTCGACAAATACGCCCAGCATCTGAACATATCCCTGTGATGCTGGGTGTGGCGGATACGGTGTCGCACTGGCAGCGGCGTTCGGTGCAGAGCCCATACCCGCCTCATTTGAAAACAGGCCGCGCTTGATCCCCTGAACCATTCCCTGGGCCACGGTATAACCCAAGGCGCCGGATGCCGCCTCTTCCAGGCCAAAGGCACTACGAAAGATCAGCATCAGGACGTCCGGTACCTTTTCCAGGTTAGTGAACATGATAAACATCGCCAAGCCCAAATAGAGCAGCGCCATGACGGGCACGATAATCTCTGCCGTGCGGGCAATTTTGCGAATGCCACCAAAGATGACAAACGCAGACAAACAAACCAAAACGACACCCACGTAAAGGGGATCAAAACCGAATGCCACGTAGGCTGCCTGGGTAATGGAGTTAGCCTGTACAGAGTTAAACACCAGGCCAAATGCAATGATAAGCAGTACGGAGAACAGCACGCCCATCCAGCGCATCCCCAGCCCCTTCTCCATGTAGTAAGCAGGGCCGCCCCGGAAGTTACCATCATCGTCGCGGGTTTTGTAAAGCTGTGCCAGGGTGCTTTCGGCAAACGATGTCGCCATACCAAGTATGGCCACCAGCCACATCCAGAAAATAGCGCCAGGACCACCGAGGGTCAGGGCGACAGCAATGCCAGCCATGTTACCCGTGCCAACTCTCGCGGCAAGACTGGTGCACAACGCCTGAAATGAAGAGATCCCCTCGTTGTCTGCCTGACGGCTGCTCTTCATGACGTTGAACATATGGCCAAAATGGCGGATCTGAATAAAACCAAGGCGAAAGGTAAAGAATATCCCACCTCCGATCAGAAGATAGATCAGCACTGATCCCCAGATCAGATCATTTAAAAAATTGATTAGACTAACCAAGCCTACCTCTCTGTGCGCATAAACTTATGCGCCATGTCTACGTTCCCGAATCAGGGAAAATGCAATTAGATGCGACTGACGCAAACTGGGCGTCTGCCGAAAGTGGATGTGGAACTCGCAGAGAAGAATACGTCGCGAAAATCCCAATATTGTGTCGGTATTGCGGCTAATTCCGCAAATTTCTTCAAAATGATGCAGGTAGCCACTTTAAAAATCAATATGAAATAAGGTTCATAATAATGTACTTCTTTTTCACTCACTCCGTAGATTAATCATCGGCGCCGATTTTTTTCACAACATGAAGTAAACATGCTGTTTACCCCAGCAGCAGCCCGTAATGTGTTTTATTCAAGGTGAAATAAAAAACCTGAAAATCCCCGGTCCATTGCTGTGACAAGGGTTAAATGAAAACATTGGCCGTAAGATCCTATGATCTTCCTGTCTTAATATCTAACGTACTGCAACTGCACATATTTTCAGTACCTTTAAAATAAAAGTGATTGCGCTACCATAAAAACTTCACCAAAGTGCAACAAATGAGAAACACATCAATTTTATTTTGTCGGAGGTTTGATATTTAAATATCGACCGCAACGGTAAAATGAGGTGAATTATGGATAGCTTTGCCTTTGATGATGTACTAGATCAAGAGCGACCACAACGCGGTGGACGAGCCAAACCAGTAAAACGTAAATGGAGAGAAATTGAGGCGTTAAAAGACAGACAACGCCTACGTAAAGAGCTTCAGGATATTGATATGCTCGGCGACTTCAATGACAGCGATTTCGATTTTTAACGCATTCGCTAATGGGGTTCACCATCAGGTTCACTAACAAAAACAACATTGGAATTCTGGAAAAGGCATCTGTTTAGGTGCCTTTTTTGTCTGCGAATACGTCTTTTCTTTTTACAGTGCAGCAGCAAGCTCCTTAAAGCGATCTGCCACCTGCTCGCCAAACAAGGGATCGGCTTCCTCTTCCCACTGGCTTTGCAGGTAAGTCCAGTCTCCTGTGGTCAAGGTCTGCTCCAATACCGGCAGAATGGTTTTTTCTTCCAGATCCAAATGCGCTTTCTGGCAGCCGACAAAACGGTTAAGTTTTTCGACAAACAAGTCCAATGGGATCACTGCGTCCATCAGAATCATCTCAACCGTATCGGCAAACTCTGCTGTCAGGTCTGACAATGCTTGGTGTTCATCATCAAGGCGGGCAACGCCTTCCGCATCAGGATAATGTTGTAGGTAGTAGTGGTAAATCAGGTCTTCTTTTGGATGGTGGTATTTTTCTGCATGCTCTTGCAAATAAAGCACCGTGTCCTTAATCAGACCGTAATTCACCGGCTTCTCTTGCTGAATTGCCCTAAGTTTCCTCGACAGCAGCTTGAGTAACTGACTGATGTTCCGGTGATCCCTACGAATGCTGGCTACTAACATAGCTCCTCCCTTTCTTCATGAATCCTACCTTAACTTCAGTCTACCCCTCAAAATGTCACTTAAATTGAGCATGGTCATTTTTTGTGCATTTCCACCACATGTATCAAAAAAATGAAAAAACCCGCGACCAGTGTCACGGGCGTAAGAAATGACAGAATGCCATGGGTTCAGTCCAGTTCAGGTTGCCAATTAATCGGTGTCTTACCTGCCTGACGTAAAATCTGATTGGTCGTTGAAAAGTGCTTACAACCCAGAAAACCCCGGTGAGCAGACAACGGTGAAGGATGCGGCGCTTCCAGTACATGGTGCCGCTGGCGGTCAATCACCCGCCCTTTTTTCCGCGCATGAGAGCCCCATAACAAGAACACCACCCCGTCACAGTGCAGGTTAACCGCTTCTATCACACGATCGGTGAATGTTTCCCAGCCGAGGTGGGCATGGGAATGTGCATTGCCCTGCTCTACTGTTAATACGGTATTAAGCAGCAGCACTCCCTGCTCTGCCCAACTTTTCAAATAACCGTGCTGGGGAATGGTGAAACCTTCAATATCCTGCGCTAACTCTTTATATATGTTCACCAACGATGGGGGAGGGTTAATGCCCGGCAACACAGAAAAACAAAGACCATGTGCCTGATTCGGCCCGTGGTAAGGGTCCTGCCCTAATATCACCACTTTCACCTCATTCAGTTTGGTGTAACGGAAGGCATTAAACACATCTTCCTTCGGTGGATAGATTACCTTGCCTTCTTCACGTGCTTTGGCGACATACGCCATGGTGTACTTGAAATAGTCTTGTTCCTTTTCCTGGCCAATCACATCATGCCAGGTCATCGCACTTGTCATCGTCTTCCCAATCCTCTTCATTTTCTTTGGACGCTATTCTACGCAGAAATAGTCCCGTTTGCCGTGACTTCAAACTGCCGCAGCAAACGGATCTCTTCAGCCCATTTTTCCGGCTTAATGGTCTCGAGAATTAAAGGAATACCGTCAAAGCGCTTGTCCTGCATGATGACCTCAAAACAGGCCAGCCCAATCTCTCCTTCCCCTAATGCCTGATGGCGGTCAACCCGACTGCCAAACGCAGTTTTGGCGTCATTGAGGTGCATACCGCGCAGGTATTGAAAGCCAACGGTTTTATCAAATTCCACAAACGTCGCTTCTGTCGCCGTGTGGGTACGGAGATCATACCCGGCAGCGAAAGCATGGCAGGTATCAATACAGACTCCCACCCGAGATTTATCCTCCACCTGCGCAATGATGCTTGCCAGTTGTTCAAACGACCATCCCAGATTGGTGCCTTGCCCAGCGGTATTTTCAATCACAGTAACAACATTGGCCACTGACTGGTGGGCAAGGTTGATGGATTCTGCAATCAGCGAAAGACAGGCTTCTTCACTGATTTTTTTCAGGTGGCTGCCGGGATGAAAATTAAGCAATGGCAGCCCGAGCATCTCACAACGCGCCATCTCATCGATGAAGGCTGCGCGGGATTTTTCCAGTTTATCTTCTTCTGGCGCGCCGAGATTGATAAGGTAAGAATCATGTGGCAATACTGCTTCCGGTACAAAGCCATATTTTTGGCAGTTGGCTTTAAACGCTGCCACGTTTTTTACGTCAAGCGGCTTGGCCTGCCACTGGCGCTGGTTCTTGGTAAACAGCGCAAATGCATTGGCACCGATTGCCGCTGCATTCACCGGTGCATTTTCTACACCGCCAGATGCAGACACATGTGCCCCGATATACTTCATCATCTCTCCTTTTAAAAAACCGTAACCGACAACATAGTAGGTTACTGGTCTGGGTGTTGTCCCCTGATTTCCGTCAATTCACGTCAGGGCACCGGCTGGGCCAGCACAGTCGCTTCCCCGGGTTACCGCTTTAAATCACCAGATCAAACACTAAAAATGTAGTAATAAAATTACATTTGTAATTTTCAACTTAAGACCAATTTTTTAAAAAAATACTCGAAACCAAATAGTTAATAATTCTTTGATTCAAAACAAGAAATGGCGGGGGGTATTTTCGCATATTTTGATTGTATTTTGACTAAAATCAAAATACCCTCACAAGCAGTAAGGTATATAAGTACCCAGCTCATCTATTGATGGAAAATTAACATCACCACGCCTATCAAAAAGGGGAAGATAATGATCACTGGTATTCAAATTACTAAAGCGGCCAACGATGACCTGCTAAACTCAATCTGGCTGCTGGACAGCGAAACCAACCAGGCTCGTTGTGTAGCAGCGAAAGCCGGTTTCGAAGCGGATCAGGTTATCCCTGCGGCCGATCTCGGCGAATACGAGAGCCGTGAAGTCGCAATCGAAGTACCTGCAAAGATTGAAGGTGGCCAGCACCTCAATGTGAACGTGCTGAAACGTGAAACGCTGGAAGACGCAGCGAAGCACCCAGAGAAATACCCACAGCTGACTATTCGTGTATCAGGTTACGCGGTACGCTTTAACTCGCTGACCCCTGAACAACAACGCGACGTTATCGCCCGTACTTTTACTAACTCTCTGTAATAGAAAGTAAAAATTACATAAAAAAACCGGCCAACTGGCCGGTTTTTGCTTTTATCAAGGCTGTTAACCAGCCACTTTCATCAGGTATTCGCGCAGTTGTGCGAAATCCGCGTCTTGCTCCACAGAGAGCAGTTCCATCGCGGCATGTTTCGCCAGAGGGCCCGGCAACGGAATGTCCTGCCCCAGAATATCATCCACTGATTCTTTAAATTTCGCCGGATGTGCCGTACACAGGAACAGGCCATACTCGCCATCCTTAAGCTGCTCGTCCAGCACGCGGTAAGCAATCGCACCATGCGGTTCGCACAGGTAACCGGCATCAAACATGGCTTTCAGCGTCTCAGCAGTCTGTTCATCTGTCACCGCTCCGGCACCCAGTTCATTCAGGCCCCAGCCTTTTACCTTGCACAGCTCTTCAATTCGCGGCCAGTTGTTGGGCTGGCTTACATCCATAGCGTTAGACAAGGTTGGAATGGTTGGCTCCGGTGTCCACTCACCGGTTTGCAGGTAACGTGGCACCGTATCATTAACATTAGTGGCCGCAATAAAACGTTTGATAGGCAGGCCAATCGCTTTTGCCAACAGACCTGCCGTCAGGTTCCCAAAGTTCCCACTGGGTACCGCCACCACCAGATTCTCACGCTGCGCTTTAGTCAGCTGGGATACGGCTTCAAAGTAGTAACAGATTTGCGCCATCAGACGGCTGATGTTAATCGAATTCGCTGAGTTCAGGCCGATAGCGGCGCGAAGCTCCGCGTCATCAAAGGCGTTTTTCACCATCGCCTGACAGTCATCAAAAGTGCCGTTGATTGCCACGGTGTGAATATTGCCACCCAAAGTACAGAACAGCTTTTCCTGCAGCGGGCTGATTTTGCCTTTCGGATACAGGATCACCACATTGATGTTTTCCATGCCATAAAAAGCATGGGCAACTGCTGCGCCGGTATCTCCGGAAGTCGCGGTCAGGATGGTCACTTTACCGCCGTCTGACACCGCTGCCAGCGATTGGGCCATAAAACGGCCACCGAAATCTTTAAACGCCAGAGTTGGGCCATGGAACAGCTCAAGGGCACTGATCCTGTCCGTCACTTTCTCTACTGGCGCAGGGAATTGAAACGCATTTTCCACCATGCTACGCACAGTGTCCGGTGTCAGTTCGTCACCGATAAAGGCCGAAAGAATGTCGCTGCTGCGGCTGACAAAGTCTTTTTCAAGCAACGCATCAATGTCGTCAAATGTTGGCAGTTCGCTTGGGAAGAACAGGCCCTGGCTGCGGCCAAGGCCTTGTTTTACTGCCTGACCGAACGAGACCTGCTCGTCGTTTTCTTTGATGTTGTAAAGCTTCATAGTTCACTTCCTGTCACTGTCGATCCTTTCACATCCAATCGACAGATATGGACAAATCCTTCTTCGTTTTGAACGTAATGGTCCTGTAGCCATCTGGCGACGCGCTCAGCCACAGCCATATCATCTGTAATGCTGAACAGCGTTGGCCCCGAGCCGGAAATCCCGGTTGCCAGTGCACCGGCATCTTCAGCGTAATGTCTTGCTTCAGCAAAGCCGGGCAGCAGTTTTTCGCGATACGGCTCTGCCACCACGTCTTTGATCATGCTTGCCGCCAATTGTGGCTGGCCAGAATAACAGCCATGGATAAAGCCCGCCAGATGTCGACCATGGTTAATCACATCCTGACGGCGATATTGTGCAGGCAAAATAGCACGAGCCTCAGCGGTCGGGACTTTAATCCCCGGATACGCCATCACCCAGTACCATTCATCAAAACACGGCACCTGCTGACTGATGATCCCCATTTGCTCGACCATCAGTTGCAGGCCGCCAAGGTAACATGGTGCCACATTGTCATAATGCAGGCTGCCGGAAATGGCGGCTTCCATTTCTCCCATCAGAGCCAACAGGGAGGTTTCATCCAATGCCTCACCATGGAACTTATTCAGGGCATCGAGCGCTGCCACAATCGAACAGGCGCTGGAGCCCAGCCCTGAGCCGATAGGCATATTCTTTTCCAGGGTCATGGCCACATTGCGTACCGGCTGCCCCCGTTTTTCCATTTCACGGCAAAATACCCGGTAGCTTTGGTAAACAATGTTGTCTTCCTGATTCTCAGGCAGCTTGTCAACAAATCCGCCGACACAGTTCAGGGTAAACGGCGTACTACCGCCATCTTCCACTTTCACCCTGTCCCCGAGCAAAGAGCCATCAATCGGAGACACCGCCGCACCCAGTACATCAAAGCCGACACTCACATTACCAATAGACGCCGGCGCGTAAACAACCACACTCATCGTTATACCCCCAGCTTCCAACCCAGTGTGCGCATCAGGTCAGCGAAAACACCGGCTGCTGTCACTGCTGTTCCCGCACCGTAACCGCGCAGCACCAGAGGGATCGGTTGGTAATAACGGCTGTAGAATGCCAGGGCATTTTCACCCTCTTTGATTTTGTACATAGGATCGTCGGCATCGACCGCCTGTATTTTCACCGAACACTGGCCGTTTTCGATGCTGCCAACATAGCGCAGCACTTTGCCTTCTGCCCGCGCATCAGCGGCCAGTTTTTCAAAGTAGGCATCCGCTTGTGGCAGTTTTGCCATAAAGCTTTCTACATCACCGGAGGCGTCAAAACCCGGTGGCAGCGCTGGCTCCACTTCCACATCTTCCAGCTCCAGATGCATCCCGGCTTCACGCGCAAGGATAAGGAGCTTACGTGCCACATCCATCCCGGAGAGATCGTCCCGCGGATCTGGCTCGGTAAAGCCGCTTTCACGCGCAACCGTCGTCGCGTCACTGAAACTCTGACCTTCATCAAGCTTGCCAAAGATATGAGACAGCGACCCTGACAGAATACCGTTAAATTTCTCCAGCTCATCACCCGCTGCAATCAGGTTTTGCAGGTTCTCAATTACCGGCAGGCCTGCACCAACTGTGGTGTCATACATAAACTTACGGCGAGTGGCGCGCGCTGCCTTGCGAAGCTGCTGGTAATACGCCATGCCCGCAGTGTTGGCTTTCTTGTTCGGGGTGATTACATGGAAACCGGCCGAAAGGAAATCGGCGTATTGGTCAGCAATCGCCTGTTCAGAGGTACAGTCAATGAACACCGGGTTGATGATGTGGTTCTGCTGAACCAGACGCACCATGCGTTCCAGGCTGAAAGGCTCATCCGCTTTCGCCAGTTCGTCACGCCAGCTATTAAGATCCACACCTTTGCTGTTGAGCAACATGCCTCGGCTGTTCGCCAGACCGCAGACACGGATGACAATGCCCTGTCCGGCCAGTTTCGCCTGCTGACGTTTTACCTGCTCAACCAACTCGCCACCGACACCACCGACACCAACAATAAATACATCCAGGTAATGGTTGGAGTTGAAGAGGTTTTCGTGGCACGCTTTCACTGCTTCTGACACGCTGTCATCCGGGATAACTGCCGAAATGGAGCGCTCAGATGAGCCCTGTGCGATAGCCACAATATTGACGTTCACTTCCGCCAAAGACGTAAAGAACTGGGAAGCAACGCCTTTCGAGGTGCGCATCGCATCACCGACCAGCGACACAATCGCAACGTTGTCAACGAACTCTACCGGCTCAAGCAGGCCATCTTTCAGTTCCAGCTCAAAGCTTTCCTGCAGGGCGCGCTGTGCCACCGGCTTGTCTTCCGCTTCAATACAGAAGCTGATGCTGTACTCAGAAGAGGACTGGGTGATCAGCACAACAGAGACGCCGGCGGAAGACATGGCTCCGAATACCCTTGCAGCCATACCGACCATGCCTTTCATGCCGGGACCTGACACGTTCACCATGCTCAGTTTGCTGAGAGTAGTGATACCTTTCACTGCCAGATTATCTTCACCGCTGTCATTACCAATCAAGGTACCGGCACCCTGTGGGTTGGCGGTGTTTTTAATGAGGCATGGAATATGGAAACGTGCGATAGGAAGAATAGTTTTCGGATGGAGGACTTTCGCACCAAAGTAGGAGAGTTCCATCGCTTCCTGATAACTCAGGGATTTCAGCAACGTCGCATCTGGCACCAGGCGTGGGTCACAGCTATAGACACCGTCAACGTCAGTCCAAATCTCACAGCATTCTGCACGGACACAGGCAGCCAGCACCGCCGCAGAATAATCCGAACCATTACGGCCAAGCGTGACCAGTTCACCCTGTTCATTGGCGGCAGTAAAGCCAGGCATCAGGCCGATATGCGCGGCCGGGATCGGTGCTTTTTTGAAACGCTCAGAGGAGACTTCGATATCAACCATCGCTTCCAGATAGTCCCCATTTGCCTTCAAATACGTCACTGGATCGATGTTGAAAGTGTTGTAACCGCGGGCCTGAAGCAACGCCGACATGGTTGCAATAGAAAGGCGTTCGCCTTTACTGATGATGCGGGCGTAAATGTTGTCAGGACATAGCCCAAGCAGCGCAATACCGTGGATATATTGCTTTAGCTGGTTTACCGAGCGTTCAAGCTTTTCATACAGCGCGGCTTTATCTATGCCCTGCTCCATCGCTTCCAGGCCATCAAACAGGGCAGAGAAAATCTTCCTGATCTCCTCAACCTGACGATCAGCTTCCCCGTGTTTGACGGTGCTATCAATCACATCGACTAACAGGTTAGTGATCTTGGCCGGCGCGGACAAAACCGCCGACACCTCACTTTGACAGGTATTGCTGGTGATGATCTCTGCCGCACGGCTAAACCTTTCAGCATTTGCCAGCGAAGTACCACCAAACTTTAAAACTCGCATCCTTTCCTCCAACTCCTTCAAAACTCGTCAATTCAGTTATAAACAGGTGAAAAAAAGCCCGTACCTTGTAGGGGTACGGGCTCTTCTTCTAAATTCAGTGCATATCAGCCCGCACCCGCACCAGTGGTGTTGGTAATAATGGTGATAATGGTTGTGGTGCCGGCTGTTTTAAGCATGGCTTTTTCACCTTACGTGCTGCGTTTTTATAACCTTTACCGAACATAGGTACCAAGGTCAACAAAAATTTAAGTTATCTCTCAAAAAAACGCTGCAATTCGCAACTCTTAACTCATGGAATCAAAAGATGAGAAACCCCTATATTCCGACGCTTACTTCTTGCACAGTTTGTATATGCAGGACATAGTGACCTGAATTGAACAGAAATTCAGCAACCGCGGAGGAGGGAACCATGGCAGTTGCAATGGAGGAATTAGTCGCCCAGACCATATTGCAAGGTTCTGATGCGATGTATGGCCGTTTTTTGGATGTCACCGCTGGGGCACAGGAGCGTTTTGAGGCTCGCGACTGGAAAAGTGTGCAAAAGGCGCTAAGAACCCGCATTAACTTTTATGATCACCATGTCGGCCTTGTCAGCCAACAATTAAAAACCATGCTGGATAAACAGCATGCTACCCGGACCTTCCTCAAAGCAGTAAAAGCGGAATACAGTCGGTTGCTGGATGACTACCCACGTTATGATATTGCAGAAAGCTTCTTTAATTCGGTTTACTGCCGCATGTTTGATCACCGTAATATCCGGCGAGAAAAACTGTTCGTCAATAGCTCACAGGGCGGACGTATCCCGAAATACCCAACGCCCCTGCTGAAACGGTATGCCTCCAACCAATCTCTTATCCACACCATTGCACGGATCCTGGATGATACCCCCCTTACTCTCTCTTGGGTGAACAAAGCCCGGGATATCCATCGGATTGTCGAAGCCATGCAGCGCAGGTTAGGCCCACAGTTAACCGATGAAATCACCATCGACATGGTTCGGGAACCGTTTTACCGGAACAAAGCCGCTTACCTGATTGGCCGAATCGACATGGCAAACCAGGTTCGTCCTCTTGTTTTGCCTATTCTGGTGAACTCAAAAAATGAACTCTATGTTGATGCCTGTATCACTGATGCAGACGAACTCAGTGTGATTTTCGGCTTCGCCCGCTCTTATTTTATGGTGTATGCCCCGGTGCCTGCGGCATTGGTCGATTTCCTCAATCAGTTGATGCCCCATAAAACTCCGGCGCAGCTTTACACCGCCATCGGGTGTCAAAAACATGGTAAGACTGAACTCTATCGCGAGTTCCTGTATCACCTCGAAACATCAGATGACAAGTTTATTATCGCACCGGGGATAAAAGGGATGGTGATGTCCGTATTCACCCTGCCTTCCTACGGTTTTGTCTTTAAGATCATTAAAGACAGGTTCGCCCCGCAAAAAGACATTACCCATGCCATGGTCAAAGAGAAGTACCAGTTGGTTAAAGAGCATGACCGTGTAGGCCGTATGGCCGATACCTTGGATTACCGCAACTTTATCTTTCCCAGAGAGCGGTTCAGTGATGCGCTGATCGAGGAATTGCTCGACGTCGCTCCGTCAAACATCAAGATCACCAGCAGAGAGGTCCACATCCGCCACCTCTACATGGAACGCCGCATGATCCCGCTAAACATTTACCTTGAGCAGGCTGACGATGAAGAGCTGAGAAATGCCGTTCAGGAATATGGCGATGCCATCAAACAACTGGCTGCTGCAAATATCTTTGCTGGCGATATGCTGTTTAAAAACTTTGGCGTGTCCCGACACAGCCGCGTGATCTTCTACGACTATGACGAGATATCCTACCTGACGGAAGTCAACTTCCGCCGTATTCCCCCCCCGCGAACACCAGAAGATGAAATGGCGGCAGAACCCTGGTACAGCGTGGGTGAATATGACGTGTTTCCGGAAGAATTCCGTACCTTCCTGCTGATTAACCCCAAAATCCGGGCGCTGTTTGATGAGTTGCATTCCGATCTTTTTGAGCCGGACTACTGGAAAGGTCTGCAGGAAAATATTCAGCAAGGACAATTTAATGATGTCTTCCCTTACAGTGAGGCCTATCGGTTTACCAATCAGTGAAAGTGTGAACCCGACACGCTGACGTCAAAACTTTGCCATACATTGGGCATACCATTTGCTTAAATTTCAATCAACCCATTCAGCGGTAAACCTTTGCCGCTGGATGATGGGACATGAAAGAGGAGTCGAAAAATCCCATTTCTGCTTTCTCAAAAATAAAACAGATGGACTAGACTGAACATTCAGTCCAACAAGAACGAATCAGGGAAGGTGGCACCATGAAAAACATCCTTATCGCCGTCACCCTGCAATCAGTGGCTTTTTTCGCATTCGCGCAGGGTTCGTTACCGCTGTATGAATATTATGAAGGAGACCAGAAACCCTGGTTTTCTAACTCGATAACGACCGGAAACCAGGGGTTTGACAGTTGGACGATCAGTTCAGGCTATCATTATCCGCTGTTGAAAAATGTTAATGTATACCTTGGCACCGAGATGACAACGGAAACAGCCTACACAGCCAGCAGCAAAGGTCTGTTAAGTGGGATCCAATACAACTTCACTGATAACCTCAGCATTGGCAGTACTGTTCAGGCAGAACGGATAAATGAGGAAACTGTTGGCGTGGTGGGTATGAGCAGCCAATTCAGGCTTACCGACAAACTCAACCTTGAAGCCAAGGTCGATTATAACCTGAACCAGACGCCTGCCGCGTCTGCAACCTATCAGCTTGGCGTCGGCTTTCGTTTCTAACGTCTGTTGACGCAAGTTTCATTTGCCATTTCCCAGAAAAAAACGCCATCAGGCGGTTTTTGCGTTTAGGGTTGCTCACCAAACTCTATCGGGTGCTGGCTGATCATGACGCCATTAAGGTCAGCAAACAGATAATCGCCGGGTGAAATCGATATCCCCTCAATACGAAGTTGGACATCTTCATCCCCCAACCCACGCTTTTCGGTCTTTATCGGACAAACACCCAAGGCTTTTACCCCTAGGTTCATTTTGCCCAGCGCCCAGGCGTCGCGCACTGCGCCATAAACCACGATACCCTCCCAGCCGTTTTCTATCGCACGCTCTGCCAGGAGATCCCCCAGCAGTGCCTTGTTCAGGTTTCCATGTCCATCAACCACGAGCACCCGCCCAGCGCCGGGCTTACCGAGAATATCGCGCACTTTGGAGTTATCTTCAAAACAACGCAAGGTTTCCACCCGACCGGAAAACACGGTTTTCCCACCAAAGTCCCGCCATTGCACGGGGATCCACAACACGTCATCACCATGTGTATCACTGATATCTGGCAGTAAATCTTCCATGCTCGCTCCTTTGTTTGACGTTCAACCACTGTCACCTTGCGTTAAATCCTGATGATATCCATCAGCCTGTAGACCACCTCATTTCTTGGCTATAAACCTAGCAAGATCCCGTCATTTCAGCGTTGCCAACTTTCATAAAGTAGGCATTGCTCACTCAAACTTTGGTGTAATTGATTGTGTTTTTACCTGATCAAACAAGCTGTTCCCCTGTTATAACAGGAAACATCAGATCGGATAAAAAAACCTCTGAGTCACAATATACCCAAGCAACCTGAAAATGCAGGATTCAGCGAGTTGACCAGCGTGAAGCAACATGGTCTGATAAAGTGTTTTTACATAATTTTCACACATGTGGTAATAGTACGAAAAGGTTAATGTATCTTTGTAATATCCAGCACAGAAATTCTGGCAAATTTCCATGTTTTGCGACCACGTAAATTGGGATTGACGTATATCAATAAAATTTGAAAAAAGTTGCGTTGATTTATTACTAAATATTGTTAGCACGCTGTTAAATGAATACAATCAGCGCTATCCAAAGGATTAGCTGGTCAAATTGACTTGGCCAGTAACATGCAGGGCGGCAACTCGCATCTGCAACTAGCTTCTCTAGGGATGGCGTTTGTATCAGGAAAGTATGTCCGTAAGTATAAAGAACACCCTTGATATACTTTTCCTGTTTGTAAATTTTCTTCACAGAGTCAACAGACGTTGTGATTGATTGGGAGCCCGTCAAGAACGCTCGCTTCCCAGTACCAGAATCCTTAAAGAAATTAGGTAACGCCAATGCAAACCCCTCACATTCTGATTGTTGAAGACGAACACGTAACTCGTAACACGCTGAAAAGCATCTTCGAGGCTGAAGGTTATACCGTCCTGGAAGCGAACGATGGCGAAGAAATGCATCAAGTGCTTTCTAACAATCAGGTTCACCTGGTTATTATGGACATTAACCTGCCTGGCAAAAATGGCCTGCTGCTGGCCCGCGAACTGCGTGAACAAGGCGACATGGCACTGATGTTCCTGACAGGCCGTGACAACGAAGTTGACAAGATCCTGGGGCTGGAAATCGGTGCAGATGACTACATCACCAAACCATTTAACCCTCGCGAACTGACTATCCGTGCCCGTAACCTGCTGACCCGAGCAATGAGCCAAGGTGCAATGCCAGACGATAAGCGCTCTGTTGACCGTTATGTATTCAATGGCTGGACGCTGGACATCAACAGCCGCTCGCTGATCAGCCCAGGTGGTGAGCAGTTCAAGCTGCCTCGCTCTGAATTCCGTGCGCTGCTGCATTTCTGTGAAAACCCGGGCAAAATCCAGACCCGTGCAGACCTGCTGAAGAAGATGACTGGTCGTGAGCTAAAACCACACGACCGTACTGTAGACGTTACTATCCGCCGTATCCGTAAGCACTTTGAATCTTTCGGGGACACACCGGAAATCATTGCGACCATTCACGGCGAAGGCTACCGCTTCTGTGGCGAGCTGGAAGAAATCTAATTTCTTCTCACCATAACGACTTGAAAGGCCTGCATTGCAGGCCTTTTTGTTGTCCGAGCTAAACGGCCATCAATCGATGGACGCCCAGCGCTATTGTTTGCTGTAATCCTCAAGCCATTGTTTGAGTACAGCCAGATCTTTCACATAGCCTTCTTTGATTTCATCCACCCAGTCGGCAATGTTTTCCCACCATGCTGGCAGTTCTGGCGATTGCGCCTTTTGCGCCACTTTTTGGATGTGCTTGAGGCCAATTGATCCTGCCGCACCTTTGATTTTATGAGCTTCGCTGGCAATGCCATCCTGATCTTTGGCGGTCATGTTGCTGTCGAGGATATGGAGATACTCAGGCATCAGCTCTTCAAACATGGCAATGCTCTGGAAAACCGGCTCCGGTCCGACAATATCGACATAAGACGTCAACATATCCAAGTCAAGCAAGGTGTCCAGCATCCCATTACCCGGCTTTGTCTGTTTTTTTACTTTGGCGGCTTCAGTCGCAACCGGGCATTGCCGTGCCAGACGCTCAATCACTTCTGTCACCGCAGACACACTGATGGGCTTGCTGATCGCGTCATCCATGCCGTTGTTGAAGTATTCAGTTTTGTCTTTAATCACATTGGCGGTCAGTGCGACCAGTGGTGGCAGTGCTTCCCCGCTCGCACGGAGCTGGTTGGCAATATCGAATCCCGTCATGTCCGGCAACTGAATGTCCAACAACAACATGTCGTATTGCGCCTGCGGGAACAGCTCTAGGGCTTCCCTGCCACTCCTTGCCACGACGACACTGTGCCCGAGGCTTTCCAGCAGGTTGGTAGCCACCGTAATGTTCAGCTCAATGTCTTCCACCAACAAGATGTGCAGCGGGCTTTGCTCTGTTGTCACTTTATCTTTATTCGCTTTCGCTTCGCACAGCGGCACCGCCAGTGTCACGGTAAAAGTACTGCCTTCACCCACTTCACTGTCGACTGTAATATCCCCATTCATCAGCCGCGCCAGCTTGCGCGACACAGCCAGACCAATCCCTGTACCCACAGCATGGAGGTTATCTTCTCCCTGTTTTACCTGGTAATACATGGCAAAAATCTTGTCCTGCTCTTCCAGCGGGATACCGATACCGCTGTCTTCCACCTCGAATTGCAGGTGCGCAGTGTCCTCTTCCACATCACAGCTGACCGTGACGTTCACCGCCCCCTGCTTAGTGAATTTCACCGCATTACCCACCAGGTTCCAGAGGATTTGGCGAAGGCGGGTGGCATCGACTTTGACTGCTGGCGGCAGGTCAGTAAGCCGGTCCAGGGTAAACCGCAGGCCTTTTTGCTGCGCCATCAGGGCACTGATACTTTCAATTTCAGAAACAAAGTCAGGCAAATCGACTGGCTGTGGCATCAGTTCTAACCGGCGCCGGTCAGACTTATCCAAATCAATAATGTCGTTGAAAATATTTCCAAGGGTAATGGCACTGACATGGATGGTCCTGAGATGACCCAATTGCTCTTCTGACAGGCGGGTTTCCAGCAGCATACGGCTCAGCCCAACAATCCCATTCAGTGGAGTACGAAGCTCATGGCTGATGGTGGAAATAAAGGCTGTTTTATCACGGCTGGCTTTCTCCAAGGCATCCTGATAACGCTTGCGTTCAGTGATCTCTCGGCCAAAACCGACCAGTCCCAAGCGTCGGCCGTCCCTAGAATAAAAAGGCAGCTTACGCAGTTCAAAGTACGCCTTGCGGCCATCTTGGTATTCCAGCCACTGTTCGTATGTCAGCGATACATTGTTATCAAACACCTGCTGGTCAGTTTCTACCACCTTACTGGCGATGTCTTCACGATAAACATCCCACGGTGTCAGCCCCACCAGCTCTTTTTCTTTCTTGCCGGTCAAATCCTCCATGGCCCGGTTACAGCCGGAAAACTGGCCTTTTTCGTTGCGGTAGTAAATCAGATCAGGAGATGCATCAATAAAGGACCGCAATAGAGCTGTCTGCTCTGCCAGTTCAACCTGGGCTTTTTCACGCTGGTAGACTTCATTTTCCAGATCGACCATGGCTTCTTCACGCGCTTCTTCTGCTCGCTTACGCTCTTCAATCTCAAGGTTCAACTGGTTAATGTTTTCGGTAAGCTGGCGGTTCAGCTCCATATCACGGGCCCGCATTTCTTCCAGCTTGACAACCAGTTTCGTCAAACGCTGGCGGGATTCTTCCAACTGATCTACCACCACAGAAAGGAAGTACACTGCCCAAGGAGTAATCAACAGACCAAAGAAGACAGAGCGGACGATATCTGCATCATGCACGGTGCCATTTAATACCAGTGTAATGCCAACCTGAACGATCACTGCCAGCGCGACCAATGCCAGCGCAAGCAGCATACTGAAACGTACCAAGCCAAGCTTGACCAGCAGATCGACGTAGTACTGCGCTAAGAGTTTTATTTGCTTCATTGAACTTCCAGATCAACGTGAGTAGAAGGAGGCTGTATCGTTTCCTGCTACAGCGGGTCAGTCAGGCAAAATAATAACGTTGCCGCAAAGGAAGCTAAAGAAAAAGGGGCACATTCCCCTGCCCCCCGACAAAGTATTTCGACACCGCCACCCGATGCCTGCCTTTTATGCTTCGATGAGGGTTCCACCCGATACTATCTGGTTCCGCCCTGCGTTTTTCGCGCAATAGAGTGCCTGATCCGCCAGTGACACCAGATCGCCGTAATCCTGGCCCGCTACCGGACGCAAGGTGGCAATACCCTGGCTGAGGGTAATCCGGTCAGCCACCTTTGAAAACGCGTGTGGAATAGCCGCCTTTTGCAATTCTTCCGCAATATTCTGCGCAACCACCAATACACCCTCTTCGGTTGTATTTGGCAGCAGAATAGCAAACTCTTCACCGCCATAGCGGGCCACTGCATCCAGGGGGCGGCGAGTCACGCGTTGGAACACATCTGCAACCTGTCTCAATGCTTCATCACCTTGTTGATGCCCATAGTTGTCGTTGTAAGGCTTGAAATAGTCAATGTCGCAGAAAATCAAAGAAAGCGGCTCTTTCTCACGGATATGGGCGTGCCACATTTTGACCAGTTGTTCATCAAAACTACGGCGGTTTGCCACCTTCGTCAGGCCATCAACGAAACTGAGCTCTTCCAGCTCCATGATCGCATCAGCCAATTGTTGCTGTGTTGCCTTACGCTCTGTCACATCGCGGGCGATGACCAAAACCCCGATAGTATCGTCCGTGGAATCGCTGAACTGGGTTTTGGTCAGCTCGTACCACACCATGGACCCATCTCGTTTCATCACCAAATCTTCGTATTTGATGGTGTCACCCTTTTCCAACACCGGCAAATCAGTCTTCTTGTGTTGTGCCAGTACTTCCGGCTCCATCAGATCATCGGCAAGCTCCCCCTCCAAATCATCATGGGGCACCCCCATGGCTTCGGCAAACGCAGCATTGCCGCCCAGAAACTCATAATCTTTGTTATAGATACCAATAGGATCCACGCTGGCTTTGAAAATCGAGGTCAGCACATTGCTGTGTTTTTTCAGTTGTTGCTCAACATCCTGGCGCGCTCTAATCTCCTGTTCGAGCGACTGGCGCATCATGTGCCAGTTAGTCACATCATGGCTGATACTCAGGGTACCGAAAACCTCGCTCTCATCATCCAGCAAAACCGTTTGATTGGTTTCCAGCAAACAACTGTCGCCATTAGGGTTGGTGGTCCAGCTTTGTTGGGTGCGCCTGCCACGGGCATGTTCATCGGCAGAAAAAATCAGCCCTTCCTGCTCTCGGCCTTTCCAAAAGCGATCATAGGCAAGGTTTGTCCCAACGATCCTCCCTTCCTTGTCTTGAAAGCAGACAAGTTCGGCCAGAGAGTTAATCACGCTGCGAAAGATTTGGCTGTCATCGTTTGCAAAGGGTTCGCTATAAACGGCTTCAGATTTTGGCTCAAGCGACACAATCCAGACCCGCTTTCCACTCGACCAGACTGGCAAACCGGAAAAACGTGCATGCCGTGGGGTACGGTGATCAGAAACCGCTCGGAAGTCTGCTGTCATTTCAACAAATGGGTGTGGCCATTGGCGCGAGGCCAGCAATGCACCAATGGTTTCCTTCTCGCGATTGCCACGGATACGGTAGCGTGAACCTTGTACATCGACATTAAACAAACGTACAAAGCTTCTGTTAGCATAAAGAATGCTGCCATCACTGTGGTTGATTATCGCCTTGGGGGAATGAAGGTTCGATAAGTAAAGCTGCCAGGTTTTCATCGATATGACACGGCGATGAAACACCCAAACCATCCCCAACAGACACCCTACCAAAAGCAATAATGCTGCGATTGGTAACCACTCATTCATCCTTCCACCTTTTGCCCGACATCCTTGAAGAAGCAATCATTTTTTGCATAAACATCACGCTTCATCTTGCCACACGGTTATGAAAGAAAACGAACAGACCTCATTGATTTTTCGAGGTATCAAACGTGGGTCACATTATTGATGGAAATAAAAACAACGCTCAGTCAGGCTACCTTGCGGCCCTTTCTCATTCAGTGCCTTTGCGATCGCGGTCATTGCCAGCCAGCGGTTTTCACACCACTCTGGCGCAAGCAAGGTTGGCTTACGGGCATTGGCTGATACCCGATGGAAAACCACTTCTGCCGGCGTGCGAATGATCATCTCTGACGCACTGTCTACGTAAGCTTCAAGTGACATCGCATCCAGTCTTCCGGCCCGCCACGCTTTCGCCATGACAGAGCCTTCGACAATATGCAGTGGATGAAGCTTAATACCATCCGTGCCTGTCTCAATCACTCGTTCAATGGTAGTAATGTGATCAGCCTTGGTATCGCCCGGCAGGCCAACAATAAGGTGGGTACAGACGTTCAGCCCCAGCGCCCGGGCTTTTCGGGTGATGGCGTCATAACAGGCAAAATCATGCCCACGGTTGATGCGTTGCAGGGTTTTATCATTGGCAGTCTGAAGTCCCAGTTCCAGCCAGATCTCGTAGCCTTGTTGCTGATACCCCGCCAGCAGTTCAAGCACGGCATCCGGCACACAATCCGGACGGGTGCCGACGCAAAGGCCAACGATATCCGCATGTTTCAACGCATCTTCATACATGACACGCAACTTTTCCACTTCCGCATAGGTACTGGTGTAAGCCTGAAAATACGCCAGATAGCGCTTGGCGCGGTTCACCTCTGATGCCCGTTGCACCAGCTGGGAGGTCACCGAGAGCTGCTGTGCACTCTCATCAGCAAACGACGACACATTGCAAAAGGTACAGCCACCCCGCCCCAATGTGCCATCCCGGTTTGGACAACTGAAACCGCCATGCAATGTCAGTTTATGTACTTTTTCGCCATACCTGCGTTGTAGATCCTGACCAAAGGTATTCACCAATTGATGAAGTTCCATCATCGACCGCCTGAAGTTCTGGGTAAAAGAAAAAAGCGCGCGATATTAGCATCAAACCCACAGAGAAAACCTCGTCTAAATCAATGTTGGTTTAAGTTTTCATCACCCCACTGAAAGTAAATTACATTTCCTTCACAAATATAAACCTGTTGTCCATAAAGGATTTTTCAACCATTCATTACAAACGCCAATATTTGCATTTATATTCACAATAAACGCAAAACAAGTCTTTTAAGGCTTGGAGACCATGCCGCTAATGTTAACTTTTTATGGTAATTAATTTTCCGAATATGTAGGATAGCAACAGCTGCGTCTAAATTGTGAGCAATAATATTTGCCATATAACCCTCTTTTTTAGTGTGTTATCTGGTCAATAAAAGAAAGTGCAGCATTTTTGCATAGGATTGCAAAGAAGAGAGGGTTGCTGTTGTGAAACAGCAGCCGGGTTTGGTTGCCGCGAATACATACATTTTTGTTGATTTAAACTTGGCGACCGCTCAGTTGTGCCCGCAACAGGCACAACAAGGGAAGACAAATGCCTCCCAGGCATTTGTGTCAACTGGAAGGACGTAAACATGACTGATTCAGTGCTACGCACCGATGGGCTTTATGTGCCCGAAATGGAACACGACGCCTGCGGTATCGGCTTCGTCGCCCACCTGAAGAACAGAAAGTCCCATGCGATTGTGACCCAGGCACTTGATATGCTGGCCCGCATGGAGCACCGCGGTGGTCAGGGCTGTGACCCATGCAGTGGTGACGGTGCCGGGATTCTGTTACAAAAACCCCACGAATTTTTACTCGAAGAGACCCGCAAACTGGGGATTCAGCTGCCATCTGCTGATAAATACGGTGTCGGCGTCATGTTGTTCCCAAAAGATGAGAACAAACGCCACCAATGCCGTGACATCTTCGAGCGCAATGCCAAGCGCCTGGATCTGGAAGTGATTGGTTATCGTGTATTACCAACCGACAATTCCATGATTGGCGCAGACCCGCTCAGCACTGAGCCACAATTCGAGCATGCGTTTGTGACCGGTGGCGACCACCTGTCTCTTGACGAGCTTGAGCGCAAACTGTTTGTACTGCGTAACTACACTGTCCGCGTGTGTCTGGAAAGTGTTTCCAATATCGGCGACGATTTCTACATCAACTCTTTCTCTGCCAAGACACTGGTCTATAAAGGCCAATTGACCACAGAGCAGGTGCCACAATACTTTCTTGACCTGCAAAACCCATCAATGGTCACAGCACTGGCTCTGGTTCACTCACGTTTCTCGACCAACACTTTCCCACGCTGGCGTTTAGCCCAGCCTTTCCGTTATATCGCGCACAACGGCGAAATTAACACCGTGCGTGGCAACCTGAACTGGATGAAGGCACGTGAAGCCCTGCTTGAATCCAAGCTGTTTTCTGAGCAGGAGCTGAAGATGCTGCTGCCGGTTTGTCAGGAAGGGGCATCAGACTCAGCAAACTTCGACATGGCGCTGGAACTCTTGGTACTCAGTGGCCGTAGCCTTCCGCATGTACTGATGATGATGGTGCCGGAAGCATGGCAGGAAAATGCCAAGCTGGATCCGAAACTGCGCGCATTCTATCAATACCATGCCAACATCATGGAGCCTTGGGACGGCCCTGCGTCTGTTTGTTTCACCGATGGTGTGAAAGTCGGTGCAACCCTGGACCGCAACGGCTTGCGTCCCAGCCGCTACACCGTGACGAAAGATGATTACCTCATCATGGCATCGGAATCCGGCGTCGTAGACATCGAGCCGGAAAACATCCAGTTCCGTGGCCGCCTGCAACCCGGTCGTATCTTCATTGCTGACCTTGAGCAGGGCCGCATCATTTCTGATGAAGAAGTGAAAAACGAGATCGCCTCTGCACAGCCTTATCAGGAATGGGTAGAAAAGAACCTGCTGCAACTGGACAAGCTGCCAGAAGCTGACTCCAAGCACCAGCAACCTTCTCCTGAACGCCTGCTGCATCACCAACAGGCATTTGGCGTCACCTCAGAGGAAGTGAACGAAATTATTGTACCTATGGCTAAAGACGGTAAAGAGCCGCTCGGCGCTATGGGGGCAGACTGGCCACTGGCGGTGCTTTCACACCAGTCACAACACCTGTCTAACTATTTCAAGCAACTGTTTGCCCAGGTCACCAACCCGCCAATCGACCCGATCCGTGAGCGCATGGTGATGTCGCTGAAAACCTATCTGGGTAAAGATCAGAACCTGTTGGCCGAATCGCCGGAGCATTGCCGCAAGGTTGAGCTGGAGTCACCGGTTCTGAGCAACGGCGAGCTGGAAAAACTGCGCGCAATCGACAACGATCATCTTCAGGCCAAAACCCTGGATATCGTGTTCCGAGCCAGTGGCGAGCCTGGCAAGCTGGAGCGTGCGCTGAAGCGCATTTGTCAGTACGCGGAAGATGCCGTTGTTGATGGTTACTCCATTATTCTGCTGACCGACCGTGCCGTGAACTCGAACCACGCCGCTATCCCTGCAATGCTGGCTGTAGGTGCGGTTCACCATCACCTGATCCGCAAAGGCCTGCGTGCAAAAGCCGATATCGTCATCGAAACCGGTGACGCGCGTGAGACCCATCACTTTGCCACTCTCGTTGGCTACGGTGCGAATGCTGTTAACCCGTACCTGGTCTACGAAACTCTGGTCGATTTACAGCGCACCAGGAAGCTGGATCCAGAAGCCAATGTAGACGCACTGTTTGAAAACTACCGCAAGTCCATCAACGCCGGGCTGTTGAAAATTTTCTCGAAGATGGGGATTTCTACCCTGCAGTCTTATCACGGTGCACAAATCTTCGAGGCGCTGGGTATCAGCAAAGCTGTGGTGGATAAATACTTTACCGGCACGGTTTCCCGTATCCAGGGCCTGTCGATTGATGACATCGCCAAAGAAGTGCTGATCCGTCACCGTCTGGGTTACCCGACGCGTGAAATCCCGGTTCAGATGCTGGATGTCGGTGGTGTCTACCAGTGGAAACAGCGTGGCGAGAAACACCTTTTCAACCCTGAAACTATCCATCTGCTGCAAAACTCAACCCGTAACAAGAACAAAAAGCAGTTTAAAGAATACTGCCATGCAGTAGACAGTCAGGGTGACAACGCCGCGACCCTGCGCAGCCAGTTCGACTTTGTAAAAAACCCTGCCGGTAGCATTCCTCTGGAAGAGGTTGAACCCGTAGAGAGCATTCTGAAACGCTTCGCAACCGGCGCAATGAGCTTTGGCTCTATCTCTTACGAGGCGCACTCTACACTGGCGGTTGCCATGAACCGTATTGGTGCGAAATCAAACTCCGGTGAAGGTGGTGAAGATCCAGAACGTTTCGAGAAGAAAGAAAACGGCGATTGGGAACGCTCTGCCATCAAGCAGGTGGCGTCTGGCCGTTTCGGTGTCACCTCTTATTATCTGACGAATGCCGATGAAATTCAGATCAAGATGGCTCAGGGCGCGAAGCCGGGTGAAGGTGGTCAGCTTCCAGGTCACAAAGTGGATGACTGGATTGGCCGTACCCGTCACTCCACCCCGGGAGTGGGCCTGATTTCGCCACCGCCGCACCACGATATCTACTCTATCGAGGACTTGGCGCAGCTGATTTACGATCTGAAAAACGCCAACCGCAAAGCGCGTGTCAACGTGAAGCTGGTCTCTGAAGCGGGTGTCGGCACCATCGCCTCCGGCGTTGCCAAGGCAAAAGCCGACGTGGTTCTGATTGCCGGCTTCGACGGCGGCACCGGTGCCTCCCCACTGTCTTCTATCAAGCACGCAGGTCTGCCGTGGGAGCTGGGTCTGGCGGAAACACACCAGACGCTGCTGAAAAACGGCTTGCGCAACCGCATCGTGGTTCAGTCTGATGGTCAGATGAAAACCCCGCGCGATCTCGCTGTCGCAACCTTGCTGGGAGCAGAGGAATGGGGTGTGGCAACAGCAGCACTGGTGGTTGAAGGCTGTATCATGATGCGTAAGTGTCACCTCAATACCTGCCCTGTCGGTATCGCTACGCAAAACAAGACCCTGCGTGAGCGTTTCGATGGCCGCGTGGAAGACATTGTAACTTTCTTCACTTACATGGCTGAAGGCCTGCGTGAAATCATGGCGGAGCTGGGCTATCGCACTATCAACGAGATGGTGGGTCAGTCTCAGCATCTGAAAGTGCGCTCTGATGTCGGGCACTGGAAATACCAGAACCTGGATCTTAACGTGGTACTTCACAAGGAAGAGCCACGCGAAGGCGATGCGATGTATTGCCAGCGCGAGCAAAACCACGGTCTGGAAACTGTCCTTGACCGCCGTCTGATTGAAGCGGCTTCCAGCGCACTCAAAGAGGGCCGCAAGGTCGACGCTGAATTCGCGATTGTGAACACCGACCGTAGCGCCGGTACCATGCTGTCGAACGAAATTTCGAAAGTGTATAAAGACCAAGGTCTGCCGGAAGAAATGAGCGTGAAGTTCAAAGGCTCTGCCGGTCAAAGCTTTGGTGCCTTCCTCGCAAAAGGCGTGAAGTTCACGGTTGAAGGTGATGCGAATGACTACTGGGGTAAAGGTCTCTCTGGTGGTACGCTGGTGCTTTACCCCGATGCGAAGAGCGACATCATCGCCGAAGACAACATTGTTGTCGGTAACGTCTGTTTCTACGGTGCCACCTCGGGCGAATCTTACATCCGTGGTGTGGCCGGCGAGCGTTTCTGTGTGCGGAACTCTGGCGCCAACGTGGTAGTTGAAGGCATCGGTGACCACGGCTGCGAATACATGACCGGGGGCGTGGCAGTAATACTCGGCCAAACTGGCCGAAACTTTGCCGCTGGCATGAGTGGTGGTGTGGCTTACGTCTGGGATCAATTCAACGATTTCGAATCCAAGCTCAACCCTGAGCTGGTGGACCTGGATCCATTGGATGAAGAAGACGTCACTTTACTGAAAGCGATGATCACCAAGCATCATACGTTAACAGGCAGTACCGTGGCGGAAACGTTTTTGGCAAACCTTGAGGAGAACCTCAAGTCCATTGTCAAAGTCATGCCGCGTGATTACAAAGCCGTGCTGTTACAGCGCAAAGAAGAAGCCGCTAACAAGGAAGAAGTGGAGGCTGTAAATGGGTAAGCCAACCGGATTTCTCGAATTTGGCCGCGAATTGCCGGCCAAGAAAGACCCCGCCGTTCGAATTCAGGACAACAAGGAATTTGTGCTGAATGACGAGTTCGGTGAGAAAATTAACCAACAATCTGCCCGTTGTATGGACTGCGGTGTACCTTTCTGTCACAACGGCTGTCCAATCGGGAACATCATCCCTGAGTTTAACGACGCAGTTTACCGCGACAGCTGGGAAGAAGCGTGGAACATCCTGAGTTCGACCAACAACTTCCCGGAATTCACAGGCCGGGTTTGTCCGGCTCCCTGTGAAAGTGCCTGTGTCCTGGGTATTAACCAGGATCCAATCACTATCTGTAACATTGAAAAAACCATCGTCGAAACCGCATACCGTGAAGGCTATGCCAAGCCGAAAACCCCCACCTCCCGCACGGGCAAAAAGGTGGCGATCATCGGCTCAGGTCCTGCCGGTCTTGCTGCAGCCGAACAACTCAATAGCGCAGGTCATACCGTGACCGTGTTTGAGCGTGATGAAAAAGTCGGTGGCCTTTTGCGCTTTGGTATTCCGGACTTCAAACTCGGCATGGATGTGATTGATCGCAAAATCAGCCTGATGGCAGAAGCGGGGATCGAATTTAAGGTTAACGCCCATGTAGGTGTCGACATGAACGCCCAGCAAATCCGTCAGGACTATGACGTGGTGCTGCTCACTGGAGGGTCTACCGTGCCACGCGACTTGCCTATCCCGGGCCGCGAGCTGAAAGGTGTCCATTTTGCGATGGAATTTCTGGGTCAGAATAACCGCCGAGCTAATAACATGGCTCTGAAAACCGAGGAGATCCATGCCAAAGGCAAACATGTGGTGGTAATTGGTGGTGGTGATACCGGCTCTGACTGTGTGGGCACGTCAAACCGTCACGGTGCAGCCAGCATTACTCAGGTGGAAATCATGCCGATGCCACCGGAGAAGCGCCCGGCCAACATGCCCTGGCCGCAATACCCGATGATCCTGCGCACCTCAACCTCTCACGAAGAAGGCTGTGAGCGTCACTGGAATATCCTGACCAAAGCGTTTATCAGCGACGACAGCGGCAATGTAAAAGCGCTGCGCATGGCTGACATCGTCTGGAAAGATGCCGCCCCAGGAGAACGTCCAACGTTTGAAGAAGTGCCGGGCTCTGAGCGTGACATCCCTTGTGATCTGGCCTTTCTGGCGATGGGCTTCCTTCATCCTGAGCCGCATGGTGTGTTGGCACAACTGGATGTGGTGCTGGATGATCGTGGCAATGTGGCTACCCAGGACTTCCAGACTAACCAGAAAGGAGTATTCGCTGCCGGTGATATGCGTACCGGTCAGTCACTGGTAGTGCGTTGTATCAATGAAGGCCGTGAATGTGCCCGCGCTATCGATGCTTACTTGATGGGCAGCACCAATCTTGAAGCCAAAGCAGATTCACTGATGCTTTCCGCATAACAATAACAAGTGTGATCTTCCCGTTTTGCCAGCCCTCTGCGGCTGGCTTTTTTCGCTTTGAACTCACATCAAAGCCTCGCCGACCAAAAATTAACAACTTTTTTCAAATAACCCTTCAGAAGAACCCCATTAATCTTTGCGACTGAGTGAAAAGAACCGCCACAAAATGCTGTATGCAGACAGAGTTTTCGACATATATACCTATTAGTCCGCAAAGTTAATGCAATATGACAAAGTTTGACCTCTTCGCCATTAACCGATAACGTGAAAGGTCGGTATAAATTAACCGAGCTAACTCGAACCTGATTTTCCGGTAAAGCACACTTCCAGGAAGGGAGGACACGGATGATCGGGGGCCAAGAAGGCAAGAAAAACTGCAGTCACTGCCTGGGGCAGTCGCAAGGGAGAATTGCAATGTCGCTGTATGATCCGACGCTGGAGAAAGACAACTGCGGCTTTGGCCTTATTGCCCATACCGAGGGTGAGGCCAGCCACAAGCTTGTCCGGACCGCGATTTCCGCACTTGACCGAATGACCCATCGCGGCGCGATTAACGCCGATGGGAAAACCGGTGACGGGTGCGGCTTATTACTTCAAAAGCCCGATAACTTTTTCCGAATCATCGCTGAAGAGAATAACTGGACCCTCAGTAAACTCTATGGCGTAGGGATGATTTTCCTCAGTAAAGACCCCGCGAAAGCGCAACATGCCAAAGCGGTGTTTGAAAAGGAAATTGCCGCTGAAACCCTGTCTATTGTGGGCTGGCGTGAAGTTCCCACTAACGAGGACGTGCTGGGCGAAATCGCCGCCAGCAGCGTCCCGCATATCGAGCAGGTATTTATCAACGGCCCTGCGGGCTGGCGGGCTCGCGATCTCGAGCGCCGCCTGTATATCGCCCGCCGCCGCGCTGAGAAAGCGCTCGCTGAAGATAGCGATTTCTACATCACCAGTCTGTCGACGCGCACCATAGTCTATAAAGGCCTGTGCATGCCGGCCGACCTGCCACGCTTTTACCTGGATCTGGCAGATCTGAGGCTGGAAGCGTCTATCTGTCTGTTCCACCAGCGTTTTTCCACCAATACCACGCCAAAATGGCCGCTGGCACAGCCGTTCCGCTATCTCGCCCACAACGGTGAAATCAACACCATTGAAGGAAACCGCCAGTGGGCGCGGGCCCGTGCTTACAAATTCAATTCACCCCTGCTGCCCGATCTAAAAGAGGCGGCACCTTTTGTGAATGAAACCGGCTCTGACAGCTCAAGTCTGGATAACATGCTGGAAGTGTTTCTCGCCGGTGGCATGGATCTCTTCCGTGCGATGCGCATGCTGGTGCCGCCTGCCTGGCAAAATCATCCGGACATGGACCCGGACCTACGCGCCTTTTACGATTTTAACTCCATGCACATGGAACCGTGGGATGGCCCTGCCGGCATCGTGATGTCAGATGGCCGCTACGCCGCCTGTAACCTTGACCGCAACGGCCTACGCCCTGCCCGCTATGTGGTGACCAAAGACAAACTCATCACCCTGGCCTCTGAAGTCGGGATCTGGGACTACGCCCCGGATGAAGTGGCAGAAAAAGGCCGTGTCGGGCCCGGCGAGCTGTTGGTTATCGACACATTCGAAGGCGAAGTGTGGCATTCGGCAGATATCGACAATGAACTAAAATGCCGCCACCCTTACAAACAGTGGCTCGAAAACAACGTGAAGCGGCTGACACCATTCGAAGAGCGTAAGACCGATGACAACGCCGGCCAACGCAGCATGGATGATGACGAGCTGCTGGTTTACCAAAAACTGTTCGGCATTTCCAACGAAGAGCAGGATCAGGTGCTGCGGGTACTGGGCGATATCGGGCAGGAAGCCACAGGCTCTATGGGAGATGACACTCCGATGGCGGTACTTTCGTCAAAAGAGCGCCATATCGCCGATTATTTCCGCCAGAAATTTGCCCAGGTCACCAACCCACCTATCGATCCGCTGCGCGAAAATCACGTCATGTCACTGGCAACCTGTATTGGCCGCGAGATGAACGTGTTCTCGGAAACCGACGGTCACGCGCAGCGCGTCGCATTCAAGAGCCCGGTATTGCTGTACTCCGACATGGTTCAGCTTCTGGAGTTGGACGATGAGCACTACCGCAACAGCATCATCGACATCAACTTCAATCCGGACGAAAAACATCTCGAACAGGCGATTTTAGATGTCTGCGATCAGGTTGAGCGTGTGGTACGTGACGGGACCGTGCTGGTGGTGTTGTCTGACCGTGGTATCGCCAAAGGCAAGCTCCCCATTCCTGCGGCCATGGCCGTCGGTGCTGTGCAGAAACGTCTGGTCGATGCCCAGCTTCGCTGCGACGCCAACATTGTGGTAGAAACCGCATCCGCCCGGGATCCGCACCAGTTTGCAGTATTGCTTGGCTTTGGTGCCACGGCGGTTTATCCGTATCTGGCGTACGAATCCATTGCCAAGATGGTGGAAAAAGGCGTCATCCAGCAATCGATGCCTGATGCCATGCTGAATTTCCGCAACGGGATCAACAAAGGCCTGTTCAAGATCATGTCCAAAATGGGCATTTCGACCATTGCCTCTTACCGTTGTGCCCAGCTGTTTGAAGCGGTTGGCCTGAGCGACAAGGTTGTCGACCTCTGTTTTAAAGGTGTGGCAAGCCGGATCCAGGGGGCAGATTTTGATGATTTCCAGCAAGATCTTATCAATCTTGCCCGCCGTGCATGGCTAAAACGCAAGCCTGTCGAACATGGCGGGTTGCTGAAATATGTCCATGGCGGCGAATACCATGCATACAACCCGGATGTGGTCAGCACGCTGCAATCGGCTGTCCGTTCCGGCGATGCCATGGACTATAAAACCTACGCTGACACCGTGAACAAGCGTCCGGTCTCGTCACTGCGCGACCTGATGAAACTGAAACCCGCCGATAAGCCTATTTCTCTTGAGAAAGTAGAAGCGGCCACGGAGCTCTTCAAACGTTTTGACTCTGCGGCCATGTCAATCGGCGCCCTGAGCCCCGAAGCGCACGAAGCACTGGCGATTGCGATGAACCGCCTTGGCGGTAACTCCAACTCCGGAGAAGGCGGTGAAGACCCACGCCGTTTCAATTCCGAGCGTAACTCGCGCATCAAACAGATTGCTTCAGGCCGTTTTGGTGTCACTCCGCACTACCTGACTAACGCTGATGTGCTGCAAATCAAAGTCGCACAGGGCGCGAAACCGGGTGAAGGCGGTCAGTTGCCGGGGCACAAAGTCACGGCTGAAATTGCACGTCTTCGCCACTCGGTGCAGGGCGTGACTCTGATTTCACCGCCTCCGCACCACGATATCTACTCCATTGAAGATTTGGCGCAGCTGATTTTCGATTTGAAACAAGTGAATCCGGATGCACTGGTTTCTGTGAAGCTGGTTTCCGAGCCAGGCGTAGGCACCATCGCCGTCGGTGTTGCGAAAGCGTACGCCGACCTTATCACCATTTCAGGTTACGACGGTGGTACAGGCGCAAGCCCACTGACATCAGTAAAATATGCTGGTAGCCCGTGGGAGCTTGGCTTGGCGGAAACCCAGCAGGCGCTGGTGACCAATGGCCTTCGCCACAAAATCCGCCTGCAGGTGGATGGCGGCCTGAAAACTGGCCTCGATATCATCAAAGCCACGATTCTGGGCGCAGAAAGCTTTGGTTTCGGTACTGCACCCATGGTCGCGCTGGGCTGTAAATACCTGCGCATCTGCCACCTCAATAACTGCGCCACCGGTGTTGCTACCCAGGATGACACCCTGCGCCGTGAGTACTTTAAAGGGTTGCCAGAGCAGGTAATGAACTTCTTCAAGGGCCTTGGCGAAGAAGTCCGTGAACTCATGGCACAGCTTGGCGTTGAAAAGCTCACCGACCTGATTGGCCGCACCGATTTGCTGGAAGCGGTGGAAGGCTTCACGGCCAAGCAGCTAAAGCTCGACCTTTCCGGCATTCTGGAAAGCCCGCAACCAAAACCGGGGAAAACCGTGTTCTGGAGCGAGCCGAATGTGCCGTTTGATAAGGCAGAGCTCAACAGGAAACTGCTGGAAACCTTCGAAAGCGCCATTGAAGCGCGCAGCCCCGCAAGCTGTTACCTCGACATCCGCAACACGGATCGCTCTGTGGGCGCATCACTTTCAGGGGCAATCGCCAAACGCTATGGCAACCAGGGCATGGTTGCGTCGCCACTTGATATTCACCTGCAAGGTACTGCAGGCCAGTCTTTTGGTGTGTGGAACGCAGGCGGCGTGAACCTGACCCTGACCGGGGATGCCAACGACTATGTCGGAAAGGGCATGGCTGGCGGCAATATCGTGATCAAACCGCCAGTGGGATCGGCCTTCAAACCTGAAGAGTCCACCATTATCGGTAACACCTGTCTGTATGGTGCAACGGGCGGCAAGCTGTTTGCGGCCGGTAAGGCCGGTGAGCGTTTTGCAGTACGTAACTCCGGGGCACAGGCCGTGGTCGAAGGCGCCGGCGACAACGCCTGTGAATATATGACAGGCGGTATTGTGGCGATCCTTGGTCGCACCGGGGTTAACTTTGGTGCCGGCATGACCGGTGGTTTTGCCTATGTTCTCGACGAAGCGGGCGATTTTGCCGGCCGCGTCAACCCAGAACTGGTGGAGGCACTGTCACTCGACAAGCTGCCGATTCATCAGGAACACCTCCGTGGTCTGATTGATCAACATTTCGAGCTGACAGGCTCGTGCCGTGCGCAGGAGATCCTCGCCGACTTTGAACAATGGATCTGTAAATTCTACCTGGTGAAACCCAAAGCGGCGGACGTGCGTTCCCTACTGGGCCACCAAAGCCGGAGCGCAGCAGAGCTGCGTGTCCAGGCGCAGTAACGGAGGACCCTATGAGCCAGAACGTATACCAGTTTATTGACGTGCAGCGTATCGATCCGCGAAAAAAGCCGATCAAAACGCGTAAAAACCAGTTCGTGGAAATCTACGAACCGTTCACCCACAAGCAGGCCTCAGCACAGGCTGACCGCTGCCTCGATTGCGGTAACCCCTACTGTGAGTGGAAGTGCCCGGTACACAACTACATCCCACAGTGGCTGAAGCTTGCACAGGAAGGGCGCATTCTGGAGGCTGTTGAGCTGTCTCACCAGACCAATAGCTTGCCGGAAGTATGTGGCCGGGTCTGCCCGCAGGACAGGCTCTGTGAAGGCTCCTGTACCCTGAATGAAGACTTTGGCGCGGTAACCATTGGTAATGTGGAAAAATACATCACCGACAAAGCATTCGAGATGGGCTGGAAGCCGGATATGTCAGGCGTCACCTGGACCGATAAGAAAGTCGCTATCATCGGTGCGGGCCCTGCCGGGCTTGCCTGTGCAGACATCTTGGTGCGCAACGGCGTCAAACCAGTGGTGTTTGACCGCTACCCGGAAATCGGCGGCCTGCTGACCTTCGGCATCCCCTCCTTCAAGCTGGAAAAGGAGGTGATGCGTAACCGACAGCGCGTGTTTACTGAAATGGGGGTCGAGTTCTGCCTCAATACCGAAGTGGGTAAAGATGTCGAATTACAGTCTTTGCTTGATGAGTACGATGCGGTATTCCTCGGTGTCGGCACCTACCAGTCCATGCGTGCAGGTCTGGAAAATGAAGATGCGCCGGGTGTGTTTGATGCCCTGCCGTTTTTGGTGGCCAATACCTACCGCGTGATGGATTTGAAGGAAAATCCGCCGGAATACATCGACATGGCAGGCAAGAAGGTGGTTGTACTGGGTGGTGGTGACACCGCCATGGACTGTGTCCGCACCTCTATCCGCCAGAACGCCAAGCACGTCGTTTGTGCTTATCGCCGCGACGAAGCCAACATGCCGGGCAGCCGCCGCGAAGTGAAAAACGCGCGTGAGGAAGGGGTGAACTTTATGTTCAACCTGCAGCCTCTTGGCATAGAAGTGGATAGCAGCGGCAAGGTCAGCGGCGTCAAGGTGGTGAAAACAGCACTGGGTGAGCCGGATGAAGCCGGTCGCCGCCGCCCACAGCCCATCGAAGGCAGTGAGCATGTCTTGCCCGCTGATGCGGTGATCATGGCGTTCGGTTTCCAACCACACAAAATGGCGTGGTTAGAACCATTTGGTGTTGAGCTCGACCCATGGGGACGCATCAAAGCGCCAGCACAATCAGAGTACGCCTACCAGACCACCAACAACAAAATTTTCGCGGGTGGTGATGCGGTACGCGGGTCTGATCTGGTGGTCACTGCCATTGATGAAGGCCGTAAGGCGGCGGAAGGTATCCTCGATTATCTTAAAGTCTAAGCCGTCTCCAAACCGACAGAAAAGTGCCTGCAAAGGCACTTTTTTTTCGCCCCATTTCTTGCCCGTGATACACTCTGGCTATTCCCTGATTGTTTAAGAGCGACAAGATGAAGATCGGTATTATCGGTGCCATGGAGCAGGAAGTGGCCCTGCTAAAAAACAAAATGAACAACTGCCAACTTCAGGAAATCGGTGGCAATAAATTCTATACAGGTGATCTCAATGGCGTGAATGTGGTGCTGCTGCAATCAGGCATTGGGAAAGTCGCCGCAGCGGTGGGCACCTCCATCCTGCTTGAACGCTTCAAGCCTACTGCTGTTATCAATACCGGCTCTGCCGGCGGTTTTGATAGCAGCTTGAACTTAGGTGATGTGGTCATTTCTACTGATGTGGCTTACCACGATGCAGACGTGACCGCGTTTGGTTACACCATGGGCCAGATGGCAGGCCAGCCAGCAACCTTCACCTCTGATGAAAAACTGATGGACGTAGCAGAACAGGCACTGGCAGCGATGGATCCCGCGCTACATGCCGTCCGCGGCCTTATCTGCACCGGAGATACCTTTGTCTGCACCGCAGAGCGCCAGAACTACATCCGCGAGCACTTCCCGTCAGTGATTGCAGTTGAAATGGAAGCGGCAGCGATTGCCCAGGCGTGTCACCAGTTCAAGGTGCCGTTTGTGGTTGTCCGTGCCATTTCTGATGTGGCTGATAAAGAATCACCGATGACGTTTGACGAGTTCCTGCCACTGGCAGCGAAAAGCTCAAGCGCGATGGTGGAGAAGATGGTCGACCTGCTGAACGCATAATGTCATGAAAGTGCTCCTCACTCCACTGGATGCCTTACTGGCACATACCACCTTGCTGGCGATGTGGGGAGCCATTCTTTTGCACTGGTTTTTTCCCGTACCCAGTGATATCAGCCCCCTCACCCTGTGGCGCCGCGTGGCCGATGCCATTTCCGACAAAGTCAATCATGCCGAAGATACCCCCGAGCAGCAGCGGCTTGCCGGCGCGTTATCACTCGCCATCATGTGGTTGACGGTTGCTGTGTTGCTGGTTGCCTTAAAACAACTGGTCTGGATAGACTGGCTGTTTGAATTGCTGCTGCTCTGGCTTGCACTTGGCTGGAAACCGGTAACTAATCTGGCACTAGAGGTAGAGCGCGCCCTGTCCCGCGACGACAAACCGCAGGCCCGTACCCTGCTCGCGACTGCCCTTAACCGGCAAACCTATTCACTCTCCCCGGTTGGCATTGCCAAAGCTGGCTGCGAAACCCTACTGGTGGGATATGTAAGAGGCCTGATTGGTATCCTGTTCTGGTATGCCGTAGCCGGCGGTATTGGGGCATTTCTTTATGCCTTGGTTGCCCAGCTTACCCGTACCTGGCCACCAAGAAAGCAGGAATACGCGCAATTTGGTCTGCCGACGTCTGCCATGCTCAGTCTGCTGGACTGGCTACCTTCACGGCTCTTTGCCTTACTGATCGCTGCCGGGCACCGCTTCCAGCCTGCACTCACCGCCATTCGGGAGCAAGGACAAAACTGGTCAGTAAACGGGGCCGGTTGGCTGCTCGCTGCATCTGGCGCCAAGTTCCAGCTTGCCCTTGGAGGACCTGCGATTTATGACGATGAAAAATGCGTCCGTCCCAACGTCGGTGGCGAAATTGCACCATCCTCCCTGCATCTTGCCCTGTTGAACCAGACGCTCAGGCAAAAAGCCCTGCTCTGGATTGTGATCCAAAGTTTTCTGATGTGGTTTGCCCACGGATTATTATGATGTTCCGATTTTTTTTCCTGCTTCTTTTGCTGCCCACATTGGCGTCTGCTGCCCCACTTCGGGTGATCAGTCTTTCTCCGCATACCACAGAGCTTGCCTTCGAAGCGGGTCTTGGCGACAACCTGATCGCAGTCAGCGCACACAGTGACTATCCACCTGAAGCGCTGAAACTGGAGCAAGTAGCCAACTACCGCGGAATTAATATAGAGCGGGTAGTAACGCTGAAACCGGATCTGGTGCTTGCCTGGAAAGGAGGCAATCCGGATAAGGAGCTCACAAAGCTGGAAAAGCTCGGCATCAAGGTGTTCTATTCCAATCCGCATTCCCTTTATGATGCCGCTGACAACATAGAGAAGCTGGGCGCGTGGTCAGACAATCCGGCGCTTGCCAAAGCCCGTGCAGACGCCGTGAGGCAGGAACTTGCGAGCATTGAGGCCAGTCAGCAGGGAAAAAGCAAAGTGCCTTATTTCTACCAGCTCAGTGTGACCCCGATGTTAACCAATAACGGGGAACACTGGCCGCAGCCGCTGTTTAGCCTGTGTGGGGGAGAGAATATTTTTGCTGACAGCACCGCCCCTTACCCACAAGTGGGCATGGAGCAGATTGTGGTCAGAAAACCTGAAGCCATTTTCTATCCCGCAGACAGCGCCAGGCCGCTGGAAAGCTGGCAAAAATGGCAAGCGTTTATTCCTGCGGTGAAAAACAACGCCATTTTCGCAGTGACAGGAGATTGGTTGAACCGCCCCACCCCACGCGCCCTGAAAGCAGTGAAGCAGATCTGCGCCGCCTTGGATAAGGTCAGAAACGATCCGGTTCACGATTAATAACACTATTCCCAAACGCAGGATTGCCCGGCTGCGGCTTTCACGTAGAATCGCGCCGCCCTTTGTTTTTTATGGATGACATTGCGCATTATGCTTCTGTATATCTTGGACATGTTTGGCACAGTTGTTTTCGCGATATCAGGCATATTGCTGGCCAGTAAACTGCGGATGGATCCCTTCGGCATGGTCGTGCTGGCAATGGTAACGGCGATTGGCGGTGGCACTATCCGCGATATGGCGCTGGGAGCCACGCCGGTATTTTGGGTCAACCAACCGCAATACCTGTGGGTGATACTCGCGACCTGTGCCCTTTCCATGTTATTAATCCGGCAGCCCCGCCGCCTTCCCTGGTACGTGTTGCCAGTGGCAGATGCCATTGGCCTGGCGGTTTTTGTTGCTATTGGCGTCGATAAGGCACTGAGTTACGGCGCATCCCCGATGGTCGCTGTCATCATGGGGGTTGTCACCGGGTGTGGTGGCGGTATTATCCGTGATGTCCTTGCCCGTGAAATTCCAATGATATTCCGTACCGAAGTGTATGCGACTGCCTGTATTGTGGGCGGCATAATGCATACCCTGATGCTGGCGGCCAATATTGATATTGAGCTCGCTTCCGTCGCCGGAATGATCACCACACTGCTTATCCGCCTCGCGGCTATTCGCTGGCACCTCTCTTTGCCCGTCTTCAGCTCGGGCAAATAAACCACTACTGACGTTTAGGCGCATTGACTGGTGCGCTTTTCATTCCCTCATCAAACTTTCATACTGTTTCACTAAAAAACAATATTGCTTCCAGATTTTCAAATGCCATCTTCCTTTCCACTCATTAAGTAAAGTTTTTAATTTATTTAATGGGTGCGACAGCTATTATGTAAACAAATAACTTTACTTACCTCATCATATAAACAATCGGGAGCACTCTATGAACAGTTATGTCGAACACGCCAACATCACCGTCACCAATCTGGACAATGCGATCCTGTTTTTACAAACCGCCATGCCTGAGTTTGTCGTCCGGGGGAAAGGTTATAGTGACGATCACGGTTGGTGCCACCTTGGTACTAATACCTCTTACATTGCCCTGCAGGAAGTGGTGATCAACAAAGCGGTCGAGCGTATCCCTTTCCGCCAGCTTGGCGTCAATCACATCGGTTTTGTGGTGACAGATGCAGAAAAAGCAGCAAGCCGTTTACGTGAAGCCGGCTATCAGGAGGTCTCTTTTGATAAAACCCACCCTGCCCGCAAGCGGGCTTATTTTCTCGATAGCGACGGTAACGAATGGGAATTTATAGAGTACCTGACCGATACCATTGCAAGCCGTAACGACTATTTGCTTTAACAGCTTCAAGAGGAAACTAAAGGGAAGAGAGAAAAAAGGCGCCAAATCGACGCCTTTTTGGGGATTATGCCAGCGTAATACGGGCAAATTTACGTTTACCGACTTGGTAAACCGCTGTACCTGCTGCCGGTACAAGCTTGGTGTCATCCACTTTCTCACCATCAATTTTCACCGCACCCTGGCGGATCATACGCATGGCATCAGAGGTTGAGCCTACCAGATCAGCGTCTTTTAACAGGTTGGCGATTGCTACACCCTGTGCAAATGAGAACTCTGGCATTTCGTCAGGCATCGCGCCTTTCTGGAAACGGTTGATAAAGTCAGCTTCTGCGGCGTCAGCATCAGCTTCAGAGTGGAAGCGTGCAATGATTTCTTTTGCCAGCAGGATCTTCACGTCACGTGGGTTACGACCATTGGCGATCTCTTGTTTCAGACCTTCAATCTCTTCCAGTGGACGGAAAGACAGCAGCTCGTAGTAGTTCCACATCAGATCGTCAGAAATCGACATGATTTTGCCGAACATTTCATTTGGCGCGTCACTGATACCGATATAGTTGTTCGCCGATTTCGACATCTTCTTCACGCCATCCAGACCCACCAGCAGAGGCATAGTGATCACCACCTGTTGTGGCTGACCGTTTTGTTTTTGCAATTCACGGCCCATCAGCAGGTTGAATTTCTGGTCAGTACCGCCAAGCTCAACATCCGCTTCCAGCGCGACAGAGTCATAACCTTGCAGGAGCGGATAAATGAACTCGTGGATCGCGATAGGTTGGTTGTTGCTGTAACGCTTCTTAAAGTCGTCGCGCTCAAGCATACGGGCAACGGTTGAGCTTGCTGCCAGACGGATCATGCCATCTGTACCCAGTTCACCCAGCCAGCTTGAGTTAAACTCGACGCGGGTTTTATTCGGGTCCAGAATCTTGAAGATCTGCTCTTTATAGGTTTCAGCATTTGCCAGAACCTGTTCGCGGGTCAGCGGTGGACGTGTTGTGTTCTTACCACTTGGATCACCCACCATCGCGGTATAATCGCCGATCAGGAAAATCACTTCATGGCCCAGCTCCTGGAAAGCACGCAGTTTATTCATGATCACAGTGTGACCCAGGTGAATGTCCGGTGCAGTTGGATCCGCGCCCAACTTGATACGAAGAGGTCGGTTTTCTTTCAGTTTTGCAATCAGTTCCTCTTCAGGAATCAACTCCTCAACACCACGCTTAATTTCAGCCAGCGCGGCTTCAATGCTTGCCATATTTTAACGCTCCCACAGAATCGGCATTTTTTCGTAAGCAGACATACTACTTGAATAGCGATGGTTTTTGAAACCAGTTAGACTTGTTATATCAGAACTCCCTGACGTTTCAGGATATCGAAGCCAAAGGGGTGACGACGCCATATCTATTTTTAAAGGGAATTGGCACATCCCAACACAATCCATTTTCTTAACGACTATTTTTTTAATGCCTGTTAAACATATTGTTGCGCTACCCAGACTACACCAAGTCTCGATTATGGCGATCAGTGCTTTTATAGTACTGCTGATTTTGCTCCCCTCAGAAACACCGGCTCCACACCCGGAAGCCAGGTTTGAAGTAGGTAAACAATATCCCATCCCCTTAGATACCCTGTCATTACTGCCGCCCGAAAGCGAGCAGCAACCGATGACCGCTTTTGCGCCGCTGGAATGGCACAAATTCAAAGTACAGGCTGGTGATAGCCTGGCGGTTATCTTTGACCGCGTTGGGATCAGCCCTACCACCCTTTACCGCCTGATCAACAGCGATAAGGGCACCAAGTCTTTAGCCTCTTTAAAGGTGGGAGATGAAATCCATTTGGGGTTTGATGAAAATGGCCTGTTTACCCAGTTGATACAACCTAAAAGTGCCAACGAAAAGCTGATTGTGACCCGCATCGGTGACAAGTTCTTTTCCAAAACGGAATCAATACAAATTGATACCCAGGTAAACTTCGCCTCTGCCACAATCACGTCCAGCTTTTGGAATGCCGGTGTCAGCGCGGGGCTCAACGCCAACCAAATAATGGAGTTGGCAGGTATTTTCGGCTGGGATATCGACTTTGCCCTTGATATCCGCCAAGGTGACAAGTTTTCCGTGTTGTTCGAAGAGCAGCTGGTAGAAGGTGAATTAATCGGCCGTGGCAACATATTGGCCGCCACTTTCACCAACCAGGGAGAAACCTTCACCGCGATTCGCGCTGAAAACGGAAAATACTATGACGAGAAAGGGCGTGCGATGAGAAAAGCCTTCCTGCGCTCGCCTGTCAACTTCCGTTACGTAAGTTCAAACTTCAATCCACGTCGCCTGCACCCAGTCACAGGCAGGGTAAGGGCACACCGTGGTACTGACTATGTGGCTCCGGTAGGTACACCTATTTGGGCGGCAGGTGACGGTATTGTGATGAAATCGGCCTACAACAAATTTAACGGCCATTATGTGTTTATCCGCCACAGCTCAACTTACATTACCAAGTACCTGCATTTGACCAAGCGCAAAGTGAAAACAGGACAGCGGGTAAAACAGGGACAAACCATCGGTACCCTCGGAGGAACAGGACGTGTCACCGGCCCTCATCTGCATTATGAGTTTCTGGTAAACGGCGTTCACAAAAACCCACGGACAGTTCAGTTACCCGAAGCCAAATCGCTGGCAGGAAAAGAAAAAACTGCGTTTATGGCACTGGCCAAAGACCGGATGACACAGCTTAACAAGTTAGCGCAGTTATTGGCATCGATTGGCACGCTGGAGCGAGGGGTTTCATAAAATCACCCGTTACAACACAAAAAAGCAGCGTTTCTCACGCTGCTTTTTTGTTATTGCATAGCAACCTCAGAACTGAGGATCAACGTCCCGTAGCGGCATTGGGAAATCGCTTTCCCTCTCTTCCACTTGCCAGTTGCCCTGCTTGTCTTTTTTACTTGCTCCTTTAGGCTCTCTCGCCAGCATCAAAAGACACGGTGTCAGCACCAAGGTCAGCAAGGTAGAAAAGGTAAGACCACCAGCAACAGCCGTCGCAAGTTGCGACCACCACTGGGTACTTGGCGCACCAAATTCGACGCCACGGTTAACCAAATCGACGTTCATCTCAAGCACCATGGGCATCAGACCAAGAACCGTCGTTACCGTCGTCAGCAGTACCGGACGCAGACGCTGAGCCCCAGTACGCAAGATAGCATCGACTTTTTCCAGTCCACGGCGGCGCAACACATTGTAAGTATCAATCAACACAATATTATTGTTTACCACAATCCCCGCCAGTGTAATCACACCGACTCCGGACATGATCACGCCAAACGGGCGCTGGAAGATCAGAAGGCCAAGGAAAACGCCGACCGTGGAGAACAGCACAGCACTCAGGATCAAAAATGCCTGATAGAAGCTGTTGAATTGGGTGATAAGGATCAATGCCATCGCTGCCAGTGCCGCTATAAAGGCGGTCACCAAAAACGCTGAACTCTCATCCTGCGCTTCGTTCTGGCCACGCAGAGTAATGATCACTTCCGGTGGCAAGCCCAGCGCTTCAATCTTCTCGTTCAGGCCCGGTAAGGAGAGACTGAGGTTGTAACCTTCCGCCATGTCTGCCATTACCTTGATCACCCGACGTCCATCAACGCGGTCAATGTTGCCCTGCTTTGGCTCTGGCTTGATCCGGGCAAAGTTGGTGATAGGCACCAATCCGTATGGTGTTTTCACCCTCAGTTCATCAAAACGGCCAATATCACGTTTTTCTTCGGGGTACCGCACCAGAATATCGACTTCTTCGTTAGCATCATCTGGCAGATAGTCGCCAATCTTGAGGCCATTAGTCACGAACTGGACGGTATTTCCCACCAACAGGGCATCGGCACCAAAACGGGCGGCATCTTCACGATCAATATCAATGGCCCAGTCAATCCCCGGTTTGGTCAGGGTATCACTGTAGTTGGTGAATGCAGGATCCTGCTCAAGCAAGGCACGGATCTGTTTGGCGGCAGGCGCAATCAAGCTGTTGTCAGCCGCACTGACTTCAATCGACAAGTCATGATCACTGGGTGGTCCGGCATCCGGCTTTTTGAATTCCAGCTCCAGACCGGCAAGATCGGCGGTTTTATCACGCAACTCTTCAATGATCTCTTTCACCTTACGCCGCTGTTGCCAGTCCACCGGCTTCATCTGGATGATGCCAATCTCATCCTGCCCGCCGGTTTTGGTATAGACACTTTCGATTTCGTCCATACCCATCACACGCTGCTCTACTTCTTTCATCAGCGCGTCTTTTTCGAAGATGGATAAATCGCCGTGTGAGCGGACTTTGATATTGAAAAACGGCGGGTCGACGTCCGGGAAGAATTCAGAGCCTAATCCGGACTTGCCGTAAGCAAAGAAGACGCCACCCGCCACAATCAAGGCAGCAATGAGGATTTTGATCGGGTGTCTGATCGCGACCGACAGTGTTTTTATGTATGCCCTGGTAATACCGCGGGCCTGGGAGAAGTCACCTTGTTCAAGCGCATAGGTGCGAGCCTGTTGTTCTGCAGTCAGCGGCAAGGGCCTACCCATCATGCTGCCCAGCACTGGCACAAACAGCAGTGCCATCGCCAGTGACGCTGACAGCGTAGCGATCAGTGTCAGCGGCATATATCCCATAAACTCACCGGTGATCCCCGGCCAAAACAGAAGCGGGGCAAAGGCTGCAAGCGTTGTCGCCGTTGAAGCAATGATTGGCCATGCCATCCGGTGTGCTGCTTCGCGGTATGCCATTTTACGATCGACGCCTTCCCGCATCCGGCGATCGGCATATTCCGTGACGACAATCGCGCCGTCCACCAGAAGGCCCACCGCCATAATTAGCGAGAACAACACAACTATATTTACCGTCAGGCCACTCAGCGCGAGCACCACCAACCCTGTCAGGAAAGAACCCGGAATCGATACCCCGACCAACAGCGCCGTGCGGGCCCCCAGAATAGCGATAATAACGATCACCACCAGCAGGATAGCGGACAGGATGTTGTTTTGAAGATCGGTCAACATCGAGCGCACATCGTCAGAACCATCCCAGGTGTATTTGACCTGGAGAGCGGCGGGCCAAAGCGATGATGCCCGCGCTTCTTCCATCACCGCTTTGGCAAGCTCAACGGTTTCAATAATATTCTCACCAGCGCGTTTTTTGACATCCAGCACCACGGCAGGCTTGCCATCCAGTCGGGCAAAGCTTTCGGGATCCTTGAATGCACGGCGCACCTTGGCAACATCGCCAAACGTCACCACCTGATTGCCATCAATTTTAATCGGCAGAGTCAGGATATCCTTGGCGGTTTCAAATACCGATGGCACTTTAACTGAAAAGCGTCCATAGCCGGTATCAACATAACCGGCGGCGACAACACGGTTATTCCTTGAAATCAGGTTGAAGATATCTTGCTGGTCAAGGCCATAGCTTTCGAGCAGCAGTGGCTCGACAATGATCTCGACCACATCCTCCCGGTCGCCGGCAATATCGACTTCTAGAATCTGTTTGAAGCCCTCAAGCTTCTCTTGAAGCTCACGGGCCACGTTGACAATCGCCCGCTCGGAGACATCACCATACAGGGCAATAGAAAGTACCGGCTGCATGTTGGCGAAAGTGACTTCATTCACCGTCGGCTCGTCGCTGTCATCCGGCAGACGCGGTTTGACCAAATCCACGGCTTCACGCACATCCGCCATCGCTTCATCCAGATCGACACCGACATTGAACTCCAGGGTGACAGACGCATGCCCTTCCGAAGCGATGGCTGTCATCTCCTTAATGCCTTCAATAGACCGAAGTTCTTGCTCAACAGGACGCACCAGAAGACGTTCTGCATCTTCTGGGGAAATCCCTTCATGGCTGACAGAAACGTAGATAACTGGAATGGTGATGTCAGGATCAGATTCTTTAGGAATGGTTTGATAGGTATAAAAGCCTGCGACCAGAAGCACCAGCAACAGAGTGATCATGGTGCGTGTGCGTGCCAGTGAAGCATCAATCAAGTTTCTCATCTGATGCTCCTGTTATCGTGTACTGTGCTGGGGACTGGCGCACCACATCGACGGCATCACCATCGCGCACGAAACCTTGTCCTTTGGTGATTATATCTACCTCATCCCCCAACCCAGATAACCAGACACCGTTTTGCTCAGCTTTCACCACATTGGCAGGCACAAAGGCAACGTTGCTTTCCCGCAGGGTTTTCACACCAAGGTTCCCTTTTTCATCGAGCGCCAGCATGGATGGGCTAAGTTTGACGGCACGTTTTTGCTCCAGTGCCAAATCCACTTCGGCACTGATCCCCGCTGGCAGGGTTTGGTCTGGGTTAGGAATTTCCAGCTCAATCGTGAAGGTATGGGTCTCCGGCGATGAGATACTCGACTGATAACGCAGACGCCCTTCTTTTGCGGTGCCATCAACGAGCAACACCTTGGCTGGCAGCGATGCATCAATATTGCGGATATGGCGCTCACTGACATCTGCGGTCACGATCAGGGGATCGAGGTCAAGCAATGTTGCAACCGGGTCGCCAACCCCCAGATAATCGCCCACTTCCACAGTCATATCATCCACGATGCCATCAAACGGTGCACGGACTGCCGTGTTCGACAGCGCCAGTTCAAGGTTTTCCACCGTCGCCCGAGCCTCAGCCAGATTAGCTTGTGCCTGCGAGAAGGCCACTTCACCCTGCAGACCTTTTTGACTCAAAGAACTGGCTGCGTTGTATTCTTTTTGGCGAACCTGCAACAGGGCTTTCGCGCGCTTAATCTGGGCTTCACGATCCCCTTTGTCGATAAAAATCAGCAGATCGCCCTTTTTCACTGCCGCACCTTTCCTGACACTCACCTTGATAACCCGCCCTGATGCTTCGGCAGAAATGGTGGCATCCCGGTCAGGTTCGGTACGGCCATATAATGAAATCGAGCGCGTAACAGGCTCAGAAAAAAAGGTTTCGACCGACACTTTAGTGAGAGGAGTAACTGTCTCTTTGCTTGCCGGTGGCGGGCCATCATCGCTGTGTCCTGTACCTACCCAAAACAGCAGGGCGCACAATAGCACAAGGGAAATGATCCAGGGACGCTGGGATAGAAAAGACGTTTTCGTGCCTGCATTCGCCATAGTAATTCATCCTGACGTGGTTACTGCAGTGAGAAGAAAACGGGCACATATCCATCAAGCCCGTTTGATGACTATCCGGCGTCAAAGTGCACCGGATGTTTGTACGTGTTATACAGTTTATACGCTGAAAGATGCGCCACAACCACAAGTCGTGGTTGCATTCGGGTTATTGACGAAGAAACGTGAACCTTCTAACCCTTCGGTGTAATCGACTTCACCACCAATCAAATATTGCAGGCTCATTGGGTCAACCACTAGAGTAACGCCACATTTTTCAATGGTCATGTCGCCATCGTTTACGTTTTCATCAAACGTAAAACCATATTGGAAGCCACTGCAGCCGCCGCCGGTGATATACACACGCAGCTTCAGGTTCGGGTTTTCCTCTTCCTGGATCAGCGTTTTTACCTTATTCGCCGCGGTCTCAGTAAACTGCAACGGCAACGTGGTATCGCTCATTTCTACCTCACAAAACGTCTTTTTATTTGATTGCATTATCCAGTACCTGACTAAAACGTTCAAGTATTGGTCATCAAATGGAAATTTAACCCGCAATATACACCATGTTTGGGGCGGATGTGATGCCTACCTCATCATCTATCTCGCACCCAGTAAACGTATCCCGTACAATACGTAACAACCGTGAATTCATAATCAATGGCCCAAGGTCAACAGGCCCTAGGAAAGAACCATGACAAAATCAGCCGAGCTATTTCAACAAGCCCGAAAAACCATCCCTGGTGGTGTGAACTCCCCGGTTCGCGCTTTTGCTGGTGTAGGGGGCGACCCTATTTTTATCGAGCGTGCTGACGGCGCTTACATTTACGATGCCGACGGCAAAGCTTATATCGACTATGTCGGCTCGTGGGGCCCGATGATTCTGGGTCATAATCATCCAAGCATCCGTGATGCTGTGATTGCAGCAGCGGAAAACGGCCTGAGTTTTGGCGCTCCGACCGCGCGCGAAATTACCCTGGCAGAACTGGTCAGCAAGCTGGTGCCGTCGATGGAAATGGTACGCATGGTAAGCTCTGGGACTGAAGCCACCATGAGCGCTATCCGTCTGGCACGTGGTTTTACCCGCCGCGACAAATTCATCAAATTTGAAGGTTGCTATCACGGCCATGCGGACTGCCTACTGGTGAAAGCGGGCTCTGGAGCCCTGACGCTGGGTGAACCGACATCTCCGGGTGTCCCTGCTGATTTTGCCAAACACACCCTGACCTGCACCTTCAACGATCTCGCGTCTGTCCGTGCGGCTTTCGAGCAGTATCCAGAAGAGATCGCGTGCATTATCGTTGAGCCGGTAGCGGGCAATATGAACTGTATCCCGCCACAGGAAGGTTTCCTTGAAGGGCTTCGCGCACTGTGTGATGAATTTGGTGCGCTGCTGATTTTTGATGAGGTGATGACAGGCTTCCGTGTTGCACTGGGCGGCGCGCAGGCACATTACAACATCAAGCCGGATCTCACGACGCTGGGTAAAGTTATCGGTGGTGGTATGCCGGTCGGTGCCTTTGGTGGCCGCCGTGATGTGATGGAATACATTGCGCCAACAGGCCCGGTTTACCAGGCGGGTACGCTGTCAGGCAATCCTGTTGCCATGGCTGCCGGTGAAGCGGCACTGACTGAACTTGCCAAAGAAGGCAATGAAGCACGTCTGGCAGAGCTGACCAAACGCCTGGCTGAGGGCTTCAAAGCCGCAGCAGACAAACACGGCGTTGCCCTGACCACCAACCAGGTCGGCGGCATGTTCGGTTTCTTCTTTACCGACAAAGCGCGTATCACCTGTTTTGCTGACGTGCAGCAGTGTGATATTGAAAAGTTCAAACGTTTCTTCCACCTGATGCTGGAAGAAGGCGTGTATCTTGCGCCATCGGCCTTTGAAGCCAGCTTTACATCACTGGCCCACGGTGAAAAAGAGCTGGAAGCAACGCTGGCTGCGGCAGACCGCGCGTTTGCCAGACTGGCAGCAGAATAAACCTTAAAGGTGTAGGAAAACGGAGCCCCGGCTCCGTTTTTTATTGCCAGTTCAACGCCACCAGCACAACAATTACCGCAAGGCATAACAACGGCAGGCTCACCCTGCGTCGTTTTTTAGGCTCACAGTTGCCATCACAACACGGCATGATTTTTATCCTTTCTCGTTGAATCGTCACAACGTATCATAAGCGTCACACTACACTGTTCTCCAGACCTTTTAGCGAGAAACTGAGGAGCTGAGCTGTGGCATCATTCAAAGCCGAACCGAGACACTGGATACTGATTGGCGCATTAGCCCTGGCCGCTTATGCCTGCTATATGTTGATCGCCCCCTACATAGGCTCGATTGTGCTGGCCTTCATCGTCTCCTTGTTGTTTTTCCCCTTGCATGACCGCATTGAGCAGAAACTGCCCTCACACCCCAACGTTGCCGCCGCCCTCTCCTGCATCTTGCTGACGGTGATGATTATCATCCCGATGATTTTCGTTGCCGCCGCTATCCTGGGCCAGGGGGTGACATTTTTCACTGGTGCCTACGAATGGCTGACACAAGGAGGCGCCAAGGCAATACTCGATGCGCCTTGGGTCAAATCCGTACTGGCTCTGGTAGACAAATGGCTGCCCACGGAATCTATTAATCCGCAGGAGCTGGTCGCCAAAGCCGCCTCCACCGTTTCGGCTCTCAGTTCACAGATGATAGGCATGAGTTCAAAGATCCTGGGCGATGTAACCGGTGTCTTCGTCAACTTCCTGTTGATGTTGTTTGTACTCTTTTTCCTGTTACGCGACCATGAAAAGATCATCAACACATTGCGCCATGTCAGTCCGCTTTCCCGCAGCCAGGAAGATACCCTGCTGGATGAAGCAGAAAAGGTCGCCAAGTCTGCTGTGCTGGGTTCTTTTCTCACCGCATTGGCACAGGGGCTTGTCGGGGGCTTTGCCATGTGGCTGGCAGGCTTTGCCGGCCTTTTCTGGGGCACCATGATGGCATTTGCCTCTTTTATTCCCGTCGTTGGCACCGCGCTTATCTGGGTCCCGGCTGCCACCTACCTGTTCTTGATTGGCCAGTGGGAATGGGCAGCGTTTCTGGCCGGCTGGGGTGTGATTGTTGTTGGCTCAATTGATAATCTCCTGCGTCCGCTTCTGATGCAGGGTAATTCGGGCATGAATACCCTGCTGATTTTCTTCTCCTTAATTGGAGGCCTTCATGTTTATGGCCTGATGGGATTGATTTATGGGCCAATTATCTTCTCACTGACGCTGGTGCTGTTCCGTATGTACGAAACTGAATTCCACAGCTTTTTGGAGAAGCAGGACAACTCCTGACCGCAATGGCGCAGCTGTATTCCCTCCCACCCCGGTTTGTGGGAGAATCCGCGCCTCTTAGTTTTATAGCCAGAGGTATTCATGCCCTACACTGCCCCCAGTCAAATCGCGGCCCGTCAACTCGCCTACTTTGAAGGCAAACATGTACTGCTTGCCGGCGAGCTGGAAGATACTTTTGCGACAGAATTGTTGGGTACGGCAGAAAGTGTCAGCATTTTTACCACCAATCTGGCATACGCTAACCAGATGCGCCGCTTTGACGGCATTGCTGTCCAGTTTGGTGAGGTCTATCAGGCATTACCTCACGTTGATATGGTGATGCTGTACTGGCCGAAAGCCAAAGCTGAAGCTGAGTTCCTGTTGGCGATGTTGATGGCCGCCCTCGGTAAAGGCACTGAAATTGTCGTGGTCGGCGAAAACCGCAGTGGCGTAAAAAGCATCGAGAAAATTTTTGCTCCCTATGGCAAGGTTACCAAGTTCGATTCCGCCCGCCGTTGCAGCTTCTATTGGGGGCAATGCGACAATGAACCCGCTCCCTTCTCCCTGGACGACTGGTATAAGAGTTATCCGTTGAATGTGGGTGAGCAATCACTGACTATCCGCTCGTTACCGGGTGTTTTCAGTCACGGTGAATTGGATGAAGGAACTCAACTGTTACTAAATACGCTGCCAACATTGACCGGCAGTGTGCTGGATTTTGGCTGCGGCGCAGGTGTGATTGGCGCCGTCATCAAACAACGCTATCCGGAGACCCATATCACCTTGGTCGATATCAGCGCCCTGGCTGTCGCTTCCGCCCGGGAAACACTGCGTTTTAACCACCTTGATGGCGAGGTTTTCGCTTCCGATGTATACAGTGACATTAACACCCCGTTTAATAACATCGTCAGCAACCCACCGTTTCATGCCGGGTTGAAAACCCATTATGCGGCAACAGAAACCTTCCTGAGCGAAGCCCCAGCGCATTTACATCCCCAGGGGCAACTGATGATTGTGGCTAATCGCTTCCTTCGTTATCCGCCCTTTATCGAAAGCGCATTCGGACACTGTCATACACCCGCGAAAAACCACAAATTCACTATTTATCATGCTGTTAAAAACGGCTAAATCGGAGGGGAGCTGGAAGGCTCCCTTCTTGAAGAAACCTATACACCCTCGTTAAAAACGTTAATTTTGCGCACTGACACGAAGTTCATTATTGACTTACTTGCCAACAAAAATTAAGCCAGTATAAGGACAAAAGATCGATTTCTTTCATACAGATGCGCTGTCGTCCTCCCGTCGTCAATTTCCACAAGCCCGGCTGACTTATAGCGCCTTTTCATTTGTCAGGCAGAAACATGCAAAAAAAACAGAAATTCAAGCGATTGAAGCACACGCTGATGCTCGCTTTTCTGGTGCTGAGTATTACGCCTCTCACCCTGCTGGCGATCTTCTTTTTGGAATCTCACAGCAGCGATCTCGAACAACAGAGCACCACGCACCTTTCCTTCCTTCGTGACAATAAGAAAGAGCAAATCATCAGTTATTTTGCGGCGCGTCAGTCCGAAGTAAAATCCTTCAGCCGTTCTGAACTGGCTACTGCCAGCGGTGGCCGTTTTTATGGTTTGATCGCCGCTTTCCATCAGCTTGGCGATACGGAAAAAGAAGCACGCAAAGCGGCACGTGAACGATACGCGGTTTCCCCACCCCAGAACCAGGCCCAAACACCCCAAGATGCCAACTTCATTGGTAGCGAACGCTATCGCCTGCTTCACAAACGCTATGACTGGGCCTACAAGGAGCACCTGAAGCGTTCGGATTTTTCTGACATCCTGCTTGTCGATATCCACGGCAATGTGGCGTATTCCGCATTGAAAGATGATGTGTTTGCCGCCAACCTGTTGTCTGAACAATGGCGTGATACCGCCATCGGCAAAACCTTTGCTGAACTCCATGATATTGCCAATACCCCGTTGGTTGATGACGACGATATGCCTATCGTTTTCAGCGATTTTTCCCAGCAGGAAAACGGCGAGATGGTGGCCTGGTTTGCTGCCCCCATCATCCAGCAGGGATATCTACACAGCTATGTGTTGTTCCGGCTGACAAATACAACACTGGATAAGATGCTAAAAACGTCCCCGCAGGAAAAGGGGTATATCAGCACCCTCCTGGTGGGAAGCGACATGATCCCGCGAAATATTGTCAGCACAGAAAGGCTCACCCCAATCAATAGCAACGCCATTGAAGCGGCGCTATCCGGGCTTCGTGATGTCGGCAGTTTCCTCAGCCCCAACAATGAGCGTGTACTCGGCGCTTACGCACCGGTTCAGATACAGGATAAAACCTGGGCACTTATTCTCGAATTACCGGAAGAGGAGGCATTCGCCCGCATCTATCAGCTGGAAAAAATTTTTGTGGTCGTCATGGTGATCGCTATCTTACTGGTCGTCATCGGCTCACACCTTCTGTCTCATTCTATTACCGCACCACTGTTGAAGCTCACCTGGGCTGCAGAGCAAGTCTCAGCAGGCGATCTGGACCAGAAGATAAACAATACCGATCGTGAAGATGAAATTGGCCGGCTTGCGGTCAGCTTTGCCCGTATGCAGCGCTCAGTACGTGACAAACTGGCGCTTATTCGCGAGCAAAATAAGGAGCTTGAGCAAAACATTCAGCTTATCAAGCAAAAGAATGAAGAGTTACAGCAAGCAGATCGAATGAAGGATGACTTCCTTGCCACTACATCCCATGAGCTTCGCACACCGCTTCACGGCATGGTAGGGATTGCTGAATCGATGCTTGCCGGGGCTGAAGGGCCACTACCGGAGCGCCAGAAGCACCAGCTTCGTATGATCATCAACAGCGGTGAACGCCTGTCTAACCTGGTAGATGATCTGCTCGATTACCATAAGATGCGCTATGGCGATGTGGAGATCTCCCCACAAGCCGTTGACACTGCCAATGCCGTACGTCTGGTGATTGAACTTTCCAGCCGCCTGTTGGGCGGAAAACCGGTACGCATCATCAACCAGGTTCCCATTGACCTGCCACTTGTCAGGGCTGATGGACAGCGGCTCGAACAAGTGCTTTACAACCTGATAGGCAATGCCATTAAGTATACTGACGAAGGGAAAATCATCATTTCCGCGACGGTACTGCAAGGGCAGTTACGGATCCAGGTGGTGGATACCGGTCAGGGCATTCCTTCCGATCAGTTGGAATACATCTTTGAACCACTGACGCAGGCCAGAGAATCCAACACCCAGTATCGCCAGGGCGCCGGACTCGGCCTTTCAATCAGTCGTCAATTGATTGATATCATGGGCGGCCAGTTGTATGTCTCCAGCCAGCCTATGGTCGGCACAACATTCAGCTTCACCTTGCCCCTAGCCACCGAAGAAGATAAAGCAAAAACACGTCTTGCCAACAACGTGCACTTTGCTGCCCCACATGCCGAGCTTGAGCCGGTTGATTACACCCAGTTGCCGGAAAATCCGGACGGCCCCCTTATTCTGGTTGTCGACGATGAACCAGTGAACCTGCAAATTCTCAACAACTTCCTGCGTCTGGAAGGGTATCGTGTCAAGGCCGTAGAAAATGGTCGGCAAGCGATTGAGTCAGTCACCATGGAAAAGCCAGCGCTGATGCTGCTCGATGTGATGATGCCAGAACTCAGCGGCTATGAAGTATGTACTCACCTTCGTGAACGCTATAGCCGGGCAGAGCTGCCGATCATCATGCTTTCCGCACTGGGACAGGTTCAGGACAAAGTGAAAGGGTTTGATGCCGGGGCGAATGATTACCTGACCAAGCCATTTAATAAAGATGAGCTCAGTGCCCGCATCCGTGCGTATATCAATGCCTCTCTGACTGAACAGGAACGGGCACAAAACCGTGCTCTACAGAAAGAAATCCATTTCAGGGAGCAAGTGGAAGCGGGACTCCGGGAAGTACAAAACCGTCTGCTCGGCATGCTAGATGCAGCCTCTGAAGGCATTATCTGCGTTCAGGAAGGAGGCCGTATAACCTATGCCAACGATGCCTGCAGTGAGATTTTCCATTTAAGCGCTGAACAGATTGAGCGCCACCAGTTGGATGATTTCCTCGCCATGGCACTACCTGAGCCAGAAGCAAGCCGGGGTCATTACAGTGGTCAGTTCAGGTTCAAGGTAGAAGGCGACATTGTCAATATTGAGACCGATCTCATCACGTTGCCAGAGTCATCAGGCCTGCAGATGATGCTTATCCTGAACACCGGTAAAAAAGCCTCATCACACCGGGTACACCTGCTGGAGAATGCGGTATCAGCCCTTGCCGATTATGCTTATGACGGCGATCTGGAGAAACTGCAACAACTCAGGGAACTGGGTGGGGAGTTTACCCGTATGGCAGACCGTTTCTCAGGTAACAAGCCGGACAAAGCCAGTATACTGCGTGAAACCTTAGTAAAGGTCATGACCATGACACTGAGCTACTGGAGCCACTCAACCGGAAAGACCAAGTTTGATCTTGCAGAAGAAAGCGGCTTGTGGCGTGTGTATCTGGACCGAAGCACCCTACAAACCCGGACACTGGATAAATACCTGCACGTCGAGACAGTACCCAAATCCCCGCGCTGGCGCACGGTGATCAGCACGATTGACTTTGTGTTGGAACGCTGCAGCGATAAGAACAAAGAGCGAAGCGAACTCGAAATACTCAGGGAGCGTCTCCAAAAACTGATTGCCCGCTAGCCCTCACTGCCCCTTTCAGGGGGCAGTTTTATCTTCCCTGAAGGTATTAACACACTTTACCTTGCCACATTCCCCACTCCGTTTATAGCGCTGCTTTAGGGCACGATTATCCACTTATTTTTTTGCATGAAATTCAACATATGCTTGCTCTTACTCCTGCCAGGTCACCTGCTCTTTCCACCGGAAAAACTGCACCATTTTTAACCATCTTCAAACGTGTTCAGATTGATTTTCTGTTTATGAGAACAGAATCACAACAAACTCACGCCTCAAATTTTCAGCAAAAAATTAACGGAGAAAACAAACAGCGATCGAGATCACCCAAACATCAACCCTCAATTAGCCCTTTACATTGAAAGGCGAAAAATGAAAGTAAGCACTAACATTATCTATTGCAGCGCATTGATAACGTGTGTTTTTTGATCTGCATCAATAAGCAACATGTGGTGTTAAAAACGTTAATATTGACGTTTTTGACGCCTCTGTTTTTATATTTAACGGTTTTGACGGGCGACCGAATTGACCCCAAAGTGGAACCGGAGTTTCCTTACATTGCACTGAGCCTGCACGGCCATGTGAATACACAGGATCACTTGTCTGTTTATTCATAGCGGGTTCCGGCCTGACCTCATTGATTAACGGTCAGAACCAAGTGGAACAAAGCAACTAGTAAGGAACAGCTATGCTTGCCAATCTTAAGAAAACAAAACTTGCAGTAGCCGTCGTTGCGGCCGCAGCGTCGGTACTGACAGCACCGGTTGTCAGCGCTGCAGAAAGAACTGAACTGACTATTGTACCTGACTTCTACCCACAGCTTACCCGTAACTTCAACCCGTTCCTGCAGAACAACCTGAAGACGACTCTGGACTTTGTTTACGAGCCACTGGTTATCTTCAACCAGCTGGACGGCAATACACCTGTTATGCGTCTGGCGAAGGACTACACCATTTCAGATGACCTGAAAAAAGTGACCTTCGAAATCCGTGACGGTGTGAAGTGGTCTGACGGCACACCTTTCACTGCAGAAGACGTGGCCTTCACTTACAACCTGATCCGCGAAAACTCAGCACTTGACCTGGCGGGTAACGCAGCTCTGATCACTGACGTTAAAGTGAAAGGCAACAGCGTTGAAATTTCCCTGAAAGAAGCGAACTCTTCTGCACCTTTCAAACTGGTTCAAACGCATCCTGTTCCTAAGCACATCTGGAGCAAGATTGACAAGCCTGAGGCTTTCGCAAACGAAAACCCTGTAGGTTCTGGCCCGTTCACCGAAATCGACACGTTTACCAGTAACCTGTACGTTCAGTGTGAAAACCCAAATTACTGGGACGCGGACAGCATCGCAATCGACTGCCTGCGCATGCCTCTGATCAACAACAACGACGGTTTGCTGTCTAAGATTGTTGCTTCTGAGCTGGACTGGACGTCATCGTTCATCCCAGACATCGATGCGGTTTACGCCTCTGTGAACAAAAACCACAAGTACTGGCCAGCGCCTGTAGGTAGTGCGGTTAACCTGCTGGTTAACTTCGAACACCCAGATGCAGCGAAAAACGAAGCCTTGACTAACCTTGACTTCCGTCGCGCAATGTCCACCGCTATCGACCGTCAATCCATCATTGACATCGCATTCTACGGTGCCGGCTCTCAAAACCACTCTGCTGCAGGCCTTGCTGAGCTGTACCAAAGCTGGTCAGACAAAGACACCTACGAAGCAGCGAAGAAATACAACACCTATAACGTTGAATTCTCTAAAGAGCTTCTGAAGAAAGCAGGCTTTAAAGACACCAATGGTGACGGTTTCGTAGAAACCCCATCAGGTAAGAGCTTTGAACTGGCTATCCAGACACCATCTGGCTGGACTGACTGGAACAACACCGCACAACTGGCTGCTGAAAACCTGGCTGATGTAGGTATCAAAGCGAAAGCCGTCACCCCTGACTTCTCTGTATACAACCAAGAGATGGCGGGTGGTACGTTTGATGTCGCGCTGACTAACTACTTCACAGGTCCCGATCCACACCAGACTTGGGACACCGGCTTCCACTCTCGCTTCATGGCGAAAGAAGGTAACCCTCGTTTCGCGATGCACCGCTTCAAGAACGCGGAAGTAGACAGACTGCTGGAGAAATTCTACTCAACAGCGGATCGCTCTGAGCAACTGGAGATGGCACACAGAATCGAGAAGATCCTGTCTGACAATCAAGTCGTCATCCCAGTACTGTCTGCGGCGTCTACCTACCAGTTCAACGAAACACGCTTCACTGGCTGGTGGGATGCAGAGAATCCAAAAGGCCGTCCAATGGTTTGGCAAGGTATCAATGAGCGTCTGCTGCACATCCTTGATCTGAAGCCTAAATCTTAATCTCTAAATCTGGCGGCGCACCCGCGCCGCCTCTTTCCAAAGATAGACAATCGGTACTTTTGACCTTGGAGCTTTAATTCTTTGGTTGCGGCTTTGTCGTGCCACGTAAGGTGTGAGTTATGGGATTTTTTCTTAATAGATTACTGTTTTACTTTGGCGCGTTGCTTATCGCAATTACGCTGAACTTTATTTTGCCACGCGCCATGCCTGGTGACCCTGTGACCATGATGTTTGCCAATGCCAGCGTACAGGTCACTCCTGAGCGTATTGCAGCGATGAAAGAGCTGCTCGGCTTTGTAGACGGTCCCATCCATATTCAATTCCTGACTTACTTAAAAAGCATCTTCACCTGGGAATTGGGTGTTTCCACCACTTTCTACCCAATGACAGTGAATGAGTTAATCGCGAAGTCACTGGGCTGGACCCTATTCTTGGCGGGCACCTCTGTCGTCATGGCTTTCTGCATCGGTTCTGTTGTGGGTATCTTTGCGGCCTGGCGTCGCGGGAGCCGCTTCGACTCTTTTGTCTCCCCGGGTTTTATGGCGCTGCAGGCAATACCACCTGTGGTTATCGGTATGCTGATCCTTTTCGTTTTCGGTATCACCCTGAAATGGTTCCCGACTTCTTACGGTATGCCCGAGGGTGCCATCCTTGACTGGTCAAGCTGGGACACTTACACCGGTATCATGTACCACGCTGTACTTCCCCTGTTTTGCGCAACCATCGCCCAAATCGGTGGCTTCCTGATCAACATGCGTAACAACATGATCAACCTGTTGGCAGAAGACTACATCACCATGGCCAAGGGCAAAGGCCTGACAGAGAACCGCGTGGTTTTCAACTACGCCGCACGTAACGCACTGCTGCCAACAGTGACTGCACTGTCTATGGCGCTCGGTATGGCGGTTGCCGGCCAGCTGGTGGTTGAAATGATTTTCCAGTATCCGGGTCTCGGCACCGCAATGCTGAACGCCGTTAATGGTCGCGATTACCAGGTGCTGCAAGGACTACTGATTATCCTGACGCTGGTCATGCTGTGCTTCAACTTCATTGCTGATGTTCTCATCGTATTGCTCGACCCACGCCTGCGTAAAGGAGGCAAATAATCATGAACGGTATCTTTTCAATTATCCGGGGCAACCCAAAAGCGCTTGTTGGTGTCAGCCTCATTTTTATGTTCATTATCGCAGCAGTATTTGCCCCTTTTTTGTCGAAGTATGATCCACAAAAACGTACAGGTAACCCGCATGAGTACCCTGCCGCTGTCGTAAAGATAGCGCAAGCAAATCCAGATGGCTGGGTAGCGGAAAACCTGGCTGACAACCCACGTCGTCTTCGCATTTCGAAAGATGCTGAACACGTAATGGGAACGACCCGTCTGGGCCGCGATATCTGGTCTCAAGTGGTTCACGGCGCCCGGACCTCTCTGTTTGTCGGTTTCACTGCCGGTATCTTTGTATGTGTGGTTGCGACCATCATGGGGATCTCTGCCGGTTATTTCGGTGGACGTGTCGATAACGTGTTGTCCGGTGCGATGAACGTGATGTTGGTGATGCCACAGCTTCCCATTGTCATGGTCGTTGCCGCTTTCGTCGGTCAGGCAGGGCCGCTTACCATCGCCCTGGTCATTGCCTTAACCTCCTGGGCATGGGGAGCCAGGGTAATCCGCTCTCAGACACTGGCCATCCGTGAAAAAGAATTTGTAAAAGCCGCAGAAGTCCTGGGCGAATCTCGCCCCCGCATCCTGTTTGTTGAAATCCTGCCAAACCTTATCCCCCTGGTCGGCGCAAGCTTCATCGGTTCAGTGATGTACGCCATCTTGACAGAGTCTGTGCTGTCGTTCATCGGCATGGGTAGCCCGAATGCCGTGAGCTGGGGGTCGATGCTCTATAACGTGCGTACCTCTTCTGCCATGCAGCTCGGTATCTGGTGGGAAGTACTGGCGCCATGCCTGGCCCTGAGTCTGCTGTCATTTGCACTGGCACTGGTTAACTTCGCTGTTGATGAAATCGCGAACCCGCAGCTACGTGCCCAGAAAGGCCTTAAGCGCTGGAAGAAGGTCCAGCAGGAAGAAAAGAAAGCCCGCGAACAGGCTGACGTTGCACCACAAACTACAGTTTTGAGCGGAGAAAAATAATGACTGACACACAACTTTCTATCCGCAACCTATGTGTTGACTACATTACTGACGCGGGCGATGTTCGCGCAGTGGACAACGTGAGCTTTGACATTGGCAAAGGTGAAGTGTTTGGTCTGGCTGGCGAATCCGGCTGTGGCAAATCGACTGTCGCCTTCTCGCTGATGCGCCTTCACAAGCCGCCTGCCTACATCAGTGGGGGTGAAGTGTTCTTCAACGGTGAAGACATCATGCGATATAGCGATGAACGCATGAGCCGCTTCCGCTGGAATGAGGTTTCCATGGTGTTCCAGTCTGCCATGAACGCCCTGAACCCGGTCCTGACCATGGAAGAGCAGTTCTGTGACGTAATCATGCGCCATACCAATATGACACGTGATCAGGCAAAACGCCGTGCCGAAGGTTTACTGGAAATCGTAGATATCCACCCAAGCCGTTTGACGGATTACCCGCACCAGTTCTCCGGTGGCATGCGTCAACGTCTGGTGATCGCCATTGCTCTGGCACTGAATCCGAAGATGATCATCATGGACGAGCCGACGACTGCCCTCGATGTGGTGGTACAACGTGAGATCCTGCAAAAGATCTATGCGCTAAAAGAAGAGTTCGGTTTCTCAATTCTGTTCATTACCCACGATTTATCCTTGATGGTCGAGTTCACTGATCGCATCGGCATCATGTATGCCGGCCAGTTGATTGAAGTTGCACCGTCAAAAGAGATCCTGAAAACCCCGTATCACCCTTACACCGAAGGCCTGGCAAGTTCATTCCCTCCACTGACAGGGCCTAAGACGCACCTTTCAGGCATTCCTGGTAACCCATTGAACCTGCTTGAAATTCCGCAGGGATGCCGTTTCCAGACACGCTGTAGCAAAGCCAAGGATACCTGTTTTAAGGACGCAACAACCCTGACCCAGATTGAGCCAAACCGATTCACCAACTGCCACCTGTTTACAGGCAAGTAATTGGCTTTCGCGACTTGTAGGAGTGAGCATGACTAAAGAATTAGGCCAACCGATTGTTGAAGGGAAAAACCTGGTAAAGGACTTCCCGATCAGCAGTAACGCGCTCAACAAGCCAATGATGCGCGCACTGAATGACGTGTCATTCAAACTGTATAAAAGCCGCGGTCTGTCGGTAGTAGGTGAATCCGGCTCAGGAAAATCTACCACCGCGAAAATGATTGCCAAGATGTATGCGCCAACAGCAGGTTCTATCGAGTACAAAGGCCGTGATATTGCGACCATCACCAAAAAGAACGACCTAATGTCTTACCGTGAAGGCGTTCAAATGGTATGGCAAGACCCATTCGGTTCCCTAAACCCCACACATACTATTTTCCATCACATTGCCCGCCCGCTGCATATTCACAAAAAGGCGAGCAGTAACCCGAAGGAATTGGAAGAGCAGGTGTATGACCTGTTGGATCAGGTCGGCCTGACGCCGCCAAAAGAAACCGCACAGAAGTATCCCCACCAGCTTTCCGGCGGCCAGCGCCAGCGCGTTAACCTGGCACGTAACATTGCTGTGGGTGCTGAAGTTGTTTTGGCTGACGAACCTACCTCGATGCTTGACGTCTCTATCCGCGCAGGTGTTCTGAACCTGATGGAGGAGATGAAATTCGAGAAAGAAATGGCCCTGCTGTACATCACGCACGACATCGCCACTGCCCGTTATATCGCAGAAGATCTGGCGGTGATGTACGTCGGTCACATGGTGGAGTGGGGGGATTGCGAAGATATCATTCACCGTCCCCAGCACCCATACACACGCCTATTGGTGTCAGCCGTGCCAGATCCGTCGAAATCCATCCATACCGAGCTGGAAGGCAACAAAGGTGAGATCCCGCTTTGGACTCCTGATTCTGTGGGTTGCCCATTCGCGGGCCGCTGCCTGCATGCGACAGAGAAATGTCGTGAAGCACTGCCCGGCGTCACCAAACTGGCCGATAACCACTTTGTTCGCTGCTACTTGTACGAGTGATCCTCGTCAAGCGTTTTAGGAGGTAAGATGCAGCTGTTGACCAACCATATCGGTTACGAGCGCTTGGGTAATAAGCAAGCGCTGATTCTTGCCAGGCAAGAAGTAACGGCAACACACGCCGATATCGTAGATTGCCACACAGGGCAATCAGTGATGCAGCTGCCTGTTTGTGCTTGTGGTTCAGTAGACCAATGGCATACCGGCGATGTTTACCGTATTGATTTCTCTGCGCTCCAGATGTGTGGGGATTTCTTTGTCAGAGTCGGGGACGTGTCGTCTCCGGCTTTTTCTATCGCAGACGGTATCCTGTTTGATCGCACCTTTTCAGATGTGATCCACTACTTTAAATCCCAGCGTTGTACAGGCACGTTTGATCAACGCGATCGCGCCACGCCGATCTTCGGCACCGACCGTCTCGTTGATGTTCATGGTGGGTGGTATGATGCGTCAGGTGACGTCAGTAAATACCTCAGCCACCTCTCTTATGCCAATTATCTAAACCCCCAGCAAATTCCCATGGTTGTCTGGAATATGCTGACTACCCTGGATACCCTTTCTTCAGAACTGGCTCCATTTTCCAAAACCCGTCTGCATGACGAAGCACTGTTTGGCGCAGATTTTCTGGTTCGTATGCAGGACGCCGAAGGTTTCTTCTACCTGACCATTTTTGATAAGTGGAGCAAAGACACCACCCAGCGTGAAGTCTGTGCCTATGAGACGCAGCAAGGCCATAAAACCAGCGCCTACCAGGCGGGTTTTCGTCAGGGGGCTGGCGTTGCCATAGCCGCACTTGCCGCTGCAGCACGCTTCGGTGTGAACGGCGAATACGATGTCGAGACTTACCAGCAAACAGCAGAAACCGGCTACTGGCACCTGAAGGAAAACAACCCTTCCTATCTGGACGATGGTCAGGAAAACACCATCGATTTTTACTGCGCGCTGCTGGCAGCCACCGAACTGTTCACGCTCACCGCCAGTGAACGCTACCTTGAAGAAGCACGTTATTGGGCAACCCGCCTTGGCGAGCAACAACAGAGTGATGATCGCGTTAATCACTTCTGGTCAGCCAATGGTGACGGCTCCCGCCCGTATTTTCATGCGGCCGAAGCAGGCTTACCCGCTATTTCATTGATGCAATACCTTCAGGTGGAAAGTGACAGCACACTGAAAGCAAAATTCACAGGCATTCTTCTCCATGCGCTGGATTTTGAGCTCCACATTACTGCCGAAGTGAACAATCCTTTCGGCTATCCGCGCCAGTACATCAAGAATGTCGATGAGGAAAAGCGTACCAGCTTCTTTATCGCCCAGCGCAATGAAACCGGCTACTGGTGGCAAGGAGAGAATGCCCGCTTAGGTTCACTGGCCGCCATGGCCTTTATGGCCACCGGTTATGTGTCTGATGACGCGCAAAAAGCCAGACTCCGCGAATATGGTCAGCATGCCCTGAACTGGATTGTGGGTCTCAACCCTTACGACATGTGTATGCTTGACGGTCACGGCCACAATAACCCGGATTACCTGCCCCATCTGGGCTTTTTCAATGCCAAAGGTGGCATCTGCAACGGTATCACCGCCGGTTTTGACAACGAGTATGACATCGCTTTCAACCCGCAGGGACAAAAAGACGACATGCTACAGAACTGGCGCTGGGGGGAACAATGGATCCCACACGCCGCCTGGTACCTGTTAGCCATTGCGATGCAGAAGAAGGATGCCGCCTATGGCTAATTACTACTGTGGTGTCGATGGTGGCGGCACATCCTGCCGAGCTCGTATCGTAGACGGAAACGGTCAGTTTTTGGGTGAAGCCAAAACCGGCAGCGCCAATATCCTCTTGGGAGTAGAGCTCGCCATGGAAAACATCCAACGTGCGATATCCCAGGCGGCTGAGCAAGCGGGCATCCTTGATTTATCTACCCTGTCGGTCGGCCTTGCGCTTGCTGCTGCCGAGCAAAAGTCAGCCTGGTATGCCTTTATGGCGCTGCCTCACCCTTACATGCACATGACCCTCAACACGGATGGATATGGCGCCTGTATGGGCGCATTTGGTAGCGGTAACGGGGCGATCGTGATTGCAGGAACCGGCTCTGTTGGTCTCTATCTGGAAAACGGCCACCAGCACGTGGTAGGTGGCCGTGAATTCCCTATCTCTGATCAAGGCGGTGGCGCGGTAATGGGTCTTCGGCTGATCCAGGAGACCTTGCTGGCGTACGATGGCCTTCGTGCTCCTTCAGCGATGTCTGATCATGTCCTTGCGCATTTCAACCACGATATTGATGCCATTGTTGCATGGTCAAAAACCGCTACCCCCCGGGATTACGGTCAATTCAGTCCGAAAATCTTCGAGCTGGCCATGGCGCGCGACACACTCGCCATGGCGCTGCTGCAAGGCTCTGCCGCCGATATTGAACGCCTGATCCTTGGTCTCAATCGAAAAGGCGCCCAACAGATCGCACTGATGGGCAGCATTGGAGAACGCATTGTGCCCTGGCTATCCCCGGCCGTTCAGTCTTTGCTGGTTCCCCCACAGGCAGATGCCATGGCCGGCGCTATTTTGATGGCGCGCGGCGATCACAACCTTTTTCCTTTTCCGAGGTAAGCCATGAACTTTCGCCTAGACCTCAATGTTATTGATATACAGCCCGAAGAGAGTCGTTTCGCGCTGGTGCTTCATAACCTGTCTGAAACCAACATTCAAAACTGGCAACTGACTTTCACCGTCAGCCGTTATGTGATACCTGCCAGTGTGTCACACGGTAATTTAAAACAAATTGGCAGTTTGTGTATTTTTGAAACGGGCGAGCCACTAAACGCTAACGACCATCTCTATCTGGAATTCAGCCATACCACCAAACCGTTCTCGCTCCATGATGAAGGTATTGGTGACGCCTGCCTGCTGGTCACGACAGACGAAGGGGTCAACGCCATACCGGTAGAAACCACGGTGATTAACCTTGGTCGGCAAACGCCGGAACGTGTCCCATTGACACTGCCAGCGCCCAACGCCATCAACCTGATCCCACAGCCCAAAGCTCTGATAGTCAAACAAGGGCAGTTTGCACTGACGGATGACGTGGCCATTGTCTCTGGCTGTGACATCAGCAAACCGGCCGCTCTGTGGCTGGCCGATGAAATGTCCAAGCACCTGCGCCGCGACGTGAGCATTAAACAGGAGGGTCAGATCCGCCTGCTTCAGGATACCAAACTGAAACCCGCTCACTACCGTGTCAGCGTAACACTGCAAGGTGTGGTGATTTCTGCTTCCGACAGCAACGGTTTCACCTATGGTGTTGCAACAGTGCTTCAATTATTGCCGGTGCAGGCATCACACCGCCACTATTTCGATTACGCTCTGCCTTGTGTCGAGATTGAAGATCATCCACGCTTCGGTTACCGCGGCATGATGCTGGATTGTGTGCGCCACTTCCATCCAGTGAACCGCGTAAAAGACTTGATAAACCAACTGGCCCGTTTCAAGTTCAACCACTTCCACTGGCACTTGACCGATGATGAAGGCTGGCGCATCCAGATTGATGCCTATCCTGAGCTCACAGAAATCGGTGCGTGGCGGGGTCCGTTTGAAACACTCGAGCCTCAATACACCTCGCTTTCAAAAATTCACGGCGGGTTTTACACCAAAGATGACATCCGTGAGGTTATCGCCTATGCCGCGCAGCGCGGCATTACTGTGGTGCCCGAGATTGATATTCCGGGGCACTGCCGTGCCGCCATCAAGTCGCTGCCGCAGTTACTGGTAGAGGACGCTGATACCTCCGTGTATCGCAGTATTCAGAACTACACCGATAACGTCCTCAATCCGGGCCTTAAAGGCACGTACACCTTTATTGAAACGGTACTGAAGGAAGTGTGTGAACTCTTCCCTGCACCGTACGTTCATATCGGTGCCGACGAAGTCCCCGAAGGTGTCTGGACGAATAGCCCAGCCTGCCGGGCATTAATGAAAACCCACGGCTACAAAGATTTTAAAGATCTACAAGGACATCTGCTTCGCCATGCTGAGAACTTCCTCAGCACCAAAGGCAAGCAAATGTTTGGCTGGGAGGAAGCAGTGTTTGGCGACAAGGTCAGCAAAGACACCGTGATCTTCTCCTGGGTAAGCGAACAATCCGGTATCGACTGCGTTCGCAACGGATACCCGGTTGTGCTCCAACCCGGTCAGGAAACTTATCTGGACATGGCACAGGACTATTCAGCCTGTGAGCCAGGCACAGACTGGGCCTGCAAAGTACCTCTGGAGAAAGCCTACCACTATGAGCCTTTCGCCAATTCTGACGTCACCCCCGAGGAATTTACCCAGGTGAAAGGCATTCAATGCGCACTCTGGTGCGAGATGATCAACAGCCAAAGCCGCTTCGAGTACATGATCTACCCTCGCCTTCTGGCGATTGCAGAAGTGTGCTGGAGCGCCAAAGAACAGCGAGACTGGGCTGATTTTCAGGCCCGTCTTAGCGGACAACTGCAATACCTGGATCGTCTGGGTATTAACTATCGTCGGTAATTACTTCAATTTTTGAGATTTGTAGAAGGAAATACGCCATGAATTACGGCTTCTTTGATAACGACAACCGGGAATATGTCATTACCCGTCCTGATGTACCGGCGCCATGGACCAACTATCTGGGTACAGAGAAATTCTGCACCGTCATTTCACACAACGCAGGTGGTTACTCGTTCTATAACAGCCCTGAGTACAACCGCGTAACCAAATTTCGCCCAAACGCCACCTTCGACCGTCCGGGGCATTATGTCTACCTGCGTGATGACGAAACCGGCGATTACTGGTCAATCTCCTGGCAACCCGTGGCAAAGAGCCTGAAAGAAGCGAAATACGAAGTACGTCATGGCTTGTCTTATTCCAAATTCAAGTGTGAGTACAACGGCATTACCGCCCAGAAAACCCTGTTCGTACCGAAAGGTGAAGACGCACAGATCTGGGATGTGAAGATCAAGAATGACGACGACAAACCACGTACCATCAGCGCATTCTCCTTTGTCGAGTTCTCATTCAGCCACATCCAGTCAGATAACCAGAACCACCAGATGAGCCTGTATTCTGCAGGGACTTCGTACAACGATGGCGTGATTGAATACGACCTGTACTACAACACCAACGACTACGAAGGCTTCTACTACCTGGCATCAAGCTTCGATCCTGACAGCTATGATGGCCAGCGCGACAGTTTCCTCGGTCTGTACCGTGATGAAGCCAACCCTGTTGCTGTTGAGCGTGGCCATTGTTCTAACCACGTACAAACCTGCTACAACCACTGCGGTTCGTTGCACAAGCAATTCGTTATCCAACCGGGTGAAGAAGTGCGCTTCATCTTTATTCTGGGTATTGGCAAAGGTGAAGGTCAGCGCCTGCGCACGAAATATCAGGATTTCGCCAACGTAGATGCGGCATTTGCCGATATCAAAGCCCACTGGGACAGCCGTTGCAGCAAGTTCCAGGTGAAATCACCCAACGAAGGTCTGGACACCATGATCAACGCATGGACCCTGTATCAGGCAGAAACCTGTGTGGTGTGGTCACGCTTTGCTTCTTTCATTGAAGTGGGTGGACGTACCGGCCTTGGTTATCGCGACACTGCGCAGGATGCGATCTCTGTACCGCATTCAAACCCGGCAATGACCCGCAAGCGTCTGGTTGACCTGCTGCGCGGCCAGGTAAAAGCAGGTTATGGTCTGCACCTTTTCGATCCAGACTGGTTCGATCCAGAGAAAGCGGACGTTAAACCGTCCAAGTCACCGACCGTTGTGCCTACCCCAAGTGACGAAGACAAGATCCACGGAATCGAGGACACCTGTTCTGATGATCACCTGTGGATCGTACCCACCATCATTAATTACATCACTGAAACCGGTGAGGAAGGTTTCCTTGATGAAGTGATCCCATACGCAGACGGCGGAAGCGCCACTGTTTATGAGCACATGAAAGCGGCACTGGATTTCTCTGCAGAATACGTCGGCCAAACCGGTATCTGTAAAGGGTTGCGCGCGGACTGGAACGACTGCCTGAACCTGGGCGGCGGTGAGTCAGCCATGGTGTCTTTCCTGCACTTCTGGGCGCTGCAAGAGTTTATCGAGCTGGCGAAGTACAAAGGCAACCACGATGACGTCCAGAAATATACCGTGATGGCTGCCAACGTGCGTGAAGCCTGTGAAACCCATCTTTGGGATGAAGAGGGCGGCTGGTATATCCGTGGCCTGACCAAAGACGGCGAAAAGATTGGTACTGCACAGCAAACCGAAGGGCGAATCCACCTTGAGTCAAACACCTTGGCGGTTCTCTCAGGCCTCGCCTCCCAGGACCGTGGTGAGAAAGCGATGGATGCTGTCGATGAGAACCTGTTCTCTGAATATGGCCTGCACCTGAACTCCCCTTCGTTTGCGACACCCAATGACGATATCGGCTTCGTCACCCGTGTTTATCAGGGTGTAAAAGAAAACGGTGCGATCTTCTCACATCCAAACCCATGGGCATGGGTTGCTGAAGCCAAACTGGGACGCGGTGACCGTGCCATGAAGTTCTACGATGCGCTGAACCCCTACAACCAAAACGACATCATCGAGACGCGTGTCGCTGAACCTTATTCTTACGTCCAGTTCATTATGGGCCGTGACCATGTAAACCATGGCCGTGCTAACCACCCTTGGCTGACAGGCACCTCGGGCTGGGCATACTTCGCCGTTACCAACTTCATTTTGGGTGTGCAAACCGGTTTTGATGGCCTGACCGTGAATCCGTGTATCCCAACCAGCTGGCCAGGTTTTGAAGTGAACCGTGAGTGGCGCGGCGCGATGTACCAAATTAAGGTACAGAACCCAAATGGTGTCAGCAAAGGCGTGAAATCCGTCACCCTGAACGGTCAACCTGTTGAAGGCGCAATTCCTGCACAGGCAGAAGGTTCTGTAAACGAAGTGATTGTTGTTCTGGGTTAATCAAAAAGCCGGGGCCTTTGCGCCCCCTTTTCTCGGTTTAAAGGAGTTCCACCATGATTCAATTTGGTACCGGCGGCTGGCGTGCCCTGATTGGCGAAGAGTTTACCCGTGACAACGTGCGCCTTGTTGCCCAGAGCCTTGCCAACATCATGCTGAACGAGAATGCTGTTGAACCTGGCTTTGTGATTGGTTACGACCGCCGTTTCCTGTCTGACAAGGCCGCGGCCTGGTTTGCAGAAGTCTTGGCGGCAAACGGCGTTACCGTCAGCTTTATCGACAAATATGTGCCAACACCCATTGTGATGTTCAAGGCAAAAGAAATGGAAACCCACTACTCTGCCTGCATCACGGCTTCTCACAACCCTGCAGACTACAACGGCATAAAAGTCTTCATAAAAGGGGGCCGCGATGCCGATGAAGTGATCACGGCAAAGATTGAAACACAGATCAGTCAACTTCAGCCAAGCGATATCAAAATCATCGATTTTGAAGAGGCCGTTGAAGCGGGATTGATCAAGATAATCAACCCGATGAACGAGTTCGTGGATTCGATCATCAATTTCATCGACATTGAAGCGATCAAAAAAGCCAACCTGCGTGTACTGATCGACCCTATGTTCGGTGTGGCGAAAAACGCCCTGCAAACGGTTCTGATCTCTGGCCGCTGTGATGTTGACGTCATCAACGACGGAGCAAACCCAGGCTTTGGTGGTCTGATGCCATCACCGAGTGCCGCGACGCTTTATCGCCTGAAGCACCTGGTTGCCCATGAAGGGTATGATATTGGTATTGGTACTGATGGCGACGCAGACCGCCTCGGCATCATCGACGAAAAAGGCAACTTTATTCACCCGAACGAAGTATTGCTTCTGCTTTATTACTACCTGCTTGAATACAAAGGCTGGAAAGGTTCAGTGGTGCGTAACATTGCTACAACTCACCTGCTGGATAAGGTTGCCGCTGATCATAATGAAAAAAGCTTCGAAGTACCGGTTGGCTTCAAGCATATCAGCTCACAAATGGAAGCAGATGATTCACTCATCGGGGGCGAAAGCTCTGGTGGGCTGACAATCCGAGGTCATATCAAGGGTAAAGACGGGGTATTTGCTTCAAGCTTGCTGGTGGAAATGATCAGCGTGACAGGTAAGAAACTGTCAGAGCTGCTTGACGAAATCTACGGAAAGTACGGCTACGCCTATACCGCAGAAGGCGATTGCACCTTCAAGGCATCCCAGCGTGAAGTGCTTTACAACAAGATTTATGTAGAAAAAGCCCTGCCTGAATTTGCTTACGAAATTGAAAAAGTCAGCTATGCCGACGGCTTGAAGGTTTACTTCAAAAATGGCGGCTGGGCCTTGGCACGCTTTTCAGGCACAGAACCCCTGCTGCGTATTTTCGTAGAGTGGGAAGACAAAGAGACTGCCGAGGCGCTGGTACACCAGATCAAAGAGTTCCTGTACGTTTAACTATCATTGGGCAATGATTGGCAACAGTGCTGTTCATTCATGCAAACCGAAAGGTTTTCGCAACAAGGGTAGCTGCTTGGCTACCCTTGCTTTTATCTGCTCAGTGTGCATGCCTGCAATGATCGCTCTCCGACAACCAGCAACGCCTCATCACCTTTGGTATGAAGCTTGACTGAACCATTTTCTGACTCATATAACACGCCAGACGCCGAACGAATGCGTGAAAGCTCGTATTCAGTACCATCAACATGAACAACGGCATAATCTGACATCATCATCGCGCCAAATGTCTGTCCGTCATCACAGGCATAGTGGTATGGCAATGGGGATGTACATGCACTTAGCAGTAAAACTGGCATCGCTAAAACCAATTTTGTTTTCATTACTTCTCTCCATGGCCTCACTCTTCCCATCATCTCAGCATGAAACCCGATGCCAATATGAGTTCTAAGTCATATTATTTTATTCAGGCTTTATCTCAGGTAAGGGATTGCTACAAACTATACCTTGAATTTGTGATTAGTTAGTCAAGGCAACGCAAAAAGGCCATCCTTGCGGATGGCCTTCTCGTCGTACTTTTTGTCTTCACTTTTTTAAAAAGCGAAAGAAAATTAGAAGCCTGGCGATGTCCTACTCTCACATGGGGAGACCCCACACTACCATCGGCGCTGCTCTGTTTCACTTCTGAGTTCGGCATGGAGTCAGGTGGGTCCAAAGCGCTATGGTCGCCAAGCAAATTCTGTATCGGGGTTCTCGGTCCTAGGTGACTAGGCCCTGGGAACTCCCCATTAAAATCTTGGAAAACTGACCGCGGTTGCTCTTCCTAGGTCCTAGCAACCGCTCTCTCTCTTTACACACTCTTTGTGTTCTTACTTGAGTCCGTCAAAACCCCTTGGGTGTTGTAGGGTTAAGCCTCACGGGCAATTAGTATCAGTTAGCTCAATGCCTCACAGCACTTACACACCTGACCTATCTACGTCGTCGTCTCCAACAACCCTTTAGAAGGCTTTTAGCCTTAGGGAGAACTCATCTCGAGGCTCGCTTCCCGCTTAGATGCTTTCAGCGGTTATCAATTCCGAACTTAGCTACCGGGCAATGCCACTGGCGTGACAACCCGAACACCAGAGGTTCGTCCACTCCGGTCCTCTCGTACTAGGAGCAGCCCCTCTCAATTCTCCAACGCCCACGGCAGATAGGGACCGAACTGTCTCACGACGTTCTAAACCCAGCTCGCGTACCACTTTAAATGGCGAACAGCCATACCCTTGGGACCGACTTCAGCCCCAGGATGTGATGAGCCGACATCGAGGTGCCAAACACCGCCGTCGATATGAACTCTTGGGCGGTATCAGCCTGTTATCCCCGGAGTACCTTTTATCCGTTGAGCGATGGCCCTTCCATTCAGAACCACCGGATCACTATGACCTGCTTTCGCACCTGCTCGAACCGTCATTCTCGCAGTCAAGCGGGCTTTTGCCATTGCACTAACCTCACGATGTCCGACCGTGATTAGCCCACCTTCGTGCTCCTCCGTTACGCTTTGGGAGGAGACCGCCCCAGTCAAACTACCCACCAGACACTGTCCTCACCCCAGATTATGGGGCCAAGTTAGAACATCAAACATACAAGGGTGGTATTTCAAGGATGGCTCCACGGCAACTGGCGTCACCGCTTCCAAGCCTCCCACCTATCCTACACATGTAGGCTCAATGTTCAGTGCCAAGCTGTAGTAAAGGTTCACGGGGTCTTTCCGTCTAGCCGCGGGTACACAGCATCTTCACTGCGATTTCAATTTCACTGAGTCTCGGGTGGAGACAGCGTGGCCATCATTACGCCATTCGTGCAGGTCGGAACTTACCCGACAAGGAATTTCGCTACCTTAGGACCGTTATAGTTACGGCCGCCGTTTACTGGGGCTTCGATCAAGAGCTTCTCCCTAAGGATAACCCCATCAATTAACCTTCCAGCACCGGGCAGGCGTCACACCGTATACGTCCTCTTTCGAGTTTGCACAGTGCTATGTTTTTAATAAACAGTTGCAGCCACCTGGTATCTGCGACTGCCCATAGCTCCATCCGCCAGGGACTTCACCGCGGGCAGCGTACCTTCTCCCGAAGTTACGGTACCATTTTGCCTAGTTCCTTCACCCGAGTTCTCTCAAGCGCCTTGGTATTCTCTACCCGACCACCTGTGTCGGTTTGGGGTACGGTTACTGATAACCTGAAGCTTAGAGGCTTTTCCCGGAAGCAGGGCATCAATGACTTCAACACCGTGGTGTCTCGACATCGTGTCTCAGTATATAGCAAGCCGGATTTGCCTAACTCACCTACCTACGCACTTGAACCTCGACAACCGTCGCGAGGCCCACCTAGCCTTCTCCGTCCCCCCATCGCAGTTATCAGCAGTACGGGAATATTAACCCGTTTCCCATCGACTACGCCTTTCGGCCTCGCCTTAGGGGCCGACTTACCCTGCCCCGATTAACGTTGGACAGGAACCCTTGGTCTTCCGGCGAGGAGGTTTTTCACCCCCTTTATCGTTACTCATGTCAGCATTCGCACTTCTGATACCTCCAGCATGCCTTACAGCACACCTTCTACGGCTTACAGAACGCTCCCCTACCCAATGTGCCTAAACACACTGCCGCAGCTTCGGTGTATCGCTTAGCCCCGTTACATCTTCCGCGCAGGCCGACTCGACCAGTGAGCTATTACGCTTTCTTTAAATGATGGCTGCTTCTAAGCCAACATCCTGGCTGTCTGAGCCTTCCCACATCGTTTCCCACTTAGCGATAACTTGGGGACCTTAGCTGGCGGTCTGGGTTGTTTCCCTCTCCACGACGGACGTTAGCACCCGCCGTGTGTCTCCCGGATACTACTTACTGGTATTCGGAGTTTGCAAAGGGTTGGTAAGTCGGGATGACCCCCTAGCCTTAACAGTGCTCTACCCCCAGTAGTATTCGTCCGAGGCGCTACCTAAATAGCTTTCGGGGAGAACCAGCTATCTCCGGGTTTGATTGGCCTTTCACCCCTAGCCACAAGTCATCCGCTAATTTTTCAACATTAGTCGGTTCGGTCCTCCAATTGATGTTACTCAATCTTCAACCTGCCCATGGCTAGATCACCCGGTTTCGGGTCTACGTCATGCAACTACATCGCCCAGTTAAGACTCGGTTTCCCTACGGCTCCCCTATACGGTTAACCTTGCTACATAACGTAAGTCGCTGACCCATTATACAAAAGGTACGCAGTCACCCTATCCCAAAGCACTCAAGCCTACTGCTTGATTTTTGAGGTTTGTCGTTGCAAACAACGCAACGACAACAGTGTGAATTCACTTCACGCTGTCACCTTCATGCTCGGATAAGCACTTTGGTGATAGGGCTCCCACTGCTTGTACGTACACGGTTTCAGGTTCTATTTCACTCCCCTCACAGGGGTTCTTTTCGCCTTTCCCTCACGGTACTGGTTCACTATCGGTCAGTCAGGAGTATTTAGCCTTGGAGGATGGTCCCCCCATCTTCAGACAAGATAACACGTGTCCCGTCTTACTCGTTTTCACTCACTGTGCGTTGTCGTGTACGGGGCTATCACCCTGTATCGCGCCACTTTCCAGTGGCTTCCACTAACTCACAATCAGCTTAAGGGCTGGTCCGGGGTCGCTCGCCGCTACTGCCGGAATCTCAATTGATTTCTTTTCCTTCGGGTACTTAGATGTTTCAGTTCCCCGAGTTCGCCTCATTAACCTATGTATTCAGTTAATGATACTGGCTTATGCCAGTGGGTTTCCCCATTCGGAAATCCCAGACTCAAGTGGCTGTTACTGCCTTATCTGGGCTTATCGCAAGTTACTACGTCCTTCATCGCCTCTGACTGCCCAGGCATCCACCGTGTACGCTTAGTCACTTAACCCTACAACCCCAAGAGGTTTCGTAGGTTCAAACAACCAAGGTGTTCATTTACATGAACGATTTCGCCGGACTCAAATTCCAAGAACACGTGAATGTGTTTGGTGTTAACTCCTAAGAGTTAACCTTTGAGAACTTTTACAAACAATCTTTATTTCCGTAGAAACAAAGTTGTTTAGTCAGCTTTCCAGATTGTTAAAGAGCATGTGATGTGTTCTGTCGAACAACCACTTTTTAAATATTCTCGTAAGAACACTTAAAGCGTGGTGGAGCTATGCGGGATCGAACCGCAGACCTCTTGAATGCAAATCAAGCGCTCTCCCAGCTGAGCTATAGCCCCAAAAGTGGTGGGCGATACCGGGCTCGAACCAGTGACCCCCTCCTTGTAAGGGAGGTGCTCTCCCAACTGAGCTAATCGCCCACATTGTTTGTTTTACATCCCCAGTGGTGAAGATGGTGGGTCGTGCAGGATTCGAACCTGCGACCAATTGATTAAAAGTCAACTGCTCTACCAACTGAGCTAACGACCCAATGGCGTCCCATAGGGGAGTCGAACCCCTGTTACCGCCGTGAAAGGGCGGTGTCCTAGGCCTCTAGACGAATGGGACACAACCTTTGTTGAGGTTTGGGTACCTCAACCACTCTTTACATTTTCAACCTATACAATCTGTGTGGACACTCTCATTCATAGTATCAGTAAGGAGGTGATCCAGCCCCAGGTTCCCCTAGGGCTACCTTGTTACGACTTCACCCCAGTCATGAACCACACCGTGGTAAACGCCCTCCCGAAGGTTAAGCTATCTACTTCTGGTGCAGCCCACTCCCATGGTGTGACGGGCGGTGTGTACAAGGCCCGGGAACGTATTCACCGTGGCATTCTGATCCACGATTACTAGCGATTCCGACTTCATGGAGTCGAGTTGCAGACTCCAATCCGGACTACGATGCACTTTCTGGGATTCGCTCCACCTCGCGGTCTCGCTGCCCTCTGTATGCACCATTGTAGCACGTGTGTAGCCCTACTCGTAAGGGCCATGATGACTTGACGTCGTCCCCACCTTCCTCCGGTTTATCACCGGCAGTCTCCCTGGAGTTCCCACCCGAAGTGCTGGCAAACAAGGATAAGGGTTGCGCTCGTTGCGGGACTTAACCCAACATTTCACAACACGAGCTGACGACAGCCATGCAGCACCTGTCTCTCAGTTCCCGAAGGCACACCAGAATCTCTTCCGGCTTCTGAGGATGTCAAGAGTAGGTAAGGTTCTTCGCGTTGCATCGAATTAAACCACATGCTCCACCGCTTGTGCGGGCCCCCGTCAATTCATTTGAGTTTTAATCTTGCGACCGTACTCCCCAGGCGGTCTACTTAACGCGTTAGCTCCGAAAGCCACGGTTCTAGACCACAGCCTCCAAGTAGACATCGTTTACAGCGTGGACTACCAGGGTATCTAATCCTGTTTGCTCCCCACGCTTTCGCATCTGAGCGTCAGTCTTTGTCCAGGGGGCCGCCTTCGCCACCGGTATTCCTTCAGATCTCTACGCATTTCACCGCTACACCTGAAATTCTACCCCCCTCTACAAGACTCTAGCCTGCCAGTTCAAAATGCCACTCCCAGGTTAAGCCCGGGGCTTTCACATCTTGCTTAACAGACCGCCTGCATGCGCTTTACGCCCAGTAATTCCGATTAACGCTCGCACCCTCCGTATTACCGCGGCTGCTGGCACGGAGTTAGCCGGTGCTTCTTCTGCCGCTAACGTCAAGTAACGCAGGTATTAACTACGCTACCTTCCTCACGGCTGAAAGTGCTTTACAACCCGAAGGCCTTCTTCACACACGCGGCATGGCTGCATCAGGCTTGCGCCCATTGTGCAATATTCCCCACTGCTGCCTCCCGTAGGAGTCTGGACCGTGTCTCAGTTCCAGTGTGGCTGATCATCCTCTCAAACCAGCTAGGGATCGTCGCCTTGGTGAGCCTTTACCTCACCAACCAGCTAATCCCAACTGGGCCCATCCTGACGCGAGAGGCCCGAAAGTCCCCCTCTTTGGTCCGAAGACATTATGCGGTATTAGCCACCGTTTCCAGTGGTTATCCCCCTCGTCAGGGCAGGTTCCCAGCCTTTACTCACCCGTCCGCCGCTCGCCGCCCATGAACGCACCCGAAGGATTGCTCATGTCGCTGCCGCTCGACTTGCATGTGTTAGGCCTGCCGCCAGCGTTCAATCTGAGCCATGATCAAACTCTTCAATTAGAATCTTTTCTGCCCTTCCTCACTTTGAAAAAGTGAACAAAGGCGGCTCAACGAATACTGATATAAATTGACTGTGCTCTTATTGGTTTTCACGTTTGAAAACGTGAAATCAAAACAGCTCAAGGCTGTACCAATTTGAATTGGTCACTCAGTTCGTTGATAAATCTTTTGTCTATCAATGACGAGTGCCCACACAGATTGCATAGGTCAAATTGTTAAAGAACATTGACCGGCTCACCTGCCTCGTTAGAGGCTCGCCGTGTCGATGCAGCGCATTATAGGGCGTTCATTTTCATTGGCAATAGCCAAAAACAAATAATTTCGAAAAACCGAATCAAACGGTCATAAATCCATCAAAAAATACAAAAATGAATAGTTCTCCATCAATATTCAGCTCAGATATACTAAGAAAAATGAAATGAAGCACACTTTACCCCCCAGCAAGAAGTTATTGATACTCTCCAAGTTCGCTCCAAAGAATCCAATTGTTATGGGGCGTTTTCATATTGAAGATAATTAGGAGGGTAAGAGCAATAAGTTAACACTTCAATAAATAAGGCTTAGAAGGAAAGATCGTAACAAAGAGAGTGTTTTAGGGTGGATATGCAAAGACCTAAAACGAAAAAAGCCCCAGTCTTTCGACTGGGGCTTTCCGGAAATTGGTGCCCGGGGCCGGACTTGAACCGGCACAGTGTCACCACCGGCGGATTTTGAATCCGCTGCGTCTACCAATTTCGCCACCCGGGCAAGTGCGAGCAATTATACGCAAGCAACGTATCGAAGCAAGCGTCTAATTCACAAAACCCTTCCGATCGTTTCTTTTTTCACCACACTGCTATAAACACGTACTATCTGGCCTGTTTTTACGCATTCAACACGGTCTGTAAGGCTGGTAAACTACACAAAGCACTCATTTCTAGGACAATACAATGGCTAACTCCTCCCCACAATACAGCGTACCTAAGGGCGCCAGCTTTTTCAGACGCTTTGGCGCCTGGCTTTATGATTTTCTCGTGCTTATCGCTGTTGAGATGCTAGCCATTGCGCTGGTTGTTGGTGCAGTTGCGGTAGCGGTGCAGTTGGGTTTCTCGATTGAAGGCTATGCAGATGTCAGCGACTACCTGACCCGAGACCCTGTAATCAGTCCCTTCTTCACTATCTATGTCTTTGCCATTGCTGCAGGGTTTTATGGTTATTTCTGGACCCGGGCAGGTCAGACTGTTGGCATGAGGGCATGGAAACTCAAAGTCGTCAGTGAGTTTGGTGGCAATATCACGTTTACCCAAGCACTGATCCGCATGACGACATCTTGCCTTGGCATCGGTAACCTGTTGGCGTTGTTTGACAGGAATAACCGGGCGTTTCAGGATCACTTCTCAAACAGTCAGGTGATTAAAATCGAGACAGTGAAAACGAAGTAGTTCAAGTCAAGTAAAGAGGGAGCCCATTGGCTCCCTCTTCTTTTTAGGTAAAGCGCTAAAGCTTTCTGTTTAGCAGGTAAAGCGTTACCCCGATAAAAGCCAGGCTAGGCGCAATAGCACCCACAAATGGTGGCAGGTTGTAGACCAAGGTCATCGGGCCAAACACTTCGTTGGAAATATAGAAGGCAAAGCCGAAAATCACCCCGGACAACACCCTCGCCCCCATCGTCACAGAACGAAGTGGGCCAAAAACAAAGCTCAGCGCCAGTAGCATCATGACACCAATAGAGAGCGGCTGAAGCACTTTACGCCATAACGCCAATTCATAGCGGGAAGCATCCTGCTCCGACGCTTTCAGGTAATCCACATAACTGTATACGCCACTGAGGGAAAGCTCCTCCGGTTTCACCGTGACGATAGAGAGTTTTTCAGGCGTCAGCGTGGTCTTCCAGGCCAGTTGTTTCTCGGTGGTTTCATTGATCTTCACCGGACCATCAAAGTGAGTGACGGTGACATTTTCCAACATCCAGCTATCTTTATCTAAATACCTTGCCTGTTCGGCAAACACTTGGGCTTTCAGCGTCTGAGTGTCATCAAACTTCCAGATGTTCACACCAACCAGTGATTCTTGCTGGTCAGTCCGGGCAATATAAATGAAATCACTGCCGTCTTTTGCCCAGACGCCACGTCTGACAGACATGACATTGCCACCGGATTTCGCAAATGCACGCAGTTCACGCGCCGCTTTTTGCGCATCCGGCGCGCCCCATTGCCCAAGCGCCAAAACGACCAACATCAACGGCATCGCAGTTTTCAGTACAGAAAGGCCAATATCCAGCTTGGAGAAACCGGCCGCCTGCATCACCACCAGCTCAGAGCTTGAGGCCAGGGTACCCAGACCAATCAATGCCCCAAGGAGCACAGCCATCGGGAAGAACATCTCGATATCACGGGGCATACTCAAAAGTACATACTGCACCGCTGTCATCATGGTAAAGGAGCCCTCACCCACAGAACGAAGCTGCTCAACAAACTTGATGATGGCAGAAAGCCCTACCAGTGTTGCCAGACAAAGTGATGTGGTGGCAATAATGGTGCGGCCGATATAAAGGTCGAGGATTTTGAACATCAGGCTGCTCTCCTCAAACGGTATCTCATTTTACGCACAGGCATGGTATCCCAGCTGATGAGCATCAGGGCGACCAGCAAGGCAATCAGGTTGACACTCCAAAGGCCGATTTCGGCCGGTAACTTCCCTTCTTCAACCGCCGATTTCGCCGCGCTGATAGAAAGGAAATACGCAAGGTAAATCAACACTGCCGGGAACAGCTTGGCAAAACGTCCCTGACGGGGATTCACGGCAGAAAGTGGCACCACAATCATGGTCATCAGTGGAATACAGAGCACCAGAGAAATACGCCACTGCAACTCGGCCTGTGCGCGGGGAGAAGATTCATTGACGAGTATCTGGGTGGGCATCGCATCCCAGTCCCGGTTTTTCTGGCGAACTTCACGCTGGCCAATCAACACTTGATAATTTTCATAATCCGTAACGGTATAGTCGAGCAGGGTCGGTACACCTTCATAACGGATACCGTTATTCAAATCCAGCACCTGACGACCATCTGGCAACTCAGAAATAAAGCCTTTCTCAGCCACCACGACATTCGGGCGCAAAGTGCCACGGGGAACTGGCTGGGCAATAAAAACTTTATGCAAATCTTTACCGTCTCCGGTAATATCATTGACATACACTACCGCCTGCCCATCCGGAGTGGTCTGGATTTTTCCCTGAACTAAAAGTTCCAAACCGGTATCGGCTTCCAAACTTTCCATCACTTTGACTTCTTTGTCGTTAGCCCAAGGTGTCAGCCATAACGCGTTAAACGCCGCTACACTGCCGGTAATGATTGCCAGATATAACGCCGCACGGATCAGGAATTTGTTTCCGATCCCTGTTGCATTCATCACGGTAATTTCGCTTTCTGCGTACAGACGGCCAAAAGTGATCAAAATGCCGATATATAGACTGAGTGGCAGCATCAACATGCCCATTGAAGGCATATACAACCCCACCAGGGTTAACACATCACCGCCCGGAATTGAGCCATCTGTCGCATTCGCCAGCACCCGGATAAATTTTTGGCTAAAAAAGACCAGAAACAGCACAAAAAGCACCGCAAGTTGCGTTTTTACTGTTTCTCGGATCAAATACCGAACAATAATCACGGCGTTTTACCTTTAGAAAACTTGTTTTTTTACTCGAATCGCTATAGTTTTTCGGTAAATCAGTTGTTTTTTAATCTTTCGGCCAAGTGTTGACCTGCTTAATGAAATTTACGTCGAACAGTGTTTCGAGTTCCGATAAAGCGGGCATTATCCAACATTTAGCCCCACTTGTCTTTAGGATGTAGGAGTACGCATGGAGTTCAGTGTAAAAAGCGGGAGCCCCGAGAAACAGCGCAGTGCATGTATCGTTGTCGGTGTATTTGAACCACGCCGCCTGTCACCGGTTGCAGAGCAACTGGACAAGATCAGCGACGGTTACATCAGTAGCCTGCTGCGCCGTGGGGACCTCGAAGGCAAGCCTGGCCAGATGCTGCTGTTGCATCACGTTCCTAATGTGCTGTCTGAGCGTGTGCTTCTGGTCGGTTGCGGTAAAGAGCGTGAGCTGGGTGAGCGCCAATACAAAGAAATCATCAAAAACACCATTAACACCCTGAACGAAACCGGTTCAATGGAAGCGGTGTGTTTCCTGACCGAATTGCACGTTAAAGGCCGAGATACCTACTGGAAAGTGCGTCAGGCGGTTGAAAGCACCAAAGACACACTCTACACCTTCAACCAATTCAAGAGCGTAAAACCGGAAACACGCCGTCCACTGCGAAAACTGGTCTTTAACGTACCTACCCGTCGTGAACTGAATCTGGGTGAACGTGCTATATCACATGGTCTGGCAGTAGCATCCGGTGTGAATGCCTGTAAAGACCTCGGTAATATGCCACCTAACGTGGCAAACCCTGCTTATCTGGCTTCCCAGGCTCGCCGTCTGGCAGATGACTTCGAGAAAGTCAGCACCAAGATCATTGGTGAGCAGGAAATGAAAGAGTTGGGTATGACCTCATACCTTGCTGTGGGCCAAGGTTCAAAAAATGAATCCATGATGTCTATCATGGAATATAAGGGCCATCCAGACCCAGACGCAAAACCGATTGTTCTGGTCGGTAAAGGCCTGACGTTTGACGCTGGCGGGATTTCGCTGAAACCGGCTGCCAACATGGACGAAATGAAATACGACATGTGCGGCGCAGCGGCAGTGTTCGGTGCCATGAAAGCACTGGCAAAACTCGACTTGCCGATCAACGTGGTGGGAGTGTTGGCAGGGTGTGAAAACATGCCCGATGGCCACGCCTATCGCCCCGGTGATATTTTGACCACCATGTCTGGTCAGACGGTTGAAGTGCTGAACACAGACGCAGAAGGTCGTCTGGTTCTTTGTGATGCCCTGACCTATGTCGAGCGTTACGAGCCGGAATGTGTGATTGATGTGGCGACCCTCACCGGTGCGTGTATCGTGGCACTCAGCCACCATATCAGTGGTTTGATTTCTAACCACAACCCACTGGCACACGAAATCGTGAATGCGTCTGAACAAGCTGGCGACCGCGCATGGCGCTTGCCAATGACCGAAGAGTATCAAGAACAGCTGAAGAGCCCATTCGCAGATATGGCAAATATCGGTGGTCCAGGCGGCGGCACTATTACCGCAGGCTGCTTCCTGTCACGCTTTGCCAAGAAGTACAACTGGGCACATCTGGATGTGGCCGGCACCTCTTTCAAAGGCGGTCAGAATAAAGGGGCAACAGGCCGTCCTGTCCCACTACTGGTCCAATTCCTGTTGAACCGCTCCGGCCTTGAAGTTGCAGAATAAACCTGCACATAGAGAAAAGGAGGCCTCGGCCTCCTTTTTTATTGCTGGCTTTTTGTTGCGTCAACCGTCAACACAACGCACACTGAGCGAGCAAAATACCGCCACACCAAACGGCACAAGAGGAAAAACCAATGACAGGCATGGCGACCTTCTACCTACTGGATGAATCGCACAACAATCCTTCCCTGCGGATGTTGGAAAAAGTCTGTCAGTTGTCTGCCCTTTTTTGCCAACAGGGTATGAAAGTGTTTATCACTGCGGCAGACAAGCCCCAGGCAGAAGCCATTGATGAAGCATTATGGCAACAACCTGCGGAGGGTTTTGTACCGCATAATCTGGTTGGCGAAGGCCCCCGGGGGGGAGCACAGGTTGAAATTGGCTGGCCCGGCGTACGTCATTCCGGCCACCGGCATGTGCTGATAAATCTGGCGCAAGAAGCAGCAACTTTTGCGCCTTCCTTTGCACAAGTGGTAGACTTCGTGCCTTGCGAAGACGCTCTCAAGCAACAGGCTCGGGAACGCTACAAAATTTACCGCATGGCGGGGCGCCAAATGCGCACGCTCGCCATTGAAGAAATGTCCCATTAAATCAGTCCATCAAGAGCGCTATGGAAAAGACATACAACCCAACATCAATCGAAAAAGCGCTGTACCAGCGCTGGGAAGAGGCCGGCTACTTCAAGCCTCACGGTGACACATCGAAAGCTGCCTACAGCATTATGATCCCACCACCCAACGTCACGGGCAGCCTGCACATGGGCCATGCGTTCCAGGATACCATCATGGACACCCTGATCCGCTGCGAGCGCATGAAGGGCAAAAACACCCTGTGGCAGGTTGGTACTGACCACGCCGGTATCGCGACTCAAATGGTTGTTGAGCGCAAGATCGCGGCAGAAGAAGGCAAGACCAAGCACGACTACGGCCGTGATGCCTTCATCGACAAGATTTGGGAGTGGAAAAACGAATCCGGTGGCACGATCACCAAACAGCTGCGCCGTCTGGGTGCGTCTGTAGACTGGGATCGTGAGCGCTTCACCATGGATGATGGTTTCTACGCAGCCGTTCAGGAAGTGTTTGTACGCCTGTACGAAGACGACCTTATCTACCGTGGTAAGCGTCTGGTTAACTGGGACCCGAAACTGCACACAGCCATTTCCGATCTGGAAGTAGAAAACAAAGACGTGAAAGGCCACATGTGGCACTTCCGCTACCCACTGGCTGACGGTGTAAAAACCGCTGACGGCAAAGACTACATTGTAGTAGCAACCACCCGTCCAGAAACCATGCTGGGTGATACCGGCGTGGCGGTTAACCCTGAAGACCCACGCTATAAAGATCTGATTGGAAAAGAGATCATCCTGCCTATCGTCAACCGCCGCATTCCTATCGTGGGCGACGAGCATGCAGACATGGAGAAAGGCACAGGCTGTGTCAAGATCACCCCTGCGCACGACTTCAATGACTACGAAGTGGGTAAACGCCACCAGCTGCCGATGATCAACATCCTGACCTTCAACGCTGACATCCGTGATGCAGCGGAAGTGTTCACCACCAATGGTGAACCAAGCGATGTCTACAGCAGCGAATTGCCAGAAAAATACCGTGGCATGGAGCGTTTCGCTGCACGTAAAGCGATCGTGGCGGAATTCGAAGAACTGGGCCTGCTGGATGAGATCAAAGATCACGACCTGACCGTGCCTTACGGCGACCGTGGCGGCGTGGTAATCGAGCCAATGCTGACTGACCAGTGGTACGTGCGTACAGCAACGCTGGCAAAACCTGCGGTTGAAGCGGTTGAAAACGGCGATATCCAGTTCGTACCTAAACAGTACGAAAACATGTACTTCGCGTGGATGCGGGACATCCAGGACTGGTGTATCTCCCGTCAGCTGTGGTGGGGTCACCGCATTCCTGCATGGTACGACAACGACGGCAACGTCTACGTAGGCCGCAATGAAGAAGAAGTCCGTGCGAAACACGGTCTGGCACCCGTCGTTGTCCTGCGTCAGGACGAAGACGTACTGGATACCTGGTTCTCATCTGCGCTATGGACGTTCGGAACACTGGGCTGGCCACAACAAACCCCTGAGCTGAAAACCTTCCACCCGACTGACGTTCTGGTGACCGGTTTCGACATCATCTTCTTCTGGGTGGCGCGCATGATCATGATGACCATGCACTTCATCAAAGATGAAGACGGCAAGCCACAGGTTCCGTTCAAGACCGTTTACGTCACCGGCCTTATCCGTGATGAAAACGGCGACAAGATGTCAAAGTCCAAGGGTAACGTACTTGACCCTATCGACATGATTGACGGTATTGATCTGGAATCACTGGTAGAAAAACGTACCGGCAACATGATGCAGCCACAACTGGCCGCCAAGATCGAAAAGAATACCCGTAAGACCTTCGAAAACGGTATCGAAGCGTACGGTACTGACGCGCTGCGTTTCACCCTGGCAGCGATGGCATCTACTGGCCGTGACATCAACTGGGACATGAAGCGTCTCGAGGGTTACCGCAACTTCTGTAACAAGCTGTGGAATGCAAGCCGTTATGTGCTGATGAACACCGAAGATCAGGATTGCGGCATGAAGGGCGGCGAGATGGCATTCTCACTGGCCGACAAGTGGATTGAATCCCAGTTCCAGCTGGCAGCGAAAGAGTTCAATGCCCATATCGAGAACTTCCGTCTGGATATGGCCGCGAACACCCTGTACGAGTTTATCTGGAACCAATTCTGTGACTGGTACCTTGAGCTGACCAAACCGGTGCTGTGGAAAGGCACGGAAGCACAACAGCGCGCGACCCGTCACACGCTGATCACTGTGCTTGAAAAGACCCTGCGTCTGGCACATCCAGTGATCCCATATATTACGGAATCTATCTGGCAGAGCGTGAAGCCGCTGGTAGACGGCGTGGAAGGCGACACCATTATGCTGCAGGCATTGCCGCAGTATGACGACGCGCAGTTCAACGACACTGCGCTGGCTGACATCGAATGGGTGAAAGGTTTCATTACCGCTATCCGCAACCTGCGTGCCGAGTACGATATCGCACCAAGCAAGCCTCTGGATGTGATGCTGAAAGCGGCTGATGAAAAAGACGCGGCGCGTGTTGAAGCAAGCAAGCAGGTACTGATGTCGCTGGCAAAGCTGGAAGGCATCCGTATCCTGGCAGCCGGTGAAGAAACTCCGGCGTGCGCGACTGCACTGGTTGGTAAATCAACCCTGATGATCCCAATGGCAGGCCTGATTGACAAAGATGCTGAGCTGGCACGTCTGGACAAAGAAATCGCCAAGACTCAGGGCGAAATCAAACGCGTTGAAGGCAAGCTGAACAACCAGGGCTTTGTTGCGAAAGCACCGGAAGCGGTTGTTGCTGCCGAGCGTGCGAAACTCGAAGGTTACGCAGAAACCCTGACCAAGTTGGAAGAACAGAAAGCTGTGATCGCTGCACTGTAATTTCCTCCTGTAAGGTGATGATTCAAAAGCTGATGGGAAACCATCAGCTTTTTTTGTACATTCCAATCGCCTTCCCTTTCGCCCCCATTTCCTCTCCTTCTTGGTATTTCTACCCCGACCACTTTAATAGCTTAAACCTATCAAATCAATTCACAGAAACCGTATTTACAAATGAGAATTATTTGCAATAATGAATCCATCATCCAGTGAGGAGTTCGTTATGAAAAAGACCATCAGCTTTGCAACAATCCACTTTACCGTTGCTTTTACCGTTGCGTACGTGTTGACCGGTGACATTCTACTGGGTAGCTTGATTGCCATGATCGAACCTATGGTCAATACTGTGGCATTTTTCTTCCACGAAAAAGCCTGGGAAAGCAACTGGCTGAAACGCACTTTTGCCAGCGATCCTGGCCGCAAAACCATCAGTTTCGCGATCGTCCACTTCAGTGTGGCATTCGGTGTCGTGTATCTGTTGACCGGTGATATCCTGATTGGCAGCGTAATGGCAATGATTGAGCCATGCATTAACACCATGGCGTACTATGTCCACGAACGAGTCTGGCAGCATAAATCACGCTTGAAAATGCAATGCCACCACCATACGATGGTGCTATAACCACCCACAGCATTCCTCACGAAACAGGGCAGCCTTGGCTGACCTGTTTTCATTTCAGGCGTCACTCAAACTCTCGGTGATTTTATTTTCCATAGCCAATACTTCATTAACTGATTTATTGTGCAGTTTCCGTATGATGTTCATGATGCCGTTTCTGTCATCATAATCGCTTCGCCTGCCCTGTTCAGGGTGATACCGGGTAAATGAATCAAACGGCTGAATTTAGTGCGATACGGAACGCTTCGGTGTCGCATGTCTGCTTACTCAATAGCAGTAAACCACGCAGGAAAGTGACACACTCAGTATAAAATGGAGATGCAATGCCTACAGGTCCGGTTGAAATCAGATCCCTCGTCCGCCAACTTCTTCGCCACCGTGGCTTGTTGGATAACATATACGGCACTGCAGGCCTTACCACCGTGCAATGCCACGTGATGATCGAGCTCGAACAGGAAGCGATGAGTGCCACTGAACTGGCTGAGCGGCTAAACATAGATGTGGCCAACGCCAACCGGACGCTTGCCATCCTTATCAACAACGACAACGTCACTTCCCACATTGATGTCCAGAGTAATCAGCCGAAATATAGCCTGTCTGATGCAGGAAAAGCACGGCTGGATGAACACCACCACGGTATCAACCAGCAAATCGCCCTGTATCTTGAGCAGCTTGATACTGATGAAATCGAAGCCCTGTCCCGCTCGCTGCACCGCTATAACCGCGCCATGGCGCAAAGCGAACGCCAAAAAGGATTTACCCTTCGCCTGTTAGAGCCTGCTGACAATGCCGCTATGGCTGCGGTGATCCGTAGCGTGTCGGAAGAGTATGGCCTGACAGCCGATAGAGGCTATGGTGTCGCCGACCCCACACTTGATGTGTTAAGCGAAAATTACAAAGCCGACAATGCGGCCTACTGGGTGATTGAGCAACACGGTAAAATTCTTGGTGGCGGCGGTATTGCGCCCTTGCCCGGCGAAAAAGGCATATGCGAATTACAGAAAATGTATTTCCGCCCAGAATTGCGTGGCCGTGGTTTTGCAAGGCGTCTGGCTGCCCAAGGCATGAAGTTTGCCCGCCAACAAGGCTATTCCGCCTGCTATCTAGAGACAACCGCCTGCCTGAAGGAAGCGATTCATCTTTACGAATCTATGGGCTTTGAGCGGCTCGATGCGCCACTTGGCAACACCGGACACACGGATTGTGAAATCGTGATGCTGAAAAAACTCTGAGGCCCGGCGGAAAAAAAGCCGGAGCATTTCGGCTCCAGCTTTTTCAGTCAGCGACGGTTAATCGTCTTCTTCTAATTCACCTTCTTCTTCGGCGTCTTCTTCGTCCGATTCAAAATAGGTGCCCCAACCGTCATAATCGATGTTGTACTTTTCAGCCAGTTTCACCAGCTTTTCTACCTGCTCATCAATGCGGTCAGCGTCCAATGCTGATTCCATCACAGCGTCAAAGCAAATCACTGTGCTGCCATCTTCCAGCTCAAGCTCTTCCGCTTCCAACACTTCAAAGCCCATTTTAAACGCTTCCACAGCAGCGCTTTCCAGTTCAGCAAAACTGTCTGCAGAAAGGTGGTGTTCGATGGTATAAAGTGCATCAGGATCGCTGCCATCTTCCAGCAACGCTTCAATAATTTCACGGGTTTCCGCTTTTTGTTCTTCAATAATGTCAGCGTAAGACATCGGCTCACTCCAGCTCTTTATTAACGGCAGCACTATGGCACGGATTGGTGTGGTTTGCCACGCCAAATTCACTCCCTCTCCTATACAATAAGCCTCCAGACAACCCACACAGGCCAAGTGATGGAGAATGCGCTGTTTGACCTGCCCTATTGAGCATGAAGATGTCTAAGGCACCAGCCCCACACACAAACTGATACCGTCATCTCAACCGGGATTTTTTCTCTCGCCTGAAGAAAGTAGCGATCAAATACAAATAAATATTTATTCAAAGGGGTTGAATCAATAATCAAAAATGAGTCAGAATCATGACTGATATCAGCGTGACATAAAACAGGTCACAAGTAGGATTTTAGAAAGGGACCTCAAACATGGCATTTAATCTGCGTAACCGGAACTTTCTCAAGCTGCTGGATTTCACGCCGCAGGAGATTGCACACCTGTTAGACTTGTCTGCCGAGCTAAAAAAAGCCAAATATGGTGGCTATGAGCAGCCGCGCCTGACAGGAAAAAACATCGCCCTGATCTTTGAGAAAGCCTCCACCCGCACGCGATGTGCTTTTGAAGTCGCGGCATTTGACCAAGGCGCAAAGGTTTCCTATATCGGCCCGTCTGGCTCCCAGATTGGCCACAAAGAATCGATGAAAGACACTGCCCGTGTGCTTGGCCGTATGTATGACGGTATTCAGTACCGTGGTTTTGGCCAGGATATCGTTGAAGAGCTGGGACAATATGCTGGTGTCCCGGTATGGAATGGCCTGACAGACGAATTTCACCCCACCCAGATCCTGGCAGACTTCCTGACCATGCTTGAACATGGGCAGGGCAAGAAGCTGTCTGACATCAAATTTGCCTACCTGGGTGATGCCCGCAACAATATGGGCAATTCCCTGATGGTGGGGGCGGCAAAAATGGGCATGGATATCCGCCTGGTGGCCCCCAGCCAGTTTTGGCCTGAAGAAACGCTGGTAGAAGAATGCCAGGCGATAGCCGAAAAAACCGGCGCACAAATCACCCTGACAGAAAACGTGGAAGAAGGCGTGCAGGGCTGTGACTTCCTTTATACTGATGTCTGGGTCTCTATGGGTGAGTCCAAAGAAGCCTGGGACGAGCGCGTTGCGATGATGAAACCCTATCAGGTCAACATGGACGTGATTAAAGCGACCGGTAACCCAAACGTCAAATTTATGCACTGCCTGCCTGCATTCCACAATGATGAAACCACCCTTGGCGCAGAAGTGGCAAAAAAATATGGCATGAAAGGGCTCGAAGTCACCGAAGAGGTCTTTGAATCTGAGTACTCCATCGTTTTTGATGAGGCGGAAAACCGCATGCACACCATCAAAGCCGTGATGGTCGCTACACTGGGACATTAACCCCTGCCTTCTTTTATCGAACAGACTAAACCGCGCAGCTGCGCGGTTTATATTTCCCAACAGAGCCATATCACTTTTCCTGCCTTGCACCGGACAAAAATGGGCGTATAATCCTCCGCAATTTGTCAAAAAAACGAACCGGAATGCCAAATTTAGTGACATTGTTGACCGCTAAAACCTGCCGACTCCCGGCATTGGCCCCCTTTTTCGTTTTTACTGGATTCAAAAAAGCCTCCTTATCGGGAGGCTTTTTTTTGACCAAAATGTACCACCACTGCGGCTGTTAATTGCCCAAAAATAACAGCACATGGAATCTGTTAAGGGAGAGAAGACATGGCGACCTCGCTGCACAACAAACACATCATCTCCATCCCGGAGTTATCCCGTGAAGAGCTGGAACTTATCGTCGATACTGCCGGTAAACTCAAAGCTGAGCCCAACCCTACCTTGCTGAAAAACAAGGTCGTGGCAAGCTGCTTCTTCGAGGCGTCCACCCGAACCCGCCTGTCTTTCGAAACCGCGGTTCAGCGTCTTGGCGGCACCGTGATTGGTTTCCCAGACGGCGGCAACACCTCTTCAGGAAAAAAAGGCGAAACCCTGTCTGACTCAGTGCAGGTGATCTCTTCTTACGTCGACGCCTTTGTCATGCGCCACCCAAAAGAAGGGGCGGCACGACTGGCCTCAGAATTTTCAAGGGGAGTTCCCGTTATCAATGGTGGCGATGGCGCAAACCAGCATCCAACCCAAACCCTGCTGGATCTTTTCAGTATCTACGAAACCCAGGGCCGTCTGGATAACCTGAAAGTGGCGATGGTGGGCGACCTAAAATACGGACGCACTGTCCATTCCCTGACCCAAGCGCTGTCAAAATTCAATAACAACCAATTCTACTTTATCGCGCCGGAAGCACTGGCAATGCCGGACTACATTCTGGAAGAGCTCGACGATCAAGGTATTCCTTACAGTCTGCACACCAGTATCGAAGAGGTGGTGCCAGAGCTCGATATCCTTTATATGACCCGGGTACAAAAAGAGCGTCTTGACGAGTCAGAATACCAGCACATCAAAGCCGCTTTTATTTTGGATACCCCGCAACTTACCAACGCCCGCGACAACCTAAAAGTTCTCCACCCATTGCCACGGGTAGATGAAATCACCGTGGCAGTCGATAAAACCCCTTACGCTTACTATTTCGAGCAGGCGGAAAATGGGGTGTATGCACGCCAGGCATTGCTGGCACTGGTCATTAACGGAAGCATTTAAGGCAGGAGAAACATCATGGGAAAAGATCACAAACTACAGGTTGAAGCCATCAAGAACGGCACCGTTATCGACCACATCCCTGCCAATATCGGCTTTAAAGTGATGAAGCTGTTCAAACTGCATAAGACCAATGAGCGTGTAACGGTTGGTCTTAACCTGCCTTCATCCGCCCTTGGCGCCAAAGATCTTATCAAGATTGAAAATATCTTCGTCAGCGAAGAGCAGGCACAGCAGCTGGCACTGTATGCTCCCAATGCCACCGTCAACCAAATCGAAAACTATGAAGTGGTTGCCAAACTGCCACTGACACTGCCCAAAAGCATTCAAGGTATATACTGTTGTCCGAACAGTAACTGCATTACCCACGATGAAAAAGCCGTAGAAAGCAGCTTTAATGTCATCGAAAAGGCCGACGATGTGTATCTGAAGTGCAAATACTGCGAGAAAGTGTTCTCCCGGGAGATCATGACAGAAAACCACTAGGGTTTCGCCCCTCTAAGGGCAGCAGCTTTTCCTGCCCTTCATCCCGTTGAAAAGCCAGCCTTGTTGTTGGCTTTTCCTGTCGATGAGCGCCATCACCGACTATTTCAGGGATAAAATGTGATGGATTGGGTTTACGACAGCGCTGGCTCAGTGCAGACTAAGCCCACATCCAACATGATTGTTTAGATTAAGGATAAATTAATGACTAAAGTGCTTCACACTGAAAAGGCGCCTGCTGCAATTGGCCCATATATTCAAGGCGTTGATCTGGGCAACATGGTACTGACTTCAGGACAGATCCCGGTCAACCCTGAGACCGGTGAAGTGTCCCCAGATATCGCCGTTCAAGCACGCCAATCCCTGGAAAACGTGAAAGCAGTGGTTGAGTCTTCAGGCCTGACCGTTGGCGACATTGTCAAGCTGACTGTATTCGTCAAAGATCTGAACGACTTCGGCACCGTTAACGAGGTGTACGGCAAGTTCTTCGATGAACACGGTGTTGAACACTACCCAGCACGTTCATGTGTTGAAGTAGCTCGTCTGCCAAAAGATGTGGGTATTGAAATCGAAGCGATTGCTGTACGCAAATAAACGCTAAACACCAAGATTGAAAAAGCGACCACATACGGTCGCTTTTTGTTTTTCTGAGCACCGCTATGCGGCGAGCTGTAAAGACACTCTGTCCAGCACCTGACGAAACCAGGCGGTAAACTGCTCCGGCTTTTCCTGAAGCGCTTCGCTGATCTCGCGCTCTGTCCACCAGCGCCAGTCCATCACCTCTTCCGGGTCCGGCACCACGTCGACATCATCCACACAACTGACCATGATCTGATCCAGCTCATGTTCGGTCAGTCCATTATCAAGCTCAGCGCGATAGCGAAACCTGTCACCCAGCGCCAAATCCAGCGGGGCAACAATACCGAGCTCTTCATTCAGGCGGCGCCTGGCCGCCACATCAACCGGCTCACCCTGCATAGGGTGAGAACAACAGGTGTTGGTCCAAAGCCCACCACTGTGATACTTGCCCAGTGCGCGCTGCTGCAGAAGATACTCACGTCCTGCAGGTGTTTCACGGTAAATCATCACAGAAAATGCCAGATGCAACAACCCTTGCTGGTGCGCAGCCAGTTTTTCTGCCAGCCCCGTCGGCTCGCCACTTTCTGTTACCAAAACGACCTGATCTCTCAGCATAGTGTATTACTTCTCATACAAACCAAACGCGCCAAAAACAACAAAAGGATACGCGCTGCGTATCCTTTAGGCTTTTCACTACTCAATCTGTTGAGTAGTTTATTACTTCTTGTTCAGTTCGGCTACTTCTGCATCCAACTCTGCCAGCTTAGCCGCCATGATGTCATGGCATTTTTGTGCCAATTCGCGCACGTTCTCTTTGCTGTAGCCTTCAATTGAAATCGGATCCATCACTTCAACAATAATATGGCCGTTATCACCCCGTGATGCACTCAGGTGATTGGTTGAACTGCACACGATAGGCACGATTGGAACCCCTGCCCCCACAGCAGCATGGAATGCGCCAGTTTTAAACGGCAGAAGGCCACGTCCACGCGAGCGCGTACCTTCCGGGAACAGCCATACCGACACATCATTGTCCTTGATTTGGTCAACCACCTGGCCAATGGTACCCACCGCCTTGCTGCGGTTGTTGCGGTCAATCAGAATGTTGCCGGTTAGCCAGTACAGGGTGCCAAAGATAGGGATATACGCCAGGCTTTTCTTACCCACTGTCACTGCCCGGGGGCGCACAGCATTAGACACCGTCACCAAATCCCAGTTGCTCTGGTGGTTGGCAATATACACACAGGTTCCCACGGCTTTTGATGCTTCACTCTGACGCAGGTGAAGTTTGATCCCGAACAGGGATGACAATTTGCCGAATAAACGGCCAAAAGTATAAACGTGCTTTGGATTTCTCGGGCTGAACAGGCAGTAACCACAACCGAATACAAACATGACAATCGCAAACAGCGCGACAGCCAACAGTCGCAGTATAAAGTACATTCACATTCTCCTAACACCATTTAGCCGCAAAAAGTCGGGCTTCCAGCCCTGCGGTCAGGTAAAAATTACAGCGTACACATGTTCGCTAAACGAGGATGCGCCTAGTATATACAAACAACCTTGGCTAACACACCAGAAAAAGCCCTCCGGAGAGGGCTTTCTATCATTCAGCGTCCGTCGTCTCCGGCTCGGCGCTTTCTGGCTTGGCGATCTCAATGGCGGTGACACGCTGCAAGCCTCGCGGCAACATTGAACCCCGTCGGCCACGCTCTCCACGGAAGTTATCGATGTCTGTTGGCTTGAGTGACAGCTTGCGCTTACCGGCATGCAAGGTGACTGACGCCCCCTGCGGGATCACGAACAGTTGCGTCAACAGCTCTTCACGCGCCTTTGCCCGCGCCGAAGGAATATTGATGATCTTATTCCCTTTACCTTTACCCAGCTGTGGCAGCTCTTTCACCGGGAAGACCAGCATACGGCCTTCGTTGGTAATGGCCACGATATCGTCAGTCTCGATATCCGCCACACGCTGCGGCGGCATTACTTCTGCCGCCTGAGGCAGGCTCAACAAGGCTTTACCGCTGCGGTTTTTCGACAGCAAATCGTCTTGCTTACAAACAAACCCGTAACCGGCATCGGATGCCATCAGTACCAGATTGTCATTCTCTCCCATCATCACGTGGCGTACTGCCGTTCCTGCGGTGATGTTCAGGCGGCCGGTAATTGGCTCACCCTGGCTACGTGCCGATGGCAGTGTATGGGACTCCAGCGCATAGCTGCGGCCATCACTGCCGATAAACACCACGGGCTGGTTGCTTTTACCCCGGGCAGAAGCCAGATAGCTGTCGCCGGATTTATAGCTCAGTGAGGTTGGGTCAACATCATGGCCTTTGGCATGACGGATCCACCCTTTTTCTGACAACACCACAGTGATCGGCTCACTCGGGATCAGGTCACGTTCCGTCATCGCTTTTGCTTCTGCACGCTCAACCAGTGGTGAGCGGCGCTCATCACCGTATTTTTCTGCATCGGCGAGGATCTCTTTTTTCAGCAGGGTGTTCATGCGACGCTCAGAGCCCAGCACTTTTTCCAGCTGCTCGCGCTCTTTGTTCAGTTCATCCTGCTCACCGCGGATCTTGATCTCTTCAAGCTTCGCCAACTGGCGCAGTTTGATTTCAAGGATCGCTTCAGCCTGTTTCTCGCTGAGGCCAAAACGGCTCATCAGCTCTTTTTTCGGCTCATCTTCGGTGCGGATAATCTCAATCACTTCATCAATGTTGAGATAGGCAACCAGTAAACCTTCCAGGATGTGCAGGCGTGCCAGCACTTTATCCAGACGGTATTGCAGGCGGCGACGCACGGTTTCACGGCGGAACTCCAGCCATTCGGTCAGGATTTTCAGCAAGCCTTTCACCTGAGGACGGCCATCAAGGCCAATCATATTCAGGTTAACGCGATAGCTCTTTTCCAGATCGGTCGACACAAACAGGTGGTTCATCAACTGCTCACAATCCACACGGTTTGAACGCGGCACGATCACGATCCGGGTGGGGTTCTCATGATCCGATTCATCACGCAGGTCATCCACCATCGGCAGCTTCTTCGCGCGCATCTGGTTGGCAATTTGCTCCAGAAGCTTCGCACCGGATACCTGATGCGGCAGTGCGGTGATCACGATATCGCCATTGTCTTTATGCCAACGGGCACGCATTTTGATTGAGCCGCGACCATCACGGTACAGCTTTTTAAGCTCAACCTGTGGGGTAATGATTTCCGCTTCGGTCGGATAGTCCGGTCCTTTGACGTGCTCAAGCAGGCCATCTAAATCCAGCGTGGGTGAATCAATCAATGCCACCAGCGCATTCGCCACTTCTCGGGCATTATGTGGTGGAATATCGGTCGCCATACCCACCGCGATACCGGTCACGCCGTTCAGCAGGATATGCGGCAGGCGTGAAGGCAACGCTTTCGGCTCCTTCATGGTGCCATCAAAGTTTGGCTGCCAGTCGACAGTGCCCTGCCCTAATTCAGACAGCAGCACTTCAGAGAAGCGGGACAGACGCGATTCGGTGTAACGCATCGCCGCGAAGGATTTGGGATCGTCCGGCGCACCCCAGTTGCCCTGACCATCAACCAGCGGGTAGCGGTAGGAGAATGGTTGCGCCATCAGTACCATGGCTTCATAACAGGCAGAATCACCGTGCGGGTGATACTTACCCAGCACGTCACCCACGGTGCGGGCTGATTTCTTGTATTTGGCTGTGGCTGACAGCCCCAGCTCAGACATCGCATAAATGATGCGGCGTTGTACCGGTTTCAGGCCGTCACCGATAAAAGGCAGCGCACGGTCCATGATGACGTACATCGAATAGTTGAGGTATGCATCCTCAGTAAACTTCCTTAATGGAAGCTGTTCGACACCGTCATAAGTGATATCAGTCATTGAAAACGTCCGATCTTAGAATCTTATAAAATCTCAACCAGCTCAGCCATGTCGCCTTTATCTTGCAACCAGTGGCGACGATCTTCTGCGCGTTTTTTACCCAGCAGCATGTCCATCATACGGTCAGTTTCTTCCTGATCGTCGATAGTCAGCTGTACCAGACGGCGGGTATTCGGGTCCATGGTGGTCTCGCGCAGCTGCAGTGGGTTCATTTCACCCAGACCTTTAAATCGCTGCACATCAATTTTGGCGCGCTTCTGGCTCAACCGTTCAAGGATGCCGGCTTTCTCTTCGTCATCCAGCGCGTAATAGACCTCTTTGCCGCAGTCGATGCGGTACAATGGCGGCATTGCAACATACACATGGCCAGCTTTTACCAGCGCGCGGAAATGTTTGACAAACAGGGCGCAAAGCAGGGTCGCGATATGCAGGCCGTCGGAGTCCGCATCGGCGAGGATACAGATCTTGCCGTAACGCAGGCCGCTCAGATCGTCGCTGTCAGGATCAATACCGAGTGCCACAGAAATATCATGCACTTCCTGAGAGGCCAGCACCTGATCGGCGGAGACTTCCCAGGTGTTAAGGATCTTACCGCGAAGCGGCATGATGGCCTGGAATTCACGGTCACGGGCCTGTTTGGCCGAACCGCCTGCCGAGTCCCCCTCAACGAGGAACAATTCAGTGCGTGACAGGTCCTGCATGGCGCAGTCGGTCAGCTTGCCGGGCAATGCCGGGCCTGAGGCCACTTTCTTACGCACCACTTTTTTTGCCGCGCGCATGCGGCGGTGCGCGTTGGCAATACAGACTTCTGCCAGTTGCTCTGCAAGCTGTGGACGCTCATTCAACCACAGGCTAAAGGAATCTTTTACCACCCCGGAGACAAACGCCGCGCACTGGCGTGAAGAGAGGCGCTCTTTAGTCTGACCGGCAAACTGTGGATCCTGCATTTTCACTGACAGCACGTACGCACAGCGATCCCAGATATCATCTGCCGTCAGCTTCACACCGCGTGGCAGCAGGTTGCGGAATTCACAGAACTCACGCATGGCATCCAGAAGCCCCTGGCGCAAGCCATTGACGTGGGTGCCGCCTTGCGCCGTTGGGATCAGGTTAACGTAACTCTCGGTGATGAGCTCGCCCCCTTCCGGCAGCCAGATCACCGCCCAGTCCGCCGCTTCATTCGACGCGCTGAACTCTCCGACAAAAGGCTCTTCCGGCAGCAATTCATACCCTCTAACGCCTTCCGCCAGGTACTCTTTCAAACCACTTTCATAGCACCACGTAATGGTTTCATCGGTATTTTTGTCGGTGAAAACAATCTCAAGACCAGGACACAATACCGCTTTGGCTTTCAGGATATTTTTCAGGCGGGAAACAGAGAATTTCGGCGAATCAAAATAAGAGGAATCAGGCCAGAAATGGACACGGGTGCCCTTAGCCCGTCGGCCACAGGTACCGGTGACGGTCAGCTCCTGCACTTTTTCGCCATGTTCGAAGGCAATGTCATATACCTGTCCGTCACGTTTTACCGAGACTTCCACGCGTTTTGACAGGGCATTGACCACTGAAATACCTACGCCATGCAAACCACCGCTGAACTGATAGTTCTTGTTGGAGAACTTACCCCCGGCGTGGAGTTTACACAGGATCAGCTCCACCCCGGACACCCCTTCTTCCGGGTGGATATCCACCGGCATGCCCCGGCCGTCATCGATAACCTCAAGGGACTGATCCGCATGAAGGATAACTTCCACTTTCCGTGCATGCCCTGCCAATGCCTCATCAACACTGTTGTCGATAACTTCTTGACCGAGATGGTTCGGACGGGTCGTGTCTGTATACATACCGGGACGACGACGCACCGGTTCAAGACCATTGAGAACCTCAATGGATCCCGCGTTATAAACTTGCTCTGTCATAGATGATTGGTTTTCTAAATTTTGTCACATGGTCAGTGATGCCCCGCCAGCTTGTCAAATATTGCCACGGCTGACGGGGTTATTCTGTGAGTTGTGATCACAGTCCCAGGAATTGAATGATGTCAGCGGGGTATCTGTCGAACCCGACAAAAGCGTGATCGCCACCGGGCTCAACCGTCTGCTTGCACCCTTGATACTTGGTGACGGCATCTCTGAAATCAAGTACCTCATCGCCTTCTTGCTGCAGCAGCCACAGGGTTTCCGGTTTGGCAATGGATGCCACGTCCAACGCTTTAAGCTCATCCATATGGTGTGGCTCAAGCAAATAATGTTCACCGGTATAGGGATTTTGCTGCGCGCCAAGGTAACCGGCCAGCAATTCGTAAGGCTTAACTGCCGGATTGATCAAGGCGGCCCGAAAGCCGTAGTTGGCGTTTAACCAAGTCGAGAAATAACCACCGAGAGAACTCCCCACCAAACCAATGCAATAGTCGTTTTTATAGGTCTCAACAACTTGCTGGAGTTGAGCTGCAGCTTCGGCAGGGTAGCAGGCGAGACGGGGAACTTCCAGCTTTATGTCCGGACGATGCAACCTACACCAAGTCTGCATTTGTTGTGCTTTTGCCGACAAGGGCGAGCTGTTGAAACCGTGAATATAGAGAAGCAAGGAAGGCATATCAGGACCTAGTAACCGGATGAATTCATGTCTGGCTGAAAATCCGTGCCTTTCAGTCGACCTACATAACTGGAAATCGTACCGTCATGGTGCAGTTCAATCTCACGCCAGCCTGGATTGGTCGTATCGAGCGCAAAGTCATCGGAATCTGGCTTGAACTGGATGCAGGTAGACGGCGCTGCCATCACGCGACAGCCTTTGTAGTGTGTATCCAGCGCCTGATGGATATGTCCACAAACCACACCTTTCACATTAGTGTGTCTGTCCACCACAGTCCAGAATTCATCCCGATTATGTAATTGATGTTGGTCCAGCCAGGCACTGCCGGCGGGAAGTGGATGATGGTGAAGCAGCACTAGAGTATAGCGCTCAGAGTGGGTTACCAGAGCTAGATCCAGAAGAGCCAGTTGCGCCTCAGAGAGTCTTCCGTGCGGGACGCCCTTTACCTGACTATCCAGAATGACCAGTTGCCAATGTTCCCCCATCAGAACAACGTCGCTGCGCTGAAGGGGAGATTGTGCCAAAACAGCTTGCATTTCAGGCTGGAAATCATGGTTACCCGGCAACCAAAAACAGGGTTGCGTCCAGTGGGAAATACCATCAACAAAACGTTGGTAGGATTCAGCAGTATGGTCCTGTGAAATGTCACCGGTCGCTATCATGGCATCGAATTCAACCCCCAAGGATTGAATATTTTCGACCACAGCCTGAAAGCTTGCAGCAGTCTTCACCCCCAGCAGACTGCCATAGGGATCAGCAAACAGGTGGGTATCTGTAATTTGTAACAACCGGACGGTCTGGCTGTATTGGCTAGGTTGATGGCTTATCCGCAACGTCTTGAAAACCTTGATCGTAAATGCGTGCCTATGCACGTCAAACTAATAAATTATATTCTGTTTTGTGATACCGTTTCGCAGGCAATGCGCAAGCCAGTCAGCAAGGAAAGCATTTACCTGGTGCTTTTCATCTCTCTGGTGCATGCGCGGGTTGGGATAATCATAACGCGGCTTAATGCGAGAAATCTGCTGAGTGGTACACACTTCAGCGACACGTGCATCGTGATACATACGCACTGTCAGTCTGGGGCGCAAATAGTGAGGGGCATCTCCACGTAGCCAGATATCCAGTAAGGTGGTGTAACGTGTCGATTCTAAAATATCCATCTGGTATTCATTGCCCTGGATGTCGTAGACACAGGACATCCCCACATCATCGTCACGCGGCATCAGTCTAAGCAATTTGGCATAGTTGGTCTCATACATACGCATCAGCGCATTCAAATTAACCCTGTACTTTTGCTTCAACCTACCTCCATTCCAGCACAACCTGACAAGCCCGCTTATACGTCTACGGCGCGTAACCTTTCCCTGTTCATGGCCAGCCATTGCAGCGCAATGATCGAAGCGGCATTTTCAATTTTGCCCTCATTCATCCATTGCATGGCCGTCATAAACGGCACCACATGGACAAGGATATCTTCATCCTCTTCGGCCAACCCATGTACGCCACCTGCCTGCGAAGCGTCCACAATACCAAGGTAAAGATGAATGCGCTCCGAGCAACCACCCGAGCTTGACAGGTAACGGGTCATCGGCAGCAGCTTTTGCACGTTAAGACCGGCTTCTTCTTCGGCTTCACGCACAGCCACCGCTTCCGGGGTTTCATCTTTATCGATGATCCCAGCGACAATCTCGAGTTGCCAGGGAGAATCACTTGCCACCATCGCGCCGACACGAATTTGCTCGACCATCACCACCTTGTCTGAAACAGGGTCGTAAGGCAGCATCGCTACGGCATGTCCACGCTCAAAAAGCTCGCGTTCAATCGGTCCACTCCAGCCACCGGAAAAAAGTCGGTGCCGGAAGCGGTATTTCACCATCTTGAAGTAACCATTATAGACAACGTCATTGGCCTCAATGGTGACATCATCCTGTCCAAACTGGGATGGGCTATTTGGCTGCGGCACAGCGTATCCCTCTACTCCTGTAATCAGGAGGCAAATAATAAATGGTCAAAAGACGAGACTGCAACGTTATACCCCGACTTTTTTGGTATAGATTGCAGAATTATTTGAATGCCTTTATGGTTCTGACAGTTTTACAATGAATTTTTCTCAAGAAACCATCACATTGTCAGTTCCAAGCAAGCCTCCATGGTTTAAACTAAGGCTAGCCGTAAGGTCCGGATACCTTTTGATAACTGACCAAATAATTATACGTTCAGGGATTACTGACTATGAAAAAATTGCTCCCCTTTTTTATCGGGGTTGCGCTGGGTACCGCCGCTCCCCTGGCAAGCGCTGATGATCTGATTCAGGTTTACGAGCAGGCGAAGCAAAGCGACCCTCAACTTCTGCAAGCAGCAGCCACTAAGGATGCAGCCTTTGCGGCGGTGGATACCAACCGTGGTACACTGCTGCCACAAATCAATCTGCAAGCGGGTTACAATCTCTCCCGCAACAGCGACAACATTGTGAGTGATACAAACACCCTCACGGCGGGTGTAACCCTGAAGCAGGAGTTGTTTGAGCAAAACAGTTGGATCAACTTGGATATCGCTGAAATCACTGCCCGCCAGGCAGATGCGGTTTACGCGGCGGAGCAGCAGGGGCTCATTCTTCGTGTTTCCCAAGCGTACTTCAATGTGTTGCGTGCTATTGACGATCTGATTTTTGTCCGCGCCGAAAAAGCGGCAGTGGGTCGTCAACTGGAACAAACCAAACAACGTTTTGAAGTGGGTCTTTCTGCCATCACCGATGTGCATGACGCGCAGGCACAATATGACGCTGTACTGGCACAGGAAATCCTGTCAGAAAACGAAGTCTCCAACAGCTACGAAGCACTGCGTGAAATCACTGGTACCCGTCATTCAGACCTGTATATCCTGAATACCAAAACCTTCTCGGCAACCCGCCCCCAACAAACGGTTGAGGAGCTGGTCAAACGCGCAGAAGAAGGCAACCTGAACCTGCTGGCACAACGTATTTCCCGTGATGCGGCAAAAGAACGTATCAGCTTGGCAGAATCTGGACACCTGCCATCATTGACGCTTGATGTAGGCTATGGCTATACCGATCAGGAAAACAAGACAGACTCATCCCGTGATATCAATAATAATGAGCTAGCGGGAGGCATTAACTTCAATATGCCTCTGTACAGCGGTGGTTCTATCAGTGCTGGCGTAAAAGAAGCGCAGTTCAGGTATGTGGCTGCCTCTGAGCAGTTGGAAGGGACGTACCGTACAACCGTGAAAGATGTGCGTGCGTTCTACAACAACATCAACGCCAGCATTGGTGCACTGCGTGCCTATGAGCAAACCGTGATTTCACAACGGTCAGCATTGGAAGCCACCGAAGCCGGTTTTGAAGTGGGTACCCGAACCATTGTTGACGTACTGGATGCAACCCGCCGCCTGTATGATGCCAACCGCAACCTGTCCAACGCACGTTATGACTACATCCTGAATGTGCTGCAATTGCGTCAGGCTATCGGGACACTGAGTGAACAAGACCTGGTTGATATTAACAACGGTCTGTTGCCACCGAAAAAGTAATGGTTGAAAAACATGAAAAAGGCGCCTGTTGAAAGGGCGCCTTTTTTCTGTTCAATCAGCCATCAATAAGCATTACGCTTTATTGTGGCCACCCAGAATAGAATTGATGATCTCAGAGGTTGAACAACCTTCTTCAAAATTCAACACACGAACTTCACCGCCTGCGGCAATCACTTCTTTACCACCAGCAATCTCTTCCGGTTTATAGTCTCCACCTTTTACCAACATGTTTGGCAACACTTCGCTGATAAGGCGCTGTGGCGTTTCTTCACTGAATGGCACCACCCAATCTACAGCGCCCAACCCCGCCAGCACAGCCATGCGGCGATCAGTCGGATTTACCGGACGACCCGGTCCTTTCAGTCCACGAACAGACTCATCGGTATTCACTGCCACAATCAGGCGATCGCCCAGTTTCGCGGCTTCATTAAGATACGCCACATGACCGGCATGTAAAATGTCGAAACACCCGTTGGTCATCACCACTTTCTCGCCACGGGACTGTGCCATCTGTACCGCGGCTTTCAGTTGATCTTCAGTCACGACACCGTAACCGGAATGGTGGCTGCCATACACCGCTTCCGTCAGTTCAATCGTCGACAGCGTGGACGTTCCCAGTTTACCGACCACCACGCCGGCTGCTGCATTCGCCAGCGCACACGCATCTTCAAACGGCTTACCCGCCGCCAAAGACGCTGCCACAACCGAAATCACCGTATCACCGGCACCGGTCACGTCATACACCTCTTTGGCCAGTGTGGGCAGGTTCAGCGGCTCGTGGCCAGCACGAATCAGTGTCATGCCATTTTCACTGCGGGTCACCAGCAATGCGTTAAACTCAAACTTCTCAATCAGCGCCAGGCCACGCTCAACAATCTCTTCTTCCGTACGACAGGCCCCTACTACCGCTTCAAACTCACTCATGTTTGGCGTCAACATGGTCGCACCACGATAGCGTTCAAAATCTGTACCTTTAGGATCGACCAACGTCGCCACACCCGCCTTGCGGGCCAACTGGATCATTGGCTGAACATTTGCCAATGCGCCTTTGGCATAATCTGACAGGATCATCACTTTGGTGTTTGACAGCGCCGCTTCAATACGGGACAAGATTGGCTGCACATCCACATCGTGAAAACCTTCTTCAAAGTCCAAGCGGATCAGCTGCTGGTTACGACTCATAACGCGCAGTTTGGTGATAGTTGGGTAGTCCAGCAGCTCCACAAAATCACACGCCACGTTCAACGATCCCAGGGTGTCTTTTAGCACCTGCGCCTGCTCATCCTGACCTACAAGACCAATCAGTTGTGCCTTCCCGCCCAACGCTGCAATGTTCATTGCCACGTTTGCTGCACCGCCCGGACGTTCTTCTGTTTGGTTGATTTTCACCACAGGTACCGGCGCTTCCGGGGAGATACGTCCCGTTGGGCCATACCAGTAGCGATCAAGCATCACGTCTCCAACAACCAGAACATTAGCTTGCTGATAGTCAGGCAAAGTCAGTTTCATTGTTTTCTCCAAGGAAAAAGGAACGTCGGCGATATTATCATAAAGCCTTCACAGCAACAGCCATACCGACAACAACTCACGACGTCTATACCCGCGCCACCGCAATCCAGTACCTTCAGGCAACTTGGGCACATTACTTTCATTGCCACTGACAGGATCTGCCGACGAACCCTGACTATTGCAAACATTTCGGTATACAATGGCGCCTCATTTTTACCGTTTGATTCAGGAAATACGACCACGCTATGAGCAGCCATTCTGAAGCACCAACTTTCCAATTCTCTTTCCTTCACCCCAGGTACTGGCATACCTGGATGGGTGTCGGGGTGATGTTTTTGATCAGTTGGTTACCATACCGTGTGCAACGCTTCCTTGGACGGAAACTTGGCCTGCTGATCATGAAGCTTTTCAAAAGTCGTAAGAAAATTGCCGCACGCAACCTTGAGCTTTGCTTTCCAGAAATGACAGGGGGCGAGCGTGAAGCCCTGCTCAAAGAAAACTTCGAGCATATGGGCTTGGCATTTTTTGAAACCTGTATGGCGTGGTTTTGGCCAGCCTGGCGAATTAGAAAGCATATAAAATATGAAGGTTTTGAACAGATTGCCGATTTCAAAGCACGCAAAAAAGGGGTGCTGATTGTTGCCGTGCACTCTTTCAACCTGGAACTGGGTGCGCGTGCGTTTGGCCTGCACACACCCGGGTTTGGTGTATACCGGCCAAACACCAATCCCGTTTATGATTGGTTTCAATACAGAGGAAGGTGTCGCGAAAACAAACTGATCGACCGCTGCGACGTTAAACAGATGATCAGACGATTAAAGCAAGGGGAATTAGTCTGGTACGCGCCGGACCACGACTATGGCCGTCACCGGTACGCATGGGCCCCCTTATTTGCCGTAGAAAACGCTTGCACAACGACAGGCACCCATCTTCTTGCGTCTGCCAGCGGATGTGATTTGGCGACATTTACCATTACCCGCGACAGGGAAGGTACCAGTTACACTTTGACGCTGGATCCGCCAATGGACGCTTTTCCCTATGATGATGCAAACGCCTCCGCCGCATACACCAACATGTTTATTGAACGATCTATTATGCGGGCACCAGAGCAATATATGTGGCTGCATCGCCGTTTTAAAAGTCGCCCTGACGGTGAGCCTTCACTGTACGATTAAACATATCGCAATGAAAAAAGGCGTGAAGCAGTATTTTCGCTTCACGCCTTTTTTCTTTCATGACTGAGCGCATTTCACGCCTGAGCTTAGTGCTCCATCCATTCAGCCCATGCTGCTTTCACCGCTTCGCGCTCTGCAGTGAACGCCGCATCATCGACTTCCACAGGGGCGTCCAGCAGGTTCAGGCGGTGAATTTCATCGCGCATCGCCACATAGGCATCGCGCAGGGTCAGCGCCTGTGGCGTGCTTAAAATGCCTGCCTGGGCCATGTCTTCCAGAATACGGACATTGTCACTCCAGCGTGTTAACGCAGGCTCCTCGTGGGCATTGGCCAGCACAAAGAACTGGGTCATAAACTCAATGTCGGTGATCCCGCCGGGATCCTGTTTGATGTGAAATTTACCTTTTTCTTTGCTGCCCAGGTGGTCGCGCATTTTATGGCGCATCTCAACCACATCCTTGCGAAGAGCATCCCTGTCACGCACGTTAGTCAGTACACGCTTACGCACGTCCGAAAAGCCTTTTGCCAGCAATGCATCGCCATAGATCATACGGGTGCGCACTAACGCCTGATGCTCCCATGTCCAGGCTTCGGTGTTCTGGTATTCCTCGAACGATTCCAGTGTGGTCACTAGCATGCCGGAAGCACCGGATGGACGCAGGCGGGTGTCAATGTCATACAGCACACCGGATGCCGTGCGGGTTGAGAACAGGTGGACAATGCGCTGAGCAAGGCGAAGGTAGAACTGGCGACCGTCTATCTCTTTTGGGCCATCAGTATAGCTGTCAACGGGGCAATCATGCACAAACACTACATCCAAATCCGAGTTATACCCCAGCTCGATACCGCCAACCTTGCCATAGCCAATCACCGCAAATCCCCGTCCATCACGCCCGGCAAGGTGGGAGGGCTGGCCATATTTTTCTGTCATCTGGAACCAGGCCTGATTCACTACCGCTTCTACAATCGCTTCAGCCAGATAGGTCAGGTGGTCACTCACCTTCATCACAGGCAACACACCGGCAATGTCTGCTGCCGCGATGCGCAGCAACTGGGTCTGCTTGAACTGGCGAATGTGCTCCATCTGCTGCTCCATATCCTCTTCCGGAATGCGGGCAAGAAAATCAAACAGTTCGTTACGGTATTGATCGAGCGGGGTTGGGTTATAGAGATGTTGCAAATCCAGCAATTCATCCAGCAGGATGGGGTAGCTTGCCAACTTCTCTGCCACCATAGGGCTGGCACCGCAAAGTCTAACCAGTTGTGTAATGGCGCCGTGGTGCTCGTCCAGAAGTTCCAGATAGGTGGTGCGGGTAGCAATACAGATAAGCAGCTTCAGCACCCGCTCCAACACCGCGATGGCGTCCTGCCGGCAGACAATGTGGCTGAGCATCACCGGCATCAGACGGTTTACCACCTCCCGGCCACGCGGCCCTAAAGTGCGCTTTGCCAGCTCTTCCTTGAAACGCAGCAGCGCTTTGGCTTGCTCTTCGGCATGTTGCGCCGTCATATCAGTCAGGATCTTCGCAACCAGCTCCGGATCGCGCGCCGCATCCCAGATCTCGCTGAATTCAGTCGCGATCTTTTCTTCTTCACCCTCTTCTTCATCACCGATCAGGTTATCGAAGATGTCATGCACGCCCTGCATGTGAGACGCGATTTTCCCACGAAGAAGATCCCAGTTTTCTTCACCCATCGCGACAGCAAGGCGCAACCTGTCGCGCTCGTTATCCGGCAGGGTCTGGGTTTGCTTATCACCTATCGCCTGCAACAGGTTTTCCACCCGGCGCAGGTAACGGTAAGCCGCTTCCAGTGTATCTGCATCCTGTACAGGCAATAGTTCCAGCTCACGAATAGCATGTAAGGTGATAAACAAGCCACGCTTGCGAAGGATAGGATCACGGCCACCCCGGATCAGTTGGAAAGCCTGGACAATAAACTCAATTTCACGGATCCCGCCTGCCCCAAGCTTGATGTTGTCTGTCAGCCCACGGCGACGTACCTCACTGCGGATCATCGCTTTCATACGGCGCAGGGACTGGATAGCACTGAAATCGATATAGCGGCGGAATACAAATGGACGCAGCATCTGGCGCAAGCTCTGGTAACAGGAAAACTGTTCTTTGCCCATCACCCGCGCTTTGATCATGGCGTAGCGCTCCCAGTCACGCCCCTGCTCCTGATAGTAATCCTCAAGTGCCGCGAAGCTCATCACCAACGGGCCACTGTCACCAAACGGACGCAGACGCATATCGACGCGGTAACAGAAGCCGTCATAGGTTTGCTGGTCGAGTGCTTTAATCAAGCGCTGACCGAGGCGGGTAAAAAACTGGGCATTGGCAATACTGCGGCGCGCGCCCTGGGTTTCGCCGTTTTCCGGATAGGTGAAGATAAGGTCGATATCAGAGGAAAAATTCAGCTCTCCGCCACCCAGTTTACCCATGCCAAGGATCAGCATAGGCTGTGGATTTCCTTCTACATCGCAAGGCGTTCCCCATTCGTTGCAACAGAAACGGTACAGCCAGCCATAGGCTTCCATGATCATGGCTTCTGCCAGTTTGGAGAGGTGCGCCAGACTGTCATCCAGCGAGAGGGAGTCGTTGAAGTCATGCCAGGCCAGCCAGACCATTTCTCGGCGACGGAAGCGCCGAAGCTCGCGGAGCAGGCCATTTTCATCCTGCTGGCTATCGAGCTTTTCTTTCAGCGCGTTGCGGTACTGAGTCAGGCGCTGGCCACTATCCAGGTGCGCTTTCAGCCACGGCAACAAGGTTTCGTCATGTAAAACCGAGTCGGTGACAAAATCACTCAGTGCCAGTGTGCGGGCAAGTGTATCCCGCTCCCGGCCTTGCCATTTGGCAAGGTTATCTGGCTGTTTTTCAGCCAGTACATCTATCGCGCAGGTTGCGCACGCTTCCAGTTCCCTAGGCAACGACATCGGTGTTCTTTCCTTTACGCTTTCAATGTCTGACAATTTATCATAAAAAAGCCCACACAACCGGTGGGCTTCTTCATTCCTAAGCGGACATCAAACAGCAAATTCTTTGATTTTCAGATCCAGTTGTTCCGCATTGCCCTGCATGCTCTCTGATGTATTGGCAAGCTCTGTGACTACTGTCACTGAAGCTTCAACCAGCTCACGCACATTGGTCAGATTCTGGTTCATTTCATCCGCCACCGAGGCCTGCTGCTCAGCCGCCGTCGCAATATGGAAGTTCATGTCATTAATTTGGCAGATTTGCTCGACAATCAGGTTCAGTTCCTCTCCGGCGTTGCTGACAGACTCGACGCTTGCTACTGCTTCTACCACGCTTTGCTCCATCAGGCCAACGGCCTTCTGTGCTGACGATTGCAGCTGGGTGATCATGTCCTGGATTTCTACGGTCGCTTTCTGGGTATTCTGCGCCAGGTTACGTACTTCATCAGCAACCACCGCAAATCCCCGGCCCGCTTCACCGGCACGTGCCGCTTCAATCGCCGCGTTCAATGCCAGCAGGTTGGTTTGTTCCGAAATGCCCTGAATGGTGACCACCACCGAGCTGATTTTCTCCACTCGCTCTTCGACCTGATTCACCACACTCGCAGATTCCCGTATATCTTCAGACAGTTTGTTGATGGTGGAAATGGTGTTACTCACATACTGCTGGCCGTTCGCGACCTGCTGGCGCGACACTTCGGTTGCCTGCGATGCTGCACGTGCATGACTGGCAACATCCTGCACCGTCGAGGTCATTTCACTCATCGCTGATGCCAGCTGGTCAATCTCACTAAACTGTTCTTTGGCTGACTCGCGGGTTTCATCCATGCTGACGCTCATCACTTCCGCTATGGTGTACAACTCTTCAGAAGAACTGCGCTGGGTTTTGATCACGCTGGCAAGCTGAATGCGGCTCTTTTCCAGTTCACGGGCAAGCGCACCAAATTCGTCTTTACAATCCATCACCACAGGGATACTCAGGTTCTTCTGTGCCATGTTACGCATGCCATTGGTCAGGCATTTGATTTGGCGTAGCATCAGGCTGGAAGCACCAAACAGAATCACCATAAATGCCACAATCATCAGGGCGGTTTGCCAGGCCATCTGCATCAGATACGCGTTGTAATACTGCTCAGCAGCAGAATCAGGTTGTGATGACACCGCCATCCAATCGGTGTTACCCACAGGCACAGCAATGCCATGACGGGCTTCGTCAGCCAGATGGTAAGCAAAGCCACTTGGGGTGCTGCGGAATACTTCTGTTAGCAGGCGCCCATTTTCCAGTGGCAGGTTCAAGCCATCGAGCCTCTTGATCGTCGGGTGCGCCAATACCTGGCCGGATTGACGGTTTACCAGGTAGATGTATTGATCAATGGTGCTGGTTGCATTCTCTTGCTTAACCACGTGTTCAAGCAATGCAACGCCGTCCTCCTTGGCCAACAATGTCTGCGCCAGCTCCGCGCTGCGAAGCGCCAGGCTATGGCTTTGGGCTTCAGTCATCTCTTTAACAGAGTCACGAAACGTATTAGCATCCCACAGTTGTTTTACCACCAGCAGCAACGTACTGAAAACCATTAACAGTATGAGTTTGGGGACAAGCTTGATGTTAGCGGCGGCCTTTTCCCAAGGCCTGAATATCATCTGTGACATTCGTGAAGACTCCTTGATAGTTGCATCGCGTAAACTGCGATACAGTAGAGATAATGCAAGCGAAAACAGACGCTGGGTATCTGCCGATCATCAATGCCGGTGAAGATAACCTGCCTTCGTTCATTAACGGCAAAACAGGTATTTTATTGAGCAATGAGTGAAAATGATTCAAAAAACTTAGATCTGAGTCCGATGGGATTATTAAGTCTGCTGCTTTCTTTTGTCTCACTGTGCATCGTCACCACCTTGTTATTACTGCCAAAAAACATGCCCCTTTATACCTTATTGCTGAACATAGACACGCTGATCTGCCTGATATTTTTGCTCCAAATCACGACACATTTTCTCAAAAGTAATAGAAAGCTCACTTATTTGAAAAAACATTGGATTGATATTCTTGCCAGCATTCCTGTAATAGAAGCCCTGCGTTTTGCCCGCATTTTCCAGATATTCCGGGTCATCCGGTTAATCCAGCAGAATCATTCCCTGCTCATCCATATGAACGAAAACCGCAACGAGACCACCATGGCAACCATCTTATTGTTGCTTACGGTCATCGTATCGACAGGGTCAGCAACGATATTTGTCCTGGAAAGTCCGGCCGATGAAGCCAATATCACCAGCTTGATGGATGCGATGTGGTGGGTATTTGTCACTATCTCGACCGTGGGATACGGAGATCATTACCCGGTCACGTCAGCCGGCCGGGCAGTCGCCATCATTGTGATCATTTGTGGTGTGGGAATTTTCGGTGCAATCACCGGTTTGGTGGCCTCTTATATCACTAAGCCCCAGAAGAAAGAGCAGGAAAAGAAAGCACGCAGCCGGGAAATATTGGAACAACTTTTGAACCAGCAAAATGAGATGATGACGCGCCTTACAGCAATTGAGAAAAAACTGGAGCAAATATCACCTGAGGCGTCTTCACAAACCCAAAAGTAACGCCCCCAAGTGCCAGAGTCTACTGACCTTTTACGATCAATAGACTCTGCGTACTATTACAGTTCCCAGTAAGGTGTTAGTGTCACCCCAATCTGGCGCGATTGCATCATGGCATGCAGTAGGGATTCTTCCTTACGGCTCAGCCATTTTTCAATCTGGTGCCGATCTTCTTCATCCAAATCTTCATCACCAGCCAGGCGTCGTACCGGCTCAAGCAACTGGATATCTTCAATCCCTTGCAGCAAATCCAGCCAGGGCAGACGGAAGATTTCACGTTCTTCACTGTCAAACAGCGCCGCCACACAACATCCCGACATCAGGTTACGGGTCAGGCGAGGTTGTTGATCGAGGTACCCGAAACGGTCCAGCGTGTTGTTTTCAGCAAATACGCCCAGCAGCTCCTCCCAGGATTGTGCCAGAGAACGGACAGCAAACTGGCGAACAGGCTCATCCAGTTTCTCACGTGCTTTATCATCCAGGAAGGGTTGCCAGCCCCGGGTTAGGATCCAACGGCTCAAATCAAGCAGCAGGTTGCAATAGCGGCTTGAGTGCAGCAATTCCAGCACCTGTGCACGTTCAGGCAGTTTATCGTAGCGCTCGGAGAGTTTTGCCATCAGTGGCTTTTGCGCGTTGAGTTTTCGCAGAAAATGGCCTTTGTCACCAAGAAGACGCTCAATCGCCCGCCCTTCATAGACCCATTCGAACTCCCCCTCCAACCATTGCAGTTCCTGACGCAGCAGTGCACTGGCGCGGCGTGGGATCAATCCGCCGTAGAGCACCAGTGCTTGGCGGATCAGCGCAACAGCATTACAGATTTCAAAAATGGCTTCCTGCTCTGGACGCTCAACATAAATCTGCTCGTGGTAATGCCAATGTGCCAGCGCATGTTCCAGAGCCTTCACAAACGCATCCTCGACATGCATCTGGCTGTTAACCGGCACGATAGTCAGCGGTTTGACCGGATCGCCTTCGTACCCCGTTGCCAGCCGGTAGCCCCGCGCTGCTTTACTCAGGTTGCCCAGACGCAGGCCACCATGCTCCGCCAGCTCACGCGCCAGCACAAACAGGGCATCCGTCTGACCGGATTTCAACTCCAACTCCACCTCACAAACCGGATCGTAGCCCCCTTCTGTGGTCGTCACTTCTCCGCTGTCAAATGCCAGTTCGACCTGACTGCTGTCAGGCATGGCGACCAACCATTGTTGGCGTTCAAAATCGGTAGAAAATAAAGGGGTCAGGTTGGCGGCAAGTGCATCAACATCGATACTTTCTGGCCAGGCATCTGCCGGGATAAGGGAGAGATCAGGCACCGGGGAGTCCAGTTCAGCGTTATATTCTGGACGCTGGTGAAGGCCGGCAACAACACGTCCCGCGGTCTTCAATGTCTGGACATAGACGTCATCATAACGCCTGACTCGCAAACCAATATCATGGTGTCGCAGCAGGAAGTCCGGGGTGTCATAGTAAATATTGCCCAGTTTTTTCTGACGCTGTTGCAATACTTTAAGATCAGTAATTTTGTCTCTGAGTTGACGGTAAAAATCACCAGAAACAAAAAACTTTAGCTCTATCTCAGTTTCCATAAAGGGACCCATAACCAATAGCCAGACAAGGATATGAATATTCGTGGATGCGGGCAAGAGACTTTCATTGATCTGAAATGGTATCAATGCAAATGTGATTGCGCTAACATTCGCCGCCTAAATAACTATTGGTCTACCCGGACTTGTGAAACCTGCATTGGTGGGTGTTTGGGTGTAATATTTAGCCTGATCCTTTGGACAGGTTTTTTAGGTAGATACGGCTATGCCTGTAAATACAATTGTTGGGCTGTTTGCAAAGAGCCCCCTAAAACCTTTGCAACGCCATGTGAGTCGCGTCAATGACTGCTGCTCATTGTTGGTCCCTTTCTTCGAAGCATGCGAAAAGGGCGATTGGGAACGTGCAGAACAACTGCGCCATGAGATTTCAACGATTGAAAAAGATGCTGATGCGCTCAAACGTGAAATCCGCCTCAAATTGCCCCGCGGTCTGTTCCTTCCGGTAGACCGTACCGACATGCTGGATCTGCTTATCCAGCAGGACAAACTGGCAAACCTCGCTAAAGACATTGCTGGCCGTGTTATTGGCCGACAACTCCAAATCCCTTCCTTGCTCTACACCGACTTCGTCGCCTATGTGCAACGTTGCCTTGATGCTGCCGAACAGGCACGTCGCGTGATCAGTGAATTGGATGAATTGCTGGAAACGGGTTTTAAAGGTCGTGAAGTCACACTGGTTGAAGAGATGATCCACCAGCTAGATACCATTGAGGGTGATACAGACTCCATGCAGATCCACCTTCGCCAGAAATTGATGTCCATCGAAAATGAATACAACCCTGTTGATGTGATGTTCCTGTACAAGATCCTTGAATGGATTGGTGAAATTGCTGATCAGGCTCAGCGTGTAGGATCACGTCTGGAGCTGATGCTGTCACGTTCATAAGTGTCCCGTTTTCCGAATAGATAACAAGGTAAAACAATGGAAATCCTAGCGAATTACGGTTCCATCATTATTGTGGTGGCCGCAGTCTTTGGTTTCATGATGGCTATCGGTATCGGCGCAAACGACGTTGCCAACGCCATGGGTACGTCAGTGGGCTCCAAGGCACTGACGGTTAAACAAGCGATCATCATCGCGATGATCTTCGAATTTGCCGGCGCTTATCTTGCCGGTGGTGAAGTCACAGACACCATCCGTAAAGGGGTGATTGAAACCTCACTTTACGCCTCTCAACCTGACGTGTTGGTTTACGGTATGATGTCCGCTCTACTGGCTGCCGGCTCCTGGTTGCTGGTCGCGTCTTACATGGGCTGGCCCGTCTCTACCACCCATTCTATTATTGGTGCCATCATCGGCTTTGCCTGCGTATCTGTAGGCACTGAAGCCGTCGACTGGAGCTCCGTACAGGGTATTGTCGGCAGCTGGATTGTCACTCCACTTATCTCAGGTGTGTTTGCGTATGCCATTTTTGTCAGCGCCCAACGCCTGATCTTTGATACCGACACTCCCCTGATCAATGCCAAACGTTTCGTGCCTGTTTACATGTTTTTGACCGCGATGATTATCACCTTGGTGACGATCAAAAAAGGTCTGAAACACGTGGGCCTGCACCTGACTACCGGTGAAGCGGTAACAGTATCTATCGCCCTTTCCACGCTTGTGATGGTGTTTGGTTATTTTTACATCCGCCGTAAGTACAAAGACAACTCGGCCAGCGAAAATGGCTATCAGGGCGTAGAGCGCGTGTTCAGTCTCCTGATGGTCGTTACCGCGTGTGCGATGGCGTTTGCACATGGTTCAAACGACGTAGCTAACGCAATTGGTCCCCTTTCAGCCATTGTTTCTACCGTTGAACACATGGGCCAAATCAGCGAGAAAAGTCAGATTGCCTGGTGGATCCTGCCACTGGGCGGTATCGGCATTGTTGTCGGTCTGGCGACCCTTGGCCACAAAGTGATGGCAACCGTAGGCACAGGTATCACCGAGCTGACGCCAAGCCGTGGTTTTGCTGCGCAGTTGGCGACCGCATCAACGGTTGTACTGGCTTCCGGTACTGGCCTGCCTATCTCCACCACACAGACCCTGGTAGGTGCGGTGCTGGGTGTAGGTTTTGCCCGTGGCATTGCAGCACTGAACCTCGGCGTCGTGCGCAATATCGTCGCATCCTGGGTCGTCACCTTGCCTGCTGGCGCACTGCTTGCTGTGATCTTCTTCTACGTTATGCAGTTTATGCTTGGCGTATAATGCCATCCGAAAAAGGCATTTAAGTCACGTTTTTGTGCAGTGATGTCAGTCTTCGGTTAAAAAAGGGAGGTTATACCTCCCTTTTGTTGTACCTGAACCACAAAATTTTTTAGTATCTGACACAAACAGATACTCACGATCAAAACAAAGGAATACTCCGTGAAGCAACTTTTCTCTGCCCTGGCTGTATTGATGATGTTGGCGGTCCCTGCTGCGTATGCAAAGGACAACTACATTTCTGATGAGCTATTCACCTACATGCATTCTGGCCCAGGTACCCAATACCGTATTATTGGCAGCGTGGATGCGGGCACAAAAGTAACTGTTGTGGACAGTAACCGTAACGCTGGTTACAGCCAAATCATTGATGATCGAGGCCGCAAGGGATGGGTGGAAACCAAATATGTCTCCAACCAACCCGGTCTGAAAATCCGTGTCCCAGCGCTGGAAGAAGAGCTGAAGCAGGTAAAAGAAGCACTGGCTAGGGCACAGGGTGACACGGAAGCCAAAACCAAAGGTTTGATTACCTCCTTAGAACAGCGTAATGCCCAAGTGAAAGAGCTTGAACAGCACACCAGTGAACTGAACCAGAAGCTGATTGATGCACAAACCGAAATCCGCGAATTACGTGCCCGTATCGACACCCAGAAAGATGATCTGCTGATGCGCTACTTCACCTACGGTGGCATAGTGGCCGGTGGTGGCCTGCTGTTTGGCCTGATTTTACCTCACCTGATCCCACGCCGTAAGAAACGCAACAGCGGTTGGGCGTAGGCAATAATCGAACGACCAAAAAAGCCGCGGAAGCGGCTTTTTTAATGTCTTGAGTCAGCACACAAGGTGATAGCGCCTGGCTCTCACTGCTCCTCCCAGGTCCTGGGTCCTGGGTCCTGGGTCCTGGGTCCTGGGATAAGATTCTAGACACGAGATTGAATTACCAAGTCGTCAGTGCAGGAATCGCAATCAGCATGTCTTCAAACTGCACAACGACCTGTTGTGGTTCAATACCCCGCAGCAAAACTCCCTCCGCCACAAACTCTCCCTCCCGGGCTTCTTTGCCATTCACCTTCACCCAACGTGCGTTTTCATCGGAAGCATAAATATGGGTCTGGAAATCCATTGGCGGTAAACGGGTTAACTGCGCATCGGGCAACTCGGCAATCGGCACGACGTTGCTTTGCGGCTTGGCTCGATCAAGCTTGGCATCCAACGTACGGCTTTTATCGCTTCCCAATGCGGCTTCCACTTTCTTGGCAAGCTCCGGTGACAATCCAGACAAGTCCAGATCTTCCAGCGTCAGTTCATCATTACCTTTCAACTGAGTTTGGTTCGGTGCCGTAAACGAGGTGCTGCCCACTTCCACTGCCTTGTCAGCAGGCGCGGTCTGCTCCTCGTCCTCTTCCACCGTTATCGCCTCTGTTACTGGTGACGGCAACGGTTCAAGGGCAAGCTCAAAGACATCAGATTGCGGCATCATGACAATGTCACCCCCTTGCATCGCCTGCACTTCACCCGGTGTGGCATCAATACTGGTAACCAGAACCGGCCCAGGCATCTGCAACACAGCATCCAGCACCATAAAGGTCATTGCTCCCGGAATACCATCAGCATCCAGCCCTTTGCTGCGCTGGAACTCCCGCACTTTAACGCGCTGCGCCTGCCCGAATATATCGGAAACCGGTGTAGTGTCGCCCAGCACCAGGTTCAGGCGCTGGTCAAGCCAGCGTACACGCTCACCACGCTGGCCAAACTTGATGTGATTCGGGTTACCGAGCGGCGGGCGCCACAGCACAAGCACTTCCCCACTCCAGTGCTGCTTGAGAAAATCCCCGCTCACCAGCAGGCGCTTGTCCGCCGCCAGCAGCTCAAACTGATTTTCACCTTTGCCATACAACACAGCAAACCAGCTTTGCCCTTCAGGCCCGTTCATTTGCAACACCGCAGGACGGTCAATCGTCAGGAGCTGGGAAAAAGGCAGCCTGCCTTTAAAACAGGCCAGTTCACCACGCACGTCGGTAGAGCATCCTGCTGCCAGCACATCGGCATCAAAGCCCCAGAGCTTGTACAAGGACTGCATCGCCGTGCCCGCACTCAGGCTTTCTCTCGCTACCTCACCCAATAGCAGGGTAACAACCGGCTTCTGCGGCTTTGCCGTTGCTTTCTGCGCCACCACGGGCTCAGGCTGGGTAACGGCGACCACTGGCGTCTCCTCTTTCTGCTTGGTTGTTACCGTGGCCGGAGCGGGATCGTTGGCAATCACAGCCACGTTTTCCCTATTGCCTCCCCACAGCCCAACACGGACAGCCACTGCCAGCAATGCTGCGCCGCCGATAACACCGACATACATCGGCCAGTAACGCTTATGCCCGCTAGCTGGCTTAGTTTGAGTCATCCCCTGCCACGCCAGTACATCCTGACAGGCCTTAGCAGCAATCTCTTTGTTAACTTTCTGGCGGGACACTTTAAACGCCATCTTAAGCGATTTATCGCACACCAGATTCACCAGCCGCGGCACACCGCCAGTTTCCTTGGCAATAAGCTTGATTGCCGCGCCATCAAACAGCGGCTCAAGCCCTCCGGCACAGCTGATACGGTGGGTAATATACTGGTGAACTTCATCCGGCGTAAGCGGGATCAGGTGGTAGCGTGCGGTAATACGCTGGGCAAGCTGGCGCAGGTTCGGCTGACGTAACATCTGTTGCAGCTCAGGCTGGCCAATCAAAATGACTTTCAACAGCTTGCGGTAAGAGGTTTCAATATTGGTGAGAAGGCGAAGCTGCTCAAGCACATCCGGCATCAGGTGTTGAGCTTCATCGACCAGTAACACCGTCTGGATACCCTTGGATTCGTTGTTGAACAGCTTATCAGCAATCGCATCATAAAGGCGTTTAAAGCTGTCATCCTCGCTGTATGCCACGCCCAGCTCGTCACAAAGCGTCTGGAGCAGCTCGAGCACAGAAATACTCGGGTTGAGGATCATCGCTACCTGGGTCTTTTCCGGCAGACGTTCAAGCAAGGCTTTCATGGTGGTGGTTTTCCCCGTGCCCACCTCACCGGTTAACAGCGCAAGACCGCCACCGTCCTCAATACCATTCAGGACATGGCTCAACGCTTCTTTGTGCCGCTCACTTAAAAAGTAAAACCTGGGGTTAGGCACAATCGCAAAGGGCGATTCAGTTAACCGGAAAAAGTCTTGGTACATGAATAGTTCTCTGTTCCCTCAATGGGTTGCAAGGTATCGCGGCCCATAAGCGTTGTAAAGACAGACACGCCCGTAAGACCGTGTATTCAAGGGCAGGTTCGCAGCTTTTAGCCTCCCTCCTGCTATTCATACTCCCTTAACGGCGCCAATGTTTGGGTATGCAGTATTTCAGTATATGATGCCCTCATTATTACCTAAATTTCGGACTGTAATGTGAAAACCTACCTCGTTGGCGGCGCCGTGCGCGACGAACTGCTCGGCCTGAACGTAAAAGACAGGGACTGGGTGGTGGTCGGTGCTGACATCGACACCATGCTACGTGCAGGTTATCAACAAGTCGGTGCCGATTTCCCGGTGTTCCTGCATCCTAAAACCCACGAAGAGCATGCACTGGCGCGTACTGAACGCAAATCCGGCAAAGGTTACACCGGTTTTGTCTGCGATTTCACACCACAGGTGACACTGGAAGAAGACTTACAGCGCCGCGATCTCACCATCAACGCCATTGCCAAGGCAGAAGATGGCACTCTGGTTGACCCTTACGGCGGCCAGCAAGACTTGAGCAATCGCCTGCTGCGCCATGTATCACCGGCGTTTGTTGAAGATCCTCTGCGCGTGTTACGTGTTGCCCGCTTTGCAGCGCGTTTCCACCATCTGGGTTTCCGGGTAGCCGATGAAACCCTGACACTGATGAAACACATTGTCGACAGTGGTGAGCTGGAAGCGCTGACTGCCGAGCGGGTCTGGAAAGAGTGGGAAAAGTCACTCTCCTCCCAACACCCTGACGTATTCCTCAGTGTGCTGCGCGACTGCGGCGCTCTGGCGGTGGTGCTGCCGGAAATCGACGCCCTGTTTGGTGTCCCGCAACCTGAACAGTGGCACCCGGAAATCGACACCGGTATTCACACCCTGATGGTGGCAAGACAAGCCGCACAGCTCACCGAAGATCCAGTGATCCGCTTTGCGGCACAGGTTCACGATTTGGGCAAAGGCCTGACGCCGAAAGAGGAGTGGCCAAGCCATAAACGTCACACCAGACTTGGATTGGCGCCGATAAAAGCGCTGTGTGAACGGATCCGCGTACCCAACGCCTACCGTGATGCGGCCCTGTTGGTCTGCGCCGAACACACCAATGTGCACAACGCCGGCGAGCTAAAAGCTACCACTTTCGTGAAGATATTCGACCGCAATGACTGCTGGCGAAAACCCGAAAAAATCCCACAACTCGCCACGGCAAGCAAAGCAGATCATCAAGGCCGCACCGGGTTTGAACAACGGGATTATCCGCAGGCTGATTGGCTGGCTGGCGCCTTTGATGCCGCCAATGCGGTAGAAGTAAAACCGATCGTTGCCGCAGGGTTTAAAGGCCCGGCAATCCGTGAAGAGCTGACAAGACAGAGGATTGAGGCTGTGAAGGGGTATCTTGAAGGACATAGAGCTTAGGTCCTGGGTCCTGGGTCCTGGGTCCTGGGTCCTGGGTCCTGGGTCCTGGGTCCTGTAGGAATTATTCAAGATAATAAAAACAAAAAAGCGGCACTGTTAACAGTCGCCGCTTTTTCTATTCCTAGGATCTGCTCTTGCTCTTCCCAGGGCCTAGGACCTGTTTTTCCCAGAATCTAGGACCTGCTCTTCCTAGGACCTTTATTCTTTATCTCGTCGCCAGGAATACCGCCAGACCGAGGCCCAACGCGATTCGGTAGATAACAAAAGGCTTCATGCCCATTCGGGTAACGAGCTTCAAAAACCAGTGAATACACGCATACGCACTGATAAAAGACACCAGTACGCCAGTCAGAATGGGGCCCCACATCACAGGCACATCACTTTTCACCAAACCAAGGCCAAGATAAGAGCCAGCCAGTACGATGATTGGAATTGACATCAGGAAAGAAAAACGCGCTGCTGCTTCACGGGTGTAGCCCAGATACAACGCCATGGTCATGGTCGCACCAGAACGGGAGGTACCCGGGATCATCGCCAGCGCCTGTGCAATACCAATCCACAGCGCCATTTTCGGCGTGGTGTTGTATTCGTCAAACTCACACTTGGCTTTCACGTCTACCCACCACAGCAACAGGCCAAAGACAATACAGGTTATGGCAATCACCCACGCTGAGCGCAGGTAAAGCTCAATAATGTCTTTCATAAACAGGCCAAACAGACAGGCCGGGATCGTTGCCAGTGCAATCATCCATGCCAGACTGGCATCAGAAGAGCGTTCGCCTTTAAAAATAGAACGGAAGAAGGCGCCCAAAAGTTGCGTCACTTCTTTACGGAAGTAGCCAATAACCGCAAGCAAGGTGCCCACGTGTACGGCAACATCAAAGGCCAACCCTTGATCCTGCCAACCGAGAATTTCTGACGGAAGAATTAAATGCGCAGAGCTTGAAACCGGAAGGAATTCCGTCAAACCCTGAATCAGCGCCAGCGCAAAGGCTTCAAACATACTCATTAGCGTTAAACTACCTGTGATTAAAGGGAGAAATCCGTTGCAGGCCAGAGAGGTTGTTTTTCGGTGAAAGCCTCCCAAGCCTGTTTATAGGTTTGCGAGTCACCTGGAATGATCTGATCAGGGCAAAGCTCTGCCAGCGGCCATAGGGTAAATGCAAACTTATAGATATCATTGCGGGGCAGGGTCGGGCCGGAAGGTTGCGACAGCTCGCCGTATGTCAGCAGGTCAATATCCAGCGTACGGTCACGGAACTTGATCGCATCACGCTCACGGCCCCATCGCGATTCAATATCACGCAACGCAGCCATAATGCCTTCAAGGCTAAGGTCAGTATGGAGTTCCACGACAAGGTTATAGAAATTGGGGCCGTCGAAGCCAACAGGCTCAGCTTCAAAAATCCGCGAGCAGCGACACTGCGGATCCAGCTCTCTCAGTGCCGCAACCCCTTCTGCGATATGATGCTCACGATCAATATTCGAGCCAACACTCACTAACACCTGTGTCACTTTGTGCCCCGCTCAATCACCACACCGACAGTGCGCGCCTGAGGCACAGCGCCCGGTTTACTGACTTTTACACGAACCCAGGGAACGGAGAACCGTGATTGGATCAGGGCGGCAATCTCTTCTGCAACTCGTTCAACCAAAAGGAACCGGCCATTTTCGACCAGATCGATCACAGCACCACTGACTGCCGCATAGTCCAGCGCGAGGGTCACGTCATCACTGTCTGCGGCGGGCTTATTGTCATGTGCCATTTCTATATCAAACACCAGCTTCTGTTTGATTTGCTGTTCCCAGTCGTATACACCAATGGTGGTCACGACTTCAAGCTGCTCGATAAATACTAAATCCATGTTCATTTAAAAATATCAGAGGTCGGATACCTATTATGCGCAAAAGCACGTAACATCGTTGAATCAACGCAGTTGGGATCATTATCTATAAAACGCGTTGTATCTACACATTACCCGATAAAAAATGGATACTTTGTGTCTGTTGCGCGAACTATAACAAGTTCTTGTCGCCCTAGCGAATGTTCAACGTGGATGACCGAATGACAGCGATTGGCCTACTGATGATCGTGATTGCCTACTTACTGGGTTCTGTCTCCAGTGCGGTATTGATCTGTCGTCTTTACAGTCTGCCAGACCCACGGGAACAGGGCTCAGGCAATCCCGGAGCAACCAATGTCTTTCGCCTTGGCGGACGTCTGGCTGCCGCGTTAGTTCTGCTGTGTGACATGCTCAAGGGCACTATCCCGGTCTGGGTCAGCTACCTGATAGGCATCAATCCCTTCCTGCTTGGCCTGATTGGTATCGCCGCCTGTCTTGGCCATATCTACCCGATTTTCTTTCACTTCCGCGGCGGGAAAGGCGTTGCTACGGCACTGGGTGCTATTGCCCCTATTGGTCTGGATCTTACCGGCATGATGCTGGGAACCTGGGCCGCTGCGGTATTGGTGACAGGCTATTCATCGGCAGGCGCCCTGTTTGCCTCTCTCTTCGCCCCACTTTTTACCTGGGTGGTCAAACCCCAGTTCACTATGCCGGTTGCTATGCTCTCTTGCCTGATCATTTTCCGTCATCAGGAAAACATAAAACGCTTACTGCGAGGGAAAGAGCAGAAAGTCTGGCATAACAAGAAGAAGCTGGCGGAAAGCGAAGAGCAGGAAGGAAGGAAGAGCAGGTCCTAGGACCTAGGTACTGGGTACTGGGTACTGGGTACTGGGTACTGCAGACAGGATTCCACATTACTAAGAAACAAAAAAGCGGCACTGAAAATCAGTCGCCGCTTTGTTCTGTTCTTGAGCTCTACTTTTCGTTCTTCCTAGGACCTAGGACCGCTTTTTAAATTCCCAGGACCGCTCTTCGCTTTTCCTAGGTCCTTCTTTTCCTAGGCCCTGCTCTTCGCTCTTACCCTTCAATCGGCTTAAGCGTATCAATGGGCCAACGCGGGAAGGCTTTCACACCCAGGTCGTTATGCTCACCGTTTTTCAGGCGCTGCATACCAGCGAATGCGATCATGGCACCGTTATCGGTACAAAACTCAGTGCGCGGGTAGTAAACCTCACCGCCAATGTTTTTCGCCAGCTCTTCCAGCTTGGCACGCAAGTGACGGTTTGCGCTCACGCCTCCCGCAATAACCACCCGTTTCATGCCGCACTGCTTCAACGCGCGCTTACACTTGATCACCAGCGTATCCACGACCGCATCCTCAAACGCACGGGCGATATCTGCGCGGGTTTGGTCATCATTGCCATGGGCAGCAATGGTGTTCGCCGTGAACGTTTTCAGGCCAGAGAAACTCATGTCCAGACCCGGCACATTGGTCATCGGACGCGGGAAAATAAAACGGCTACTGTCACCTTTTTCGGCCAGTTTAGAAAGCAGCGGGCCGCCCGGATAGTCCAATCCCATCAACTTGGCTGTTTTGTCAAATGCTTCACCGGCCGCATCATCAATCGATTCACCGAGGATCTGGTATTCACCAATCCCCTTCACTTCAACAATCATCGAATGGCCGCCAGAAACCAGCAAGGCAATAAACGGAAACGGCGGCGGGTTATCTTCCAGCATCGGCGCCAGCAGGTGCCCTTCCATATGATGAACGGGAACAGCAGGAATGCCCCATGCGTACGCCAGGCTGCGGCCAATGGTTGCACCGACCAGCAGTGCACCCACCAAGCCCGGGCCTGCGGTATATGCCACGCCATCAAGATCTTCCGGCGTCAGGCCGGCCTCTTCCAGCGCCGCCTTTACCAGCGGAATCGTCTTTTTCACATGATCGCGAGATGCCAGCTCTGGCACGACACCGCCGTAGTCGGCATGCAATTTGACCTGGCTGTATAGCTGATGCGCCAACAGACCTTTTTCATCATCATAAATTGCCACGCCAGTCTCGTCGCATGACGTCTCGATGCCCAGAATTCGCATAACACCTCAGCTTGCTTGGATCCCAGATCGATCCGCTTTCGATCTGCCAGTTTTCAAAACAGGTGGCAATATTACATGGGCGGCATCAAATTCACCAGTTATGCTTTACAAGCACCCTAGTATCGGATTAGAATTCCGCACCATTTTTAATCAAAGCTGGTCAAACTGTCTCCAGCGATAACTGACTAACCCCCGAGGTGAAAGGCACATGCCAGTAGTTAAAGTACGTGAAAACGAACCATTCGACGTAGCACTGCGTCGCTTCAAGCGCTCTTGTGAAAAAGCAGGTATCCTTTCTGAAGTTCGCCGTCGTGAGCACTTCGAAAAGCCAACTACCGTTCGCAAACGCGCTAAAGCCGCTGCAGTTAAGCGCCACCTGAAAAAGCTGGCTCGCGAAAACGCACGTCGCGTTCGCCTGTACTAATTACGATTAATACAGGATTGCGGCATGGAATTGATTGAACGTCTGAAAGACGAACAAAAAACGGCAATGAAAGCCAAAGACAAAGCACGTCTTGGCACCATCCGTTTGATCATGGCTGCCATTAAACAGCAGGAAATCGACGGTCAGAAAACATTGACCGAAGATGACGTGCTGGCAGTGCTGACCAAAATGGTGAAACAACGCCGTGATTCCGTAGCGCAATATCAGTCCGCAGGCCGTGATGACCTGGCTGATGTGGAACTGGCTGAAATCGCCGTTTTGGAAGAGTTCATGCCAAAGCCACTCAGCGACGAAGAAGTTGATGCTCTGGTGAAAGAAGCCATCGCAACTTCCGGTGCAGGCTCCATGCAAGACATGGGTAAAGTCATGGCCGTCCTGAAACTTCAGGTTCAGGGCCGAGCTGACATGGGTAAAATCAGCCAATTGGTTAAAGCCAATCTGGCTTAACGTTTACCCAACCTGCAAACAAGCCGTGCTATCCAATTTTGGAGTGCGCGGCTTGTTCGTATTCGCTCAGTAACAAATACTGATGATACCCAAGCTAACCGAAATAGCGGATAGCTTGGGTATTTAACGCTCTTAACTACCGAATTCTGAAGGTTTATGGCAGGAAAGATCCCCCGCTCATTTATTGATGATCTGCTGGCACGACTAGATATTGTCGAGCTGATAGACGCGCGGGTGAAACTTAAAAAGCAAGGCAAAAACTACGGTGCCTGCTGCCCCTTCCATAACGAAAAAACCCCGTCATTCTCCGTCAGCCAGGAAAAACAGTTCTATCACTGTTTCGGTTGTGGTGCCCATGGCAATGCCATCGATTTTGTTATGGAGTATGACCGTCTCGAGTTTGTCGAAGCAATTGAAGAGCTGGCATCAACCCTTGGTCTGGACGTGCCCCGGGAACAATCCGGCGGTGCCCCCAAAGGGCCGTATGCACGCAGTGACCAGAAACGCGACCTGTACCAGATGATGGGCCAGATTGCCCAATTCTACCAATCAGGGCTGCGCAGCGATGCCGGGAAAACAGCGATTGACTACCTGAAAGGCCGTGGCCTGTCTGGTGAAATCGTCAAAAAATTCGGCATTGGTTACGTCGCTGACGAATGGGATCAGGTACGTTCCCGCTTTGGCCGGGATAACACCAGCCAGCAGGCACTGGTTTCCACCGGCATGCTGATTGAAAACGACAACGGACGCCGTTACGACCGCTTCCGTGGTCGTGTGATGTTCCCCATCCGTGATCGCCGTGGACGAGTGATTGGTTTTGGTGGCCGGGTGCTGGGCGATGGTACACCCAAATACCTCAACTCGCCGGAAACTCCAATATTCCATAAAGGGCGCGAGTTATACGGTCTGTACGAAGTGTTGCAGGCCCACCGTGAGCCGAAACAACTGCTCGTGGTCGAAGGGTATATGGACGTGGTGGCACTGGCGCAATTTGGCATCGACTATGCTGTTGCCTCACTTGGCACATCTACCACAGCGGAACACATTCAAACCCTGTTCCGCCAGACTTCCAACGTGATCTGCTGTTACGACGGCGACCGCGCAGGACGTGACGCCGCATGGCGTGCTATGGAGCAGGCGCTCCCCCACCTTGTGGACGGCCGGCAGCTCAAATTTATGTTCCTGCCCGACGGTGAAGATCCGGATTCCATGGTGCGGAAAGAAGGCAAAGACGGCTTTGAACAGCGCCTTGCCAGTGCCATGTCACTGTCCGAATTCCTGTTTAATACCCTGATGGAACAGGTCGATACCAGCAGTCAGGAAGGTAAAGCCAAACTGACCACACTGGCGGTGCCACTGATTGATAAAGTGCCCGGCGGCACACTTCGACTGTATCTGCGTAACATGTTGGGGCAAAAACTCGGTCTACCTGATGAGCAACAACTGGAAAAACTCATCAGCCGGCAAGGACAGGCGCAAACGCGTAAGCCATTGCCGGAAATAAAACGTACTCCCATGAGAGAGGTGATAACCCTGTTATTACAAAACCCAGGGTTTGTCGAGAATGTGCCCCCCTTAGAGGGGGTGGAAGAACTTGAGATCCCTGGCTTAAATTTATTCACCTCGATGCTTGAACTTTGCCGGTCCCGTCCCAATATTACGACAGGACAGCTGCTCGAATACTGGCGCGGCACAGATCAAGAAGCATTGTTGGCCAAATTGGCAAGTTGGGAACTACCTATCAACGAAAACAATGCGTTAGATATATTTTTAGACTCACTGGACAAAATTTTGGACCAGTGTGTCAAACAACAAATAGCCAAGTTGCAAGCTAAATCGAATACCGTCGGCTTATCAGTCGAAGAGAAGCGGGAATTGCAGTTGTTAATCCTCAACCGGCCCGACTAGAAACTAGCCAGCATACTTGTATTTTGCTAAAATTGGCAGTTTGCGTTTCCGCATACTAAATTCTTCACTCAGACCCGAAGTTGGATATCGTCTATGGATCAAAATCCGCAGTCACAGCTAAAGTTGCTTGTCGCCAAAGGTAAGGAACAAGGCTATCTAACCTATTCAGAAGTAAATGACCACCTACCGGAAGACATTGTCGATTCTGATCAGATAGAAGACATCATTCAAATGATCAACGACATGGGTATCCAGGTGGTGGAAACAGCGCCGGATGCCGATGAGCTGATGATGTCTGAAACTGTCGCAGACGAAGATGCCGTTGAAGCCGCCGCAGCAGCACTTTCCAGCGTTGAATCTGAAATAGGTCGTACCACTGACCCTGTACGCATGTACATGCGTGAAATGGGGACAGTAGAACTGCTTACCCGTGAAGGCGAAATCGACATCGCCAAACGCATCGAAGATGGGATAAACCAAGTACAGGTATCGGTTGCCGAGTACCCAGGTTCTATCTCATCACTGCTGGACCAATTTGACAAAGTGGAAGCTGAAGAGCTTCGCCTGACTGACATCATCTCCGGATTCGTTGATCCTAACCAAGACGACATCGCCCCTACTGCGACCCACATCGGCTCAGAGCTCACCGACGAGCAATTGGACGATGAAGACGACGACGTAGACGACGATGACGACGAAGATAGCGAAGACGAAGCGGAAGAAGATACTGGCATCGATCCAGAGCTGGCGCGTGAAAAGTTCAATGAACTGCGCGTCGCTTACGAAGGCATGCAACAGTCAATCCAGAAATACGGCCGCTTCCACGAACAGACCACCGTCGCCATCGCCGAGTTGTCTGAAGTGTTCAAGCAGTTCCGTCTGGTACCAAAACAGTTCGACCGCCTAGTCAACGAAATGCGCGACACCATGGATCGTGTACGCACTCAAGAGCGCATCATCATGCGCCTGTGTGTCGACCAAGCAAAAATGCCGAAGAAAACCTTCGTACAATTGTTTGCCGGCAATGAATCATCAGACGCATGGCTGGATAAGGCGTTGGCCTCTGATAAACCATACGCAGAACGCCTCAAGCAGCACGAAGAAGATCTTCGCCGTTGCATCCAGAAGCTGAAAATCGTTGAAGACGAAACCGGTCTTTCTGTTGAGCGCGTAAAAGACATCAGCCGTCGCATGTCCATCGGTGAAGCGAAAGCCCGCCGTGCGAAGAAAGAGATGGTTGAAGCAAACTTGCGTCTGGTTATTTCTATCGCCAAGAAATACACCAACCGTGGCCTGCAATTCCTGGATTTGATTCAGGAAGGTAACATCGGTCTGATGAAAGCGGTAGACAAGTTCGAATACCGTCGTGGTTACAAGTTCTCGACGTACGCAACATGGTGGATCCGTCAGGCAATCACCCGTTCAATCGCTGATCAGGCGCGTACTATCCGTATCCCTGTTCACATGATTGAAACCATCAACAAACTGAACCGCATCTCACGCCAGATGCTTCAGGAAATGGGCCGTGAACCACTGCCGGAAGAGCTGGCAGAACGCATGCAAATGCCAGAAGACAAGATCCGCAAAGTGCTGAAGATCGCCAAAGAGCCAATCTCCATGGAAACCCCTATCGGTGACGATGAAGATTCACATCTGGGCGACTTTATCGAGGATACCACCCTCGAACTGCCAATGGATTCTGCCACCATGAATAACCTAAAAATGGCAACCAGCGAAGTACTGGCAGGCCTGACGCCACGTGAGGCGAAAGTGCTGCGTATGCGTTTCGGTATCGACATGAACACCGACCACACATTGGAAGAAGTGGGTAAACAGTTTGACGTAACACGTGAGCGTATCCGTCAAATTGAAGCAAAAGCACTGCGTAAACTGCGTCACCCAAGCCGCTCAGAAGTACTGCGCAGCTTCCTGGATGAATAATCCAAACGCGGTTTAACCGGCATAATGGAAAGGCGAGCATACAGCTCGCCTTTTTTATATTTAAGAATCCGTTCAAGTGATTAAAATCCATACCGATCAGGAATGCTTACATCTAGACACCCCCGCCACCAACCCTTATAATCGACCGCCTAAACGGCCCCTTAGCTCAGTGGTTAGAGCAGTCGACTCATAATCGATTGGTCATGTGTTCAAGTCACATAGGGGCCACCATATTTAAAGGCCTGAGAGGTTAGTAACCACTCAGGCCTTTTGCTTTTCAGCTTCTGTGTAGCATATATGTAGCAGATTGATTAGCCCTCTCCTCCCATCACATATCTACCTTGTCGCAAAACCATAAAAATCCGATTGCATAACAAGCGACATTCGATAGCTTTGACTATTAATCCATACGGCTAATAGGTTTACATGTCTATATATTTCCCTCTACTGCGAGTTCAGCGCGGCGAGTGCGACGCGATCAAAGAGTTATCACCGGGTGTCAGAGAAAATGTCTATCCTACATGGGAACTGACACAAATCCCGCAAAGGTCAGTTCGAGATGGAGGGGGAGATAAGATTACTCTAGAGGAACATTTAAAAAATACTTTCGAAAAGTTAATGCTTACAACACTCAATGGCCAAGCCTTGGCAGTGGATGTAAGCCTGTATGACACAGTGTTTGAAAGTGACGCTGGTGATTTAGTGCACACCATTACTTACCTTAATAATCTATGCACCAGGCATAACATCCAGCTTGAACCAGTAGTAACGGATACAAGCAGCGACGATCTCATCCAAGCGATCGTAGATTGCAAATGCAAGTCAGTATGCATCCGCGTTAACGCCGACGATAGAGAATATAAAGCCATCAAATCAGAAAACAACCGCCTCTACAAAGCACTAGGCCTAGAACAGGCTCAGATAAGATTGATATTTGACTTAAAGGGAGTCAACGAGAAGAACTTTTCCAAAAGACAAAGTTCCATTGTTTCTCTACTTCAAAATATGACCTCGTTAGAAGGCTGGAAAAATACATCAATAGCCTCTAGCTCATACCGTGACTCTATGAGTGGAGCAGAAAAACACAAAGTTCTGAGAGAACCTTTACTTGAAGTTCAACTTTGGAAGAACCTATCAAGCCTCAATATAGTAGCGTCCCCCAACTATGGCGATTATTGCCTCTCTGCCGCAACATTGTCTTACGATACTCCTGTGGAATTTATGAACCCTTCAGCGACCATCCGATACTCTTCACCACTACATTGGATATATGTAAAAGGAGAGCAAGTTAAGGGGCGCGGTGGTAAGAAAGGGGCGGGCTGGAGTCAAACTCAAGCACTTTGTAAGATACTTATCGATACCGTTGAATATAGGAGCTTTGGCAACAAATATAGCTGGGGAGATAAACACATATCTGACAGAAGCGAGAACAAAGTATCAAGTGGCACAGGCTCTACATGGCGACAGGCAGGGGTCAATCACCACGCAACTATGATCGTGAAACACCTTTCCAATCAGTCCGAGATTTAAGTGAAACCCTGACATACTGGTGAAGTTGGTCATAGGGCATCGCCTCAACCAACTTTTCCCATAAAGCCCATCTTGGTTTTGATTGTACTCCAGTCGTAATACCACACATTTCGAGAGCCTTGAGAGTTTCATCTCGCCAGAGCAACTGGGCTAACGAATGCAAATCAACTGATGGATTCTTCTTGTCTCTACGAGCAGTTCTAAGCTTGAACCCACCTCTAGCCATTGGCTCAATAACTTTCACTCCCCACCAACTAGGGATTATTTGGAGTGACTCCTGCAAGTGATTGTTTGATACGACAAGAGTTGCTTTGTCTAACGTTGCAGAATATAGGGCTACTTGTTGAGGTAAGCGCTTCAAATTATCTTTGGCACTTTTCAGCTCGTAACCGTGAAGAATACCGTTAACAACAACGATATCAGCTCTTACAACTCCTTGCCCTAAACCAAACTCGTCCACAACGATAGAGTCTGCATCTTCGTGGTATTTTTTCAAGAGCCGATTATGAACAGTAGTTCTTACATCAATATCGTTCATACATTCCCCTTCCCCGAACCGGAAGGCATGTTATTGATAATTCCTTTGGAGTCAACCTAGTAGACAGAGTAACCAGATACAAGTACATAGCTTTCCTTACGAGATGCAAACCATGTTTTAAGAGTTCCAATACAAAAATACAGTTATTCACAGAACTCCAAGTAAAAGCGCATCTGTCTTTAAGACAGATGCCACTCGTTAGTTCGAGTGATAATGGTCTTCCCAGCTGCGGAGATGCCTTTCAGTACCTTCAAAAGCTCCTCTTCGCTATACATCGAGGTTTTCACAACGCCCGTTGCCGTATCCACGGCGAGTTCATAATGCGGCGCGATAGCCTGTTCAGTGCGTTTACAGAACACACCGCCCATTAAGTCTGTAAACGTCTTCCAACAACCTTTATCCGCTGCTGCATGGATTTCTGTCACCAGCTTACTTTCACCCATCATGGCCTTTAAACGGCGTAATTCGCGCCAAACCGTTACCGAACAGCCGCCAAGTTGCTGAAACTGGCGAATGCTCCAACAGGCCGCCCATGCATCCACCCTTGCCGCTGCGCATTTTGGGTCTTCACCGTAAACACCTGCTTCAAGATTCTCACCATCAATGTTTTTGGAGATGTATTTAGCGATATAGCCCGTTGCTGAACCCTTATTTGGGTCTATCTTCACTTCGGTGAAACGGTGCTTATCTGCGCCGTTCTCGTCGCCATCTTCGCGCATGGCGTAATCACGCATGATGTTTATCAAAGTGTCATAGTGTCGAGGTTCGACAAACAACAGTAAATGCCAATGCGGTGTGCCATCATGTTGCGGCTCTACGACGCGAAAACCATAGAAACGCACGTCTTCTCGCTGCAACTTGGCGCGAACCAGTTTCCAGTTCTCGTTGAGATAGGTTTGTGCTTCTACTGGCGTATAACCTTGCCATTTGGGGTTATCGTCGCCGGTAGTGGCATAGCTGCGGTGATACTTTGACGGGCAAGTAATGGTGAGAAAGGTGGCAACATGGCCTAGCTCGTTGGCGAGATCTTCAAAGCCACGCGCACGAACCATCAATTCGGTTTTGCGTATTTTTGGATCAGATACGCCTTTTTTGGAAAGCTCCAGCAGGCTAAAGCGTTGTCCGTATTGGTTGGTCATCATTGTCTTTGACAGATATCCCGTATGCTGGAATTTCTGTGCCGCTCTGGCGTTAAGCGTTTCGTCTGAGCAATAAATAGCTTTGCAGCGGTTCACTTCCCCAATGTGGCGCATGGTGGTTTCTATGTTTTTCCGCTGTGCCTTGCGAAGGTTACGCAACCACCAAGACTTGTCTGACAGACGCCTTAATCGCCCTTCCTGCTTGTATTTGTTCTCATCTGGTGGGGTAACACCGTAGCCACGGCAAATGGCAGAAAGTAATGATAAGGCTTCTTCCTCGTTACCCATCATAGTTCGACGAATTGACAATGCGGAATCCACCAAATGTTCGGCTTCTTCCTGTAATTCATCTTCTGACGTGCTGAGGCTAAGTTTTTCGGGAGAAACGGTAAGTTTTGAAACAAGGCTATCGACCAGCTCACGAAGATAAGTATTTCTGGCGAACTTGTCTGGAATCGCTGTGTAACGGCTGAACAGTTTTTTTTGCGCTTTCGCTGGCAAACAGGAAAGGCGCTCTTTTACGAACGCCCTATCATCCCAATCAACTTTCGCCAGTTCAGAATCAGGAATGACTAACATCTAGTGCCCTCCCTGCGTCGGTGAGTTCATAGCGAAGCCATGAAATACCGTAATAGAAAACCTTTCTGCTAGTCAAAATCCCTTCACGCTGTAGCTTGATAATCGTTCGGTGCATCACTCGAATATCAAAGCCCTTTCCATCGGTGCATTGTCCCAGCAATTTCCGCGGCGACTCATACTTTAGTCAAATTCAAGTATCACCTCATATTCTCCACTGTAATGCCTCATCAATCCCTATTAAACTCTTACACCTACACCCCTTTCTGGCTGTCATACATGATGAGCACCGCACCTGTCAGAATAAGAGCCAAAGCCACTGCTTTTGTCACCGAAATGGAGTGGCGAGGCATCCCAAACAACCCGAAGTGGTCAATCACCACAGACAGCACCACCTGCCCCAGGAACACAAACAGGATGGACACCGACACCCCCAGTTTGGGAAAGGCAATAAACATAAAGAAGATGTAAAACGCCCCTATACAGCCTGACGCCCACATCCACCAGTCGGACAGTTCAAACTTCAACAGGACGTTGTGTTTGTTGATAACCAGGGAAAAAAAGAGCGAGGTGACAGCCCCGCCCAAGTACAGGATGAAGGTCGCATCAACCTGATCGATTGCCAGTTTGCTTTTGAGGGCATTGGTCATGACAGCCTGGACCGGGATGATACAGCCCCCCAGGAACGCAAATAGAAAATAGGGAAGGTAAGCGGTATTCACGCAGTACGTACCTCCAATGACTTCCAGAATTGGGTGAGCAGGCAAATCATGGATATAAAGCCGGACTTGAACAGGGTCATCCTGGGCTTGGTGTCCACCACACCAAACAGGGTTTGCCGCAGGTCTTCCGCATGCCGGGCTTCCGTCCCGTCAAAGTGAACGTCGTAAAACCGGCTGACCTGCGCCCAGTCATTATGGCATTTGTCCCTGAGCGCGAGGTGCCCTTGATACATCCGCTGTAACTGGGGCAAGGCATGGACCTCCTGGGCGAAACAGGCTCCCATCATCTCGAAACTGTCTTTAGAAAACAGCAACAGTGACGCATCCCTGAGGTGGAGAGTTTCGAAGCTGGGCGCATAACAGCTAAGCGGCGCAGAGTAAACCTGCTCAAAATAGGTATGACATGACTTATTGAAGAGCACAGCATGCGAATCGCTTTTCACACACCCTTCCCCAGATTCGTCGAGGATGTTGTGTTCAAATGCCGCAATCACCGGATCCAATGAGCGGTCATTTTCCCTCCTCAACCGCTCCAACCCCACCTGTAGACGTGTTTTGGTCGGCTCAAGCCAGGCTACCATATTGGAATAGAATGTTTGGTAATCCTCTGGCGTGAAGTCCTTCATGTTTTCTGAAACATTGACCAAGTAGCCGTTATTCGCCACCGCAACAGCGGCTGCTTCAAGTTTTTCCATTTCCGTGTTCATGTGTAAACCTTTCACAGTGAAAACCCAAGAGAGATATGTCACTCGGTTAACAACAAACAACTATCCTGGACACGACAAATCCTAGCGATTCTGACTTTAATCCAAATAATCACACAAATTATGAGGTTTCTATGACATCGTCAGCCGGTTTCTCGGAAGCTTGCGTAACGTTCATTTATCGTGAAACACCACCGCAATAACCTCATTAACGATATAGGAGTCTGATTACAGAGATTTCGCCGTGAGCTCAACACTCGTATCAGCCCAAGCACCGCTGACTGACCTAAACACCAACCAGAACAGATAGTTCAGTAATCTCTCGCACTAGATGCGCAATGAGAGAGTGGACGGATACTAAAAAACCTCCCATTTTGGGCAATGCAGTTCACTTAAGCGGAGCCGCTTTGCGATTAATCGGATAACGGGTCTTTGACATTTTAACTGCCCTAGGTCTTGATGGTCTGGGGCGTTTTTCTATGAACAGGACAGATAAGTCTCCTCTCAATGCCTTAAGCCTCTTAGGCGTATTGCCCGGAGATAAAGCTTTGCTCATTATCCTTAGTTGACTCGCAATATACTGGCAAGCGTATTTGAAGCTTATTTCATTTGGTGCACGACCATGAGCTACCGCGGCTTGGCTGGCCTCTCGTCTCACCAGGTTGTATCCAAGAAGCAGTCCCCATAACTCCTGATAAACAAGCTCGACTGTCTTACTTCTCAACGTCATGGCATTGTGCTGCATAGAGCTTTTGATGTCTCGATATCCCAACTCTATCTCCCACCGCTCATGATAGAGCGTGGCCACTTGCTCAGCGCTGTACTTCTCTCGTGGCAGTGAAGTAAACACGGTCTTCTCTTTTCCATCCACTTCATAAGTCACCGCCCTGACTTGCCACTTCTCAGGTAGACTCGGATTCTTTTTTCTGGCCTGAGGGGAGACTTTCATTTCGATAAGATTGTCATTGGTTTCTTCCTCATCGAGAATCGTGTACACCAATCCCTTTCGAGCCGGAATGAGCCAGTGACGGTTTACACCGCTAGCCGATAGGCTCAGCAACAAATCTGCGCCATAGAACCCTTTATCCAACAGCGTTACCGAGTTATCAGGAAGCGAACTAATGAAGGGCTGAGCGAGGGGGATTTCACCTCGACGGTAGGGACTGATATCCGCATCAATGATGATATGAGAACGCACATTCATCATGGTAACAAGTCGGAGAACTGGGTAGGGTGTTTGACGTTTACCCGAGGTGTTCCCAGAGCCGAAGTGTTCGCGAAGCTCTGGAGTGTCTGCCGTTCTGAATAATGCACCATCAACAGCAAAAACCTGGAGGCCATGCCAATCATCCTCTGGGTATCTTTCTTTGCCCCATCCCTCACTACACTTTTTAAACAACCATTTAGGTGCTTCAGAGCCGAGTCGTTGACGAGCCTGAGTCAGCGCACTTTTGGCGAGAAGCGCTTCGTCAGCAAGCCCTTCAGCACAGATGTTCATCCGACGGGCTACCTCAGCAATCGGTTCATTTCTGAAGAATGCCATCCCCACGATTAACCACAGGACCATATCGCTGGGTAATCTTCTACGCCTGATGGTGGCTTGAGTAGAGAGGGATGCGGCTGCAGCAACCCATTCTGAAGGGACATGCTCAGCAAACGTCGTGAGTTGGGAAACATCAACGGGTGATTCTTCGAGAAAATCACTTAGATATGAGGTAATAGGCATAAAAAATCTGAAATCAATGAATGATTTCAGATTCTGACTCATCAGAAGGATCGGTCAACCGATCCTTAACTGATCAGCATTGCCCATTTTGGGAGGTTTTTTAGTGATAGAATGCCTGTTCTAATTGACAAGCATTATTGCCCAAAGCTGAAATCTACAACGAACTGTTGTGTCGTTTGTGTCGGTAGAAGGCATGGGATGGACACGCAGCATACATTCCCTGCTTTTTGGGCAGCGCTCATCATCATGCTCATATCAATACAAAACTCTGCGATTTTTTCATTATTTCTTTCCCGCTCTTGTCTGAGAGCTTTTATTTCTAGCTCGAGCCCTCCCTGCTTTCCATTATGGAAGACATGAGTTTGATTAGAAACATTTGCAGGATGGTGAATCTCAGGTGCGTTATACAATCTCATGGTTAGTTACCTCATTAGAAATGAACCGCTTAACCATACCAAACCGGATTGTCTAATTCTTATTACAAAAATTGTTTTTTCTAGACAATCGCTTCCATCCCAATGTTGTTTATGTGACTGTGACAAACACTTTCATGGCAGTGAAAAACGTAATTATTCATAAATTTACACCCAACTCTTCTTCTCTCAGCCTCTTCTTCACCGGTAAGTAAGACATGGATGTCACCACTCTCTAGGGTCTGTTGACCTCGTTTCTCATCATTTCTCAGGCCTCCCTGTCAGAATTCCACCTTTGGCATATGTCGCTTATTAATCAATATGTTATGGTTACACAATCTGAACCCGTTATACATTATCGACATTCAACCTCGCACTGAATGGAACGAAAGTCCCAATCCTGTTACGCCTCTTTGGTGATCTTTTTTGCCATGAAAGATAATCATGAGGCATCCGACTATTGATACACTTGTCATAATAAAAGAACATATTTGGATGCATTTATAGACAATAATCGTCTTTATGTTGCAGGTATTTTATGAACAAACGTAAACTATCAATACTAATCGCAGCTGCCCTAAGCAGCCTCAGTGGAGCCGTGCAGGCCTCTCCGGAAGAATTGACGCGTGTCAGTGAATATGCATTTAAGCAAATCGAACATTTAAAGGCACTGGCTGAGCGCGGTGAAGGCACGTTTGAAAAAGGCGGCCGCACGTATCTTCGCTATCAGGGGCATGAATATCTGGTCAATTTTGACCACTACCCAAGCTTCCCGTTTATGTTGGGTGGCAATGACAGTGCCTACCGCGCTGTGATGGACGGGCTGGATGACCGCTGGACATTCATGATGAATGACGGCGGTTTTTATTTGATGAATCAGGATCTTGGTGGCATCAACTACGATGAAACACTGTCAGGGTGTTACATCCAGTATTCTCCCGCAGCACGGGGAACCCCTGTCTCCGGGGGCGGCTATGCCTGGGAAGCCCCAATGGTTCAGCGCATTGAAGCCTCAGATTGCCGTGATTTGGCTCCGCCAGCCCCCGAAAAACTGGTTGCCCACAGTGTTTCCGATCAGGGCGTTTTCCTTGTGTGGTCAGAAGATGAAAGTGCCTCTGCGACCCTCTCCCTTTTCCCTGAATCAGACCCTGCGGCTAAGCGTCAGTTTGCAAATGTCAGCCCCGGCTTTTTTATCGGTGAGTTAACGCCTGATACCACCTATCAGGCAGAGCTCTCTTTCTGCAAAGGCACAAGCTGCAGTGAAACGAAAACACTGACATTTACCACCGCGCCTGCACGCCTTGGGTTTGCGGATGAACAACCGGTGACCAATAGTCTGGCGGGCGATTTGGAAGGTTTGCTGACGTTTGCCCAGACCAACACCAACAGCGCGCCTTATGGCAATGAACATGGCCTGTTCCCGGATCCGGTAATGAAGCGGGCTGCGCTGCTGCTGTTTACCCCGACAGATAACACCATCAATCAGCTGTGGCTGGAAGTGTATCAATCCGGTGAACTCATCCACCGCATGCCGATGACACCTCCGAGCGCTCTGCCTGAAAACGATCAACCAGATAATGGCCGTACCAAGGTGGTGTATTCCCATTATGCGTGGTCAGCAAACATGCAATGGGATTGGATGCAGCCTGGCCTGTCACTGCGCATTACTGACAATACTGGCCGTACCGGTGAGCTACCTGAAACCGGCATTTACTTTGGTGGTGCACCTGAGTTAGTGATCCAGAATATCGACATGGGCATGCTCACCCCACCACGTGGTCAGAACACCATGATCAAGCAGATGGCAACACTGGCAGCGGACTATTACCAGAAAATCCCGGTTTCAAAACTGGTGATGGCGGATTACACGCCTACGCATTTTGAAAAAGTGACGATGCCAAACGGGAAAGTCTACACCACAAAAAGTGACAGCACCGGTGGCTGGCACAGTGGCGACATGCGTGAAGCCATCGGTAAGGCGCTGGTATCTACCGGTATTAACAATGCAAACTTCGGTATTTCAGATTCTGCAGGTGCCTCACAACAATACAACCGTCATCGTGGTTTTAACCACATTACGGCGCACACTAACGTCGGTGTCTATACACACCCAAGCAATGGCGGCTCACAGACTGTTGTTCATGGTGGCAGTGGTGGCGGTGGTATCGTCACACTAGAAGGCACAACTGGTAATGAATGGTCACATGAACTCGGCCATAACTATGGTCTGGGCCATTATCCTTATATGGCATCCGTTCACGATCAGGAATCAGGCTGGGGCTGGGATGCATTCTATCAACGCTTTATCGGTAACCTTCACTGGACAGGCGAGGCATACACCCAAGAGCAAGGCGGTGAGATTGTTCCACCATTTAAAGGGGAGTTCCGCTTTACCCGGGATGCACAAAACGGCGGTGAAGCTGAGCGAGTCGGTACTATCAGCCGATTCACTCTTGAACACCCTGCTCAAAGCCGGAAAACTCAGAACTGGTTAAACCAAGCGGCCAACCTGGATAGCAGCAGCCCAAGCGGCTATGTACGCTGGAATGGACACACCCAAGCTTATGATGTCGTTCAGACAGACGCGCCCAAACCGTCTCAAACAGGTGTGCCTGTCGTCACATTACTGGGCGTATACGATCCGATGAATCAGCTACCGAGCCAGATTTATCCGCCGCTGTATTCAAACTACGGCAATGTGTTCGATCTGCCACAATCCGCCGACATTGACTTCCAAGTGGAAGGTTGGCAACCAGTAACGTCCCTGACCGATACACAACTCAACGCCGATATTTGGCGCAAAATGCGGGAAAACGGCGAGCTGAAGCGAATTTGTCAGTTTACTTTTACTGCAAGTAACGGCCAGACTGCTAACTTCGTCGGCGCTGAAAACCCTTCACTTTCCCGCTGTGAAGCCGGTGAAGATATGTACTGGGATATCAATGGCTCACGGGTCACGCCGGTTTCAGCACAGGGCGACTATTCGTTATTGTCAACATTCGGTGATGGCCGGGTGACCTACCAACCTACCGCGACGCTGGGCGAACAGGAACTGTGTGTTCTGGATAAAGGGGATGTGAACCACGAAGGCGCAGGGTTTGTTAAAGACAATGCTTGCCAGCAAATCCCCGGCATCAAACACAAGAACGGTGCTGACTGGTACTACTCCTCACACCAGCCCGGCATCTGGTATCCACGCTTTGATTCCCAGCGTATGTGTAGCCTGACCGTGACGCGTCAGGATGGCACTCAAGAAAGCATTCAGCTTGCCGGTGGCCGTCATAACGGCAACGAAAGCAACAAGTTCCATGTCAATCTGGCGATGACAGTACCGGCACAGATTGCCTTAAGCTGTGAAGATGCACAGGGTCAAACCATGCTCGATACCCTGACGCCGGATCAACATCCACCTATTGATGCGCTCAATGGGCCGGTTGTTATTGGTCAGGAGCAGGGTTATCGCCAGGTGGTGGAAGCGATGCCTACTTTCAGTGAGCACCAAGGGCTAAAGACCATGGATTTTGCATCCTTTAGCGAATTTGATGCCTATGTTGCGGCACATTGGGGTGGCGGTGAAATCAATAACGGTGTCACCTCTAACGCCCGCCGAACTGGTGCATTGTATGTCTATGCGAACCCAAATACTGGCACCCGCGATTACTTTATCATGGCTGATGAGAACGCAGGTCCAATGCCCAATAACCGTCAGAGTAACGACGACTGGCATTTCCTGGGATCGGCCGATGACCATGTCAACCTGGCGTTGAACCCAGTGAAACTGAACCGCAATAGTGGCGTAGATACCGCAACGCGTGTGGCGCAATACTTCGGTCAGGATCGCGTGCTGAGCTGGGATGAGCGCACAACGACGAAATGGGGAGAAAGCGAGAATGCTGTCTTCGCAACGGGAACAGAAGAAAGCGGTGAACGCCGTTACTTTATCCAAAAACGTCCGGGACAAGGCGGCGAGTTCCCTTGGTATGGTTCAAATGATGACTGGTACTTCGTAGGCTCAGATACCACGATTGAGCGTTTAGTGACAAAACTGAAAAGCTCTGTCACCACGTTTGAGGATGAGCTGCTGACATGGTACAAGCAAGACACCATGCATGAATGGGGCGATAACGGCACCTACGGAAACGTGAACGATATCTATGTTTATCATTTCCGGGGAGGGGAACACTATTATCGTCTGAAAACCCACCGATACGGCTATTTCCCATGGCCAACTGATCCCAATGCCAGTAACCATGAATGGGAATATCTCGGTCGTTATTATCAATAAATAATGCCCTTACGCCTCGACAGGTCTGCACTTGTCGGGGCATTTTTTAATGTAGGAATAAGTCAGTGTGCTCTGAAAAGAAGATTTAGAACCTGAAGATGGCTGGATATACACAATTCATGCTTCATGCCAGGATTTAACACTACACTCTGAATAAAGGGTGTAAGGTGCATGTACCCAAACAGCCTCAAGCTGCCCGAATCCAGATTGCTTGGTATCAGTCCTTACTTTTTGAAGGGGAACAAAATGTTAGACCGGTTGGATTGTCTTCAAACGCTGCTACCTAACAGCAACAAACACAATGTTGTACCCATGTATATGTTTGCCAATGAACGCGGCCTGCCCGTGGTACTTAGGGTAAATGTGCGTGGTATCGACCCTTCACTTCCTGTGATGCTCATTGCCTTCGACATTGATACCCTCGCTACCTCCATCCACTGTGAGATCCAATACCCCAGAGAAGGTGTGATCTTTAAACGTTATGGGCAACTAACATCCTCTAGCTTTCATATTGGCACCTGCAAAATTACCGATTGGGCATCGCTGGAAACACTCGCGGTTGAATGGTTAACCTCTCCAGCGCCAACAACTTAACCGCCCGCTCTGCAACGCCCCACACCATGAGGCCTCACTCTACGGAATGCCGCATTGCATGGTAAAACTGTCTACGTCAGCGCTTTCATTTTCACGCTGTATACCACACACCTCTCCAAGATGTCTTTAAATCAACAAATTATGCATGTCTCAAATTCGAATCTACACTGAAAGAGACTTATTGATGAATGTGAAGCAGCGGGTTTTTCATGAAAAATCTCAGTATCAAAGGGGTAGTGATTGGTATTCTGACCACAGCAATCGCTATTCTGACAGCAATTTCCCTCACAACGATCCTTTCTTTGCGCGATGATCTGAAAGAATACGATTTTGTCGTTAACACAGAGATTCGCTCCGCACAGCTCGCGGACCAAATGAATATTGAGTTCAAGCGGCAGGTACAAGAGTGGAAAAACGTATTGATCCGCGGTAGTGATGATGGGAAGCGTGAGAAATACTGGGGCCGCTTCCAAGAGCAAGAGTCAAAAATCCAGGCGTTGGGCAGGGAATTAGTCCCCTTGTTGAACGATTCACCGGAGCAGACATCCCAGGCCAATGATTTCCTGAGGTCGCACAAAAAGATGGGAGCGGATTACCGTCGTGGTTTTAATGATTTCGTGAATGCGAATTATAACCATACTGCAGGTGATAAAGCGGTGAGCGGCATTGACCGTGAACCCTCTGCACGTCTTGATGAACTGTCAAATGTCTTAAGCAAGTCCGCTGAAAAGCATGGACAAATCCTGCAATCGACAGCACGTGAACTGGTGCAAATTTCTATCATTTCAGTGACTGGTATCAGTATCGTGCTGCTTGCTCTTGCTTATATGCTCATCATGAAGTTCATCACTCGTCCACTGGAAGCGACAGCCAAAGAGCTGGATATCATTGCCAGTGGAGACCTAACAAGTACTCCTTCAGCAATCGGTTTGGGCGAAATTGGTATGATTAATGCGTCTGCGGCCAAACTGCATAATCAGTTGGCAAACTTAATCAGCGGACTACAGCGCTCAGCCAATGAGCTGTCAACGGCATCGAACCAACTCAATAGCAATTCTCAGAAACAGTCAGAGTCAGCCAATGCCCAACAACAGCAAACAGAACAGGCCTCCACTGCGGTAGAAGAGCTCTCACGTTCAGCGGCAGAGATTGCACGCAGTGCCAATGAAACCTCTGACAGCACGCAACAAACAACGGAATCTGCTGGAGTAGGTGCCACTCAAATGGAATCCGTCAACGCATTGATGACCCAGCTTCGCCAGGATATTGAATCGGCGGGATCGGCTGTTGGAGATTTGTCCAAACGTGTTGTCCGCGTAGATGAAGTGATGACTGTCATTAGCGGAATTGCAGAACAAACTAACTTACTTGCCCTAAACGCAGCTATCGAAGCTGCCCGTGCCGGTGAACAAGGTCGTGGTTTTGCGGTCGTTGCAGATGAAGTCAGGGCACTGGCACAGAAGACCCAGGAGTCTACTTCTGAAATTGCAGAAGTCCTTGCAGGTTTGCGCCAAGGATCCGAATCTACCGTTAAAGCGATGCAAAACGGACAAAACAAAACGGATGAAGTAGTCACCAATATCAGCGAGGTATCAGAACGCTGGCGTGATCTTGCCAATGCCATCAATGACATCGCCGAATTGAACACCACAGTCGCCGCAACGGCAAATGAGCAGACCTCGGTCTCACAAGAGATTTCTTTACTCATTTCAGAGTTGCATGCCGCAGCACAAATCCTACAAGAGCAGGCGGCAGACAGTGCACAATCAAGTTCAATACTGGATAAGCTTGCCAAGCAACTGCGTGACCAGATTATTGCGTATAAGACTGCCTGATATTATTCTCAGCCCAGTAACCTCAACCAAGTAACATGCCCTCCAACCTCGCCGGAGGGCATGTTTACAGTCAAAGATGTTTTTGGTTCATGGCATCGGCGATATATTCCGCCTGACGGATGGCCAACGCAACAATGGTCAGGGTTGGGTTTTCCGCCGCCCCCGTGGTGAAGACGCTGCCATCCGACACAAACAGGTTGTCGATATCATGTGACTGTCCCCACTTGTTGACCACACCATCCTGCGCCCTGGCACTCATCCGGTTTGTGCCGAGGTTATGGGTCGAAGGATAAGGGACCACGCGATGGATTTTCACCGCACCTACCGCCTCATAAATCGCACTGCCCTGCTGGTAAGCATGGTTTCGCATAGCAATATCATTGGGGTGATCGTCATAGTGCACGTTCGGTACGGGCAGGCCAAACTGGTCTTTTACATCCGTGTTGAGTGTGACGCGGTTGGTTGACCGTGGCATGTCTTCGCCAACAATCCACATACCCGCCATGCGTTCATACCCTTCCATGTCTTTGGCAAATTCTTCACCCCAGGCCCCTGGCCGTAAAAATGCAGCCATAAACGGCAGACCAAGCGAGAGGGTTTCTAATTCATACCCACCAACAAAGCCGCGTGAAGGATCATGCCGGGCCTCATCCTGAACAATGCCTGCCATTGTGGTACCACGGTACATGTTTACCGGATTCTCAAACTCCCCGTACACAGAACCTGTCACATGACGCATGTAATTACGCCCCACTTCCCCAGAGCTGTTCGCTAACCCGTCCGGATACATGGCAGTTGCGGAATTAAGCAACACGCGCGGACTTTCAATCGAGTTCCCTGCCAGGCAGACAATGCGCGCTTTCTGGTGTTGCTCATTCCCATCGGCATCCACGTAGAGCACGCCATCAACCTTGCCTGTCACATCGTGGGTGATTTTCAGTACGTGGCTGTTGGGGCGCAATTCAAAGTGCCCTGTCGCCTCTGCTTTCGGGATTTCGGTATACAACGTCGACCATTTAGCCCCCATCCGACATCCCTGAAAGCAAAACCCCAGTTGTTGGCACGAAGCCCGTCCATCGCGGGGTTGGGAGTTAATCGCCATTCGTCCGGTGTGCACGTTTTTGTAACCGATCTTGGTCGCACCGGCCTGCAACACTTTGAAGTTGTTGTTGCCGGGTAATCCCGGAATATCATGGGTGCGGGTCACCCCCATTTTGTCTTCCGCTCTGTCGTAATAAGGTGCAAGCTCCGCCAGGGTGATCGGCCAGTTAAGCAAATTGGCATCTTTGATATCGCCATACACATCCCGGGTGCGAAATTCATGCTCCTGAATACGAAGGCTGGCCCCAGCCCAGTGCAGGGTCGAACCGCCCACAGTTTTGCAAATCCACGCTGGCAAACCGGGAAAATCCCTTGCTACTTCCCAACTGCCGGACGTGGTTCTGGGTTCGAGCCAAGCCTCCTTGCCGAACATTTTCCATTCGTTGTTTTCAAAATCCTTGCGGTAATCGAGGTGTGAACCAGCTTCCAGACACACCACATCCACCCCTTTTTGTGCCAATTCATTACTCAGTGTGCCACCACCGGCACCGGAGCCAATCACCACCACAACACTGTTGTCTGAAAGATCAAATTGCTTCGCCATGACTAGACCTCCTTGTCCGGTGTTGGCAACCACTGAATATCGTTAAAGCCGCGGTTGATGTACCCCCCTTTCTCAAAAGAAGGGCCTTCGTAACCAAAAGCAGGCCAAAGGCCAGGGTTGTCGTAAAGGGAAACCACCATATTACTGCGGATGGCTTGGAAAAAGGGCTCGCTGGCCACCTGTTGCAACAAGGCTGCCTGTTTGGCTTCTGGCAGGCTGTTCCAGTCTCCATCAGCGGCCTTGGTCAGGGAGGCCACGCCTTCAATAATGGCTTTCAATTGTGAGGGGTCTTTCGCCGCTTGTGCATCAATACTTTCAACACTGGCAGCATAAAAAAGGTCGTCCAATTCAGGGTGCGGATAAATACTTCGGCTGATGCTGATCAGGGCATTCGCCGTTTTGTTATCCAGTGCCTTCACGGTGAGTGCCCAGCTTTTGCCAGACAGGGACAATCCGGCTACCGCATAGGCATACGCCGCGGTGGCCGTCAATGCACCCATTTTTAAAATGGTTCGCCTTGAAAAGGCAGGGTTCACGTTATTCATGATTGCTCTCCTCGCTTTCAGCTTCCTTTCGCAAGCAAGATAGCGCTTCTTCTATTGGAAACGTCCAGACTGCTCAAGGAATTCGATTTTGTATCCATCGGGATCGGTCAGGAAAAAAAAACGCGCCATGGGTTTTCCGTTGTAACTCATGGCTTTCATCTCTGTAGGATTCAGGTTGGCATCGCAAAGTTTGGCGTGTATAGCAGCAAGATCGTCCACACACACAGCCAAGTGACCATAACCGGAGCCGTGGGTATACGCTTCGGTCTGGCTGTGGTTGTGCGTCAGTTCAAGTTCGAAGTCACTGCTGTCATTACGCAAATAGATGAGAGAGAAGCCATCAAAGTCAAACCGCTGTGCAACATCCAGATCCAGTGCAGTTTTATAAAATGAGAGAGAACGATCCGGGTCGAGTACCCGAATCATGGAATGGATCATTTTCGCCATAAATACCTCCGTGTTTATTAAGTCATTCCACTATAACGACGGGGTATTCGGCTTGGGTGGTATCATGCTACCGCATGTGAAAAAATTGTTAATATAGGTTGTTGGCTGCTATCGCGCTTTTTCATCCCGCTTTATCCAGCGTTTCACGCTGTCGCAATTCAGCATTAGCCAAGTTCAGGACACCGTGGGGTTCGCTGAGATAGAGAATACAGCTGCAACGCAGCAGAGAGGCAAAGTTGCTGACATCACCGTTAATGTCGAGGGCTTCATCATACATCGTAGTAAGGAACTTGCCGGTGTTCATGCCTTGTTCCTGGGCAAGATGATCAATGATCTGCCAGAATTTTTTCTCCAGCCTTACACTGGTTGAATGACCTGCAAGGCGGACTGAACGTGAGTGCATTTCGTAATTAGCGGGATCCTGCCCGGCAAATATAGTACACATGACTTCTTACCTTTGTGCTACAACTCCTATGAGCATATTCCATGCTCCCCTTGCACACCGCCTCATCAATGAGACACTCTAAGGATAGGAAACTTTACGCGTATACCCAAGAAACCTGAGTATGCTGAGTTCAGGTTTCTTGGGTATATTCCCTTGTTTAACAGGATTCTCCTTTTGCCTGCAAATACTCACAAGCATCCGTCACCCCCTCACTGGCGGCCATACGCAGATATTCACGTCCCCGCATCCTATCCATCTGTGTACCAAACCCTTCATAAAGCGCTTTACCATAATGATACCGGGCCAGCCGTGAATACCCAGCCTCATCATCCATTGTTGCGCCACGTTTCATCAAGGCAGTAGAACGAGCAGGATCCGGCGGGGCGTACACACCGTTCTCGTGGATTTGTGCCAAGAGCAGCATCGAATACACATCGTTCCAGCGTGCGATACAGTCTTCTAAAATGGCCACAGCAAACTCATGATCACCGGTCTTCTCAGCAAAATACCCATAAAGGCATTTCATGCGTTTATCGCTGTCCAGTTGTTCAGTGTAAGCAAATTCGCTGGTAGGGGCGGCGGGCGCCGACAGGGAAAAGAACATCACACTGCTCCCTGCGAGTGATTTCCATGCTGACATGCAAATGTTCCTCCTCTTATGGCTATGATATTAGATTAAATCTAGCAAACCGTGGCAAAACCGGGGTGTTGAATTGATGTGACAAGGGAGAAAATAAGGCCGGTGTTAGGATAATAACCGGATAAAGATTCTGTCTTATTTTTGAGTTTTAATACCTGTTTCCACCCGAATATTGACGTAATATTAATACGCATGACTCATAAATGAGTGATTTGAAAATACAGTCCCTGAACCTTGAAATACATCGCAGTTTTCATGCGAACAAGTGATAACTTTCACAATTATTTGACTAGCCTTCTTCCATGTCAATGCCAAATTTTAAAGACATACTCGACATACATCCTAACCCTTGTGTCATTCATATCAATTTTGTGCCGAAGTATGCCAACAACGCATTCGCTAAGTTCAGCGGTATGGAGAGTGCCGAAGACGTGCTCAGCTTGCCCTCTATTCGTGTGTTGTTTGAGAAAGAGCACTGGCCAGAAGCACAGCGTCGTTACAACCACGCGATAGAAACCGGGATCCCGACACCGCCTGAAGTGATCAATCACATGGATTTGAAAGGGAATCCTATGATTGCGGAAATTACCGACAAAGTCATCGATTGGTACGGCGAGAAAGCGATGTGTACCTTTGTCAGTGTGGTAACAGACCAAGTCCGTCGTGAACGTACATTGCGGGATATGGCACATCGCGACGACCTGACTAATCTCTACAACCGCCGCTACCTGCTTGACCTGTTCAGTGAACGTCATGCCGCCCACCAACGGTGCCAATACCTGGCGATTGCAGATATCGATCACTTCAAGCACATCAACGACACATTTGGTCACCCGGTAGGGGACATTGTGTTACGCCGCGTTGCAAGGGAAATTGAAGGTTTCACCACACCGGATGAGTACGCATTTCGGCTTGGAGGAGAAGAATTTGCGCTATTAATCTGGGCAGACAATCATGGCGAAGCCTATGCCCGTTTAGAGCAACTGCGCAAATCCTTAGAACACTGTGAATTCCGGGTCAGCCATCCCAACTCTCAGCCTCTGACTCTTAGCTGTACCATTTCCATCGGGATGACGGTCATTGCAGCCACGGACGACTTTCTTTCCGCCAGCTTACGTGCAGACGAAGCGCTGTATATTGCCAAGAGGAGTGGCCGTAACAATCTGATCAATTATGAAGCATCAATAGAGAAAACACAGAAAATCAACGCCAGTTAAGCGGTGATATTTCCTGCATAACGGTGAAAACGTTGGTGAGAAAGCTGGCTGACCACAACCCGGTTTCTGCCAGCTTCTTTCGCTTGATACATCAAGCGGTCAGCATGATGCAGTAAAGCTTCTAATGATGTCTCCGGGCTTTCCCTATCTACCAGCAAGGCACCGATAGAGGCCGTGACATGAAGATCCAATTGTGTTTGTGACGCCTGGGGGACCAAACAACTGCAGACATAATCCGCATTCACTTCCAAATCCCGTACATCTTCAGCGGGTAGCAGCAGGCAAAATTCTTCTCCCCCCAGTCTTGCAACCGCCACAGCCTCACGCACGTAATCGGTTAACACTCCCCCCAGGTTATTCAGCACTTCATCCCCTTTCAGGTGACCGTATTTGTCATTAATTTGTTTGAAGTGGTCAACATCGAGCATCAATACGCCAAGTTTCCCACGCTTTCGCATATTGCTGACCCGCTTGCTGCTGTACATTCTGTCGAGTCCACGCCGGTTCATCAGCCCAGTCAGGGAATCAGTATAGGCATAATCCTCAAGTTTGACATTCAAGGCTTTCAGGGCACGGGTCTTTCTGGTCACGGCTTTTTTTAGCAAGATGATATAGCTGACAGCCACCAGAAACACGAGTGAAGCAGTGATCGGCCAAAACCAGTGTGGGATCTGGGTAGTTTTGCTGGTGTTAAGCCACTTTTGTTTAATACGGGCAATTTCCTGTGGTGGAATATTCTTAATACCGCTTTCGACTTCCTTAAACAGCAGTTCATTGCCTTTGGGGATCGCAGTGTACAGCATCTTTTGATAAATGCGTTCAATCGGTACAAAACGGTTTGGGTTTTCCTGCTGATGCAAATAGTACGTCGCAACTTGAGTATTGAGCAGCATGCGGTTTACTTTGCCATTGTGTGCCGCCTGGATCAGCGCCGCATTGTTATCAAACCCCAGGGTTGCCACCAACGGATAACGCGTTTGGACGTATTCCTCTTCGTAACTGCCTTTCACCACGCCAATCACCATTCCCGGCAAAAAACCCTGAGTTCGCAATTCTTCGTCGCGGTTCCGTACATACAGGGTGGTAGAAATCTCGAACAGTGGTAAAACGTAATCTAAGGTGTCTACCAGGGATTCAGAATAAAGCAAGCCACCATGAACCTTACGCCCCCCTGTTTTCATAGCTTCGATTGAGTCATTCCAATCGCTCAGCGCAAACTCGACCGGCGTATTGTTGATCTCTGAAAACAACCTCCAGTAATCAACCAGCAATCCCGTAGCGATACCATTTTCAGAAAAAGCAAACGGCTTCCAGCTATGGGAATTCGTCACGATAATGGTTTCTTTATCTGTTTCAGATAACGCTAACGACTGGGACATTCCCAGCATGAATACCACAACGCTACAAACGAATCGGCATAACCGAAGCGTATATATCAAAAGCAAGCCTCTTTACACATCAATTAGTGCAAACATTGTCGCAAAATTCAATCAACAGACCACACTGTGTTTAACAGTTGATTCACCAGAGCGAGAGCTTGATCTCTGAAACTGTGAAAAAAATTCGCAATTTCATTGAAAAACGAAAAAATACTGTCACTTTATTTCACACGCATCCAGACACGATGCCTATGTAGGTGGGCACCCACAATGCTTCTTTCTCTTCGTTTACGAATGTTCATCGCTCTTTACCTAATCGTTACCGATTAGTGATCTACCTAGATTATTGTGGTAAATTTACAGTTTTGAAGCGGGTATGCGTTTTATCACTTAAGTGGAATGTAGAATGAAGGTGGGAATAACCCTTTTTCCATTGCCTGCGATCAAATTTCCGCCATATAAAGCATGTATACTTGTGCCCGCTTTCATCGATGAGTTGTGTTGTCCAAGCGCCTCACCGTTTGGACAACACAATTATGTGGCATGAACCTGTATTAACGCTGTAAGAGCAATAAGGCAATGTTGCCGCTCATCACTGTCAGGGTTGTTGTTTTATTACGAACTTCAATAACCTGTGCCTGTGGTTACAGCGACATTTATCCCTTGGGTAAACGTTCGACCGGAGAAAACCTTACATGAAAAAGACCAAAATCGTTTGTACGATTGGACCAAAAACCGAATCGGTAGAGATGCTGACCAAGCTGGCAGAAGCAGGCATGAACGTCATGCGCTTGAACTTCTCACACGGCGACTTCGCTGAGCACGGCACACGCATTGCTAACCTGCGTAAGGTAATGGAAAACACAGGAAAGCAACTGGCTATCCTGCTGGACACCAAAGGTCCTGAGATCCGCACCACCAAACTGGAAGGCGGCAACGATGTTTCTCTGGTTGCAGGTCAGACTTTCACCTTCACGACTGATGCATCAGTCATCGGTAACGCAGAGCGCGTTGCAGTCACTTACCCAGGCTTCGCCAATGACCTGTCTGTGGGTAACACCATTCTGGTCGACGACGGTCTGATCGAAATGGAAGTGCTGGAAACTACAGAAACAGAAGTTATCTGTAAAGTACTGAACAACGGTGATCTGGGCGAAAACAAAGGTGTTAACCTGCCAGGCGTTTCAGTTAATCTGCCTGCACTGTCTGAGAAAGACAAAGGCGACCTGATCTTCGGTTGTGAACAAGGCGTTGACTTCATCGCGGCGTCTTTCATCCGTAAAGCGTCTGATGTGAAAGAAATCCGTGAACTGCTGGACGCAAACGGCGGTGAGCGAATCCAAATCATCTCAAAAATCGAAAACCAGGAAGGCGTTGATAACTTTGACGAAATCCTGGAGCTGTCTGACGGCATCATGGTTGCACGTGGCGACCTGGGTGTCGAAATCCCGGCAGAAGAAGTGATCTTCGCACAGAAGATGATGATCGAAAAATGTAACCGCGCACGTAAAGTGGTTATCACCGCGACCCAAATGCTGGACTCAATGATCAAAAACCCACGTCCAACCCGCGCAGAAGCCGGTGACGTGGCAAACGCAATCATGGACGGTACTGATGCTGTTATGCTGTCTGGTGAAACCGCGAAAGGTAAATACCCTGTTGAAGCGGTTACCATCATGGCACAAATTGCGAAGCGCACTGACGCTGTACTGAAAGCAGAACTGGGTTCACGTCTGGACAGCCCTCGCCTGCGCATCACTGAAGCGGTGTGTAAAGGTGCCGTTGACACGGCTGAGAAACTGGGCGCACCACTGATCGTGGTTGCGACGGAAGCCGGTAAGTCTGCACGTTCTGTGCGTAAGTACTTCCCAACAGCAAACATCCTCGCGATGACCATCAACGAGAAAACTGCCGCACAACTTTGCCTGAGCAAAGGTGTAACATCTGTGGTTGTTGATCAATTTGAAAACACTGATGAGTTCTACCGTCGCGGTAAAGAAATTGCACTGGAGTCAGGTCTGGCTGCGAAAGGTGACATTGTGGTGATGGTATCAGGTGCACTGGTTGCTTCCGGCACCACCAATACTGCCTCTGTACACGTTCTGTAATCTAACCATACTGAACATGAAAAAGGAGCCAATGGGAATTGGCTCCTTTTTTTGTTTCTTGGGGATTACTTTCTGAACCAGGATGGCAACAGTTCATTGCGGTGAGTATTGACCAAAATGGCCATTGGCACCAGATAAATCCAGCCAACCTTGATTGTCAGGACAGCCAGTGACAAGGTAGTCACCCTCACCAAATACTTATTGATGGTTTGGAACACGTGACGTTTCTCTTTTTAGTTATTTTTACTTTTGATGAAGATAGCAGTATACATTTTGAGCAAAAAGTCGCAAGTTGAGAGCATTTGTAATACCAAAAAAAACCGATGGCTCCTACCATCGGCTTTTCCGTGACGGGTTATCGATTACTGACGCAGCGCGCGCTCACCACGTGCGATGCCCACGATACCACTGCGTGCGACTTCAATGATGTCAGTGACATCTTTCATTGCTGAGATAAAGGCATCAATCTTTTCGCTGGTTCCGGCCAGTTGCACCGTATACAGCGCGTTGGTGACATCCACAATCTGGCCCCGGAAAATGTCTGCAGTGCGTTTGACTTCAGCACGAGCAAAACCACTCGCTTTCACCTTCACCATCGCCAGTTCACGCTCGATATAATCAGATTCGGTCACATTGCTGACTTTCAGCACGTCGATAAGCTTATGCAACTGCTTTTCGATTTGCTCACGCTCTGACTCTTTTACTACTGTCGTGGTGATATTAAGGCGGGACAGAGTCGGATCGTCTGTCGGTGATACCGTCAGGGATTCAATGTTATAACCACGCTGGGAAAACAGGCCGACAACACGGGACAATGCGCCAGGTTCGTTTTCCATCAAAATCGATACAATACTGCGCATTATGTTCTCTCCGTCTTGCTCAACCACATTTCATTCATCGCTCCGCCACGCACCTGCATCGGGTATACGTGCTCGGTTTCATCGACGCTGATATCGATGAAGACCAGCTTATCTTTCATCGCCAGACCTCGCGCTAGCTCGCTTTCCAGATCTGCCGGATTGCTGATGCGGATACCAACATGGCCATACGCTTCAGCAATTGCCGCGAAATCAGGCACCGAGTCCATGTAAGAGTGAGAGTGGCGACCTTGATAAATCATGTCCTGCCACTGTTTCACCATACCGAGGAAGCGGTTGTTGAGGTTGATAATTTTGACGGGAATGTCATATTGCAGCGCGGTTGACAGTTCCTGGATATTCATCTGGATACTGCCGTCACCGGTGACACAAATCACCTCAGCGTCAGGGAGCGCAAACTTTACCCCCATGGCAGCCGGCAGGCCGAATCCCATGGTGCCGAGACCGCCAGAGTTGATCCAGCGACGTGGCTTGTCAAACGGGTAGTAAAGCGCCGCAAACATCTGGTGCTGGCCAACATCTGACGCCACATAGGCATCACCATTGGTGAGCTTGTAGACGGCTTCAATCGCTTGTTGCGGTTTAATGCGCTCATTATTGGTTTCATACGCCAGGCACTTGCGCTCACGCCAGACATTGATGTTGCTCCACCAGGCATCAAGCGCTGCCGCATCATTCGAGCCACCCTGCTCGGTCAGAAGCTTCAGCATAGTGTTTAACACCACATCTGCCGACCCTACAATCGGGATATCTGCCGCGACAGTTTTTGAAATGCTTGATGGGTCAATGTCAATGTGCATGACCTTGGCATTTGGGCAGTATTTTTCGAGGTTGTTGGTGGTACGGTCATCAAAACGCACACCGATACCAAAGATAAGATCGGCATTGTGCATTGCCATGTTGGCTTCATACGTACCGTGCATGCCCAGCATACCGAGAGACTTGTCACCTGTGCCCGGATACGCACCAAGGCCCATCAAGGTACTGATAACCGGAATATTTAGAGTGTCTGCCAGCGTTTTAATCTGCTCACCACATTCCGAGATAATCGCACCGCCCCCGACGTACAGAACTGGCTTTTTCGCTTCCAGCAGCGCTTTCAGGCCACGCTTGATTTGTCCTTTATGCCCCGACGTTGTCGGGTTATAAGAACGCATGGATATGCTTTCCGGGTACTCGTAAGGGTATGTGTTTGCAGGGTTCAGCATATCTTTCGGCAGATCAACAACTACAGGGCCAGGGCGGCCGGTTGATGCCAGATAAAAGGCTTTTTTGATGACTTTGGGAATGTCTTCGGTGTTTTTCACCAAAAAACTGTGTTTTACGATCGGGCGGGAGACACCCACCATGTCACATTCCTGGAAAGCATCGTTACCAATCAGGTTACTCATTACCTGGCCGGAAAGCACCACCAAGGGAACTGAGTCGTAATACGCGGTCGCGATACCGGTAATCGCATTGGTTGCACCTGGGCCTGAAGTGACCAACACAACCCCCACCTCGCCGGTGGCACGGGCATAACCATCCGCCATATGAACCGCTGCCTGCTCGTGACGGACGAGCACATGCTCGATATCACTTTTCTCATGCAATGCATCATAGATATCCAGCACCGATCCGCCCGGATACCCAAATATATGTTTAACGCCCTGATCGATCATTGAACGAACGACCATGTCGGCTCCTGACAACATTTCCACTATATGCCTCCATGTCTGCATAGTTTAGGACTTATTTGTAGCCTAGAGATGGATGCCGACATTACTTACTGCCTGCTTGCCGCCAATCCATGCCAGCTATGCTTTTATCCCCGGTCGTAACAGGGAATAAAAAAGCGTTTGTCCATGCTGCGTTTAACAGTGCCTGATCCCAGTCACCTGTCTGCTGTATGAACACCAACAACTTTAACGCTTTGTTAGCAAATCTGTCTATTACATAACCTTTATTCCCATTAATACTCTGATTGAACAATCATTCATCATTAAAGACTCTACACAAACCCACTCCATCAGCATTCACTGCTGAAAAGTCATGCGTTAACAACATTTACTGTTTGGACATCCGTTGTATATGCACACGAAAAAAAGTCTGTTTTGGCCATTAGGGAAATATTTTTCGGGGAGTTGCACGTTAAAGACACTTTTGCCTGTCGGGCAATAACGTGCGAGGAAAAGAAAAAGAGGCGAAAAGAAGCAAAAAAACAGCCCGGCATTAGAACCGGGCTTTGAGGAGAATTGGCAAGCTCAGTGCTTTTTGTACATGGCTTCAATTTGCTTTTTATATCGCTCCAGAATCACTTTGCGACGAAGCTTCAGCGTGGGGGTTAACTCGCCTTTCGACATGGAAAACTCAGAAGGCAATAGCGTGAATTTTTTCACCTGCTCAAACTTCGCCAACTCTTTTTGCAGCTCTGCGAGGCGTTTTTCAAACAATTCGACCACTTCACTGTGTTTAATCAGCTCCATACGATCATGATATTTAATGTTGAGCTCTTTCGCCCAGCTCTCCAGCGTTTCAAAACACGGTACAATAAGCGCTGACACAAAATGACGCGCATCTGCCACTACCGCAATTTGTTCAATGAAGTGATCTTTGCCCAGCTTGCCTTCAATCATTTGTGGCGCGATATACTTGCCGCCAGAGGTTTTCATCAGCTCTTTGATGCGGTCGGTAATAAATAGGTTACCCTTGGCATCAATATGGCCTGCATCGCCGGTTTTAAGGAAGCCATCTTTGGTAAAGGTGTCTGCGGTCTCTTTTGGCTTGTTGTAGTAACCGCGCATCACCATCGGGCCACGCACCAGAATTTCATTATTTTCGCCGATTTTTACCTCAGCATTGGGCATTGGCATGCCAATCGAGTCTGGATCAAAACTGCCGCTGTCCCAACATGAAACGGTTGCCGTGGTCTCAGTCATGCCGTAACCCAACTTCACATTCACGCCAATGGCATGGAAAAAACGGCCGATGGCGGGCTCCAGTTTTGCGCCACCACAGGGCATCATGGTGATATTGCCACCCAGCAGTTCACGCAATTTGCTCAGCACCAGCTTATCCGCCATGCGGTGCGCACTCTTGAGCCAAGGTGCTGGTTTTTTGCCTTTGCGGGTAATTTCTGCCATCAGGTTGCCGATAGACACTGCCGCACGGAACATGCCTTTTTTCACCGGGTTAGCTGTCGCCACTTTTTCGTGAACCGCACTGTAGATTTTTTCATAGAAGCGCGGCACCGCACACATCACAGTTGGCTTCACGTCCTGCAATGCTTCGCGGATGGCATAAGTATTGGACAGGTAGCAGTTGGTTGCGCCGTGATGTAGCACATAGAAAGTCCAGCAGCGTTCAAACACATGTGACAGCGGCAGGAAGGCGAGTGAGACTTCATTCTCACTGATCCCAAGTACTTGATCGTGGCTTTCAATCTGCGCAGCAATGTTGGCGTAATCCAGCATCACACCTTTCGGCTCGCCCGTGGTGCCTGAGGTGTAAATCAGCGTCATCAAATCGTCCATCGCCGCATCGGCAAGGCGTTTATTGAACTCCGGATCCACATTGTCATTGGCGGTTTGCAGGAAGCAACGCCATCCCATACCCATGGCATGGCCAGCGAAATCGACGTTGTCGTCAAAGCTGACAATCTTTTCCAGTGAAGGGCAGCTATCTGCAATAGACATCGCCGCATCTACCTGAGACTGGTCGCCCACAAACAGGATGCGCACCCCGGCATCACGCAGAATATAGGCGGCTTGTTCAGCGGTGTTGGTAGGGTAAATGGGCACGGGTACACAACGCACCTGAAGCGCAGCAATATCGGCAATGCTCCACTCTGCACAGTTATTGGCAAAAATACCGATTTTATCCTGCACAGCGAGGCCGGAAACCAGCATCGCTCGTGAAGCCGCATCAATGCATTTACCGAATTCACGCCAAGATAGCTCGCCCCAACCGGCTCCTTGTTGGAATCGCAGCGCAATCTTGTCGCCCTGAGCATTAACCTGCTCACGGATACGGTTAACGATATGAAGTTCCAGCGCCATTTCACACTCTCTCAGCACAGCATGACCCGGTAAATACAATGCGGGTCGCAGGGAAAACAATTGGCTTACAGCTGTAAGCTAAAACTCAGTCAGCAGTGTAATGACTCCCCCATCAATTACAAGAAAAAGCACATGCAGGACGCTCAAAACCTGAGCAATACATTTGACGAACAGTGTTCATTTCAGAGTACAGCTGTTCTCTCAAAGCAGAAAAAAGTTGTAACAAGATGTATCAAAGCAAGTATTGGACGCAAAAACCGGCTTTCGCCGGTTTTTAGTGCTTTTTCGCAGCATTTTTACGCCAGATTTACACCAAGGAGTTACCACAAATCGTCAGCAGTTGGTCGCGCATCCATAAGTGACCTTTGTCTTTCTCCGCCGATGCATGCCAGCTCAGGTAGCCGCTGATCCGGTTGTTCTCCAGTGGCAGGGGTAACATCTTAAGGTTTTCATGGTTGCTGCCACTTTCAACCATCCAACGTGGCGCCACGGCCACCAGTTGTGACTGGCTGACCACATACAAGATATTGCTCAGGCTAACCCCCTGATAGGCTTCATGGTAACGGCCATCACGGTATAAAGCTTCAGCATATCCCAGCATCTCACCATTATGTTTCAAGACGGCATGCGCCTCGCTGGAAAGCGCTTTCGCAGTAATGTTATCCCCCAGACGCGGATGGTTTTTACTTGCCACCACCACCAGCTCATCGCTGAACATCTCTGTGCTGCAGAAACCAGCTTCACAGAAGTGCAGGTAATCAATCACAAAGTCCACTTCCTGGTAGCGCAATTTACGGGCGATATCACGATCAAACTCCGTTTCTACCTGAACTTTGACACCAGGCGCAACGGAGGAAATGGTATTGAGGATCTGAGGAACAAACCGCATGTCTGAGGGGCTGCAAATCGCCAGACGGAAAGTACGATTACTGGTTTCAGGCACAAACACAGACGTCGGCAGCTCATTTTTGATCAACTGGATGGCCTGACGAATTGGGCCAAATAGCTGACGGGCACGCTGTGTCGGTTTAATGCCACGACCACTGCGGACAAACAACTCATCATTAAACATCACTTTCAGGCGTGATACCGCATTACTGACTGCCGGTTGTGACATCCCCAGACTCTGTGCGGCACGAGTAATGTTCTGTTCTTGCATCACCGCATCAAAGACCGTGATGAGGTTGAGATCGACACTTCTCAGCGTCGTATCAGTGCGGCTCTCGAAATGGTTAACCGACTCTTTCTGCGTCATACCTAAACCCTGAAGGAAACAGTAAATGTAAAGCGTCTGTGGCAACAGTCACTGATCAACCCTGGAGAGTTCATCATTAATACGATGCGGGTTGACCCTTTCCAGCCATGAGACAAAGCTTGCTTATGTCTTGCGATAATATGAAATTCCGCGTGCGACTATCAAAGCGTCAACTTAGTAACACGATTGAATAAATCCCCCCAGTAAATTGTTGTAAATTGATGCCTAGAAGAAGCAACAAGGAAACCAACAATTCAATAAAAATAACCTTATAATCATACAGTTAAATATAAAATTAGACTAAAAAACCTGTCAATCAGACATTGACTCGAACAATGGGGACATCGATTTATATTTGCCGGAAAAGATTACACTGGCATATCACCATGAAGGGGTTGGTGCCGTTTTACTTTGCCAAAGTCTGCCAATATGGCGTAGGCCGCCGGGATCATAAACAACACCAACAACGTTGAGGTGAAAATGCCGAAGACGATGGAAATCACCAGAGGTTTCACCACTTGCGCCTGCAAACTGGTCTCAAGCAGCAGTGGCAATAAGCCCGCTGCTGTGGTCAATGATGTCAGGAATACTGCGCGAAAGCGCTCCTGACTGGCGCTGATCACCGCATCATAAATCCCTTCCCCTTCATCGAAGTGGTGGCGGATATATTGCACCAGAAGAATCGAATCGTTCACGACTACCCCGGCGAGGGACACAAACCCCATCAGGCTTGGCATACTGAGCGGATGCCCGAGCAGCCAGTGCCCCCAGAGCACCCCAATCAGTGCCAGCGGAATCGCAATCAGCACCACAAAGGGCTCCAGATAGCTGCGAAACTGATAACTCAGGATAACGAAGATACCGAAAAGCCCAAGCGCAAAACCGACGCCCATTGAGCGGCCAGTTTCTGCCGAATCGCGGCTTTGCCCCTCAAACAACACGCGCAGCCCCGGATACTGGCTTTCAAGGCTGGGGATCACATCGCGTTTGAGTTGTGCCAGCACATCGCCGATGCTGACCTGGCTTTGCACCACATCCCCAAACACACTCAGGGTTCGCAGGCCGTCAATACGCTGGATGCGGACATAGTTGCGCTGGTAGTTCAGCTCTGCAGCAGTAGACAAAGGGATCTGACTGCCGTCAGGCAACACAATCGGGAAATTGGCGAAGCGTTGCAGGCTGGCAGCATCGTCGCTGTCGAGCCTGACATCAATCTCAATGCTTTCCGGGCCGACCTGAATTTCATCTGCCGTTTGACCAAAATACGCAGCGCGAAGCTGGCGCGCAATCATCTGACCATTGATGCCAAAGGCTTCTGCGCCGGGCCGCAGGGTAACTTTGACTTCCTCCTTGCCGGGGCGCATGTCATCCAGCACACCGGAAACGCCCTCAAACTGGCTGATAAACTGCTGGATAGCAACAGAGGCCTGTTTCAATTCATCGAGGTTATCGTGCTGCAGGCGGATATCAAAATCACGCCCGCCCGGCCCCATCGCCGGTTGTTTGAACACCATAGAAACCGGGTCAGTGAGTACGCCGGTCTCCTGTTCCCATGCAGCAATAAAGTCTTCAATCAGGGTGTTGCGCGCTTCAGCGCTTAGAAGATCCAGACGCACAGTCGCAATATGTTGACCACTCTCATCGGCATCGGCGTTAAAATTAAACTGCTCGGTAATGTGTTCCACCAGCGGACGTCCACCTTCATATTCCATACTAAGCCGCTTTCCGACGCGATGGGCAGACGCAACCAATGTTGCGACCACGGCTTCGGTTTGTGCCAACGACGAGCCCGGCGGCAAAATCACCCGTGCCTCCGCAATATCGCCATCCAGCTCGGGAAAACCAACAAAGCGCAATGAACCGGATACCAGCAAGGAAATGGAAATCAGCAGCATAGCCATTACCCCGCCAACGAAGGGATAACGCCATTTCACCGCACAGGTGACCCACTCCGCCAGTTTCCCGGCACGAAAGGCTTCAAATTTCTCAAGGAATTTTTGCTTGAAGGCCAGTGCCGGTTTTTCTGTTTTGGCCTTTGCCAGCGAATGCTGCAAATGGTGAGGCAGGATAATGAATGCTTCCACCAGACTCAGTGTCAGCACCAGGATAAGCACCATGGGCACAACCTTGAGTACCGCCCCCATTTCCCCTTGCAGGAATATCAGACTGCCAAAAATACACACGGTAGTGAGATAGGACGACACCACGCCGGGCAGCACTTTGTTAACCCCGTTGACCACCGCTTCTTCAAGTTTTTGCCCTCTGTCGATATGCGCCGCAATGGATTCAGAAATCACAATCGCATCATCCATCATAATACCGATCGCCATCAGCAGTGCGACCAGCGACATGATGTTGATGGACAACCCAAGCTGCGCCATCAAAAAGAAACTGCCAAGAAATGCCACCGGCAAGCCTGCAGCAACCCAAAACGAATAGCGAAAGGAGAAAAACAGCCACATCACCGCAAACACCAGAATCACGCCTTGCCAGGCATTGCGAGTCATCATGGTCAGGCGGTCCCAGAGCAGGGAAGAGAAATCGTTGGTGAGATTCAGCGTGACGCCATTTGGCGCTCTAGCCTGTTCATCGTCGACAAACTGCACCACTTTGTCTTTGATCCTTAATGCATCGTCGGCTTTGTTTTTGCTGATTTTCAGCAGCGCAGAGGGTTTACCATCAAACCAGACCTGTTGTTCATCCAGCTCAAACCGCTCAGTCAGGGTGGCAATGTCCTGCAGGCGAATCACCCCGCCATTGGACTCCGCCGCCACCACGATTTGCCCCAGAGTGTCGGCAGCAATGCGCCTTTCATCAAACCGGATCAACAGGCTCTTATCATTCAGCTCGACATTTCCGCTAGGCAAATTGATATTCTGCGCACTGATCTGCGACGCAATATCCGAAATGCTGAGACCAAGCTGGCGAAGCGCACTCTCGCGCACTTCAATACGAATTTGCTTGTCAGAAAAGCCCGCGACACTCACCAAAGGGACGTCATAATCACGCTTCAATGTTTGCTTGAGGCTTTCGGCATAGGCTTTCAGCCCCACCCAGTCAGTATCTGCGGCAATCGCCACATCGACTACCGGTTCATTCCAGTCAAGCTCCCGAACAACCGGCGGTTCAATGTCGCTGGGAAAATTGTTGATGGCGTTAATCTGGGTTTGGATATCCACCAGCATGCGGGAAATATCGGCCTCTGCATCCAGTTTGACCACCAAACCCGCCGAGCCTTCCACGGCTTCACAGCGGGTTTCAACGATGTTGGAAAGGCCGTCTACCGCATCTTCCATCAACAGACAGATATTTTGCTCTACCTGCTCAGGGCTGGCACCGGGATATACCACAGTGGCGAGAATGTAAGGTGGTGCAAATTCAGGGAAGGTTTCACGTTTGAGTTTACCGAGCGACGTTAACCCAAGCAGGATCAGGGTCAGCATCAGAAGGTTGGCCGCTGTCGGGTGGCGGGCAAAGAAACGGATCATGATGCCTCCCCGCCCGCTGCTTCAACCGCCTTACCGTCAAGCGTGACAGCTTTCAATGCCATGCCCGGCACAGCAGGCAAGAGATCGTTCAGCACCAACTGTTGCCCTGCCTTTAGATCGCCGTTGATGGCCACCAGCTCTCCGCGCCGGAACAGAACCTCGACCGGAACAATCTTCAGCTTTCCATCATCAATCAAGTAAATGCTGTCACCGCGCAGTGCACGCTCTGGGATCACCCAGTGGGACACAGGTTTACCTTCAATGGTGGCTTTGACAAACATCCCATTGACCAGACTTGGCTGCGCAGCACCCCCTTGTTTTTTCTCTTCATCCAGCGCGATCTCCAAGATCACGCCAACGGTCGCCTGATTGAGGCTGACAGTATCACTCAGCCGTGCCACACCGGCTTTCCATTCACCTTTAAAACTGCCACTCGACAAACTCACGCTGGCATCAAGCTCATGCAGCTTCTCCGCAAAGCCTTGGGCAAGGTCGCCATTCAGGGTATCAAACACGGTTTGCATATCATGAATAGAGACCTGCGCATCCACCTCGACGGCACCAAGGCCGTGAGCGACTACCATCACTTGCTGCGGCGTGACCACCTGATCACGTTCAATATTCACTTCTGCGATGCGGCTGTCGACAGGCAACACGATCCGGGTTTTCTCAAGATTACGTTTTGCCTGCTCCAGCGCCAGCTGGCTGGCATTCAGTTCGGCTTCGGTGATGCGCTTTTCATCCGGCAGCACTTTCAGCTGCGCTTCCAGATCCTGTACCCGGGCTTGCTGGGATAAAAATGCCTGTTGCTCAGTATCCAGATCAGATTGGGATGTCAGCCCCTTCTGGCGCAGGTTCTTTTTGCGCGCCAGTTCATCCTGGCTCAAAGAGAGCCGGCGCTTTTCTATCCGAAGCGTGGTATTAAGGCTCGTCTCATCCAGCACCAGTTTAGCCAGACGCGCCTCCCTGACACTCACCTCGGCCTGAGCCTGTGCGACAGCGAGCTGATAATCTGTCGGGTCAATCCGCAACAACTCAGTGCCAGCAGGAAGCACACTGCCTTTTTCCAGCGCAGGGTTGCGGTAAATCACCTTGCCATTCACTTCCGCAATGGCCTGCCAGGTCAGCTTTGGCTTCACCCGGCCAAACCCTGTCACCACAGGCGCAATGCCTGATTGTTGTAAGATAATCACATCCACAGAACGGGATTTTGACAGCGCAGGTTTTACCGGCACATCAGGACGAGAATTAATGGCAATAACAAGAACAGCAATGCCTACTGCCAATGCGGGAAAGAAAAGTAGTTTACGTCGCAGTGTCATGGATGACGATCTCCTTTCGTGGCATCAAGCCTGCTGGGGTCAAGGCATATACCCACTTAAACATTGTGGATAGTCTGAACAGTATACTACGTAGGAACTCCGCGCTTTTCTCTCTATTTACAAAACATTACCTTTTCATGAGTTCAATTTGCGACCCGCAATAGTGGCAATCTACTGAGCGAGCACCGAACCCTCTGGCTGTCTGGGTGATTAAGACGCATCCCACCTACCCGACCGATCTGCACTCAATCACATCAGTGAATAACTCCAATCAAGAACATAAAAAGCAGTGTTTTACACCACAGTTAACATTATAAATGACGGTTTCTTGTTATTTTCTAATTTGATATTGACGCTTTAGTAATCGTTTTGGTATTCATTTGTACAGACCATTTTTAGAGAACTGTTACAAATGATGATACGCATTTTCCTTCTAGACCTCCTTCTTCTCGCGAAATCTTCGCGCGGGTAGGTCATGGATTGAAAAACAGTTTTCACCAGACACACGAAACCCGCGCCAAGGCGCGGGTTTTTTGTATTACCTGCCTGCGGTGCGCACAAATCGCGAAAAGAAGGCAAACGAGGGAACGACCATGAAAGACCAAGTCATCATCTTTGACACCACATTACGCGACGGCGAACAGGCGCTGTCAGCCAGTTTGACTGTAAAAGAGAAGTTGCAGATTGCACTGGCGCTTGAGCGTCTGGGTGTGGATGTGATTGAAGCAGGCTTCCCGATCTCAAGCCCGGGGGATTTTGAATCGGTCCGGACCATCGCCAAAACGGTCAAAAACAGCCGGATCTGTGCCTTGTCCCGCGCGGTCGATAAAGATATCGACGTCGCCGCTGAATCCCTCAACGTTGCCGAAGCCTTCCGTATCCACACTTTCCTTTCCACCTCCACCATTCACGTTCAGGACAAACTGCGCCGCAGCTACGATCAGGTCGTAGAAATGGGAGTGAATGCGGTGAAACGTGCACGTCGCTACACCGACGATGTGGAATTCTCCTGTGAAGACGCAGGCCGCACCCCAATTGATTACCTGTGCCGCATGGTGGAAGAAGCCATCAAGGCCGGCGCAACCACCGTCAACATCCCAGATACCGTGGGCTACACGGTGCCGGGCGAGTTCGGTGGCATTATCAAAACCCTGTTCAACCGCGTACCAAACATCGATAAAGCGGTGATTTCGGTGCATTGTCATGACGATCTGGGCATGTCCGTCGCCAACTCGATTGCCGCCGTTCAGGCTGGCGCGCGCCAGATTGAGGGCACCATCAACGGCATCGGGGAGCGTGCAGGAAACTGTGCGCTGGAAGAGATTGCGATGATCATCAAAACCCGCGGCGAGTTATTGGGCGTGGAAACCGGTATCAATCACAAAGAGATCAGCCGAACCAGCAAGATGGTCAGCCAGTTGTGTAACATGCCGATTCAGTCTAACAAAGCGATTGTCGGTGCCAACGCGTTCAGCCACAGTTCCGGTATTCACCAGGATGGCATGCTGAAGAACAAGAACACGTATGAAATCATGACGCCGGAGTCGATTGGACTGGGTCAGAAAGCCCTGAACCTGACCAGCCGTTCAGGCCGCGCGGCAGTGAAGAGCCACATGGAGACCATGGGCTACAGCGACAGCGATTACAACCTGGATACCTTGTACGAATCTTTCCTGAAACTGGCAGACCGCAAAGGTCAGGTGTTCGATTACGACCTGGAAGCGTTGATGTTCTTCAACAACCTGCAGGAAGAAGACGACTATTACAAGCTGAAGTACCTGAGCGTGCAAAGTGGCAGCGTGATGGCGACGACCACTGTCAGCCTGCAATGTGGCGACGAGGAAATCAGTGACGCCGCTATCGGTAACGGGCCAGTTGATGCCCTGTATCAGGTGATTTACCGCATTACCGGCTATGAGATTGTGCTGGACAAGTTTGACCTCACTGCCAAAGGCGAAGGGGAAGATGGCCTGGGTCAGGCTGACATCATCGCCAATTACAAAGGTCGCAAGTACCACGGTACGGGCGTCTCAACAGACATTATTGAAGCCTCGGGTCAGGCATTGCTGCACGTGATTAACAGCATCTACCGCGCTGACCGCATCGCGCAAATAAAAGAACAAGCAACATTAAAAACGGAGACAGTGTAACCATGGCAGGCACCTATAAGATTGCCGTTCTACCGGGAGACGGTATTGGCCCGGAAGTGATGCAGCAAGCCCACAAAGTTCTTGATGCCGTAAGCGCCAGATTTGGCATTACTTTTGATAAAACAGAATACGACGTCGGTGGCATTGCTATCGACAATCACGGCACCCCGCTGCCAGACGCCACCCTGAAAGGGTGTGAAGCAGCAGATGCCGTGCTGTTCGGCTCTGTCGGTGGCCCTAAGTGGGAACACTTACCGCCAAACGAACAACCCGAGCGCGGCGCACTGTTGCCACTGCGTAAGCACTTCCAGCTGTTCTGTAACCTGCGTCCGGCACAAATTCACGCAGGTCTGGAGGCGTTCTCACCCCTTCGCGCAGACATCTCTGCGCGCGGTTTTGACATCGTGGTGGTACGCGAGCTGACCGGCGGTATTTACTTTGGTCAGCCAAAAGGCCGCGAAGGCTCGGGCGCAGAAGAGAAAGCGTATGACACCGAAGTCTACTACCGCTATGAAATCGAGCGCATTGCCCGTATCGCGTTTGAATCTGCCCGTCTTCGCCGCAAAAAAGTGATGTCAGTAGACAAAGCGAACGTGCTGCAAAGCTCGATTCTGTGGCGTGAAGTCGTCGAAGAGATTGCCAAAGACTACCCGGATGTTGAGCTGTCACACATCTACATCGACAACGCGACCATGCAGCTGATTAAAGACCCATCGCAGTTTGATGTGATGCTGTGTTCGAACATCTTCGGTGACATCATCTCTGATGAGTGCGCGATGATCACCGGCTCCATGGGCATGCTGCCCTCCGCTAGCCTGAACGACAGCAAATTTGGCCTGTATGAACCAGCAGGTGGTTCAGCGCCGGATATCGCAGGGAAAAACATTGCGAACCCCGTGGCGCAAATCCTGTCAGCCGCCCTGATGCTGCGCTACAGTCTCGGCGAAGAAGACGCCGCACGCGCTATTGAAGCTGCGGTGAGCCGGGCACTGGAAGCCGGTGAACTGACCGCGGATTTGGCAGGCAATGCCACCCCACTGACCACATCCGAAATGGGTGACAAGATTGCGGCATATGTGAGCGAAGCCTAACCGCACTGGAAGCCAATAACTCATTACAAGGAAGACATGGCAATGTCAGCGAAAACCCTTTATCAAAAAATCTACGACGCCCATATCGTCGTAGAGGCACCGGGCGAAACCCCGTTGCTGTATATCGACCGTCATCTGGTCCACGAAGTCACCTCTCCACAGGCATTTGATGGCCTGCGTCAACACGGCCGCAAAGTGCGTCAGGTGTCTAAAACCTTCGCCACCATGGACCACAACGTGTCCACCCAGACTAAAGACATCAACGCCTCGGGTGAGATGGCAAAGATCCAGATGGAAACCTTGGCCAAGAACTGTGAAGAGTTCGGCGTCACCCTTTATGATCTGAACCACCCTTATCAGGGCATCGTTCACGTCATGGGGCCTGAGCTGGGTATCACCCTGCCAGGCACCACCATTGTCTGTGGTGACTCCCACACTGCTACCCACGGCGCATTCGGCGCACTGGCGTTTGGTATCGGTACCTCCGAAGTCGAGCACGTTCTGGCGACCCAGACCTTAAAACAAGGCCGCGCCAAGACCATGAAAATCGAGGTCAACGGCAAAGTCGCTGACGGCGTGACAGCAAAAGACATCGTGCTCGCCATCATCGGAAAAGTCGGCCACGCGGGCGGAACCGGTCATGTGGTCGAGTTCTGTGGTCAGGCGATTGAAGATTTGTCGATGGAAGGCCGTATGACGGTCTGTAACATGGCGATTGAGCTGGGTGCGAAAGCAGGCTTGGTCGCACCGGATCAAACTACTTTTGAATACCTGCAAGGCCGCAAGTTCTCGCCCACCGGCGCAGACTGGGATGCCGCAGTGGAATACTGGTCATCCCTGAAAACAGATGCTGACGCACAGTTCGATACCGTTGTCACACTGGAAGCCGCAGAGATTTCCAACCAAGTCACCTGGGGCACCAACCCTGGGCAGGTAGTGGGCATCAACGATGTAGTGCCCGCACCGGAAAGCTTCAGCGATCCTATCGAGCGTCACTCTGCGGAACGTGCTCTTCGTTATATGGGCATTGAAGCGGGCCAGAAGATCACTGACATCACTATCGATAAAGTGTTTATCGGCTCATGCACCAACTCGCGTATCGAAGACATGCGCGCAGCGGCAGCCGTCGCGAAAGGGCGTAAAGTGGCAGCTGGCGTTCAGGCGCTGGTGGTACCGGGCTCTGAGCAGGTTAAAACGCAAGCAGAGGCAGAAGGTCTGGATAAGATCTTTATCGAAGCAGGTTTTGAGTGGCGTCTGCCGGGCTGTTCTATGTGTCTGGCGATGAACAACGACCGTTTAGGGCCAAAAGAGCGCTGCGCGTCCACCAGTAACCGTAACTTCGAAGGCCGTCAGGGCCGTGAAGGGCGTACCCACCTGGTGAGTCCAACCATGGCAGCCGCTGCGGCGGTTGCCGGTCGCTTTGTTGACGTAAACAGCTTATAAGGAGCCCACCATGTCAGGAATTAAACAACACACCGGCCTGGTGGCACCATTGGATGCAGCCAACGTGGATACCGATGCCATCATTCCCAAGCAGTTTTTGCAGAAAGTCACCCGCACCGGCTTTGGTCAACACCTGTTCCACGACTGGCGCTTTCTGGACGAAGCCGGCGAGCAGGATAACCCGGAATTCGTGCTGAACCAGCCGCGCTATCAAGGCGCAAGCGTGCTGCTGGCACGTGAAAACTTTGGCTGTGGTTCGTCTCGTGAACACGCGCCATGGGCACTGGCAGACTTCGGTTTTAAAGTGATGATCGCGCCAAGCTTTGCCGACATCTTCTACGGTAATTCCATCAACAACCAGATGGTGCCGGTGAAGCTGACCGAAGCGGAAGTCGACGAGCTGTTTACGTTTGTGGAAGCTAACGAAGGCGCCGAGATCGCGCTGGATCTGGAAGCACAAACTGTATCTGCCGGTGGCAAAACATACACGTTTGAAATCGATGCGTTCCGACGTCATTGCCTGCTCAATGGCCTCGACAGTATCGGTCTGACGCTGCAACACGAAGAAAAGATCGCAGAGTACGAAAGTAAGATCCCAGCATTTTTGGCGTGATAGCAGACAAAGTATGAATAAGCCGGCTCATCGAGTCGGCTTTTTCGTCGTATCAGAAAGAAAATACGGGGTTGATGGGTCTTAAACTCAGGAATATTTTTTTTAGGGAAAGGATGATGCGAAATATTTTAACCGCTTGTACAGCCGCGCTTTTGTTGTTGACCAGCCACGCATTTGCAGCGCCCAAAAGCGACTTATGGCCCATCTGGAACAGCAGCAATGAGTCCAACGCTGCCAGCATTGATCACGCCCGTTGGCAACAGATCCTGGATAAGTACCTGGTTGAGAAAGGCCAGCATAACCTGTTTGACTACAGCGGCGTCAACAACGCGGATAAAGCGTTACTCAGCCAGTATCTGACTGACATGGCTTCTCTGGATCCCCGCAGTTACAACAAAAATGAGCAGTTTGCGTACTGGGTTAACCTCTACAACGCGCTGACTGTAAAGCTGATCCTTGATGAGTACCCTATCCAGTCCATTACCAAGCTGGGGGGCTTTCTGAGCTTTGGCCCTTGGGATGACAAAATCACCCAGATCGCTGGTCAATCCCTGACCCTGAATGATATAGAACACCGGATCCTGCGTCCGATCTGGAACGATGCACGCATTCACTATGCCGTAAACTGTGCCAGCCTAGGTTGTCCAAACCTGTCGAAGACTGCCTTTTCGGCAGACAACAGCGAAGCACTGCTGGAAGAAGCCGCCAAACAGTTTACCAACAGCGACAAAGGCGCCCGGATTGATGGCGATACGCTGACCCTCTCATCGATTTATGAGTGGTACGGTGTGGATTTCGGTAACAACGAGCAGGCTATCCTGAAGGCTATCGACCAGTATCGTGAAGGTGACAGACTTCACGGTTGGCGTGGAAAAATCAACTACGATTACGACTGGTCGTTGAACCAGCCATAAGAAGGATTGGTAATCATCAGAGTGATGATTACAATGGAAGACATCTCATGGGGAGCTGACACCGTCGGCTGAGATTGCACCTGCTAAACCCATGTACCTGAACCAGATAATGCTGGCGTAGGAATGAGATGTCCCAGGCACCCGCTGACTGACCCTCACACCTCGCCGCACATTGATGTGAGGCAAACATGAAAACTTCGATTTCTGCGCTGATGTTGGCGATGACCATGGCAGGTCCCGCGCTGGCAGAGACAACCGATACCTTAACGGTATACACCTACGACTCCTTTGCGGCGGACTGGGGCCCGGGCCCTGCGGTCAAAAAAGCCTTTGAGGCTGAGTGCCACTGCACCCTGAATCTGGTCGCACTGGAAGATGGCGTCACCATTCTCAACCGCCTTCGCCTTGAAGGTAAAAACAGCAAGGCAGACGTGATTCTGGGGCTGGATACCAACCTGATGGCCGAAGCGGAAAAAACCGGCTTGCTGGCAACCCACAATGTAGACACCAAGTCGGTAACCTTGCCTGAGGGCTGGAGCAGTCAAACATTCGTTCCCTATGACTACGGCTACTTCGCGTTTGTGTACGATAAAACCAAACTGACAAATCCGCCAAAAAGCCTGAAAGAGCTGGTTGAAAAGCGGGATGATATTTCGGTTATCTATCAGGATCCCCGTACTTCAACCCCCGGACAGGGTCTGATGCTGTGGATGAAATCTGTCTATGGCGATGATGTGTCAGGGGCATGGCAACAACTGGCGAAGAAAACGGTCACTGTCACCAAAGGCTGGTCAGAAGCCTACAATATGTTTCTTGAGGGCGAGTCTGATCTGGTGCTCTCTTACACCACCTCTCCGGCTTACCACCTGATTGCGGAAGAAAACCCGAACTTCAGCAGCGCCAACTTTGCTGAAGGCCACTATATGCAGGTAGAAGTGGCGGCCAAAGTGAAAAGCTCGGAAAAACAGGCGCTGGCCGATCAGTTTATGCAGTTTATCTTAAGTGACGGCTTCCAAAATGCCGTACCGACTGGCCAGTGGATGTACCCCGTTACAGACATCGCATTGCCAGCGGGTTTCGATACCCTTTCGGTTCCGGCAAAAAGCCTGCAGTTCACCCCTGAAAACGTGGCCGATAACCGCCGAACCTGGATTCGTGAGTGGCAATCAGCACTGGTGAAATAACCCGTATTAAGTAGTAGAGAAATCGTGTTAAACCCGTCCCGAACCTGGCCCGGCATCCTGTCGGCGTTAATGGTAGCGGTGCTGATTGGCACCGCTTTGTTTTCTTTGCTTGTTCAGGCACCATCTCTTGATGTTGCCTCGCTTTGGCACGATCCTTATCTTCAGCACGTAACCCTGTTCAGCCTCAAACAGGCCGTACTTTCCACACTGCTGTCTGTAGGGCTGGCTATTCCGGTTGCCCATGCACTCGCACGCCGCCAGTTTCCGGGAAAACGCCTGTTGTTAAAGCTGTTTTCCATGACACTGGTTCTGCCAGTGTTGGTTGGCGTTTTCGGCATCCTGGCGATTTATGGCAAAAGCGGCGTGCTGTCGGAATGGCTTCCGGCGCTGGGACTAAACTGGAACGTCAACATCTACGGCCTATCCGGTATTTTGCTGGCGCATGTGTTCTTCAACCTGCCTTTTTCTACCCAGCTTTTGGTTCAGGCACTGGAGCAGATCCCAGGCGATCAACAACGCCTCGCCCAACAATTGGGAATGCGGGGCTGGCACCGCTTCCGTCTACTGGAATGGCCTTACCTTCGCCAGCAATTGCCGCACACTGTCGGTCTGGTGTTTATGCTGTGCTTTACCAGTTTCGCCACCGTGATGGCGCTCGGTGGCGGCCCCGGTGCCACCACCATTGAACTGGCTATCTATCAGGCCATCCGCTTTGATTTTGATTTACATACCGGTGCGCTGCTGGCGCTGTGGCAATTACTGCTTTGTGGCCTGTTCCATGTTGGTATCCAGAAACTGGCACGTCCGGTCTCACAACAGGGCAAGGACAGTACGGTGTTACTGCCTTCCCTGCTCGACACTCCGGCAGAAAAAGTCTGGGACACCTTCTGGATTGGTCTGGCCGTGCTTTTTGTCGTGCCTCCACTCGCGATGGTGGTACTCGGCGGTATTAACCCCAGCGCCCTGCGTATCCTCACCCAGCCGGCTCTGTGGCAGGCAACCGCCAATTCTGTCACGCTCGCCGCAGGTGCTGCGCTATCCGCGTTTGTGCTGGGCAGTGCTATCGTGCTGACCAGCCGTTTCTGGCGTCTGAATGGAAAAAGGAAGCGCGCCGATGGCATTGAGATGACTGCGTCATTGATTCTGGTGGTGCCCAGTGTGGTACTCAGCACCGGCCTGTTTCTCATGTTGCGCGAACATATCGATGTGTTCAGCTCGCCGTTTGGTCTGGTGCTTGCGGTAAACACCCTGATGGCACTGCCGTATGTAGTCAAAACCCTGAGTGCGCCAGCTTTCCAGTTATCCCAGCAATATCAGAATCTGTGTAGCAGTCTCGGTGTGAAAGGGCTGGCACGACTGAAACTTGTGGAATGGCGTGCCCTCAAAAGCCCGATTGGCCGTGCTCTTGGGATCAGTTTTGTGCTTTCTACCGGCGATTTGGGCGCCATTGCTCTGGTGGGCAGTCAGGCCTTCCAGACGCTGCCACTGTATTTGTTCCACTTGATGGGAAGTTATCAAATGGACGCGGCAGCCGCAGCTTCCCTGATCCTTTTTGCCCTCAGCCTTGGCAGCTATGCCCTGATAGAGAAACTTATTGCAGGAAAAACCTATGCTGAACGTTCGTGATCTTTCCTATCTGTACCAGACGGAGATGCTGACATTCACGTTTACCGCAAAGCCGGGCAGCATCACAGCCATCCTTGGTCCCAGCGGAGCAGGGAAAAGCACCCTGCTCTCTTTGCTTTGCGGATTACTCCCGCCCCATGGCGGTTCTGTCTCATTCGACGGTGATGATTTCACCCACAACGCCTCCCACGAACGGCCACTGTCCATCCTGTTTCAGGAACACAACCTGTTCAGTCACCTGAGTGCCTTTGACAATATTGCCCTGGGTATCAGCCCTAAACTGGCTATCACTGAGGTGGATAAGTCACGCATTGTAGAGGCCGCCAATAAAGTAGGGCTTGGTGATTACCTGCAGCGCCTGCCCGGCGAACTCTCCGGTGGCCAGAAACAACGTGTCGCGCTGGCACGCAGTCTGGTTCGTAACCGTCCTCTCCTGTTGTTGGATGAACCATTTTCTGCGCTCGACCCTTCCCTTCGCCGCGACATGCTAAAGGAAGTAAAAAATCTGGCAGCCAGTCAGGGCACGACAATCCTGATGGTGACCCATCATCCGGAAGATGCTTTGGCGATTGCCGACAAGGTGCTGTTTATCGACGGGGGAAAAGTGATTTATCACGCTGATATTGAAGAACTTACCACCCCAAATGACACAATAAAGCCCTACCTTTCATAACGTTAAACGGGCCGGACTGGACAAATATTGCGCATCAACTAACCGCATCTATACTTATTTTTAAGACACTCAACCCATAAGAGAGATGCGATTGTGACTGTTACCAGTATTGATGTACTGGACTCGGTGGTCGATATTACAGCCCAGACAGAGTCCGATACGATTTCCGAGAGCCTCATTACCACTGTCTTGCAGCTAACATCGGCGAACCAGGTTTTAGTGCTGGATTACAATGCTGAAGCAAACCCGCAGTTTATGGTCGTCGCATGCTCGGACATCTTTCTCTTTGAGGAAGAAAAGGATGCCATAGAGCGGGTGCTGCGCAACTGTGTGCTTTCAGGTGAAAACGTGGTTGAGTATTGCACAGATGAAAACCAGTCCTTGTTAGCCTCACCAATCCGCTACGGCGAGAAAGATGAAATCCATGCCATCATATTTTGCAAGGCCGCTCAGCTGAAAGGTGATGAAGTTCAGTTGATTGAAGGGCTGGCAAAAATTTACGAAAACTACCAGAAGATCATTTCCGCCAGCGAACGGGACGGTTTAACCGGCCTGTACAACCGCAAGGTGCTAACGACCAAAATTGACCTGCTGCTCGACCGATTCCTGATCCAGGGCACCAGCATCATCGACGATCCGACCCATCACCACTGGGTATGTATCTTCGACATTGACCATTTTAAACAGATAAATGACGCTCTGGGCCATGTGTTCGGGGATGAGGTTATCCTGCTGGTCACCGCTATGATGAAAAAGATATTTCACGATGAGGATATCCTGTTCCGCTACGGTGGCGATGAGTTTGTGGTCATCATGCATCCTCAGTCACGGGAAGAGATGGAAGCGACGGTCTGTGAGTTTATTGACGCCGTGAACAAACGTGATTACGGCCAGGCGAAAGAAGTGTCTATCTCGATGGGCGCTGCGGCCATCAGCGATCAAGAACTGAATGCAATAACTGTCCTGGGCTTTGCTGATCAGGCATTGTACAAAGCCAAACAGAACGGCCGTAATCAGGTCGCATTTTATGAAGATCTGATCGCCTCCGGTGATCTTAAATCGCTGAAACCCAAAGACGATGTCGAACTGTTTTAACTGTCATGACCATTTACCCGCCGCCGCAAAGGCGGCGTTATATTTGCGAAATATTCATCATTTTCACAGACAGTTAACGATTGACAACGGTTCGACTAATCGTTTCCCTGCGCACAAAGGATTGCGTATAATCTCAGACAGATAATCCAGACAAGTTGATTCATCCGAGTTCATTTATGTACACACTCCGCCAGCTTGTTTCCCTTGCGCTGACGTCAGTCCTTTTTTTGCTCTCCCCATTCACATGTGCTGAAACCCAAAGGCTGATCGTTACTGGCTCTTCAACGTGGCAGCCTTTCTCATTTATCAATGGGTTGGGAGAACCTGATGGCATCATGGTCGACTTTTGGCGCCTTTATGGCAATGTCAACAATGTTGCTATTACCTTCGAATTAAAGCCGTGGAGCGACTCACTCGATTACGTAAGGACGACACCTGGCGTCGTACATGGTGCGCTGGGATATACCAGTGATCGGGCGAAAACACTCACCTTTTCCCGGGAACTTCCGCTAAAAGACTACAAGGTCAACCTGTTCGTTCAAAAAGATCTGCCATTCGATGCTTTGCATGCATTGGACTCGACCGTTATTGGTACTGTTAAAGACAGCACAAAGCACGCTTTTTTGCAGTCCCGCATCCCTGAGCAGAACATTCGCCTGTTCCCTACTTTCAGTTCATTGAATGATGCCGCTTACCGTGGAGAAATCGACGTGTTCATTGATGATTTGAACACCGCATTATACGAGATGCGTCATTCCGGTCACCGGGGGCTGTTCACTCCACGCCAGACACTGTATTCGTTCCCTTTGCACTTTGCAGTCAGCAAAGATGCACTGGCGATGGTTGCAGAGATTGAGCGTGGCCTGGATAACATCACTCAGGAAGACGTTGAGGCTATCTACAACAAATGGCTACCCCAGAATAAGCAACATTCGACTCAGTCCTGGCTGGACAAAACGTTACAATATCTGATTTTTACTGCCTTATTGATCATTGCTACCGTAGGGTTGCTCTTTTACCACTGCTTGCTGAAAAACCGGACGGTAGCGCTAAAAAACGCAATCAAAGCCCTCAAGGACTCTAAACGACAATTAGAATGTGCGACCCAAAACGACCCCCTGACCGGTGCCAAAACCCGTCACCAGTTTTTTGCCGCCCTGAGTGAAAAACGCTTTTCACTGTCACCTTATGTGGTTGCCGTGCTGGACATTGATCGTCTCAAACAGATCAATGAAAACTATGGCCAGGATGTCGGAGACATGGCACTGAAACATTTGGCAACCCAACTAAGGCTACAACTCCCTCGTGACACACTTTATGCCAGGTTGAGTGGCGGTAAGTTTGCTATCCTGTTTGAACTTAGCGACAGCAGTCAGGCACAGCGTAAACTGCAACAACTGCAAAAAATGTTGCAACTTAGCCTATTGTATATCGACCAACAAAAGGTACCGCTCACTTTCAGTGCAGGCACTGCCAGCTACCCTTATGACGGGGAAAACGGAGAAGGGTTAGTGCAAATTGCGACGACACGCATGCGCGCCAATAAGCCCACAGCCAGCAATCTGAATACGAACAGCGGAGAAGGCAAGACGCTTACCGAACATCACTGGGCATGATGCACCAACGAAAACACAGGCTGCCGTCAGCAGCCTGTATTTGCTTAGTTCAGGTTAGAGGTTTTCTTCAGCAAACTCTGCCAGGCGACTGCGCACCACACCATTGAGGTAAACACAGGCACTGCCCTCAAAGTTCTTAAATCTTTCGACGATATAGGTTAACCCGGAGGTTACGGGCGTCAGGTAAGGGCTGTCGATTTGCGCCAGATTACCGGAACATACAATCTTAGTCCCCTCGCCACAGCGCGTAATAATGGTCTTCAGTTGAGAAGCGGTTAAGTTCTGGCACTCATCCAAGAGCACAAACGCGTTCTGGATTGAGCGACCGCGCATAAAGTTGATGGATTTGAACTGCAGATTAGCCTTATCCATGATGTAACGCATTGAGCCATCCGCACACTCATCATTTTTGTGCAGTGCTTCTAACGTGTCTGTCACCGCCCCCAGCCAGGGCAGCATTTTCTCTTCTTCAGTGCCGGGCAGAAAGCCAATAGACTCCGCAATTTCCGGCGTATTACGTGTGACAATGATCTTGTCATACATTCCCTTTTCGACCACCTGCTCGAGGGCTGCCGCCATAGCGAGAATGGTTTTACCACAGCCCGCTGGCCCCGTCAGGATGACCAAATCCACATTCGGATCGAGCAAGGCATCCATCGCCATGCCCTGATAAATATTTTTCGGTCGAACCCCCCAGGCTTCACGGTGCATCAAGCGTTCACGGCTGATGTCCTTGATGGTCATTTCCGTGTCAGTCAGGCCAACCACACGTCCGGCAAAATCATCGCTCTCATCCAGCAAATACTGGTTGATAAACGTCGTATCCGCCAACTCTCGCGGAAGGGTATGCAGCGTAGTACGACCACTGTTTTCGGTTTCAACCTGACCGACTTTGTCCCAGAATCCACCGTCAAAGATCTGAAAGCCTTTGGTCAGCAGGCTGACATCATCAATCAACTGGTCTGTACGGTAATCTTCAACATCTCGTACACCCGCGCCTTTCGCCCGTAAACGCATGTTGATGTCCTTAGTCACCAACACTACTTTTCGGGGAGAGCGTTTGGCCTGAAGGTGAAGCACCGCATTCAGGATTCGGTTATCCCCGGCCTTGTCAGCGAACGCTTGTACCGTCTCTTTAATCTGATAGTCAGCGAGAATCGAAACGGTGCCCGTGCTGCCTTCTTTGCCGACAACGATCCCTTCGGCAATTTGGTCTGGGGTGGCATCTTTGAAAATATCTTCGAGGGCCCGGATCGCAACACGTGCATCGCGAGAGACATCACGTTTACTGTCTTTGATCCGGTCGAGTTCTTCGAGGACGGTCATCGGTATGACCACGTCATGCTCTTGAAAGGAATAGATGGCGAAAGGTTCGTGAAGCAGGATGTTAGTATCCAGCACAAAGAATTTCCGATCGGCATCGCCCATAGGCACCTCCTTGGTTGCGTAGGCAGTGGGAATCCCACGTGTTTCCCTGTTCCGTAAGCCAACCACACGCCACGGCAATCAGAGAAATACAGTCACTCAGCCCGAAAACCGGGCGCCTGCATCATCTTAATCGTAAGACAAACTAGCGGGTTTACCCGTCGACCACCCCACATTTTCATGAATTTGTTACCTGTTTGTTATGCCCATCAAATTTCACACATTCACCGTGACCCCGCTCACAAGTTCGAGTACCATTGGCAACCTTTTTCTCCGTACTTATCATGGCCTACACTTTAGTTCGCCCAAAGTACGTCAACGCCAATTTATGTCAGCTTTAACCAGAGGTTTCTCTCCTATGTCTTACGCCCTCGGACAACGTTGGATCAGCGATACTGAAAGTGACCTGGGTCTGGGTACCGTTGTTGCGATTGATGCGCGCACCGTGACCCTGATGTTCCCGGCCAGTGAAGAAAACCGGCTCTACGCCTGTAACGATGCGCCTATTACCCGTGTCATGTTTAACGTTGGCGATACTGTCGAAAGTCATGAAGGCTGGTTTCTCACCGTTGAACGTGTCGACGAAGATAAGGGCGTATTGACCTATGTCGGTACCCGTACTGACACCGGCGAAGGAAATGTGTCGTTGCGCGAGATTTTCCTTAGTCACCAAATCCGCTTTAACCGCCCACAGGATAAGCTGTTTGCCGGCCAAATCGACCGTATGGACCGCTTCGCCCTTCGCTATCGCGCACTGAAAAACCAGTACGAGCAACACAAAAGTCCACTGCGTGGCCTTTGCGGCATGCGTGCTGGCCTTATCCCTCACCAGCTATTTATCGCCCATGAAGTGGGCCGCCGTCATGCACCGCGCGTGTTATTGGCCGACGAAGTGGGCCTGGGTAAGACCATTGAGGCTGGCATGATCATCCACCAACAGGTATTGTCTGGCCGTGCGTCCCGTATCCTGGTGGTGGTGCCAGAAACCCTGCAACACCAGTGGCTGGTTGAAATGCTTCGCCGTTTCAATCTGCATTTTTCCATTTTTGACGAAGAGCGTTGTATTGAAGCGTTTGCCGATGCCGACAACCCGTTTGATACTGCGCAACTGGTGCTGTGTTCACTGGATTTCCTGCGTAAAAGCCGCAAGCGTGCCGAACAAGCGGCGGAAGGTGACTGGGATTTATTGGTGGTAGATGAAGCGCACCATCTGGAGTGGAGTGAAGAAAAAACCAGCCGCGAATATCAGGTAATTGAAAGCATTGCCGAAAACACCCCGGGCGTACTGCTACTAACAGCGACGCCTGAACAACTGGGCCATGAAAGCCACTTTGCCCGCCTGCGTCTGCTGGATCCGGACCGTTTCTACGACTACCAGGCGTTTGTCGAGGAAGAAAAACAGTATGCCCCGGTGGCAGATGCTGTCAGCCAGCTATTGTCAGATGAAAAACTCAGTAACGAGGCCAAAAACAGTATCACGGAGTTGTTGTCTGAGCAGGACGTGGAACCACTGCTACGCATTATTGAAGCCAGCGACATCGATGAAGAGCAGCGCCGTGATGCCCGTAATGAACTGATTGATAACCTGATGGACCGTCATGGTACAGGTCGCGTGTTGTTTCGCAACACCCGCGCAGCCATTCAGGGCTTCCCACAGCGCCACCTGAATCTGCATCCACTGGCATTGCCAAACCAATACCAGACCGCCATGCGTGTTGCGGCCATGATGGGCGGCAGCAAGCAATCGCTGGAACAAAAAGCCATCCAGTGGCTGTACCCCGAAGATATTTACCAGCAATTTGAAGGCGAAAGCGCCAGCTGGTGGGGCTTTGACCCACGCATCGACTGGCTGCTGAGCCTGCTTAAGTCAAACCGCCAGGAAAAAGTACTGGTGATCTGCTCCCGCGCACAAACTGCCCTGTCACTGGAACAGGCACTGCGCGAGCGTGAGGGCATCCGCGGCACGGTGTTCCACGAGGGGATGTCGATTCTGGAGCGCGACAAGGCTGCGGCATACTTTGCCCAGGAAGAAGCCGGTGCTCAGGTACTGATCTGCTCGGAAATCGGTTCCGAAGGCCGTAACTTCCAGTTCGCCAACCAGTTGGTGATGTTCGACCTGCCAATGAACCCGGACCTGCTGGAACAACGTATCGGCCGCCTTGACCGTATCGGCCAGCGTCGCGATATTGAAATCCATGTCCCTTACATGGAAGGCACCTCGCAGGCACTTCTGGCGCGCTGGTACAACGAAGGCCTGAACGCGTTTGAAGAGACCTGCCCGACTGGCCGCGCCGTGTTTGAACATGTTCAGGAAGAATTGTTGCAACTGCTGGCCAAAGGCAGTCTGGACGATTCGCTGGATTCCCTGATTGAAACCAGTGCAGAGATGCACCACAGGCTGAAAGCAGAGCTGGAAAAAGGCCGTGACCGCCTGCTGGAGATGCACTCCAACGGCGGCGAGCAGGCCAAGGCACTGGCAGACACGATCCGTACACACGATGGTGACACTAACCTGGTGACGTTTGCACTGGGCCTGTTTGATACCATAGGTCTAAATCAGGATGACAAGGGCGAAAATGCTATCGTCGTGACACCGTCTGAGCACATGCTGGTCTCCAGTTATCCGGGGCTGTCAAGCGAAGGCTGCACCATCACGTTCGACCGCGAAACGGCACTGTCTCGTGAAGATCTGCACTTTATCAGCTGGGAGCACCCGATGATCCAGGGGGGTATCGATCTGCTGCTATCAGAAGATGTCGGTACCACAGCCGTCTCCCTGCTGAAAAACAAAGCCCTGCCTGTGGGCACTCTATTCCTGGAGCTGTTGTATGTGGCAGATGCGCAGGCACCGAAAAGCTCAGGCATTCATCAGTTCCTGCCAGCAACCCCAATCCGTGTATTGCTGGATGCCAAAGGGAACGATCTGGCGGCGCAGGTGGAATTCGAAAATTTCCACCGTCAGTTGAGCCCGGTTAACCGCCATCTGGCGAGCAAGCTGGTGTCTTCGGTACAAAAACAGATCCATGGCCTGATTGAGATGGGTGACCCGCTGGCGGAAAAACAACTGGCCGTTATCAAAGAAGCGGCGGAAGCGGAAATGACGTCGAAGCTGCGCGCCGAACTGGATCGCCTGCAGGCCCTTAAGGCCGTAAACCCGAACATCCGCGACGATGAACTGGAAGCGATTGAAACCCAGATGGATGAACTTCGCGGCTACATCAACCAGGCACAGGTCAATCTGGATGCGCTTCGCGTGATTGTGGTCAGCCACCAGTAATCGCACAACACGGCATACACAAGGCACTGCTCCGGCAGTGCCTTTGTTTATTTACCGGACTTCTCTTTCCGTAGCAGCATGCTAAACTGCCGCCCGTCTAAACGTCGAGCAGCACCATGAGCGATTTTATCTATAACCCGCCAACAGCCCCCTGGCTGGATGTTATCTATCAGGATGACGACATCATTGCTATCAACAAACCGAGTGGTCTTTTGACCAACCCGGGGCGTGATCCTGCCCACTATGACAGCGCATGGTCGCGCATCAAGGCAGAATATCCAGATGCTGAACTGGTGCACCGGCTCGATATGTCGACATCCGGCCTGATTGTGTTTGCCAAGCATAAAGAGGCCGAACGCCACCTCAAGGCGCAATTTCGTGAGCGTGTCACCCACAAGCTCTACTATGCCCGCGTCTGGGGACACGTTGAGCAGGAGAAAGGCCGGGTTGATCTGCCACTGATTTGTGATTGGCCCAACCGCCCGAAACAAAAGGTGTGCTTTGAAAACGGTAAACCGTCAGTGACCGATTACGAGGTCATTAAGCGCGAAAAGAAAACTACCCTGGTGCGGCTTTTGCCTATCACCGGCCGCTCCCATCAGCTTCGTGTGCACATGCTGGCGCTTGACCACCCGATTGTGGGGGATGAATTTTATGCCCCCCCACAAGCACAGAAATACTCTCCGCGGCTCCAGCTTCACGCTGGTGAGCTTTGTTTCCTGCACCCAGGTAGCGGAGACCCCATGCATTTGGCAGCGCCTTGCGATTTTTACCGTCAGGCACCGGGAGACACACTGGTGCAACGGGGAATTAAAGCAGATCCGCTGCAATTGAAGTAATCAGGTATTCCGCTTTACACTGGCGGAAAAAGGAAGTCCGCCATGGAAAAGATTGTCTTTCTGGATAGCGCCACTATCCCTGCCCACATCCGTATTCCCTCCCCCGCATTTCCCCACCAATGGGAAAGTTTTGAGGAAACCTCACCTGATCAGGTTGTCGACAGGCTCAAAACGGCGACCATCGCCATCACCAACAAAGTGGTGCTCCGTGGCGAGATCCTCAAACAATTGCCTGCGCTGAAGCTGATTGCCGTCGCAGCAACCGGCTACAACAATGTTGACCTTGAATGGTGTAAAGCCCATAACCTGCCGGTATGTAACATTCGTGGCTACGCCACCCGCTCAGTACCCGAACACGTTATGGCCCTCGCCTTTGCATTAAGGCGCAATCTCAATGCCTACCACCGTGATATCGAGCTTGGCGTCTGGAAGGAGAAAAACCAGTTTTGCTTTTTCACCCATCCCATCGGCGATATCCAGGGTGCAACACTCGCCATTGTTGGTTCAGGCAGTCTTGGGCAGTCGGTCGAAGCGCTGGCCAACGCCGTCGGTATGAAAGTGATCCGTGCAGAGCGCAAAGGTGCAGCATCTATCCGTGAAGGCTATGTATCATTCGATAGCGCACTGGAGAGTGCAGATATCCTGACTCTGCACTCTCCGTTAAGTGACGCGACCCGACACCTGATTGGCGAGCAAGAACTGGCAAAAATGAAATCCACGGCCATTTTGATTAACACTGGCCGCGGCGGTTTGGTGGATGAACAGGCGCTGGTTGAAGCACTAAAACAAGGTGTGATAGGAGGTGCCGGGGTAGATGTGTTTACCGAGGAGCCCGCCACCATGCGTAATCCTCTATTAGCCCATGCGGGAATGCCAAACCTTATCCTCACCCCCCATGTTGCCTGGGGCAGTGATTCTAGCATCCAGGCGCTTGCCAACCAGCTCACCGACAACCTCAATGCCTTTGTGGCAGGACACCCCCAGAATTTGGTCTAAGGGGAAAGGGCTTATTTGAAGCCCTTTTCTTTCTTGATCAGATCGTAGGCTGCCTGGATTTCCTGGGCTTTCTGTTTTGCCATCTCCATCATTTCCGGTGGGAGGCCCTTGGCGGCCAGTTTGTCCGGGTGGTGTTCGTTCATCAATTTACGGTAGGCACGCTTAACCGCCTGGGCATTGGCGGTTTCATCCACCCCCAGGATTTTGTAGGCATCGGAAACGTTCGGGCCACCAAACCCTGACTGCCATTGTTGCTGCCCCTGATGGTAACCGCCTTGTTGCTGGTAGAACTGATACGCGGCTTCCTGCATGGCCAGACGTTGCTCCAGTTGCTGGCGGGAAAAACCCAGACTGCTGGCGACGGTATACAACACCTGTCGCTCACTCGGGTGGATAGAGCCATCGGCGTAGGCCGCCTGAATTTGCACCTCCAGGAAAAACTGGAGCAGGTCAAAGCGGCCACCACAATTGCGCCTGACTCCCTCTAGGGTATCTTCCAACGGGAAAGTAGCATCTTTTCCTTCCCGGAAAGCATCCTGTGCCTGGCGTCTGGCCTCACCATGCAGCCCCATGCGATCCATTAGGGTTGTCGCAAGGCGGATTTCGCTCTGTGTCACCTGCCCTTTGGCTTTTGCAACATGCCCCATCACTGCAAAGGTCGCATGAAAATAAGCCTGTTGGCGGGCTTGCTGGCTTTGGCCCTGGAAGCCAGCGCCAAATGACACGTTTTGTCGCGCTTTGTCGAACTTATGGCCCAAAAACAGGCCTAACAATAAACCGAATGGACCACCCAGCAGAAAGCCGAAGAATGCCCCCAATACTTTTCCCCAAACCGCCATGATTGATTCTCTATTTGATTAATTTATCTCGTTTAAGCCAGCAAGCAGGTGCCGAGAAGCATGATTTGCATTATCATAACACCCATTTTTCAGCAAAAATTTGCCAGGACGCAGCGCAAGAGTATACCAGTGCTGTAAGACAACAACAGGATTGAGTTTTAATGTCACTGACTGCCAGAAGTTTAGTATCTCTGATGATTTGCCTTGCCCTCCATGGCCAGGCCATGGCGACAGAAAGCCAAGTCACTCACGGCAGCACAGAACCGCTGACGCTCCCTAACGGGAAATGCCTTGCACCAGAATATCGCTGTAACCCTGCCAAAGGTTCAGCAGAAGATATCAACAATTTACCCATCAAAATTGAAGCTGACAGCGCTGAAGCCAAAGCCAACGAACGGGCAATTTACCGTGGCGATGTTGTCGTCACGCAAGGCAACCGTACCGTCAAGGCAGACACAGCGACACTGCGTCAACCGGAAAATATTGTCACTGCGGATGGCAACGTTTACTTCCATGACGGGGAAATTGCGGTTTCCGGAAAGTCCCTGCAGACCAATCTTGACAACGAAGACACAACCCTGACCGAAGCCTACTACAAAATGATGTGTACGCCAGGCCGTGGTCAGGCAAAGCGTGTATTTAAAAACGGCACCACTTTCTATGAAATGGAAGACGGTACTTACACCACGTGTCCTGATGATGATAAAAGTTGGCGATTCAGTGCTGGCAAGCTGGAAAAAGAACAAGGGGACATTTTCGCCAATCTGTACCACGCCCGTTTTGAGGTGTTGGACACCCCGGTGTTTTATCTTCCCTACCTGAGGGTTCCGGTGGAAGACGGTCGGCTAACTGGTTTCCTGTATCCATCTGTGAGCTTGAATGATACTGACGGTTTCGAGCTAGAAACGCCGTTTTACTGGAATATTCACCCTCAGGCAGACATGCTTATCACACCAAGATACATGTCCAACCGCGGTCTGTTTATGACTCTGGAACCCCGCTACCTAACCGAATATGGCAGAGGCAGTTTGGTACTGGAGTATATGGGGAGTGACAGACTTTACCCGGAGTTTGATAAAAGCTGGGGCGTTAACTGGCGTCATGCCGGTATTCAGGATCACTGGCTTTATGATATTGACTACAGCAAAGTCAGTGACTTCACGTATTTTAACCGCCATACCGATTCACGTGTGGGGAGCCGCGAAGACAATACATTACTGCAAACAGGCCAGGTCTCGTACCGCGATCTGAACTGGGATTCCACACTGACCGTCCGTGACTTTCAGCCATTGAGCCCAAACACGCCAGTGTATCGTCTATTGCCACAACTGGCGATGAATTACTACCGCCCGGATACCAGGTACGGGTTGGACTTTTACATACCCGCTCAAATCAGCAAATTCGCCACAGACGATAACCGCAAGCCCGATGCCCTGCGAATCAATATCGAACCCACTGTTGTCTTACCGTATAACCTGCCCTGGCTCAGTGCCACGGCAGAAGGCAAGGTGTTCTATACCTATTATGACCAGTCGAACATTAAAGGCGTAACCGGGGTAAACGGTGAAAAGCTCGATGAAACCGTTTCCCGTGCAGTGCCAATGGCAAGGTTGCATGCCATGGTCACACTTGAGCGTAACGGCGCATTTTTCGATACCCCTTACACCCAGACACTGGAGCCACAGGTACAATATTTGTATATCAAAGATGTCGACCAGTCGGGTATTTATAATCCGGTGAACTACTCCGGTGGTGGTTATGACACAGCACGCTTGCAAACCGACTACTATGGCCTGTTTCGTGCCAACCAATACAGCAGTGTGGATTATATCAATCCAGCAAACCAGGTGACCGTCGGTGCCGCCACCCGCTTTTTTGATAACGGATACAAAGAACGGTTTAATCTGGCATTTGGACAGATTTATTATCTGGACAGGTTTGCTGATCAGCAAGATACCTCGCTGAACTATTCCGCCTGGGCGATTGAAAGTGAGCTAAACCTGAATGACCACCTGTTTGTCCGTGGGTCGATGGAATACGACAGCAACCTCAACGATCTCCAGTTTGCCAATGCCACGCTGGAATATCGTGATGGCAGCATCTTTGCCCAGACCAGTTACCGCTATGTGGCCAAGGACTACATTGCCAGCACCGTGGGATTCAACAATCTGGATCAGATCACCGAAGACGGCATTTCACAGGTGGGTCTGGTCACGGGTTTCCCCATTGCTGACGGCGTCACTGTCCGCGGGCAGTACTTTCATGATTTAACCCAGGACCTGATGCTGGAAAACCAGTTCGGTATCACCTACCACTCCGATTGTTGGGTGATAGGTTTAAGTTACAACGAATACCTGTTGTCACGCGGTAATATCAATGATGAGGCACGTTACGACAACAACATCAGTCTGTCATTCAGCCTGCTTGGACTTGGCGCAAACGCAGGATTTGGTTATAGCTCAGCAAGTGGCAACGCATTGGGTTACCGCAATCCGTTTGGCCTGAAAAACTAGGGGCTGTTGACCCTACTATTGAGATTTTGGAACAGCACATGAAAAAATGGACGAAAGTTTTACTGGCCGCAGCAATCTCTGCCAGCTCGCTATCTGTTTCTGCTTCACCGGCAGAGCTGGATCGTGTGGTCGCTGTGGTTAATGATGGCGTGATCCTGTCAAGTGATATCGATGCACTGGAGAAAACCGTTGCACTCAATGCTGATCAGGCCAACCTGCCGCCAAAAGACGTGTTAGAGCAACAAATTCTTGATCAACTCATCCTGGAAGAACTGCAACTCCAGGAAGCCAAACGACTCGGGATCCGGATCGATGACACACGTCTTGAGCAAGCGATTAATTCGATTGCCAAAGAACGAAATCTCTCCGTCAGCCAGTTACAAGAACGGTTAAAGCGCAATGGCATTTCCTGGTCTTCCTACCGCGATCAAATCCGCCGAGAAATGACCATCAGCGAAGCGCGTAATGCACAGGTACGCCGACGCATCAGTATTCTTCCCCAGGAAGTGGAATCGCTGGCATCACAACTGAATGCTAAAAACCTTGAGAACGTAGAATACCGCCTCAGCCACATCCAGTTGCGCCTGAATGAAGGGGCAGAAAAAGAAGAGCGTGAAATCGTCGCAGAAACTGCCAACAGGCTGGTCAAAGAGCTGAAAGACGGCCGCGATTTTGCTGCACTGGCACTGGCTAATTCAAAAGGCCCCAAAGCGTTGCAGGGCGGCGACTGGGGCTGGATGCGCCTGGAGGAAATGCCAACGATCTTTGCCGATCAAATCAAAAATAATGGTAAGGGCGCTATCATTGGCCCCTTCCGCAGTGGCGTGGGTTATCACATTCTGAAAATTACCGATGTAAAAGGCTTGAAATCCGTGGCAGTGACAGAGGTAAAGGCACGTCACATTTTGATCAAACCTTCCATTGTGCTCAGTGATGATGGTGCGAAACGCCAGCTCAACCAAATGATCGCCCAGATTAAAAAAGGCGAGAAATCATTCGAGGATTTAGCGAAGCAATACAGCGCTGACCCAGGCTCTGCGGTGAAAGGCGGCGATCTTGGCTGGCAAACCTCTGAACTTTATGTGCCTGAGTTCAAAGATAAAGTCGATACCTTACCGGAAGGCGAGATCAGTGAGCCCTTCAAAACCGTTCATGGCTGGCACATTGTACAAGTGTTAGATCGCCGCCAGGCAGACCGCACTGATACGGCGATGCAAAACCGCGCGTACGGCATGCTGTTAAATCGTAAGTTCAATGAAGAAGTCCAGGCATGGCTTCAAGAACTTCGTGCAGGTGCGTATGTGGAGCAGGTAGGAAGCCTAAATGAAGAGAGTTAATGTACAACGCATTGCGATCACACCGGGCGAGCCCGCGGGTATCGGCCCGGACTTGGTACTCGCACTGGCCCACGATCACTGGCCCCATGAGCTGGTTATTTGTGCCAACAAAGAGATGTTGGCAGCAAGGGCAAAACAACTGGGTATTGATGTCCGTTTTCAGGATTACGATCCGCAGGCTGCCCCTCACCCCCATCAACCCGGTGTACTGGTTGTCTGTGATGAACCGCTGGAAGCTGAAGTCGTTGCAGGCCAGCTCAACGAAGCCAATGGACATTATGTACTGAACACGTTGGCAAGAGCGGCAGAAGGTAATATGCAGGGGGAGTTTGCCGCCGTTGTCACCGGCCCTGTCCATAAAGGGGTGATCAACCGTGCAGGCGTTTCTTTCAGTGGTCACACCGAGTTTTTCCAGCACCATGCCAATGTTCCACAAGTGGTGATGATGCTGGCAACCGAAGGGTTACGTGTCGCTCTGGTAACAACACACATTCCCCTGGCCTATGTGTCCAAAGCGATCACGGAAGAAAGGCTGTTTCAGGTAATTAGTATTCTTAACGATGACCTGAAGTCCAAGTTTGGTATCGCAGAACCCAACATCTATGTCTGCGGCCTCAATCCCCATGCCGGTGAAGATGGCTGTCTGGGACGTGAAGAGATTGACATCATTGCGCCTGCACTTGAAAAACTGCGTGAGCAGGGCATCAACCTTATTGGCCCTCTGCCGGCAGATACCCTGTTTCAGGACAAATACCTGAAAGACGCTGATGCCGTGCTTGCGATGTATCACGATCAGGGGTTGCCTGTGTTAAAATTCAAAGGATTTGGAAAGTCAGTCAACATCACACTTGGTCTGCCTTTCATCCGAACTTCAGTAGATCATGGTACCGCATTGGATTTAGCAGGTACCGGAACGGCGGATACTGGAAGCCTGCGGACAGCGCTATCCCACGCCCTCGAATTAGTAGAAAAGAAAGCATGAGCGATAAAGTCCATCTTGGTCACCGCGCCCGTAAGCGCTTTGGCCAAAACTTCCTGAACGATCCGTACATCATTGATGGCATTGTTTCTGCCATTAATCCGCAGCCAGGTGAAAACCTGGTGGAAATCGGCCCGGGCCTGGGCGCATTGACGGAGCCAGTTGCCCGTGAAGTCGATAAGCTGAGTGTGGTAGAGCTTGACCGCGATCTGGCCGAGCGTCTGCGTAACCACCCTGAACTGGCAGACAAACTGACCATCTATGAAGGCGATGCGATGAAGTTCGACTTTACGCAACTGTCGTCCGATGACAAACCGCTGCGCATTTTTGGCAACCTGCCCTATAACGTGTCGACACCACTGATGTTCCACCTGTTCAGCTTTGCAGGAAAAGTAAAAGATATGCACTTTATGCTGCAAAAAGAAGTGGTTAACCGTCTGGCTGCTGGCCCTAACAGCAAAGCGTACGGTCGCCTGACTGTGATGGCGCAATACTACTGTAAAGTGGTACCGGTGCTGGAAGTGCCACCCTCTGCGTTCAAACCTGCCCCCAAAGTAGACTCTGCGGTAGTGCGCCTTGTTCCACACAAGGAATTGCCACACCCAACCACCAGCCTGAAATGGCTGGAGCGTGTTTGCCGGGAAGGGTTTAACCAACGTCGTAAAACGGTACGTAACTGCTATAAATCACTGATTGACGCAGACACCATGGAGTCCTTGGGCATCGACCCTTCGGCGCGACCGGAAAGTCTGACGCTGGCCCAATTTGTCGCATTGGCAAACTGGATGGATGCTAACCACCCATAATTATTTCGGGGAACACTTCAGGGATGAGAAACAACAATTTTATGGTTCGAGTGAAGACGCATTATGTACAAGAGCAGTCTGAGCCGGATAAAAAACGTTATGTGTTTTCCTATACGATCACCATTGAAAACAATGGAGAGCGACATGCTCAACTCCTTCGCCGGAAATGGTTAGTCACCGATGCCAATGGCAAAAAACTGGTGATTGAAGGTGAAGGGGTTGTGGGCGAACAACCGTTAATTGAGTCAGGCGACGCATACACCTACACCAGTGGTACCATACTGGAAACACCAGTGGGCGTGATGCAGGGTCATTACACCATGATTGACGTTGAAGAACAGGAGTTTGATATTGAGATCTCACCGTTTCGTCTGGCACTTCCCAACATTCTTCATTAGGAGCACCCGTGGCGACTTACCTTGTCGGAGATATTCAAGGCTGCTTTGACGATCTGAAAATCCTGTTGGAGGAAGCCAACTTCGATCCGGTGCAGGATCATCTCTATATCGCCGGTGATCTCGTCGCAAGGGGACCAGACTCCCTGTCCGTATTACGTTTTGTAAAGTCTCTGGGCAACCATGGCCACACCGTTCTGGGTAACCACGATCTGCACTTGCTGGCCGTGTCAGAGGGGATCATGAAGCCCAAAAGCAAGGACAAGACCCTGCCCATTCTGGAGGCCGATGATCGGGACGAACTTCTGAATTGGTTACGCCATCAGCCATTGCTTATTCATGTTGAACACAGCAACAGCCGTGCACCTGGCTTTATCATGACTCACGCAGGGATCCCCCCCAGCTGGAACAGGGACACCGCAATACAGTGTGCACACGAGGTAGAAGCAATTTTACAAAGTGATCGCTATGTCTGGCTGCTGGAAAATATGTATGCCAACGAACCATCGTTGTGGTCAAACGATCTGGAAGGGATAGACAGGTATCGCTACATCATCAATGCGTTGACACGGATGCGTTTCTGTGACCCTGACGGTCGCCTGGATATGACGTGCAAGCTGCCACCGGAAAAAGTGGAAGATAATGCCTTAGTCCCCTGGTTTGCGATGAAAAACCGCTGTCCTATCAAAGAAACCTTGGTATTTGGTCACTGGGCAGCACTGGGAGGCGTGTTGACCAATAACCTGCTTGGCCTCGACACCGGGTGTGTCTGGGGTGGCTCTCTGACCATGGTGAGATGGGAAGATGGGCAACGGTTTTCGCGCCCTTGTCCGGTTTATTCAGCCTGAATACAGAGCGGGATTACTCCCGCTCTAACACCACAAATTCCATGTTGTAACGGTTCTTTTCATCCGCAACAAAAGCGGTTTTTTGAACCTCTAACCAGCCTTCCCCCCAATCAGGAAAACAGGTATCGCCCTCGATGTCGGCATCGATAAAGGTGAGGTACAGTTTATCGGCCCGGGGCAGACAGGCGGTATAAATCGCACCGCCACCGATAATCACGGCTTCTTCAACCGCACCGGCCAGCGCGATAGCAGCATCAATGCTGGTGGCACTTTCCACGCCTTCCGCAGCCCAGCTTTCATCTCGGCTAATGACGATGTTACGGCGTCCGGGAAGAGGGCGACCAATAGACTCATAGGTTTTACGCCCCATGATCACGGGTTTGCCCAGGGTATTTTGCTTGAACCAGGCAAAATCGGCAGGCAGATGCCAAGGCATGGCGTTGTCTTTGCCTATCACCCGCCCTTTTGCCATCGCGGCAATCATGCTGATCTTCATCGGCTCAGGTATCCTTCATTTTCCAACAGCACGACATGCTACACCACCGGCTTACGGCGGTAAAACAAAAGCCCGGGCATCGCGAGCCCTATCGCCAATGCCGCAATGATAAACAGGGATTTAATGGCGTTGTTCATCAAGGTCGCCCAGAGCGCATCGCTGTATCCGAGGCTGTTTATCTCCACCAGAGCGATCATGGCTTTGAATGCGAATACGCCCGGCACCATGGGGATAATAGCAGCTACCGTAAACACCTTTGGATGTGCCAGCAACCGCTGTGACCAATAAACGCCAATCATACCGACCAGGGTTGCACCAGCCAGCGTTGCCCATTCAATACCTACTCCATAATGCATCAGTAAAAAGCGGCTGCCATGGCCAAGTGCTCCAAGTACAGCGCAGTACTTTAAGGCCTTGACCGGGACATTGAAAACCAGGCCAAACCCGATAGCAGGAATCGCGGCAAACAGCATGTTGTGCAACAGGTCAAACAGCAGACTCATAACCACCCCCATACGCCGGTAAGATTCATGGCCCCAACAATGCCAAGACACGTTGCAAGAGTCAGCAGGCTGGCAAATACCCATCGCGCTATGCCCATGTTCACATAGCCTTTCACCATATCCGAAACCGCATTGATCAAAGGAAAACCGGGCACCAACATCAACACCGAAGAGGCCATAGCAAGATACGGTTGATTCCCTACATGATGCATGGCTCCCACACCAGAAACCAACGTCGTCACAAAGGCGGTAATACCAAAATTCAGCAGCGGGTTGAAATGGCGATGGGCAATTTCCTGCCTGACCAACATGCCGACAAAAGAGGCCAGCAAGGTAATCCCAAATACTGCCCAGTCCCCACCGGAAAGCCGGCTGAAGCTGGCGCAGGCCAGTCCTACCATCACAGCCACCAGCCAGCGGTTATAGCGGTCTGGTGACAAGCGTGACAGTCGCGCTTTGACACCTTCACGATCCAGCAGCCCTTTTTCAGCCATAATAAGAATACGCTGGATCTCAGTGATCACCCACATGTTAATGCCTCTATCCGGACAACGTCTGGCCGTGGTAATACAGTGTTGATGGGTGATCGTGGTGATCACCATCGAACTGGCTGACAGCGAAAGTTCCACACTGTCGAGCCCCAACGCTTCCCCGAGCCGGCAACAGATATCACTGACCAATTTACTCTCTGCACCATGCTGCAATAACATTTGACCGGTATGACTGACCAGTCTGGACACCTCACGCTGTGTTGATTCATCCATCCAGATTGCCCCCTGCACCTCTTTGTCTCCCAAAACGGACGGTTCCCCTGTTTTACGCGACCAGCCCCGGTTTTACATTGATTTGGGCGAAAAAAAACCGCCTTTCCAAAAGGCGGTTTCTGTTTATGCCGATTATGGACGATAGATGATTTCCACGTCGTAATCGTCTTCGTTCCAATCATCCCAGTCGTCATCATCGTCATCAAATTTCGACTGCTTCTTGATTTCCTGCTCGTGGTAATCGTCCCACTTAAATTCCACTTTGGCTTCTTCTGCTGCCACTTCAGGTTCAAGCTCAGGGGGCAAGGATTCGATGAATTCCATCAAATCATAAGTCAGTTGCTGGGTATTGCCTTTATTGATGGCAGAAATCGCGTAGTACGGCTCATCCCAGCCCAGCGCATCAAGGACACGATCAATTTGTGCCTGCGCTTCTTCTTCTGACATCAGGTCAATCTTGTTAAACAGGATCCAGCGCGGCTTTTCAGCCAGCTTTTCGCTGTAGCGCTGCAATTCTTCAATGATCGTGAACGCATTGTCGACCGGATCAGAGCCATCTACCGGCATCAGATCAATCATGTGCAGCAGGACACGGCAACGCTCAAGATGTTTCAGGAAGCGAATGCCAAGACCAGCCCCTTCTGCCGCCCCTTCAATCAAGCCAGGGATGTCAGCCACGACAAAGCTCTTGTTATCGGCGACACGCACCACGCCAAGGCTCGGCACTAAGGTGGTAAAGGGATAATCCGCAACTTTCGGTTTCGCGGCCGATACCGCACGGATAAAGGTCGATTTACCGGCGTTTGGCAAACCAAGCATGCCAACATCCGCCAACAAAAGCAGCTCAAGACGCAAGTGACGAAGCTCGCCCTTGGTACCCATCGACTTCTGGCGCGGAGCGCGGTTTACTGATGATTTGAAACGGGTATTACCCAGACCGTGCCAGCCGCCTTTCGCTACCATCACTTTCATGCCGTGATGAGTCAGGTCAGCAATGGTTTCGCCAGTATCTTCGTCAATCGCACGGGTACCGACAGGGACATTCAGAACCAGATCGTCACCGCGTTTACCGGTACAATTGCCACCGCGGCCATTTTCGCCGCGCCCTGCCGCATGGAAGCGCTCAAAGCGATAATCAATCAGGGTATTCAGGTTTTCATCAGCCAGCAGATAGACGTCACCGCCGTCGCCACCGTCACCACCGTCAGGCCCCCCTTTCGGCACGTATTTTTCACGACGGAAGCTAACGGTACCGTTACCACCATCACCGGCTTCTACGCGGATCACCGCTTCATCTACAAATTTCATTTTTCTTCTCCATACCCTGCACAACCCACCTGACAGGAGGTATTACGTGATTTTGGGTTAACATTGGCGATTGAGCAGCACCCTGATGGCGCACATCTGGCCGATGATCCTCTCTCCCCAATAAAAGATCTTAGGATCAAAAACCGTGTTGCGTTCAGTCTTGCCACTTATCGTATGCCTGCAGATACCGCCGTGATACCTGTGGCATCTGCGTGACGAGAGTCCTTTCAAGCCGCACATGCTTGTGCCACACGCGAAATTCGCTGCTGAGCCGCCTGAGCTTTAGATTGCTGTTGTATAGTTAAATCGCTTCATCCAAAAGCCACTTAACTATGCAACAAAAAGCCCCGCCGTAAGGCAGGGCTTCAAAATCAGTATCGAGTGCTATTATTCAGCTTCGATGCTAACGAATTTACGGTTCTTAGGACCTTTAACTTCGAACTTCACTTTGCCGTCAGACAGAGCGAACAGAGTGTGGTCTTTACCGCAACCTACGTTAGTGCCAGCGTGGAACTTGGTACCACGTTGACGAACGATGATGTTACCTGCCAGAACAGATTCACCGCCAAAGCGCTTAACACCAAGACGTTTACTTTCTGAGTCACGGCCGTTACGAGTCGAACCGCCAGCTTTTTTGTGTGCCATTTATCTCTTCTCCTAAATTAAGCGCTGATGCCAGTGATTTTGACTTCAGTGAACCACTGACGGTGGCCCATTTGCTTACGAGAATGCTTACGACGACGGAACTTAACGATTTTCACTTTGTCGCCACGACCGTGAGTAACTACTTCAGCAGTTACTTTTCCGCCTGCTACGAACGGCGCACCAACAGTGATTTCTTCGCCGTTAGCAACCAGCAGAACAGAATCAAACTCAACAGTTGAGCCAGTTTCAACGTCTAGCTTTTCCAAGCGAATAGTTTGGCCTTCGCTTACACGGTGTTGTTTACCACCACTTTGGAAAACTGCGTACATGGTTTTCTCCGCATTTCCGCACAGCCTACTGCGTGTAAAAAGTGTGCAGTGAGGGGTGCGCATTTAATTCATCAATAGGGCGCGAATTCTACGGTAAGATTCGCTTGCTGGCAAGGGGGGTGTGAAAGAAAATTGGCGAAAACCTGTTCACCGTATTTAACCGCTTATTTTGCCAACATTGATACTGTGTCGAGCAAGGAATTTTAGTGTACTATCATCGCAAAAACGAGAGCAGCAACCTGCAATCTTCCTTGGACCGGACGTATCAATGGATTTTAACACCATCCAAGCACTGACTGCCGATGACATGGCAAAAGTGGACCAAAAAATACTCGCACAACTGAACTCTGATGTCGCGTTGATTAACCAATTGGGTTTTTACATCGTCAGTGGTGGCGGAAAACGCCTTCGCCCAATGCTTGCTGTGCTTTCAGGGCGCGCATTGGGCTATCAGGGTGAAGGACACATCACCGCTGCGGCTTTCATCGAATTTATTCATACCGCGACCCTGCTTCATGACGACGTGGTTGATGAATCCGATCTCCGCCGTGGTAAAGCGACCGCCAACGCTATGTTTGGCAACGCCGCCAGTGTGTTGGTGGGAGATTACATCTACACCCGTTCTTTCCAGATGATGACCGAGCTTCGATCATTGAGGATCCTCGATCTGATGAGCAAAGCCACCAATGTGATCGCCGAAGGTGAAGTGTTGCAGCTGATGAACTGTAACGACCCCAACACCACCGAAGAAAGTTACATGCAGGTGATCTACTCCAAAACAGCCCGCCTGTTTGAAGCCGCCACGCAGATCGGCGCGATCCTCGCCGATGCAAGTGAAGAAATAGAAACAGCGATGCAGGATTATGGCCGTTATCTTGGTACGGCCTTCCAGCTTATCGACGATGTGATGGACTACACGTCACAAGGTGATGAGATGGGGAAAAACACCGGTGACGATCTGGCCGAAGGCAAGCCTACCCTGCCATTACTTCATGCCATGGCAAACGGCACCCCAGAGCAGGCAGCGATGATCCGTGAAGCGATCGAGCAAGGCAATGGTCTGGATAAGCTAGCGCAGATACTTGCCTGTATGGAGGCGTGTGGGTCTCTTGAATACACCCGCCAGCGGGCCGAAGATGAGGCGGATAAAGCCATTAACGCCCTCGCCCCAATCCCTGAGTCTGAATACAAAGAAGCGCTTAAGGCACTGGCTCATATCGCAGTGCGCCGTAAAAAGTAGTATTGGACGGCTTCAAGGACAAAAAAAGCGGCTTTTGAAGCCGCTTTTTTCCGTTCTGGTAAAGATTACTTGACGAACTCTTCACCCAGCGCGATATCTTTGCGCAAAGTATCCAGCATGCTGTCCAGTGCGTTTTGCTCGAATGCACTCAGTGGGCCGTGATCCAAGATCTCTTCCACACCGTTTTTGCCCAAACGAACTGGCTGCGCAAAGAAGCGTGCATATTTGCCATCACCTTCTACGTATGCACATTCAACAATGCCTTGTTCACCTTGGGCTGCACGAACCAGCGCCAGACCAAAGCGGCATGCCGCCTGACCCATAGACAAGGTTGCAGAGCCGCCACCCGCTTTCGCCTCAACCACTTCAGTACCGGCATTCTGGATGCGTGGTGTCAATGCAGCCACTTCCTCTTCGGTGAATTCAACCCCTTCAACCTGAGACAACAGAGGCAGGATGGTCACACCCGAGTGGCCACCAATCACCGGCACACGCACATCACCTGGATTTTTACCTTTCAGCTCAGCAACAAAGGTTTCTGAACGGATGATGTCCAGCGTGGTCACACCAAACAGGCGTTTTTTGTCATACACACCTTTTGCTTTCAATACCTCTGCGGCAATCGCCACCGTGGTATTTACTGGGTTAGTGATAATACCAATCAGTGCTTTCGGGCAAACATCAGCGATTTTTTCACTCAGAGAACGAACAATACCCGCGTTCACGTTGAACAGATCCGAACGATCCATACCAGGCTTACGTGCTACACCGGCAGAGATCAGTACCACATCAGCACCTTCCAGCGCTGGCGTAGGATCTTCACCACAGTAACCTTTGATCGAAACAGGCGTTGGGATATGACTAAGATCAACAGCAACACCCGGCGTGACAGGTGCAATGTCGTACAGTGCCAGATCTGAACCCGCAGGCAGACGGTTTTTCAAAAGCAGGGCTAAAGCTTGACCAATGCCACCAGCGGCGCCAATCACAGCAACTTTCATTTCGTTCTCCTTATTTACGATTATTTTTCTTTCAGACCTTTGGGTCTGCTGACCCTGGATACAGAACCTGTCAGTATTAACATTAACGTGGTTTACTCAACAGCGAACTGCAACCCTGAATACAACACGGCCCTGAGTGCATAATACGTGCGGAGCAGCAGCAATCACAAGCTTGTCAGACTGAGGATAAGCCGCGCTTCTCATTTTTCCCTTCAAAGCACTTACGCCCTGTTGAAAGGTGATAGGTGCGTCACTTTACTGCTGATTTTATTGCCCGTGACTGAATCACTATGCAAGAATGCGCCTTCCTGATACGGGGAAGATAAAAGAAATATGCGCAATTCAGACAAACAAGATCAATTAGTGAAGGCATTTAAAGCCATCCTAAAAGAAGAAAAATTCAGCTCTCAGGGTGAAATCGTGGATGCGCTGAAAGCACAGGGCTTTGAGAACATCAACCAGTCGAAAGTCTCCCGCATGCTGACTAAGTTTGGTGCCGTGCGTACCCGCAATGCAAAAATGGAAATGGTCTACTGTCTGCCGGTTGAGCTTGGTGTTCCAACGACCAGCAGCCCACTCAAAGAGCTGGTCATGGATATCGATTATAACGATGCCCTAGTGGTGATTCACACAGGCCCAGGCGCTGCTCAACTGATCGCACGCCTGCTCGACTCTCTGGGTAAAGCAGAAGGTATTCTGGGTGTGGTTGCCGGTGATGACACCATTTTCATTACCCCAACGCGCTCTACTACCACAGCACGACTTTTTGACGCCGTTTGTGGGCTTTTCGATTATTCTCGCTAAATCAACCAGAACACACAAATAGGCGGGATGATTTTCCTCACATCTCGCCTATGTTTCTATCCATACCTTCACATCCCGCAACAAAACACACGATATCAAGAAGAAGATTTTCTGCTTTTATCTTCTTTGTAGGCCTCAATTCGATGCGAAAGACAATGACAAAATATTTCTCAGGTTTTAAATTTTAGAAACAGATTTGTTATCATTTATCACCATATATTCAAACTCTAATAAAATAAGCTGAGTCTTAGCAAGACCAGATAACGCAGTACCTGTCATTAGATGAAGACAAGAAAGGCGTATAACACACGCCATTGAGATAGCCCGCCTTGTTGCGGGTTATTCACATCTGCTGTCAGGTTTTTTACACTTTACTTGCCGATTTAAAGGATAATGGCATGACGAAGACGACCGAGACACCGCAAGGCGCACAGGACATTGTCGCCCAGGCGGACACCGGAGCCCGCGCTCCGTCAGGTATACCGGGAAGAATCCTGTGGTTTGTTCCTTTGTGCTGGTCACTTTTCCAGTTGTGGTATGCCTCCCCCTTTACTGTCGCACTCAATGATACTGAGGCACGCTCTATTCATCTGGCCTTTGCCATCTTTCTCGCCTTCACTGCATACCCTGCACTGAAACGTTCGCCACGGAACCGGATCCCGGTACAAGACTGGCTGTTTGCCCTTGCTGGCAGTTTCTCTGCAGGCTACCTCTTCTTGTTTTATACCGACCTTGCTTCCCGCGCTGGTGCGCCCACTTCTGTGGATATTGCGGTTGCTGTCACTGGGATGATATTGCTGCTGGAAGCCACACGCCGGGCACTGGGGCCCCCCTTGATGGTGGTCGCACTGGTGTTCTTGCTTTATACCTTCGCCGGTCCATATATGCCGGACGTCATCGCCCACAAAGGTGCCAGCCTGAATAAAGCCATGTCCCATATGTGGCTGACCACCGAAGGGGTATTCGGTGTCGCACTGGGTGTCTCCACCTCTTTCGTGTTCCTGTTTGTCCTGTTTGGCGCCCTGCTCGACCGCGCTGGCGCGGGAGGCTATTTCATCAAGGTTGCTTTCTCCCTGTTGGGCCATATGCGTGGCGGCCCTGCGAAAGCTGCCGTTGTAGCGTCCGGCTTGTCTGGCCTGATTTCCGGCTCCTCCATTGCCAACGTGGTCACCACCGGGACATTTACTATCCCGCTGATGAAGCGTGTGGGTTTTCCCGGCTCAAAAGCCGGCGCAGTAGAAGTCGCCGCGTCCACCAATGGTCAGTTGACCCCACCCATTATGGGGGCTGCCGCTTTCCTGATGGTGGAATACGTAGGTATTCCCTATATCGACGTGATTAAGGCCGCTATCCTGCCCGCGATCATTTCCTATATCGCACTGATTTATATTGTTCACCTGGAAGCCTGCAAAGCGGGCATGACAGGTCTTCCCCGCCGCCACACCTCAACCTTCCTGCAATCGCTACAAAATTTTGTGGTGATCGTGATTGGCATTTGTGTGCTGAGCTTCGCGGTTTACTACGGCATTGGCTGGACCAAAAATGTGTTCGGTGCCGCCGCCAGCCCCATCATTGCTGCGTTGATTTTCTTCGCCTACATCGCGTTGATTCGCTATTCAGCACAATACAAAAAAGAAGCCGTCGAGGATCCGGCGGCGGCAGATTTATCTGAAGTCCCGGAGCCGGGCCCGACAGTACGTTCAGGCCTGTACTACCTGCTGCCCATCGCGGTGTTGGTATGGTGCCTGATGGTAGAGCGTTTTTCGCCCGGCCTCTCGGCCTTCTGGGCGACCTTGTTCATGATGTTCATCGTGGTGACACAACGTCCGTTGATTGCCTTTTTTAAAGGAAAATCAACCATTGGCAGCGAAGTGAAGAAAGGCTTTGTCGATCTGATGGAAGGTTTCGTTGCCGGAGCCCGCAACATGATTGGTATCGGTGTTGCAACGGCAGCGGCAGGTATCGTCGTGGGCGTGGTGACACTGACCGGTATTGGCCTGGTGATGACTGACTTCGTCGAGTTTATCTCTGGTGGCAACATCATCCTGATGCTGCTGTTTACGGCCATTATCAGCCTGATCCTAGGGATGGGCCTGCCAACGACAGCAAACTATATCGTGGTATCCACACTGATGGCGCCGGTGATCGTCACACTGGGTGCGCAGGAAGGCCTGATCATTCCATTGATCGCGGTTCACCTGTTTGTGTTCTATTTCGGTATTCTGGCAGATGATACGCCACCGGTCGGCCTCGCGGCTTTTGCCGCTGCGGCGATTGCGAAATCAGACCCAATCAAAACCGGTATCCAGGGATTCACCTACGATATCCGGACTGCCATCCTGCCGTTTATGTTCATCTTCAACACTCAGTTACTGCTGATGGATATTGACGGTCCTATTCACTTACTACTGACTATAGGTTCAGCAGTGATCGCCATGCTGGTGTTTTCAGCAGCCACTCAGGGATGGTGGCTTACCCGCAACAAATGGTGGGAAACCCTGCTGATGCTTGTTATCACATTTTCCCTGTTCCGTCCGGGTTTCTGGTGGGATGAAATGTACCCGCCCACCAACGATTACCCAGGTTCGGCTATTATGGAAGTGGCGGAAAAGTTGCCGGTTGGCCAGACACTTAATATTCAGGTACGCGGCGAAACCATTGATGGTGATACAGTGACAAAACACGTTCGCCTCCCTGTCGATAGTCAGGAAACAGAAGGGCTGGCGCGTGTTATGTCTACCGGTCTGGAACTGCGCAACGAAGACGGCGTGCAGTGGGTCGATATGGTCAAGTGGGGAAGTCCGGCCGCCGAAGCAGGTATCGACTTTGACTGGGAGGTGGTTCAGGTAAGCACGCCTGCGGACCGCCCGGCAAAAGAATGGGTATTCCTACCGACCCTGCTTTTGCTTGCGGCGCTGGCCTGGAATCAGCGCCGCCGGATACAACAGGCAAGCCAACAAACAGCGTAATCACCCCCGGGGCAAACCGCCCCGGCCAACGACCACACAAGAGAGTAGAGAACATGTATAAACACATTCTGGTCCCTGTTGATTTGAATGATGAAAGTTTTGCTGACAAAGCGGTTGAACACGCTGTTTGGCTGGCAGGACAGACCGGTGCCACACTGCACCTTCTTACCGCCCTGCCGGGCATTCATAACTCCATGGTGCAGTCTTATTTCCCGGAAGATGCGGCCCAAAAAATGAAACAAGATGTACGAAATAACCTGAAAGCTTTCGCCGAGCGCTCCGTGCCGCAAGGCGTGGCGTATGATTTGTCAGTAGCAGAAGGAAAACCGTACAAGGCGATTGTAAAAACGGCCGATAAACTGGGTTGCGATCTGATTGTGATGCCAAGCCACAAACGCTCAAAAGCCAATAAACTCATCATTGGTTCAGTTGCATCAAAAGTACTGGAGCAATCAAAAGTCAACGTTCTGATCATGAAGCCACAAGGCTGAACTCTGTTTACAGAACCTAAAAGGGGCGGTTTCTACACCGCCCCTTTTTGGTATTTTTGCAATCAGCTTTCCCGCTGATCGTACCCCCAGCGTGGCACCAGCACCTGTTCAATCCCCAGATGGTCAAGGATCCTCGCCACCATGAAATCCACCAAATCGTCGACAGATTCAGGCTGATGATAAAAACCCGGCGCCGCCGGCATGATGGTTACGCCCATTTGGGAGAGCTTCAGCATATTCTCCAAATGTAAGGTGGAAAACGGGGTTTCACGGACCACCAACACAAGCTGACCACGCTCTTTGAGCACCACATCCGCCGCACGTTCAGCAAGGTTATCGGACATACCATGGGCAATGGCCGCGAGTGAACCTGCCGAGCACGGACACACCACCATCTTTTTCGGGGCCGCTGAACCAGAAGCAACGGGTGAAAACCAATCTTCCTTGCCACACACCACCAGCTTGTCAGCAGGGGCATTAAGGTGCTTCTCCAGCACTTTTTTGGCCGCATCAGGTCCTGATGGCAACTTCAGGCCATGTTCCGTCGCCAGCACCACCCGCGCCGCCGAGGAGATCAGCAGATAAACCTCGTAGTCTGCGGCCAGCAGACATTCCAGCAAGCGGAAGCCATAAGGTGCCCCTGACGCCCCCGTCCAGGCCAGAGTGATCCGTTTGTCGCTCATTGACGTTACCATGTGTTCCTTATCGTTGTTCCAGAGCCGCTTTCAGTTTGTCGTGAATACCACCGAAGCCGCCGTTACTCATTACCAGCACCACATCACCGGAATTGGCCTCGCTGACAATGCCCGCTACCAGCGCATCGATATCATCAAAGGTCTTCGCCGGGGCTTTACAGGCTTCTGCCACGTCGTTGACTGACCAGGTGATATGTTCAGGCTGGAACAACAACACCACGTCAGCATCATCCAGTGACGGTGCAATCTCATCTTTATGTACGCCAAGCTTCATGGTGTTGGATCTTGGCTCAAGCACTGCCAGAATGCGCCGGTCGCCAACTTTCGCCCGAAGCCCCGCCAGCGTGGTCTTAATCGCCGTTGGGTGGTGGGCAAAATCGTCATAAACCGTGACACCGTTGAAATCGCCTTTATGCTCCAGACGGCGTTTGGTATTGATAAAACGGCCCAGCGCGTCACACGCCAGATCCGGTGTGACACCGACGTGACGGGCAGCAGCAACCGTCATCAATGCGTTGCTGACGTTATGGTCACCAATCAGGTCCCACTTCACGGTACCCACCGGTTTGCCGTCAAACCAGACATCAAACTCGCTGCCATCTGCCACACGCTTTTCGGCTTTCCAGATACCGTCTTCTCCGGCAAATTCCAGTTCACTCCAGCAGCCCATCGCCAGTGTCGATGTGATGTTGTCATCATTGGACGGTGCGATAATACGGCCAATCCCCGGCACGGTACGCACCAGATGATGGAACTGGCGCTTGATCGCGTTCAGATCGTCAAAGATATCGGCATGATCGAACTCAAGGTTGTTCATGATCAGCGTGCGTGGGTGGTAATGGACGAACTTCGAGCGCTTGTCGAAAAAAGCACTGTCATATTCATCAGCTTCCACCACAAAGAACATGCTTTCGCCCAGACGTGCCGACACACCAAAGTTACCCGGTACGCCACCAATCAAAAAGCCCGGTTGATAACCGCAGTCTTCCAGCACCCACGCCAGCATGCTCGCGGTAGTGGTTTTGCCGTGCGTCCCCGCCACCGCCAGCACCCAGCGGTCTTTGAGCAGAAAATCCAGCAGCCACTGGGGACCGGATGTGTAATTGAGGTTGTTATCCAGCACATATTCTACACACGGATTGCCGCGGCTCATCGCATTGCCCACCACGACCAGATCCGGCGCTGGGTCTAGCTGAGACGGATCGTAGCCCTGGATGATTTCAATGCCCTGCGATGCCAGCAACGTACTCATTGGCGGGTAAACGTTGGCGTCACACCCTGTCACTTTATGACCCAGTTGTCTCGCCAAAAGGGCAGCGCCGCCCATAAAAGTGCCGCAAATGCCCAAAATGTGTATATGCATAAGGTTCCGTCAGCCTAAAACAGTGATTTTTGTCCGGACTGTTACTCCAAGGGCTGTTTGCCTCTAGATCACAGTTCCTGACATGTCCAAATTACTTCGATACGAATAAAAAGTTCTACACTTTAAAATACTGTCGCTGAGCGACATCAGTGTGTCGTTCAGCTGTTGAGGTTGATTTTAAGTCCGGATGTGACGTCACGTATTTGGCACACCTTTTTCCTGCCAACCGACACACCGAACACGCCAAAATCACCCCGAAAAAACAAGGTCTGATAGCGCTTTGCTTTCCGGCATCTTACCCAAGAATCTACTCACAGACATCAAAAGGATCTGGAATGTCAGATATGCGTACACTTGGCGAGTTCATTGTTGAAAAGCAACATGAGTACCCGAACGCCAGTGGAGAACTCAGCTCACTGCTCTCATCTATCCGATTGGCTGCCAAAATCGTCAACCGTGAAATCAACAAAGCCGGCCTTGCTGATATCACAGGCGCGTTTGGTGGTGAGAACATCCAGGGCGAAGAACAACAAAAGTTAGACGTCTATGCCAACGAAAAATTCAAAGCCGCAATGGCTGCCCGTGACCAGGTGTGTGGCGTAGCCAGTGAGGAAGAAGATGACGCAGTTATCTTTGACACCGAACTTGGCCGCAACGCCAAATATGTTATTCTGATGGACCCACTCGATGGCTCGTCCAACATCGATGTTAACGTCTCCGTGGGCACCATCTTCTCCATCTACCGCCGGGTTTCCCCGATTGGCCAGCCCGCCACCATGGAGGATTTTCTCCAACCGGGTAACCAGCAGGTTGCAGCGGGCTACATCATCTATGGGTCGTCCACCATGCTGGTTTACACCACAGGTAACGGCGTTCATGGTTTTACCTATGACCCCTCTATTGGCGCATTCTGCCTGTCCCATGAAAACATGACCATCCCTGATAACGGCAAGATCTACTCCATCAACGAAGGAAACTACATCCGCTTCCCTCTCGGCGTGAAGAAGTACATCAAATACTGCCAGGAAAATGCGCCGGAAGATGGCCGCCCTTATACATCGCGTTATATTGGATCACTGGTTTCAGACTTTCACCGCAACATGCTCAAAGGTGGGCTATACCTCTACCCGAGCACTGCCGCTTACCCCAGTGGTAAGCTTCGCTTGCTGTACGAGTGCAACCCGATGGCCTTTATCATTGAGCAAGCAGGTGGCAAGGCATCGGATGGCGTGCGGCGCATCATGGACATCAAACCGACTGAGCTTCACCAGCGGGTACCGTTTTTCGTCGGCTCGACCCAGATGGTGAATAAAGTGGAAGAGTTCCTCAAAAACTTCCCAGATCAGGAATAATCCCCACGCATAAAAAGACAGCCCGGTATCAAAACCGGGCTGTTTACTTTCAGGCAGGTTACTTAATGCTGAACTGGTACAGCAAATCCACCGCATTGTCTGCACCAGAAACGGCTTCAACGTAGAGATCAGAAAGCAGGCGATAACGGACGGTAAACTCCGGTAAGCTGGTAAAGATCCCCACGCCATATTTCACCTGAAGCCCCGGCAGGATATAGCCAGACACTTCCACTTTTTCATTATTACCGGCACCGGATGTATCAACGCTCAGGTCCTGCACGCCAAACGCTTCACCAATCTCTCCCACCAACTTACCGCTCTGTGACAGGCCAAGACCAATCAGCATGGAGGTCATGGCATTGCCATCAGACTCGCTGTCGATATCCCGGCCGCGGGTCAGGTAAGACAAGGCATTCGCCTGAGGCATTGCGGGATCAGAGAACACCTGCACTTCCGGCGTATCTGCCGGTCCTGTGACACGGATACCGGCTTCAACGCCACCTTCAATGGCATCCGGATTGCGGATTGCCTCCACCTGCAGATAGGGCTGCTCAGGCGGGCCATTAAACAGGATCTGCCCTTTTTTGATGGTCAAATCCTGACCAAAAGATCGGTACGTTCCTTTTTCCAGCTTGATTTCACCGTTCACCGTGGGGCCTTTACGGTTACTGGCCACATCCAGCCTGCCTGTCAAATAGGTTTTCAGGCCGAAGGCTTCCAGACGGACATCGTCACCAATGTTGACCGCAATATTGGCATTCACCGTAATGGGGCTGGCTTCGTCTTCAGAAAGCGGCTGCAACTCGTCATTGAGGAGCACCACATCGCTGGATACCTGCACTGCCGAAGGGGGCAGTTTTTCTACCACAATACGCCCCCAGGGCACATCCACATGCCCTTTTACATTCACTGAGTCAGGAGAGGCATTCAGGGTCATATCCGGGCTGACTGCCAGTGCCACCATCGGAGGCACCACCACTTTCAAGCGCTGGCCTTTTACATTCAGTGATGCCAGCCAGGCATTCAGATCCTGCCAATCTGCTTCGCCGGTCAGCACCAGATCACCATCCGGCGTTTTAATGTCGCCATCAATGCGCCCATGAGTGCCTTTGAGCCTCGCCGTCACGTTACCTGTCTGTACCTCTATCGGCGCAGACAGGCTTTGCAATCTCAGGCCACTCAATGCAATGGTGCCATTGGCAGTGGGTTTATCCAGATCACCATCCAGCATCACCTCGCCGTCGAGTACACCTGCCAGCAGGGAGCCTTCACCAAATAACGGGGCGAGAAGACCCAGATCGACCCTGTCGATGCCAACGGTGCTCTTAAGCGTACGCTTTTTGCTGGAGAGGTTTCCCATCACCGTATTCAGTGACACCGTGCCATTGTCAGTCAGTGCCAGTTTGAGCTCAGCACTTAACGCATTATTGCCAAGAGTGGCATCCAGATTGAGCCCGTCCCAACCAATGACAAACAGCTCATCCAGTTGCTCTGCCACCTCACCTTTACCCAGAGATACTGACGCCTTCACCTCTGGCAGTGCATTCGGCGTCCACGCTACCTTGGCACTGGCATCAAGCGCGCCAGACACGGAAGTGGTTACCGGCAGGAACGCCTGCAGCAGATCCAGACTGAAATGGTTGACGGATAACTGGGCCTCGCCACTGTCTGCGACTGTCACCGGGTTATCCAGACAGATCCGACTCTGGTTTTGTGTCCAGCAGAAAGCGCCGATATCGACAACGCCGGTGTTAAAGTCCACCTTAACCGGAATGTCATTGGCCAGTTTCCAAGGACCGACCGGGGTTTTGAGCGATGAATTGTACAGCGTTCCCGTCCAACCTTTTTCTCGCTCCAGCCGCCCGCGAACAAAGAGTGCGGTCCCAACAGGTTTACCATCCAGTTTCAGGGAAATGGTCTGGTCAGCTTCATCGCCGGAGGCATGGATAGCCAGGTTGCTGATATCCACCCCGTCAGCCTTCACGCCATTCACATCAATGATCAGCCCCCCGCTGATGGTCGGCAGCGGCATCACTGACCCTCGGATACTGACATCCCTGATGCTAACCAACTCTTCCCAGCGCAAGGTATTGCCGGTCAGTTTCAGAGTCGCACTGGGTTTATCGAGGGTGCCGGAGAGATTGACCTGTCCCTGAACACTGCCCCCCGCCTGCGGCACAGAGGCCGAAAGCTTAGGTAAGTTCAGGTCGAGCGTGAGCGCCAATGTGTTGTCTACCCGGCCGGATACCTTGACGGCATTGGGCCCGTGGCGCAGGGACAATCCCTTGGTTTCCAGCAACAAATCGCCTTCACCTTTGACATCTGACGCATCAAGCTGGCCGCTCAGATCCAGTGCCTGATCACGGATAACCCCTTTGATATCAAGCTGGGGCAACCTCACCAACCAGCCGCCCCCGGCTGTCAGCTCGCCGCTGTTTTTCAGCGCACCCGAGAGGTTACCTTCTGCTTCCGGCCACTCCAGCCCGGGTTGGATATCGTTAAACTCAAGCCCGGTTTGCCACTTGATCTGCTTTGACCAGTCAACACTCGCCCAGCCCTCAATGCGCCCGCCAAGGGTGTTCAGTGTGATGTCACCCAACATCACCTTGCCGAGATCGCCAGTCAGCTTTGTGACAAGCGCCATGTCAGGTATTGCCTCACCAGACGCTTTTGTTTTCAGCGACGCACTGTATTTTTTCAGGCTGCCACTGGCGTTAATGACCGTCGATGTGAGGGTATACTCAGCCTTACTGTCAATCGGCCATTGCAGTTTTTTACTGGTCAGCAACAGGTTAAACGGCAGGTTAGGGTCGAGCACATCCAGCTTGCCGGAAAGCGCTGCCTGCAAGCCCCCCTTGAGATTTGCCTTCAGTGCCAGCGCACGGAGGTCGCCGTTTGCATCCAGCGTGAACATATGTCCCTGAAGCGGTGCCATACGTATATTTGCCGAGGCATCAATATTCAGAGGGTAGTTGTCTTTGAGCGCAATTCTGCCATCGAGTGACACCTTGCCCTGCTCTGCATCAAGGCGGAGCGCATCGAGTGTGATGTCATGGCCACCGGCACGACCTTTGACGTAAAACTCATGGATCACCTGTTTTTGCGGCAACAACAGCTCGGCATCTTTCAGCGCAAAGCCTTCAACCACCACATTGAGCGGAATTGTCACCGCAGGCAGTTCGACAGGGACATCACTGGATGACTGGACTTCTGGCTCCGCTGACGCGTCTTCACTGGGTGCCAGCGCCACCCTGATGCCTTTCCATTCTGTGGGTTTTAAAGTGACAGTATTGCCTTGCATTTGTGCAGCAGTCACCAGGCTGTTCCAATGCACCTTGGTGCCAAGGATATCAAGCGAGATATCAGACAGTGCCACGCCATTCAAAAACAGCGGGATGGGCGTTTTGATGTCAGTCAAAGGTTCTGAGGGGGAGGATTCCGGCGACGGCTCCGTTTCGCCAATCACCACCTCAATCCCGTCACCGGTGAGTGATTCAACACAAAGCGCAGGCCCACTGAGGCATTTACTGTTGATATCAAGGGAAAGAGACCGGCCTGAAAACGAAAAACCGTCCATCGTGAACGTTACGCCTTCCAACGCAAAACCGTTCAGCAAGGCACCACGGCTTTTTTCAATGGTCAGTTCCGGCAAGGCTTTCTGTGCGCCCCACACAGCCAGTTTGACACCTGCGGGGGTCAGAAGAAGGGTAAACACGCCTGCGACTATCAGAACCAACAACAATACTTTGGCGATAACAATCCGCTTAATCCAACGCATCATAGTTCTGGTCCAAGACTGAAATGGATCATGAAATCATCGTCTTTATTTTCAAAGCCGTGAGCAATGTCCAGACGAACCGGCCCAACGGGCGATTCCCAACGCACACCGACCCCGGCAGAGGTTTTCCAATGTGGATCGCTGCTGCTCCACGCGTCACCGCCATCGACAAACAGCGCAGCCCACCAGTTCCCGCTAACCCGATAGTTATATTCCAACGAGCCTGTCGCCATGTAAGCGCCTCCTTCAAGCTGTCCTTCACTGTCGCGGGGAGAGACAGATTCATAGTTGTAACCGCGGATACTGTTGTCACCACCGGCAAAAAAGCGCAGTGATGGCGGCACACGTTCAAACTCGCTGGTAAAAATCCCACCGCCATTGATACGGGCAAGGAAACGGTTGTCATCATTCAGGCTCCGGATCCAGGCGGTCTGACCAACCACACGGAACAGGCTGATGTCTGACAGCAACGCCGGATCGCCCGCTTCAAAGGTGATAGACTGCTTGTCCCCCCAGTGAGGCATAGCTCCCCCACGGCTGCGAACCCGGGAAAAATTCACGCCGGGCAATATCAGGTTGGAAATGTTCGAAATATTCGCCTGCGTATAGTCAGAATAAAGCCAGCGCAGGAAAAGCGCCCGCTGCCACCCGGTGTCGTACTGCCAGTGGCGGGAAATCGACGAGATGAGTTCAAGGCTCTCCGTGTCATTGTTGTCAATATTCTCCAGACCGACTTGTACCTGATAGAACTCACGTTGAGCATCTTCCAGCGGGATTTTATAGGTTGATTCCAGGGTTTGTTTGGGGCTGGACACATACAAGTCGGTATTCAGGCTGTGACCGCGGCTGTTAAACCAGGGTTTTCTCCAGCCAACTTTTACCCGTGGCCCAACATCCGTGGAATACCCCACACCGGTTTCAAACCGGTTACGTGGTGCAGGCTCCAGGTTTACGCTAATGGGCACACGATCGTCACGAAGATCATCCAGCCCCGCTTCGACCAATACTGACGAATACCACCCCGTATTGGACAACGACTGGTTAAATGCCCCCAGTTCCGACACCAGATACGGATCACCTTCCTGGAAGGTCAGCATGCTGTTAAGCCGCTCTTCATCGATTTGGCTGTTATGATAAATCACAGGGCCAAAGTGATAGCGGGTGCCACTGTTGAAATGCAAGCGGATAAAGGCCTGGTGAAGGCCAGGCGCCACCTCTAACCGGGACAGGGTATATTCTGCATCAAAGTAACCCCGGCGTACCGCCAAGCTCTGGATTGCCACTTTCAGGGCATCATACTGACCTTGGTTGAGCACATCCCCTACCTTGGGGGCGGTATTGAGAAGTTCTCTGAATGCTTCGTCATGTAGCGCATCACCGGTCAATTGGACATCAACCTCCGCAATACGAACAGGTTCACCGGCATTGATGTTCAGAACCACCGTCGCATCATCGATAGACTCCCGGTCTTCGATGTCATAGGTGAACTCAGGGTCAAAATACCCCAGCGCCTGGAGCGCTTTTTCGATTTCTTCCTGAACACGCGAATGGAAACGAAACGTCAGTCGCCGTTCACTGGCGGGAATGGCGTCAAGGTACACCGAGACATTCTCTTCGAGCATGTCATCCAGCCCGTTGATTTCAAAATCCACATCAGCGATTGCCACCCCGGGCACCCATGTTGCCGCAACGACAACCCAAGGTATTAATCGTTTCTTAATCATCGACCGTAAGCTTTTCTCTCACCCTGAGAGCCTGTTTGTAGAGTTTAGTGACAGTATGACCGTCCGTGTGTTCGGTTGTTGTGTTGCAAATATGCATCAAACCAAGGAAAAATTGCCCCTGCGGATCATCTAAAGGTAAAGGCCAGCAAGCATCATTTTACGCCAGCGCCTTGGGCAGAGTCATGTAATGGTGAAAGCATTCACTGCATGCAGCGTTCTATAGTTTTCCTGCCTGTAAGGTGCCATGATGGGCATCTCAATAGCGTCAGGCATCACCCAGAGCGACAAGGAGTCGATTTATGCTGAGCAACAAAAAGCAACTCTCCATCACTGCAGAGCAAGCTCTACCGGATCGGTCCGAAGAAATTATTCCGGCAGAACCTCATGCCGTCAATGGATCTCTTCTGAGCAAAACCGTTCCGGCAAACCAGACCCAGATCCTGTTGGGTATGGGCTGCTTTTGGGGAGCTGAACGCCTGTTTTGGGCGCTTGACGGCGTCATATCCACGTCCGTTGGCTACAGCGGTGGTTTTACCGTTAATCCCACGTACAAAGACGTCTGCACAGCACAAACCGGTCACACTGAAGTGGTTCAGGTTGTTTACGACCCAGCACGTATTTCCCTGAAAGCGATTTTGACACATTTTTGGCAGAGTCACGATCCCACGCAAGGGATGCGTCAGGGAAATGATGTAGGCACCCAATACCGCTCGGCGATCTATTTCTTTGATGAGACCCAGAAACAGGCAGCTCTCGCCAGCCGTGATGCCTATCAGGTAGCATTGAAAGATGCCGGAAATCCTGCCGGGATCACCACAGAAATTGCGCCGGCAGGGCCGTACTATTTTGCCGAAACCTATCACCAGCAGTATCTGGAGAAGAATCCGAACGGTTACTGTGGCATTGGTGGTACTGGCGTGTGCCTGCCTCCCTGGGAAAGATAACCTGAAGAAAAGCCGTTTGCAGAAAGCAAAACGCCCGCAAACAATGACGGGCGTTTTATGGTGTTTGATGGTGGATCAGGCGACAGCAGCCATGGCCTTGATTTCATTGTTCACTTCGGCCATTACGGCCAGTGCACGCTTGTCTTTTTTATGGGGAGGTAGCAACCTGCCACCATCAAACTCAAACGCGCCAATGCCGTCGATATAGACACGACCACGGAAAAACCCTTTAACATAACGGGCGACCTGACGGGGACGGTATTGGTGAAATATACGCAACATTGATGAACTCCTTCCATGCCAATGGGGAAAAAACCTGTATCGCATACCTTTCCGCTCAGGATTGGCTGACATATGTACGATGCAATCTAAATGCCAAGTGTTCGGTTCGGGCTATCACCATAACGGCATTGACAACACAATGGACTCACATTACCTCCACCGAACTAAGCGTAGACAAAAAATTACATATGGCATAATTACGACGCGTCGTCTTAAAAAAGATTCAAAGAAAATGTCCGGGCGAATGCCGAAATCTGAGTGGTTGGGCCAGTTATTGATACAAGCTAGCTTCCCGTATCAGCTATAGTCAGTAACACATCCCAAAAATTAAACAAATTCAGCGGGGTGACGTATAAAATATCGACAAAAAAACAGGAAGCATTACTTATGCGTCGTATGAAAACATTAGCCTTGGCGACGGCTCTCATCTCTACGTTTGCCTCAGCGCACAACCTCTCAAACGGCCAGACGTTGCCACCCGTGACCGTGGCATCCCACGGCGAATTAATGCTGGAAGGGGACAACATCAGCTATCAAAGCTGGAGCAGTGAGGACTTGCCCGGGAAAGTGCGCATCATCCAGGCGATTGCCGGTCGCAGCCACGCAAAAGAAATGAACGCCCCCTTGATTGAAGCCGTGAAAGCCGCAGGTTTTTCAAAAGATCAATACCAGACCACCACCATTATCAATCAGGACGATGCCATTTGGGGAACCGGCGGCTTCGTCAAATCGTCAGCGGAAGACAGCAAGAAAGCCTTCAGCTGGTCCTCTATTGTGCTGGATGAAAACGGCGCCGTGGCTAAGGCCTGGCAGTTGCAGGACAAGAGCTCGGCCATTGTGGTCCTGGATGCCGAAGGCACGGTGCACTTTGTCAAAGAAGGGGCACTTAACGACGCAGAGATCACCCAAGTGATTGATTTGGTCAATATGCTGATGAAGTGATCTTGCTCACCACCTGAAATGAAAAAACCCGCTGGCAGCGGGTTTTTTTAATGTTTAGACAACATTAGCCGATAAACTGGGAAAGGTATAACAGCGTGGCGATATAAAAAACGACAAGCAGGACATTCACAGAATTCATCTTGAACTTTTTCACTGCGACACCTCCTCCTTGCGTATTCATCATATGCGTCAAATGTTAACAAATTTAATTTAAATTTAACATGGTTAATTACATCCCCTGTTAACTAAACCATCGTGAAAACATTGCCTTAAGGTGTATAAAGCGGGAACAGCATGACCAATCAAAATAAACCTGTCGTGATCGACGTAGAAAACGCCGAACCGGAACACGCCCATAAAAGAGAAAAATCACAAACACAACAGGAAAGTCATCTCAAATCCAGCCAGCATCGGCTGGCAGCGATTGCTGCCGCTCACCATATTGATGCAAAGTTGCACGATATTGAGCGCGATAGCCTGACATCGCGCGCGGCCTACCGCCAACTGAAAATCAAACAACAGCAACAGGCGAATCTCGAACACATCATCAAGATCGCCCACGATCTTTGCCGCGATGAAACCGCCGGTACGCCGGATCCTGACTGGCTGTACCGCTTCTTTGAGATGGCGAAAACCATCTACGGTGACGGCATGCAAAACCTGTGGGCTAGGATCTTAAAGCAGGAGATCATCAGGCCGGGCAGCACCTCCCTCAAAGCCCTGTCGCTACTGGAAACCATGACCCAGCGTGAAGCGCAGGCCCTGCAACGTGCCTGTGCCCTCGCCTGCACATTTGGCAGTGACAGCAGCAAAAAGCTGATCACCGGTTTTCGCAAACCGGAAGAGGGGGTGAAACGTTACTTTAAACCGGATATTGCCGAACGTCTGGCGCTCGGGAACTTCAAACTCCCCTTCACGGATCTGATGGTATTGATGGATTTGGGGCTCATATTGAGAACCGAGCTGGAATCCGGCTTGATCGAACCGCCAGCATCATTACCACTGACCGGACAGGGTAAAACCTTTATGCTGACACCGCTTCAAAAAGGCATCCGGATTTACTACTACCGCTTTAGCCCGACCGGCAATGAACTGGCAAAACTGGTGGGACAAAAAGCCCATCCGGCATACCTCGATGCCTTGATGTTATTGCTTTCCAAGGTTTTTCATGTCGAGAGTGATGTGGGCGCTACAGTCAATGAGAAAGCGTAGCAGTATTGGATATGGGCAGTGAGAGATGAAAATGGCCGGGAAATCCCAGCCATTTTTCATTTCAGACGACGATGGCTCTTAACCGATGATTCCTGCCTCGCGCAATGATGCAATACATTGATCTACCAGTGCTTCTACCGAATGCTCATCAGTGTGCAGGTGCACTTCCGGTGACGCCGGCGCCTCATAGGCCGAACTGATACCGGTAAATGCTTTGATTTCACCGGCACGCGCTTTTTTGTACAGCCCTTTCGGATCGCGCGATTCACACACCGCCAGTGGCGTATCAACAAACACCTCGAAAAACTCCCCTTCCGGCAAAAGTTCACGCACCAGCTGGCGCTCTTCACGAAACGGCGAGATAAAGGCTGACAAGACAATCAGGCCCGCATCTGTCATCAATTTTGCGACTTCACCTACACGGCGGATATTCTCACGGCGGTCGTGATCAGAAAAGCCAAGATCGCGACACAGCCCATGGCGCACATTGTCACCATCAAGCAAATACGTGTGATAACCCATCTGTGCCAGTTTGCTTTCCAGCGCACCGGCAACTGTCGATTTACCGGAACCGGAAAGACCGGTAAACCACAGCAACGCCGGGCGTTGTTGCTTCTGTCCTGCGCGGTATAGTTTGTCGATAACGTGTTTGTGCCAAACCACATTTTCATCAGGATGCGGCGTATCCGCTGCACTCATAATTCAATCCTTTGTTACCCCGTCGCCAGGCAGGTGCCCTTTAACACAGGGAAATTAAAATGGAAAAAACAAGGGGATAAGACTCAACACCAGCGTCGAGTATACCAATGATAACGGTAATCCAACCCGCAGGTAGTCCGTTAATTGATAATTTCCCACACTGTAGACCAAAAGATTGGTCTGGTAACCATAAGGCGAAATAAAACTCGCACTGGCGCCAAATAAGACCGCCATAATAAACGGCATGGGATCGACGCCATATCCGAGAGCAAGGCTATATCCAATAGGAAATGACAACGCCGCAGCCGCATTGTTGGTGACAAGCTCTGTTAACACCAGAGTCAGCAGGTAGGTCGCAATCAACGCGCCATACACCCCCCAGCCATTAAACCAGTGGATAAACAGCTCACCTAACTGCCCGGAAAGGCCAGATTCGATCATCAGCTGTGCAAGGCTTAATGCACTGCCCACAATCACCACAATCTCTGCCGGAAAACGGCGTTTCAGTTCCACCAGATTGATCACTCCGGTCAGCAGCAACACCGTCAGATACGCCGCCAGACCGTTGAGCAGTGGCATCCACGCCATCAACGCTGCGCCAATCACGGCGGCAAAGCCTGCCAGTACCCAGGTGCTCATTTTACTGTCAAGACGCGCACTGGAATCCAGACCGTTTACGAGCACAAATTCGCGCTGTATGCGCTGCTGCGCTTTCGCAAACCCTTTACCGGGAACAATTACCAAGGTGTCACCGGCAAGCAGGGTAATATTGCCAAGGCCGCCTTCAAGCTTTTCATGGCCACGACGAATCGCTACCACTACCGCATCAAAGTTTTCACGGAATTTGGCTTCTTTCAGCGTCTTGCCGAGAATAGAAGCACTGTGGCTCACCACCACTTCCAGCAGGTTCTGGCCATTGATATGGTGCTGACCAAAGAGTGCCAGCCCTTCCATTTCCTGCAAAGTCGCGACGCTTTCCACATCGCCACAAAACTGCAGCTTATCCCCTTCGCGCATCACGGTATCCGGGCACACTGGCGCGATGAGTTCACCGTCACGGACGATTTCTGCAAGGTACAGACGACGCAGCGCACGCAACCCATTTTCCGACACAGTTTTCCCTGCCAGCGGAGATCCACTTTTGACTTCCGCCTCCAACACGTACGGCAGATCGTCATCACTGTCGTCGTCATAGTTTGGCAACAGGTAACAAAACGGGATCAACACTAAAAGGCCACCAGCCAGCACCGCAAGGCCAATCGTCGATGGCGCAAAGAAACCCAGCGAAGGCAACCCCGCGTTTTCGACAAAACTGTTGATGATAAGGTTGGTGGAGGTGCCAATCAGGGTCAGGGTGCCACCGAGAATAGCGGCATAGGAAAGCGGGATAAGCAGGCGCGAAGGCGCATGGCGACGGTTGCGTTTCACTGCCCCGATAAGCGAAACAACCACGGCGGTGTTATTGGTGAACGAGCTGAGAAACGCGGTCGAAAGGCCCAGTTTTGCGACCACGGTTCCTAGCCTGCCGCTGGCAAGCTGACCACTGACCCAGCCCACCAAACGCGTTTTTTCCAGTGCAGTGGAGGCCAGAATAAGCAGTATCAGCGTCAGCAGGGAGCTGTTGGTAAAATTCCCTGCCATCGCCTCGACCGATACCAGCCCCGACTGAAAGGCAATAAAGGCGGCGCCGGCGAAAAGAAAGGCAGGTTTGATTTTGGTCAACACCAAGCCTGCCACTATCGCCAGCAACAATCCCAAGACCAGAGACTGATCCCAGCTCATTGGCGTTACCCAAGCAACTTACTGATGTCGCGGGCATTCCAGTGCGGGAAGTGCTTGCGGATCAAGGCGTTGAGCTCAACCTCAAACGCAGAAATATCAGTTCCGGATGTTTGAACTACGCTGTCTTCGAGCAGCTCGCTGATCATGCCAGCTCCAACGGTCACGTTGGTCAGGCGATCAATCAGGATAAATCCTCCCGTGTCCGGACAATCGCTATACAGATCCAGCGGCACGGATTCGGTCAGTTCAACCTCACATTCTGCGATACCATTCAATGGCAGGCTGTCTGTGCCAAAGGTCTCCAGCGAGTTGATATCGACCTGATGGCGGATGTTGCTCACTGCACCCACCGTTTTCTTGCCAGCGACTTTGATGTCGTACTGGCGGCCCACTTCCAGCGGCGCTTCTGCCATCCAGACAATACGTGCCACCAGTTTGTTGGTCGCCTGCTGTGAATCACCGGCCGGTACGATAAGGTCGCCACGGCTGATGTCGATTTCATCAGCCAGGGTCAGTGTCACCGCCTGTCCGGCATGGGCATAATCCAAATCGCCATCAAAGGTGACAATCCGTGCGACTTTCGAGGTTTTCCCCGATGGCAGCACTTTGATGTCATCGCCCGGACGCACTTCACCGCCGGCAATAGTGCCAGAAAAACCACGGAAATCGAGGTTCGGACGATTCACGTATTGCACAGGAAAACGGAAAGTGCGGATGTCTTTTTCTGCGGAAACGTTGACATCTTCCAGCAGGGTTAACAGGGTTTCACCGTCATACCATGGCGTGCTTTCACTGCGGTCGACCACGTTGTCGCCTTCCAGCGCAGACAGCGGTACCAGTTTGATGTCGATATCGGCATTGAGCTTTTCCGCAAACACGAGGTAATCATCGCGGATCTGTTCAAAACGCGCCTGATCGAAATCAACCAGATCCATCTTGTTCACCGCCACAACAAAGTGACGGATACCCAGAGAGCTGGCAATAAAGGAGTGACGGCGGGTTTGATCCAGCACGCCTTTACGGGCATCAATCAGGATCACCGCCAGATCACAGGTCGACGCGCCGGTTGCCATGTTGCGGGTGTACTGCTCGTGTCCCGGGGTGTCGGCAATGATGAATTTGCGCTTTTTGGTCGAGAAATAACGATAGGCCACATCGATGGTGATCCCCTGCTCTCGTTCAGCGGCCAGACCGTCCACCAACAGCGCCAGATCCGGTTTATCACCCGTGGTGCCCACTTTCTGGCTGTCGGCGTGAATCGCAGCCAGCTGATCTTCATAAATTTGCTGGGAGTCATGCAGCAGGCGGCCTATCAAGGTGCTTTTGCCGTCATCAACTGAGCCACAGGTCAGAAAACGCAGCAGGGATTTGTTCTGATGTTGGTCCAGATAGGCCTCAATACCCAGCTCGGCCACTTGTTGTTCAATCACACTGTTCATGCTTAATCCCTTAGAAGTATCCCTGACGTTTTTTCAATTCCATAGAGCCGGACTGATCATGGTCAATGGCCCGTCCCTGACGTTCGCTCGATGTTGCCACCAGCATCTCTTCAATGATCCCCGGCAGGGTGTTGGCTTCCGATTCAATGGCACCGGTCAGCGGGTAGCAACCCAGGGTGCGGAAACGGACGCTCTTGTGCTGGATTTCCTCACCGTCCTGCAGCTTCATACGGTCATCATCCACCATGATCAGCATGCCGTCGCGCTCCACAACCGGGCGCACGTCAGACAGGTACAACGGCACGATGTCGATGCCTTCAAGGTAGATGTATTGCCAGATATCCAGCTCAGTCCAGTTCGACAGCGGGAACACGCGAATGCTTTCACCTTTGTTCACCTGACCGTTATAAGTGTGCCAAAGCTCAGGGCGCTGGTTTTTCGGATCCCACACATGGTTCTTGTCGCGGAAGCTGTAAACACGCTCTTTGGCGCGGCTTTTCTCTTCGTCACGGCGGGCACCACCGAAGGCAGCATCAAAACCATATTTGTTCAGTGCCTGCTTCAGACCCTGGGTTTTCATGATGTCAGTGTGCTTGGAGGAGCCGTGATCAAACGGATTGATGCCAGCCGCCAGCCCTTCCGGGTTTTTGTGCACCAGAAGCTCGAAGCCGTATTTTTTCGCCGTTTCATCACGGAATGTAATCATTTCCCTGAACTTCCAGTCGGTATCGACATGCAGAAGCGGAAAAGGAATTTTGCCCGGATAGAAGGCTTTACGTGCCAGGTGAAGCATTACGGAGCTGTCTTTGCCGATGGAATACATCATCACCGGGTTATCAAACTCCGCCGCCACTTCACGGATAATGTGGATACTTTCTGCCTCAAGCTGTTTGAGGTGGGTCAGGGTCTTGGCTTCCATTCTCTGTTGTTTCCTTAGCCTAAATTAACCACGGAAGGCGCATGGGCATCACCTGCCGTATGGAATGATTGCTTTCCGTACCAACTGAGCTGATCGGCCAGTTGTACGACTTCACCGACCACAATCAGCGCCGGTGAACCCACGCCTTCTGCCAGTGATTCCAGCTCGCTGAGCGTGCCTTTATAGATTTTCTGATCGCTGCGGGTGCCGTTTTCTATGATGGCAACCGGGGTTTGTGGATCGCGTCCGTGCTGAATTAATTGCTGCTGGATATGGGCGCTTTTCATCAGGCCCATATAAATCACCAGTGTCTGGCGGCCACGCGCAAGCGTCGCCCAGCGGAAACTGTCGTCTTCTTTTTTAAGATGACCGGTAATAAACATCGCCGTTTGAGCATAATCACGGTGGGTCAGCGGAATACCGGCATAGGCGGTGGCCCCCGCTGCGGCGGTAATACCCGGCACCACCTGAAACGGCACGCCTGCCTCCTGCAGCACCTGAAGCTCTTCGCCGCCACGGCCAAACATGAAAGGATCGCCCCCTTTCAGGCGCACCACGCGATGACCTTTCTGGGCATATTTCACCAACATGGCGTTGGTGTCTTCCTGTGACACGCTGTGGTAGCTGGCACGCTTGCCGACACAAATCAGCTCAGCATCGCGGCGGCAAAGCTCCATGATCTCGTCAGACACCAGATAGTCATACAGCACCACATCCGCTTGCTGCATCAGTTGCAGCGCGCGCAGGGTCAAAAGGCCCGGATCCCCCGGCCCTGCGCCAATCAGTGCCACTTCACCCTGGAGGGAAACACCGTCAGTCAGGCGTTCCAGCTCGGCTTTGGCGCCGTCTTCATCGCCCGATGCCACTAGAGAGGAGAATCGACCATCAAAGGCCATTTCCCAGAATTTGCGGCGACCATTCAGGGTCGAAATTTTTTGTTTCAGGGTGTCGCGAAACTCCCCGGCAAGTTTCGCCATCCGGCCAACGTGCGACGGGATCAGGGTTTCGAGCTTCTCGCGGATAAGCCTTGCCAGCACCGGGGATTTACCGGCTGAAGAAATCGCAATCACAATCGGGCTGCGATCAACAATCGAGGGGACAATAAAGCTGCACTTCGGGGTGTCATCCACCACATTTGCCAGCACGCGGCGCTTGTCAGCCGCTTTGGACACCAGCTCATTGACCAGAGGATTATCGGTGGCAGCAATCACCAGAAATACCTTGTCCAGGTGTTCAGGCTTAAAGCCTTCCTGCATCCAAACCACATCGCCATTTCCGGCGGCATGTTGCACTTCCTCACTGGCGTCAGGCGCCACAACAGTGACAGACGCACCGGCTTTCATCAGCATGCGCGATTTGCGCCATGCGACTTCACCGCCCCCGACAACCAGACAGGCACGTCCTTCCAGCTTTGCGAAAATTGGCAAGTAATCCATCTTGAGAGCCCTTTTTATCCATTGGGGTCACTTTTTATCCATTGAGGTCACTATAGAGAGTTGGTGTTATTACTTGAAATTCTAAAAATTCATTTTTTATAACGTTATGAGTATTACATCGTTTCTCCGTCGCATTGATTGATCGCCCAAACCTTCCTAACATCCTGTCTTGAATGCTTTTGGTTACATTCCAGTTAATTCAATCCATTGATCACACTTACAAATGAAATGTAACCATTTCAGGCCACCACAATGCAAAATAGTCATACTTTTCAGTCCATGAACATTCGGAGAGAGTCATGACACTTTCAGCCAAACCGCTATCCATCGCCGTGTTGACAGGCATGCTTACCATGGCAGGCCCGGCAATGGCAGATACCATCAAGCTGCGCATCATCGAAACCACCGACATTCACACCAATGTGATGGATTACGACTACTACAAAGACACGCCGAGTGAAAAAATCGGTCTGGTACGCACCGCCACCTTGGTGAAAGCGGCGCAGGATGAAGTGGAAAACAGTGTTCTGGTTGATAACGGTGACCTTATTCAGGGCAGCCCCATGGGCGATTACATGGCCGCTAAAGGCATCAAAAAAGGGGAAATTCACCCCGTTTACAAGGCAATGAACCTGCTGGACTACGATGTCGGTAACATCGGCAACCACGAGTTTAACTACGGCCTCGATTTCCTTGACCGTTCACTGGAAGGCGCCACATTCCCCTATATTTCCGCCAACGTGATGGATGCCACTACCGGCAAGCACTACTTCACCCCTTACATCATCAAAGAGCACACTTTCAAAGACACCGATGGCAATGCCCATCAGGTGAAAGTGGGTTATATCGGTTTTGTGCCGCCACAAATCATGGTATGGGACAAAAAGAACCTTGAAGGCAAGGTGATTGCCGAAGACATCAAGGCCAGTGCAGAAAAGCTAGTGCCTGAGATGAAAGCTAAAGGCGCAGACGTGATTGTCGCCGTGCCGCACTCCGGCCTGTCGCAGGATGAATATCAAGCCATGGCAGAAAACTCGGTCTACTACCTTGCTGATGTGGACGGCATTGATGCTATTGCCTTCGGTCACGCCCATGCGGTGTTCCCGGGCAAAGGCTTTGACAACATCAAAGGGGTCGACAACCAGAAAGGCACCATCAAAGGGGTAGCTGCAGTGATGCCGGGCCGCTGGGGCAGTCATGTCGGTATCATGGATCTGCAACTGGACAAGCAAGACGATAAGTGGGTCGTCACACCGGTACAAAGCGAGGCTCGTCCAATCTTTGATGGCAAGTCACTGGCAGCGCCAAATACCGAGATACGTAAAGCCCTGGAAGATGACCACCACGCGACCCGGGAGTTTGTTAACCAGCCTATCGGCAAAGCCAATGACGTGATGTATAGCTTCCTGTCACTGGTGCAGGATGACCCAACGGTACAAATCGTCAACCTGGCGCAGAAAGATTATGTCGAGCGCTTTATCCAGGGCGACCCGGATCTGGACGGCATTCCTGTGCTGTCAGCCGCCGCACCGTTTAAAGCCGGCGGACGTAAAAACGATCCTGCCAACTTCACGGAAGTGGAATCCGGCGAGCTGACTTTCCGCAATGCCGCCGATCTTTACCTCTACCCGAATACCCTGGTCACCCTGAAAGTGACTGGCAAGGAAGTGAAAGAATGGCTGGAGTGCAGCGCGGGACAGTTCAACCAAATCGATCCCAACTCCAGTGCCGAACAATCCCTGATTAACTGGGACGGTTTCCGTACCTACAACTTTGATGTGATTGATGGCGTTAACTATCAGATTGATATCACCCAGCCAGCCCGTTACGACGGCGACTGCAAACTGGTCAATGCCGATGCAGAGCGGATCCAGAACCTGACATTCAACGGCAAACCGATTGAGATGGCCCAGCCCTTCCTGATTGCAACCAACAACTACCGTGCGTACTCAAACAAATTCCCGGGTACAGGTAACCACTTCATTGCCTTCGCCTCGCCGGATGAAAACCGCACCGTGGTTGCTAACTACATCAGCGCAGTTACCAAAGAAAAAGGCGAAGTCACGCCAACGGCGGACAACAACTGGTCTTTCGCGCCTATCAAGACCGATGCCAATCTGAATGTGGTATTTGAAACATCGCCGAGCGAGAAAGCAGCGAGCTTTATTCAGGCCAAAGGCCAGTACCCGATGGAGAAAGTAGGCACAGACGATGTGGGCTTTGCCAAGTACCGCATTGACCTGAAGAAACAATTAACAATTGGTTACCATCATGTTTAATTAATGAAAAAATAACGCTTAATACAAAGAAACCGCGGTTCTAATCGCGGTTTTTTTGTAGGTTATCAAACTGATTTGGGACAAATAGGCTATTACAAAGTTAGCCCGAGAAATTTAAAAAATCAGGAATAACAATAATGCAATGGATCACTCTCACCTTTGGTCAGTTGTCGACCCGGCAACTCTATGATCTGTTAAAACTGCGCACCGACGTCTTCGTCGTGGAGCAACACTGTCCTTATCCGGAACTGGACGGTCACGATACCCATCCCGACACCCGCCACCTGCTGGGTTACCGGGATGACAAGATGACTGCGTATGCCCGGATTTTACCCGCAGGCCTCACCTACCCGGACATCAGTATTGGCCGTGTTGTTACCGCCCGCACCGAGCGGGGAAATGGGTGCGGGAATGAGCTGGTCAGGCAAGCCATCATCCAGGCGCACGATGTGTGGCCAAATGCCCCAATCACTATCGGCGCCCAGTACCATTTGCGGGAGTTTTACCGTCGCCACGGTTTTGAGGAGATTTCAGAACAGTACCTGGAAGATGGCATCCCCCATATCGACATGCGCCGTGCTGCCTGAATAGCGGGGATAAAAAAGGCTGCCCGCTGGCAGCCTGAATCCTGTTTGCCGTTACTTACGGCGGGCAAAACTGCCGTCTGACAGCCTGAAGAAGATCACTGATGCGCCAGCGGTTTCAATTTGCAGCATATCGAGTGAACCTTCGGCATTGCGCTTAAAGCGGAGCAACTGGCCGGGCTGAATTCGGCTCAGGGGCTTATCATCCCCTTCAATGGCGGAAATTGCATAAAGATCAGGCAATGGCAACGCCTGAGTCCGGAAGATATTTGACAGCGTATCACCACGCTGCACCTCATAATTCACCCAATCCGTACTCACAGTCTGGGTTGGCGCAGGCCGTGGTGCGCCCTGTCCAGCCTCCTGATTGCCATTTACTTGTGATTGCCCCACCGCCAGCGGGACAGAGACCCTTTCTCCGGTTGATGTCACCGCAGGCGTATCGCCATCACGGGATGGCCAGAGTAACAACACCACCAGCAGGGCAGCCAGCACGGAAATGCCGGTACGATGCAGTTTCGGCAGGGATTGCCAGTAGGGTTGAATGCGTTTAACCCAGGGAGACAGCGCGGCTTTCGCTTTTTCCAACGCGCTTTTAATGGCCTCGCCCAAAGGGGGCGTGGTGGGTGCTGTTCCTTTTTCGCGCTTTCCTTTCAAGGTCATTACCTCTCCCAATTTCCTCTTCCAGTATCTCAGTGAATGCCTTAGCGCTAAATATTAGATCGGCAATATCAGCAAAATGTCAGGCTTCTTCCGATCGTCTGACATTTGTACTGTCAAAGAATTCCCGCGGAATTACAACCTGAAAGTCGATTTGTCCCGTACGGCGGGGAACTGTTATCCTTGTCCACTTTAAACCCGTAAATAAAGAGAGACGACATGTCTGATGTAAAACTGGAAACCGTAGAACAAAAAGCAAGCTACGGCATCGGTCTGCAAATGGGTCAGCAACTGGCAGGTTCTGGTCTGGAAGGTCTGAATGTAGATGCCATCGCGAAAGGTATCGCAACCGCACTGGCGGGTAACATGCCTGAGATCGACATCGACGAGATCAACAACGCACTGCGTGAACTGCACATGAAAGCAGAAGAAGTGCGCAAGGCAGCAGCAAAAGAAGCTGCCGCTGAAGGCGAAGCGTTCCTGGCGGAAAACGCCAAGCGTGAAGAAGTGACCGTGACCGAATCTGGCCTGCAGTACGAAGTGCTGGTTGAAGGTAACGGCGAAATCCCAACATCTGACAAGAAAGTGCGCGTTCACTACCACGGCACCCTGATTGACGGCACCAAGTTTGACAGCTCTGTTGAACGCGGCCAGCCAGCTGAATTCCCGGTGACCGGCGTGATCAAAGGCTGGGTAGAAGCGCTGCAAATGATGCCTGTCGGCTCGAAGTGGAAACTGTACATCCCACAAGATCTGGCATACGGTGAGCGCGGTGCGGGTGCAGCTATTCCGCCTTTCGCAGCACTGGTATTTGAAGTCGAGCTGCTGGATATCCTGTAAGTTCTGATTCAGAAAAGCAAAGCCAGCACGATAGATGCTGGCTTTTTTACGCCTGTTATTCTCTCTCGCCCTAACCTGCTACTTCCCGGTGACTGTGGCTGTCATCGTCGCGTTGCGCTTCTATTCGCCAAGGCAGGTGGTGCTGGAAGTGATCTGACAGGAAGTCCACAAACTGCCGCACCTTGGCAGACAGATTCCGGTTAAACGGATAGACCGCCCATACGGCAGAATCCGGCGCCTGGTAGTCTGCCAGCACTTCCACCAGCTCACCGCTCAAAATTTTCTGGCTGACGTAATAATCCGGCAACTGGGCAATCCCCAAGCCGTGCAACGCCGCATCCAGCACCGCACTGCCACTGTTACCGTGCCAGCGTCCCCGAGGCTTGATGGTGACTGTCGCTCCACCGTCCTGAAACGACCATGAGTCCACCAGACCAATCAGGCAATTGTGATTTTGCAAGTCATCGATGTTTACCGGTGCCCCAAATTCTCTGAGATAGGCTGGTGACGCACAAACATATAACTTCCGGGGAGCCAGCTTTTTCGCCATCAGGGTGCTGTCTTTCAGATCCCCGGTACGAATCGCCAGATCGTAGCCGTCATGCACCAGATCTACCACGTCATTGGTAAAGTGAAACTCCACACTAAGTCTGGGGTGCACGTCGATAAAATCGTTCACCAGCGGCGCAATAAACTTCTCCCCAAATACCGAAGGCGCAGTGATTTTCAGGGTACCGACCGGCTCGGTCTGCATCTGGGTAACCAGCGCCTCCACTTCGGCGAACTTCTCGATAAGATCGTTACACTGCTCAAAGTACATTTTGCCGACTTCCGTCAGCGTAATTTGTCGCGTTGTACGGTAGAGCAAGCGGGTACTGAGCCGACATTCCAGCGCATCAATACGACGGCTGACATGGGAAGTCGACACACCCAGCTTGCGTGCGGCGGCGGTAAAACTGCCACTGTTGACAACTTCAACAAATTCTTCAACACCACTCCAACGGTTCATCTTTGCCCCACTGAAAAGAAGTTTATTGATGGCTGCAACAATAAAACCCGCCCCTTGACGGTCAAATTGTTATCCTAATGTTAACCCATATTGTCTGGCACTCTTCCCAACTCCTACTAAGGTAGGAGCATTATCAGAATAAAGTAGTATGCGTATTCTTAATTTATCCAACAAAATCAGTTTTATATGTGCGATATTGTGTAGTATTCAAGTCACTACCCTCAGTGCTGAAACAGTGCCTGAACCTGTTGACTACCGCACGGAAAATTACCGTGCAGACGTGCCCGCTACCCTACAGGGGGGTCGGGTGCTCGATACGCCCCAACAACTGGTGACGCTGATAAACCGCAGCCATCCTGTTTTGATAGATGTTTATCCTGCACCGCATAAGCCCGACAACCTCACACCAGACATACTCTGGATTGAGCCCACCCGTGAAACATTACCCGGTGCACTTTGGCTGGCCAATGTCGGCCACGGCATCGCACCCGCGCCACTCATCCAATTGCTGAAAAGCCGACTACCGGATAACTCGCCGATAGTGGTGTTTTGCGAGCCTAATTGCTGGCACTCCTGGAATGCAGGGAAACGGGCCATCGAGTTAGGCGCAAAAGAGGTATATTGGTATCGCGCAGGCGTTACTGGCTGGAAGGCAGCAGGGTTGGCTCTTGAAACGCAGCACCCGGTCAGGCCATGAAACACGGGTTGGCACTGTGGTTTCTGATGCTGCCATTTTCTGTGCATGCTGCGCTCGTACTTTCTTTTGATGAAGTGGCCCCGGGGATATTCATGCATCAGGGGAAAATCGCCGATCTGTTTACCGTCGACAGCGATCCGGTTGCCAACATCACATTCATCGTAGGAAATGAGGCGGTAGCCGTCGTGGATACCGGTGGCAGTAAACGGGCCGGAGAGGGAATTCTCCGGGCAATTCGACAACGCACGGACCTGCCTGTCCGGTATGTGATCAACACACACGTCCATCCAGATCACCACTTCGGCAATGTCGCTTTCGTCGGCGAAAAACCTGAATTTATCGCCCACGCCCGTTATCCCGGTGATTTTAATGCCAAATCAGGCTATTACCTGCAAAGGCTGACCAAGCCCTGGTTTGACGGTACCGAACCTATCGGCGCAACCCGTGTTGTCAGTGAGGTAACCGAACTTGATCTTGGCAACCGGATGCTGACCCTGACTCCACATGAACGGGCACACACCCGCCACGATCTGTCGGTATTTGATCAAACCTCCAGCACGCTGATCGCTGGCGATCTGTTGTTTGTCGATCATCTGCCAACGCTCGATGGCAGCCTGAAAGGCTGGCTGGCAGAAACCAAACGGCTTGAAGCTATGCCTTTCAAACAAGTTATTCCCGGACACGGCCCCATACAACAATCACACCACGCCTTTGACAGGCAAACGCGCTATCTCTTTTCACTGGCTCAGGCTGTTCGTGCCGCCATCAACAACCACATCGATATCAACACGGCCAGCACCACGGTCATGCCATCTCCGGGAGACTGGAAACTTTACGCAACGTTTCACCCCCGCAATGTGATCCAGGCTTACAAGGAGCTGGAATGGGAATGATAAGAGGTACCTGCTATGAAAATCACCACCCTGCTGTTGTCGGCACTGCTTACCGCGTTGTCCCTGCCAAGCCATGCGCAACCTGAAACGGAAAGTGCAGCCTGGCCCGTCATTCGTGACAGCCTGTTTCCCGGCGCCCCCGAGATCACAGAAGGAGAGCATGTTGTGACGCTTTCAGCGCCCAGGCGGGCCGTTGATGCTGCGCTAGTGCCGCTCGGCGTTACCGTACATGTCCGACAGAACGCTCCCAATCCCATTGCACGGCTCTATCTTATCGTCGACAACAACCCGTCTCCCATTGTTGGCCGTTTTGACATGAGCCCGAATAATGGCATTGCCAATATTGCCACCCGGGTCAGGGTCAATGCCTACAGCCCGGTAAGGGTGATCGCCCAGACCGCCGATGGGAAACTTCATATGCACAGCCAATTCGTTAAAGCCTCTGGTGGTTGTTCTGCGCCAGCTGGCGCGGATGACACACTGGCACGCCAACGGATGGGCAGAATGAAACTCAACGATCTACCGGGCGATGACTCGCGCATGTTACAGCTTTTGATCAGTCATCCCAATTACAGCGGCCTGCAAATCGACCAGCTCACCCGCCACTGGATCCCCTCCGATTATGTCAGTGACGTGAATATCACACTGGAGGGAGAACCTGTCATGCGTTTTAACGGGGGGATCTCGATAAGTGAAAATCCCACCTTCACCTTTCATCTCGATAAAGGAAAAAGCGGCAAGTTGAAAGCCGATGTGAAAGATTCCACAGGTCGTGCATTTTCCAAAGAATGGGACATCTGACACCTATTGCGTAAAATCTCATCCAAAAGCAGCCAGCGCCTGATGCTGTATCCTGATGATGTTAAAGGATATGGCATCAGTGGCTTATGCCGCTTTCTCCTCTCTTTTGCTAAAACAAGACAGCTTAAAATTCAATATTTTCATATATTTACCTATAACATCCCGCAATTTGGACATTATTGCCCGCGGACAAAAGTGTTATGTCCGTTTCCTCCTCACGCAACCACCAAAGCTGCCATACACTCAATTCACGACGTTTTGTATTCAACGTATGGCCCCCTTTTCTTTGGCGCTGTTTCTGTTGAGGCGAAATAGTCTTTGAAAACATTTAAGAAACGCGAAACCGCTGACGTTGTCGATCGCTGATGTCGCCAAGCCGCCGACGAAGGAAGCTGACAGAGCGAAAATTGGTCAATATGCGTCTCACAACCCTGCGGATTACGCCCCTATATTATTGAGTAAAAAGCCGGGTGTTGTTCAGGTATCACTGATATCGACAACACACGCTGTCACGGAGGAGATCAACATGATAGGTGCTGTAAGGTTAACACTCTGCATCACAACAGCCGCAATCCTTTCCCTTGCACTGCTGTTTCCCGCAACGTCGCAAGCCAACGATGAACTCATCAAACTGCAGGAAGACCCCAACCAATGGGTGATGTGGGGCGGAGATTATTCAGGAACACGATACAGTCCGCTGAAACAAATTAATGCCAAAAACGTCAAGGATCTTCAGGTTGCCTGGACATTCTCCACCGGCGTACTGCGTGGCCATGAAGGGGGCCCGCTGGTACTGGGTGACACCATGTACATCCACACTCCCTTCCCAAACAAAGTCTTCGCAATTGACCTAAACCGGAAAGCGTTGAAATGGGAGTATGAACCCAAGCAGGATTCTTCCGTTATCGCCGTGATGTGCTGTGACACCGTAAACCGTGGTCTGGCGTATGCTGATGGTAAGATTTTCTTGCAGCAGGCTGATACCACGCTCGTTGCCCTCGATCAGAAAACCGGCAAGGTGGTCTGGAAAGTAGTCAACGGCGATCCCAAGGTCGGCGCAAGCAACACCAATGCCCCACTGATCGTTAAAGACAAGATCATCACCGGGGTGAGTGGCGGTGAGTTTGGGGTACGCGGTTACCTGACCGCGTATAACATCAAAGACGGCAGCCTGGCCTGGCGCGCTTACAGCACCGGACCGGATGAAGAGATGCTGGTCGATCCGGAAAAAACCACGGAATTGCTCAAACCTATCGGCAAAGATGCCAGCCTGAAAACCTGGGAAGGGGATCAATGGAAAATCGGCGGTGGTACCACCTGGGGCTGGTATACCTATGATCCGGAGCTAAATCTCATCTACTACGGCACCGGAAACCCCAGTACCTGGAACCCATCACAGCGCCCCGGTGATAACAAATATTCCATGACCATCATGGCCCGTGACGCTGACACCGGCATGGCGAAATGGCTCTACCAGATGACGCCTCACGACGAATGGGATTACGACGGCGTCAATGAAATGATTCTGGTAGACAAAAAATTCAAAGGGAAAGATCGCAAACTGTTGGTGCACTTCGACCGTAACGGTTTCGGCTATACCCTGGATCGCGTGACCGGTGAACTGCTGGTCGCCGAGAAATTTGACCCGGCAGTAAACTGGGCCACCCATGTCGACATGGAAACCGGTCGCCCACAGGTGGTGGCGAAATACTCCACCGACCAAAACGGCGAGGATGTTGACACCAAAGGGGTCTGCCCGGCAGCGCTTGGCTCGAAAGACCAGCAACCCGCAACATACAGCCCGCGCACAGGACTGTTCTATGTACCGACCAACCATGTGTGCATGAACTATGAACCGTTTGAAGTTTCTTACGCCGCCGGTCAACCCTATGTTGGGGCGACCCTTTCCATGTTTCCAGCACCAGACAGCCATGGTGGACTGGGTAACTTCATCGCTTGGGACGCGGAAAAAGGAGAAATTGTCTGGTCGCTGCCCGAACCCTTCTCTGTATGGAGCGGCGCACTGGCAACGAATGGTGGCGTGGTGTTTTACGGCACACTGGAAGGCTACCTGAAAGCGATAGACGAAAAAACAGGGAAAGAGCTTTACCGCTTTAAAACGCCTTCCGGCATCATCGGTAACGTCAATACCTACATGTACGACGGCAAACAGTATGTGGCCGTGCTGTCAGGGCTCGGAGGCTGGGCTGGCATTGGTATGGCTGCCGGCCTTGAGGGCGACACCGAAGGTCTGGGTGCAGTAGGTGCCTATCGCAAACTGTCTGACTACACGCAGTTAGGGGGGGTACTGACGGTCTTTGCATTACCTGATTAACTCAAAAAACTGCGACAAAGGGGAGTATTGGCTCCCCTTTCTCACTCCTGATGCAATGCATCAGGTTAAGCGGCCTTTAGGGCATCTACACTTAATAAACAGCAAAAGGATACTGCGTATGACTAACCGTTTTATAGGATTGCTCTTGGTGTTTTTGGGGCTGGTGAGTAGCGCGTTTGCAGAAGAATATGAAGTCCGTGCCGTGGGGGTAAAATTCGATCCCATGTTTGTTATCTTGCAACCGGGTGACCGGGTCAGCTGGACCAACATGCCGGCACACATGATTGAAACCATCGACGTCATGGTGCCGGAAGGCACAGAAAAAATTAAAACAGAGCTCGGCATGGATGTCAGCTTTGTCTTCGACAATGACGGCATCTATGTCTATAAGTGCACCCCGCACTGGGGCGCAAGAATGGGGGGAATTTTGCTGGTCGGCAACCCTTCTGATATCGAAGGGACGATTGATGCTTATCTTGGGGAAGTTGAGAAAGATAAATCCTTATTGCCCGCCAAAGGGTTGCTGAAGAAATTCAAAAAGCACCTTAAGGCAGAAGGTGTGTTGTAAAGGAGGCCGCCCATGAACATGAAAACGAAAAACATCATCAGTGCACTTGTCCTTCTCCCCCTGTTTTTACTGGCCCCTCTGGCCAATGCAAATGACTTCCCAACCCTTGAGCGGGTCAAATTCGTGCAAGAATGCATGTCACTCAAAGGGGGGCCTACCTATGTGAACATGTACGGCTGCAGTTGCGTGATTGATAAAATTGCCGGTACGCTAACCTTCGATGAATACGTCCATGCCGATGCCTTTGTCCGCCTGCGTAATATGCGTGGTGAGCGCGGTGGCTATTTCCGGTCATCCAAAGACAGCCGCAATGCCCGCAGCGCATTGCTCACCCTGCGTGACCAAGCCGAGAAATCGTGCTTTGTCGACCTGCAAGCCACCGTCGCTGCGAAGTAGGAGGCAACATGAACGCATTGTATTCACGTCTTATGGTTATTATGCTCACCCTGTGTTTGTCACCCCTGCTACCGGCAGCAGAAACAGCGTTTCCTTCTCCTTTACCGGATACACTCCGCGTCTGTGCCGATCCCAACAACCTGCCCTATTCCAACAAGGCCCTAGAAGGGTTTGAGAATAAGATTGCCGAGCAACTTGGCAACTATTTGGGGCTGGAGGTGGAATACGTCTGGTTTCCCCAGCGTATGGGGTTTATCCGCAACACCTTGAAAAACTGGTCTGATGATAATGGCCGATTTGCCTGCGATTTGGTCATTGGCGTGCCGGCACAGTTCGACATTGCCGCCACCACCAAACCGTATTACCGCTCTGCCTATTCATTGCTGTTCAAACAGGCAGGGCCACTGGCAGACGTTGACAGCCAACAGGCGCTCGCAGACTTACCTGACAGTGTTAAGCAATCACTGAAGGTTGCCGCATTCAGCCCTTCTCCTGCCGTCGCCTGGTTACGTGAAAATGGCTTCAGGGACAACACAACGTTTTTCCGCATCATGAACGGCGATCCTGAAGATTACCCCGGTAAATTGGTGCAACGGGTAGCCGACGACGAGTTTGATGTGTTAGTGATTTGGGGGCCAATTGCCGGCTATTTTGCGAAAGACCAGCCAGATATTGCCGTTATCCCTATGACCTCTGAAGGCAGCAACGTCTTCGATTTCGCCATCTCGATGGGGGTACGGTATGGCGAACAACCATGGAAAGAAACCGTTGAAATGGCGATGGATGCCAACGCACCGCAAATTGCTATGATCCTTCAGGATTATGGCATTCCCATTGTAGAAGCCTCTTCCACACCAAAGCAGGATGATGACGATGATTAACTTCACAACGGGCAATCTGGCTGCCCGTTTGTTATTGCCAACAACACTCGTTATGACCACGTTACTGTTTAGCACCAACCTGTTCGCGGTCCCCACCCTTGCCGTACTCGACTTTGAGCTCAATGACCTGACCCGTGTCTCAGACAACAGCGAGGAAGTAAAGCGCACTGCCAGCCTTGCTCCCATGCTTCGCCGTGCACTGGTTATCGACCATGAATATCCGTTGGCGACTGTACCCGATGAAATGTATGACAATGCCAACAAAGGGGTTGGGTATCTTTTCAGTCACACAACTGATGCAGCACAACTGGGCAAAAAAGTGGGAGCAGACTGGGTTGTCATCACCCGGCTCAATAAACCCAGCTTTCTGTTTTCTTACCTGATTGCCCAGGTGGTCAATGTGAAAACCCATCTAGCTTATCCAGAATTAATTGTAGAAATAAAAGGCCCCCAACAGGTGATGAGCGAGCAGGGTATCAAAAAAATAGCAGAGAAAATCACCCAACAAATTGTTGCTATTTCCCGCCCCTGATGAGACAGCCGGGGGAAATAGCAAAAAAGATCCATCATGCCAAAGAAACGGGGTTTAAAGACGACCGGAAAGAAAAAAGCGACGCCCAAAACATCGCTTTTTTACCCTCTCATCATTAAATGCCTGCGCCGTCGCTCACATCATCTTCATGCAGGCCGCATTCGCGTTTGAGGCCGAAGAAGCGGGTCTCTTCTTCTGTCATCCCCTCTTCGAGTTTGCGTGTGGTGTGGACATCCCCGACTGACACATACCCCTGATCCCACAATGGGTGGTAAGGCAGATCATGTTCTATCAGGTAGTAGTGCACATCTTTATTGGTCCAGTCGATCACCGGCAGGAACTTAAACACCCCGTTTTGAATACCCAGAATCGGCAGGGTCTCACGGGAGCTGGACTGGTCGCGGCGAAGGCCAGAAAACCAGGTGCCAACATTCAGTTCATCCAACGCACGGCGCATGGGTTCGACTTTATTCAGGCGGTTATAACGCGCAATGCCTTCCACACCCTGCTCCCATAACTTGCCATACTGTGCTTCCTGCCAGGCTGCGCTTTGCTCAGCGCGGTAAACACGCAAGTCGAGGTTCAAACGTTCTGTCAGTTGATCAATAAACTGGTAAGTTTCCGGAAACAGGTAGCCCGTGTCAGTCAGGATCACCGGGGTGTCCGGCTTTTCCTGGGTGACCAGATGCAGCATCACCGCCGCCTGAATGCCAAAGCTTGATGACAGGGCGAATTCGCCCTGAAGGTTTTCCAACGCCCAGCGAACCCGCTCCTGCGCTGATAAGCCTTCAAGCTCAGCATTGATGGGTGCCAGTTCTAGGATTTGCCCGGCTCTGGTACGGCCAAGCAAATCGGACAGTTGAAATTTAGGCATAGAAATCCCTCTTAGAGACTTTTACCTCCGCAACAACGCCTGCGCGGATAACAAAATCACCGAAGCCTTCGCCGTCGTTACGCTCCGTTGCCCAGCGGCCGACCAGTGCGTCAATTTCTTCGAGGATTTGTGCATCGGTAATGTTCTCTTTGTACATTTTCGGCACACGGGTGCCTTCACGGTTTCCACCCAAATGCAGGTTATATCGGCCCGGCGCTTTACCTACCAAGCCAATTTCCGCCAGCATAGCGCGACCACAGCCATTCGGGCAGCCTGTCACACGGAAGATGATATGGTCATCACCCACGCCGTGTTTTTCCATCACCCCTTCCAACTCGGTCACAAAGCCCGGCAGGAAACGTTCGGCTTCCGCCATCGCCAGCGGACAGGTTGGAAACGCCACACACGCCATGGAATTCTTGCGTTGTTCACTCACACCATCATCAATCAGGCCGTGCTCGCGGGCGATCTTTTCAATCTTAGCCTTGCTGGACTTGGACACACCGGCCACCACCAGATTCTGGTTGGCGGTCATACGAAAGTCCCCTTTGTGGATTTTCGCAATTTCTGCCACGCCGGTTTTCAGCGGTTTACCGGGGTAGTCCAGCAGACGGCCGTTTTCGATAAACAGCGTCAGGTGATGTTTGCCATCAATGCCTTCCACCCAACCGATGCGATCGCCACGGCTGGTAAATGCATACGGACGGCTCGCCTCAAAGGTCACGCCAGCGCGTTTTTCCACTTCCGCTTTAAACACGTCTGTACCGACACGATCCAGAGTGTATTTGGTCTTGGCATTTTTACGGTTAGAACGGTTACCCCAGTCGCGCTGGGTGGTCACCACGGCGGCGGCCACATCCAGTGTTTTATCCAGCGGGATGAAGCCCAGATCGTCCGCTTTACGTGGGTAGGTGCTGGTATCACCGTGCGTCATCGCAAGGCCACCGCCCACCAGCACGTTGAAGCCAACCAGTTTGCCGTTGTCAGCAATCGCCACAAAGTTCAGGTCATTGGCGTGCACATCGACATCGTTTTGCGGTGGAATAACGACCGTGGTTTTAAATTTACGTGGCAGGTAGTTGGAGCCCAGAATCGGCTCTTCATCCTGATGACCTTCAACCTTTTCACCGTCCAGCCAGACTTCCGCATACGCACGGGTTTTCGGCAGCAGGTGCTCACTGATCCTGGCTGCCCACTCATAGGCTTGCTGATGCAGCTCAGACTCCACCGGGTTGGCGGTACACAGCACGTTACGGTTCACGTCACCGGCAGTGGCAATCGAATCAATGCCAATTTTGTTCAGTGTCTGGTGCATCATTTTGATGTTTGGCTTTAACACACCGTGGAACTGGAATGTCTGGCGCGTCGTCAGGCGGATACTGCCATACAGGGTATGTTCGGTAGCAAACGCATCAATCGCCAGCCACTGTTTTGGCGTGATGATCCCACCCGGCAAACGGGCACGCAGCATCACATTGTGCAGCGGCTCCAGCTTTTGTTTCTGGCGCTCGGCGCGGATATCACGATCATCCTGCTGGTACATGCCGTGGAAGCGGATCAACTGGAAATTATCCGCCGTAAAGCCACCGGTCACCGGATCACGCAGATCCTGCTCAATAGTACCGCGGAGGAAATTACTTTCACGCTTCAGACGTTCGTTGTCTGACAATGGGCCCAGCTCTTCGCCCAATACAACTTGCTTGTCACTCATTAGTACACATCCTTTTGATAGCGCTTCGCCTTACGCAGTTCGTTCAAATAGTTTTCTGCGTCTTCCCGGCTCTTGCCGCCGTGCTCTTCGGCGACCTTAATCAATGCTTCATGAACGTCTTTGGCCATATGGGTCGCATCACCACAGATATAGAGGTACGCACCGTCTTGCAACCATTGCCACACTTCTTTGCCTTGCTCGACAATCTTATGCTGAACATACACTTTCTCCGCCTGATCGCGGCTAAAGGCAAGGTCGATTTTGGTTAAAAGGCCATCTTTGAGGAATTTCTGCCACTCTACCTGATACAGGAAGTCCTGTGTAAAGGTGCGGTCACCAAAAAACAGCCAGTTTTTACCTTCTGCACCGCGGGCATCACGCTCTTGCATAAAGGCGCGGAAGGGGGCAATACCGGTGCCGGGGCCTACCATGATGACAGGTGCGTTATCGTCTGCTGGCAGCTTGAAGTTGTTGTTGTGTTCAATAAACACCTTCACAGCGCCTGCCTCTTCAGCGCGCTGGGCAAGGAAACTGGACGCACCACCAAAGCGGGTGTTGTCACCGTTTTCAAATGCCACCACACCAACGGTCAGGTGCACTTCTTCACCCACTTCTTCCTGACTCGAAGCAATCGAGTACAAACGCGGGGTCAGCTTACGAAGCAGGCCAACCAATTGCTCTGCCGACAGGGTGATTTTCTTCTCGCCCAGCACATCCACCACCTGGGTGTTGTTGGCATACTGGCGCAGCTTGTCTTTATCTTCATCTTCCGCGAGTTTTTGCAGTTTCTTACTGCCGGAAAGCTCGGCAATCGCGGCCACCTGTTGTGGGTTAGACGCCGTGATTTCAAACTTCTCAATCAGTGCCTGGCGCAATGGCAGGGATTCACCGGCAACGTCAACGGTTTCATCGCCCGTCAGGCCGACTTTCGCCAGAATCTCATCTGCCAGCTCAGGGCTGTTGGTGTAGTACACGCCCAGTGCGTCACCCGGCTGATACGTCAGGCCTGAATCGCCCAGATCGATTTCGATATGGCGTACATCCTTGCCCGAATCACGGCCGGTGATTTTCTGGTTTGTCACCACCTCTGCGGTGTACGGATTTTGTTTGTTGTAGGCTGATGCTGCGCCCACCGTGCCGGCAGAATGCAGTGGCACCACCACTTCATCTTCACCGCCGCCCCCCGCCAAACCGACAAGGGTCTCTTTGACTTTCGCCAGCACGTTACTGCTCCAGCTTTCTGCGTCGGCGTCATAATCCACATCACAGTCAACACGCGGCGCAATGGCTTTAGCACCAAGCTTGGACAGGAAGGCATCGAAATCTTTGCCGGTCTGGCAAAAAAACTCATAACTGGAATCGCCCAGACCCAGCACTGCATATTGAAGCTTGTCGAGTTTCGGTGCTTTTTTCGATTGCAGGAATTCGTGCAGTGAAATGGCGTTATCCGGCGGCTCGCCTTCACCGTTGGTGGAAGCGACGATAACAAGGTGGGTTTCTTTTGCCAGATCCCGTGGTTTGTAATCGTCGGCCGAATACAGAGAAACCTCTACGCCATCAGCCTTGGCTTTCGCAACCAATGCTTCTGCCACGCCCTTGGCATTACCCGTCTGGGAAGCATAGATAATGGTCAGTTTACCGGCAGGTTTTGCCGCAGTGGCAACCGCTTGGGCAAGAGGGTGAGGGGCAGCACCTGCTACCGAGGACGTTTGGCTTAACCCCCAGAAGTAACCGCTGATCCAGGCCAACTGTTGTGGCGACAACTCCGCCACCGCCTGTTGCAGCTGGCCGATCTGCTGGTCATTGAGTGGACTTGCCAGCGCAGAAAGTTCCTTGAGTAACATGACACGACATTCCTTTATTATTGCGTGAGCATAGAGTAGCCACTCGGTGTAATAACTAGAAAGAATAGAAACGCATGTTTTATAACCCTGCGTTAGATCACAAAGGTTCATGCATCGTTCAAAAAGAGAGAGGGCTTCTAAGGAAAAAGGGAGCACATTGGGTGAATGGAGAATCTTAAAGGGTCAGGCTTCGACGATTCTGACCTGATGAAAACCGATATCGAGGGCATTTTCCGTCGCCATATCGACATCACCAAAACACTGTTCAATGCCATTACCATCGGTCAGTGGTACCAATCCACCACGGGTATGGCGAAACTCGACAATCCACCCGTCACTGGACAGTGATGGTTCAACCACCGCTTCCACCAACAAACGTTGCCTGTAGAGGGTCCTGAGTTCGGATTTTGTCATTGCATTTTCCTGCTGCTAAACCAAAACAAAGGGGGTTATACCCACATGTTTGGTTAGGAAAAGCATAGACTGGACACCGGGTATGTGCCACAGCATGTCTTATCAATTGTGAGACGATACAACACGGGCTGTGACCGGCTCTTTATCCCCACGGAGCAAGTGCACCATGGTCATTTTCAGCCGCATAGGGGAGACCGGTTTATGCATCACCAAAAATCCGCAGTCCCGGGCCTGATGCTGCAATGCCTCACTGCGGTTGGCCGTCACGATCACCGTCGGGACAGGCTGTAACCGCTGCTGGTTGATACTTTTGGCCAGTGCCAGACCATTGATGTCATTGTCGAGATGGTAGTCTGCAATCAACAACTCAACCGGTGCCTGCACGGTATCACAACTGATTTGTAACGCTTCCAGAGAACCAGCACAGGTCACTTCACACCCCCAGCGCACCAACAGCTCTTCCATAGCACGGCAGATGTTCGGATCATTGTCTATCACCCACACCCGCGCGCCCTGAAGCACCACACTGTTATCCGTGACCAGTGATTCCACGTTGCGAAGCGTTTGCCTTTCCGGCGTGCCGTAGGGCACCAGCACCGAAAAGCGCGACCCCACACCGGGCACAGAGTCGACGGTAATGGCATGCCCTAACACGCTGGCAATCTTATCGACAATCGCCAATCCCAACCCAAGCTGGGTGTGGCTTTTATCCTGCTCGGCGGTCAGGCGTTTAAATTCTTGGAAGATCTCGTTTTTCTTGTCTTCCGGGATCCCTACCCCGGTATCCAATACCTCGATTCGCAGCCCTTCACGGCACCGGCGACTGCCGAGCAGGATTTTCCCACCCGGGGTGTAGCGAAGGGCGTTGGTCATCAGGTTACGGACAATCCGTGCCAGCAGTTGGGAGTCGGTATACACATAAGAGGAACTGTGCACATAGCGCACTTCCACGCGGGTCCCTTCGGCGGCATGGCTGAAATCATCGGCGATGTTATCGAGCAGGTCACTGATCGGAAAAGATTGTTTATCGGCCCGCACCACCCCGGCATCCAGTTTGGAGATATCCACCAGTGTCGTGATCAAAGATTCCACATCTTCAAGCGAATGCGCCAGTGAACTGACCAGCTTTCTCGCTGCCGGCGACATACGGTGGCTCAACAGGGAGCCCAGATAGAGTTGGGCGGCATTGAGAGGCTGCAACAGATCGTGGCTGATGGCGGCGAGGAATTTGGTTTTGGATAGATTGGCCCGCTCGGCGTCCTTTTTAGTTTCCAGCAAACGCTCCTGGATCATCCGGCGCTCTTCCACTTCATCCTGAAGCTGGTTATTGAGTGTCTGCAGCTGCGCCGTCCGTTCCTGTACCCGAAGTTCCATGGTCTGATATGCCTGCTCAAGCTCCTCGGCATTCTGCCTGCGTTCAGTAATGTCCCAGTTGAGCACAAAAAAACCCGTGATTTTGCCGTTGACGGCCTGGTTGGGTACATAGCTTTTCACTACGTAGCGCGCCTCGCCCTGCGCATTGAACTCTTCAATTTCAAACACCACGGACTCCCCATCCAGCGCTCGCTCTACATAGGGTCTCATTGCTTCAAATGTCGACGAGCGGCGGGAGACCGAAATGTGTTTGCCAATCAGCTCGCCACGCGGAAAACCATACCATTCATCATAAACACGGTTGGTAAACTGGTAATGGAGATCATCACCGACATACGCGATAAGGGCTGGCACATTATCGGTGATCAAACGCAGCCACTGCTCCGTTTCACGAAGTTCCTTGGCATCCAGATACCGCTGGGTAATGTCGGTGTAGGTGTTCACGTAACCCTGATCGTCCATGGCATGGCTTCGCACCTCAATCACCCGACCATCATCCAGGGTCTGCACCCGTACTCCTTCCGGCGGACGGCGTCCACATCCCCCAACTCGCCAGAGGGTAAGCGGAGAAACTTCCGCCAGAAGCGCTATCTGAGCTCCCATCAGGTGGGATTGGTCAAAGCCACTCATATCAAGGAAGCGTTGGTTAAATACCAGCACATCTCCGATTTTACTGACCATCAGCACGCCCTGGGACAGGTTATCGACCATGTTCTGCAAAATGCGGCTTTTTTCTGCCATTGCCGCCTCAAAACGGGCCGTTTCAGCCTGTTTAAGCTGGGTGATATCAGAGTAGAGCATCACCATCCCTCCATCACTGGTTTCCCGCTCCTTGATTTGCAGCCATCGTCCGTTTTGCAGCTTCAGGGTCTGACCATTGCGGTTGCCAGGCATCTCCCGCACGATAAGGCCACGCTCTTTGGCGAGTTGGCGGATTTTCTCTGGCGTCAGTGACGGGGTATTGAGGGAAATGGCGTTGTCCTGCCAGTAACGCTGGAAGCGGCTGTTGGAATACACCAATTCTCGGTTAGGATCGTAGAGGGCAAAGCCATCCGAAATCGATTCGATGGCATCAATAAAGTGCTGGTGGGCTTTTTCAGCCTGCAATTTGGCCTGGGTTAACTGACGGTTAGCCGATTCAATAGAGTGCAGTGCATGGTTAAGCTCTTCAGTTTTCTCACGCACCTGATCGGCCAGCACCACGGAGTGCTGGAACGCCCCCCAGGCATCAACCTGCCCACTGGCACCCTGCTCAACGCGTTTTACCAAGGCGTCAATCATCTTCTTCTGACGTGCGTTTTCTTCCTTTAGTGCTTCAATGTGTTGAGCCAGTTCGGCTTCCCTATCACTCAACGGTCAGCCCGCCTTGCGTGCCAAGTCAATAAGGTAGCCAGGGGGCGATTGAGAAGGTTTGCCGATCATCACCCCGGTGAGAGTCTGGTTCATATGAATGCCGTTAAGCTGTTCACCATAGGTATTGAAACCGACCATGTTGAACCGGCTGAACATCTGTTTAGCTTTGTCACGCACCATGGTTTGCTCAATTTCAAGCCGGCGGAGAAAACAGTCGCAGGACAGGGTCAATTCAGGTTCACCAATGCGCGACTGGATGGCACTGAGCTTGGCCTCCATATCGGCAAACAAATTGCCGGGGCGCATGGCGGTCACCACAATGCCGTCATCCACCGCACAATAAAAATCGAGGCTCAAATCGTCATTCACTTTCTGGATAGAGCGGACGAAATACTGATCACCAATCAGAACCGCAAGCGGATGCAAGGCATAAATCTCCGGGCGTAGGTCTTCCAATGCAATGCCAGCTTCACGCGCATAGACCTCTGCCGCCGGCTCAGCATTGAACTCGTACACCCGCCTGAGGGTGCAGTCTGCATCGGTGACCACCAGCTTGCTGCCGAGGCTTTCAATATGGTGGGTCGTGAACACCTCAAACGGGCAGCGAGTGTTGAACATCACCACAATCGCCGACTCGCTGTGAAACGCGCCTTCACTGTAAACGTGGGTGTTGGCAAGGTTCACATCGTCCCCGGCGGAGCCACCAAAATGAGGCAAGCGGCCAAGGGCTGTATCCAGCGTCACCAGAAAACGTTCTTCGTTGGGTGACAGCCCGTCAATCAGAGTCAGGACAAACGTATTACTGTTGATGGGTGCCTTAAGGTCCTGTCGGCAGGCATCCATCAAATGGCTGACGCACAGTTGGGCAGATTGGAGATCAAAGTCATCGAGCGAGACCCGTTGCCCGCAGATCTTGAAATCCCGGCGGGAGAAACCCAGCGCACTGATACTGCTTTTGGCATAGCCAGACGGCATCAACTCCCCCGCCGTGGTACATCCCATCACTTCACAATGGGAGAATGCCTGCCCCATCTCGCGCCCCAGTGCATCCAGATCATACGCCGCCGAACAGAAAAAAAGCACAAAGCCGACATCTTCGTCATCGAGCTGCATTGCCAGTTCCCGTGCGGCTTTCGCGGCATCCAACTGGTAGGTCACGGCGCTGAATACCGCGCGTGACTGCGTAAAAGGTTGACGTGTTGCCATGGGCTCTCCTGCTCACTTTTAGACAACGTAGCATGCCATCGAATCAATGGGCATATAACGTAAGTCTAATCGCTAGCAGGGGACAACAACGTCATACTTAGGAATGAATTTTACAAAAATGAAAAATTTACAGATCAAAAATGTCAAGATTGTGACGCGACATCCACTACAAATGGAATAAGGGTCACTACACTGAATAACACATTCAAACATCCGGTAAGTATGGGTTTTAGGCCTTTTGTTGGGGGATTTTTATGTCAATCTCCGTTGGGAAAACGGTGTTTGCAGTATCAAAAAGGATTGAATTATGTACAAATTTCTCGTTGCAGATGATCACCCTCTGTTTCGCGATGCCCTGATCGCAGTCATCCATGGACGCTTCGAGGAATGCGATATTCTGCAATCCGAAAATATTGAGCGCACGCTGGACGTTGCCGGAGATAACCCGGACCTTGACCTTATTCTCCTCGACCTGAATATGCCTGGCATGGCAGGATTGAAAGGACTTCTCGAACTGCGCAACCAATACCCGACCATTCCCGTCGCTATCATTTCCGCCGAAACCAACAAACAGATCATCCTTCAGACCATTGCTTACGGTGCGGTCGGCTTTATCGCCAAAAGTGCCCCGAGAGAGAGGATGCGCGACGCCTTTGAAAAAATCCTTGATGGCCACGTTTACCTGCCCGCAGATATTATCCGTGCTGAGGGGGAAGGTGAAACATCACAGCGCCGTAAAGAAGATCCTCAGTTTTCCCCGGAAATGCTGCACACCCTGACCCGCCGTCAGTTACTGGTGCTGAAATCCATGGCACAAGGCGCCGCCAACAAGCAAATTGCTTATGATCTCAACATCTCAGAAACCACCGTGAAATCACACGTTTCCGCCATTTTGAAAAAACTGGGAGTACATAACCGCATTCAAGCGGTTGTGGGGGTGACCAATATCGACTTTGACCGCTACCTGAAGCGTTAGGCTTGCAGCCATTAATGGACGGTGGGATGTTTGAGTGCAACGAGCACTTTAGCGGCCAGCGTTGCCAGGCTTGACGGGGTGACAGACGAAAAATCCACAGCGACAGATTGGCCTACGGTGCCAAGCAATGCGCGGTTAAAACAGGCATGGGATTTCCGGTAACGGGCAGAAACCAGCCCCAGCCCACCCAGACAGCATTTCTCCAATACCGCGCGCTCCATAGGCCTCGTCAGCGTTTCAATCGCATTGAGCAAGGCCACAAAGCTGGCACTCGGATCACTGTCTGCCACCGAATCAAACGCCAGTTCATAGGTCATCAAATCTATCGACACCGCAACGCTGTAACAGCGTCCAGAAAGACGGCGTTTTTTCACCCTGTCATTGGCCATCACCGCTTGTCCCAGTGTGGCAATATCCCCGGCATCGACGGTATGAGGAAACGACAGCATCACATGCATCGCACCATCGTCATCCCGGTGGCTTGCCATGACACTTCCAGCCCGGAATACCGGAGCGCTGGCGGCAACATAAAATTCAATACCATTGGATGTATGGTGCCACTCGCCCGCCAGTGCACTGATTTCATCAGCACCTAAGTGATTGTGCCAGAAATGGCGCAATGCCTTGGCCTGCTCACATGGCAGGTCGACCGTGTAGCCGAGCACCTGGGCATTGGCACAGTGCCACTCCCCCATGCTGCCAAGGACTGGCTTTCCCCGCATCCACGCCCAGCGCAGGGTACGTTGCTGGCAAAGGAGCAGCCACTGGTTGAGCATCGACCGGGTTTCTTCATCCCGTACATTGCAGCGACCGAGGATCGCCAGACGGGTCAACGGCTGACAAGGAGAAGTCCATTCTGTTTCAGCCGCCCGATAAGGTACATCCAGCAGCGGATCGCCGGTATGCCCTTTCAGGAAAGACGGCGCAAACGGCGTGATGGAAAAATCATGGTAGAGCCGTTGCAAACCGTCCCCCCAGCGCCGGGCCATGTCCCGTCCCTGCTGCAAAGAAAAATAGCCCGATTGCCAACTGACACGGCGTGATGGCATGCATCTGGCGACATCGTCAACATGACGCTGCAACGCTTCAGCATCCGTATTATCGCCCAACCGAAAACGGAGCGCCGGCACAGGCTGGAAGTCAGTTGTCAGCGGCAGAAGGTGTACGTCCAATGCCTTAAGTGCTTGCTGGCCTTCCGGCGAGCACAATGTGGGATGAAGCGCAGCTGCCCAGTGTGGCGACAATGTCAGGGTTTCAATCCGTCCTGCTGGCTCTGGTTTGTCTGCATATTTACCTTGCTTAGGCACCTCGACAGGTAAGGCGCTTCCCACGTTATTGAGCGATTTGGACAACTGACGCCACAACGCCACCATCGGCCAGCTGCCGGACGTCAGCAGTATCATGGACTCAGGCCGGTAGTAGTGACTGTGATAACGGCGAAGTGCAGTGATATTCAGCAAAGGCAAGGTTTGCGGCATGCCACCATAAAGCGGCGCACGGGGCAGGCTTAACAATGCCTGTTCAGTGGCGTCCCGGAAACCGGTATGACGCATGTACTCGTCCAGTTCCCGGTAGAGTGCGCCGTCACATCCGGCCCCGTTTTTCCGCACTATTTCCTGCTCAAAGTCTTCCCCGGTCAGTTGAGGGGAAATCACGCAATCGGCCATAAACCCGATACCACGGAGTGCAGAAGCCGGGTCATACCCGGTCAGATGAAAACGGGTACTTTCCTTTTGGGTGGTGGCATTAAATTCCAGCAACGCCAGTTCTGCGCGCAGGGAAAGAAAAGTGTCCGGCTCTGGGTAACGGGCGGAGCCGCGCAGCACCATATGTTCGAGGGCGTGGGTAATGCCGCTGTCGTCCTCCACCGGGGTGGGGATCACGATGGCAGCGCTCAGTCTGTCTTCTTCAGACGCCGCGTAGTGCCAGTGCATGGCACCACTGACATGGCGATACCCCACCCAGCCGGTGTCCATTTGCTGTTCGTCCGGTGGCAACAGCAACCAGTCCGGTGCAGCAGGATGCAGTTTCGCCATTGCGGCTCCTTACACTTGACGACGCCCTGGGTCTGTTGGCCTTAAGGCTTCACACTGAGGATCATTTGGCTGTTTTTTACCGTTCTTGCCAAGGCGGCACTGTGACAGCCCTGATTGGCTTTCGCCACCGCCTCGTCAATCACATGATGATGCGGGGATTTGCTGCACACCGGATCGGCATTCGCCGGATCACCAGTCAACAGCATCGCCTGACAGCGACAACCACCAAAATCGTTTTCCCGCTCATTACAGCTTCGGCAAGGTTCCCGCATCCAGTCAAATCCGCGGAAGTGATTAAAACTTTCTGAGTCCTGCCAGATGTAGGAAAGTGAGTGCTCCTTCACGTTTGGATGGGATAAATCCAGCATCGCGGCGCTGTGACAAGGCAGGGCTTTGCCATCCGGGGCGATATTGATGAACAGGTTCCCCCAGCCGCTCATACAAGGCTTGGGGCGGGTTTCATGATAATCAGGAGTAACGAAGATAAATTTGGGCCCGGCACCGTTTTGGCTGTCACGAAGTGCGTTTACCTTGCCTTCAGCGTCTTCAATCTGGCGTTGCGACGGCAAGAGCGCGTCACGGTTGTGCAGCGCCCAGCCGTAGTATTGTGAGGTGGCAAGCTCCACAAAATCCGCGTCAAGTTCAACCGCAAGCGCCATGATCGCGTCAATCGATTCAATGTTCTGGCGGGTGATCACGACATTCATCACCATAGGAAACCCTGCATCTTTCACCGCCTTGAACATGACTTTTTTGTGTTCAAAGGCGTGACGCTTTCCGGCAATGGCATCGCTTAAATCCGGGTCGGCGGACTGGAAACTGATTTGGATATGGTCAAGCCCGGCCGATTTCAGCGCCAGAATGCGTTTTTCATTCAGCCCGACCGCCGAGGTAATCAGGTTGGTGTAGTAGCCAAGCGCGTTGGCGTGGGCAACCAGTTGCTCCAGATCGCGGCGCATCAAGGGCTCACCACCAGAAAAACCGAGTTGCACTGCCCCAAGCTCCCGCCCTTCTTCCAGCACCCGGCACCACTCTTCGGTAGAAAGCTCGTCGTCCGGGTCGCCAAGGTTTAATGGGTTGGCGCAATAGGCACAATGCAGCGGACAGCGGTAGGTCAGCTCTGCCAGCAGCCAGAGCGGCGGGTTAACAGGTTTCAAGCCATTTTTTGTCACAGGCGACCTCCACGAACTCGTTCACATCCCCGGCCAAATCCACACCGGGGAATTTTTCTTCCAGACGTGCGATCGCCGCAGTGACGGAGCTTGGCATATCGAACTGCATCAGGATTTCAGCGGCGCTTTCGCTCAGTTTGACCATGCCTTCCGGATAAAGCAGGACATGGCAGTCCTGCGCTTTTTCAAACTGCATCCGGAACATGCTGTTGCGCTGATAAACCGTGTCACTGTTCATATCGCCTCCCTGTACGTTTTCTGGTTACCGGTCAAGTGCGTGGTGCCAGACCGGTTTGTCAGTGATCCCAACATAAGGCGGTCGGTCAAATTCGTATGCCATGCTGATGGCATCGAGCAGCGACCAAAGGATATCGAGCTTAAATTGCAGGATGTTGAGCGCCTGTGCCTGCTGTTCAGCCGTCCGGAAATGGTCAAGCGTGATTGACAGGCCATGCTCAACATCACGGCGCGCCTGACTGAGACGCTGGCGGAAATAGGTCAGCCCTTCCGGGTCAATCCAGGCGTAATGGCTGGGCCAGGAATCGAGACGTGACTGGTGGATTTCCGGTGCGAACAGTTCCGTCAGCGACGAGCACGCTGCTTGCTGCCAGGTGGCACGGCGGGCGAAATTGACGTAGGCATCCACCGCGAAACGTACCCCCGGCAACACCCATTTTTCGTCAATCACATCCTGACGGTTAAGCCCCACCGCCTCGGCCAGCCGCAACCAGGCTTCAATCCCGCCCCATTTGCAATCAAGGCTCTTGTGGCCGTCATGGTCAAGAATGCGCTGTACCCACTCCCGGCGGATTTCCGGGTCACGGCAGTTCGCCATGATGGCGGCATCCTTGACCGGAATTGATGTCTGGTAATAGAAACGGTTTGCCACCCAGGCACGAATTTGCGCTTTACTGCATTTCCCAGCATACATGGCTTGATGAAAGGGATGGTGAATGTGGTAGTACTGTCCTTTTGCCAGCAGCGCCTGCTGGAATTCCTCTCGCGTCATTGCCGTTGCCATGGCGCCTCCCTGCGTCAAATTTCAATCGTCATGCCGTCGAAGGCAATCTCTACCCCGGCATCAAGTACCGCCTGATGCTGTGGTGAGTCTGGATCCAAAATGGGGTTGGTGTTATTGATATGGATGAGCACCTTGCGCGGCTTGGTGAAACCTTCCATCAGCGCCAGCATACCGTCATCCCCCGACACTGACAGGTGGCCCATTTCTGAACCCAGCGAGGTGCCGACGCCTTCGCGGATCATTTCATCATCGGTCCAGAGTGTGCCATCCATCATCACACAATCCGCCTCGTCCATCGCCGCAAGCACAGACGCTTCGGGTGCGCCGAGTCCTGGCGCATAAAACAGGGTCGCCCCGCTGCGGGTATCAACAATCTTGAGGCCAATGTTATCACCCGGGCGCGCACGGTTGCGGTAAGGCGAAAACGGCGGCGCATTAGAAGAAAGGGAGACAGGATGAAAAGCAAGGTGTGGCACGGCTGGAATGCGCCAGCCTTCGGGGGAATGGATATCAACGGTGTGGGTCTCATAGCCGCCGTCCCAGTGTTTCATCATCGACAGGATGGGATAACTGGTTGTGAGCTCTTCCGCCACTTCCGGTGTGCAATAAAGCGCAAGCGGCAGCCCTTCACGCAAGATCAAAAGCCCGGTCGTGTGGTCAATCTGTGCATCAGTCACCACCACCGCGCCGATAGCCGAACCGCGCGCACCCTCCACCCTGGTAAGCCGGGGGGATGCATTGATTTGCTGGCGAATATCCGGGGAGGCGTTAATCACGACCCAGTTGTCACCGTCATCGCTTACCGCGATGGAAGATTGCGTACGTGGCACCGCACGGCTGGCGCCCTTTCTTACCGACCGGCACATCCGGCAGTGACAATTCCACTGTGGGAACCCGCCACCCGCGGCTGAGCCTAACACCAAGATCTGCATCCATTCACCTCGCTGCCTGTCACCGTGTGGAAAGGAAAAATAGAAACGGGATGCTCCCAGGGTCTGTTAACCCTATAGAAAGGTGCATCCCGTTTATCAGCTACTTAGCGGTTACTGATGTAAAGCGTGACCTCAAAACCGAGTCTGAGTTCTGTGTAGCTAGGCTTCTTCCACATATTGTCGCTCCTTGTACCAATATATCGAGACACAACTTGCCTCCTGATTTAGCCTATGCACATGAACAAAAATGACCAATCCTACTTTGTGATGATTTCTCTCATCTAAGACACGGATTTTATCTCCCTGATCGGCGCAGCGTTGTCTCCACAGAAGACTCAGCGATGGTTACCGGAATCGCCTTACCAACAGCACCGTTTTTACGCCGCCGTTTCCCGTATTTTTCCGCCACACAGCGGGTGTTGTCATGGATGATGGCCAGGCAGGCAAAGCACTGCACGCACTCGTTGTAATCAATGGTGCCATCTTTGTGGATAGCATTGATCCCACAGTGTTTTTCACAAAGTTGGCAGGGACTGCCACACTCCTTCCTACGCGTCAGCCAACTAAAAAGCCGAAACCTGCCAAGCACCGCCAGTCCGGCGCCCAACGGGCACAAATACCGGCAATAGGCTTTGTGGATTTTGGCACTGATAAAGAGCAGTAAAACGGCGTAAATGACGAACGGTGCACTTCGCACAAATACCAGGGTCACCGCAGTTTTGAACGGTTCGATTTCCGCCAGGGTTTCGGCAAGGGACAGGCTGTAAAACGCCGTTATCACCAACACAAGAAGCACGGCATATTTCATATAAATCAGGCGCCTGTGCAGCAGGTCACTGACCTTCCATTGCCGGATACGAAGCTTCCCGGCGGCAGCAGCCACCAACTCCTGCATCGCACCAAATGGGCACAGCCAGCCGCAGAAAAGCCCCCTACCCCACAAAAAGAGGCTGACAAACACGTAGCTCCAGAGGATGAACAGGACGGGATCGAGCAAAAAAACCTGAATATCAAATCCTTGCCACAGAGACAGCAACAAGGTGTAGATATTGACGACAGAGAGCTGCCCCTGGGCGTAAAAGCCGATAAAAAGAATGATAAAACAAAGAGACAACAACCTTACCGGCGTCAGGAACTGGCCAAACACCGCCAGCCGGTGCTGGAACACAAACACGCCGGTCAGCAGAACGAGATAAAGGGCTAACACGCTGATTTCCAAGCTTCTGTCCAGCCAAATCCGCTGCCAGAGAGGTAAAGGCTTCGATAACGGCTCAACCGCGGTTAACACAGCTTCGGGCAGTGTGTAACGGGTAGAAACAGCGATGGTTTCTGATTCCAGAAAATTCTTTTTCACCTGAACATTCATCCCGACCGTGATTGGCAGTGACGGGTCAAAGCCACTCTGATCAGAAAAAGTGAAAACATGGGTACGGTCAAAAGGTGCCAGATCAACAGCCAGCACCGGCGGCTGGGCATGGTAAAGATCAGCGTCACGGAGTGCCAGCGGGCTGGCTTCCTGTTTGAGTGTCAGCCGCTGGGGAATCGTGCCGGCCACAAAGTCTTCCGCCACATGGTGATAGCCACCCCGTGAACCTACCAGCACCGCAATTTCGCCCGGCTCCAGTGTATTCATGATGCGGGTATATTCCCCTTCGCCGAGCAGGTTTTTTCCCACCAGTGGTGGGTTCAGTACCGCGAGGGTTAGATCCAGGAATGGCACATCATCGCTGGCTGACGCTTCACGGGCGTGGGTAATCCGCTCAGGCGTGGTGTTCAGTGCGCTTTCTGCTTCTTCATCGCTGAGTTGCCAGTGAAACAGCAACCCTTCGCTGCGAAGTGCATCGAGCGTTCTCGGACTGAAATCTTCGGTATTCAGGATGGCTTGCGTGGCTGAGCCAAACCCGGAAAGCCGTGACTGCGCCACCTTACGCGCAGCCGCAATAATGGTGTCATGCACCACCATCACCGACACCGTGGCCTTGGTGACACCATCAAAATAGACGATGTCGTCGCTGGCGATCCGCTGTTGACTGCTTCCCACCAGTACCTGCTGTTTCAGCGACAACCCCTGATACTGACGGATAAAATCAACCAGAGGCTTCTCACCAAGGCCATGCAGGAAAATCGGTTCATGGTGTCCCAGCAGCACCAGACCCACAATCCGTCCTTCGGTGTCGAGACCAACCCGCAGGTTAATGGTGTCGCCGGAAAAACCGGGGAAATTAGTGAGGTTGTCAGTTTCAAACAGATAACCGATCGGCTGGTCGAGTTGGTAGATGTCAGTGACAGGCAAGGCGTCTTGCGACGCTTTCATCCGGGTCGCACTGGGAAAGAGTGCAGCGGCTTCCTCACTCACTTCCAGCCAGGGAGATGCGGCAACAAGAAAGGGCAATAACATGAGAAGCAACCACAGTGTCAGGGCACTACGCCAACGCATGATACACCTTCATTTTTTATGTTATGCAGGTGAAAAAAGCGGGGCTGCTGCCCCGCAATGTTCCTGCCTCTGGCAGCACCGGAGGGCAGCTGCCATCAGACAAGCGGACGTCGCGTCTGGTTAGAAGAAACCTAACGGATTGATGTCGTAGCTCACCAACAGGTTTTTGGTCTGCTGGTAGTGGTTGAGCATCATCTTATGGTTTTCACGGCCGATACCGGATTTCTTGTACCCCCCGAATGCGGCATGTGCCGGGTAGAGGTGGTAACAGTTGGTCCAGACACGACCCGCTTCAATCGCACGGCCAACACGGTACGCACGGTTGATATCACGGGTCCAAAGGCCCGCCCCCAGACCGTATTCGGTGTCGTTGGCAATCGCCAGCGCTTCCGCTTCATCTTTAAAGGTCACCACGCTCACCACCGGTCCAAAGATCTCCTCCTGGAACACACGCATGTGGTTGTCACCTTTCAGGATGGTTGGCTGGATGTAGTAACCGCCACCAAAGTCTGCGGCTTCACCGCCTAGCAGCACTTCTGCACCTTCTGCACGGCCGATATCGAAGTAGCCTTTGATCTTGTCAAACTGCTCGTTGGAGGCCTGCGCGCCGACCTGGGTTTCAGTATCCAGCGGGTTGCCGTGCTTGATGGATTTCGCACGCTCAATCACCCTGGCGATGAAGTCATCATAGATGCTTTCCTGAACCAGCAGGCGTGACGGACAGGTACACACCTCACCCTGGTTGAAGAATGCCAGCACGCAGCCTTCAACGGCTTTGCTGATGAACTCGTCTTCCTGCTGCATCACGTCTTCGAAATAGATGTTTGGCGATTTACCGCCCAGCTCAACGGTCGATGGGATCAGGTTGTCAGCCGCACAGCGAAGGACATGGTTACCAATCGCGGTAGAGCCTGTAAACGCTATTTTTGCAATGCGTTCTGAGGTTGCCAGCGCCTGTCCTGCTTCCGGCCCCATGCCGTTGACGACATTCAGCACACCCGGTGGCAGCAGGTCACCGATGATTTCCATCAGCAACAGGATGGTGGTTGGCGTCTGCTCCGCCGGTTTCAGGACAATACAGTTGCCTGCCGCCAGTGCCGGTGCCAGTTTCCATGCTGCCATCAACAGAGGGAAATTCCACGGAATAATTTGACCGACAACGCCCAGAGGTTCATGGATGTGATAGGCCACGGTTTTGGCATCAATTTCTGCCGCAGAGCCCTCTTGCGCACGGATCGCGCCAGCAAAATAGCGGAAATGATCCACACTGAGCGGGATGTCAGCCGCAAGCGTTTCGCGCACTGCCTTACCGTTTTCCCAGGTTTCTGCAACCGCCAGATATTCGAGATTGGCTTCAATACGATCGGCGATTTTGAGCAGGATGTTGGCACGTTCAGTTGCAGAGGTTGCCCCCCAGCTGGCTTTGGCTGCGTGGGCAGCGTCCAGCGCAAGCTCGATATCTTCTGCAGTCGAACGTGGAATTTCCGCGATTGGATCACCGGTGCAAGGCGAGGTATCCGTGAAGTACTGTCCCTTGATTGGCGGGACCCAATCACCGCCGATGTAGTTTGCATAACGCGATTTAAAATTAACAACGGCGCCATCGGTATTTGGTTTTGCGTAAATCATTGTCCACCCCTGTATGTTGGTGAGATTCCCTGTGTCATCCCTGACAGGCCGGCGAAACGGCGTCAGGCGTTGTTGTAGTACCAGTATGGAATGACCAGTAAATCTCTCCATCGCCCCTTGGTTGGCAATATCTCATACTTTGGAGGGAGACAATGGGGAGGAGAGCCCTGTTGCGAGACATCCAAACGCAAACAAGGCTGGGGATAGCCCAGCCTTGCTACATTTACTACCAGAAAAAACTGTCGTCTCAACCTTTCGGTAGCTTGAAGGTCCAGACCGTTCCCCCCTGATTGAAGTCCTTCACCCGTTTTGCTACATCGCCGCCCCAAAGCGGCACTGCGCCCCCCCAGCCGGAAAGCACGGAAACATACTGTTCGCCATCCATTTCCCAGGTTACCGGGCTGCCCACGATGCCAGAACCGGTATTGAATCTGTAAAGCAGCTCGCCGGTTTTGTCATCAAAGGCCATCAGGTAACCTTCCGGATTACCGGTGAAAACCAGCCCACCAGCCGTGGTCATGACACCGCCCCACAATGGCGCGTAATTTTTGTATTCCCAGACACGTTTACCGGTTTTCGGATCGTAAGCACGCAGGGTACCGATGTAATCGTCATTGATGGTTCGGATGGTAAAGCCAGCACCGAGGTAAGCCGCGCCTTTTTTGTAGGCCACAGGCTCATTCCAGATATCCATTTTCCATTCATTCGCCGGCACATAGAACAGGCCGGTATCTGGGCTGTATGCCATTGGCATCCAGTTTTTACCGCCCAGGAATGAAGGCGCAGAAACCACGGTTTTACCTTGTTTGTCACCGGAAGGGTCGCCCGGGCGATTGTCATTGACATAAAGCGGACGGCCATTGTCATCAAGCCCGGTCGCCCAGCTGATTTCATTCACAAACGGGAAGCCACGAATGAACTCACCATTGGTGCGGTTAAGCACGTAGAAGAAGCCGTTACGGTCAGCCGTCGCTGCCGCTTTTACTGTCTTGCCGTTTTCGGTGTAATCAAACGAAATCAGTTCGTTCACACCATCAAAGTCCCAGCCATCATGTGGGGTAGTCTGGAAATGCCAGACAATTTTGCCGTCATCCGGATCAATTGCAAGACGGGAAGAGGAGAAGAGGTTATCGCCGGGCCGCATGTGTGAATTCCAGGGCGCCGGGTTACCGGTGCCAAAAAACAGCAGATCGGTGTCGGCATCATAAGTCCCCCCCAACCAGGGCGCAGCCCCCCCGCTTTTCCACAGGTCAGCTGGCCAGGTTTTGCCCGGTGCACCACCGGAAATGCCATTCTCTATTTTTTTGCCATCTTTCCACACGTATCCCATGTGACCTTCGACTGTCGGGCGCTCCCACACCAGCTTGCCGGTTTTCGCATCATAGGCACGCACTTTACCGACGATACCAAACTCTCCCCCGGAGACACCGGTGATCACCTTCCCTTTCACCACAATCGGTGCCGCCGTGATAGAGTAACCATCTTGATAGTTATCGACCGTTTTCTTCCAGCGTGTTTTCCCTGTTTTTGCATCCAACGCGACCAGTTTCGCGTCCAGGGTGCCAAAGATCACCAAGTCATCATACAGTGCCACGCCACGGTTTATCACATCACAACAGGGCATAATGCCATCGGGCAAGCGAGCGTCGTATTGCCATAGCTCTTCACCGGTTTTCGCGTCAATCGCGAACACGCGGGAATAAGAACCGGTGACATACATGACCCCATCTTTCACCATCGGCTGGCTTTCCTGGCCACGTTGTTTTTCCCCCCCCAACGAGAAGGCCCACACAGGACGGATGTCTTTCACTGTCTCGCGGTTGATGGTATCCATCGGGCTGTAACGCTGGCCGCGCAGCCCAAGACCATAAGTCACCACGTCCTCGATGGTCTCCTGATCAGCGAGGATGTCTTTGTCCGTGACACCCGCGTAGACGGGCGATACCGTCACAGCGAGCGAGAGTGCGGTGTAAAAGCCGCAACATTTAAATGACGTCATTGTCATAGGGGTACCTCATTGTTGGCTGAATGATTGTGTCTGTACGACAGTCTTCTCTTCGGCAGCGTCCGGCGCAGGCCGGAAACGTTCAGGGAGTTGGTAGTCGACCCCGTATTTTTCACCCCAGCGAATGAAGTCGCCGTTATTGATATGGGTCATCACGATGTCTTCCAGTGCGTAAGCCAATTGGCGGTAGTTTGAATGCACAGCCATACCGAGCTCCCATTCACTGCGTCCGAGAAGCGGAAACGCAAGTTCTGCCAGTTGTTCATTCGCTTGCGGCTTTTTGTTGTAGTGCAGCCATTCCAGCTGCGACGCGGTGCCCATTACGATAGCAACCTCACCGTCATTGAGCGCCTGAAAAGCATCCGGTGTCGAAGAATAGGTGCGGCTTTTATCTCGGAAACGGCCACCAAAGGCGGTGGTAACATAAAACTGGGGGACGGTGTCCACTTCTACCCCCACCGGGTGATACATAAACCGGGCGGCGGTTTGCGGTCTGTCGAGCTTGGCGGTGTCATAAGCCATCAGCCAACGCTCCTGTTGATACGGCGCAAACATGTGTACCAGTTCGTGGGCTGGATGACCGACATCGTCACGTTTCATCGCAAATTCGCGGTCATACGGCACACGCAGCATCACATCGGCTTTCACGCGCTGGCCATCTTCACTGGTCAGGTTTATCCCTTTCCACAGGTAATTACGCATGTCATCCTCGACCGTTTCATCCGGGGTCATCCAGCGAAGATCGAGTTTCACACCCAGCCCGTTGGCAAGTGCGCTGGCAAGCTCTACATCAATGCCTGCCGGGTTTCCCTCACCATCTGTAAACGAGTACGGCGGGAAATCCTTGTAGACCGCGATGGCAATGACGCCGCGCGCCTGAATATCGTCATAGGAAAGCGCCTGGGATGGTGCCGACAGCACCACACACAGCAGCAAGGAAAGCGTCCGAACCACAATAGCAAACCTCATCCTTGCGCCCCCTATTAACCATTTTCCGGTGCCACAGATTCAAGCCAGGTTCTTATAGCCCAAAGCGCTTCCTGATTGAGGTGCTCGGTCATTTTGGGCATGTAAACCGCCCCATTGCGTACGGCACCATTCTGAACACGGTAGACGTACCATTCATCACCGTCGTAATCCGCTTCCAGCATGCGCAAATCCGGGGCAATGCCGCCTGAAATGCCTTCGAGGCCATGACAGCGGGCACAGTTCTGGTTGTAGGCAGACGCACCGAGGCGAACGATTTCCGTCTTCACTTCACCGTCCAGTTCTCGGTAAGGATTGGTTTCAGCCCACTCCTCACCGAGAGTGGGAATGGAAGAGGTATCGATGGATTGCGGCGTCACATCACCGTGTGCAAATGCCAGTTGGGAGCCCAGTACCGCCACCCATGCAGCAGCCAGAATACAGATATTACGTTCAACCTTTTCCATGTCTCTCGACTCCTTAATTGGTCAGCGTTGGAAAAAGTGTAGGAGCGTCGGCTGGTTGAAGACATGGTACAAAAGCGGGGATATTCCTCATTCTTTGGGATGATTTTTCAGGAAATCCAATCCTTGGTTTTGGCAAATTGGCTGCCCCCGCATACAGTGAAACGTAAGCCAATACGGAGCGGCATTCGCTATGGAAAAAGCGTCAACCCACCACAAAATAAACCATTACATCGCCAGACTCTGTATGGGGTTACTGGTTTTCTCTTTCTCCCTGCGTGCTGACGTCGAGGTAGAAATGGGGCTGCTGCGCTTCCCGGTTGAAACAACCACCGCAGTACCGGCGTACCTTGCACAACCAGAAAATAACGGAGAGGCCGGGGCGGAACTGGCAGTCAATGACGCTAACGGAACCGGGAAGTTTCTCGGCCAAAAATACACGCTCAGGGTAGAAACCAATGATACCAGCTCCGCACTCAACGCTACGGCAAAAAGCTGGTATGACGACGGGTTACGCTATTTTCTGGCCGACCTTGATACCCCTTCACTTCAGGCGCTGCGAAAGGCACTGCCAGATGATGCGCTGCTGTTTAACGTCGGCAATCAGGATGATGATCTGAGGCGTACCCTTTGTCTGCCAAACACCCTACATACCGCCCTCAGTTACAGCATGCGTGCTGACGCCCTCGCCCAGTGGATGCGGGTACGCCGGCTCGATAACGCCTTTTTGGTTTACGGGGAATCCGGGGCTGACAACGCCTATCTGGACGCAATAAAGCGCACACTGAAGAAATACAACCTGAAGACAGTGAAAGAGAAAGTCTGGAATTTCGACACCGATCTTCGTCGCACCGCATCCGCCGAACTTCCCCTGTTTACCCAGGCCAGTGACTACGATGTGGTACTGGTTGTCGATGAAAGCAACCTGTTTGGTCAACACCTTCCCTATAACACCTGGCTGCCCCGTCCGGTGATCGGCACACACGGCCTGCGTGCCGACGGCTGGCATTACGTGATTGAACAGTGGGCGGCGCTTCAGCTTCAAAACCGCTTTACCGCGCTGTTCGATCGCCCTATGACAGCCCGTGATTACGCCGCCTGGGTGGCGGTACGTTCCATCAACGAAGCAGTCACTGTGCTCAACAAAGGCGATGTAGAGACAGTTTTGCCTTTCATCATGAGCGATAAATTCCAGTTGGCAGCCTACAAAGGCCGCAAACTGACCTATCGGCCATGGAACGGTCAACTCCGCCAAACCGTGCCGTTATTTGATTCACAAGCACTGGTGGCCAGCGCCCCGTTTGAGGGCTTTCTTCATCCCCGTAACGAGCTTGATTCGCTCGGCATTGATGAAGCGCAAAGCCAATGTCGCCAGTTTTAACCCTGTTTCAGCAAAAGAGAGTAAACCAAAAGGACATCACCATGAATTTTTCCAAACCGTTTCTCGCCACGACCCTCGCAGCACTGTTGGTTGCACCGCTTATCTCATACAGTGTGGCGGCAAAAGAGCTGGCCTATGTGGCAAATGAAAAAGACGACACCGTCAGTGTAATTGACATGGACACTATGACTGTCATTGACACCATTAGCGTCGGTGACCGCCCCCGGGGTGTCGAGCTCAGCAAAGACGGTACCAAGCTCTATATCTGTGCCAGTGAGTCTAACACGGTGCAGATCCTCGATTTGGCCACCAACAGCATTATCGGCAACCTGCCTTCTGGCGAAGACCCGGAACTGTTCGCGCTGCACCCTGACGGCAAACGCCTTTATATCGCCAACGAAGACGATGCACTGATGACAGTGGTAGATATTCCGAGCGCCAGCGTAGTCGCCCAAGTGGAAGTGGGCGTAGAGCCGGAAGGGGTAGCGGTCAGCCCGGATGGAAAAATCGCCATCATCACCTCAGAAACCTCCAACATGGCGCACTGGATTGATACCGAGTCCAACCAGATGGTGCATAACACCCTGGTTGATGCCCGCCCACGCTACGCGGAGTTTACCCCTGATGGCAAACAGCTTTGGGTCAGTGCTGAAATTGGCGGCACGGTGGCTGTAATCGATACCGACAGCAAAGAAATCATCAAAAAAATCGGCTTTGCGCCCAAAGGCGTTCATAAAGACAAGGTACAGCCAGTGGGTGTAAAAATTGCTGCCGATGGCAAAACCGCCTTTGTCGCTCTGGGGCCTGCCAACCACGTTGCCGTGGTCAACACAGACACCCTGGAAGTGGAAGATTACCTGCTGGTCGGTCGCCGCGTGTGGCAAATGGCATTTAACACCCAGCAGGACAGGTTGCTGGCGACCAATGGCGTGAGTGGTGATGTTTCTATTATCGATGTGCCGAACCGCAAGGTGGTGAAAACGGTGAAAGTCGGTCGCTACCCTTGGGGAGTGGCAGTACAGCAAGTGGAATAGCGAGGCCATAACCCACTGACATGATTAATATTGATGGACTGTCTCACCACTATGGTCCGCGCTGTGCCCTGAGCGATCTCACCCTGACACTGGGGCGAGGCCTCCACATGTTGCTAGGACCAAACGGGGCCGGAAAAAGCACCCTGTTTTCCTTGCTGGCACGGCTCACTCCGGTTCAACAGGGCAATATCAGGTTGCTTGGTGAGCCACCTTCACGGCAAACCATGGCCAGACTCGGCATGGTGTTCCAGCAAAGTACCCTCGATCTGGACCTCACCGTGGGGCAAAACCTCAGTTATTACGGCGCCCTACATGGTTACAGCAAAACACAAAGCCTTAAAAAAGCGGCCCCACTGCTGACCCACTTTTCGCTGACAGACAGGCTGAATGACACCGTCCGCACCCTGAACGGTGGGCACCGGCGCCGCACTGAACTGGTGCGAGCCCTGATGCACGCACCCTCGATTTTACTGCTGGATGAACCCACCAGTGGGCTCGACCCCAAAGCACGGGCTTCCCTGTCTGAAGCGGTGAGAAGCCTTTGTGCCCAGCAGCCCCTTTGTGTGCTCTGGGCGACTCACCTGATCGAGGAAGTGGATGATCAGGATAATGTGCTGATCCTCCACCGCGGCAGGTTACGGGCACACAACACCGCGAGTGAACTGCGGGCTGAGTACCGGCATTCGACACTCGCCGGGGTCTTTGCCACCCTGACATCAGACAACGCGGGGGATGATTGATGGGGTATTGGTATGCGTTTATCGGGATTTGTTATCGCGAGTGGCTGCGCTTTTTCTCGCAGCGGGCACGGTTTGCCGCAAGCTTGGTCAGGCCATTGCTCTGGCTGGTGGTATTTGCCGCAGGTTTCAGGGCAGCACTGGGTATTGCGATCATGGCGCCTTACGCCACCTACATCAATTACGAGGAATATATCCTGCCAGGCCTTTGCGCCATGATTTTGTTGTTTAACGGCATGCAAAGCTCGTTGTCGATTGTCTATGATCGGGAAATGGGCAGTATCAAAGTGCTGCTGACCAGCCCTTTATCTCGCCCGTTTTTGCTGCTTTCCAAACAAATTGCCAGTGCCTTGGTCAGCGTGCTTCAGGTCGGTGCATTTTTAGTGATTGCCGCGCTGTATGACAGGCCACTGGCTCCGATGGGCTATGTGTTAGTTATTCCCGCACTTTTTCTGGTCGCCTTAATGTTAAGTGCCCTTGGCATTGTGATTGCCTCCCGGATTAAGCAACTGGAGAATTTTGCTGGGGTAATGAACTTTGTCATTTTCCCGATGTTTTTCCTCTCTTCCGCACTGTATCCGCTGTGGAAAATGCAGGAAGCCAGTGTCTGGCTGTATGAAATCTGCCGCTTTAACCCGTTCACTTTTGGTGTCGAGTTGATCCGCTTCGCGCTTTATCAACAGCTGAATGTCACGGCCCTGTTGGTGGTTTCAGGCAGCACGCTGGCGTTTGTGATTCTCGCCGTTGCCGGTTTCCAACCAGTCAAAGATCAAAGGAGACCGCCGCCCCCCTAAACACCGGGCACAAAAAAACCGCGCCATCGCGCGGTTTTCTATATTAATCTCAATGGGTTAGAAGTTTAATTCTATACCACCGAAGACACCATCATTATAAAACTTACCCTGGTTCAGGCCAAAGTAGTTAAAGTCATAGTCCTGAACACGGTAACCCGCTTTGACGTTCAGATCAGCGGCAACCAGACCCAGCGTAAACAGCACACCCGCTTCTGCATCTACCGTGCTGGTGTCGTTGTAGCTACCAAAGCTGAAGGTACCAAACAGGGAAACAGGCGTTGCTGGAATGCCCAAACGTACATCTGAGTACACGTTTGGCTGCCACTCATCGAAGACACGTCCATTAAAACGCCCATCAAACTTTTGCAGGTTCAGACCGATATCGAAGGAGATCAGGTCATTATCCAAAATTTCGTAGTATGCAATCAGATCATACTGGGTAAAATCGGTATTGAACTTTACTGAATCGATGTCGGTGTAACGGATTTTCGCGTTAGGCACCAAAGGGATAAAGTGTTCAAAAGCGGCGTAGTAAGACGGTTGAACACTGGCATCGTTGGCACGTACGTTATTGATCTTCGCATCGGCATACCATGCATCTGCACCTACTTTAGCCCCTAACAGTACTGCTGCTTGCGCAGGCATTGAAATCGCACCAGCCACTGCCAGCGCAGCAAGAGAAAGGTTTAGTTTTTTCATTGGAAGGGCTCCGCCTTACATTTTTCAGTTTATGGTTTGCGAGCACTATAGCAAAACCAAGACAAAGATTCCGCACAAACCGCCGACTTTTTATGCGAAATCCTTATCCCAAGCTGAAGCCAATTCAATCGAAGCGCCGCTTAATAACGGCGTGCACGGTGGTAACGACGCGAACGTTTGTAGCAGTAATCACGCGCCTGAATTGCTGTCCTGTCGCGACCTTTGAGTAACCAGACAATCACAGCAGCCAAGATGATCCATGGCAACATTTTAAACACCAGTCCTATCATGCCAGCCAACGCCATCACGATAAAGCCCACCGCCATCGCAGCAAGAATGCCAAGAAAGCTGATACCCGTTGCTAACAATGCGATGGTAAATCCCACAATAAACAGAAACTCAACCATCATACCCTCCCCGGTCAGTGATGTTCGTTTTATGTATCGATCTATTGCATGAACACAGCACAAAACAGGCCAATATTATCATTTCTTTTAAAAACAATAAGATAAAGAAAGATCACTTCGATATTGCCGTGGCGCCTTTTCAATACTTGGTAAATTTTACCGATTGTTGCGGGAAACTTAGCCAGGTGAATCACACATCCAAGTGGGCGGGGATGTTTGCCAGTGCCGCTTCCAACACCTCTGTGCCTGCCCCCGGCTTATGGGCGTTTTCACTGATGTATCGACGCCACTGACGCGCACCGGGCATGTTTTGAAACAAGCCCAACATATGACGGCTGATGTGATTGAGATACGTGCCTTTACTCAGCTCCGCTTCAATATATGGGAATATAGCCCTTACCGCCTCGCTGCGTTTAATGATTGGCGCATCACTGCCAAACAGGCGACTATCCACTTCTGCCAGTAAGTAAGGGCTTTGATATGCCTCTCGGCCAATCATCACACCATCCATAAATTTCAGATGCGCTTCGGCTTCTTCCAGCGATTTGATGCCGCCGTTGATAGCCATAGTCAGGTGTGGGAAGTCTTTTTTCAGCTGGTATACACGCGGATAATCCAGTGGCGGGATTTCGCGGTTTTCTTTCGGGCTCAGGCCCGACAGCCAGGCTTTGCGTGCATGGATAGTGAAGTTGTCACAGCCACCTTTTTCGCTGACAGTGCGCACGAAATCGACCAGAAATTCGTAGCTGTCCTGATCGTCGATACCAATGCGGGTTTTCACCGTCACGGGGATATCGACCACCTCTTTCATCGCAGCAACACACTGCGCCACCAACTCCGCCTCACCCATCAGACACGCACCAAACCGGCCGTTTTGCACACGGTCAGACGGGCAGCCGACATTGAGGTTAATTTCATCATAGCCACGCTCGGCAGCCAGCTTGGCACAGGTTGCCAAATCTGCCGGGTTTGAGCCACCAAGTTGCAACGCGACAGGGTGTTCTTCCTCGTTAAACGCCAGAAAATCCCCTTTTCCGTGAATAATCGCCCCCGTGGTCACCATCTCGGTATAAAGCAATGCATTCTTGGACAGAATACGGTGGAAATAGCGACAATGGCGGTCAGTCCAATCCAACATAGGAGCGACAGAAAAACGAGAACTTGGAAATTTGCCGAGAGTTCCTTCTTTTTCAATAAGTTCCTTTGATACTGGATTGGTACTATTTTGCATTGCTAACCCCATTCGTGCCCAATTTGGAGCATTTCTGACCCTTCGTGGGCACGTATTGGCCCCAAAAATTGGCACGTTCAGCTTAAAAAATTAACGAGCCCAAAAAGCCCGCTTATTTGCAAAAGCCCTTTTCGAGTCGTGGTTTCATAAAAGAGCGCAGATTCTACATCAAGTTTGATCTGTGCCCAAATTATTGAGGTGCACGATGGCGACATACCACATTCAGAAAGTTAAAACGCAACGCGGCATAACCAAGTACAAATGTCGGGTAAGGGAGCGGCGTTCAGGGAGCAATACGGTCGATAAGGCCAAAACATTCGCTAATAGAGCCTCTGCCGTTGCTTGGGGAAACCAAGAAGTTGAACGCATCGAAAGTCTTCTTCATGGCGGTGTCATTCCATCAAAAGAAACGATTGGCGATCTCATCCAACTTGCTTTAGAGAGTCCCTACTTTGCGACGAAAAGGACGATGGCCTATAACCTCAAGCTATTGCTACGTTACCCGATATCCGCACTGTCTCTCAATGAGTTCAATGACAATGACCTCGTTAAGCACTGCTTACTCCGAAAAGAGCAAGATGGCGTGCAGCCACAAACCATTGCTGTTGAGGTATCTAATCTCCGAGCAATTTTTAAAAAAGCCAAACCCCTTTGGAAAATAGCCGTGGATTCAAGAGTGTTTGAGTCTGCTCACCAGACGCTGATCTTTATGGGGTTAATCGGAAAAAGCGCTCGTCGTAGCCGTCGTCCTGATGAGGATGAGATTCAGCAATTGGTGGCAGGACTAAAAGAGCGCGAGGCATCATATGTCTCGTTCATTCCCTTCACTGACATCTTCGTGTTCTCAGTACTTACCTGTATGCGGATCGGTGAGGTATGTGATATCCGCTGGACTGATCTCAATGAAATCCAACGGGCCGTCATGGTCAGAAACCGGAAAGACCCCCGTAAAAAGAGTGGTAACCATCAATGGGTTCCATTACTGGGTGATTCGTGGAACATCATTCAGAGACAACCAAAAAATGACGAAAGGATTTTTCCTTACAACGCCCGTTCTGTGACAGCGGGTTTCCAGCGGGTGCGAAATAGCCTGGGTATTGAAGACCTACGCTAGAGAGCTTGGATATCAGATTGGACGATTCAAGGTTCGCCGCTTGATGAAAGAGGCGCACCTCATCAGCAAGCAACCTGGCTCACACAACTACAAACACGTCATGGTTGAACGGCCCGACATTCCCAATCTGCTCGCTCGTGAGTTCACTGTCGACGCCCCCAATCAAGTATGGTGCGGTGATATTACCTATATATGGGCAGGTCAGCGTTGGTGCTATCTTGCCGTCGTTATTGACCTATACTGCAGACGGGTTGTCGGCTGGGCGATGTCTGAAAGACCTGATTCGGCATTGGTGACAAAAGCGTTGTCAATGGCGTATGAGCAACGAGGTAAACCAAGTGATGTGATGTTTCACTCGGATCAGGGGTCACAGTATGGCAGTCGCCACTTTAGACAACACCTTTGGCGTTATCGGATGATACAGAGTATGAGTCGCCGCGGAAATTGCTGGGACAATGCACCGATGGAAAGGTTATTCAGAAGCCTAAAATCGGAATGGGTCCCCGCAACAGGTTACGCATCGTTCGCTGAGGCAACGAAAGATATCAGTTATTACTTGATGAGCTACTACAACTGGGAAAGACCGCACAGCTACAATGATGGTCTTTCGCCTGCGAAAGCTGAATATCGGCCTAATTTACTGTCCGGAATGAGTTGACCACTACAAAGCTCAAATGAAGAAGCGAGTGCGGGAGATAACGAAGCGAAATCGAGGGAGAGAGCTAAAGGTTATGATAGCCGAGTTAACTCAATACCTAAGAGGTTGGCAACACTATTTCAAACTCGCCATATGTAAAAGCAGCATGCAGGGCTTGGACGAATGGATACGACGACGGTTGAGATGCTACCGGCGAAAACAACGCAAACGCAGATACGGCATAGCGATATGGTTACAGCAGCAAGGAGTAACGGAGCGCAATGCCAAAAAAATGGTTCGAGGAGTTGGGTCTGTACTCGTTGCGAGAGGGATATGAGTCACTGAAAATATATTCGGAACCGCCGTATGCGACCCACGCTTGTACGGTGGTGTGAGAGGACGGAGGCCATGAGGCCTCCTCCTACTCGATTTATTGTTGAGATTCACATTCAAAATACGATTCTTTGTTGGATATACACATTACCAATATATTACCACTACCACTTTCATATGCTTCTACATTAACAAAATATTCTGGAGTTTCATCCAAATACGTTTTACTTGGAATAGAATTTTCATCCCCACCAACAAAGTCAGCTACAGAATTATAGTAATGTTGAAGCTGTATTTGACCTGATTTTACGAACACAGAAGAAAAACCGTCCTTATAGCCAGACACAGCTGCCATTGTATAGTCTTTATTATTAATGCTCACAGTCATGTAGGATGTCAACCATTTAGAACCTGACGTTGTGAATACTGATTGACCATAAACATCTTTGTACGGTTTTCTTTTTACATTACGGTTTGTCCAAAAGTCAGAGACCTTTACATTGACCGGCTCTTTGGTATTAAAAGTTGTATCTCGAACAACAAACAATATCTCATCAGAACCAGGGGAAGGAAAAGGGATAGATGGAAGCTCAAAAGCAAATGTTTTGAATGCGGCCAACATGAATATAAATAAAAATGATTTTTTTGCAAGATGTCTGTATTTCATAAAAAAACCTATCCTATGTGTTTATTAATAGCTTTACCAGAACGGCAGGCACCATAAAAACTAAAAAACCAAAAAAAACAAACTGAATAATCATGAAAAAACAACCTTACCTTCTGAATCAGGAGACAACATGTAGTGGTTTAATAAACCCGGACACCATTAAAGGTGGTAAAGTCACCACCAAAGATAGCGGTGTTCCATGACAAGACAGCGTCGTTTATTTTCCGCTGAATTCAAACTTGAAGCAGCATGCTTGGTGCTTGACCAGGGGTATTCCATCCCCGAGGCGAGCCACTCTTTAAATATCGGGGAGACGGTACTCAGGCGTTGGGTCAAACAGCTTAAGCAAGAGCGTGGCGGTTGTACGCCTGCATCTAAAGCATTAACGCCAGAGCAGCAGAAAATTCACATGCAGTTGGTTGCCAAATATCAGCGACAATGGCGAAAAGCGGCTACAATTACTGAAAGGCAAACCACGGTCACGGCATCATGGATGCGTGAACCGTTGGCTGTGTTAGAATGAAGGCCTCAGCCTGATTTTTGAGGTCGTATGGCCAATCTTTCACAATTAATTGCCCGGGCCCAATCACTTTGTGAACAGCGCGGTGTCCGACTGACCGCACAGCGAAAGCGGGTGTACGAGATTATTGTCCAGAGCAAACGGTCGATCAGTGCATATGATTTGCTGGATATATTGCGCGAGACCGAGCCGCAAGCGAAGCCGCCCACGGTTTATCGGGCACTTGATTTTTTGCTTTCACAAGGTTTTGTGCACAAAGTGGAATCAACTAACAGCTTTATTGCTTGCTGCTTACCGGGCCACGAACAACATTGTTCACAGCTATTGATCTGTGATTCTTGTGGCGCCGTGGAAGAGTGTCATGCCGATGCGTTGTCGGTAGCTCTTCAGGCCAAAGCCCATCAGGTCGGCTTTGCGGTGAATCATCACGTAGTTGAAACACATGGAATCTGTCACACCTGCCAGGTGGCGACACGAAAAATGCAGTAGGACGGTAAATAACAATTATGCGCGCTGAATTTGTAAACCCTTTTTTGTCTTCATTAGTGAACGTGCTGACCACCATGGCGCAACTGGAAGTGACGCCCAAAAAACCTCAGCTGAAGAAATCAGAAGTGGCAAAAGGCGATGTGTCAGGCCTGATTGGTATGGTTGGCCCGAAAACCAAAGGCTCGTTTTCTGTCACCTTTGAAGAGCCACTGGCACTGGAGATCATGAGTCGGATGCTGGGTGAACGCCCAACAACGATCGATGCGGATGTGACCGACATGGTTGGTGAGATCACCAACATGGTGACCGGCGGTGCCAAGCGCCTTCTAGCAGAAAAAGGCTTCGATTTTGATATGGCGACCCCGATCGTGGTTTCTGGACGTGATCATACCATCGCCCACAAAAGCGAGGGGCAAATCATTATCATGCCTTTCGAATCAGAATTCGGCCGCGCCTACATCGAAATTTGCTTCGATTAAGCAAGTGTCCGTAAAAAAACGCCGCAATTGCGGCGTTTTTGCTCTTAGCAACCGGCGCTTAGGCACGCCACTGTTTGAAGGTGTTGATCAGGCCATTGGTTGAGCTGTCATGGCTGGTCACTTCATTTTGATCGGCCAGTTCAGGCAGGATTTGGTTTGCCAGTTGTTTACCCAGCTCTACACCCCACTGATCGAAACTGTAGATATTCCAAACGACGCCCTGAACGAAGATCTTGTGTTCGTACATCGCAATCAATGCACCCAGTGTGCGCGGCGTGATTTGTTTCACCAGGATTGAGTTGGTTGGACGGTTACCCTCAAACACTTTGAACGGTACCAGCTCCGCCACCTCTTCTGCCGATTTACCGGCCGCAGCAAATTCCGCCTCTACCTGCTCGCGAGTCTTACCAAACGCCAACGCTTCGGTTTGGGCAAAGAAGTTTGCCATTAATTTCGGATGGTGGTCACTCAGCGGATTGTGGCTGATTGCCGGTGCAATGAAGTCGCAAGGGATCAGTTTGGTGCCCTGGTGGATAAGCTGATAGAACGCATGCTGGCCGTTGGTGCCCGGCTCACCCCAGATAATGGGGCCAGTCTGGTAGTCTACAGGCTTACCATCACGATCCACGTATTTGCCGTTAGACTCCATGTTACCTTGCTGGAAGTAAGCCGCAAAGCGGTGCAGATATTGGTCGTAAGGCAGGATCGCTTCTGATTCTGCACCATGGAAGTTGTTGTACCAGATGCCAATCAGTGCCAGTAGTACTGGTAGGTTTTCAGTAAATGGCGTGTTCTGGAAGTGCTTATCCATGTCGTGTGCACCTGCCAGCAGCTCGACAAAGTTGTCATAACCGATGGCCAAACAGATAGACAGGCCAATGGCTGACCACAGTGAGTAGCGACCGCCTACCCAGTCCCAAAACTCAAACATATTGTCGGTATCGATGCCGAACTCTGACACCGCCTTCGCATTGGTAGACAGCGCAGCGAAGTGCTTCGCGACATGTGCTTCATTGCCTGCTGCCGCCAGGAACCAGTCACGCGCAGACAGGGCGTTAGTCATGGTTTCCTGGGTGGTGAACGTCTTGGAGGCAATCAGGAACAGGGTGGTTTCCGGATTCAGGCCTTTCAGGGTTTCTGCAATGTGGGTGCCATCCACGTTGGAGACGAAGTGCAGGTTCAGATGGGTTTTGTACGCCGCCAGCGCTTCACTTACCATGTAAGGGCCGAGGTCCGAACCGCCGATACCGATGTTCACGATGTCGGTAATTTCTTTACCGGTGTAGCCTTTCCACTCACCGCTGATCACACGCTCTGAGAAGCTTTTCATCTTCTCCAGCACGGCATTAACCGCTGGCATCACGTCTTCGCCATCCACCATGATAGGGGTGTTGCTGCGGTTACGCAGGGCAACGTGCAGCACTGAACGCCCTTCGGTGTGGTTAATTTTGTCACCGCGGAACATCGCGTCAATCGCGCTCTTCACATCGGTTTCGTCTGCCAGTGCAAACAGCTTGTCAAGCGTTTGTTCACTGATCAAGTTCTTGGAGTAATCCAGCAGGATATCATTGCCAAATTGCACAGAGAACTTATCGAAACGATTTGGATCGTTGGCAAAAAGCGAGGTAAGGGTCAAATCCTGTGCATCTTCAAAGTGGGCCGTCAGCGCTTTCCACGCGGCGGTTTGCGTCGGATTGATGGACTTCAACATAATTCTTGTTCCTTTGTTGACTGAGCCTGTTTTCGCGGGTACTGCCTTCCCACGAGACAGAAGTAGGCTGCCGACGAATGGCAGCCTACAGAATGGCACTATGGTATACCCAAAAACCTTGAAGGTGTAGGCCATGGTATGTCAGCGTTCAACACGTCACCGACATCCCATCCAAGTCCTGTATACTCTTCACTGTGAACAGTGTTTGCTGACAGAGAAAGGACTTGAATGACGTGGCAGTTTGCCACGTAAAGAGGGCTGCAATGTTGCGCCAGGTCAGTGCCCCTCCTTTAACCGACAGGAATCACAGCAATACGCACTCTACTCAATAATGACAATGCAGGTTGTTTTAAATGTGGATACAAAAAACCATTAGCCTTCGCTCCCGTGCTCGAGGTTTTCATCTCATTACGGATGAAGTGGTTCAGCAATTACCTGAGATTCAACGCTTGGATGTGGGACTGATGAGCCTGTTTATCCAACATACATCGGCAAGCCTGACATTGAATGAAAACGCCGATCCGACCGTGCGCAGTGATATGGAAGCCCATTTCAACCAGTTTGTGCCTGAGTGCGCCCCGTATTACCGCCATACCTATGAAGGTGACGACGATATGCCTGCACACATCAAGGCATCATTGTTGGGTGCCAGTTTGACAATCCCTATCAGCAAGGGCCGGTTGGCGCTCGGCACCTGGCAAGGTATTTATCTCGGTGAACACCGCGATTGTGGAGGATCACGTCGGGTCGTTGTGACCATTCAAGGGGAATAAAATCACTAAAGCCGCAACCTGGATTGCGGCTTTCAGTTTCATTATTGATAAACAATGTGGACACGGGATGTGAGGTTAGTGACAAGCTCATAACCAATGGTACCGACATGACGGGCGATTTCTTCAACCGGAAGCCCTTCACCCCACATGATCACTTCATCACCAACGCTATCTGTTGAATCGGGCCCCAGGTCGACCGTGATCATGTCCATTGAAACACGCCCTGCCAACGGCACCCGCCGGCCATTCACCAGTACAGGCGTGCCATCCGGCGCAACACGTGGATAGCCATCACCATAGCCGATTGCCACCACACCCAGTTGGGTATCTCGCTCTGCCACCCAACGACCACTATAACCCACGGCTTCGCCTTTTTTGACCTCCCGCACCGCAATCAGGCTGGACGTCATCGTCATTGCAGGTTTCAAGCCAAAGTCTTGACCGCACCGCGCCGCCACAGGGGAAATCCCATACAAGCTGATACCTGGGCGAACGAAATCAAAATGGCTATCCGGCCACATCAGACTACCGGAAGAGGCGGCTAGGGATTTATACCCCGGCTGACTAACGGTGAGTTCATTAAACAATGCAATTTGCTGCGGGGTCACTGGTTTGTCCAATTCATCGGCACAGCCAAAATGACTCATGAAATTCAGCGGCTTGGCAACATTAGGGCTGGCATTCAGGCGTTCTATAAACTCTGAGACATGTTCCGGACGCACACCCAACCGGTGCATACCGGTGTCAATTTTCAGCCACACATGTAACGGCTGCCTGAGAGTCGCTTTTTCCAGAGCTTCCAGTTGCTCAATACAATGCACTGCGGTTTGCAGGTTATGCGCTTCCAGAGCTGGCAAATCTGCCCACGAGAAAAACCCTTCCAGCAATAGGATAGGATTCTCAATCCCACCTTTACGGAGGCTGACCGCTTCTTCCAGACGGGCAACGCCAAAGCCATCCGTCTGGGTAGAAAGCGCTTTTGCCACCGGCAGAAGCCCATGTCCATACCCATTGGCTTTGATCGCCGCCCAGGTCCGGCTGTTAGGCGCCATCGCGCGGATAATCTCAATATTGTGGTTTAAGGCAGCCATATGGATGACTGCAGTTGCCGCTTTCATAACACCTCGCGGTTATTCTTCATCAAATGCGGGGCCCGCGTAGTTGTCGAAGCGAGAATATTGTCCCTGGAAGGTCAGGCGTACACTGCCGATCGGGCCGTTACGCTGCTTACCAATGATGATTTCCGCGATTCCTTTCAACGGGCTTTCTGGGTTGTACACCTCATCACGGTAAATAAACATGATAAGGTCAGCGTCCTGCTCGATGGCGCCTGATTCACGTAAGTCAGAGTTAACCGGACGTTTGTCAGCACGTTGCTCCAACGAACGGTTAAGCTGCGACAGTGCCACAACAGGCACATTCAATTCTTTTGCCAGCGCCTTGAGCGAGCGGCTGATCTCGGCGATCTCAAGAGTACGGTTATCCTGCAGGCCAGGCACACGCATCAGCTGGAGATAGTCAACCATGATCATGGAAAGTCCACCGTGCTCACGCGCCACACGACGGGCCCGGGAGCGCACTTCGGTTGGTGTAAGGCCTGAGCTGTCGTCGATGTACATGTTCTTCTTCTGCATCAGAATCCCCATGGTCGACGAAATGCGTGCCCAGTCTTCGTCATCCAGCTGACCGGTACGGATCTTAGTCTGGTCAACGCGGGAAAGCGACGCCAGCATACGCATCATCAATTGTTCAGCAGGCATCTCCAACGAGAAGATCAGTACGGGCTTTTCCTGATCCATGGCCGCGTTTTCACACAGGTTCATCGCAAACGTGGTTTTACCCATGGAAGGACGGGCAGCGACGATGATGAGGTCTGAGCCTTGCAGGCCAGCCGTCTTCTTGTTCAGGTCAGTAAAACCAGTCGACACACCGGTTACACCATCTTGTGGTGACTTAAACAGGAGCTCGATACGCTCAAGGGTTTTCGACAATACATTGTCGATGCTTTGTGGCCCTTCATTTTCAGAGGTCCGTGATTCGGCGATAGCGAAGACTTTACTTTCTGCCATGTCGAGCAGGTCTTCAGAGGTGCGACCATCCGGTTCATACCCTGCATCAGCAATTTCGTTTGCCACGCTGATAAGGTTACGCACCATAGCACGCTCACGGACGATATCGGCATACGCGACAATATTTGCTGCACTGGGGGTGTTCTTCGCCAGCTCTGCCAGATACGCAAAGCCACCCACATCCTCAAGCTGGCTGTGCTTTTCAAGGTGCTCCGAAAGGGTAATCAGGTCAAGTGGCATACCCGCATCCAACAGCTGCTTGGTGCTTTCAAAAATCAGGCGGTGGGGACGACTGTAAAAGTCAGCAGCGACCACTTTTTCCGCTACGCTGTCCCAACGCTCATTGTCGAGCATCAGGCCGCCCAATACAGACTGTTCAGCCTCCAGAGAATGCGGTGGCACTTTCAGGGCATCCACTTGACGATCTTTGGGTTTGCTGGAGTTGAATTGCTTGCTGCGTTGCTCTGCCATATTACCTATTACCTTGTCGATTCGACCGACATTATACCCAGAACATCTGGAGAATAACTATCGGTAGGGTCTTGTTAACCTTTTGTTTGATAATTTCACGTCTTGCTGACGAAAGGCGAGGAGATTCAGATAAAATGTGGCTTCTGCTGTGGCAATGGTAATATCAATGGCGTCATCACTACTGAAACCGTCTCTTTTTTATCTGATGGCACTCCCCCTTTGTGCAAGCGCTAACACGTCTGACCCTTGGCAATCAGAAGTTGAGCTCGGCTTTCAGGCGCTCTCAGGCAACTCAGATTCAATGACCATCAATAGCCGATTGGGTGTCAACTATACGGAAGGGCGTTATCGGCACTCGTCCGACGCCAAGTTCTTGCTGGTTGAAAAAGGCGGTGTAGAGGATAAGCGCAAGAGCGAGTTCGAAAGTCAGGCCAACTACAAATTTGACCCCACGCGCTATATATGGGGTAACGTCAGCTTTCTGGACGACAAATACGGCCCTTATTTCAAAGATTTGACGATGGCAGCCGGGTTGGGTTACCAAGCTATCTGGCAGGAAGACTTATCTTTATTGCTCGAAATCGGCCCAGGTTACCGCTACCAGACACCTAACCTTGATAAAATAAAAAGTACGGATCTGATCCTGCCCTATGACGTGAAGGAAGCGATCCTTCGTGGTCAAGCCGAGTTGTCTTGGCAAATGACGAAGTCCGCATTGTTTGAAGGGCGTATTACCGCCATCAGTGGCCCCAGTAATACCAGTTTTGAAGCACGCGTATCGGTGTCCACCAGCTTGATAGATGACCTTGCGATCAAGCTTTCCACCACAAAAAAGTACATCAGTGAAGTGCCGCCAGGCCTTAAGAACCTTGATTCAATTTTTACCGTGAATATGCTCTATAAGTTCTAGGTGCCGGTCCACGCACAAAAAACCGGCCCAAAGGCCGGTTTCTTCAAAGCGACGGTGTGTCTGAATTACTCAGCAACAACGTTCAGCTTAACAGTCGCGAATACTTCAGAGTGCAGTTGCAGGCTGATTTCGTATTCACCAGTGTTACGCAGTGCACCTGCAGGCAGGCGAACTTCGCTCTTCGCTACTTCAACGCCCGCTGCAGTTACAGCGTCAGCGATGTCACGGGTACCGATAGAACCGAACAGTTTACCTTCGTCACCCGCTTTAGAAACGATTTCTACCACTTCCAGAGCAGCGACTTTCTCTGCACGTGCTTGTGCAGCAGCCAGTGCTTCAGCAACTTTTGCTTCCAGATCTGCACGACGTGCTTCGAAGTGCTCGATGTTAGCTTTCGTTGCCATTACTGCCTTACCTTGTGGGATAAGGAAGTTACGCGCGTAACCAGACTTAACAGTTACCTGATCACCCAGACCACCCAGGTTAGCGATTTTATCAAGCAGAATAACTTGCATTATCTATTCCTCTATTAACTTGGACAGTGGCCGATTACTGATGCTTGTCAGTGTATGGCAGCAGAGCCAGGTAACGTGAACGCTTGATAGCGCGTGCCAGCTGGCGCTGGTACTTAGCACGGGTACCAGTGATACGGCTAGGTACGATTTTACCAGCTTCGGTGATGTAGTTTTTCAGAGTCGCTACATCTTTGTAGTCGATCTCTTGTACGCCTTCTGCAGTGAAACGGCAGAATTTACGACGACGGAAGAAACGTGCCATGGGCTTATCTCCTGATCTAAATGTCTATAATGTTGTCGGCATGCAACACTAATTTACCGGTGCCGTTTCGGCTGGTCTGGTAAGCAAGAAATCCACTCACCTTAATGTTACTGCCTAAAGCTAAACGCTGTGTTTGGCTTTGCGACCCTTGCCCGCTCACGACTACCGGTAACCGGCAGTAGACTTGCCTTGGCAATCCAGCTTCCTGTTGTTCCGAACGGTGCTCAATCACAAAGTGACAATGAGGAATGCCGGCAGGACTCTGTTTCCGAACTGGGCCTTGGGCAATCACGCCTGCAAGCTCAATCCGATTGGTCATCAAATCCAATTACTCAGCTGCTGCTTCGTCTTCTTCAGATTGTACAGATACTTCTGCACGCTCTTCACGACGTGGTGCGCGCTCTTCTTTAGCCTTCATCATTACAGATGGCTCAGTGATAGCGCCTTTGGTACGCATGATCATGTTACGGATCACTGCATCGTTGAAGCGGAACGCAGTTTCCAGCTCGTCAATCACTGACTGCTCTGCTTCTACGTTCATCAGAACATAGTGTGCTTTGTGCAGCTTGTTGATTGGGTAAGCCAGTTGACGGCGGCCCCAGTCTTCCAGACGGTGGATCTGACCACCTGACTCTTTGATAGAACCAGTGTAACGCTCGATCATGCCAGCAACTTGCTCGCTTTGATCAGGGTGCACCATGAATACGATTTCGTAATGACGCATTGGTTGCTCCTTACGGATTATTCAGCTTCCACGCTTGGCCCGGTCGTCCAGCGGAAGCAAGGAACGAAAGTAAAAGACCGGGAATTTGGAGGCAGGATAGTACAGAATTGCGCCGCTAATAGCAACAAAAAGCACAACGCCCGGAGAAATAATTCACCGGGCATTGCTGAGGTTGAAAACCTTGTGTTTTCGCGTTGTTACCCGCGCCGCTGGCGCACCGCTTCAAACAGGCAGATGCCGGTGGCCACCGACACATTCAGACTGGAGACGCTGCCTGCCATTGGGATGCTGATCAGGTCATCACAGGTTTCACGGGTCAGGCGGCGCATACCGTCACCTTCTGCGCCCATCACAATCGCCAACGGGCCGGTCAGTTTGGCGTCATACACGTCATGGGTCGCTTCTCCCGCCGTGCCAACAAACCAAATGCCCCTTTCTTGCAGTGCGCGCATGGTACGCGCCAGATTGGTCACACGAACCAAAGGCACCACTTCCGCAGCACCTACCGCTACTTTGCGTGCCGTGGCATTCAATTGTGCTGATTTGTCTTTCGGTACAATAACCGCACACACTCCCGCGGCATCCGCGTTACGCAAACATGCGCCGAGGTTGTGCGGATCGGTCACACCATCCAATACCAGCAATAACGGATTCTCTTTACCATCCAGAATGGCATCAAGATCGTTTTCATTGTATTGACGGCCAGGTTTCACCCGGGCAATCAAGCCCTGATGCGACGCCCCTTTGGCTTTGTCGTCCAGCGCTTTACGACTCATTTCCTGTAGGGTGACACCCAGACGGCTCAATTCATTCAGCACAGGCAACACGCGTTCGTCCTGGCGGCCTTTCAGTACGAAGACCTCAATAAAGCGCGATGGATCTGAATCCAGCACGGCTTTGACGGCATGAATGCCGTAAATCATTTCATTGCTCATGGGTTACTTATTTTTCTTGCCTGTTCTTGCCGGTTTACTTTTCTGCGCTTTTTTCTTGCGCACCTTTTCCGCCTTGGTTTTCTTTCTCGCCGGATTGTCGCCTTTGCCGCCACGCTTACCCGCTGACGCTTTGTCGCCCTCCGCTTTTGGAATGGCGCCACGTTTCAGTTGCTGGCGGACAGACATACGCTCTTGTCTTGCCTCTGGGCTCTTACCTGACTCCGCACGGCCTTTCTTGGCTTTATTGCGAGCGGTTTTACCGGCACCACGGGCTTTACGGGTTGTACCTTCCAGCTCGAAATCGATCATCCTTTCATCAAGGTTGACGGATAATACTTTGACCGTCACCTGATCGCCAAGCCGGAATACACGGCCAGAGCTTTCACCCACCAGCTTTTGCTGCACCATGTCGTAGTTGTAATAATCGTTGTCAAGGTTTGAGATATGTACCAACCCATCGATGTGCAAATCATTGAGGCGGACAAAGAACCCAAACCCGGTCACGTTGGCAATGGTGCCTTCCATAACATCACCGACGTGATCCTGCATGTATTCACATTTGAGCCAGTCTGACACATCGCGGGTTGCATCGTCAGCACGGCGCTCCGTCATCGAACATTGCTCACCCATCACGTCCATATCATCGAAGGAGTAGTGATAGCCGCCGGTCGGTGTCCAGCGATCAGTATTGCGCCCTTCCTGTTTGGCAATCAGGTATTTGATGGCACGGTGCAGCAGCAAATCCGGATAACGGCGGATTGGCGAGGTAAAATGGGCATACTGTTTCAGCGCCAGACCAAAGTGGCCGGCATTATCTGCCTGATACACGGCCTGCTTCATGGAGCGCAGCAGCATGGTCTGGATCAGCTCCTGATCCGGACGTCCAGCAATCGCATGCGCCAGCTTGGCGTAATCGGTCGGGGATGGCTCAAGGCCGCCTTCCAGCGTCAGCCCAAGCTCACCGAGAAAATCTTTAAAACCGGTCAGGCGCTCTTCACCCGGCGCTTCGTGTACCCGGTAAAGCGCAGGCTCTTTGGCTTTTTCGACAAAACGGGCAGAGGCGATGTTCGCCAGAATCATACATTCTTCGATGATCTTGTGAGCATCATTGCGCTCAACCGGCACAATGCGTTCAATCTTGCGCATGGCATTGAAGATGAACTTGGTTTCCACTGTTTCGAACTCAATCGCACCACGCTGCTCACGCGCTGCTTTGAGCGCTTTATACATGCGGTTTAGCTCTTCAAGGTGTGGCACCAGCGGTGCATATCGTTCGCGAAGCGCCTCATCACCTTCCAGCATCGCCGCTACTTTGGTGTATGTGAGGCGTGCGTGGGAGTTCATCACCGCTTCATAATGCTTGTAGCCAGACAGCTTACCAGACTCAGAGATAGTCATCTCACACACCATGCACAGGCGATCGACCTGCGGGTTCAGTGAACACAAACCGTTAGACAGCACTTCCGGCAACATAGGGATCACCTGCGAGGGGAAGTAGACCGAGTTACCACGGTTTACCGCTTCTTTATCGAGCGGTGAATCCGGACGGACGTAGTAACTGACGTCCGCAATCGCGACATACAGGCGCCACCCCCCGGACTTTTTCTTCTCACAGAAGACGGCATCATCAAAGTCGCGGGCATCTTCGCCGTCAATGGTGACCAATGGCAGGTCACGCAAATCGACCCGGCCTTTTTTGGCTTCTTCCGGCACCTGTTCGGTAAAGCTTTTGACTTGCTTTTCTACGTCCTGCGGCCACACGTGTGGGATATTGTGGGTGCGCAGGGCAATTTCGATTTCCATGCCCGGTGCCATGTTCTCACCCAGCACCTCCACCACGCGGCCAACCGGATTGTATTGACGGGTCGGGCGCTGGAGGATCTCAACCACCACCACATTGCCCATACGCGCGCCTTTGCGCTCGTCCTGCGGGATAACAATATCCTGGCCAAGGCGGGAGTCATCCGGCACGACAAAACCCATGCCATTTTCCACAAAATAACGGCCAACAATCTGCCCTTTGCGCTCTTCCAGTACGCGCACAACGCGGGCTTCTTTGCGGCCACGTTTATCGGTACCGGCAGGTTGGGCCAGAATGAAGTCACCGTGCATGACCTGTTTCATCTGGTGGTGTGGCAGCAGCCAGTCTTCCCGGTTCCCTTTACCTTCCGGACGTAGGAAGCCAAAGCCGTCACGGTGGCCAATCACGGTGCCTTTCACCAAATCCAGACGTTCTGGCAGGGCATAGCACTGACGACGGGTGAAAATCAGCTGGCCATCGCGCTCCATCGCACGCAGGCGGCGGCGCAAACCTTCGTATTCTTCATCGCTGCGCAGGCCCAGCACTTCAAAGAGCTGGTCACGGCTAACCGGTGTGGTAAACCCTTTGATCACAGTGAGAAGATGTTCACGGCTCGGCACAGGATTGTCATATTTTTCTGCTTCACGCCCCAGAAAAGGGTCGTTGCTGTGTAGATGTTTGTCTTGAGACATATAAGATTCCCGTTAGCGACATTGGCTTATCAAGTATATCGCTTAAATATAAAGAAATTGGGTGCCCGCAAGCATTGCCAGTAAAAATTAGCAAGCTATCTCACATGGTGAGGATCAGTGCGGGCGAACAGGGATGAGAAGGTGCTGCAGGTCATCATTGCCTGACACCATGTCATGAAGTGTGTATTTATCCATCTCGGCAAGAAATGCCGTCAACGCTTTCGCAATCGCAGTTTTCAGTCGACAGGCAGGCGTGATATGGCAGTTTTGTGGTGCGCAGTTGACGAGCTGCAGTGGCTCCAGTGAACGTATCACATCGCCAATGACTATCAATTCCGCTGGCTTGCCGAGTCGGATCCCCCCGTTCTTTCCCCGTACGGCTTCTACAAAGCCGGCCTGACTCATACGGTGTATTATTTTGACCATATGATTGCGGGAAACCCCATACTTCTCAGTGACCACAGTAATGCTGGTCAATTCTCCGGGAGGCAGCATAGCCAGATACATGAGCGCCCGAAGGCCATAATCCGTAAAGCTGGTTAATTGCACGTTTTCAAATCTCCTTGCATGTATTGTACCTTTATCTGAGACAAAAGGCGCGTACTCTCTGATTTTCTTTTATTTCTGTTTTGCGTATTCCCCTTTAGGCGCTCCATCAGGCAAATAGGGGTTGATCTAAACATTCATTTCAGATACAACTTATAACATGTATTTTAGATGTCACTTTAAAATCATAATTAGGTCACACTATGCTCAACGAAAAAACCATTGAAATTGTAAAATCGACGGCACCATTACTTGCTGAGACAGGCACTAAGCTGACCGAGCATTTTTATACTCGTATGTTCAGCCACAACCCCGAACTGAAAGACATCTTTAATATGAGCAATCAGTTCACGGGGGCACAACGTGAAGCACTGTTTAATGCGGTTTATGGCTATGCGGCAAACATTGATAACTTGCCAGCGTTGCTGCCTGTTGTGGAAAAAATCGCGCAGAAACACGCAAGCTTTAATATCACAGCAGACATGTACTCCATCGTCGGTGGCCACTTACTGGCGACGATTGATGAGCTGTTTTCACCAGGCCAGGAAGTGCTGGATGCATGGGCTGAAGCCTATGGTGTACTGGCTCAGGTTTTCATCAACCGTGAAGAAGAAATCTATCAGCAAAATGAAGCATCAGAAGGTGGATGGCGTGGCACCCGTACTTTTAAGCTGATCAGCAAAACCCCCGAAAGCGAGGTGATTACCAGTTTTGTTTTCGAGCCTGTTGACGGTAAACCAGTGACTGGTTTCGAGCCTGGACAGTATATCGGTATTTACCTCAAGCCTGAGCAATTCGCAAACCAGGAAATCCGCCAATACAGCCTGTCAGCGGCACCAAATGGCAACACTTACCGTATCTCTGTGAAACGTGAACCTCAGGGCACGGTATCCAACTACCTGCACGATCACCTGAATGTGGGTGATACCGTCGAACTGGCACCACCAACCGGTGACTTCTTCTTCAAATCAGAGAAGCACACACCGATAGCCTTGATTTCTGCCGGTGTCGGTTTAACACCGATGCTGTCAATACTGGAATCTGTGTCGGGTCAGCACGGTGCACAGATCAACTGGTTACATGCAGCAGAAAACGCCAGCCACCATGCATTTGGTGAGCACATTGATTCACTGCTTAAAGCGCATGGCAATGCGCGCCGTGACGTATGGTACCGCGAACCTTCAAGCACTGACCTGCCAGGTGAACAGTTTGACCATACTGGCCTGCTAGACGTGAGCAAAGTGGAAGGGCTAACCGAAGATGCAACCCGCGAATTCTACCTGTGCGGCCCTGTTGGCTTCATGCAGTTTGTCGCCAAACAGTTGATTGATGCAGGCGTAGACAAAGACCGTATTTTCTACGAGTGCTTTGGCCCACATAAGGTGATTTAATTGCCTTCCCTTTCATGCAAAATGCCCGCGAAATGCGGGCATTTTTGATGTTATCGAAAACAGTATACTACCAGTAAGTATCACGCCGCTTGGCACGTGCAATAACATTGCGCGGCATTTTGTTTTCAAGCGCCTGGCGTAATAAAGCAATACGGTTATGGGTCGATGGGTCTGCGGTGATGGTGTGATATAGCCAGCGGTAGGCATCTTCGTAGTCAAGCGGGCTACCGTGATCTGCCACCAGCAACTCTGCCAACTGTAACCGTGCATGGGTATTCCCCAATGAAGCAGCCTCTCGGAGATACGGAATCGCGCGTTCTTTATCCTGCTGCACCAAAGTGCCTTTCGCATAGTAACGCCCAAGCTGCTCCAGTGCAGCTGGTAATCCCTGCTGTGCGGCGACCTGCATATAATACACCCCTGTCTCGACATCTCTGTCGACACACACACCCCATGCCAACATATCACCATAAAGAAACTGATAAGCCGGGGATTCGACGCGGATAGCTCGGGCTTCGATATCCTGCAGGAGCTGGCAATCATCTTGTTTGACTTTGTTAAGATGGCGATTGGTCTCAAACAGACGGATCAGTTGCGACTCTTCATACACAGGAAGAGCCGGGCCAATTTCTGCTTTCGCAAAAGGGCTGGCTAGCATCATGGATATAAATAAAGTACGCAGCTTCATGCCTTCCTACTATTCAAGGGTTATCTGAGACTGTGTGTTTGCCTAACTTATATCGGCAAGGATTTGCCGAACTTTATCTTTTCCCGGCGAAAAATTTCCCTTACCTGATATTCTCAGTATAAGTGCAACCGGGCAAAAAAAAACCAGCCCTGATGAAGGCTGGTTTCTTCTCAACGATAACCGGTTAAGATGCGAAAGGGTGCACCTTAATGATGGTTTCGTTACGATCTGGGCCGGTAGAAATGATGTCTACAGGCACGCCAGTCAACTCTTCGATGCGCTTGATGTAGTCCAACGCTGCCTGAGGCAACTCTTCAATCGACTTGGCACCGAAGGTGTTTTCACTCCAGCCCGGCACAGTTTCATAGATTGGCGTGATGTTTTCGTAATCGTCTGCAGCCATTGGCGAAACAGTCAGGATGGTACCGTCTGCTTTCTGATAGCCAGTACAGATCTTGATTTCTTCCAGACCATCCAGCACATCCAGCTTGGTCAGGCAGAAACCAGAAATAGAGTTGATCTGGATTGCACGGCGCATCGCCACGGCATCAAACCAGCCAGTACGGCGCAAGCGTCCAGTGGTCGCTCCAAACTCATGGCCCACCTCACCAAGGTGTTTACCCACAGGATCCTGCTTGTCCTTACCGTCGTACAGCTCAGTCGGGAAAGGACCGGAACCAACACGGGTGCAGTAAGCTTTCGCAATGCCCAAGATGTAACCCAGATGACGTGGACCAAAACCAGAACCTACTGCAACGCCACCAGCAGTGGTGTTCGAGGAAGTCACGTATGGGTAAGTGCCGTGGTCGATATCCAGCAGCGTGCCCTGCGCGCCTTCAAACATGATCTTGTCACCACGCTGACGTGCATCGTCCAGCTCCTGGGTGACATCGATAACCATGCTGGTCAAGATGTCCGCTTGCTCCATCACTTTTGCCAGCGTCTCTTCATAGCTTACTGGCTCAGCTTTGTAGAAATGCTCCAACTGGAAGTTGTGCAGCTCCATCACTTCTTTAAGCTTCTCGGCAAACGCTTCTTTATCGAACAGGTCACCAACACGCAGACCGCGACGGGCAACTTTGTCTTCATACGCAGGACCGATGCCGCGACCGGTAGTACCGATAGCTTTCGCACCGCGTGCTTTCTCACGCGCCATGTCCAGTGCGACATGATAAGGAAGAATTAGCGGACAAGCTTCTGACAGGAACAGGCGCTCACGAACAGGAATACCCCGTGCTTCCAGTTCACCCATTTCTTTCATCAGGGCATCAGGGGAAAGCACGACACCGTTGCCGATGATACATTTCACGTTGTTGCGAAGAATACCAGAAGGAATCAAGTGCAGAACGGTTTTCTCACCGTCAATGACAAGGGTGTGACCTGCGTTGTGACCACCTTGGTAACGGACGACGTACTGAGCGTCTTCAGTCAACAAATCGACAATTTTACCCTTACCTTCGTCACCCCACTGGGTGCCAAGAACGACTACGTTATTACTCATCTTTTCCAGTCAGTTGATGATTAAAACGGGATTCTAGCACCATCGTTTGAAGGATGCAGTCATTTTTTGAGCGCCGTCCTGTTTATGGCTAATGGGGTGTCACAGTTTTTTGCTCTTTCGATTTACTTGGACGGCCACATCATATATGCGATCACTGCGCCTGCAACGACTAAACATCCACCAATCCGGCGTAGGGTAGCATCAGGTAATAGGCTCATTTCACTTATCATTTCCCGCCATTTTTGTGGCACCAGCATCGGCCCCAGTCCCTCAACAACCAATACCAGCCCGATAGCGAGCCATATCGACTTACCCATTTTTTTCTCTCATTCTGTTTGGATAAAAAAAAGACAAGGCAGCATGCCTTGTCTTTTCCATTCTGCCATCAAATCAGGATCAGTTAACCTTCAGTTTTGGCTCTTTCATGTACTGGAAGAACTCACTGTTCGGGTCAACCACCATGATATCACCCTTATTGTTAAAGCTTTTCTCATACGCTTGCAACGAGCGCAGGAAGTGATAAAACTCTGGCGCTTTGTTAAAGGTGTCTGCATAGATTTTTGCCACTTCTGCGTCCGCTTCACCACGCGTCACACGTGCGGTTTTTTCCGCTTCCGCCAGCACAGTAGCCACTTCCAGCTCAGCCTGGGCGCGAATAACTTCCGCTTTCTCACGCCCTTGTGAACGGTGACGACGAGCGACAGTTTCACGTTCTGCACGCATACGTGCATAAATCGATTCGCTGATCTCATCCGGCAGGTTGATCTTCTTGATACGAAGGTCAATCACTTCGATACCAATATCGTTCGCACCTTCCTGAAGTTCAGCCAGTACATCAGCCATCACCTGTTCACGCTTCTCAGACACAATCTCTTTGATGGTCTTTGAACCGATTTCTGCACGCAGGCCATCCGCCACTTTACGCTGTAACAGCGCTTCAGCAGTTAGACGGTTACCGCCGCCGGTGGTGAGGTAGTACTGTCCGAAGTCTTTAATGCGCCATTTCACGTAAGAGTCGATGATGACGTCTTTTTTCTCAGACGTGACGAAGCGATCTGACTGATCATCCATGGTCTGGATACGTGCATCCAGTAACTTAACACGATCAAACAGTGGCACTTTGAATTGCAGGCCCGGCCCGTAGATACGCGCCATATCGTCATCGGTTTTCAAAACCCGGCCGAAGCGGATCACAATACCACGCTCACCTTCTTTCACCACGAAGACTGACATCAGGCCGACAACGATCGATACGATGATGAGAGGAATTAATAATTTACGCATAATTAATATCTCCCCTGACGCGTGGTCGACTGACGGGTATTGACGTTCGGTAAGGCGGGCTGGGTAGCACGCTCCAACTCAATGCCATAGCCTGCGGCACTGTTGCTGTCCGATGAAACATTGCGCTGTGCTGGAGACTGGCTCATCAGTTTATCCAAAGGCAAGTAAAGCAAGTTGTTGCTCCCTTCCTGAGAATCAATCAACACCTTACTGGTATTGCCGAACACCTTTTCCATCGTCTCAAGATACAAACGGTTACGCGTAACTTCCGGCGCAGCTAAATACTCCGGTAACAGTTTCTCAAACTGTGCAACGTCACCTTGTGCCTCATTAACTGTTTTCTCTTTATAACCCAAGGCTTCTTTTTTCAGACGCTCAGCACGACCGGTTGCTTTGGGCAAGATGTCATTACGATAGGCTTCCGCTTCACGGATAAAACGCTCTTCATCCTCTCGCGCTGCGATAGCGTCATCGAATGCATCTTTCACCTGCTCTGGCGGACGGGCAGTGTCAAAGTTTACGTCGACCACCAGCAGACCCATGTCATAACGATCTACAATGCGGTTGATTTCCACTTCCGTGCGTTCACGAATTTCCTGACGGCCCGAGGTCAGGATTTGGTCCATCACTGCATCACCGATCACCGCACGCAATGCGGAGTCCGTGGCCTGACGCAGACTGTCATCCGCGTTAGTGACCGAGAACAGATATTTCTCCGGATCAGCCACACGATACTGCACGTCCATTTCAACGCGCACGACGTTTTCATCTTTGGTCAGCATATCACCGGAGCCACGCAACGAACGGATTGCCTGCACGTTTACCGGTGTCACCTCATCGATAAACGTCGGTTTCCAGTTCAGGCCTGGTTGTACGATGCGGTCGTATTCACCGAAACGCAATACAACACCACGCTCCGCTTCACCGATAGTGTAAAAGCCTGATACACCCCAGATAACTGCACCCACCACGGCAATGACGCCCAAACCAGCGACACTGCCGCCACCAAAAGACGGCCCTTTGCCGCCAAATAATCCGCTCAGTTTGCGGCTCAGCTTGCCAAATACCTCGTCGAGGTCTGGCGGCCCTTGGTCACGACCCCCGCGGTTCCCCCACGGGTCTTTGTCCTGACCGCCATTATTTCCTGGCTCATTCCACGCCATTAGAGCACTCCATCAGTATGATATGACGATAGTTTTTATACTGTAACAGTCTGTCAGTTGACGATAAAGTCACCTAACTCACTGCCTTCCCGTTTTTTCAACCTCAACCAGTCAGTTTGAGGCAGCCGCACATCGACCAGCAAATGTCCATCCTGCTCGTATTCTTCGTGCGTGATACACCGCAACTGACAGAATTTACTGTGCATTCTGCCAATAGCCGCAGGCGGAATACGTAAGCGGTAGCTTACCATAGTCCCTGCCAGCCTCTCGGTCAGTGCCTCAAAAAGAAGATCTATGCCCTGATCTGCCAGTGCTGACACCCAGACAATACGAGGAAGTCCGTCTTCATCACGTTCGATACGTGGCGTTGTATCTTCCATATTGTCGATTTTGTTCATCACCAGCAGCATCGGTACTTCGTGCGCGTCGATCTCTTCCAGCACCACATTGACCGCGTCAATGTTCTCACGGAAACGGTCATCACTGGCATCCACCACATGCAACAGTAACGTTGCTTCCTGCGTCTCCTGCAACGTTGCCTTAAATGCAGCAACCAAGTCATGTGGCAGATGACGGATAAAGCCGACCGTATCGGCCAGGATAGTGTCACCTACGTCCTCGACCTCAATCTTGCGCAGCGTCGGATCCAGTGTTGCAAACAACTGGTCTGCGGCGTACACCCCTGCCTCGGTAATGCGGTTGAAGAGCGTGGACTTTCCGGCATTGGTGTATCCTACCAATGACACAGTAGGAACTTCAGCACGGCTTCGTGCCCGTCGGCCCTGTTCCCGTTGTTTGGAGACTTTCTCAAGTCTACGCAGAATAGCTTTAACACGATCACGCAGTAAACGACGGTCTGTTTCCAGCTGGGTTTCACCCGGACCACGCAGACCAATCCCGCCCTTCTGACGCTCTAAGTGCGTCCAACCACGAACGAGTCGGGTTGAAAGGTGGCGGAGCTGCGCCAACTCGACCTGTAATTTACCTTCATGGGTACGGGCCCGCTGGGCAAAGATATCTAGGATCAGACCGGTGCGATCGAGCACCCGGCATTTGACTAAACGCTCGAGGTTTCGTTCCTGCGCAGGAGAAAGCGCATGGTTGAAGATCACAATATCTGCCCCAGTCATCCGGACGACATCTGCAATCTCGAGGGCTTTACCTTCACCGACGAAGTATTTGGAATGCGGGGCTTGCCTGCTGCCTGTAATAGTTTGCAGCCTGCTAACCCCCGCTGACGATACCAGCATTTCAAATTCGCTGAGATCTTCCCATTCGCCTTCCTGGGTGAAGTTGATATGAACTAAAACAGCCTGTTCACCGGCTTCGTAACGGTCAAACAAGCGATCAACTCCTTACCAAGGGATTGTTACTCCTCAGTTTTTTCTTGCTGACGTTCGGTAGGCGAACGCTCAGAGCTGGTGTGATGGTGGTTCACTGGACGCGCGGGCACCACAGTAGAAATCGCGTGCTTGTAAACCATTTGGTTGACTGTGTTTTTCAACAGGATCACAAACTGATCAAAAGACTCAATCTGGCCCTGAAGTTTAATACCGTTTACCAAATAAATAGAAACCGGTACTCGTTCACGACGCAGTGCATTCAGAAATGGGTCTTGTAGAGATTGCCCCTTAGCCATTTTTAATTTTCCTTATTGGTTTGTAGTTGTAGTAGCAACAAAAAGATCAACAACGCCGCTTACAACAGCACAGAGTATACCTGTCTCTTCCCGGATCAGATCAGACACTTTGTGACTGTTTGTAACGATAGCCCGGCATCGTCGCTATCAAGCCACGTCAGATTATCCCAGCTGCGAAGCCAGGTGATCTGACGTTTGGCCAACTGACGGGTTGCGCACACACCGCGATAAACTGCATCGTCAAGCGAGCAGCTACCCGCCAAATAATCCCACATCTGTCGGTACCCGACGCAACGTATCGATGGCATATCCGGGTTCAGATCGCCACGATCAAACAATGCACGGACCTCCTTCTCGAAGCCGGCTTCCATCATTTTGTGGAAACGTAACTCGATTCGGCGATGCAGATCTCCCCTTTCCTTAGGGGCTATAGCAAACTGATGAACCTCATATGGCAAGGGTTCACCTTTAGTTTCGGTCAACTCAGTGAGAGTTTTACCCGAAATACGAAAAACTTCCAGCGCTCTCGACAATCGTTGAGGATCATTCGGGTGAATCCTCGCTCCTGCGACAGGGTCTACTTTGCACAACGCTTCGTGCAGCGCCTGCCAACCACGCTCCTTTGCTTCCTGCTCAATTTTAGCGCGGATCACTGGGTCTGCGGGTGGCAATGGCGACAGGCCTTCCAATAATGCTTTGAAATAAAGCATGGTACCACCCACCAAAAGGGGGATTCTCCCTTTTGCAACGATCTGTTCCATTTCGCGTAACGCATCAGCACGAAAATCCGCCGCCGAATAGGCTTCTGACGGATCACGGATATCAATTAACCGGTGTGGCGCCAGCGCCAGCTCTTCCGCTGTCGGCTTGGCTGTACCGATATCCATGCCCCGATAGATCAAAGCGCTGTCCACACTGATTATATCAACGGGAAATTGTTTTCTCAGCGCAATCGCCAAGTCGGTTTTCCCTGAGGCTGTCGGCCCCATTAAAAATATTGCCTTGGGCAATGGCTTAATCATGATTAAACGCTTCTATAGCCGCCGCCACGTCAACCGGACGCAGCAAGACGGAATAATGTTCTGCCAGCGCACCCTGCCAGCAATTTTCTAACTCAGTGAGCAGTGTAACGGATTGCGACAAGCTGTAGACATCGGTTTTTTGCACTGCCTGTCCTGTCAGCCATGTTGAAAGCGAGGACACATCAAGCTTCTTCCCTGAACGGGTTAAAAAAGCCATTAATGCCGGAATGAATTGCTGCAAGTTGTGATGACGGAAAGGTTGACAGACTGCCATCACCATCACCTGAGACGCTGATTTCTTGCGAAGCAAAATCCCAAATTGCTGAAGCAACGGTTCATGCAAGGCAACCAGTTCCAGCTCTTCAGCTGATGCGGGCAATGCCTGAGGGATTAACAGGGGTTGGGCTTTCAAACCTTCTTCCAGCCCTGCCTGGCGAAACGTCCCCAAAACCGACAGATACGCGGCCGCATCAAGATCCAGTAAGGCAATGCCTTCCTCACGTTGCAACAACAGGTATTTCGCGTTTACGACCGTTAACGCCTTGCCGAGTCCCTGTGCAGCATGACCTGTTGACACCGGCGCTTGGGGCGTGGAAGGTGTGAAGACAGCTGACGCTTCCGCGATCTCTCTGACAGGATCAGGCACGACTGGCGTTGTCATCAACGATTGATACACGTTTTGCTCGCGACGGGACGGTGCGCTGCCACTCAGGAAGTCACAACGCTGACCACTACTGCCACCACTTGATCTACCCGCTGACGACTGACTAAAGCCAGATGCCCGGGCTGGCTGCCCGGACGCTTGCGGCCGCCACTCTGAGTATTCCGCCTGCCCGGGATAATTGGAATAGGCAGTGTCTTTGACGCCTTCGTCCCCTTCAACAGCTTGCTGGGCTGGGTGACCTGCTGTTTCGTTGTCGGCAAAATTCAAAGCGGAAATAGGTTCCGGTTCCGCTGTCACCTGCATCAGGGCGTCAGCTACCGCCTGATAGATAAAGTCATGCACCAGACGTGCCTGATGAAAACGGACTTCGTGCTTGGCGGGATGCACATTCACATCGACCTGGTGTGGGTCAATATCAATATACAGCACATAAGCTGCAAACTGATCAGGACGAAGGGACGCTTCATACCCCTGACGGATGGCATGGTTAATGAGCTTATCCTTCATCATCCGCTTGTTCACAAAGCAGTGCTGGATATCGTTTTGCGCCCGCGCCCCTTCCGGAGTACAGATCCAGCCTTGCAGGGTTAAACCCTGGTGCTCAAGGCTGACTTCCACCGCGGTTTTGACAAACTGGGGGCCACACACCGCTGCCAGACGCTTTTCACGCTGTACATCGTTGGTTGCCGCCCGGTACTGGCGGACAATGGCACCATTGTGGCGAAGGGTAATGGCGACATCAAAACGGCTGAGTGCAATGCGTTTGAGCAGCTCATCAATGTGGCCAAATTCGGTTTTATCCGTGCGCAGGAACTTGCGTCGGGCAGGTGTATTAAAAAATAAGTCCACCACCTCAACGGTGGTACCAACCGGATGCGCCGCAGGCTTGACCTTCACCGCCATATCTCGCCCTTCAGCATAGGCCGACCAGGCTTCAGACTGGGTTACTGTGCGGGATGTCAGAGTCAGGCGCGAGACCGAGCTGATACTCGCCAGCGCTTCACCACGAAAGCCAAGGCTGATGATCGCTTCCAGGTCATCCAGACAGGTAATTTTGGAGGTCGCATGCCGGCTGAGTGCCAGCTCAAGCTCTTCTTTGGCAATGCCCGAGCCATTATCCCGGATACGGATAAGCTTGCTGCCACCTTTTTCGATATCAATATCAATGCGGGTCGCCCCCGCATCAATGCTGTTTTCAACAAGCTCTTTGACCACAGATGCCGGCCTTTCAACCACTTCGCCCGCCGCAATCTGGTTTGCCAGACGGGCAGGTAAGATTTGAATTGCCATGCTTAGCTCCCGGGAATGATCAAGGTCTGGCCAATAGCCAGTTCGTCTGAACGCAATTTATTGGCACGACGGATACTGTCGACAGAGACGCCATAATTGCTGGCGATTTTACCCAGATATTCTCCGCGTTTCACTTTGTGTTGCTTGTCCTTGGGTTTCACGCCCACAATTTTCAGTTTCTGGCCAATCGCAAGCTCATCCGAACGCAGTTTGTTGGCGCTTCGGATACTCGACACAGACACATCATACTTCTGGGCAATCTTGCCAAGAAACTCACCGCGCTTCACGGTGTGCGTTACTGTCACGCCTGCACTGGCAGGTATTGAACTGCTACCCGGTGATGTGGACACCAGGGCACTAATATTGACATTCGGTACAGTCAGCACCTGCCCCACGTTTAACGTGTCGGACTTCAGACCATTTGCCGCTTTGATGGCGGAGATTGAGCTGCCGTATTTTTTCGCGATGACGGACAACGACTGACCGGATGTCACCTTGTGCTTAATGCCGTTTTTACGGGCGGCCATCAAAGTACCATCCGGCGGAAACGCTTCAAAATAGCTCAACACACCTTTGTAAACCGCGTTAGCAATCTTGTTCTGGTGGCTGGTGCTCAGCAGCAATTTCTCTTCCTGAGGGTTGGTAATAAAGCCAGCTTCGACCAACAGAGAAGGAATATCCGGTGATTTCAGCACCGCCAAACTGGCATGTTCAGGGCTGGATTTATGAAGTTTGGTGACTTTGCCGATTTCTTTTAACACGCGGACAGCAACATCATAACCTTCTTTCTGGGAGTTGCTGAACTGGAGATCCAGCACGGCACGGCTCAGGTATTCGTCTCGGTTATCGTTAAGCAGCGCCCCGCCACCCAGCAGGTTGGATTGCTCTTCGTGTCTCTCAATCCAGCGACCTATTTCACTGTTGGCACGACGGCGGGACAACACCCAAACTGATGCACCGTGTGGTTGCGGTTTGTGGAAACCATCGGCATGGATAGACACCAGCAGATGCGCACCTTGCTTTCTCGCAATCTCAGAACGCTTGTTAAGGTCGACAAAGTAATCACCGTTACGTGTCAGTACCGCTTTCATACCCGGTATTGCATTAATCTTGGCGGCAACCTGACGGGAAATCGCCAATGTCACATGCTTTTCATACTTGCGCCGGGGGCCAACTGCGCCGGGATCATTACCACCGTGACCAGGGTCGATTGCAATGATGATGTCATCGGTTCCAAACGGCAATGCAGCCTGCGCTTCTGCTGCTGCCGCAGGCTTAACCGGTGTCATGGTCGCAGCAGTATCGCTGTGTGGGATATCAATCACCAGTCGGTGGCCATACTCTTCACTGGGAGCAAGGGGAAACAGGCGAGGAACACTTTTGTCTTTCAGCTCAAATACCAGACGGGATGTCTTGTTGTCGGGTGGATTACTGTTGCGGATCTTCGTCAGTATTTTGCTGTCACTGACATTTTTTGGCAGTGTTATCGCCATGGTGGTGTTCTTCAAATCCACCACCAAACGATCAGGCTTGGTCAGCGTGAAATAGGTATAAGAAGGCGCTTCAGCCAGATCCACCACTACCCGCGTTTCATGCGGCGCTGGCCAGATACGCATATTCTCCAGTACATTAGCCCATGCAGAAAACGCCGTCCCAAGCCACCCCATCACCCCTAATAACACGCCTCGCCAAAGCATAGGTTATTTCCACTCCAGTTTTGCAAGCAGCGCTTCACCAACAGGTGTGTTGGCATTGACCTGCACTGATCGTTGTTTCTCGTTGTATGTCAGTGTGATATTGAGATCTGGCTGCGGCAACAGGCCTTTCCCTTTCTCGGGCCATTCCACCAGACAAAGCGCGTCAGGCGTGAAGTAATCCCGGATTCCCATAAATTCCAACTCTTCCGGATCGGCCAGTCGATACAAATCAAAATGGTAAACCTGCCAGCTCTCTAACTGATAGGGTTCGACCAAGGTGTAGGTGGGGCTTTTTACGTTCCCCCGATGGCCCAAAGATTGAATAAAGCCGCGTGAAAACGTGGTCTTCCCGGCGCCCAGATCGCCATGAAGATAAATAGTGGTTTGCTGCGCACATGCCGCTGCAATAGCCGCGCCAAAGGCGACTGTTGCCTGCTCGTCAGCAAGCTCAGTCATAAAAGTCTGTGTCATGTTTCTCACTGCTTTATCTGCGGAAGCACTCAGTCTTCACTGCTGTATTTGTTTTATTGTTTTTCCAAGCCAAGGAAGCAAATCACTGGCCAACAGGCCACGCTCTCCTTGCCGTGCGGCAACGTCGGCCGCAGCACTGTGTAAATACGCGCCAAAAATAGCGGCTTGTGTCAGCGACCGGGTCTGTGCCACGCACCCTGCAATCACGCCGGTCAACACATCCCCCATGCCTCCACTCGCCATACCAGGATTGCCTGCTGCCACGATATTTACTTCGCTGCCATCATAAACGATTGTACCCGCACCTTTAAGCACCACCACGCCACCATAACGTTTCTGTATCTCTTTGACGGCAGAAAAACGATCACGTTCAATGTCTGTTACACAACAACGCAATAAATTTGCAGCCTCTCCCGGATGCGGCGTCAAAATCCAATTGTCAGAGTACGCAGGGCTTGCCGCCAATACATGCAACGCATCGGCATCAACCACCAGGGGTTTCCCTGATATCACCGCTTGCCCAAAGAGTTGTCTGGCCCAACTCGACGACCCCAACCCCGGTCCGACAGCAATCACATCCGCCCATTCCAGGTGGGCATTCAAAGGAGCCAGCCCCTCACTTTCGTGCCACCAGCGGGTCATTAATTCGGGCTGGCGTACAAGTAAGGCCGGAACATGGCTCTCGTCAGTTAACACCGCGACTAACCCGGCACCAACACGCAGGGTTGCCTGCCCACAAAGGGTGATGGCCCCGCCCATACCACGCTGGCCGCCAATACAAAGCACCCTGCCAGCATTGCCTTTATGTGCGCTTCGCCCTCTTACCGGTTCAAGCCTCGCCGCACGCTGGTTATCCAGCAGTTTAGCGGAACATGGGATATGCACGGCAAATTCTTCACCAATACCCAGCCCATCATAGTGAATATCACCACAACAATCGCGTGCCTTGCCGGTGAAAAGCCCCTGTTTGAGAGCTACAAAGCTGACTGTAAGATCTGCCACAACCGCATCACCCCAAATGCGCCCGGTATCAGCATTAAGGCCACTGGGAAGATCGACAGCGATCACCGGACAATGGGTCCGGTTAATGGACTCTATGGCCGACAGGTATTTCCCAGATACCTCGCGGCAGAGTCCTGTCCCAAACAGAGCATCAACGATGACATCAAACCCGCCACAGGGCGTTGTCCCTTGGTGGATTACACCACCGGCAGCCGTGAACTTCTGTTGTGCAGTGAGCGCATCCCCCTGAAGTTTTAACGGATCAGCCAACGACCAAAGTGTAACGGAAAGCCCAGCTTCTTTTGCCAGCCTTGCGATCACATACCCATCACCGCCGTTGTTGCCGCTGCCACAACAAACCAGGATATTTTTGACATCAGGATATCGGGTTCGCAACGCATTAAACGCAGCCTGACCCGCCCGCTCCATCAGGCTGTACATTTCAACACCAAGATCCGCTGCGATCTTGCGCTCTCCATTTCTGACCTGATCCGATCGGTAAAGCGAGTGTGGTAGACTTGCGCTCATCTTCGGTTTCTCTTGTGATCTTATGTCTGAATCTCGATCTTTATCGTCGATCAATTTAACCCAACTTGCTGAAAATATCAGGCAATGGGGACGTGAACTAGGATTTCAGCATATTGGGATCACCGATGTCGATCTTCGTCAGCACGAAGAACAATTACAACGCTGGCTGGATAACGGCTATCACGGTGAAATGGATTGGATGGCGCGCCATGGTATGATGCGCGCACGTCCTCAAGAACTGGTAGAAGGCACTGTGCGCGTGATCAGCGCACGGATGAATTACCTGCCGCCAGATGCCGGATTTGCCAAAACACTGGACAACCCTTCCCTTGCCTATATCAGTCGTTACGCCCTGGGGCGTGACTACCATAAGCTCATCCGCAACCGGCTGAAAAAGCTGGCGCAGCGCATTGAAGAGGAAGTGGGGAAATTTGGTTATCGCCCGTTTGTCGACTCTGCTCCTGTGCTGGAACGTCCATTGGCAGAGAAAGCCGGGCTCGGCTGGACAGGCAAACATTCACTGCTTTTAAGTCAAGACGTCGGCTCCTGGTTTTTTCTCGGCGAGTTACTGATTGATCTTCCTCTGCCGGTAGATGAACCGTCACAGGGGAATTGCGGTAAATGTGTTGCCTGTATGACCTCCTGCCCGACAGGTGCCATTGTGGATGAAACCGTTGTCGACGCAAGACGTTGCATCTCTTACCTGACGATAGAGCTGGATGGGGAAATACCAGAAGCATTTCGCAAAGCCATAGGCAACCGTATCTATGGATGCGATGACTGCCAGTTAGTTTGCCCTTACAACAGGGAAGCAGAGCTCACCACTGAACCTGATTTCTATAGCCGGAACAGTCTGGTCCAGCGACCTTTAAAAGTACTGTTCGGTTGGGATGAAGCCACTTTTTTACGAGAGACTGAAGGGTCAGCGATTCGCCGCATAGGCCATGAAAAATGGCGCAGGAACCTATCTGTGGCAATGGGAAATGCTCCTTATGACCCCGAGATTGTTGAACTTCTGGAATCGGCCAAAGGATTCTCTGCTATGCTTGATCAGCATCTTGACTGGGCACTGGAACAACAAATCAAGCGCCGCAATGAAAACGCAATAGATGTCTTGCCTGCATCGACAAAACGGCTGGTAAGAATCGTGAAAAAAGGGTTACCCCGGGATGCTTAGCAACAGGTACAGTGCGCTACCACCTTTTAGTCTGGGCTAAATCCATGCAAGAACAAGACCTAGATTCACTTCTGCTGCGAAATGTGGAAAACCTTTTCAGTACGCCATAAAACGGTGCACACACACAAAGTTAAACACACTCTGTGAATAAACTCAGATAGAAATCACGAAAGGTGATAAAGCTGGGGATAAACGTTTGAAAAAACGACTTTTACAAAGAAAAATACAATTCAAAACAATCAATTAAGAACAAATTCATACACAAGCATGAGTTTTCCACTGAGCAACATCCGCACAAATAACTCTGAGTAACATCACATCTTCTGATATTCATCAACGGCTTTACCCACAAGCAATACTTTGTGGATAACTCTGTTGAAAAACACCAAAAAACAGCGATAAAGCTACTGCAATTACGTAATAAGTGCAAACAATGTTCTGATTGTGTTTGGGCTAGAGTATGCCCGGAGATAATGCTTCACAGCATTAAAGACAACGATCCGCTGCATCCATTACTGCTTGATACATGCTTTGCGGAGTGTTGGTGCTTACAGAGGATATTCTGTAAGAAACTTGGAGCGACACACGGGGTTCGAACCCGTGACCTCAACCTTGGCAAGGTTGCGCTCTACCAGCTGAGCTAGTGTCGCAT
>NZ_ADAQ01000010.1 GCF_000176515.1 Grimontia hollisae CIP 101886
CATTCTTTTGGCTGCGCCAGCAGCCAATACTCTCGAACAACAAATCTGTCTACTTCGTTCTGTCGCTTTCGCCGTTAAGTCGTCGCTTACGGCAAACACATATAGAAGGTCTCTTACTGCGGTCTCAGCGCTGCCTGCCAGTCGTGTGACAGGGCCATTAGACATTATTCGGTTAACCCAAGCTGGCACTATTCAAAAAGAAGGCTAAACAATGGTTTTCCAGTTATCTTCAGGCTCAGGTTGGGTGTAAGCAACTTTGTTGTTCGTTTGGGGGCGCAACAATGGGGCGGCTAATCAAAGCAAAGGGGCTTGGACAACCGTTGGCACAGCAGGCCATGAGGGCTTAATGCCCAGTGAACTCAGTCAGCAACGTGCTCCTTCTCAGCACCAGTTAGACGTTCAGCTCACCCCATTGTGCGACTTATTCAGGTAAGAACTTCTGTTCATCAAACACGGTTTTATTCCTCAACATAAAGTAAACACAGCGCCCCAGCTTGTGGGCGAGTGCAGACAAGGCTTTGGCTTTGCTCATGCGTTTTTGTAAACGTGTGAGGTATTTCTTCGCTTTTTCATTGCCACGAAGGTAAAGGACAGCAGCTTCGGAGAAGGCCCATTTAAGGTGTGCGTTGCCGATCTTATTGCCGCAGGTTCCATATTGCTTTCCCGCGGATTCAGCTTTGCATTTAATTAAACGGGAATAAGACGCGAACTGCTGAACGGTCGGAAAGCGTTGGATATTGCCGATTTCGTAAAGAATGGTCAGCGCCAGAATACGGCCAATGCCAGGGACGGTTTGCAGCAGTTGGTAATCCTGCGGGTTATGTTGTTTGGCGTTCTGTTCGATGAAGTGTTCAACGCTCGCAAGTTCTTTGGTGTAAAAGGCAATCACGTTCAAATCGAGATCAATGTTGCGGTTAATGGCAGGTTTATCGAATCGGTTGCGGACTTCCTCTCGGGCATACGGATAGCGCAGCTGAAGGTTAGGCGATGGATGATTGTATTGACTGAAAGTGTTAGAAACATGCGCTTTTAAGTCTGCGCCGTGACGCATGATCTTGGTTCGACGGCGAAGTAAGTCACGGGTGGCACGCATGGCTTTGGGGTAGACGTAAGCAAGTGGGAAGTTACCGCCCCTGAGAAGAGAAGCAATCTTATAGGAATCAATGCGGTCGTTTTTAGTTTTCCCGCCGTGAATCGCCTTCATGTAAAGCGCGTGACCAAGTACAAAATCAAAGGCGTAGTCGAGGCATAGGTCACTGACCCAATACCAGCAATGCATGCACTCGACGCCGACAACAATCTGGTCTTGGTAAGGCGCGATAACATCTAAAAGCGCGTCAGGATTGGCATCGATTTTCTTGTGAAGCAGCTTGTTGCCCGCAGAATCGAGGATGCAGACATAAAGAATGCGCGCATGCAGATCGATGCCGCAGTAATAATCATGCTGTTGGTTATAGAATCTCATTGAGTCTTCTCCGTTTGGTTTCGTCGCCTTCCAGCTTAGCCGGACGGTTAAGTTGGAGGAGAAGGCTCAATGAGTATCAAACGCTTTAAGACGGATTCGCAACGCGTGGCATTTTTACCATGCGTTGATTTTAGTGATTAAGGTGGTATGTGGTAGCATCGGTATTGCGTTGCTCACCACTTAAGCGGGCGTTAGCTGTATTCATTAAAGGCAGGCATACATGGAGAGTAAAATGTGGTTTAAAGACGTGGAGTTAGAAGCTGAAAATGTAAAACTTGTGCCCTTAACTATGGAGCATAAAGATGCATTAGTGGAAGCGGCAAGTGATGGTGAACTTTGGAAATTATGGTTCACATCTGTGCCAAGTGCAGAAAGTGTTGCTGATTATATTTCCACGGCGCTAAACCATAAAGCCAAAGGGTTATCTTTACCTTTTGTGGTTATCTCTAAATCAAGCGGTAAGGTTATCGGCTCAACTCGTTTTTGTAATGCAGACTCAATAAATCAGAGGGTAGAAATCGGTTACACTTGGTATAGCAAAAGCTATCAAAAAACATCATGTAACACAGAGTGTAAGTTACTTCTTCTAACTCACGCTTTTGAAAGTCTCGATGCCATTGCAGTTGAACTAAGAACAAGTTGGCATAATCAAGCTTCAAGAGCAGCTATTGCCCGTTTGGGAGCGAAGCAAGACGGAATACTTAGAAATCATCAGAAAATGCTAAATGGTGGTTATCGAGATACTGTTGTGTTCTCAATCATCAATACTGAATGGCTCTCAGTCAAAGCGGGTTTAGAGTTTAAGCTGTCAGCACACAGCTAACACATATGAGCCCTTTTCCGGTCAATAGGCAATAGCATTCTTTTGGCTGCATTCGCAGTCAATGCTTTCGAACAACAAAGTCGTCTACTTCGTTTTCCCCAATCTAAAGTTATCCGAAGTGGACGCTTTAGAGCATAAGGTCTAACTGGCTTCTGTCCCGAATCGACGTAATAGTGTTGAGGTACTGTTTTTAAGATTAGGTTAAGCAACACCAACGTACTGTCAGTTTGTGGATGAATCAGTGCAATTGATTACTGCTCTTCCAGATCGTCCTGCCACGGCATTTCCGGTAGCATGTCCAGGTGCTCTTCATAGCGCTTGAGGTTAAACTCCCCGCCACCTTTCGCCACATCATAGATTTCAACCATCAGGGCGCAGGCGATATATTCCATGGCTTCTTCCTGGGTTGAGCCTGTCATGCGAAGGCGCATCAGTGTTTCTTTCACTTTCTTCGGGTTGTTGTCTGCCAACTGGTTTTCAACGATCTCAATCAGGTTTTCACTGGTCAGGATGTCGTCATCATTCATTACGTTACGCCTTGCATTGGAATCGGTATCAAGGCGTATGGTAAGCGATATCAGTCTGCTTTCACAGGGCTTTTCGGTGTCGGTATCCGCTGTACTTAGTACGCTCAACTTAATGCAAGGTGCAGATTATTTTTCTTTTTCCAACGCGATAGCATTGATGCAGTAACGCAGACGTGTAGGTGGGGGCCCATCGGGAAAGACGTGCCCAAGGTGTGCATCACAGACATTGCAGGTGACTTCTATACGTGTCATCCCATGGGAAATGTCCATGTTGTATGCCACCACATTTTCTTCCAAAGGCGCGGTAAACGAAGGCCAGCCAGTGCCGGAATCAAATTTTTCGTTGGCATTAAACAACCGCTCACCGCAGCAGACACAGGTGTAAATGCCGGGTTCAAACAACCCGCACATTTCAGAACTGAATGGACGTTCTGTTCCGTGTTTCCGTGTTACGTAAAACTGCTCCGGGCTTAATTTTGCCTGCCAATCGACATCTGATTTTTCCACCCGTCGCGGTGGGGCAGGATTGCTTTTTTTAGCAGTGGTTATGACAACATCCCAGTTAAGCATACTTTTCATCTTCGACCTGTTAAAAGGAAACGTAAACGGCGCAACAGCCGCCAGTCAGTAAACTAATTGACCGCAGCACCCAGCGACGCATTTCATCTCACATCCAGAGCAGCAAATTGCCCAGCCTATACTAGAGTTGGATTATGACGTTCTTACCCTGTTTTTATCACCAATCCTGCCATCCTCCAGTTCTTGCTCTGGCTATTTACCGTGCGCTACTGCTGGCCGTTGGCCTTATTGTCTTTTCTGGGTGTGCATCGGACAACACCCGATCGGTTACGTTAAGTGATTTATCTCAGATCAAAGATGGTGAAGTGATGGTGGTCGGTAAGATGTCCAAACTACCGGCTGTTGTTGCGGCGGATTTAAAGCAGGAAACGGATATGTTTACACCGTTCAGCGGCGAACGGATCCTTCTCTGGCTTTCCGGAAGTGCGAAGAGTGATGGTGAACCCATCGGTTTGTTGGCTAAGTGGGGAGAGACCTTTTATTTTGCAGTCCCCAGAAAAACGATGCGATTAACCACACTGAAACGGCGCTCAGATGAAGGTGACACATTCACTTACCTTTCCATGCCACTTCCTGAACCCTTGATATTTCTGGTACGTGCGGACGACAGGGCAGTCTATATCGGCAACATCCGGCTTTACGTTGATGAGTTTGACCAGATAGTTGCGCTGGAAGTTGTGGATGAAACCAGCGAGATGAAGACGGCATTCCGACAGCGCTTTGGCGCCTCACTCCTCCCGCGGGTTTCATTGATTGCTCCAGAATACCACTTCCGTTGATACCATAGCGGTTTACGCTACGCCGATGCCCCATTTGATTTCGTTGTTGGCATCGTCAACAACTTCATCAAGATAGGTTTCAACCTGCTGCTCGACCAGTTTGTCTGGCTCTTCGAAGAATGCGATATGGTAGATAGCATCGCCCTCGTTCACCAGCGGCAGGGTTTGTTGACCAATGATGATCCCGCCTTGCGGTGCATAAATCTGGATCTCTTCGCTGCCGACTGGGCTGCTGATTGATGCCAGGGATTGCCCTTTACTGACCCGTTGGCCCAGCGAAACGTGTGAACGCAAAATACCATCCGCTTCTGCACGCACCCAGCGGGTTGCACGGGCGATAACAGGCTCAACGTTAGTTTTCTTGCTGGTTTTGCGGATCATGCCAAGGTACTGCATGACGCGTTTCACGCCTTTAACACCGGCAGTGATGGCATACGGTTCGAAGCGCAGTGCTTCCCCAGCTTCATACGTTAGCACCGGAATGCCAATTTTCTCTGCTTCAGAACGTAAAGAGCCTTCACGCAACGCAGCATCAATAACCACTGGCGTACCGAATGCCAATGCCATGTTGCAGGTTTGCTCGTTTGACAGGTTTGCACGGATCTGTGGCAAATTAGTGCGATAGATGGCAGCCGTGTGCAAGTCAATGATATGAGTACAACGACGAACAATTTGCTCGAAGATTTGAAACGCCATACGGCCAGCAATAGAGCCGCGCTCAGAACCCGGGAAGCAACGGTTCAGATCACGACGGTCTGGGAGGTAGCGGGATTTATGGATAAATCCGAATACGTTAACCACGGGGATTGCAATCACAGTGCCTTTCAACGTGGCAGGATTTAGACGTTCTAGGGTTTGACGAACCACTTCAACGCCGTTTAGCTCATCACCATGAATGGCGGCGTTTATCATCAATACGGGACCGGGTTTCTTTCCATGAACCACCTCTGCTGTCACAGACAGCGGAGAGTGTGTGTAAAGTTTAGCAACTTCAAATTCAACGCTTGCACGCTGACCTGGCGGGATGGTTACCCCGCCAATTTCGAAGGCACTGTTTTTATTATTGGCTTTTGACACGTGTCCTTGTCCTCGGAGAAGAGACTATTTTCTCTATATGATCAATGATCAGGCCTGCTACGTCTTTACCGGTAGCAGTCTCGATCCCTTCAAGACCCGGTGAAGAATTCACTTCCATTACCAGTGGTCCACGCTCGGAACGCAGCAAATCAACACCGGCCACATGAAGACCCATCGCCTTTGCTGCTGCAACCGCTGTTTTGCGTTCCTCTGGCGTAATACGTACCAGTGATGCACTACCGCCACGGTGCAGGTTTGACCGAAATTCACCCGGTAGCGCCTGGCGTTTCATCGCCGCTATCACTTTATCGCCGATAACGAAACAACGAATGTCTGCGCCCCCGGCTTCTTTGATGTATTCCTGAACCATGATGTTGGCTTTCAGGCCCATAAAGGCTTCAATAACACTCTCTGCTGCTTTACGGGTTTCGGCCAGTACGACGCCGATCCCTTGGGTACCTTCCAGCAATTTAATCACGACCGGTGTGCCCCCAACCATGTTCAGAAGGTCTTTAATATCGCCCGGTTTGCTCGCAAATCCTGTGATTGGCATACCAATATTCTTACGAGATAACAGTTGGAGGGAGCGTAACTTGTCACGTGAGCGTGAAATGGCCACAGAATCGTTCAGGGTGTAGACGCCCATCATTTCAAATTGGCGCAAAACGGCAGTGCCATAGAAAGTGACTGACGCGCCGATACGAGGAATGATGGCGTCGAAACCTACCAGATCTTCACCCATCAGGTGGATAGATGGCTGGGTAGAGTTGATGTTCATGTAGCAGCGCAGGGCATCGATAATTTTGTACTCATGGCCGCGTGCCTCACATGCCTCGATCAGGCGACGAGTGGAATAGAGATTTTCGTTTCGGGATAAAATGCCAATTTTCATACTATTAACCTTGTGGCGCCTGAACGAGGAAGGATTTCACGGGATCAACCACCAGTCTATTTTCCATTGCAGTGCGACCCAGCAACATTCTAAATACCATGGTGTCGCGCTTAGTCAGTGTCATCTCAATCGGGTATGACAAATCACCAATCACCAATGTTGTTTCAATGACATACCGTAAAGTCTCATGGCCACCAGAGTCCCTTACCTTACGCATGTCTTTGACTTTTGCGTGACATTCTTTTTGGGTCACGTTGTCGTCTTGAATAGGGTGAATCATAAATTTCACCCATTTCTCGTTATCTTTTTCATACTCTTTGATGCCAAAGGTATGCAGGCATGAGGTTCGAGCACCAGTGTCTACCTTTGCCTTAATCGCCGAGATACCAATATCTGGTAAGGCAACCCATTCACGCCAGCCCACAAGCAGTTTATCGTTAAAATTCGCTTGGTTCGTGTCCTCGACTGCTGGTCGAGCTGTGTTTTTGTCAGTCATCGCTGTCAATGCCCCAGGTAGTGAATTTCGTACGGATGGAGTGAGTGCATGCATCAATCGTTAACGTTAACCCAAATAAACGATAGTTGCTCAGTGGGATCGTGCCGCTCACATTTATAAGAACCGATTGAATAATCAAGACTATCGTTTATACCCAAACGACCTGATATTACAGGTGGTTTGGGTGAACTCCGACGGTGCGCAATATCAGCAACTTTCTCAGCACCGCTCCAAAAGAGCGCGCAAGTTACAGCTTTGCGAAGTCAGCGACAAGTCAAATTATTGCTTGTAACCATTAAGTTATTCGATTGGCGTTGACGGTGGAATAGACGAAATATCATGTGATTGATGTTAGTGAGAGAGTCAGCTGGCGGCATAGAGCAACATGTTGCGTTGCCATTCGTACAGAATATCCAGCAGCCCCTCTTCGTGGCAGTGTTGTCTCGCTTCTTTTTCTATAAACCCGTGTTTTTGCCAGAATGTGCGCGCTGTTTGGTTTATCTCGGACGTGTAAACGTGTAAATCCTGACGGGTCGTTTCTTTAGCAAGATCAACCAGTGCACTGCCGATCCCCTGGTGTTGGTAGTTTGGGTCGACATAAAGCTGGCTAATGAAGCGATCATCAAATGCAATCATTGCTAACACGCGTTCTGTGCGTTTTTCGATGGCCAGGTAAATATGATTGGTTGCTGCCAGTATGCGATTCAGATAATAACGGTGTTGGTCAAAATCATGGGACTCGGGTATCCCCAAGGCACTTTCTTTACTGGTGCGCCACATGGAAACTGTCTGGTCTGTGTAGCGCGGGTGGTAATCAATAATGTCAATTTTTGTATTCATAATCTTTGAGCGACGTTGTCCATAACGTTGTGTATTACCCGGAGGGAGACGGGGGTAAGGTTGGACTGAACCGATGTAGTCCCCCAGGATAGAAAACACTGTAGGGATCATCAGTGTCGTTACCGAAGAGGACGCGTGTTTCAAAGCCAAACCGCTCATACAAACGTCGGGCAGAGGGAATATTCGGTTCAGTACCTGTCTCTAAACTTAGACGTGCGTACGGATTTCTGAATGGCTTTTGGAGAATATGTGCGAGCAGGTTCGCAGGGTTTTTGCGTCTTTTGCTTGCTGTGCACCATCAGTAATAGGCTGGTTACCACCAGTGCGATACCCATCCACTGGAGCGGCCCCAGAATTTCTCCGACCAGAAATATCCCAAGGGCCACAGCGGCTAAGGGATTGAGCATGCTGATCATTGCCATGCTGTCGGCACCGATTTTCTTAATGGAACGGGAAAATGCCCAGTAGGCAAACGAGCTGTTCAACAGGGATATCCAGATAAGACCAGGCAGCTCGGCTATTGTGATGGCTTTTGGGGCTCCTTCTACCAGCAAAGCAAGCGGTACCAACAGCAGCCCCCCCAGCGTCAGTTGCCAGGCAGTAAGACGAAAAATATCAGTCACCGGCCAGTCTTTCAGCCATAGCGAAGAGCGTGCAACCAGTGCCGTTGCTGTTAGTGCAGCCCCCGCACCGATAGGGTCAATATCTGCGCTTGGATTCAGGATCAGAACAATGCCGGAGAAGCCGACGATAGCCAGCAGCAACATTTTCCACTCAGGCTTTTTGCCTTCAATCAACCACTGTATGAACATCAGCATCAGAGGAAGTGTTGCGCCTAGAGTGCCTGCCACTGAACCGGGTAAGCGATAGGCAGCGATAAACAGCAACGGAAAAAAAGCCCCAATATTAAAGACGCTCAGCAGTGACATTCTGAACCAAGGTAGGGGCGGTTTTCCTGGTTTTAATAGCAAAAGCAGCAAGCCAGCGGGCAGCGCGCGCCAGACAGCGACCCAAAATGGGGACATGTCGTGGAGGAACAGGCTGACGGCTGCGTAAGTGCTCCCCCATAAAAGTGGAACAAGGGCTGCTAACAGGTAATTTGCCACGCATGTCTCCAGTTGTTTTTGTGAAAAGTATCTTTTACAAAAGATAAACTATTCGCTTTGACCCATCAGATCAAGTATCTTTTACAAAAGATAAATACAATGATGAGCAAAAAGACAGGATGAAAACTGATCATGTTGACGCAATTCTTGCGCAGTGGGCAGAACAACGGCCGGATTTAGACTGCTCGCCGATGGGGGTGATTGGCCGTCTTAGTCGAATGAAGCAGTTGATGACACCAAAGCTTGATGACGTGTTTAAACAACACGGCCTCAGTAGCATTGAATTCGATATTCTTGCATCGCTGCGCCGGGCGGGAGGGCCTGTTACTCCAACGGAGCTTTATCAAACACTGATGCTTTCATCCGGCGCAATGAGTACGCGCGTGGATGGATTGGTCAAGCGTGGCCTGGTCGTCAGGCAAGCCAGTGAGACAGACAGAAGAAGTTGTTTGGTCTCGCTGACGGATGAAGGTAATGCGTTGATTAACCGAGCAGTAGAGCAACATTTTGAAAACGAACGACAGATCCTGTTTCCCTTTACGCAGGAGGAACAGATGCAACTCGCCAACCTGCTGAGAAAGTGGCTGATCGCCAATGAATAAGTATTTGCTGTTAAATGAATCATGTCAGGTGTAAACAACCCTGTTTCACTTAATTTATTCCTATTTGGGGTGCGTGTTTTTTGCGGTAAGCAAGTGGACTTAACCCTTTAATACGGCGGAATTGGCGTGAGAAGTTGGCAAGGTTGTGAAAGCCAACGGTTTGGCTAATCCCTGCGACGGCATCATAGGCTGCGTCAGTTTGGATTTCTTTCAGCCAGCCTTTCTCGCCCCAGATAGGGGTTTCGTACATGCCGATGGCCATCACATCGAACTGACCGCCTTTGGTTGCAATGTCGGTCGTGACACGTTGGCGAAGAACACCTTCTTCCAGTGTGACCCAGTTGAGTTTGATATCAGGATTTTGTTTTTCGAACGCTTTACTCAGTTTCTGCATTTCAATCATGTGGCCATTATTCACCGTTGCAATGGTGAGCTCCGTGGCGGCGTAAGCGGATGCAGAAAGTGCCGCAAAGGCAGCGGCAAAAATCGTTAGCGTTTTCCTTTTTGATAGCATTATTTCGTCCTCTTATTGAAAAGATGTACGCCGAATGTTTGGTAACATCTGCTTAACAATAAAAGATCAAAAAAAGGTAAGAGGGAATGAATGTGGTGCGTAAAAGTACTTTTATGCTGGGGAATGATGATTTTTTTACCTGATAGATTTAACAAAGTTAGAATATTGGACGGGAGATATAAGAGCCTGTCTTCAAAAACAGACAGGCTGAGGGGAAAGAATAAACAGGTTCAGCAATGCAGGGCGCTTGAGTCGGGATCTGTGAGCAGGTCTTCAACAAAATTGACCGGAGGCTGTTTCAGGACGCGCTCACAATACATGGTCATAAAGTCCTCACGGATAAGTTGCTCCAGTTCGGTTGCGCGCTCGGTCGGGCAGAAAATGCGGATATTCACCTGTGGATCGCCAAGGTCGCTTGACGTGACATGGATATGTGGGTCTGCACCAGGGAGATCGACACCGGCATGACGTTCGATGACATGGTTATACCGGGTTGCCACTTCATAGAAGTCTTCGCAATGGTCATCAATTCTTGCCAGGAGACTGGGTACCAAGGGGTAAAGATTAGCCGTCTCTTTTACGGTGATTGTAAATTCATGATAAACATAGCGTTTCATAAAGTTCAGGTTCTTCACTGGTGTGGTGAAAAACAAGCTGTTGGGGAAGGTGACGGTTTTTCCTGTGTAGTTGTAGGTACCGTGGTGTAAGTCAATTTCCTGGATTTTAGTCGCCATCAGGTTGTGTTCAATCACTTCACCGCACAGCGTGCCGACTTCAATCCATTCACCAATCTGGAAAGAGCGGGAACTGGCGCGCTGGATAGAACCGGTAAAGCAGAGAATGATTTCTTTTGACGCAACTACCACCGCGACCGCTATTGCTGTCAGTGACAGGGCAAATTCGTTGATCTCTGAACGCCATATCATGAACATGATCAACAAAAGCAAAGTAAAAGAGCCATTTTTGGTGCGGGAAATCCATTTTCGTTGGTCTTCGCTAAGAAAATTGGTGTCTCCCCAAATAAAGTTGATCAGCAATCTTCGAATCAGCACGAAAATGACAATCACCACCAGGGTGAGGAGAAATTTATTTTCCGTAAAGAAGGAGATAAGAAACTCTAGTTGTTGCACAACGATATCCTGATTGTTTTTTGATACCTTCCATCAGCAGTATGGTCCATGGGATCCCTATGTATCCAGTCATCTGAAACCCAGCACCCTGAGGTAGTTTTGATAAAGGTCTAAACAACCTGACATTCAGAACATTCAGGTTGTTTGGGTATACCACACTAAACACTATATCTGACTGGTGCAATAGTGAAACTCACCTAATTCTTTGCGAATTTCTGGTGGTTATGACGAGGTTGCTTGGGTATATAACGCTGTGGTTATTCAGGCACACTGCTTGGCGGAAAATGTTCAAACATCGCGTGAACCTGTTGATTAATGAATGCGTTTTTGCTTGCTGGGGTCATGCTGTCTGTTAATTTGCGGTTGGAGACTGCGCGCCAAACAACGTGATTGGATATCATATCCACCATTTCTACTACCAATTGTCCATAATCGCGTTGATCTATCCTGATGGGAGTATTGTAGAGGGTGCCAAATCGTCGTGAGCCATACCCAATGCTGAAAGTAGGACCATAGGCGATGCTTTCTGTTTTTGGTTCAATAAAATAACGCAGGGAGACATCGGGTGACTCCTCTGTTTCTGATAACCCTTTGGCACGCATTTCATTTTGCAGTGCGCGTTCAATGCGACTGCCGTCGAGCGAAATCGGAGACGTATTAACATTGGCTGCAATGTTATACGTCTCAATGTCCTGATAAGGGAACTGTTGATCAAAATCGGTATACACACTTTGGGCACATCCAGAGAGAATGGCAACAAAGAGCAGGGAGAGAAAGCGAGCGGACATCGTTAATGCCTCAAGTTTGGGGATACTGATGTTATAGACCCACGCTATCAGCAAAAAGTTGCTTTATTGGTTGCTATTGGCAGTAAATTGAAGAGTGTGAGTGACAGCATATTCTCCGTATTTTCAGGCAATAAGATCTTAGGAGAGGTCATGGCCAAGTAGCGCATGTGCCTCATAAGTATAGGGATGTGTCGGAGCCAATTTACGCATTTCGTCAGCCCATTTTTGAGCCATATCCTGATTGTTCATATTAATGGCCGCCTTCACGGCACCGATATGAATCCAAGCGCGGGGACCGAAGGGGTAATACCCCAGCTCATTCGATGTCATCATGCTTTTCAACATGTTAAATCCCCGCTCTTGCTGTTCAAGTGAATCGGGCATATTAGTGAAGGAAATGGCAGCAAGAGACTGTACATAGAGTCCTTCATTGAGCCCATAATAGGGTTTGTTAAACGACTCGTCTGAGAGTTGACTGAGTGATGTATTTAGCGAGTTGATGCCCATCCTGGAGAACTTTTCTTGATTCCAGGGTAGCCAGGCATCTCTTGCTTTTATCGACATACAACTGCCGTAATAGGCCGTGAGCAGAGGGTCTCCGGGATATTGAATAAGCAGGCTTTCGACAGCATCAAGCACATGATCGTTGGCATCGTTATCACCGGCGGTTGCATCCAGAAAGGTATCCTGTAGCGTCCGAGCCATTGTGGTTGCGTTGACCTTTGCCAACCAGGTTGGTGTGTCTATTGCAAAAGCGACTAGCCCACACAGTAAAATGCGGTACAACCATTTGTCCTTGAGTGGCATTGCATCTCCAGCATTTTTTATCCTTGAAGTGCTAACGTAAACCAGTTTGTGGGAAGTTGAAGCGTGATGAGACCAACGGCCGTTTTCACTGATGAATAGCCGTTGGTTGATATAAAGTGACGATGACACCACCGAAAGACTGAAATGTTTTTTGGGTTACATCTGTTTGAAAAGCGCATTTGCACTGCGGCTGACAGGGAGCTGGCTGCGCTTTGATGTTACTTCCACCACCATTCTTCCCGTTATGTCTTTGAACACTCTGTTAATCGCAGAGACTTTAACGATCACTGAACGATGGATCTGCCAGAATGTTTCTTGGCAAAGCATCTGTGACAGGTTTCTAAGTGGTGTCCGGATAATGTACTCAGCGTCTTTGGTACACACGGTGACGTATTTGTCTTCGGCTTTGAAATACTCAACATCATCGACATGGATGAGATGAATGTCATCACCTTTTGCTGCCTTCAGCCACGTTAAGAGCGTTTTCTGCTTCTCCTTCGCTTCTGTCAGGATTTGGCTCAGCTCATCAGGGTTCAGTGTTGGTTTTGTTCGGGTTTTAAGACGGTTGCAGGTTTTAGTCAGGCGTTTTTCATCGATAGGCTTGATGAGATAGTCGATCGCACCATGTTCAAACGCTTCAATAGCATAGTGATCATACGCGGTGACAAACACGATGCGAGGCGGTTTGCTGAGACCGTTGACGGCGTCAGCGACTTCCATTCCATCCAGCCCAGGCATTCGAATATCCAAAAAAACGATATCAGGTTGTAATGTTTTGGCCAGCTCAATGGCCTCCAGGCCGTCTTTCGCACAGCCTACAACGTCAATGTCTGAAGATACTGCACCTAGCAGGCGGCTTAAATGATGTCTGAGAATAGGTTCGTCATCAGCTATTATGGCTCGCATTGAAATGAAATCCTTGTCGTGAATCCCCCGCTATGATGGGGGGTGAGTGTAAGTTGGCCTTTTTCTCCGTATAGTGCGGATAAGCGCTCCCTGACGTTCTTCATGCTAACGCCATTTCCCTTAGAATTTTCGTTGAAGCCGATGCCGTTATCAGACACTTCTACCGTGATCGTATTTTCCTGCTTGGTGAAGTTAACGTGGATATAACCGCCTTTCACTGAAGGCTCAATACCGTGGACGACGGCGTTTTCTACTGCCGGTTGAATAAGAAAAGGCGGGATTCGGGTTTGTTTTGAAAGGGAAGGGTCTACGTTAATATCAAACCCCATGCGATCAGAGAGGCGTATTTGTTGGATAGAAAGGTAACTGTCGAGCAGCTTTAACTCGTCGTGAAGAGAAATGGTCTCTTTTCTCTGTTGCTTAAGGCTGGCTCTGAGCAAGTCGGTGATCTTTTCCAGTAACGCTTTGGCTTTAGATGGATCAATATCAATCAGTACTTGGATACTCGCCAGCGTGTTGAATAGAAAATGGGGTTCCATTTGTCCTTGCAGGCTGCGTAACTGGCTGTTTATAAGTGCCTTTTCTTGTTCTGCCTGACGAATTTGAACGTCTTTCAAATCGTTTTCTGCACGCCTTGCCCGTTCGCGGGTAATAAAGAAATAGGCTGTGAATGTCGCAAAGGAGACCGTGAAGATCAGCGTAGGAAACAGCACCTCGGTGCGAAGGTATCCACGGTATTGGTAAATCCAGAACAGCATGTTCATGGTGCCTAAGATAGAGCCAACAGAAATGGATATAGCAGTTCTTTTCAGGTTGCTCCAGGAGGGAAAGCTTTGGGAAGAAAAGAGATGGAGAAAATGGAATGTGATGCCATAACCCATGGAAATCGCTAAGTGGTAGTAGTAGGCGCCGCCAATTAGGAAGGAGGTAATATAGGCAATGACAGAACAAATTCCGACGACGATGATTATTCGAGTACGATCAAGATAATGGTTTGTAGGGTTCATTGTGCTTTATCTTTTCTAACTAATTGGATGTTAGTTTTTCTTGTTTTGTCTTGAAATACCTAACCTGCCTTGATTTGGTGAAGGCACTCGAGATTTTGATGCCCCAGTGCTTGTAGCGCCTTTGTGGATATAAAAAAGAGGCGCAGCATAATTCATGCGCGCCGTTCGATAAGGTATTTCGGATGCACAGTGGCTTTTCCGTTTCATTTGGAAAAACAACCAACGGAGCCACAATAACGCATTTTTTTCATGATGAAACCAGTATGCGACGAATGAACCGAATGATAGATGAGTGGCGTTATTGGGGTGTGAAGCGCTCAGCCTTGGCTGGATAAGGGCTGGGTGGCTATCACGTCGAATCGGGTACTGTTACCGCCTTTGCGTTCTGCTTCGATGCGCATCATTTCACTGGTATTGAACATATGTTGTGGGTTGATGCGCTCATCACTGGCATCAAGCGAAGACAGTCCAATACTAAAAGTGAGTGAGCCAGTTCGTGAAAGCATAAACGGCACGTTTTGTACTTTGAGGGCATCGTGGAGTTTCTGGCATACAATCTGGGCATTTTCCTGCGTTGTATGTGGAAGAATGACGGCAAATTTTTCATCCACCAGGTGTGCCACCACATCCGAAGAACGCTGGCAGGTACTGGATAACACCTGACTGACATCAGTCAAGGCTTTGTTTGCTTTCTCATTCCCTTGTGCTGCTTTATATTCCTCAAAATGATCAATTGAAAGCAACAATAAACTGAGCGGGGTTTTGTAGCGGCTGGCCCTGCGGAGTTCTTTATCAAGCATGTCATTGAAATACCGCAAATTGATAAGGCCGGTTAAGTCATCAATCGGATTCATTTCTTCCAGTTGATGGGTAGCATCTTCCAGAGCTTCCTGATTGAGATCCAATGCATGTGTGAGCTCCTCTTTTTCATCGCTTATCTGGTGAATGGTGTCACTCTGGCGCTTTGTCAGCAGTACAAATGCCAGTACCAGTGACGCGAGTCCGAAGATGATCACCAGTGTGGTGAGCGCTTCTATTTTGTATTCCTGCCAAATGGGGGGACGGTAATTGATAAAACGTGTGCCTTCGGGAAGGGCGTTGCGATCAATATTGTGTTTGTCTAGAGCCTCTAAATCAAAAAACAACGAAGAAGGTGCAGACTGGGCGTCAGGTAACGAAGCATTGATGCCTTTGTCCAGCACTTCTAACGCCAGTTGTGCAGCCGCTTTTCCCTGGCTGTAACCGGTGACAATTTGACCGCCAACGGCACCGTGCCCTATGTGTGAATGCCAGTAGGTGTAGAGTGGGAAAGGCGTGATGGAAGACAGTAACCGGGCAGTTTCTGCTGGACTGTATTGCGTGCCGTCTGCTTTCGGAAGGGTATTACTTAGCAGGAAAACCAACGTATTGGCTGGGAACTGGCTGAGCTCATCATCCAGTGTATCAATCGATAGATTGACAAAGATCTCAGTATCTATCACTCCTACATAAGCAGGTAGAACCTGATTTCTAACAATATCGACAACACGTTGGTTATGCCCTTCGGTGTTGGTACCAACAAAAACGACAGAACTTGCCTGCGGATGTAATAACAAGGCAAGATCGACGGCATCTTTGTAGTCGATGTATTCAGAAATACCGGTCGTATTGCCTGTAGCCTGCAATTTCCCAGGGGAGTAGTCCTTTACGGCGGTGTAGAGCAAGGGCTGGTTGGGAAACAGTACGGATTGATGTTGAAGCGCGAAATCAACCGCGGCATTGTCAGAGGCAATGACAAGATCGGTGGAGGCTGAGATATTTTTCGCCGCAAGCAACCCGGCCACTTTTTCGCTGACCGAAGCGCCTTGATAGCGCAGGGTATCAAGATAGACCACAGATAAATCAATCTTTGTGCCGGACGCATCAAAGGTATCGCGCAAGCCACTTTCAATTTCATCGCTCCATCCATAACCCCGGTGAAAGGCATTGATATACAAAACCCGCTTGGCGCCCGCTTCGACTGATGCATTCGACGGTGAAATAGAGGCTATAAACAGGGTAATGAGTACGCTCACTATCAGAATCAATGTGTAGACACTGGTGTGGTATGCAATGGCCCTTTTTATCTTGTTAGTCATACAGCTCTCATGTGCGTTCTTATTATGGGTTCGGATGCTCATAAAGTGAGATAAGGTCACCCAGTAAGTGTAGTTTGGAAATAGAGAATGAGAGGACGAATGACAGGCAATGTAAGAGCCTGAGACGCTGTGCAAATTTTTGCATAAATACAAGAAGAGGTAACAACTGGAATGTGACTTGTTCTGCTGTTTGCTTGAAGTAGTGGAACGAACTCTGTACCCTTGCCGCGTTTTCCCATTCTCTGTTCAGGATTAATACCTTGCTTAGTACTGCTAATATCACCCAGCAATTTGGCGCCAAGCCACTTTTCGAAAACATTTCCGTCAAGTTCGGAGAAGGCAACCGCTACGGCCTTATCGGCGCAAACGGCTGTGGTAAATCGACGTTTATGAAGATACTGAGCCGTGAATTGGAACCGACCAGTGGTAATGTCAGCGTGGACCCAAATGAGCGCGTCGCCAAGCTGAACCAGGATCAGTTCGCGTATGAAAACTTCACGGTGATTGACACGGTTATCATGGGCCACAAAGAACTGTGGGCGGTGAAGCAAGAGCGTGATCGCATCTATGCACTTCCGGAAATGAGCGAAGAAGACGGGATGCGTGTCGCTGACCTTGAAGTTCAGTTTGCTGAAATGGACGGTTACATGGCTGAAGCCAAGGCCGGTGAATTGCTGTTGGGGGTGGGCATTCCCGTTGAGCAGCATTATGGCCTGATGAGCGCGGTGGCACCGGGCTGGAAACTGCGTGTTCTTTTGGCACAGGTGCTGTTTGCCGATCCCGATATCATGCTGCTTGACGAACCAACGAACAACCTGGATATCGATACCATTCGCTGGCTGGAAGATACGCTGAACGAACGCAACTGCACCATGATCATCATTTCGCATGACCGTCATTTCCTGAACTCAGTTTGTACCCACATGGCGGATTTGGATTACGGAGAACTGCGTGTTTATCCGGGCAACTATGATGAGTACATGATAGCAGCGACACAGGCCCGTGAACGTCTGCTGGCAGACAATGCGAAGAAGAAAGCTCAGATTGCTGAGCTGCAAACCTTTGTGGCGCGTTTCTCGGCAAACGCATCAAAAGCGAAGCAGGCGACCTCACGTGCCAAGCAAATCGAAAAAATTCAGCTGAATGAAGTGAAGGCATCAAGCCGCCAGAGTCCTTTCATACGCTTTGAGCAGTCGAAAGAGCTGTTCCGCAATGCGCTTGAAATTGAAAACCTGAGTCAGGGTTTTGACCACGATTTATTTTCCAACTTCAGTGGTATTTTTGAAGTTGGTGAACGTGTAGCAATCATTGGTGAAAACGGCGTGGGTAAAACCACCTTGCTGAATACCCTCGCAGGTGTAATGGCGCCGCGTACCGGTTTCTACAAGTGGTCTGAAAATGCCAACATTGGTTACTATGCGCAGGATCATGCGGCTGACTTTAAACAAGACATGAACCTGATGGCGTGGATGAGCCAGTGGCAACAGGAAGGTGATGATGAGCAAACCGTGCGTGGTTTCCTTGGTCGTATGCTGTTTTCTCAAGACGATATCAAGAAATCAGTGAAAGTACTTTCCGGTGGTGAGCAAGGACGTATGTTGCTTGGCAAGATCATGATGCACAAACCCAATATCTTGCTGATGGATGAACCCACTAACCACATGGACATGGAATCGATCGAGGCGCTGAACACCGCCCTTGAGCACTACAAGGGAACGCTGTTCTTTGTGTCACATGACCGTGTGTTTGTTGATTCTCTGGCGACCCGGATTCTCGAAATCCGTGATGGCAAGATCACGGATTTCAAAGGTACGTATTCGGAGTTCCTGAAATCACGCGGTATTGAAGGTTAACCCAACGCCTTCCCCTTGAAGAAACACACCCGCATTTTTGCGGGTGTGTTTTATCTGGAGATGGTACCACTATAACGTGTGAGTCATGATTTTAGAGGCATGGTGGCATACCAACCTGTTGATTAAAAAGCAAGCAAACGAACGGGTGGCGCAATATTCTTGTTGTTATTTATAGCGTGAATGGTTGGTATTTGTGATAGCCGTAGATCGGGTGAATGTCAGGGTGCTTTAACGTCTGTTTAACTGGCTTGGCATTGCCTTTACAAGAGGGTGTGAATGAGGTGTTATTAAGCCTGTTTTCGTGCAAATCTACCTCTCTTTTTTTTCTGAAAATACGCTGTATACTTCGCCAACTTTTTCAACTCACAGTGTGTAAAACGATGAAAAAATTTGCAATTAAAGCTGTTGCAGCAGCAGTGCTGTCAGTGTCGCTGACAGGTTGTATCGGTCAAATGGCAACGTCTGGCCTGGTAATGAAACTGAACCTTTCTGCAGTAGATAACCGTTATGCACGTGCGGGGCTGTACGTACTGATGAGCCCTGTTTACGGTATTGCAGCGATGGCTGACCTGTTCATTTTCAACTCCATCGAGTTTTGGACTGGCACCAACCCAATTTCTGGTAAATCTCCAGCGGTGGCAGATACCCCAATGAGCGCTGTTATTCAGATCAACCAGAAGCTGGATAAAGATCTGACAACCGCACCAGTGAAGATTTCTTCTGCTGACATCAAGCAAGTGAACGACAAATCGCTGGAAATGTCAGTGGCTTATGCAGACGGTACAACCCAGGTTCTGCGTGGCGAAAAAGAAGGCGACATGGTTAACTTTTATCTGAACAACGAATTCATCACTGCTGTATCTGTTGATGAACTTAGCGAATACGCAGCAAATCGCGTATAATCGCCATTTCGGATGACGAGCCCTGCTTTGGCGGGGCTTCGTTATTTCTGGGGCAGGATGCCAACATATTCAAACCATTTGAAATTGCAGCTTGTGTAGTGATATCACCTAAACCTGACCCTGAGGATATTCTAGCCGTATGTTGAAATTGATCACCACCTTACCGCCTTTGGTCACGTTGTCGGCCGCGATTCTCTTTGAAATTGTGGCGACGTCTATGATGCCGAAAACCCAGTCATTCACTCAGCCAGTATCGACGGTATCTGTTTTGTTATGCTATGCGATCTCTTTTTATCTGCTATCTATTACGGTAAAAACCATGCCGTTGGGTATTGCTTACGCTATCTGGAGTGCAGCAGGTATATTGTTGGTGTCGATGGTGGCTTGGTTGATTTATGGTCAACAGTTGGATTTGGCTGCCATTGTAGGAATGACAATGATTGTCGGTGGCGTCGCCATTATTAACCTGTTTTCCAACGTGATGCATTGATTGCTGAGCTTGTTACACTTTAGCTTTACGTGCCAGGTTTCTGGCTATTTCCACTAGGTGGGAGATATCATATTCACCTTCCGGCTCCACCCAGGAGACCCCGACAGAATAGTTGAGTGTGTAGAGGAGGCTTTTTTCCTTTGCATCGCGTTCAACACGTTTCTTAAATCGGTTAAGAATGTCCTGGGTGTTGGAGATCGGTGTGTTTGTCATTAACACCGCAAACTTGCCGTGCTCCAACCTTGCCAGTACATCCGATCCTCTGAAACCAAACTTCAGCAATTCAGCAAAAAAGACCATTGCGTTGTCCCTTTCTCTTTTAGGAAGCGGGTTTATTCGTGTTATTCCACTTAGGTCGAAAAATGCCAGTGAGGCAGGCAGGTTGAGCCGCTCACACATATTCAGGCTGTTTTGGCTGAGTACTTCGAAACCATCTTCATTCAACAACCCCGTGAGCGGATCCTGCATAGTACAACTCTGCATGGATACCAGTTCGTTTTCCACCAACGCAGCGATGTCTTTCATACAATTTATCTCGTCGACATCAAAGCTTCTCGGTTCGTCATCAGCAAGGCTCAATGTGCCAATCAGGGCACCGTTGCGGTGGCGGATTGGGTAGCCGGCATAAAAGCGGATACCGGGCTTTCCGTTGACCATTGGATTATCGGAAAAACGCGAGTCGGCGTGAGTATCCTGCACCACAAGGGGAGTGTGCGCTAAAATCGTATGGGCGCAGAACGTGATGTCTCTGGGGATTTCCTTGTCTAAAGGGCCAATGGCGGATTTTACCCATTGGCGATTGGTGTCGATAAAACTGATAGCGGCAATTTTTGTTGCGAACATCTGCTTTGTCAGACGGGTCAGTCTGTCAAAACGCTCCTCATTAACGGTGTCCAGAATGTTGATATGTTCCAAAGACTGGAGACGCTGGCGTTCGTTGGCAGGTATGTCCGGTTTTTTCATTGTCGACCCAATGTACAATTGTTTTCATAAATATAGACAAGTGGTGGCAATCTGGAGACCTGGAGGTGGGTTAACTTGTCTCATAAACAACCATCTATAGCCACCGGGCGGGATTGGCGTAAATCAATGTAAATCCTACTTGATATTTGGTGGGATAACCCCCATCGTATTTTAATGTAGAAGCCAACACGTTTTTTTAATCCACGGGGAATGACTATGAAACAAATCCTGACTGGTGTGGTTACGCTTATTCTCGGCTTCTTTACCCTGGTGTTTGCCGCTTTTTTCGGCCTGATTCTCTCGGTGGGGGCGTTGATTGCAAAACCTTTTCTCATGAAGAAATTACGCAAAGTGCAAGCACAGCAGGCAGCACAATTTGAACAGGCATACGGTGAAACCAGAGAGCCCTCTTGGGGTTCTAAGAAAAAACATCACGGGCAGACCATTGAAGGTGACTATCAGGACGTTACTGACAGCCGTTAATGTGAGATAGTTCTAGTCGGATGGGCGTGAAGCGAAGACAAAATTAGCATTGAGAGTCCGGCAATGATCAGCAAATGTTGACTGAGCCTATGAATCATACTGGGTTACTTAATGGCGGAATATCAATAATGAGGCACCCCATTAAGCTTAATCAAGATACTGATTTTTGCGAGAATGATGACGTTGATAAGGGTTACTGGCGAAGTGAAATAGTGACGCTGACAATAGCGTGATCGCTGCTGTAAGTGTCATGATCGTACTTGGGGTTAACCAGGTGCGTATCTTCGCAATGGAAATCGCCCACTTCCGCAAGGCTGACAGGATCAGCACTGTTAAATTCACTGGAAAGCAGGATGTAATCAAGCACGGCTCCTTTTGCGTGAAAATAGTGGGTTGCAGGGCGTTCCAATGCGGTTTCCCCCATGTTCTTCGTATATAGATCCCAACTGTCGTGAAGCTGGTAGTGGGATAACGGCATATCTGCCATATCATCTGTGATGGAACGTAGTCCGGAGATGTGAAAGGCGCGTAAGACCTCTGAACGGAGGTCGTCATTAAAGTCCCCCATCACTATGGCAGGATTGTTGGTATGGGAACGGCGCTTAATAACACTGCTCATCAGGTGGCATGCTTCTGACCCCCTTTGAATCGCTGATGCCCATGAGCCAAAGATTTCTTCCTGCATGGAATCTGCCAATTTCTTGGGTTCGCTGTCTTCGGTTACTTCATCCATGACAGGGCGCTTGGATTTAAGGTGTACCACATACATGTCGGTTTGTCCCAGAGAGGGTAGCTCCAGCGTAGCAAATAGCGGTAGTCGACTGAACTGGAAATGCTCATGGATGCCCAACTTGGCAGAAACAGCGGGATCTGCCTGCAAGGGAAGGGCACTGAGAATGGGGTAACGGGACGCCAGACAAACAACCGGACTTTTATAGATGTATTCCTCCAGTGGTTCGGGTTCATCAACGACTGCAAAAAATCGATAACCTAACGGTTCAAGTAAGGCTTTTAGCGCTGATGCACTGAACACTTCCTGAAAGGCAATAATGTCAGGCTGGTAGCTACCAATATAACGGTTCAGCCAGGCACGCTTTTGACGCCATTGATCTTCGCTGTAGATATTGCAGAACTCATAATATGCCCCGGGCGGCTCGATAAAATTGAACAGGTTTATCGTCGCCAGCTTCAGGCCTAACGCACTGTGGGCATAGGAGCTTTTGCTGTTGGTCGCGAACACGGCACCGTCTCAGGAATTGTTATAAAGGTACGGACAGTATAGCGAAGTCTGTCATGAGGGGATGGCAGAGGTGCGTATTTTTCGAGGTGAGAACAAAGAAAAAGCGCTTCAGCAAGAAGCGCTTTGAATAAGGTTACGCGGATGCTTTCACATCATCAGACTTTCCTGCTGTCGTCCCTTCTCCGGTATTGTCTGATGATGTTTGATCACTGAGTATGTCAACCAGATGCTGGCGGGAAAGCTCACCCTGCAATTCGCCATCTTCACCTAGAACGGGAAGCGGTAGCTCGTTTTCAAGTGTATCTGGGATCACGTGCTCGATCAGTGCATCAGACTGGATACCTGGCACGATTTCAAGCACTTTGTCATCAATGGCATCGCCATGGCGGGCTGCGTCCAGGGATTCGAGTTTTTCCATGCTAAGCGCACCTTGGTAGCCATCATCGTTAACGTAGTAACCATGTTCGGCCTTCGCTTTACGCATTTCTGCCAGTGCTTCGCCGATCGTTTCAGAACTGATGCGTAGGCTCTGCGGTTTCATCACGGTATCGACTGTCAGGGCGCGTGCGCGGTTAACGTCTTTAACAAACGCTTCAACGTAGTCATCGGCCGGATGCAGCAGGATATCGACCGGACGGCCCTGTTGCACCAGCTTACCGTCACGAAGAATGGCGATGCGATCGCCCAGACGCAGCGCTTCATCAAGATCATGGGTGATAAAGATAATGGTCTTGTGCAGTTTTTCCTGCAAGCCAATCAACTGATCTTGCATTTCACTGCGGATCAAAGGGTCGAGCGCTGAGAAAGCCTCGTCCATCAGCAGGATTTCGGCATCGGTACATAAGGCGCGGGCGAGGCCGACGCGCTGTTGCTGACCGCCGGAAAGTTGTGAGGGATATTGTTGCTCGTAGCCACCGAGACCCACGGTTTCAAGCCAGTCTGCTGCCTTCTTTTCCCGCTCTGATTTGTTCACGCCCTGTACTTGCAGGCCATAAGCGACGTTTTGAAGCACAGTACGGTGAGGCATCAGGCCAAAACGTTGGAATACCATCGACATCTTGTGGCGGCGGAAATCCTGTAAGCCTTTCTCGTCAAGCTTCATGACATCTTCGCCTTCCACGATGATTTGGCCTTCAGTCGGCTCAATCAGGCGGTTGAAGTGACGGATCATGGTTGATTTTCCTGATCCGGAAAGCCCCATGATCACAAAGATTTCACCACGTGCAATGTCGAGGTTAATATCTTGCAGACCTATGGTATGGCCAGTCGTGGCCAGAATATCATCCTTGGATTTGCCTGCTTTAACCTCCGGCAACACCTTTTGTGGTGTATTCCCGAAGATTTTATAAAGGCCTTTAATCTGGATCAGCGGCATGCTGTTTTTAGTGTTACTCATTGTGGCCTCCGCTCAGGTGCTGCTGTGAACGTTTTGCATAACTTTGGGATACACGGTCAAAGATGATAGCCAGTGCAACAATCGCAAGGCCATTGATGAGACCTAAGGTAAAGTATTGGTTGGTGATCGACTTTAAGACGGGTTGCCCAAGCCCTTTCACGCCGATCATAGAAGCAATGACCACCATCGCCAGAGCCATCATAATGGTTTGGTTAATACCGGCCATGATGGTTGGCATCGCCAGTGGCAACTGAACACCGAAAAGGCGTTGCGTCGGGCTTGCGCCGTAAGCGGTGGCGGCTTCCAGCACTTCTTTATCAACCAGACGGATACCGAGATTTGTCAGGCGGATAACTGGTGGAATGGCATAAATCACCACGGCAATCACCCCCGGAATTTTGCCAATACCAAGTAGCATCACGACCGGGATCAGGTAAACAAATGCAGGCATGGTCTGCATCACGTCGAGCAGCGGTGTCACGGCTGACTGGACCCGGTTTGAACGCGCCATGGCAATGCCAATAGGAATGCCGAGGAAAATGGCGAGCATGGTACAGACCAAGATAATGCTCATGGTGCGCATGGTGTCTTCCCACATGCCGAAGTATCCGATGGCGAGGAACGACACCACGACGGCAACACCGAGTTTCCATGAACGGCTCGCCATGTAGGAAACGCCCGCGAGAATCGCGATCATCAGCCACCAAGGGGTACCGAGGAGAAGTTTTTCAAACCAGATAAGAAACTGGAGCAATGGGTCGAAGAAGGATTCGATGGTTTCTCCGTAGTTTCGTGAAAACTCGCGGTAAGCACCATCGAGCGTTTTGCGAATAGCCAGAAGGTCGGAGCGGGACATCTCCGGAAATTCTGTCAGCCAAGAATTGTCTGCCATAACAGTACAGCGTCCTCTGCATCTTTAGAATTAAAAACCATATACCTATCACAGGTAGATGGTTGGCAACGTTCTTTGTGTTTTAAAAAGAGACGTCGCAAATACTTTTCGTGTTGTCGAAAAAACAGCGAGCTGAAAGCGCCCGCCCGCAAACTGAGTCAGGCAACTACAGCGCCGATTTGATTTTCTTCGCCACGTCAGGGGTTACCCATCCGCCCCAGATGTCTTCATGGTTTTCCAGAAAGTACATGGCCGCGATTTCACCGTCGGCCTGATTATTTTCCATCCATGCCAGAAGACGGTTCAACTGTGCATTGGTGAAAGAGCGGTTAGAGAGATAGCTGACGGCTTTTGGCGCGTTTTGCGCGAAGCTTTCAGTGATGACAGTATCGACCGCAGAAGGTGGATACATGGTCACTTTAGGCTCAAGACAGTCTGGGTTGGTGGTACAGGTTTCAAAGTGTTCTTTGTCGATACCCGATCCGAAATCCACTTTTACCATTTCGTATTTACCCAATACTGCTGTTGGTGCCCAGTAATAACCAAACCAACCTTCACCGCGCTCATAGGCTTTGGCGATTGAGCCCGACAAGCCTGCACCTGAACCTGGGTCGATAAGCTCAAACCCTTTGTTTTCCAGTTTCAGGGCATTGAACAGGTTGCCTGATGAAATTTGGCAGTTCCAGCCAGCCGGACAGCCAAAAAATGCCGATTTGGATGGATCTTCCGGGTGCTCAAACAGTTTACGGTTAGCGACAATGCCTTCAATCGTGGCCAGACTTGGATTCTTTTCAACCAAGTATTTCGGTACCCAAAAACCTTCTTCACCCCCGTCAGATAAAACAGCACCGGCATAACGAAGACGGCCGTCTTCAACGCCGCGGTCCAGTGCTGCTTTCAAGGTATTACTCCAGAATTCAGGTGCAATGTCTGGTTCACCTTTTTCAATCATTGATGTCCCGGTCGGCATGGTGTCGCCCGGTACTAGCTCTGCATCACAGCCATAACCTTCGGCAAGGATAATGCGATCGACATTGGCGATGAGGCTTGCGGAGTTCCAGTTCATATCAGCAATGGTCACTTTGCCGCATTCAGCTGCAACGCCCGCCATTGGCAATGCCGACAGCAATAGGCTCGACGTGATCAGAAGTTTTTTCATGGAAGTTCCCTCTCATTTGAATAGTGACGATAAATGTGTACTCGTCTAATTATTTATTTTTTTAATGCTGCATTACGTCACCTGTCCGGTTTAGGTTTAACTGGCTGAAAAACAGGCATGCAACGACATAAATTATAACAAGTTTGCATCAGTTTTTCTCAATTCTCGTCACTTGCAAAGTGATAATTGATTTGAGCTCTAATCAATTATGCGACTTATTACTTAAAAACAACATCCAATAACGTAATGATTTGGCAAGTGAAAACGTTAGTAAGGATCCATCCCATGTATGAAATGTAAGAATTAGTGATCAGGTCAAAGATTTGTGCGGCCAAAGCCCGTTTTTTCGACGGTATTCTTCAGATATGCCACTCGTATTTTGGTTCTTGAGAGGTGATATCAAGTAACAGTACAACAGAGGGAATCGTGTATACTGGAACCTGTGTTGGTCTTTGAAGATGACGCGGATCTGATTGTCCTGCACCTTAGTGGAAATGGTTTATTTCGCGTTGATGCGTCTTGTTTCCGTGCAGAACCAGTGGCAACGGCTGCCAGTAATGAAAGGCCGGATAACCGGCCTTTTCCCACTAATAAGGTGATCAGCCAGCAAAGGCTGGCAGTATCCCTGCCATGGACAGAAAATGGAACAGGGCTGTCAGCAGACCAAATAGGATCACCGCACCAATCATAGCGTTGCCGCCAGGTGCCATAAAACCCTGGGTACCACCAGCCAGCGTCCGCGATTTCATCGCCAATAAGGCAGGAATGATACAGGCCCAGACGGTTGCCGCAGCACCGGCATAGCCAATCGCGATGATAAAACCGAAGGGAAACAGCAACGACATCACCAGTGGCGGTAGGAAAGTGACTGCCCAGCATTTGGTGCGTCCGGCTTTGGTATCGTCGAACTTGAAGAAATCAGCCAGAAAATCAAATACTCCAAGGCCAACCCCGATGAAAGAAGAGAGGATGGCAGCCATGGAGAACGCATTAATGGCCTTGGAGATACTTTTCGATGCGATCACCCCATCAAGCTGTTTCAGCAGGGCATCCACGTTGCCGCCCTGTTCAATCACAGGACCAAACTCATGGCGGGGAAGGTTGCCGAAAATACTGATTAGCCACAGGCAATACAACGTCAGCGCGATAACGGTGCCACCTAAGATGGCATACTTGGCTTTTCTTTCCTCGCCATAATAGGCGCGCATGGAAGAGACAGAGTGGTGGTAACCGAACGAGGTCAGGGCGACAGGCAGCATTGCCATGGCGTAAGGCGCATATTGTCGGTCAGGGTTTGCCACATCAAGCAGCACCGCGACATCCACATTAATCGCCAGACCGGAAACGCCAAAAACAAAACTCAGCACCATGAAGCTAATCAATACGACAGAAATGCGGTCAACCGCGCGGGTAGAGTGCCAGACAAACAGGGAGAAAACGGCGACAAATAAAATGGACGCTAACTGACTGCTTAGCCCTGTGATTTCCTGAATTATCAGACCAGATGATGTAATGTAGGCATAAAGTAAAATCCCTCCCACAAAATAAACGGTAATGTTATTAAAAATATTGATTTTGTTTCCAAGTAGATCTTTGGTAACCGAATTAAAAGAAACTTTCAGATCGTAATGTTTGAATGATTCAAGCAGCATCCAGCCTGAAATAGTCATCACAATCATTGTTATTGAAATAGCGAGTATTGACCAAATTGTCCATGCTCCCGCACCCGAACTGGGTAACCCCAACATTCCCGCACCAACACAGACGCTGGCGATAATGCAGGAGCCCCCGATTAACGATGGGCTTTTTTCCATAGTTATTTCTCTTAAGTTTCACGTTATTGGATTTATTTTTTGTTATTGGAATAGAAAAGAGCGCAATAAATATTGCGCTCTTAAAGTGGTTTTATACGGTTTCTAATTCAGTTGTTTCAGGCTTTTTTTCTTCCACGGACTCGACTTCTTTGAGACGTGCTGTGAAGTGACGAAGGACAGAAGGTTCATAAGTGAAGTCTAGCCCTTTTACCTTGTGCGCGTTTTTCTTCACTTCCCCAAACGCTTCAATAATAAAGTCCATGTGCGATTGCGTGTAGGTAGCGCGCGGAATGGTCAGGCGCAGCAATTCAGCTGGGCAGGGGTGTTGCTTGCCGGTAACCGGGTCACGGCCCAGAAGCAGGGACCCAATTTCTACTGAGCGGATGCCCGCTACCTTATAAAGCTCACAAGCCAAGGCATGCGCCGGGAACTGGTGGGGCGGAATGTGTGGCAGCAGTTTACCTGCATCAACAAACGCCGCGTGCCCCCCAGCTTGCTGGCAGACAATGCCAATCGCTTCCAGACCATCGACCAGATATTGCACTTGTTTAATGCGGTACTCTAGCCACTCCTGACGCATACCGTCGTAAAGGCCAACGGCCAGACGCTCCATCGCGCCACCTTCGAGGCCTCCGTATGTCGGGAAGCCTTCCTGCACCACACAAAGGGTGCGGCATTCCTGATAAACGTCCATAAAGGATTCGTCTTTAAAACACAGCAAGCCACCCATTTGCACCATGGCATCTTTCTTGGCAGACATCGCCAGCCCATCGGCGTATTTGTAGGCTTCTCGGGTAATTTCAGCAATGGTCCAGTCTTGGTAACCCGGTTCACGCTGTTGCACGAAGTAAGCGTTTTCAGCAAAGCGGGCTGAGTCCATGATCACAGGGATATCATAGCGTTTTGCAATCTCGTACACCGCTTTGAGGTTGGCGATTGACACCGGCTGGCCACCCGCAGAGTTACAGGTAATGGTGCTGACAATATAAGGCACGTTTTCCGGGCCGGCCTCGAGAATCGCCGCCTCCAGTTTTTGTAGGTCAAAGTTTCCTTTAAAATCAGCGGAAACGGAGGTATCGAACGCCTCTTTGGTGTAAACGTTTTTCGCCACACAACAGTTCACCTGAGTATGTCCCTGTGTGGTGTCGAAGAAGTAGTTGGACAGTGCTACCATTTTGCTGCGATCCAGCCCTTTTTCTTTTTCCCGTTTTTTAATCAACACCGGGATATAAATCTGCTCTGCGCCGCGGCCTTGGTGGGTAGGAATGGTCAGCTCGTAGCCAAAGATATCTTTCACTGCATCAGATAGGACGTAATAGCTACGGCTACCACTATACGCTTCGTCGCCACGCAACATGGCCGCCTGCATATCCTGTGTGATGGCACCGGTGCCGCTGTCAGTCAGCAGGTCGATAAACACATCTTCACTGTCGAGCAGGAAGGGGTTCATACCCGCCTTCAGGATGGCCTGTTCACGGTAAGCACGGGTGGTGCGTTTTACTGGCTCAATCACACGGATACGGAAAGGTTCTGGGAGATGTTTAAAATTTTCCATGATTTTATACCTTTTGTTTTTCTGGCAGGACTTGGCCATTTTATTTAATTAATTTAGGCACTATTAATCCGTCAGGAAATGAATCTGATTGAAATTATTTTTATGCGTTTAATTATCAAAATAACAGACGTGACAACACTAGGTTAATATTCATTAAACCGTGTAAGTCATACTGTTTATTGATAATGACGCACAGGGATGCGCAAGGGAAAAGCTTATGCAGGGAAAAAGAAAGCAATTTTGTAGTCTTGAGTAAACCAATGATTTAATTCATTCACATTCATATTTCACCAACCTGAAACTCAATAATTCAAGCTAACGATAATACTATCGATTAGAAAGTCTCAGCTGTCATCCATAAAAAAAGCAAATTGAGAACACGTAGGCAATTTTTATATGGGCGCATTTATGTTGTGTATCCAAGGGTAGCCATCTTTGTCAGGTTGCTTAGGCATTGCGCGCCGAGGTATCAGTTTCCGGCGGTTATTTCCTGAAAAGCACGGACGTCAGGCACTTTGCGGCGCAGTAACCAGAGAAAGACAGTGATTCAGTTCAAATTTCTTTTCCCAAAATGTTCAAGACCAGAGATCTGCATCACGCCTGAAATTTTCTTTTAGAGACGTATCGAAACGTTTCGATTATTGTCGGCGAAACGTTTCGATGAAGCTTTTCCCCAGTCCATATCTATATATAGAAAACACGGGAGAGCTATCGGGAATTAGCCGCTGTAAGAAGGTCAAAGAATGAAAAAAAGTGCCTTACTGAACTCGGGTATCGCGCATCTGGTTTCCACGCTGGGCCATACCGATGAATACACCATCTGCGATGCAGGTCTACCCATTCCCCCGCATGTCACCCGCCTTGATTTGGCGTTAACCCACGGTGTTCCAGGCTTTTTGGAAACGGTGCGTGTGGTGCTGAGCGAATCGCAAATTGAAGGCGTCATCCTGGCGGAAGAGTTCGCAACAGCCAGCCCTGAATGCCATGAAGCCCTGATTCAGGAAATCCATGCTGAAGAAGCGCGCAGCGGCAAATGCATTTCAATCCAGTACCTGTCGCATGAAGCGTTCAAAGCGCGCACCCATGACAGCCGTGCAGTGATTCGCACCGGTGAATGCACACCGTACGCAAACGTGATTTTCCAGGCTGGCGTGGTTTTCTAAGCGCGTTGGATATGAGTGAGACGAGGGCATTCCTATGACTCAGGCAATACTGCAACTCAGTGAGATTGAAAAGGCATTTCCCGGCGTAAAAGCGCTGGATAAAGCCAGCCTTAACGTTTATCCCGGCCGGGTGATGGCATTGATGGGAGAAAACGGTGCAGGTAAATCGACACTGATGAAGGTGCTGACTGGCATTTACACGCTGGATGGCGGTTCGATTCATTACGAAGGTAAAGCGGCGGCGTTTAAAGGCCCACGTGATTCACAACAGGCGGGTATCAGCATTATTCACCAGGAGCTGAACCTGATCCCTGAATTGACGATTGCTGAGAATATCTACCTTGGCCGTGAATTTACCGGGCCATTCGGTCGCGTGCAGTGGGACAGAATGTACGCAGAAGCGGATAAACTGCTGGCGCGCCTGAACGTGAAACACAGCTCCAAAACACCGCTGGGCGCGTTGAGCCTTGGCGAGCAGCAAATGGTGGAGATTGCCAAAGCGCTGTCGTTTGAGTCCAAAGTCATCATCATGGATGAGCCGACAGATGCGTTGACAGACACCGAAACCGAATCCCTGTTCAAGGTGATCAATGAGCTGCGTGCCGAAGGCTGCGGCATTGTATACATCTCCCACCGCCTGAAAGAAATCTTCACCATCTGCGATGACATTACCGTGCTGCGTGATGGCAAGTTTATTGGCGAGTGTCAGGTGAAAGATATCGACGAAGACCGCCTGATTGAGATGATGGTTGGCCGCAAACTGGAAGAACAGTATCCACGCATTGCAGTCACCCATGGCGATACCTGCCTTGAGGTGACAAACGTCTCTGGCGCGGGCGTGAAAGACGTCAGCTTTACCTTAAAACGCGGCGAAATCCTTGGCGTGTCGGGTCTTATGGGCGCAGGGCGCACTGAGCTGATGAAGGTGATTTATGGTGCGCTTCCGCGCGAGGGCGGCGACATCAAACTCAATGGCAAAACCGTTAATCCAACCAGTCCGCGTGAAGGGTTGGGCTGCGGCATTGCCTATATCTCCGAAGACCGCAAAGGCGATGGGTTGATCCTCGGCTTGTCGGTGAAAGAAAACATGTCGATTTGTTCGCTCGACAAGCTCAGCAAAGGCATGCAAATCCGCCACAACGACGAAGTGATCGCCGTTGACGATTTCATCAATCTTTTCAACATCAAAACGCCTACCCGTGAGCAGCTTATCGGTAACCTTTCCGGCGGTAACCAGCAGAAAGTGGCGATTGCCAAAGGCCTGATGACCAAGCCTCGTGTGCTGATCCTCGACGAGCCTACCCGGGGTGTCGATGTTGGGGCGAAGAAAGAGATTTATCAGCTGATTAACCGATTCAAGGCAGAAGGCATGAGCATCATTCTGGTGTCTTCCGATATGCCGGAAGTGCTGGGAATGAGCGACCGGATCATGGTGATGCACGAAGGCCGCATAACCGGTGAATTCGATGCCAAAGATGCCGATCAAGAAACATTACTGGCCTGCGCTGTAGGTAAACACGTTAAGAAGGATGCAGCATGAATAGTAACGCCGTAACCCAACCAAAAGCTGAAGGTAAAAAGCTGTTCAGCAAAGAATGGTTGATTGAACAGAAATCCTTGATTGCGCTTCTGTTCCTGATTGTCGTGGTGTCGTTTTTAAACCCTAACTTCTTTACCGTCGACAACATCCTGAACATCCTGCGCCAGACCTCAATCAACGCGATTATCGCAGTCGGTATGACGCTGGTGATCCTGACGGCCGGTATCGACCTGAGTGTCGGCTCGGTGCTTGCCCTTTGTGGTGCATTTGCAGCGACACTGATTGCAATGGAAGTCCCTGTGCTGGTGGCCGTGCCAACTGCCTTGTTTGCCGGTGCTGCGCTGGGTGCGATTTCCGGCATCATCATCGCCAAAGGCAAGGTGCAGGCATTTATCGCCACGCTCGTCACCATGACGCTGCTGCGCGGCGTGACCATGGTGTACACCGAAGGGCGTCCGATCTCTACCGGTTTTACCGACACCGCAGACGCATTTGCGTGGTTTGGTACCGGTTACGCGCTCGGCATTCCAGTGCCGGTCTGGATGATGGTGGTTGTATTCGCAGCGGTTTGGTATCTGCTGAACCACACCCGTTTTGGCCGCTATATCTATGCCGTGGGCGGCAATGAATCTGCTACCCGCCTGTCGGGTATCGACGTCGATAAAGTGAAGATTGGCGCCTACGCGATTTGTGGTTTGCTGGCGGCGCTGGCGGGCATTATCGTGACTTCCCGTCTTTCGTCTGCGCAACCTACAGCAGGTATGGGCTACGAGCTGGATGCGATTGCCGCAGTGGTGCTCGGTGGCACCAGCCTGATGGGCGGTAAAGGCCACATCATGGGCACCCTGATTGGCGCGCTGATCATTGGCTTTTTGAACAATGCCCTGAACCTGCTCGACGTGTCCTCCTACTACCAGATGATTGCCAAAGCGACAGTGATTCTGGCGGCAGTCATGGTCGACAACAAAAACAAGTAACCCTACTAACTTATTATTAAATCAAAGAGATAAATGCAATAAACCAACGATAACCGTGTAGAACGCGCCGGTGTTCCCCCTCATCGGCGCACCAAAAAACAAAAGGATGAAGACAATGAAAAAACTTTCCATGCTTATCTCTGCAGCCCTGCTTTCCTCCACCGTTTCTGTGGCCGCACAGGCGCAGGACACCATGGCGATTGTCGTATCGACACTGAACAACCCGTTCTTCGTGACCATGAAAGAAGGCGCGGAAAACAAAGCCAAAGAGCTGGGTTATGAGCTGATTGTGCTGGATTCGCAAAATGACCCAAGTAAAGAGCTGTCAAACGTGGAAGATCTGACCATTCGTGGCGTAAAAGCGATCCTTATCAACCCAACGGATTCTGCCGCTGTGTCCAATGCTATCCGCATTGCGAACCGCAGTGACATTCCGGTGCTGACCCTTGACCGTGGTGCACTGCGTGGTGAAGTGGTGAGCCACATTGCGTCTGACAACGTGGCAGGCGGTGAAATGGCTGGCAAATTCATCATGGAAAAAGTGGGTGAGAAAGCCAAAGTGATTCAGCTGGAAGGGATTGCGGGTACATCAGCGGCGCGTGAACGTGGTGAAGGTTTTATGAAGGTGGTGAAAGGCGGCGGTATGGAACTGCTGGCCAGTCAGCCTGCGGATTTTGATCGCACTAAGGGCCTGAACGTGATGGAAAACATGCTGGCAGCCAACCCGGATGTTCAGGCAGTTTTTGCGCAGAACGACGAAATGGCACTGGGCGCACTGCGTGCTATTCAGGCTTCAGGCAAAGACGTGATGATTGTTGGCTTTGATGGCACCGATGACGGTATTGCAGCGGTAAAACGTGGCAAAATGGCGGCGACCATTGCGCAGCAGCCTGAGCTGATTGGTGCGATTGGCGTGGAAACCGCAGACAAGATGCTAAAAGGCGAGCCCGTCGAGAAATTCATTCCTGTGCCGCTGAAAGTGGTGACCCAGTAAGTCTCCTGTCCCTCCCTCTTTAACCGGGGGAGGGAACAAAATATCAATCCAAAAGCCGATTGCTTTGGCGTCTTGATAAAGAAACCAAATCACTCAGTTTTTATAATCATACAATCAACAATACTGTTTTTAGTGCCAGCATCGTTCAACGTTTTGGCTGGCAGCTTGTCTGAGGATAACGCGATGAATAAGTTAGTGGTTTTAGGGAGCGTTAACGCAGATCATGTATTGCAGGTGCCTTCTTTTCCCCGTCCCGGTGAAACCCTGCATGGTCGTCATTATCAGGTGATCCCCGGTGGAAAGGGGGCGAATCAGGCCGTCGCTGCGGCGCGTTTAAACGCTGATATCGCCTTCATTGCCTGTGTCGGCGACGATCCGTTTGGCGTCAATATCCGCGAAAGTTTCAAGTGTGATGGCATCAATATCGGTGGCGTGAAAATGCAGCCAGATTGCCCGACCGGCATTGCCATGATCCAGGTTGCTGACAGCGGCGAGAACAGCATTTGTATTTCAGCAGAAGCCAACGCCAAACTGACGGCAGAAGCGGTTGAGCCGGAGCTTGAACGTATCCGTCAGGCCGATTATCTGCTAATGCAACTGGAAACCCCGCTGGACGGCATCGAGCTTGCCGCGCAAACGGCTAAACGCCATGGCACCAGAGTGATCCTGAACCCGGCTCCGGCGCGCGAGTTGCCTGAAAGCCTGCTGGCCTGTATCGACATTATCACGCCAAACGAAACCGAAGCAGAAGTGCTGACCGGTGTGAAAGTAGACGATGATGCGTCAGCGCGAGCAGCCGCAGATGTGCTGCATGGCAAAGGCATTGACACCGTGATGATCACCCTGGGTGCAAAAGGTGTGTATGTCAGCCAGAATGGCGAGGGACACATTGTGCCCGGATTCCGCGTGGAAGCGACAGACACCACCGCAGCAGGTGATACTTTCAACGGCGCATTCGTCACTGGTTTAATGGAATCCATGCCTTTAGAATCAGCGATTAAGTTTGCTCACGCCGCGGCGGCAATTTCTGTCACCCGCTTTGGCGCGCAAACGTCGATCCCGACCCGCGAAGAAGTGGATGCCTTCCTGAAAATCCACGCCTGATAAGGAGATGATATGGCAACAATGAAAGACATCGCGAAGTTAGCCGGTGTTTCCACCTCGACTGTTAGCCATGTCATCAACAAAACGCGCTTTGTCAGTGATGAAATTGCAGAGCGCGTAAGTAGCGCCGCGAAAGCGCTCAATTACACTGCGCCTTCCGCTCTGGCGCGCAGTTTCAAAACCAACCGCACCAACACCCTCGGCATGATAGTGACCACCTCCACCAATCCGTTTTTCGGCGAAGTGGTCAAAGGGGTAGAGCGAAGCTGCTATCATGCCGGGTATAACCTCATCCTTTGCAACACTGAAGGCGATGCCCAGCGCATGAAGGCCTCGATTGATACCCTGATGCAAAAGCGGGTCGATGGCTTCATCTTGATGTGCGCCACGCTGGAAGGGGAGTATTCGGAGATTCTCGAAAAGCTCAACACCGTGCCAGTGGTAGTGATGGACTGGGGACCGATTTCCTGGCCCTGTGACAAAATTCAGGATAACTCTCTGCGCGGTGGCTACCTTGCGACGAAATACCTTATCCAGCAGGGTCACCGGGAAATTGGCTGCATCACCGGGCCATTGGCAAGGCATCAGGCTCAAATGCGGTATCAGGGATTTAAGCGTGCGATGAAAGAAGCCGCGCTTGATATCAATCCCAAGTGGGTAGTGGAAGGGGATTTTGAATGTGAAAGTGGCTATCAGGCACTGGCGGCATTCAAACGCAGTGGCAAGTTGCCGTCCGCCATTTTTGCCGGGAATGACATGATGGCCATGGGGCTGATTAATGCTGCCAGTGAACAGGGGATTTCCGTTCCAGGTGCTCTTTCTGTGATGGGGTATGATGACATACATCTGGCAAAATACATGACACCTTCGCTCACCACGGTACACCAGCCGAAATACCGTCTTGGCAAAGCGGCAGTGGATGCATTGGTTCAGCGGATTAGCGACAGCGCCCGCGCCCCCCAGATTGTTGAATTGGAACCCACTGTGGTGGAACGTGGCTCGGTTGTCGCACTCAATGGCCAATAGATAGCTTAACTAAGGCGGCTATTTGCGATCTGGGATGTGCTGTCTCGTTAAAGGGGAAGTGGACAGTTTCTTCATGTCGCTATTTTCGCTATTACATGTATATAAACTCGCTGAACCTTGCATTTTCAGGTGGTGTGTAAAGTTTGAGATCAACGCTCTTGTTTAAGAAAAAACAAAGTGCTTATGAACCATGGTTGAGTTTTATACGGTCTGTTTAACAATTAAATGAAGAAGACAGTTTTCTTTGGTGAGATTGGTGAAGCAGAGCGACCTATCATGAAGATTCGGCCATATGAAGGAAAACAGGAAGAGAAGACGTTTGTAGCAGACACCACATTGGTTGATGGTGTCTATGTGATAGACAGGCGATCGCGAAGAGACAGGCGCAGGAATCGCTGCAAATACCAAGGGTACGACCGGCGGGTTAGTGCAGACCGTCGTGGCAAAGCAGACGTTGACGAATATATCTAATTCCCCTCCACAATCCTTTCTCGTCTGGTTTAATATACAAAATTTCGTGTTGCTCCGAACGTCTCATTCTGGTAGACGCTTTTGTGGTAACTCGAAGTTATAAGGAAAGATATTTGGTTGTTTCATAATTTTTGCGAGATATAACTTAAGATCTGCGTCAAAGTCTTATGCATTTATATCAGTATTGGTTTGTGTATTTGAACCAGGTCAAAGTTATGCGCGCGGTTAAGGTGTTACAAAAACTGGGCACGAAAAAAACGGGTTACACCATCGCCGTGTATCCTACATTGAAAAATAGACACCCAGGAGAATCGCCATGACAAGCGCATTTTTTATCCCTACTGTAAATCTGATGGGCGCAGGCTGCCTTGTCGATGCTGCCGACGCCATTAAGTCCCATGGCTTTAAACATGGCCTAATTGTCACTGACAAGGTATTGAGCGACATTGGCGTTGTAGAGAAAGTGGCAACCTTGCTGGCAGAGCGTGGTGTAAAAACTGCTGTGTTCGACGGCACCCAACCCAACCCGACGATGGGTAACGTGGAAGCAGGCCTTGCGATCTTGAAAGAAAACGGCTGTGACTTTGTTATCTCTTTGGGTGGTGGCTCACCTCACGATTGTGCAAAAGGTATCGCGCTGGTGGCAACCAACGGTGGCGAGATTGCGGATTATGAAGGTGTGGACCAATCAGCCAAAGCGCAACTTCCACTGATTGCGATTAACACCACCGCCGGCACGGCGTCTGAGATGACCCGTTTCTGTATTATCACCGACGAAGCGCGTCACATTAAAATGGCCATTGTGGATAAAAACACCACACCGCTGATTTCAGTGAACGATCCCGAATTGATGTTGGCAAAACCGGCGTCATTGACTGCTGCGACCGGTATGGATGCCTTGACCCACGCGGTGGAAGCATACGTTTCAACGGCGGCTACGCCTATCACCGATGCCGTCGCGATCAAAGCAATGGAGTTGATTCAGGCAAACCTCCGTACTGCGGTCAATGATGGCCAGAATCTGGAAGCCCGTGAACAAATGGCGTATGCACAGTTTATGGCTGGTATGGCGTTTAATAACGCATCGCTGGGTTACGTGCATGCAATGGCGCACCAACTGGGTGGCTTCTATGACCTGCCACACGGTGTATGTAATGCCGTATTGTTGCCACACGTTCAGCGCTACAACGCCCAAGTCTGTCCAAGCCGTTTGCGTGATGTGGCAAAAGCGATGGGTGTCGACGTTGAGGGTTTAACACCTGAACAGGGCGCAGATGCCGCAATCAAGGCGATTCAGGCATTGTCAAAAGATGTGGGTATTCCCGAGGGCCTTGAAGCGCTGGGGGTAAAAGCTGACGATATTCCCACTCTGGCAGAAAATGCCTTGAAAGATGCCTGTGGTTTCACCAACCCGAAACAGGCAACACACGAAGAAATCTGTGAAATTTTCCGCAACGCAATGTAAGCCGTACATCCTTTCTCTGCATAAGCCGTTTTTCGAAGCGGCTTTTTTTTTGAACCATAAAGAAGGGGTTGCCGTAGATTTCTGGTGACAGCAAGGAGATCACGATGAAAATATCCCTTACCAAGCTCGAAAAATGCGTTGCTATCGATAAGCTGATCATCCATTCACTGGATTTGTGCCTGTATCAGGCTTCCGTGATTATTGACGGTGACGAATATTTCGTATGCCACGATGATGGCAATTTCCTTCGTACTCACTCCCTTATTGACATCCAAAAATACTGTAGAAACCTGAAGGTGAGAGAAAGAGTGCTTCGACAGGAAAGTGCGTACGATGAAATGGTCGGCGGACCGTCTAAAACCGAAAGCAATGCAATGGAAGTGCCGTTGAAAGATCATGAGCTTTACTAGTCCCAGAGAGCCTTTTTGGCTCCGCAATGTCTGACTATTTTTGTGTTGCGTCTCACCCCAGTTCAAATAGGATTTGAATCCCGGTTCGTACCGTATATTCTCCAGACGTTAACCATTCAAATCTTCAAGGATTTACTCGAAGGACGGCTAAATACGATGAGTACATTTTGGGGTAAAGTTAATGCGTCGCTTTCCGAGACGCTCAAGGATCTTTCTGAGTATCAGGAAAGGGTATGGATTGTGAGTATCCGTGACAATCTATTGTTGAATGATTCTTTTGTTGTCTCTGAAGATACTTTTCGAGAGCCGATGGATTGGATGATCGACCAAGGGTATCCAGACGATGTGCTTGAAGCGCTGGAATACCAAAAGCTATCTCAAACCATCAGTGTTAAGGTTGGCAATGTTGAGCACTGTATCATGCGCGTAAAGTAGCGTAATGGCGTCAAACTCCCTCAAAGATACAATGCGTAACCAGTATTTTTCTTGATTTTTCAATGGGTAACGATACACTTCGTGCCATTGATGACGTTGTATATTCATTTTTATGAAAAAAATCATGCTGGCGGCTGCTGTGGCAGCATTACTTTCCGGTTGTGTTACCTTTCCAACCCAAGAATCAGAGCAAGTGAAAGTCATCTGGGACGATGTGAATGCGATTCAGGGGTGCAAACATTTAGGAACAGTGATTGGCTCTGAAGGTCATTTCTATGATTACTGGCTGCATGCAGACAAAGACATGGTGTGGGGCACACTAAACCAGATGCGCATCAAAGCCGCTGAAAAAGGTGCCGACTTACTGTATCTTTACCAGCCTTTTGGTTTCCTGAGCTCAGTCACCATGTTTGGTAATGCCTATGCGTGCGGTGAGAAGCTGGCAGATGCTGAAGTGGTTGCTGAAGACGTTACAGCCGAAGATCCTGCTGCCGAAGAGACGAGCACTGAAGTCACAACAGATACCAGCATAAGTGACGTGAAGTAATTTACCGCAATCCAAACAACTTTAACGCGCCTTGCGAAATGATAAAAAGCCATGGTTCTGCTGCCATGGCTTTTTGTTTTCTCGGGTTTTTTCCTTACTGATATTCCAAATATCCATTATTGATAACAATTCGCGTTTGACTGAAAGGATTAAAATGTTATGTTATAACATATCGATTATAGGAAGGAGAGCGTTACCATGAAACCAGGCATTCATCCGGAATACCGAACTGTGGCATTTCATGACACAGGTGCGAACGAATATATTCTTGTGGGATCGACCGTGCAAACGAAACGCACTGTTGAGTTAAATGGAAAAACGTATCCGTATGTCACTCTGGATGTTTCGTCATACTCCCATCCTTTCTACACAGGTAAACAGAAAATGACCAAGCAGGATGGACGTGTCGCACGTTTCAATCAACGTTTTGGTGCCAAGAATCTTAAGGTAGGGAAATAACAATGCAGGTATTAAGTTCTTTGAAAAGCGCCAAGAAGCGCAGTAAAGATTGCCAGGTGGTGAAACGCCGCGGACGCCTTTACGTTATTTGTAAATCCAATCCCCGTTTTAACGCGGTGCAGGGTAAGGTGAAGAAAAAGAAATAATGTGTTGTATCCAAGTGGCTGGATAAAAAATGCCGCTCGGATGAGCGGCATTGTAAGTCGGATTAATGCTTAACTGACAGCGCGTTACGCGATATCAAAGCGGTCTGCATTCATTACCTTGGTCCACGCGGCAACAAAGTCTTTCACGAATTTCTCTTTGTTGTCGTCCTGAGCGTAGACTTCGGCATATGCCCGTAGGATAGAGTTAGAACCGAATACCAAATCAACACGGGTCGCTGTCCATTTCACTTCACCACTGTTGCGTGAAACGATGTCGTAGGAGTTGCGGCCGGTTGGTTTCCAGCTGTGATTCATGTCCGTAAGGCCAACGAAGAAATCGTTGCTCAGAGTGCCAACGCGGTCAGTAAACACACCGTGTTTTGAACCGCCGTAGTTGGTGCCAAGCACGCGCAGTCCGCCGATAAGTACGGTCATTTCCGGTGCTGTCAGGCCAAGCAGTTGGGCACGGTCCAGCAACATTTCTTCTGGTGCAACCGCATAGTGCTTCTTCTGCCAGTTACGGAAACCATCAGCGACAGGCTCAAGTACCGCGAATGATTCAGCATCGGTCTGTTCCTGGCTTGCATCACCACGGCCCGGTGCGAAGGGGACGGTGATTTCAACGCCTGCGGCTTTCGCCGCCTGCTCAACACCCAGGTTACCGGCCAGCACGATAACATCGGCTACGCTGACACCGCTTTCCTCGGCAATGGTTTCAAGTACATTCAGTACGTTGGCCAGTCGCTCCGGCTCGTTACCTTCCCAAGCGTTTTGTGGTGCCAGACGAATACGGGCTCCATTTGCGCCGCCACGTTTGTCAGAACCACGGAATGTACGTGCGCTGTCCCATGCGGTGGCGACCAGTTCGCTGACAGACAGGCCACTTGCTGCGATTTTCGCTTTGACTGCATCAACATCGTAGTCTGTGCGTCCCGCAGGGATTGGATCTTGCCAGAGCAAGTCTTCTGCTGGCACATCAGGACCAAAGTAACGGGATTTAGGGCCCATATCGCGGTGGGTCAGTTTGAACCATGCACGGGCAAACACCTCAGAAAAGTACGCAGGATCCTGATAGAATTTCTGAGAAATTTTCAGGTAGTCCGGGTCCATTTTCAACGCCATGTCGGCATCTGTCATCATTGGGTTGTGACGGATGCTTGGGTCTTCAACGTCGACAGGTTTGTTCTCTTCTTTGATGTCGACAGGTTCCCACTGCCATGCACCCGCAGGGCTCTTGGTCAGTTGCCATTCGTGGTTGAGCAGCATGTCAAAGAAACCGTTGTCCCATTGGATAGGGTTGGTTGTCCATGCGCCCTCGATGCCACTGGTCATGGTATCGCGACCAATGCTACGTGTGGTGTGGTTTTGCCAACCAAGGCCTTGCTCAGAGATATCTGCGCCTTCTGGGTCAGGGCCGATATTTTCAACGTTGCCGTTACCGTGTGCTTTGCCAACGGTGTGACCACCTGCGGTGAGGGCAACCGTTTCTTCATCGTCCATACCCATGCGGGCGAAGGTGACGCGCATATCCTGTGCGGTTTTCAGCGGATCCGGATTACCGTCAACCCCTTCTGGGTTCACGTAAATCAGACCCATCATTACTGCGGCCAGCGGATTTTCCAGATCGCGTTCTTCTTTTGCATATCGACTGTTTTCGCCGCCGCTTGGAGCCAGCCACTCTTGCTCTGACCCCCAGTAAATGTCTTTTTCTGGATGCCAGATATCTTCACGACCGAAAGCAAAGCCAAAGGTTTTAAGACCCATTGACTCATAAGCCATGTTACCGGCAAGGATTATCAAATCTGCCCAGCTGATCTTGTTGCCATATTTTTGTTTGATTGGCCAAAGCAAGCGGCGTGCTTTGTCAAGGTTAGCATTGTCTGGCCAGGAGTTGAGGGGCGCAAAGCGCTGGTTACCTGTGCTCGCACCACCGCGACCATCACCAATCCGATAAGAGCCTGCGGAGTGCCACGCCATACGAATCATCAGACCGCCATAGTGACCCCAGTCTGCCGGCCACCAATCCTGGCTGTCAGTCATTAATGCTTTGAGGTCGTTTTTCAGTGCGTCAACGTCTAATGTTTTGAGGGCTTCCCGATAATTGAAATCGGCACCGAGAGGGTTGGATTTGGTGTCGTGTTGGTGAAGGATGTCGAGGTTGAGGGCATTTGGCCACCAGGCGACATTAGAACTGCTGGATGATGTCATTGCACCGTGCATAACTGGGCATTTGCCCGCGCTTCCATTTGTGTTGTCCATGCTTTGCACCTTGTTATTGTGTTTCCAGTTCGTGTTTAAAGATGTTGTGTTCTCTACGTTTTCTTAACATTGACAATAATCCCAATTGGCAAAAAAGGACAATGGCTTTGTTCTATGAATGCAATAGGACTGATCTATCAACAGTTTTTATAACCAGTGAGCCCTGCAGGCTGTTACTGCCATTCCGTTTGACTCTCACACTTAGATAGACCACCCACCATAGAAAAGCTTTCGCGGAATTGTTTGGGTGAGCAGGCAGGGACACACATGGCCCCCGCCTTTGGATGTTATGCGGCTTTCCAGCACCCGCTGTTGATCAGGGTATTGGTGACTTTATCGACGGCTTTTCTGGCACGAGTGACAATCTCATCGATGTCTGTGCGGTTAACAACCAACGGCGGTGCAAAGCCGAGGATGTCACCGTGGGGCATAGCTCGGGCAATCAATCCCTGCTCCAGACACGCTGCCGCAACTTGCGGGCCGACTTTCAGGTTAGGATCGAAATGTTCACGTTTGTGCTTGTTGCTGGAGAACTCAAGGGCATGAAGTAAACCAATGCCGCGGCTGTCACCGACAAGAGGATGATCAGCAAAAGCAGCTTTCATCTGCTGCTGGAAGTATGCGCCGGTGTCACGGGCGTTTGCCGTCAGGCCTTCCCGTTCAATGATGTCAAGGTTACACAGGGCAGATGCCGCGCCGAGTGGGTGACCGGAATAAGTATAACCATGGCCGATCGCCCCCCATTGGTCAGTGCCATCTTCGAGCACGTTCCATACTTTCTCGCCGATCATGACACCGGACAACGGTTGATAGGCGGAGGTGAGGCCTTTGGCAACGGTGATAAGGTCTGGCTTCATCTCATACATGATGGATCCGAAATCGGCCCCCAGACGGCCAAACCCGCATACCACTTCGTCAGAGATCAGCAGGATGTCGTATTTATCAAGCACCTTTCGGATTTCTTGCCAGTAACCCTGCGGTGGCGGAACAATACCGCCTGTGCCAAGTACAGGCTCGGCAATCATGGCTGCCACTGTTTCCGGGCCTTCGGCGAGGATCATTTTTTCCAGCTCATCGGCGCAGTGTTTGGCGAACTCGCACTCGTTCATGCCATCATCTTCCCGGCGGTAGTAGTAGGGCGCAATGGTGTGTTTGATACGCTGAAGTGGCAGGTCAAAGTGTGCGTGGAAGAGGGGCAGTCCGGTCAATGAGCCGGAAGCGATACTTGAACCGTGATAACCACGGTCACGGGAAATGATTTTTTTCTTCTCCGGCAAACCGCGTGCATTGTTGTAGTACCAGACCAATTTGAGCTGGGTTTCATTGGCGTCGCTGCCGGACATGCCGTAGTAGACCTTGCTCATGCCTTGCCCTGCCATCTTGAGGATACGTTCAGACAGGGTGATCAGGGCTTCATTGGTGTGGCCGACATAAGTGTGGTAGTAGGCGAGCTTTTTCGCCTGCTCGTAAATGGCTTCTGCCATCTCTTCGCGTCCATAGCCGATATTGACGCAATAGAGCCCGGCAAAGCCATCAATCAGCTCAACACCCTCGGAATCTCGAATGCGGATACCTTTGGCGCCGGTAATGATGCGACCCGCCATTTCGCCATGGGCATATTGTTTGAGATGGGTAGAGGCGTGAAACACGTTCTGGCGGTCTGTCTCAAGCAGGTTTTTGGTATCAATGTTCTGAGTCATAACACACTCCTTTTCCGTTAGCAGCCGCTGGCTGTGGGTAAACCGCCGAGGCAGCAGTATTTTATTTCGCTGTATTCATCGAATCCGTGGCGACTGCCTTCACGGCCGAGACCGGATTGCTTCATGCCACCGAAGGGAATGGGGTGACCCGTCATCTTCACGCTGTTAACACTCACCATGCCAAACTCCAAACCACGCATCAGCTTCCAGATGTCGCGGATGTCGTGACCATAGAGATAAGCGGCGAGGCCGTATTCGGTGTCGTTGGCCTGTGCGATCACCTGATCCAAATCGTCATATGCCAGCACGCCTGCAACCGGGCAGAAGTTTTCTTCGCGGTAAACGGCCATATCCGGTGTGACATGGGTCAGCAGCACAGGGTTGAAAAAGTTATTGCCCGGTGGTGTTTTGCGGTTTGTGGTAATCAGGTTTGCGCCTTTTTCCAGAGCGTCATCCACCAGTTTTTGCGCCTTTTCGACGGCCTGTCGGTTGATCAGTGGCCCGATATCGACGTTTTTATGCATGCCGTTACCCACCCGCAGTTTCTGCATGCCGGATGCAAAGGCATCGATAAACGCGTTATAACGATCTCTTGGCACAAAAATCCGGTTCGCGGCAAGGCAATCCTGTCCCGAGGTCTGGAATTTGGCATCAACTGCCGCTTTTGCCGCGAGTTTGATGTCCATATCAGGCAGCACAATGAAAGGGGCATTGCCGCCGAGTTCCATTGAGCATTTCTTGACGGTGTCTGCACACTGGCGAAGCAGTATCTTGCCGACACGGGTTGAGCCGGTGAAAGAGAGCGCTTTGACTTTTTCTGATGCGCAGAGTGTTTCAGAGATCATGGGTGCGTCACCGGTCACCACGTTAAACACACCGGGCGGAATACCGGCACGCTCGGCAAGTTCGGCCAATGCCAGTGCTGAAAAGGGGGTTTCATTGGCTGGCTTTACGACCACGGTACAGCCAATTGCCAGCGCTGCCGCGGCTTTTCGTGTGATCATCGCGTTGGGAAAATTCCAGGGCGTGATGAGTGCAGCAACACCGATGGGTTCACGAATGGTGGCCAGTTGCGCATTGGGGATGTGGCTGGGAATGGTTTCGCCATAGGCGCGGCGTGCTTCTTCGGCAAACCAACTGACAAATGACGCGCCATACCCGATTTCGCCCCGGGCTTCTTCACGTGTTTTGCCTTGTTCCAACACCAGTAAGCTCGCCAGGTCTTCTTTGTTTTCCAACAACAGGTGATGCCAGGCCATTAGCTTCATGGCGCGGTGTTCTGCGGAAAGCGCCCGCCATGTGGTAAACGCCCTGTCTGCGGCGTAAATGGCATTGCCGATTTGTGTTTCTGTCAGTGAGGTGACATAACCTATCACATCGTCGTTGGCTGGGTTGGTGACGGCAATGTCCTGCTTTCCCGTAACCCATTTTCCGTTGATATAGGCAAGCTGGCGAAACAGGCGGGCATCGTCCAGATGTTCCAGAACCGCATGGCTTGCTTTTCCTTCATGTGGCAGATTTAGCGCGGCCATAACATGACCTCCCCGGTTGAGTAAATGTGTTCTCCCACTGAAAAGGTATGTCAGCCAGCGCAAAATTGTTTTCTGTTAGGCAGGGGCAATCATGCTGTTTTTTTTATTTCTGGCTGGAAGAGTGGCTGTTTTTTCTGTCAGATATCTTTGAACAACGAATCAGGAGCACCGAATCAGGTTTTCGTCGATCTCTATCACTTCCTGTTGGTGCTTGATGGTCTTGGTCACAATGTAGGTGTAGTAACGCTCAATCCCAAGGTCTGACATCAACCAGCTGTCGACCAGGCGTTGATATTGGTCGATGTCTTTTGCCATTACGCGGAGGATGTAATCCACACCGCCGCCGGTTGCAAAGCAGTCTACAACCTCTGGACATGCCTGCATGGCTTGCTCGAAACGCCCAAAGCTTTCTGCATCATGTTTTCCCAGCGTGACTTCAACCAGTACCGGTGTTTTCTTTGCCAAAATACCGGGATTGATTTTGGCGCCATAGCCTTCAATGATCCCGGCTTCTTCTAGGCGTCTGACCCGCTCCCAGCATGGGCTGACCGACAGGTTGATGGCTTCGGCAAGGTGTGACTTGGTGATGCGTCCCTGAGTGGCCAGAATGTGAAGGATTTTGGTGTCGTAACGATCAAGCCGCATTGCGTTCTCCAAATGGCATAGGTGGGGAAGCCAACGTGCAGTGAATCCCGCTGTTTAAATGTCCTCCTGTAAGCGTGGCATAGCGTTGGGAATAATGAAAATTCAGAGATTATTGAGAAACGGGTTTCGCCAGCACAGCGAAGGTATCACCGATATTAATTAAAGCCATGTGCCGCCGGGCGGCAAGGGTACCGTCTGTTTGGGCACGGTACTCGGTCGGACATTCCCCGGTCCGTTCTGTGGAATAGACGCGGGCAATAAGATCGCCTTGTCTGATTTTCTCTCCCAGTGAAACACACATTTCGAGGATGCCGCTGTGCTCGCTCTGCAAATAGCATTGGGCAGTGGGGATCTCCAGATATTGAGGTTCGGCGTGTGGGTCAATATAAGGTTTTTGTAAGATGCCGCTGTAGACCAGGAAGTTGTGGATGCCACGGTCGGCGATTTCGATAGTGTCAGGTGTCGTTGTGCCGCCTCCGCGCAATTCGGTGGTGACAAACACTTTCCCCTGATTCTCTACGGCGGTGTCATAGAGCTGGGCTGGGTCCATTTCTTCCATGTAAAAGCAATAAGGCGCGCCAAACAGCCTGGCACCTTCCAAACAACGCTGTTCCTGGGCTTTGTCGCGCAACCGGTGTGCGGCAGCGAAAGGCAGGATGTCCAGCGTCTTGCCACCGGAATGGATATCCAGTGCGGTGTCGCACATCGGGATAAGATAACGGTTGAAATAGTCCGCCATGCGTTCGGTCATTCCGCCGTAGGGATGGCCGGGAAACGCACGGTTCATGTTGCCATTATCAATGGGGGAAACCCGGCTGCCTGCCTTTACCGCAGGCTGGTTCATCATAGGGATGATAATGACCCTGCCTTTCATCTGGTTGGGGCTGAGCGAATGACAAAGCTTTAGCAGTGAGGTAATGCCTTCGTATTCATCGCCATGGTTACCACCGGTCAAAAGGGCTGTATTCCCTTCGCCATTTTTGATGACAGTGATTGGTGTCATAATGGCGCCCCACGCGGAACCATCATGGGAATAGGGCAATGTCAAAAAGCCATGTTGGATTCCGTCGGCCTCAAAATTCACGGTGGCAGATACTGAACTTGGCGGAAGCGTTGCCATAATCTTTTCGTCCCTACGTTTTAGTGCTTAACAAATAGCTGTCGGGGAAAATTACACAGAGTTTCTGCACCGTATTTTGTGATCACAATACTTTCCGTGGTCTCCATGCCCCAGTCGTCCATCCACAGGCCCGGCATAAAGTGAAAGGTCATGCCTTCTTTCAGCACTGTGTTATCCGTCGGGCGCAGGCTCATGGTGCGCTCGCCCCAGTCTGGTGGATAGCTGATACCAATAGGGTATCCACAGCGTGAACCACCACGGTCAAACCCATATTTTTCCATGGTGGCATTAAGGGCGGCGGCAATGTCACCACAGGTGTTACCGGGTTTGGCAACCATAAGCCCTGCCTCAAGACCTTCATTCAATGCATCGTTAGCCCGTTTGAAGTGATCTGCTGGCTCACCAAGATAAATGGTGCGTGATAGCGGGCAGTGATAACGACGATGCACGCCTGCCATTTCAATGAAAGTGCCTTCGCCTTTCTTGAAGGGTTTATCGTCCCAGGTGAGGTGCGGGGCTGACGCATCAATCCCTGATGGTAACAGGGGGACGATGGCTGCGTAATCGCCAAAATGACCGTCATGGCCGATCACAGAATGCTTGTTAATTTCAGCCACCAGAATATGTTTTGGCAAACCTGGTTCAATTAATTCGTAGGCGACCCGATGCATGTTCTCGACAATACGGGCGGCGGCGCGCATGTAATAAAGCTCCTGATCTGATTTTTCTGCCCGGCACCAGTTAACAAGCCCGGTTGCATCAACAAACGACGCGTTAGGCAGGTTTTCCTGTAATGATTCATAGGCGGTGGCGCTAAAATAGTAATTGTCTTTCTCTACGCCAATGCGTCCTCTATCCCAAAGTCTTTCATATAAGATTGTATTGGCAAGGTATTCCATGGGGTGGAGAGGAGGATTCATCACATAGTGATCGGGGTAGCCAATGACGTTTTCGCGATGCATATACACAGTGCGGCGTGCGCCGTTGGCATCCTGTCCACGGCCGAACCAGATTGGTTCGCCGGTATGACCGATGACAACACACTGGGGCACGTAAAACGACCAACCGTCATAACCTGTCAGCCATGACATATTGGACGGATCATGGACGATCAATAAATCCAGTTCATGGTGTTCCATGACTGCGCGGACTTTCGCCAGCCGGACGCCGAACTCATCAAGCGTAAAATTAAGCACAACGTCACTCATGCCCCTTTCTCCTTATATACCGCCCCTGTAGGACGAACGTTGACATCACAAGAGTCATCGCCAGTCATCAACTGCTATAAGTGGTGGAATTTGGGGTCAATATTCCGCCTTGGTCAGCAAGATGAATGTTTTGCCTCTCAGCTTTGTTTTGTCACGGCCAGCTCGTGTTGTTAGATGGCTTGACATGCCTCATTAAGAACTGTGAACAACCCACAAATGTAAAGCAATATGCTCAAATGCAACAAAAGTGTTTACAAAACAGTTTACTTTACACTTACACCATTGGTTTCAAATTGGTCAATAAAAATATTGAACTATGACTTTCGGGCTAACTTTCAATATGGGGCGAGAAAACAAAAACGCGCCATAGAAGGGCGCGTCAGATTGCTGACTAACCCCGCTTTTTCAAGCGCAATGCAGTTCACTTAAGCGGAGCCGCTTTGCGATTAATCGGATAACGGGTCTTTGACATTTTAACTGCCCTAGGTCTTGATGGTCTGGGGCGTTTTTCTATGAACAGGACAGATAAGTCTCCTCTCAATGCCTTAAGCCTCTTAGGCGTATTGCCCGGAGATAAAGCTTTGCTCATTATCCTTAGTTGACTCGCAATATACTGGCAAGCGTATTTGAAGCTTATTTCATTTGGTGCACGACCATGAGCTACCGCGGCTTGGCTGGCCTCTCGTCTCACCAGGTTGTATCCAAGAAGCAGTCCCCATAACTCCTGATAAACAAGCTCGACTGTCTTACTTCTCAACGTCATGGCATTGTGCTGCATAGAGCTTTTGATGTCTCGATATCCCAACTCTATCTCCCACCGCTCATGATAGAGCGTGGCCACTTGCTCAGCGCTGTACTTCTCTCGTGGCAGTGAAGTAAACACGGTCTTCTCTTTTCCATCCACTTCATAAGTCACCGCCCTGACTTGCCACTTCTCAGGTAGACTCGGATTCTTTTTTCTGGCCTGAGGGGAGACTTTCATTTCGATAAGATTGTCATTGGTTTCTTCCTCATCGAGAATCGTGTACACCAATCCCTTTCGAGCCGGAATGAGCCAGTGACGGTTTACACCGCTAGCCGATAGGCTCAGCAACAAATCTGCGCCATAGAACCCTTTATCCAACAGCGTTACCGAGTTATCAGGAAGCGAACTAATGAAGGGCTGAGCGAGGGGGATTTCACCTCGACGGTAGGGACTGATATCCGCATCAATGATGATATGAGAACGCACATTCATCATGGTAACAAGTCGGAGAACTGGGTAGGGTGTTTGACGTTTACCCGAGGTGTTCCCAGAGCCGAAGTGTTCGCGAAGCTCTGGAGTGTCTGCCGTTCTGAATAATGCACCATCAACAGCAAAAACCTGGAGGCCATGCCAATCATCCTCTGGGTATCTTTCTTTGCCCCATCCCTCACTACACTTTTTAAACAACCATTTAGGTGCTTCAGAGCCGAGTCGTTGACGAGCCTGAGTCAGCGCACTTTTGGCGAGAAGCGCTTCGTCAGCAAGCCCTTCAGCACAGATGTTCATCCGACGGGCTACCTCAGCAATCGGTTCATTTCTGAAGAATGCCATCCCCACGATTAACCACAGGACCATATCGCTGGGTAATCTTCTACGCCTGATGGTGGCTTGAGTAGAGAGGGATGCGGCTGCAGCAACCCATTCTGAAGGGACATGCTCAGCAAACGTCGTGAGTTGGGAAACATCAACGGGTGATTCTTCGAGAAAATCACTTAGATATGAGGTAATAGGCATAAAAAATCTGAAATCAATGAATGATTTCAGATTCTGACTCATCAGAAGGATCGGTCAACCGATCCTTAACTGATCAGCATTGCGCTTTTTCAAGCGGGGTTTTCTTTTGTTAGCGGCCGAAGGCCGCGATCACGCTATTTTTCCATATTGTTATGTTCAGGCTGCTTTTAGCCCATAGACGCTAAATTGCGTCACTATCTGGACTATTTGGCGCGCATTGAGCCCAGTTTTGCGAAGATAAGCCTCCATCAGGGCTATCTTCTTGATGTTCTGTGCCGCTGCCGCCAGAAAGCACTGGATTTGTACTTTCAACAAGCCTCGGAATCTCGCATAGCGATGACCATGGTGCTGTTTGGCATCCGCGAAGCTGCGCTCCACCGTCTCTGCCCGTCGTCGGTACACTTTCTTTCCCCAGGCAGTCAGTCTCAGAGCGTTGGCATTCTCAACCGATTTCTCGAACAGGTGCCGGGTTATCACCCGTTTGTGGTTTTTACTCTTGGTGCAATCCTCACGCAGTGGGCAGGTTTTGCATGTCTGCGGATCAGAGTGATATTCACGGTATGCCTGACGGTTGGTGGTCTTGTAAATCAGCTCCTGTCCCTGAGGACAGAGATAGCGGTCCGTCTCTTTATCGTAATGAAAGTGCTTTTTCTTGATAGGATTCTTCGTACGGTGAGGCCGGCGGTATCCCATCACCGGCAGGATTTGGCGCTGCTCCAGTTCATGGCAGATAGTCGCGGTGAAGTAACCAGCATCAAGCCCGGCGGCAACAGGCGAGAGCGTAAAGCGCGCTAACGTGGTATCCAGACGAGCGATATACGGTTGGGCATCATTCACATTGCCTGGCGTGACATGGGTGTCGAGGATGATGCCGTGTTTGCCGTCGACGGTGCGATGGTCAAGGTAGAAGAAGCCCTGTGGTTTTTGGTCCCGTGTCATGAACCCGCTGTCTGGGTCGGTGGTGCTGACTTTGGTGTTTTTCTCAATGTGACCATCTTTCGGCTTGAGTGGGCGTTTTCCTTCTGCTGCGCGGTCAGCGTCAACCGCTTCATCCAACAGCTCGGCATAAGCACTGACGTTTTGTTTCACTAGTTCGTTACGGTATTTACGCTTGTTGGCATTGGCTTTCAGGTGAGTGCTGTCGGTAAACAAGGTACGTCCATCGACCATGCCTTTGCTCATCGCCTGTTCGACGATACGGATGAAGATGCGTTCGAACACGTCGGTATCGTTGAAGCGACGGCGGCGATTCTGGCTCAAGGTGGACGCATCAATCACCTTTTCAGTGAGTGACATTCGCAGGAACCAGCGGTAAGCGACATTGACCTCGATGTCTTTGACGAGCTGGCGTTCACTTTTGGCGCCGAAGAGGAAGCCAAGGAGCAGGATTTTGAACAGGCGAACGGGGTCTATCGCAGGGCGGCCATTGTAGTGGCAATAGAGGTGGGCGACCTCGTCGCGGATAAATTCAAAGTCGACGGCAGCATCGATTTTGCGAACGAGATGGTTTTTGGGGACCAACTGTTCGAGTGTCACCATCTCGATTTCATATTGCTGAGGGCCAGGGTCTTTAAGCATGTCACCACATCCATGATTGGTTTGCTTATCCCTTATTAGATCAAAGCCCCAGCCAAATAGCCAGGGCTTTGTCAGCAGTCTGACGCGCCATAGAAGGGCGCGTATACTCTCAGATAAGTCTGTCAAGATCAGTGCGTTTTCTTGCCACCAAAATACTTTTCCAGAATCTCAGGTGTTAATTCACCTTTGGCTTCAAGCGCTTTAAGCTCTGCTGCAATGCGCTTTTGCTCTTCCATTGAAGGTAAAGGAATATCCGGTTCGCGTTCTGGCGCATGTTTAATCAGGTTTTCTATATCGATCATGCCGTCTTTCACCTATTAAGCGTTTAAGGTCATTTTAATGAAAAAGCGCAAGTGCTAGCAAGTTTGCGAGTTTCATATCTGTGGGGTGACGAATCTTAATCAATGTCTTGTGTTTTGCGCTAATTTATAACACTGTAACAAATAGAAAATAAACGTTACATGTTCAGGTGCCGTACTTCATTGATGTTAATAACGAAAATGATGCCGAGAATATGCAAGCCTGATAAAACCAGTGAACTTGGTTGCTTGTGTATCACTATAATAAGAATGAAGGGAAGGTAGCTATGTCAGATTATATTGAAGTCTACGTTGTGAATGCATTTGTCGCTGACAATCAGGGGGGGAATCCTGCTGGAGTAGTTCTTAACGGCGAGAATCTCAGTGCCAAACAAATGCAGTCCATTGCCGCAGATTTAGGCTATTCTGAAACTGCGTTTGTTTTACCCTCCCAAAAAGCAGATTATCACGTCCGCTTTTTCACGCCGACTGAAGAGGTCAATCTCTGTGGTCATGCAACTGTCGGTACATTTTCGACGCTGTATAAAGTTGGGAAAATTGAAGCCGGTGACTATACCCAGGAAACAGGTGCTGGCGTGCTGGGCGTGTCTATTACTCCGGAAGGCCGTATCAACATGCAGCAGGCATTACCGACGTTCGGCAACTCGTTCAATGCAGAGGACATTGCGCCACTGCTTGGTCTTACCGCTGAAGATATTCTTGCAACTGGCCTACCAGTCAAGTCTGTCTCGACTGGGCTGTGGGATGTCATTGTACCTGTGAATAACGAAAACCGTTTGTTGCAGATCACGCCGGATTTTGACGCGATTTCTGCCTTCAATCACAAGTCTAAAACTGGTGCTATCCACGTATTTGCGCTAACACCTACTGAGTCTGATATTTCCGCACGCTGCAGGAATTTTGCCCCGTTGCTGGGTATCAATGAAGAGTCTGCAACGGGTAGTGCGGCAGGGGCACTGGCATCTTACCTTCACGTGTATCAAGGTGGTAAATACCGCTATCTGTTCGAGCAAGGTGAGGTGTTAAACAGGCGCTCTCGGCTTTGGGCAAGTGTTGAATCTGATGATGAAAAGATCACGGCAGTATTTGTCGGCGGAATGAGCGATAAGCCCCTGCGAATTCCATATCGGCTGAGTGAAGTCACGACGTAATAGTCAAAAGGCGCGAAACCGCTCTTTTTTATGCCATTGAACGGGCAGGCATGTGACTTATACCTAAACAACCTGAACCCTGGATAGATTGAGTATATTTAGCGGAAAAAGAAGGAAAAATACCACCAGTAGTCTAATTTTTAATTAGGGTTTCTTACAAGTGGGACGTGTACTGCGTGGCCGAAATATTCTTTTCCTGTCAGCCGGTTTTCGACAACGACCTCGAACAATGGGGGAGTGAATTGCTCTTTCGCGAGGGGTTGGAAAACAAATTCCCATCCATTGACGAGGATACGGCAACGTCCCGTATCCTCAGTGCAAACTTTTTGGCGTGTGGTGGTAAGCCGGGAGATACCCGTTACATTGTCAGCTTCGGCGAATCTTCGCTGGTAGACGAAATTCCTCTAGCAATGCCACCACAGAGCCTGATTATCTCTATTACTGATGATTGCACGCCCAAACCAGAGGTTGTCAGTAAACTGCGCATCTATCGAACAGAAGGTTACCGGATCCTGATGGACGGTCAGGCTATGGTGAATGAATGGCGAAATTATCTGGAACTGGTGGATATATTCAGTATCAGTATGGAGCGTTCAAAACCATCCGAATGGGAGGAGGCGATTGAGCAGTATTCACAACAAGTTTTCCTGGCAAGAAAAGTAGAAAAACAAGAAGAATTGGTTGCTGCGCAAAGCAGTGGATTTGCATTGTTTCAGGGATACTTTTTTGAGAGGCCACAAATTAAACGCTCTGAAGACATTGCCCCCTCAGTAATGTCCCTTTTGGATGTCTACATCACTGTCAATCGTAACCCGGATGATATTGATACGTTGACAAAAATCATCTCGAAAGACGTTTCACTGTTTTACAAGGTGGTGGCTAGCGCCAACATTCTGGCGAAAACCAAAGCCAATAAAATCTCCAACCCAAGGCAGGCCGTGGTGTATCTTGGGGTTCAGGCGTTACGTCGGCTTGTTTCTTTATTGATCATGTCAAATCTGAATCATCAACATGCCCACCAACTGCAAAGTGTCTCCCTTACCCGGGCAACATTTCTTTCTTCACTGAACATCTATGGCGGCGGTGCTTTCAACAAAGATGAGGCGTTCATTGTGGGAGCTTTTTCCATGCTTAATGTTATGCTCAGTAAGCCGATGGCAGACATTGTTGGAGACTTGGATCTCTCCAATGATGTCAAGCGTGCTTTAATCGGTAAGGAGGGCATCTACGGGCAATTGTTAAGCCTGTGCCATGATATAGAACATGCGAATTGGAACGGCGTGGTTCACTGGTGTAACCAAATGAAGTTGAATGACAGAGCCGTTTTGAAAGAGTTCGAACAGGCTCGCAGTAGCACGGCGGAAATCACCGCCAGCATGCAGGTGTAACAGTATGCTGATGATGCGGACAAAACTCGCCATCATTCTGTTGATCTGCGGCACGTTGATCCTCGGTGTATTTGGCGTCTTCAATTATCACAAAACCCATGAACGTCTCTATGGCCAGATGGACTATAAACTTTCTGCGATCGCCACACGCCTTGCCTATCGGCTTCCTGAAAATATGTGGAATTATGATTTTGATACCGTTATAAAAGATTTGGAAAGTGAGTCCACTTCCCGGTTTGTTTATCGCATTGAGGTCATATCAAAAGACGATAATTTTCGCCATATTACCGCTCCCAAAGATGGTGAGTTTGACAACGAATTCCGGTTGCGCAGTATTCCTCTTATTTATAACGGATTAGACGACGAGACCAAAGTCGGTGATTTGATCATCTATGAAGACCCCAGATCGGTTGAAAGTACGCTGACCTCTGAAATTGTCTCCGGTATCGTACAGGTTTTCTTGCTCGATCTGATTATTATGTTCCTGATCTGGAAATATGCGCGGGCAATTAAAGAAATAGAATCGAGCAAGAACTACCTCAACACTATCATTCACAGTTACAAAGATGGCCTATTGGTTCTGGGAGAGAATCACCAAGTTTCCACGTTGAATGAAGCAGCAAAGCGAATGTTTGAGCTGGATGATGTGCCGTTGGAGGATATCACGTTGTCGAAGATCATCGCCAAAGTGGTACCAGATTCACGCGCCTACTTCTCCCAGTCACTCTATGGGTTTAATACTAAAAACATAAACTACGAACTGATCCGAACCCATGACCGGCAGATTGTGCAGGTGCGTTCCAACAAAATAGATGTTAACGAAAAAACGCTTCAGGTCGCCATTATCCGGGATATTACTGAACAACACCTCGACAAGATGAAAGTGTCAAAAGGCGCTGAGCTCTTTTCCGCTGTAAAAACCCTGCAAGATAAATTTCTGGTCAGTGATGACTTCCATAACAGTTTCCGTGAGGTGCTGAAAATCCTGTTGAAGATAGGAGAGAGCAACCACGGCATTATTGTTGAACTTGATCACGGGGAGCCAGACAGGTATCGGGTGTTGGCGCAAACAAGACTTATCGCCAATGGCTATGTGTCGGAAGATTTTGTCCGTGACGTAGTGGGACGGGTTATCGATACCAAAAAAGGCGACAGGAGTCTTCAGTTGATGGGACTTTCGGCCAACAGTGGAAAACTGATTATTAATGCACTCAGCATGCCTCTCTATCTCTCTAACCAGTTGGTGGGCGTTGTTTGCTTATTTGATGAGTCTACCAATTATGAAGACGATCTGGTGTCCTGGTTAGAGCCAGTGCTTTCCAGTTTGAGTGCTATGGTGAACTTTGTTCGCCAGAAAAAGCTCAATGACATGATTTCAGAGGAAATGGTTCGAGCCAAAGAAGACGCTGAGCGAGCGAACGAGGCCAAAACCAATTTTCTGGCAATGATGAGCCATGAGATCCGTACCCCGATGAATGGGATCGTGGGTATGTCGAATTTGCTAAAGGAAACGGATCTCAACCAACAGCAATCCTACTTCGTCGATACGCTTATTCACTCTTCTAACGCGTTACTCAATATCATCAACGATGTGCTTGATCTCACCAAAATTGAAGCAGGGAAAATGCGTCTGATTGAACAGGAAAGCGAATTGACAGATCTGGTGCATGATGCACTTGTTGTGTTTCACGCTAAAGCAGTGGAAAAGAGCCTGCGTTTGCATTGCCTGATTGATCCCCATTTACCGCGCTGGTTAATACTGGATCCTGTCCGCTATACCCAAATCATCCTTAATTTGGTGGGGAATGCGCTCAAATTTACCAAGCATGGTTCAGTGATGGTGCATTTAAGTCTGGTGACGGAAGGGGGATCAGACATGCTGCGGCTGGAAGTGAAAGACTCGGGTATAGGCATTCCCGAAGACAAGCTGCATAACATCTTTGAGAACTTTACTCAGGTGGATAATTCCTATTCCCGCTCTTATCAGGGAACTGGGTTAGGTTTACCCGTCTGTCGTAAGTTTATTGAGTTGATGGATGGCGACATACGTGTCGTCAGTAAAGAAGCTGTCGGTACCACATTTACGGCCGATGTGCCGCTTGTTGTGACACCGAAGCGCCCGCATACATTGCTGGAAGGGTTGGTTGTCAATCCAGATGTCCGGGATATGAAGGTGTTGGTGGTCACCGAGGATGCCCAACTCTACATGGTGCTCAGCACTTACCTGGAAAGCATGGGTATGGCTGTTGAGCAGCTTTATGGTAAAAGCGTATTGTCGGAAAGCATAGACGGTTCGAGCTTACTGATCATCGATGACAACATGATGAGCGATGTCCGGCCCGCGATTAGCCGAGCGGCGAATACCATTTTGATCAGTCATAACGGTATTGTAGAGCAGATGGGGATGCCTTGTCTGATCAACCCAATCAACCCATATGCCCTTGCTCATGCTTTAACGTATGATTCGCCAATCGAAAACAACCTGCAGGAAGAGAATGTTGAACCAGTCCATTTTGGTGGTTTGAAAGTATTGATTGCAGAAGACCATTTGGTTAACCAAGATTTGATGGTATTGGTACTCAATAGCCTTGGGTGTGAATCTACGTTGGCAGATAATGGGTTACAGGCGCTCGAACAACACAAAGCCAATCCTTTCGATTTAATTCTGATGGATTGTCAGATGCCAGAAATGGATGGCTTTGAAGCGACCCGTAACATCCGTGATTTCGATCAAAACGTCCCCATCATTGCGGTGACAGCCAATGCGTTGTCAGGGGATGCAGAACGTTGTCTGGAAGCGGGGATGAACGCACATTTGGCGAAGCCTTTTACTAAAGATCAATTGGTTAACCTGATGATGTTGTACGTATCTGATGCCAAAAGAAACCCGGTGTCGGAGGAATGGACGTTTCAGCGCGAGACCAGTGTTGAAGCGGAAGACCATACTAAAGGGGAGCGGCTGTCTCCCGCCATTGTAGCGTGTACCAGTTTCGATCTTGATCAGCTTAAAGATCAGGTAGGGGATAGTGCCGAGCTGTTAACCCATATTCTCACCAAATACCTTTCAACCCAACAGGCCGATCTTGATGCATTTGAATCTGCGATGAAAGTGTCAGACATGTCTGGTGTGAGAAAAATTGCTCACAAGATGAAAGGTGCAGCCGCTATGATTGGTGCCAGGGAACTGGCCGATATTTGTCTTTCTATTGAAAAGGAAGACGTTGAAGCGTCCGATACCATTCCTATTCAGCGGAAGTTAGAACAAATTCATGATAAAACGGCAGCCATCCGTCGTGAAATAGAAAACCTCGTTCGGAGTCATCTGCACTTTACTTCTTTGTGATACAAACCAGCGTTTGTTGGTTTTGTCCATGTTGATTATACCCCCAGAGCCTTACAGTTTTTCTGCCAAATAAAACATCAGCCTGCCTGGCGATGAGGCTCGTTGAAAAGTCTTCTTTGTACATGTATTTTTCATTTAAGAATCTTGCTATGTATCACACACCAAAAAAGCATTAAAAAGTAGCGTATATTTCTACTCTGAATTTTCACTATAAAAAACAATGAAATAGACTTATTTTTCGTCTGTGGATAACGAACTTTTTATCCACAAAAACAGTTGATAAGTCGGTAGACTTCTCATGGGGGTACTGATCTGGAGCGGCTTACGAGAATGTCAATACCTGGACTGTCTAAAGGGAGAGAAGTGAAATGTCCGGTTGCAGAAAAAGACAAAACCTGCCTCCGCCAATCACGAAGATTTTGTGATTGAAGTTGAGCAAGTTTTGTTTATATACAAGAGATTGACTATTTGCTGATGGCTTTAACTGAAAGTGTGAGATCAAACAAAGCCATCGGTTCGTCACCATGAAGGCTTGGGCAGGTAGCCGTAATACGGACTGGCTGGTTAACCCGTTCGCCAGTGGAAAGGGTTTGGTCGAGCATTTGGTCAATCAGCTTTCCATCATTGCAGGTAAACAGTACATCGGCCTCTGGTCGTTTCAGGAACTCGGCAGTGACAGCCTTAAACGCGAGTGAGATCTTCTTGCCCCTGGTTTCCGCTTTACTCATGGCCATAAAGCCGCCTGCCACATCAGCGCCTACAGCGAGAGTGCCGAAATACATGCTGTTGAGGTGGTTTTTGGTTTTACGCTTCAACGGAATTCGGATTTGTACTTGCTCTTCATCCAAGACCAAAATTCTGGGGCGGCAATACCAGATGAGGGGAACCTTGAAAAAGCCAAACAGTTTGAGCATGCGGTTGGCGTGGGCGAGCGTCTGTTTCATGCTTCATCCTTGAAAAGAAAGATGTTCTCACCCTATGGTTCAACTGGTCGGATGTCAATGTTAATGCTTTGTGAAAATTCACCTATGTGATCAGTCCGAGCAATTGGGCCCGGCAAAACGCCACAATGGTTTTGCTGTCCTGAATCACATCATTGGCAATCATGCGTTGCACCTCATTGACGCTGAAATGTACCACTTCAATGATTTCATCCGCGTCCATTTCAGCACTGCATGGGTGAAGCTGTCTGGCGACAAAAAGGTGCTGGGTTTCATTGCAGAATCCGGGCGCAGGCAGGGATTCGCCGATAGCATGCCATTCCTCAGCCCTGAGCTGCGCTTCTTCCGCAAGTTCACGCTCTGCACAGACACGGGGAGATTCATGGGCCTCAAGTGTCCCAGCTGGAAATTCATAAATCCACTGGCGGATAGACGGGCGATACTGGCGAATCATGACCAGTTTACCGTCGTCAGCAACGGGCAGGATCAGCACGGCACCGGGGTGTTCAAGGGTGATGTGTTTCGTGACAAGGCCATTTGGCAGGATGTGCTCACCCTCTTCCAAAGAGAACCTTTTCCAGGCAAAAAGTTGTTTCGGTTTATTCATCGTGTGGGGTCCCAGTTAGATAAGCAAAGTACACTACGCCGATTACCGGGTAATAGAGATAATGGGTTGTTTTATGTACTTGAAAATGTGATCCATACCAATAAAAACTGCGTCTAATTCCAGAAGTATGGTAGAATCCGCGCCAATTTTGTGGGAGTTGGGAAAGCCATGTGGGCGCAATAACTCCCTGTACCAACGCAAGTTACCGCTATTTGGTGACTTGGTATAGATGATAATTCTGGAGTATTACCTTGCAATTTGAAGACCTGGGTTTAGACAAACGCCTTTTAAAAACGATGGAGCTTTGGGGATTTGATACCCCGACGGATGTGCAGGCATCTGCGATTCCTGTCGTTTGTGCAGGGAAAGATCTGCTTGCGTCGTCTAAAACCGGATCAGGTAAAACACTGGCTTTCCTCTTGCCGGCATTACAGCGTGTGATGCGCAGTAAAGCATTCAGCCGTTCTGGTCCCAGAGTTGTGGTTCTGGCTCCCACCCGTGAACTGGTAAAACAGGTGTATGGCGAGCTACGTAAACTGCTTGCTGGCACACAGTTCAAAGGGATGCTGATTCTGGGTGGAGAGAACTTCAACGATCAAGCAAAAGAGTTTCGTAAAAACCCTGCCTTTATCGTGGCGACGCCAGGCCGTTTGGCGGACCATCTGGAGCATCGTCACCTGTCATTGGAAGGCTTGGAGCTGCTGATTCTGGATGAAGCTGACCGTATGCTGGATCTGGGCTTTGCGCCACAATTAAAAGCAATTAACAGCGCTGCAAACCACCGTCGCCGCCAGACGTTGATGTTTTCAGCAACACTCGATCACCAGCAGGTGAATGAGATTGCAGCGGATATGCTTAAAGATCCCAAACGTGTTGCCATTGGCTTTGTGAATGAAGAGCACAAAGACATCGAACAGCGTTTTTTCCTGTGCGATCACCTTGACCACAAACAGGCTTTGCTCGATCGGGTGATGGAGCAAGAGTCTTACCAGCAAGTGATGATCTTTACGGCGACACGTGCAGACACAGATCGCTTGGCGACATGGTTTGTCGAACGTGGCATCAAAGCGGTTGCCCTGAGTGGTGACCTGAGCCAAAGCGCCCGTAACCGTATCATGAATGAGTTCGAGCGTGGCCTGCACAAAGTGTTGGTGACCACGGATGTTGCGTCCCGTGGATTGGATATTTCGAATGTTTCCCATGTGGTGAATTTCGATATGCCAAAACATGCTGAAGAATACGTGCACCGTATTGGTCGCACCGGCCGTGCGGGCAATAAAGGTATTGCAATCTCATTCGTGGGGCCGAAAGACTGGAACAGCTTTAAAAATATTGAAGGCTTTCTGGACAAACGCATGAGTTTCCAAACCCTTGAAGGCCTGGAAGGGAAGTTCAAAGGACTGGCACCGAAGAAAAAGAAAACCTTCAGCAAAAAGCCGCAACACAAGAAGAAGGGGGACAAACCTACCCAGAAAAAAGCGGCAGTACCGAAAAAGCGCAACAAAAGCTTCTACCAAGGCGTGGCTGTGGGTGAGCAGGTGTTTGCGATTAAAAAGAAAAAGCCGACAGAAGAATAATCGGGCTGGACTGAAAATAGCGCCTTTCACTGGCGCTTTTTTATCGTTTGTATAGAGCAAAAACAGAAAAGTAAAAAACCAAAGATAAAAGCTAAAGGAAAATGAAATGCATACAGCTCAGATAAACGGCAAAAACATGTCGTACTTGGATGTTGGCGAAGGCCCGGTTGTGTTGTTTGGTCACAGCTACCTTTGGGATTGCGATATGTGGCGACCGCAAATCGAGGTACTCAGCAAAAAGTACCGTTGCATTGTGCCTGAACTGTGGGCGCATGGTCAGTCAGAGGATGCACCGGAAACCACCACATCGCTGATTGATTATGCTGACGATATTCTCTTGCTGATGGATAGCTTAGACATTGAACAGTTTGCGCTGGTTGGTTTGTCTGTTGGTGGCATGTGGGGCACTGAACTGGCATTGAAAGCGCCGGGCCGGGTGAATGCACTGGTGCTGATGGATACCTTTATCGGCTATGAACCGGAGGTAGCCAAAGAAAAGTACTTTGCGATGTTTGATACTATCGAGCAAATGGGTATGATCCCGCCCTCCATGGTGGATACAATTACGCCCCTGTTTTTCGCCAACGATGCTGAAACGGCCAACCCCGGATTGGTTTCTGCCTTCAAGGATAAGTTAACGAGCTTGAATGGTGAGTCAGCAAAAAATATTGTCAAGGTTGGGCGAATGGTCTTCGATCGCCGTGACACGTTTGACGATATTGAAAAATTGACGATTCCAACGCTCATTCTGGTAGGGGCCGAAGATAAACCACGCCCTCCGCTGGAATCTATGTTGATGCATGATGCGATTGATGGCAGCGAATACAAGGTCATCCCTAACGCGGGACATATCAGCAACCTTGAACAGGCAGATGTTGTTACCCAGGCGCTCACCGATTTTCTTTCTCGCTACCTGTAAATCCCCGAAAGCCGTTAAGGCGGCTTTCTCTTTGTCGTCAAACAGCGCTCAGCCTTGTATATCAGTTTGAGCATTTTCAGGTTGGTTGGGTATATTTGTGTGGCAGAGGTTACAAAATGCACCATCCAATGTGATTTTTTATCTATTTCCCTTTTCTAGTATGTGAGTTGAACACAACAGAAAGGGAAGACGACAATGAAAAAACTCGCCGTGGCTACGATTGCATCACTTTTATCCGTTTCAGTGGCAAAAGCGGAAGAAGGGCTGATTCAGATACAGAGCGCCAATTCAGTGGCAGAGACAGCAAGCAAGGTTGAAATGTTCTTGAAGGAAAAAGGCTTAACCCAGTTTGCACGCATTGATCATGCTGCCAATGCGGAAAAGGCAGGATTAACGCTCAGACCGACGGAAGTCATTATTTTTGGTAACCCGAAAGTAGGGACGCCCTTGATGCAATGTGCCCAAAGTATTGCTATCGATTTACCGCAGAAAATGCTGATAAGTCAGGATGCTGATAACAACGTTTGGTTGGCCTACAACGATCCAGTGTACCTCAGGGATCGCCACAACATGGAAGGGTGCGAGAATGTGCTCAATAAGGTGTCAAAGGTGTTGGCAGCCATGGGGAAAACAGCGACCAACTGATTTTCCGAGCATTCATATTGCCCAGTCTGATACTGGGCGTATGCCCGCATGTATTGGAACCAACATCGTTAAGAAGTCGTGTCGCCTATACTGTCGATAAAAAACCCAATAGGCGGAATATTTTTTTGCTTCCTGTCACAAAATCCCCTTTATCAGATGAAAGGGTTTGCACTACTATACGCAAATGGCCTGAAGATGCTCGACTTCAGGTGATTTGATGGATATATGCAGGCTCAACCATTTCAATATAGGCGGATTATTATGAAAAAGGCTATTGCTTCAATGGCTATTATGTTCGCGCTGACAGGCTGTGAAGAAGCAAACGAAGCGATCGACAAGGCGCAAGAAGTGGCGACCAGCGCTGCAGAAAGTATTCAGGAAAAAATGGACTCCGTTGATCTTGGTGAACTGAATTTGGATTCGCTGGAAAGTGCGACAGCATATGCTAAAGCGCTCACTGAGTCGATGGAAGAAGCACTCCGTGCTGATCTTACCGATGCTGATGTGGTTGCAAAGGTTCAGGAAAAAGTGGCGAACTCTTACGCCTGCCTTATCGATGCCACCTCAGAAAATACGGCTGAACAACTGCTCAATAAATTTATGTCAGCTATCAATGATGAGGACGCGCAGTCCCTGATTGAAAAAGGTGTGGAAAAAGCCAAAGCGGCGAAAGCGTGCGTGATGTAACCGACGTGAATGCCTCCTTTTAAAGGTTGACGTATTGTCAGCCTTTTTTAATCAGTGATGCATTTTTGTCTCCATTCACACTTTTCATTTCGGCAGCAAACTTTTTGCCTAAAAAGTTAACATTTAGTGAGATTTGCTTTTCGGATTTCGCTATACTCCCGCCTGAACAAAAAATCAGCAATTTGCAAAAGTAAGACGTGGCGTCATGACAGCGCGACGACAAGCTAGCAAAAATTATAGGAGAGGAACATGGAGACTGTTTTAGTTGTCGCATTTATCGTTGGAGCGTTCTTTATCGTGAAAAAAGAGCGTGCTTGTCGTTCATAGCTCATTGATGTTGACTGTTTGATATCATTTTATACTCCTTTTTACAGTCGAATAACATGGTGCTGAACACAAAAGCAGAGCCTGGCGCTTTGCTTTTTTTGTTTGGTTTTACCAACGCATTACAGCTCACCAACCACAGTGCCTTCGCTGGCTAACGCATACAGGTGATGCCTGATGCTGTTTTTTGCTTCGGCCGAAAGACCGAAGACATCGTAAATCCCAATCACCTTCCCAGTTGTTTCTTCCGATGTGACCAGCATTCCTGTTGCAACAGGTGCACCTTGCTGCATGCCGACAAACAGCTGAACCTGCATTCCTTCCGGGAGGGGAAGATCTGTCAGTGATAGTTGGGAAAGAAACGCTATCAGGGTTTCGCGTTCATGTTCCGGCCATTTCAGTGACAGGGTTTTGGCGTATCGCACCATCAGGGGGTGACAATCGACTTCATAGACGATGAGGCTTCCTCTTTTTTCTACGGTTGCTACATCAATTTCAACAGGCTCGGCTTCTGCGGCCTTGTATAAACGTAGCCCTTCTTTACTTTCCAAGGTGGGAAACTGGGCGCTTTCAACATGGCTGGCCATCCAGGCGCGCTTTTTGTGAAAGTGCGAGAGAATGATAGATTTACTCATGAAAACTCCGGTTTTTATGAGGTGAGCGATCCGTGTACAAATCGTTCCTCCAACATCATGAAGGCAATCTTCAATCGTGGCTTGATAATAACGCTGCTGGATGAAATAACAATGTCTTGCTCACAAAATGAGGAAATATCACGACCGAGTGTCGATAATTTGATCAAGTGTGTTCAATCCACGCCAACACCAAGTAACGTAGGCTTATACATTGATAGTAAATTAAAAAATCAGGTATAAAATAGGGAAGTAAACTCCATCATTGCCCACACTTTAGGTTCCGCTTTTTTATGTCTGGACAACGTCTGCAAACCCAGTTTTCAATGATTTATACCCATTTCGGGGGAAAAGACAGCGATACCAACCTTGAAACTATGTCAGAGATCTTCTGCTGCACCCGGCGTAATGCCCGGATGGTGCTGAACAAAATGGCAGGGCAGGGTTGGCTGAGCTGGGAGCCAGCCGTAGGGCGGGGAAAAATGAGCCGCCTGACGTTCCACCGCAGTGATGCAGATCTTCAAATGAAGCGGGTTAGGAAATGGGTTAAAGAAGGCAAGCTGGATGCAGCCTTGGAAGAGCTTGACAATGATGCAGCCAAACTGGCGAGGTTGATTCAAGAGCAATTGGGTGTCTCCACCCTCGAAGGGCGGCAGATTATCCGCCTGCCGTATTACCGTTCATTCCCTATACTGAATCCGGCCAAGCCGTTGCGACGCTCTGAGCAACACCTGGTAAGGCAAATTTTCAACGGCCTCACACGTATTAACGAGTCCACAGAGAAAGTGGAACCTGATTTGGCACACCATTGGGAGACGTTGTCTGACACGCACTGGCGTTTCTATTTGCGTCCGGCTGTCAGATTCCATGATGGAACGTTGCTTTGCAGCGAAGATGTTATTTGGTCACTTAAAGCCGTGTCTTCCCGTCCATATTTTTCGCATATCGAGCGCATTGAAGCGCCGACGGAAAACGTGGTCGATATTTATTTGAACCGTCCGGATTGTCGGCTTGCTGAAACGCTCGCCGTTCCTATGGCATCAATCCAATCGAAGAAAGTGGCACACAGTAAAGAAGCGGATGCGTTTCCGGTTGGAACAGGCCCTTACCGCATTGTTGAAAACAACAGCCGTCAGTTGGTGTTGAAAGCCCATGACCAATATTTTGGCTTCCGTGCCTTAACCGATGAAATTGAAATCTGGGTTTTAGACAGCGCTGCAATGTGTTATTTGCAGCCGACAGCGTCGCTGGATCCGACGGCATTGGATTCGCGCCAGGGTGCGTTAAAAAGTGCAGCAAACCAAAGGCTGGAATTGGATGAAGGTTGCAATTATCTGTTGTTGAACCGTAAAACCGGATTGGCCAAAGATCCGGCATGGGCAGAATATTTCAGCCAACGTGTTTCCTCCCTGTTTCTGTTACCTCACCTTGCTGAGCGGGGCATTGGTGAGTATCGCTTGACGAATGCTTATGGTTTGGTTCCTGGCTGGATTCATACCAGAACAGCCAGACAGGATGTCAAGCCTCCTGCGATGGGCAAATTGCGTCTGGTACACCAGAAAGATAACCCATTGTTCCCATTGCTTGCTGCCGCCTTAAGGGAAATGTTGGCGCAGGACGGGGTTGATCTTGAAATCAGCACGGTTTCATATGAGGAGATGATGCTGCCAAAAAATGCCAAAAAGGTAGATGTTTGGCTTTGTGGAATGAGCCTTGGGAATAAGCGTCATGATGCTATCTTGCCTTGGTTGTTGAGCTTCGAACATATTTCTGCGGCGATGCCTGAAAAGGAGTTCATCCAGTTGAAGGAGAAAGTGGCACAGTGGAGAGAAGCTGAAAATGTGGTGTTTGATGCAGAGTCGATAGGACGCTCTTTGGTGGAATCTTCACAGATAGTCCCGCTTTTCCATATATGGTTAGGTGTGGTTGATGGGCAAGAATTGGAAGATGTCGCTTCAAACAGGATTGGCTGGTTCGACTTTAAATCGGTCTGGAAAAAACCGATTGTGTAGGAAAAGAACCGGACGTGGGGTCAGAACCAGGCAAATGCGGCCATCAACAGTAAAGGAAGTGTCACCAGAGTAAGGAAGTTCCCAAATAGCACCATTGAGGCCACCTTATCGGCACCGACTTTAAATCGTTCGGCAAACAGGAAATTCAACACGGCGGGTGGCAGCATGGCAAACAATAACATCATGCGAAGGTGCTCTGATGGCAATGGAACAAAGAAATATATCACCGCAAAACTGATGGCACCGGTCAGTAAGCTGAGAATGGTGCTTAACAGGCCCACCCTGAGCCCTGACCATTGAATAGCGGTGAGTTGGACGCCCAGGGAAATTAGCATTACTGGCACCGCCGCATTGCCAATGAGCGTCATGGCTTCATTCAACGGATCCCAAACCGTCCAGCCATTAAAATTAAACACCAACGCCAGCATTGAGGCCCAGAGCAGGGGCATTCTAAGCACGTTATTGAAACGGTATTCGCTATTGCTGAGTAGCGCCAAGCCTACAGTGACGTGGAGCATCATTGACACGACAAACAACAAAATTGCGGGGGCTTCAGCGCTCTGCCCAAACGCATAACCAAACAGTGGAATAGCGAGATTTCCACTGTTGCGGAACATTTGCGGGGGGCCCCAGGTTTTGAAGGGCAGTGACAATGTCTTGCCAATACCCATCATTAACATGCCTGGTAATAGAACGGCGATAAGTGCAGCAATAAACAAGGATGTTTGTTTGCTGCCCATTGGCATAACAGAAAGTGAGGTGAAAACGAGGCACGGCACCATTAAGTCAATGTTAATACGGTTGATATGGCGCATATCAGGTTTCAATGCTTTCCCGACAAAAAAGCCAGCGGCAACTACGGCAAAAACCGGAAACAGTATGCTGATGACTTTTTCGAGCATTTCTGGCCCTTACTGAGTTTTGGGATAAATGAAGTGGTCAGAAAATCTGTTATCCCCGAGCAGGTAATGCCAGTCTAACCAATGATATTCATTTGGCAATTACCCTTTTGATGAAACACTGGAAAATTAGCATGAAGGTGTCGAAAGGTTAAATCGTGTAAGTTGCAGTCAACAGCATGTATTTGAACAGGGGTAATCCATCTCGCTGGCGGAATAAGGGATGGAATATCCGATGTTTCCCTCCTGTTAACTGGTACGCTTGTGCAAAATCAGCTGCCAGGCTTTTTTCGGCATCAACCAGCCTGATGCCCTGCGCGACATATTCTTCTTTGTGAATGGGTTGGTGACCTAACCACCAGCTGGGTATTGACTTGCTGGCGTTTGAACGATCTATCCAGTGATCAGCGATGATGATTAGGCGTTTTTCTTTTGGGCTGGCCGTGTCGGGGTGTTCAAGTGTCCGGAGGGTATCTTTTACCAGTGCATTCCGGCAGGCAATATTGGCGCTGATGAGACGATGAGCGGCAAGATAAATCTGGTGCTCGGGGCTTTCTATGCGAAACGCTGAGTGTTTGATTGAGGCGCTTTCCTCAAGCTGGACATATTCAGTGTCAATGCCCAGATTATGGTAGGAATGGATTAACCGTCGAGACAGTGCTCTCCCAAGATGACTTTCTTTCATGCCACGGTTGTGGATAGTCGGATAGTGATGTTCGCAAAAGCTGACGCAGTCAGATTGGAAATCTCTCAGACTCAGCGAAATAAGTTCATCCAGCAAGAACGCCTACTCCAAAAATCAGCACAACAATGTAGGAATGTGTCAAAGTGGCCATGGGCTACTTAAAGTATGGCAAAAATGAGAATTTTGCCATATTTGGATGCGCTATTTGTGCAGAGGCGTTCAAAAGTCGGGTTATGTTCTTCTAAATACTGGACGAATAACGATTCTTTTTAGCGTTTTCCAACGAATTGCCAGCAGTGAAAGTGCGAGAACAATGTAAATTGTCGGCTCGACAAGTTCAGATTTTGCTGACCAGTAGAAGTGGATGGGGCTCAGAATAAGAGCGAGATAGACAAAGTTGTGCAATTTTTGCCATTTCACTCCCATATGCCGTTGGATTTTCGCTGTAGAGGTGACGGTAAGTGCAAGCAAAATCACCCAGGAAATAAACCCGATTGTCATGTAAGGGCGCGAGATGATTTCTTGCCCCAATAAGGTGAAATTCAAGGTCAGATCTAGCGCAAAGTAAGTCAGCATATGTAACGTTGCCCAAAAGAAAGCATAAAGGCCTACAACACGACGGCACCGGACCAATAGCCCATTTTGGGTAAAACGGGCTATTGGGCTGATCAGCATAGAGATGATCAGGGTGTTCAGCGCGGCCAGCCCGGTGTAATGGGTGATTCCATCCACCGGATCGGCGCCGAATTGGTTGGATAAAACCAGATAGGCCATGTTTGCTACAAAGCCAAGGCTGACAAAATGTACCATCACTTTTATGCCAGTGATCTGGAGAGGGGTGACTCGCATTAATAATTGGCCCTCAAATCCATGTTGCTGTACAGGTGGGCGACTTCTTCACCATAGCCGTTAAACATGGCTGTTGGTTTGCGACGGGAGCTGAATATTGACCCTTCGCCGATGAAACGTTCCGATGCTTGACTCCAGCGTGGGTGATCAACCTGTGGATTAACATTGGCATAGAAACCATATTCATGCGGAGCCAATAAATTCCAGGTGGTTGGCGGCTGGGCTTCAAGCAAGTGAATTTTGACGATCGACTTGATGCTCTTAAAGCCATATTTCCATGGCACGACCAAACGGATGGGGGCGCCGTTTTGTGGTGCTAATGTTTGACCATACAAACCCACACTCAGCAGAGTAAGTGGATTCATAGCTTCATCTAAGCGCAAACCTTCCACGTAAGGATAATCGATACCGCCGCCAACAAACCGGGAGCGTTGTCCTGGCATTTGTTCGGGATCATAGAGGGTTTCAAACGCAACATATTTGGCGCTGCCCATGGGATCGGCGTCTTTAAGCAATGCTGCCAATGAAAAACCCACCCAGGGAATATTCATGGACCAGGCTTCAACACAGCGCATTCGGTAGAAGCGGTCTTCAAGCGGGTATTTTTTTAGCAGGTCGTCATAACTTAGTTTCATTGGCTTGTTTACTAACCCACTGACTTCAAGTGTCCATGGGTTGACAGCAAAGTGTTGGCTATTTTCTACAGGGTCGCCTTTGCCTGCTCCGAATTCGTAGAAATTGTTGTAGGTCAGTACTTTGGATTCAGGGGTTGCTTCAAGTCCTTTTCCGTAAGGGGTTGTTTTTGCTACTAGAGGCGATCGTACGAAGGACCCAGCTTCACTTTTATTATCACCACCAAAGACATCAAAGATGTTGGCTTGGCTTTGCGCAGCAAAGGGAAGGCTGGCAGTCACAATACCGAGCTTTTTTAGGATCTCACGGCGAGATTTATAGATGCTCTCTGGCGTCAGTTCGTTTTCTTTTATCTCGGATTTCTTCGGTACTCGAATCAGCATTTAGGTGCTCCATTGCATATGCTTGTTGGTTTACTAACACACAGACCTAATAAACGCATAACTTATTTCAATAGATTGGTTTTTTTATGAAAAAAATGCACTCCAGTGTGGCAGTTCGGTTTAGTGGTGAGTAAGTGACTCATTAACGACTGCCTTATATAACCAAGCAACCTGAATCCTGCACCTTCAAGTTGCTTGGATGTATTGACTTGTGCTCTTAAACTATTTCACTAAAGATCAACAAACCATCAGTGCAAGGGGGGCGGCAGGTGTTTTCTTTGGCTCACCTATGTCAGGAGTGACAGTTTCGCAACGTAATCTCCGTGCTTCTTTGGGGATAGAGAAAAAAAGCATTGCTGTTGATGGGCTATGGAATATGGGAGAATGGCTGGATGATGAGTACTATAAATGGGGACCTCGAGCGGGGTTGGGTATTGCTGTCCCTATGGGGCAACGGTCCTATCTCGTGTTATGTTTAGAGACATTGCTCCAATTTTAGAAGAGAGACCATAGCGAGATGATGAAGTTCGCGAGAAAACTTGTACCTATTTTTTTTGCAAGCTTGTTACCAACACTGAGCATGGCCAATGAGTACCCTTGGCCTGAAGCCAACACCCGATTGATTGGCGATAATCCTGTGCATATCGTTCAGGCTGGTGAACACCTTGAGAAAATCGCTAAAGCTTACAATGTGGGCTTTTTAGCGTTGATGTCTGCAAACCCAGGGGTTGACCCGTATCTGCCTAAACCTGGTACGTTTATCACTGTTCCTCAACAGGTTATCCTACCGGATGTGGAATATGAAGGCATCGTGATTAACCTTGCCGAGCTCCGTCTTTATTACTTCGACACTGATAATCGTAAAGTGCATGTTTTTCCGATAGGTATTGGACGGATAGGCCGCGATACTCCGATCATGCAAACCAAGATCAGTCAAAAGCGTGAAAATCCAACCTGGACACCACCTGCAAGCTTAAGAAAAGAATATCTGGAAGAGCGGAATATTGTATTGCCTGATGTAGTGCCGGCAGGGCCGGATAACCCCCTTGGGACGCATGCGTTAAGGTTAGCGTATGGAACGGGGTCATATCTTATTCATGGTACGAATAAAAGCTTTGGTATTGGGCTGCGTGTGAGTGCTGGCTGTATCCGTATGCGCCCGACAGATATAGTGTGGCTGTATAATAAAGTGGCGGTAGGTGAAAAAGTGCGGGTGATTAATGAACCCGTTAAGGTCAGCTTTGAACCAGATGGTACTGTATTTGTAGAAGCTCACAGACCCTTATCGGCAGACGAAACTCAGGTAGGGAAGCGGGTGTTGACTCAACCGGATCCACGCATCTCCAACTGGCTTGAGTTAAATCAAATGAACGTCAATCGGTATCGTGCGGCACTTGCTGTGCAGTCTGGTGTGCCAATTGAAGTTGGGTATGCGATTGCACAAAATGCTGCGGCACCCGAAGGTGCCGCAGATTTATAAAGCAACGATGGTGCAGGTCTTATTTGGTGTAAGACTGCGCCATGTTGTCGATGCGCTCGTTTGCACGTGCTGCTTCATCATAAGCTTGGTTGGTTGCAGACGCTACGTCTGCCACATCGCCTTGTAGCGCTGAAACTTGGTTAGACAGAGAGTCTACTTTAGACGAAAGATCAGCAACACTTTGCTCTAGAGCTGAGTTGTTTGAACAACCAGCCAATACTGCACTTGAAGCGATTGCTGCTAACGCTAGGAGACGAATTTTCATAGTAAAAACCTCTTCGTTTTTTTGTTGGGGTTGTCTTACTGCTTTATATTTACCTGTTAAATAACTGGCTGCAGTATAAACCATAGACTGCGTTTATGTATTTTGCCGATGGAGGGGAGAGTTATCCGCCTCAATGTTGATACAGCTTATAAACTACTCCCGCCATCAGCCTAAAAACTTAGAACTTTGGTGGTTTAGTGAGCACTTTCGCGATTATGCTCCATCGTTGCACCTGCCATAACTTTACGAATCGGGACTTCCCGGGTGATTTCTGAACCATCCGAGAAGAGCAGGGTAAGCGGAAGTGTCTCACCTTCCTTGAGTGGCATGCTTAAATTAAACAGCATGACATGTAAACCACCCGGCTTCAGTTCAGTGCTTCCATTTGCAGGAATGTCAATGGCTTTTACCTGACGCATTTGCATCATCCCGTCTTTCATAACGTGGTTGTGCAACTCAACTTTTCCTGCCACCGGCGTGGATGCTTCGACTAAAGAGAGTTTTTTATCACTATCGTTGCTCAGCACCATAAAAGCTGCACTGTTAGGTGCATGTGGTGGAGTAGCTCGGGCAAAAGGTCCCACAACATCAACTGCTGCATAGGCAGCAAAAGAAGCCATCCCCAATACTGCAACAAACAATGAAGCGCGGAATATCATCAAAAAAACTCCTGTTATCTTGAGCAGCCAGCATCCACTAACTGAATCTTTTTCTATTATCTTCTAAAGCTGCGTTTTTCCAAAGAAATTATTGCAACGTTCCGGTTAAGCGCAAAATGGCATCGGAAATCATGTCGGGGTTCAGTGTATGTGGCACCTTTTCTAGTAGATTGCCTGCCGGATCAAGAAAATAGAAATAAGAGCTGTGGTCAACCGCATACTCCATGGCAGATCCTTTAAGCTCGGCAATTCGGTAAAGAACACCGTATTGACGAGCAAGGGCTGCAGTGCTCTTCTCTGATGTACTCGCCCCCTCAATGTTTGGGTGAAAATAGCCTGCATACTCTTGTGCCGTTTCACCGTTGTCCCGCTTTGGATCCAGTGTAATGAAAACAGGACGAACTTGTGTCAGGATATTGTCAGATAAGGACTTCAAAGAGGCTGCCAATATGGCGAGAGATGTGGGGCATACGTCTGGACAGTGCGTGTAACCAAAGTATACAACGCGCAGGCGCGGATCTCGTTGGTCAAACAGGTCGATGGTGTCTGAACCGCTTTGCAAAATCCCAATGCTCTCAGTAGAGGGCGCTGTCTCATTACGATCAACCCAAAATCTTGCGCCAAAACCCGCCAGGAGGGCGGCCACAATAACCAGAATTTTTAATTTCATCGGGTCATCCTTATGTCAACAGGAAGTGACACTGCGTTATCGGGACTCTGTATCCGTCCACGCCATGTCATTTCTGATTCCATGCAAATGGGCAGCATCACGTCGCCGTTATAGATGTTGTCATGTGACTGGGTAAGTTTGAGTTTATACACACCCATGTTCATTTCTACACCCTCTAATTCAACATACAGGTAGTCCGGAGCATGCCCTTCGAGTTTTACGCTGAGTTTGGTGGGAATGAGTGGCGATACTGTGTCGCTTGCCAGTGATGCTTCAGCATGCCCAAAGTAACACGTGGCTGTGCTCAAGGTGCATGAAGGGAGTAATGTGGGAGTAGGCTCGTCGAAAAGCATTTGATCTGCAAAAAGATAACCTGTACCAACCAACAACATAAGACTGACAAATTCAACGCCTCGCTGGCGTCCTTTACCCAAACGGTCCATAGAAGAGCGACAACTAAAAAAATGATCAGTAAGGGTATCACTTCGTTTGTGGAACTGATGTGAGAAAGCTCTTGAAATGAAAGCGATACCGCAAAGATGCCTGATGCAAAAAAAGCAAAACGGCCTCATTATTGAGACCGTTATGAATAAGCGAGGAGGCTGATTTGATGGCGACGCTTAAGGCCTCAGTCAGCCAGTTTCTCTGACACTTTTTCCAGTCCCAACACCAGCACAAAACCAACAACCATCATTATAATGGCCGTGACCACCAGAGGATCTTGACCGGTAGCTGTTTCAAAGCTGCCCGGTGTCAGTATTTTTTCTATCAACGGTACTTGCTCGCCAGATGAGCTGGTACGGAAGCTAATCGCTTGTTTCCAGGGCCACACTTTACCGAGTGCGCCAATTAGCAAGCCTGTCAGGAAGGCAAGAGTCATGCCGCGATATTGACGGAGTAACCAGGACAATACGTGAGAAAAAGAAAGAATTCCTGCGAGACAGCCTACGGCAAACAGACCGAGAATTGACAGGTTCAGGCTTTTGACCGCGTCCAACACTGGTGCATACATCCCCAGCAAAAGCAGAATGAAACTCCCCGAAATGCCAGGAAGAATCATGGCGCAAATGGCAATGGCACCAGAAATAAACACAGTCAGCATGTTGAACTCCATGCTGACCGGGCTGGCAACGGTAATACCGTATGCAAAAACGGCTCCGGCGATTGCCATGGTGATTTCAGCGACTGACCAACGTTCCACCTGTTTAATCATGTGAATGGCAGAGGCAATGATCAGGCCAAAGAAAAACGACCAGATAATGATAGGGTGTGATTCAAGGGCGTAAGAAACGGCTTTCGCCAGTGTGAGAATGGCAGTGAGAATACCTGTTAATAGTGATGCCAGAAAGGTGCCGTTGATATGTTTCCATACGGCAGTAAAGCCGTCATTACGCCATAGGGAAAAGATTGAGGGATTAACGCGACGAATACTTTCAAGAAGAGTGTCGTAAATGCCTGTAATAAAGGCGATAGTACCACCAGACACGCCAGGAACGACATCTGCTGCACCCATCGCCATTCCTTTGAAAAAGGTGAGAATATTATGCTTCATTGCTTGAAATATAGCCAAAGTCTACAAGTGGGTTGCCATTATAGCGACTTGATATAAAAGGGCTATGAATTGTTGTTAAATGCCCATTCGTACGCTGCAGCAAGCTTTTCTCTTCCATTAAACATAATCGGATCGCCATGAACAGGGAGAATATGGTCAAAAGGCCATGTCAGGATTTCCTGCAGGGATTGCCGCAGGAGTTTCGATTCTTTAATTTGGATTTTATAGAGCAGAGGGACACGTGCTTCTTTAGAGCAGCCCAATAACCGACCGGTTAATCGTCTTGCCAGGCTTCCTTCACGGAGTAATAACAAGCTTTCACCCAGTATTAAGGTTCGGCTTTGGGGATCGCAGAAGATGACTTCTTCACACGCATCGTTACCCCGTAATACCGTCTGATAGAGTTGCTCTTTCCACAGGGCAAATGTAGTTGAATTCAGGATGCCATCAAACCCCAGATCTGTACGTTTACTATAGAGCCCCGGTGCTGCAAGAAAACGTGCTTCAGGGTACTCAAGCCACCAATCGGACAGGTGCTGGTGGAGGTTTAGGTTCGCGGTCGTAACACAACTTATTTTACCTAACCGTTTGAGCTGCTCTTTCAGACCTGCGGTGAGAGCTATCGGGTTATGGACAAGTAACGAATTGTCATTGAGGCGAAAGACTGTCATCCGTTGCCCGATATCGATGCCATAGTGTCGATAGGACTCAGTATGGTGCCACAGAGTATTTGCGTGCCACTCAATCATGTCATTCATCCATGGGTTAACAGTATGGAATATCAATATCAGAAGCGTTGAACTTCTTAAAGCAATTATTCGCAGGATGGAAGAGATCAATTAGGCGCTTCCTTTCCGTATGGCTCACGATTATGCATCATGCGGTAAACAAAATGTTGAATACTTGTGTCTCATTTGGTTTATTTCTGGTTGGATAAATGTTGGGAAACACACTTTGTTTGTTATTGTGCATGCAGCTGAAACAGTACTTTTAGTCACAGGCCTTATCGCATTGGTCCGGTGCGCGTTTCAATATGCATCAAGGACCGAAAACTGGCACCAGCTCAACGTGGTGCTCTTCCATGTGCAGAACCTTTCCCGAGCAGAAATGAAGTGGTGGTATATCGCGATGGTCTGCCTCATTCTCGGAGGAGCTGCAAGGCTGTTCACAATTATCTTCCTTTCTTAAAAATCTTTTGCAATAAAAGTGTGATGCATGTGAATTAGTCTGGAACTTTGGTACACTCTTGCTTTGTGCAATGCAGAAAAGGACAACATGCTAAACGCCACACCGATCACGCTATCTATTGCGCATATCAATGACACACACTCTCACTTTGAACCCACTCCGATTTCGCTGGCTATAGCCGGCCTGGATGAAAGGGTTTATGCCAATGTAGGTGGGTTTGCCCGCATCTCATCCGTTGTTAAGTCATTCAAAAAAGAATCAGAACAAGAGACTGACGGATTTTTGTTCCTGCATGCGGGGGATTGCTTTCAAGGCACACTCTACTATAGCCTGTTTAAAGGGGAGGCCAACGCGACTTTACTTAACATGCTGGGTCTCGATGCAATGGCTCTTGGCAACCACGAGTTGGACTTAGGAAATGCGGCAGTTTCCAAGTTTCTCGATCAAATCAACTTTCCGTTTCTTGCAGGAAATTGGGATGTCAGTAACGAATCCGAGGGCAAGGCATTTCCCGTGAAGGGGAAAAAGCCACTTCTGGCATATGACCCAGAACAACAAATAGCGAGTGTGCTGATCAAACAGTTTGGTGATAGCAAAGTGGCTATATTTGGCATAGCACTGGATAAAATGGCAGAGATTGCCATGCCGGACCCAGATACACCGTTTGTGAATGCCAAACAGACCATTATTAATACTGTTTCCCATATCCGCGAAGAAATTGGCACGCCTCATATCATTCTTTTGAGCCACCTTGGCTACGATCAAGACCTTAAAATGGCAGAAGAAGTCGAAGGCCTGTCAGTCATTGTTGGAGGCCATAGCCATGTGTTACAGGGTGACTTTAGTAATCTAGGTCTTGGCGATATGGGCCCCTATGGATGTCATATCAATGGCACACTGGTTGTACAGGCAGGGTGCCATTCACTTGCTCTTGGGAAGCTTAGGGTGTCATTAGATGAAAATGGCAGGGTCACTGATTACAAGGGTAGCAACGTACTGATGTTGGGCAGGAGCCTTGCTATGGATGCATCCTGGGATCAGGGGCTCTCTGAAGACAGTTTTCGAAAGGCGAAAGAGTACCTATTGTCACAACCAAATGTGGTTCACTGTCGTGGGGACGAAGCCATCAAAGCCGTCATCAATGCTCGCTATCGTCCTGCCGTGGATAAACTTAAAAGTGACGTTGTCGCTTTTCTGCCGGAAAAACTGCGCCATATTCGTGTGCCGGATGAGAAAGGGGGGAGCCAAATCGCTCCGTTGGTATGCGAAGCCATGATCTATTCTGCGCGTAAGCGTGGTCATCATATCGATTTCGCGATACACAATGCCGGTGGTGTGCGTGTCAGCCTTGAGCAGGGCAAGCTCACTGCGGCGGAAGTGGCAGGACGATTACTGCCCTTTGCGATTGATCTGATGTTGTATGAACCGACAGGCTTGCAGGTAAAACAAGCATTGGAAGGGGCGATCAATAACGCCACAAATAACGGTGTGGAAGGGATTGGAGATGGCAGTTTTCCGTATACGGCTGGGTTGAGATACACCTATCATTGCGACAAGCCCAAAGGTAGCCGTATTACACAGCTCGAGTATCAATCCCCGGAAGGCAACTGGTTGCCGCTGGAGATGGAGCGGCACTATATGGCCATTTCTTCTGCCTACACGTCACAGGGTAAAGAGGGTTATGATTCGCTCAAGAACCTCGCTACGTTACCGCGATCAATTGATATCACGTTAGCAGACAGTTTTATCGAATACGTAAGAACAAAAGACGAATTGTTAGCGCCAGAGCAAAATCTCGAACTTTACCTTCCTTGTTTATCTTGCTGATTGATATAGTAAAGAAATGTCTAATGTCCAGGCGCAATTCTACCGCTGTTTTTAGATCCGAACCTATCTGAACTATCAAAGCATACGCTTTTTTAGTTGTGCATGAAATTTGCTTAGTGTCGTAGACAGAGTGGCATGTTGCCGCCACAAAAAACAGCGAAGAAATAACTTAACTTCTTTCTGTATTGACCGATATGTAAATAAGAAGGTTGTTTTAAGGAGGAAATGATGGTGGAAAAGCGAGATTGGCTGGACTTCGGACTTATTGCCTTTTGGATCCTCGCCTGGGCATCACTGGTTTACTTTGTTCCAGCGGCAGGTCTATAACGAATTGGCTCAGTTTGCGTCCAGATTAACTGGGCGCAAACCATGTGATACAAGCAGGCCCTAAAGTTTCGATGTTTTGGCGGCTCTTTTCTTATCATTTCTCAATATCAATTTCATCAAGGCGGGTTGAAGGTAAATGGGCAACTGTAACGCGCCGATCAATGGCAAGTAAAGTGGCCCAAGGAAGGCTCCTGCCACTGAATAGGTTAAAAGAACATTGCGGTTTCCTGATGTGATAGCCGCGACGTAGGCTTCTTCTTTACCTTTGTGCCAATAGAAAACCAATCCAATCATGAAAAATAATACGCATATTGCAAACGCCATAAAGAACATCGCAATCGCAGAAGTTCTGTCTTGCTCCCACAGCCAACGGTATTGACCGGTAAGGCCGAAGGGAAAGCTGAAAACCAGAATGATAGTAAACTGCGTAAGCTTGCTATGTATCCGGACTAAGCGTTCCTCAGGAACATACTTGTGTACCCCGTAAGAAAATATCATTGGTCCGCAAATAAAGATGATTAGGCGTAGGCAATAATCCTGGAGATCCAGGGAAAACTGATCGGCACTGAAGACGGCGAGGTTGATATACAAGGCGATTGGCATCATCAATGTCGTCGTAATAGTAAATGCCATGGCTTTCAGTGGTTCAAAACCGACAGAACGTACAATGGCGGGTGTCGCAAAAAGTGTTCCAGTAGCACAAACTGCGGCTGTTGCCATCAGTAACTCAGTGCTGGCATTAAAAGCGTACCCGATAAAAACAACAAAAAGTGTGGTGACACCGCAATGCACAAGGGCATACAACCAAGCTTCTTTGTCGGCGATTGACTTGACCAGTGCACGCTGGTCAATACCCAACAATGTAAACAACATCAGGGTAAACAATATGTAAGGAAGGATGGGCAGCGTCGCTTCAGAGAGCGAAGGAAATACAAACCCGGCTATAGCAGACACAACCAGCAAAATTGATGAATGTTTACTTAAAAAGGCAAGCAAGGGGGCCTCTACAATCCGTTGTTAAAGTCAGATGTTATCAGATTGGGGTGATTTTGATAAATAAGTTTTAGTAATGGTGGTGGTGTTATTTAAGTACTTGCTTTAAATCAGAGGCCTCCATTTTGTAGACTACTGTAGTAATATGATTATAAAGAATTAATTATAAAAACTAATCAATGTCTAAAAATGAAGTTATGTTATGTCCGTTTTTATGCCCTGAGCTCCCCCTAAAATTTGCTGTAGTTTCAGGTGTTTTTGGGAGCCCTTTTAATATCAAGTTTCTTTTTCTCTGTGCTGGACAACAACTGGGCGTTTCGTCACTATAAACTTTCCTATTGGTTCGAATATTGAGGGTGAATTAACGTGGGACTTTTTGACTGGTTATTCAGCAGCAAGGAAAAACCAACGAAAGAAGCCGAGCCGACAGAATACAAAGGTTTTTTTATTTATACCGAAGCAAAGTCTGAGGGAGGGCAGTACCGGATCAATGGACGTATTTGCAAAGAAATCGATGGTGAGTTGAAGACTCATCATTTCATCCGTTCTGACCTTTTACCTTCTGAAGAGAGTGCTAATGAACTAATGCTTCGTAAGTCTCAATTATTTATCGATCAAATGGGAGAAAGAATGTTTTGATTATTCGGTCTTTACAGTAATCAAAGCAATGGAAACCCAAGAAAACTGAAGATGTTATCAACCAGCGTTTTCAGGCTGATACATATGACACCGATTACAAAGGTCGCCAATGGTTTGTAAGGATACAAAACGACGCAAAATATACGCGGAACTGAATAATAACGAGCTTAAAATCAATAAGTTAATGGCCTAGATTAGGTCTGCCTTAAGATTTAATAAATGACGTTATTTTATTACTGAAAGTCATTAAAAATGTTGTGTATTGCGCTTGCTTATTGATTGTTTTGGTATTTTTCTTACAGAAATGCTTGATTAAGTGTATTCGGTTCGTTACAAAAAGATTACTTTTACTGCCAATAGTTAGGGATTAGCTATGCAAATTGGTGTTCCAAAAGAGATACTCGCGCATGAAACGCGGGTGGCTGCCACACCGAAAACGGTTGAGCAGCTATTAAAGATGGGCTTCGAGGTTGTTGTCGAAAAGGATGCAGGGGCGTTGGCAAGTTTCGATAACGCGGCATTCGAGCAGGCTGGAGCTAAAGTTGTTGATGTCGATGCCGTTTGGCAATCAGACATCATTTTTAAAGTTAACGCACCGCATAAAGATGAAGCGGCAGGGATTAACGAAATCGATCGCATTAAAGAGGGTGCTACGCTCATCAGCTTTATCTGGCCAGCTCAGAATGAAGCACTGATGCAAGATCTTTCTTCCAAAAATATCAATGTCCTCGCGATGGATTCGGTGCCGCGTATCTCCCGGGCACAAGCGTTGGACGCATTGAGTTCGATGGCTAATATCGCCGGTTACCGCGCGGTAGTAGAAGCGGCACATGAGTTTGGACGTTTCTTTACCGGGCAAATTACCGCTGCCGGTAAAGTACCGCCTGCGAAAGTATTTGTTGCCGGTGCCGGAGTGGCGGGACTTGCTGCGATTGGTGCGGCGGGCAGTCTCGGTGCTATTGTTCGTGCATTCGACGTCCGCCCTGAAGTCAAAGAACAAGTCGAAAGCATGGGTGCTGAATTCCTTCAAGTGGCGTTTGAAGAACAAGCAGGCAGTGGTGACGGCTACGCAAAAGAAATGTCTGATGACTTCAACAAAAAAGCCGCTGAGCTCTATGCTGAACAGGCGAAAGACGTTGATATCATCATCACCACTGCACTGATCCCCGGTCGTCCCGCCCCTAAACTCGTGACCAAAGAGATGGTCGATTCTATGAAGCCAGGCAGCGTGATTGTTGACCTTGCAGCAGCGAATGGCGGTAACTGTGAATACACTGAAGCCGATAAAGTCGTTGTTACTGACAATGGCGTAAAAGTGATTGGCTATACCGATATGGTCGGTCGTCTTCCTACCCAGTCTTCACAGCTTTATGGCACTAACCTCGTGAATCTGATGAAGCTCCTCTGTAAAGAGAAAGACGGTAACATCAATATTGATTTTGACGACGTGGTGCTTCGTGGTGTGACGGTTGTCAAAGACGGTGAAATCACCTGGCCAGCACCACCTATTCAAGTTTCTGCACAGCCTCAGGCGAAGGCTCAGCCTAAACCTGTCAAGGAAGAAAAAGTTGAAGAACCCGTGTCTCCAGTGAAGAAACTGGCAGCGCTGATTGTTGGGGTGGGCGCATTTGGTTGGGTTGCATCAGTGGCACCACCGGCATTCCTTTCTCACTTCACGGTATTTGTTCTGGCTTGTGTGGTGGGTTACTACGTGGTTTGGAACGTTACACATGCGCTGCATACGCCTTTGATGTCTGTGACTAATGCTATCTCGGGCATCATCGTTGTGGGTGCGCTACTCCAGATTGGTCAAGGCAATGGTGTGGTTTCTTTCCTCGCTTTTATTGCCGTTCTCATTGCAAGCATCAATATCTTCGGTGGCTTTACAGTTACTAAACGCATGCTTGAAATGTTCCGCAAAGATTAATAGGAGTAGCAAAGAATGTCTGCAGGACTAGCACAAGCGGCATATATTGTTGCTGCACTGTTTTTCATCCTGAGCCTTGCTGGCCTCTCTAAACAAACGTCAGCAAAATCAGGGAATTATTTCGGCATCGCCGGTATGGCCATCGCACTTATCGCGACTATTTTTGGCCCTTATTCACAGGGACTGATCTGGATTATTCTGGCTATGGTGATCGGTGGCTCTATCGGTATTTACTATGCAAAGCGCGTAGAAATGACGGAAATGCCGGAATTGGTAGCCATCCTTCACAGCTTTGTGGGTATGGCTGCGGTATTGGTGGGGTATAATAGTTACCTTGATTCACCGCTATACACCGGTCAGTTTGCTCACGCAGAACACGTTATCCATATGGTAGAAGTGTTTTTGGGCGTATTTATCGGCGCGGTAACGTTTACGGGATCTGTTGTCGCGTTTGCTAAGCTTCGCGGTATCATTTCTTCCTCACCCCTCAACCTGCCACACAAACATAAACTGAACCTGGCTGCGGTTGTTATTTCGACACTGCTGATGGTGTATTTCGTTAACGTTGATGGTAGCACGTTTGCATTGCTCGTGATGACTCTGATTGCCTTTGCGTTTGGTTATCATCTCGTGGCGTCAATCGGTGGTGCAGATATGCCGGTTGTGGTTTCCATGCTTAACTCTTACTCCGGTTGGGCGGCGGCAGCGGCTGGCTTCATGCTGGCGAACGATCTTTTGATCGTTACTGGCGCGCTGGTGGGCTCTTCCGGTGCGATTCTGTCTTACATAATGTGTAAGGCGATGAACCGCTCGTTTATTAGTGTGATCGCGGGTGGATTTGGCCAGGAAGTTTCAATTTCTACAGATACTGAGTACGGTGAGTACCGTGAAGTGTCGCCAGAAGACGTAGCGGAAATGCTGAAGGAATCCCGTTCTGTGATTATCACGCCGGGATACGGTATGGCGGTTGCACAGGCTCAGTATCCGGTGCATGAAATCACTGAGAAGTTGCGCGCAAAAGGTATCAATGTTCGTTTTGGTATTCATCCGGTAGCGGGACGTTTGCCGGGACACATGAATGTGCTGTTAGCAGAAGCGAAAGTACCTTATGACATCGTATTGGAAATGGATGAAATCAATGATGATTTCCCTGAGACGGATACGGTTCTGGTTATTGGTGCTAATGACACGGTTAATCCGGCAGCGATGGAAGATCCGGGGAGTCCCATTGCCGGAATGCCCGTTCTGGAAGTGTGGAACGCAAAGAATGTTATCGTGTTTAAGCGTTCGATGAACACCGGTTATGCGGGCGTACAAAACCCACTCTTCTTCAAAGAAAACACAGCAATGCTGTTTGGCGACGCGAAAGAGAGCGTTGACGCGATTTCTAAAGCTATTTGAACCGATGTCACAGATGAATCAGGCCAGCGAATGCTGGCCTTAATTGTATACGGGAGCAGCAAATAAACCCCTTTTCTCGTTTGACTCTTACAAATTACTGACATTTAGAAATATTTTGATGGTAATCTCTCGCCATGCGAACGTTTCTGGTTGTATGTTTAACGTTGCTCAGCGCTCGAACCTGGGCAAATGTCTCTTTCCCTGAACAGCTCAGTGCTTTCAGGTCGTCATTATTGGCTGAACCTCCGATCGCAACATACGCACTGAATGCGATTCACAGTGAATACCCTAAAGCATTACTGATCCCGGACAGTCTATTGCCACAATCAGCGAATTATCCGCTGAAGGATTTAAAACGCCTTTATCAGGCTTCTGAACAGTGCAAGGGACCATGGCCGGTAAGCCCTTTGGTCACTGATCCCCTGGTGTTTACTCGTGCACTCTGTTTTAACACCTATTTGCCGTCTGTCTGGTTTTCCCGTTCAAACCTGATCCATCCTGGTGGGGGAAGTTATGCAGCAAAATATGTTGAGAAATTCCCAGAACGTCGGGATGAACTGCTTCGCTTTTTCCATATAAAAGAGCGAATGTTGGCACTACCCGACACTTTGCTGGGAAAATTGCAACGTATGTCGGAAAATGCTGTCAATGCTTTAAACGGTGGTGCTGAAACGATCCTTTCAGGGGACGATTTTTGGCTCCGAGAGGGAAGTCACTACAAGGTATATAGTGCAGATGTCTGGAAGCCACTTCTGGAGAGTCAGAATCTTCTGGCATCACAGATTGACCAAAATGGCTTTTGCCTGTCCCGTATTGGCAATGTTTGCTGGAACCAAAAACAGGCACCGTCTTATTGGCCCCAACTGGTTATTGCACTTGCTATTATTAATGTGCTCTGGATGGCGGGTTGGGTTTTTAACCGCTGGAGTGTCAAACGGCGGCTGATGCAAGAACGTATGCTGGTATTGCAGATCCTGACGCATGAACTGCGAACACCTATTGCCAGTTTATCTATGACTGTAGAAGGGTTCCGACGTAAGTTTGATGCCTTGCCTGAGCCACTCTATGACGAGTTTCGACGCTTATGTGAGGACTCAATGCGTCTGAAACAACTTGCTGAAGCAAGCAAAGATTACTTGCAATCCAACCAGCAACAGCTGGTAAGGGAAAATATCCCTTCACTGGAAACGTGGCTAAGTTACCTGTGCGAAGAACGTCAGGTAGAATTGAAGGTCAAAGAAGATGGGCCGGTCGCGGTCAATATTTATTGGTTGACGACATCTCTTGACAACCTAATTAGCAACGCCAAGAAATACGGCCATGCGCCGGTAATGGTATTTGCCGAAATTAGCAATGGACTACTGATAATTAAAGTACAGGACCAAGGAAGACTGTCTGCAAAAGACTGGAAGACAATTCGTAAACCTTTTGTCAGTGAAAAAGGTCTAGGGCTAGGACTGACAATCGTTGAAGCAATGATAGAAAGGATGGGAGGCAAACTGACACTTGTCGGCCCGCCAACCACATTTACTTTGGAGATACCTTGTGACCCAACAAACGACTCTGTTGCTGGTTGAGGATGATGCAAACCTGGCAGATGGTCTTCTCGCCAGTTTAGAACAGAATGGATATAAGTGTTTGTACGCAGACTGTGCAAGCAAAGTAGAACACCTCTGGGCGCAGGCTGACTTGGTGGTTCTTGACAGACAACTGCCAGAAGGCGATTCCATGGAATGGCTACCAGCCTGGAATAAGATCAAAGACGTTCCCGTGATCATGCTGACCGCTATGGTGTCAGTGCGAGATCGTGTTGGGGGACTGGACTCGGGGGCGACAGATTATATGACCAAGCCTTTTGCTGAGGCTGAGCTGTTGGCACGTATCCGTGTGCATCTGCGTCGTCCTGTGACGGCAGGAGAAAGTACCTCTGACGACATCGTCGTGGGGAAATTGCGTATTAACCTGTCGACGCGCTCAGTGATTTGTGCTGAGAGTGAAGTGGTCCTTACCCGTACTGAATTTGACCTGCTGGCTTTCCTTGCAAAGAATGCCGGGCGTGTGTTCACGCGAGACGAACTGCTTGATCAAGTGTGGGGGTACAACCATTATCCAACCACACGTACAGTAGATACTCATGTACTGCAGCTTCGTCAGAAATTACCAGAGTGTGAAATTGAAACACTGCGTGGTGTTGGTTACCGGATGAAAATGCAGTAATGAGACACGCGGTATTTCTTTTTCTCATCTCAATGCTTCCATGCGGAAGTTCGGCGGCATGGTTTGGTGGTTCTGATGCGTTGACATCCGCGCATCAGCGCTTGCTGGAAGGAAATACCGCTGAGAGTTTTGAGTCCATGGTTGAGGCTTGGCAGCAAGAAAAAAACGATACGGAAAAACGGCACCTGACAGAGTTTCTCTCACTCGCGATCAGTGAAGATTGTGGTCGGAGTTTAAGCACATTGTCTCTACCTCAATGGTTACAAGCGATTGTGATCCGGCGAGAAACGGTGCAAACGCCAAACCGTGTCTACTATCAATTCTCTCTTTATGGTTCGTCACAAGCTGGCGTTGCGAATATTACATTTTCAGAATGGCCAGAGAAAAAACTGTTGGCTACTAATCTTGACGGTGAAGATGTCAACAATTTCAAGCTGGATATTGAAGGGCGTTCGGGAGCACTCCAGGCGGGTTTATATAAACTGGAAGTGACATCCCTCAAAGGGGAAAAATGGTCGTCTTGGGTGCTGGTTTCTAAACCTGATCCCATACAGAAAATCAGTTGGAAGGACAGTCGAAGCTGGCGTATTTCTCCGCCGACGGATTTAAAAAATACCTGTCCACGCCCATTTCTTTCGATGAATCTCTATCAAAAGGATATTGGGCAGGATGCACCAATATGGTCAGACGAAAAAGACAAAAATTTGCCAACGTCATTACCGGTGATCGATGTTCCCAACGGGCAATATTGGTTTTCCGTCGCCTTGATTGAGCGGCGTTGGCAAGGCGCCATTCTATTCGAAGACGTTCAAAGAATCGCGCGATTCATTGATTTGCCTGATGTTGATCTTGATGAACTTTCTCTCAAGGAAGGGAAAGAGTAATCATTTGTAGTTGGTTTTTTATCAAAAAAACAACACTTGAGTTTGAGAATTGTCACACCTTCAATAAATGTCTCATTAGTGGCACTTTCCATTGACTAGTATCTGTTAAAGACAAGAGGACACAAAGCCTACTACCGTGTTTCTCTCTTTTCGATTTGACAGAAATGGAATTCCGCCATGAAAAAAAGTTTACTCGCACTCAGTCTCGCCTTGACGTCTATTCCTGTGCTGGCAGCGAACTACAGTATTGATACAAGAATTGATGCCATGGGTGGGGCTGGTACGGCAGCGGCGGACTATCTGTCAGCTGGCTTCCATAACCCGGCGTTGGTAGCCATGGATCCTGACAGCAACTTTGGCGTGCTTTTTCCTGTTATAGGGATTCAGTTGCGTGATCCGGATGAACTGGTTGATAAACTTGAGGATTTTGGGGGCGTGTTTGATGCATTTAAAGCTGAACCATTAAGCGAGACTAACCGAACAAATGCAGCAAATGCACTTCGAAATTTGCAAAACAAACTGGCTTATGTCAGCGGTGGTATAGGTGGTGCTATTGCATTACCGACCTCAACCATTTCGGGGAATTTCTTCGTGAAAGGCTACACCGAAGCAGTTGTTATTCCTGAAATCTCTGATACAGATATTTCAAATATCGAAAGCCCTGTGTTGGATCCTAATGCCGATTATAGTCTCACATCGAGTGGCCGTGTATTGGCTTTTGGCGTGGTAGATGTCGGGCTTGCTTTGGCGGGAAATATTGAACTGGCTGGACAACGGATTGCAATCGGTGTGACACCTAAATCCCAAAAATATTATACCTACCATTACGAGGTGTCCGTTGAGAATTTCGAAGCCAATGACTGGGATTCTGATGCCAATCGTACTGAAGATAGCGCGTTTAATATTGATCTAGGTGCGGCTTGGCAGACGGGGCCTTTCAGAGTCGGCTTTGCGGCGAAAAATATGATTTCGCAAGACATCAAAACCGTTAACTACACCCGAGAATATACTTATCACATTGACCCCCTTTACACCGTGGGTGGTGCTTTTATAACTGATCTGTTTGTCGCGGCAATAGACATAGATTTCAACAAGCAGAAACGTTTCTCTGCGCCAAGTGGGCCAGCCATCATCGATGATACCCAGTTGGTTCGATTGGGGGCAGAATTTAATGCCTGGGGCTGGGCTCAGGTTCGAGCAGGCTACATCAATGACTTGGAAGATACTCTTGATGGAATCGTCACGTTGGGCCTTGGCCTGTCACCCTTTGACACTGTCCATTTTGATCTGGCGGCACAACTTATCGACAGCAACAGTTATGGTGGTTCAGCACAACTCTCGTTTACCTTCTAAGGCGTTTAGGTATAGACTACGCGGCTTCTGAAAGTGTTTTTTGAGGTCGTCGCAATGAACCAAATGCCAACATTGAGCCATGCTGAACAACAGGAAGCTGCAGAGCGTATCCATGCACTAATGGCGCAGGGTATGAGTAGCGGTGAAGCTATCATGAAGGTGGCCAATGAGATCCGCGAACGCGAAGCGTCAAAAAATAATGATTAATGTGAAAGCGGCCATTTTTTGGCCGTTTTCTTTTTCGTTTCTAACGTTATTCTAGGATCTGTTTATTTATCCCTTTTTAAAGTAGGGAAATCAGAGGAAAGGGACGACGTTGAACGATCGTTTGCTACTGGCAAAAGCATTTGCCCGCGCCCGACACGCAGGACAGCGATATGGAGAATTTCCCTATCATGTGCATTTAGATGATGTGGAGCGGTTAGCCCAACCTTTCGGTATCAATGCGATGGTTGTGGCGCAATTACATGATGTGTTGGAAGATACCACCACCAGTGTTGATGAGCTACTGCAAGATTTTGGTGAAAAGATAGCCTTATCCGTCAGCTATCTAACGGATCCGATGGTGGGTAATCGTGAGGAAAGAAAACGTCAGATAAACCAGCGTTTTCGAGAGCTTGATGAGTCAGATGAAGCGGCAAAGCTGGCATTGATTGTAAAGGCGTGTGATAGGCTCTCCAATGTAAAAGCTTGTCGGTTATTCCACCCCGAAAAATTCATCAGATACCAGCGAGAACATCCTGAATTCCGTAAAGCGGCTTATCGGCACGGCTTGTGTGAAATGATTTGGTGGGAATTGGATATGTTAATCGAAGTGGGTGACAAGCTCGCAAGGTTTTAGGGTCGTCACTTTTCAACCAAATCCCGACATGACAGGATATAAAGCGCTCTGGGGAGCGCTTCACGTTTTTATTCATTGTCGTAAACCGTTGGGATGGGCTGACGCTTGTGTTGTGTCGCATTGTAGATACTGATCAGACGATCCTTAACGCGATCCTCTACAGGTTTGCCTTCAAGGAAATCGTCGATCTCATCATAAGTCAGTTGTAACGCGTCTTCGTCGGCTTTTTGTGGCGACAATTCTTCCAGATCTGCTGTGGGTGTTTTTACCACCAATAACTCTGGCGCACCCAGATAAGCAGCCAGTTGGCGCACCTGACGTTTGTTCAGACCAAACAGAGGGGCAAGGTCACACGCGCCGTCACCGAATTTAGTATAAAAACCGGTAATATTTTCTGCAGAGTGGTCAGTGCCCAGCACCAAACCGCCTACCATACCAGCAATTTCATACTGGGCGATCATGCGGGCACGGGCTTTCACGTTACCTTTCACAAAATCGAGTTTTGCGTTGTCTTTCGGGATCAGATCAGTACCTTCGAGGGCTGTCAGGGTTGATGCATGCAGGCCATCAACACCCTCTTTGATGTTCACACTGACAGAATGGGTAGGTTGGATAAAGCTTAGTGCCAACTGAGCTTCATCTTCATCTTGTTGTACACCGTAGGGAAGACGAACGGCTATAAACTGATAATCCGTTGAGCCGGTTTCTTCATTCAGTTGTTCAACCGCCAGTTGCGCCAGTCGGCCACAGGTCGAAGAGTCGACACCGCCACTGATCCCGAGGACCAGTGATTTCGAGCCCGATGCTTGTAAACGGTTTTTGATGAAATTCACACGACGCTGAACTTCAAATTCAGGGTCGATGGTTGGGAGTACTCGCATTTCTGCACGGATAGCTTGTTCCATTTCCATTCCTACTGACAGAGTTTCTTTAAAGCCAACTACTTTAATGACAGGTTATTTACTGCATTTTGCAACATCCTTCGTGCAAAATCATGATCATTCTTACATAGATGGCTACTGTGATAGTTTTTCATTCTTTTGGTGCGATGAAACGATAAAACTCACTAAAATAAGGCAAAATTATACGTATTAGGTGGTTTCTTGTTCATCCAATCCCGCTTCATCCTGAAAGGGATTGAAGGATGCAGATTGGATCAGGTATCAATAGGGGACGACTGTGTATATTAAGAAGAGCATATGAGTAAAGCGGAATTACGGCAACACATTGCCATATTTGGCAGTGCATTCAATCCGCCCAGTTTAGGACACCTCAGTGTTGTAAAAAGGTTGGGGCATTTTGATCGGGTGCTTTTGGTGCCAAGCTTCGCCCACGCCTGGGGGAAGAAGATGGTGGATTTCGATAAACGCTGCGAGTGGGTTGAGATTTTTATTCAAGATGCAAACTGCTCCAACCTAGCCCTTTATCGTGAAGAAGAATTCTTGAGTGGTAAAGGCACGGTTACAACATGGGCACTTCTAAACCATATTCAGCAGCAATATCCCAATTCTGATCTGACCTTTGTACTTGGTCCAGATAATCTTTTAAATTTTTCCAAGTTCCACAAATCGGCAGAGATATTGCGGAGATGGAACGTGCTCGCATGTCCTGAGACGTTACCTGTAAGGAGTACAATAATCAGGGAGAGGCTGTTGGCAGGTGAATCGATTGATGACCTGACGACGCCTATTTTGGCGAAAAAACTGACGTGTCAGGATTTTCGCCAGAATAAGGCTGATCAATGCTAGTTTTTGCTGCAAATACAGATGGTTACTCTATAGCATAATTCGAGGTTAGACCGGTCCTGCAATTTTCCCGATCAATTGCATCAAAGATGCTTCTGTAAGGGATACTTGTTGGGCAAGATAGGTTGAGTTTTGGCCGGATTTCATTTTTCTTATCCAATTCCTGACTTTCAATTGTTCTGAAATCTCTCGGTTTTCTAAGTCTAATATGCTTATACAATCAATGTTGTCTGGTGAGCCACCGCTGTCTAACCATGTGATGGTTTCGGCCAGTTTTAACGTGCTGTCATCATATTTATCGTCAGGGGAAACCAAGGCGAAATAATCCCGGGCGCAACGCAGTAAACGTCCATAGGCTGATACCCACGCGTTGTTACCATTTTTGTTGAGCATATTCAGCTGTTCTACAATACCCTCTACCAATGTCGAAGGTGCAATATAACCGGCGCGGTTTGGCAGTGAAACTGTCGAACGAATAGAAAAATTAAACGTCGAAAAGAGAGATCCCTGTAAAACTGTTACAGCAGCAAGGCATCCCGAGGGCAGCCAGAATCCTTGGTTTTGACAAACGGGTAGCTCTAATTTGCCTAGACGGATAAGTGCCATGCCCTCGTGAATGAGGATATAGGAATAGTGGGGTTGTTTTTTACGCGGACCGACAATCAGGAAGTCGGCAGTTTGGTGCAGAAATTCTATGGCTTGCTTCATGTTAACGTTCTCTCGTTGCAAGGCGCACATAGTCATCGGTTTTGCCGGTGAGATCAAGCTAAGCGTATCTTGTTGTATGAAAATGCGCCACGCTGTTACAATAAGTTGTAGAGAAAAAGAGGTAAGACCTCCAACCTCTGTATTGTGGCGATGAAAACAATGTTCGAAATCCTATAACCGCGTAAAATAGCGCGGTTTTTATCGGAGTAAGTAGAGTCCTGTGCAACAAACCAACGATCCTTTCCTAGAAATTCGTCCATATAATGATGATGAAGTTCCCGGGGCGATTGAGCGCCTGGTCAATGATGAAGAATTTATATCTGCCATTATAAAATACCGTTTTCCTCAGTTGTCGGGCATTGCCGGGTGGTTGCTTAAACCCGTTTTGAAGCAGTACCTACGCTCAAAATGGAATAAAGTAAAAACCGTGCGTGATGTACAGCTGCATGTAGCGAAATACATGGAGTCGATGCTCAAAAACTCGTCGGACGGTTTAACTACCAGCGGCTTGGATAAACTCGATCCATCAAACAGCTATCTCTTTGTTTCCAATCACCGTGATATTGCCATGGATCCTGCCATGGTAAATTGGTGCTTGCACCAGCGTGGCTTTGATACAGTGCGCATTGCCATTGGGGACAATCTGCTCAAAAAGCCTTGTGCGACAGAACTGATGAAGCTCAATAAAAGCTTTATCGTGAAGCGTTCAGCGAAAGGTCCACGTGAGATGATGAAAGCGTTGGGGCAACTCTCTGCTTACATCAAATCATCACTCGATGAAAAACAGTCGATCTGGATTGCACAAAGAGAAGGCCGCGCAAAAGACGGTAACGATAAAACCGATCCCGCCATCCTGAAGATGTTCTTTATGGAAGGTCGCCGCCAGAACATTGATTTTGCGGACTACATTGCGTCACTTCGCATTGTGCCAGTGACCATTTCTTATGAGAACGATCCTTGTGACGCGGCGAAAGCCAATGAACTTTTCCGCAAACAGCAGGAAGGTGGATACGAGAAAGGCGAATTTGAAGATATCGAAAGCATCGTACAAGGCATTGTTGGCCAGAAGCGTCGCATCCATGTTGCGTTTGGTGATGTGATTGGTAGCGAATTTCACTCACCTGATGCCTTGGCAGAAGAAATAGATCGCCAGATTTACCGGAATTATCATTTGTTCCCGGCAAACTACATCGCTGCGGGTAAAGAACACAGTTCGATCACGGATAGTGATCGTGCGCAGTTTGATAGCAAGTTGTCATCATTACCGGAAGGTATTGCACAAATTGTGAAAGCAATGTATGCGATGCCAACGGTGAAAAAAGCGGATGCTTAAAGTAAAGCATAAGTCTGGAATAAGAAAAGGGATGTGACAATGTCACATCCCTTTTTCTGTGAGTTTGTGGTGGGTAATTTATAGGTGTGTACTTCAAACTACCCGAATATTCTCGGAAAGAAAACTTACGAAATGGCGTACTTTCGGTGCGAGGTATTCCCGCCGGGGATAGACAGCATAAACAGGTAGCTTCATTGTCGGTTTCCAGTCTTTCATCAGCACATTGAGCTCACCATTTTTTATTTCATCATTAAGAAGGTAGGTGGCTATATAGGCAATGCCAACGCCTGATTTTGCTGCTTCCAAAACCGCTGGGGCGTTATTAATGCGATAACTCCCCCTGACAGTCACTGACTGTTCACTGCCATCACGTTGGAATGACCATTGATCATAAATGTGCTGAACATTTTGATAAGTAATGCAATTGTGCTCGCGAAGATCGGACGGATGCTTGGGTGTACCGTTTTTTTCAATGTAAGACGGTGAAGCAACCAGTTTAAACTGACAATCTCCCAGCTTTCTTGTCACCATTCCTTCCGACGGAACTTCATGAATAACCAACCAACAGTCGAACCCATTTTCAACCAGGTTTGGGCAATGATCGAAAAGATGCACCTCGAGCTCTAATTCAGGAAATTGCGCTTGAAAAGAGGAGAGCAGTTGGGTGATTTGGGCATTGCCAAAGGATTGTGCAATGCCCACTCTTAGTCTTCCCGATACCTCATTTCTAAAACCAGCCACCACCGCTTCAGCATTCTGCATGGTTTCAACAATTTGATGTCCGAAAGCGGCGTATTGTTTGCCCGCCTCTGTCAGTGCGACTGACCGGGTATTGCGCTGCACCAGTTGTACGCCTAAACGCGCTTCCAGAAAGCGGATCTGCTTACTGACCTGAGACTTTGAGATCCCAAGATACTCGGCAGCACGGGTAAAGTGCTGTTCGTGGGCAACTGTCGCCAGAACGACCATTTGTTGCAGGTTATCTAACATATGGCAATTTCGTTAGTTATCGAGAGGGATAGCGTACCACAATCAAGCAATATTCAGTAAGTGACGTTGTCACATCATGTTAATTTTATCGTCGGGTTTGAAAAGTGTGTAGCAACACTCTCAGTGTTTTCTTTCTTATCTCTGTGTTTGTTTATCGCAAGCAAAGAACACGTCGATTGTACCGAATATTTCGGGTTGGAATAACGGAGTAAAGCTGAGCGGATATTTGATCCCTTTGCGATTATAGCCGGTGCGAGTTCAGATATGGAATCCATGTTTGTCAGCGAGTTACATAGTATTCTTTCAATATCTCCGATAGGTTAGGGTTTAATTAAATGATTAAAAACAGTGAGTTATGCGATTTGTTTTCTTCTGGAAACAATTGATATTGAAGTTAGTGAGCGCTAACATATGAGTGTAGTAAATATTCAATATTCAAAGCCCATCGGTTGTTCTGGGGGGATTTTATGGTTTTGAGTAGATTCAATGGAGATGATGAATAGTGTGGACTGATAGGAATTGTTTCCATTCACAGAAAGCGCCTTTTAGAATCGTTTTGTCCATACTGGTATAAAGCGTGTGGGATGCTGGATGCTTGGTTCATTAAGGAGGTTATCGTTCGGATGTTAGAGGTTTTGCTTCGTTTCTTTGCCCTTGGCTGTATGAGCTTTGGGGGACCCGTCGCCCATATTGGTTACTTCCAGCGGGAATTTGTTGAAAAGCGAAAATGGATTGAAGAAGAGAAATTTTCAATGGCATTGAGCTTGTGCCAGTTTTTGCCCGGTCCAGCAAGTAGCCAATTAGGCATGTTTATTGGTTATCATCGTGCAGGGTATCTGGGGGCAGTCGCTGCGTTTCTGGGCTTTACCTTTCCGTCTTTTGCACTTTTGACTGTGGCGGCGATGTATAGCACGAGTCTGGGAGAATCCTCTGCTCTGACGCTGATTATTTCGGCAGCGAAGTTGCTGGCAGTGGTGGTAGTGGCCGATGCTATCTGGACAATGGCACGTAAGTTTATCAGTGACGCTGTCACATTTTCTGTCTGTATAATATCAGCAGCATGGATCCTTTGGCAAACGGGCTTGATCGCACAATTGATGCCTATTGTTATCGCGGGTGTGCTGGGTTGGTTGTTTATCCGTAAACCTAAAACTCTAGTAGAGGCGGGTAAACCTGAGGGCATTAAACAGACAGCGGTTTTGTTTGGTGTGTTCGCCATATTTCTTGTTCTGCCCGCGTTAAGCCGTGCACCTGTAGTGAGCCTGTTCCATCACTTCTATCAAGCGGGGAGTTTTGTATTTGGTGGGGGCCATGTTGTCCTGCCATTGTTGCAGCCATTAATTGGTGATGCAGTACCTGGGGATGTGCTGGTAGAAGGATATGCTGCCGCACAGCTGGTTCCTGGTCCTATGTTTACGATTGCCAGTTATATTGGTGCGTCAATGGAAGGGATGAATCCGGTTCTTGGCAGTGCAGTGGCGACTATTGCTATTTTCCTGCCGGGAGCACTGCTTTTATTTGCTGCAATTCCTGTCTGGCAGGCAGTAATGCACCATCACAAATTCGCTGGCTCAGTGGTGCTGATTAATGCTGCGGTAGTAGGCCTTCTTATCGCCGCCTTTTATCAACCGGTTTGGGCGTCAGCGGTTCATGGTGTTGCGGATATTGTCGCTGTCATTATCGGTTTTGCAGTATTGCGTAAGTTCAACCTCTCAGTGTTTTGGTTACTGATGGGCATGTCGGTCTATGTTGTTGGCAAAAGCATGCTGTAAAAACGAAAAAGTGCCAAAGGTAATTCAATGGAGCCCGTGTTTACGGGCTTTTTTACATAGATCTCTGTGTATATCGTTATTTTGAACTTCTTCATGCACTATAACTTTTTATTGAGTGCTCATAGATAACGTGGGGATGGTGAACCAATTAGGTTCAGGCAGGGCCAGTGTCTGGGAGAAAAAAGAACGATGTTGCAGGGTGGAGGACATGTGGTTTGAAGGGAATAACGCCGGGATTGGCCGGCGTTGATTGGCAATTAAAACTCCCAGCGCTCGGTTTTACCAGTATCAGAGGCATGTTGGGCAAGCTCCAGCGCATAAACACCTTTCACCGCGTCATAAGGATCGATAGGGGGTGGTGTGCCGTTTAGAATCGCAGACGCTAGACTGGCAAACAGCTCCGAGTAACAACCATGTTCCAATGCAATGTCTTTTTCTGTGACATTGTCACCTATTTCCAGTTTTCCAACATGCTGTTGACGGCCAAACTCAGCGTTTGTAACCGTGACGCCGTCACGAAGTTGCTGTTCCTGAATATCCAACCCAAAACAAGAGAAGGTTGCTTTGCTACCCTGGGCGACAAATCTTGCCCCCTTACCGGAACGGTATGGACTCGAACTGAGAATGACTTCTTTGCCAGCGTAGTGAAGTGTCATCTGAAAATAATCAACTGCCTGAGAGTGAGGACGCATGGATTTACATTGGGCTGAAATAGAGCGTGGATCGCCAAACAGGTGGATAGCTTGATCAACTAGGTGCGAGCCCAAATCATAGAGGATGCCAGCACCTTCGCCCGGTTGTTCCCGCCAGCGTTGGCGAACGTCAGGACGGAAGCGGTCAAAGCGGGATTCAAGGACCTTGATGTCGCCAAGATCGCCTGAGTCAATCAATGCTTTTAACGTCAGGAAATCGCCGTCCCAACGGCGGTTTTGGTAAGGGCAGAGAATTTTTCCGCGGGCATTGGCGAGGTTTATCAGCGCCAGACCCTGACCGCTTTTCACCACAAAGGGCTTTTCGAGTAAGACATGGCAGTCTGCCTCTAGTGCTTGTTTGGCAAGCGTAAAGTGTGTGTGGTTTGGTGTGGTGATGATCACCAGATCTAACGCTGCATCCCGCAGCATGTCTTCAATGTTTGAGTAATACGTCGCTGAAGGCAGTTTCTCTGCCACCAAATCATGGTTTGAAGAAACAACCGCAACAGGCTCAAAATCTGGGTGGATAGTTAGAAAAGGGAGATGGAAGGTTTGCGCGGCGAAACCAAACCCAACAATGCCAGTACGAATCATATAGCGATCCTTGTTTTCGTTCGTGTTGTGGTTAGCCATTGATTATACGCGAGCCGATGAGAAAAGCTGTTTACCTGTCGAAAAAAGCCCTGGCAATTATGCGAGGGCTGTTGGAGATATTGGAATCAGGCAAGAATAACCGGGTAGTGCTCAGTAGGATGGGGCATCACATTCACTGGCCATCCATACACATCTTCGATGATGGCAGGTGTCAGTACAGATTCTGGTTGTCCATCTGCCACAATTTTTCCGCGGTTCAGCATTAAGATGCGGTCAGCGTATTGCGCCGCAAGATTTAAATCGTGGATCACGGCGATCACCGCAGATCCCTCTCTTGCCATCTGCTTTGCCAGTGTTAAGGTTTTATGTTGGTGTCCAATATCCAATGCGCTGGTGGGTTCGTCTAACATCAAAATCGGATCACGCTCGGATCTGGCGATTTGGGTTAATACCCGCGCAAGGTGTACCCGTTGTTTCTCGCCGCCGGACAAGCTGGGGTATAGCCTGTCTGCCAGATGCAATACGTCGGTTAGCACCATGTTTTTTTCAGCAATATTTACGATTTCCTTCTGGGATGCGGCCAGAGCAAGCCCGCCAAGTTCAACCACCTCACGAGCGGTAAAAGCAAACGTCAGGCCACTGGATTGGGGCAGAATGCCGACAGATGCTGCCAGTTGCTGGGGTGTCCAATGAGACACTGGCTTGCCGTAGAAACTGAGCGTACCGTTGCAAGGCCACTCCCGGCTGAGCAGTTTTAACAGACTGCTTTTCCCTGTCCCGTTTGGACCAAGGATAATCGTCAGCTCACCCAGCCTGAATGCAGTACTGACATCATCGAGCAGGGTTTTATTGCCCAGCGTCAGGGAGGCATGTTTAATTTCAATACCCATTATGCCAAACGACCTTTTTGTTTTAGTAGCAGAGCGAGAAAGAAAGGGGCACCCAGTGCTGCCGTAATAATACCGACAGGGATTTCTAACGGTGCAACGATAGTGCGGGCAATCATGTCCGACGCCAAAAGCACCAGCCCACCTAAAACGGCGGATACTGGAATGAGAGAGCGGTGGTCTGGTCCAATCAACATGCGGCCAATATGCGGAACGACAAGACCGATGAAGCCAATCATGCCGGATAGGGCTACTGTCACACCCACACCAGCCGCTGTTAACAGGATGAGGTTTCGTTTTAGAGACTGGACATTAATGCCTAAATGGCGCGCCTCAGCTTCACCTAATAACAACGCGTTCAACGGTTTGGCGTAGCGCTGGAACAGAATACCGAGTATGGCCAGCGATACAAACGCCAGAAGGATCGCATCCCACGACGCGCCCGCTAAAGAGCCCATGGTCCATAACGAGAGATCGCGAAGCTCCTGATCGTTGGCAAAGTAGTTCAGCAGCCCCATGCCTGCACCTGCAATCGCGCCAAGGGCGACGCCTGCCAACAGCATAATCGTCACAGATGTCCCATTGCTGCTGGTTCCCATGTAATAAATGGCAAAAGTGGTAAGTGCACCGCCCAGAAAGGCGAAAACAGGCACGGTTCCAAATACCAGAAACGCGGTATGCGTGATAACGCCGCCAAACAAAACAATCGCAATCGCGGCGCCAAGTGATGCACCGGCTGAAACACCAATAATGCCGGGATCCGCCAGGGGATTTCTGAACAGGCCCTGCATCACGGTACCGCACATCGCAAGAATCCCCCCCACAGCAATAGCCAGCAGGGTGCGTGGCAAACGAACCTCCTGGATGATCACCGACATATAGTCAGGAAGATCTGACGGGAGAGGGAGCAGTGCTTTCAAGCTGTCGAAAAAGCCAATGTTCATCGGTCCCAGCGTAATTGAGCTCACGACGGTGATGTACAGCAAGATCAAAGAGACGATCATCATCCACCGCACAGGCACGCGGCGAGTTAACAAATCATTCATGGTTACGGCTGCTCACTGGCCACAAAGCGTTGATTCAGTTCCGTTGCCAGCTCCAGGCTCGCTAAGCCGAACCCGCCCAAAATGGCATAGCCAGAAATGGGAATGACGTTGTTGTTTTTAAACGCGGGTGTGGCCGCTAATAAAGGCTGCTGTTTTACCATGCCTTCAATACCGCCAACCTGGGATAAGGTACGCTCTGATACCAGAATGTATTCAGGTTGCATTTCAACGATAGATTCCGTCGAAAATGGCTTGTAGCTGGACGTTTGTTTTGCGGCGGGATTAATGCCGCCAGCCAGTTCAATCACGGTGTTGACCGTGGTTTCATTGCCAGCGACGGTCAAGGGGCGGCCATCAGAGAGCATCATGAACAGGACGGTCGGTTTCCTTTCTGGGGCAGAAGCCGTTAGGTGACTGATCTTTTCTGCAACATTCGATTTAATTTCTGCACCTTTATCCATGGTACCGGTGATCGATGCTACGAGATCTACCCGTTGGTTAAAGTCTTCAATGGATGTGCCAGTCGGCAGTTTTTGCACGTCGACCTTTGCTGATTTCAACAGGTTCAATGTGCTTTCCGGTCCCATTTCAGGCGAGCCAATCAAATGGGTGGGGCTCAGTGCCAGCAAGCCTTCTGCGGAAAGCTGACGGTGATAACCCAGCACAGGAATATCCCGGCCGTCGAGATAATGGCGACTGGTGAGGTCAACCGCCACGACATCTTTGTCAGCACCAAGGGCAAACAACAGCTCTGTGACTGTTGAGCCCGCGCTGATAATCCGCGCACCATCAGCAAACGCGCAAGAAGCAAACAAACCAGAGATAAATAGCGCAGCAGCGCCAAGTTTAGTGTTTATTTTCATTGTTCTTCCATCACAATATTGGTGGCATTGATATTGTTGTTTTGCATAAAGGCGAGGACTTTCAGCATGCTTTCCACATTGGCTTGCTTGTCCGCCGCAATCACCACCGGTTTATCAGGCGCGTGTGCAATGGCTTCCAGCAGTTGTGTGGTGAATGAGGTCCAATCGGGGATGGGTTCCCCCTGTAATGCCCATGAAGGCTCGCCACGCAATACATTAATGGCAATAACATCACGGTCGGGTGATGCCAGCACATCCGTATCTTCCGTCTGGGGAATGGCGATATCCATGGTTTTGATTTGGATATTGGCGGTCAGCAGCAAGAACACCATGACGATAAAAATGATGTCGAGCAGGGGAGTGAGATCGGGCGTGAATGACAGTGATTCACTTTCAGGCTGTGAGCGAATCATGCAGTAGGCTCCGAAGGGGTAATTGGGCAAACAGGCTTACAATGTTTTGGACATTCACCGTATTCATCAAACGACACACCTGCCAAATGAAGGTTAAAGTGATTCAGTACGTATTCTATCTTCGCCAGTGTACGATCCGCCCAAAGACTGAATACCTGTGAGGAGGCAATGGCTGGCAGCGCAATAAGTAAGCCTGCTGCGGTGGTTGACATGGCAAGGCCCAAGCCATCAGCCAATTCCGCTGGGGAAATACCGCCTTGTGTGGCGGACAGTCCTTTAAACATCTCAATCAAGCCCATGACAGTGCCAAGAAGACCGATGAGCGGGCTTAGGACACCAATAATATTCAACATCTTTAGGCCTGCTGTGAATTGGCGGCGTTTTTTCTGTAGCCAGATGCTAACCGCTTCCTCACGTAACGATTTGGTAAAGTGACGATGATTGATCAACATGCAGATCCCCTGAGAAAGGGTACTTTTGTCTTTCTGGTGGCGCTTAACATACGCCTCGAGTTGCTTGTCGTCAGTCAGTGATAATGAATAGATCTCTTTTTGTAGTGGTTTGCTGCCCGTTTTGGTGTTCAGGATGGCAAAAACAATGCGCTCGACAATCAGCATCAGCATCAATGCAGAAAGCAGGGTCAACGGCCAGGTCATGATGCCAAGCTGCGCGTGAATAGAAGAGATAAAGTGTAAGTCGAACATGATTAATCCAGATTAAAACGAACAGGAATTCTGACTCTGTGCGCCAAGGCGACACCATTTTCTTTGTGGCTGTTAAACTGCCACTTTTTCACTGCTTCAATCGCAGCATCGTCAAGCAAATCAAAGCCTGAGCTTTTCAACAGCGACAGGTTGGTCTGGTCGCCATTTTCATCAAGCCACACCTCAAGCAGTACCGTGCCTTCCATACCTTTACGCTTTGCCATTCTTGGGTAGTTTGGTTGGGAAGGACGAACTTTAAATGTCACCTTGTCGACCAATACCGGGGAAGAGGCAGCTGTCTGGTTCGCTTGTGTCTCAGAGCTCACTTTCTTGACGGTCTCTTTCGGTTTTTCATTGGGCTTATCATTTATTTTTTTTCTGGCAGGCTGTTTTTTTTCCTTCTTGGGTTCCTGTTTCTTAACCGTCTCAACAGGCTTTTTCTCGGTTTTCGTTTTGGGTTTAGGCTCGGCTTTTCTTGGCAGCTCTGTTTTTTTCATTTTTGCCCGTTCACTGATCTCAGAAGGCTTAGGTGCTGCCGGAGGTTCTGGTGCCTTTCTCTCCACGGGGTCAGATGCTTGCGTGTGAGGCGGTTCATCGACAGGAGAGGGTGCTGGCTCCTTGGGTGCCGGTTTTGCGGTTGCAACAAGCTTTATAGCCACGCGGTTTCCTGTGTTGGCATCATGCAACGTGAACTGGGGTGAAGGTGGCTGGGCAAAGATCGCCAGACTGTGCAGTGCAACTGAAACGACACCACAAATTACGTACCGTTGAGCGTTCACACATACTCCTGAAGAACGTCATTTGATAAGCGATTAACTGCATTATGCATGAAACACGAATGAGATCAATTATCAGTTGCATTATTTTCTAATCTGAATATGATTGAATTCACAAGGAAACAGCTCGCAGTTTGACGCTGTTAGTCGTAAAGGTTGCTCATTGAGATGAATATTGATCTCCACAATCCGGAACTGGTCGGGCTAAACACGCCTGATCCACTTCGTTTTGCCTTTCAACGTAAAAAGAGTGCACATGCTGGTGGCATGATGCGATCTGTTAACACTGAAGATATTCAAAGTACGCTTGAAAAGGCACACGCAACCCCCGCATTGTCAGCGTATTCTCCGCGTTGTCTGTACATTCATATTCCGTTTTGTCGGGTGCGGTGTACGTACTGCAATTTCTTCCAGTACGCGTCCAGCAATTCCCTGATCGAAGGGTATGTTGAGGCACTACGGGCAGAAATACGGTGGAAAGCGGCGCAAACCTGGAGTCAGTCTGCACCTTTTCAGGCAGTCTACATTGGCGGAGGAACGCCAACTGACCTCAGTGGCGAGCAAATCCGGCTGATTGTATCGGATATACGCAGCCTGTTTCCCCTGACGCCGGATTGTGAAATCACCCTGGAAGGTCGGATAAACCGCTTTGGGACAGATAAATTTGAAGCCGCATTGGAAGGGGGCGTGAACCGCTTTTCGTTTGGTGTGCAAAGTTTCAATACTCTGGTTCGCCGCAGTGCAAAGCGCCTTGATGACCGTGACGTAGTGCTGGAAAAAATTCAGCAGCTTTCACGCTATAACGCAGCGCCCATTGTGCTGGATTTGCTCTATGGACTGCCACATCAAACCCTGGAAATCTGGCAGCAGGATTTGAATGATTACTTGGAATCCGGTGCACACGGTGTTGACCTTTATCAACTGATCGAAATGCAAGGCTTGCCCATGGCGAAGTTGGTTGAAGCGGGTAAATTGCCGCTCCCTGCTGACACCCAAATGAAAGCCAGCATGTTTGAGATGGGGGTGAACTTTATGGCAACGCATCACCAGAAGCGTCTTAGCGTTAACCATTGGTCGTCAGATAACCGTGAACGCAGCATTTATAACTCCCTGGCTAAAACCACCGCAGAAATCATGCCGCTTGGCGCGGGGGCAGGTGGCAATGTGAATGGCTGCCAAATGATGCAGACCCGCGATATGGAGACATATATCTCAGCGATTAAAGATAATCGTTACCCTGTCACCATGTTAACAATGGCATCACCTAACCGGGCTGTTATCGCAGAAGTGAAATCAGGTTTTGATGCGGGTGTACTGTCCCAATACAAACTGGATGCGGTTGCTGGCACAGGAACATTCGACGCACTTTCCCCTTTGTTTGAGGCCTGGCAAGGGAATGGGCTGGTCTATCTTGAAAAGAACGGAAATAACCGAAGCTATTTAACATTGACCCTGGCGGGGCAATTCTGGGCGGTCACGCTCGCTCAGAACCTGATTGACGTTTTATCGAAACAACAAGCGGCAACGGTCGCCGCTTAGGAGTAGCAATACGATGCAACAAGCGATCATCGTGACGGAAGAAACCAAACAGCGTGTCGCTGATTATTTAGCCAAAGACGTGCATACGCCTGTGTCCAATATGGTGTCTGAACTTGGTCTCACCGAAGGTGAGATCACCTTGGCGCTTCCGGAAAGTATGGTAACCCGTGTAGAGGGCGTGTTGGCCCAAACCATTCTTGAAGCTATACCATCCTGGGGTAAAGTGACCACGATTGTCCATTCAGGCGGGTCGGTGTTTGAGTTCAAGGCGGCTTTTCCAAAAGGCAAGGTGGCGCATGGGTACTACAACCTGATGGGCCGGGAAGGGCAGTTACATGGTCATCTTCGTCTCGATCTGGTGTCAGATATTGTCTTTGTCAGCAAACCTTTCCGTGGCACCGAAAGCCACTATATCGGTTTTTATGATGCGAGCGGACATTGTGTTTTCAAAATCTATCTGGGCCGCGATAAAAAGCGTCAGCTATTCCCAGAACAAGTTGAACGGTTTAATGCCATGAAGCAGGAGTTGGCAAAATGAGTGACAAAGCAGAACGTATCCAAAACCGTCTGGGTCCTGAAATCCAAGAATTTCGCGATTCACGTAAAACGCTTCAGCTTGGCACTGTTGATAAAGAAGGCAGACCACATACCAGCTATGCGCCTTTTGCCTTCTCTGAGCGGGGTTACTACATTTTGGTGTCTGACTTAGCCACCCATGGCCAGAACCTCAAGACTTGCAAAGCCGTGTCTATCATGATGATCGAAGATGAAAGCGAAGCCCGCTCGATTTTTGCGCGTCGCCGTCTGTCTTTTGATACCAATGCAGAGCTGATTGAACGTGATTCTGAGCACTGGAATACCGCGATTCACGTGATGCGTGAGCGCTTGGGCGAGATGATTGACAACTTAAGCCAGCTCGGTGACTTCCGCCTTTACCGTCTTAACCCAGTGATTGGTCGCTATGTGAAAGGCTTTGGCCAGGCGTTTGATGTGTCGGGTGAAGACATGCTTTCAGTGATCCATCTGAATGAAGGTCACGTGAAACAAATGAAAGAGAACGCGTAATCTTATTTGCAGCCCCTCTACCTGAGGGGCTGCCATTTCTTATAACGATAAAAATCGCACGGAAACCAGTGTGAGTGGGTTTCTTTTGCCTGATGAAAACTGAATGGAAATTCTCAGGCATTTAAAAAGAGTGGAAATTATGACTATCAGGAAAAATAAACTGGCACTTTTGGTCGGATTACTGTGTGCCGGCAGTGCGGCAGCACAGGATGTCTACACTTTCGACGAAGTGGTAGTCTCTGCAACACGGAGTGAGCAAAACATCAGTGATGTGGCGGCATCGGTGGACGTGGTCAGCAGTGAAAAACTGGAAAAAGATCTGTCCCAGAACATGAAGTCCGCTGTTGAGTCAGAACCAGGTGTGAGTATGGCCGGTAATGGGCGGTTTGGTCTGACAGGATTTAACATTCGCGGTCGTGATGAAAACTATGTAAAGACCATTATTGATGGTGTTGAACTGCCTGGAACATATAATCCAGGCGCGGATGTTATGCGCAAGTACAATAACACATTAGAAACCGACACACTTCAACGCATAGAAATCAATAAAGGACCGATTTCCAGTCTTTATGGCAGTGATGCATTGGCCGGTGCGGTGATCCTTCGTACCAAAAACCCGGATGATTTGCTGGATGAGGGCAATGATACCTACGCCAGTGTGAAAGGCGGTTACTACAGTGCGGATGAGAGCTACAAAGCTACAGCAACGTTGGCAAACCGCACTGGCGATTTGGAAACGCTGCTGATTTTCACCCATCGTGACGGGCATGAGACCCAAACTTATGGAGGCTCTGGTATTGCCGGCCCAGATCGTGGTGAGGCTGATCCGGTTGATTTCCAATCCGATAACATTCTGGCAAAGGCCTTTTATCAACTGAATGATGCGCACCGTGTCGGTGTTTCCGTAGAGTCTTACCATCGTGATCAGGACGTTATCCGTCTGTCTGATGAAGGTGATGTCATTGCATTTGGCCCATACCGCTATGTGTATTCCAACACCCGCGGGTACGATGATGATTCACGCCAACGCTACAGCATTGAACATCAGTGGCAGGCGAATAACCCAGCGTTTGATTTACTCGAATGGCGGGTTGCTTACCTGAAATCGGAATCCAAACACGACAACACTGACACCCTGACGAAAACCACGCCAACAGGGACAAGTGTTGAAAACCGAAACCGTCAGAGAATCGGTGAAGACGAATCGTGGCAAGCCGATGTTCAATTCAATAAAGTTGTTGCGTTGGATAGCACCTATCACGACGTGGTTTATGGTGCCAGTTATGTCAGTAATGAATTCAACCTGGACTATAACAACATCAATCGGGATACCGGGATGGTGACCGATGCAACCCCGGAAGTACCCAATGCAGAATCCCGCAAATGGGGAGTATTTATTCAAGACCAAATGTTCTTGATGAATGAAACACTGGTCTTGAATGCGGGTCTGCGATACGACAACTTCAGTGCGGCTCCAAAAGGTAACAGCGCCTATGCTGATGGCAAAAATGATGCGTTGACTGGGCGTTTAGGGGCGGTTTATCACTGGAATGATACGTTCAGTACCTTTGCTCAGGTCAGTCAAGGATTTAAAGCGCCAACGCTTCAGGATCTTTACTACTTCTATGACACAGGGGCGACGTTCATTCCTAACCCGAACCTGAAAGCAGAAGAAAGCATTTCCTATGAAACCGGTATGCGGTTTAGGCAAGAGTTTGGCCGTATTGATATTGCTGTTTTCTATAATGATTATAAAAATTTCATTGAGAGCCGTTTAGTGGATGCAAACGGGCCTGATGGAAAAGAAGTGTGGACAACGGACAATATTGGCCGTGCTGAAATCTACGGTGCTGAACTGAAAGCGCATTTGGCATTGGATCGTATGCTGGGTGCACCAACGGGCATCTATTCTGATCTCAGCCTTGCATATGCCAAGGGTGAAAACAAAACCAATGGCGAAGCGATTGATACGGTTGCCCCGCTAACGGCAACGCTCGCACTCGGCTATGTGGATTCGGAAGATACTTACGGTGGCAAGGTGTCGATGCGCGCTGTCGCGGGTAAATCGGGGGATGACTGGAGTAACGCCAATAATGTCAATAACGTGAGTGCGCCAGGTTACACTGTCACGGATTTGACAGCATATTACCGTCCAATGAAAGACCTGACCCTACGAGCGGGCCTGTTTAACGTCTTCGACAAGAAGTATTGGGATTATGCTGATCTGGCAGGCGTGGACAAAGATGAGTCTGGGCTTGATCGTCGCACCCAGCCTGGACGTAATTGGGGGATAGAAGCGGAATACGTGTTCTAATTCCCACCGTGTCTTACAGCAAACACCCCGGGGATGTCCGGGGTGTTTTCCGTTCTGGCCTGCGTTATGCTCAGGTTATGCATAAAAATAAAGATGACAAACTCTTCTGGAGAGATAGTGAGTAGCACGACACTAACAACCCTTTCAACGCGCTGGTTGATTGAACAGGCAAAAAAGCAAAAAAAACGCCTGATTGCCGCCAACCTTATTGCGATTTGCGCGACCTTGATCAGCGTGCCCATTCCTCTGTTTATGCCCCTAATGGTTGATGAGGTGTTGTTGAACAAGCCCGCTGGTGGCGTCGCTTTCTTCAATTACATCTTGCCTGAATCATTGCAGCAACCGGCCAGCTATATCGTGATGGTGTTGCTGCTGGTGATTGTGATGCGGATACTCAGCCAGGCACTCAACATCTGGCAAAGTCGTCAGTTTACTCTGGTATCCAAGTCGATCACCTGTCACATCCGCCAACAGTTGCTCGACAAGCTGGGCCGCATCAGCATGAAAGAGTATGAAGAGCGCGGCAGCGGGGGCATAAGCTCTCATCTGGTGACAGACATTGAAACCATTGACAGCTTTTTGGGTAACAGCCTGAGCCGATTTGTTGTCGGTGTGCTCACTGTTATCGGTACAGCCGCTATCCTGCTTTGGCTGGATTGGGCGCTGGGGCTGTTTATCTTGCTGGTCAACCCGCTGGTCATTTACCTTTCCCGTAAAATGGGTCAGCGGGTCAAGCACCTTAAAAAAGCCGAAAACCAATCTTTCGAGCGCTTTCAGCAACGTTTGGTGGAAACGCTGGACGGTATCTACCAATTGCGTGCCGCTAACCGTGAGCGCGCATACTTAGAGATGTTGAAAAAAGATGCCGATGCCATCCGCCATGACGCCGATAAATATGCCTGGCAATCAGAAGCAGCAGGGCGCATCTCCTTTCTGATGTTCTTGATTGGCTTTGAGCTTTTCCGCGCTGCCGCCATGTTGATGGTGCTGTTCAGTGATCTGACTATCGGCCAGATTTTTGCGGTGTTTGGCTATCTGTGGTTTATGTTGAGCCCGATTCAGGAGCTGTTAGGTATTCAATATGCCTGGTTCAGCGCCTCCGCTGCGATGAAGCGCTTGAATGGATTGCTGGCACTGGAGGAAGAGCCACGGCAGGATGCAGGGAAAGATCCGTTGTCTGATTTAGACACCTTCGGCGTGGAGTGCCGTGACCTGACGTTCAGTTATGACAGCGAGAAAACTGTGCTGAACGGGCTTTCTCTCACTATTCCCCAAGGTAAGCGTGTTGCACTGGTTGGTGCATCCGGTGGCGGTAAATCCACGCTGATACAACTTTTGCTTGGCCTTTACCGGAAATCTGGCGGTGACGTGTTGGTTGACGGTAAACCGATTGAAGAAATTGGCTACGAAACCCTGCGCCAGCATACAGCTGTGGTGTTACAGCAACCGATGATCTTTAACGACACCCTGCGTGAAAACCTGACGCTGGGCCGTACCGATTTTTCGGATCAGCAGCTTTGGCAATCATTGGAGATTGCTCAGCTGAGTGATGTGGTCGAAAAGCTGGATAATGGTCTTGAATCACAGCTGGGCCGTCAAGGGCTTAAGCTTTCTGGCGGTCAGCGACAGCGTCTGGCAATTGCCCGGATGGTGCTGACCAACCCGAAACTGGTGATTCTGGATGAGGCGACCTCAGCACTGGATACAGCGACAGAAGCTGCGCTGCATGACGCGCTGAATAACTTTCTTCAGGGCCGCACCACGTTGATTGTGGCACACCGTTTGTCTGCAGTGAAACAGGCTGATCTGATTTATGTGCTGGAAGACGGAAAAGTTGCGCAGTGTGGGAACCATAATGAGCTCGTGAAGGAAGAGGGCGTTTACCAAACCCTTTATGGCAATCTGCAAGTTGGGTGATTGATTCAACCTGATAAAGATAGAAAGCCCTGCGGTGCAGGGCTTTCCAGTTTCTAGAGCAGGGAATTATTCTACTTTCAAGGACGCACCCTGTGTTTTTATTACATCCTGATACCAGAAGAAGCTCTTTTTGCGTTTCCGTGCCAGTGTGCCACTGAAATCATCATGGCGGTCGACATAGATAAAGCCATAGCGCTTACACATTTCTGCGGTAGAGTTTGCCACCAGATCGATGGGCCCCCACGAGGTAAAGCCCATTAATTCAACGCCATCCTTGATTGCTTCACGTGCCTGAACAAGATGATCATTCAGATACGCAATACGGTAGTCGTCCTGAATCTCGCCATTTTCGTCAGGTTCATCGCGTGCCCCTAATCCATTTTCAACAATGAAAAGCGGCTTTTGGTAGCGGTCGTATAAGAAATTCAACAGAATACGCAGGCCTTTCGGGTCAATCAGCCATCCCCACTGGCTCTTTTCCAAATAAGGGTTTGGCACACTGGCGACAATGTTGCCGATCTCTTTCTGCTTCGGATCAGCGCTGGCACAACCGCTGGCGTAGTAACTGAAGGAAATAAAATCGACCGAAGCCTGGGCGATTGTTTCAAGGTCACCGTCTTCCATCGCGATGTGAATACCGTTCTCACGGAAGTAACGCAGCATATAACCGGGATATTTTCCGCGTGTTTGAACATCACCAAAGAACAACCACTTATTATTCTCGTGCATGGCGGCAATCACATCATCAGGATTGCAGGTGAGTGGGTAGTTAAGCGCGCCCAGCAACATGTTGCCAATTTTGGCATCAGGGATAATCCGGTGGCACAGCGTCACGGCTTTGGCATTTGCCACCAACTGGTGGTGAATGGCCTGATAGATAGCCTGCTCACTGGCATCCTCTGACAAGCCTACGCCGGTGAAAGGAGCATGGAGAGACATATTAATCTCATTGAATGTCAGCCAAAGTTTCACTTTATCTTTGTAACGCTCAAATACCACGCTGACATAGCGTTCAAAGAAGTCGATAAGCTTGCGATTAGCCCAACCGCCATAGTTTTCAACCAGTGCATATGGCATTTCATAGTGGGAAAGTGTCACAAACGGTTGAATGTCATACTTGGCCAACTCATCGAAAATGCGGTCGTAGTAGGCAAGACCTGCCTCGTTTGGCTTCTCCTCATCGCCATTGGGGAAAACACGGGTCCATGCAATCGAAAGGCGAAGGCAGTTGAATCCCATTTCGTTGAACAGGGCGATGTCTTCAGGATATCGGTGATAAAAATCAATCGCCACATCCTTGATGCCCGATGTGCGCTCTTCACGCGTCTGGTGAGGGCTGAGAATACCTGACGGCAACATGTCAGATGTAGAGAGTCCTTTTCCTTCGACATCAAAAGCGCCTTCTACCTGGTTGGCAGCGATTGCACCGCCCCATAGAAAATCATTCGGGAATAACGTCATGTAAACCTCGTTGGGATACAGGATGAATGCATAAAAAAGATGATGTGTAGTATCGATGACTATTCCTGCAAGAAAAAGAGGCTTTTATGGAGGAGAACCGTTCCTTATTTTCAGGAAAGTTTCCAGTTTTTGGAAGGCTAACAAAGAAAAGGGGAAACAGAGATTGTCCAGATGTGTCACTTATTTACATGTGAAATGGAGCAAAAGCGAAATGTGGCTGGAAAGTGTAGTCAGTGTAGCCCACGCTTATTGATACTAAAAATAGTAGAAGGGGATGAATTGCTAATGAAAGTGAAGTTGAAGTCCGACATAACATGCCCGCGATGTGGACACAAGAAATCTGAATTGATGCCTGTCGACGCGCCCCTGCATCACTATGAATGCGAAAATTGCGGGGAAGTGCTTGTTGCCCAAGAAGGGATGTGCTGTGTTTTTTGCGCCTATGGTAGTGTTCCATGCCCGCGTGCGCAGGTAAAAGGTCATTGCACTAATAAACGTCATTAATCACTGTATAGATCCGATGTGGGAAGTTAATCATGTGAAGTACGATTGCCGAATAATTCATTCTTGTCTCGATCATAAGTCGCGATTCATATGAGATGTGAAATTACACTCATTGTGATAGAGCAAAGGCTTTAGAAAGGAGATAATTATGGGTTTGCATCTTTGGTACTGCAATAACTGTAAAAAAGAAACTGATCATGAAGTACGGGAGCAAGCCCACCATGATCCTGCGGTTCGGGCATTGACATTACCCCCTCTCGATGGCGATTATCAAGACCACGCCGAATGTACTTGCACGGTATGTGGCTTTGTCGAATGGGTCGATCCTGTCGATATATTTCAACTTGATGTGCATGACTTTGGTGATTGAAAACGCTGTCAGTCCATCATAAGAACAATATAAGTATTGTTCTTTTTAAGTACACATTAACGCACTATAACTTATGTACACTTTAATCAAATAAACCTCCATCAGCTATTACGGTTTTTCTCAAAAATAGTCATCTTCTACAGAAAGCGCTGTTATACTCAGTATAAATATAAAACAGCGTTCAATTATGTCGTTAACTTTGCAAAACTCTGACAATCTGGGTTTTATAGAATTTACGATCCGCCAACTCGCGCATATCCTTGGTAAATGTGCCAAGTACAATCCCTCGAAGTATGAGGGTACAATGAAGGAGATAAAATTATGCGTAAATCCATTCCTGTCGTTACTTTGGTTACTGCTTCTTTAATGTTGGGCGGCTGTGCAACAAACACAGGTAAGGGCGCAGCGATTGGGGCTGCAACAGGTGCTATTTTGGGCAAAGCGACCGGCAACCATAAAGACAAGCGGATCTTTATTGGGGCTGCAATTGGTGCCTTGGCTGGAGCTGCGGTGGGTCAATACATGGACCGCCAGGAAGCTGCGTTTCGTGAAGAATTGGCAGGTTCTGGTATTGAAGTGGTGCGAGAAGGAGACAACATCCGTCTTGTTATGCCTTCAAATATTACGTTTGGTACCAACCAAAGCGGAATCTCCCCCGGTTTCTATCAATCTCTTGATGCCGTTGCCCGTGTTATGAATGAGTATGACAAAACGTTTCTGAGTATTGAAGGACATACTGACAGTACAGGTGATGCTGCTTATAACATGACACTATCTGAAAAGCGTGCGGAGAGTGTAAAGAGTTATCTTCTACGCTCAGCAGTGAATGCCAAACGCCTATATGTTACCGGTTATGGTGAGACACAACCTATCGCTTCAAACGATACGTCTACAGGACGCGCTCAAAACCGCCGTGTAGAAATTCAGATCGTACCAAACCAAGCATAACTTTCTCTCATGGAGGAGGATTTATACTGGTCCTCCTCACTTTCGTTTCGTTAATTTCCCCCGTAATATGTTCGTTTCTGTCATTTATCTAAACGACATCTAGTTAGGTGGCACCAATCTTAATAGAATGATCCCTGAGCCCTAAGATTAGACGGCTCCAGGGGGAATAGAACGAATTTAGAAATGGAAGAGGTTCTCATGCCATTAGTTTCTTGCCCTGTATGTGAAAAACAAGTTTCCAAACATGCACTTTCGTGTCCTGGATGTGGAGAGCCTGATCCAGCTGGTTACCACACACGTAACGCTTGGTTGTCGCGTCTGTTCTGGCTATTAGTATGGATCGGCATTGGTGCGGCTGTCTGGTATAAAGTCGTGCCATTAGTGATGGAGATGTTCAAGCGATGAAGAAGAGTGGAGGGTCAGCGTCGCTTTTCAAGGAAAATGTGTTTATGTACAGTAATAAGTGTCATTGCACATAAATAAGGACATTATGAGAGATTCGTTGCGCAACAAAGTTATTGATGTATGTAAAAAGAAGATTCTGTCTAAGGGAGAGAATGTAAACGTTTCTTTCTACGCCTTTTTCACCAACAAGAATGATGATCCAGAACTGCTAATGGAAGCCGCTACCTGGTGGATTCAAACCCACGAATTAAGCCATTTCGTTAAAGCCAAAGACATTATCACTTTGATTGAGAATGACAGATAGGAGTGCAGTACTAATCGCGGTTAAAAACGAGAACATTTTTACTTGGGAGAATTAGGACATTATCGCTTTGGGATTACACGATTAAGTGCGCATTATACATCTTATGTTAAATAGCATCATGCGCTACGCAATAAATATCTGACCCCGTAGGCTTGTTACTAACCCACAACCCGCTTTCTTCATAGACTTCGTCGTATTGAACGTAATTATCTATTTACCATAAAATAGATAATTACCAATTCTCTAAGAGACTCAGTTGGATCATATTGTTCCAACTGAGTTCTTCTAGCGTTGGTGAATTATCTAATAAGAAGCAAGCTTGAGTGGTTGCCGGCCGCTTCTAACGGGATTTATCTTTGTCATCATCTTGACCCGCGCTTTTGATAGTACTTGAGCAATCAGACAGTTTAGACCAAATGAGTGGCTCTATTAGAAAATTGGTCGGGCGCTTCAAGCTTTAAACCAGATCTGACACTTCGATTTGAAAATGATTAGAAGAATTAACCGCCAGCCAATTTTACTGTGTGGCCTTTCTTTTCAAGGTAAGCTTTTATTTGATCCCGCTTGTCCCCTTGAATTTCTATCACTCCATCTTTTACAGAGCCACCACAGCCACACACTTTTTTCAGTTCTGCAGCAACAACCTTCAGTTGCACATCGTCCAGATCTAGACCAGTAACCAGACAAACACCTTTACCTTTTCGACCCTTGGTCTGGCGTTGAATACGAACAATGCCGTCACCTTTCTCGCGAGTCGGCGCACGTTTTTCTTCCTTAATACGTCCAGTTTCGGTGGAATAAACCAATAGGCTGTTATCGTCTCTCATCAGTCACTCTTTGATGCATGAAAATAGGTTAATCCTAACAGGCAAAATACGTTAAATGGAAGCCTCTCCGGAAGAATTAGTAGGATGGCCGCGATGAGAATCATTGTTGAGAACTGTTAGTTCAAGACTTTGTCGCTACCCTTTTATCTATAAACTGTTTTAACGCAGGAAGTGAGCCTTTGAGGAGCCTTCCCTTGATCATCATGTACCAAGTATTGTTGTTGTCAGGGGTATCATTCATGATCTGAATTCCCTTGTAGTCTTCAACACCTTTTTGTTGTGGTGGATTGAACTCTTGCTTATCGAATTCATTGGGTTCACATACCACATTGGTATCACACCACCAATCGATGGATTGTTTAACTCCCAACAAGGTACCGGAGACGCGCCTCCCCCCAAGGCGCGCGCTGTATTGCCCGGCCTTTTCGTCGGTCAGTTCGATATTGTGACCGCGGTGGAATAAGCGCTTTCTCATTGGCAGTAACTCTCAGTAGATTCATCATTAATACACATGTAACAAATTCGCGTCTACTGTGTAAATTAGACTAGTTTTACATAGCTCGCCAGTGTTAAGGCCTTTAAAAACAGCAGTACACACATAGGTTATGTGATCATTTTCCTTTTCAATGCCTCCCTGTGCTGGGATAATTGGAAATAAATAAAATAAGTTATAGTGCATTAAGAAGTGAGAAAGATACATCCTATTAGCGATCCGGCTGAAATCAAACAAAGCCTTGCTGTATTCAAGTGCGGTGAGGTCTCTCTGGATGATTGGAATACGCTCACAAATGGCTTATACAGCCGCAATTCCTTATTGAGTTTCCAGAATGACTGGCAAGTATTTGTTGAATACTGCAGGGAAATGAAAGTATCCCCTCTTCCTGCTGCGGTAACGGCGGTAAGACGGTTTGTGGAAAAACAGGCCATTAGTCGTAAAGCATCCAGCATTAAGCGCTATGTCATTACGGTTTCTATGATGCATCGCCTCCATTCGCTAAAAGACCCTACCCGGCATCGTGAAGTCCGGTTTACTCTAAACCGGCTGTATCAGGATAAAGCTGATGAAGCAACACAGGCGAATGCATTCCATTACACGCACCTGCTAACGCTTCAAGAGAAATTAGGCGCGAGTAAAAGGCTCAAGGATATCCGGGATTTACTTATCTGGACACTTTGTTTCGAATGCATGTTGAAACGCAGTGAATTAGCAGTAATCAGTGTTAACGATGTCTCTCTGACAGGAGAAACCGGCACGCTGAATATTGCTGAACATACACTTGAGCTCTCCCAAGAGGCCACAGGACTTATTGAACAATGGTTAACTCTGACAGGAATCACTGATGGTCCTCTCCTGCGACGCATTAATAAGCACCAGCAACTGGGCGACGCACCGATGGATCACTCTTCTATTTATCGGGTGTTCCGTCGGGCTGCATCAGAATTAGGTGTCGAGGGTTCTCTGACATTCTCTGGCCAGTCGCCACGGGTAGGCGCAACCCAGGATTTATCAGCCTCCGGGCTTTCAATTAAAGAGATACAGCAACAAGGCAGATGGAAAAGCCCCGCTATGCCTGCCCAGTATGTGGGTAATAAAAAGGCAAGAGACGAGGCGATGGATAAATTTAAGCGTAAGCTCGAAAAAGACTAGTTGGCGATACCTGCGCGGATACAGCTTTCCAGATACTCCGAAAACGTATGGCCGTTGTGTTCGACCAGTTTTGGGAACATAGAAATCGGTGTCATACCAGGGAAGGTATTGATTTCATTCAGCAGCACATCGCCTTCTGGTGTCAGGAAGAAATCGATACGCGACAGATCTTTTAGTTTCAAATGCACAAACGCTTTTTCTGCGTATTCCCGCATTTGGGCTATCTGCTCTTCTGTCAAGTTTTCTGGTTCAACAGTCGTTTGGCTATGACTACCGGCGCTGTATTTCTCTTCATAGGTGTAGAAGGTATCTTCCGGACAGGCAATTTCGCCTGGTCGGGTAACAACCACTTCACCATTGTAATGATAAGCAGCAATTTCCAGCTCTCGTGGACGAACAGCTTTCTCAACCAACACCTGGTTTGAATACCCGAATGCACTGGCAACCGCTTCGCGCACCGCAGATTTCTCAGTAACTTTATAGCAACCAACCGACGAGCCCTGACACGCCGCTTTGACAAAAATTGCGCCCCAGCGATCAAAAGCATCCTCTGCACTGCGAACACTGTCTTCGTTGTTATCCGTAAGGAAAACATACGGTGTGTTTGGAATGCCGATAGCATCAAACCAAAGCTTTGACGTGATCTTGTTAAAACAAACATTGCTTGCCGACGAATCACACCCCATATAAGGCACGCCTGCCAGCTCAAATAAAGATTGAATATCACCGGTTTCACCGGGAAAACCGTGAATGCAAGGCACAGCAAAGTCGATATTGATAATCTCATCGCCGACCTTGAGAGTTTTATCCAGGTTCAGGCGGCAGTCTTGCCCTTTGCTGTCTTTCCAGCCATCGTTTTTAGTGATTTCAACACGGATAACCGAGACAGACGGCAGCTTATTTAACTCAGATTCCAGATAATTTGCTGATACCAATGAAACTTCATGCTCAGCACTACCGCCACCACACAACAACAATACTTTAGTTGGGTTCATGACCATTCCTACTTCGCCCTGACAACACGCTCAGGGGTATAAAATCCAATCGCACAATCCGTGAGGCCCTTATAGTAGACAAACAAATTGGCCGTTTCACTTAATCCAACGCAAATATCTGGCAATTTTTGCGTGATTGCGCAAAAACCGACCGTTGGAAACCCCAATGCTGTCTTCCCTTTTCTCCAACAAGAAAAAAGAGAGCTTTCGCTCTCTTTATCCCATTATTTCAGCCTCTTAGTTTAATCGCGTCATTTCTGGTGTCGACGATGATTTGATAGAAGCGATTGAACGGATAAATGGACCAAACTGCTTGATATCCTTAGGCAATGCATTCAGCGCATGCTTGGCATCCTCTTTCGATGCAAATTCACCATAAAGCAAGGTATACCAAGGCAAACCGTCGACCATTTTTTTGTTTGACCAGACCGGCTTATCAGAAGGTAACTTGTTCATGTAATCGTTAAAGCCCTTGTTGTGGCTCAATGCGATCACCTGAATCGTATAAGTGGTTGATTCACTTGCTACAGGTTTTTTAGGTGGTTTCGGCTTTGCCGCTACCACAGGTTTTGGCATCGGTTTCGGCGATACAACCTCAGGTTTAGGCTCAGGAGCGGGGGCTATTGGCTGGCTGACCGGCATCACTTCTTCTTCTGAAGACTGAGTCAAAATTTGTGTGGTGCTGGTTCCTCCAGCACACCCGGTAAGCGCAAGGGTTAATACGATAGAAAGGATTTTCTTCATGAATATTCTACTTTAGGAGTCACTGTCCTTATTCTGAACCCAGCCAATGATTCATTCAACTGAAACCACGACCACTCTGATCAGTATCTGCCATATGTCACACATCATTCTGACTCATTGGCTTACCGTACGGCGGATTTAGCGACGGATCACAGCGACGCTAACCGATTGAATCATCAAGATGACAAAACAAGTAAGATAGAACGGTTCGCTTAGCTTACGCGGAGAGGGAAATGACCAGCCTGAACACCTTGTTTAAACCAAAATCCATTGCCGTTATTGGCGCATCAGATACTCAGGGACGCACAGGTAACGTCATCATTCGCAACCTTCAGTCAGGGGCATTTCAGGGACCCATCATGCCTGTAACCCCTAAATATCAGGCAGTCGCCGGGATCCTTGCCTATCCAACTATTGAAGCATTACCTCTGGTACCGGATCTGGCTATCCTCTGCACTCACGCATCACGAAATAGCGAACTGATTCGCCAACTGGGCGAAAAAGGCGTCAAAATGGCGATTATTCTCGCCGCGGGTATGAAAAAAACCAAAGCAGAGGATGGCAGGAGCGAATTCGAAGTGATGCGGGAAATCGCCTCACAGTATGCAATGCGGGTCATCGGCCCAAACAGTCTCGGCCTGATCCTTCCCTGGCTCAACCTGAACGCCTCTTTCTCTCCTATTCCTGCAAACCGGGGCAATATTGCGTTCGTCTCCCAGTCAGCCGCTGTTTGTACAACCATTCTCGACTGGGCACGAAACCGCCGGATTGGGTTTTCAACCTTTATCTCACTGGGTGAAGCAAGCGACATCGACTTCCCTGAACTGTTGGATTACCTCAGCCGCGAAAGCAAAACCGATGCAATCCTGCTTTATATCGACAATATTCAGGATGCGCGGGCCTTTATCTCTGCCGCCCGGGCCGCGTCGCGTAACCGTCGCGTACTGGTACTGAAAAGTGGCCGGACACCTGAAGGGGCGGCAGTACTTCCCCACCTTCAAGAAAACGCAATGGGATTGGATGGCGCGTATGATGCAGCCATCAGACGTTCCGGTATGTTGCGCGTAAAAACTACCCACGAGCTGTTTGCCGCCGTAGAAACCCTGTCCCATTCTGTACCGCTGCGCGGTGAGCGCCTTGCTGTTATTTCAAATGGCGGAGGCCCGGCGATTATGGCGGTCGATACCTTACTGGAAATGGGAGGTAAACTCGCAGTATTGAGTGAAGAAACCATCCACAAACTCAATGCTGTTCTTCCGCCCAGTTGGTCACAGTCAAACCCCGTCGATATTGTGGGTGATGCTGACATAGATCGTTATAAAAAAGTCACCGAAATTCTGTTGGAGAGCGATGAAGCCGATGCATTGTTGATCCTACATTCACCCTCTGTCACTGCGCCGGGCTTAAAAACGGCCAAAGCGCTGGCTGACATGCTGAAAAAATCGCCGCGCGCGAAACGTTTCAACATCCTGACAAACTGGCAAGGTGAAAGTGACGATGCCACCGTTGCCCGTCTGGCTTTCGCGCATGCAGGCTTTCCCGCATACCGGACGCCTGAAAGCGCTGTCACCGCCTTTATGCACTTAGTGGAATACAGGCGTAATCAGAAACAACTGATGGAAACCCCGGTATCTATCGGCCAGATTGATTACGACGTAGAAGGCGGAAAAGCGCTTATTCAACAAGCATTAGACGAAAGCCTGACCATCCTGACAACACATGAAGCACGGCCGTTTCTGTCGAAATACGGCATCAATGTGATGGCAACCTGGCTGGCAGAAGATGCCGCAGAAGCCGCCCAGATCACAGAACAAGTCGGCTACCCGGTTGCTGTCAAACTCCGCTCACCAGACATTGCTCACAAGTCTGACGTCAACGGTGTCATGCTTGATCTGAATAATGCCACCGAAGTTGCCAATGCTGCCCAGCTTATGCTGAATCGGGTCAGTATGACCTACCCCACCGCCCGGATTGAAGGACTGCAAATCCAGAGTATGGCGAACCGTGCAGGATCTCAGGAATTGCGGGTCTGTGTTCGCCATGATCCTGTTTTCGGCCCGGTTATCTTACTCGGCGAAGGCGGGTCTGAGTGGGATATAAACCGTGATGCTGCTGTCGCGATCCCCCCTCTCAATATGGCACTGGCACGCTATCTGGTGATTGGTGCGCTCAAGTCCGGCAAATTGCGCCAGCGTGGCCACCCTTATAACCTGGATGTGAATGCACTTTGTCACTTTCTTGTGACACTGTCACAAATCCTTATTGATGTTCCGGAAATCACGGAGCTCGATATTCACCCTCTCTTGGTAACCGGGGACAGTTTCACCGTACTTGACGCATCGATCCGACTTTCCCCGTTTGAGGGTGACGCCGCATCGCGCCTGGCAATCCGCCCTTACCCGAAGGAATTGGAAGAAAAAGCCAGCCTGAGGGATGGACGTGCCATTTTGCTGCGCCCCATTCTTCCTGAAGATGAACCCAACCATAAGTCCTTTATTGAACATGTGTCGGTGGAAGATTTATACAAACGCTTTTTCTCTGATGTCGGCGAACTAAATCATGAAGCACTGGCAAACCTGACCCAAATTGATTACGACCGGGAAATGGCTTTTGTTGCTGTCCATCGGCTTGATGATGGTAACGAGGAAATTCTCGGTGTCGTAAGGGCATTAGCAAACCCCGAGCATACAGATGCTGAATTCGCCGTATTGGTGCGTTCAGATCTTAAGGGAATGGGATTAGGCCGTATCCTGATGGAGAAAATCATCAGCTATGGACGCAACAGCGGATTAAAACGCTTGAACGGGATGACCATGCCTTCAAATTCAGGCATGATTGCTTTAGCGCAGAAAGTCGGTTTCAGTATCGATGTGCAACTCCAGGACGGCATTGTCGATATGGATCTGCCACTTTAACAGTTAACCCACTGATTTTTGGGGAATTAAAAACTTTCTGTCTAATAGAAAACTGTCCGTCGGCTCTGAATTCCAGAACCGACGGGTTGATGTGGTTCCACCCTGTGCCTTTACCCTACATTGCCTTCTGTAACCGGCTGGAGCACTTTCAGGAGTCGTGGAATTTCGCGTAACATCCAGATTTTAGCATTTCCCATCCGGTTACGTTTCCAAGCCATTACCCAGTAGAGTTTCTGTGGGCCACTGCCGTCAATGACTTTCAACCGCCCTTCTTCAATATCTTTGCTTATCCACCAATCCGGCATCGTACCAATTCCATAACCATCAAGAATGGCGTGGTACTTTTCTGTCATTGATGAAACGGTCAGGCGTGGCTGTTCGTCAAGGATGTTGAACGTATAGGTTTTTGCATTACGGGCAGAATCCGCCACCGAGATACTGCGGTATAAACGACGGACATTGGCATCGTAAGGGTTAGCATGGCGATGGATAGGATGATTTGTCGCTGCGACCCAATAGTTATCGGAGTAGCCGATTTCCTGGATTTTGACACCCGCTGGCGCTGTAGGTGGTTTGGGACTGATCAGAATATCCGTACGATCATCTTCCAGCGATTCCCAGGCACCTGCGAGGATTTCTTCTTGTAGCCGCACCCGGGTACTGGCCTCACGTCCAAGCTTTTCCACCAGCGGGAAAAAGTGACGGGCAGTAAGCAGGCCATCAAAGGCGATGGTGATATCCAACTCCCAGCCATGAGCCAGAGATTTTGCATCTGCCACCAGTTCATCAGCGGCATTCATCAAAATACGCCCTCTCTCAAGCAATAATTTGCCAGCGTCAGTGAAGACAGCTTTGTGTCCCGAGCGATCGAAAATCACCAAATCCAGCTCCTGCTCAAGCTTCTGGACTTGATAACTCAGCGATGATGGCGCACGGTTGAGTGAATCTGCGGCAGCGGCAAAGCTACCCTTACGCTCAATGGCATCCAAAACCTGAAGTGCTTCGAAAGATAGCATGCTAATTCTCGTTCCTTGTACTCATTTAATACATGACCTGCATAGCAACACAATGTATTCGTTTGGCAGGCATTTGTATCCCATTACCTAAAACTAATGGATTGTGCTTCATTTGGGCATATGCCAAATGAATCACAATCCCCTGATTGAGAACAGAAAAATATGGGCAGAAAGTGAATTCGTGATGCATGTACACTCATAGTGCAGCGATCTGTCTTAGGCTTAAGATAGAGGTGAGTATGAAGTTAGATCGCATTGAGATTTCCGGTTTCAGGGGCATTCGCCGCCTTTCTCTCAGTATGGACGAGCTTACTGTCCTTATTGGTGAAAATGCTTGGGGTAAAAGTTCACTGCTCGATGCACTTTCGCTCTGTTTGCCCTCTTCCGGTGAACATTACGCATTCAAACGTTCAGATTTTCATATTGATTACACGCTGGGCAATGCCCAAACCAATCAAATCCAGATAATATTCCGTTGGGTTGAGAGTTTTGCAGGTGAACACCGGGCCCGTCGCTACCGCCAGTTTAATGATGTGTGGAACGGCAGTGACGACAACGGGTTACGCCGGCTCGACTTTCATATCAATGCGCTCTATATGGATGGAAAAATCACCGTCAGCCGGGATTTTCTTGATACAAACGGTAACATCATCGACACAGACAAAAACGAAGCGTTGGCGCAAAAACTGGTGTTGTTACACCCGATCATCCGGATCCAGGATGCACGGCGCTTGCGGGACAACGAGCTTGGGATGAACGGCAACAAAACCCGTTTGGAAAAGCGACTCGAGAACACCGTGAAGCGCCTTCAGCAAAAACCCGGACATGTCAACAAAGGGGAGATCCACAGCGGACTGAAAGCCATGCGCACCTTGCTCGATCACTACTTTGCCTTTAACAGCCACAACCGCTCACCGGCGGAAATCGAACCCTCCAGACACCTGAACATGCGCGCCAATTACGTTCACCCGCTGGAACTGGTGGCAAACAATACCTCCAATCATAGTCGGCTTTTGTTAATGGGATTGTTGAGCACCTTTGTACGTGCCCGCGGTCCGAAACAGTTAAAAGCGAATGCACGGCCCATCGTGATCTTTGAAGATCCGGAAAGCCGTCTGCACCCGACACTGCTCAATCAGGCCTGGCGGCTTATCAGCATTATGCCGATGCAAAAAATCCTTACCACCAACAGTGGTGATTTGCTGTCAGCCGTGCCACTGACCAGCATACGGCGCCTGGAACGTGGCGCAGCCCAAACTGAATCCCACCAAGTGCCTGTTGGCAGGTTAAGTAAGGATGAAGAACGCCGCGTCTCCTTTCATGTCAGGTTTCACCGTCCCAGCGCCCTGTTTGCCCGGTGTTGGCTGCTGGTAGAAGGCGAAACCGAGGTGTGGTTGTTCAACGAAATGGCCCGGATACAGGGCTACGATTTGAGCGCAGAAGGTGTCCAGATGATTGAATTTGCGCAAAGCGGGTTAAAACCTCTAATCAAGCTCGCCATTGCCCTTGGCATTGAGTGGCATGTGATTACTGATGGTGACTGGGCGGGGCAAAAATATGCACATACCGTCCGCAGCAGATTGGGTGGCGAAAAAGAAAAACACCGGCTAACGGTCCTTCCAGAGCGGGATATTGAGCACTACCTGTTCGCCCACGGATACGAGCCCCTGTTCCGTCAAATGGCAAATATCGAAGAAAACACCCATGTTTCCCCCAAGAAAATTATTGCCCGTGCGCTGAAAAAATACGCTAAGCCAGATGCAGCACTCGCGATCATTGAATACACAGAGCAACATCTGGAAGACGATATCCCGCTACTCCTGAGATGGATTGTGCAGCGGGTGGTCAGTATGGCGCGGGGATCCGGTTAATCCTGCTTTTCAAAGAAAATAGAAATCTTGCCAACTTCAATACCAAACTTCTTCATGGAAGTGAGGTTGAAAGCACGTTTTTCATCCTGACGATATAACCAGTCATCCAGAGTAAGCACGTAGATACTGTCGCCAACTGGCACACTGAGATCATAAACCCAGTTCAACGCATTGCCAGACTCCCTGCCTTTTGCAATCCCGACAACATCACTCGCAGTGCCTGTATAACTGCCATCGTCAAGGCGGGTGATCGTCCAAATTCGCTTTTGCGTCTCACCGTCATCAAAAAGGAAATCTTCATCCAGCGTGATTTGGTTGCCCTTGACCGTGCCGACAATACTGACGTTAAAACGCCGGGTTTGTTTCCCGGTGTAATCCTGCACCATCCCCCAGGCGAGGGTTTCCCCTTCAAAATACTCAAAAAGGTTAAACGCCGGTGTGCTGGATTCATACTCTTCCAGTGACGCAGAGCAGCCAACCAGCGCCAGGAATAAAACGTATAGGTAAATGATTTTTTTCACTCAGGCTTTCCTCCAATTAAAGCCAGACGAAGCGAAGGATAAGCGGTGGCCGGTGACAACCAGATAGCAGAAAATGCATTGGCAATGTCTGCGTTATCAAGAGCGCCAGTAGGCTGTGCGTTGCCTTGCAGGGGTTGGTAAAAAAACCGTCCTCTATCATTCGATAAAACATAGATTAAGCGGTCTCCTTCCCTGACATCTGGCCACACACCAGACATCTGGGGCAGCCAGTTTTTTATCTGGTTCTCCGTGAAGCCTAGGTGTTCCCATTGTTCAACGGTCGCTTCCAGCAAATCTTCGGCGTCGATATCACGGCTGTACGTAATGACCAAAGCTAACGGATCGCCAGATGCAGGGTCAAATTTGCCGCTGGGCGATCTCAGTTCGCTGTCGTAAATTTTCCAGAATCCCCAGGTCAACGAGGCTTTACCAACAGGTTTCCACCAAACCCAGCCATCACTCCTGTCGCCCTGATTTGTCGTCGCCATCGCCGGCAAAGACAGCCACGTAAAAACAAGGAACAGACTTGCCAGCAACCCCAAACCTAGTCTTTTTCTGTCAGCGACGTTTCCGTGACTTGTTGCGTTGTGGTTTCGCATGTCTCCCCCTGTCGCGAAAGGCGTTTGAGTAGGGATAAGAAAATAGTAGTGTAGAGAAACCAGGCGACGGCCAACACTGCAACCGTTGTGGGTAAAGGCAGCGAAAATGTCACGCTACCGAGTTTTTCTCCGCCAAGGTAACTCATTGCACCACCGACTGTTCCAGCACTAATAAGCAGCCATCGCGGCTTGTCGAACAACCACTCCCTCACCAGCCAGACAAAGGCAGCAAAGCCCGCCCATAACATGCCCAGCCACAAAGGAATATATGGTGTGTTGAAATTCAGCACCTGGGCATAGGTCAGTACGCTGTCACCCAGAACACCGATCAGGGTGATAAGGGGGACTGCTTTCACGACGCCCCGATCAATAAACACCGAAACCAACAGTGCAATCACCAGAAAAGGAAGCAAGTCGTTCTGCCCGAGAACAGCGGCAAACCAATAAGCATTGAATGCCAGCGACACGATAACAATCCGCATACTTGCCTCCTCTCCTCTCGGGTTTATTCGCGCCAGTCCGGGCGGCTTAGCAGCATCTGTACGGTACTGATAGTGCGTTCGCGGAATCCTCCTTCGCAATAACAGAAGTAGTAACACCACAGTCGGGCGAACCGTTCGTCATAACCCAGTTCTGCCAACGCATTCAGGTTGTCATTGAAACGTTGGTGCCATTGCTGGAGCGTTTTGGCGTAATCCAACCCGATATCTTTCAGATCACGCACTACCAGGTCACTCTGGCGGGTAAACTGGTCAAGGAGGACACTGACTGACGGCAGGAAACCACCGGGGAAGATGTGCTTCTGGATAAAGTCCACGTTATTGCTGTAGCGCTCATAACGCTGGTCGGCAATAGTGATCGCCTGAATAGCCATTAAACCGTTGGGTTTAAGCAGCGATTCGCATTTTTTGATATATGTGGCCAGGAACTGTTTGCCCACCGCTTCAATCATTTCAATCGAGACCAGCTTGTCGTATTGCCCTTCCAGATCGCGGTAATCTTTCTTTAACAAGGTGATCTTGTCGCCCAGACCTTCCTGCTCAACGCGGCTTTTTGCCCACTCATACTGCTCATTGGAAATAGTGGTGGTTGTCACCTTGCAGCCGTAGTGTTTAGCAGCATGGATTGCCATTCCTCCCCATCCTGTGCCGATTTCAATCAGGTGGTCGGTCGGTTTCAGTTGAAGTTGCTGACAAAGGCGATCCATTTTCTGGAACTGCGCACGTTCCAGCGTGTCGGTTTCACTTTCGTAAATTCCACTGGAATAGAGCATTTCCTGATCGAGAAAACGTTCGTAGAGGTCATTGCCTAAATCGTAGTGGGCAGAGATATTAGATTTGGAATTTTCTTTGGTATTACGGTTTTTCCAGTGCGCGAACTTGGTGGCGATAGTGGCAATCCAGCCCACTTTGCTCTCCAGCCTATCCAGTGCGGGCAAGTTTCGGCAAACGACACGGATCACGTTAGTCAAATCCGGTGAATCCCACCAGCCATCAATGTACGCCTCCGCCGCAGCAATGCTGCCCCCAGTCAGGATGCGCCGGTAAAAACCCGGATGACGGACAATCACTTCTGCGTGCAACCTTGCATCTGCTTCGCCAAGCTTCTGGGTTTGCCCGTCAAAATCGACCAGCGTCAACGCCGCACCTTTCATATGTCCGAACGTTGACATGATCATGCTTCTTGCGAAGGTATCTCTCCTCGTTACCGGCCAGGCGGATGCATTGATGTTCACTGAATTCATAGTTTCTCCTTTGCCTGTTCAGGATGACCGTAAAAAGGTGCGCCTTTTATCCAGAGTTTAAGCGCTTGCCAGTAAATCGAAACGACGACTTTTACCGTCATCACGGGCGTTTTTGCGATAAGTTTGGAAAGCTCAGACGAGGTAAACGGCTTCCTTATCATGGCGAGGGTTGCATCGAACTCACGTTCACCACGATGCGTTTCCAAATGCACAAACGCGGTCTTGTTCAGGGGGCGCAATTTCCAAACGTATTTTTGATCGATGGGGTTGAAGGGAGAGACATGGAATGCTTTGTCATTCTCCCAATGCTTCCCGGCAGGAACAGCGTAATAATGCCTTTGGTTCCACGGGGTGTTGCTTACCTCTGCAAGCATATAGGCCCAGTTGCCTTCCTCGTCGTAGAGGTAATAAAAATTGACAGGGCTGAAATACAGCCCGAAGTAGCGCAAATGACAAAGCGCCAAGACTTTCCCGGTAAAGCGCTTCCCGGTTAGCGCAACAACTTTATCCTGCACGGCTTGTTTCGTGTCTTCGCGCCCTTCCATGTAGTCAGGGCGATAGAAAGATGCCATGCCCCATTTTTTGGTACTGAAACCCTTCACGGATGCCGCCAGTCTATCCACGTCATCAAGGTCAATAAGCGGCATGAACATCGGGTAAGAAAACACATGCTCTACGGGTGTAAAGCGCCGATGGCGAACACTGCCAACAAACAGGCCACTTTGGGATGCTGCGTTCATGATGCGCTCCGAAGTGGGAAAGGTTCGACATTGCTGTTAATGCCGGAAACCACATCCAGGGCACTTCTCACGCCATCTTCATGGAAACCGTTGTACCAGTATGCGCCACAGAACCAGGTGTTGTTCACACCCGAGATTTGCTCCCGCTTTTTCTGGGCTGCAATACATTTCTGGTCAAACACCGGGTGGGCGTAAACAAACTTTCTCAAGATCGTTGACGGATCGATGTTGTCTGTCTGGTTGAGCGTGACACAGAAAGTTTCCGGCGATGTTATCCCTTGCAGGATATTCATGTTGTATGTCAGTGCCGCCGGACGGGATTCCAATCCTTCGTCTTTACCGAGGTGATAGTTCCAACTCGCCCAGGCGGCTTTGCGCTTCGGCAGCATTTTTTCGTCTGTATGCAGGACAACGTCGTTATCCTGATAATCAATATCCCCCAGAATGTCCCGCTCCTGTTTCGTAGGATCGGCCAACAGTGCCAGCGCCTGATCGCTGTGACAGGCAAACACCACCTTGTCGAAACGCTCTTCTCCCCGTTCACTGTGGACAATCACATGCTCATGGAAACGGTTCACCTTCTGGATGCGGGCATTGAGGCGAACGCGGTCTTCAAATGCTGGAACCATCTTGCGTACGTATTGGCGAGATCCACCCGGGATCACATACCACTGTGGCCGGTTCGCCACTTCCAGCAGACCATGATTGGCAAAGAAACGCAGAAAAAACTTCAGTGGGAACGCACGCATATCACTTAGAGTCGATGACCAAATCGCTGCTCCCATTGGCAAAATGTAGTTCTGGCAGAAATATTCACTGAAATGGCGACGGTTCAGAAAATCACCCAAAGTCTGTTCGATCAGCGGATCGCCATGAACAGATACCGAGTAGGCTTCACGTGCTTCCTTGTTAAAGCGGAGAATTTCTGCAATGAACTTATAAAATCTGGGATTAAGAAAATTGCGCTTCTGGGCAAACAACGATGCTACGCTGTGTCCGTTGTATTCCAGCCCGCTCTCGTCGTTGTGTACACTGAAACTCATTTCCGTTTCCTGACCGCTGATACCTATCTCAGACATCAGGCGTTGGAAGTTCGGATACGTCCTGTCATTGAACACAATAAAACCGGTATCAATCGCGTATTGACCACTGGCAACCTCGACATCCACCGTGGCCGTGTGCCCACCAATGTAGTCATTGGCTTCGAACAGTGTGATGTCATGCTGTTTGTGCAGATAGTGCGCGCACGTCAGGCCGGATATACCTGAGCCGATAATTGCCATTTTCATTATGCTTTCCTTGTTATTTTTCTTACCAGCGCGAGTTGCATTGCCATTGGCAGTGAAGAGAGGAATTTCAGGAAGTAACTGAACTTACGGGGGAAGTGCACTTCTGTTTTCTTTTTTGCCAGGCCATGTCGGATAGCGTTTGACGCATCTTCCGGCGTCACCAGCATAGGCATAGGGAAATCGTTTTTGTCGGTCAATGGAGTTTTGACAAATCCGGGCGAAATCAGTGACACGGTCACTTCTTTGTGCTCAAGATCTACGGACAAAGAACGGGCAAGATAAGAAACGGCCGCTTTTGATGCCCCGTAGGCTTCAGCACGCGGAAGGCCGAGATACGCGGCAGTTGAACCCATCAAAGCAAGGTGGGTACCAGGCTTAAATTCGTTCTGCAGCGCCTCAATGCAATGAAGAACGCCGAAAAGGTTGATATCAAAAACACGCTTGAACAATGCCACATCAATGTGGCCGTTATCGATATACTCACAGGTTCCTGCGTTGAGGATGATCAAGTCAAAGGGCTGCTGACATTGCCCAAGAACAGTGTTCGTCGCCTCTTTATCGGTTGCATCAAAGCTTAACACTGTGACGTTGTCACGGCTCTCGGCCCAAGACTGCAAACCGGCAACATTCCTGCCACAGGCAGTGACGTGCCACCCCTCTGCGGCATAGTCTTTGGCAAGCTGCATACCAATACCCGATGTTGCTCCTGTGATTAACACTCGGTTCATTGCCCCAGCCTCTTTTTGATCATACGGACAGCAGAACCGAGTACCGGCAGCGCTTCGTAGAGCATCTCGCCAAGGTCAAAATAATCGCGATGCATCACGACACGCCCTTCTTTGAGTACCAGTCGTGAACATCCCTGAACCGCTCGCTGAGCGCCACCATCCAATTTGGGATGTGACAGCGTCATCGTCCAGCTGATAAATGCCACATCGCCGTTAACCGCATGATCATGGATATCAAAGCGACAATCCGTCACATTGGCGTACATTGCTTCAAAATAGCGGGAAAGATTGCCATAACCTTCAATGCGGTGCGCGGGGTCTTCAAAAACCACATCCTCGCTATAAACAGTGTCCAGCGAGTGGAGATTGTCTTTGTGCAGTGAGCGATAGACGGAGATGAAGCGCTCCAGTGCATCATTCTGCGACGGTGTGGACGCTTGAATCATGGTTCAGCCCTTTGTGTACTCTGGTAGTTTTTTGCCATCTCAAACATTTCGATGGCGCTGATCCTTGCCGTTTTGTGATCCACAATTGGGGCTGGGTACGAAAGTTCTATTCCCTTTTTTTCGGCCCAAATGTGCGGTGTATGCAATGCTGAATCGGGTACAGATTCCAATTCTTTCAACCATCTACGGATGAATCTTACATTCGGATCAAACTTTTTACTCTGAGACGCCGGATTAAATACGCGGAAATAAGGCTGGGCATCTGTGCCTGTGGAAGCAGACCACTGCCAACCACCATTATTGGCGGCAAAATCGCCGTCGATCAGTTTGGACATGAAGTAACGCTCACCCCATCGCCAATCAATATGCAGATCTTTCACCAGAAAGCTGGCGACGATCATCCGCAGGCGGTTGTGCATCCACCCGGTGTCATTCAACTGCCGCATTGCCGCATCAACGATAGGAAAGCCGGTTTTACCCTGCTTCCAACGCTGGAACTGCAATTCATCCCGGTTCCATTCAATGTTGTCTGTCCAATCCTGGAATGCTTTCCCCTTACTGACATCTATATAAGCGGCGGCAATGTGCTGATAGAACTCGCGCCAAATCAATTCACTAAGCCAAACATGGGCACCGCCGGCGTCTTTCTCCATACAATTCGGGACTTCCGCTAACAGTCTCGCCAGACATTGACGTGGAGAAATTGCACCAATCGCCAGATAGGGTGAGAGCTGACTTGTTCCTGGAATAGCGGGAAAATCCCTCGTGGCTTGATAATGGTCGACCCGGTAACGACAGAAATCACGCAAACGCTGGATAATGGCGCTGTCGTCAATCGGCCAGCCAACTGAATCACATTGCGGGTAACGAAACGCTATCTGACAAGGCTGACGCAGCAATGCGCTGGTCAATGCATCGGTTTTAACCGGACTGGGTGCGCCTATAGGTGAAAGATCTAGCTGGGTTGCCTGTGTTATCCAGGCTTTTTTAAACGGGGTAAAAACACGGTATGTATTGCCTGCACCGTTGGTCACCATACCGGGGGCAAAGATGCATTTGTAATCAAAACGGTGCAGCGTTGTGCCCGTCAGGCTTAACATGCCAGCAATGGCGTTGTCACGATCCACTTCGTCCGTTTCGTAATCCCGGGTACAAAAAATATCGGCAATCTGATACTGCTGGCAAAGCTGTGCCAGAGATTGATTAATATCTTTGTATCTGTCTACAGAGCGGAACAACAACGGGATATTCAGCGTCTCCAGTTCCTGCCGGAGTGTAACCAGACGGCGCTGGATTAAATCAGCCTGCATGGGCGCAAGAGCGTGGGCTTTCCACTGTACTGGCGTTTCGTAATAAATCGCAATGACGGGCTCACCGCTTTTGCATGCTTCAGTCAGGGCAACATTGTCTTTTACTCTCAGATCTCTTCTGAACCAAACCAGCTTCATCCTGATACTTCCTGATTGTCTTGTGGGGGTTGATGTTGGGCAGTGTCCTTTGTTGTCATGGTGAACTCTGGGTGGATTCTTGTGCATTCACCTGACACCTCGATATCAATTTCGGTAGACTCCCTCATGGCTAAAAGTTCACGTTTCTGAACGGGGGTAAAAGCCTGGTCCGAATAAATGACCAAACAGTGAATTCCTTTCTCTTTTAAACACTGACTGAGGATAGTGATGCCAGTGCCGATGCCACTCAGAGATGTGACAGCGTAACCTTCTGACTGAAGCAATAATGCTTTAAGGTAAAAACGGTAGTTTGGCTCACATGCAATATTCACTATCCAGCAACGTTTCTTACCTTTTGCTTTCTTATTCCTGTGAAAACAGTGAACCAGTACATTGTTCAGTGCCGAACGCCAAATATGCGCACACAAGATGCCTGCATCAGAAGCTTGTTTATCAAACCAACGAGTCAGGGGCTCAAGCAGTTTGGTGTTGAGTACCTGTATGGGGTAGTTTTTGGTGAGCTCAAAGAGCATTGCCTCAAGTGCGACCACATCAACATTGACCACCAGTTTTTTTAATGTGTCCCATTCAGGCAGCGTTTGGACGTCTGAGACATCAGTTGTGGCTGTTCCTAATAACGATTTCACTTGCCCAACAGGCACACCTTTGTCTAACCACGCAAGGATCTCCTGAATACGTTGTACATCCTGCCCGGTATAGAGCCGGTGACCTTTCGGTGTCCGTTTAGGGATAATTAAGCCATAACGTCGTTGCCAGGCACGCAACGTGACGGAATTCACGCCTGTGATTTCAGACACCTGACCGATTGTCAGCAGTTTTTCTTCAGAGTCCATAACGCAACCTCAAGCTATTGGGATAGGGATTAAGGTAACTTTGCTGTTGCAGATAAGGGTCTGGATTTTGATTCAGATGGTGATTTATCAGTGTCAGTGGTGCCAGCAAAGGCATCTCGCCTTTGCGGTAGGCATGAATCAAATCCGCTAGCTCTGCTTTCTGCTGCTTGTCAAGGCGGCGCTTGAAATAGCCTTGCAGGTGCATCAATACATTGGTGTTATTTTTGCGTGTTGCCCGATGGGTGATTGCCTGCATAAAACGGTTGCGGTATTCAACAAAAAAGGCATCAAGGTCATGATTGGCAATGTCCGCGACAAACTTACCCAACGCTTTGTATGCTGTTGGACAATGTGCCATTAATACCAGCTTATAACGGGAGTGAAATGCCACAATCGCACGACGGCTCACGCCCTCCGCCATCGCGTCGTAGAAGTCCTTCAGCGCGAAAATACGGAACACAAAGTTCTCACGAAGGACGGGATCATTGAGCCTGCCATCTTCCTCTATCGGTAGCCACGGCATACGCTTAATCAATTGTTGGGTATAGAGCCCCACCCCGATTTTTTCTGACGCCAAATAGCCATTTTCTCGATAAACCTTGACCCGCTCCATCCCACATGTTGGTGATTTGGCGCATACGACATAGCCACACAGAGCCATACCCGCAAGGTGCTCAGCTTTCCCCTTGCTGAAGTTGATCATCTTTTCGGTGTGATCGGCATCAGCGTCTTTGGTTTCCACCAGACGCACACCTACCTCTTCACCACGATCCAGCAAACGAATGGTCGGACGCGGTACTGGTAGCCCAATCCCAACTTCCGGACAAACGGGCACAAACTCGACGAACGGGGACAGTTCTTCTGCCACAAAATGGCTACGCTTGTGTCCGCTGTCGAAGCGGACGTTGTCACCGATAACACATGCGCTGACGCCGAGTTTAATCTTCATGATGCTAATCCTTGTTATACAGATTTTACTGTATGTACAAGTTAAGCATAAAAAAGGATCACTATTGTACAATTTTTCTTCTGCGTACAAGTTAAAATACCCATGGCGAGACAAAAAAGGCCCTCCCGGTATAGGGAGAGCCTTTAATAAAAAACTTAGAAATGTACGTTAGTCTGCCGAAACAGGCCGTTCCGCTGCCAGCGTTATCTGCTCTTCAAACCCTTTGAGTCGCTTGTAAATCGACATCAATTCAACAATGGTTGACCAGGAGTTGACCAGAAACTGGAACGATTCCTCTACTTTCCCAAATGCCCGGATGATTTGCTGCAATACACCCAGCGTGACGGCGCCTGACACAATAGTAGGACCAAGTGCAATGTAAGGAACAATCACCGTACCCTGCAAATAGGACCATTTCGCAATGTCAAAATAGAGGTAATGTTTATACAGGTTGAAATAGTTGCGTCTAACATTGAAAAATAATGCGTTCAATGACTCTGGTGTTGCACGGTCTTCATGATCTTCACCATATACCAGTTCTTTACGGTACGCCGCCTCAACTTTCTGGTTTTTGAATTCCAGCCCCGGCAGCTTAATACCGACAATAGCCAACAGTACCGTACCAAACAAGGCTGAAAGAATCGCGATGTACACCAAAGAGCGTGAAACTTCACCAATCCAAGGCAGTTCGGTAATGTTTTCGCTGAGCACCCAAAGGATCGGCAAGAAAGCAAACAGTGTCATTAAAGAGCGCATGAAACTGACCCCCAGGGATTCAACGATACGTGCGAAACGCATAGTGTCTTCCTGAATACGTTGCGATGCCCCCTCGATATGGCGAATCTTGCTCCAGTGGGAAACATAGAAATCATTCATGGCGGTTCGCCACCTAAATACATAGTGGCGGATGAAAAACTCTAGAAGTACGGCCACGACAATGTATATCGTGGCAATGGAAAGGAAATCTAAGCAAGCAGCGAGAAACTCATCAAAGGTGACGGTATTCGGCTCCGCCAGTGCTTTTTGGATCAGGTTATAAAAAGTACCAAACCACTCGTTGATCTGGACATCGAGCTCTACTTTATACCAGGTGACATAGAGGATCAGGGCTGACCCTAGAATTGACCAGTGGAACCAGCGTTTATCCAGAAAAAAAGATTTAAACATAAAAAACACTTCCTAATGCACAGAGTGAACCTTTGACGCAGATTTACGCCAAGAGTTTCCTTACTCACCCCTCTTCTCCAAGGATGAGAAACATGAACGCATCTTGTCTCCAAATATTTCAAGTCTAGTCATTCTTCGTGCGATTGACGAGAAGATAACGATCTGATCTTGCGGATTATTCTATGAGTTTAAGGGGGTTATTGTATTGGAGGATGGTGAGCATGCGTGCATGACTTCCCCATCAGCAATTTGCAAAAAACATTAAATGGCACAGGATCACCAAAATACGAGCCCTGGAGCATTTCAACACCAGATTTAATGAGGTAGTCCGCCTGCACTTTGGTTTCAATCCCCTCAGCCACGACGCGCAACTTCGATTCTCTGGCAAACGCAAGGATCGAATCCAGAATGGTGTTTTTGAAGTCTTCCATACCAATTCCGTCTACAAACATGCGATCGATTTTTATCGTATCGATATTAAGCACATGCAGGTAAGAAAAAGCCCCATAGCCCGTACCACAGTCATCTAACTTGATCGAGATCCCCTGTTCAGTGAGGGCTTCAATGCAAACGGCGGCCTTATTCAAATCACCGAACTTGGTCCGCTCGGTGATTTCCAACGAAAGCAAGTGTGGATCAAGACTGGCGTCTGCGATTTTACTGAGAATTTTGTCTGCAGTATCTATTTTTTCCAGGTAGCTTGGCGACACATTAATGCTGACAAAGAAACCATCCGGCACGTCCAACGCTTTCACGTGGTGAAGGACATTGTCTATCAGCTGATCGGTGATCCTATCTATGGTGCCATTTTGTTCAGCCAACGGAATAAACGTATCCGGCGGAATAAATTCGCCATCACTCGCCTGCCAACGAACCAATACTTCTGCACCAACAATCTTGTAACCTTTTCCGTCTGGCATCACGATGGGTTGGTAAAAAGGCTTCAACGCATTGGACTCAATGGCTTCATCCAACAATCCCGTTAACCCTTTTCGCGAAGATTTGCTGAGCTCAACCCCCACTGCAACCAGCACACCAAACAACACGACCAGTGTAGAAAACAACACAACGAGATTGTTAACCAGATATTCAACCCCATCCTGATTGATATAGATGCGGACAGTGATGTTACCGTTCATTTCACTGTTGTAGACCTGACGATATAGTTTCTCGTTTGTCTGATACAGAGATGTCTCGCGCCCATTAACCTCCGCCACCACGTAAAAGCATTTGTCGCAGTTAGAGAGGAAATTGCGGGGTTGCTGGAAAATAAAACGCAGTAGTCCTTTCTCATTATGGAAACGCATTTCTATGAACTGGTTATCATTCAATATCAGTGATATTGCATTGAACTCAATCCCGTTCTGGGGCTGAAATGCCAGCAGCTCCCGGTCTGTCTGCTGATTGTTATAGACAGAGCAGGACTCACCATTACTCAGGTACAAATCAACGTATTCAATAAAGAGATTGTTCTCTTTTGCCTGGTTCATCAGTTCAATGTCATTATCATCGCAAAGGTAGAGCAGTTTGCTGTCAAGCTCTCGCATAGCACCAAAGCTCTGCTGGTAAAGTTTCGAGTAAAATTCAGAAAGCGCAGAAACGTCTTCCTTGATCTTTTCCTCAACTAACCAATTCGAAACCACGAACTGCGATAAATACGCAAAAAGAACGGAAACCAGTATAATTGTCAGCGCGTTAACGTGTTTAGTGAGCCAATCCACCTGGGCTCCTGTTGTATCCCTAATCATTGGTTTAAGGATAGGACAATTGGCAATAGAGTATTTGTGAGAATACGAGACTATTTCAAATTAATGAGTCTCTAAGGTTTATCTATCCCCCTGTCTCACACACTTCATCATTCAACACCGCCTACGTTGAAAAGCGTCTCGGCTCTTGTTCTCTCCTCAGAGTTTCCTGTCAGTGTTTTAAACACTGTCCCAGATGGTTTACCTTACTGACGAACAGGACATTTTGAATTTGCAGTAAATTTATTCTGTCTCACATTGCGATCTGTCGCATATGACTTAAACTTTTTTAGGATCACCTGACTCATTATTAAGGGTTTGTATTGCCTATTGAACCGCCATATTCCGAAAGCCCATCCCATCACGATTTAAACACACCAAGGTTCAAATCTTTGGTGGGGATCGCTCTGGTATGTATGGCAATACTGATTTCCACGTTCATCTTGTATCGGAGTGCGCTGACTCGCCAGTTGGAGCTTCAGGATCAAATGCTCAACATAGAAGTGAACCGGGTTCAGCGCGCCATTGAAGTCAATTTGCAAAAAGAAGCCTATTTTCTCGTCTGGCTGGCAAACAACCTCCAGAATAAAGGAACAATCAATCAACAAATCTGGCAAAATGCTACTGATGGGATAGACCTTACCCAGCCTTTTTTTAACGGCATTTATTGGCAAGATCTCAACCAAGAAGTGGTGTGGACTGCACCGAATTCATTTCAGCCCACTCGTTTAGAAAGCGGCTGGCAAATTGATCTCTCAACCAGGCTCAACAACATGCCAGTACTTTCCAACCTTTCCACGTCCAGCGTCAGGACGTTACCAGATGGAAACTTGTCGATAGAAATGCTTCATCCTGTCTATTTTGATGATCATATCGCAGGCTACCTGGGCGCAAGCTACAACATCAAGCGTATGCTGGAAGCGATTACGGTAGAATTTCTCAGTGCAGATCAACAGGTAGTACTTAGCGAGGGTACAAGGCCATTTTTTGGGGAATTGCCTGACGTTAGCAATGCCATCATGGATACCGTGGAAGTATCAGCATTGAATGGGGTGTGGCAACTGACGGTGTGGCAGCGGCCTGAGTTACACCAGACCTACTTTTCCCTCCCCATGCTGATATTTTTTGCTGGCCTGATTGTCACAGTACTTGCTGCTATTTCTCTATACCTTTTGGAAGTTAACATCATCTGGCGACGGGCCGAGTCTGAAACGGTTTACAAACTGAAAAAAGAGATTAACCAACGGCGTGAAATCGAAACACAATTGCAATTTACCGCAAACCATGATCCTCTAACACATCTGCCAAACCGTTTCGCCATGGAGTCTTACCTCAACCGGATACTTACATCTGAGCATGACATTGTCCTGATGTGTGTAACGCTAGATAAGCTCCGCGAGATCAATGATATGTATAGTCATCTCGTAGCAGACCAATTGATCAGCGAATCTGCTAAACGATTCAAAACCGTGCTACCACCCCATGCGGTTTTGGCTCGAACAAGTCATGATCAATTTATGGTTGCCTGCGCGGGCATGTCACAACTGGAAGCAGAAATGCACGCAAACCAACTGCGCATGTGCCTGGAAGAAGAATTTTTTATCGAAGATAACGACATTCTCACGACCTGTGCAATTGGTATCGCCTATCGCTACAGCAATGATCTGCGTGCAGAACACTTGATACGCCACGCGGATACTGCCGCTAACAAAGCCCGCGTCTTGGGTAACCGCAAAGTAGTGGCATACAACCAAACCATGCAGGATCAACTCAATCACAAAAAAGACTTAGAACGCGCCATTCGCAAAGCGATCAATAACGATGAACTGGAACTCTATTTCCAGCCTCAGGTCGATCTCCGTACCCGCCAAATTGTGGGGGTTGAAGCACTGGTCCGGTGGGAATCCCAAAACGGTGCAGCCATCAGTCCCGGCATCATTATTAAAACTGCCGAAGAAACTGGCTTGATGCAACGGTTGGGGCACTGGGTGATCGATACTGCACTCCGACATTTTTCACATATGCTGGATGAACGTTGTGCACCAAAATGTATTGCTATCAATGTCTCCGGACATGAATTCCAGGATGGCTATCTGGCCGACTACGTGATCCGCGCCATCAACCATTACGATATTCCACCAACGCGTGTGCAAATCGAACTCACCGAGCAGGTGTTCATAGAAAACCTGGAACGTAACCAGCATATTCTGAATCGTTTAACCGCATCAGGCATCAGTCTGGCGATTGATGATTTTGGCACTGGTTATTCCTCCCTCGCCTACCTCAAGCACTTCCCAGTGAACACAGTCAAGATTGATCGCGGCTTTATTAAAGATCTGCCCCGTTCAAAAGACGATTTGGTAATATGTCAGGCCGTGGTGAGCATGGCAAACCTGCTGCAATTGAAAGTTGTTGCAGAGGGTATTGAAACCATCGACCAACAGGAACTACTTAGAAACATAGGGTGTAACTTCGCCCAAGGTCATTACTATTACCCGCCAATGACCGCCGAACAATTGATGACTGAGCTGAAAAAGCAAAGAGCCGGGCGTCTATACCCGGCATCTTGATATTACCCACCCATAATTGTCTGCATTTTTATACGCAAAATGCAAAGCAATTTATGCTGCCGCGGTCTTCCACACGTCCGGCTGAATGGCAATCACTGAATTCCCAACCGAAAACCAAATCTGGCCATCTTCGATGGTTGACTGAATGGTCATGTTCCGGCTACTTGCAGCTGCTGCAACATCCAAGATTTCATCCATGATATTAATCACGGTCAGGTTCCTGAATGGAAACAGCTTGTTGAGCATTTGCGATTTCCACACACTGGCAGCATTGTCACCATACGTGAACAACACCACTTCCTTCGCTTGGGTGCAGGCTTTCTTCAAACGTTTTTCATCTGGCAGCCCCAGTTCTACCCAAAGTTCAATGTCGTCGCTGTAGTTTTTAATCCAAAGTTCAGGTTCTGAGTCTTCACAAAGACCTTTCGTGAATTGCAGCCGCTCATCGGCATACATGGTCCATGCCAGCAGACGAAGCATCATACGTTGTTCGGTTTCTGACGGGTGCTGCGCCAGCGTCACAGTGTGGTCAAGATATACATTTCTCGACATGTCTGCGACATTAATGGAAGCTTTGTACACCGTTGCTTTAAGTGCCATGGTTTATACCCACTCTAAATTCTGTCGTTTAATAAGACCTGTATACCGTCGTATTCCTTGCAAAGGCGCTCTTTTTCCCGCTTAGTTAGCCGCTTTATTTTCCACTCCAGCGACATCGCCTGCTGTTTTGTTCCTGCTTCGTACGACCAGGCTAAGGTAAGGGGCTGCTTTCCTCTCAAGTACTTAGCAGTTTTCATGCCATTCTGTTGGTGCTCATTAAGCCGACGGACAACATCTGTGGTAACGCCACAATACAGAGAATTATCGCGTGCGCGGATAAGGTAAACATACCAAGGCGAGTCAGATCCTGGTATGTCGCTGGATAGCGTTAAGCTCATGACAAAGGAATGCCTGGTTTCAACTCACAGATCCTGATTATCCATCAGTTGGTTGACCAGTGCTTTCAGTTCAGCCACTTCATGCTCAAGGGCTTCGACACGTGCAGCCAACGAATGGTCACTGCTTTCTGATGGGGTTGATGTGGTTGGCTGCATGTCTGGTACTTCGCTGCCAAACAGGTGAATGTAACGGCTTTCACGTTTGCCCGGTTCACGTGGCAATTGGGCAACATGCCCTTTTTCCACTAATTGACCTAATACAGATTCTACTTGCTGTACATCAGAGAATTCGCAAAGGCGGTTAGTGCGGGTACGCAGTTCACCCGGTGTTTGTGGGCCACGGAGCAACAGCACGCAAACAATGCCCTTTTCCTGTTTGGAAAGTTGCAATGACCCAAATTCGGTATTGCAAAAACGGTGTTGATACTTAGTCACACGACTGCCAAACCCTTCCAGATCGCTGACAAGGCGTTTAGATTTCAATGAGTCGACAGCATCAAGCACTTCAGCTTCCGTCAGCGAATACACCGGATCGCGGTTGCTTTTTTGGTTCACGGCAGTTGTCAGGCTGTTGAGCGTTAACGGGTAGAGATCTGGCGTGGTGACTTCCTTTTCTAATAAACAGCCAACCACACGCATTTCGTACGGGGTGAGTTCAATTGCCATATTTTAATACCTTAGATGGATCCCATGCAGCGGTTTATATCAACCAACGCTTTCAACGGCAACTTAACCAGTGACTATTTAACGATTCCGTGATGTAACAGCACGATGTTCCGCTACTCGATCTAGCAAAATGCGCACATGCCTGTCTTACAGATGTGATTTTGACTCAACAAAACAAGATTCTGTCACGATACTTATCAGTTTTCCTATACTCTCTCATATATATTGCTGTTTTACGTTGTAAACAAGGGCGTCACTTATCCTTATTTGGCGCTGAAAGGAGAGTGAAATGGGTGTGTTTGGAAAGAAAACTGCATCTAGCCCATGCCTATCCTTGATTTCGAAAGAGTGCCGCATTGTTGGCGAATTCGATCTGCAAGGTGACATCCAATTTGACGGCCAAGGGGAAGGCTCAGTCATTAACGCACGAAATGTTGTTATCTCCTCTACTGGCCACTTTAGCGGGGATATCTGCGCAGATCACATCACCATCAACGGTCTTGTTGAAGGCACCTGTACAGCCCGTGAAGTCAATATTCTTAGCTGCGGCAAAATGAAAGGCGTGATCCACAGTGAGCAACTCACCATTGCAAAAGGCGGGTGCTTGATGGGTGAAAACAAGCTGAAAGAAGAGCTGTCCCTAAAAGTGGTGAATGGCAAGCCTTCCACACAAGCAAAACCCGCCCCTTCCTCTGAAGTAAAGAAAAACACTGCATCTGACTAAACTGCGCGTAATTGATCAACAGTTGAAATCGTGGATCGCTTTCAACTGTTGACTTCATCCCCCAGCCCTATACGATGCGCGAAAATATGTTATTTCGGAAGTATCAAGATGTCTGAACAAGCAAACCAAGCAGAAGAAACAGTGAAACTGGAAGACCTATCTCCAGAGCTCCAGCAAGTTATTAACTATGAGCAAGTTCCTGCTGAACTATTCACCATGCTGGCTTCCATCCATGAAGCATCAGAAAGTGTTGTCCGTGAAGCTTGGGATACCATGCCTGCTAGCGCACAAAATATTCTGGACAACTTCGAGCAATTCCATGCGCTGGTTAGCCTGAGCCAAAGCTACGCCGGCCTTGATTTCATGCAAGAGACTCAGGACATGAAATTCGACGACATGGATGACGAACAAACACAAGAGTATAAGGCCATTTTACTGGATAAGCTGCTGCACAATTGCGTAAAAGATCTGGTGAAACAACTGAAGCAAGCCCGCTTAAAGCCTGCAATGAAGCGCGAATTCCGCGAAATTTTCACTCAATAAATTCGGTTGTTATTTAAAAAAGGAGGTGACGATTCACCTCCTTTTTTGTTTGCTGATTTACTAAATGGTTTTCTATATCCACAGAATAAAGCTTTTAAAAATGAGCATGCCAAGGAATGATGGGATGTAAAATTGGTTTTCATTATTGACATTACGATATTTTAAGGATTGGCATAATCGATGCGATTTAATTTGATGACACACATCGAATAAATCACAGATAAAACACCAATAATACTAAAAGTGTTAGTCATCTCACCAATGAGACATTGATTGCATTACAGATGGTAGCTATAAGATTCGGCTCTTATAAAAAATTGGTTGTATTAATAATTAATGAGTCAATGAGTCTATGAAAATCAAATTAGTTAGCAGTGTAATTAGTATTGTCATGCTGTCCGGCTGTACAAGTATGATGCAGAAAAACGACTTCGATAGTTTTAATTCTAAGCTTGATGCTGGTGATTATGCGGGTGCATCTCAGGTAGCACTCGATCATGCAGGTTACGACAAAAAGTCAGGAGAAACAGATGACCTACTTTGGACGTTGCAAGCTGGCGCAAGTTTAAACTATGCCGGTGACTACGCATTATCGACCAAGTTACTTGATGCAACTGAAACCATGATGAAAGAAGAAGACACCGAAAGCACAGTTTCTGAAGGTGCAGAGCTTATTGGTTCAATGGTTGGCAATGATGCAATGCTGGATTATGAGCAGGCGCATTACGACGGTATCATGACTAACACAATTAAAGCATGGAACTTCATAGCAACTCATGATTATCAAAATGCCCGCGTAGAGCTTAACAGGGCCGAGGAGCGTCAGCGTCGAGCTGCCCAACATTTTGCGGATATTATCAAAGAGCGAAATGAAGAGATACAGTCAGAAGCTGGTGAATCGGAAGTGTTGATTAAACAAACAATGGCATCGGATGCGACAAAAAAAGCACTAAAACAAGCAGGAATTGAACAAGGTCAATGGAAACCTTATGAGGGCTACGTAAACCCTTTTACCACTTATTCTTACGGCCTTAATTTACTCGTTACTGGCAAATCTAAGTCAGATTTTGAAAAAGCATCCAACTCATTTAAACGCGTGTATTCTCTTACTGGTTCGCTTGCAGCCAAAGCAGACTATCAGTTAGCACGTAGCATGGCGAAAAGCCGAAGCCAATCAACGCTTGATAATCAAGTCTGGGTAATTTTCGAAAATGGTAAATCGACAGTAAAAGAAGAGCGCCGCATTGACCTGCCAATTTTCTTATTTTCTAACAATGTCTCTTATGCTGGTATTGCTCTCCCTACATTGAAAGAGCGCGGTGTTGCTTTTGATAGCATTACAGTGAATGGCTCAAAAACCGATACCATCGCAGACATGGACAAGATTATTAGCGCCGAATTTGATCAGGATTTCCCTTATATCTTAGCACGTGAAATTACACGAGTGACGTTGAAGACTATCGCTCAAAAGCAAATTAAAGATGAAAACGCTCTATTTGGTAATGCATTGGCAATTATCCAAATGGCGACAACGGGAGCTGATATTCGAACATTCTCCGCACTACCAAGCGAGTATCAGGCAACTCGAGTCACGGCTAAAAACAAGATGGTTGAGATTAAAGCAGGAACTTTCACGATTCCTGTTGAGCTCGATACTGAATCTAAAAAACACATTATCTACGTGAAAGCGATTTCTCCGTTAGTCGCACCATCCGTCAAAGTCGTAAATATTTAGGGGCAACAAGATGAAAAAATTTGCTATTGCAGCTGTCATAGCAGCGACGAGCTTAGCTGGCTGTAAAACGACAACGTCTTATATTGATGCAGCAGACACCACAACAAACGTGGTGGCGGCACTTTCTTATGCTGACTTCTCGAAGGCAGCAAATGAAATGGCGGATGAGATTATCGCAAGTAAATTGATGACTCACCCACAAGCGGATGCTGGTGGGCGTTACATCATTTATGTTAGTGATATTGAAAACGACACCATGCAGCGTTTAGACACGGATCAACTCACTAAATCCCTACGCGTCAAGTTGCTTCAGTCGGGCAAGTTTTTAGTGACAACTGCGTTCGGTGAAGATGATGCAACAAAGAAAATGCGTGATTTAAAAGACTCAAAAATGGTTAAGCAATCAAGTGTTAAAGGCAATAACCAAGTATTAGCACCTGACTTTAGTCTATCAGGCAAGATACTTCAGCGAGACTCTACTTTAGATAATGGTGATACACGAATCGAGTACTACTTCCAAATGTCGCTGACCAACATTGAAAATGGCCTAGCGTACTGGGAAGGGGAACGAGTGGTAGGGAAAGTGGCTGATGGCGCTAGTGTGAGCTGGTAAAGAGCACTGACTGAATGATGGGCAGTATCTACTGCCCATCACTTTTTAGTTTGAAGGTTAGGTAATTAATAATGAAATTGAACAAACTGCTTACGGCTATGTTGGTTGCTGGTTTATCACTGACTGCAGCAGCTTCTGACGAAGTTAAGCGTGTAGACACGACTGTGACAGCAGAAGTGACAGAAGACGTCGCTGGTAAGCAAACAGATAGCGATGTTGTTCAGGTTAAAGACGATGTTGATACTGCTGATGTTATTGATGAGAAGCTAAATACATACATAGCAAAAATAAAACGCAATTTGCATAACCAAGGAAAGCAACACAGCGTCTTTGTTTATTCAGGTTCAGCTGAAATTATGGCTGACCGCAACGATCCTCGATGGACCGAGTTTCGAGTAGCGGCATTGGACAAAGCCGTGTTAGAAGCACAAAAAGAGTATCTGCAAACACTGAATACAAATGTTGATAACAACATGCTTTATTCCATGACTAAAAACAGTGGCTTACCAACACCAACGGAAGAGGACTTTCAGAGCGACTCTAAGATGGCAAGCTTCATTGATAAAGTAGTTGCTGTACTTGAAGGTAAACTCGATAAAGAGCTACAAGAAATGGGGATCGACCCAAAAGAATTCGACACTGCTCCGCCATCCATCAAGCGAGATCTGTTCAAGGAATCGGTTATTAAACAAACGGTAAGAGCGTCATATGGTGACCTAGCTGGCATGATGGTTATCAAAACATTCGAGGAAATCAGGGACTCAGGTCAAGGTACTGTCGGGGTTGTACTTGCACTGTCCGCCAACAAGCGAGACCAAGTTCGTGCAATGATTGATTCTGATGGACAAATTGCACCACAAAAGGATAAAGCAAATCCTAAGATGACCTCTATCTACGACATGTTCTACAACCAAAAAGACACGCTATACCTGAAAGCCGGAACTCAAGTTGCTTATGACTCAGAGGGCTATCCCATGTTGATTTCCTACGGGCAAGCAGGGGTAACTTATGCATCATCTTCTGCGGAAAGGAAAATTGAACGTAAAGCTGCAAAGAGCTTTGCGACCAATAATGCATGGGCAAGCTTAGCCCAAACATACAACCTGAATGGGGATTTCCAAGAATCAACATCAGAAGAAAGCCGAGTCAGTAAATCTGAACAGTTTGACTTAATCGCGGGGGCTGTCCGAAAAAAATCGCCAGGTCTTACTAATGAGTTGATAAAAGCTGTTGAACAAAGTGCGTCAATGACATCAAGTCTACAAAATATGACCGGTGTGAGTACTGAATTTGAATGGAGCCGTAAGCATCCAGTCATGGGGCATGAGATGGTTGGCACTGTGCTTGTCTGGCATCCCAAAAAGATCGTTAGTACAAAAAACATGGCAAACGGAATGCGTGCTGACAAATTAGAACAAGAAGCATTGGGAGCAGAATCTCTGTCAGGAAGCATTAATTCTGCAGAGTCGGAAGATATGTTTGATGCTGCGGATTTTTAGTATGAATAAAGGACTTATATTACTTTGTGCTGCAACTTTTTTTTCGTGTTTCTCTCAAGCTGCGAGTTATGAAAAAGTCGTAACGACAGGGCAAGGCGAAACGTTAGATCAAGCTATTGATGTTGGTTTGAGACGAGCTGTAGAACAGGTCTCTGGTGTATCCATTGAAAGTTCTCGTTCATCACTATTGATGTCCGCTAGCGATGGAAAAACTAAGCAATTGGTAGATTCTATGGCAGACGGTACAGCAACTTACTCGCGAGGCGATGTTAAATACAAAATCTTGAGTGAGAAGTGTTCAAATGATGACTGTCGGGTAAGGCTAGAGGTGAAGGTTAACGTCGATCCTAGAGATAAGATTAGAGACCAAAATGCAAATAGAAGAACAATCGCCGTTGGTGATTTTTCTGGACCAAAAGGCTCTACTATTGGCAAGAAAGTTGAAGAACTATTGGTTCAAGACCGCAAATTCAAAGTACTTCATGACAAACGAGATCCTGCATTGCAATATTTCGTTACTGGCAAAGTTATTACAGCCGAAACCAACAAGCGTGTGGTCGATAATTCGCGCACTGTAGAGTTAACAGGAGAGAGCATTAAAGATGTAAAAACCTACTACAAATCCAACGTTTTGGTAAAATTTCAGATTCTTGATGTCGTCAATAATCAAGTAAAATGGTCAGCAACTGTTCCAACCACTTCAAACCGGAATAACTTGAGTCTGTTGGTTGATATTGCATCTAAGAAGGTATTTAACCAACTGAAAGATAATATTTATCCTTTGGTTGTCTTGGTTGGGGAGAATGGTTCTTTAGTTTTGAATTCGGGCGGCAACACAGTTAAGCAAGGACAGCACTTTGATGTGTTCAACTTAGGTGAAAAGTTCATCGATCCAGTTACAAAAGAGAGTTTGGGGCGTGATGAAATCAAAGTCGCGACTGTCAAAGTGACAAAAGTGCTGCCTAAGTTATCTTACGTAAGTGTCGTAACAGGCAATGCTGCGGATATTAAAAACCATAGCATTGCACGCAAGTCTGCTTATACCAAGCCACAGAGTAAAAAAACAAGTCAACCTGCGCCAAAAGCTGTTAAGCCTAAACCTAAAGAAGAAAAAACTGTTGGAATTATCCTCTAAAATGAAAACCGCCTGCCACGGCGGTTTTTTCAATCTATTCGCCCAAGTTTATCACGATGCGATTCTTCTACCCCCAAGCTACATGATGATCTGGCAATCTCAGGGAGAAATAATCACTTTCAACGCTTTTGAGTGAGCAGCATCAGAAAAGGTATCATACGCACTTAAGACTTCTTCCAGACTGAAGCGGTGAGTGATCAAAACCGAAGGATCGAGCTTTTTCGAAGCGACAGTTTTAAGCAACATCGGTGTTGTCTGTGTATCGACCAATCTGGTGGTGATAGACACATTGTGGGCCCACAATGTTTCCAAATGCAGATCCACTTTCGTTCCATGAACGCCTACATTGGCAATATTGCCTCCGGCAGTGACAATACTTTCGCACACCGCGAAGGTGGCTGGTATACCCACGGCTTCAATCGACGTGTCTACGCCCAACTGGTCAGTCAGCGCCATTACCGCCGCAACGGCATCTTCCCTGCTGCTGTTAACAACGTCTGTTGCTCCGAACTGTTTGGCAACCTGCAACCGGTTTTCATCCAGATCAATAACAATGATCTTAGCAGGCGAATAGAATTGGGCAGTTAACAGCGCGGCTAGACCAACCGGGCCCGCGCCCACAATGGCAACGGTGCTTCCCGGTTCGACCTGACCGTTAAGGACACCACATTCAAAGCCGGTTGGCAGGATATCACTCAACATAACCAGTGCTTCTTCGTCAGCGTCTTCGGGGATGTGATAAAGGCTGGTGTCAGCATGGGGAATGCGCACGTATTCTGATTGGGTGCCATCTATCATATGCCCTAAAATCCATCCGCCAGACACACAGTGTGAGTACATGCCTTTTCGGCAATTTACGCATCGTCCACAACTGGTGATACAAGAAATCAGTACTTTATCGCCGGGCTTAAATGCGGTGACACCCTCGCCCGCTTCGTACACCGTCCCTACGCCTTCATGTCCGAGTATCCGTCCCGGTTCACACGTAGGAACATCCCCTTTCAAAATATGCAGATCGGTGCCGCAGATTGTGGTTTTGTCGATTTTTACAACAACATCGGTCGCATCAATCAGTGATGGCATAGGTCGGTCTTCAAGCGTTTTTTTACCGGGTCCGTGGTACACAAGTGCTTTCATATTGTTCACTCCATTTGAAATAACGTTCCAACCAGAGTGTTCTCAGCAACAACTGTGCCACTCTTTTTACTTTCTAACCATTTGAATTTTAAGAATTGATAAAAAGCAGCGTCCTAAAGTCGGACACTGGCGGTCAGTCTATGTATGGATTTCAAACACTCCGCCAGTGATTAATGATATAACTGGATTGGCGTTTTTCTGTTGTCAGCGGCGGGTGATATTAGCTTGACTAGCACTTGTGTTAACTTAGTAAATACAATGCTTAAGACATCCTCGAATTAATAAAGCCTATGCAGCTTTCAACCATCATGTCCGATAAAGTACCTTCACCACATGCCAGCCAAATTTGGTCTTGACGATATGTGGTGTCAGTATCTCTGCGTTAAAACAAACTTTGTCAAATTGGGGTACCATTTGGCCACGACGGAATTCGCCAAGGTCACCGCCCTTCTTACCTGAAGGACAGAGTGAGTATTTCTTTGCCAGAGTCTGGAACTTGGCCCCCTTTTTCAACTGACTGACAAGGTCCTCCGCCTGGTTTTGATGCTTAACCAGAATATGAAGAGCATGTGCTGTTTTGGCCATGATTGCACTCTTTTACTACTGTATTTCAATGGAGGCGGATTATATCCAAGGTTTAGTGTGCTTTGCAGTTTTTCAGCTCATCCAATGGTAACCAGTTTATCTTCACCCCTGCCTGCTCAAACATATCAACGCTGACTTGGATTTTGTCACCCCAGCGGGAAAGAAAATCTTCACTTTGTTCAGGGCAATGGACCTGTGAAATACCGGTTTGAATGATCTTCGCAGCGCAATTCGGGCACGGGAAATGGGTTACCCAGATTTCACAGTCCAGTAAGTCACGTTTAGCAAATAAAATCGCATTTTCCTCTGCATGCAGGGTTTTCAGCAATTTCATCTCCCGCCCATCTGTTTCAGCGCTGTCTGAAATACCATGGGGATAACCATTAAACCCTACCGATACAATACGGTTGCCTTTGGTGATTACCGCACCGACCTGGGTTGAAGGGTCTTTACTCCAAGAGCCTACCAACTTCGCCATTTGATAAAAGCGTACTGCCCATTTTGAGATCATTGTCTTTCCGATATGTTATCGAGCCATCATGGCACTATTTTGCAAAAGTGACAGGCATAGCTCAACAAAAAAGCGGCTGGAAAGCCGCTTTCATAGTGAAACCACTCGATGCATTAAAACAGTGCGCTGTTAATAGTTAAATGGGCCAGGATCGCCGCCACATACCCCAACATAATGACAGGACTCCACTTAAGGTGACCAAAGAAAGTGTACTTACCCCGGGCCTGTCCCATCAGCGCGACACCGGCGGCAGAACCCAGTGATAACAAGCTGCCTCCCACACCTGCTGTTAAGGTGACTAATAGCCAGTTACCCATCGACATATCTGGCTGCATGGTTAACACCGCAAACATGACAGGTATATTATCGACAACTGCAGAAAGTAACCCGACGATGATATTTGCCCAGATCGGATCCCATTGCAGGTACATGATGTTTGAGATAGTGGCAAGATAACCAATCAGGCTAAGGCCCCCCACACACATTACAACGCCATAGAAGAACAATAAGGTATCCCACTCGGCATGGGAAACACGGCGAAATACATCAAAAGGAACCACGGAGCCTAAACGTTTCAATGCAGCTTCGTCTTGCTTAGCCTGTGCGATAGCACGTTTTCTTGCCAGAGAACGGGGTAAGGTTTTGCGAAGGTAAAAACCAAAGAACTGCAAATAAGCAAGGCCCATCATCATCCCAATCACAGGAGGGAAATGAACCAGTCCATGAAAACCAACAGCGGTGACAATGGTCAACAGGAAAAGGACCACAATGCGCTTTGCGCCACGCTTGATTTCCACATATTCATGCACCACGTTTGGCTGAACTTTCGGGATAAACAGCGACATAATGAATGCAGGCACAACATAGTTGATCACCGAAGGAATAAACAGTGCACCAAACTCGAAGAAGTTAACAAGCCCTGCCTGCCAAACCATCAATGTGGTGATATCACCAAAGGGGCTGAAAGCACCGCCAGCATTGGCTGCTACTACTATGTTGATACAGGCAAGATTGACAAATTTTGTATTGTCTCCGCCGATTTTCAGTACTACGGTACACATCAACAGCGCGGTTGTAAGATTATCGGCAATGGGTGAAATAAAGAAAGAGAGAATGCCAGTGATCCAGAAAAGCTGCCTAAGATCATAACCCTTACCGACAATCCAGGCTTTCAGCCCATCGAACAGTCGTCGCTCTTCCATCGCGGAAATATATGTCATCGCGACAAGTAAGAAGAGCATTAGTTCCGCATATTCAAGCAAATTATGCTCAATAGCGCCTTGTGCGATATCTATTTGCCCCGCGCCCGAATAGGCAAAGCCAAGCATCAACCAGATCAACCCGGCTGCCAGCAGTACCGGTTTCGATTTTCTGAGGTGCAACTGCTCTTCGAGCATGACGAGGGTGTACGCCGCTGCAAAAATAACCAAAGAAAAATAACCAACAGCGGAATTGGTCAAATCCAGAGGGGTGCCACTGGTAGTGGCAGCGACGGCATTACCGGAAAACAGTAATACTAACGCCATTAAACACTTCATCCTTGTGCCTCCAAGCGAATTAAATGGGGGGGTTCGCGCGGGGCATAATCTGCTTCATGAGCGGGTAGAATACACTCACCGATGCAATGCCCCAAAATGATCTCTCCCTGATATTTTCACAACCTCTCACGATACGCAGTATATCAGTGGAAATATGGATGTTATTTATAGTGATTACTGGCAGATCCTGACCAGTATGGCGCTCAAATAACGCGCACCAATGATAGATCTTGTTAAAGAATATTGCAGCGTAAATTGCTGACTTTCGGGCATTCTCCACAAACCTGATTTTTAACAGCGATTCTTATGTTTCACTGTTGGTAAATGCGAGCATGATCTGGCATTTCTAAACTAAAAGATGATAGTGAAGCACGGGAAGCGCCCTCTTTCATATTCCCACTGAATCACGATTTACATTGTAAAAAACTGACTGCAAAGTTACTTAGATCAAATTTTTTTACAAAAAAGTACAGGCCCCCACCGTAAAGTGATTGTGACATATCATTCACTGCTTTATAACGTAAGAGAGGTGTCAGTATCTGTATTCAATTAATTTTAGTAGTGCATGTTTTGGCTCATTTAAACTTTGACCGGCACGTTCACATGCTTAAAAGATTGTTGTTTTTCATTGCATTAAACAAACATGGACAAACTGTGCTACTGCACCGAGCATCATATTCATTCTAAGCTAAATCTTTAGTGCCTGATTTAACATCAGATTTTGGATATAACAAAGGAATAACACAGGCGGAAAGATGAGCGTAAAGCTCGCTATCCACTTATCACGGAGAAAGAGATGAACGTATCCAAACTACTTCTGTCCGCGTGCTGTGCCGCAGCACTTATGACTACCCCTCTTACTGCAATGGCAGACACCGCAAAGGTCGCGGTCTCGCAAATCGTTGAGCACCCTGCCCTAGATGCAACGCGTCAGGGTTTATTGGATGGCTTAAAAAATCTTGGGTTTGAAGAAGGCAAGAACCTTGACTTTTCCTACCAGACTGCGCAAGGCAATCCAGCAATCGCTGTTCAAATTGCACGTCAGTTCGTTGGTGAAAAACCCGATGTGCTGGTAGGTATTGCAACTCCCTCTGCCCAGGCACTGGTTGCTGCAACCAAATCTATTCCCGTCGTTTTCACTGCCGTTACCGACCCCGTTGGTGCCAAGTTAATTAAAAACATGGATCAACCAAATGCGAACGTGACCGGTTTGTCAGATCTTTCCCCTGTTGCCCAACACGTGGCGCTGGCAAAAGAACTTTTGCCAAACATGACGTCTATCGGGGTTGTCTACAACCCTGGTGAAGCGAATGCCGTCGCGCTGGTTGAACTGCTACGAGAAGCCGCCGGGCAACACGGTGTGAAAGTGGTAGAAGGCACGGCCCTTAAAAGTGCTGATGTTCAATCCGCAGCGCAAATTGTCGCTTCTCAGGCTGATGTTATTTATGCCCCAACCGATAACACTGTCGCCAGTGCGATTGATGGTTTAGTTGTCGCCGCAAATCAAGCGAAGAAACCCGTCATCGGTGGTGCAACATCTTATATTCCAAACGGCACCGTGGCGGCATTGGGCTTTGATTACTACCAGATTGGTGTACAAACAGCTGATTATGTCGCTGCCCTACTCAAAGGCGAAAAAGTTGCAGATCTGCCCGCTAAAGTTGCCATTGGTTCTGATCTGGCGATAAACCTGAAAGCGGCAGATAAGCTGGGGATTGAGATCCCCCAAGCACTGCTTGAGCGCGCAACCACCGTAGAAAAATAACCGAGTCAGGAGCAGTACATGACCTCTATTGCCTTTTTTGGCACGCTGGAAGTAGGTCTGGTTTATGGCCTGGTTGCGCTGGGCGTATATCTGACTTTCCGGGTTTTAGATTTTCCGGATCTGACGGTTGATGGCAGCTTTCCGATGGGAGCTGCTGTTGCTGCCACACTGATTGTGTCCGGCGTTGATCCGTGGATTTCTACTTTTGCAGCAATGTTTGCCGCGTCATTGACAGGATTGGTGACTGCATTTCTTACAGTGAAATGTGGGATCCTCAACCTGCTCGCCAGCATCCTAACAATGATCGCAGCATTTTCTATCAATATCCGCATTATGGGGCGGCCAAATATCGCACTTTTAGGCGAAGACACCATTCTGACACCGTTTGAAAACATGGGTTTCGATCCTGTCTACGTGCGTCCGCTGGTGGTCTTTGTTCTGGTTGTTATCAGCGCACTGTTTGTGATCCGTTTACTTGCGAGTGACTTTGGTCTGGGTTTACGCGCAACCGGGGTGAACGCCCGCATGGTAAAAGCACAGGGAGCAAGTACCGCTTTTTACACCTATTTCGGCCTTGCGCTGTCAAATGGCTTTGTTGGCTTTTCAGGGGCGCTTTTCGCTCAAACCAACAGCTTTGCGGATGTCACTTCCGGCGTGGGCACCATTGTCGTCGGTCTTGCTGCTGTTATCCTCGGCCAAACCCTTCTGCCAGGAAGAAAAGTCTGGGTCGCGGTAGTAGCAGTAATTCTTGGTTCGGTGCTTTACCGTCTGGCTGTCGCATTTGCCCTCAGCTCCGGTATGTTTGGGTTGGAAGCCTCTGATCTGAACCTTGTTACCGCCGTGCTGGTTGCTCTTGCACTGGTTGCGCCGAAAATAAAACAGCAATACCAGAAGAATAAGAAAATGAAACAGGCTGAGGTGGTGAAATGATCGAATTAAAAGACATTCAAGTCACCTTCAATCCTGGCACTGTACTGGAAAACCGCGCACTGCGTGGTGTGTCGCTGACAGTACCTGAAAAGCAATTCCTGACCATTATTGGTTCAAATGGTGCGGGAAAATCTACCCTGTTAGGCGCTGTTTCCGGCGAAACACCGATGGTCGGTGGCCGTGTTGTGATTGACGATATTGATGTGACCAAGCAACAGGTCCACCAGCGCGCAGCGCTTGCCGCCCGCGTGTTTCAGGATCCGCTTGCCGGTACCTGTGCATCCCTGACCATTGAGGAAAACCTTGCGCTTGCTTACAGCCGTGGCAGCCGCCGTGGGTGGTCGTTGGCCTTGTCGAGCAAACGCCGTGACGTGTTTAGAGAGCGTATTTCCATTCTTGGATTAGGGCTGGAAGATCGTCTCGGTGACAGCATCGGCTTGCTTTCCGGTGGTCAAAGACAGGCGGTCAGCCTTGTTATGGCAACACTGTCAGACAGCAAGCTGCTGTTACTTGACGAGCACACCGCTGCGCTTGACCCACGCATGGCCGCGTTTGTTATCGACCTGACCAAAAAGGTGATCACAGAATTTGGATTGACGGCACTGATGGTGACGCATTCGATGAAAGATGCTCTCGCCTGTGGTGATCGCACTGTGATGCTTCACCAGGGAGAAATCGTGCTGGATGTAGAAGGCGAAGAACGTGCCAATATGGGTGTTCCCCAATTGCTGGATATGTTCAGTAAAGTTCGTGGCGAAGAACTGGCAGATGACAGCCTGCTGCTGAGCTGACATTCTTCAACGAATAGATGCAATATCCTTTTAAGGGCGGTACATAACCGCCCTTTTTGTTATGTCTAAATTCTAGAAACGCTTGAGCAGGCGTCCCATCAGTGACGGATGATAATCCCAGGTGTGATCAAACATTTCCATCAGTTTTGGATTGCCGTATTTTGACAGGCAGATAGCATGAAATCGATTATGTTGCTCTTTCAGCGCGTTCACTTTTTCCTGCACGTCTTTGGGCTGAACCGGTGCAATGAAATCCGAAATGACCACCAGATCGGCATTGCGGTATTTATCAGTGCCCATCAGTTCAATGGAATGGGTCAGCACGGGCGCTAAGTCTGTTCCCCCATGGAACGAATAAGAAAGAAAATTCAGCGCTTCTTTAAGCCCATTCTCACCAGTCAGTTCATAAGTGATGTGGTCAGTGGAAAAGATCATGACCGAGCAGTCTCTGTCTTCCTGTACCGCGATTTGCATCAAGGCATAAGCCATCGCCTTGGCACATTGTTCAGGAAAACCACTCATCGACCCTGATGCATCGACACAAATCAGGAATGGCCCTTTTTCCACCTCTACCTGCTTACTCTCAGGCTTAAACGATTTCACTTTTCTTAAAGAACGTTGCATGCCTTGCATGCGATAGGTCAGCAGGCGTTTGTCCGCAAAATGTTTGTAGAACAGAATTTCCAGTGCAGGTTCTGCAAGGTAGATAGTCTCGTTGGGAACAATCTTTTCAAGGTTATCGCTTTGATGGATACCAACAATATCATCAGCGACGTTATCGGCCGGTTCTTCAACCAATTTCAGTTCTTCTGCGGGTGAACGCTGGAGGGAAGGATCATCCACGTCATTCGCCATTCTCCCCAGCTTTTCGGCGATACTCTGAAGATCTTTGTTTTCTTTCAGGAAGGCAACAAAGCGCTTCAACAAATCTACATCGGTTTGGGTCACTTTTGATGAAGCCAGATCCCAAAGGCGGCCCACTTTTTCTAATGTTCCCTGCTCCCGCACATTTTCGAGCGTTTTGTAGGTTTCGATGCGCTGGTAAAGCTCTTTCAGCAGCTTTTCTTTGTGTGATTCAAGTTCTTTCTTCTGAGCCTTTTGAATGGCAATAGCTAAGTACTCATACCATTTTTTACAAAAATACGCCTGAAACATCGGCGTCTCATTGGCAACGTTTTTTTCGATCAAACGCCTTGCTTCCAGATAGAACCCGGACTTACCTTCAAGCTTTTTGATCATCGGTTTCGCATTGCTGACGAAATCCTGCTGCGACAGGGAAACCGCTTGCTGATAAAGTTGGATTTCCTGGCGTAAATCATCAGTAATGCAATCAGTGCTTAACCGGCGCTTTACAGAGTGTCGCCATTTACGGATATGCTGGCGCACTGCCGATTTAGCAGAAGGGCTGGCTTCTGTCATCATCAAAAGCTGGGGCTTGGCCATGACCTCATTGACAGCATGCTCCAACATGCCGGTTTCGGCTAGCATCATGCCTAGATGGAGACTTTCAGGACTCAGCATTCCCACTCCTTACTCGAAGTATTCGGCTAACATACGTGTTCGGAATGCGCCTTTCTCAAATTTAGCCGTTTGACGCTGCAATGCCTCCTCTGCGTCAGTAATGCTGTTGGCCAACAGTGTCAAAAGCTCTGTATTAGCAAAATGATGCGGTAGAGCAGCATTGAGCTGGCTGCGAGCCACCCGGATCATATGTTTGGCTTCGTCGATTTTAGCAATAGAGGCTTCATTCCTTTGCTGCCATTGCGCAAACGCATCAGCATCATTGTTATCGATGCCTGCAATAGCAACTGGAACCGGGCGATTGGCAATGTCTTTGATCACCAACTTGTGCTCACTGTCCACGTCAAATTTCAACAGACAAAGGTTCGGGTTTTTGTTGACGTAACCATACACATCGCATGCACCGTTCTTGATCTTCTTCTCAAACTCAGCCGCATCCACATAGACCCAACGGCTGTCTCCCTTTTCTTTTTCAGACACCGAAGGATTGGCTTCGAGCATGATAAATTTCACCAGGTTGTTTGCCATGTTGAGCGAATAACGACGAGCCTTCGTCAGGTCGACACGATTTTTCTCTTTTCGCATCGAAAGTTCAGTATCCACCGTGTGGCCCAGTGCGTTTTTGATTTCTTCTTCCAGCTCTTTGCTGTCTTCATTGGCCTCCTGGGCAAGGGCGAGCGCCTCTTGTTGGTTGAAGCAAACCTCTTGGGCAAAACGCCGCATCACCGCAGTCACCACATTGCGGGATTCTGGGCTGTGCCACAGACACTCTTGCAATAGAAGAAGGTCGACAGGGTTCACTTCGTGGCGACCATTGAAAAACGCACTGGCTTTCAGCAAACGAACCGCTTTTTTCCAGCGGCGATCAGAAATGTAAAGCTCTTCAGCGGGAAAATCATTGGTACTGTCTTCTGCTTCTTGTTCGAGCAACATTTTAAGTGCATAGATTTTTTCAAACACGTCGTCAGGCAAGCCCACGCTATCAATCTGCTGTTGCCATTGCTCGTACTCATGCGCTTTGATTGAGATATCTCTGCCGATAGTAATGTCAGGTTCACCGCTGTTGCCGGTCAGCAAGCGTTTGAAATTACTCTTTTCCTGAATCCGGTTGACAAAGATCCGCACCAACATCCGGTCATACAGTGCATCCAGACCGCTGTCTGGCTCTGGTAATTCATTTGAAGCGGTTACCAAAAGCCGCATTGGAACCGGCAAGACTTCACTGCCGTTGCGGAATACACGCTCGTTAACCACAGTGAGCAAGGTATTGAGGATAGCCGGTCCGGCTTTCCAGATCTCATCAAGGAAAACCACGTCTGCCGTTGGCAGGTAACCGTCAGTCAGGCGGACATATTTCCCGTTGTCTTTGAGCTCTTGAATAGAGAGCGGGCCAAACACTTCTTCCGGTGTCGAAAAGCGGGTCATCAGGTATTCGAAGAAGCGACTGTCATCGAAGGCTTCGATAAGACGCTTGGCAATATAACTTTTGGCAATGCCAGGGGGCCCCAGTAGAAAAACACTTTCACCGCTAAGCGCTGCGAGCAGACATAGACGAATAGTGTTCTCGCGTTCATAAACGCCGTTGGATAAAGCATGCACAAGCTTTTGAATGCGCTCAGGCAACAATGCATTGTTGGTAGGCATAGCGATTTGATTCGTCACGTTGCTGCTCCATTTTACTCATCAACAACATGAGACAAGTCATAACACATTGTTAATATTTTGTAACTATTAATATTTGCTTACATCTTGTATAGCATTTCAACTTTGACCTTTGCCACCGTTAAATCTTAGTTTGCATTCCAGTTGCATAAAAAACTCCCAACTTGATTCCCATTTGTTCATTGGATTGGTTAGAAGGCTGTCTTTCCCTCTTGGGTAACGTGAGTCAGCAAAAGCAGATAAAAAAGCCCCCGCAATTGCGAGGGCCTGATTACAGCAATTAAAACGTGTTCAATCCGTTACGACAGGTAAGGTAGGATGACTGCCCCACTCACTCCATGATCCATCATAAACCGTCACTGTTTTGCCCAGTGCATATTCACTCGCCAAAGCAAGCACACAGGCCGTCACCCCAGAGCCGCAAGATACGATGTTGGGCTTTTCATCTGAAATCACGCCCGCTAACAGCTGCTTCAACAGATCAGGTGATTTGTATTTTCCGTCTTGCAGCAGGCCTGAAAATGGCAGGTTTTTTGCCGTTGGCATATGGCCGCTACGCACACCCGGCCTTGGCTCTGGCGCCTTACCCGCGAAACGGTCAGCGGCGCGTACATCAATCACGTTCACTGAACAGGCTTCAATGCCAGCCAGCAGTGCTTCTGCGTCGATAACGCGCTCAGGTTGGAAGTTTGCAGAATAACGGCATGGCACAATTGTTGGTGGTTCTGACGTTTCCAATGAGCCGCCTATCGCTTCCCAGGCTGGCAAGCCACCATCCAGCACCGCAACGTGCTTGTGCCCCATCACTTTAAACATCCACCACCCACGGGGCGATGAGAAAATGCCTGTGCTGTCATACACGACCAGGTGATCGTCATGACTTATCCCCAACTCACCGACAGCAGCCTCAAATTCCTTTGGCGACGGAAGCATATGTGGCAGTGGCGAACGTTTATCATAAATCTCACCATCGAAATCGAAGTAAATCGCACCGGGAATACGCTTTTCGTGCCATTCCGCTTTGCCGTTTCTCCCCACGCCGGGCATGAACCAACTGGCGTCCACCAGCTTCAATGAAGGTGCATTGAGGTTATCTCTTAACCATTCGGCACTGACCAATACGTCATTTCTCTGTAGCAAATCACTCTCCTTATACTTCGCCATCGTCAGATCCAAATGAATGAGATAGCATGACCTAAGTTACTATTAAATATACTAAGGACCTTATGTTTTCACGCAGATTTTTGGGTACTGCGCTGCTTGCTGTCCCTATGCTCAGTGTTCCCGTCCACGCGGCGACCGTTTCCTTTTCCCTCGACAACGATAGTGCTCTGGGAACAGACCGAGATTATACCAGCGGCCTTTTCCTCCGTTGGTCCTCAAATCCAGACGTGATAGGTTACAGCTTGGAGATTGGCTCTCAAATGTGGACGCCGTCTGATATCGAACAGACCACACCTCAACCAAATGAGCGCCCTTATGCAGGCTTAGTCTATGGCATGGGAAGGGCCTATCACCAAACCGATTATCGCGCATTTAAAGGAAGTTTGATGCTCGGCACAGTTGGTCCCGACTCTTATGCCGAAGACGCGCAATCTATCGTTCACGACATTGTCGGCTCACCGGAGCCAAAAGGTTGGGACTACCAAATTAGCAACGAATTTGTCTATCAGGTAGGGCTTGAGGCCCATCAATTGTTAATGCGCGCCCCAATAGGCGAGTTTAGTGTGTTTGGGCGGGGACAAGGTGGCAATTTCCAAAGTGAAGTGGCCGTTGGTGGCACTTACCGGATTGGTTTTGACTTGGAAAACACTTTTGGTTCGACATCAGTTCTTCCGGGCAATGCAGTGGATATCGGCCTGTTAAGCCACAGTGACAGTGGCATGTTCTTTTTCGCCACCATTGAAGCGCGCTACCGTTTTGACGATATCACTATCGAAGGTGATAAGCCGGCTGAAAATGATGACATTCATGTTCAACATGGCCAGGCCGCGATTTCCAGTGGTGTCAGCTGGTATTCTCAACACTGGGGCGCAGTGGCATCAGTCACCGCCCAATCCAAGCAATTTGAGGAATCAGGCCGCGATCACAGTGCGTATGCCAACTTTACGCTGTTCTATCGTTACTAGGGTCTGTTGACCTTTGATGATGATTTTTGCAGCAGTTTGTGGGGACTTTATGCAAGGCAGAGGCTTCGACGTGTAGCTGGCCTACATGAGAAGCCAATAACGCAGGAGAAAGTTCCCTCAAACGCTGCCCGAAGGGTTCGGCTAAACGCGTTTTATGCTTTGTTGAGTTGTATTTGCTTAGAATGCTAGGCGGCATACAACTCGCCGCGCCTAAAACGCTTTTCGCAAGAACAAAAATTTAACCACCAAAGGTCAACAGACCCTAATAAGACAAAAAATAGGCTGGTGAGGATTGCCAGCCTATTGTGGTTTACCGCCCAAATTTCTACGCGATTGGTTGTAACAATTATGCTTCCTGTTCAACCAGCAACCCTTGGTTTTCTTCATAGTGCTAAGCAGATAACTGACGGTCATCTGAAACAAAGAACAAGACCATTCGTCATCTGGGCTTTTAGCAGGACAACGTACGTTTTATTATCATATTCGCCAATTTTTATCTCGCAATTTTGAACAGTAAGTGTGTATTTTGTATATAATTGTACTTATCAGTAATATCCTTCTTCGTCGCTGAATACAAACACTCAGGGTAAAGTAATCACGTCGACACCGGCATTAATTAATCGGAGCACACATCAATGCTGCAAAAAGTCGCCATTGATCATGTTGAGATCGGCATGTATGTCGAACAAATCGAATCTCAATGTGCCCGTACCAAAATGAAAAGGCCGGGGTTTATCAGACGACAGGAAACCATTGAAAACCTGCGCGATAAAGGCGTGTTATACGTTTATATCGACGCTGATCAAATCACTTCAGATGAGGATATCCAATACCGAGAAACCAAGCTGGGGAAGCATTCATCCATAAAAGGCAGTGATGAGTTCCGTGCGGCAAAAGAGTTGGTTGATACGTCCAAAAAGCAAATCAGTAAACTACTCAACGATATATACGAAAACAAACCCGTCGATATTGAGCCAGTCAAGCACATCAGCTCTGACATCGTAGACAACATTTTTGAACGACGCGACGCTGTACTGTGGATCAGCGGCATTCGTGAAAAAAGTGCGTATTTGCTCGAACACTCCATGAATGTTGCTTTCCATTTGGTGAACTTTGGCCGATATCTGGAGTTTGATCGCCAGACACTTGAAGAATTGGCTATTGGAGGCTTGGTGCATGACATTGGAAAGATTCTGGTTCGCGATGAAGTGTTAAACAAACCAGGGAAACTCACCGACGAAGAGTTTCTGCATATGAAAGAGCACCAAACCCTGTCACAACCCGTACTCAACAGCATGGTCGATTTACCTACCCTTAGCAAAGATGTCAGCTTGATGCATCATGAAAAACTCGATGGCAATGGTTATCCTAACGGCTTAAAAGGTGACGAACTGACAGTCATCGGACGTATGGCTTGCATCGTTGATATATATGATGCCTTAACGGCAGAGCGCTGCTACAAACCGGCCCTGTCTCCCTCAGAAGCATTTAAGATCATGATTGGCCTGACGCCCTTTCACCTCGACCCTGATCTGCTGAAAAAATTCATCCGCTGCATCGGTTTTTACCCGGTAGGTTCAGTGGTGGAACTGAGCAACGGCCGGGTAGGTCTGGTATGTAGAGAAAACCCGGATGATCTGATGACACCGACAGTGAAGCTTTTCTATTCAGCGCACACAGGCTCCTACCGTGAAGTCGAATATGTTGACCTAAAAAAACGCCCTGATCTCAAGATCGTTCGCGGACTGACCGAAGCCAAACTAAAGACAAACTTCAGCGAGTTCCGTTAACCGCTACAATATTCACCAATTGCGCCACTTCTCTCCTATATTTCATGACCTCGCCAGCGCTTTTTCTTATACTTGTCTCCTTAATTGATTTGTGGAACTGAAATAATGCGTATTTGTGCTGTTGATTTTAAAAGCAACGAAGCGAACATTTGCCTGCTTGAGTCAAATCAAGGTCTGTTTGAAGTGCCGGAATGCCGCGCACGAAAATTCACTATCACGGATGTGGCCAGCGCCGAGCAAATCCGAAACTTTCAGAAGCAGTTTGCAAAACTGATGGAAGATTACAAAGTGGATAAAATTGTTATCCGTGAACGCCCCACCAAGGGGAAATTCGCTGGTAGTGCGGCAGGCTTCAAGATGGAAGCAGCACTTCAACTGATCGACGGCATTGAAGCAGAAGTGTTCCCGTCATCAGAAATGAAACAGTCACTCAAGAGAAACCCTATTGCGGTTTCACTGAAAGAAGTTGGCCTGAAGCAATTCCAGGAACATGCTTTTATGACAGCGTGTGCCTACTTGAGCAAATAACAGGCTCACAGACCCACGGGGCTGCATACGCAGCCCTTTTTACCGCCCTCCACCTCCGCAAGAAGGTCATCACTGCGCTGTTTCTGGCAAATAACCAGTGGTTGCTAATGCGATCACATTTGGTCAGTCTGGCCCACCGATTGAAATATACATACAGGCGCATGAAAGCGAGGCACGCATCACGATATCTAACACTGGTCTCGTATTACCTGAAAATATGGGAAATCAATATCTAAGATCCATGGTCTCCGTTTGGGATGAAGAATATAAGTGAGAGCGTTCATTTGGAGTTTGGGCATTACATCGCCAAACTGATGGTGATGGACTGAATGTCACCAAGGATACTTATCGATTTCCAACTGTCTCAACGGCGACAACGTAAATATCTCGGTCTTGTTACCCCCTGATATATACCCAAGCAACCTGACGATGCAGAATTCAAGTTGCTTAGGGTTTGTTGACCCTGGTATATACTTATCGTCAAAGGATGATCTAAAACCATCACAGGGAGTAAATATGAAGCTTTACGAAGTTGGCGCTGCACCTAGCGCAAAGCGTGTCAATCTGTTTCTGGCAGAGAAAAAAATCGACATCCCGCGCGAACATGTTGATATTCGTGGAGGGGAAAACCTGACTGAATCGTTCAAAGCAAAAAGTATCAATGGACGCATTCCGATGCTGGAATTGGATGACGGTACGACAATCAGCGAATCAGTCGCGATTTGTCGTTATCTTGATGCGGCCTTTCCAAGTGACCACCATTTATTTGGGCACACACCAGTAGAAATTGGTCAGGTAGAGATGTGGAACCGCATCGCAGAACTTCAGGGACTGTTTACCGCCTTTCAGGCATTTCGCAATATCACGGGTATTTACAGTGACCGAGAACGCTGTGTAGAAGCTTGGGGAGAGGAATCCAAACAACGGGTAATGGAATTTTTACCTGTGCTGGAAACGCGCCTTTCAGAATCCCCCTTTCTTGCGGGCAAACGTTTTTCAATAGCAGACATCACTGCCTATGTCATGATCAACTTTATCAAAAACATGGATATCCATGTCGATGACAGCATGCCAGCGTTGAAAGCCTGGCTCGAAACCGTAAGCCAGAGAGACGCGTTCAAAGAAGCGTAACCAAAAGAAAAGGAATAGACAATGATTGAGCTCTATACAGCGGGTACGCCGAATGGCCATAAAATTTCTATTGCACTGGAGGAAATGGGCTTACCCTACAACTACCATGCGTTGGATTTGATGGAAGCTGACCAGAAAAAACCTGAATTCCTTGCTATCAATCCCAATGGCAGAATTCCAGCCATTGTTGATAAAGAAAACGGCGATTTTGCTGTGTTTGAATCGGGTGCCATTCTGATTTATCTCGCTGAGAAAACGGGGAAATTCTTGCCTGCGGATCCTAAAAAACGCAGCCAGGTGATTCAATGGCTGATGTTCCAGATGGGTGGTGTAGGCCCGATGATGGGTCAAGCCAATGTTTTCTACCGTTATTTCCCGGAGAAAATTCCTGCCGCAATCGAGCGTTACCAAAACGAAGGACGCCGTCTTTTTGAAGTCATGAATACCCAGTTAGCAACCCATGCTTATCTTGCCGGAAACGAATACACGATTGCTGATATGGCGACCTGGCCTTGGGTACGTATCCACGAATGGAGTGGCGTAGACATTACCGGTCTTGATCACTTAAAACGCTGGATGGATGAGCTGGCTGAGCGCCCAGCCTGTCAGAAAGGTTTACTAGTGCCCCCACCGTCGCCCCTTTCTGATGAAGAAAGAGCCAAACAGATCTCAAAGATGGTAACCAAATAATTGCAACCCCACTGTCAGAGATCGGAATACAAAAGCCATCTCATCCCTTGGGATGGCTACTATAATTCTTTGACATATTCAATGAATACCTGATCACCGGAGTATTCCACTTTAGAGATATTGCCATCCACTGTCAGTGATGTCCGGATTGTAATCGGTCCACGATGTGTCACAGGTCGGTTTTTTTTCAGGCTGGGTAATGCACTTTCTGGATCCAGGCCCATTTCCTCACAAAAACGGAATACAAAATTCCGATCCATGGGTACATCGCCACGCATCGCTCTTGAAAAATCTAACTGACTTACACCTAATCGCTTGGCCATTTCAATTTGTGTGATCCGCAGTTTTGCCTTGTATGACATCCAGGCATCATAGAGTGATTGTCTGTCATGATAGGTAAATTCCATACTTTCCCGCCTCAGCACCTACCTGTGTAGAGCCCAATGGTACTGTCGAAGTACTTTCTCAATGTCAGCAAGGGGTAAGTACGGCGTTAACACTTGTCGAAACAGACGGTCTTCGCTATGTTATCGAGGCTTTGAGTTATCACCGAAACGACAAAGAGAGAAAGCATGAACCACAACCTCGCCCTATTACCGCCAGATGAAAAACAGAAAATAGAATTGGATAAACAGGCATCATTTTCTGTGTGGCAGGTAAAAAATGCGTTGGCAGATAAAAGCATTCTCACGCATCAGGCGAAAGAAATAACAGATGAGAATGAGCGTGCTCATTTCATTGAGTGTGTTGAGAAATATTCAAAAATGATGGGGCTATGAAGCCCCATTTTTATGCAAACGCCTTAGCATTTAGCGCTTGGTCAGTAAAGCAACGTATTTATTGCTGTCATCACAATAAACAATACGGCAGTTGAAACTCTTACTGTCTGCCACACACCTGAGCGTCGACATTCCAATGTCGAACCAAGGAACCTCCTCACTGACACTCCCATCAAACTCGAATGTCAAATGACGCGTGCGGTATCCTTCGTAGCGAAGGTTTTCAGAGCTCAGTATCAACCGTCCTCCCGGGTACAAATTCCGCTGAGCTAGGTTTAGAAAATGGAAGAAATTCCGGATGTCGCCTAGTTGACCAATGGCACCACGCAGTGCCAGCCAACTGAATGTCCGTTCAAACATCGGGTGTTGATCAAACAGGTGACCACAAACCACAGAGGGCACCCCTCGTTGGTGCATGATGGCACACGCGATCGGTGAACTATCGATGGATGTGACCTTGATGCCTTTTGCTGTCAGATAGAGGGAATGCTCTCCACTGCCTGCGCCAACATTCAACACACTACGACGGCAATAAGACAAAGCAATTCTGTCTGTCGCGACATCTGCCGGACAACGGAAAAAGTCGGATGTCGGGATCACGGAAGTACCGTTGCTCTCCCTGACTATCAGCTTTCCTGATTTATTGCCGTTGTAATAGCTGGCAAGTGCGGTACCGAATACCTCAACAACACTTTGCATGGACAATCCCCCTGTTATTCAACCAAGAGAATACGATGAAGTGTTACACTCGACTGTCTCATTTTCAAAATGACTTATCTGTATCAGAAAAAAGTCTGAGATGGTTTAGATTGTGCTGATTGAAACATGTCGCTATAGCAGCAAGAAATCATATAGTCATGTGTGATCTCTCATTGGCTTTTTCATGAAAAAATCATGTCAATTATTTGATCTAATGCTTTCGACTGAGTCGTGCTTTCTTTCGCTCTCGTTTATATTGGTACATGGTCTTGTCTGCTTCACTCAACCACTGCTCGGCCGACACTACCGTTTCTGACAATTCGATAGCCCCGAGGCTGATCGAAACATTTATTCCATCTGGTGAGTCTTCCCATTCAATGTCACACTTAAGGCGTTCAAGAATATGTGGTATTTCTGCCTTCGCAGTGTGGCGTAAAAGCACCACAAATTCATCGCCCCCAATACGGCCTGCCACATCAGAGTCCCGGATGTTTGCCGTCAGGTGATCAGCAATAGCAATCAATACCTTGTCACCTATTTCATGGCCGAATGAATCATTGATATCCTTGAAACCGTCTGCATCGATATACACCAGTACAGATGGATCTGTCGTTATTGTGTATTCTTTGTAGGCTTCCTGAATATCTGTCATGATCGCATGTCGCGACTTGATCCCTGTCAGAGAGTCAAACTCCACCAGTTCACGCAATTTCTTCGCCATCACAACCACAGTGTCACGCTGGTCAATTTCAGCAGTAATATCCGTCAGCGTCCCTACCCGGTAAATCAGATCACCGCTACCATCAAATACACAGTTGCCACTGTCACGGATATGCTTCACACGGCCATCGGTGAATAGAAGACGATAATTAATGTTCCAGGATCCCGTCGATGAGGAGAAGCGCGTGGTTTTCGCAAGTTCGCGTTCTGAAGGATGTACTTTCTGTAAGAATGCACAGGGGTCCCTGTAAAGCTTTTCGACGTTCTCTTCCCAAATGGTGTCATAGCGTTTGTTCACGTAGAAAAGATGCATCGGATCGGCGGCTGAAATCCACACCACAGAACTGACATTTTCGGCTATCGCCCTGAACCTGCGCTCTGAAGTAATGATCGCATCCTGCAGTTGCTTCTCTTCGTTGATGTCCAATACTGCAATCAAAAACTGTTGTTGATCGGTGTACTTACACACGATCGAAGAAACAAACGTTCTTACCCAAATATGGTGCCCGTTTTTATGCAAATACCGCTTGTCGACACGGTATTGGTTTCCCAAGCTTAACGTTAGATTTTCACGAAGTGGCTTTTCACGGTTGATATCAGAGTGGTGCGTTAAATCATACTCACTGTACTCAATGAGCACATCTTCTTCATAACCAAGCAGTGCAACAAATGCCGGGTTCACAGTGATGAACTGCCCTTTTCGATCAACGCGTACCATGCCCATAGGAAGACGCGCTAATAATGCTTCGTTAATATCATCGTCTTGTTGATAGAGCGTGAATACCGCCACAAACATATTGCTGGAAACCGTGCTGATGAGGCTCACCTTCAGTACATAAATGTTCTTGTTGTGAGCAAGCCGCACCAACTTGGTAAAAGGTTCATATTCAGGGGTGTTCAACACCACCTCAAAATACTGGATTGTTTCGTGCCAGATGCTGGCGTTTAGGTAGCCATCAATATGCTTTTCTCCCTCACGAAGACGAAAAAGCTGTCTGCACTCACGATTACTCTGTATGATCTCGCCAAGATCGTTGAGTAGAACCATGGGTACAGGTGCCAGTTCAAAAAACGGCATCTGAGGAAGGCTGTGCGTCTGAAACATCCGGGGTCGTCATATCCTGTGCCAATGAGGCATTTTCAAGAAAAAGCTCGAGCATCCGAGCTTCCCACTCACGCAACATACTAGCGATAAAAAGGGTCAACATCCGTCTCACTTTTACGCCGAGAACAAAAAACAGGTAAATATCGATATTTGGGCCAATTTCCTAGACAATACTTTGTTCACTTAGCCGATCCTGGATAAGGCAAATGACCCACTTTTACCCATAACAAGGTGTCTTCTTCTGCATAAGGATTGTATTCAAACATGTGCGGGTTTCGAATCCAGGTTCCGGCCCTATATCGCCCGTACTCATCTCGATACTCTCCCTCTAACACATACACCTCTTCCCCACAAAAATGAGAAATAGAAAAGAAATGCTGGCCCGCGGGCCACTTAATCAACGCAACCTGCTCCCCATTGAATTCATGCAAAGGCAACATTTTTAATCTGCCCTGCCCATCTATCCATCCTTCTTCACTACGTGTATTGATACGTACCATATGATGGTCATTAGCAGAAAACTGATGCAGTTTAACCAGTATGATGCACCCTACCTCACTGAATGGGGTATGGGTAAACCCGGGAGGATTACGGATGTAGGAGCCTGCGGGATAGTCACCGGTTTCATCAGAAAATACCCCTTCAAGAACGAGAATTTCCTCACCCAGTGGATGTTCATGAGAGATAAATCGACTTTTAGGGGAGTATTTAACAATGCTCGTGGCGTGACCACGCTCAGCCTCTTCACGCGACAGAGGCTTTCTGTAGACACCTTCAACGCGCGAAGGTTGCCAGTCCATATCGCAGGTATTGATAATCACCCGCTTATTAAACTGCATGTTCAGCATAAGACAGTCCTCAAACAGGGAAACGGCCTATATCCATGTCATGGAAAATGACATCCTGTACCACGAATACGTTCAAAACGCCCAGTTTCGGCTTGCTGTCTCAATAATATAGTAATCTCCCGAATACCATTACGTCCCAATCCTTGGAACAGCATTCATTGCTTTGGTAACGTCCAACACCGTATTACCTGTCGGATATTGTTACTATCAATTAAAATCCTTATAAAACAGACAGTAAAAAACCCGCACATGGCGGGTTTTGACGTTTATCTTCAGACGGTGAAATTAAGCCTCTGCATGACGGCGTTCGCCACGGAATGAGCGACGATCGCCGCTGCGATCACGGTCAAAACGACGACCTTTGTCACTGCGGTTACCACCACGTGGGCCACGGTCATCAAAGCGACGAGGACCACGATCACCGCCATTGCGGTCACCGCCGTTACGGCGACGTGGTGGTGCCATGTCAACATGCCCTTCAACCAGCTGTGCATCAGTGGCTTTCTGGCGAATACGCAGCTGTCTCAGTTGGCCCAGAATCTCTTTTGGCATTTTCTTCGGCAACTGGACGTAAGTGTGGCCTGTTGCCAGTTTGATAGAGCCGATGAATTGCTTCTCCAGACCTAACTCGTTCGCAATTGCACCAACAATATCTTTAACCTGTACGCCTTGATCACGACCAACTTGCAGTTGGTAAGTATCCCAGTCAGCAGCATTGTAACTACGGCGCTCACCACGCTCTGAACGCTCACGTGGAGCACGGTCATCACGACGTGAATCACGACGGCGGCTTTCACGCTCCATCGCCGCAATCAAAGGATCAGGGCCATTGTAGAACAGTGGGCGCTTGCCTTGCTGGCGTTGAAGCAACATGGCTGCCAATGTCGCAGTATCTACATCAATTTGCTCTTGCAATTTTTCGATAAGACCGACAAACGCTTCCAGGCTTTCTGATTCTTTCTGCTCGTGCAAATCTGCTGCCAGACGCGCCAAACGTGCCTCAGCCACTTTATCACGCAGTGGAAGCTGGATTTCTTCCATTCGGGTAGAGGTTACGCGCTCAATGGTACGCAGCATGCGGATTTGGTTAGTACGAACCAGCAGAATCGCTTTACCGGCACGTCCCGCACGACCAGTACGGCCAATACGGTGGATATATGACTCAACATCGAACGGAATGTCGTAGTTAAAGACGTGGGTAATACGTGGCACATCAAGGCCACGGGCCACAACGTCAGTCGCAACCAGAATATCGATAACACCACGTTTGATGTGCTCAACCGTACGCTCACGCAGAGACTGAGGAATATCACCATGCAGCGCAGCCGCTTTGAAGCCACGCGCACTCAACCAGTCAGCCAAGCGTTCAGTGTCCTGGCGGGTGCGTACGAATACAATCGATGCGTCAGTTTCTTCTGTTTCAAGCAGACGAGACATTGCTTCATCTTTTTCTACGCCTTTAACAACCCAAAACTGTTGTTCTACTTTCTCAACAGTACGGTTGCTGCCAGCAACATCAATACGTGCTGGTTCACGCAGGAAGCGATCAACGATTTCCTTCACCATTGGCGGCATGGTGGCAGAAAACAACACGCGCTGTGCAGATTCCGGCGCCTGCTCCATGATCCAAGTGACATCATCAACGAAGCCCATCTTGAGCATTTCGTCAGCTTCGTCCAATACGAAGGTATGCACTTCGTCCAATTGCAGACGCTCACGATTGATCAGATCTTTCACACGACCCGGCGTCCCCACAACAATGTGTGCACCGGCGCGCAGAGCACGCATTTGGTCAACGATAGACGCACCACCGTAGATTTCCAGCACCTTTAGACCATCAATTTTCTGGCCCAGCGCTTTCATTTCAGCAGCCACCTGAATCGCCAGTTCACGGGTTGGCGCCATCACGATAGCTTGTGGCTTACGTTGGCCCAGGTCCAGCTTGTTCAGCAGTGGAAGTGAAAACGCCGCCGTTTTACCGGTACCGGTTTGCGCTTTACCCAGTGCATCAACACCGGTCATAAGGAGGGGAATCGAGGCCGCTTGAATGGGCGTTGGTGAAACAAAACCGATTGCGTCAAGAGCGGAAAGGATGTTTTCAGCCAGATCTAACTGGCGAAATTCTGTAACAGTTTCTTGCATTGGGATCCCAATATATAAACAAAAGTAACGGGGCCCCTCTAACGGTTTCGCACTGTTATTTTTCACTGATACAGGGTCACCATCTAAGATTCGGTGACATCCTACTCTCTGTAACAGTATCTAACGCTACGGGCCTCGACAAATAAGGCGTGCATTCTGCGCCATTAAACCAAAAAAAGCCAGAAAAAATTGAACAAGTTCACAATTTTTTCTACGACTGATGGATTATTGACTGAAATGGGTCATTTCCGTACCATTTTGCTGTTATTTCAGTCAAGACAAACACGGTTCTGCCCCAGTTTTGCAGCTGTCGCTCTTAGTTGTTTAGCCCCTTTAAGCACTTTCTTGTTGTTGGAAAATAGAGAAACTGAATCTTGGGTTACCCCTACACTGATAGTAACACGCTGATAATGGATAGAATTCGTATTGGAAATATTCAGGTGGTAAACCGCGCGAACCATATTTTCAGAAATTTCGCGCAATACCAGAACATCATCATGCAACAGCAACATCGAGAATCGACCTGATCCGGCGTAACCCATCATGCCGGGCAGATGATGGAGGGTTGGGGACTCCAACACATCTGCGACTTTTTTCACCAGATTGATGGCAGCCATATTGCCACATAATTTTCGATAGCCGTGAAAGGCATCAATTTCTATCGAGATAGCCGCCACTTTCTGCTTGGTTTTCCGGGCTTGTTTTACCAAACCTGGTATTGCAATCATCAGTGCCTGTTGGTTTGGTAAACCCGTTTCTTTATCGCTGGTGTTCATCCAACGTTCAACCTGCTTTTTAGTAAACAGTTTTTGCTTCAGTGTTTTCAGCTCACTCACGTGACGGCTGTTAACATCCAGCAACTCTTCAAAACGCGCTTTTGCCGTCTCCGTTTCACGCAACTTAACGATTTTCTGGCAAACAGAAGCAGCCAACAGTTTAATAGCTTCTTTCTTTGGCTCATCAAGCGGGGTTTTATAGAGCAGGTTGTCACCGGCTATCCAACCAATACACTCATCGACGTTCCACATCGCCATCATGACGTTCCAGCCAACCCCGACCTGCTCAGTACCAAAGTAAAGCGGCACATTCTCCTTAACGATAAGCTCATTCTTTTTAGTAAAGGCTTCTTCCATAAATAGGGTATTGGGCATTTCCTGACAAAACTCAGAGCGATCAACAACATTGCCATGAGGATCTGTACCCCAGGTTCCCCACATCTTTTGGGCTTCCAAATCACAGAGGAATATTCCCATGCGGTCAACTTGTAAGCGATCACGTCCCAGCTCAACTGCAATACGGCACAGGGAATGAATCGTTGTCGCTTTGGTAAAACGAAGGGATATTTCGTGCAGATTTTTCAGGTATGCCAGTTGAGAAGCCAATGTGTGGTTGTTTAAAGCGAGATTGAGTTCACTCCGGCGACTACAGGTAGTTTGCTGACTTAACCGGTGTGCGAGCACTTTGCATTTCATGTGAGCATCAACATTTTTTAGCAGCCATTTGAAGTGCTCCGGTTTGAACCTGCGCTGCAACATTGTCGTTTCTGACTCTATCAACAGGTAACCCAACCTTTCTTCCCCTTTATACAGGGGAATGACTGCATGTTCCCATTGGTCATCGTTTTGTTGCCAGTCTGCGTTAAAAGGTAACCCAGATATAAACGAAAATTGCTCCCTGCGCTGGCACGCCAGACGTGCCCAATCAATGTAATAGCCACTGTACTCTTCGGTAGGCTTAAAAGAAGGGTAAAAGCTGAAAACAGACTGAGTTTGGCTGGCTGCCAGTTTGAGTTCATCCTCTATCCATACAAAAAGCGCAATATTTTCAATATTATTCTGACGATCCAGCCGACGAAAAATATCCTCGCACCATTTTTCAAACGTGCTGTTGGACTCCTCGAGTGCATACGTTTTAAGTGCTTCAGAACTTTCCATAAACAACCCACTTCATCCCTGTGTTGACTGCGCCTCATTTTGTCATTGTTACGACATTTGGCATTCACGCTCCCTTAACTTTGGGATGTATATTGATGTTTTTATTCTGTTTCAATACGTAGCTTCTCAGTTTTCTCTCCCCCTTATCCAAGTACGCAGCCACTGACGACACACAGGATTAATGTGTGACTGCTTGGTTTTGACGGTGTGAATCCGTATAGTGTGTGGGTTCACAATCTGAGACCAGGCTAATGTTTCAAGACAATCCATTACTCGCACAATTAAAACAGCAAATCAAAGAGACCATTCCAAAAAAAGAAGGCTCAATCAAAGCAACAGAAAAAGGCTTTGGCTTCCTCGAGGTCGACAGTAAAACAAGCTACTTCATCCCCCCTGCATACATGAAAAAAGTGATGCACGGGGACAAAGTCGTCGCGCTTATCCGCACCGAAAATGACAAAGAAGTCGCTGAACCTGACGAGCTGCTGGAGCAGTCAATCGATCGTTTTATTGGCCGTGTGAAAATGATCCGCAACAAGCTGAATGTGGTGCCGGATAACCCTCAGCTGAAAGACGCCATTCGTGCAAAAACTAAAAAAGGATTGAGTCATGATGCACTTGCCGAAGGCGATTGGGTGGTCGCAACACTCATTCAGCATCCACTGAAGGGTGACAATAACTTTTTCTGTGAAATCAGTGAAAAAATCACGGATGCCAACGACAAGATCGCCCCTTGGTGGGTGACGTTAGCCAAGCACAATCTTCCAAACCAGGAACCAGCCCCTCAATCCGGCTGGGAAATGTTGGATGAATCGCTGACTCGTGAAGACCTAACAGGACTGCCATTCATTACTATCGACAGTGAATCGACCAAAGATATGGACGATGCCTTGCACACGGTTGCTAATGCCGATGGCACATTTACACTGACAATAGCAATTGCCGATCCGACAGCGTATGTCGCACAAGGCACTGACCTGGATAAAGAAGCGCGCGCGCGTGGCTTTACGATTTACCTGCCAGGTCGCAATATTCCCATGCTCCCACGTGAGCTGAGTGACGATCTTTGCTCGCTGCGCGAAGAAGAAATACGCCCGGCCCTGTGTTGCCGTGTTACTGTGCTTGCTGACGGCACGATTGCAGATGATGCAACATTCTTTGCTGCCACAATCAAATCACAGGGTCGTCTGGCTTATGATAATGTTTCCGATCTTCTGGAAACCGGTCGCTGTGACAAATGGACACCTTCAGAGGTGATTGCCGAACAAATCAATGCACTTCACGGTTTGGCGAAAGCACGTATTGCTTGGCGTGAAGCCAATGCGGTGACGTTTCCTGACCGCCCCGACTACCGTTTCGAGTTGAGTGAAGACAACGACGTTATCGCCATTCACGTTGACTTCCGCCGTATCGCCAACCGTATGGTTGAAGAAGCGATGATCACAGCCAACATCTGCGCCGGCCGAACATTGCGCGAACACTTTGGCTTCGGTGTTTTCAACACTCACTCGGGGTTTGCGCCAGAGAAAATCGTAGATGCGGTTGAATTGCTCAACAGTCATGGCGGTGAAGTGACTGCCGAAGCCCTAGCAACACTTGACGGTTTCAGTGCATTGAGACGCTGGTTGAATGAACAGGAAACAACGTATCTAGATAACCGTATCCGCAAGTACCAATCCTACAGTGAAATAGGGAACACTCCTGCACCTCACTTCGCAATGGGTTTGGACGTTTACGCAACCTGGACATCACCAATCCGTAAATACGGGGATATGGTTAACCACCGCTTGCTCAAAGCGATTATCCGTGGCGAAAATTCAGCACAGACACCCGATGAAACGATCGGTGAAGAACTCGCCCTGCACCGCAAACACCATCGTATGGCGGAACGTGATGTCGCAGATTGGCTGTATGTCCGGCTGCTAAAAGATAGCGTAGAAGCAAAAACCACGTTCACGGCAGAGATCTTCGATATTAACCGTGCGGGCATGCGTGTGCGACTGTTGGAAAATGGCGCAATGGCCTTCATTCCCGCACCAATGATTGTTGATAACAAGGATCGTATCGAATGTAATGGCGATCTCGGCACCATCTCTGTCGATGGCACGACAGAATTCCAGTTAGGCGATACTATCGAAGTAGTGCTAATAGACGTGAAGGAGCCTACCCGCTCTATCATTGGTAAGCCCACCCGTGAATTTGCGGTCATCGCTGAAAAAGCAGGAGAAGCGGAAGAAAAAAGCAAATAATTCCAGCTCATCTAAAAAGCCAGACAAACGTCTGGCTTTTTTTGTTTTTAGCTATCATCAGGCAATAAAAAACCCGGACCATGGAAGCCGGGTATGTGGTTACTTTGTTTGACTTTTCACGCAGCAAGCGAGAGTAAAGTCCAGCTATGCAGTAACGCCAAAAATTGGACCAATCATTAGGATGTCGGCGGCCAAACCAATGCCTTATGATTGTTTGATGTCCAAAGGGTTTGTGGATACAAACCTTATTATTATAAGACGAATTCTATTAATTTTTGCTTAACCGCGGATGAACCAAGGCATAAGCATATTAATACGATATTATCGTCAAATTTGTCTTTACTCGCAATTTAAAACTTCGCTCAGCCCAAAACACAAAGAAACCTGTGACAAAAATCTCAAAAACACATCTTAACTATAAAAAATTGTCAACAAAATGAAGACCGATTGTTTCCAATAACATTTTTCATTCAATGCGTTACATTCAGTGTAGTTAGCAACCTTCGGTATACCAAATTAGGTGGTCGATACAATGGAAAGGCCCCCTATCGCTTTGGTAACGTTTCCCTCTAAAGGCATGAATTACTCAGTGTTCACCTAACAGACGTTTGCGGCGATTTTCAAACACATGCAGCCAAGGACAACCCACCCTAACCGCTTTTTAAGTTATACCCACAACCTAACGTGTTTTTGCATCCAACCTCCACACAGCGTTCTGCTAGTATCTAACATACTGATTTTTATATTTATGCCGACGCTACCAGAATGATCGTTTATCTGTCATATTCGTAACATGCATGCAAAGACCTAAAGAGAATGATATGACTGAAAAGACAATTGTAATCACCGGGGCCGGACAAAGAATTGGACTTGCGCTCGCGATCCATTTTCAGCAGCAAGGCTATGGTGTGATCGCCTCCTACCGTTCAGAGAAACCGGGCGTAAACATACTAAGGGAAGCAGGTGTGACGTGCATTCAGGCAGATTTTTCCACGGATAAAGCAATCCATGATTTCGCCCGTGAACTTGCCGCGCGTAATGTGATAATTCGGGCACTCATTCACAATGCATCAGACTGGAACGCGGAAAGCAAGACTGATGATTACGCCACCCTTCTGGATGCTATGATGCAAATCCATGTTAAAACGCCCTACCTATTGAACCTGGCCCTGGCACCCTTTATGGCAAAAGAAAGGCCTGCCGGATCTGATATCATTCACTTTACCGATTATGTCGTCCGCAAAGGCAGTGAAAAACATATTGCCTATGCAGCCAGCAAAGCCGCACTGGATAATCTGACCCTTTCCTTTGCCCAGAAATTAGCGCCAGCTGTTAAAGTGAACAGTATTGCCCCTGCCCTCATTATGTTTAATGAAAGGGATGATGAAACATACAGGGCAAAGGCATTGTCTAAATCTCTGATGGGGATTGCACCCGGTGAGCAGGAGGTGATTAATGCGGTCGAGTTTATCTTGAACAGTCGCTATATGACCGGACAGAGTATCAATCTGGACGGTGGCCGAGCACTCAAATAAGCCCGCTCTTATACCTACGTATGGAAACTACACTATGCAAAACGCCGTTATCAAAATTACCAATCTTCGTTTGCGCACCTATATTGGTTTCAACCCGGAGGAACAGCAGAAAAAACAAGACGTTGTACTCAATATAGAAATCCATTATCCGGGTCAGAAAGCCTGTATTAATGACAATGTTGAAGAAGCACTCAATTACAAGGTGATCACCAAGGCTATCATCGACCATGTTGAAAATGGCCGATTCCTTTTGTTAGAAAAATTGGTGTCGAGTGTCTTAGATATTGCACGTTCACACCATTGGGTAACGTATGCCAATGTCACTATCGACAAGCCTCACGCCCTACGTTTCGCGGATTCCGTATCACTCAGCCTGAGCTGGAAACAGGAAGAGTGACGCTTATTATACAAAGAGTGGGGTTCCATCAATTTTTTAGAATAAGTTGTTCAGTTGCATCTGGTTCACCTACATTTAATGATGATTATAATTCTCATCAACAATTAATGACAGGATACGGCTGAAACATGGAACACCCGAGGCAATATAATGCTGTTCTTCGCATCATTCACTGGCTAACAACTATTGTGGTCGTCGGCTTGTTTGCCGTCGGTTTGTGGATGGTTGACCTGACTTATTACAGTAATTGGTATAAAACGGCCCCTTATTGGCATAAGTCTATCGGCATTCTCCTTGCTGCCCTCACTGTTTTCAGGCTAATTTGGCGCACACTGAAAGGCACACCAGCGATTGAAGGAAACCGGCTTGAAAAAGCAGGGGCCCATGCCGCGCACTACCTGATTTATGTTCTTCTGTTTTTAATTTTTATATCCGGCTATTTGATTTCTACGTCTGACGGCAGAGCTATTGACGTTTTCACCTGGTTTTCAGTGCCTGCACTCGGTGAATTGTTTCCAAACCAGTCTGACATTGCCGGTACCATTCACTACTATGCTGCATTTGTGCTTATCGGATTAGCCATTTTGCATGCTGCAGCGGCACTAAAGCACCACTTCATCAATAAAGACAATACATTACGGAAAATGCTTGGAGATAAATCGCTATGAAAAAGACACTTGTTGCTCTGGGACTCGCTGCGGCAACCCTGTTGCCAACCATGGCTTCAGCAGATGGCTATGTCATCGACACAAAAGGAGCACATGCATCCATCAACTTCAAAGTACCACATCTGGGCTACAGCTTTATCAAAGGCCGTTTTAATAACTTTGAGGGCGAATTCTCCTACGATCCAGCGAAAGTGACCGACTCAAGCGTGGTTGTGACTGTCGACACCACAAGCCTGGATTCAAACCATGCAGAGCGTGATAAGCACTTACGCAGTGGTGATTTTATCAACGCATCCAAGTTTTCTTCTGCGACGTTCAAGAGCACGTCGGTTGAAGAAAACAGCGATGGCACACTGACCATCAATGGAGACCTGACACTGCACGGTAAAACGCATCCAATCTCCATTGCCGCTAACTTTATCGGCGCGGGCGAAGACCCGTGGGGCGGCTACCGCGCAGGTTTTGAAGGCACAACACGTATCGAACTGAAAGACTATGATATCGCGGTTATGGGGGCATCAAGCTATGTGGACCTAGAGCTGCATATTGAAGGTGTTCGTAAGTAATCTATAGACACTTCACTGCATTAAGTGGCAAGCACTAGCTTGCCATTTTTCTTTCATCAGACGCACAAGTCCTACCATTGACCACTCTGCTCCCTGACTCCCTACAGTTTCGATCCCGATCACACAAATACCCTTAACCAGCACGTAGAGTGTGGAGCTTATTTCTGCGCGTATGGTGAAGCTATGTTCAACCCTATCCTGTTTCGTCACCAGTTGCATAAGATGCCAGAACTGTCTGGCTTAGAATGCAATACCGAAGAGGTTATTGCTAAAACACTGCGTGACTTTGGTTACATGCCATTAACAGGAATCGGTGGCCATGGCATTGTGGTTGATATTGATAGCGGTGAGCCGGGCCCGAACCTACTTTTCAGGGCAGATATTGATGCCTTACCGATACAAGAAATCTCATCACTCAGACATTGTTCTGTCAAAAACGGCATCATGCACGCTTGTGGCCACGATGGACATACTGCAAGTCTGATGGCGTTGGCACATCGCTTATCCTGTTCACCGCTTCAGCGGGGCCGGGTTACCCTGCTGTTTCAGCCCTCGGAAGAAAACGGTTTAGGCGCCAGAGCCATGCTGGACGACAACCGATGGTCACCGGGCCAAATTGACTATGCTTTCGGCTATCACAATGTGCCGGGCTTTCCTTTGGGCCAGATGCTATGTCGTGAAAACACTTTCTCCTGTGCATCTGCAGGTGTTGCGATCAAACTGGCAGGGAAAACAGCCCATGCCGCGTATTCAGAAACCGCCATCAACCCCACATCAGCCATTGCCGAATTAATACAATCTATCGAAACGTTACCCACATCTATCCCTCACAGTTTTACATTAGCGACCGTTGTTCACGTTAATCTGGGGCAACCGACATTTGGCACAACACCTGCAACAGGAATGCTGATGGCAACATTGCGAAGTGACAGAAATAAGTGCCTTAGCTTTGTTTGTAAAGAAGTGGAAAAGCAGGCCCGCCATGTTGCTGAGCGCGATGGTTTAGCATTGGCTATTGAGTGGTTCGACAGGTTCAATGCGACCATTAATCACAGCGAGGCAAACATGCTGTTAAGACAAGCGTGTAAAGATCTGGGCTTTGACCACACCGATTTAGATGTTCCTATGCGCTGGTCAGAAGATTTTGCTGAATATTCCCACACATGGCCATCTGCATTTTTCGGGTTAGGTAGTGGTGCAGCCCATCCCCCACTTCATGACCCCCAATATGATTTCCCCGATGCCTTGATTGATATATCAAGCAAAATTTTTGAACAAATCATCCGGAATATGAACGGGCTAAACATTGCCATTTAAACTAAAAAAGCCACCAACATAGCACCATGTTGGCGGCATTTTAATTAGAAACGTTTGTTTTATTTCTTCGTCGCGCGACGCTCCTGAACGGCATCAGCCAAAATGTTCAACACTTTCTCTGTATCTTCCCAGCCGATGCACGCATCAGTGATACTTTGTCCATAAGTCGTTGCTTTTCCATCCACCAAATCCTGACGGCCTTCCACCAGATTGCTTTCGATCATGACACCAAAAATAGCCTCATTACCGCCAGCGATCTGGTTCGCAACATCTTCGCCCACAACTAACTGGCGCTTGAACTGTTTGCTGCTGTTTGCGTGGCTAAAGTCAATCATCACCTTGTTGCGAAGATTTGCAGCATTCAGTTGCGCAGTCACATCAGAAACATGTTCTGCAGAATAGTTCGGCTCTTTCCCCCCGCGTAGAATAATATGGCAATCTTCATTCCCTGAGGTTTCCACAATGGCCGAATGACCAAACTTGGTCACTGACAGAAAGTGGTGTGAGGAACTCGCTGAACGAATAGCGTCTGTTGCAATTTTAATGTTGCCATCAGTGCCATTCTTAAAGCCCACAGGACAAGACAGACCCGAAGCCAACTCACGGTGAACCTGTGATTCCGTAGTACGTGCACCGATAGCCCCCCAGCTGATCAAGTCACCCATGTATTGCGGTGTGATCATGTCCAGAAACTCCCCCGCTGCAGGCAACCCCATATCAGTGATATCTAACAACAGCTTACGGCCAATACGCAAGCCATCATTCAGTTTGAAGCTGTCGTCCATATAAGGGTCGTTAATCAATCCCTTCCAACCCACAGTGGTGCGCGGTTTTTCAAAGTAAACGCGCATGACGATTTCCAGACGGTCGCTCAGCCGTTCACGGATCGCTTTGAGTTTTTTTCCATATTCCACTGCGGCTTCAGGGTCATGGATAGAGCATGGGCCAATAACCACCAGCAGTCGATCGTCTTTATCATTCAGAATATTGTGAATCGCCTGACGGGCGTTATACACTGTTTCAGACGCTCTTTCCGTTGCCGGAAATTTCTCCAATATGGCAATCGGCGGTAAAAGTTCTTTAATATTGCTAATTCGAACATCGTCTGTTTGATGGAAGCTCATTCATTCACCCTGCTACATGCTTTCCGCTACGCGTCAATGACACAGCGGCGCGTTTTCCCTACTTGTTTTGCAATTAACTTATCGCCAATTTCTATCAAGTGCAAATCTATTTTTACGCTTTCACGAAAATTAATATTCTTCACTTTTGTTGACTATTTCATATTACGTGCTACCGATGTAATATCCTTGATTAACGGCCACAATTTTTCCAAATCTAAGTGCGCTTCAAGCGTATCAGCCAACACATCCAGGCTTCTTTGTTTTTCTTTCGCTAAATCAATGTGTTTTGCATCAGATAAGCCTGCCCAATCCAAGATAAGCGCAAGGGCTTCTGGCGAATCAAACACCCCATGCCAATAGGTACCAAAGACATTATTGTCCGCATTAATGAGCCCATCACTCCCTTGATCGCACGTGATAGGTCTCACACCTTTTGCTGCCGTTACACCCATGTGAATCTCATATCCCGTGACTATGCTCACCTTGTTATTCAACGTGAGCTGCCCACATTTCTGGGTGAGCACTTTCTCTTTTTCTATGACTGTCGACGCATTCAGATATCCCAGTCCCTGGGCTTCATGCGTTCTTCCTTCGAGCCCCAGAGGATCAGCGATGCGTTTACCCAGCATTTGGTAACCGCCACATATCCCAATCACTTTTCCACCATAACGAAGATGCCTTTCTATCTGCCTGTCCCAACCATATTCGCGAAGGCTGTTGAGATCAGAAATCACGCTCTTGCTGCCGGGAATAATAATCAGGTCACAAGGCGGTATTGCCTGCCCTGGCGGAGCATACTGGAGATTCACCTGAGGATGGGCGCGCAATGCATCAAAATCCGTATGGTTGCTAATCCTTGGCAAAACAGGGACCACAACATTCAACACCTCTTTGTCTGTATCAATAGGCTGCTGACTGGTATCAACCGCATCTTCCGCATCGAGCATTAGCCCTTGCAAGTAAGGAATAACACCCAATACTGGTTTACCCGTCTTTTCCTCCAGCCACGCCAGTCCGGGTTCCAACAGCTTGATATCTCCCCTGAACCGGTTTATCACAAAGCCCACAACGCGATCTCTTTCTGACGGTGACAAGCAATCCAGCGTACCAACCAGATGCGCAAAGACACCGCCACGATCAATGTCTGCCACAATGATCACTGGCACATCCGCTTCTTCAGCAAACCCCATATTGGCGATGTCATTCTCCCGGAGATTGACTTCAGCAGGACTACCAGCCCCTTCAATCAACACACAGTCATATTCAGACGCCAGAATTGAAAAGGATTCCATAACTGGCGGCATGGCAAATGCCTTATAAGATTGGAAACCGATCGCATCCATGGCACCAACCGCTTTCCCCTGAACAATCACCTGGGCAGCACAATCTGAGCTTGGCTTCAACAAGATAGGATTCATGTGGACACTTGGTGCGATACCGCAGGCAAGTGCCTGAAAGGCCTGCGCCCTGCCGATTTCTCCCCCATCTTTTGTGACAGCACTGTTGAGTGCCATGTTTTGTGGTTTGAAAGGGGCAACCTTGACCCCCCGGCGGGCAAGTAAACGGCACAGCCCAGCGACAATAACGCTTTTACCGGCATCTGAAGTCGTACCCTGAACCATCAGCGCTTTTGAGGTAGATAACATGAAAATATTCCAAAGAAAGAATAGGAATATCCCCAGCAACCTGAAGGTATTGGTTTTCAGATTGTGTGGGGATAAACGTTGATCTGGACTGCAAAGATATCACAGCGATTACAAAAAAATGCTAAGCCAAGCATTTGAGAGTAATTAGTTTGTAATGATCGTCAAAGTTATTTGAATCGTTACTAAAGTTTTCGTGTAGCAAGCCATACACTTTCTCGTATCACATTCAAAAACTTGCTGCAGGGAACGCTGTGAAAAATTCAAGAACATCATGTGCCATCAACGTGATTGTTACCACACTGGGGTTGACGTCCGCTGCTGCTATGGCGACAAACTTTAATTACACCAACCTTGAAGTAGGTTTTACTGGCAACCCTTCTGGTCTTGGCGCAACGGGTCGGATGGCTTTCATGGATGGCGCGCATTTTATCGCCAATGCAAGCAGTCAGTTTGAAGGTGACTGGTTAGCATCTGGTGGTGTGGGGTTTCACGCACCTGTCAATGAGTTTATCGACATTCATGGTGATGCACGCGTTTATTCGGTGAAGTTTCCCGAAGACGATAAACATGATTGGGGTGATCTGGCTTATGGCGTAAATGTCGGCGCCAAAGCGTGGGTACTTCCCCAAATTGAAGCAAACCTGTTAGTCGGCCAAGTTGCATTTGATTCAGACGACACACGCTCAGTTGTCGAACTGGGTAGTCGATTCCATTCAACCGAGATCCTTTCTGTCGGGGCGACTTACCGCGCTAACGGCCTGTACAAAGAACAATTTTATTTTGATGTCCTGTTCAACTTTTAACGCCAAATACCGGACACCGTTTAACCATGCTGGAGCAGGCCTCTCACTCAGGCTGTTTTCTTTATTCTATGGTAGTGACCATGGTTCTGGCTTCACTTGGAGTCACGCCAAAATAGCGTTTAAATTCACGACTAAATTGAGACGGACTGCTGTAACCCACGCCATAACAGACTTCCGCAACCTGATACCCGACTGACAACATCGACCGTGCCTTGTGCAAGCGCAGAGACTTTACATACTGCATTGGGGAAACTGTTGTGACTTGCTTGAAATGATCATGCAAAGTGGAAGCACTCATTCCAGCGACACTTGCAATTTCTTCAATGGTAAGGTTTCGCTCAAAGTTCTGCTCAATATAGTGAACGACGGGAGCAATACGGTTCGCACCGGTATGATTGCTAACACAGTTGCGGAGCAGGCCGCCCCCAGGTCCTTTAAGCACTGCATAGTAAAGTTCACGACAAATCGACGGTGCCAGGATCTCCTTGTCCATTTCATCATTCAATAGCCCTAACAGACGGGAAGCGATATTGGATATCTCTGGCGTTATAGGCGCTGACTGTGTAAATCCGCTTTGAGGAGCAGAATACATCTCTTTTTGCCATCGCGTCATTTCCATCATCAATTGCCCAACCATCTGTTGGTCGATGTTCAGACTGAACCCCACATACGGGTGACTGTCAGTCACATCCAGTAGACTTGCTTCAACTGGCCGTGTCACCGAATTAATTAAATAGGAATCAGCGCTGTAAACATACGCTTGCTGACCCGTCGCGACACGTTTTTTGGCTTGCAGGACGAAGCATATGGACGGTTGCAATACGATGGGCATCAGAACAATCGGACTCTGGCTTGCGTACAGTTTTAAACCCGGAATATCCGTCTGCCATTTACCCGTCGCCTTTTCAAAAACGTTTCTTGCCAGTTCAGTTATAAAATCCATTGCTTATACATATGCCTCCTGGTTGCTTGAGTTTTCAACGCTCGTAGGATAATGACACTAAATAAGCATATAGATTGATACAGATTTGAAATTCCGGACTTTTAGGCAAGAACTCTGGAACATCTCGATAACATAACCCCTAAAAATACGCCCATAGTAACAATAACTGATACAAAGCAGGGGAAAAGGCCGGGTCTCATTTTTCCCTTTTTGTCGCAGTAAATTATGTCATTACGCTGCCGATTCAAGCCAGGAAGGAGACTACTATGAGCGTATCCGTCAATATTAACGGACAGGACTATGAGCTCGAAGTGCCCGCTGACACACCGCTACTTTGGGCACTTCGAGACAACCTTATGCTGACAGGAACCAAGTTTGGATGCGGCATCGCACAATGCGGAGCCTGCACGGTTCATATAGGTGGCCAACCGATTCGCTCCTGCGTAACCCCCGTCTCGGCGGTAGCAGGACAGAACATCACCACCATTGAAGGCATTGAATCAAAAGCAGCAAAAGCCATTCAGGCGGCATGGGAAGATATCCAGGTTCCCCAGTGCGGTTACTGTCAGTCAGGGCAAATCATGGCTGCCAGTGCTTTACTCACCAACAACCCAGCTCCGACTGATGCAGACATTGATGCAGCCATGAATGGCAATATCTGCCGTTGCGCGACCTATGTACGCATTCGTGAAGCGATTAAACAAGCCGCCACTGAACTGAAACAGGGATAGAACCATGCGCGATTTTCTGAACGGTTATGTGCCTGAAGAGGCTTTATTAAAAAATACTACACAGTCAGGCACCAGTCGCCGCAACTTTATCAAACTGATGTCTACCGCAGGTGCAGGGTTAACTTTGGGCGTTCACCTACCTTCTGTTGCTGCTGGTGATAAAGAAACAGCCGGCACCTCTTTCGTACCAAACGCCTTCGTGCGTGTAGGATCTGACGACACGGTCACCATCTTGATAAAGCACTTAGACATGGGGCAGGGTATCACTACCGGCTTGGCCACGATTGCGGCCGATGAACTCGATGCCGACTGGAGCAAGGTCACCACTGAAGCCGCCCCCGCAAACGCCAATCAATACAATAACCTGCTTTTTGGTCCTGTTCAGGGAACCGGCGGTAGTACGGCGATAGCCAACTCCTTTATGCAATTACGAATGGCAGGAGCAAAAGCAAAAGCCATGTTGATTAATGCTGCTGCGAAAGTATGGGAAGTGTCGCCATCTGAAATAATGACCAGTAGCAACACACTCTCACACAATGCATCTGGAAAGTCGGCCAGTTATGGCGAAATGGCCGAACTTGCTGCATTGCAAACTGTCCCCTCTGATGAGCAGGTCACCCTGAAAACCCCTGAGCAGTTCACGATCATCGGCAAAACAGGTACCTTGCGTAAAGATCAAGGGAAAAGCAACGGTACGGCCACTTTCACGCAAGACGTACAACTTGAAGGGATGCTGACCGCGGTTGTCGCCCATCCCCCAGCGTTTGGCGCACAAGTGGTGTCATTTAATGCAACGACAGCGAAACAATCTCCCGGAGTTGTCGATGTGGTTCAAATTCCAAATGGCGTCGCTGTTATCGCGAAAGACTTTTGGAGTGCGAAAACCGGCCGTGACAAGTTGACGATAGAGTGGGCTCGCTCTGCATTCAACAAAAGCACCGAGCAACTTAAAAAAGAGTACACAGCGTTAGCACAACGCCCCGGCCAGCCTGCACGCAACGAAGGTGATGCTAACAAAGTACTCGGCGCTTCCGACGATGTTATCGAGGCCACCTACTACTTCCCCTACCTTGCCCACGCGCCAATGGAACCTATGAACTGTGTGGTATTGGTTGGTGATGGTAAGGCTGAGCTTTGGTATGGCGCACAGCTTCAAACTATCGACCAGTATGCCGTCGCCAAAGTACTTGGTATCAAGCCGGAAAATGTCACTATCAATACCCTGTTTGCCGGTGGCAGTTTTGGGCGTCGTGGCAACCCCCACTCGGACTACGTCGTTGAAGCCACCATGATTGCAAAAGCAAAACCAGGGGTTCCCGTTAAGTTGGTTTGGACACGTGAAGACGACATGCAGGCAGGCTATTACCGTCCAATGTACGTTCACAAGATCCGTGGTGCGGTTGATGCTGATGGCAACCTTTCAGCATGGGAGCAACGCATTGTTGGGCAGTCAATTGCGGCAGGAACGGCCTTTGAGCAGTTTATGGTAAAAGATGGTGTGGACTCCTCCTCTGTTGAAGGCGCATCAACACTGCCCTACGCCATTCCCAACCTTGCCGTTGAACTGCATACCGTTCAACAACCTGTCCCGGTTGTTTGGTGGCGCTCTGTCGGACATACGCACAACGCGTTTTCTACTGAAACCTTCTTTGACGAACTGGCACATAAAGCAGGGAAAGATCCCGTCGAATTGCGCCGTGCGCTCCTCAAAAACCATCCCCGTCATCTCGGTGTGTTAAACCTAGCCGTAGAGAAATCCGATTGGGGTAAGCCACTTGCGAAAGGGAAAGGCAGAGGTGTGGCCGTTCATGAATCGTTCCGTACCTTTGTGGCTCAGGTAGTAGAAGTGACCGTTGAAAACGGTCAGATCACGGTTGATCGCGTGGTGTGCGCAGTGGACTGTGGTGTTGCAATCAATCCGGATATCATCAAAACACAAATGCAAGGCGGGATCGGTTTTGGACTATCACCTGCCCTTGTCAGTGAAATTACGCTGCAAAACGGTGCAACCGTCCAGTCAAACTTCCACGATTATCAGGTGCTCCGGGAGATGCAAATGCCGGAGATAGAGGTTCACATTGTGCCATCTGCGGAACCACCAACTGGCGTTGGTGAGCCAGGCACGCCCCCCATCGCACCTGCCGTTGCAAACGCTGTATTTGCGGCAACCGGTAAGCGGCTTTACGACTTACCAATGAAAATGTCGTAAACGTTCAGGCTGGGTAAGTAAAAAGGAAAGGAAATGTCAAACCATCTACTGTACTTGTTGGATCAGTGGTCTCCGGACAAAGATAACGCCGAATGGGTACTCGGAACCGTCTTTGAAACGAAGGGGCCCTGCTATCGAAAAGCCGGTGCAATGATGCTTTTCAGCAGTCTTGGGCAACAACTTGGTATGTTGAGTGGCGGATGTCTGGAGTCAGACATCCAGCGCCATGCCAAGAAAGTCATGATGACAGGAGAAGCCTGTACCCTGACCTATGACAGTCAGGATGAAGACGATCTTTCCTTTCAACTTGGTATAGGCTGCGGTGGCACCGTTCATATCATGCTGCAACCTGTTAACGCCAATAATCGCTATCTGCTGTTGGATAAAATCCATGAAGCGCTCAAACAACGTCAGTGCGGATACTACTATCAAATGATCGCCAAAAACGGGAGTAACATTGAAGCAAACTACTTACCTTCAGGGCGAATCCACCAGTACATGGCCGACAAACACACCATTGGCGAGAGCATTGAAGAAGGTGAGCAGACCTGGCTGAAAACCTATATACAGCCGCCTGTACATTTGCTTGTTTGCGGTGGCGGTTATGATGCCAGGCCGATTGTTGCGCTTGCGCACCAGCTGGGTTGGCAAGTCACCTTATGGGACCCACGGCCTGCGAATGCAAGAAGGGACTATTTTCCTCTGGCAAACGCCATCATCCGTTCTGAACCAGCGTCTTTGGGGCAGTATTGTCATGATTTTTACGTCGATGCAGCTATCGTGATGACACATAACATCTCGCTTGATGCCTCCGTGCTCAAAGCACTCAAGTCAACCCGTTTGACTTACATTGCATTACTTGGCCCATCGCACCGAAAAGAAGATGTTCTTCAAATTGCAGAGCTACACGAGTCACATTTATCGTGCAAACTTGCAGGGCCGGCAGGCTTGCAACTCGGAGCAGCATTGCCAGAAGGGATCGGACTTTCTATTCTGTCTGAATGCATGGCAGCACTTAACGATGCCGATGCCAACTCATTTAGTGGAATAATATAAGAATGATAAAACTTGCCGCAGTAATACTCGCTGCAGGCCGCGCTTCCCGATTCAAGCAATGCAAAGCACTAGCAGAAATTAATGGCGCACCGCTTATCAGCTTCCCCATCAATGCGGCTGCTGCGATCACCAAAGACATCTTTATCACCACGGGTTTTTGGCACAAAGAATTGGAGAGTGCCTGTCAGAAACACAACTGGCCTGCAAGAATACTCTATATCGACACATGGGAAGAAGGCATTGGCAGCGTGATCTCTTCCGTTACCGGGAAGCTTGAAAAAGAGTATGACGCGATTCTTTTTATGCTGGCGGATCAACCCGCGGTGAGCAGCGACAATGTAGCGCTGCTTTGGAAAGTGTTTATCGAACACATCAACGATGCGGTTTGTTGCCAATATCACGACACTATCGGTGTTCCTGCTATTGCGTCTAACACCCTGTTTGAAGAATTAAAAATGCTGGAAGGCGAGTCGGGAGCCAAGTATTTACTCAATAATGGAAAACATGTGGTTAACGTGGTCGCGATTGATCAATGTCATATTGATATCGACACTCAGGAAGATCTCGATAATTACGTGCATTATCTCAATCACATGGCGTCACTTTGGTAGCGACGCCATGTGTTAACGAAAAAATGGTTAGCCGAACACCTTTTCACCATTGGCTTCCATTTCTTCACTGACAGGTTGCATTTTCACCAGAGTAATGGGGGCAGAGATCAGCGTCGTGGCTATCAGCAAGGAAACCGGAACAGCGGTGATCACAATAAAAGATTGCAACGCAGCAAGTCCACCATTCCCGGCCATCAACAAGACAGCAGCAACAATGCCCAGCAGCAACGCCCAAAACAACCTGTTGTATTTCGACGGAGTCGAATCCTCAGATGTCACGACAGCAATAGAGTAAGCCATGGAATCACCGGTCGTCGCAACGAAGGTCGTCGTCAGGATCAAAAATGCCGGCACCAAAATCAGCTGAAGTGGCAACTGTTGCAAGGTAGCAATCAAGATACCGGGAAGCCCCGCTCCTGACATCGCATCGGAAATCGAGCCCGGATCTGTCAGTTCAAAGAAAATGCCTGTACCACCAAGGGCCGTAAACCAAAAATTCGTCACAATGGGAGAACCGACAGCCACTGCCACCACGAGCATACGGATACTGCGACCACGTGAGATCTTGGCAATAAAGATCGCCATCATCGGTGCGAAGCCAATAAACCAACCCCAGAAAAACCAGGTCCAGCTCGTCATCCAATCTGCACTGTTTGCTTCAATACTCATTGCAGAGAAGTTGCCAATGTAGCTGCCAAAAGCGTGGAAGAAAGAATCAAAGATGAACGATGTCGGTCCCAACACCAGCACAACCACTAGCAGGGCAAGCGCCCCCAATACATTAAGTTTTGACAGCCACTGAAGGCCTTTGTCCATGCCTGTGAATGCGGAAAGGGAATAAATCGCAACCACACCCATCAGGATAAATATCTGGGTGCCGAGTTCATTCTCTACACCAAACAAGACTTCAACACTGTAACCGAGCTGGCTGGCCAAAAAGCCAATAGGTCCGATTGTACCTGCCGCTACACCTACGATGGAACAGGCATCAACCACAGCGCCAAACCAGTGCTTTTCAAAGCGTTCACCGAACAACGGATAAAGCAGCGCCCTTGGTCGAAGCTTCAGACCTTTTTCATAATGGGCATGCATCAACACTATTGTCGCCAGCGTACCCAACACGGCCCAAGCTAAAAACCCCCAGTGGAGGAAACTCTGGCTCAGCGCAGCTGTTACTGCTGCCAGACTGTTTTCATCAACACCATCATATGCAGGAGACGGTGACATAAAGTGATAAACAGGCTCGGCAGCCGACCAAAATACACCGCCCCCCGCGAGAAGCGTACACATAATCATCGCAATCCAGCGGAATGCACTGATATCTGGCTTGGATTGCTTACCCAACTTCATCCCACCATATGGAGAGACAGCAACAAGGAGCGCTAACGCCAGGTTTGCCACCATTAGCCATTGCCAGAATGTGCCAAATCCGTCTGCTGCATAACCAAACAGGGTGTTAATTGATTGGGAGAAAAGCGACATATCATACATAGCCGCAAAGAGGAACAGGGCAAAAAAGCCGATAGTCAGGGTTGAAACCAGTTTTTCGCTTTTAAATAGAGATGTAAAAATCATTGTGCTCTCACATTGTGTGTGAGGGGCAGCACCTTAGCAGATCATATACGTGACATCCATCACTTTTCATTGAAATCTAATCTTTACCTTGTCATTTTCATACTTGCCCGACACACAGAAAATAACCATAAGCCTTTGTATTTACATAAAATAAAAGGCGTTCGGTAAAACATCATTCCGCTTAGAGCACAGAAAATACTTTGCACAATAAACAACCCAGTAAACAGTAGCCTGCCTCAAGCCCAGAATGCATTCCCCCGCCTGTCAAAAATACCAATCCCCCAGGTATTGATAGAAATCCGGTCGTGCATTTCGGTTTCAGGCTTGTTCTGCGCGCTGTTTTTTGGACTTGGAATAGGTATCTACAATCTGTTTGTGGAGTGAGGTAGCCGCACGGACCAGACGAGGATGAAGTTGCACTTCACGATTCTCAATCAGAGTCTTATTGTAGCTGATCACCGATGCAGTCAAACATGCCGCCACCTTAATCTGACCTAATTTATGTGCATACATCGCCGTTTTGATTGCCATATATGCGTGCTGGTCATTTTTCTTATAACTTTGAACTGCAAAACGCTCAAACCGCAAAAAGTCCTTGAGGTAAGACAGGTGAATACGGGTAACATGTTTGTCATAGTATTCTTGAAATTTGCTGTAGCTGCCTGAGCGGTTGGCTTGCATGAGCTTTTTAACCCACTCCGTCGACTTGAGTGTTTCTTTCTTAAACAAGCCGCTTAGCCATGCAAACATTTCTCTCTCCTACTCTTCCTTACGGGCCTCTACTCAAAAGGTGTTGATGTCATCGACACCAACTAAAAACATGTCATGCGGTAAAAGGCCCAAAGATTCTACTTTAGTTTGCAATGGGATATGCAAATAATTTATTAAAAATTCTTGTGTTCCTGCGCCAGATCCCCTTTGGTAATGCTCACGCCCTTCAGTTGGGCATAAACACCATCTCCTCTGGATAAACGCAAGTCGTCTGCGGCCCACTGTGTGATATTGGCCAATAACCGTTGGTTCCCCACCCTCAATGCAACCTGGCAGTAACCACTCTGTGAGTCATCACTGGGTAAATCGCACACTTCATCAACAACGGCGGGCAATATGTTTCGGATACTGGTGTCATTCGGTCTGGATTTGACGATGGAAATGTCGTTGGCAAACACACGAAGCCGAAGCGTAGCCCCGATAGGCTTACCAGTATCCGGTACCCAAAGAATTTCACCATCCAAATCAAGTTGTGCCATGGCGTAGTCAGGGTGCTTCCCGACACAACGCGCCATTACAAGCGCACTTTGCTCTTTGGCTGAAAGCCAGGGACGCATCGGTGCCGAACCCCAAACATCATGCAATGGACCATTGGCAATCACCTTCCCGTCATTCAGGATTACCATGCTGTCGGCAATATGTAAGATCTCATCCAGACTATGACTTACGTACAAGACGGGGATGTTGAGCTTTTCTGCAAGACGCAGCAGATACTGGATAAGTTCTTGTCTGCGTGGCCCATCCAAAGATGCCGTCGGCTCATCCATGATCAATAATTCAGGTTCTGACAGCAACGCACGGCCAATTGCTACACGCTGCTTCTCACCACCGGAAAGATCTGCCGGATGACGTTTCAGGAGCCCTTCAATGCCTAGCAGGGCAATGATTTCGCTAAACTGGGCGTTGTCTTCACGCTGTTGCCCATATTTAAGGTTTTTTTCTACAGTCATGTGAGGAAACAGACGCGCTTCCTGAAACACATACCCGATCCGGCGGTGTTCAGGGGGCAGATTAATGCCAGCGACACTGTCGAAAAGCACTTTGTCGCCCACCGAAATCCTGCCTGATTCAGGCGTGACCAACCCACTGATGGCATTGATAAGAGAGGTTTTCCCCGCGCCGGAACGGCCAAATACCGCAGTAATGCCTGATGAAGGAATTACCTCTTCCAAAGACAAAACAAAGGGCGTGTGATTGAGAGTAAAAGAAAGCGTAATCATTTCAGCCCCATTTTCTTTTTCATCCGGCGGCTCAGCCATTCAGAGCCAAACAGAGACAGCAATGCAATTACGATGGAGATAATACAAAGGCGTGCCACCCCCTGCTCTGCCCCCGGCGTTTCAAGAAAAGCAAACATTGCGAGCGGGATGGTCTGAGTTTGACCGGGAATATTCGACACAAAAGTGATAGTGGCACCGAATTCGCCAAGGCTTCTTGCAAACGCCAATACCAAACCGGAAAGGATGCCGGGCGCAATCAAAGGTAGGGTAATGGTAAAGAAAACACGCCAGGGAGAGGCGCCAAGTGTTCGTGCCGCTTGCTCGAGTTTTTGGTCAACAAGCTCGATAGAAAGCCTTACGGCCCGAACCAACAATGGAAACGCTACCACGGCAGAAGCCAGTGCCGCCCCTTTCCAACTGAACGAAAACGACAAGCCAAACGTATCGTACAGCCAACTGCCCACCATGCCGCGCCGCCCCATCAACACCAGCAATAGGTAACCAATCACCACTGGGGGCAACACCAGAGGGAGATGGACAATCCCATCAAGGAGCGATTTCCCCACAAACTGCTTTCTTGCTAACAACCATGCCACCGCAATACCTAGTGGCAGACTCACTGCCACCGCAACTATCGAGATCTTCAGGCTGAGCGCCAGCGCTGCCCATTCAACAGGTGTAAGTAACATCAGTGTTTATTGCTCTTGTTTTGACGTAAGCACAACAAAGCCATTGGCGGATAACACTTGCTTTGCTGACTCGGAATCTAAAAAGCGGAAAAACGCTTTCGCTGATTCAGAAGCCTCTTTTGTCAGGGCTTTGGGGAACACAATCGGCGCGTGCGAATTATCAGGGATTGGCGCAACAACATGAACAGCGCCGGAAGCCTTCGCATCGGAATAGTAAACCACGCCAAGCAACGCTTCTCCCCGCTCCACCAACGCCAATGTTGCCCTTACGCTGTTTGACAGCGCAAGTTTCTCTTCAACGGTTGACCATAAACCGAGTGACTCCAGGGCTTCTTTGGCATATATCCCGGCAGGCACATGGTTTGGGTCTGCCACGGCAATCCGACTGTTACCGATTGCTTGCAATAAACCTTTAGGCTCAAGTGACAATGTGTTCACCCCATTGGCCGGCGCAACAAACACCAACTGGTTTGCAACCCAGGGAGAAACAGACTCAGACTCGATGACCCCTTGATCCACGGCATAATCCATCCATTTTTCATTCGCCGAAATATAAATATCAGCAGGTGCACCATACGCCAATTGGCGCGCTAACGCAGAAGAAGAGGCATAAGAAACCACCACGTTTTCACCTGTCTGCTTTTCATAATCACGGACAATCTGGCTTAATGCCGTCGTCATCGAAGAGGCGGCAAACACCAACACGTCCTCACGTGCAAATGCGCCAGACGAAAGCAGATAAAAAACAGGCAAGAAAGTGAGAAGAATGCGTTTCATACGACCTCTGACTAGAAGAACGCGACAGAATGGGATTATCATAACAACGAATTGGGAATGGGGGTATTTAAAGCGCCTAGCGTGTGATTATCTGATGACAAAAAACACAAAAGAGGCGCGAGTTGTTACGCCTCGGTGTTAATCGTAATGGTGTAGCGGTTATCACCAGCCTGCATCACATAGAGAATTTGCTGTCCCATAGAATGGTGGGAAATCAGATAATTCCCCTGTGGAAACTCCATCTCCTCTGGACCAACCAGCACGATAGTATAGTGTTCAACAAGACAATCGTTTTTTGTGGTGCCGTTTCCTTCGCCTTCAATAACCGACTCCACCAACACGTCATATTCGTTTTCTGCACCATCAATCAATTGAACGGTTTGTCCGGCCAGCTTAGAGATGTTCTCCCAAGACAATACATTCATTTTATTTCTCCCGACAGGCGCGTGTTGAAAGCCTCAACTACACGCAATTTTCCATTGGCTAAAGTGTAGCCATCATGCAGTCAGGAAACCGATTTTGAGTATAAATTTCTGACAGTTGCCCCAATTTTTCTGCAATACCATTAACAATGGGGAAGTTGCGGGTGGGAATGTAGATCTGAAAAGAAAACATGGAACCAGAAACGCCATCTGGCGCTTCTGGTCTCTTTGCGGTTAACGCAGTTTTAATGGACGCGTTTTTTGCGTTTTACTCTGGTGGTAAAACCACAGGCGTCTTGATTTATTACTCATGTACAACACCTCTTTTTTTATTCAGGTTAAAATACGCTGGCTTTATAAGACCCAAAGCGCGCACGCATTACATTCCTGATGATTTTTAACAATACATCACCTGTATCTGCCAATGTGTTGGCTGTCCCCCGTTCTTTAATTGCCTCGAGGAGCACACTTTTTCCTGAATGAAAAACGCATTCCGTGATACAAGGTGAGTGGGTTATATGACAGTGAAAACAGGAAAAAATTCCGAATATCGTCACAACAACAATATGTTTATTACATCCCTTTGCAAGTTTCAAGAGACTCCGCGCACTTCCATGTTGCCCATGTCACAGTTCTGCGGTAACAACAACCAGCCTGTATACGTTTTCACCACACCGACCTATCCCCTGCTACATAGGCGTTTCCGAGTGTATTGCCACCCATTCTTGCGCTACACTCCGGCTAGTCATCCCTAAGTAAGAGTAACCTGTATGTCTCATGAAGAGATCGAAGTCGAAGCGATGGGTATTGAGGTTTCATCCCAACCGATTGAGCTCTACAAAGTGCTCAAAATGGCCAATGCTGTCAGTGGTGGTGGTGAAGCAAAGATGGCGATCGCAGAAGGCTACGTGATCGTGAATGGTGAAGTGGAAACACGTAAGCGCTGCAAAATTTATGATGGCGATGTCATCGCATTCAATGAAGAATTCTATGTCGTACTTTGCGACACGCCACCGACACCTGTTGAACCCAACGTTAAAAAAGCCAACGTCGCCGCCCAACAGACAATGCACAATAAACATCACCAAGGGAAAGAGAGCACGAAAAAAAATCAGGGTAAGCATTCAAAAACAGCCAGAAACAAAAGCCCACAGCCTGAAGAACGTGCCGCAAACGGCAGAAGAAAGATTTCATTCTGATTGTCACTTTCCAGCATCGATAAAAAAGCCACCGAAGCGGTGGCTTTTGCTTAACTCTAATGGTTGAAATCGAATACTGTGGTGTTGCTGTAAATTTCTGGTGCCTTACTTGCTCACTATGTTGAGCTTCCTGGTCTCGTGTGTTTGTAACACATGGACCCCGTGGTGCGTAAGGGCTTATCACGTTTTCAGTGTATTCCTACACAAGGTGTAACAATCCAAATTGTTTGCAACCCAACGTCATCGCCAGTGCACTTTTGCCCAGCGAACCCGAGCTCAAAACTCTTCCTCATTCGTCAAAACTTCTGGGTGCAATTTGAGTATAGATAAGGCTGATACGCGGTCTAGATTCCGGTTCGATGAATGTGACCGGGTTTCCGCTTTCGACAATATCACCCTTTTAGGATGAATTTCCGGCAGGAAATATGCTTTAAAACCAGACATAGCAAGGCTTCAAGCGATGAAGAAAAACTGGCATGCTTCTACTTACTGAATGTATTAAAGAATATCCGGTCTGCTTATCACATCGTCAACCTGCGCGCGTATAATACACGGATTACAATATAATCATGGATGTTAGATTGACTGCTTTTCACTCCCCTTTTCGTTTCGTGCCGACAGCGCAGGCCTCCCTTGCGATGGCGTTTTTTGGCCTTGGTGTTGCCTGGTCACTGTATCACCCCATGACAGGTCTGCTGACCCGCCCGGTTTTGTCAGCGTTGGGCATTATGCTGATTGTTCCGGTTTGGCTGAAATACGTTTTCGAGCCAAAGCGATTTTTCCAGGATTTACGGGACCCGCTTTACGGTAGCCTGATGGCTCCCATGACGATGTCACTCCTGTTGATGGCTGACTTTCTTGCCGAAGTGAATGTGAACATGGCTGCCATCATTTGGTATCCCGCCATGGTTATGCACGTGTTCATGATGTGCTATTTCTTCTTTCATCAGCTTCAAGCTTTTGATAAATGCCACATCTACCCCAGTTGGTTTCTCTACCCAGTTGGGCTGATCAGCAGCACCCTGGCGGGTCCTAAACTTGGATTTAATGAAGAGTCGGTGCTGCTTGCGCACATTTGTATTGGGACATACTTTTTTATGCTGCCGTTTGTGCTTTACCGTCTTTGCTTTCTGGACAGGTTACCGAGAAACTCCCGGCCAGTACTCGCTATCATGGCAGCGCCTGTCAACCTGGCTCTAACAGCCTATCTGGTGAATCTCCCCACCCCAGACCCTGTGTTAGCAGGTGCATTGGCCGGGGTCGGCATTATGATGACGTTGTTTGTGTACCTTTGCTATATCGATCTGCTCAAAGAGCCGTTCCAGCCGACGCTCGCCGCCCTGACCTTCCCGTCCGTGATCAGCGCAGTGGCAATGGAAAGGTTGATGATCTGGCTGGGGAAAGATTTCCCCCATTGGAGATGGCTGGAAACACTGGGGCTGGTTGAACTCACCGTGGCAAGCTTATTGGTGACGTGGGTCAGCGTTGGCTACATCCGGCACTATGGTTTTGGAAAGTAGCAGCGATGATATATAGCAAGCGGGCTGACTAACCCGCTTTTTTGAGCATGCCTTCTGTTTCCAGAAAATGGATTACCTCAGTTAACCCGACACCTTCCTTCAGATTTGAAAACACATACGGCTTCACCGGGCGCATCCGTTTGGTGTCTGAATCCATCACCGCAAGATCGGCACCAACATAAGGTGCCAGATCAATTTTGTTGATCACCAGAAGATCAGAGCGGGTGATCCCCGGTCCGCCTTTACGCGGAATTTTCTCCCCTTCCGCCACATCTATCACGTAAATAGTCAGATCGGCCAGCTCAGGGCTGAACGTCGCACTCAGGTTGTCACCGCCACTTTCGATAAAGACCAAATCCAAATCTTTATGACGCTTGGCAAGCCCCTCAACTGCTTCAAGGTTCATCGACGCATCTTCACGAATCGCAGTGTGTGGGCAACCACCCGTTTCGACCCCAACAATGCGATCAGCAGGCAAGGCTTCTGCTTCGGTCAGAATGCGCTGATCTTCGCGGGTATAGATATCATTGGTCACCACCGCCACCGAGTAGGTATCCCGCATCGCCTTACACAGCACTTCCAGTAAAGCTGTTTTCCCTGACCCAACAGGGCCGCCAACGCCGACCCGTAAAGGTTGTTTGTAATCCATTAACTGTCTCCTTATGAACGGAATAACCGTGAATACTGTGTTTCGTGGCAACTGGAAGCTATCGCCTGCGCAGGGGCAAACGAACCCACCTGTTCATCAGCAACAAAGCGTGACGCCTCCACCACGTCCTGCAGAATGTCAGACACCGCCATCAATACCCGCTGACCCGTGGTTTGCCCAAGTGGCACCATCTTCACTCCCGCCATCACGCAGTTTTCTAGCCAGCTCCAGGCATAACCGTGGCACAGGGTTTCTTCTTCTATCTCCCATGTCACCCCGGCAAGGGCAAAACCCGCCACCTGGCTTGTTGCTAACACACTATCCAGTTCCGCATTTTCCCCAGCAACATTTTTTATCCCAATAACAGTGTCAGCCCCGACAGCGGTAAGCTGCTGGATCAGCTTCAGCATGGTTCGGCCACGCTGGTGTTCCTCCCTCCGTAATTCCTTGGTTTCACGGCTGGCATAGAGCCAGTCACACCAGTGCCGGGCATCGGCGATATCGCCTGCTTTGAGCGCGGCATACACACGACGCAATACCGGCAATTCCAGTTGCTGTAAACTGTCGGTCGCCAGACTCACCAGCCAGGCTTTCAGGGTGCTTTCACTGTCTACCCACCCGGTTTCAATTGCCCATTCCAACCCCTGCGAATAGCTGAAGGCGCCCACCGGTAAGGAAGGACTGATAAGTTGGAACAGTCGATATTCAGCAGCCATCAGGCGCGACCATTGAAAAAGTGGTAAAGCGCGATACCCACACAAACGACAGCCACCAGCATCAGCACGGACTCAAAGGGATGTGCCTGCGCTGTTGCCAGAATGTGGGATAACGTTTCGGGGTGCGGTTCTGCGGTGACGTGTGCGTAAGACATCATTGGTAGCCACGCGATGGCGGCTAAAAACCGTTTTTTCATTGTGCTGTCTCCTTGACTGAATAGTGAAAACTCAATGAGAGTAGTGATGCCCGGATGAATGCCCGCCATAGGCACCCGCCTCTGGCTCAAAAGGCGCCATTTCGACCACCACTTTACCGCCTAGCATCCCGGCCATTTCATCTAAAACATGGTCATGCTGATAACGCACCCAGCCGTCCCCCACTTGCAGTGGCACATGCCGGTTTCCCAGGTGGTAGGCTATCCTTGTCAACAAGTGCCCGTTATCGGCATGTACAGTCGACACGTTCTCTTTCGCCGCAACCACACGTACCTTCTCACCATTTGGTGACACCAACACATCACCACCACGAAGCGTTAACCCGCGGGGAAGAAACAGGCCGGCGTCACTGCCGTTATCCAGCGTTACGCGAAGACGGCTTTTTATTCGTGAATCAATACCAAGGTGCACCGTCGACAGCTCAGTCATATCACTGTCGCGTGCATCTTCCACCTTGATCACTTGTGTAAACTCAAGCATTGTTCACCTCAGAACAGGAAATAGCGCTGTGCCATTGGCAACACATCTGCAGGTTGGCAAACCAGCAGTTGACCATCTGCACGCACTTCATAGGTTTGCGGATCAACCTCAATGTTTGGCTGCCAATCATTGAGCTTCATGTCTTTTTTGCGGATATTGCGGCAGTTCTTCACAGCAACCGTCCCGCTTTTCAAACTAAGCCTCTCCGGCACACCGTTATCTATTGCCATCTGGGACATAAACAACAACGAGCTGTTTGCAGGACCAGCACCGAAGGAGCCAAACATAGGGCGATAGTGAACCGGCTGGGGCGTCGGGATAGAACCGTTAGGATCTCCCATTGGTGCGGTGACGATTAACCCGCCTTTGATTACCAGCGAGGGCTTCACACCAAAAAACGCCGGTCTCCACAGTACCAGATCCGCCAGCTTGCCTTTTTCAATCGATCCCACCTCATGCGCCACACCGTGGGTAATGGCCGGGTTGATGGTGTACTTCGCCACATACCGCTTAATCCGTGCGTTATCGCTGTACCGACTGTCTCCCTCTAATGGCCCGAACTGCACTTTCATCTTGTGCGCGGTTTGCCAGGTGCGCAGCACCACTTCACCCACGCGGCCCATGGCCTGTGAATCAGACGAAATCATCGAAAATGCTCCCATGTCATGCAGCATGTCTTCGGCGGCAATGGTTTCCCGGCGAATACGGGATTCTGCAAAGGCGATATCTTCTGCGATTGACGGGGAAAGGTGGTGGCAAACCATCAGCATATCGAGGTGTTCATCTATCGTGTTCACAGTGTAAGGACGTGTTGGGTTGGTGGACGATGGCAATACATTCGCCAGTCCCGCCGCCTTCATAATGTCCGGAGCGTGTCCGCCGCCTGCCCCTTCGGTGTGATAGGTGTGAATGACCCGATCGCCAATAGCATTCAGTGTCGCTTCAACAAAACCACACTCGTTCAGGGTATCGGTATGAATGGCGACCTGGGTATCCGTCTGTTCTGCAACGCCCAGACAACAATCGATCGCCGCCGGGGTCGACCCCCAGTCTTCATGCAGTTTCAGCCCGCAGGCCCCGGCGGCAATTTGTTCCTCCAGCGCCCCCGGCAAGCTGGCATTCCCTTTGCCCAGCAAGCCAACGTTCATCGGGAAAGCATCCAGTGATTGCAGCATGCGATGAATATTCCATGGCCCCGGCGTACAGGTGGTGGCGTTGGTGCCTGTAGCTGGCCCAGTTCCGCCACCAATCATGGTGGTGACGCCAGAAGTCAGCGCCTCTTCAATTTGTTGCGGACAAATGTAGTGAATGTGGGTATCTATACCACCAGCAGTCAGGATCTGCCCTTCCCCCGCCACCACTTCGGTGCCCGGGCCAATCACGATATCAACGTTATCCTGAACATCCGGATTGCCGGCTTTACCAATATGCGCAATACGGCCCCCTTTAATGGCCACATCGGCTTTGACAATGCCCCAGTAATCCAGCAGCACCACATTGGTGATCACCATATCCGGGGTTTCACTGCTGGGCCGCTGGCTTTGTCCCATGCCATCACGAATGGTTTTACCGCCACCAAATTTCACTTCGTCGCCGTATACGGTAAAGTCTTTTTCCACTTCCAGCCAAAGCTCGGTGTCAGCAAGGCGTACGCAATCCCCGGTTGTCGGGCCGAACATTTCAGCGTAAGCGTTTCGGGAAATTTTCTTACTCATCTCAACGGTCCTTATCGCCGGTTGACCCGCCACTTAATGGCCCCATGCAACGTCCCTGAAAGCCGTAAATGGTGCACGTACCCGCGTAGGCCACCAGCTCTACGGTCCGGCTTTGTCCCGGCTCAAAGCGCACTGCCGTACCGGAAGGGATATTGAGACGGAAACCTCTTGTTTTGGCGCGCTCGAACACCAAAGCATCGTTAACTTCAAAAAAATGATAATGAGACCCCACCTGAACCGGCCTGTCTCCGGTGTTTGCCACATCCACAGAGACCGTCTGGCGGCCTGCATTAAGCGCGATTTCACCGTCCGCAACGCGGATTTCACCGGGCGTAAATGACCCTGTTTTCTGCTTCATCATCGCCTCCTTACACAATCGGATCGTGAACAGTGACAAGCTTGGTGCCATCGGGAAATGTCACTTCCACCTGTACGTCGTGGATCATTTCCGGCACCCCGTCCATCACATCGTCGACGGTTAAAATAGTGCGCCCGAAATCCATCAGTTCCGCCACAGTGCGGCCATCGCGGGCACCTTCCATAATCACGGCGCTAATCAGGGCAACCGACTCGGGATAATTCAGTTTCAGGCCACGTGCTTTGCGCCGCTCCGCCAATAAAGCAGCAGTAAACAGCATCAGCTTGTCCTTTTCTCTCGGGGTTAACTCCATGTGTTCGCTCCTCGCTTTTTTGCAGTCAGATTGCTTTTTGCAGTCAAATTGCTGCTTGCGTTAAATCAGGTTCGCCAGATCCTCGGCACGTCCGGGGTTTTTCCTGTCCAGTGCCTGCGTATTTGAAGCCAGCATTCACTCATGATCTGGAACATCACTTCTGTATCCTGCGCCAATGCGCGTACCGCCAGTAATCCATCAATGTCGGTAATACCAAGCGCCAGCGACTGGGGTTTCTCCCGCTCTGCCCACCAGTTTTTGAGCAGCGCCGACAACCTTTCGGCATCGCCATAGGCAAACAAACAGCCGATAACAGGAAAGCCCCGAAGTGCCGCCTCGGCGTGCGTTAACGTGGAAGGATTAACCCGAAGGCGTTCACAGAGGATCAACTGGCTGTCAACCGAAACAGTGGTCAAGCCGTCGATCACGCCGTTATCGAAGCCTTGGTGGGAAGCAGGTTGCCCCAGTGTCCAGATCTCCCAGCCCACAAACTGTGAACGGGATGAAAGCTGGATATCCGTCCGGGTTTTCAGATGGGCATTGGGAAAAGCGATGTTTTCCAGTGGTAACCATTCAAGGCGGCTGTTCTCGCCCACGGTCAGAGATTGGTTGAGGGTCGCCACGCGGCCACCGGAACGGTAGAAACGGGCCGCGCCCGGCGTGGTCACCAGCGTTTGTGCTTCTTCTTTGACATCGATGGCAACCGTCAGGCAGTCTCCACCCACCACACCGCCCGGCGGATGCAATAAATGGCTGTGACACACGTCCCCCTCCGGATACAGCGCCCGCTGCACCGCTAAAGGTCCACGGTGGTGGCACTCGCTGAGTACGGTTTTATACCCGTTGTGACGATAGCCAAGGCGAAGTTCCGCTTCCCACCGGCCATGGCTCTGAGCGGGTTCGACGGGCTCGTCGGTGAATGCTGCCAGGGTTTGCGCCATTCAATCACTCCTAAACCGTGAGGTATTGGCGGATAAGATCTTCGGAAAGTTCATCCATCCCACCACTGGCAACATTCCGGCCCCGGTCAAGCAGACAGAAACGGTCGCCAATTTTTCGTGCAAATGGCAATTTCTGCTCCACCAGAATCACGGTTAAACCCAGTTCCTGATTGAGCTTGCAAATGATGTCGCCAATCTCTTGCACAATGTTGGGCTGTATGCCTTCGGTCGGCTCATCGAGCAGCAGAAGTTTCGGGTCGATGACTAAAGCCCGGGCAATCGCCAACTGTTGCTGTTGGCCGCCTGACAAATCGCCACCAAACCGGCGTTTCATTTCTGCCAGCACCGGAAACAACTCATAGATATAATCCGGGATTTTCCTGTCATTTTTTCGCCGGATGGGAAGGCCAATCTCCAGGTTTTCTTCCACGGTTAAACGGGGAAAAATCTGTCTGCCCTGTGGCACATACCCCACACCAACACGCGGGCGCTCTTCCGCCCGGCGCGGCGCAAGATCATTTCCTTCCATCAGGATCTCGCCGTTATCAATGTTCAGCAGCCCCATAATGCTTTGCAGCAAGGTGGTTTTACCGACGCCGTTGCGCCCCATCACCACGGTGCATTGCCCTTTTGGTGCATTGATGGAGAGATCCCACAGCGTCTGGCTCTCTCCGTATCTTTGATTCAGTCCGTTGACTGTCAGCATGTTTCTCCCTCCCTGCTATTGTCCCAAGTAGACTTCCCGTACCCGCGCATCATTCTGAATCGACGCCATTGCGCCTTCCGCCAGAACGTGTCCCTGATGGAGCACGGTAACGGTCGATGCAATACTGCGGACAAAATCCATGTCGTGTTCCACCACCATGATGGAGTGCTCCCCAGCAAGGGAAAGCAGCAGTTCCGACGTGCGATCCATTTCCTGGTGGGTCATTCCCGCTACCGGTTCATCCACCAGCAGTAACTTGGGCTTTTGCATCAGCAACATGCCAATTTCCAGCCATTGCTTCTGTCCATGAGAGAGTTTGCCTGCCAACATTCTGGACTGTGCTTCTAAGCCTATAAGCTCCAACACTTTCTCAATGTCGCATTTTTGCTCCCCGGACAAAACCGCACGAAAAAGGAACCAGGTCGACTTTTCACCTGCCATCGCCAGTTCCAGGTTTTCCCATACCGTCAGCGCCTCAAACACTGTCGGTTTCTGGAATTTGCGCCCGATACCGGCGTTGGCAATCTCTGCTTCATCCATCTTGAGCAGATTCAATTGCTGTCCCAGCCAGACTTCACCCTGATCGGGACGCGTCTTACCGGTGATGATGTCCATCATGGTGGTTTTGCCTGCGCCATTCGGACCGATAATGCAGCGAAGCTCCCCTTCTTTGATGTAAAGGTTGAGATCGTTGATGGCCTTGAAGCCATCGAATGAAACAGACACCCCTTCGACATAAAGCAACATGCCATTTTTGACATCGACTTTTGGGTTGTAAGGCGGCTTCAAGAAACTGAACACCTGATCGCGGCGGGTAATTTCAGTCAGTAAATCTGATGCACCGACGGGCTCAGACAACTGGTGTTTTTGCTCGTTAACGCTTGCTACCCTGAGTGTTCCCGGCATCATGCACTGGCCCCCTTCCTTGCAAACAAACCACTGACTCCTTTCGGTAAATACAAGGTCGCCAAGACAAACAATGCGCCAAGGGCAAACAGCCAGACTTCCGGGAATTCCACGGTAAACCAGCTCTTGGCGTAGTTAACCAGCACAGCGCCAATCACCGCACCATAAAGGGTTGCCCGGCCGCCCAGTGCTACCCAGACTACGATTTCAATGGAGTTCAATGGCGCAAATTCACCGGGGTTGATGATGCCGACCTGAGGTACATAGAGTGCGCCCGCCACACCGGCAATCGCGGCTGAAAGCACAAACAACCAGAGCTTGCTGTTCTCAACGCGGTAACCGACAAAACGCGCGCGGGATTCTGCATCGCGAATTGCGATGGTGAGCGCGCCAAGACGGCTTACCACCACCGCACGACAAAGCAGGTAAGCCAGCAAAAGCGCAAACACCGTGGCAACAAACAGGCCAATTCGCGTGGCGTCGCTTTGCAGGCTGAAACTCAGGATATCTTTAAAATCCGTCAGTCCGTTGTTCCCACCAAAGCCCATTTCGTTGCGAAAGAAAGCCAGCATCAGCGCAAAGGTCATTGCCTGCGTCATGATAGAAAGATAAACACCGGATACCCGGGAGCGGAACGCCAGCCAGCCGAACACAAACGCCAGCAGGCCCGGCACTGCTACCGCCATCAAACAGGCAAACCAGAACTGGTCAAAACCGAACCAGAACCATGGCAATTCCTGCCAGTTCAGGAACACCATAAAATCGGGAAGCTCGGGGTTACCGTAAACGCCGCGATCACCAATCTGGCGCATCAAATACATCCCCATGGCGTAGCCACCAAGCGCAAAGAACGCGCCGTGTCCCAGACTCAAAATACCCAGGTAGCCCCAAACTAAATCCACCGACAGCGCGAGGATCGCAAAGCAGAGGTATTTACCCAATAAAGAGACGGTATAGGTTTCGAGATGAAAAACACTGCCTGCTGGCACAATCAGGTTCAGGATAGGTACCACAAAACCGATGCCGAGCAGCACAGTAATCATGGTGACCGTTGAACGGTCAAAAAGCGGTTTCGTGACCATTTAGTTGTCCTCCGCCATGCGTCCACGTTGCGGGAACAACCCTTTTGGACGTTTTTGAATAAACAGAATGATGAATACAAGCACCAGAATCTTCGCCAGTACTGCACCGGCCCAGGGTTCCAGCACTTTGTTGAAAACACCCAGACTCAGCCCTGCCGCGAGCGTTCCCCAAAGGTTTCCAACACCGCCAAACACCACCACCATGAAGGAATCAATGATGTAAGCCTGCCCCATATTCGGGCCGACATTAGTCAGTTGCGACAACGCCACCCCTGCCACACCGGCGATCCCGGAGCCCAGACCAAAGGTCGCCATGTCGACCCATTCAGAGCGCACGCCCATGGCGCGGGCCATTGCACGGTTTTGCGACACCGCGCGAACCTGCAAACCCAGTGGGGTACGTTTAAGAATGAACAGCAGCGAAAAGAACACCACCAGACAGAACACAATGATGTACATGCGGCTGGCGGTCAGCGCCAACATTGGCGTGACTTCAATCATGCCGCTCATAAAATCCGGTGTGCTGACAGAGCGGTTAAGGGGGGAGAAAATGCTGCGTACCGCCTGTTGCAGGATGAGGCTGATACCAAATGTCGCCAGCAGGGTTTCCAACGGACGGCCGTAAAGGTGGCGGATCACCGAACGCTCAATCGCCATTCCGACCAAACCGGAAACCATGAACGCACAAGGTATAGAGAGCAGAAGTGCCATGCCGGTCTGTGCCGGAAAGAGTTGTTGAAGCACATACGTGGTGTAGGCACCCAACATGATCAGTTCGCCGTGCGCCATGTTGATCACGCCCATTACACCAAAGGTGATAGCAAGACCAATCCCCGCAAGCACCAGCACAGAACCAAGGCTTAGCCCAAAATACAGGGTCTGGGCGGCGTTAACCACGCGTTGGTTTTCCCGGTAATCCGTTATCGCCGCATCCAGCGCCGCGGTGATTTCAGCTTCATCATCACCGACTTTTGCCCTCGCAGATTGCAGTGCATCAAACGCCTCGGGCATGCCAACATCAACAAGAAAAGCGATAGCTCCCGATTTGTCGCCCTGCCCAGTATGACCTTCCAAAGTAAATACCGAGATTGCCGTCATTAGGTATTTTTTAGTGACAACGTCACTTTCTGAATCATGGATGTTGGCAACAACCGGGAGTAGTGCGGCATCGATTTCGCCAATCATCCGTCTTGCTGCGATTCTGCGTGTTTCTGCATCGCGGCTGGAAAGTGCGGTTGTCGCCAGGGCTGTTTTAATCTGGCTGCGGATTTTATTGTTGATCGTCACCGCACGGTATTGCCGCTTCTTTTCAACGGTGATGGTTTCATCAGTCAGGATATTTTGTAACTCACTGCCCTTTTTAAGCGGAGGTGAAGCCAAATACCAAACCGACTGGGTGTTCTTGTCATAGCGAACCTGCTTGTTCAGCAAGCCTTCGAGAATGTCCGTTTTTCTGGGGAGGTCTGACGCTGCGATAAACGCAATCGCCACTTCTTTGTCGTGAAATGATTTGCCCGCAAGCAAGGTTGCTGCCTGCTGCATATCCATCACCTGTGCATTGGCCTGACCAACCATGATCAGACTGCAAATGATGACAAACACACGACATCCGCTTAAAAAGCCATGAGGCTTTACTGTCAAACGTTGCATGGAATCAATCCTTTGAAAAAGTCCTGCCAATGCGGCTTGGTAACAAGGAGATGACACCGCAATAGCAGGCAAGCTGGAAGTCAGCTTCCGAGCAGGAATCTCTTCGTTTCCCTGCTCCCTGTCTTTCCTTACCCAAACTTTTGGGTAGTAGGGTTATTCAGCCGCTACGCCGGAGCATTGGCCGGTGGTGACATTAAAAGCACCACAGGACATGGGCTTCAGCCAGCTTGCGAAGAGATATTTGGAGCCTGAGAGATAATCAGACCAGGCATCCCCCGCCACCACATCCGGCGTTTCCCAGACGGTTACGAACTGTCCATCGTCCTGAATTTCACCAATCAGCACGGGTTTGGTGATGTGGTGGTTTGGCATCATGGTGGCGTAACCGCCTGTCAGGTTGGGGACCGTCACACCAATAATCGATTCCTGTACCGCGTCAGAATCGGTAGTACCTGCCTTCTCTACTGCTTTGGCCCACATGTTGAACCCCAGATAAGTGGCTTCCATGGGATCATTGGTGACGCGCTTGTCGTCTTTGATATAGGCATGCCATTTCTCGACAAACTCATCATTTCCATCAGTTTCAACGCTCATAAAGTAGTTCCACGCCGCAAGGTGCCCCACCAGATCTGAGGTATCCATGCCGGAAAGTTCTTCTTCACCTACAGAGAATGCAACCACCGGAATGTCTTCCGCTTCAACACCCTGCGCAGCGAGCTCTTTGTAGAAAGGCACATTGGCATCACCGTTGATGGTAGAAACCACAGCAGTTTTCTTACCGGCAGCGCCAAACTTCTTAATGTCCGCCACGATCGACTGCCAGTCAGAGTGACCAAACGGGGTGTAATTGATCATGATGTCTTCTTTCGCGACACCACTGTCGATGAGATAGGCTTCGAGGATTTTGTTGGTGGTACGTGGGTAGACATAATCAGTGCCCGCCAATACCCAACGTTTCACGCCCAATTCGTCTTTCAGGTAATCAACGGCTGGTATCGCCTGCTGGTTCGGTGCTGCGCCGGTATAGAACACGTTTTTCGACGATTCCTCACCCTCATACTGAACCGGGTAAAACAGCAGGCTGTTCAGCTCTTCAAATACCGGCAAAACCGATTTGCGGGAAACAGATGTCCAGCAACCAAACACCACATCCACATCTTCTTTTTCAATCAATTCGCGGGCTTTTTCCGCGAACAGTGGCCAGTTTGACGCTGGGTCAACCACCACGGCTTCCAGTTTTTTGCCGAGCAAGCCGCCTTTTTTGTTTTGTTCTTCCACCATCATCAGAACCGTGTCTTTCAGTGTGGTTTCACTGATCGCCATTGTCCCTGACAGCGAGTGCAGCACGCCGACTTTGATGGTGTTTTCTTCAGCAGCCGCCTGAAACGACATTCCAGCGCCAGCCAGTGCAACAGCACTTACCCAATATAATGCAAACCTCTTCCCATTCATTGCAAAGCTCCTTTTGAGTACCTCCCATACCCAGAGCAAGAGGCCTGCCAAAAAAGAGATTTGCCTCGCAAATAGATTGTAAAAACTGAATTTATAAAGGTTTTATACAGAACAGTAGATGCTAAAAAAGAGAGTGTCCGAGAGTCGCCTGCCTTGAACTGGTGCATGAAAGCCAAACAAGCGCACCATTTTAGTCACTGCTTTATCAATGCACTACTACGAGGCATCGTGCAGCCAGATAGGAGGAAGTAAACCAACACAGAGTAAACATGCCACGCGTTGAGAATTACTCTTAAGCAACTTGTTATACCGCTTGGCTGAGGATAAAATGACCAGTATAGAGACCATTTAAGAGACCCATTATATGACCGCTAGAATTTTAGCCGATGTGGCTGCAAGCATTACAGAATTGAAAGCTAACCCTATGAAAGTTGCAACCAGTGCTTATGGCGAACCTGTTGCTGTACTAAACCGAAATGAACCAGCATTTTATTGCGTACCTGCCGAAGCGTACGAAATGATGATGGACAAACTCGAAGATCTTGAGCTGCTTGCAATTGCTAAAGAGCGTGAATCTGAAGAGAGTATTTCGGTAAATATTGATGACCTATAAACTCAGCTTTAAAAAGAGCGCGCTCAAAGAGTGGAAAAAGCTTGGTTCAACGCTGCAACAACAGTTTAAGAAGAAGCTAATTGAACGCCTGGAAAATCCGCATGTTCCAGCTTCAAAGCTTTCTGGCGTTGACAACATGTATAAAATTAAGTTGCGTCAATCGGGTTACCGCCTCGTCTACAAAGTTGAAGACGATGTCATCGTTGTCACCGTCTTAGCAGTCGGAAAACGCGAACGTAGCGATGTTTACCATAAGGCTATGAAAAGGCAAGATGACTGATTGCGGTATAACGAATGACATTGCCCATTTCGGTGTCATCGCAATTTAAACCAGCAATCGAAATACAGACAACGTCACAACCAACCGCCTCGAATATCAAACTATCAATGGTGGGAATCAGCAGGTAAAGCGGGCGTAATTGGAATACCCCCTTTTGGTCAGGGGGAATTTATAGGGGTGTTAATCAGTCTTCAAACAGCACATCCGTTTTCGCGGCACAGATAAAATCGTTCTTGTGCAGACCTTTAATTTTGTGCGTCCACCAGGTGACGGTGCAACTGCCCCACTCTAGAAGAATGGCCGGATGGTGCCCTTCTGCTTCTGCCAGTTCAGCTACTTTGTCCGCAAATGCCCACGCCAGTTTAAAGTTGCGGAATTTGTACACCCGCTGAAGTTGATCAATGCCATCGACTTCCATCAATTGCCAATCCGGCAAGGTGGTTAACAGGCCAGCCGCTTCATCCCCATCAACACGCGGTGCACCTTCACGGCACGCTTCACATTGCAGTTCAGTCAGTTGTTTCATTTGAGTCTCCCTATTGCGCCAGTTTTTGCGGATAAAGCGGCGCGTGTAACCCAAGCATTTTGGCTCTGTTCACGCAAGCCAGTAAATCCAGCTTTTCCAGTTCATACAATTCATCTAGTGCACTTAAATAAAAGTAGATGGGCTGGAGGATATCAATGCGATATGGGGTGCGCATAACATCCACCACCTCGAGTTTTTTACGGATGGGTTCGTCGCTGCTGAAAGCATATTCCGTTTCTGCCGGAGAAGATAAAATGCCTCCGCCATAAATCGACAATCCTGCATCATTTTGAATCAGGCCGAATTCGACCGTAAACCAATACAACCTTGCCAAATATACGCGATCGGCTTTCAATGCGTTCACACCAAGCTTGCCGTAGTGTTGTGTAAAAGACGCGAAGGCCGGATGCGTCAACATGGCGCAGTGACCAAAGATTTCATGAAAGAAATCTGGCTCCTGCAAATAGTCAACGTCTTCCGCAGTGCGCAAGAATGTGGCGACAGGAAAACGCTTCGACGCCAGCAGCGAAAAGAAATGGTCGAAATCAATCAAGGCTGGAACCGGTTCCAGTTGCCAGCCCGTTGTTTCACCCAACACGCGGTTAATATCCGGAATTTGTGGTGCATGGTCTGTTGGCAACCCAAGTAGCTTCAGGCCATCGAAATATTCGCGGCACGCCTTCCCTTCAATGCAACCCAGTTGGCGGGAAACCAGCCGGCTCCACACCTCATGTTCTTCATCTGTCCAGTTGATCTGCCCATCTTTATCCAGCGGTTTCGATTCGTATTGATGCGTTTTCATCGCTACGGCTCCCTGTTTCGTCCCTATTTGACGATAGCCTTTTGCCAGACGGGCGAAAACTCCCGATGCCGCATAACAGAGCTCATGGTTGTAACAATTATTTTACATCAACATTTTTATCTCAAACATGAGACAATGCAACCCAGCTAATTACTCATAGAATAGGTAGCAAAAGGGAATAAAGTGACTTAGAGATCAGAAAGTTGCGTTTTCTCATTTGTTGCAGGTTGCTGTCTCGTCATTTACGCATACACTGTATATTGAGGCATGTACTACCGTGGTGAGACATCAATACCAGCGTTTTCCAACGTTATGATGTGAAGTGATTACCAACCGTTTGCCCAGTCATTACAGGCCCTCGGACAAGATCACAATAATCTACTCTTTGGAGGATAGTTTGGTTGTCCCAAACAACCATTCGCGTAACATGGTTTTTAGTGATTAAGAGGTAAGGTCGTCGTGGTTAAGCACTTAAAAACACAATCAGAATTCGAAGCATGCCTACAGTTTGACACCAATGGTGATGTAATGGGGGTCTTCAATGGATTGGAGTTTCGCAGTGTTTATCAACCCATTTACCGGGCGAATGGTACAGTATTAGGTTTCGAAGCGTTGGTGCGGGTGAAAACACTCGACGGCGTGCCTGTCAACCCCGACTACATTTTCCGGTATCTTGAACAAAACGATCCTGGTTATGTCGACCAGGTCAGCATTGATAAACTCGCCCGCGTCATTCATCTGCGCAACTTCTGTACATATGCTGGCAACCACTCCATTTTCCTTAATATGTTACCTTCTTCCGCGGTGGCCTCTATTGAAACCTTTTCAAATCAGAATCTGATGCTAAGACGCCTCGCCGAGCTGGGGATTCAACGCCATCATGTGGTGCTGGAAGTGGTGGAGCACTTACATTCTGATGCTGTTTCGCTGTCTGCTGCGACGACGCAATCCATCAACAATGGATTCCAGATTGCCATTGATGATTATGGCGTTGCCGGATCTGTAGAAATGCGTGTCCGAATGATACGACCTAGCCTGATAAAAATCGATCGCTCTCTGATGCAGCAATACATGCAAGGTGACGAAAAGGCCATGCTTAGAGCTATTGCCCTTGCCGAAGAAGTGAATGCAGAAGTTTTGGTTGAAGGGATTGAAAATCAGGAAGAATATAACGCCATGCGTACCCTGCATATCAACTATTTCCAGGGTTTCCACCTCGGTATGCCGCAACGTCTTGAAGACTTCTTTGCCGAAAACCCATCAAAGCGTGGCCCGCTCTTGAAAGTTGAGTGACAATTGGCCTTTTTCACCTTAACTGGACAACCACTGAACGCTTTGTCTGCCTTCCTCGAGTTAATTTTTCGTTCACCCCGGTTAAGTGCTAAAATCCCCGACCACTTTTCGTCGGGGCTCATTGGCCTAAAAACGGCGTATATACCGAATTACAAAGGCAATCATTCACATGATTAACAACTCCATCCAGTGGTTCCCGGGCCACATGCACAAAGCGCGTAAAGAAATTGAAGAAGTGATACCCAAGATTGACGTGATCATTGAGGTATTGGATGCGCGCATTCCTTTCAGTAGCGAAAACCCGATGATTCGCCGCATCCGTAAAGACAAACCCGTTATTAAAGTACTGAATAAGCGCGATTTGGCCGATCCGGAAATGACGGTTCTTTGGCTGGAACATCTTGAAAAAGAACAAGGTGTTAAAGCCATGGCCATTACTACAGAGCACGCCAGCGAAGTGAACAAAATCATGGATCTTTGCCGCAAGCTTGCCCCGCACCGCGAGGAGATAGGTAAAAATATTCGCACCATGATCATGGGCATCCCAAACGTGGGGAAATCCACCATTATCAATACATTAGCTGGCCGTGTTGTGGCAAAAACCGGTAACCAGCCGGCGGTGACACGCCAACAGCAGCGCATTAACCTGCAAAACGGCGTTGTACTGTCAGATACCCCAGGGATCCTGTGGCCGAAAGTGGAAAACCCCCACAGTGGGTTCCGCCTTGCCGCAACCGGTGCGGTAAAAGACACCGCCATGGAATACGATGAAGTCGCGTTTTACACCGTGGAATACCTGGCAAAAGCGTATCCAGAGCTGCTGAAAAAGCGCTACAACATTGAAGAGCTGCCAGAAACCGAAGTGGAACTGATGGAAGCCATTGGCGAGAAGCGCGGCTGTTTGCGTTCAGGCGGCCGTATTGATCTGCATAAAGCATCCGAAATCCTCATTAATGACCTTCGAAACGGCGCATTGGGTCTTATCACCCTTGAGCACCCAGCGATGATCAGCCAGGAACTGATAGAAGTGGAAGAAGCTGCGGCGCGTAAGGCGGAAGAAAAAGCCAGACACAAAGAAGAGCGCCGTAAGCGATATTTAAAGAATAAACGCTGAGTGAGACCCGGGCATGGAGGCTCTGAGATTACGATTGCAAAGCCCCGCGAATGCGGGGTTTGACATATTTGTTGGCGCAGAGGAGCCATCCGTCAAAGCTGCCTTATGAACCTACCAATGAGGGAAGCCACAGAGTCAGCGGCGGGAAGAAAGCAATCACAAAAACACCGAGCACAGATGCAACAACGAAGGGATGAATGCGTGACGTGATCTGCTCAACACTCGACCCACCTATCCCGGAAGCGACAAAAATATTTTCCCCTAAAGGGGGCGTGGCAAAGCCAATGGATAACGTACACACCACAACGATGCCAACATGCGTGGGATCGGCTCCCAACATATACATAATCGGCAGTAAAACGGGAACGATGATCATGATGGCTGCCAGTGTCTCCATAAACATCCCGATAAAAAGCAGTAGCATGATGGTCAGCGCCCAAACCAGATACATATTGTCTGTCACGCCCAACAGGGCATCAGCGACATGAACCGGTATTCGCTGCTCAATGAGAAGACGGCCAAATACCGTGGCCGCAAAAAGAATGAGCAGAACCCGTCCGGTAATCCATGTCGTCGTTGTCAGGGACTTTAAGACATTTTTAACCTTCAGTTCTCTATGCAGAAAAAAACCAACAAACAGCGAATAGAAAATAGCCACCACAGCGGACTCTGTGGGTGTGAAAATGCCGCTGTAAATACCGCCCAATATTAAAAAAGGTGCAAGAATAGACCATACCCCTCGGCGCAAAGAATGGTGAATGTCGGGCAATGACCAGGTTTCCACCAGCCCTTTATAGCCTCGACGTTTCGAGATGCAGTAATTGGTAAAAATGAGGGTAGATGCCATGATCAATCCGGGGATCACACCTGCGATAAACAGCTTGGGAATGGAGACAGAATCAAATTCGCCATGCAAGGAGATGGCCTCTGGCGGTGCCCTCAATCCCATCGCGGAAATACCGAAAATCACAATAGGAATAGAGGGTGGAATAATGATCCCAAGCCCCCCGCTCGCCGCGGTCACGGCTGAGGCGTAACTGGGTTCATATTCACGTCTTACCATGGCGGGTATCATCAACATCCCCACAGCAGCAGTGGTTGCCGGACCCGAGCCCGATATCGCGCCAAAGAAAAGACAAGCAAACACCGTCGCCGCTCCCAGCCCTCCGGTCACCGGGCCCGCCATGTTTTCAGCAATATCCACCAGGCGGCGTGATATACCAGATGCTTCCATTAACGCACCCGCCAGCACAAATGACGGCAACGCCATCAACGGAAAATTTCCCACAGAAGTAAACGCTATCTGCACCAGCGCAATGGGATTTTTGTCTAATATAAGGTATGCCGCCATCGAGGCGCCAGCTAACGAGACAGTGATGGGCGCACCGAGCACCAGAAGAATGAAAAAACCACCGAATAAAATAAGCGTTAAATAGGCTTCCATAACTTCGCGTCCTTTCTCTCAATGATATCCCTGTGAACCTTATGGCAGCTTAGGATCGTCACTTGTTTTTGCTGAGCTTCCGTAACTCTTCAACCTCAGGATCATCGTGCTCAATCCCTTTTATGCGATCGACAACGTTCCATAGAATTCTTATCGACATAAGCAAAAATGCGATGGGTAGGATCAAGTAGATATACTTCATTGGAATTCCAGTCGTTTGGGATTTCCAAAACAGGTTCATTTTGTTGAAAACAAAGTCGTAGCTGAGATAAACAAAGTACATGTTGAATGCGATCCAGAGCAGATCGGCGAGGGTTTCACAAACCGTTTTCACCATAGGGGGAAAATAGTTGAAGTGAAAACTGACCCGGTTATGGGCAGACATCTTCGCCGCAACCACAGCGCCAAAGTAAGTAAACCAAACAAACAGGTACGTCGCGACTTCATCTCCCCAGGGAATGGAGTATTGGAAAAACTGCCTGACAATAATTTGTGTAAACAACAGCGTCACAAATATCGCCAAAAATAAGCAGCAGATGTATTCTTCACTTCTGTTAAGGTGACTGCGTATTTTGGACATGATGGGCATGCTCTTACTCTCAACGTTCAGGGTCTAAAAGTCAGATGATCGCTATGTCAACCGGGCGCTCCTATACACCCGATTGACAGGTCAGTTACCGGCCCAGTTGTTTTAGTGCGTTATCCAGTTTCTCTTTGCCCCCAATGCTGCTGTAAAATTTGGGCCAAACGACCTTGGTTACACTGTCAATCCACGCTTTCTCATTATCCGCCGGCTCAACGATTTCCATTCCCTTGGCGACCAGCTCTTTCTTAATCCGTGCTTCCGTGTTGTGGAGAAACGCAAAGCTATGTGCCGTCGCGTCATGACCGGCTTCCAGAATGGCCTTTTGCATGTCAGGTGACTGAGCCTGGAACACCGACTCGCTGATGATCAGAGGCTCCATCGAGAAGATGTAACGGAGATTCGTCACGTACTTTTGCACTTCATTGAACTTCATAGCAGAAATAGTGATGTAGGGATTGTCCTGTCCATCAACCACGCCTTGTTGTAGGCCAGTAAATGTCTCTGACCACGCCATGGGCGTTGGGTTGATCCCGAGCGCCTGATAAGACGCAATCATGATTTCATTGCGGGGCACCCGGATAACCAGCCCCTTGAGATCGTCAGGGGTTTTGACTGGACGTTTGGAATTGGTCAGGACGCGAAACCCTGAATAGGCCCATCCGATAATTCTGACCCCCGCATCCCGGATGGTGTTCTCGACCAGCTCTTTTCCGATATCCCCCTGTGTCAGCAGTTTTGCCTCTTCCGCCGACTGAATCACATAAGGAAGCGTCAGCAAACCGACAGTTGGAGAAAACGGCGTCACGTTGTTAATCGCCAACACAGAAAAGTCGAGCAAGCCAATCGCCGCATTGTTCACCGTATCTTGTTCAGTACCCAACTGCCCATTGGGAAAAAGGTCAACCTTGGCTTTTCCCCCCGTTTTTTCACTGAGCTTTTCAGCAAACGTTTTACCCAGTTCCCACTGCGTGCCACCGGCAGCATCACCCAGTGCTATTTTAAATGTCTGTGCCGATAAACCCGGAGCCATAAGCACCATGCAAAAAGCCGTGACAATTGCGAGGACATTGTTTCGAATACATTTCATGATGTTAACCTCTTAACTTAATGTGTTAATTCTCACTTTCCTCGGGTGTCAGCCACCTAACAAAGGGGCAAAAACGTTACGTTGAATGTCAATATATTGCGTCCTGGCCACTTCAAACGGAGGCTCTGTATACCCAAACTACCTGAAATTACGGATCGTTTAAGTTGGGAACGCAGTGTTCAATTTGGCACTTGAACGCCGGTTGTTGACAGCTAAAGCACCTCATCTTTCAGGTGATACCACCGGTACAGAAAACGCTGTCCAAGGCGTCGAAATGGCGCAAAATACGCCGATTCAATCACTTCTCTGACATTGGGATACGGTAATCTTGACTGGAAAATAGGCAGGTTCAGATCCCGGGTGTCACCCGCTATCCATTGTGCCAGCCGCTTTCCTGCCTGTGCGGAATACATCACCCCGTTACCGCCATACCCCAATGCGTAATAGAGGCTTTCTGAGGTATCCGGCTGGAAAATTCTGGGCATCATGTCGTGGCTGACATCCACCCATCCCCACCAGGAATAATCAATACCGATACCTGTTAGGGCGGGAAACTTGCGGACCATATCCGCATACAACTTATCCTCATACTTTTGTTTGGGTGCATCGATGCCGGTAATGGCGCTGCGCGAGCCAATCTGCAACCGGTTATCAGGAAGCAGCCGGTAATAGTGCCGCAATACCCGGGTATCAGTGATGATTTGTGTGGTCTTAAAATTACACGCTTCCAACTCTGTGGGTGTCAGGGGCCGTGTCACCATGGAATTTGACAGGATGGGCAACAGACGGTTTTTCAGTTGCGCATGGAGTGTCTGGGACGTATATCCGCCCGTCGCAAGTCCAACAGCCTGGGCTTTTACTGTACCGTGTGGCGTTTGTAGGTAATGGACGCCCTTTCGTGTTTCCCATCCGGTGACGGGTGTGGCGGGATGCACCTTCACCCCTAAAGCCCGTGCTTTTTTCAGATAGCCAAAGGCCAACTTACCTGCATGTATGCCAATCCCTTCTGGCTCATGCAAGGCACCCGCCGCTTCCCTATCATTGACATACTTTTCTTTGACTGTCTGCGCGTCAAAGATCTGGGCGTCATAACTGAAGGTTTCACGAAGTAGGCGGGCTTCCTTCTCCAATCCGGGCATCATCTTCGCACGGTGGGCAATATAAAGGTGTCCGCCGGGCTGGGGTTCACAATCGATGTCTTTGATCAGCGACTTAAAATTTTCCATGCCTTCAACACATTCTTGGTGCATGCGAAGTGCCGTGTCCAATCCCCACCGTTCTATCCATTGCGATCGTTTTAGACGACCTGACGCACACTGGGCCTGACCGCCATTGCGGGTGCTACACCCCCAGCTGGTGCGGTTTGCTTCTAAAACCGTTGCGCGAATGCCGTAGTTCTGCGCCAGAAAAATGGCTGCGGAGAGCCCGGTAAATCCCGACCCTACAATGACAACATCGGCATCCGTATCACCGGGCAAAGGCCCATCGTCTTGCGGAGGAGGACCTGCTGTCCCAATCCAGTAAGAAGGCGCGTAATCCCGGCCTTTTCCCGGCGTGGAATGCACTAATGGATCGTAGGTGGGATCATAGGCATCAGACGCGGCTGTCGCGGTACGGGAAAATCCTTGTTCGGCTCCGGATATCTTTTGAGTGACAGATCCCATTTGATTGCTCCCTGAATACGTATTACGACCCTATTTCAACGATGGCGAAAAGCATGCCAATAACATCAAACCACCAGCGCGGGCCTGTCTTTGCGGAACGCATTTTTCACCGCTATCTTACCGTCACGGACAGTGAACACATCCACCATGCGGGCCTCAATCCTGCTACCATCTGGTTTTGTTGCACAAAATGTTGATTCCGTGATCGCTTTGTCCCCGGATAACACCGTGTGCTCAGGATCTTTCCAACACACATCCGGGAAGTTTTTCCACACCTGCTCAAACGCATCACGGACGGCATCAAACCCCGATATCGTGGTCCCCTGAAGCTCGTTACCTGCCGCAGTATGAAAAACACAGTCTTCCGTCATAAATGTCATCAGTGCATCAACATCGTGGTCATTCCACGCGTTAGAAAATGCATCTAAAGCGTCTTTGGTGATAGCACCTGAATTTGCTTGAGTCATCGGGTTATTCACGTTGAAGCTCCTTTTCTTGACTGACGGGCTAAACACCCGCCCTTTACTGGTTTCATGAATGGAATCCGTCAGCACTGTCGCCAATACGACGTCCGGTTAAACGTAGTCTTTGTATTTATCAAGGAAGCGGACCGGCGTTGAAAGTGCGTCACGACGGAAAGGGTCTCCCAATTCCTGTGTACACATAATTTCAATCACGGTTGTTATTCCTTCGTTCATTTGCCTGTCGATTGCCGTTTTCAGCGCCGGACCAACGTCCTCCAGCCGATCAACCGTTACACCCTCTGCACCCATGGCGCGGGCAATACCGGCAAAGCTCTGGTTGTCCAGCTCACCTGCTACAAACCGGCGGTTATAAAAATCAACCTGATTCTTTTTCTCTGCGCCCCACTGACGGTTATGGAACACCACCGCGGTCACCGGAATGTTATGGCGGACACAGGTCATGGTTTCGACCATACTCATTCCCCAGGCGCCATCACCGGCGTAGGAAATGGCCGGTCTGTGAGGAGCCGCCTTCTTGGCTCCAATAATGGTCGGGAACGCATACCCGCAATTACCGAAACTCATCGCCGCAAAGAAGCTGCGCGGTTTTTCAAATCTCAGGTAGCTGTTGGCGATGGAATTGATGTTGCCAATGTCGGTAGAGACCATGACATCTTCAGGCATGGCTTTTTCAAGCTCACGGAGCACCTGACGGGGATGAAGGTATTCACCACCGGAAAAAGGCGTTTCCGTAGCATTGTGTTCAATCACATCCAGACTGAAAGCATCCCTTTCGTGGGTCCAGTCGTTCAGCTCTTGCTCCCACGCGTCTTTTTCCCGCTTCATGATCTCAAGACGCGCTTCTTTGTTAGCGTCACAAGCGAGTTCTCGATGGTTTAAACGTTCGGTCAGTGCAACGGCAGCTGCTTTTGCATCACCGCAGATACCGACGGATATTTTCTTCACCAAACCCAGCATTTTGTTGTCGGCGTCAATCTGGATGATTTTGGCGTTTGTTGGCCAGTAATCGAGGCCGTGCTGTGGCAAGGTACCAAACGGTCCAAGACGGGAACCCAGGGCAACCACGACATCTGCTTGCGATATCAGTTTCATCGCGGCTTTTGAGCCTTGATAACCCAATGGGCCACACCATTGCGGATGAGAAGCGGGAAAGGAATCATTGTGCAGATAGCTGTTAACGACTGGCGCGCCCAAGCGTTCTGCCAGCGCTTTACATTCTTCAACTGCATCGGCCATCACGACACCACCGCCGGAAATGATCACGGGAAACCTGGCGTCAGCAAGGATATCAGCAGCCTGATTCAGGCTGTTTTCACCACCGGGCCCCCTGTCCAGACGGGCAGGTTTTGGAATTTCACAGGTAATTTCGCCATAGAAGTAATCGCGCGGGATATTAAGTTGTGTCGGGCCCATTTCACTCATCGCCCGATCAAAGCAACGCCCAGTGTATTCGGCCATTCTTGCTGGATGGGTAACGTGCCCTTGGTATTTGGTGAACTCCTGAAACATCGGCAGCTGGTTACATTCCTGAAACCCTCCCAGCCCCATTGTCATGGTGCCGGTTTCCGGTGTGATCATCACCACAGGGCTGTGAGCCCAATATGCCGCGGCAATGGCAGTAACACAGTTGCTGATCCCCGGGCCATTCTGGCCAATCACCACACCATGGTTGCCTGACACACGCGAGTAACCATCTGCCATGTGCGCCGCCCCCTGTTCATGAACCACAGGGATCATTTCAATTCCGGCCGGGGCAAAGATGTCCATAGCATCCATAAACGCCGACCCCATGATGCCGAACATCGTTGTGACATTGTTTGCGACCAGTGTTTCCACAAATGCTTCTGATGGCGTCATCTTGGTTGGACCTTCAACAACGGTGCGCATCGTTGATTCGCTCATAAAGCCTCCTTGCTATATTTCATATAATGGAATTAAATATTTCATATTTTAGAATGTAAAATTAAGCTAGTACTGTATGAATGATTAATCAATAAAAATTTCAAATAGCGAAACAAACGATATTAAAAATCTCACTATCGAGAACCCATCGCTGAAAGGCGAACTCAAGGAGGAAAGATGCAGACAACATCACAACAAGGACCAGATATACTGGTGTCGGCCAGGGAAGTATTTGGTATCGATACCCGCTTACGAGTTCCAGCATTCTCAGCAGGTAATGAGCTGGTGCCTAAAATCGATCCTGAATACGTATTCAACCCCGACGTCACCATGGCTATCCTTGCTGGTTTCACATACAACCGGCGGACTCTGGTTCAAGGGCTTCACGGCACGGGCAAATCCACCCACATAGAGCAGGTTGCAGCCCGGCTAAACTGGCCTTGTATGAGAGTTAACCTGGATGGGCACATCAGCAGGCTGGACCTGGTAGGCAAAGACACCCTTGTCGTCCGTGACAACAAACAGTTGACAGAATTTCAAGATGGCATTTTGCCTTGGTCAGCCACCCGTCCTATTGCTCTGATCCTCGATGAGTACGATGCGGGCAGGCCTGATGTCATGTTTGTTATTCAGCGTTTGCTTGAGAAAGAAGGAAAGCTTGTCTTGACGGATAAAAACCGGGTAATCGAACCGCACCCGTCATTCCGACTCTTTGCAACAGCCAACACGGTGGGTTTGGGGAATTTGCAGGGCTTGTACCATGGCACTCAGGTGTTAAACCAAGCCCAGATTGACCGATGGAACCTTGTTGTCACGCTTAATTACCTGGCACCGGAAACCGAAGCCGATATTGTCCTTGCGCGTGTTCCCTCTAAAAACACAGAACGGGGGCGACAACTCGTTGCCCAAATGGTCGAAATCGCCAACCTGACACGCAGCTCCTTTTCAACCGGCGATATCTCTACGCTGATGTCTCCACGAACGGTGATCACCTGGGCAGAGAATTGTGAAATATTCACCGATCCCAAGGTTGCGTTTCGCCTCACTTTTCTCAACAAATGTGACGAAGCCGAGTGGCCATTAATTAACGAGCTCTATCAACGCTGCTTCAACGAAGAGGCGCTGGATGACGCTGTTTCACTGACTGGCACGGAAAAATGAAAAAAAGCATCCTCAGCGAACCACCACTTTTCACCCGCGCTGAGCAGCACAGGCGCGAGCTGACACTGGCAACCATTCGCTCCGAGACCGGCAATCCTGATCTCAGGTTCCGGGGAGAACATCTTTACCAAGGGCATATTTTTATACCGATAGCAGCCTCCCACCTTCAGCCCCATGACTTTTGCGATGATATTCAGGCGCTTCGTGGGCGTGCCGATGCCATTTCTGCACGCCTTCTGCTGAGTGATGTAAACGTCCATCAATCAGCAATGCCAGTCGATCCTATCGCACGCATGCTCTTTGATTTGCTGGAACAATACCGCACCGAAGCCCTGTATGGCCAAAGCCATCAACTGGGTGTACGGGAAAATCTTCGCTACCGGTTTGACACCTGGAGTCAACAGGTACTGCATGAAAACCTTACTGAATCCAGACTCGGCATTCTGTTGTTTACGGTGATCCAAACCGTCCGATCACGCCTTTTTTCAACACCGATCGACTCAGAGATTGAAAATATCATCGAAGCCACACGCGCCGGGATCGTATCCGATATTGGCGCTGAACTTTCTGGTCTTCGCCGTCATACCGCATCTCAAAAAAACTATGCTTCCTTTGCTTTAATGCTGTCCGAGAAAATATCAAAAATGATCAAGGAGAGTGAGTGGAATGATGGGAAAGACGAAAAAACACAACAACGATTCAACGCCTTTCCCCTGTTACTCAGCACCGATATCGAGACTGACAACTCTGGCGCATCAACCCATGGTGAAAACAATTCGTCATTTGAGACGAATTCCCGCTCTTACCAGGTATTTAATCGTGAATTTGATACTGAGATCGATGCGTGTACCTTGATCAGAAAAGCGCAGCTGGAAGCATTCCGTGCATATCTTGATAAACGCTTTAACCATCTGGGGCTTAATGTGCGGGAAATGGCCCGGCGGCTGTTACTCTGTTTAAGTCAACCAACACGGGATGGGTGGCAATTCGATGAAGAAGAAGGACATATCGACGGAAGCCGTCTTACCCAGGTCGTCTCGTCTCCTATGGAGAGGCGTGTTTTCGTCAAAGAACGTTTCATTAACAAACCCGATTGCGCAGTGTCGATATTGATTGACTGTTCCGGCTCCATGAGGCAACACATTGAAAACATCATCCATCTTGTCGATGGATTGATCAGGGTACTCGGCCTCGGAGGTGTGAGTACAGAAGTGCTGGGATATACCACCAATACATGGCATGGTGGCCGTCCTTATAAACAATGGCTTACGACAGCCCAAACGCCGATGCCCGGCAGAATGAATGAGATTTGCCATCTCATTTTTAAAGATACCGCGATAGATTGGCGGCAAGGCTCCAGACATATCGCAGCGCTGATGAAAGGAGACATTTTCCGTGAAGGTATCGATGGCGAAGCCATCGAATGGGCATGTTCAAGGTTACAGCAATCAGACACATCAAAACGTATCTTGCTGGTCCTATCTGATGGCAGTCCAATGGATACAGCAACCCATCTAGCCAACGGTGACGCCTATCTGGACAATCACCTCAAACAGGTGATCGCCAGCAGGGAAAAACGGGGAGACAGCATTGCAGCAATCGGTGTCGGCGTGGATCTCAGCCGCTTCTACCCGCTTAGCTTAACCCTGGATAACGATTTTCACCCCGATAGCACAACGTTCAACGACATCATTGCACTTATCAGTGCATCGGTAAGGAAGAGACCGGAAACAAAACACCATTGAAAGAAATGTTGCAACAACAACTGCCCGATTTACAGACACCGGGTTATCTGCAAATACAGAGCGCTAAATTTCATTTTCCAAGATGATTTGTTGTCATTTTCAAGAATTCTGATATACATGCAGGTATATAAGGAAGGTATAGCCATGAAAAACCAGAATAAATCTAACACTACGGTTGTGGACGGCGACACGCCGACTCTGCGCTTATTTTCTTTGTTGGAACTCATTGCCCAAAAAGATGCGTTTTTTTCACTTCAAGATCTTACCGAAGAAACCAGTATCCCAAAACCTTCATTGCACCGAATGCTCCAACAGTTGGAAAGCGCAGGCATCATCCAGCGTGATGGTGATGAACGCCATTATGGCAAAGGGGCAAGATTGCGTCATTTGGCAGAGAATGTGCTGTTAAATTCAACAACCCATAGCGCCAGACATCAAGTGCTAAGCCAGTTGCGGGATGAAGTTGGGGAAAGCTGTAATCTCACTTCCCTGTCTGGCGGGGAGGTGATTTATGTTGACCGCGTTGAAACAGAAGCACCGCTGCGTTTCCATTTACACCCAGGCTCGCGGGTACCGGTACATTGCTCAGCAACGGGCAAGCTATTTTTGGCAAACATGACACCGTCACAACGCCGCAGGCTTCTAGGCAATTCAGACATGACAGCCTTCACCGAGAAAACCATTACTGATATTCCGTCTTTGGAAAAAGAATTGGAAAACGTCAGAATGTGTGGTTATGCCATCGACAATGAAGAATTCCTGCCCGGCTTGCTATGTGTTGCAGTCTTGGTTCCTTCAAAACGTGGAAGATCGAACCTGGCTGTCGCTATCCAAGCACCAATCATGCGCCTGAAAGCAGAACAGGCTTTGCATTTCTTACCCGCATTGCAAAGGGCTTCGCTGGCATTTGCCAAAATTGAAGAAGAAAGCTGGGGGGGAGTAAAGTGAAGGCCTACCCAAACTCACCTAACACCCAAGCACAGACTTCCGTTGTGGTCAGCTTTTCCAATTTTACCACGGAGAGATTGTAGCCTCTGATATGCGTCAACAGTGCGGGTAAGTGGGTAACAATATTTTCATTGCAGGACATATAGAGACGTTTACTGGTTTCAACAGCAACATCGACCAGTTTTAACAGATCACTGGTCTTCAGCAGGTGGGCATCATCAACTGCGATAAACGGGCAGTCACGCTCATAGATAGCCTTCCATTCTACTTCTGTAATCGTGGTGTCACCGCCGCAATACGCAAGCTTGGCCTTGGCAATATCAACAGTAAACGGTGTGTCGCCGTACTGTTCAACGAGAAATTTGGTTTTACCTGACCGGTTTGGACCTACGATAAGACTGATGTCATGAAGCTTGAGTTGGTTTTCGACTTTGTGCCAGAGCATGTTTTCCCTATATGCAACTGAATACGTTTGAATAAAGTGTATCTTATTCGTACTTCATGTATACCCATCTCATCAAACAACATGAAGTTGAGTTATGCACGTCTAATTTAACAACCCTTTCCATTACCAAAACGAGACACAGATAGCCATCTTTGTCTCGTTTTGAAGCTCAAATGCCTCACAACAGACGAGGTCTTTTACAGGAAATATTTACTGAAATTCTTCTCCGGCAGCAGCAACAAAAGCCATCTCAACCAGATAATCCGGATCAGCCAACTCCGCTTTCACACACGCGCGACTTGGTGCTGTGCCAGGCTCAAACCAGTTATCCCACACTGCATTCAGCGCTGGCAGGTTATCAAAATCCGTGATGTAGATTGTCACAGACAGGATACGGGTTTTATCTGATCCAACACTCGCCAGCATTTCTTCTGCCTGTGCCAGAACCTGCTCAGTCTGACCTTTGATATCTGCATTCAGATCACTTTCAGGTACTTCAACGAAGTGTGCAATGCCATTGAATACGGTGACATCTGACCAGCGGTTTGTCGGATTAATTCGATGTATTTTCATTGAGCTACTACCAGATTAAGTTCAATATCACATAGTAACAGAATCCATTTCTTTGCGTCATCACTATTATCATGTCTATTTATTGGGACAAACTCAAATAAACACGTTATCCCTTTTGTTTTAATTATGACCCATGTAAAACATATTTACTCTCAATCAAAATCTCAACACACCATAATCAAAATAAAGCATTGTACATGTGTTAAGTGCTCAGGTACGATATTTAAAAACAGTACAAAACAAGGAAAAGTAAAATGAAGCTTTCTACATCTTCGGTTATTTTAGCATTCACTTTAATACCTTCACTTTCTTTTGCTGCAAATAAATATATCGTAGATTCTGATGCGTCTTCGATCAGTTTCGCTACCATCAAAAAATCGTATATTGTAGAACCAGCAACACTCAGTAGTATTAAAGGAAATGTTGATGAAACGGGGCATTTTAGCATTACTGTCCCATTCTCTTCATTATCCACAGGTATTCCTATCCGCGACGAACGTCTAAACGACCTTTTCTTTGAAACGAAAAATTTCCCAATGTTAAGCGTGGAAGGCACCGTTTCTATGGCCGATTTGGACAAAGCCAATGCACTGTTACAGCAAGCCATTCCAGCCAAAGTAACCTTGTTTGGGAACACCCAAGATGTGACGTTGAATATGAATATTATTAAATCAGAGGATGATATATTCGCATTCACTTATAAACCTGTCATTATTAATGGTGCTACATTCGGCATCCCCGCGGAAAATCTTAAGAAAGTTGCTGAAACCGTTGGAAATATCGCTATTTCTGATACAGTGCCTGTGAATGTCAACTTAGTATTTAGAGAAAAATAAATCGAAATTAAATATTCCAAGCTATTTAAATATACTTAGGAATAAAATACATTTCTGTATAGAATAAAAGAAGCCAGCAACTGCTGGCTTCTTTCTTTATTTCAGGCTATTGACCCAAGCAACCAACCTCTAAATTCAATCATCTTCAGGTCATTTGTCTATCTGGTGACGGCCATTAATGCATCTGCCAAATAGTTAATACGTGACTCAGTCAGGCCTGCCACATTAATGCGGCTGTCACCCACAACGTAGATGCCAAACGTTTCACGTAATTTGCAAACTTGTTCTTGGGTCAGCCCCAACATAGAGAACATGCCTTTGTGTTGTTTGATAAAATCAAAACGGTTGTCGCCAGTGCGTGCTGCCAGTGCCGCACTTAACCCTTCACGCAAGGTCACGATACGACCACGCATGGCATCAAGTTCCTCTTTCCATTGTTTGGTGAGATCGTCACTGGTCAGGATCGTTTCCACAATGGCGGCACCATGATCAGGTGGCATGGTGTAGGTCGCACGGGCTAACTGGAGGATACGACCTTTGGCATTGTCTGCTTCCTGGGTGTTTTTTCCGATCACAATCGCGGCACCTGTACGTTCACGGTACAAACCAAAGTTTTTCGAGCAAGACGTTGCAATTAACATTTCTTCCACCGAGTCTGCCAGCAGGCGAAGGCCATAGGCATCCTCTTCCAACCCATCCCCAAAGCCCTGATAGGCAATATCGACAAACGGAGTGAACCCCTTTTTCTGCGCCAGTTGATTGATAGCCTGCCAATGTTCAGGACGGATATCCGCACCGGTTGGGTTATGGCAGCAACCGTGTAACAAGACCACATCATCCGGGCCTGCACCAGCAAGAGCATCCAGCATGGCGTCAGCATCAACCTGTTTGGTTTCAGTATTGAAGTACGGATAAAACTTGACGGTCAGCCCTGCGGCTTCCATAACAGGCTTATGATTGACATAGCTTGGGTTGCTTATCCATACCGTGGAAATGGGCTTGGCCAGATACATCAGATCTGCCAGCATTCGTAATGCACCGCTTGCCCCCGGCGTTTGAACCGCTGCACTGCGTGAGTATCCATCCGTGCCTTTCAGCAGCAGGTCGACCATCGCGCTGTTGAAGGCCTCACTGCCCGCAAGGCCAACATAGCTTTTAGTGGTTTGGGTGTCAGCCAGTTGGCGTTGCGCGGCTTTTACTGCCTGCATAATCGGCGTTTGGCCCTTGCTGTCTTTGTACACACCGATACCAAGATCCATTTTGTCGGCGCGCGGGTCTTCGCGAAAAGCAATAGAAAGGGACAAGATAGGATCCTGTTGTGCAGGAGAGAGCAAATCTAACATGCGATAACTTCCTTATTAAACGGCGATATCTGTTTTCTAGTTAGGTTACATTACTAAAAGTTCAGCGCCACGCAACTAAAAAAGCGCAACAGAAATGCTGTTGCGCTTTTTGCTGTAAAGCCGTCAAGTGAGGTTTACTTTCTGAGTTTTTCTGGCTTTGACTGCACATATTTTCGGCTGACATCGACTACTGCGACTCCATCCAGATACGTGCGACCGAGAAGCACCGGGAAATCCAGGTGAAGCCTGTCGCGCAGAGTAAACTCGGTTTTCTGGGTATAGTCGCCAATAGTGATAGGCATCTCAACCACATAACGGCGATCGTACCCTTGTACACTGGATTGGATGATACGCACGGTCCGGACAACAGGAAGCCTGATTATGTCACTCTTTTTATTGTCATGCGCCAAACGGAAACGCACCCAATCTTCGCCATCTCGTTCAAACTTCTTGATGTCGATGGCACTGATTGAAGACGTTGTTGCGCCAGTATCGACACGAGCCTTGGCAACCACATCAATGATGTCTACCCTCACCCACTCTTTTTCACCCATGACCAATTTGCCATCAGAGAGGCGATCATAGTCTTGGTCGACCTCGTTGGAGGCGGCTAAGGAGAATGGACTGAGAACAATACATAAGAAGAAGGCTGCAATACGCTGTTTCATTGCGGTGTCCTTGTAGTTAAAGCAAATTCAAAGGCGTTGACAATGTAGGTTTACAATCGTTCTTAACTACCCTGCTTAGGTTTGTCGAATGTTAACTCACCCAAGGATGATAATGATAGAACAACGCCGCAATTAAGCGGCGTTGGTGAAGCATATTAAATGATCGGAAGGCGTTTGTTAATGTGACGTCAAACGGTGGATAACCTGATTGGTGCTTCCTCGCCAGGGAAGCGAGGGATCGGCCAATGCCTGCTCAAACTTTCCATCTACCAGCACATCGATGTATGACACCACTTCCTGTTGTGCCTCGCTCAGGTTCGCCAGCGTATAACCCGTCCACATCCAGATATCTTTGCCTTGGCATTCTGCTTTTACACGCTGGACCAGTTTCAACACACTGGGCAAGTTCGCAGGAAATAAAGGATCGCCGCCACTGAGCGACAATCCACGCCGTTTGATACGGGTGTCTTTCAGATCGGCAATAATGCGATCTTCCATCTGCTGATCAAACGGCTCACCAGATGAAGGCGACCAAGTGCTTTGGTTATAACACCCCCGGCACTGGTGCTCACACCCTGAGACAAACAGGGTGCAGCGTGTCCCTTCACCATTAACCACATCGACAGGATAATATTGGTGGTAGTTCATTTTTATTCACTTACATATGCTTAACGCGGCGTTTCACCTCTTCTTGCTTCCCGTCGTTGAACGGGCGCGCGTCTGGGCTGCCCAGATATCCGCATACGCGACGGGTAACAGAGACTTTGGTCGAGTCGTGGTTGCCACAGCGTGGACACACAAAGCCTTTACTTGAGCAGTCAAATTCGCCGGTGAAACCGCATTCATAGCATTCGTCAATCGGCGTGTTAGTCCCGTAGTAAGGCACACGCTCGTAGCTGTAATCCCACACGTTTTCGAGCGCTTCAATGTTGTGTTGGATATTCGGGTATTCGCCGTAACAGATAAATCCGCCGTTTGCGATCGCAGGATACGCCATCTCAAAATCAATCTTGTCGTACGGATTCACTTTCTTTTCTACATCAAGGTGGAAACTGTTGGTGTAGTACCCTTTATCAGTTACCCCATCAATCACACCAAACTCTTTTGCATCAATTTTGCAAAAACGGCTACACAGGTTTTCACTTGGCGTGCTGTACAGGCTGAAGCCGTAGCCAGTTTCTTCTTTCCAGCTGTCTGTTGCGGCTTTCAGGTGTTTAACGATATTCAACGCTTTCTCGCGAAGAACTTCTGAGTCGTAAACATGTTCTTCGGTGCCATAAAGCGCATTGATGGTTTCATGAATACCGATGTAACCAAGGGAAATCGACGCGCGGCCGTTTTTAAAGATTTCGCTAATATCATCGTCCGGGTTCAGGCGAACGCCGCATGCCCCTTCCATATACAGGATTGGTGCAACACGCGCTTTCACACCCTGCAGACGGGCAATGCGGGTATCCAGGCCCTCACGTGCTACAGCCAGCACGTCGTCCAGCAGTTTGTAGAAGGTTTTTTCACACCCATTGGCACGAATGGCAATGCGCGGCAGGTTGATTGACACCACACCAAGGTTGTTGCGGCCTTCATGGATAAGCTTACCGTTTTCTTCGTATGCAGACAGGAAGCTACGGCAGCCCATTGGCGTTTTGAACGAGCCTGTCACTTCAACCACACGATCAAAGTTCAGGATGTCCGGATACATGCGCTTGGACGCACATTCCAGCGCAAGCTGTTTGATGTCGTAGTTTGGCTCACCTTCTTTCAGGTTCAGGCCCGATTTCAGGCTAAACACCAGTTTCGGGAAGACGGCGGTTTTGCGGTTTTTGCCAAGGCCAGCAATACGGTTGCGTAAAATGGATTCTTGAATAAGGCGCGCAGACCAGGATTCACCCAGACCAAAACCGAACGTCACAAATGGGGTTTGTCCGTTTGCGGTGTGCAGGGTGTTGACTTCATATTCCAGCGACTGGAATGCGTCATAACACTCTTTTTCCGTGCGAGCACGGGCATAGGCTTCGGCATTGGGAATATCCCATTCGCGTGCGACCATCAGGTGCTTTTCGTAGCTGATTTCGACATACGGCGCCAGAACTTCATCAATACGGTTGATGGTGGTGCCACCGTAAATATGGCTCGCTACCTGCGCGATGATTTGTGCAGTAACGGCGGTGGCAGTCTGGATTGATTTCGGGGTATCGATTTCCGCATTCCCCATCTTGAAACCGTGGGTCAGCATATTTTCAAGATCAACCAACATGCAGTTGAACATCGGGAAAAACGGTGCGTAATCCAGATCGTGATAGTGAATGTCACCCTGCTCATGGGCACGCACGACATTTTTCGGCAGCATATACTGCTTGGCGTAATGTTTCGCGACGATACCGGCCAGCAAATCACGCTGGGTTGGGATCACCTTACTGTCTTTGTTTGCGTTCTCATTGAGGATGTCTGAATTGGTTTGTTCAACCAAACCCCGGATCTCGTTGCTCAAACGGCTTTTTTTCTCGCGAATACTGTCACGGTCGTGGCGATATTCAATGTATGCACGCGCCACAGCTTTGTAAGGGCCGGCCATCAGATGGTTTTCTACGGCATCCTGAATCTGGTGGATATCCACCTCTTCATCGCGCATGAATTGCGCCAGGACGCCATCTGCAACGGCTGCTGCGTAAGCTTCATCCATGTCTTCTACTGCAAACGCCGCACTCATAACTGCATCTTTAATACGTTGGCGCTCGAAAGGTACGCGGCCTCCATCACGTTTGATGACAACAGGTTTCACAAGTAGCTCCTCAAAAAACGGCCCTATTCAGTGCAAGGGAGAGAAAGACGAAACAACCACAGTTTCATGGTCTGGGTAAGTATGGAAACGTAGCCAGCGATACCCCGAAAAAACGCACCATTTCACGTTAGTTGACCGATATCAAATAGGGATCGCGCAAGATCCTCACGGCCTGCATACAAATGTGAATGGCGTCAAGAAATACCAAATATGGGTGAATTTAAAGCTGAAACTACAATATGTGGTGCATTAGACCGCTGAGATGCTTTTGATACTTTGATTTAGATCATGGCTAGGGGGCATGCGATTTTTATCTATTCGATTAGTGTGGACGACCTTCAATAAATGAAAAAATAGCGCTCCAAATTGCTACTGATAACGCAAAATCTTCACCTTGCAAAAACAGCGAGAAACCATATGCACTACTATGCTTTCGATAGTCCTGAGTTTTCTTGCTTCCAACATAAGAACAATCGCTTATCTGTCATTTCATGAATTCAGCATACGTGCTACGTCGCCAAACCATGTTCAACCGATCGTCCAGGATCTGGTTAGGTATTGTTGTCTTTGTGCTCTTTCTTTTTCACGCAATAGCCGCACACGCTTCGCTTTCCATTGCGACGTGGAATATGGAATGGCTGAGTGACAAAAATGACATGATACAAGGCAAACGAACGACGGATGACTACTTGATGATGCAGACGGTTTCATCGATCATTGACGCAGATCTGGTGGCATTTCAGGAAGTTGACAGTGAAGCATCACTGTCCAAGGTACTCAATCCCACGGCGTACGATTTTTACTTTTCGGATCGCACTAAACATTTCAACCACAGCCGCCGCAGTCACCAGTTTACGGGCTGGGCAGTAAAGAAAGGGATCAAGGTGGTTGACCACGAGGACTACCAACCGCTGGGCTTACCGACATTTCTCTCCCGAGGTAATTTGAGATATGGCGCGTATATCGAGGTGAAAAGGGAAAACCAACCGCCCTTGCACTTGCTGTCAATCCACCTGAAATCCGGCTGCTTCGAGACCCCAATCCGCCGGAATAACAGCTGTAAAAAACTGGATCACCAGATTGAAGCACTTTCTGTCTGGATAAACGCCCGACTCAAACTCGGTCAGGACTTCATTATTGCCGGTGATTTCAACCACTACCTTAATGATAAAAACGAGTGGGTCTGGAAGCAATTACTCCTAGACGTGGGTGAAGACAACCTGGTAAAGCTGACCAAAGGCACACCGGCTAAATGTAAAGCCCGAAAATACAATTACCGCACTAAGCGCTGGGAGCACGTGGTATACCAAAAACTGATCGATCACATCATCGCGAGCAAAGGTGCGGTGTCAGCGTTGAATCCGCCACAAGCCAGACAATATCAGTATTCCTACCACGCTGTTGCCACTTACCGACTATCAGATCACTGCCCGATAGTGGTTGATTTATGATTTAATGAATCCATATCACGTTCTGTAAAACAAAACGCCCCTTTTAACACCGCGATCATTTTGTGCTGACTTTCTACTGACACAATAGGTACAAGCCCTGTCTATAATGGCGGTAAACGACAAAGACGGAATACCATCATGATGGAATACTTCAAAGCCCCTTTGCTTGCAGCTTCCCTTCTTTTCGCCCTGCCTACCTATGCTGCGCCAGAGCTTGTCCCCGCAACTATGTTGGCATATGGCCATTATGAAAAAGTTGAAGAAGTCACCATTTCGGGTGATATCAATGAAAACATCGTCAATTTGGCAGAAAACAGGCTGACTGATAATGAGGCCGATCTGTATGTTATTGACGAAATCAGTGAAGACATTGAGCGCAATATGCTGGTATTGAATGTGTCACTGTACAACGATCTCAATCAGGGTATCGTGACAATCAAATAAGTATTACTGCCAGCAAACACGGTTTTAGTGACTGTCCTTTCGTTGTAGAATCCCGGCACGTGAAGGACAACAATAAAACATAATGACTACTGGCACTTTGAGCAAAATGAAAAGCACGCTGGATAATGGCGTGAAATACTTTCTTCCCGTTGGTGACGCTGAGATCGACCTCAATGCACTGATTGGAAAACGCCTTACCTTGACCTATACCGGCAACATATACTGCGATGCCTGCGGTACCAAAACCAACAAGAGCTTCAGCCAGGGACACTGTTTCCCCTGTACGAAACGCCTTGCACGTTGCGATATGTGTATCCTGAAGCCGGAGACCTGCCATTTTACCGAAGGGACGTGCCGTGAGCCTGAATGGGCTGAGCAGTTTTGTATGACTGACCACGTGGTATATCTTTCCAACACCTCTGGCCTGAAAGTCGGTATTACCCGCGCCAATCAGATCCCAACCCGTTGGGTCGATCAGGGCGCGACTCAGGCTCTGCCAATCCTGAAAGTTAAAAGTCGCCACTTATCTGGCTTGGTTGAAACTGCGATTGCGGAGTTTCTGGCAGACAAGACCAACTGGCGCGCAATGCTGAAAGGTGACAACGTTGAACTGGATTTGCATGAGAAAGCTCGTCGCCTGTTGCCACAAATTGATGCCCGGATTTACAGCCTGCGCCTCCAATACGGCTATGATGCTGTTGAACCAATAAAACATGACATTGTTGATATCAGTTATCCAGTTGAGGCATTCCCAACCAAAATCACGTCCCTGAATTTTGACAAAAACCCTGTGGTATCAGGGGTTTTGCAAGGCATTAAAGGCCAGTACCTGATATTTGATACTGGCGTGATTAATATCCGCAAATTCACCAGCTACGAAGTGACTGCAGAATACTAGGTTCTGTTGACCTTAGATAAAAAGCCCCCGCCATTGCAGCGGGGGCTTTCCTTTTGTTCTGGCTATTTTAACGACACGTTAAACCGATTGCCGCCCCATCGGCTTTCCCTGCCTACGCATTGCCGGCAAGCACCATCAATAACAGCGTAATAAGTCCCTTCATCTTAAGTCCTTCTATCGTTTGATAGCGATTCCCGTTGCATCAGAAACCGCTTTAAGGTTTTCTTCTGACCCCAACCCCAGGCTCCAGTTTACTGTCCCGCCGTTGGCCACCAGCATACACGGTGCGCCAAGCAGAGTAATGTCGTCAGTTTGCGCCTGAAGTGTCATACGGTTTTCCAGAAGCTTCACCATCACCTCATGTGCGGTGGCAATCACTTTACCGCCGGGAATACTGATCACCATGGTTATTTTCCTTTGTGCTGGAGTACAGCCATGGTCAGGCGACTGGTACACACCAACCGGCCACGCTCATCGGTGATCTCAATCTGCCATACCTGAGTTGTTGCCCCCAGATGAACCGCTTTCGCCGTGCCGATAACAAAACCCGAGCGCATTGCACGAATATGGTTGGCATTAATATCCAGACCGACACAATATTTATTTTCTTCCACGGCCATATTGGCTGCCAGCGACCCCAGGGTTTCAGCAAGGACGACAGACGCGCCGCCATGGAGCATCCCAAGGGGTTGATGGGTGCGCGCCTCCACCGGCATGGTACCTGTCAGGCTGTTATCATCAAATGCGGTATATTCAATCCCCACATGTTCAACCAGGGTGTTTTTGGAGGTGGCGTTAAGACGCTCCAGCGAGATCGGTTTTTTCCAGATAGACACAATGGATCCTTACGGCGTTTTGCTGATTTTTAACTATTATCTTTGTTGTCACTTTCTTTCGCCACCGCCATTTATCTCAACGGGACAATACTGCGAATAACGAAGGTCTCGAAAGTCTTATGGTTTAATTTGCGTCTGTAAATACTTTAAGATATCACCCCAAACGATAAAGGGCTTAAAAGGATACTAAATGAAGCTCAACAGGATAATAACCATTCTTGCTGCCGCACTGCTGAGTGCCTTGGTGGCGGGTTGCACCACATCCCCAACCGGACGCAGCCAATTTATTTTGGTGTCAGGTTCGGAAATGGCAACGCTGGGCGCTCAGTCTTTCTCTGAACTGAAAAAGAACGAGAAAATCAGCACAGACAAAAAGACCATCCAATATGTACAGTGCGTGACCGATGCCATTTTGGCGGTAACACCACCGCAGCCTGACTTTGATAAGTGGGAAGTGGCAGTGTTCGACAGTGATCAGGTGAATGCCTTTGCCTTGCCGGGCGGAAAAATCGGCGTCTATACCGGCCTGTTGAAAGTCGCCCGGACGCAAGACCAGCTCGCCTCCGTGATTGGCCATGAAATCGGCCATGTAATGGCGAACCATGGCAGTGAACGCGTTTCCAGCTCACTGGCCGCAAACAGTGCCCTGCAAATCACCAGTGTGGCGCTCGGTGCGGCAGGTTCGCAGAATGCTGACTTGATCATGGCGGGTTTAGGGTTAGGTGTGAACGTGGGTGTGTTACTGCCCTTTAGCCGGACCCATGAATCAGAATCAGATTTGATCGGTGTGCAGTTGATGAATAAAGCGGGCTTTGATCCAAACCAGAGTGTGGCACTCTGGCGCAATATGGCAAAAGCCTCCAAAGGTGCGCCGCCAGAAATTTTGTCCACACACCCTTCCCACGACACGCGGATTTCTGATCTGAAAACGGCAATTAAACAATTGCCACCCCCAACGCGAAAGGCGCCCAATTGCGGCAGCCCCAACCTGTTTGGGTAACCAGCCAAATAAGAACGTAGCCGGCAATAACGCTGGCTTCGTCTTTAAGATGTCTGGAAATAACAGTTATTGGGAGGCCAGCGCTTCACCGGTAACGTCAGCCACTGAGATAAATATATGTTGCGCTTCACCACGCAGATTGACGATGGGGTTAAGCGTGACGTTCTGGTACATATAACTGGCCTGCCCAGTGATAGGACGTACATTCCGGCAATGAAACAGGTAAGGACGCTGTTTCCACACCACAAAACTGCGGCATTTTAATTCAAAGACCGGGCGGCATTTTGCCCGAAACCAGGCTTCGGGTATCTCCGGAAACACAGTGAACAAAGATTGACCTTTGACTTTATTAGGGTGTCTGCCCGTGTGATGAACCATAAAGCCATTCCACATATGGATAGTGAAATCACGGTCGACGACAATCAAGCCCATGTCGATATTCTGAACCATATCGACCATCCAGTTGAATTGTTCAAATTCTGGTGAGTCAATCATGGCTACTCCTCATCGTCCATCAGGTAGGCCAGTTTCGCGTCAAGCAGTGGCAAGGATTCATCCACCAGTAGTAACAACAAATCGCATTTGATGTTGGTGCCATCAATGGCGTAGCTCACTTCAATGGTGACCGTTCGCTTCCAGGTGCCATGCATCTTCTCAACCAGCTTATCAACGGATTGGTGTTGACCGATGATCACCGGATAGCTCTGGGCAAACACCAGCCCTGCCTGCTCACCAATCCCTGATAAGAATGCAGAGATCAAAACATTGCTGACATCCACCAGCACTTCAAGGTCATTATCAACACTGCCATCATCTGGGTAATCCAGAATGCCAAGCAAATCATTCATCGAAGAGTCTGATATCAACATGAGTGCTTCGCCCGCGATTCCCTCGCCGCTGAAACCCTGGCAGATACCGTTTATGTTGTCATTATTCGCCAGATGCTTGATGGTCATGGTGAGCTCACTGACCTCAAGCACGTTCACCTGGGGCAAGGGCATATGGACGAAAACATCGAAGTAACGGGCCAGTGAATCTGCGGCACGTCCCATCGCCAGGTTCACCACTTCCAGATACATTTCACGCCGGCCAATTTTCATGTCCAACGCAGGTTGCGTAGGTTTATCCGCGGATAAAGACGGTGCACTGCCTGTAAACGAAACCAGAAGCTGTGCCAGATTTTCCTGACTGACAGGCTTTCTTACAAAGGCTTTGGCTCCCAGGGAAAGTACCCTTTCCTGAGCTTTGGGCTGAATATCGCCGGAAACAACAAACACAGGCACATTGATATTGTTGGTGCGCATCATTTCCAGTGTTTCAAATCCATCCATCTCTGGCATGGTGAGATCTAAAAACATGACATCGAAACGGGAAGCCTGAAGCTGTTCAATCGCAATTTTGCCATTTTCCGCAAACGTCACATCGGCATGGATAGTGCTTGGCAGAGATCTGGCCAGTTGCTTTCTGGCCAGTGCAGAATCGTCGGTGATTAATACTCGGGTCGTCAAAATTTCTATCCCTAATTCCGGCGGCAGTTACTCATGGTTGGCGTAAGCAAGGCAAAGAAATATAACGCAATTTGCAAAGTAACGAGCCTTACTTCCATAAGCATAGTTGCTAAACATGCCTAATGGTTTTAAAGATAAAAAATTAAATCGGGTAGGAATCTCCGCGAAATGAATGTGTCCCCCTGCTACACGGTCAAGGCTGTTCTGGAAGTGGCATATTGCCAAAGGCAGAAAGCGCCCGCTTCACTTTATCCAGTTCCGCACTCAAACCATCAAACTGTTCGATCATCGCATCATTTTGGGATTTCAGTTCATCGAAGTTGTCGCAATCGGTCTGGGAGACCTTATTCCATGAGTCGCCTTTTTTGAATTCGGCACAGGCTTGCTGACTGAGTTCCAGTTTGTGTGCACCTTTGAGGATTTTTTCATTGAGCTCATTGATCGCTTCGGTCAGGCGATGACGCTCCGCATATAGCTGGTCGGCGTCCTTTATACGATTTTTCAGCTGCATAATCGCAACTGATTGTTTTTCTGTCTGCTTTTTCCATTGCTCAGCCTGCTCAGTATATTTTCGGGCTTTATCATCAAGCTCGGCTTTCAGACTGACAATTTCTGCCGCTTTGGTATCAAGTTGTTCAGTTAACAGAGCAGCCTTCTCCCCTGCCTGCCGGTTTGACGCCTCAAGCTGGGTGATGTGTTGTTGCGCCTCATTCAGCTCTGACTGGCTTTGCGCCAGTTCTGCCTGGGTATCCCCAAGCTCAGATTGGGTATTACCCTCAGCAGAAGACCAATGGTTGGATGTTACCAGGCCACCTAAAACCAGCCCAGCAACAAACAGTAATGCCCCTTTTTTATTTGCATCTGTCATTGAGTATTCCTCGCACCGGTTATACTGGCAAGCACCATTGCTTGTCCCCCAAAAACTGCCTTCATGATAGACCATGATGGCAGTTGTTCGTGTTAGCGTAAGGAAAAAAGTCGTTGAATTTCGGTTGTTTGTTCAAGGTTTAGTCAAGATAACATCACTTTTGGGTACACAGCAGCAGGCCAGTACCAATCCCTCTTCTTTTTCCCCCGGGAAAAGGGCGGGCATATCGGGCTGCTCTACCTCCCCGTCAACCAACCTGAGTTTGCAACAACCACACACACCAGCGCGACAACTGTAATCCACATACACCCCCGCCTCTTCTGCCTGAATCAGAATCGGGCGCTGGTTTTCACCACGGATAAATTCCCCTTCAATCGTAATGTTCACGTCCATCGCTGGCGCATCGTTACCCACAGTGGGTGGCGTGAAGAACTCCTGATGACGTTGAACTTCCGGCACACCCAATGTTTCCAATAGGTTCATTGCCGACGCCATAAAGCCTTCAGGGCCACAGACAAAGACTTCACGCTGGACAAGTTTTGGGATCAGGGCCAGGTGCTCCTGGCACAAACGGCCAGACATTCCCTGCCATTTGTCAGAAGGTTGGCTGAGCAGCATCATGACGTTAAGACCCGGATTCGCTGCTTGCAATGCTTGAAGTTCATCAGCAAACGGTATGTCTTCTTCCGAACGGCATTGGTGGAAAAACACCACATCGTGAATGTCACTGTTGTCTGCCAGCGCGCGTAACATGGCGATCATCGGCGTCACGCCACTGCCCCCGGAAAGGAGCAATAATTTTTGACGCCTCGCGGGATCTTCATCCAGATGGAACTGCCCATCAGGTTGCTGGGCTTTAATACTGGCCCCCACTGCCATGGTGTTGTGTAGCCAGTTTGAGACCAAACCATCCTCGATACGTTTCACCGAAATAGCCAGTTTGTCTGGGCGGGTTGGAGAGGAAGACAAGGTGTACCGGCGATGGATGCGCTCACCATTGATTTCCAGTTCAACAGGAAGATGCTGACCGGCTTTGTATTGTGGTAATGCGCCATGCTGCGGGGTAAACCAGAAGGTTTTGAAATCCCTGGCGATCTCTTCCACTTCACTACAAGTCAATTGCATCTTTGGCGTGGTGTTGTCTTCATAAACCTCCGGTTCCCGAAACTCCAGCACCTGGATCTCATCGTCGGTTGAAATAACACCTTCATTCAACGCAATCAGGTTCATGCCGAAATTGACGTTGCCGTCTTTGTCGGTGCGAAACTGGCTCAATGTGGTAATTGGCTCACCATTGGCGCGAAAGCGGCCGGTGTCCAAATCCAGCGTGGTAAACACACAACGGCTACAAGGCCGTGCCACCTTGAAGGTGACTCCACCAATGCGGATTTTACCCCAGGTGTCTTCTTCAAAGGCTTCACAGCCTGATACCACAATGTTGCTGCGAAACTGATCCATCACGTGCTTGTCTGGCGAGCGCGCGTTCAGCGCCTCCAGCGAGGCTTCTGAAATCACCAGCAGCGGAAAGCCATCCGCAAAGCTCACCTCCGTCTGGGCAGTTTGCGAATAGCGCGGTGACGCCTCTTCCCCGGTAAACAGCAACTGTTTGTTGCCACCCAGCAAATGGCTGAACCAGGCATTCGCGGTGGAGGTGGTCGCGTAACCCAGAAATTCATCTTTCCACACGCCAGTTTGGGTCTCACTCATTGAAAACTGGGCATATTTCAGCACCAAGGGAGACATGGTGGGATGGGTCAACGTAATACCGTTAGACTGGATAGACACTGTCACTTCGGTCAGTTTGGGTTCGGTGCGGCCGGTGACCATTTTGCCAGTGCTGTCGGTGACCATAAAGCGCCTGTCAAAGCTGAGGCCGATTTTCTCTACCCACGCATTGGACAGTGAAATGCCCTTTGCCGACTTCACCGGAAAAATATTTATCTGACTGACTGTTGCGCTCACACTGACTCCTTTCTTGTTATTAAATACCGGTTTCGTATTGTACAGAGTCCTTCTGTTAAATCAGTAACAAACACCACCCGCCTGACACTATTCCTGTTTCGACGCGATGATCCGGTTGAGCCGGTCTGGCTCACTGACCAAGGTAGGAAATTTAAGATACAGATGGTGCAAGCAGGTCAGGCATAACGCAATACAGTTGTTGGTTTTATCCCGGATTTCATCCGCATCCCACCAGGCTTCACCGGACAGGATCAGGTTCCAGTCCGCCACCAAGCTTTCAGCCAGCGCTACCGCATCTTCCACATCGCCTTTCACCAACACATTCACGGCGTTGGCAACGTTTTCGGCATCGGCACCTGCCCCGAAAATGTTCCTCAATGCCAGAATGGCATCCAGCAAGCCATCGAGACGATCAGGCTGGCGTGCCGCACTGAACAGGCGACCAAAGGCTAGCCGGATACCGGTTGAATCGGTGTCTTCCAGCAGTACGCTCCAGTTTTCTAAATCATCCAACACAGCGTTAGTAACAAAGACGGGCTCTTCTGCCTCTTTCACGGTATCAACCGTCTGTTTAGCGCCTTCTAGTGAGAAAGGATCGATATGCCATGCCCATTCCGGTGCAACAAACGGTGGGGTCTGGTCCAGAAAACACATCGCCATACAAAGTGTGATGTTTAATTCGGTGGCAACTTTGTCGTTTTCTGCATCCATCACATCGTCGGGCCACTCGTCGTCTTCGAGCAAATCGCCGACATTAATGGCATAGGCAAAACCGGACTCCAACATAAATCCGCTGTCTTTGCGTTTTGCCATCTGGCTTGGCTGTTGCAACACATATTCTGCAATCGCCGGCGTGTAGCGACGCAGGGTTCCCCATCGGGTATCCAGCGCATCAAAGTCTATCAACGCTGCGTTTCTGAAGCCGACAAATAGCGGTATCTGTGCCACTTCACCGTCTGCCACACTGCGTGCAATTTCCAGCATTTCCAACACGGTTTCAACGAAGATATCGGCCGAGATTGGCCCGCGCACCCGCATCAGGTCATAGCTGTTAATCAACAACGCTGCGGGCAATGAAGAAAGGGTAATAACACCTCGCCCTCCCTTGGAATCTGCATAGTGGCCAAAGGTTTCGCTGGGCTCATTGCCGATGGTCTCAAACACCCTTTCAAACGAGTGATCTTCAATAAAATGGCGGAATAAAGCCTTATGCCCCGGCAGATGCATGATTGCCGCACTTAAATGGCCTGATGCGCGGTAAAACAGGTGCGGGCGGGCACCGGCTTTCACCAAAAACAGGGGATAGAGTTCTGCGGCCACCGTTGACAGGCTTCTGGCAAGGGGATCACTGGTATTCACAGCGGGCGTTATACCGCCATTCTGACGTCGCCAGACGGAGAAGATATGCTGCCCGTTTTGAAGGACATGCGGCAGGCGATGGAAAAACGATTGTTCAATGTCCCCTTGCGCCACCGCGACGGAACGCATCTGGCGGCAAAGCTGGATATAGGAAGAAAGCGTCTCTTTTTGTTTGGCATCCAGCCATCCCTGGTGTTGCAGCACCAGCCGGGCATCAGACTCGGAAATGTTCAGGATATAACTGACAATACGGTGCCCCATGGCTTTGACGAAGTTCGGGATTGGTTCTTTTAACGGCATGTCACCCCCAGCGTCAATCCTCTTCCGCGACACCCTATTTTGCGGAAGAGTCGTTACCCAAACAGCATTTACGAAAGGCCAGTGAAACTCTCTTTCCGTCAAGGCAGGCTGTTTGGTGTTGTTATTGGTATGGTTATCGGCAGCGCGTTAGGAAAATATAGCAGGAAGCTGGCACTATCCTGCCACACCAATCCCCCGTGATACGAATTTATCGCGTTATTATAAAGGCTTATCCGACACAATTTTTTTCAACACCGACCACACTTTTTCCCCGGGTGCGTGCAAACGTGACTGATACCGATAAGCGTAATAAGTCACTTTACGAACATGCTGCTGCTCGCCAATCACGGCTAGACGACCATCCTCCAGTTCCTGGCGAATAGAGAAATCCGGCAGCCACGCCACGCCCTGCCCATTGATGGCCTGCAACTTTAGCATCTCTACCATCGAGGACAGAAACACGGTTCTGAGGTTAAGCGCGGAACGCAGGGAATCTGTTTGCCTGCCCATGTATGAGGCAGGGCTGTAAGCGAGCCAAGGGACAGGCATATCGGATGATAGCGCAAACAGCGGCGCCCCCTTTTCATCTGTGGCGCAAACAGGCAACAAATCCGCATTCCCCACTTCAATGTAATCAAACGGTGGAAGCTTTAGGTGCTCATTGTCAAACGCGAGCAGCAAATCGCACTCCCCTTGCTGCAAGGCATCAACAGCCTCATCAACGTTCATGGCCTCCACACTCAGCATGGGTAACGTGTCCGGCGTAAAAGCACGCTGGATGGACAACGTCATGTCCAGCGCCAGAGAGTGCGCGGAAGCAATACGGACAACACTGCCATCGGAATAGTTCAGCGCACAAATCTGGCTGATCCCTTCTTCTATTTGATGCAACAGGGTTCGGGCGGTCACGCGGAAAATACGGCCACTGGCGGTCAGGGCAACGGGAGTTTGGGAGCGGTCGATGAGCTCTGCGCCGACGGATTGTTCCAGCAAACGGATGCGGCGTGAGAATGCCGGCTGAGTGATATTGCGAAGGGCCGCCGCAGACGAGAAATTCCGTGTCTCAGCCAGTGCCAGAAAATCATCCAGCCATTTACTCTCAATATTCACATCCTGTCCTTAAGCCCATCTCTTTTCTATCGGCATTTTAATGTCAGATAAAAATCAAAAACCAATCAATCTCACAATAATCAGTAAGTTTGATAACAAAATGGCATGACCAAATCATAAATGGCATTTTTCCAGCCCTTCCTTTCAGCCCTATAGTGAATACATCAACAAAAGGACACTTACCGGAGACCGGAGAACCATGAACATCCCATCCCCTTACCTGCTGATGCTCGGTGAAAGCCATGATCCCCTTGCGATTAAAACGGCGCGCGGTATTCACTACTGGCGTCCGGAAAAATGCCTCGGCCAGCTTCGCCTGAATGACGGCGTGCCCTCCCTGGGTCTTCCGGAAATGGATGCCAGGGAAGCAGTAGCGAAAGGCGCCAAAACTTTTGTATTGGGAACCGCCAATGCCGGGGGTGTTCTGGCAGAACATTGGATCCCGATGATTGTGGACGCCATTCAGTTGGGTATGCATGTCGCATCAGGCCTGCACCAACGTCTGGCAGACATCCCGGCTATTGCGGATGCTGCCAACGCCGCTGGCGTCCAGCTGTTCGACCTTCGCCACTATGCCGACAAGCTTGACGTCGGGAACGGTAAAAAACGTGCAGGGCAACGCCTGTTAACCATCGGTACAGATTGCTCCGTCGGCAAAATGTTCACTACTCTCGCCCTGGAAAAAGCGATGAAAGAACGCGGCATGAAAGCAACATTTTGTGCCACCGGGCAAACCGGCATTCTGGTGGAAGGCAAAGGCATTGCCGTGGACGCGGTGATTTCAGACTTTATTGCCGGTGCCGTGGAAGCACTCTCACCAGCCTGCAATGACGACGAATGGCAATTGATTGAAGGTCAGGGCTCGCTGCTGAATCCTGCATTTTCCGGCGTCACCATGGGGCTGTTGCACGGTGCCCAACCGGACGCGCTGGTGCTTTGCCATGAAGCGAACCGTCCCCATACCCGCCATATGCCACATATGCCGATGCCAAAAGTGGAAGACATCATCGAGCTCAGTTTGCGGCTGGCAAAACTGACCAACCCCAATCCACGTTTTGTCGGTATGGCAATCAATACCTCGTCACTCAGTGAAGAAGATGCCAAGGCCTACCTAAAAGCAATGGAAGAAAAACATGGCCTGCCGGCAACGGACCCGGTTCGTTTCGGCGTGGAAAATATCGTCGATAATCTCATCAATACATTCGGGGATTCACATGCAGATTAACACCGACGTTGTCAGTTACACACTCAAGCGCCCTTTCACCATATCTCGTGGCAGCCGCACCAAGGCGGAGGTGATTCAGGTCACCATAGAAAAAGCGGGTAAAACCGGGAAAGGTGAATGCTCGCCAACCGCCCGCTATGGCGAAAGCTTTGACAGTGTGCTGGCGCAAATCCGCTCCGTTCAGGGAAAAGTGTTTGATCGCGACCAATTGCAATCCTTGCTGCCAGCAGGCGCCGCCAGGAATGCGCTGGATTGCGCGCTCTGGGATTTGGAATCAGAGGCATTCCCGCACAACTTCGCCCTCCCGGAGAGGATAGAAACCGCGATGACTGTTTCCATCGCATCACCTAAGCAGATGGCCGAAGAAACAAAAGCCTATGTTGAGCAGGGGGCGACACTCATCAAGGTCAAGCTAAATAGCGAAGACGTGTTTGCACGCCTGTCTGCAGTGCGGCACGCCGCGCCGGACGCAACCCTGATTGTGGATGCCAATGAAGCCTGGGGAGCACTGGATATTGAGGCAACACTTGCCCACATCGCGCCGCTCAATATTGCCATGGTTGAGCAGCCCCTCCCGACCACCGACGATGAAGCCTTGAGGGGAATAACAAGCCCCATTCCTTTGTGCGCCGACGAAAGCTGTCACACCGCCGATGATATCCACAACCTGATTGGCAAATACCAGATGGTGAACATCAAACTGGACAAAACCGGCGGATTAACGGCAGCGTTTACACTGGCGCAGGCTGCAAAAGCAACCGGGATGAAAATCATGGTGGGTTGTATGCTGGGAAGTTCAATCGCCATGCGTTCAGCGCTGCCGGTTGCCGCAACAGCCACTTTAGTGGATTTAGATGGCGCATTCCTTATCAGCGATGATGTGGAAGGCGGTTTGCTGTACCGGCGCGGCCAGATTGTGCTTTAGTTTACTGCCACACTTAGGGTGAGGTGCTTTCATTGTATTTCACCTTTTTTGTGGTTTTGAAACGCTTCGCGCAATTTAAAGGCAAAACTGCAACAAAGTGTTAACGGCCATCTTGACCGCTTATTTCACCGCCATTATTCTAGCGTACATGTGTACGCTGGAATTTGCGGTATTGAAATGGAATCAAAACACACCAATAAACCCCCGATCATTTGGCTGAATGTATCGGTATTCGTTATCACTTTTGCTGTCGCTGCGATTGGAACCCCTCTTTGGGCCTACTATCACGGCTTTGACGGCGCACAGATTGCAATGCTGCTTATTGCGTTCACGTTTTGTGGTATGTCTATCACCGCTGGTTATCACCGCTTGTGGTCTCACAAAACCTACGAAGCCCACCCTGTACTGAAAGTTATCTTTGCCCTTGGCGGTGCATTTGCCGTTCAAAACAGTATCCTGCACTGGTCTTCTGACCATCGCGTGCACCACCGCCATGTGGACGACAATGACATTGACCCCTACTCGGCCAAGCGCGGCTTTTGGTATTCACATATCGGCTGGATGTTGCGTGAATATCAACAACACCGTTATACGGACTACAGCAACTGCCGCGACCTGCAAAAAGACAAGATAGTGATGTGGCAGCATAAGTATTACCTGCCTTTGGTTATTGCCACTAACGCCGGTATCCCCATCTCATTTGGATTGCTTCATGGTGACTTGTGGGGGGCGATTATCCTGATTGGCTTTACCCGTTTAGTGTTGAACCATCATTGCACTTTCTTTATCAATTCACTGGCCCACGTTTGGGGTAACCAACCCTACACCGAGAAAAACACCGCACGTGACAATGGTATCCTGGCTTTTCTGACCTTCGGCGAGGGCTACCATAACTTCCACCATATTTTTGAAAACGATTACCGCAACGGCATTCACTGGTGGCAATTCGATCCAACCAAGTGGCTGATTAAGGCAAGCAGTTGGTTTGGGCTGACTAAGAAGCTGCGCGTGACACCACCGGATCGCATTGAAAAGGCACATGCAGCCATGGTGCTAAAAAACATTCAGGCACGCCTGAACCTGGCCCCAAATGCCAAACACCGCCTGCAACTCGTCGAACAAGAGTATGAAGCCCTGGTTGCCCGCATGAGTGATTATTACGAGGCCCAAAAGCGTCTGCTTGATTTAAAGAAGAAAAATTTGCTGAAAAAATATGAAAAAGCGATTCTGGTTCAACAGCTCCACATCCTGAAGTCAGACTTCCAACAACAAAAACGTAATTGGATGACGCTTGCTGCGGCATACGCGTAATCTTCCGCTCAAGCACCTCATTAATACAACAAGGGCAGTGATACCTGCCCTTTGTTTTAAGCCGCTCTCCGCTTTAGACTGGAGCACAAGCTTTTTCCTGGGAAAAACCCATGATCACTATTCGCCGTTATCGCGAAGGCGAAGAGCCTTTGCTCTGGACACTTTTTTTCAACACAGTGCGAAACATCAACATCCGGGACTACTCTTCGGCACAAGTCTCTGCCTGGGCACCCCACGATTTCGATCCCGCGATCTGGAAACAGAATATACAGGCGATCAATCCCTTCGTCGCTGAATGGGAAGGCAAGATAGCTGGATATGCCGACGTGCAGGCTGACGGGCTTATCGATCATTTCTTCTGTGATAGGGCATTTCAGGGGATAGGCATTGGCCGGGCGTTGATGGAAGCACTCTTTGATGAAGGTCGCCGGTTGGGCGTAACCCGTTACTACGCCCATGTCAGCATAACAGCACGCCCGTTTTTCGAGCATATGGGTTTTACCGTGGTAAAAGAGCAGCAGGTAGACGTGCGCGGCACGGTGTTAACGAATTTTATGATGGAGCACGTCAGGCAGTAATCCTCCCTGCCCCCAAACGCTCACATCGACAAGCGTCAACAGAAGGCATAAAATCCGGTTTTCTTTGAATCGCGGGTCATACGGTATGGCAAAAAAACCGACTCGCATGGATGCAATGAAACAAATCATTGAGCAGGTAAAGCAGGAACTTCCGCTCTATGAATCTGACACTTTTGTCTGCGGGCCTGATGGCAACTGCATTGGCTGCCCGAAAAAATTGCTGGAAATGGTCGATTCTGAACTGACGTATTGGGAATCGGCCATGTCCCGCGGCATTACACCACAATTTGATGAAATCCGTCGCTTTGGGAAGATGTGTACCAGCGTACGCCGCGCTTTAGTGCGCAACAAAATTATTGAGGCATAACCCTCATGATATTATGCTTCAAGATAACGAAGACATACTAAAAACGAAATTTTACGAGCATATGTTGATGGAAAAGGGAAGCTGAAACCTCAGCTTCCTGATTTTAGAACTGAGCCGTTTCCTCAAAAACGGCTTTATCGGGCTGACTACTTATTATCGGAAATAAAAATTCAATACCTTATTGGACATTGAAATTTATTATATCATTCACATATCCAATGATATAATTTCGCCCCCACCCCCAATAGGCATCTAATAACGATTTAGAATTATTCGATCCATTCAAGTCTACTGAACAACTAGTGATATCAATACAATAAAATTTATTTTCATCACTATTATAAAGTATATTTGTTTCTGTTAAATCGCAATGGAATATACCTTTGGATTCCAGGTCTTCTATCATAGACTCGATTTTATTTTTTGCTTTACCAGGAAGCGCATCAATGTTAGCCAATGGCGTGCCATTAATCTTCTTCATTCTTATTCCAAGCATCTCATTATTTGAGATTATGATTGACGCACTGCCTTCTCCGTAACATTTACAAAAACAGTCCACCTCATGTTCAACCTCTTCTTTTGACATTTTTACCTTAAATAACTTAAGGACTTCGTCTGGGTTAGATTTGTTTTCATAAACATCTGCGCATCCACCAAAGCCAATTTTTTTCCCTACATCAAGCGCCACATCACTTTTAAGGTCAAGGTTATCTACAAACTTCACTTTTTTGGATGAAGTCTTATAGTCAGGCTCTGGGTACACGGGGGCCGGCTCACTCCCTCTTGCGGTAGAGGTATCATAATCAGGCTCTGGGTACACAAGGGCTGATGCTCCCCCTCTTGGGGATGAGGTATCATAATCAGGCTCTGGGTACACCAAGGCTGATGCTCTCCCTCTTGGGGATGAGGTCTCATAATCAGGCGCCGGGTACACCAAGGCTGATGCTCCCCCTCTTGCGGTAGAGGTGTCATAATCAGGCGCCGGGAACACAGGAGCTGATACCCTCACTTTTTGAGATGAAATATTATAGTCAGGCCTCGGTATGTTAATAAAACGTTTATTTCCATCAACATGTCTTACAGATGCAATAAATAGAGGTTGCTGAGGTATATTACCTCTTGTCGTTGAAGGAAACGCAAAATTACTCGGGGCATTGTGGTTAATCTTCACTTTACACATCCTTAAAATGCAAAAATAACATCTAATTTTTGCAACAATTTACCAACTCACCAACCAACTCCAGGCTCTCGCTAAACCTCTTTTAAGGTTGGATAATTCGTATCGGATAATAGCCTTTTTTGGAGATTTAATAAAATGTTATTTTTATTTAAAAATCAACAAGGTGGTACTGTTGATTATTATGCATCTATGATTAATGGCTATATCAGAGATCAGGGTTGACTAAGTAATGACCAAACATAGACAGATTTGCCGTCGCCATCCCATCTCATGCCAATCAGGCAAAAAATACCCGACTTGTCATCGGGCATCTTTATCGTTATTGAATAAAAGAAAGCAGGATCGCTTCCAAGTCATCCCAGGGTAATGGCGTTTTATCAATCACTTCCACCCGCGACTCAACCCCCTCAAGGCTGATTGAGCTGACTGTCACCACCTGGTTGACCACGTTGAATGCATACATGCCGTCATCCGTATTCATCACCGCTTTTACACGCTCTGCATTCAGGTTAGAAAACAAACCGTAGAGCGAATCAAAAGGAAACACGGTGTTGGGCTCGAACACCCAGCCACAGCTGACATACCCCTGCCCTTTGTTTTCCTTGCGACGGTATTTCTCCCCGGGTTCCAGCTCAAAAGGGGGCATTTCATCATCATGTGAATGGTGGTGTCCAAACTGCGCATTACGATCAACGCGGGGCAATGCCAGCCATTCCGGATTGAGCTGCCCCTGCTCGACGTATCCGGACGCCAGCTTGGCGATTTCTGAGCTCTGTACGTAACGGTCAAACGCTTCGAGATCAGCCGGTGAGCAAAGGTCTGTTTTGTTAGCGACAACCACATCCGCCAGGGCGAGCTGATCTTGGAAATTCTGGTTTTCCGTGTAGCGTTTGTCGGCAAAATTACGCGGGTCAACCAGAGTGATTGTGGCGTTCAGCGCAATGTAGTTTTCATAATGTTCAGAACGCAGTTTGCCGATAATATCTTTGGGGTGACCCAATCCTGTTGGTTCAATCAATAAACGATCCGGGTTTTGGGCCAGCAGTGCATTAATGCCAATCGCCATTGGCAAGCCTGCCACACAGCACATACAGCCTCCCGGCACTTCCTTCACTATCGCGCCCTGCTCACTCAGGAATGCGCCATCAACCCCGACTTCACCAAACTCATTAACGAGTACTGCCCAGTTTTCGTTTTCCGGTTTTTGTTTGAGCAAACTCAGGATGGCAGTTGTCTTACCGACACCAAGAAAACCGGTGATGATATTGGTGGGGACTTTTTTGGTTAGCTTTTCGGCCATAAAGATTCCTATCCGTGCACTGATCATTGTCAGGCTGCTCAGTGTATCAATCCAGCAGGGATACGAAAGTGTAACTTCATCATAGATAAGCAAACCATCTGAAGACGCTGAATTCTACGCACCTAGGTCTAATGCGCAGTTATTGGCATGACGACGGGTGTTTTTTAGTCAGATAGCCTTCACCGATGCCACTAAAAGGCAAAGATGATTGGTGCCTTTACGTATAGCTGATAACCTCAAAGTAATAGAAAACCGACTCTCTCTAGGAGGAAGGAATGTTAAACCCCTGCACTGCCAAAGCAGTGATAGACCACGCCCTGTTCTTGGGGGCGGACTTTGCCGAATTGTTTGTTGAGCGCCACCATTCCGGCAGCGTAGAGCTGCTTTCCGGTGAGGTTGACAAAGTCAACTCAGGTATCGATTTCGGTATCGGTATCCGGCTATTTTTTGGCCACAAGGTGCTTTATGGCTACACCAACAGTCAGGATGAGGAAAAGCTCAAGCAAGTCACCTCCCTGCTGTGTGCCAAAGACAAACGCGATCAGATTGCGCAAGCCGGGGCATTGAATTTCACCCGTCCGGATGAACGTCATCCGGTAATCATGCCTTTTTCTGCCAACAACCACGTGGAAGAGAAAATTGCTTTCCTGAAACGTGTTGATGCAAAAGCCCGTGCTCAAAGCGACAAGATTTCACAGATCATTGGCCGTATTGCCCAGCGTGAGCAACAAATCGAGATTTTCAACTCGACCGGCCTTCATGTGCAGGATACCCGTCATTATACCCGTATCGCATCGTCCGTGGTCGCAACGCATGGCAACGAACAATCTACCGGTTACGAAGCGCCAGGGATGCTGTCTGGCTGGGAATTTAATACCCAGATTGATCCCGAAGAATTGGGTGAGATGGCCGCAAGACAGGCACTGGTCAAGCTGGGCGCAGACGCCTGCCCGTCTGGTGAAATGCCGGTGGTGATTGGTAACGGTTTCGGCGGCGTGATTTTCCACGAAGCCTGTGGCCACTTGCTGGAAACCACCTCTGTTGCCAAAAAAGCCTCAGTTTTCCATGACAAGATGGGTGAAATGATCGCTAATCCTGTGGTGAACGCTGTGGATGATGGCCTGATGAAAAATGAGTGGGGCTCAATCAACATCGACGATGAAGGCATGGAAACCCAGCGCACCCAATTAATCAAAGATGGAATACTCACCAGCTTTATGGTTGACCACATGGGAAGCCTGAAAACCGGTTACGCGCGCACCGGATCAGGCCGTCGCGAGTCTTACAAATATGCCCCAACCTCGCGCATGCGCAATACCTTTATCGAGCCGGGCGATGCGTCATTTGATGACATGATAAGCGGTGTCGAGCGCGGTATCTATGCCAAGAAAATGGGCGGAGGCTCTGTGCAACCGGGAACCGGTGAATTCAACTTCGCAGTTCAGGAGGCGTACCTGATTGAGAACGGGAAAATCACCAAGCCATTGAAATCGGCCACGTTGATCAGCACCGGTCCCAAGGTGCTGAAAGAGATCAGCATGGTAGGGAAAGATTTCGAGCTTGCTGCCGGCATGTGTGGCTCAGTGAGTGGCTCGGTGCCAACCACCGTGGGACAACCTGCACTTAAAGTCGATAATATTCTGGTAGGAGGTGGCAACTGATGAGTGAATTAAACACATTAGAAAGCGCCATAGAGCAGGTGCTTGAACTGGCGAAAAAAAGTGGCGCCCAGGCAGATGTGATTGCATCCAGCAGCGAAAGTTTCAGTCTGAAAGCGGATCAGGGCGAACTGTCTGAATACAAGGTCACTGCCAGTCAGGTGATTGGCGTTCGGGTGATCAAAGACGAACACGTCGCCATCAGCTACTCCGAATCTCTGGAGCCGGATAATCTTGCCCAGATGGTCGCTCAGGCGCTGACCAATGCCAGCTTTACCAAGAAAGATCCGCTGCAAAAAATCCGCGCTGAGGGATTGAACATCCGCACGGATTATCCTGAAATCTACCAACAGGACAACGCCACGCCAGAGCAGAAAATTGAGCTGGCCCTGTCGCTGGAAAGTAAGATCCGGGAAAAACCCTTGGCAAAAGGCGCGCCGTACAATGGGTACAGTGAAAGCAGCGGTATTACCCTGCTGGGCAACACACTGGGGACCCGCTGTTTCCACCAGTCACGCTCCCTGAGCTGTTATACCGCAGCACTCTTGGATCACAACGACAAACAAGCCATGCATGTCGCCGCTTCGGTTGCCCGCACCTTTGACGGCCTGACGCCGGAGAAAGTGATCAACGATGCTTACGAAATGGCGGAAGCCTTGCTTGAAGGCGCGCCGATTGCCACTGGGCAATATTCGGTGATTTTTGAGCAAGATTGTCTGAACGAGTTACTTGGTGCCTTCGGCAGCTGCTTCTCTGGCGAATCAGCAAAACGCGGTATCAACCCCTGGCGCGATAAAGTAGGCCAACAGGTTGCCAGCCCGTTGCTGACATTCCGGGACGTCGCCTATATGCCGGGCGGCCACGCGATCAAGGCGTTCGACGGTGAAGGCTTTGCTACCGGTGACACCACGCTAATTGAGAATGGCGAACTGGTTGGCCTTTTACATAATTCGGCCACAGCGGCGCATTTTGGTGTGGCGCATACGGCCAATGCTGGCCGCTCACCCAAAGGCACTTTGAGCGTAAGCTCCCGTCATGATGTGATTGGTGCAGGCACCAGCAGTGAAGCGGAAGTGACGGCCGGTGAATACCTTGAACTGGTTGAATTGCAAGGTGTTCACTCCGGTGCCGATGCCATCAGTGGAGACTTCTCGTTTGGAGCAAGCGGTTTCCTTTGCCGTGACGGTAAACGCCTCCAGCCTGTCCGTGGTATCACGGTGGCCGGTAACTTCTACACCATGATCAAGGAAGTGGAAGCGGTTGGTAATACCGTGGTGCCAAACTATGCTGGCCAGTTCTATTCACCACTGATTCGCTTTGCGCGACTGAATATTGCCGGTAAGTAACTGATAAAACGTCAAAGAGCCCGAGATAGGGCTCTTTTAACATAGAAATCTGGCAAGCGTTAAAGCAGCAAGTCGTCTTCAATACCGATAAACCGGTCGACACTGTTAATCAATGAGTTGGCCGTCAGCATGGGCACACCGAACACAATGGCTTCTTTACCATAGCGCTCACGCACTTTGTTCATCAGCAAATCAAAATCACCGTCGCCAGAAAGCAAAACCACGGTATCTACCTCTGGGGCCATTTCCATCACGTCAATAGCAATACCTACATCCCAGTCACCTTTGGTGCTACCATCGCTGCGCTGGATGTAAGGCTTCAGCTTCACTTCAAAACCGATATGGCGAAGGGCATCCTGAAACTTGATTTGCTGGTCGTCATCACGCCTGATGGCGTACGCATTGGCACAGACCACGTCCCCCATTTCCTGAAGACGCTGCCACAATTTCCGGTAGTTAAACTGGCGGCCATATGCCTGACGGGTGGTGTAGTACACGTTTTGAACATCTGCGAATACAGCGATTTTTTTCAAGGAAAAACCCATTGTGAGTGTGACATTTCACGGTGAGAATAGCACAGCAGAGAGTAAAAACGGGGCGAGGAAAAGAGATAACGTAAATTCTGCCTGACCTGTCAGTTTACCCCTATCAGTTCACAACCGACGCAGCGTTGATAAAGACGTCTCTTAACGGTTTGCTTTTTAGCACCCGGCCATGTCCCAAGCCCTCAGTTTCTACCAAAGTGACATGCCCAAAATGCTCAGACGCTTCTTTCGATACGCCAAACGGGGCAAACCTGTCACTTTTGTCATGGACAATAAATACCGGTGATTGACGGGCTGCGAGCTTATTAAATGGATCGATATCTTCAATGCGTACTCCGTATTCTTCACTCACTGTCGCCACCACTTCTTTGAAAAGCTTCATTGAATAACCGGACGCTTCAACCGTACCAAAGAGGTTTTCCCAATATTTAAGTACTGGGGCAACCAGGATAATGGGCTTACCCATCAACACAGGATGCTCACTTTCCAGCAAGGTCGCCCCGCCCATAGAATGGGCAATCACCCCTTCAATGCTTTCCTGGTGGTTCAAAATATCGTCCAATGCCTTCAGAAAGGCAGGTATACTGCCTTCTTTCCCGTCACTTTTCCCATGACCCGGATGGTCGTAGGCCAGCGCAGTAAAACCCGCTGCGGCAATATATTCCATCAGAGGAAAAAACTGGTTTGAGGAACCCGACCACCCATGCGTTAGCATCCAGGTTGGGCCAGAGCCCAACCTATACGTCATCATTTTGCCCTGCGCGGTCTCTACTGTCGCAATTTCCATACCTGCAGGCACTGGATTCACCTCTCGCCCTTTCGCTGGGGTCAGGAACAGTTTGCGAGCGGTCTTCAGCGCATGCTTGGGCGCGATTTTATGGTGGAAACGGCTTGCGATGTTCAACGCTTTTTTGCGGACACTGAACCGGTTGCTATTACCGAAGTAGATTTTGCTACTCATGGGTGCTCCTCTATTTTTAGAACGGTCGTGCTATTTAAATTCAAAGAAAAAGCAGACCAGCAATCCATCTGCTTAATTATGATTTTTTCCGGGCTTTGGCGAACAAATCGTCAATGCCTTTCCAGAATTTCTGGGCACATTCCGATTCCAGTTTTAACGTCCTGAACAGGTGACTGCTGAGATACAAGCCATACAGTTCATAAACCGTCTGCCAACAATCCAGATCATCATGAAACTCGCCGGTTTCAATGCCTTTCTCAAACTGTATTCGCAGGTAGTTGAGCCAGGTTTTAATCGTACCTTCCAGTGCCTGTTGCATTGGGTCATCATCGTTATGGCTCTCTCGCCAGGCATCAAGAAACATGCAGCTTCCCTGAAAGGAATCGTTCCAGGTTAACCAGTTATCCAGCATATGGCGAATCTTGGCCTCAATGCTGGGATGCGACGCATCGCGACAGGGCTCAATAATGCGCGCGACAAAACATTCACTTGCATACCTCACCACCGCTGCCTGCAAATTGGCGCGCGAATTAAAATGGGCAAACAAACCGCTTTTCGACATTCCCACACGCTTTGCCAGTTCACCGATAGTCAGGCTTTCAAGCCCTTCCTGGCTCGCCATTTCAAATGCGGTGTTCAAAATCTGTTCGCGTGTCTGTTGCTTTTTACTCATTCGCCCATTTCTCTTACCTGACATCTAAAAATAGCACGAGCGTTCGATTGATCAACGCTCTCTTTGCTGGTCAGAGTAGTGCATAGCCTGTCATTTTCAGAGGCCAAATCTCCGCTGATAGCGCGGCAACATACTTTCATTGCCAACAATCCCCCCCTGGTGGATATACAAGAGCGTTTTATCAGGGTTGGCTACCCGCCATTGTTGTAAACAACGCCACATCATCGGGTCATACAACAAGTCAAACTCGACCCCGGTTTCATCCAGCAACGCTTTCCACATCCGGTAATCATCCTGGTAAAGTTTACCAAAATGGTGTTTAGCCGATAGTTCAATAATGGTGGGAAAGCAGGATTCACCCAGCTCGCGAAATTGTTCAACCAGATACGCTTTACCACCCACACACGGACAGGTCAGCACGTCAATCCCCTGATTTTTTAGATGTTTATGCAAGAATAGGGCTGTTGTGCCTGTCCCGGAAGGGAGAGCGACGACCAAATTGTTGATTGAATGGGTCTGCGCCCAATTCAGAATCTCCTGGGCAAGCATGGCAACACCTTTTTCTGCCAGTGGTGAACGCCCGCCTTCCGGCACGCACAGACAGTGATTCCCTGTTCGATAGGTGTCAATGTAGTCCTTGGGATGCACAGGAACATCAGAAACGTCAGAGACCGCAATAACCGCCGCCCCTAACGCCAGTGCCTGACGGTAGTTACCAATCGGGTGCGCTTTCAGCCATTGCGGAATACGATCAACATAGAACTCTAATTTCCATCCCTTTATTTGGGCAAGCGCTGCAAGAGATAACAAAGAGTTTGCCTGCGGCGAGCCATAGCCAATCAAGTGTGTGATAGTGTCATCTTCCAACTCCAGCAACGCCATCAGTTTGCGCGCTTTGTTGCCGGAAAAATAGGGGTGTAAAAGATCATCACGCTTTAGGTAGAAAGCATCGCCATTAAACGTGTGCCGGGTGATTGGGGTGTGGGAAAGTTTCATTATTTGCGTCGACAGTTTATGCGTATCCCAAAGCAGCAGGTCTTACTGCTTTTTTATGGGAAGATCAAATTGATATATTTTCTAACCCTATTGCTGTTTCAAACTTCACTTGACGCATAGCCACAGACGTATGGAATTTGCGTATGTTGAGATCGGTGTGCAGCACCCTTTCAACAAACGCTTCATAAGCTTTAATATCGGTGACATTCACGATCAGCACGAAATCATAACTACCAGACGTTTGGTAACACTGGGTCACTTCCGGGGCTTTAAGGATTGAAGTGCGAAACGTCTGATAAATTTCCCGACGGTCCCTTTCCATTTCCACCGATACAATCATTGTCATTTTTACCCCTGCTAACGCCGGGTCCAAAATAGCCACATCACGTGCGATCACTTTCTCGTCACGCAAGCGCTTCACGCGCTTGAGGCATGCAGGCGGCGAAAGTCCAACACGTTCTGCCAAATCAACATTTGCGATTCGGTTGTCCTGTTGCAGTGCGACTAAAATGCGTTTATCGATCCTATCAATGTCCATGCTTCTTAAATCCAATTAAATATCCGTCATAATTTCTTATAACTTTACTAACAAGAAATTTTAAAGCAAACACTCTTGTTAAATGAAAATTCTGTTAACTTCAAACGGGTTACTATAAAACCTTACACAGATTCTCTGGCAGCCAGCAATGGAAAATGCTGCTTCACTGACAGCATGGGGCATCAGCCAATTCCAGAACCTGATATTGGTCTTCGTCATTATCACCGTATTACTCTTCGTACTTAACCTGCTGAAAGTGTTGGGTATAGAACGTTTGATTGCCAAAGCACTAAGCCCATTCCTGCGCCTGCTCGGCATCAGCAAAGAGGCGACCAACCTGACGCTGATTGGTATTACACTTGGCCTGTCATATGGTGGCGGTCTGCTGATCAACGAAGCCAAGAGAGGACACATACCTCCGAAAGATATATTCACTGCCATTACCTTGTTGGGACTGCTTCACAGCCTGATTGAAGATACATTGCTGATGCTGGTGATTGGCGCTGACTTTATAGCGATATTCTGGGTACGGCTGGTGTTTGCGCTGGTATTAGTTGGTGTCATATCAAGATTCATGTGGTTGATTGAAGGTAAACGTTACGAGCAGCTCTTTTTCCGCTCGGTCGTGACGGGTTGACTTATTCGTGTAAAGAGAAATTTGTGGCGGAGAAATCGACGCAGGAAAGCAGAAACAAAATAGGAGGAAAGGCAACAGATAGCGGCACTCTAATGGAGGTTACCCGGGCAAAAAGTCGTGATTTGCCCAGATAACCGCTCGCCAACGATTTACTGTCTTCATTCGATGAACTTAGTGAGTGATCCTGATTTCCACGTTATACGGTGTCTCTAATTGCACATTGTCACCAAACTTTACTATCGTTTCGCGCGCCAGCACTTCACCGGAAAACTTGGCTTTCTTATTTTCAATCAGGTCACGCCAGATAGTGTCCAGCGACAATATGCGTGAATCATTAAAACCTTCAAACGACAAAGTTATACAGTCGTGCCAATCAGTGCCTCTGCCTGTTATTTCGTACTCCGCGCCTACATCACTAACAGTACGCTTGGACGAAATTTCAACATAAAACTCGGCAACTTCTTGTTCTCTCCATGTATTCATCTAGGATGCCTCTCACATTATACCTGTCGAAATTATAGACATACATTCTGATTTTGGTCGCAAAAATGAGACAAATGTGACTTAAAACAGTCCAGGCATCGCCCCAAAATAATGGGATGGAACAGTGTGTATTTGTTATCCACATCTCTTGCGTTTGCCATCTCAGCCTTGATTGCTTTTCGCATATTGAACTGAGATCCACGTCGCGCTATATTCATCATCCTCAAAAAAATACACATAACGTTAAAGACAACCACTCATAAGGTAAGACATTGTTTAACAATGAAAAATGAAAAAGTTAATAGTATTAGTCGCCAGTTCATTTGTATTATGGGGCTGTGGTGACAATAACGAGATTGGGGTAAATACAAACAAACCCGAAAATGCCCAGACGTATCGCGTAAACACAGTACTTGCATCTTCAAACGGTGTTATTTTTCCATCCGAAGCAATGGTGAAACACGGTGAGACTGTCGAGTTCCGTATTACGCCTAATCCAGCATTCTATATCGACAAGGTTGAGGGGTGTGGTGGCACACTCAATGGTCACACATACACAACAGGTGTGCTGACTGAAGATTGCACGATCTCTGTTTCATTTATATCTGATGTAGAACAGGCTCTGGCACATGCTGATCACGCGTTAGCAGCAGAAAGCAGTTTGTTGAAAACGGCATATGCCACGATTGAAAACATCAAAACATCACGTCGAACTGAACTGCCTGCATTTTTTAAAGGCGTGAATACCCTGACCTGGGACCCAACCCACGACTCCATCCACTTTCCTCAATTCGCAAATATCGAAAACACTGACGTACTGCTCCGGGCTAACACAGACCATAGTGGAAACCCGGCAGACAAGGTACTGGCCTTGTACCGCATTGGTAAAAACGGACATCGATCTATCGTGTCTGGCGCGAACATTCTCGCTCTAGCGGAGTCTGGCACGGCGGGTTCTGACTTTAACCAGTTTGCCAAAAACGTGGTCGAGTGGCTGGCAGGTCGCAAAATTGAAGGCTCGAAAACGCCACTGTCTGTCGTGACCTCACACATCCCTAACAGCTACCCTTACTTTGAACATTACCCCAAAATTAAAGCGTGGCTGGAGAAGAATTATCCTGGTCAATACGTGCTGAATGAGCACAAAGCCTGTGATTACAGCAATCTACTCTCTTGTATCCAAACACAATCGCCAGATTTGGTGTTGATCGGCGGTGATGATTACCAGAAGAAAGGCTATGCGGGCATCCGTGACGCTATTCAGTATATGGAACAACATAACATCCCATATATGACGTCACATAATGCCAAGTTCCCGTCGGATCAGCCTATGCTGGAGGCATTCTACCAAGAGCAGATGATCTTTGGTGACACCAACTATTGGGGCAAATACCGCCTCAACAACGCCACCCGTGATGTATTGATTACGGAAACGCCGCTGTATAACAGCATCAGTCAGTTACTTGAGGCCTTCGAGCAGGAACACTTTGATGCTGAGGCGCTTAAAACGTGTGGCAGTAACTTCATCACCTGTAATTCAGATCTTTTCAACAACGCCTTTAAAACGGCCGCAGACTGGTTCCGATGGGCAGCACAAGCCGCTGACCAACAAAATCTGGATCCGTTTAAAACGGACAATCACCTGTTGTTGAAACTGGGACTTCTGCTGGCCGATAAATATCGCGCAGCCATTGACTATCCAATTGATATTAAAGACGTTGCGGAATGGTATCGCGCGATGTTTGCCGACTGGGTGATCAGCTATAGCCGTGCAGACAACCGCGCCCAGCCGGATCTGGGCGAGTTTATAACCGACAGGTCTAATCTGAAAAAAGGGATTAACGCGCACTATCGCTATCCAGAGACTGTTACGGAGCGCAAAACCATCAGTGTGATGTACCCCAACCAGTGGACGACTACCGGTTGGTACGCACTGCCGGGACAAACAATCACGCTCAAGCGTCTGGATAACGGCAACCATAAGGTAAAAGTGAAACTGAACTATCACAGATACAACACCAACCGTGCGTATGAACAACATGTATACCGTGGCCCGCTGGAAATGCTCAGCGAACGCATCTCCATTCCGGCAGGCGGCAGTGCAACGTTTTCAACCCCTTACGGTGGACCCATTTACCTGAGCTTTTACAAAAATGGCGCGGGTGAAGCACTGACAACCGAGATCGAAGCGTCTGGCGTTGCCAAGCATCCAACCATCATGGATTTTTCTGACGAAAAGCAACGTGTAGAGTTTGAACAACGTTTACTGGAAACAGAACTGCCACATGTTGACTTGCGTACCGATTCAGCAGAGCAGCACTTGCGTCGTGACCGCTTTGAAGGCGCGATAGGCAAAGAATATGCGTCAACATCAGCATTGCTCACTGGCATCAGGGAAGACCATTTAGAAACGGTGTATAACCTCGCAGGTTTTAAAGTGCAGGGAAAAACACTCGATGAATCGTTGTCACCGCAAGTGGTTGCCGCCTGTAAATCCGTGATGGGTGAAGATTGTGTGGATGAGTCATTACATATTCGAGCGATTATCCAGCATGCCAACTATGACCAAAATGCACATTGCGGTGTCGGGTGCTCAGGCAACCCCTGGGATTCCAGTGACAGAATTTCACCGACAGGTTGGTTGGATAACCATGAGCTGGGCCACAACCTGCAAACCGGGAAACTTAATGTGCACTATGTGCCAGCAGGCAGTGAAAATACCTGGAGCGCATATCAGAACCGGGCGGGAGAGAACTCAAACAACATCTTCCCGTATGTGTCGCTGTGGCGTAAGCACTATATCCGCGACGGCCAAGTGACAAAGATTGAAGATGGACATATGAACCACAAAGATTTGTTCTTTGCCTTTATGTCTGATGCGGCACAGGTAAAAGATAAATCGGGCAAGCGCGTAGTGCTATACCCCGGCTGTAAAGTGGCAGACGCAGGCGAAAGCCGCTACGAAGCGCTTTGGGCAAACGGTGGTTATGCGGTTCATAACAGTCCACGGATGGCGTTTTATATCCAGATGGCCCTGCGTGCCCATGGCATGACGTTGAGAGATGGTACTACGTTGAAAAACGGGTTCGATATCTTCACCACTTTGTATCTCCACCAACGTATATTTGATAAATACGCAGGAAGTAAAGAGTCGTGGGATCTACACCGCGAACAACTAGGCTTCCCGCTGTTTGAATACAAATCAACCTCCGGTGAAGTGAAACACATGCCAGGAAACGATTTTATGCTGGTGACGTTAAGTTATTACACCGGGTATGACTGGACACCGCATTTTGATCTGCTAGGCCTGAGATACTCTGATTTGGCGAAAAAGCAAGCCGTTCAACATGGTACAAAAGGCAAGTTAGAGATGGGTATGTATGTGCTTGAGAAAGACTTACCGCCACGCACGATGAGTAAGGGTTTAGAGTTTATCAAGTTGTCTCTTAAAGACGGCACAACTAAATGGCCACGGGATAATTCAACGCCGGCAGACTGTAACCCCGCCCTCTAAGATAAAGCATGTATAAAGCAAAAGCCTGGTGACACCATCACCAGGCTTTTTTAGTTCAAAAATCTCAATCACTGCATGGATAAATCGGCTGGTTTGAAAAACACTTATATCCAAACGTACTTCAGTTACCGTGAGCGCGATATGGCCTCCAAGCAGATTCACATTCATTCAACACAGCGGAGAAGCGAGGGATGATCAGACAGCTGAAATGCGCCATGTTGGCCGCCGTCTGCTTCACCATATTTTCTGTCTGTGCCGAAAGCGTGAAAGAACCGATTGTCTGGCGCTTTGGTCTGGAAGAAATTGAAGGTTCGGTACAGGATATTTATGCACAGGAGTTTAAACGCCGTATTGAGGAAAAGTCAGAAGGTAGCGTCCTGGTGGACATTTATTCCTACGGCATGTTGGGCGAATCTGAAGATCTCACGGCACTGACTGCGCTGGGCACCCTGCAATTGACTCATGCTTCTGTCGGCATCATCGGCAACCTAGTGCCGGAAATGCAGGTTTTTAACATTCCCTATATATACTCTCACGACGACGCACTCAATCAGTCAGTGATAGCCAGTAATCCTGTTGTGTATGACGTCATTGGCAATGCCCTTAGCGATCAGGGTCTGCACCTGATAACGCTTTACCTTGAAGGCGATATGGTGTGGTCTACCAACTGGGAAGTCGTCAGTCCAGATGATTTTAAAGGTTTCCGTATGCGGGTGATGAACTCACCACTACTGATTGAATCATTCCGGCTTTACGGTGCAGATACCCAAATTCTTCCCTACTCCCAAGTCTATGGTGCACTTCTGACAAGGATTATAGATGGGCAAACGAATCCCGTTTTCTCGATTGAAGAAATGAAGTTCTATGAAGTGACGGATTACATGATTTGGCCTGGCGGGCATAAATTCACCACGTCAGTCATTGCCAATCAGCAGTGGTATTTATCGTTATCACCGGCGCACAAATCCCTTCTTCGTGAAACCGTTAACGAGCTGACCCGCTATATCTTTGAGCAACAAATGGCCCTGAATAAAGCACAGCTGACAAAGATAAAGTTATTCAAACCCCACATGACCTTTATTACGCTCACCCGCAATCAGCAAAACGCCTTTAAGAAACTGGCATCCCCCCTTCGCGAGCGCTATATCGAACTGACAGGGAAACAGGGAGAACGTCTCTTAAATGCGCTCGATGACGCTTTTGGACATAAACAACAATAAGAGAAAGATATCACTCTCTTACCGTTTCTTTACGCTATCATCCAACGTATTGGAAATCGGTGATAACGATTGATACCCAAGCAACCTGAAAATGCAGGATTCAGCGAGTTTGACCGGCAGGAAAAAAACCTGATGCTTATCGAGACTAAACGTAAAAGAAAAAAAGCCTGTTTAACATCCTTATTCTTTCTACTGTTTTTTTCCGCTATCTCTGTTCAAAATGTTTATGCTTTCGGCAAAAAAACACCGCATTTTGTCGACACATTGAAACTACATGGCTATATCGATAACTACGGTAACATCCGATTAAACAACACTCATTTCACTGAACTTCCAGAATCACTTGAAGTTAAAGGTTTTTTGGACATTGAAGGCAGCATGATAGCGCGCTTACCGGACACGCTTTCAGTGAAAAGTTATGTCAATGCGTCGCACACACCATTAACCCGGTTTCCCAATATTACTGTCGGCGGGTACATCAATCTCACCGGTTCAAACGTCATGGTGCTACCGGGAGGGTTTCAGGTAAAAGGCGATTTAAGCTTAGTGGATACCCCAATCAAGTCACTGCCCCGCAGGTTAACGGTTCAGGGAAATCTCTATCTGGGTAACACTCAGCTGGATGCACTGCCACCGGACCTGAAGGTTGGCGGTGACCTCTATCTTCGGGGGACAAACATCAAAGACGTCCCCGAAACGGTACGTGTGGGTGGAAGGATCTATCGCTAATCCCAACACCTGTCAGGGATTACGCCGCCCGTTTGAGCTGGGCAAACTGTCCAGAATGAAGTTTACGCTGCAGCCAGCCCATAGCGGTAGCACACACGGCCACGTCTCTAAACGCACAACAAATAGCCAACATAAGCCACAAATATATGAATGATTTCTTGTTAACCCTTCACTCGCCTCTACACTTTTAGACAGCAAGTCTACAGGGGTCTATCAATATGTTCAGTGTGATAAAAAACTTAAAAATCAGCCAGAAGCTGATTTTGTTATCAGGTCTGCCTCTACTGCTCGTCATTCTTTTTGGTATTCAAGAAGTCATATCAAGTCGAGAAGGGGTAAAAGCCAGCCTACAAACCCAAGAAGCCATGGAAGCTTTCCGACTTTTAGATAATGTCGCCCATAATTTTGCTGTAGAACGTGGATTAACAGCAGGCTTTCTTGGCTCAAAAGGTGACGCAGGGATGTATGACAAACTTAAGGCGCAACGTAACAACGCCGACGACGCTCAGCGGAAACTCACCGCGTTTACACCTGAACACATTGACACAGTCCTATGGCGCCAAGCCACCGCAGAAGTGATCTCGATATTGCAAGGCAAACAAGCCATGAGACAGCAGGTTGACACTCTCAAACCTGCAAATTCCCCATTCAACTATTATTCAGACCTAAACAAACACGCCATCATCGCCGCATCGATTATCGCCTCCCAGGCTGCTGATCCCAGTGTTGCCCAAGAGCTCAATGCACTGCTTTCACTGATCACCATGAAAGAAAAAGCCGGGCAATCACGGGGAGCCCTGAATGGTATCTGGGCACGAAAAAGTGCCACCCTGGATGGGTATGCGCGCGTACAAAATTACATTGATGAATTTAATTACTCCTCTTTTGCTGTGCAGTCGGTTCTTTCAGGACAGAATGCGAGCAATTTTGAGGCGTTGGCAGGAATGTCAGCCTGGAGAAAAATCAAAGGGATAGAGCAACGCTTTTTATCGCAAAAAGGCAACCTGAACGCGCTGGAAGGGCCTTCTCCTCAAGAATGGTTTCCTCTCGCCACCCAGCGCATTGCCTCGTTGAACAAACTCAAAAACGAGATGATTGATGTCCTTCAGGCGAAGCTGAAAACTGACGCAGACAATGCAGCAACAATAAATACGGTTGTTGTGACTTCACTGGTGGTGGTCGTGCTGTTTATTGTGGCCCTTTCCTACCTCAGTGTTTCCAGCATCAATTCCCGGGTGAAAACGCTTGGAGACAACCTAAAGCGCATTGTTGAACATAAGGACCTTGTCCAATCCACGTATGACGGCGGCAACGACGAAATTGCTGTCATTGAAAAGCACATAGACAAATTCATCGTGAATATGCGTCAGCTGCTGAATGATGCGGCGAAGCTGGCTATGGATGCCGACAACGCCTTGGCGCGTTTGGCGGAAATCGCTCAAAAAGATGTGGACATGGCCCGTCAAACCTCATCACGCTGTGAAACACTGGCTGCCGCGATGACTGAAATGTCACAGAGCAGTGAAGAAGTCGCCCGATACGCCCAAGAAGTCGAAAATGCAACGGAGGCAGCTCGGGATTTCACTCACCAAGCCGTAGGATCAGGGGAGAGGTCTTCAAGTACCACCGGTGAATTGATCGCCAGCATTGACACCACTTTCCGTATGATGGAAGAGCTGCAAAAACAAACCACCAATGTAAAAGAAATCCTCGACAACATTACTGGCATTTCAGAGCAAACGAATCTTCTTGCGTTGAACGCTGCCATAGAGGCCGCACGGGCGGGAGAAATGGGACGCGGGTTTGCAGTGGTTGCTGACGAAGTTCGCAATCTGGCGCAACGCAGCAAACAGTCCACAGAGGAAATTGCCGGTATGCTGGATGATATTCGTAAAAACACGGAATCGTCATTTTCCAATATGCAACAAAGCCGTGATGTCAGTTATCAAACCCAGGAGGCTGTTGATACATCAAAGGTCTCTTTGGTGCAGCTGGGTGAAAATATTGATGACATGGCAAACAAAAATGCGGACATTGCAGAAGCAGCCCGCCAGCAGGCTCAGACGGTTTCCAGTGTATCGAGTGAGCTCGAGCAGCTGGTCGGTATTTCTTTTGAATCGAGAGATGGCTCTCAGTCTATTGAACTTGATTTGAGATCACTGAGGGAGAAAATGCACAGCCTCTCGACGAACATTTCCCAGTTCAAAACCGCCTGAATACCAGAAAAACCTGAAAAATGCCGACACCGTAAGCGTCGGCATTTTTGTCTGCAAACCTCTATTCCGGTTATCGACAACAACAGGTGACAGCATTAAGGTTATGAAAATGCATCGATTATGAAAAACATCGCTTCGACGGTAGGAAACCCCATGTCACACATCGATTTCAGGAAGAAAGTCAGTCTCGCACGCCCCCACCCTTACGGTTCGGATTTACAACGGGCGCTGGAAAGCGATCGCGGGCGCATCATTAACTCCGCCCCGATCCGGCGCCTCCAGCAAAAAACGCAAGTTTTTCCCCTGGAACGAAACTCTGCGGTACGCAGCCGGCTTACTCATTCGATGGAAGTCCAACAGGTGGGCCGTTTTATCGTTCACTCCATCTACGATCGTCTTTCGCCCCAAGACAAAGAGGCATTTGGTCTTAGCGAGTTAGAGCGCGCCATTGAGTCTCTGGTTGAAATCGCCTGCCTGATGCATGACATGGGCAACCCGCCTTTTGGGCACTGCGGTGAAGACGCGATCAACCGTTGGTTCAAAAAAAACCTGAGTCAACTCGAACCAATGAAACAGTTGGCAAGCCAGTTGCCTGAATCGACAATAAACCCGATTATCCATGAACTTTGTCATTTTGACGGGAACGCCCAAGCGATCCGGCTAGTACATTCACTGCACCGCTTTAATCTCACCTACAGCCAGTCAGCCGCTGTGCTGAAATACACCCGACCGGCCACTGAACAACATGATGATGTGCCTGAGGACAAGTCCTATCTCACTAAAAAAGTGGGCTATTACATCACCGAAAGCCGCTATGTTTGCGCACTGATGGAAACGCTAGACATCCAGAAATACTGTCGCCACCCGCTCAGCTACATCATGGAAGCCGCGGACGATATTTCTTACTGTCTGGCAGATCTAGAAGATGCGGTAGAAAAACGGATCCTCTCGCTGGAAACGCTGACCCAACATCTCAAACAAACGTTTATCGAGCTGGAGCCTGACAACCGCCCTATTAAAGGAGAGCTTTGTTTTGGTTCCCTGCTGGATGACGTTTACCGGCATGCACTGAATGACGAAATCAGCCCCACGCATAAGTTTTTTATTAAACTGCGTGTCGAAATGGTCCATCCTTTGGTGAAACATGCATCAAAACAATTTACCGACAACCTCGAAGCGGTCTATCACGGCAAACTGAACCGGGCACTGATTGAAGATAGCAGCCAGTTTCATGCCTTGGCTAAGGCTTTGAAGCAGGTCGCTATCAATCATGTTTTTAATGATCCTGAAGTCGAAAACCTTGAGCTTCAGGGGTACAAAATCATTGGCGGTTTGCTCGATGAATACCGCCCGTTATTAGATATGGACAAAGAAGCCTTCCAGGAAATTGTAGGCGGTAAAGGACGACGTTACCCGGTCGAGCGCAGACTGTTTAACAAGCTCTCCCGCAAACATGTGGCAGCCTATGAGGTCGCCCTGAAAGAAGACGCCGCCATTGACAACGCCGGGTTGTGGGAGTTTTACCTGCGCTGCCGTTTACTCCAGGACTATATTAGCGGCATGACTGATCAATTTGCATTTGATGAATACAAAACCCTGACCGTCAGCGACTAGGGTCAGACCCTAGAGCCTTTCCGCCGGATAACCATAACCACGCAGAAACAGATCGACACAGGAATACACATAGTTGCGGCGAGTCTTCTCATCCTCGCCAGCATCAAAGCCCAGCATCGCCCAATACACCGCCCGGCCATGCAGCATCAAAAGCAATTGCATCGCCGCATCAACGGTGTCTTCACACAAGGGTAAATCACCTTTTTCCACCAACTTCTTCAGGTAGCTACTCACACGTTCAATGTTGCGGACAGGCCCTTGCTCAAGAAAAATTCGGGCAATTTCAGGATGGGTATCAGATTGCCTGACTGTATTCTGAAAGGTGTTCTTGGCTTCTTCTCCCAGCAACATGGTTTGGAACAACCAACCATACTCTCTTAATACAACATGAGCATCACGTGATTCGTGTTCCAGATCCATCTCCAACCCCGCAGAGACACACTTCTCGATAATGCAGGTTTCGAACAACTGATCTTTACTACTGAAGTGGGCGTAAACCGTTTGTTTACTCACATTTGCATGCAGTGCAATTGCATCCATAGAGATACCATAGCCCTGCTTTGAAAAAAGCTCGACGGCAGCTGAAAGAATTTGCTGGCGCTTCTGCGCTTTCCGCTGTGAATGGTGTGACGCCATAGTGTTCCCATATCGACAATTGCACACAAAAAACACAAATCAAACTGGACAGTCTAGTTTGATTGATTTATTTTTATTCTAAATAGACTAGACAGTCCAGTCTAATCTTTTCTGATCCTAAATGGATAACGAGAAAATTTCCATGCAAAAGTGCATTCTATGGTTTGCGGTTGCTGTAAGCCTCACATTACTGACTGCCTGTAACACCAAAACCGAAGAAGTCGTAGACACGCAACCGCAAAAACTGCCTATTGTCAATGTGTTAACGGTCGGTCTCGCTCCCGGTTACCGGGTTAACCGCGAATATGTTGGCACTGTTCAGGCTGGCCAGAGTGCAAGGCTCGGCTTTGAACTCGGCGGAAAAGTGAATGCGTTATTGGTTGATGTAGGCGATACCGTCGAAAAAGGCCAGCCACTGATCACACTGGATACCCAGCTGTTAAATACCGAAGCACAGCAATTGGCAGCACAGCTTGAACAACTGAATGCCCAACTTGATCTGGTGAAAACAAACCTCCAGCGCCAACGTCAGTTAAAGAAAAAAGGCTTCAGTGCCGATGCAGAAACTGACTCTCTGATCAGTCAGCGCGATGCCCTGCTTGCCAACGTGCGCCAGCTTCAAGCCTCACTGGCTTCCAATAAACTGCGTCAGGAAAAATCCACTATTTACGCGCCTTATGCGGGCAAAATCAGTGAGCGTTTTGTTTCCCATGGCGACGTCGTAAACATCGGTGCCCCGACCCTGACTCTGCTCGCCGACAAACTGAAAGAAGCGCACATCGGTGTACCTGTCAGATATCTGCAGTCCCTGGCCAATGAAAAAATGGCTAAAGTACGTGTGGGCAATGACATCTATGATGCCTCACTGCTAAACCCCGGTGCCTCTCTCGACATGCGCTCCCGCACTGTCATTCTACGCTATCTCTTGCCCGAAAATGCCAACGCACTTGATGGTCAACTTGCGTACCTCCAATTCGCCTTCGACACGCCCCACGAAGGATTTTGGATGCCGCTGACAGGGTTAACCGATGGATTGCGCGGCACATGGAATGTCTATGCTGTCGTGCCCGGAGATAACGATCAGCACTTTGTTTCACGCCGTTCTGTTCAGGTTCTTTATGCTGACGATAAAAAAGCCTATGTGTCAGGCGCCATTGCCGATGGGGATAACGTCATCATCGATGGTGTGCACCGCGTGGTCTCCGGCCAGTTTGTAAACCTGTCTTCGGAGTAGCATTTCATGGGGAAGTTACTCACAAATACCCGACTTCTGGTGCTGTTTACTGTCCTGCTTCTGGTGTCGGGATTTTCCGCACTTTCAACCCTGCCCCGGGCCGAAGACCCAGCCCTGACAAACCGTTGGGGAACCATTACGACAGCTTACCCCGGTGCCAGCGCAGAACGTGTGGAAGCCCTGATCACAGAAAAGCTGGAAAACGCACTCCAGGCACTGGATGAGATCAAATTGATTGAATCCCAGTCCCGTCCGGGTATTTCCGTGATAACCGTCGAGCTGAATGATGAACTGACAGACACCGAACCGGTCTGGTCGAAACTGAGAGACAAACTGGGAGACATCTCACCCCGTTTACCTTCCGGCGCCTTGCCCCCCGCGTTTGATAATGACCATTCGAACGCTTTTACCTACATTACCGCGCTGCAATGGCGCGGCGATACTGATGCTGACCTCCTCATTCTGGGTCGTTATGCAGAAGAACTCGCCAAGCGTTGGCGCAACCTTCCCGGCACAGAGTTTGTAGAAACCCACGGTGCTCCCGATGAAGAAATCCTCGTCACACTGGATATTGCCTCTGCCAGTGTGCTCGGTCAATCTGCCCTCTCTCTGTCCAATGCGATTTCCGGTGCGGATGCCAAAAGCGCCGCTGGGGAGTTACATAACGACAAAAACCGCTTCCAGTTAGAAGTTTCCGGTGAACTGGATTCAGTAGACCGTGTAAAGCGTGTGCCGGTGGCGATGGGTGACAATGGCTTTTTAGTCAGGCTGGAAGACATCGCCTCTGTCGAAAGATCACAGGCATTACCACAAACACAGATTGCCTTAATTGACAGACAACCTGTGGTGTTGGTGTCAGCCAGAATGCAGAACACATTCCGTGTCGATCATTGGACAGCCTCGGCAGACAAATTGCTGGATGCATTTCGCGCCGATTTACCGGAAAACATCACCGTTGTGCCAATCTTCCAACAAGCGGGCTATACCGACACCCGGCTCGCTGAACTCGTAGACAGCCTGCTTCTTGGTTTTGGTCTGGTGTTGATTGTGTTGTTTATTACGCTGGGCTTTCGATCAGCCGTTTTGGTGGCACTCTCGCTGCCTATTGCGTCAGCCTTTACGTTGGCAATGATGAGTTTTACCGGCATGCCGATAAACCAGATGTCTGTCACCGGCTTGATCGTATCACTTGGGATCATGGTTGATAATGCTATCGTCATGGTCGACACCATCCAGCATTACCGCCAACTGGGCGTAAAACGTCTGCAATCGGCAATAAACGCCATCAAACACCTTTGGCTGCCCCTGCTGGGTTCCACACTGACGACGATTCTGGCCTTCGCCCCCATTTTCCTGATGCCGGGTCCAGCGGGCGAGTTCGTCGGCGCCATCGCGATCACCGTCAGTTTCTCCTTGATCGGTTCGTATATTGTCTCGCATTTTCTGGTGTCAGGTTTTGCGGCCAGGTGGCTACCTTCAGGTAAAGAAAACAAGCACTGGTATCAGGCTGGCCTGACACTTCCCCGGGTAAACCGCGCTTTCCGGGCATCCATCCGCTGGACAATCCGCCGACCCTGGCTTGCCATTCCCCTTATATTGGTGGTGCCCGTGTCCGGCTTCTGGGCCGCAGGCCAGTTAACCGAGCAGTTTTTCCCGCCTTCTGACCGCGACATGTTTGAGATACAGGTATATCTGGCACCGCAGGCCAGCATTCAATCTACTCTGGCAACAACCCGTGATATTGAAGCAATGATGATTCAGCAAGAAGGGATTGAACAGGTTGGCTGGGTGATTGGGGAAAACTTCCCGTCTTTTTACTACAACATGATGGGGCGCCAGCGCAGTGCGCCAAACTTCGCTCAGGCCATGGTGAAAACCACGGATTTCCGTACCGCCAATGCCCTGATCCCAATATTGCAGGACACCCTGTCCAGACACTTTCCCCACGCACAAATCCTGGTCAGGAAACTGGAACAGGGGCCGCCATTCAATGCACCACTGGAGGTACGTGTGTACGGGCCGAATCTCGACCGCCTTCGCGATATCAGTGAAAATATCCGGTTGCTGATGGCCTCTACGCCCAATGTCATTAATACACGAGAGACCCTACAGCCCGGCACACCGAAAATTCTGGTAGACGTGAACGAAGAAGCCAGCCAGTTAACCGGTATGTCGCTCAGTGATGTCGCCATGCTTCTGAACGCGTCCATGACGGGCATTGTCCAAGGCAGTGTGCTTGAGGAAACGGAGTCAATCCCGGTTCGCGTGCGGGTTGATGATGCGTCCCGTACCAGTATCCATGAACTGAATAAACTTCGGCTGCCCCTTGCTGGCAGTGAGGAACAGGCAGATCTGCCAATTTCCGCGATTGCTGATCTGAGTATAGTGCCCAGTCGAGGCGCTATTCCGCACCGTAATGGCGAGCGTGTTAACGTGATTGAAGGCTATATCACTGCCGGCGTATTGCCACAAACTGCGCTGGATGCGTTCACGGCCAAACTCGACAAGGCAGGTTTGCAGCTGCCGCCGGGTTATCGTATCGAATTCGGTGGCGAATCTGCTGAGCGGAATGATTCGGTTAACCAGTTGCTGGCAAACCTGACTATCGTGATCACCTTGCTTATCGCCGTGGTAGTTGTGTCGTTCAATTCTTTCCGGCTGAGCGCAATTATTTTTCTGGTCGGCATGCAGGCGGCGGGATTAGGTTTGCTGTCCGTCTGGATGTTCGGCTATCCCTTTGGGTTTACTGTGATTATCGGCCTGTTAGGTTTAGTAGGGCTGGCAATCAATGCTTCCATCGTTATCCTTGCTGAACTGAAAGCCAGCCCAGAAGCTAAAGCGGGCGATCGGGAAGCCATTATCGACGCTGTCAGCAGCTGTGGCCGCCACATTACCTCTACCACTATTACTACCATGGGCGGCTTCCTGCCGCTGATTCTGGCGGGAGGCGGATTCTGGCCACCATTTGCTATTGCGATTGCTGGTGGCACATTGCTGACAACCCTGCTTTCTTTCTACTTCGTCCCGGCAGCTTTCAAATTGGCCGTAACTATCTCGCCATTCGACAAACCAAACTCGCTGGAAACGGCATGAAAAAACACAGCCACCGCAACGGTGGCTGTGTTTTTTCCATGACTTAAATCGTATCCGCAAAAGCTAAAACGCAGAAAGAATAGGGCTTGCCATTAAACCCATCAGCAGCAAGATTGGAAACATGATCTTAATAATAAACGGTATCCGCATTATCACATCCCTTTTTAATAGCTCAGCCTAATCGGTAACGCATTAATGCACACATCGCTCACCGGTTCTTCATCCAACAACGCTTGTTAATTATAGACAAAAACTTTTAACAAAATATACAGCATTGCATTCCTTTCTAGTCATTTACTGTTCTATCAGTCAGTTAGAGAAGAAAACTGTCTACACTTTCGTTCGTTTCTGCATTGCTACCGTCAAAATCCCACCGTGTTAGAGAGTGATATGTGCACGTTAATTCAGCCTAAATACAATCCTGAGAAATCATTACCAAACCTGATTAATGCCAACACTCCCTCTTTTTGGACAAAACCGGATAAATTCTTACCAATAACCTGACTACATTTATTGACAGAGACACCCTTGATTACAAGTCAAATAAAACCTTCGAAATTTAAACAAAGTCAATTGTTTATAAAATTTTTGAGATTTATGTCAATTATTTCTCGCATTTATCCGCATTTTTCTGTACAAAAAGGCCGCCTTTTTACGAGTCACATTTTATTTGAAAGCTAAGTGATTAATGCCTTAAGGCTTGAGAGTACATGAATGATTAGAAAGAAACTCCTTTCCGTTTTAATCGTTGCTGCTCTTTCTGGCTGCAACAACGAAGATGTAAATTTTGTATTTCCTGAAACAGGCACACCCGAGATCCCTGGGGGAGGTAATGGGGGCAATCCCAATAACAAGATTCCCGGTGAATTCTCCCTTGATGGAAATCTCGTGTTTGGGCCTTCTGTAACATGTAATGGCGCGCCCGCAAACCAATTCGAAGTTTCCGCTAACGAGGCGATTACCTGTTACTACGAGAGCACTCTGCTCGCATCATTTGACAGCATACACAACGATGCATCCTTGCTCACCGGTGAAACAACCGAACGTGAGCGACTCACGCTGGCTAATGCTGTTGAATTCAAAGATCAGCCAGAGAAATTGCGTAACGCCACTGCGCTGCTTAAAGCGGTTGCCCCCGCTCACGGCAATCAAATCGATATCCAGTTGTCGAGAACACAGGATAAACTGGCTTTCTCGGCCATGTATGAGAATGACTTGAGTCTGTCTAAGGAAGAATTCGACAAGCTGCTGGAAGGTAAGCCTGCGGAAGAAAACCTGACGGATAAGCTGCCAAGTACACACGTACCTGATATTAAGCCAGAAGTAACACCTGGCACATCAACAGACCTCAACGCCAATTTCGTTGCCGCTAACGCGGAAGAGGCCTATCAATACAAACCGACCGAAACCATTTTGTCGAAAGCGGTCATTACTGATTCTGCCGGGATCCCTGTTAAAGGGCTGTCATATTTCAGCCGTGCTTCCCGCGGGAAAACCAATGAAAATGGTGAATTCGAATTTGTCTGGGGTGACACCATTTCCTTTGGTATCGACACCTTCGAACTCGGTAGCTTCCGGGGCAATAAAACTGCCTTTACCCTGACTGACCTTGGCGAGGAACAACGTGGCCGCAATGCAGAAGCGTTAGTCAAACGTTATGCAGAGAAAGAAAACGACAGCCTGGCAATTACTGATAAAGTAGAGAATGTTTTCGCCCAGTACCCGAACGTGATCAATGAAGCCATTTCATTGTCACTGAGCGACAAAGACACCGAACTTTCTTTGGGTAACGGTACAACACAAACAGTTCCTGCTGAATTTGAAAACCAGTTTAAGAGTGGTATTGCCGCCCAAATCGATCAGGCAATTTGTGGCAACTCTTGTGGCAAAACCGATCAAACGCGTTTCTTCTCAGAACCGGTTGTACATACCGCATCGGCAGATATCTCAAACATCCAGGCTGACATCAATAAACTGTGGGGTATCAATGAGGCCGCGAGCCAAGGTTGGAAACCCGTCGACAAATTCCATGTCTTTGCTGACGCAACCAATTTCTACGGCAGTGTGGGCGACGCGCGTGGACAAGCTGCGGTCAATATTTCAAACCGCGCTTTCCCTGTGATGATGGCTCGCAATGACCAGAACTACTGGATCCCATTTGGCCAACCCAAAGCCTATGACGAACGCGGTCTGGCATATATCACAGAAGCCCCCTCTAAGGTGAAGCCAGAGTTGGCTGGGGCAAATACCGCGACCTTTGGCTTGCCTTTTGTCAGCATTGGTGAACTGGGTAAAGGAAAAGTGATGGTAATGGGCAATGCCCGTTACAACTCTATCCTTGTGTGCCCGGATAACTACTCCTGGAATGGCGGAACAACGGCATGTACTGATGGCAAAGATGGCAAAGACATGGAGAACTTTTTCCATAACGTGATTCGCTATCTGACCAATCAGGATGCAAACCAAGGCATCACTAGCCAGAAGATAAAAGTGGGTACCAACATACCGCATGTGTACTTTTCCCGTGGTGGACAAGTACTCGGGCATCAGATGGAATATAAAATTCATGATGTCTTCAATGTTGAAACGCACCAGCTTTCTAGTTTCACAGATGTTAACCCAACCGAATATCCCCTGCTGATCCTGAACGGATTTGAGTACAACGGCTGGACGCATGACCCGTATTTGCCACCTCATACAGCAAACACATCACGTCCAAAACTGACACAAGACGATGTCAATGCCCTGATTGACTACGTCAACAAGGGTGGCAGTATTTTGGTCATGGAAACCGTTCGCGGAACCAATAACGCAGGTGAACTCGGCCGTCTGCTGGATGCCGCAGGCATTGCATTTGGCATGGGTGAATCCGTGGTGCCAAATGGAAACGGTCCAAATTACGGATACATCGACAGAATACGTGCACAGCGCGAATTTGGTTTCTATGTTATCGAACGCTACCCTGCTGCTGAGGGCGGTAACGGAAAAGATCCTAAGCCACCGTATAACATTGACAAAGACGGCAATGTAACGTGGGATTACATCGAACAAAATAAACCAGATGACAAACCGAAACTGGAGGTCGCTCAGTATACTGAGCTAAATGACAAAGGTGAGTCGGTGACTCATAAAGCGTATATCCGGGAAGAGGATTACTTCGTCCGTGACAAACACGGCAAGGTGGATTACGCCAACGGCTACCCTGTTGTTGATACGAAAGGCCTGCGTAAAGCCATTGATGATCTGCTTTCAAAATTTGAAGTTGATGGTAAACGCACTTATGAACTGTGTAAGCTGCCTGATTATCACTACGAAATTAACTGTCTTGAGTACCGCCCGGGCAATGGTATCGCGACCCCCGGAGGTTTGTTCCGCCCTATCTACACCAAACTCGATCTGGGCAGTGAAGAAGCGAAAGCGATGATAAAAGCGGCCGACCTCGGTACCAATATCGAGCGCTTGTATCAACATGAACGCTATTTCCGCACTAAAGGTAAAGAAGGTGAGCGTCTAAGCAGCGTTGATCTGAACCGTATCTACAGCAATATGTCTGTGTGGCTGTGGAACGATCTGGATTATCGCTACGAGTCGAATAAAGAAGACGAACTCGGCTTTAAGCGCTTTACCGAGTTTATGAACTGTTACACCAAGAATAAAGGCGCGAATGGCACAACCTGTCCTGCAGAGTTGGGCACACAGCTTGTTAGCCTGAACATGGTCTACGGACCTGAGCAAGGTGAGTATGCTGGTTACATGAACCCGAGCTATCCGCTTAACTATATGGAGAAGCCGCTGACCCGTCTGATGCTGGGCCGTTCATATTGGGATTACGATGTTAAAGTCGATATTCGTCAATTCCCGGGTGAGCCAATCGGCAACAAAAAAGGTGGCGCATCGATAACACTGGATATGACTAACAATACGGCCGCTTACTTTGCAGGCAACCGTCAGGCAACAGGCCAGTGGGCAGTCGCGCATCAACCTTTCACTGTGTCAGTCTCTGGAAACACCTCACCAGTAACGGTGACGGTTGGCCTACATGACGACCTGACAGGCCGTGAAAAACATGAGCTGGCGCTAAAACGTCCGCCTCGCATGCAAAAGAGCTTCACTGTAGATGCAAATAAGCATGAAACGTTCACCGTTCCATATGGTGGCCTGATTTATGTTCAGGGCGGTGGTAGCAGTAACGTCAACATCACGTTTTCAGGCACAGTTGATGCACCTTTGTACGACAGTAAAAAAGAGATGTGGATTAACGATGCCAGCTCTCCAGCCCCTATCGGTGATGTGGTGTCCGGCGCCTTTATTTACTCGGCACCGAAAGCCAACCTGATGGCTTCAAACATCGAAGGCGGTATTCAGAAATTTGCAGAGGATCTTGATACCTTCGCCAGTGATTTGAACGAGTTCTATGCGCGTGACGAAGGCAAAGATGGCTCAAAGAACAAGTCTTTCACACACAAAGACAGACCGAATAACCGTCATGCCTTTGTCAACGATGTGGCAATCAGTATTGGTGCAGCCCACTCCGGCTATCCGGTGATGAATGGTTCATTCAACCCGAACAGTGAAAACATCCCAACCGTACCATTGAACGATTGGCTGATTTGGCACGAAGTAGGCCACAATGCTGCTGAAGCGCCATTCACTGTAGAAGGTGCAACGGAAGTCGCCAACAACCTTGTGGGACTTTACATGCAGCAAAAATACCTTGGCTACATGGCACGTGTAGAAAATGATATTCGAATCGCGCCTGATTTTGTCAAAACAGAGAACGGCCATGCCTGGGGTGCTGGCGGTGCGGGTGAACGTCTGGTGATGTTTGCGCAGCTGAAAGAGTGGGCAGACACTGAATTTAATCTCTCTGACTGGTATTCAGAAAACGAGATCCCTGCGTTCTATTCAGCATCTGATCGTCCAGATATGAACGGGTTTAACTTGTTTAAACTGATGCACCGCCTCACACGGAATAAATCAGAAAACGGTATAAAACTTAAAGGTGATAACAAGTGTTACAATACAGGACTGGGTAAGAGCGATTCACTGATGTTGTGTGCATCTTACGCTGCACAAACAGATTTGACAGAGTTCTTCCAAGCCTGGAACCCGGGTGTTGTTGCCAATATCTTGCCAGGTGTTGATACCCCACAATACGATGGCGGTGTTACTAAACAAGGTATTGATGCAGTGAAAGCGCTGAAACTGCCGAAGCCGAAACGCGATCCGCTGTCGATTGATTCAGTCACTCACCGCACAGCAACGAACTAAATTAACAGGGAGCCTATCGGCTCCCTTCACGTTGCTTGACTAACCCCGCTTCTTTAGAGCGGGGTTTTCTTTTTTAAGCCTTCGTATGTCGTGGCATTTACCTTGAGGTGTCATCAAAGCCTTATGCACCCTCTTAGTCTATGCCTTTCTTATTGTTCGACGTTTCCAAAAGCTTGAGAAATTAACTGACAGACCGCCTCTTTGGCATCATCAAAGGCCCTTACGTTGTCCGGGTTCATCATTAGCGCCCCTTTTAGTTGCATACCTATAGTGTTAAGAGGGGTTTCAATATTCGTGTTAGTATTTCTACACGTTTTGATAATGCTGTGTAAAGGCCTATGTTTTTGTTTAATTGCCACAGCAGGCTTGTAATGCATTGATGCCAGAGGTGGAACGAGTACATTTCGAGCAACCGTTTCTAGAGCAGAGTTTCCTTTGCAACAAAACACATAATCAATATCCTTAAATTTTACTTTTTCGAATCCTTTATCAGTCTGCGCACGCCCAAAATCAATAATTTTCATTAACATAGTGTTTTGGTCTTTTTCTTGAAGAACCAGTATGTTTTCTTTGTGCAAATCATTATGCGACACTTTATTTACATAGAGTGTTCTTAAAATATCCACAAGCTGACGTGCTAATGACTGACATTGCTCTATGCTTAATCCTGATGATAAAACATCAGACAACATGCTCGTTTTTATACCGTTGTTATACACCGCAAATGTTGCATATTTTCCTGACTGGACTGGATCTTCAGGAAGGCCTTCTTTTGTTTGTAGAGACACAATACTCTTCAAGTCAGGCTTATCCTCACAATAGAGTTCTAGTCCTTCCTCTTTGGTAAAATCCTGCTGCCCTGTTTTTGTTTTTGCATACAGCACACCGCTATCAAGGTTTTTATCTTTATTCACTCCTCCATCCAAAAACGTCATGCTGCTTAAATCTTCATTGGAGAGTCGTACTTGTTTCCTGTGGAGTTCTATTTTATGAGATAATTTCCGGGTGGCGGTTAAGCTATAACCAGGCATGCTAACTTTTGGTTTCTCACTTGTGTGTTTTATTTTCTTCAATTCTAATGAGGACGAGGATGTCGTTATACGGTCAGGTGCACTTATATCTGCTGTAGTGTAACTACCAACTGTTTTACTGCTGAATAATGGCATTTGCTCTCCGTTCACTTTTTATTTTTTAATAAAAATTTAAACTTAACTTAAAGGTTTTTACTTTAGTCTTTATCTTTGACCAAATCCTCTTCTGCATATAGATCAATCACTACAATTGTTCCCGCCAAATATAAGAGGAGAAAATAGATATTTTACTCACATGATTTTTTTATATTGCTCTACCACTAAGAAAAAGTCTACAACCTGTGATCTAATCAAATAATCTAACCAAAGCAACCACCACACGCTCTCGAAATCTTGACCTTCACCCTTTTACATGAATTTTCATATTTTATCTCATTCGCAACTTATCACAGAAATTCAAATCATGTTTTTTCATGATATAACCCCTTTAAAATCAATGTATTGTTGAAGCTCGTTTAAACATCACTTGGTGCAAAAAAATGCCTTCACTCGCAACAGCAACAATTACAACACCAGTAGCGACAGCCACATCACTTTATAGCACATTACCAATAATAAGTGATCACACCCTACCAGTAATAAGTGTAAGTCAGAAAAAGTCATTCAAACAAGAAACTATTAATAAGCTATTATGCTCAGAAGAAAGACAAAAAATTAAAGACGCCCTAGATAAAGTTCCTAACAATGTTGATGCATATAGTCCTGAATTGAAAGAATTATTGGAAGCCAGGAAAGAGTTGTCTAAATGTTCACTCACCAAAGCAGAGTCAACGACAGACCCAAAGCTCAAGGCTAAGTTGTTACAAGATGCTTTATTTAATAATAATAATGGCGGTAAAGAAAATGATCAAAAGATAAGGGAACTAATAAACCAAATAGATAAAAAAGCACTCACTCAAGAAGAAGTGTTGGATCTAAATCTTGCTAGTAAAATAAATACCGAGGCAAGATACCAATCTAGAGTGGCTCGAGGTAAAGATGCTCAAGCACAAAAACTATGGAATTCAGGTAAAAGTGGAGAAGTTACCGTTGATAATGTTCAGACTGCCTATCACTATATAAAAGCAAACGGCGGTGAGCATCATCCTCTTATTATTATATCTCCAGGAAGGGGAGAGCCGATGGAAAATTACATGGAAATGGTTTCAGAATTTAATGCAGCCAATAGAGATGTAATTGTTGTAGGTTATACCGGTAATGGTGATGTTGGTCACCCCGGACATTTAGAAGATTTCTCAGACACAGTTAAAGGATTAGGTGCAATTATAGCACAAAGAGATTTAATCACTGATGTTAGCCACAAGTCTGTTTCTCTTGTGGCTCATTCAACTGGCGCAACGACGGCTACCAGATATTGTGAGGAATATAGAGTGGATCCTGCGGTTAAACAAATGGTTTTGATATCTCCTTTGTTTGAAATTAAAGCCTCATACACATCCCTCTTGGCTGCTAAAGTCGCTGATAAAGTGTTAGACGCGGCCGAATCTATGACTAACATGCTAATGTGGCCATTTACTAATTATCGAGTTAACTTAGATACTATACATATTGCTAATAGAGGCAGTTATTACGATGGTAACGATTACACACAATCATTAGCTAGATACAATCAACTCGTAAAAGTAAGAAATGAGCATAAGGTAATGCCACCTACCGTTAGCTGGGTTCATGAGGCACAAAAGGCCACTCATCTTGCATTAAAAGATGCAGATAAATTAAAAGATGAAAAGATAGATATCTTAGTCTTTATGGCAGGGAAAGATGGTGTGGTAAAAAATGAAAAAACCCGTGAATTTATAGAAAGATCTAAAGCAGAAGGCGTTATGGTTGAAGGTGCTTTGCACTCTTTAGTGCAAGAAGCAGACTCTTATCGTGCTCCAATGATGCAAAAAATACTGAAATTCACCAGATAACATAAAGTTGTAAAAATTCTGGTGTGTTTAAGTAATAAACTTTAAATACAAATACTCAGTTCAATATAGATGCCTCATAATTCATGAGGCATCTTTCTGTGACAGAAAGTAATTGATCATTATTCAAACAACCACTTTCACCGCTCAACGGCGTATTAAGAACAGTATCATATTTTCATGCCGTCATAACCCGCAAGTACCCCTGTTTGCACGTTATTCTCCATCAGCCAGCAATCCAGTTCATGACCGATATGGGTGATAATGAGCGCTTTCGGTTGGAGGTTTTCATAGATCTGATAGGCAGATTCAATGTTACCGTGATTCGAGCCTTCATGGTCTGGCGGAAACGAGCAATCCATAATCAATGCATCCAGCTGTGGTTGGGAAGCCAGAAAATCGCAAGTTTGCGCTGGCAGGCCATACGTATCGGTGAGATAGGCGATGCTTTTTTGTCCATATTCCAGCAGGTAACCAACCGTCGGTCGTGAGTGTTTAAGTTGAAGGGGCGTCACGCGAAGACCGTTAATGTTCACCACATCTCCGTGGTTCATCTCAGGCAAAAATTGCAGACAGCCGGGATGTTTAAGAAGATCGGCACACCCCAACTCGTCATCCGGGCACCAGACAGGAATGGGAGAAGGATTCCCCCACCTTAAATGAAAAAGCCCCTGAACATGGTCGACATGAAAGTGTGTCAGCAGAAAGCCATAATAGGAACCTGCCGGAAAACGCTTATGCAAGTCCATCAGGCCAGCATCAATCAATAACCTTTCGCGATCACTACAATTGCCCCATTCCACCATGGCTGAGCAAGGTTTTCGTTCAAATTCGGTGTGTTTTCTGGCTCTTTGGCATGCAGCACATTCACATCCATAGAGGGGAACGCCCCCTGCCGCCCCTGTTCCCAACAAGGTCACTCTTAGCATTCATCCCCTCCATGCAGAAAAAGTTGGGTAGAAACCCAACGTTAAAATCTATCCGCGAATCAGTGACCACAGTATCACGGCAACCTATTGATTACTCATCCTGTTTATCTCTGCTTATCTCTGTTTTCCTTGCAGAGTGCTTGGTCTAGCTGGCAAGCAAACTGAGCGACAGTGTCTTCAAGCTTTCCACTGTTATCAAAGTGAATGGCGCTGGCCGGACGCACTGCATCATAGTGAATGGCGCGTTCTAACCGTTGGGCAATGTCATCCATGCTTTCCCTTCCACGCGCTTCGAGACGTTCTCTAAGCGCATCAGGGCTGACGGAAATCCACACCACGTTCAGTTGCTCCCCAAACAATCCCTGCGCAAAAGGCAAATATGCCCGGGAGCCATTCACCATCACATCCATACCCGACGCCAACCAGCTTTCTACTTCACGTCCCACGCCGTAACGAAGCCCGTTTGCCCGCCAGTGCATGGAAAACAACGCTTGCCTGATGCGCAGATCAAACTCGGCGTCTGTCAGCGCGATATGGTTCTCACTGCCCGCCGATGCAGGCCGGGTGATGTAGCGGTGCGCCACCATTAACCTGTCGCAGAAACGTTCCCGAGCCGCCTCTATCAGCGAATCCTTCCCCGCCCCCGAAGCGCCCAGCACATAAAACAGCTTTGCCATTTTCCCGATCCCGCTTTAGAACACCCTGTGGCCCTGACGCCAGACTTGCTGCACATAAGGCTGGTCGTGGTAACGATTAACCAGCAGCAGATCCGCACGCATTCCCTCTTTGATGATGCCGCGATCCGCGAGGTTCAGGGCAGAAGCAGGATTACGGGTTGCCAGACAGGTTGCCGCAGCGAGATCCAAGGCATTGCGCTCATCATCTGCGAGGCGAAAAACTGCATCCATCAGACTTCCCGGGAAGTAGTCAGACGACAAGGCATCCAGCACACCCAGCGACGCCAGCTCATGAGCCGCCACATTGCCCGAGTGCGAACCGCCGCGAACCACATTCGGTGCGCCCATCATCACTTTCAATCCAAGCTCATGGGAGCGCTGCGCCGCCTCAACCGTCGTCGGAAATTCCGCCAGAACCAGCCCCAATGCGCGGGATTCATCTACATGGGCACGAGTGGCATCATCATGGCTTGCTAATGGAATCTTTCTGTCGTGGCAAAGCTCAGCAATAGCACGTCGGTTTATATCAGACCACTGTGTCGATTTCTCACGCTGACTTTGCTCAAACTCGGCCATTTCCTGATCGTTGAGGTTGTATTTGCCCTGATAGTATTCGTAATACTTGGTGAGATTAACGAACTGGCGCTGACCCGGAGAATGGTCCATCAGCGACACCATGTGGGTTTGTTCCAAGTCAAGGTAGTGTTTCGCCAGATCGACAGTGGTTTCGTGCGGCAATTCGCAGCGGATATGAATGAAGTGCTCTGCGCGGTTAAGGCCTTTCTCGCCACTTTGAACAATGGTGTTGATCATCTTGTCGAGGTTGTCCTGTCGGTGGCCACCATCACGCACATCTCCGACGGCAATCGCATCCAGCACTGTTGTGATACCTGCACCAATAAGTTGTGCATCGTGCGCTGCCATTGCCGAGAAAGCCGGCCAGCTGACTTTCGGGCGTGGCGTAAAATACTTTTCCAAATTATCGGTATGAAGCTCAATCAGGCCTGGCATCAGCCAACCTTGATTGCCATCAATGGCGCCCGGTTGACGGCTGGGCGAATCGGACATGGCGCAAATAATGCCGTTCTCAACGTCTAACGAGCCATTGATGACTTCGTCTTCCAGCACCAATTGAACATTGGTTATGATCATTGTCGCCTCCTTCCCTTAAGCCTGCTTCAGTGTTGCGGTTGAAATATCATAGAACTTATCTGCCACCTGCTGACGAACATATTCGTCGTGGAAAATACCGACAATCGCCGCCCCCCGCTGCTTGGCCTCCAGAATGAGTTCGATCACCACATCGCGATTCTTTTCATCCAGCGATGCGGTCGGTTCATCCAGCAGCAAAATCGGTGAATCGACGATAAATCCACGCGCGATATTCACTCGCTGCTGCTCGCCACCAGAAAATGTTGCCGGTGCCAGGTGCCAAAGGTGTTCAGGCACATTGAGCCGCTTCAGCAGGGCACCTGCTTTTTCACGCGCAGCTTCTTTGTCTTCACCTTGTTCTACCAAAGGTTGCGCCACCACATCCAGCGCACAGATGCGCGGAATGACACGGAGAAACTGGCTGACCCACCCCAAGGTGTGCTTGCGCACATCCAGAATGTCGCGGGGCAGTGCATTGGCAATATCCACCCAATGCTCGCCATCAACGGCATTATGGTGGCGTACATTGATTTCGCCGCCATCAACGAGGTAGTTCGCATAAAGTGCACGGAGTAAGGTACTTTTGCCTGCACCGGAGTGGCCCAGCAGCACGATGCATTCCCCTTTGCTGACCGCGAAACTTGAATCGGCGAGTACCGAGAGTTTCGCGCTGCCCTGATTGTGAAGGACGAAGGTTTTGCTGACGTTCGACACGTTCAGCATAGTTGTATTTGTCACGGCTTCACCTACCCCTGCAATACTGACGATACGAGCAACTGCGTGTACGGATGTTGCGGGTCGTCAAGCACCTGATCCGTCAGCCCACTTTCAACAATCCGGCTCTCTTTCATCACCACCAGCCGGTGGGCAAGTAATCTCGCCACCGCCAAATCATGGGTCACGATAATCACAGAAAGGCCCAAATCCGTCACCAGATTCCGAATCAAATCCAGCAGCCTTGCCTGCACAGACACATCAAGACCGCCGGTAGGTTCATCCATAAAGATCAGTCTTGGATGCGTCACCAGATTGCGGGCAATTTGCAGTCTTTGCTGCATACCACCGGAAAAGGTGATGGGCATGTCATCAATCCGATCGGTGTGAATTTCAACCTGAGAAAGCCAGTCCAGCGCCTGTTCACGAATATCGCCATAATGTCGGTTACCCACGGCCATCAGGCGCTCGCCAATGTTACCGCCAGCAGAAACCCTCGGGCGCAATCCGTCCATCGGGTGCTGATGCACCACTCCCCAATCGGTGCGCAGCAACCTGCGCCGTTCACTTTCAGAAAGCGCAGACAGGCTGGCCTGAAAACCATCACTGAACTGATAGTTCACCGAACCGGAATCAGGCGTTTCACGCCCGGAAAGCACACGAAGTAACGTACTTTTTCCTGAGCCAGACTCCCCCACAATACCCAGCACTTCCCCCGGCCATAAATCGAAGGAAATGTCCTGGCAGCCTTTGCCCGGTTGGTAAAGCTTTGTCAGCCCCTGCACGTCCAGCAGAGGCAGTAAGCGAGGTGGTGGCATCGTCGCGCCGTCGCGACCTAACTCTGTTACTGACACGCGCGACTCTCCTCTTGTTCACTCTGATGAGCGTTCAATGCCTGTTGCTCCTTACAGTAGTCGGTGTCGGAACACACGAAGATCCGGTTGCCTTTGTCGTCCGTGACGACCTCATCCAGGAAGCTGGTTGTTGAGCCACAAATGCAGCAAGGCTCGTCCCATTTCTGGACCTCAAATGGATGGTCTTCAAAATCCAGGCTCTTCACGTCAGTGTAGGGAGGAATGGCATAGATGCGTTTCTCGCGCCCCGCCCCGAACAGTTGCAGCGCGGGCATTTGGTCCATTTTCGGGTTATCAAATTTTGGGATTGGCGACGGGTCCATGATGTAGCGGCCATTCACACGCACCGGATATGCATAGGCTGTAGAGATATGGCCATAGCGCGCAATATCTTCATAAAGTTTCACATGCATCACGCCATACTCCTCGAGTCCATGCATTTTGCGGGTTTCCGTCTCACGCGGTTCGATAAAACGCAGTGGTTCAGGGATCGGCACCTGATACACCAGCACCTGACCTTCATTGAGTGATTTCTCGGGAATACGGTGACGGGTCTGAATCAAGGTGGCCTGCTCAGTGCATTCTGTGGTTTCAACACCGGCAACCTTTTTAAAAAACTGGCGGATAGAGACCGCATTGGTAGTGTCATCCGCACCTTGGTCAATCACCTTGAGAACATCCGGCTCGCCGATAATGGCAGCGGTGATTTGCATCCCGCCGGTTCCCCACCCGTAAGGCATAGGCATTTCACGGCCACCAAAAGGCACCTGATAACCCGGAATCGCGATAGCTTTCAGCAGCGCACGGCGGATCATGCGTTTGGTCTGTTCGTCGAGGTAGCCGACGTTATAACCGCTCTGGACGGTTTGCGTATTCATTGTGCTTCTCCCTTGCCTGATGCTTCCCGGGCATCACATTCTTTTTGAAGCTTGCGGATAAGTTCGAGCTCGGATTGGAAATCCACGTAGTGAGGCAATTTCAGGTGACTGACAAAGCCCGCTGCTTCCACGTTATCGCCATGGGAAAGCACAAATTCTTCATCTTGCGCAGGCCCTTCCGGCACTTCATCGTATTCACCGCCTTGCAGCGCCCTGTCCACCAGCGCCATCGACATGGCTTTGCGTTCTGAAAAACCAAATGTGACACCGTAACCTCTAGTGAATTTCGCTTTATGCCTTTTGCTGCCCGTGAAGCCATTGATCATCTGGCATTCGGTCATTTCGATGTCGCCAATTTCAATCACAAAACCCAATTCCTCGGGGATGACGTCGAGCGTTACCTTGCCGGAACGGATCTCACTGGCAAAGGGATGATTACGCCCATAACCGCGCTGGGTGGAGTACCCAAGTGCCAGCAGAAAGCCTTCATCACTGCGGGCAAGCTGCTGCAATCTCGCACTGCGGTTTGCAGGAAATGTCGGCGGTTCCATGGTAATGTCGTCCGGCGCTTTGCCGTTATCTTCCTCTTTCACCGTCAGATCGAGGTTCTCGAGAATGCTCATCACCCTTGGGCAAGGCGCTATTTCATCGACACCATTCAATGTGTTGGAATCATCAACCTCCCCGCCCTCTGCCAGCAGCGCAAAATCAAGCAGGCGATGGGTATAATCATAGGTCGGACCAAGCACCTGACCGCCAGGCAAATCTTTGTAGGTGGCGGAAATGCGACGCTCAATTTTCATGGCTTCGGTGTCAACAGGTTCGGTGACGGCCAAGCGCGGCAAGGTTGTGCGATAGGCGCGCAGCAGGAAGATAGCTTCGACCAGATCTCCGCCCGCTTGCTTAATCGCCAGCGCGGCGAGTTCTTTGTCATAGATGCTGCCTTCTGTCATCACGCGGTCAGTCGCGCCCGCCAGTTGCTCAGCAATTTGCTCAACATTCAGTGCCGCATTGGAGAGCGAGCCACGGCGTTTCTTGTCCTGTAATCCGTGCGCGGCTGCGATGGCTTTCTCGCCACCTTTTACGGCTACATACATGCGGCCTCCTCACTCATCAATGTCAGTTCTGTCGAACGTGGTATCGCGACCACGTCATTGCCCGCTGTGAGCAAAATGTCGACCCCTTGGGGAAACGCACCGCGGTGAGCCATGAGTGATGCCAACAACGTGCTGTTCAGCCCTTTGACAAAAAGGCTTTCAGGCGCCTTGATGCCTGGCCCCGTGAATGAGAGTGCCACCCCTCCATCAAAACCGCCGACCTCCAAAATCAGCGTGGTGCTTCTGTCGGGATAAATCTCATCACCGAATGAAAAGCCTTCAAGGCTCTCCGGTTCATCACCTTTTATCAGGGCAAACGCCGACTGTGATTTCTTTGCGACGACAGGTGAAGCACAATGGAAACGGACATTCTCAATCAAGGCTTCATCAGCGCTGAATAAGCGGGATAACCATAATCGGGTTGTATTGTCAGCCAGCGTCAGCAATACCTGTGTTGCCGCGCTGCTCGCGGTGCCAAACTGGGTTGAATGATCGAGCGAAACACATTTGCCCGGACGGGACATTGCCTCCATCAGCTTTCGGAAAACCTGCTGCGCATCATGCACAGGTGAGTCAAACCCTGCCGTTATATTGCTCATTCGTTCTCTCCTCTCACCATGGTGAAAAAGTCGACTTTGCTGGTTGCCACTTCTCTTGCACGCTGCTGCTCTTGTTCGGCTTTTTCTGCGGCGAGTGGCGATATCAGGGCGTGCTGTAATACATCGTGTGCAACGGTTTGCATTAACGCATCGACCACAGCGGCAAGCTCGGCATGCTGTTTGTTTCTTCCTGTGACGTAGCTGTAACCCAGCTCGCCACTCTCCAGCCGAACGACAGCCCGGGTGATAGTGACATCACCGAGATTGAAGGCATTACCCGTTCCTCCCATGCGGGCTCGGACCTGTGCCAAGCCTATTTCCGGCGCACGAACCCGTTGGTATTGCGGCCTCAGAGCAAGCTTTTCCCAGTGCGTTATCAAGGCATTGGCATCCGTTCTGGCGAGAACTGACATCCAGCGTTGACGCGGTGTTTGTTGTTCCTGTTCCATTCAGTGCTCCAAAACAATTTCAACCAGATCAGAACGTGTGTGGGATGACGAAAACTCCACGACCCGGTCGGTTCCTGTAATCACGTTGATGGTTTTAAACACCATGATGGGTGTCTTGCCAGACAGTTGAAGTAACCGGCAATCGGTCTTTTTCGGCATCATGGCTCTGAGTCTTGTGCTTTTACGGGTGAGGTGAACATCCAACTTGTCTTTGAGAAAGGCATGCAGGGAGCCGACTTCGAAATGCTTCACCACCGGCCACCATGCAAGGTCAGCAAGGTAGTGATCGATCACACTGGCTGACATGCCGTTAATCTTGCGAAGGGTGCGAAGCTTGATGATTTGCGATTCCAACCCGATACCAAACATGTCCGCCATTTTCCCGTTAGCCGCCACGAGGCCACGGCTGATCACCTGACTGGTAGGCAAACTGCCCTGCTCCAACAAGTTATCGGTGAAATGTGCGCCGGGGTGAAGTGGATAATCATAAGGCTGGCTGACCACCATATTGCCGCGTCCCTGCTGGCGCTCGATGAGACCTGTGAACACCAGCTCGTCAATAGCTCGCCTCACCGTGTGACGGTTTACGTCATATTTCTTCGCCAATCTGGATTCAGGTGGCAAGTAATCTCCCGCCTGAAAGTGGTTGCGAACTTCCTGTTCGAGATGTCTGGCGATATCTAAATACACGCGCATGGTTTATCCCTCTACCTTTTGGGTTATCTAGACAAGTTGGGTGAAATAAAAAGTCGGGATGTTAAATAAACATCTTGCGAATGTACTGAGATGCAAAGTCAATCAGGCTGACAGTTACAATCACGATCAGCATGATGGCGGCAGTCTGTTGGAACTGGAATCCGCGAATCGCCTCCCAGAGCATCACGCCAATTCCCCCCGCACCGACCATGCCAACAACGGTGGCTGAGCGAACATTCGATTCGAAGCGGTATAGGGTGAATGAAATCCACAACGGCAGTACCTGAGGCAACACGCCGTACATCACTTCTTCAATCTTGTTGGCACCGGTTGCCCGCACGCCTTCTACTGGGCCGATATCAATGGCTTCGACCGCTTCTGAGAACAGCTTAGCCAGCACACCCGTGGTGTGAACAAACAGTGCCAATACCCCAGCGAAAGGCCCAAGCCCAACCGCGACAACAAACAACATGGCGAAGACCATTTCGTTGATAGCACGGGCGGTATCCATCAAACGGCGCATCGGATGGTAAACCCACCAAGGCACGATGTTTTCAGCGCAAAGCAGACCAAATGGAATGGAAAGAAAGACAGAAAGCACGGTTCCCCAAATCGCGATTTGGATAGTGATCAGGGTTTCATCGACATAAAGCTTCCAGTGCGTGAAGTCCGGAGGGAAGAAATCAGAAGCCAGCTCGGCCATGTTTCCGGCGTCTTTCACCAGTTGAGCCGGATTCATCTCTGAGCCCTGCCAGGACCAGGCAAGCACAATGGCGACCAGCAACATGCCAACAACGCGTTTCCAGTGTGACGTCTGTAGTGTGGTTAAAACGGCGGTATCACTGCTCATTATTGCATTCCATCAAGCTAACTAACCGTGTTAGAGAAATAAGCCGGAGAAAATTCCGGCTCAACAAGTGCTTATTCCATTGCTTCCAGTGCGCTCATTTGGCGGTTCAGGGCAGCCAGCACGTTCTTGATATTTGCCAACTCAGCGGCTTGCTCATCAGAAAGCGTGCCCTGACTGCTCAGGCCGCTGAGTTGTTTGTACAGCGCCAGTTGACGGATAGGGAGCAGTTGTAGATCGCTTGATGGTTTAAACGGTGCCCACTCCAGACCTTTCAGAATAGCCACTTCCTGCGCATCACCGGTTGTGCCGTAGTTCATGAAAAAGCTGTAAACGTCTTTTTTCACGTTTTCAGGCAAGTTCTTGCGCCATACGATGGGGTCTGAGGGGATCAGCGGCGATTGCCAAATCACTTTGATCTCTTTGTATTTTTCTGGATTGTTACGCTCGAAACGACGCAGGTTTTCCGTGTTGTTCGTCGCCACATCCACTTGCTTGTTGGCGACAGCGAACAGGTTCACTTCGTGGCTAGAATTCAAGGTGCGCTTGAAATCGGTCGGTTGGATGTTGTTTTTTGCGAACACGTAGTAAGAAGGCACCAGGAAGCCTGACGTTGAGTTTGGATCGCCATTACCAAAAGCCAGTTCTCTGCGGTTGGCAATCATGTCTTCAACGCTGTTGATGGGGCTATCTTTGTGAACCACCAGCAGACTCCAGTAACCGGGGTTACCTTCTGCATCAACCGTTTGCGCGAAGATTTCACCGCCTGAACGGTCAACTGCTTCCATCGCTGATTTGTTACCAAACCATGCAACGTCAACTTTGTTGAAACGCATGCCCTGTATGATGCCCGCATAGTCAGGGGCAAAATAGGCTTTCACTTCCATACCCAGTTTTTTGCTCATATCGGCCAAGAACGGGTTCCACACCGATTTGAGGTTTTGCTGGGATTCGGTCGAAATTATACCGAAGTTCAGCGTGTCCATTGTGTCATCGGCAAAAGCTGGCGCCGTGATAGCCGCAGCCAGCATGCCAAGTCCACAGGTGATTGTGCGTAGTGCTCGTAACATCATCATCGTCCTTTGTGTGTTAACGGTTTAGCTGATGAAAGAAAGTACTGCTTTTTTCACAGAAGCCGGTTGTTCATCCATACCGACGATCCCGACGTCCTGTGTCATGTCAGATTTACGGCCATAGAGATCAGCCAGTGCTTGCTTATCGATTGCTGCACTTTCTCCCTGATAGAAGATCTTGCCATCGCGCAGTGCGACAACGTGTTGGCAGTATTTAAGGGCGTGATCGACCTGATGAAGTGTGACAATCACTGGGATGCCCTCACGTTGGTTGATGTCGCTAAGAAGCTCCATCACGATGCGGGAAGATTCCGGATCCAAAGAAGCGATAGGCTCATCGGCGAAAATGATGCGGGCTTTTTGCATCAGTGCCCTCGCAATGGCCACACGTTGTTGCTGGCCACCGGAAAGCGTAGAAACACGCTGATGGGCGAAGTTCTGCATGCCGACACGTTCAAGCGCAGTCATGGCGTCTTCTTTCTGTTGTCTGGTGAAGTTTCCAGTGAGTGTGCGCCAGAAAGGTGTGTAGTTAAGTGCACCAATCAGTACATTGGTCATGACTGACAAGCGGTTAACCAGATTGAATTGCTGGAATATGTAGCCTGCCTGAGCCCGGCAGGCACGGACCTGACCAGAAGCACGCCCCTGACTTTGCACGGTTTTACCAAGCACTTGGATATGTCCATCAGGGTTTTTATCAGAGAAGACCAGACCGCTCAAATGGCGAAGCAGCGTTGATTTTCCTGAGCCGGAAGGCCCAAGTAGCGCCGCCATTTCTTTGTGTTGGATTTTGAGGTTGATCTGATCGAGCGCTTTGTTTTTTCCAAACGTCTTCGTCAGACCATTCACTTCGATGATGCTATCCATGTTTCAGGGAACCTCGTTATGTGGTGTCCCTATCGTGTGGTCTGTTTGTGTCGTTTTCATAACGACAACGTGTCAACACTGTGACCGTGCTATACACGTAGAAACAGGTCTAAAAACCTGGGAATGGTGCTCTCAAAGAGATTGGTTGGGAGAGATCTAGATATGTTCAGAGACATGTCTAGACAACTGATTAATCAAATGTTCATAGAAGCATCACGTACTTTATCCACCATCAATTTATCTGGGATTGAACCTTCCCAAGCAGCATGACGTGAACAGCAAATCACCGATTAAAAGGGATACCCTGCTATAGATTTAGTCATTGCTAAAATTAAACCTGAATCATAAAAAAGCCACTGATAATCAGTGGCTTATTGATTAAACATATCAATTACTACAGGTTCTTAACCAGTTCCATCGCCTGCGATACGATAACGAACTCTTCGTTGGTTGGCACAACCATCGCCACTGCGCCCAGCAGATCTGATTTACCAATAATGCCGCCTTTACCAAAACGCGCAGCTTCGTTACCCGCTTCATCTTCCACAAAACCAAGCAGTTTGAGGTTTTTCAGGATCTCGCGACGGATTGGCAGTGAGTTTTCACCGATGCCACCGGTAAAGATAATTGCATCCAGCTTGTCCAGCGGGATCATGTAAGAACCGATGTACTTCGCCACACGGTAAGTAAAGACTTCAAACGCCAGCTTCGCACCTTCGTGGCCGTTATCCATCGCTTCCAGAATACCGCGCGCATCTGAGGTCAGACCCGATACACCAAGGAAACCGGATTTCTTGTTCAGGGTTTCGAATACACGCTCCTGACTCCAGCCTTTTTTCAGTAGGAATTCAATGATGCCGGGGTCAAGGTCACCGGAGCGTGTGCCCATCATCAAGCCAGCCAGTGGTGTAAAGCCCATGGAAGTATCAACAGACTTGCCATTGCGAACCGCACACACTGATGCGCCGTTCCCCAGGTGGACCGAAATGAAGTTTGTTTCTTCAATATTCTTGCCCAACTGTTTAGCCGCTTCACGAGTAACGTAGAAGTGACTGGTACCGTGGAAGCCGTATCGGCGAATACCGTATTCTTTATAAAGCTCGTTGGCGATAGCACCGGTAAACGCTTTTTTAGGCATAGTTTGGTGGAATGCGGTGTCAAATACCGCAACTTGTGGCAGCCCTTTAAAGGCTTTCATTGCAGCGCGGATACCCATGACGTTTGCCGGGTTGTGCAGTGGCGCCAACTCGCTCAGCGCTTCAATATCACGAACCACGTCTTCATTGAGCAGGGTTGCCTCGGCAAACTTCTCACCGCCATGTACCACACGGTGACCAATCGCGATCAGGCGATCGCCGATATCCATGCTCTCGACTAACTCAACGATAATCGCAACCGCTTTCTCGTGATGATTGCCACCTTGCTCAAGCATGGTTTCTTGCTTGTCCTGACCTTCGCGTTTCCAGCTAATACGCGCATCATCAAGACCGAAGCATTCACCTAAACCGGAAAGGATTGCTTCGCCGGTTTGTGCATCTATCAATGCGAATTTAAGAGAGGAACTGCCTGCGTTAAGGACAAGTACGAGTGAATTGTTCATGAACAAATCTCATTGGCAAAATAAATGAATTTCGATATCGAACCCTCATTATTAAATTAATTTTGAACAATTCAACTTATATTTTAACGATTGGTGCTTTTCTTGACTTTTACTGCGTCAGATCAAGAATCCCCCCCAGAAGATACCCCTATACGAAAGCAAAAAGACGCTTCAATGAGCGTCTTTTTAAGCGTTTTGGATGCTCTCTAAGCCATTGTCAACAGCGACTTACCAACCAGCCATTCAAGGTCTTTTTCAAACTCTTCGCCATACCGGTTACAACAGACATCATACAGCTTGCGGCTGGCATGGCTGGTAAATTCCACCGCATTCTCTGATGAAACAGTATGGAGAAAAAATAGGCGGAGAACCGCGATAAAACGGTTGTCGGAACGAAGCGCATTTAACCAGCTATCAATAAAAGAACGTTTATCTCCCTCAAGATCCAGCCTGTCAATCAGGATACCCAACAACCTGTCATCGAGCCTTGTGATAAAGTCGGTTTTCTTTGGAAAGTGGTGGCTAATGCCGGTTCTGGATATGCCTGTTTGCTGGCTCAACGTGGTGTAAGACATCTTGTCGTATCCCAGCGTGACCAACTGATCAACCACCGCATCCAGAATTAACCTGATGGTAACTTCTGTATCTTCTTTACTTCTCTTTGGCATAGCTATATCCCTGTTTTTTTGGGCTTCCATGAGCTTTAGCAATCAAGACATCACTACTATCGCAGTAAACGCTGTTTTTGGTCTGTATTTCACGTACGTAGAACTTGATCAGGTGAATAATAAAAGGGTTTACCGACTGCCAACCCTTAACGCAAGTTGTCTTAAAGATAGTACATTTGAACATAATGTGAGCTATCTAGATGTAAAAAATAAGACGCGGAAACAGCCTTGTATTTGCAGAAGTCATACGTATTGCCAGGCTATAACATACTGAAAGAAAAATACTATTCTCAGCACCGACAATGTAATGCCGTAAGTGACAGCGTTACTTACATCAAAATTTGAACAAGCGTTTGAATGAATCGCTTGACCTGCACACCACTCGACACATAATTTAACAATCAAGCAACACAAAATTAAAACAACTCTTTTTCCCTACTTTTATACGGGGTCCTTTATGGCTCAACCAAAACCCTATCTACAAATGCTGCGCTGGGCGGAAGAACGTCCCAACGAGGTATTCCTTCGCCAAATCATCAACCGACAGTTCAACGACTTTACCTACTCAGATGTTGTTGATCAGGCATTGCGCATCGTCTCCGCACTGCGTGACATGGGGCTGGAGCCGGGTGATCGCGTTGCCCTTATATCCAAAAACTGTGCGGAATGGTTCACTGCCGATCTGGCCATGATGCTCGGAAGCTATATCAGTGTGCCGATTTTCCCTACTGCGGGCGCGGAAACCATTTCCCACGTTATCGATCACAGTGAATCAAAAGCCCTGTTCGTCGGTAAACTGGATGACACAAAAGCGCTGAAAGGATCACTCAGCAAACGGGCTGACATTCCGACCATTGCATTTCCCTACCCGACCATCAATTGTGGCTATGACTGGAATGATTTGGTTGCCCAAAACGAAAGAGCAGAAGTAAGGCCTGAGCACCAGGATGACGACTTAATGTCTATCGTTTACACCTCGGGTACTTCAGGTTTACCCAAAGGTGCCATGCTGACCTACGGCGCCCACGCCTGGTCTGCACAACAACTGATAAACCACATTGGTATGCGTGAAGGCGAACGACTGTTCTCTTATCTGCCCCTTGCGCACATTACTGAGCGTGTTTACATCATGGCGACAGCGATGAATGCCGGAATCTGCACCGCATTTCCAGAGTCTCTCGATACTTTTATTGAAGACGTTAAAATGCACCGCCCTACCCTGTTTATCTCTGTTCCCCGCTTGTGGACACTGTTCCAGCAACGCATTCAGGAAAAACTGCCCGAAGGCAAACTTAATCTACTGCTGAAGCTGCCCATCATCTCGGGTTTGGTCAAAAAGAAAATCGCCCTGAATCTCGGGTTGGATCAGGCACGTGTATTGGGTTGTGGTTCAGCCCCCGTCTCAGCAGCACTGCTTCGCTGGTATGAAAAACTTGGCTTGAACATTACCGAAGCCTGGGGCATGACCGAATCCTACGCATACAGCACACTGAATTACCCATTCCGCGAAGACAAAATTGGATCCGTCGGAAATGCAGGCCCCGGTGTAGAAATCAAAACAGCGGAAGATGAAGAAATCCTGGTACGCAGCAAAGGCCTGTTCACCGGTTATTACAAAAACCCGGAGGCCACGGCTGAAACCATCATAGACGGCTGGCTCCACACCGGTGATATCGGCTTTCTGGACAGCGACGGTTTTCTGACCATTCAAGGGCGAAAAAATGACACCTTTAAAACCGCAAAAGGCAAGTTTGTTGCCCCGGTTCCGATTGAGAAACGCCTGTTTGAGCTGAGTAACGTCGAAATGATGTGTCTGGTGGGTTCAGGTATGCCGGGCCCGATCCTGCTGGCATTGCCCCATCATTTCCCAAACTTTGACCGCAAACGTTATGAGCGTCGTGTTAAACATGTGATAGAAACTATCAACAGTGAACTCGAATCACACGCGAAAATCCGTGGCGTTTTAATGATCAAAGAACCTTGGAGCATTGAGAATGGCATGTTGACGCCGACACTGAAAATCAAGCGTCACCTGCTTGAAAAGAAGTATCACGATATCGGTGCAAACTGGCCATCTAACACATTAGTTCAGTGGGAAGAGTAAGACCCACTCACTGGGTTAAAAATCCCTACAGACATAAAGCTTATGTGTAGTAATATTGCTTAAGTATCAACTTACCGGAGCCATACCAGAGTTGGTTTGCCCCGGCAAATGAGAGAAAAAGTGATGAGCCAAGAAGACTATCAAGTATGCGATGCATGTGGCGTAACCGCAGAAGTGGGCTTTATTATCGGTGAAGGTGACGAAGTGGCAGAAGTTGAAATTTTCGCTGAAGACAAAGCGTCAGCAGTTGCTGAATTTCAACGTTATCTTGATCTAGCCAAGCAGGTGAATGAAAACGTTATTCACGATCTTAACGAAAATGCTGAACTTTCCCTTAACCCGCTGACGGTAAAACTTAAGTTTGAATGTAGTGCAGAAAAACTGATTTTTGAATTACGCAGCCGCTCGCTCTGATTGAGTTCACACCAAAACGTGACGCCGCATTTCAACGCGGCGTTTTTTATGCTCTTAAAAAAGTGCCGGAGGTTTCATCCACTTCACCTGTCCCTAACGACGTAATCACTGCCTGCAGTTTTGCCGCCGCCGCTTCGTATTCAAATTTGCGGATAGCCTCTTCTACGGCAGATAAATCAACCTCCATACCCTTGGCGTTTTCCTGGATTCCAGTAATAAAATCGACAGCCTGAGTATCAAAATTATCCAGTAAAATCTTCAATTGCTCGAGTTCAATACAGAATTCTTTGGGCGTATATCCAGTAAACGCCATCATATCAGGGACATCTTTTTCTTTTTTTTCAACGGGGATATAACCCTGAATTTCCCTTAGACACTGCTCAATCTTGTCAATCAGTGTGGCTTCAATCTTTATCTTCGAACCCGCTTGATCTTCAAGGTTACCCGCTAACACCGCGAGCCCTTTCGCAGCAACATTCGCCGCTGCACCTTTCAGTGAGTGGGCAAACAACTCAACTTCTTGTCGGTTTTCATCAAGCACGTCTTTTCGGATTTTATCAATGCCTGCCAGCTTAGCCTGAGTGAACGCAGAGATCACTTTCCAATACGCATCCTCATTTCCCCCAATCCTGCGGATACCTTCTGCAGCATCTAACACCAAGGGATCAATATCATCCAGATAAGACGTGTCAGTAGATGCTTCATCTTGTTGCTCACTCAGCGAATCGAATGACCTTACGTCTTGTTCAGACATGGATATCCATGTCTGAATGGCGTTAATAAGTTCTTCTATGTCGATGGGCTTTGAAACATGATCGTTCATCCCCGCCGCCTTACATTGCTTGATATCCCTTTCCATGGCATTCGCCGTCATGGCAACAATGGGAAGGCCTGCCAGTGCTTCAATCTCGCGGATTTTACGGGTCGCAGTTAATCCATCCATCACCGGCATTTGCATATCCATCAGAACAATATCGAAATGCTCTTTCTGCACTCTATCCAGCGCTACCTGACCATTGTCTGCCACTTCGATAGTAGGGTTAAACTGCTCCAGAATGCCCTTTGCGACTTCTTGGTTGATCATGTTGTCCTCAACAAGAAGTATTTTTATTCCAGTTAAATCAACATGTTGTGTTTTTATTGTTTCTGCTTCACGGCTGTTGGCGCGTTTCATTTCCAATTGGCCAAACGCCTCCATCAGTGCATCAAACAGCGAAGATGGGTTAATTGGCTTGACCAAGGATGCATCAAAAACGTTTTGCACCTCTTCATTGATAAGCCCAGAATTTTCACCGTAGGCACTGGCCAGAATCACTTTCGGCATTTTGTTGAGTGATAACTCACGAATTTTCACTGTCGCTTCATCACCATTAATGCCGGGCATCTTCCAATCCATGACCACTACATCAAAGCCATCATTGCTCAGGTCAGCCGACTCAACCTCATACACGGCTTCTTCACCATTAGAGACAGCAGCAACTCGCAGATCCAGGTTATCCAATAATGCATACATAATGTCGCGTGAAGCCTGGTTATCATCCACCACCAGCACACGTTTGTCGTTGAGAATGGTGGTTTTGGCGATCTGCTCTTTGATGCTGGAATTACTGCGGCCACAACGAATAGTGAAAGAAAATGTTGAACCTTTACCTGGTTGGCTCTCTACCCAAATACGGCCTCCCATTAGCTCGACAAAACTCTTCGAAATGGTCAAACCAAGGCCGGTACCACCATATTTTCGGGTGATCGATCCATCTGCCTGAGAAAACGATTGAAAAAGGCGTCCCAGCTGTTCTTCATTCATACCAATACCGGTATCTTCAATATCAAACTGGATCTCGATGATTTCATTCACATCTGTGACTTTGCGGGCGCGGATAATAATTTCGCCCGATTCGGTAAATTTCACCGAGTTACCGGTCAGGTTGATAATGATTTGCCCAAGGCGCAACGGGTCACCGACCAGATCGTCTGGCAAGTTCGGATCGATATCAAAAATCAGCTCCAGCTCTTTCTCTTTGGCTTTCACTGAAATGATATTGCTGATGTTGTCCAATACTTCACTGAAACGGAAATCAACATGCTCGACTGATAGTTTACCGGCCTCAATTTTTGAGAAGTCCAAAATGTCATTGATGATACCCAGCAAGGATTTTCCGGCTTTTTCAATATTTCCGACATAATTACGCTGTTTATCATTTAGGTCAGTCAGCAAAGCCAGGTGCGACATCCCGAGGATCGCGTTCATTGGCGTTCGGATTTCGTGACTCATATTGGCCAGGAATTCACCTTTGGCTTTGCTCGCTTCCGTGGCCTGATCTTTCGCCGCAATCAAATCAGACTCGAGACGTTTCTGTTTGGTGACATCCACAAACAGGCCAACAATACCCATAGGATCACCGTCAGTGCCGTAATAGGTAGCCTCATACACATTCAGGATCCTCACGTCACCATGGCTGTTTGCCAGTTCAATGTTATAGACGGTTGAACCTGGGTTTTCAAAAAGTTCTCGCTCTTTTTCTGTGAACATGTTTGCGACATCTTTAGCAAACAGCTCTAACGGTGTTTTATCTACAACATCGATATAGAAAAGGCCAAGGAAGTCAGTAAACGCATCGTTGACACCAATATAAGCTCCCTGAGTGTCACGAAAGTAAGTGGGGTTGGGAATGGCATTGATAATTTGCTGGTTGAGCTTAAGCTGCTCTGAAATACGCTGCTCAGCCTCCATTTGCATCTCAGCATTGAGCGTGAGTTGAATCCCTACTGCCAAGTCCTCTTGCATTTCTGAAAGCCAATCCATTTCTTTATCAGAGAGAAGCCGCACAGCTCCAACCTCCAACACCCCCACCATTTCGTTATTGACCATCAGGGGAATAAAATACATCTCTGATAATGACAGTTGTCCCACCGGTAAAGTGAGTGTGAAGTGACCTTTATCATTGCGGATCCGGAGAAATTGTCTTGTTGTAAGAATGGTGCGGTGGAATGAAACCGTATCTTTGTCCATGGCGTCTGATTTTTCATCAACACCCACTCCCCCTACCAGTGTCATTGTCCTTCCACGTACGACATAAAGCGCCACGTAAGGCAGCTCCAACCCTTTTGAGAGAAAATTGGTGACCAGATCGCCCAACTCGTCCATTCCTGAACAACCGCGGATCAAGTCAGCAAAGGCTTTTACCTGGCGACCAAGCTCGAAACGTTCAGCAATCTCACGCAACACTTCATTTTGTGCCTGAGCGAGATCTTTCAATTCCCCCTGGTTATCAACATCGAGCTTAAATTCAAATTCTTTATCACGCACTTTACTGACGATAGTGCTGCGAATATTATCGAGAGGCTTAAGAAACCGAAACCAAAGCAGAACGGTTGTTGATATGACGGCGATCAACAGCATAAACGCCATTGAGATCACAATGCCATCCATATTGGCCCGTTCTTGCTGCAGTTGCTGAAGCTTTTGGTTAGTTGACTTTTCAATGGCTTCATAGAAAGCACCTACAGGCCCCATAATCTTGCTTCGCGCATGCAAGTAGTCGGCACCAAACAACATGTCCTGAGCCAGTTCAGGATCAGGGATCACACGTTCAATACCCCGAGCAGTACGTTTACGGCCTTGGATCAAATCCATCGCCACCTGTTCAATACCAATCAAATCCTGAGAGCGAGACAGCGCCTGGGTTAGAAAAGACATGTGCGCTTCACTGATCCCTGCGCTCCTTAAGCGCGCGAGCAATGAAGGGTAATTAGGCCGGATTGGGATCTCTGGTTGTTCGATGATGACATTTGGATCTGACAATTGATTCCAATAATCAAAGTTATAGTTGTTCGGTAAAGGCAGTTGCCCGTCACGAACTGCTTTCACCTGCTCGAACAGAAAACGCCATTTATTGCTAGAAGTCACTGCGTAAATGCGGGCAAAACGAGTTAAGAGATCAGAGCTCTGCTTCAACTCCATCGCAAGATGGTATTGCTGGTAACGTTGTTCATAAATGGCATCGATTTGAGTGCTCAGGGTATCAGAGCGAAAATGCGCGAAGATAATTGCAATACCGAGAACAAGGTTTAAGCCCATCAACGCAAAAAAGATGTGGCGTATCGATCTCATTTTGTCTCCAAATTCTCTAAATGGTGACACTCCTATTAAATAAGCGTAGACGGCGAGTTGGACGAGATAAAGGCGGAACAGGTAAAACTTGTTTGCACTTATTGACTTATCACAAAATCACCAAGCAACATTCGGAAACACCCAAAATCGCCAACCCCATAACGAAAAACCCAGCGCTGTCTGGCTGGGTTTTCAAGTGTCTTTCATGGAGAGTTTCATAGCCTCAGGCTTTGCCATGCCTCACACATGGTGCGGAAGGTAGCGGCATCCCCTTCTGGTCTGTCTGGGTGCCATTTGAGCGCCATTTTCCGCCACTGGCGACGGATATCTGTCTCGGACGCATGTTCGGAAAGCCCCAGCGCAGCCAGCGCATTTCTGCGCTCTACGGTTGCTTCAGCGCAATGGCCAACATGCTGCTGGTATCGCTTCCAGAAAGAGCTGAGCAATTCCCGGACATCTTCCAGCTGCGCGTCGTAATTTGTCCAGTCCATGTAGTATTCACGCAGCGGGTCGTCGCGATCGACCTCATGTTGAACAAATCCGGTGCCAGCTCCGCGCCACATGAGGCGGATGTCCATCGACTCTACCTGCAGCCACTGTTGGGGTAGCAGCATTTCCTGCAATTGGTAAAGCGCGTTCATGATAAGGAAGTTACGCTTGAACAAGTCCAGTTGGGGGTTGTCATCAAGGTGGTCCATGATGGTATTTTTCTGGAGTTCTGCCATCAGGTAGTGCACTTTCCAACTCTGGTTGGAGGCTTCAAGTACACTCAATATTGGCCAGATCAGGGGGTTATCAATATCATCCCGTTGTTCAGCAAGCATACCACTTCATCTCCTATCGGCGTCATGCCGTACATATAAGACATTAATCCATAATTCCGTGAATCGCCTGCTTAATTAAGCAGTTCATTCGGATTTCACGGTCTCTTGCTTCCTGTGCCAAAGAAATAACATCCTTACTGATAGAAAGCTCACTTTATGTACTGAGCATATCTGATGCCAGTTTTGAAACTTTCTGCAAAATATTTCGACATCCTTACTATCATCCATTCCAGCTTACTGACAGATAAAAGAAAAAGGCCGATGTATGACACCGGCCTTTGGATTGAAATGTAACGTAGCCGTTAACCACGATAATAACGCTGTGGCACAAACGGCATTTTTTCGACGGTCATCGGCAACTTTTTACCTCGCACTTCTGCAAACACTTCTTTGCCAATCACCGCATTGGCTGTCGAGACATACCCCATCGCGACAGGCTGGCCTGTGGTTGGGCCAAACGTACCACTGGTAACTACACCAATTTCGTTGTCATCCGCATCAAACAACACGGCGCCTTCACGCACCGGGGCTTTGCTCATGCCCAGCAACCCAACCCGCTTGCGGGAAACATCCTTGGTTGCGATTTGATCCAGAATGATATCTGCACCGGGGAAACCACCGGCACGCTCTCCATCGGCGCGGCGCGGCTTGCTGATTGCCCACAGAAGGCTGGCCTCAACCGGTGTGGTGGTTTGGTCAATATCATGGCCATACAGGCACAGGCCACATTCCAGACGCAGGGAGTCACGCGCGCCCAGACCAATCCACTCCACCTCTTCTTTTATCAACAGGCGGCGGGCAAACTCTTCTGCTTTATTTGCAGGCACCGAGATTTCATAGCCATCTTCACCGGTATAACCGGAGCGGCTGACCAAGCATTCAATGCCTGCCAGTTCTATTTTCTCTGCATCCATGAATACCATATCCGCCACGGCGGGGTTCAGGGTGGCCAGCACAGCTGCTGCTTTCGGGCCTTGCAATGCCAACAGCGCACGGTCTTCTACCTCTTCCAGCTCAACATCTGCCGGCAGATTGGCGCGCAGGTGCGCAATATCCTGCGCTTTGCACGCGGCATTCACCACCACAAAAAGGTGATCGCCAAAATTGGTCACCATCAGATCATCCATCAACCCACCCTGCTCATTGGTGAACAACGCATAACGCTGCTTGCCCACCGGTAAATCAATGATGTCTACCGGCACCAGAGCTTCCAGTGCTTTTGCGGCGTTCTCGCCATGCAGGCGAAGCTGCCCCATGTGAGAAACATCAAACAGGCCCGCATGTTCACGGCAATGAAGGTGTTCTTTGCGCACGCCCAGTGCATATTGCACTGGCATCTCGTAACCTGCGAAAGGCACCATTTTGGCGCCCATTTCTACATGTAGGGCGTGCAGTGGGGTTTTAAGTAGATCCTGAGACATGTTTCACTCCATGATCACGGCACAAGCCGGTTTACTGAAAAATCACCGCCAATAAAGCGGGTTACTGTTAGGGGCTGTTGATTCAGGATGCCGTCACCCAAAGAATCAAGGCGTCTTCGTCGCTGAGAGAGGTAAGCATATGACCCATGGCAGCGTCGTAATACACGCTGTCCCCCTCATTTAGCTCAATAGATTCATAAAACTCAGAGTAGAAAGCGATACAGCCTTCCAATACCAGAAGAAACTCTTCTCCATCGTGGCGAATCCACTCATCGTATTCTTCAAATGAACGGGCGCGGACACGGGATTTGAACGGGAACATTTTTTTGTTGGTGAGCTGGGTTGCCAACAACTCATGTTCATAAGTGCCTGTTGGGCGGTTTTTTCCCTCCCCGGCACGGGTGATATCGCGCCGGCCTGTTGCCTGACGCTGTTTGGGCGGCGCAAAGAGCTGGGGAATATCGATGTTTAAACCGGCCGCCAGCTTTTGCATTGCCTGAAACGTGGGCGAAATCTGTTCATTTTCAATTTTAGACAGTGTCGATCGTGCCAGGCCAGTCAGCTTGCTTGCTTCTTCCAGCGTCAGCCCGTTGTTGGTGCGGATTTCTTTCAGCCTTTCCCCGAGCCGCAACGGGGCAATCGGCGCATCAGCCTGTGTACCTGCTCTTTCAATGGTCACTGACGGATACACATCCTGTGCATCATGATCTGACATGGTTTTCTCTCACCTTGGTTTATCCCAACCTGCGTCCTGACCGCTGAAAACACGTGTGGACAGTTAACTGTTGCCGCCATTCTTGCACAGACAATACGATATCCGACATGGGCAAGTTAACATTTTTAACACAAAGTTTCCTATTGGAAACCCGGTTTAAATCCTGATCTCTGATAAATCAGGAGGCATACCTTAACCCACCCCCTCTTGAACATGCCGAAAAAGGTGCTCCCATAGGAGCATGCCCTAAGATAAATATAATTTATTGTTTTAAAACAAAAATAAAGGAAGGTGTTGTTTTAGTGTTTGCAATATCGTGCGTAAGGAATCAGGAAGGCAAACGTTTGCGCCAAATATGGAAATAACGACAGCCTGATAGTTATCTATTTGTCAGAACTGCTTGTGAGATCACATCAAGCGTTTCCTATAGGAAATTTTGTTTTGCAGGGGGCAAACACGTTTTGTATGTTACGTAAATGTTTAAGCCTGAATAACAATAAAACGCCACGCTTGCCCTACCCAAGGTAATGATGCCCCGCAACGTTATCGACGCGCAGGCGATGACACGGACAGTCATCAACCGGCACTCCGGCATCCTCTCCAGACAGGAAGGGATGCGTAACCTACAAACAGCAAGGAGACGTGCAATGAGTCACAGCATGTTTGACCTGTTCAAAATTGGCGTTGGTCCTTCGAGTTCTCACACTGTCGGGCCCATGGTTGCCAGTGCCAGATTTGCCGCAGAATTGCGCGAAAAAGACTTACTCCACAGCGTAGAAACCGTCACCGTTGACCTTTATGGTTCGCTGGCATTAACCGGGGTAGGACACGCAACAGACATTGCCTGCGTGATGGGATTGATGGGGGAATGGCCGGAAAGTGTCAATCCCGATGACATCCCCACCCTGACCAACATGGTTAAAGGCAGCAAGGAATTACCATTGGATGGGCACCGGTTCGTTCCTTTTGACTGGGAGACCGATTTGGTTTTCCACTTCGACCAAGCATTGCCGGAACACCCGAATGGCATGACGCTGACCGCAAGGGGCGCAGGCGGCGACATTTTACTCAGCGGCACATATTTCTCTGTAGGTGGCGGTTTTGTGGTGGAAAAAGGTGAAACTGATGCCCTTGCATCAGATTTTGTTCCGCCCTTTCCGTTTAATAGTGCCCTGGAGTTATTGGCCCATTGCGAAAAGCAGGGCATGTCGATTGCAGACATCATGTTTGCCAATGAACTTGCCCGTGCCAAATCGCAAAATAAAAACGCGACCATGGAGACGGTCAATCAGCAGATTGATGCCATCTGGCAGGTTATGAGCGCCTGTATTGAGCGTGGTATCCAACAAGACGGTGTCCTGCCCGGCGGCCTTGAGCTCAAACGCCGGGCAAAGAAACTGCACGACAGCATCAAAAAGAAAGATTCAGACGGCTTACCACTTGATACCAATGACTGGGTCAACATGTTTGCCATGGCCGTCAACGAAGAGAATGCGGCCGGTGGCCGTGTCGTCACCGCGCCGACCAATGGTGCAGCCGGCGTGATTCCGGCCGTGTTGGCCTATTACGACAAGTTTGTGTCACCCAACAACATGGAAGGTATCCGCACTTTCCTTGCTGCAGCCGCCGCCATTGGCTCCCTGTATAAAACCAATGCGTCGATTTCTGCGGCAGAAGTCGGCTGTCAGGGTGAAATCGGTGTCGCGTGCTCAATGGCCGCTGGGGGACTCGCCGCCGCCATGGGTGCCACACCGGCACAAATTGAAAATGCCGCGGAAATCGGCATGGAACACAATCTGGGGTTAACCTGCGATCCCATTAACGGCTTGGTTCAGGTGCCCTGTATTGAGCGCAACACCATGGGTGCAGTGAAAGCGATTAACGCCACACGCCTGGCACTCAATGGCGATGGCGAGCACCATGTTTCCCTCGACAGCGTGATCAAAACCATGCACGAAACAGGGCTCGACATGATGAGTAAGTACAAGGAAACCTCACAGGGCGGTCTGGCAACCCATGCCATCGCCATCAATGTTGTCGCCTGTTAGGGTCTTGGTGATCCTGCCTGATTAACGGCGAAACAGAATGATTGGCGGGTCGATCAACTCCCGACCTGCCACCCTTTTTATGTCGCGGTAAGCGACGACGATTAAACGCGTTTGAAAACGGAGAAGTAAAAATGGATGCAACCCTGAAGTTTACAGAGAGCCACGAGTGGGTAAAAGACAACGGCGATGGCACAGTAACCGTGGGCATCTCTGCGCATGCGCAAGAACTGCTTGGCGACGTGGTGTTTGTTGACCTGCCAGAAGTGGGAAGCGATGTGGAAATCGGCGAAAGCTTTTCTCTCGTAGAATCTGTAAAGGCAGCATCAGATATTTACGGCCCGGTAAATGGCGAAGTGATCGAAGTAAACGAAGCGCTGGAAGACAGCCCAGAGCTGGTCAACGAAGCCCCTTTCGAAGGCGGATGGATTGCCAAAATCAAGCTGGCTAATGACAGCAACCTTGATCACCTGATGAATGCAGACGCTTATCAGGCAACTCTCGAAGACTAATTCAGGACGACAGTCATGACAGAATCACGCTTACTTGATCAACTGCAGCCAGACAACGAGTTTGTCACCCGTCACAATGGCCCGCGCCAATCAGACCAACAGGCAATGCTGGACACTGTCAATGCCACCAGCCTTGAGCATTTGGTTGAAGAAACCGTACCGGCAGCGATCCGTTTGCCACAACCGATGGAACTGGATGCACCACTGAGCGAAGTAGCCATGCTGGACAAGCTGAAAGCGATTGCCAGCAAAAACGTCATCAAGCGCAGCTTTATCGGCCAGGGTTACTATGGCACTCACACACCGACGCCCATTCTCCGTAATGTCCTCGAAAATCCAGGTTGGTATACCGCCTACACGCCGTACCAGCCGGAAATTTCACAAGGCCGCCTTGAATCCCTGCTGAACTTCCAGCAAATGGTGATGGATTTGACCGGTATGGAACTGGCAAACGCCTCCCTGCTGGATGAAGCCACTGCTGCTGCAGAAGCCATGACACTGTGTAAACGTGGCGGAAAGAGCAAGAGCAATGCCTTCTTTGTTGCTGATGATGTTCACCCACAAACACTGGATGTTATCAATACCCGCGCCGGTTTCATGGGCTTCGATGTGGTGGTTGACGCTGCTGAAAACCTGCCCCAGCACGATGTCTTCGGTGCCTTGCTGCAATATCCCGGCACGACCGGTCAGGTGCGCGATCTGACAGACCTTATCGCGGCAGCGCAGGCCAACAAAACACTGATTACCGTGGCTGCAGATTTGTTGTCCCTTACCCTGCTGAAAGCACCGGGTGAAATGGGCGCAGATGTAGTGATTGGCTCAGCGCAGCGCTTTGGCGTGCCAATGGGCTTTGGTGGCCCTCATGCCGCTTTTATGGCAACCCGTGACAAACTGAAACGCACCATGCCTGGCCGTGTAATTGGCGTGTCTATCGATGCCAAGGGCAATCAGGCGCTTCGCATGGCCATGCAGACCCGCGAGCAGCATATCCGCCGCGAAAAAGCCACCTCCAACATCTGTACCGCGCAAGCACTGCTGGCCAACATGGCGGCATTCTTCGCGGTGTATCACGGTCCAGAAGGCCTGAAAAAAATTGGCCGTCGTGTACACCACCTGACAGCCCTTGCCGCAGCCGCGTTTAACCATGCAGGCATCACTCTGGCATTCCATGATTTCTTCGACACCATTACGCTGAACACTGGCGATCAAACCGATACCCTGCTCCAGAAAGCGCAGGATGCCGGTTTCAACCTTCGCAAACTGGACGGCCAAATCGGCATCAGCTTTGACGAAACCACGACACTTACAGAGGTAAACGCACTGATTGCTGCGCTGACCGACGAAACAGACGTGACACAGTTTGCTTCCTCCGTCGAAGCAGACGAGTTCGCGGCCATTCCCAAAGCGTGCCGCCGCACCAGCGATTTCCTGACGCACCCTGTGTTCAACACCTACCACAGTGAAACCCAGTTGATGCGTTACATGAAGAAACTGGAAAACAAAGACTTCTCCCTGACACACGGCATGATCCCGCTTGGCAGCTGTACCATGAAGCTGAATGCGGCGGCAGAGATGATCCCCGTTACCTGGCCAGAGTTCGGTGCCCTGCACCCCTTTGTGCCCGCTGATCAGGCACAAGGTTACGCTGAACTGGCAGCATCCCTGAATAAAATGCTGTGTGAAATCACAGGCTACGACGCGATGTCCCTGCAGCCGAACTCTGGCGCACAGGGTGAGTACGCAGGCTTGATTGCCATCCAGCGTTATCACCAAAGCCGTGGCGAAAGTCACCGTAATGTCTGCCTGATCCCAAGCTCAGCGCACGGCACCAACCCGGCATCAGCGGCGATGGTTTCTATGAAAGTGGTGGTGGTAGGCTGTGATGAGAACGGCAATATCGATATTGACGATCTGAAAGCGAAGATTGAGAAACACCGCAACGAACTGTCCTGCATTATGATCACCTACCCGTCTACCCACGGCGTATACGAAGAAGCAGTGCAGGAAGTGTGCGAACTGGTTCATGAAGCAGGTGGGCAGGTTTACCTCGACGGCGCGAACATGAATGCACAGGTAGGGCTTACCAGCCCCGGTTTTATCGGTTCTGATGTTTCTCATCTTAACCTGCACAAAACCTTCTGTATCCCACACGGTGGCGGTGGTCCGGGCATGGGGCCAATTGGCGTAAAATCTCACCTTGCACCTTTCCTGCCAGGTCATGTGGTTGAAGGCACAAATTACGCCGTATCTGCAGCGCAAATCGGCAGTGCCTCTATCCTGCCTATTTCCTGGGCATACATTGCAATGATGGGCGAGCAAGGGCTGACAGAAGCCACCAAGGTTGCCATCCTGAGTGCAAACTACGTGATGGAACGCCTGCGTCCTTACTATCCGGTGCTTTACCGTGGCACTCACGGCCGCATCGCACACGAATGCATTATCGACATCCGCCCAATCAAAGAGGCATCAGGTATTTCTGAGGAAGACATCGCCAAGCGTTTGATGGACTACGGTTTCCATGCGCCTACGATGTCATTCCCGGTTGCCGGCACCTTGATGATTGAGCCGACAGAAAGTGAAGACAAAGCGGAGTTGGATCGTTTCTGTGACGCGATGATCGCAATCCGCGAAGAAATCGCCAAAGTACAGGACGGTGAATGGCCGCAGGATGACAACCCACTGGTTAACGCTCCGCACACACAGTCTGATCTGATGGCAACAGCGTGGGATCACCCTTACAGCCGTGAACTGGCCTGCTTCCCAAGCGCACAGTCGAAAAACGCCAAATACTGGCCGACTGTTAACCGCGTCGACAACGTATATGGTGACCGTAATCTGATTTGTTCTTGCCCAAGCATTGAAAGCTATATGGAAGAATGAGCATTTTTGAGCATCGATAACCGAGTTGGAAACTAACTCGAATAGTAAAAAACCACCTGCAGAGCCTGTCTTTTATACAGAAGTCCCTCACTTAACGTGAGGGATTTTTTTGAACTAAATTCTGGCTATACCCGTGATCATTGTTAATCGCTTTGCTTATGGAGGTACCAGATCACCCAGACTGCATATATAAATCGCCGTAGCGAATAAAAATTCATTTACTATGTATTTTGCCCCTTGGGGAATACCCATCGCCCTGATATATTGGCGTTTCGTCGATCAGGAGAGGACAAGGATGAATACATTCAACCGGGTTGCCATTGTTGGCGGCACCCATGGAAACGAATTCAGCGGCATTTATCTTCTTAGAAAGTGGCAGGACACTCCCGCCCTTATCAGCCGCCCAAGCTTCGAAACAGAAACGCTTTTCGCTAACCCCAATGCATTTCGTGACAATAAACGGTATATCGATTGCGATTTGAATCGCCAGTTTGCCCCGGCCGATCTCGACAATCCGTCACTCGGTAATTATGAACAAAGCCGGGCGAAAGCCATCAACCAACAGTTGGGTCCAAAAGGGAATGCCCGTACCGACTTAATTATCGATTTACACAATACCACCAGCAACATGGGACCTACCCTCATCTTGCTGAAAAATGATGCGTTCAACACGCAACTGGCTGCGTACGTGTCTGAAAGAATGGAAAATGCTGTGATTCTGTTTGAAGATCACTGCTCTATGGACGAGCAATTATTCCTTTGCTCCATTGCCAATCAGGGCATTATTGTAGAAGTGGGTCCACAGCCACAGTCAGTGGTCCGTCAGGATGTGCTGGAGTGGATGGACAGCATGACAGGACATATTCTTGATTTTGTTGATCTGTACAACAAAGGTGAAGTCCCTGAACTGCCGGACACCATCTCAGCCTACCGTTATGTAGAAACACTGAAACTTCCGGAAAACGCACAGGGGGAACGTATCGGTATGGTACATAAAAGCGTTCAGGATGCGGACTTTACACCACTGAACAACGGGGATCCGATCTTTACCACATTCGATGGCTCAGAGATCTACTGGAATGGCAACTATGAAGCCTATCCGCATTTTATTAATGAAGCCGCTTACTACGATAACAATCTCGCTATGTCTTTAGGTAAGAAAGTCGATATCACCGTGATCAAATAACGGGAAACAAGCGCCTCGTTCTGCGGCGCTTGTTTATTTCTGCTGTATTTGCTGCATCCCCTTCAGCTCTATCCCATTATGGGTCAGATGACCTTTAAGCTTAAATGTGATATACATCGCTAAAACAACACAATTAGTAATCAATATGCAAAAACCGAAATAGAAACGCAGTGATTGTGATCGGGATCTGCTGAAGCATGTTGCATGACCCCTAGACTGGGTTCAAGAAACATTAACAGTAATGACACAGAGACTAACAAATATTGCTGTTTTTGATGCAAACACAAAGGGATTATATTGATGAGTGAAATTTTATTAGCGCTATTCGCTGGCGCCATTGTGGGTTTTTTCTTTAGTGCCGTGAAATTACCTCTGCCTGCTCCACCGGTTATTTCCGGCATTATGGGCATTGTAGGTATTTATCTTGGGGGCGTTATCTACCAAACCGTGATCTCGCGATTTTTTTCCTAGTACCGCGCAGCTACACCGAAACCATTTGGCGCACCTATCACAGCGCCGGTGTTCATTTTCTATCTACGACATAAAAGAATTCGAGGAGGACTGGTGTCGACAGGGAAGCTACCGCCGGCGGCAGATGGATTACAACTCAACTTCTGTAAAACATTGGCGTGTCGAAACTTTGGATTGAGTGATGAGAAGTATTATTTGCTTCAAAATACGGATCCATCCCGTCCCGGCCTGGTATGCAGAGAGTGTGGTGCCTTTCCTCCTCTTCTTAACAACCAAGGCGTTATTGAAGAACTTAATCGCCTGAAAAAGCAGGATGCAGGCAACCTTGCAGCCTGCTTCACAGAAGGCTGCGAAGCGTATGGCAAACCTGTTTTAACTCACCGCGAACACTATCATGCATTTGGCTACAGCGGTGATCGTCAGCGCTATCGCTGTAAGCACTGTCAGGCGACTTTTGTTGATAAGTGGTCAAATACAAACCAGAAACTGAGCATACAACAACGCCTGTTAGGCTTGCTGTTTACCGGTCATCCAGTGCGCGAAATTTGCCGTAAACTCCACATCAATCCCAAAACGTTCTACGATCATCTGGAGCAGATCGCTGCACGATGCCGGAACAAGCTGGCAAGTGTTGACGCCCGCTTTATGCAACTGGCCAAACAACATCCATTGGCCTGCGCATTGACTCCTCTGCAGCCTAACAGCAACAACGGTGTGCTTTGGCTGACGACAGGCGATGCAAATCACGGTTATGTGCTGCTACAAAACATCAATTATTCCTCGCAAGAAGACAAACCCAAAGATCCTGTTGATATGTGTACGGACAATTCACGTCTGGTACCGGACAGTTTTGTACACATCTTGGAATCGCATGAGCCAAATCACACAGATCTGCTGAGCCAGATCAACGCCAAATACAAGGAAGTGCTTTCCCGCGCCAATGTCGAAGACCTTTACACACGCCCGATCCACATCGACTATCCCTCGAAAGGATGTTTGATCAGGCCACAGTATGCCGCCTATGCTCACTACTTGCGGTTACAAGAGCTGACAGACGATTGGGAAAATCTAACCATTTATTTGCCCCAGGAAACGTTGCTCCGCTCTGCCATTATCAGTGTGTTCAAAGAGCGTCTGCGCAATAAGCAATGTCATCCGGTGTATGTTGTACAGACACCACAGTGGAAAAAAAGAAACACAATAGAAAATATCGACATCATGCTACTTAGTTGGTGGCGGGACCGTTGGGCATTTAGCCAACAAGGGGACGAAGCCAAAGCAATTTGCCACTTAGGTCGTGACATAGGTAATGAAGTAGATTGGTTACAGTGTGCTTCAACAACCGCATTGGAAGAGTATCAAGATCGCTTCCATCATCACTTCCGGTCCCTGATTGATGAACCAAGACGCCGGTTACGTCCAGGAGGGTTGCTCCCGTTGCTCGATATATTCCGGGCATGGAACAATTTATGTCACCTAAAAAGTGACGGCTTCACACCAGCACAGGCACTCGGGTTAACACGCCATCCCTATACGCTGGAAAATTTGCTCGCGTAGTCGTTACAACTCTTAGGGTCTGCTGGCTTTTTACCATCCACAACCTCTGGATGTCAGGCAGTAAAAAAGCGAGCCTCAAATGCTCGCTTTTTTGTTTTGACATTATAGATGTTACTCGTCAGCTTCAAGATCAGAGTAATCTTCACTCGCGCTACTGCGGGAAGTGGAGCAAAGATTGTAGACGACATGTTTGTGGTTGATCTCTTTCAGATACTTCAACCAGCAAAGAGCGTAGCTTGATTCAGCCGCACGACGCCCCTTCACTTCGTCAACAAACTTTTGCTGCTCTTCGTCTTGTGGGACCATGGTACCATCGAACAATGCCTTCATAGTACGGCCACAGCTTTCCAATAGTTGTGCTTCTTTGATGGTAAAATACCCTGAACGAGCAAAACCTTTTGGAAAATGCTTGTCATCAAAAAACTTTTGACCACTAAACATTATTTAGCTCCTTAACAAATTCGTGCCTTATTCTTCATTAAACCACTAAGGTGTAAAGCAAAATATTGTTGAACTGACGATTAAGAAATTTAATTCTTAATGCGGTTTATAGCGGTGATTTCGAATTCTGTCGAGTTTTATCTAGATAAACTTTGACTAATTTCATCAAAGGTAGCGGAGAGGCTATATCACGTCGAGATGGTCAAAAAGCAACCTATTGTAATAGTGCAAAAAATGTCAGTGCCTAGCCATTTTCTTAACCACTATCCCCTAGAAAACTTTCCCTATTTCCTTCGCATCATTAGCCAAAAATTAGGCCTTACATCGCATTTTTACTGCATTACAGCCCGATAACAATCGCACGCGGACACAGGAAAAAACGCTGTTATCCTTTCATCTTCAAATGCGTAAGGTTTTGCCTACAGCTATCGAAAACTTTCATCGATGGCAGTGAATTTTTTCGTTTTATTTATTTGTAATATAGGAACTATGCTTGTTTGGAATTGGTGTCATAGTCATGCCAATAAAACATCATCAATAAGTCACAATACATCGGCTATATTTTCAAAGACATCGACTGACGCAATGTTAACGCGTTTGTTAAAACCAGAATCTATTCCGACGCATTGATAAACGAACAAGGTATAAATAATGGCCAAGTGGGAACAGTGGCTGAGAGACGACACAAAGCGCAAAGAGAAGTTTCATTCTAAATTCCACGATGAATTCGATGATCGACAACGTGGCAAAAAGGCACGTCGCAAGACGCGTCCTGGTCGTTCACTTCAAGAGGATTATTACCCGTTCGATTGATGCATTGATGTGAAAAAGCCAGCGTTTTTAACGCTGGCTTTGTTGTTTCAAACGACTGGTATTCCAATGTGGAACATGGCAAATCATCTGCCTGCCGACTTACTCTTGCTTTTCCTGCCACTCGACATGAAAGGCCTCGATGCGTTTTTGGGCTTCTCGCCACCTTTCAGTCCCTTGCAACTCTTTTACGCTGAAATGCTTTTTCTTGGCTAAATTGACCGCTTGTGGTACCTCAATGATTGGCAGGTTGTCGAGGGCTTCAATAGAAGACTGGCGGTTGTTGCAAAGTAGCAGCATATCGCAACCTGCGGCTAAAGATTGCTTACAACGTTCTGCCGGGCCGCCCATCACGGTCGCGCCTTCCATGCTCAGGTCGTCTGAGAATACAATCCCTTTAAAGCCAAGTTGTTCACGGAGAACCCGCTTCAGCCAGTAAGGCGAACCACTGGCTGGCAAATCGTCATAGTGGGGATAAATCACGTGCGCTGGCATCATGGCATCCAACACGCCAGCCTCTATCTGGGCAGTAAAAATCGCCATGTCCTGCTCGAATAGGTTGTCACGCTCATCTTTCGGACTTTCAACGTGTGAGTCAGCAATCACGGCACCGTGCCCGGGGAAGTGTTTGCCGGTAGTCGCCATCCCAGCTTCTTTCATGCCTTTCATGAACGCGGTGGAGTAGCGAATCACCGTATCATTATCCTCACCAAACGCCCGGCTGCCAATCGCTTTACAGTCAAAGCCGCGATCCAGCACAGGGGCAAAACTGATGTCGATATCATGGGCCATCAGCTCTGCTGCCATCAGCCAGCCTGATTCCTGGGCAATGGCCAGACCGTCGCGCATTTGTGCATAAGATTGCGCCGGTGGGATCAGCGTGAACTGTTCGCGAAAGCGTTGAACACGTCCCCCCTCCTGATCGACACCAATCAAAATTGGCCGTTTCGCTGCTTTTCGGATAGCGGTGGTCAACGCAGCCAACTGTTGGCTGTCGTGGTAATTGCGGGCAAAAAGAATGACACCGCCAACGGTCGGGTGTTGTAACAACTCACGCTCTTCTGCGCTGAGTTCGCCCCCTTCAACATCCAGCCACAATGGGCCCATGGTTCGCTCCTGTTTGTTTTACTCATTGTTTCAACCGACATATTACGCTGACACGCACACTCTAGAAAGCTAATCCCCGGAATTTAATACCCTCTTTTCACTCTCTGTGAGAGACTGAGGGAAAACCAAGGTACACAGGTAAACTGAAAACATGTATATCGGCATTATGTCCGGCACCAGTCTCGATGGTATTGATATTGTCGCGGCTTCTTTTTCTAACGCCGGTGTTGCACTGCACCATCAGGCTATGTATCCCTTTCATGAAGCACTGAAAGAACAATTGATTGCGCTCAGCCAGGGTGCTCCCGTTACACTCGAGGAAATCGGTACGATTGACCATTTTCTGGGGAAAACCTATGCCCAATCGGTTAACCGTTTCCTACAGGAAAACGCGCTGGAAGCCCGTGCTATTACAGCCATTGGCTGCCACGGACAAACTGTGTTTCATAAACCGACAGGCCCAATGCCCTTTACGATGCAACTGGGCGATGCCAACCTGATTGCGGCATTGACAGGCATTACGACCGTCGCTGACTTCCGCCGCAAAGACATGGCACTTGGTGGGCAAGGCGCCCCCTTGGTTCCTGCATTTCACCAGTATCTTTTTGGCATGAAAGACACCACAACAGTGGTACTTAACATTGGCGGCATTGCCAATATCTCCGTGCTTTCACCGGGCAATCCTGTTGTAGGTTACGATACCGGCCCGGGCAATATGCTGATGGACAGTTGGGTCCACCAACATCTCGGCAAGCCCTACGACAAAGACGGTGCTTGGGCAGCGAGCGGGGCGACAAATCAAGCCCTGCTGCGTCAAATGCTCAGTGATGATTATTTTGCGCTTCCAGCACCGAAAAGTACCGGACGCGAATTGTTTAACCACCGTTGGCTGGAAGCCCAGCTCAACCGGTTCAACGAGTCAGTGAAACCTGAGGATGTGCAAGCTACTCTGCTCGCCTTCACAGCCCATTCTATTGCAAATGATGTGCGCCGCTTTGGGCAAGGCGAGGTATTGGTATGTGGCGGTGGAGCCAGAAACAACGCCTTAATGGCTGCGCTTCAAGCCTTGTTGCCAGACTGGCAAGTGATGACGACAGATGACAAAGGCGTTGATGGCGATTCTTTGGAAGCACTGGCATTTGCCTGGCTGGCACAGCAAGCCCTTGAAGGAAAACCAGGTAACCTGCCCGATGTCACCGGCGCCAGTCGCCCATGCAGGCTTGGCGCCATCTATTACCCGGATTAATTGATTATCCCGATTGCGCACCAAAGCGGTTTGACCTTTTAAGGACAACCGGCACCTGGTGCGCTGTCCGCTTCAGGTATAACAGGTACTGGCTGAAACTGAGAGGTCGTGAATAGTGATAACCTTGGGCAATATCGACGCCATAGCGTTTCAGCACCGAGGCCGTTTCCAAATCTTCCACCCCTTCTGCCACTACCATCAAACCCAACGATTTGGCCATTTCAGTCGTAGCACGGACAATGTTCTGTTTACGCGGACTGTTGGTCAGGGTTTTAATAAAGCTCCGGTCAATTTTTAACTCAGTAAATGGTAACTGTGACAAGTAGGTCAGCGACGAGTAGCCCGTGCCATAATCATCAATCGACACTTCAATATCATACTCTGATAGACGGTCGATAACTTCATGCAGGCTATCGTAGTCTGACACCATGGTTGACTCTGTCAGCTCCAGGGAAAGTGTTCCTGTCGGCACATGGTACTTCTGGGCGATATCAGCGATTCTATCAACCAGATTGGGAATAACGATATCAGATGCACTGACATTGATAGACAGCCGACGGCTAAAACCCAGCTCAATCAGTTTACTTTGCTGGTAAAAAGCACGCTTAATAACCCAAAGCGTTAAGTCATTAATCAGCCCCACCTCTTCCGCCAATTTGACGAAAACCTCCGGTGAAACCTGGCCATACTTCGGGTGATCCCATCGCAGCAATACTTCTGAACCATGAATTGACCCTGTGCGCAAATCTACTTGTGGCTGGTGATACAGTTCCAGTTCATCTCTCTCGATGGCTTTTTTCAGATCAGACACCAACGACATATTTAGCGTTCGATTAAAACTGTTCAACGAATCATAGGTATTGAGACGCTTTTCTATTGGTGATGTTTCCGCCACCGCCTGCATCGCTTTGCGCAGTAACGTGTCATGTTGATTTCCATCTTTGGGGAATTCGCTTGAACCAATCGTGCCCTGAGTACGAATGCTGAGATCACTAAGCTCGACGTCGTTGTCGACCTCATCAAGCACACTTGCCAATAACAGTTTTATTTTCGCTTTTTCCGTCGATAACACCACAAAGCCAAACAGCCCATCATTGATGCAGGCAATACGGTGTGTGCGATCATCACCGCTTTCCAACACCTGTACAGTATCGCAATCCAGTGAATGATGCAGGCGATCGCACACTTCACCGATGAAGACTTTTTTTTGCTGTGAAGACATATAAGGCGCCAGAGAGTTAAATCTGTCTATCTGAAAGCAGCACAGGGTGAACGCACGGTTGCGGTCTATCAGGTTATCCATCACCAAGGAAAGAACATTAACATTAGGCGTGGCAGACACCGTGTCATGGGTCATTTGATACACCGATTGCTCCCGTTGCTGACGGAAACGCTCTGCCAACGCCAAGGCCATAAACATCACCGCGGTGACGTTGCCCAACATAAAGGCGTAGCGGGACGCCAGAGAATATTCAATGGTGCCGGTGATCAAAAGTGGCGGGAAAATGCCCGATATCACCAAGGGTATCCAAGAGAAAGTGAACATAGGGCTCCACTTCTGTGCCATCGTCCAACGTTTCCATACCAGTATGCCGATGAGGAGATAAAACACCGGTTGGATGGCAATAAGGAAAGTCGCAGCAATATATTCTGGGGTAACAAAAGAAATCAACATCAGCCCTAATAGCACCATCATGGCATAGTTCACGACCTGCCTGAGAAGGCTTTTGACTTTGTGAGAACGCAAATACAGATAGGCATACAAAAGCGAAAGCAGAAAAAGACCAAATGTCAGCCCCACTGTATTGTTACTGAAGAAAACCTGGATAGGCGCCGGAAACAGATAAATACCAAACCCGTGCACCGCGCCCAACTGGACCATTGAGACCAGCACGTAAAGGGTGTAGACGATATATACCCTTTCACGCAACATCGCGTATACCGCAAACGTATACGCCGCCACTGTCAGCATAATGGCAGTAAAGCCCCCCCATATTGCGTGCAAAAGCTGGGTCAATGTATGGAAATCATGTTTATCCATTACCCAGATCGGCATAACAGGTATCCCTTTAGAATAAACATGAAGATAGATATAGGAGCGCTCAAAGCCTTCCATCGCAAAATGGATAGCTGGTGGCATATCTCCAACCAGATAGCCTCTTTCAAGACTGTCGCCTAGCCGCCAACGCTTAACCTCACGACCAGATTCGTCATACTGGTAAATATTGAGCCTATCTATCATCGGCGTATCAAAATAGAGTGCTAGGTGACGGTATTCGGATTCAAGGTTTTGAATCTCTAACTGCACCCAATAGGATTTCTCACCGAGCGACCAGGGAATGTCTTTGGGATCCTCAATGGTGCGGAAGCTGGCCGATTCCCGGACATAACTGAAGACGTGGCTATTTGTGTTGTCAATAAAATAACTATAGCTTGTCTCTACATTTTCCGGTGAAGTCACCAAGGCAGGAAAGAGCCCGGCAAACCGTGCGCCCACGAGTGTACTCAAGAGGATGACAAAAAACGCCGCAGACAACCAAAGCGGACGGTTCGGGATCAAAGGCTGAAATTTCATTCATTGCTCCCGGGTCTGGAGAGTAAGGGGCAAACAAACAACGTTGACGAAAGCAAAGATGTTCGATACCTGGGCCATATAAACCAACCAATACGCAGCCTTCTATAATTTCACTGAAACCGTTATTAAACGAAGGTGGCTGCAAATAAATTTTGACAAAGATAGTTTCAATCTAGATACGAATGACTACTTTTTCAAACATTCAGAGGACATAACACACAAATAAATTGGTTCAGATACATGCTTCACCAATAAATGTGATCACAGAATGTGGCTGCAAACATATGATCCACTACTGAACATTTGTTCGTTTCTCTAAAACGCCGTAGACTCTGTATCAGTTCATATACAGCAGGATACCCGAATGATTTCCACACACACATTGAGCGGCAACTTTGAAAGCCTGCTCGATGACACTAATTTTCTCACCGAGATAGCGATTCTCTACTATCAACAGAACACAACGCAGGAAGAGATATCCAAAAAATTTGGGATCAGCCGGGCTAAGGTGAGCCGTCTGTTGCGCAGGGCGCGTGAAGAAGGGATCGTCGAAATTTCCGTCAAGTTTCATCCTGTGCACAGCGCACAACTAGAGCAAAGGCTGATGGAAAAATTCAGCCTGAAACGGGCGCTGATCGCGCTTGACCAACCGAGCGTCCAGGAACAACGCATCCAGGTCGCAATGCTGGTATCCTCTTTTCTGGATGGGAATTTACAGGAAGGCATGGTTGTTGCTGTCGGTCAGGGACAAAACGTGGCGGCCGTCGCTGATCACCCTGGCATTGTGTCACACCGCAATGCACGCTTTGTCTGTGCGATTGGCGGCACACACCGTAGCGGTGACATTATTAATGCCGACCACATCTGCCGTCGGTTGGCAAAAAAGTTTGGCGGCAGCAGTGAAACCCTGTACGCGCCTGCCTACGTGGATACACCACAAATCCGTGATGTGTTTTTGAGTCATCCCAACATTAACGAAACCCTGAATCAGGCGCGAAAGGCAGAGTTTGCCTTGGTCGGTATCGGTGACATGGATGAAAACAGCCACATGGTAAAGTTGGGTTGCTTCTCTGCCCGTGAATTTGTTGAAGCACGTCTCAATGATGGAATTGTGGGAGATATTGGTGGCTTTGATTTTTTTAAGCTCGATGGCAGCAGCGCCAAAACCCTGATGCGGAACCGAGTTGTTGGGCTTGAAATGAGTGATTTAAAGCGTATCCCCAATGTTATCGCGATAGCCAGTGAAAGCAGAAAAGCGTTGTCTATTCTTGGTGCCCTGAAAACCGGCACGATTGATATTCTGGCGACCAGCGCAAGTTGTGCAATGGCGTTATTGAATATGGTCGATAATGAATGTAGATGAATCAGGATACCCACGTTGGCTTCAGCGCATATTCAACAGAGAGGGTAAATAGCAAACGTTTCCATGAGATCGCGGTGATATTTATCAGATCAGAACGTTGACTTTATCGCACAAAAACACAAATATGACTTCATCATTTGCTCAGGCATGTTGCATTTGTTCATTTGATTTCTTACCCCGATACATCAAGTGTGCAAGTGCACTGTCCTGGGCCCCTATTAAATAAACAAAAGGTTTAAAAGATGAGCACGAAACTGGAACAATTACGCAAGCTCACAACCGTGGTTGCTGACACGGGTGATATTGATGCGATCACTAAATACCAACCTCAAGACGCAACCACTAACCCTTCCCTTATCCTGAAAGCCGCCGAAATTCCGAAATATGCGCCGCTGATTGAAGAAGCGATTGCGTATGCAAAAGCAAAAAGCAACGATATTGAACAACAACTGGCTGATGCGAGTGACCGCTTGGCAGTCAACATCGGCAAAGAGATCCTGAAAGTGATCCCTGGCCGTATTTCTACCGAGGTCGATGCGCGCCTTTCTTATGATTTCGAAGGCAGCGTCGCCAAAGCGCGTAAGCTTATCAGCATGTATAACGAAGCAGGTATCAGCAATGACCGTATCCTGATCAAGCTGGCGTCAACTTGGGAAGGTATCCGTGCGGCAGAAGTGTTAGAAAAAGAAGGCATCAACTGTAACCTGACCCTGCTATTCTCTTTCGCTCAGGCACGTGCCTGTGCGGAAGCCGGTGTATACCTGATTTCGCCATTCGTTGGCCGTATCATGGACTGGTACAAGGCCAAAGAAGGCCGAGATTTTGAAGCAGCAGAAGACCCAGGTGTGCTGTCTGTTACCAAGATCTATAACTACTACAAAGCGCACGGCTATGACACCGTGGTTATGGGCGCGAGCTTCCGTAACACCGGTGAGATCCTTGAGCTGGCAGGCTGTGACCGCCTGACCATCAGCCCACAACTGCTGCAAGAGCTGTCTGACGCAGACGGTGAAGTGGTGCAGAAACTGAACGACAACGTAGACGTAAAAGCGCGTCCAGCACCAATGACTCATGCAGAATTCCTGTGGGAACACAATTTGGATGCGATGGCAGTAGAGAAACTGGCTGAAGGTATCCGCAATTTTGCCGTTGACCAAGGCAAACTGGAAGACATGATCCGCAGTATGCTGTAACCGGAAAAACAGATTTACCCAGAGCGGCTATTGCCGCTCTCTTGTTTCCTATATCATTCGCTTGATTGAAATCAGATTTGAACACACTTCAACAAGGTAAGCCCAAGATGGAACGTAAAACCCTTGCCAATGCAATCCGTGCCCTCAGCATGGACGGTGTACAACAAGCTAACTCTGGTCACCCAGGCGCCCCCATGGGCATGGCGGACATCGCCGAAGTGCTGTGGCGCGACCACATGAACCACAACCCACAAAACCCTGCGTGGGCTGACCGCGACCGCTTCGTGCTGTCTAACGGCCACGGCTCAATGCTGATTTACTCCCTGTTGCACCTGACCGGTTACGACCTGTCTATTGACGATCTGAAAAACTTCCGCCAGCTGCACTCCAAAACCCCGGGTCACCCGGAATACGGTTACGCACCGGGCGTAGAAACCACCACCGGTCCGCTGGGACAGGGCATCACCAATGCGGTGGGTATGGCGATTGCGGAAAAAGCACTGGCCGCCCAGTTCAACCGTGACGGCCACAACATCGTTGACCACAACACTTACGTGTTTATGGGCGATGGCTGTCTGATGGAAGGTATCTCGCACGAAGCGTGTTCACTGGCGGGGACGCTGGGCCTTGGCAAACTGATTGCCTTCTGGGATGACAACGGCATCTCTATCGACGGTCACGTTGAAGGCTGGTTCACTGACGACACGCCGAAGCGTTTCGAATCTTACGGCTGGCACGTTATTCCGGCCGTAGACGGTCACGATGCAGACGCTATCAACGCAGCGATTGAAGCGGCGAAAGCAGAAACCGGCCGTCCGACCCTGATTTGTACCAAAACCATCATCGGTTTCGGTTCACCCAACAAAGCCGGCTCTCACGACTGTCACGGTGCCCCTCTGGGCCATGATGAAATCAAAGCCGCGCGTGAATTCCTCGGTTGGGAACACGGCCCGTTTGACATCCCGGCAGACGTTTACCGCGCATGGGATGCAAAAGAAGCCGGTGCAGCCAAAGAAGCAGCATGGAACGAGAAATTTGCCGCGTATGAAGCGGCTTACCCAGAGCTGGCTGCAGAATTCAAACGCCGCATGAGCGGTGAACTGCCAGCCGACTGGGACGCGCAAGCGAACCAAATCATTGCTGACCTGCAAGCCAACCCAGCGAACATCGCCTCACGTAAAGCGTCGCAAAACGCGCTGGAAGCGTTCGGCAAACTGCTGCCAGAATTTATGGGTGGCTCCGCTGACCTGGCGCCTTCAAACCTGACCATGTGGTCTGGCTCTAAGTCGCTGACCGCAGATGACGCATCAGGCAACTACATCCACTACGGTGTGCGTGAGTTCGGTATGACCGCCATCATCAACGGTATCGCCCTGCACGGTGGTTTTGTGCCTTACGGCGCGACCTTCCTGATGTTCATGGAATACGCACGTAACGCGATGCGTATGGCCGCACTGATGAAAGTGCAGAATATTCAGGTTTACACCCACGACTCTATCGGTCTGGGTGAAGATGGCCCAACCCACCAGCCGGTTGAGCAAATCGCCTCCCTGCGCCTGACACCGAACATGAGCACCTGGCGTCCGTGTGACCAGGTAGAATCTGCTGTAGCGTGGAAACTGGCGATCGAGCGTAAAGACGCTCCAACGTCTCTTATCTTCTCGCGTCAGAACCTGGCACAGCAAGACCGTACTGCTGAGCAGGTGGCTGACATCGCCAAGGGGGGGTACATCCTGAAAGATTGCGCAGGCAAGCCAGAGCTTATCCTGATTGCAACCGGTTCAGAGGTAGAGCTGGCAGTAGAAGCGGCAGCACAGCTGAGCGCTGAAGGCAAAGCGGTTCGCGTGGTATCTATGCCATCGACTGACACCTTTGACAAACAGGATGCGGCTTACCGCGAGGCAGTACTGCCATCAGACGTAACAGCGCGTATCGCTATCGAAGCGGGCATTGCCGACTTCTGGTACAAGTACGTGGGCTTTGACGGCCGCATCATCGGTATGACTACCTTCGGTGAATCTGCCCCAGCGGGTGAGCTGTTCAAGCTATTTGGTTTCACCACTGAAAACGTGGTAGAGACAGCCAGAGAGCTGCTGGCATAAGCGCTAAAATCCCCTTTATAAACCCGCTATCCGGCGGGTTTTTTCTTTTTTGGGCTAGCAAAAGCGGCTGCGAAAAGTGCCTTTAAGTTCTGACACAGATCCTGTTGGTGGTCATATTGGGTGGGTTCAGCGTTTTCCTTTAAACCCTTATGTGAGCTTTTCGATTGCCATCACCGTCATTGTGTACTGTTGAATTCCCACACAAAGTGAGTAATGGCACATTGCTGGCATCAGGTTGTTGCCAACGCGTTAACAAGATGCCTAACTGGACGGCTTGGTTGTAATGATTCTACAGACATATGACGCCTACCCGTCCTTCACTGACCTGGCTCCCTATTTTGCTCGCCGTTATCGCGACCATGAGTTGGGCAGGCAATATCACACTGGCCAAGCTGGTCAATGAATCGATCCCACCTATTGGGCTCGCTTTCTGGCGCTGGACAATCGCCTCATTGGTGCTGGCGCCTTTTGTTATCGGCCCAATGCAACAGCAATTTTCCCTGTTCAGGCAACATTGGCGGCTGGTGCTGCTTCTCGCGCTCTTTGGTGTCGCAGGGTACAACACCCTGGTCTACATCGCGCTTGAGGACACCCTCTCCACCAACGTGGTGATCTTGCAATCTTCCTCGCCCTTGATGATTTTGCTGGTTCAGTTTGTGCTGTTTCGCCAGTTCACCACCTTTAAGCAGACGTTTGCCATCTGTGTGTCCGCTATTGGGGTATTACTCATCATTACGAAAGGGCAATTGGCTATCGGTTTTGCCATCGGCCAGAGCGAGCTGATCGCCCTGTTTGCTATTTTGGTCTGGGCGACCTATTCCGTATTGGTACAGACACTTCCCCCCGCACTAAAAGGCTTGCCCATGCTGGGATATACTGTGTTTCTCGGCAACCTGATGCTGCTGCCGGTCTATCTGGCTGAATCACTGTGGATTGAAACCATGCCTGTTACCCGCGAGAGCATTGCCATTTCACTCTACACCGGCATTTTTGCCTCTGGCATTGCTTTCTTTTGCTGGAATGCGGCGGTGCAACGGATGGGCGCGGCAACAACCGGGCAGTTTATGCACCTGATCCCGGTTTTTGGGCTGATTTTTTCGATGCTGTTGCTTGGCGAGAAGCTACAGGGATATCACTGGTTGGGGATGGCTTTTATCGTTGCCGGCATTCTGATTGCCAACCTCTCCCGCGCCCAAAAACCGGTGACATCTCGCTAGGGTAGGCACAGGCAGGCAGCTTGGATATAGTAACGCCTCCTGAACTATGGACTGCCGACCTTACGAGAAAAAAACATGCTGTTTATTTCACACAACGTATCAATCCCCAATGACGAGATTGATCTTTCCTATATCCGTGCCCAAGGCGCCGGCGGACAACATGTAAACAAAGTGTCGTCAGCAGTACACCTTCGCTTCGACATTAACGCGTCATCACTGCCGGAGTTTTACAAAGAGCGCCTGCTGGCACTGAAAGACAGTCGGCTGAGTAAAGACGGCGTCATCGTGATCAAAGCGCAGCAATTCCGCACCCAAGAAAAGAACCGGGAAGACGCATTGCAGCGCCTGCAAGCACTGGTTAAAAGCGTGACTGCTGTACAGAAAGCACGCCGAGCGACCAAACCCACCCGCTCTTCTCAACGAAAGCGGATGGACAGTAAAACCCAGCGCGGAAAAACCAAATCACTGCGTGGAAAAGTGATGATCTAACGTCACCATGTCGGGTTTAACGAAAGCCTAATTTCTTAAACACCATGGCCGCAGGGCAAAACCCCGTAAAGGCACTCTGGATAAGATTAAACCCGACAAAGGCGGTCAACCAGATAAACAACGGGTTAACCCAAACAGTAAGTGCTAAAGGAACCAGCACCATTACGCCAGCAAAAATCCGTACTGCACCTTCAAGTGACATGCCTTTTTCTTGATCAGGACCTGAATCAACCTGTGACATAACTCTCTCCTTTTTCTTAACGTTTATCCTAAACACATTTAATTTAGCATAGCCTAATTAATCTATCGCTAATTTTATCTTTTCATGCCCAGACTTCACAATAAACCTGCAGAAGCCGTCACTGGCCTTCTCTCTGCTTCTTCCATAGTGTGCAAAGAACACCTGCCGGAGTTGTCCGGTTCCTGAACAGGCACAGGCAGGTTTGCAAGCCTTTTGCCCCCATGAGCACTGATATTCCTCAACGCAAAAAGCCCTGACCTTAAATAGGCAGGGCTTTTCTTTTGTCATCTTCTCAGAGCGGTTAAGACACTGACAACACCAGACCCGGCAGCAGCACAAATACAGCCCCAAGGTAAGCCGCAACAGCCAGTTTGGTCTTGGCTGCATACTCAGCCAATAGCTCTGCACATTTGAGTGGTAGCTCACGTAAGAAAGGAACACCGAAGATAACCAAAATACCCAATACATTGAAAGCCAGGTGAACCAAGGCAATCTGCAATGCGAATACGGCATTTCCACCCGTCACGGCAGTGGCTGCCAGCAGCGCAGTAATACAGGTACCGATGTTTGCACCGAGGGTAAATGGATAGACCTGACGCACGCTCAACACATTGGTGCCAACTAGCGGTACCATCAAGCTTGTCGTGGTGGAAGAGGATTGAACCAGAATCGTCACCAACGTACCGGAAGCAATGCTATGTAGCGGGCCACGGCCAATCGCACTGTTCAGCACTTCACGCGCTTTACCCACCATCAGTTTCTTCATCAGTTTGCCCATCACAGTGATAGACACCACCACCAGAAGAATACCGAATATTACCAGAGCTACGCCTCCCAGCGTACCCGGGAAGATTTCAAACACAGATTGAGCGCCATTGACCATCGGTTTTGTCAGGGGTTTGATGAAATTCAGGCCTTTCAGGCTCAGGTTGTCTGCCTGCATCAGTGGTGACACCAACCAGGCTGATATTTTCGCCAGAAAACCGGTCATCATTTCCAGCGGCAGAAAAAGGGCAACCGCAAACAGGTTGAAAAAATCATGGACAGTGGCACATGCAAAGGCGCGACGGAATTCGTCTTTACAACGGGCGTGACCAAGGCTTACCAGTGTATTGGTCACTGTGGTACCAATATTGGCCCCCATGACCATTGGTATCGCTGTCGCAACGGGCAAGCCTCCGGCAACCAGTCCTACAATAATCGCCGTGACAGTACTTGAAGATTGAATCAGTGCAGTACCGACGATACCAATCATCAAGCCGGCAACAGGATTAGAAGCAAACTCGAAAAGCTCTCTTGCCTGCTCGCCTACAGCCCACTTGAAACCACTGCCGATCATAGAAACAGAAACCAGCAGCAAATACAGCATACCAATGAGGGTTGCCCATTGAATGGCGCGTTTTGGGTTTGCGGACTGAGGTCCTTGTAGCGCATCAGACTGGATGCTCATAACTCACTTCCTGATAATAATGTTTTCAGTTCGAAGTGGATGCTATGAACTGAATATTACAGAAATATGAATACAAGATTTCAACAGCGATTTTTTTAAACTTTTTTTGCGCAAAGTACGACCAAGCAAAAATTTCTTAAATCAGATTGACAAAAATAGCTAATAGCAAGGCAGAAAAATGTTTCGAACTGTTACTGATAACAACATGACAGCCTTATCACCAGGCTAATAAAACCGCACAGCCCACCCTAAAACGTTTCATTATTGAGAAAAAGGCTTCAGGTAACTCTTGCCTTTTCATGGCTTTTCTTTGTTTCTCAAGCAGGGCAACTCGCTGATATTTAATCATTTTTCTTTCTCAATTCTCTTTTTTAAAACATATGACCATTTAATTAAACATGTGGAACCTTATATTGATTCGTTTTGTATCGATATAAACCTCTCTTGCAAAACCATATAATTAACAAAATGATAAATATTGTATCGATTTGATGACAAATGAGCGTAACTGCCTGATGTTGGGCATGAACCAGAGAGGACCAAGGCAATGATAAATAATGGATTTAAAGGAAGAAAAGCATGGACTGTCACGGTATTGGGCAGCGTTATTGCAGCAATGCTGGCCGTTCCAGTTGCAGCCCAAGAGAAAATCCGCTGGAAGGTACAAGCCGTATTTGGCACCCATTTACCAGCCTTGGGCGATCCGATCATGCAAGTTGCCGAACAGATTGAAAAAGCGACTGGCGGTGATATCCGGTTCAAAATCTATGAGCCGGGAAAACTGGTTCCACCTTTTGGGATCACCGAAGCAATCAAAAACAAACAGATAGATGCCGGTTATACCTGGCTGGGTTATGACCAGGGAAAAATCCCGGCAGCAGCCCTGTTTGCCGCCGTTCCTTTTGGTATGGAGCCATGGGAATACGCGACATGGTGGTATGAAGGAGAAGGTCAACAACTTGCCGAGGAACTTTACGGAAAACACGGCGTTCATCCTGTGCTGTGTAGTGTCATTGGTCCTGAAACTGCTGGTTGGTTTACCAAGGAAATAAAATCTCTCGATGACTTTAAAGGATTGAAAATTCGCTTCGCAGGCATTGGCGGCAAAGTGCTGCAAAAAGCCGGGGCATCAGTCACTGTGCTACCGGGCGGCGAAATTTTCCCCGCACTGGAAAAAGGCGCTATTGATGCATCCGAATTTTCCATGCCCGCCATCGATAGCATGATGGGTTTTGACAAGATTGCCAAAAACAATTACTTCCCTGGCTGGCACCAAACCTTCACCGCCTCTCATCTTGTCGTTAACAAAGACGTCTGGGATTCACTTGAAGCATCAACTCAATCCACGATCAACATGGCTTGCACCGCGGGCACATTCCGCGCACTGACCCGGGGAGAGTCGCTTCAGGGTGATGTGATGGCCAGGTTTGAAGAGAAGGGGGTAACCGCACGCTCACTGAACCCGGAGCTGTTGAAATCACTCAACACTCTGTCAACCGAAGTGATGACTGAAATTGCCGAATCAGACCCTGACTTCAAGCACATCTATGCCTCGCAACAAGCCTTTATGGAAAACTACAAACTCTGGAAACAGAAAGCCTACCTACCACGCGATTTCGAGTAATTCGGCAACTGGGATGACATAAACACTCCCCAGTCTGTGCGACCGGGGAGCTATTCATGGCAAGGATTCGCTATGCAAAACAGTAATACCAAACTCAATTTAGAAGCGGCGACAGAACCGGAAAACATGCTGCCAGAAACCCGCCTTTCCCGTGCACTGGACTCGGCATTACTCAGGATCGGCAATGCATTTTCCTGGGTCTGGGTCATTCTGATGCTGGTCATCATTACCAATGTGCTGATGCGTTACCTGCTAGGTGAAGGGCGAATCGAGTTTGAAGAGCTGCAATGGCATCTTTATGCGCTGGGTTGGCTGGTTGGCCTCTCTTACTGCATGGTTACAGACAGCCATGTCAGGGTCGATTTACTTCGCGACCGCTTCTCACTGAAAACCCAGGCAGTGATTGAACTGTTTGGTCTGGTGATCTTGCTCCTCCCCTTTCTGGCGCTGGTCTTCTGGTATGCGGTTCCTTTCTTTCTTTACGCCTGGGAACTGGGTGAAGTGTCTGCCGCGCCGGGTGGCCTTCCCTACCGCTGGGCGATGAAAGCCGTCCTGTTGCTCGCGTTTTGTTTACTGACCGTTGCGGCAGTTTCACGCCTCAGCCGGATATGCGCATTGCTCTTTCAGCCCTGTGAGCCACTTTCCAAAGCAGATAAACAACAGGAGTCATCATCATGGAAGTGAATGAAATCCTCGTCATACTCATGTTTGGCATGTTCATCCTATTACTGTTTACCGGGTTTCCTGTCGCCTGGGTGCTTTGTGGCATTTCACTGGTGTTCGTCCCCATCGCCATGTTGGCCGACGAATGGTTCGATGCCTTTATCGGCATCGACTGGAATTACGCCTCGCTAGTGGTGCCGCGTATGTGGGACATCATGACCAACTGGGTGCTGGTCGCCCTGCCCATGTTTATCTTTATGGGATTGATGCTGGACAGATCCGGTACCGCAGAAGACCTGATGGGCAATCTGGTCAGGCTGTTTGGCCGCGTGCGTGGTGGGCTTGCCGTTACCGTTACTTTTGTGGGTCTCTTACTTGCCGCCTCTACCGGGATCATTGGTGCCTCTGTCGTCCTGCTTGCCGTACTCGGCATGCCAATGATGATGCGGGACGGCTACAGCAAAGAATTGGCCTGCGGCACGGTTGCCTCAACAGGCACGTTAGGGATTCTGGTGCCGCCCAGCATCATGCTGGTCATGATGGGAGACAGGATCGGTATCTCAGTGGGCGATCTTTTCCTCGGCGCAGTCTTCCCAGGCATAATGCTCGCGGCATTTTATGTGACTTATATTTTGTCACTCGGTTACCTCCGTGCAGATGCTGCTCCAGTATCCAAAGATGCAGAGCCTATCAGCCTGCCCGTTGTCCTGAGTGCGCTGAGCGCAGCCTTACCCACTGCAACCCTTATCATTGCCGTGCTAGGCTCCATCTTTATGGGTATTGCAACGCCAACCGAAGCCTCCGGTGTCGGCGCGTTAGGCGCAACACTGCTGGCGGCAGCACGAGGAAAGCTGACCCTTCAGGTGTTGCGTGAAGTCGGCAGGGAGACGACAAAAACCACCGCGTTTATTTTTGCATTGATTATCTGCGCGACCGCTTTTTCATTGATTTTACGTGGCCTTGGCGGCGATGAGCTGATTGAGAAAGCGCTGACCAGCCTGCCTTTCGGCCCGGAAGGTATCGTGATCGCCATTCTGGTTGTGACGTTTCTCCTTGGCTTTTTCCTCGATTGGATTGAGCTGACCCTGATTATTCTTCCCTTAGTTGCCCCAGTCGTCAGCGCCATGGGATTTGATTTGGTCTGGTTCGCCGTGTTGTTTGCGGTGTGTCTGCAAACCTCGTTTCTTACTCCCCCTGTTGGTTTTGCCCTTTTCTACCTCAAAGGCGTGGTGCCAAAGGGGATCAACCTCATCCACATCTACCGGGGAGTAATGCCGTTCATTTTGTTGCAACTTATCGGGCTCGGGATTGTTTTTTGGATGCCCGCCATCGTCACCTGGCTGCCAAACGTGGTGTATTCACCCTGACATTTATCGCCCAAGACATTTCAGAAACCTGCTCATGCAAAAAATAACAAGGAGTTACTATGTCTCACTCAATCATCCTTCCGCGCCTGATGGAAATAGGTGACGGAGCCTTAAAGAAACTGCCGGACACACTCAGTGCCCTTGATTGCCGGAATCCGATAATCATCACCGACAAAACCATGGTCGCACTTGGGCAAAGCCAGAAAGTCGCCGGTTTACTGAAGCAGGCAGGCATTGAAGCCAAGGTGTTTGATAACACCATTCCAGAGCCCACAAATGCCTCCATCAATGCTGGGTATGTCACAATCACCCAAGGCCGTTATGATTCACTGATTGCATTGGGAGGTGGCAGCGTCATCGACAGTGCAAAAGCCATGGCACTGCTTGCCTGCTCCGGAGGTGTGATGCGTGATTACTGCTTTCCGCGCGTGGTTTCAGAGCCGGCACTGCCACTGATTGCGATTCCAACCACGGCGGGAACCGGTTCAGAAGTCACGCGGTTTACCATCATTACCGATGAAAAGAACGATGAAAAAATGCTCTGTGTCGGCCCCTCTTTCATGCCTTCTGCGGCGCTTGTCGATCCTCAGTTAACCCATACCCTGCCAACGCGGATGACAGCTGATACCGGCATCGATGCCCTGACCCATGCCATCGAATCTTACGTCAGCCGCAAAGGCAATGCTTTCAGTGATTTCCACGCCAGAGAAGCCATGCGCCTGATTGCACCCAATCTTCGACGCGTCTGTGAAGATGGCCGTGATGTGCAGGCAAGAGCTGACATGATGCTGGGTGCTACCCTTGCGGGCATCGCTTTTTCCAATGCCTCAGTGGCCCTGGTTCACGGCATGAGCCGCCCTATCGGCGCATTCTTCCATGTGCCTCACGGCCTTTCCAACGCCATGTTACTGCCGTCGGTTACGACATTTTCCCTTCCCGCCGCTCCCGAAAGGTACGCCGATTGTGCCAGGGCTATGGGGGTAGCAACCAAAGAAGACAGCACAGACGCAGCATGCCAGAAGCTTCTTGACGAGCTGGATGCGCTCAACCGGGATTTGAACGTCCCCACACCCGAGGGGTATGGTATCGACCGCGGCACGTTTTTCGAACATCTCGATACCATGGCATCACAGGCACTGGCCTCCGGCTCACCCGCCAATAACCCGCGTATCCCTAGCCATGAGGAAATGGTGGCGATATACACCCAGCTTTGGCGGTAAACAGCAAACTTTATTTAAACGACTTATCAAACGACAGGGAGTTAACTCATGAATACTATTGGACATCTGATAAACGGGGCATTAATCACCGAAGGCCAAACCACGTTGCCAGTGTATAACCCAGCAACAGGCGCTGTAACCGCGCAGGTGGATGTTGCCAGCACTAAAACCGTTAATGATGCAGTGCGTCAGGCCAAGGCTGCCTACCCGGCTTGGCGCAACACACCGCCAATTCGCCGTGCCCGTATCATGCAAAAGTTTCTGCAATTGCTTCAGGATAATGCCGATACCATCTGCGAGATGATTGGCCGCGAGCACGGCAAGATAAAACACGATGCGATGGGCGAGTTGCAACGGGGCATTGAAAATGTCGAGTATGCCTGCAGCATCCCCAATCTGCTCAAAGGCGAACATACCCGTGGTGTCGGTCCCGGCATCGATGCGTGGAGTGAGTTTCAGCCACTCGGCGTTGTCGCGGGGATCACACCGTTTAACTTTCCGGTCATGGTACCGCTTTGGATGTACCCACTCGCCATTGCCTGTGGGAACTGCTTTATCCTTAAGCCTTCTGAACGCGATCCAAGCTCAACACTGTTCGTCGCGCAGTTGCTTCAGGAAGCGGGATTGCCACCTGGGGTGATGAACGTAGTCAATGGCGATAAAGCTACCGTAGATGCCCTGCTCGAAAACAAAGACATCAGCGCAGTCAGTTTTGTGGGCTCAACCCCGGTTGCACAAAGCATTTACACTCGGGCGAGTGCAGCGGGCAAACGTTGTCAGGCGCTCGGTGGTGCCAAAAACCATGCCATCGTCATGCCAGATGCTGATCTCGACAACGCTGTCAGCCAGTTACTGGGCGCAGCATTTGGTTCCTCTGGGGAACGGTGCATGGCGCTTTCTGTGGTCACTGCTGTCGGTGAACAGACCGCCGATACCTTGGTTACCAAGCTAAAAGAAAAGATGGCCGGACTCAGAGTGGGAGGCTGCAATGACAACAGTAACGACTTTGGTCCTGTCATCACAGAGGCACACCGTGACCGCGTGAATCGCCTGATAGGCAGTGCGGAAACCCAAGGGGCAGAAGTGGTTGTTGATGGCCGCAACCCATTGGTTTCGGGTTTGGAATCAGGCTTCTTTGTTGGCGCAACCTTGATTGATCGCGTGACACCGGAAATGGAAAGCTATCAGGAAGAGATCTTCGGGCCGGTTCTACAGGTTGTCCGGGTTGATTCCATGGCAGAAGCGATGCAGCTCATCAATGACCATGAATATGGCAATGGTACCTGCATTTTCACCCGTGATGGTGAAGCTGCACGATATTTTTCCGATCATATTGACGTGGGCATGGTTGGTATCAATGTTCCCCTTCCCGTGCCGGTGGCCTACCACAGCTTTGGCGGTTGGAAGCGCTCCTTTTTTGGCGATTTAAGTGCCTATGGGCCTGACGGTGTTCGTTTTTACACGCGCCGTAAAACCATTACCCAGCGCTGGCCTTCGGAAGCGGTACGTGAAGGTGTATCATTTTCAATGCCTGTGATGAAATAGTGTGAAAAAGCGATAAGTTGACAGCGTACTTGTGTGAGCAAACTTATACAGGTACGCCTCGACACTGCGATTTGTCCTCTGATACAGATATACTTCCTCCATATCAATAGAATCAGGTGCAGGGATGACAATAGAAAGACGCGAAAAAGCCTCCTCCATAACCCGTGTGTTGGAAATCATCGAAGCTGTTTCCCGCTCAGAGCGGCCACCAAGCCCGGCAGAGCTGTCTATCATGCTCGATATCCCCAAGCCGAGCATTCACCGGTTACTACAGCAGTTAGAGCGGGAAGGCTTTGTGCAGACCAATATGCGTGGGGGGCTGATCCCTGCTAACCGCATGCATGACATCGCCCTTGGTGTGTTACATACCACGCGTTTTAAAGCGGTGAGAGAGGCTATTTTGCGAAAACTGGCTGATGAGGTGGGGGAAACCTGCGGCATCTCGTTACCCAATGGCGTTGATATGATCTATTTCGATCGCGTGCAAACGAACTGGCCATTGCAAATCAATTTACCGACAGGCAGCCACACGCCCATTTGGTGTACTGCCAGCGGGAAGCTTTATCTCAGTACCCTGACAAAGCGTCGCCGGCAACGGCTTATCAACAATATAAGTCTGGAAAGGCACGCCAAGAATACGATCACAGACCCCATTGTTCTGGAGCGCGCACTGAGTGAAATAGAAGACCGGGATCTCGGTATAGATAACGAAGAGTTCATTGATGGTATGGCAGCAATAGCGGTTCCCATCCGCAATGAAGAAGGACAACTTCACGCCTGCCTGTTTACCCACGCTCCCGTATTTCGAAGCTCTCTGGATGATTTACTACGGTTTGAGCCTCAACTCCGTCGCGCAGCGAGGGATCTGGAATCTTTGATGAAGGAAGGCTAAACCCCCCTATTATTTCCGTTTCCTCGGTTCCATTGAATCTTGCTACACCAACTTTGGTGTCGGCAGGCTTTTAGGTTTCTTCTCCCTACTCTTAACCTAAAGTGCATAACGTATTGTTTCCTTTTATTTCAAATGGATAAAACAACATCCAACGATATTTTTAAGCATTAACATGCCTTATTTTAAATAGTCTCATTATTGCTACGGTTTTTGACTGGCAGGATATTACTGACACTCTACGATAGATATCGATACATAAAGTATCAATTTAACGCTAATACGAAATAGTATTCATCAATAAAGGGAATTTTTCTCATGAAGAAGATCATAGGATGTTCGTTAGCTGTTTTGTTGGGCTTTTCCATTCAACATGCTTCTGCAACGACTCAGGAAGAGCTGGGCAATATCGGGGCGTATGTCGACTCGGTACTCAATCCGAATATGACAAACACTGCAAATGCTACCGGGACAACATATAAAACCCACCAGCCACCTTCCATCAACCAGGCGGGCGTCGCCCTGCATTATCTTGCGTTTGCGGAACATGTTTACAAAAGCTGGGGCGCACCAAATGGCTGGTCTCTCACTGAAAGCAGTCATGACAGCTCAACAGGCTTTCACGCAGCGGTTTATACCCGGGGCAGTGATGCAATCATTGCATTTCGTGGCAGCGAACTAGGGACATCAGATTGGGTAAATAACGGCATTATGGCTGCCGGTGAGATACCTCCACAGTACCGTTATGCAATTTCAGCATCTGCGAGGTTGGCAAATAAATATCGTAGCTACAACATTCATTACACCGGTCACAGTCTGGGCGGTGGTCTGGCAACCGTCGCAGCCATTCGAACCGGTAAACCGGCGACCATTTTTGATGCATCCGGGATCGGCAACGCAGTGCTTGGAGAAATCCAGCAAGCGCTGGCAGCCGAAGGCCAACCGGCTAACGCATGGGCAACCAACGCCACCCGCATCACGAATTTCAACCTGGAAGGTGAGTTTGTTTCCGATGGTGATCACCAGCAGGATGCCGATGTGATTGGTGTAGATTCAAAACAGTATGGCGATATTTTCTATCTTTCTGCCTCACGCTTTACGCCACTGTTTTTCCTGGATACCGGTCTGTCGCGCCACTTCACCACCCCCCTTCGGGAAGAACTTCAGCTCCTGTCGCAACCTATTTTCCGCGTCGATACTAACGACCGGACAAGCATCGACAACGACATCAACGAATTCACCGCGTCTTTCTATGTCGATTGGACGGACGACACGCTGGATCTGATGGCCTGGCAGGCAGAATACGCCATTAATTCCTTCCCGAGTCTCCTTGAAGATCTATAAAAATAACGTCTTGGCTAATTAACAAAAAGCCCCTTTCATCGACCAGATAAAGGGGCTTTACGTTTATACCAAGGAAACGCCAACCAGAAGGTACAACCTTGGTGACTATGCCGCTCGTGCGACGAAAGCTTTCGTACGCACGTTTTTTGGGTTGCCGAATATCTGTGATGGCGGACCTTGTTCGACAATCACCCCACCTTCCATAAAGATCACTTTATCAGCAATCTCACGGGCAAACTGCATTTCGTGGGTCACTACAATCATGGTTTGCTTCTGTCTGGCCAGTTGCTTCATCACCGCCAACACCTCTTCAACCCATTCGGGGTCCAGTGCTGAAGTCGGCTCATCAAACAGGATCACTTCACCTTTACAGGCCATAGCGCGGGCAATACCCACGCGCTGTTGCTGACCGCCGGAAAGCTGCGCCGGATATTTTTCCAGGTGCGCTTCCATGCCCACACTCTGTAACAGAGTACGTGCGGTAGCAAATGCCTGCTCTTTCGGCTCTTTCCACACCGTCATCAGCGACTCCGCCACGTTTTCCAGCGCGGTTTTGTTGGCAAACAGTGCATAGCTCTGGAACACGAAGCTGCTTTGTTTGCGCAGTCGGTGAATATCGCTTTTCGAGACATTGCCAGCATTAATGTGCACATCACCAATCTGGATTTCTCCCCCACTTGGTGTTTCGAGGTAATTGAGACAACGAAGCAGTGTCGATTTTCCGGTACCAGATGGGCCGATAATCACCACGATTTCGCCCTGATCAACCTTGAGATCGATTTGCTTGAGCACCTCAACGTCACCAAAGCGTTTGCTCAAATTTTTTACTTCAATCATCGTGCATACGCCTTGTTCAAGCGGACTTCCATCACCGTTTGAATACGGGTAAAGAAAATCACCACCAGCCAGTAAATCAGTGCGACAGCGAGGAAAGACTCAAAGAATTTAAAGCTCGATGAAGCTTCCATTTGCGCCTTGGCCATGATTTCCGCCACACCCAGTGTAAACGCCAGCGATGTGCTTTTGATCATGTCGATGAAATAGTTCATCAACGAAGGCGTTGCAACGCGGGCTGCCTGCGGCAAGATGATGCGCTGCATTGCCTGAATCTCTGTCATACCAACACTCAGGCTCGCTTCCATCTGATGTTTATCAATACCCAGAATCGCACCGCGAATACTCTCCGCCATATAGGCAGAGAAGTGGAGAGACAAACCGATAACCGCGGCGGTAAACGCGTCCATTCCAACAAAAATAGGGAAGACTTGCGGCAAACCATAGTAAAGGAGGAAGAGTTGAACCAGCAGCGGTGTACCCCGGAAAAACGAGATATACACAATCACCACAGCATCCAGACCTTTTACTTTGAATACCCTTACCAGCGCCAACAGCACCGACAGCACCAGAGCAGCCGCAAAGCCTATCAGTGACATCTCCAAGGTTATTCCCAGATACTTCACCAGTATCGGGAATAACGCCAGCATGTAGTCAAAATCGAAATTTTGCATTATTGCGTGATGTCTGAATCAAACCACTTCTCTGAAATTTTGCTGAGGGTGCCGTCAGCTTTCATTTCAGTCAGTGCCTGATCAACCTTCGCTTTTTTCGCCAGTTGCTCAGGCGTATTCAGGAATGGCATCGCATTTTCGATGGTTTCAAACGGTTCGCCAGCCAGTTGCAACGGCAGACCCGATTTTTTAATCAATTGTGCAGATGAAACACGGTCCATAACGAATGCATCTGTGCGGCCCAGTGCAACATCCTGCTCGAAACCGGAATCATAAGTAATGATATTGATTTCATTTGCTTTGTCGTAGTTGCGCAGCAGTTGTTCAAAATTACTGCCCAGGTTCACCGCCACTTTCTTACCTTTAAGGTCTTCAATGCCACTAATATCTTCTCGGCCTTTACGCACCACCACCTGTGCGCCGTCTACCACGTAAGGCACAGAAAACGCGTATTTCGCCTTGCGTGCTTCTGTCATCGTGATCTGATTACTGATGGTGTCAATGTGACCAGCTTCCAACATGCCAAACAAGCCAGAGAAGCTCGACGTCACAAACTCAACATCGTAATCAGCACGCTTACCGATTTCGTTCCAGACATCGATTTCAAAGCCCTGCAATTTATCCAACTTCACGAATGTGAATGGGAAGTAGCGACCAGACATACCGACTTTAATGTCTTCCTGGGCCAGCGAAGCAGTAGAGGTGAAGCTCGCCGCCAACGCAACAGCGGCAAGCAAAACGTTTTTTATAGAAGGCATTGTTACAACTCCAATTGTTATATTTCCCTAAAACGCCTTACTTCCGGGTTCTTTTAATGTTCGTAAGGGGTTTCTATTTGTTGAGCCAAATGTAACCCATACCTATTTTTGTGATAAATAACGAAATGTTCTATGTAATAATCTGCAAATAAGTACGTTTATAGATATATCATCTATGCTGGCTACTTTTCACACAAAGCATACTCTATACATTTCCTTCCATGTCGAATTTTAAAAAGTCGATATTTTTCACCCCTTCTGAGCACTCGCCCATTTATCCCAAACTACCTGAAGATACTTGGGTATATTCCGTCAAATCCGCTACAAAAAGGAACCGGTTGTTTTAATGCTGACCGTATCGGGCTCACCGAGCACGTTGATTGACGCTTTAAGTGCCTTGATATGCAACCATCCCAATAAGGTCATAAATTCGTCATTGTACGGCCACAGAAAGTTAATGTTTGTTCATCAAAAGCGTCAATTTTTGCTCCCAGACTGGTTACGCCACAAAAAACACAACCAATAGGAATTGAGCAATGAGTAAGGAAACGTTTGACCCCACGCTGCGCAACCATAGCGGCAACAAACCGTTCGATGAAGTGCTGGAAGCCAACCTGTCACGACGCAGTATACTGAAAGGGGGTGTGGGTGTTGGCGCACTCACTGCGGTAAGTTCACTCGGTCTATCGGGCTGTTTTTACCCTAACGTATCAAAAGCCAAGCTGAATTTTGAGTCTATTCCGGGCTCACAGACCGATGCTGTTGTTGTCCCTCCTGGCTACAATGCGCAAATACTGGCGCCTTGGGGCACACCACTCAATGCACAGGGTAACGCATGGTTGGATGACGGCTCCAATACCGCAAAAGATCAGTTGAACGCGATGGGTATGCACCATGACGGCATGCATTTTTTCCCGCTCAACAACAGTGACGAAGAAGGCCTGCTGTGTATTAACCACGAGTACATCGATCTACATGCCCTGCACCCGAATGGTCCAACCGTGAACAATGGTCTTCGCACCCTCGTTGATGAAGTGCGCAAAGAGATTAACGCGCATGGTGTGAGTGTGGTGCGCATCCGACTTGAAGACAACAAATGGGTGATGATCAACAACGATCCATTGAACCGCCGTTACACAGGGGCGACCGAAATGGATGTTTCCGGCCCGCTGGCAAATACCTCCTTTCTGATCACCAAATACTCGTCAAACGGCAACACCGTGCGCGGTACCCTGAACAACTGTGGTAACGGCTACACACCTTGGGGTACTTATCTGACGTGTGAAGAAAACTGGCCGGGGTACTTTGTGAATACCGGCACACTGACGAAAGAGCAGGCACGTATCGGTGTGTCTGATGACAATACCCGCTACCTTTGGGAAACACTGGCAGGCAACGCACAGGAAGTGGATGACGAGTTCACCCGCTTTAATGTCACTCCAAGCGGCGCATCGGCTTCTGAAGATTACCGCAACGAAGCAAATGGCCACGGTTACATCGTCGAAATCGACCCATACACCGCGAATTCACGTGCCCGAAAACGCACTGCTCTGGGCCGTTTCCGCCATGAAGGTTGTGTGTTCGGCAACGTCAAACACGGCAAACCTGTGGTCTTCTATTCAGGCCACGACTCACGCTTCGAATACATTTACAAATTTGAATCTGCAGCGCGCTGGAACAAACGCGATGCACGCCGCACAGACCGCTTAACCGTCGGTGATAAGTACATGGACGAAGGTACTCTGTATGTGGCCCGTTTCAACGACGACGGCACAGGCACCTGGTTGCCGTTAACGCTCGGCAGTGTCACCACTGATGGCGGTACGCTGGCGGATCATTTCGATTCACTGGAAGCCATTATCCTGAACACACCGGGAGCAGCAGATAAAGTCGGCGCAACCCCAATGGATCGCCCAGAGTGGTGTGCGGTTGATCCATTCTCCGGCTCTGCCTACATGACGCTGACCAACAATACCCGCCGCACCGAAGGCAACTCCGCAAACCCACGCGTAAACAACAAATTCGGCCACATTATCCGTTGGGATGAAGGTCACCGTTCTACCGAGTTCACCTGGGATATCTTTGTGTTCGGCGCACCCGCGGATGGCGATGCAGACACCAACCGATCTGGCCTGACGGAATTCAATCAGTTCGCAAGCCCGGATGGGCTGGCGTTTGATAAGCGCGGCATTATGTGGATCCAGACCGATAATGGCGCAGATGAAGTGGAAGAGTATACCAATGACCAGATGTTGGCAGTCGTGCCTTCACCATTGATGGATGATGCGTTCAACCAATTGCCAATCAGCGAAGAGAACCAAGGCGAGCTACGCCGTTTCTTCGTAGGTCCAAACGGTTGTGAGGTAACAGGTTTCGCTGTCAGCCCTGACTACCGTTCTGTGTTCGTGAACATCCAACACCCGCGAAACTGGCCTTACTCTGACGATGCGACTGAAGAAACACCGGGCGATGTTAAACTGCGTCCCCGCGCGGCAACAGTGGTTATCCGCCGTAACGACGGTGGCCCTATTGGTACCTAACAGATCATCGGTACCTAACAGATCGTGGGTTGAAAGTAGGAAGGGACGCACTCGCGTCCCTTTTCTGTGACTAAGCAATGATCACCCGCTCAGGTTTCAGTGCCTGAATTTCCTTAAGCTGATCCAACCAAGCTGTCACTTCTTCATCAGTTTGGGTGTCTGCCATCCAAACGTGCATGCCTTCTACGAGGCCTACGTTACCAAGAATCGCTTTTTCTGACGGGATCCAGCGCCTTGGCCGCAATTTGCAAGGCATCGGCACGGGTGAAACCGGTATCAATCACCATTACTTCCTTTTCACCTGCGTGATTCCCCTTTTTTTGCTAAAGTCCAGAATGCCTTAGAAGGTATAACCCATCGCCACCATAAAGACCCAAGGGTCAATTTCCACGTTGGTTTTCTGCTCAATACCGTTGAATTTGTAGGTCGCATCGGTGTTAATGTCTGCATACCAAATTGAACCGTTCACAAACCAGTCCTCATCCAGCATGTAATCCACACCCACGTTTGCTGCCAGCCCCCATGAATCATCCAGTTTCAAATCACTTAAACCAACATCTTTGGCTTTACCGTTGAAGCCTTCGTCAAAAAAGATCGTGTAGTTGATACCCGCCCCCACATAAGGGCGAATCTTGCTTTCTTTGGTGCCGAAGTAATATTGCGCCATCAGTGTCGGTGGTAAATGGCTAGTTTCAGCAATGTCGCCAAGGCCTAACAGATTGGTGGAAATATCGTGAGTAAATGGCGTTGCAGCCAACAGTTCAATACTCCAGTTGTCAGTCAGCATGTAACCCACTGTCAGGCCAAGCTGAGTATTGGAACCAACTTCGAGCTCTTCCTGTGAACCGAGGATCTTATCACTGCTGTCATTGGGCGAAACATACGCGGCACCGGCACGGACGACAATATCCCCCTCACTGTGTGCCAACACGGGAGAAACAGCAGCGGCAGCCATCATGGCAATGATACTCATCGTTTTTTTCATTATGGTTTCCTTACGTTGTAGGGTTTCGTTGTCATACCCGGGAAAGCCGAGTAATTTTTGAACTGCGCCGCAATTTACCACGCAAACACCACTCGCTTTTGATGGAAATCAATTTGTAAACGAATTGCCTTTTCCGGTTAAAAAATTGCCAACCCGATCAACAAATCACCCATATTCACCTACATTCATGTCATCCAGACATTCCCCTTTACCGACCGCCAAGATCGGTCAGTTTTACTAAACATCTTGAATAAAACATTCTGAAATTAGTGAAGCGGCATCACAAATACACCTTATAAAAGGTAGGGAAATCCCACTCCCTACTACGCTAATTTTGAGAAAGTAAGTCAGTCAACATCTCCATAAAAAAGCGCCGGCAACGCACTGGTGTGATGTGAGCGAGGTTCACCATGGACTCAGGAATGTTGACAAAAATTAATAATGTCGTGTTCGCCACGCTGATGGCTATATTGCTCCTGCTATTCACAGCAGGAAGCGTGAGCGCCGAACCGAAGGCTTTAGTAATGAAGCCTTTCAAACAACTCAGTAATCAAAGCAAGGAGTGTGCTGCCTGTCATAAAGAAAAGAACCCTTCAATTTACGCCCAGTGGGGGCGTTCTAAGCACTATGGTGCCAACGTCGGCTGCTATGAATGCCATAAAGCCGATCCTGAAGATGCCGATGCAATACGCCATGAGGGCGTAGACATTGCGGTGATCGTCTCACCAAAAGACTGTGGCAGTTGCCACGTTCAGGAAGTCGAGGAATTCGACGCCAGCCACCATGCCAAGGCCGGACAAATCATCGGCTCACTCGACAATTTCCTGGCAGAGGTGGTTGAGGGATCATTGATGCTGAATGGCACGTCGCCTGCTGCTGTAAACGGTTGCTGGCAATGTCATGGTTCGGAAGTCAATGTGCTGGAAAATGGCGATTTGGATCCGGCAACCTGGCCGAATACCGGTATTGGCCGTATCAATCCGGATGGCTCTATCGGTGCGTGCAGTGCCTGCCACCAACGCCATGAGTTCGACATGGTGCAAGCCCGCCGCCCAGAGGCCTGCGGTAAATGCCACCTTGGTCCTGATCATCCCCAGAAAGAGATTTACGAAGAGTCTAAGCATGGCATCAATTTCTATGCCCATGTTGACCAGATGAACCTTGGCTCAGCGAAATGGATTGTCGGCGAAGACTATGACTCCGCCCCAACCTGCGCAACCTGCCATATGTCGGCAACCCGTGAACTGCCAGTGACCCATGATGTGGGTAACAGGATTTCCTGGACGTTGCGACCGGCGATTTCTGAAAAAATCGATGCCAAAGACAAGGCACTGGGTAAAGAAACCAGACCTTGGGAGGAAAGACGTGCTGACATGCAAAATGTCTGTCAGTCCTGCCATACCAAGTCGATGGTTGAAAACTTCTACGTCCAATTTGATTCATTGGTTGAATTGTACAACGAGAAGTTTGCCCGTCCCGGCAAGCAACTTATGGCCGTGTTGAAAGAAGAGAACATGCTGACGGAAACCGGTTTTGATGAAGAAATCGAATGGACCTGGTTCTATCTGTGGCACCACGAAGGGCGCCGGGCACGCCATGGGGCAGCTATGCAGGCACCTGACTATGTGCAATGGCATGGCATGTATGAAGTCGCAGAACGTTTCTACATTGAAATGGTGCCTCAATTTCTCGAAGTGGTTGAAAAAGCGGAGCAGAAAGGCAATCACGACGGTGCTGTAAAAGCCCGAGCCGTGCTGGCAGACATTCTCGCCCGCCCAGAGCATGCCTGGTTCAGTGGCAACGAGCCCGAGGAAGTGAAGCGCGCCCGCAAAGAAGCACAGGAAGCCTTCAAAGCGCGTTATCTGGACGAAAGTAAGTGATAACGGCGATCGCAGCGCCTTGCAGTTTTAAGGCGCTGCGGTCTGGGGAGGAATAATGGACGAATCCAAAGCTTCAGCGTCAAGACTGTCCCGACGGCAAACACTCTGGCGCTGGCTCAAAAAGCCGTGGCTGCTGAGTATTCCCATCGGTGTATATCTGCTGGTGATTGGTATTGCTGGATTTCAAGGCGTGATGGTGGCATCAAACCAAAATGCATTTTGCTTCAGCTGCCACCTGAAAATGGACACCATCGTACAGGAATATAAGGCATCGCCACATTATGTCAGCGAGGAAGACATTCATGCGACGTGTGCGGATTGCCATGTGCCGAATGAGTTTGTAGACAAAATGCGGGTCAAGATCGCCGCCACGGCAGATATCTATTACATGCTCACCGGTAAAATTACCAAGGATAACTTCGAGCAAGAACGGCCGCGGTTAGCACAAATGGTGTGGGATGACATGAGCGCAGATAACTCAGCCAACTGCCGGCATTGCCACAGCGGAGATAATTTTAACCTTAGCGGGCAACCACAACGGGCCAGATTGAACCACCAGCAAATGGACGCACGTGGAGAAACCTGCATCGACTGCCACACCGGTATCGCCCATAAGCGAATTACCATAGAGTAATAAAACAGGCCGCCTTAACCCGGGCGGCCTGTTTCTATCAATGTCAATGCAGAAAGGATCCTCCAATGATCTTGAAATATGCAGGCATATTTTAGAATCGCACCTCCCTGCCCCAGTAACAAAGCAGGGAGGTGCAAATCGAAAGTACCGGTTCTACAATCCCAGTGTATGAGCACTGTAAATGGCAGAAAGCACTGCCGACGGTGTCACCGGGAAGGGCATATTGTGGATAGTTTCACCTTCAGCGCAGGATGCTTCAGCCACCCGCAGGAGCTTTTCGTTATCCAGCTCTTTCATTCCCATCTGATGAAGGTTTGTAGGAAGCCCTACTTCTTTACAGAAATTAAGAACAGTCTGAATCTCCTCCATAGGCGCATTTTCCAACGTCAATAGGACAAGTGTTCCAAATGCCACTTTTTCACCGTGATAGAGGTGGTGGAACTCCTCCACATGCGTCAAGCCATTATGGACTGCGTGTGCGGCAGCCAATCCACCACTCTCAAAGCCGATCCCGCTTAGATAGGTATTCGCCTCAATGACATTGTCAAGAGCAGTGGAACTTAAATGGTTGATAGCAGAGATCTTCGCTTTCAATCCGTCGGCAAGCAACGTTTCATAGCAGAGTTTCGCCAGTGCCAATGCAGAAGCTGTTGGTACACCCCCCGCCATGGTTTTCCCACCGGAGATACCGTTAGCCCTGGCTTCAAAATAGGTTGATAGCGCATCCCCCATTCCAGCTACCAAAAGCCGGACAGGTGCACCGGCGACAATAGTGGTATCCATAATGACCATGTTAGGGTTTGAGGGTAAAAGCAAGTATTCACTAAACTCCCCCTCCGGGGTGTAAATTACGGATAGTGCGCTTGTTGGTGCGTCTGTTGACGCCAGTGTTGGCACAATCACAACAGGAACATTATGGTAAAAGGCTGTTGCCTTGGCTGTATCCAGTGTCTTGCCACCTCCGATACCAATGACAATATCATGGCTACCTTTTCGACAGAGTTCGGCAAGGCGCTCAATTTCCGGACGGGAACATTCGCCACAAAAGGTTTCTATGCTGTAGGGCTTATTCAAAGAAGAAAAGCTCTGCGATACGGGCTCGACAACAATCTTTTGGACGGTTTCATCAGCAAGTATCAGCGGATTACTGCCTATCGTTTCAACGTATTGAGCGAGTTTTCCAATAGCATTCGGACCTTGGATGTATTTTCCGGGACTAATAATTATCCTTTCCATCATAATCTCCTTGATAAGGTTATATTACATACTTACTACTCTGTACCGTTTATGTAGATTTCACTCTATTTCTTGACAGGTAATTCCCTGCTATTTTTGGATAAATCCAAGCACTGAAACATGCACCTGAAATTGTCGCAACAATGGGAACAATAAAATAAGGAAATGTTTTCCCACCACTTAATGACATATAATTCCAACCTGCCAAGAATGTGAATAGCTTAGGGCCGAAATCTCTTGCCGGGTTCATGGCAAACCCGGTTAATGAACCTAATGAACCACCTATTACAGCAATAACAATACCAATAATTATTGGGCCTATTGCACTATTATTAAAACCACTATTCTCATCAAATACCGCCAATATTGTAAACATCAACACTGAAGTAATTAAAAACTCAACAGAAAATGCACCAGCGATAGAAATTGAAGGGTTAGGGTAGGTAGAAAATATTGCAGCGGTTAATAGGCTCTTTTCAGAGCCACGAATAATCTGATGCATAGTTTCATATTCAGTAAACAGGTTGAAATACAAAAGATAAACTAAGCATGCTGCACAAAATGCGCCAAGGCACTGAGACAAGATATATGGAATAACTTTTGATTTATCAAATCCATGAAATGCAGACAAAGCAATAGTGACAGCTGGGTTCAGATGGGCACCGGAAACCCCTTTACTGCAGTAAATTGCTATAGAAACACCCAACCCCCACGTTATACTTATTCCCCAAAAATCGAGGTTAGCATTTGCCAAAACAACGGCAGCAACACACCCAACACCGAAGAAAACAAGTAACCCTGTACCAAAAAATTCCGCAATACATTGATAGTAAATATCATTTATCTTAAAGTTAAACATATATGTAACCCTCCCCATTTTAGTGACAGTCTAAATTAGAGCTTTTCCTGCTTTCATACTTAGCCAGATATTCCCAAGGGGTTAGGTCATTGAGAGAGTCATGCGGTCTCTCGTTGTTGTATTCCTTCATCCAGTTTTCGGTGATTTCTCGGACTTCGGACAGCGTTTTAAAGACATACATGTCGAGAACTTCAGTTCGATAGGTTCGGTTAAAACGTTCAATGTACGAGTTTTCTGTTGGCTTGCCTGGTCGGATAAATTCAAGCTCAACGCGGTTCTCTTCCGCCCACTCGGCCAATGCCGTTGAGACAAACTCAGGGCCGTTGTCCATGCGTAGTTTCTGGGGAGCACCGCGCCAAGCAATAATACGCTCTAGGACTCGGATAACTCTCGGTGCGGGGAGATTCAAGTCCACTTCAATGGCCAACACTTCTCGATTGAAGTCATCAACAACGTTGAAGGTGCGAAAACGCCGGCCACAGACAAGGGCATCGCTCATAAAGTCGATAGACCAACAACTGTTCGCCCAATCAGGACAACAAAGCGGCGCTGGCTCACGCTTGGGAAGGCGCTTCTTACCCTTTCGCCTCAAATTGAGTTTTAGAGAGCAATACACGCGATATACCCGCTTGTGGTTCCATGCGTGCCCCGTAAGCGGTTAATAAACCCCACATACCAATAATGCCGACGCTTTGACATAGTGCCTTTTTCAACGGAGGCACTATGAACCAAGCACAAAAACGCGCTCACTGGACATCCGTCATCGAGCAACAAAAGCAAAGTCAGCTATCCATAAAACAGTTCTGCGAAGACAAAGGTATTAGCTATCAAACCTTCTTTTACTGGTCTAAGCGACTGCGCACCCCTGAGACAGTGCAGACGTTGCAGCCCATTGAGTTTGATGAGCCGCGCCATTCGCTCTCTGTTGTCCTGTTCTTTACCAATGGTATTCGTGCAGAGCTGCCAGCGGCACTCAGTCCCGCGCAAATCAAACATTGGGTCGACGCGCTGCAATGACACCGTCCGGCAAGGTCTTCCTGGTCTCCGGCGTGACCGATATGCGCAAGTCCATTGATGGGCTGTCGTTGATTGTCGCCGAACAACTGGACATGGATCCGTTCAGCGAAGCCTGGTTCATCTTCTGCAATCGTGGACGAGATAAACTCAAAATCCTGTTTTGGGATACCAACGGGTTTTGGCTTTACTATCGCCGTTTGGAGAAAGGCACTTTCAAATGGCCACGCCCCA
>NZ_ADAQ01000009.1 GCF_000176515.1 Grimontia hollisae CIP 101886
TAAAGTTTTGGCTCAACGAATACTGATATAAATTGACTGTGCCGACTAACCGAAGTTAGTTCGTTTGGTCACTCAGTTCGTTGATAAATCTTTTGTCTATCAATGACGAGCGCCCACACAGATTGCATAGGTCAAATTGTTAAAGAACATTGACTTTAAGAAGTTTTACTTCTCACCGTCAGGGCTGCGAATTTTACGCCGCCAGGCGATGAAGTCAAGAAGAAATTTTGAGATTTTTCAGTGTTGCTTTTAGCACCCTCAAAACACCTTGTTGACTTGCCTCTCGGGGTGATTTTCCCTTCAAAGCGGGCGGCCATTTTACTGATCTACCTCAACGCGTCAAGCGTTTATTTAGACTCAGTTTTTAAGGCCTTCGCCGTACCGGTTTGGATGGGTAATTCCGCGTTGGAAGCCGCTCTCCGTGTCGGTGAGGCGGCATTATAGGGAGGCGAAAAAATCTGGCAAGGGCTTTTTTGCAGTTTTTTGTAGAAAAAACATCACCCGAGCATATTTTGAGCAAAAAGCTCATTTCCACACATTTTACACACACCAAGATCACAAAAAGCTGTGGGTAACTTTTAAAATTAAGCTCAGCCCTTACCGTCATATAAAAGAAAAGAGGCCAAAACGGCCTCTTTCACAGACGTTCTATAAAACACGCTTATTGCACAGCTTTGATTTGCTCATCTTCTACGATGAGTTTCACTGGCAAGCTCGGTTTTACTTCACCACGCAGGATAGACTGCGCCAATGGATTCTCAACGCTTTGCTGAATAGCGCGTTTCAGTGGGCGAGCACCATATACCGGATCAAAGCCAGCATCCGCAATAAGTGTCAGCGCTTCGTCAGTGACTTCCAGTATCAAATCACGTTCAGCCATACGCTTCGCCAAATGCGCCAACTGGATACTGGCAATTGACTTGATATGTTCCTGGCCGAGCGGGTGAAAGACCACTGACTCGTCAACGCGGTTAATGAACTCTGGACGGAAATGCTTACTCACCACATCCATTACCATGGCTTTGATACCACTGTAATCCAGTTCACCGAAGTGCTCCTGGATACGATCAGAACCCAGGTTGGAGGTCATAATGACTACCGCATTACGAAAATCAACAGTGCGTCCCTGTCCATCCGTCAGGCGTCCATCGTCCAGAACCTGCAGCAAGAGGTTAAAGACATCAGGATGCGCCTTCTCTACTTCATCCAACAGGATCACGGAATAAGGACGGCGACGGACAGCTTCGGTCAGGTAACCTCCTTCCTCGTAACCCACATAGCCCGGAGGTGCTCCCACCAGCCTTGCCACTGAATGTTTCTCCATAAACTCAGACATATCGATACGCACCATGGCATCGCTGCTGTCGAAGAGAAACTCTGCCAGTGATTTGCAAAGCTCAGTTTTACCCACCCCGGTTGGGCCAAGGAACAAGAACGAACCAATAGGACGGTTTGGATCGGCCAGACCCGCACGGCTGCGGCGAATAGCATTTGCTACCGAGGTCACCGCTTCTTCTTGTCCTATCACACGGCTGTGAAGCTCATCTTCCATATGAAGCAGCTTTTCTTTTTCACCTTCCAGCATCTTGGCAACAGGAATACCAGTCTGACGAGACAGCACTTCTGCAATCTCAGCATCTGTCACGCGGTTTTTCAGCAGTGTCATTTCCTGCATTTCCGCCTGACTTGCCAGATCGAGCTGTTTCTCAAGCTCTGGGATACGGCCATACTGCAACTCTGACATGCGGTTCAGATCACCGGCACGACGGGCGATTTCCAAATCTGTGCGTGCCTGCTCAAGCGCACTCTTGATATGTTGGGTACCGGAAAGCGCCGCTTTCTCAGCATTCCACACTTCTTCCAGCTCCGCATACTCACGCTCTTTCTCGTCGATTTCGCTTTGCAGGGTTTCCAGACGTTTCTTACTTGCTTCGTCGTTTTCTTTCGCCAGCGCCTGCTGCTCAATCTTGAGCTGAATTAAACGACGCTCGAGGCGATCAAGCTGCTCAGGTTTGGAGTCAATTTGCATACGAATGCTCGACGCCGCCTCATCAATCAGGTCAATGGCTTTATCCGGCAGTTGCCTGTCAGAAATGTAACGATGGGAAAGGCTCGCCGCAGCCACAATCGCCGGGTCTGTAATTTCCACCGCGTGATGAAGCTCATAACGTTCTTTAAGGCCACGCAGGATAGCAACGGTATCTTCAACCGTTGGCTCATCCACCAGCACTTTCTGGAAACGGCGCTCAAGGGCTGCATCTTTCTCTACATACTGGCGATATTCATCCAAGGTGGTCGCACCGACACAGTGAAGCTCGCCACGCGCCAGCGCAGGTTTGAGCATATTACCTGCATCCATCGCACCTTCTGCTTTACCCGCCCCTACCATGGTGTGGATTTCGTCAATAAACAGAATGACGTTGCCTTCTTCTTTTGCCAGTTCATTCAGAACAGACTTCAGACGCTCTTCAAACTCACCGCGGTACTTAGCACCGGCAACCAGTGACCCCATGTCGAGAGAAAGCACTCGCTTGTTGCGCAGCCCTTCCGGCACTTCACCGTTGACGATGCGCTGTGCCAGACCTTCAACAATGGCGGTTTTACCCACACCGGGTTCACCAATGATCACGGGGTTGTTTTTGGTGCGGCGTTGAAGCACTTGTACGGTACGGCGGATTTCTTCATCACGGCCAATCACCGGATCAAGTTTGCCCTGCTCAGCTTTTTCGGTCAGGTCGATGGTGAACTTTTCCAGTGCCTGACGCGCTTCTTCCGCATTGGGATCGTTAATGGCCTGGCCGCCACGTATTTTGTCAATCGCATCTTCCACTTTCTTGGTAGTCAGGCCAAGGCTTCTTAACAGCTCGCCCAGCGCACCTTTTTCTTCAACGGCAGCCAGAATGAATAGCTCAGAAGAAATGTACTTGTCTTTGCGCTTCTGCGACAGCTTGTCACACATGTTGAAAAGCATGCCCATACTGTGAGACAGCTGGACATCACCACCGGTGCCCGTCACTTTTGGCAACCTGTCGAGCATTTCGCTCAGGCTGGAGCGCAATTGGGTCAGATCCACATTCAGGAGCGTCATCAATGGACGGATGGTACTGCTGTCCTGATTGAGAAGAGACACCATCAAGTGAACAGGCTCGATATACTGGTGATCGCGCCCTAACGCCAATGACTGAGCGTCAGAAATGGCTAATTGGAATTTGCTGGTAAATCGGTCAAGGCGCATAGCCTCCCCCTTTAATTACGTCGACAATTGCTTCAAGAATGACTTAACAAAAAAATGGGAGCGGCTATGGCTGATTTCAAGTTGATTGGCGAAAATTTTATCTATGTGGTCAGCCACATTCTGTACTGATCCATATACAGCTGGCTTGACGGCCTGTACGGTTTTCCCTGCGGTAAGAAAAAAATGTTTCCGGCGCTGACACTGTACAATATTCACCCCCATAGATTTGGGTAACGCCAGAGGCCATCAAACGCTGTCTTGCCAGCAAATAGATATCTGCCAGCCAACGATCGTTATGCGGTTTAAACGCCACGACGGCATTGGCATCATGCGCCATAAACTGCTCACGTACCTCACTGCCGACTTCAAAGGCATCCGGTCCAATGGCCGGCCCTAACCAAGCCATCACTTTCCCCGGCTCATCAAACTTACTGAGTGTCTGCTCCAGCACACCATTTACCAAACCACGCCAGCCTGCATGAGCAGCCGCGACCTGCGTACCTTCCTCGTTACAGAAAAGCACAGGCAGGCAATCTGCCGTCATGACAATACAGACCTGACCATGAACATCAGTAAAAGAAGCATCCGCATCCGGAACTGCACCTGAGGGCAAAGGCAGTGTTACCACGTCAGTTCCGTGTACTTGATTAAGCCAGGCTGGCGATGTAGGCATCGACATTGTATCCATAAGTATCTGGCGGTTTGCCGCCACTCGATCCTTGTCATCACCCACATGATCCCCAAGGTTCAAGCTGTCAAAAGGGGCATGACTGACACCTCCCTTCCGGGTAGTGCTCACAGCCTTAATCCATGTCGGCGCCAGCCAGTTTGGCGTAATCCAATCCACGATCAGTAGTCCTCGCCGCCATGCTCCAGCACGTCTGCACGCAACACTTCTGTCAGGTTTACCATGTCATCCGGGATAGGCGCATGCCACTCCATCACTTCTTTAGTAGTAGGATGTTCGATACGTAACATCGCAGCATGAAGCGCCTGACGGTCAAATTGGCGTAAGGTTTGGATTAGCTTATCTCCAGCATTACGCGGCGGACGCGGACGGCCACCGTAGAGTGGATCGCCCACCAGAGGGTGGTTCAGGTATGCCATATGAACACGAATCTGGTGCGTACGGCCAGTTTCCAAGCGCAGGCGCAGGCGGGTGTGGGCACGGAAGTGCTCAACCACACGGTAATGCGTAATAGCAGGTTTACCCAGCTCCTGTACCGCCATGTGGGTGCGTTTTGTTGAATGACGGCCAATCGGCTTTTCAATCATGCCGCCACCGGTCATGTTCCCCAATGCAATAGCTTCGTATTCACGAGTGAATTTCTTGCGCTTTTGCAGCGCACGTACCAGACGTGTTTGCGTTGGAATATTTTTCGCCACCACCATCAAACCTGTGGTGTCTTTATCCAAACGGTGAACAATGCCTGCACGAGGCACTTCCGCAATGTCCGGATAGTGATAAAGCAAGCCATTTAACACGGTGCCGTCAGGGCATCCCGCACCGGGATGAACCACCAAATCACGCGGTTTATTGATCACGATAATATCGTCATCCTCATAAACAATGTTCAATGGGATGTCTTGCGCTTCAAAACGTTGCTCATCTTCAATTTCTGCCTGAACAACGATGACTTCACCGCCCATCATTTTTAAACGCGGCTTGTTGACGATCTCACCATCGACGCTTACTTTGTCGGCCAGAATCCATTCTTTGATGCGTGATCGAGAATAATCTGGAAATAACTCAGCCAGTGCCTGATCCAGACGCTGACCCAGTTGATTCTCATTTACTGTGCTGTTTAACTCTAACTGCTGTGCCATAACGAACTTTTTGATTCTCAATGAGACTAATACCACAGGGTATTGAATAAAGCCCTTGGGATTGGTCACGTTAACCAGTTGGTATTATATTTGGTCGATGGGTAGAATAGCCCATAATCGCGCCATTGTAGCTTTTTGCAGCTGACTCCGTAATGGCAAAGGCTGAAAATATTCTTTCAAGGAAGCACCCTTAGTAATGAAACGTCTTACTTTATCCTCTCTACTTGTCATTTCCTTGCTGGCAGGATGTGCCGGCAAGGAAGAGATCGTTCCTGATATCCCGCCGTCTGAACTGTATCAGGAAGCGCAGGTTTCCCTGAATGAAGGCAACTGGAACACCGCAATCCAAAAACTTGAAGCATTGGACTCCCGTTATCCGTTTGGCGCCTATTCAGAACAAGTTCAGCTAGACCTCATTTATGCCTATTACAAAAATGATGATCTGGCACTGGGTGAAGCGACGATTGACCGCTTTATACGCATGAATCCTGGTCATCCTGAAATGGACTGGGTGTTATACATGCGCGGCCTGACTAACATGGCGCAAGACAGAAGCCTCGTCCATGACTTGCTCAGTATGGAGCGAGAAGACCGCGATCCTGAACCGGTTCGCCGTGCCTTCGTCGACTTTCGCCGTCTACTCGATAGATACCCGGATAGTGACTACGCCGCGGATGCTGCAAAGCGTTTGGTGGCCCTGAAAAACCGTTTGGCAGATTATGAACTAGCGACAGCAGATTTCTATGTGCGCCGTGAGGCTTGGGTCGCCGTCATCAACCGCTGCCAACAAATCCAGCGTGATTTCCCGGATACTAACGCAGCGAAACGATCATTGCCGATGATGTTGAAAGCCTATGAAGCGCTGAAATTGGAAGAGCCCGCACAACGCATCCGTGAGTTGATGAAGCTAAACAGCGTTGATGCGTAAAAAATCCTTTTGAGCGGAAAAAGAAAAAGCAGCCATTGGCTGCTTTTGGGTTTTTAGGGTGTGAGATTATTTCCTGTCCGGGTGATTTTGTGAACTGCTGCATTCTTCACCAACACCATTTCTGGCACGAACAGTGCCCCTAACGTCCAATGTTCGCTAGCGACCTTAACCTCCACATCTTGCAATATTTATCAGCGAAGATTCAAGCACTTTCCAGATATTTAAAATCGAAGTTAAACACAGGATCACAATTCATTCGACCGCTAAAAACTCGCAGCATAAAAGTGATGATGATCACATTATTTCCTCGCCAGAAACGTAATCTGAAAGTGAGCCCAGCAAAGGGCAAGCAAAAGAGGAAACCCTTATGAGAGTAGAAATTACTGGTAAAAATATCGACATCACTGCAGCCATTCGCGATCGCATTACTGCTCGGTTTGAAAAGCTGGAGAAATGGCAAGTCGCTCTCATTAATCCTCATGCTGTGATCAGTGAAGAACCCGGCAATAAGTTTAAAATCGAAGCAGACGTGTCTGTACCCGGTGCGAAACTGATTGCCTCCGCAGAGCATGAAGACATGTATGCCGCCATCAATGAAGTGGGCCAGAAACTGGAGAAACAGCTGAATAAACAGGTTCACAAAGGCGAAGCGCGCCGTGCAAGTCACGCAGAGGTGGAAGTGCCGGAGGAGGAATCTGAAGCACTTTAATCACGCCAGAAGATTAAATCAGTCAGCCCCGCTCCGTGCGGGGCTGATTCGTCTTGACATGACAACACCGTGACAATATGGTTGAACAATAATCGAACCAACAAGATACTATATTGATGACGCTTAACCGCTTCACTTTCCCCCGTTTCTTTTTCCATTTCTGATAAGGTGGGGCGTAAGGGCATACATTGATAATGAAAGATTCCCGAGAAGCCTCCCTCACGTAGGGAGGCTTTTTTTCAGGGTCAGTCACCAGACTCCCGGGCGCTAAATAGAATAAGCAGGAACAAGGAATGAGCAAACCAACACTGTCACTGGACGAAATAAGGACTAACGTCAGCCGCATTGACCAGGAACTGCTGTCGCTGTTAGCCGAGCGGCGCAAACTCAGCCTCGAAGTAGCCAAGAGTAAAATCCAGACACAAAAACCGGTTCGTGATATCGAGCGTGAGCAAGCACTTTTGGAAAGGCTGGTTGCAGATGGTAAAAGCCATGATTTAGATCCTCAATACGTAACCAAAATATTCCATACCATCATTGAAGATTCTGTACTGTACCAACAGGCATTCCTTCAACGCTTGGCAAACCCAGAAAATGAACAGCCTCTTGCGCGTGTCTCATTTCTTGGCGGGAAAGGGTCATACTCCAACCTTGCTGCCCGCAACTTCTTTGCCCGCAAGCACACCAAACTGGCTGAGATCCAGTGCCAGAGTTTTAAGGACGTGCTGGAGATGGTGGAAACCGGGAATGCCGATTACGGTGTACTTCCGATTGAAAACACCAGTTCGGGCTCGATCAATGATGTGTACGATCAGCTCCAACATACACGCTTGTCGATTGTTGGCGAAATTACCCAGCCGATCGAGCATTGCCTGCTGACCGCGGTAGACACAGAGATTGATAAAATTGATGTGCTTTACTCGCACCCCCAGCCGCACCAGCAATGCAGCGAGTTTGTGCGATCGTTAGGTGACATCAAGCAGGAATATTGCTCGAGCACAGCGGAAGCGATGAAAGAAGTTGCCGCCATTGCCAAACCCAATGTGGCCGCAATCGGTAATGCTTCCAGTGGTGAATTGTATGGTCTGAAGCCCCTGAAGTTCGGTATCGCCAACCAGCAGGAAAACCACACGCGTTTTATCGTGGTTGCCAGAAAACCGGTGGAAGTGACCGCCCTTATCCCGGCCAAAACCACCTTTATTATGTCAACCGGCCAAACTGCAGGTTCATTGGTGGAATGCTTGCTGGTACTTCGAAACCACGGTATCAACATGACCAAACTGGAATCCCGCCCCGTGCTGGGGAACCCATGGGAAGAAATGTTCTACGTGGATGTCGAAGGCAACATGCGCACTGATGTGATGAAAAATGCGCTGGAAGAGCTCACCAAGATCACCCGTTATATCAAGGTGCTCGGCTCCTACCCGATAGAAAATGTCGCCCCGACAGAAATCGATGTTTAAAGGCATTCGACACCAGAAACGGAGAAGGAGCCAATTCGGCTCCTTCTCTTTTGTCAGAATGATTACCCACGATGAGCGGTGTCGTTTGCCTGACGCAGCAGATTCTGACTCTCTTTCATAAAGCGTGGTGCAAAATCACCAAACCAGTTTTCCACCTGGTTGAACGCCGTGATAAACCCCTCTTTATCCTGTTTATCCAGTAAGTTAATAGCTTCACCAAAGCGCGCATGAAAGCGTTTGATCATGTCGATATTCTGGGTTGATGACATGATGATGTCACCATAAAGCTGTGCATCCTGTGCGAATAACCTACCCACCATTGCCAATTCCAGACGGTAAATGGGCGAACTGAGTGCGGTCAGCTGCTCCAGATTGGCATTTTCCTCTGCCAGATGAAGACCATAAACAAAGGAAGTGAAGTGGCGTAGCGCCTGAATCAGCGTCATGCCCTGATCGTGCTCAATCGCACTGATACGATGCAGGCTCGCCCCCCAGATGCGGAACTGCTCCAACAGCCACTGATAGGCTTCCGGGTTACGGCCATCACAATAGACAATCACCTGTTTAGCAAGGCTGGAAATATCCGGGCCAAACATGGGATGCAATCCCACAACCGGACCTTTATGAGATTCCAGCATCGCTTGCAGAGGCTCGCTTTTAATCGATGTAAGATCAGCCAGCAGACAGTCATCCGGCAATTTACTCAAAGAGCGGATCACGCTATCGGTTTTGTTGATAGGCACCGTGATCACCACCATGCCAGCATCGCTCAGCATTTCATCGGCTTTATGCCAATCCTGCGATCCCAGTACTTTGACGTTATAGCCCGAGAGACGGAACAGCTTACAGAACACTTGCCCCAGCTGACCATTACCACCTACCACCACGATAGAGCGTAGATCAGGGTTCAGGCATTTAAAGCCAGAATCATTTTCGCTGGCATAAGACTCACGCATGGTCCGACGCAAAATATCTTCAATCAGATCCGGTGGAACGCCTTTAGATGCGGCTTCTTCACGGCGGGAAGCCAACATCGCTGCCTCCCGGTCAGGTGCATAAATCGGTAAACCGTGTTTGCTTTTCACCTCGCCCACTTCCGCCACCAGAGCCAAGCGGCGGGCAAGCAATTCGACCATCTGCTTATCGACGTCGTCAATCTGGTCCCGAAGATGGGTCAACTCTGCAACCATGAGGCTTAGTTTCCTTTTAAACGCTGTTCCAGGAAAGGGGTCAGTTCATCATGGGCGCGGCGCAACAGATTTTCCGTATCCTGCCAACCAATACACGCATCTGTGATTGACACCCCGTAGGCCATCTCTTCTCTCGGCAAATCAGCCGACTGATTCCCTTCGTTGATATTACTTTCAATCATCAAACCAATAATAGAGCGATTCCCTTCACGGATTTGATGGAAAACATCCTCGGCGACAAGCGGCTGACGACGGAAATCTTTTCGAGAGTTGGCATGGCTGCAGTCTACCATCAGTGACGCCTCAAGCCCTGCTTCTTTCATCTCATTTTCACATTCGACGACGGAGACAGAATCATAATTCGTCTGCTTACCGCCACGCAGGATCACATGACCATCGGGATTTCCCTGTGTGGTGAGCAATGCGACCTGGCCTTCTTTGTTTATACCCATAAAACGGTGGCCAGATGCAGCGGCCTTCATCGCATTGATTGCCGTGGACAAACTACCATCTGTGCCATTTTTAAAACCAATTGGCATAGACAGGCCACTTGCCATCTCACGGTGGGTTTGAGATTCCGTAGTACGCGCACCAATCGCCGCCCAGCTGAACAAATCGCCAATATACTGGGGACTGATAGGATCCAAGGCTTCCGTCGCCAATGGCAACCCCATGTCCGCCAGAGTGATCAACAGTTCGCGCGCTTTGTGTAGGCCGGCTTCAACATCAAAGGATCCATCCAGGTTTGGATCGTTAATCAAACCTTTCCAGCCAACGGTTGTACGCGGCTTTTCAAAGTACACACGCATCACGATATAAATTTGATCATTTAAAAGGTCAGCAAGCACTTTGAGTTTTTTAGCATATTCAATCGCCGCGTCGGTGTCGTGAATCGAGCATGGTCCACACACCACCAACAGGCGGTGATCTTTCTTATGGATAATGTCTGCGATCTCCTGACGAGCCCTGGAAATAAAGGCCAACGTCTCCTTCTTAACAGGCAGCTTCTTACGTAACTGCTCCGGTGTGATCAGAACAGTTTCGTCCTGAATGTGAATATTAGTGAGCAGATCTCTTTCCATGACAAATTTCCTCTACAATATTTTTCGCACGTAAAATGGTTATTTATCGTGCAACTGCCCATACAATAACAACCTCAAAGCTGATTGCAAGAACATGTAAAGAAAAATCAACATTGTAAATTATTTATTACACTCAAAGACAAAGAGCCAAAATAAGTCTAGATATAAGAGTTTATTACACCGTTCTATGGAAAGAAATATGTAAAGTAAAGTATACGAAATCAGATTTGCCGGTCTTCTATGATGCCTCTCTATTTTACGATCCAAGCTTAGAGGGTCTAGAACCACCCGGTTCACCAACGACCGGCTAATCGCTGTTTTATACCAACCATTCAGTACCTGTTGGTACTCTGTCCACCGTCAAAGAGACTCAGTATGCTTCAGCCCTCTCAGTTTCAAAGATAACGCCACAAACACAGCGCCAAACACAAAGGCATAGGTAGCAATCACCCAGATTATTGCCACCGCGCCAGCAGCCGGGTTAGCCATCAAAAATCCCCCAAACACAATGGAAAAGATGCCACCCAGAATAAGTAGCCACTCCCCAGCGATCTCTTTGCGAAGACGGAGCGCAGCAATAATTTCCAACACGCCTTTGGTAATTGCCCAGATAGCGATATAAAACAGCAATGCGATCGCTGTGATCCCGGGCATGGTGAATGTCAGGATACCGGCAACAACACTCACCACACCCCAGAGCAAAAGGAGTATCCAGTTTTCACGATCTTTTCGCTCAATGAGAGCAGTCCAGCTCTGAAGTAAGCCATCAGCCAGGACAAAGATCCCAAAGACCAAGACCAGTGTTTCTATCGACGCTACCGTTGGCAGGGTCCAAAGCATCAAGCCAAAAATGATGGAAATAATGCCCCTTAGCAGTAATACCCACCAATGGCGGATAAGCGCACCAGCCAGTTGTTTATGCAATGTTTCAGATGATTCCATAGCCACTCTCCTCTATCGTTTTGTTCAATGAAATACCGCGTAGTGAAGTCATTGATATGCAAAGAGTGAAGCGTGACTTGGCGGGAAACGGTGTCCTAAGTTTGAAACCGGGGATGAAATGCTGAATTTATGGAAGCAAACGCATACTAAGAAATTGAGAAATGGCGGGAAAGTTACCCGCCATCATGACGGTTAGCCAAGAAGCTGGGCATGTATTTCTGCCCATGAGGTTGCAACAAACGTCGGCTCGATATCTTCAGGTAAAGGTTTGCCATCAACATTTAGCCAGCAGGTATCAATACCCGCGTTGATACCCCCGCGGATATCAGAGTCAGCATTGTCACCCACCATCAGGATACGCGCTTTGTCAGGGTATTCCATCAACTGGAAAGCATGCTCGAAAATCGCCACATCCGGCTTTGCCACCCCGACTTCCTCTGAAATCACCACCCACTCGAAATATTCACGCAGGCCGGTTTTTTCAAGGCGGATTTGTTGGAGCTGTACAAAACCATTGGTGATAATGCCAAGCTTTGCCTTTTGTGCCAGCAGAGGCAGGATCTCGCGCACTCCCTCTAATGGCTGACAGACATCCGCCATCGCCTTCAGGAAACGGCGGTTAAGTTCAGCCGGTGCGATATCCAACCGGTTTGCCCACACCATAAACCTTTCTTCCTGAAGTTGTTTCGCGGTGATTTCACCATTCTGGTATTTCACCCAAAGTGGCTTATTCACAGCTTCATACTCCGCAAAATCCTGCTCGGTAAAATCCACGTCCAGTTCGTTGAACATAGTTTTGAGGCCCGCGAGGGCATCAAAGGAAAACAAGGTTTCATCAGCGTCAAATAAAATCCAATCGTACTGCACGTTATCTCTCCTGTGTAACGCTGACATTATTGCATGCACCCTCTTGTTTAAAAAAGAAAAAGCCCACCTTTACAGGCGGGCTTTCTGTCCCTTTCGGGAGATAAACGCCGGAGCGATTATTTCTTAGCCAGACGCTCTTTGATACGAGCTGCCTTACCAGAACGCTCACGCAGGTAGTACAGTTTGGCACGACGTACTGCACCGCGGCGTTTAACAGTAATGCTGTCAACAACTGGTGAGTGAGTTTGGAATACACGCTCAACGCCTTCACCGTTTGATACTTTACGTACGGTGAATGCAGAATGTAGACCACGGTTACGTTTTGCGATTACAACACCTTCATAGGCCTGCAGACGCGTACGTTCACCTTCTTTTACTTTAACCTGAACAACAACAGTGTCACCCACTTTGAATTCAGGAACGTCTTTCTTTAGTTGCTCTTCTTCGAGCGCTTTGATGATGTTACTCATTTTCTATACCCTAGAATAAACTGATACTAAATATCTTTAGGTACTTGACTGTGTTCATTGATGAACTCAGCAAGCAGTAATTCCTGTTCGTCAGTCAGAGCTAGGTTTTCCAGGAGCTCTGGTCTTCTGAGCCAGGTACGGCCCAGCGATTGTTTCAATCGCCAGCGGCGAATGACCTTATGATTTCCGGACTTCAGTACCGAAGGCACCTCTAATCCGTCCAACACCTCAGGACGCGTGTAGTGGGGACAATCTAACAAACCATTGGCGAAAGAATCTTCTTCCGCCGACGCCAAGTCTCCGAGGACACCCGGCACAAACCGGGCAACCGCGTCAACCAAAGTCATGGCTGGCAGTTCACCACCACTGAGCACAAAATCCCCGATAGACCATTCTTCATCGACTTCGGTTTGTATAATGCGCTCATCTACCCCTTCGTAGCGTCCACAGATAAGAATCAGCTTCTCGTTCTGCGCCAGCTCCTCAACCCCAGCTTGGTCAAGCTTTCGGCCTTGAGGTGAAAGGTAAATCACTTTCGCCTTGCCATCAGCGGCTTTCTTGGCAGAATGAATGGCATCGCGCAAAGGCTGTACCATCATCAACATGCCCGGGCCTCCACCATATGGGCGGTCATCAACCGTCCGGTGTTTGTCGTGGGTAAAATCGCGGGGATTCCACGTTTCTACCTCGAGCAGGCCTTTTTTTACCGCCTGGCCAGTTACCCCAAATTCAGTAACAGCACGGAACATTTCAGGAAAAAGGCTGATAATACCAACCCACATTTTTCCGCTCCTATTGCTTTACATGTTACTGGGGGAATTAAAATCCAGGATCCCAGTCAACTTCGATCCGTTGAGCAGAGCGATCAATCGACTTGATGACTTGCCCATCGAGGAACGGTATTAAACGTTCCTTCTGGCCAAAAGCATCTTTAGGGTTCGCTTGAACCACCAACACATCGTTAGAGCCGGTTTCCAGAATATCTGTGACTTTACCAAGGTTATACCCTTTGGTGGTCGCCACTTCCATTCCGTAGAGCTCACGCCAGTAGAATTCTTCATCTGACAGCTCAGGCAATACTTCTGCGTTGATCGCGATTTCGGCATTGGTCAGTGCCTGGGCGTCTTCACGCTGATCCAGACCTTTCAATTTACCGACATACCCCTGATTGTGACGTTTCCAGTCTTCAAGACTGAATTCCTGCCACTCGCCACGCACTTTGATAAACCAAGGTGAGTAGCTAAAGATGTTTTCAGCGTTTTCAGTGTAAGAAAAAACTTTGAGCCAGCCACGGATGCCATAAGAAGCACCTAGCTTGCCTACTACAACCTTTTCTTGCTCACTCATGTCTTTTTCTTTCAACCCTGACACTGATCAATTAAGCCGCTTTAGCCGCGTCTTTGATCAGCTTAGCTACGCGGTCAGAAACAGCTGCACCTTCGCCAACCCAGTGGTTAACGCGGTCCAGGTCCAGGCGCAGTTTTTCTTCTTGACCCTGTGCAACTGGGTTGAAGAAGCCTACTTTTTCGATGAAGCGACCGTCGCGCGCTTGGCGGCTGTCTGCAACAACGATTTGATAGAATGGACGCTTTTTAGCGCCGTGACGTGCCAAACGAATGGTTACCATATCGTCCTCTTTGCATTACTAAATTAAATTGGCCCCGCGCTAATACGGGGCCTCGTGCCAAAATAAAGCTCCGGAATTTTACGCTTTCTGTGATCGAATGCAACTGCTTTAGCTAAAAAAGCACCAGCAGTGTCTGTACTTCAATCACTTAGCGATTCCGTCGCTTTATTGATTAATGGCCGGCCTTTCCTGACCCGCCAATTCTTGGGTTATCCAAGGGGGTTAGCGTGGGAACATGCCACCGCCGCCCATCATGCTTTTCATATTGCGCATCATGTTCTTCATGCCACCCTTTTGCATCTTCTTCATCATTTTCTGCATCTGGGTAAACTGTTTGAGCAGGCGGTTAACATCCTGAACCTGGGTACCGGAACCGGCAGCAATACGTTTTTTACGTGAGCCTTTGATGAGATCAGGACGCGCACGTTCTTTTGGGGTCATGGAGTTTATGATGGCTTCCATCTGGACAAAGATTTTATCGTCTACCTGGTTTTTTACATCATCAGACAGGTTTGACATCCCCGGCAACTTGTCCAGCATGCCCATCATGCCACCCATGTTCTTCATCTGCTGAAGCTGGTCACGGAAGTCCTGCAGGTCGAACCCTTTCTTTTCTTTAAACTTCTTCGCCAGTTGCTCAGCTTTGTCTTTATCGACGTTACGCTCGAGCTCTTCAATCAGCGACAGCACATCCCCCATACCGAGGATGCGGCTGGCAACGCGGTCTGGGTGGAAAGGTTCCAGCGCGTCAGTTTTCTCACCCACACCCAGAAACTTGATAGGTTTACCGGTGATGTGGCGAACAGACAACGCCGCACCACCACGCGCATCGCCATCCACCTTGGTCAGTACCACACCGGTCAGCGGCAGGGCATCGTTAAACGCTTTTGCCGTGTTCGCCGCATCCTGACCTGTCATTGCATCAACAACAAACAGGGTTTCCACCGGCTTGATGGCGGCATGGATGTCTTTGATCTCATCCATCATCTCTTCGTCAATGTGCAGGCGGCCTGCGGTATCGACGATAACGACGTCATAGAATTTCAGTTTGCCATGATCAAGTGCCGCTTTCGCGATCTCTACCGGCTTCTGATCCGGTGTTGATGGGAAGAAATCGATGCCAACATCACCTGCCAGGGTTTCCAGTTGTTTGATTGCCGCAGGACGATAAACGTCAGCAGAGACCACCAGCACTTTCTTCTTATGGCGCTCTTTGAGCATCTTACCCAGCTTACCAACACTGGTGGTTTTACCCGCACCTTGCAAACCCGCCATCAGCACTACCGCCGGTGGCTGTGTGGCCAGATTCAGCTCTGCGTTGGATGCCCCCATCACCGCTTCCAGCTCAGACTGGACAATCTTGATGAACTCCTGACCGGGCGTCAGGCTTTTTGAGACTTCCAAGCCCACGGCACTTTCTTTTACTTTCTTCACGAAGTCTCGCACTACCGGTAACGCAACATCGGCTTCCAACAGTGCCATGCGCACTTCGCGCAGGGTCTCTTTTATATTGTCTTCAGTGAGGCGACCACGACCGCTGATGTTCTTCAACGTACGGGATAGACGATCTGTTAAGTTTTCAAACATGTCTTACTCGCTTATCTACGCGACAGTACCACGTGACCAAACCCTGTCAGGTGGCAATAAACAAAAATTGACGCGATTATATCTCATTATTGCTCTTGCTTACATGCTGGCATCACCGATAGTTTTAAAAGGATAGCAGGGGTTTTTGGCGGTATTTGCAATGGATAAGACAGGTTTACATCCTAAAGATCGGCGCGCGTTGATAGCGGCTCTCAATTGCACAGGGTATACTGAAGGCTTTCTTTTTGACGCGATGTTGTTGAAAGGCACATGGATATATTCTTAGCACTTACTGCTGCCCTGCTGTACTTTGCAGCACTTATGCAAATTATTCCCGGCTTGTCCGGCCCAAACCAGATCCCGGCGCGCAACGTCTTTTTGAGTGCTGCCGGCGCGTTGGCGCTTCATGTCTATCTATTATCTGATCTGATCTTTGCCGGGAGTGGGCAAAACCTCAGCATTCTCAATGTTGCCTCGCTGATCAGCTTTATTGTTGCGATCATCACGACCGGTTTAATGTTCAAAATGCGTATCTGGGTGCTTCTGCCTGTGGTCTATAGTTTTTCGGCCATTAATCTAACAGCAGCCACCGTGCTTCCCGGCGCCTTTATTACCCACCTGGAAGCGCAGCCAGAAGTACTGGTTCACATCTCGCTGGCGCTGTTCTCTTATTCCACGCTGATGATTGCCACCCTGTACGCCATTCAGCTGGCCTGGCTTGACCATCAACTCAAACACAAAAAGAAACGGGTGATGAACCCAAACCTGCCACCATTAATGGCCGTAGAACGGCAACTGTTCAATATCATCCTTATCGGAGAGATCCTGCTGACCCTCACCCTGTTGACTGGCCTTGTCTTTGTTCAGGATATGATTGCTCAAGGCAAAGCGCACAAGGCATTGCTCTCGGCCATGGCTTGGGTAGTGTATGGCGTGCTGCTTTGGGGCCATTATCAATCAGGCTGGCGGGGACGCCGCGTCATTTGGATCAGCATTGTGGGCGCATTCTTGCTCACCCTTGCTTATTTTGGCAGCCGGTTTGTGCGTGAGATCATCATCGCCGCGTGACAACCATGTTGTATTTTTAGCATTGGGTTTGACAGCTGAAGTAATTCTGGCCCTTAATGAGGGGCTGTTAACCTTTTGAGATCAACAGCCCCAGGGCTAATCAAACAAGAAGGAACTTGCAATTTGGACGACATATCGACGGGAACGTTAGCGACCGTTTTGGTATTGCTCATCTTTATTTCTGCGTACTTTTCCGGCTCCGAAACCGGCATGATGGCATTAAACCGATACCGGCTTCGGCACTTATCCAACCAAGGGCACAAAGGCGCCAAGCGTGTAGAAAAATTGCTGGAACGTCCTGACAGGCTGATTGGCCTGATCCTCATCGGTAATAACCTGGTCAACATCCTGGCTTCTGCGATAGCAACTATTCTGGGTATGCGCCTGTTTGGCGATCTTGGCGTGGCCATCGCGACCGGCGGCCTGACACTGGTTATTCTGGTCTTTGCAGAAGTCACCCCTAAGACGCTCGCCGCGCTCTATCCCGAAAAAGTCTCTTACACCAGCAGCTTTTTACTCAATGTCCTAATGAAAGTGCTTTATCCACTGGTGTGGATAATAAACGGCATTACCAATGGTTTTCTCAAGCTTATGGGCCTTGCGACCAGTCATGACGGCAAAGATCATTTGAGTTCAGAAGAGCTGCGTACTGTGGTCAACGAAGCTGGTGGGCTGATCCCGCGTCGCCACCAAAGTATGCTGCTGTCGATTCTGGAGCTTGAAGAGATCACCGTAGATGACATCATGGTACCGCGGAATGAAATTACCGGGATCAACGTGAATGACGACTGGAAAGCCATCATGCGCCAGCTCACCCACGCCCCCCATGGCCGTATGGTGCTCTATCGCGACAGCATTGATGAGGTCGTCGGTATGTTGCGTGTGCGTGAGGCATACCGGATGATGGTTGAAAACGAGTTCAACAAAGAGAACCTGCTTCGCGCCGCAGACGAGGTCTACTACATTCCGGAAGGGACACCACTGAATGTCCAGATGCTTAAGTTCCAGCGCAACAAACAGCGTATCGGACTGATTGTGGACGAGTATGGAGACATTATTGGCCTTGTCACACTGGAAGATATTCTTGAAGAGATCGTCGGGGAATTTACCACCTCACTTTCACCAAGCCTTGCTGAGGAAATTACAGCCCTTCCTGATGGCAGTTTTATGATTGATGGCACCGCCAATATCCGCGACCTCAACAAGAGCCTGAACTGGGATTTGCCCACTGACGGCCCTCGCACCCTTAATGGGCTAATTCTTGAACATCTCGAAGACATCCCAAGCAGCCAGTTAAGCATCGAAGTGGAAGGTCACCAAATGGAAATCATTGAGGTGGCAGAAAACATGATAAAGCAGGTAAAAATTCTTCCCGTTCCCAAAGAAGCCCATTTCTAATTTTTACGCTCAAACGCCAACTTAACCGTTGGCGTTTTCTCTTGCTGCCAACAACCAAATTTACCTGAAACGCACGCAGCGTACACCCCATAAAATTAACAACGTTACCAATAGTTAACTACTCTTAATAAGTGTCTCACATGATGTAAAGAAAAGTGCGGCGCGATAGATTTGACCTAAGGAAACAATATGTTCAACGGGAAACTAAAAAAAGAACTCGAAGCGTTGCAAGCCGAAAACAGCCACACCAAAGCAGTTATTGAAGCCATCAATAACAGTGTTGCCACAATTTATTTCACGCCGGAAGGCATCATTAAGCATGCTAATCAACATTTTCTGGCTGCAGTCGGTTTTTCGCGAGAACAGTTGATCGGCAGACATCATCGTGAACTGTGCGATACGGACTATGCCCAAAGTGCGGAATACACCCGATTTTGGGAGCGGCTACGTTCAGGTGAAGTCATTGGTGGTCAGATCCCCCGCGTAAATGCAAATGGTCAACGACTTTGGCTAGAAGCCACGTACTTTCCTATCAAAGAGAACGGCATAGTCACAGAAGTGATGAAAATCGCGTCTGATATAACGAAAGCGAAAACGCGGTTGGATGACCAATCTGCCGTGTTTACAGCACTAGATAAGTCGATGGCCGTGATTGAATTTGAACCCGATGGAACCATTATTCAGGCGAACGCTAACTTCCTCGGGGCTGTAGGCTACGCATTGGATCAAATTGTCGGAAAACACCATCGCATATTTTGTCCCGACCATTTTTATCAAGAAAACCCCGATTTTTGGGGTGAACTTGCGGCAGGTGACTTTAAAGCAGGCCAGTTTGAGCGCATAGACTCGATGGGCAACGTGCTTTGGTTACGGGCGACGTATAACCCGGTTTTTGACAACAAAGGGAAGGTAATACGCGTAGTGAAATTTGCCACCAACATCACCGAAAAAGTCACGCAAGAGCAAGCGATACGCTCAGCGGCCGAAGTGGCATATTCAACATCCGTAGAAACGTCGCAAATCGCCAAACAAGGGGCTGATGTACTGGCTGACACAGTGTCGACCTCACAATCCATTTCAGAGCAAGTCGCTGAAACAGCGTCTTCCATTGCACAGCTCAATGAACAGTCCCAGCATATCGAGGCAATTCTCTCAACCATCAGTGACATCGCAGACCAAACTAACCTTTTGGCGCTTAATGCTGCGATAGAAGCGGCACGTGCTGGCGATCAAGGTCGTGGTTTTGCTGTTGTCGCCGACGAAGTCCGCCAATTGGCTGCAAGAACCAGCCAATCAACAGCAGAAATCTCCGAGGTTGTAAAGAAAAACAGAGAGTTGACGACAGAAGCTACGCGCAAAATGGCGAGTGTGTCAGACTCCGCAGCGAAAGGTCAGCAACAGATAGCAGAAGCCTCATCCGTGATGGAGGAAATTCGTTCCGGAGCAGAAAATGTGGCACAAACAGTCTCCGGATTAAACGTCGGTAACTGATCATTTCTTCACTCACAAAAAACGCTCCACAGGGAGCGCTTTTAGGTTGAGCAGAAAAACCTAGCGTATCCGGCTACCGCTTTCAGCATCAAACAGCACCAGTTTTTCAGGGTTAAAGCCCAGATGCGCCATGTCGCCAGCGTTCAGTGCAACATTCGCTGGCATACGCGCCACCACTTCTTTCCCGCCCAGAGAGGTAATCACATAGGTATCCGCGCCGGTAGGCTCAGTGACATCAACCTTACAGTGCAATGTGCCCTCGCCACCGTCCTGTTCAGTGATATCTTCAGGGCGCACACCGAGACTGACGTTTTTCCCGACATAAGAAGACAGTGCCTTAAAACCGGTATTAATGACAACCGACTGGTGCTCACCATCAAACCCTTCCAGCTCGAGCACGGTTCTGTCATCCCCCGCTTCCAGTACCCTGGCATCAACCAGGTTCATTGACGGGCTTCCCATAAAAGTAGCCACAAACGTATTGGCAGGGTCGTCATACACCTCTGCGGGCGATCCCAGTTGCTGCAATTCGCCGTCTTTCATCACTGCAATCTTGGTTGCCAGCGTCATTGCCTCAATCTGATCATGGGTGACGTAGACAATGGTGGCATTCAAACGCTGGTGAAGACGCTTGATTTCGGTGCGCATATCAACACGCAGTTTGGCATCGAGGTTTGACAGCGGCTCATCGAACAGGAAGATTTTTGGATCACGGACCAATGCCCTCCCCATCGCAACCCTCTGGCGCTGGCCACCAGACAACTGTCCCGGTTTGCGGCTTAACAGGTGTCCGATTTGCAGCATTGAGGACACCTCACCGATTTTGCGCTCCCGTTCAGGTTTGGGCACATTGCGCATTTCCAGACCAAACGAAATATTCTGCGCCACCGTCATATTGGGATACAACGCATAGGACTGGAACACCATGGCAATGTCGCGATCAGCCGGGTGCAGGTCATTGATCACCACATCGCCGATAGCCACCTCACCATCGCTGATGCTGTCAAGCCCGGCAATCATATTCAGCAACGTCGATTTACCGCAGCCTGACGGCCCTACCAGCACCAGAAAATCGCCATCATCAATTGCGATATCAATTCCCTTCAATACTTCAATATGACTAAAGCGTTTTTTTACGTTATTAAGCGTCAAAGAAGCCATTCACATTATCCTTTTACTGAACCTGCCATCAGACCACGAACGAAATAGCGTCCGGCCAGGACATAAACCAAAAGGGTAGGCAGCGCTGCAATCATGGCCCCTGCCATGTGCACGTTGTATTCCTTTACACCCGTGGAAGAATTTACCAAGTTGTTCAGGGCCACCGTAATCGGCGCCGTGTCACCTGATGCAAACGATGCCCCGAAAAGAAAGTCATTCCAGATATTGGTGAACTGCCAGATGATGGTCACCACAATGATCGGCCCCGAACTTGGCAGCAGAATGCGGAAAAACATGCGGAAGAATCCTGCCCCATCAATCATCGCAGCCCGGATAAGCTCACTGGGAAATGCTTCGTAATAGTTACGGAAAAACAGAGTAGTAAAACCCAGACCGTAAACCACATGAACCAACACCAGCCCCGGCGTGGTGTTGGCAATCCCGAGTGTCCCCAGCACCTGACTCATGGGCACCAGCACCACCTGAAACGGAATAAAACAGCCAAACAGCATCAGACCGAATACCCATTTGTGCCCCGGAAAGCGCCATTTGGTCAGTACATACCCGTTGAGCGCTCCCAATAGGGTAGAAAGCAACACGCCCGGTACAGTGATAGCAATCGAGTTGGTGAAGTAACCGCTGATTCCCTCACAGGTCAGCCCGATACAGGCCGTACCCCATGCCGCTTTCCACGGTTCGACGGTCCATACCTCAGGCAGTGCCAGCATGTTGCCCTGACGGATTTCATCCAGCTCTTTAAACGAGGTCACCAGCATCACAAACAACGGCAGCAGGTACATGCAGGCGAACACCAGCAAGGTGGTATAAATCAACACCCGCCAAAATTTAGCCCCCTGAAACGGGGAGTTATTATCAATGCTCTCCATGCTTCGGCTCCTTCAACTCGCTGTAGAGGTAAGGCACGATGATGGCGGCAATGGTCATCAGCATGACAATAGCACTCGCCGAACCTACCGCCATCTGGTTGCGCGAGAAGGTGTAGGAGTACATAAACGTAGCAGGAAGCTCAGTGGCATTGCCCGGCCCGCCACCGGTCAGGGCGATAACCAGGTCATAGCTTTTGATTGCCATATGAGCGAGCACGATAAAGGCGCTCAAAAACACGGGCCGTAACTGTGGAATGATGATCCGGCGATACATCTGGAAGGAGGATGCACCATCAAGCTGCGCCGCTTTCAGCATTTCGCTGTCGATGCCACGAAGCCCTGCTAGGAACATCGCCATCACAAAGCCTGAGGTTTGCCACACGCCAGCTATCACAACCGTGTATATCGCCATCTCAGGGTTAATCAGCCAGTCAAAACTGAAGCTTTCCCACCCCAGTTCATGCATGGTTTTCTCAAGCCCGAGTCCGGGGTTTAAGAACCACTTCCAGGCAGTTCCTGTGACAATAAAGCTCAGCGCCATGGGGTAGAGGAAGACAGGGCGAAGCCCGCCCTCAAAGCGGATTTTCTGGTCGAGCAAAATGGCCAGAAACAGACCAAGCACACAACAAATCACAATATAAAGGATACCGAATACCGCAAGGTTTTCGAGTGCCACCTGCCAGTTCAGGCTGTTCCAGAGTTTTTCATAGGGACGGATCCCATCCAGGTTGTAATTGGGGAGCATCCGAGAACGGCTAAGCGAAATATAGGCTGTCCAGGCAATAAAGCCATAGACAAAAAATAGGATCAGCGCGAACGAGGGTGCAATAACAATTTTTGGCAACAGTTGCTGCCAGAAGCGGCGCGAACTGTACTTTCCTTGTGAAGCCATAGTTGGTCCTTCAAACGACGAGAAACGACTATATGTGGAGTAAAAAAGGAAGGGCTTTACCCCTTCCCCATTGGATTACTGCGCATCCTGAACGGCAGCAACCAGTGCTTTTGTCGCTTGCCTAGCGTCCATACCACCATTGAAGTGGTTGGTTACCACGTCATAGACCGCATTTTTCACCGCTGCTGGAGCCGCGTGTCCATGGGCCATACTGCCGACGAGAGTGTCGTTTTTGTCGGCTTCTGCCAGATCGGCCATGCCTTTCTGCCCGCAAGCATCAAACGCTTCGTTGGAGACATCGGTACGTGCCGGCACCGACCCTTTCACCACGTTGAACGCCGACTGAAACGCCGGAGACATGATGGCTTTTGCCATGGCTTTTTGCGCATCAGAGTCGCCCACATCAAACATCACAAATTGATCAGAGTTGAACGTGACCATGCCCTGGGTGCCCGGCATACGGAAGCAAAGGAAATCCTCATTCGGTTTTTTACCGGCTTTGAGAAACTCACCTTTCGCCCAGTCGCCCATGATCTGCATACCGGCCTTATCTTCAATCACCATGGCAGATGCCAGGTTCCAATCCCGGCCCGGGAAGTTTTTATCTACATAGCCACGCAGCTGCGACATGCGATCAAACACTTTCACCATGGTGTCTGAACCCAACGCTTTTGGATTCAGATCGACCATCGCTTTTCTATAAAAATCGATACCGCCAGTGGTCAACACCACGCCGTCAAAAAGGGTGGCATCCTGCCAGGCCTGGCCACCATGGGCGAGTGGGATATAGCCAGCTGCTTTAAGTTTATCCAGCGTATCAATCAACTCATCCCAATTGGTTGGCTGTTTGGCACCCACTTCATCCAGCAGTTTTTTGTTCGCCCAAATCCAGTTGGTGGAATGAACATTTACCGGTGCCGACACCCACTTACCATCGTATTTGGCAAAGTTTTGCAGCGCATTCGGCACCACACTATTCCAGCCTTCAGCATCGGCGACACGGTTAAGGTTGGCCACCACATCTTCTGCCGCCCAGTCCTGGATATCAAACCCCAACATTTGCACCGCAGTGGGGGGATTGCCCGAGGTCACCCGGGCGCGCAATACGGTCATTGCGTTCCCGCCACCGCCACCGGCAACAGGCATATCCTGCCAACCGATCCCCTGAGCTGCCAAATCGTCTTTGAGAACGTTCAGCGCCGCGGCTTCACCGCCAGACGTCCACCAGTGCAGCACTTCGACATCTTCCGCCTGAGCGACAGTCGCTGATAACAGCAAAGTACCTGCGAGCAGCAGGGTTTGCATCATGTTGTTCTTTATCATGATAGTTGTCCCATTATTGTTGTTCTGTCCCCCCAAGGCATCTGAATGACCTATTCAGCCTGCTTCTATTGCCTGGGAATCTACAGCAGTCTTCCTTTCCAAACCGGGAACCAAGGCCAGACTTCCGACCCTTTATCCCACTACCGAACAACATGACGAACGAACCACAAGCTCCACACCCACAAGGGCATTTCCCGGTACTTTCTGGTTCTCTCGCCATTGTTGCAAGCATTTACATGCCATCTGCCCTATGTCCCCAGCCCTGACCCTGACCGTCGTCAGGGCTGGCGACATCAACCGGCTGTCCTCTAAATCATCAAACCCCACCACCGCGATATCTTTTCCCGGGGTTAACCCCCTATCCTGCAAGGCGCTGTACACGCCATAAGCGATCACGTCGGTAAAGCAAATCACACCCGTGATGGATGGATCCCTGTCAAGCACCCGGTGAATCGCCACAGTGCCGCCTTTACGCTTGGTTGAGCCGGGTTCAATGTCACTGCTTTTCACTGTTAAACCGGCTTCCTGCATCGCTTTCAAAAAACCCGCCTTACGCCCGTGATAATCTGAAATTGCCGTCACGCCACCAACAAACGCGAGCCGCGTGTGGCCAAGCCTGATAAGATGACGCGTTGCCAGATACATACCCTGCTCGTTGTCAGGCATTACTGTCGGCAGCCCAGACCCTTCCACATCCCGCATCAGGCACACCACAGGCTGAGTAACACTGGCCAGCCCCGCGAGCCATTCCGGCTGGGTGCCCGGTGCCGGAGTCATAAAAAAACCAGTCACATTGTGTTCTTTCAGTGATGTCACCATGGTGCGCTGGCGCTCAACACTCTCATTGATATTGACGACAACAGGCATATAGCCTTGTTGTTCCAGTTCTTGCTCTAACGCAATGATCACCTGCGCCAGATACGGGTTAGCCAGATCATTAGCCACGATAGCCACTAGATTGGACTCCCGGCTTCTTAGTCCTGCTGCATCACGGTTATAGACATAGTCCAGCTCACGTATTGCACGATTTACCTTGTCGATGGTATCGGCCTTGACGCCGGTCCCCCCACGAAGCACCAAAGACACCGTCGACTTTGATACGCCCGCTGCTTTCGCAACGTCAATCACTGTGGCTTTTTTAGGGCTTCCATATCCCGCTCTCTGGTTTACGGCCACGCGATCGTCACTCCTGCTCAGACTATTCCGCCCTGAAAAATTACCGTTCAGTTACAAATATATGCGATAAAAAACATTAATTGATCAAAAAATAAACTGGAACGTTCCAGTAAAGGTAGTATATTTGTTCAAACAAGGTTGCAATTTAGTTAAAAGATAAATTAAAAATCAGCCTTCGATCACACCATCACCGCGAGTAATGTGAAAGTGGTTTAAGGACGTGACAAACGCAGAATCAATACCCTGATTTTATTGTGGTTTTTGTCTGCGATTGAGTAGCAAAAGGAGGACGTATGACACTATCCACAGAAAACCTTCCACAGCAGATCCGTGAATTCAAACAGGCACTAAAAGCACAAGTGCCAGATTACCAAAACAGATTTCAACAGGTTTCAGAAGCCATGGAGGAGGAAATTGCCCGGATCCGACAGGAGGAGGCAAGAGGCTCTGCCATTCCACAATTTGATTTTGCCAAGATTGAAAAGCAGGGATTCAGTGACGAACAAAGACAGCAAGTTCACCGCACCGGTTGCTGTATTATCCGCAACACATTACCGACCAAGGAAGTCAGTAAACATAACGAGGCTATTTCCCGCTACATCATCGATAATGGTTACTATGAACACACCCCAACGGTAGAAGATAATTACTTCAGCCAATTGAAATCTGACAAGCCCCAGATTTTCGGCATCTATTGGTCACAAGCCCAGATCTGGGCTCGCCAGCACCAGAACATGGCCACCATCCGCAAACACCTTAACCACCTCTGGACATGGCAAGACGGCGAAAACACCTTCTTTAACCCCGATCTGGAAGTGAGCTATGCTGATCGCGTCCGTCGCCGGGAACCCGGTGATGCCACCCTAGGGCTTTCTCCCCACGTGGACTCAGGTTCGATTGAACGCTGGATTGAGCCTCATTACCGGGAGGTTTACCGCGACGTCTTTCAGGGCAACTGGCAGAAGTATCAGGCTTTCCACGGCGCCAACCGCATCGACGTGGAAGAGTACCCGTCACCAGCAGTATGTAGTGTGTTCCGTACGTTTCAGGGCTGGGTGGCACTCACTGCCCAAGGCAAAGGCGATGGCACATTGCAAATGGTCCCTTCAACACTTGCTATGCCCTACATGCTGTTGCGCGCCATTCAGGATGATGTTCCTGATGATGATCTTTGCGGCGCGTCACCCGGGCGGGCATTAACAGTATCGCCGAAATGGCACCCTTTATTGCTCAAAGGGCTGTTGTCGATCCCGAAAATGCACCCCGGCGATACGGTATGGTGGCACCCGGATACCATTCATGCCGTAGAAGACAAGCATAATGGTGAGGGATACAGCAATGTGCTGTTTATCGGTGCAGCACCGGATTGCGAAAAAAACCGCCGCTTCCTTGAGAAACAACGCAACGCGTTTCTTGCTGGTGAAAGCTGCCCAGACTTCGCACCGGAGCACCATGAGAAAAACTATGTGGGACGTGCCACAGTGGATGATTTGTCTGCTCTTGGCAAACGCCAGATGGGGTTTAAGTAGCGATTTCCCTAAAGCAGGAAGCGCCATTGAAAGGCGCTTCCTGTTTATGTTTTGTCTGTCTGGGCGGTTTATAACACCTAAAATGGCCACCAACTGCGGTTATCTTCCAGCTCTTCCCGGCAACTTCTCAGCTGGGCACCATACGTCTTGGCCTGGCGTTCAACCTTCCTTGCTACCTGCATGACCTTGGGTTTTGATTTATAAGTGCCGCGTTTAAAGCCACCCCGCCCTTCGTGATAGGCCAGATATTGGTTATAGGCATCCCATTTTGAAATGCCCAGCTGGCGTTGGGTTTCGCTGGTATACCAGCCGATAAACTGCAAGGCATCGCCAAAATCGGTACGAGAACCCCCGTTGCGCGTCGCCTTCTGGTAATCAGACCAGGCAGGGTCCTGCGCCTGTGCGTAACCATAGGCACTGCTCACCCGCCCCCATGGGATCACCCAGAGCATATAATCACGCGGTGGCAGGGCGTTATGTACATACGCACTTTCCTGTTTCACAAACGCCATGGCGATATGAATGGGGGTACCCCACTCGTCTTCCATATCGACAGCATCTTCATACCAATCGTCATACTGGCGGAAAATGCTACAAAGGTTATCTGGATTTTTCGGTGGAGGGGTTGCACAACCGGTCAACGCCAGCGCATAGAACATAAGCAGCCATTTGGAAGTAACGCGCATGAGTGTCCTTTCTATTTATGCTTTTTGTAGACAAACAAAAACAGGCTGGGGATACCAGCCTGTTTTTTATAAAAGAGGTATCGTATCAAAGCGATACACTATCACCAAAATACGCCATCAGATACTGATCGAAGCTGATAGCATCGCTTTGCTCCACATCTTGTTGACGTTTCAGGCTGGCTTGGCTTTCTTCTTCAAATTGCTGGGCCGAAAAATACTGGTAATCACCGCCAGCAAACAGGGAGCGGTTATCCTTGGCGATAGACAGGCCCACCTGACCAATGCTTTTCTTCTCAAGGATCGCATTAAGTAATCTCGCTGACAGGGTTTTCTCTGGTTCATCAAACCAGGTGACCAGTTCCTGACAGACAGCCTGATACTTATCACCACCATATGCCTTGTCCATCACAACGGCCAGCTCTGCCAAATCTGCAAATACCCGGCGGCCCCATTCAGCTTGTGTCAGTTGTTCACCTTCACAGCCAATTTGCAGGGTCAGGCCCGGCTTGCGTCCTTCCAACACTACCTTGTTCCAGTTTTCGCGCCAGCACTGCAATTCGCAATCGGTCATTGGTTCGGACTCTGACAGCACGCACCAAGTCAAAAACAGATCCAGAAAGTAGACCTGGCTTTCATCGATGCCTACCGGACTGAACGGGTTAACATCCAGCGAACGGACCTCAATGTATTCTACCCCGCCACGTTCCAGTGCTTCAGACGGCTTTTCATTGCTTTTCGCAACGCGTTTGGGGCGGATCGGTGCATACAACTCGTTTTCAATTTGCAACACATTACTGTTGAGCTGGCGATAGCCATTTTCGTCTTTGACACCAATTTTGGAGAAATCGTCTGATGGTGTACCAATCGCGGCACGCACACCCTGAAGATACTGCTCCAGACTGTTAAACCCGATTTTGAGGCTGCTTTGTGCATTGTTGGTGTACCCCAAATCACTCAGACGCAATGAGGTGGCATATGGCAGGTAGTAAGTGCCATTGCCGACGGTTTCAAAGGCCAGTGTTGAATCGGTTTTGTTAACGAACGATCCGCACAGCGCCGGAGACGCACCAAACAGGTAAGGGATCATCCAGCCAAAGCGGTAGTAATTCCGGATCAAACCGAAATAGGCCTCAGACACAGATGCCTGCCTGTCATACGACGCCTGCTCACCAAATAACTGCTGCCAGAAGCTTGATGGAAAAGAAAAGTTGAAATGTACCCCGGAAATAATTTGCATCACGCTGCCATAGCGGTGCTTCAGTCCCTGGCGGTAGAGGGTTTTCATCTTTCCTACGTTGGAAGATCCATACTGTGCCAGCATAATGTCATCTTCATTACCTACGTAGCAGGGCATGGATAACGGCCATAGCGATTCCTCACCCAATGCGCGGTAGGTAAAGCGGTGAATATCCTGCAGCTGGGACAGCATTTCCGATACGGAATAGGTAACCGGCGTAATGAATTCCAGTAACTGCTCGGCAAAATCGGTAGTGATCCACTGGTGCGTCAAGGCAGAGCCTAGCGCTTTCGGGTGGGTGTCGGATGACAAGGCACCTTGTGGTGTAATGCGCAACGCTTCACGCTCAACACCCCGGCCAATGCTTTTTAGCGCTTCCGGATGCTCAGAAAACGCTTCCAACCTTTTTGAGAAACTAGTCAAGGCTGCACTCGTTTATTGTAATAAAGCAGTAAGATGGCTAAGCATAATCACCTTTTCATGCAAATGCCATCTCACTGTTTCCGCTGTTAGCTTCCCTGCCACAATTTAGTGTTTAATTCTCAATCACTAAACGTTTTACGGGCAGTCCCAGTGTCGATAATGCCGGCTCAAGCGATGCCGCATCACCCACAATAATGATCTGATAGTCTTCAGGCCTAAACCATTTGGCAGCCAGTTTATTGAGGGTGTCTTTGCTCACCGTCTCAATGATTTTTTTCTGCTGCGCCTTATAATCTGGCGGCAGTTGATAACGCAACATGTTGTCAATAAGACCGGCTTTATCCCCAGGTGTTTCATAGCTTAGCGCATCTTTTTGCCCAGCCGCGAGACGCAAGAATGCCAGCTCGTCATCTGTCATGCCACTTTCTGCCATCGTGCGCAATTCATTTTGCATTTCCCGCACCGCATCTACCGTGCTGTCAGCACGTACTTGCGTCTGGTAGACAACACGACCATGATCCTGATCTCCCACAACGTAGCCACCCGCTCCGTAAGTGTAGCCCTTGTCTTCCCGTAAGTTGAGATTCAGGCGCGAATTGAAATTGCCCGCCAGGTTAAAGTTAGCTAACTGGGTCTGGAACATTTCCCCGGTAGCGTCATAGGGCATGGCATGACGTACCATTTGCACCACACTTTGCGGTGCCCCGGGTTTATCCACCAACCAGATTTGCGATTGCGAATAGCGCTTGGGTTTTACACGCGCAGGCTCAGTCGCTTTACTGCCCTGCCATAAACGAAGTCCATTGAGTTTTGCCAGTAAGGTTTGCCTGTCAATGTCGCCAACCGCAATCAGGCGTGCGTTGTCCGGCGTGTAATGCGCAGCATAAAACTGCTTCACATCGTCCAGTGTCAACTGACTCAGTGTTTCTTTTGTTCCTTCAGAAGGCAGAGCATGCCAAGGGTCAGCATAGAGCACTTCGCGCCTTGCCTGCCCAGCTAGCCATTGTGGTGTTTGGTGACTAAACTGGATGCCTTCCAGTGACTGCTTTTTCAAACGGTCAAAATCGGTTTCACTGAATTTAGGGTTAAACAGCATATCCCCAGCAAGTACCAGAGTCTCTCTGAGATGTTTTGTCAGGGAAGAAACACTGACGATGGTGTTTCTGGAAGACGCGGTAACGCTGATACTGGAACCGAGGCGATCAAGTTCTGCTGCGATCTCCTCACTGGTACGGTTGGTGGTACCTTCTGCCAACAAGTCCGCAGTGAGTGACGCCAGGCCATTCTTCCCTTCCGGCTCCATCAGGCTACCTGCCTGTAGTACCAAATGTACCGTGACCGTTGGGGTTTCCTTGGATTCTGACCCGGTGATTTCAATGCCATTTTCCAGGGTAGCCTGATAGAGCTCAGGCACATTGACACTAACCGCACCATTCGGGGATGGTGGCACACTGCGATCAATGGTCTCCGGCGTGTAACGCATCGGTGTTTTTTCACTCCCGCCAGCAACCTGTTTCACCCTGACAGCCGTAAAATTCTGGGGCGCAGCTTCCAATGCGGTATTACCGACGGGGACAACAGACACATTCACCGAAGGTTGGTGCCATATAAAGCGTTTAAATGCCGCTTCTACATCCTGGGTCGTCACCGCATCCAGTTCAGCCAGCCAGCTGCCAAGACGGTCAGGATCACCATAGAAGGTTTCATTGGAGGCAAGCTGTGAAACCTTACCCTGAACACTCTGCAAGCCGAACACAGCGCTGGCTTCTGCGCTGCCTTTCACTTGCGCCAGATCGTCCTCTTTAATGCCGCGCACCTTGAGCGAATCCAGCACTTTCATCACGTCTTCGCGAAGCGCTTTCAGGCTTTGTCCCTGGTTGCCCAATACATAAAGCTGGAAGTTACAGGCAAGCTCAGCACAATCCTGATAGGCACTGGCACTGAGTGCTTTTCCCGGTTTAACCAAATCCTGATACAGAAGGCTGTTTCTCCCCTGCCCCAGCACAGAGCCCAACATGTCGAGTGCAACCTGTGATTCTGCACCAGGGTACTCGGTCGGCCAGCTCATCATCAGCATCGGTTGGCGGATCTTGTCTTCCAACGTCACAAAGCGGTCGACATCAATGGTCACCGGCCACTTCTCGGCCGCTTTCACCTCCGGCCCCCGAGGAATATCGCCAAAGTACTTTTTCACCCACGCCAGCGTCTGGTCGATGTCGATATCACCACCAATGGTCAGTGTCGCGTTGTTAGGCCCATACCAGCGAAGAAAGAAGGCTTTCAGATCGTTAACATCAACCCGGTTGAGATCCTCGACATAACCAATGGTTGACCAACTGTAGGGATGGGTAGGGGGATAAAGGGCGGCCGCCAGCGTTTCATGCACCAATCCATAAGGGCGGTTTTCGACACTCTGTGCCCGTTCATTTTTTACTGTATCACGCTGAATTTCGAACTTGCGCTGCGAAACGGCTTCAAGCAAAAAGCCCATACGATCCGATTCCAGCCACAGCATTTTTTCGAGCTCATTGGCCGGCACCGTCTGGTAATAATTGGTACGATCCCGGTTAGTGGCGCCATTTACACTGCCGCCGGACTCGGTGACAGTTTTAAAATGCTGCTGATCCCCAACGTGCTTGGAGCCCTGGAACATCATGTGTTCAAAGAAATGGGCGAATCCAGACTTACCCGGCTCTTCCCGGGCAGATCCAACATGGTAGGTGACATCAACGTGCACCAAGGGATCAGAATGATCTGGGTGGAGAACAACCGTCAGGCCGTTATCAAGCTGGTATTTCTGATAAGGAATGGCAGGAACATCACCGCCTGCTTGCTTTTGTTCTTCAACAAAGGTGATGCCTTCGGGAAGTGCCGCATCTGTTGATGTCTGGTAAATGCCACATCCCGACAGCCCAAGCAGGGCTGCAGAAAGGATTAAGTAACGCACACACTGTCCTTTTCGGTAGTTAATACAAAATGCCCCGGGTGATCAGCGACAGGATCAAATATCTCAGTGCCTTACCGGTCGCAATCAGGATCCAGCACCAACGTTGTTTGAGTCTCAGCCATCCTGCCGCAAGGCAAAGCGGATCGCCAATCACTGGTAGCCAACTGAGCAGCAGTGTCCAGTACCCGTAGCGCTGAAGCCAGTTAATGGCTTTTTGACCATGTTTTTGTTCAAGGGTTCGCGCAGGGATCACACGGCCAATCCAGTAATTGGTCATTCCCCCGAGCGTATTGCCAAGGGTGGCAACAAGTACCAGAATGCCGACGCCAAATTCGCGCTGTTTCAGCAAGTAAACCAGATTAGCCTCAGAACCACCGGGCAATAAGGTTGCACTCAGAAAACCGGTGGAAAACAACACCCAAAGTGCAGACTCCCCGTTAATCCAATCCAATGTCTGTCACCCTGACATCAATGACATCCATCCCGGCTGATGCGGCGGCATCAATGCCAAATTGCGCATCTTCAAATACCAGACATTTTTCCGGTGACACATTCAAAAGCGTCGCACAACGAAGAAAGGTATCCGGCGCCGGTTTGTGGGCAGCGACCTGATCTGCACCCACAACATAGTCAAACAAGGGAAGAAGCTGGGACTTTTCCAGCATCCTGACAGCGATATTGGTTAATGTCCCAGTACCTACTGCCATGGGCTTTTTCCCGGCATAGCGACGGGCGACCGCAGCAAAAGGCAACACGTCGAGATGCTCTTCCATCAATCCCGCAAAATGCTGTAACTTTCTGTCGGCCAGCGCCTGTGGATCAACATCCAGCTTCAGTGTTTCCACCAGCGCTTTTGCTGTCAGGAGTGTCGGACTGCCGCCACGGGTGTGATACCAGCTTTCGTCAACTGAAAAGCCAAAGTCTGCCGCTGTTTGTTGCCATGCTGCAAAATGCGCCGGCATCGAATCCAGCAAGGTGCCATCCAAATCGAAAATCAAGGCATCATAGTGATCGTAACGACTCATTACTGGGGGATCTCCAACAACATTTTTCCACGGGTCCTGCCGCTCTGGATAGCAATGTGCGCCTGAACACCCTGCTCAAGCGGATAAATCTGACTGATTTCAATATTAAGCATGTTATCAGAAATAGCATTCAGCAACGCATCCAGCTGCGCCGTATTCGGTTCAACCAGCATGCCCAGGGCATCAATGCCCCGTTTTTCCGCCACCTCGATGATACGTGGAGCCGTTATCGTCGGCACGGTGACAACCCGCCCGCCCATTTTAACGGCAGCCAATGCCGCTTCACCGACATCACCCCCCATCAGATCGATCAGTACATCAACATCCTGAACCTGCTCTTCCACGGGTGCCTTGGCGTAATCCAGTGCCTTGGCACCCAAGGATTCCACAAAGGCGAGGTTTTTTTCAGAACAGCTGGCGTAAACGTCAGCGCCCTTTGCCTTGGCGAGCTGGATGGCAATGTGTCCCACACCGCCTGCCCCGGCAAGGATCAGTATTTTATCGCCTTTTCCAGCATTCACTTGTTCCAGCGCCTGAAGCGCAGTCAATCCCGCCACGGGCAATGTGCAGGCTTGCTCCAGAGTGACCTCTTCCGGAATCAAAGAGAGTGCATCCGCCGGTGCACAAAGGTACTGACCATAGCCGCCCCCTTCCACAATGCGCCCGACAACACGATCGCCCGCTTTGAATATACCACTGTCATGAACCACGACACCGGCGGCATCGAACCCGGGTGTCCAAGGCAGGTTGTCCTTAATTTTTTCAGCGCCCCAGCCAAGTCCTGCACGGGTTTTGGCATCTATCGGATTGACCCCAGCAAAGGCCACTTTCACCAGTACCTCGCCTTCGGATGGGGTTGGGATGTCGGATTTTTGCAGTTTGAGGGTGTCAGGTTCACCGAAAGCAGTGATCACAAGTTGAAGGTTCTGGGGCATGGTTTCATCCTTTTCTACGCCAGCGTTAGCGTCCAGTGTTAATAAAAAAAGCGGAAGACTCAATGCCTTCCGCCTTATTATTTGGATGAATGTGCTATTTGGGTCTAGCCAACCAGTGCGAGCAGAACGCCGGCTGCAACTGCCGAGCCCAGCACACCGGCCACATTGGGCCCCATCGCATGCATCAGCAGGAAGTTGTGGGGGTTCGAATCCAGCCCCACCTTGTTCACGACCCGCGCTGCCATCGGTACGGCTGACACACCTGCCGCACCAATCAGTGGGTTGATGTTATCTTTGCTGTACTTGTTCAAAAGCTTCGCCATTAAAACACCTGCCGCCGTACCGATACTGAATGCCACCGCCCCCAGCACCAGAATGCCGAGGGTTTCAAACTGCAGAAATGCATCTGCCTTCAGCTTCGAGCCCACCGCCAGCCCAAGAAAGATGGTGACGATATTAATCAATTCGTTTTGTGCTGTGTTCGACAGACGGTCAACCACACCACACTCACGCATCAGGTTACCCAGACAGAACATACCCACCAACGGAGTGGCTGATGGCAGGAACAAAATCGCCATCATCAGCACAGCCAATGGGAAGATAATTTTTTCTGTCTTCGAGACATGGCGCAACTGCTGCATTTCAATCTTGCGCTCTTCCTCGTTGGTCAGCAGCTTCATGATAGGCGGCTGGATAATCGGCACCAATGCCATATAGCTGTAGGCTGCCACCGCAATTGCACCGAGCAAATCCGGCGACAGGCGACTGGCCAGAAAGATAGCGGTTGGGCCATCTGCGCCCCCAATAATAGCGATAGAGGCCGCATCCGCCAGGGTAAACTCCATTCCCGGCACCAGATTCAGCAAAATCGCACCAAACAAAGTGGCAAAAATACCAAACTGCGCAGCGGCTCCTAACCACAAGGTTCTGGGGTTGGCGATAAGCGCGCCAAAGTCAGTCATCGCACCGACACCCATGAAAATCAGCAGCGGGAAGATGCCTGACTCAATGCCAACGTAGTAGATGTAGTACAGCACTCCACCCGGCTCGGTAAAGCCGGCGTTTGGAATGTTCGCGAGGATAGCACCAAAGCCGATTGGCAATAGCAGCAAGGGCTCAAAACCCTTGCGGATGGCAAGAAATAACAGGATACAACCTACAGTGATCATCACCAATTGGCCAAAGTCAAAGTTAGCCAGACCTGTTTCACTCCAGAGGATCAACAAACCTTCCATGTTTTCCCTCTTACGCCAGACTCAGCAGCGGTGAGCCAACAGTGACAGAATCACCCTCTTTCACCATCACGTCCTGCACAATCCCGGCACGGGTTGCACGAACTTCTGTTTCCATCTTCATCGCTTCCAGAATAAGCAGCACATCACCTTCCTGAACCTGATGACCTTGTTTCGCGACGACTTTGAAAATATTGCCCGCCAAAGGGGCAGCTACGGCCTCAGAATTGCCGGCAGTAGGTGCCGGGGCGGGCGCCGCCGTTGGTGCAGCCGCTGCTGGTGTAACCGATGTCAGTTCACCTTGCGGGCCAACAACCACATCATACACCTGACCGTTCACCTGAACGCTGTAAGCCTCTGTACCGCTGGCCGGTGTCGGTGCAGTTGCTGGCGCGACCTCAGGCTCAGTACCCGGCGCAGGTTCAAACGCATCCGGGTTGCCGCGGTTCTTCAGGAACTTGAGGCCAACCTGTGGGAACAGGGAATACGTCAGTACATCATCAACCTGTGCTTCAGCCAGTAAAATGCCTTCGGCTTTGGATTTTGCAATCAGTTCCTCAGTCAGAATATGAAGCTCTGGCTCAAGCAAATCAGCAGGGCGGCAGGTAATCGCTTCACCACCATCCAGCACACGCGCCTGAAGCGCTGTGTTCACAGTCGCCGGTGCCGCGCCGTATTCGCCTTTCAGCACACCTGCGGTTTCTTTGGTAATGCTCTTATAGCGCTCGCCGGTCAGTACGTTGATCACCGCCTGGGTGCCCACGATTTGGGAAGTCGGTGTGACCAATGGGATATATCCCAGATCTTCGCGAACGCGTGGGATTTCTTCCAGCACTTCATCGAGGCGATCCGCAGCGCCTTGCTCTTTCAGTTGGCCTTCCATGTTGGTCAGCATGCCACCCGGCACCTGGGCAATCAGGATACGAGAATCCACGCCTTTCAGCTGACCTTCAAATTTGGCGTACTTTTTACGGACTTCACGGAAGTAAGCTGCGATAGGTTCAATCTTCTCAAGTTGAAGCCCTGTGTCACGCTCGGTGCCCTGCAGCATGGCAACCACAGTTTCAGTCGGGGTATGCCCATACGTCTGGCTCATGGATGAAATCGCCGTGTCCAGCACATCCAGACCCGCTTCAATGGCCTTCACCGCAGTTGCCGTAGAAAGACCGGTCGTCGCATGGCAATGCAGCGCAAGAGGGATATCACAAGAGGCTTTGATACGCTTGATCAGCTCTTCAGCTTCGTAAGGCTTAAGCAGGCCAGACATGTCTTTAATACACAGGGAATGACAGCCCAAATCTTCCAGGCGTTTCGCCAAATCGGTCCAGGTGTCAATCGTGTGGTAAGGGCTGGTGGTATATGAGAGCGTACCCTGTGCGTGAGCGCCGATATCCACCGCCGATTTCACCGCCTTTTCAAAGTTTCTCACGTCATTCATTGCATCAAAGATACGGAAGACATCCATACCATTGGCGTGTGCACGCTCAACAAACTTCTCCACCACGTCATCCGCGTAATGGCGATAACCCAACAGGTTTTGGCCGCGAAGTAACATTTGCATTGGGGTTTTGGGCATTGCCTTTTTCAGTTCACGCAAACGAACCCAGGGATCTTCGCCCAGAAAACGGATACAGGCGTCAAACGTCGCCCCACCCCAGGTTTCCAATGACCAGTAACCGACATCATCTAACTCAGCGGCTATCGGTAACATATCGTCCAGACGCATGCGGGTCGCAAACAGCGATTGATGAGCATCACGCAAGACAACGTCTGTAATAGCAAGTGGCTTAGACATACGACAAAACTCCTTGTAATTGTATGTTTCGCATCAGCTAGCGCTGACGATTACGATATTTATGAACAGCAGCTGAAATAGCGGCAATGGTTTCCCCGGATATCTGGCCATGATTGTTACTTGAAGGGGGGGGCGTGGTGGCGGTTGCCTGCGGCGGCAACTCTTCGGGGATCAAACGGGACATCAGTTTGACCAGACCAACCAAAATAGTAAGAAAAACGAAAACCACCACCATGCCTGTCAGCATAAGTGTGGCAGCGTGTTGGAGTGTACTACCCAAATCCATATGCGTATTTCCCTGCTGATGCTGCCCTGTCTTCCAAACACCGGGCAGCCAAACACATTCCCACAAAATGGTGTGTTACATTTTGTGGAGAATTTACTTACTCAGTTAAGTTGTTGGTCAAAATACTAACAAAAAGCAATGATGACAATCCTGCTGTTCTCATCATTTGTTCCATTTTCGGCCTCTAACGCAATAAAGACGCGAAATTGTTGCTGCACTGTTAAAAGCGGAGTGGTAAATAGGCGCTATTCTTGTTGCAGAAAGATCATCACATAAAACCGCAGGTTTTCATGCAATTAATCTCGTTTTTCAGTGTAATGGGACAAAGTTCGGTCGAAAACCAGCGAAAATGCAGAAACGAGAGAATGCTACGCTAAGTCAGCTTTTTGAGACAATGGAGAGTTAGTCGAAAAGATGAAATAAAAATGCAAAAGAGGATAATGGCGCGTCCGGGAGGATTCGAACCTCCGACCGCCTGGTTCGTAGCCAGGTACTCTATCCAGCTGAGCTACGGACGCGCAGGCATTGATTGACACTGGTATCAATCAAGGTAAAGGTGAAGATGGCGCGCTCGGGAGGATTCGAACCTCCGACCGCCTGGTTCGTAGCCAGGTACTCTATCCAGCTGAGCTACGAGCGCGCAACGTACTTACAAATGGCGGTGAAGGAGGGATTCGAACCCTCGATACGGCTACAAACCGTATACTCCCTTAGCAGGGGAGCGCCTTCAGCCTCTCGGCCACCTCACCGCACAAATCATGGCGCGCTCGGGAGGATTCGAACCTCCGACCGCCTGGTTCGTAGCCAGGTACTCTATCCAGCTGAGCTACGAGCGCACAACAATTCGGGCTTATTTTCCGGCATTTGCCAAAAAACAAAAATATGGCGCGTCCGGGAGGATTCGAACCTCCGACCGCCTGGTTCGTAGCCAGGTACTCTATCCAGCTGAGCTACGGACGCGCAATGCAAGAATGGCGGTGAAGGAGGGATTCGAACCCTCGATACGGCTACAAACCGTATACTCCCTTAGCAGGGGAGCGCCTTCAGCCTCTCGGCCACCTCACCGTCTTGCGGAGGCACATATTACTTTGAGCCAAGAATATGTCAAACATTTTATCGGGAAAAACCGGCAATCCCGTTGCGTTTGCACACTTCTCCGCCACCTCACAGTTTAAGCGGACAAAATTACCGCCAATTGCATTTTAAATGAACGACATGAGCAAACTTGGTCTATCTGACCACTGGCAAGAAAAGCGAGATTAATGCTATCGGTTTTTTATCGGCTATAAAAAGAAGAAAAGGCCGAGTACAACTCTGGCCTTTCTGAAAACATCTTACACAGTGCTTAGAAGTTACCACCAGTGGGTGCTGGGTTGCCTTTCTCTGCCTGTATACGCATATAGATTTCTTCACGGTGAACAGACACTTCTTTAGGCGCGTTTACACCGATACGTACCTGATTGCCTTTTACGCCCAGCACAGTCACAGTCACTTCATCACCAATCATCAGCGTTTCGCCGACGCGACGAGTCAAAATCAGCATTCTTCTACTCCTTGAGTATTTACAACTTTCTTCTAGTTGAGTCTGTTTGGTCTTTTTACTGCACGAGATTAACTCACACGGCAGCATAAGCCCCGAGATGGACGTTCAACTACTTTCCTTCCTGGCGAGCATCCGTTGCAGGCACCAGTAAGTTTCGTGTGCCTGTCTGGCATAACAATATGGCCCATTTCACTGGCTAACTCCAGTTAACCAATGAGATTTCCACTATCGAATCCAGACATTGTGACCCCTGTGCCCAGAAGATCACGTTGTCAGATGCTGCGAAGCAGGAGAAGTTCATCCTACCGGCGCAAAAAATCGCATCGTATGGTTGAAAATTGATAGCCATACTTACATTAAGGCGATGCACTATACAGCGTTAAAATAAAAGTGCAATTAATAAACTATGTGTTGTATTAGATAAAAAAAAGGCTTCCAGAGGAAGCCTTTTTTTACAGTGAATTTTTGGGTTGAAAAAGCAGTTACAAACGCTCCGCCAGCCATGGTGACACAGATGCCAAAGCCGCAGGCAGCGCAGCCACATCAGAGCCTCCGGCCTGAGCCATATCAGGACGACCGCCCCCTTTACCACCCACTTGTTGGGCCACCATGTTAACCAGTTCACCGGCCTTCACTTTACCCGTCAGGTCTTTGGTCACACCTGCAATCAGGCCAACTTTGTCATCCGCCACATTAGCAAGGAATACCACACCGCTGCCCATCTGGTTTTTCAGGTCATCAACCATGGTACGCAGTGCTTTGCTGTCGGCACCGTCCAGTTTACTGATCAACACTTTGATGCCATTGATTTCCTCAACGTTATTGATCAGGTTTGCGCTTTCCTGAGCCGCCAGTTTCTCTTTCAGGAGCTGGATTTCTTTCTCCAACAATCTGGCACGGTTTTGCGATTCAGACACTTTCTTCGCAAACTCTTGCTGCTGGCTGTAGAAGGCTTCTTCCGCGCCTTGGCCAGTAACAGCTTCAATACGGCGTACGCCTGCCGCAATACCGCCTTCAGAAACGATCTTCAGCATGCCGATATCACCGGTACGGTTGGCGTGAGTACCGCCACAAAGCTCAATCGAGAAATCGCCCATGGTCAGTACGCGCACGTTGTCGTCATACTTTTCACCAAACAGGGCCATGGCACCTTTGGCTTTCGCCGCTTCGATGTTCATGATTTCGGTCGACACTTCATGATTACGGCGAATATGTTCGTTCACCAGTTTCTCAACCGCGCGAAGTTCTTCCGGTTTCACTGCTTCAAGGTGAGAGAAGTCAAAACGCAGGCCTTCTGCACGAACCAGTGAGCCTTTCTGCTGTACGTGTTCACCCAATACAACACGCAGTGCTTCATGAAGCAAGTGCGTCGCCGAGTGGTTCAGGGCAATCGCTTGACGACGCTCAGCATCCACTTTCGCATCAACAGTGTCACCAACGCTTAGCGTACCGTCGACCAGTTTACCGCGGTGGCCAATGGCAGCCCCATATTTCTGGGTATCGATAACTTCGAACTTGCCTGCTTCTGTAACGAGGAAGCCTGTGTCACCGCACTGGCCACCTGATTCGGCATAGAATGGTGTCTGGTCGAGAATAATCACCGCTTCGTCTGCGGTTGCCAGCGCTTCAGACGCCATGCCATCAACAAAGATATTGGTGATCAGGCCCTCGCCTTCCGTCGCGCCGTAACCGGTAAACGCTGACTCACCGTCCACTTTAATCACTGCGTTATAGTCGGTACCGAACTGGCCCGCCTCGCGGGCACGCTGGCGCTGCGCTTCCATTGCAGCCTCGAAGCCTTCCTCATCAATAGAAAAACCACGCTCACGCGCGACATCATTGGTCAGGTCAGCCGGGAAGCCGTAAGTGTCATACAGTTTGAAGACGGTTTCGCCGTCCAGCACCTTGCCGTCCAGCGCTTCCAGTGCGTCATTCAGGATTGCCATGCCGCGATCCAGTGTGCGACCGAAGTTTTCTTCTTCAATCTTCAGCACTTTCTCAACCACAGCTTGCTGCTTTTTCAGCTCTTCACCGGCAGAACCCATCACCTCAGCCAAAGGCCCAACCAGTTTGTAGAAGAAGGCACCGGTTGCACCCAGCTTATTACCGTGACGCACGGCACGGCGGATAATACGACGAAGCACATAACCACGGCCTTCGTTTGAAGGCATCACGCCATCAACAATCAGGAATGCACACGAACGGATGTGGTCAGCCACAACACGCAAAGACTGGTTGGACAGATCGTCATAACCAATCACTTCCGCCGCGGATTTGATCAGGGTCTGGAAAACATCAATTTCATAGTTTGAGTGAACGCCCTGCATAATGGCAGCAATACGCTCAATACCCATACCGGTATCAACTGATGGTTTAGGCAGTGGTTCCATCGTGCCATCAGCATGACGGTTGTACTGCATGAATACGTTGTTCCAGATTTCGATGAAACGATCGCCGTCTTCTTCTGGTGAACCCGGAGGACCACCCCAGATGTGATCGCCATGATCGTAGAAAATCTCAGTGCAAGGACCACAAGGACCGGTGTCCCCCATCTGCCAGAAGTTGTCTGACTCGTAAGGTTTGCCACCTTTCTTGTCACCAATGCGAACAATACGGTCTGCCGGGATGCCAATTTTCTCGTTCCAAAGGGCAAACGCTTCATCATCGGTTTCGTACACAGTCACCATCAGGCGTTCCTTTGGCAACTTGAGCACTTCAGTCAGAAATTCCCAAGCAAAGGAAATGGCATCTTCTTTAAAGTAATCACCAAAGCTGAAGTTACCCAGCATTTCAAAGAAAGTGTGGTGACGGGCAGTGAAGCCTACGTTTTCCAGGTCGTTGTGCTTACCACCCGCACGGACACAGCGCTGTGCGGTTGTTGCTCGGGTGTAGGCGCGTTTTTCTAGGCCTAGGAAGCAATCTTTAAACTGGTTCATACCTGCGTTTGTGAACAACAGCGTTGGGTCGTTGGCAGGCACGAGCGATGAGCTAGACACAATAGCGTGCCCTTTGCTTTCAAAGAATTCGAGAAACGCACGGCGGATCTCGTCGGTGCTCATGTACATTGGCTAATCCTGAAAAATGGAGTTGTAGTAATCACTGCGTCGCCGAATAAGCGACGTGATCAGCGTCAATTGGCGGTCATTGTAAACAACCTGACCCATGGCGAAAAGAGGTAGAAACAAGATAGATCGCAGACTATGCCTGCAACGACAGGGTTTCAGCCTTCATTAGAGAGGGCATAATTGATCTGATCGAAACTGAATCCGCGGCTTTGCAGGTAGCGGGTCCACCTAGCGCGCTGTTTGACATCCACTTTTGGTAAGGTGCCATCTAAATTGCCAAAACGGCGATAGGCGAGATCTTTGGCTAATTCAAACCAATCGTGTTGTTGGTTTTCCTGAGCGGCTTCCAGCAAGGCGACACTGATGCCTTTTCTCTTGGCATCAAAGCAGATGCGTTGCCAGCCATGCCCTTTAGAGGCACCGTGGCGCAGTAGCATTTCCGCAAAACGTTTATCATCCAGCCAGGTATGGGCAAGACAATGTTCTATCGCAGCGTCAATGTCTTCAGGTGAGCACTGTCGCTGCGCCAGTTTCTGGCGCAGTTCCAGCTCAGAATGATCGCGGCGGGACAACATGCCCACCGCTAATTCTTTGGCAGTTAAATTCAGAATGCTTCCTCTTCTGGCAATTCTGCATCCTTGTTTTCTGCTTGTGGCTGACCGTTTTGCAGCAACATATCACGCAGGGTTTTATCCAACTCTTTGGCAATTTCCGGATTTTCTTTCAGGAACTTACACGCGTTCGCTTTACCCTGGCCTATCTTTTCACCGTTGTAGCTGTACCATGCACCCGCTTTCTCAACCAGTTTGTGTTTCACACCCAAGTCAATCAACTCACCGTAAAGGTTGATGCCTTCGCCGTACAGAATTTGGAACTCCGCCTGTTTGAATGGCGCCGCAATTTTGTTCTTCACTACTTTCACACGGGTGTCGTTACCCACCACTTCGTCGCCTTCTTTGATAGAGCCAATGCGGCGGATATCAAGGCGAACAGACGCATAGAATTTCAGGGCATTACCACCGGTTGTAGTTTCAGGGTTGCCAAACATCACACCAATCTTCATCCGAATCTGGTTGATAAAGATCATCAGGGTGTTGCTGTTTTTAATGTTCGCAGTCAGCTTACGCATCGCCTGGGACAACATACGTGCTTGCAAACCCATATGCGAATCGCCCATTTCACCTTCAATTTCCGCTTTCGGCGTCAATGCTGCTACAGAGTCGATGATGATGACGTCAACCGCCCCCGAACGTGTCAGGGCATCAGCAATTTCCAGTGCCTGCTCACCGGTATCTGGCTGGGATACCAACAGGTTATCGATATCAACGTTCAGCTTGCGCGCGTAGATAGGATCCAGCGCGTGCTCGGCGTCGATAAATGCACAGGTTTTGCCTTGCTTTTGCGCTTCCGCAATCACTTGCAGTGTCAGCGTGGTTTTACCGGAAGACTCAGGGCCATAGATTTCAACAATACGGCCATATGGCAGACCACCCGCGCCCAGTGCGATGTCCAGAGACAGTGAGCCGGTCGAAACGGTTTCGATGTCCATGGTGCGGTCATCACCCAGACGCATGATCGAACCTTTACCGAATTGTTTTTCGATCTGACCCAGGGCTGCGGCTAACGCCTTCTGTTTGTTGTCGTCCATTTGATTCTCCAACGGAAGCAATAATCGCTGATAACTGTGAATTGCTGTTAAGTATACTGTCCATTTATACAGTGTCTAGCCCTGTATAAACTTTTTCTTTGCTTTTCGTGTCACAGCTCTGTTTTTTCACTATCCAGGTAAGCCAGTAAACGACACAAACTGTGTGCAATGGTATTGCGACGAATTTCATGCCTGTCCCCCTCAAACAGGCAGGTTTCGGTCACAGTCCCCTTTCGGGTTGCCCAGCCAAAACAAACCATGCCCACCGGCTTTTCCTCACTGCCTCCGGTCGGGCCCGCAATGCCACTGACTGCCAGACCAAAATCGGCATTCGCCGCTTTCATGGCCCCTAACGCCATCTCAGCGGCCACGTCTTCACTGACAGCGCCGTGTTTTGCCAAGGTGTCTGTAGCCACACCCACCAGCTCTTGCTTGGCATCATTGCTGTAGGTCACAAAAGCACGTTCAAACCAGGCGGAGCTCCCCGCCACTTCCGTTAACACATAAGAAATACCACCGCCGGTGCAGGACTCTGCGGTCGTCACTGTCTGGTTGTTCGCTTTTAACCGGTCACCAATTTGCGTGGCTATTTTCACTAACTGTTCCATGCTTTTCCTCATTACGGCTATTTTTCCGTCATCGCGATATCGGTACTTTACCCGTTCGCCGCGATTCACGTATCCTTGTTGCCTTCTCTATATCTTTGTAATTTTGCAGGCCAGACAGTGACAGCACAAGCGACAGCAAATCACACACCGATGATGCAGCAATACTTGAAGATCAAGGCGCAGCATCCCGAAGAACTTTTATTCTATCGCATGGGTGATTTTTACGAGCTGTTTTATGATGACGCCAAACGCGCATCCCAACTGCTTGATATATCACTGACCAAACGCGGTGCTTCTGCCGGGGAACCTATCCCAATGGCAGGGGTTCCGTATCATTCTGTAGAAGGATACCTTGCCCGTCTGGTTCAGCTCGGAGAATCCGTGGCGATTTGTGAACAAATCGGCGATCCGGCCACCAGCAAGGGGCCCGTTGAGCGCCAGGTTGTCCGGATTGTTACCCCGGGTACCGTGTCTGACGAGGCGCTTCTGAGCGAGCGTGTTGATAACCTGATTGCCGCCATCTTCGCCCATGGCGAACGCTTTGGTTATGCCACCCTGGATATCACATCCGGCCGCTTTCTGCTCTGTGAGCCTGCTACCGAAGAAGAGATGCAGGCAGAGCTTCAGCGTACCCGTCCGGCAGAACTGTTATATCCAGAAAATTTCGCTTTTCCAGCACTGACTGAAACGTGCAAAGGCAGCCGTCGCCGTCCGATCTGGGAATTTGATCTTGAAACCGCCAAGCAGCAACTTAACCAGCAGTTTGGCACCCGTGATCTGGTGGGATTCGGCGTTGAGGAATGTGCGTTGGGCCTCGCTGCGGCTGGCTGTCTGATGCAATATGTTAAAGACACACAGCGTACGTCCCTGCCCCATATTCGCTCTCTGGTGAAGGAAAACAAAGATCAATCCGTGATTCTGGATGCGGCAACCCGTCGTAATCTGGAACTGACCCAGAATCTTTCCGGCGGATTGGAAAACACCCTCGCCTCCGTGCTCGACAGAACGACCACACCTATGGGGAGCCGTCTGCTGAAGCGTTGGCTGCACCAACCAATGCGCGACTTCAAAATCGTCAACCGCCGGCTGGATGCCATCACCGCACTGAAAGATACCGGCCTCTATGTCGATTTAGCCGCCGCCCTTCGCCCAGTCGGCGATATGGAACGTATCCTTGGCAGGCTGGCTATCCGCTCTGCCCGTCCCCGTGACATGGCAAGGCTTCGCGGTGCGCTGCAACAATTACCGGAAATTGAAAGCCTGTTAGAAGAGGTACAGGACAGCGCCATTACGCCACTGAAAACGGCATCGGCCCCCATGCCTGAGCTTGCCGAGCTTTTGGAGCGTGCGATTGTTGAAGCACCACCAGTCGTCATCCGCGATGGCGGCGTGATTGCACCGGGCTACAACGCAGAACTGGACGAATGGCGTGACCTTGCTGACGGTGCGACCCGCTATCTGGAAGAGCTTGAGGCGCGGGAACGCGATCGCCATGACATCGACACCCTGAAGGTAGGCTTCAATCAGGTACACGGTTTCTACATTCAGGTCAGCCGGGGCCAAAGCCATTTGGTGCCGCCTTATTATGTGCGCCGCCAGACCCTGAAAAACGCCGAACGTTACATCATCCCTGAGCTCAAAGAGCACGAAGATAAAGTACTGAACTCCAAGTCGAAAGCACTGGCACTGGAGAAAAAACTGTGGGAAGAGCTGTTCGACCAATTGTTGCCACACCTTGAAAAGCTCCAGCTTGCGGCTGACGCCCTTTCCACCCTCGATGTGTTAGCAAACCTGGCAGAGCGCGCGGAGTCACTGAATTACTGCCGCCCAACGCTCACAGAAACACGGGGCATTGATATCGCTGGAGGCCGTCACCCTGTGGTTGAGCAAGTCATGGATGCGCCATTTATTGCCAACCCAACCGCGCTGCACCCCGATCGCCGCATGTTGATCATCACCGGCCCCAACATGGGCGGTAAATCAACGTACATGCGCCAGACTGCTCTGATCACACTGATGGCCCACATCGGTTCGTATGTGCCGGCGGAGTCCGCCACTATGGGACCGGTAGATCGCATCTTTACCCGTATAGGTGCATCAGACGATCTGGCGTCCGGCCGTTCAACGTTCATGGTTGAAATGACAGAAACGGCCAATATTCTCCACAATGCCACGGAAAACAGCCTGGTGTTGATGGATGAAATTGGCCGTGGAACCAGCACTTATGATGGTCTGTCGCTGGCATGGGCCAGCGCCGAATGGCTGGCGGAAAAGCTCAAGGCCATGACGCTGTTTGCCACCCACTACTTTGAGCTGACTGAGTTGGCAGGTCAGGTACCGGGATTGGTGAACGTCCATCTGGATGCAGTTGAGCACGGTGATGAAATTGCGTTTATGCACGCCGTGCAGGAAGGGGCCGCCAGCAAATCTTACGGCCTTGCCGTCGCAGGCCTCGCCGGCGTACCTAAAGCCGTGATCCAACGGGCAAAAACCAAGCTTCGCCAACTGGAAGCCAGCGGTCATGAAGTTGTGACCGGTGAGCATACAACATCACACCAAGTGGCAGCACAGCTTTCTCTGTTGCCGGAGCTCAGTGAAGCCGAGAAAGCTTTGGCAGACCTGGAGCCGGACAACCTGACACCGCGCCAGGCACTGGATGCCTTATACCGACTCAAAGCTTTGCTGTAATACTTAAAAACTTGTCGTAATAAACAGAAAAGCCCCATCAGGGGCTTTTTTCATGAGCACAACACGGAGAAATCAAAGAATTTTAGTGCTCCTGATTGAACAGTGACTCAATGCTCAGGCCCTGGTGAGTCAACATATCGCGCAGGCGACGTAAACCTTCGACCTGAATCTGGCGAACACGCTCACGGGTCAACCCGATTTCACGGCCCACATCTTCCAGCGTAGATGCTTCATGACCAAGAAGACCAAAGCGACGTGCCAGCACTTCACGCTGTTTCGGGTTGAGTTCCTGCAACCAATGGACAATCGACTTTTTCATGTCGTCATCCTGAGTTGTACTCTCTCTCTGGCCCGCCTTCTTTCTCATCCGGGATGATATCCAGTAGCGCCTTCTCAGAATCCCCACCAATCGGATTATCGACCGAACTGATACGCTCATTCAGGCGCAGCATTCGGTTAACGTCTTCAACCGGTTTGTCGAGTTGGAAGGCGATGTCTTCTGCTGTTGGTTCATGATCCAGCTTTTGAGCCAGCTCACGGGCAGTACGCAGATAGACGTTGAGCTCTTTCACTACGTGGATAGGCAGACGGATGGTACGCGTCTGGTTCATGATCGCACGTTCAATGGTCTGGCGAATCCACCAGGTTGCGTAGGTAGAGAAGCGGAAACCACGCTCTGGGTCAAACTTCTCTACTGCACGGATAAGCCCAAGGTTACCTTCTTCAACCAAGTCTAACAGTGCCAGTCCACGGTTTGAGTAACGCCGAGAAATCTTGACCACCAAACGGAGGTTACTTTCTATCATGCGTTTACGTGCTGCTTCATCACCACGTAGCGCGCGGCGTGCATAAAGCACTTCCTCTTCTGCAGTCAGTAAAGGAGAGTAGCCTATCTCACTGAGATAGAGTTGTGTCGCGTCGAGTGCCTTTGTAGATGTGGCAAACGATACCGACTCTTCAACCTCTTCAACTACTTCGTCTTCCGACTCAATGGCGAGTTGTTCCATGTCAACGTCGTCAACACCCAAGTCTTCGACTTTCTTTGCAGTATTATTCTGACTCATAGCGCCTCCCAATTTGGCGTAGCAGCTAGACAGTACAGCAAAATCTGTCCCGGGTTACCGTTTCGGTAAATACCTTAACGGATTAACCGATTTTCCTTTATAGCGAATCTCGAAGTGCAACCGGACACTGTTTGTACCAGAGCTGCCCATTGAGGCTATTCTTTGCCCCTTCTTGACACTCTGACGTTCTGAAACAAATACACGGTCATTGTGCGCATAAGCACTCAAATAATCATCATTGTGTTTGATGATGATTAAATTGCCATAGCCTCGAAGCGCATTACCCGCGTAAACCACTTTCCCATCTGCAGAAGCATTCACGCTTTGACCGCGGTTACCTGCAATGTCTATCCCTTTATTCCCCAGCTCTGAGCTGGAAAATCCAGAGACAACCCGTCCTTTAGATGGCCATTGCCAACTAATTTCCTGTGACGTTGTAGATGGCTTAATTACCAACTTATCAACAGATGGTTTATTTTTTGTTACATCCTGACTGTACTCCTTCACTTTTTGCTGTTCAACATTTTTCTTATTTTGAGACGATGATCCCGACTTATTTTTCGAAGCGATTTTTTGATTATTGGGTTTAGCGTCCGCAGAAGATCCTGAAACAGCAGGCGGTTTCGCTATCACTGCGGCAGGAACAGTTGCTGCTGAGCCCGTTGACGTTATGACAGCTACTGCGGCCCCCTCACCACCGCTGTTTTTTTTCCCGTACGAGGGAGGGGTGTATTTTTCATGCCACAGGTTCAGTTTCTGGCCTGGAAAGATAGTATAGGGTGCTCTCAGTTTGTTGGCGGAGATAATGTCATTGACATCCCGGTCAGTGATATAGGCGATATAATACAAGGTATCGCCCTTTTGCACCTCATAGTAACTGCCACGATAGCTTCCACGCTTAATTTGGCCATAGTCCGGCCCGACGCTTGAAACGGGCGCCGGGCTGGTTATCGAGCACGCAGACAATAACCCCAAGACAGAGAGAAAAACTAAAATTTTCAACTGAATTGAAACCACTGTCACCGAAAGATACCTATGCCAAATCACCAGCGACGAGAGGGACAAAACGTACCGCCTCAATGGCTGTTGTTTCAATGTCATCACCACAACGCGTCACCCGGTAAAGCGTTTGCTCTATCTCGCCAACAGGCACAATAAGAGATCCACCGTCCGCCAGCTGTTCAATTAATGCCTGAGGCATACTAGAGGCTGCGGCGGTTACAATAATGGCGTCGAAAGGTCCTTTACTGGCCCATCCTTGCCAGCCGTCACCGTGTTTTGTTGAGATGTTGTAGAGCTCAAACTGCTTAAAACGGCGCTTGGCAACCATTTGTAATTGCTTAATTCGCTCCACGGAATAAACATGCTCAACCAGTTGCGCCAGTACACATGTCTGGAAGCCTGAACCCGTTCCTATCTCCAACACACGGCTGTCGTGTCTGAGGTTGAGAAGCTCAGTCATTTTCGCAACGATATAAGGCTGGGAAATGGTTTGCCCAAAACCGATGGGCAGCGCATTGTTATCGTAGGCCTGGTGAGCCATAGCTTCAGAAACAAAAAGGTGTCTGGGCAAGCGTGCGATGGCATCCAGTACACGTTGATCTGAAATTCCCTGTTGTCGAAGTTGTTGAATAAGTGAATGCGAGTAATTCACCAATATCACCTTATTGTTTCGTTGCGTGTGTTACCCAGTGGTTCAAAGTATCAATGGTGTCATGCGCTGTCAGATCGATCTGAAGCGGTGTCAGTGAGACACAATTATGCTCAATGGCATAAAAATCCGTACCCGGCCCGGCGTCCTGCTTGGCCCCCGGAGGTCCAATCCAATAAATAGTATGGCCGCGCGGATCTTTATCTTCGATCATGTCTTCCGCACGATGACGCGCACCGAGCCTGGTAACCTGCCAGCCCTGGATCTCTTCCAAAGGCACATCAGGCACATTGATATTTAGCAGACGGTTACGCGGCAACGGTTGCACTTTGTCATTCAGTACCACTTTTTTTACCACCTGCGCAGCAGTATGGAAATGTGTGTTACCACAAAGGGAGACCGCTATCGCAGGCACGCCCATGAAAAAGCCTTCTGTCGCCGCCGCCACCGTACCGGAATACAGTACATCATCGCCCAGATTGGCGCCGTGATTGATCCCGGCAATGACAAAATCCACGTTGTCTTTCACCAGCGCATTCAGGGCGACATGAACACTGTCAGTCGGTGTGCCCTGAACAGCAAACCGGTTTTCTCCCACTTCACGCAAGCGAAGTGGGTTTTCTAACGTCAGGGAGTTAGACGCACCAGAGCGGTTTCTGTCGGGCGCAACAACAGTCACCGTCGCAATCTCAGATAACACCTCTGCCAGCACGTTGATACCGTCGGCAAAGACGCCATCATCGTTACTGATCAAAATGTGCATCTGTCTCTCCCTCATTATTCTCTTCTATGACTTCACGCATCACGGCAGTGGCAAAACAGCCTGCCGGCAATGAAAATTCCACGCTCAGTGTGTCACTTTCATGTTGCCAGCGCATGTCCTGCGGGTAGAGCAGCAAAGCACGGCGCTCATGGCGCATACGGTTGCCACGTATCACAGCCAGCAGGTGCGGCTCCATATCCACGATGGCCTGTTCAAACGCTTGGGCTTCCCCCTGTGTCGGCAGCGCATTGTCGCCGGTCATCGGGCCGGTGATTTGCCAGTTCTTACTCGCCAACAATGTCTGGGCTGTGGCGATATCTTCCACCAGCGATGTTTCTTCCTGCCCATTAACAAGCAGGTCACCCTTCATAGGGGTATGACACAATGCTTTTTCGATCCGGGCAGAGAGCACCTGGTTGAACAGGTAAGATCGTGCAGCAGACAGGTAGAAACTGCGTTTACTCTTGTCCCGGACGCGGAACTTGTCCTGCCCCCAGTCGCGTGCGGATATCACATTGTTTCCGTTGCGGCCAAAACGCTGGCTGCCAAAGTAGTTGGGCACACCTTTGTCACGAATGTCAGCCAGACGCGCTTCAATCGTCTCATCGCCATCAAATTCTGTGACCATCAGCTTAAAGCGGTTCCCTGTCAAATCGCCCGGTCGCAGTTTTTTATCGTGACGGGCGGTTTCCAAAATAGCATCCACGCCTTCGTGAGTTGCAACAAACTCCGAGAGATCCGGATCCGGTTGCCCAGGAAGATGCACGCTGAACCACTGTTCTGTCACTGCGTGGCGATCTTTCAGTCCCGCCCAGCTCACATCGCGGGATTTCACACCACAGGCTTTCGCCAGTTCGTTGGCGACATATTTGGTGTTTTCGCCCACCTTGCGGATACGCACCAGGAAATGCTCGCCGTGACCAGCCGGGGTGAAACCCAGTGTTTCACTGACAAAAAAGTGTTCGGGTCTGGCTTTAAGGCGGCCTTTTGCTGTTGGCTTACCGTGCAGGTAAGCCAACGCACTCATTACATCACTCATTGGAATCCTTACGGATGATCACCACCGCTTCGCAGGCAATGCCTTCTTTGCGGCCGGTGAACCCCAGTCGTTCAGTGGTTGTCGCTTTAACGTTAATGTTGCTGACATCCGTTTCCAGATCCTCAGCGATCACGGCACACATCGCATCAATATGGGGGGCCATCTTGGGTGCCTGCGCCATGATCGTGACGTCCAGGTTACCAATGACATAGCCTTTGGCTTTCACTTTGGCGTAAACATCACGCAGCAGGTGGCGGCTGTCTGCCCCTTTCCACTCAGCATCGGTATCCGGGAAATGGCGGCCAATATCACCGGCAGCAATCGCCCCCAACAGGGCATCGCAGACTGCATGCAAAGCAACATCGCCATCCGAATGGGCAATCAGGCCCTGTTCATACGGCACATTTACGCCACCAATAATCACCGGGCCTTGGCCCCCAAATTTGTGAACGTCAAAACCGTGCCCAATACGTATCATTGTTCTTCCTCGTGTCTCACTGGCCGCGTTTGCGTTGGGCCAGGAAAAAGGCGGCGAGCGCGAGATCTTCCGGCTGCGTCACCTTGATATTGTCTGCATGTCCTGTCACCAGTTTGGGCGCCCCGCCGGTAAGCTCAATCGCAGAGGCTTCATCAGTCACTGCCAGCGATTGATCCCGCGCCGTTTCAAGTGCGGCCAATAACTGATCACGCAAAAACATTTGTGGTGTCAGCGCGTGCCAGAGGTTGTCACGGCACACCGTTGTTTCAATCTTGCCATCAAGGCTGCTACGTTTCATGGTGTCACGTACCGGAGCCGCAAGGATAGCACCATGAGTGTGGGTAGCTGCCGCGTCAATCAGGGCATCAATATCGCTGTGGCGGACACAGGGCCGGGCGGCATCATGCACCATCACCCATTGTGCATCCGTCGCTTTCAGTCCCGCCAATACAGAGTCGGCACGCTCTTGCCCGCCAGTGGTCACCACCACCCGCTTGTTATGGGCAAGGGATGTGGATTGGAAATAGGCATCTTCAGCGCCAATCGCGATCACCACGTTTGAAATTCTTGGATGTTCAAGCAGGTAATGCACCGTGTGCTCGAGCAAGGTTTTATCTCCAATAGTGAGATATTGCTTGGGCAGGTCAGCACGCATGCGCTTACCCACCCCTGCCGCAGGGACAATAGCAACGACGTCAGGCACGACGGGTTGCGGCAAGCTTAGCGTTTGTTCACTGGCCGGGGTTTTCATGTTTCTCTACTTAGTTTGGCGAGAGGGATTAATCACTGACGATCCGAAAGAAGGTTTCTCCCGGTTTGATCATGCCCAGTTCATTGCGGGCACGTTCTTCAATCGCTTCCTGCCCGCGTTTGAGATCGGCAATTTCTGCATACATTTGCTGGTTGCGCTGGTGAAGCTTTTCGTTCGCCTGAGCCACAGACTCAGCAACGGCTGTCACGGCGAAGTAATCTTCGACGCCGTTTTTGCCCCACCAAAGGTGATATTGGAGCCATCCAAACAACACGAACAGTAACACTGTCAACATTCGCATTGAATTCATCCTCCGTTATCCACACAAACCATTTCCTCGCCCATAACGGGGGCAGGAAGACCTAATAATCCCACATTCGTCACTATCGCACCAGTAATGGCAGTGTCAGATCAACGAATTGGGATAAGTATGGCGAAGAATTCCCCCAAGGCAAACAATCTCAGTACGACTGATGGGCAAAGGGGTGGATATTATATGGAAAGACTTGCCAGCCATTTTTGCATCAACAGGTATGCCACATAGAGCATCATGGCTGCCACTAGCAGATCAACGATCCTCTGTACCTTTGGTCTGGAAAGAAACGGAGACATTTTCGCCGCGCCAAGGGCAATGCCATAAAACCAGACCAGTGATGCCAGCATCGTACCCACAGCAAAGGCCATACGCTGTGAGGATTCAAGCTGCCCACCAATCGACCCCAGCACTACCACAGTGTCGAGATAAACATGGGGATTGAGCAAGGTCACCGCCGCAGCACCAAGCAACACCGCCAACAGCCCTTTCCCGGTTTTACCTGTTTGTGTCTGTTCCTTGGCAGGCCCGGTGCGCCAAGCGCTTTTCAATGACTGCCATGCATAGGTCAGGAGAAAGGCAATGCCCCCCAGCGTCACCACACTGAGCAGAGTTTCGTTATCCGCCAGCATTGCGCCACCACCAAACACTCCCAGGGCAATTAAGGCAAAATCGCAAAGAAAGCAGAGTGTTGCCGTTGCAATGTGGTGATGACGACGGATTCCCTGATTAAGCACAAACGTATTTTGCGCCCCGATCGGGATAATCATCGAGAGCCCCAAGCCAAATCCCTGCAGTAATACTGTGCTACTCATTGCCGTGTCTCATGACTTTCATCCCGTGGGGTTAAATTAGTCACGTGACAAGAGTAAGTAAAACTAATAGTTTTAATCACAAATAAGTATTTCTTATGAGGCAGGCATGAAGGGAATGGATTACCGCTGGCTCGATGCACTGGATGCTGTTATCGCCCATGGCGGGTTTGATAAAGCCGCTGATGCCCTGTTTATTACCCAGTCAGCGGTATCGCAGCGGATAAAACAGCTGGAAACGCTGGTCGCACAACCCGTGCTTATCCGGGAATCGCCGCCACAACCGACAGCCATTGGCAGAAAGCTGCTTGGGCTCCATCGCCGGGTACAGTTGCTGGAAAAAGAACTGCTGCCCGAGCTGACACCTGACGGACTGTCTGGCCCGATCACCGTCCCTATTGCCACCAATGCTGACAGCCTGGCCACCTGGCTGTTGCCTGCCCTTTCCCCCTTAATGAAGGCGCAAACGCTGGAGATTAACCTGATTGTGGATGACGAATGCCGCACGTTGAACCGGCTACGATCCGGAGAGGCCGTTGTCGCCATCAGCAATGAACCAACAGCGTTAAAAGGCTGTGTGGCGCAGCCACTTGGGGTCATGGACTACCTTTGTGTCTGCACGCCGGCCTTTAAAGCCAGCTATTTCCCGGACGGGCTCAATGCCGGTGCAGTCAGTCGCGCACCGGCAGTGGTATTTGATCGCTTTGATGACATGCACACCCAGTTTGTTTCCGAACGGTTCCAACTGCCTACGCCGGGTTGGCGAAGCCACATGGTGCGCTCGTCAGAAGCGTTCGTCAAAATGGCTAAACTCGGGGTTGCCTATTGCCTGATCCCACGGCTCCAGATCCGCCAAGAACTGGCACGGGGTGAGCTTATCGACCTTTGTCCCGGAGATGGCATAACGCGCCATCTCTACTGGCATCACTTTGCCACCGAAAGCGGGATATTGGCAGAGATGACCTCGGCCTGCCTTAGTTATGCGCGAACCGTATTCGACAATGGAAAAATATCCCGCGAAGTGTGAATCTTTTCTATATACGCAGAGTCATATAGTCAGATAATGTCGAAAAACAACGTGGAAACAAGACCATGAAAAAACATCTGATTGCTTCCTTCATTAGCGCAACACTTGCGCTCACGGCTCCTTTCGCCTCTGCCTCTGCCTCTGCCCCTGAATTTCCCCATCTGGAAACAACAGGTATCGGAGAAGTGGTTGCTCAACCGGACACAGCCATCATCAATGTTGCGGTTTCCCTGACCCGCGACACTGCACAGGCGGCGAAAAAAGCCTCTGACGATGCCATTGTTGCCTTACTTGGACGCCTTGAGAAAATGGGCGTGGCCCGCAAAGATATCGAAAGTGCCAATCTCAATATCCAGCCTCAGTACACGTACCCGAAAAACGGCGAGCCCAAACTGGACGGCTACCGTGCCAGCCGCAATGTTGCCGTCACCCTCACCGATCTGGGCATGCTCAACACTGTTTTGGATGGCGCTCTGGCTGATGGTCTTAACCGTGTGAACGGCATCCAGTTTTCTTCCAGTAAAGAAACCGAATTAAAAGAGCAAGCCAGAATAGCGGCCATCCGGGATGCGCAGGCTAAAGCCGCTTCACTGGCGAAAGGGTTTGACCTGGATCTTGGTAGCGTGTGGGAGATCCGTTACATGGATACAAACGCTAACCGCCCGGTTTTGATGCGAATGGCAGAATCGTCAGCCAATGTGGGGGCGAGTTACCAGGATGCAGAAATCACCGTCCGCGATCAGGTGGAAGTGGTGTATAAGCTGGGACGATAAGTTTCCAGAGCGCTTTCGCCCAAAACGACAATGGCCGCGAGTGCGGCCATTTTTATTGTCATAAATCAGTACTGTAGACAAACAGTTCATCAGTGGAGAATACGCGCGCGAAGAGTACCTTCAATCGCTTTAAGTTTCTCCAGCGCTTTCTCTGAATGCTCCGTTTCAACATCGATCACCACATAACCATATTCGGCATTGGTCTGCAGGTACTGGCCAGCGATGTTGATGCCTTCCTCTGCAAAGATGGTGTTGATCTTGGTCAGGATGCCCGGCTTGTTCTGGTGAATGTGCAGCAGGCGCGAGGAACCAGTGTGTTCAGGCAGCGACACTTCCGGGAAGTTGACACAAGACAGGGTCGAACCGTTGTCTGAGTACTTCACCAGTTTACCGGCCACTTCGATCCCGATGTTTTCCTGCGCTTCTTGCGTCGAGCCACCGATGTGTGGTGTCAGGATAACATTGTCAAACGCCTGGAGTGGCGACGTAAATGGGTCGCTGTTGGTTTTTGGCTCGGTGGGGAACACGTCAATGGCGGCACCGCCAATATGGCCGCTTTCCAATGCACCGCACAGAGCATCGATATCCACCACTGTACCGCGCGCCGCATTGATGAAAATCGCGCCCGGTTTCATACGCGCAAACTCTTCGCTGCCCATCATGTTCTGGGTGGAATCGGTTTCCGGCACATGTAGAGTGACCACATCACTCTTGTTCAACAGTTCTGACATCGATGCCACCTGCTGGGCATTCCCCAAAGAGAGCTTGTTTTCGATGTCATAGAAGAAAACCCGCATTCCAAGGTTTTCCGCCAGAATCCCCAGCTGGGTACCAATGTGGCCATAACCGATGATGCCAAGGTTTTTACCGCGCGCTTCAAATGAACGGTCAGCCGATTTCATCCACTCGCCGCGATGTGCCATGGCATTTTTCGCCGGAATGCCGCGAAGCAGAAGCAGGATTTCGCCCAGAACCAGTTCAGCGACACTGCGGGTGTTGGAGAATGGCGCGTTAAATACCGGGATACCGCGTTTCGCAGCAGCGTTTAAATCAACCTGGTTGGTGCCGATACAGAAACACCCTACCGCCACCAGCTTCTGGGCTTTTGCAAATACCTGTTCGGTCAGTTGGGTACGGGAACGAATACCCACGAAATGCGCATCGGCAATGGCCGCTTCCAGCTCTTCGCCCGACAGGGAGCCTTTGTGATACTCAATGTTGCTGTAACCTGCGCCCTGAAATACTTCCAGCGCCGTTGGGTGAACACCTTCAAGGAGAAGGATTTTTATTTTGTCTTTTTCAAGCGACACTTTAGCCATGCAATTCTCATCCTTAAAAAAATCTGCATAAGAAATCCGTATATGTCTTCCAGACTGCGGTACCTTTGGTGTTGTTTTCTCTCAGGCCCGCTCAATTAGTGACTAAGGTAACAAAAATTTTTTTACATGGGTAAGAATATTACGTCATAAGTACGAAAAAAAACGGCGCCGGAAAGGCACCGCTAACTTGTTGAGTTACTTAAACGCAAACGTTTGGCTTTTACTTAAAAAAAAGTAAACATCTAACTTGTTATTGATTAACAATTTTTAGCTTTTTACGACACCGTTTGCCGTGCCTTCCAGCACCACATCTGCACCACGGTTAGCAAACAGGCCCACAGTGACAACACCCGGGATCGCATTGATCTTGTCTTCCAACTCTTTCGCATTGGTGATTTTCAGGTTGTGAACGTCCAGAATGACGTTGCCATTGTCGGTAATACAGCCTTCACGATAACAAGGATCGCCGCCCAGTTTCACCAGTTCGCGGGCTACATAAGAGCGTGCCATTGGGATCACCTCTACCGGCAGGGGGAACTGGCCCAGTACATCCACTTTTTTGCTGTCATCAATAATGCAAATGAACTGCTTGGCGATCGCGGCAACGATCTTCTCGCGGGTCAGGGCTGCGCCGCCGCCTTTGATCATTTCATTGTTTGGGTTGATCTCATCTGCGCCATCAACATAGATATCTAAGCTGTCTACCTCATTGGCATCAAACACCGGGATGCCAATTTTCTCAAGGCGCTCGGTTGATGCCACTGAGCTCGACACCGCACCTTTGATTTGCTCTTTAATGGTTTCAAGCGCATCGATGAAGTGATTAACGGTTGACCCCGTGCCGACACCAACAATACTGCCTTTGGTCACGTATTCCAGCGCAGCCCAGCCAGCCGCCTTTTTCATTTCATCCTGAGTCATGAGGATCTCCTGCTAAATAGGGGAAAAATTGCGAGGCCGATTATACAGATCTCACTCTCGCACGGGCAGGTTTTTATAAACCCAGATCCCGTTCTTGCCGATCCATGCTGATCGTGTCAGATCGACCATATCCAGTGTCTGGAAGGCGTCAGGATCTCCGGCAACGGCACATCCCACGCTTCAACAGGCAGTGCACTTACCTGCTGACAATCATGGGCAATACCGATAGGTTTCGCACCACAGCGTGACGCATACCAGGGGGCAAGCGTGCGGTCATAATAACCGCCGCCCATACCAAGGCGCTGACCACACTCATCAAATGCCACAAGCGGGGTGCAAATCACATCGAGCCGGTGGGCTGGCAACACATCAAGCACGCTCAGTTTAGGTTCCAGAATGCCATACCGGTTCGCTATCAGCGTCGAATCAGGATGGTAATGCAGAAACAATAAGTGACCTTTGCTGAAAGGATGAATGACTGGCAAATAGACCGCCTTGCCTTCACGCCAGCAATGTTCGATTAAAGGTTGGGTATTCAGTTCGCCGTCAACAGACAGGTAAAGCGCGATGCGTTGGGCTTGGCGGATGCAGTCCGCGTTTTGGAAATGAGCCAGCACGTCGTGGGCAGCCTGATATTGCTGCTCATCTGTCAGTGACTGTCTTTTGGCCCGGATGGTTTTTCGCAGTTCATTGCGCAGGGAAAACGTGGTTGCTTGCATCGGCTTTCCTTGCCGCAAAGCGGGTTGATGCTAGGGAAAGCCCCGGAGTGCCGTTGGGATCTTTTGCCCTTGAACCCTGCGGTTCAAGGCGGATGAGAAGAATAAACCGCAGGCTTCTCGGTACGGGCCGAGCTTGCTCAAAAGTCTATAACATCCCACCCTTAGGTGTGCTTATCGGCTCAGGGACGCGGATCCGCTGACGCACACTCCAGGGTCAACTTGGTGTGGAAGGGTCTAACCTTCCTTCGATGCGCTGTGTTTTAACAACGCCTCTTCAATCGTCTGTTGCAACAGCGAGATACGCTGTGCCATATCTGCCTGCTCATCAATGCTCTTTTGCCTTTCGGCCCGTAACTCGTAGCAGACGTTCAGGGCAGCAATCGTCAATAACTGCTCTGTATTCGTTACTTTAGTGCGCTCAGACAATTCATGCAACCGTTGATCAAAGTCGTTTGCAGCATCCGTCAACGCCTGCTCCTGCCCGGTTGGACAGTTTACACGCATTGTTTTGCCAAGGATTCGAATTTCAACAGCCTGCGTAGTCATATTTTTTCTGGGCTCCCTTCAAAGCACGAGATCGCACCCTGACGTGACGGGCGCAAACTATAGAAAATGGCAGATTAAACTGCAAGTCTATCCTATAGCGTATTGGCTCACGACGCACCAATCAGACGAAAAGTCGTCAATATGATGAAAATCAGAGCTATCGGGATTCTGTTTTAGTGCTTTTGCTTTTTTCAATCAACAAGAACAGTTCAGTGACTTGGCCCGAAGTGTTAGGATACTGGCAAGACATAACCGGTACCCAAGGTGACCCCGTGACCCAAGCAACTTTACCTGAATACAGCAGCATAGCTGCCACACTAAACGCCGATTCCCTGGCCGTAACCCCAGCGGAAATGCATGGATTGCTCAGTGGTATGCTGTGCGGTGGACTCGACCCGGAACGGGGGAACTGGATGCCGATGCTTTATGACTACACCAATGATGGCGCAGGCTGGCCCCATCAATCCAAGGCACTGGCAGCAACCAGTATTGGCCTTGCGAGCGCCGCGTTGGCCAGTGGACAGATGGATTTCGACATCCTGCTGCCGGAAGAAGGTGTGTCACTGCTTGACCGTGCTGATGCCCTGTCCGAGTGGTTGAATGCATTTATCGCGGGTATCGGTCTGGTGGGTATAACTGCCGGTAAGCTGTCTGAAGACACCAAAGAAGTGCTTTCCGATCTGTCTGAAATTGCCCAATTGGGCATTGATGAAGATGACGATATGGAAGAGCAGGCACAACTGCTGGAACAGGTGATTGAACACGTTCGTGTCTGCGCGATGACCCTTCATGCAGAGTTGGGCATCAAACCACAGACTGAAGAAAAACCTACCCTTCACTAAGGTCTGTTGACCCAAAAGGGCATTGCCGGAGAGTGACACAGAATGGACGCAAGCGCGCCTACCACACACACCTTTGATGTTGTTATCGCAGGCGGTGCGATGGCAGGGGCTACCCTGGCCCTGGCTATTGAACGCCTGACAGGGGCTGGACTGTCGGTCGCCGTGGTTGAAGCCGCCATTCCCGACCACAGCCATCCGGGTTACGATGCCCGCAGTATTGCCCTGTCTTACGGGAGTTGCCAGCTACTCGAACAGATTGGCATCTGGCCGGTGCTGGCACCGTTCGCAACCTCCATCACCACGATTCATGTTTCTGACCGCGGCCACTTTGGACTGACAGAAATGCACGCCTCGAAGGAAGGTGTCCCCTTCCTTGGCAACGTGATTGAACTTGCTGATGCCGGACGCGTGTTCCATAAAGCGCTGGGCGATGCCCAAAACATCACGCTTTTCTGCCCTGCCTTTGTTTCTGAGATTGAACGCGACACAGACAAAGTAACCCTGACACTCAATGACGGCCAGACACTGACAACCCGGCTGGTAGTTGCCGCAGACGGTGCCCTTTCCTCCTGCTGCGAGAAGGTGGGTATTGACCGCCACGAGCATGATTTCGAACAAATTGCGCTGATTGCCAATGTGACCACTGAGCTTGCCCATCAGGGGCGAGCGTTTGAGCGCTTCACCGAGACAGGCCCTGTCGCCCTGTTGCCGATGTCAGAAGGCAGAAGCTCACTGGTATGGTGTGTGAACCCCCACGAAGCGCCAGCCCTGCTCGCCATGTCCGATAACGAATTCGCGCAGGCACTGCAGCGTGCCTTTGGCTGGCGTCTTGGCAGGCTACTTCATGTCGGCCAGCGGGGCAACTACCCACTGGTTTTACGCCAGGCAACCCGTCTTATCAGCCACCGCTTTGCCGTGGTGGGCAACGCTGCACAAACCCTGCACCCTATCGCCGGTCAGGGCTTTAACCTTGGGCTTCGCGATGTGGTGACACTGGCAGAGGAAATCGCAAACGCCCACCTGAACCAAAAAGATTGTGGTGAAATGCCGGTCTTGCAATCCTACCTTGCCCGCCGTGAGCCGGATCGTGATGCCACAGTCGCCATGACGTCAGGATTGGTTCATGGTTTTTCCAATACCGCTGCCCCGTTGATTCTGGGGCGCAATCTGGGACTGGCAGCCATGTCAGTCTGTAGTGAATTGAAAGCCCCCCTGCTTAAACGGGCGATGGGTCTGGTAGAACGATAATGAAAATGACAAATGTAGACATCGCCATTATCGGCGGTGGTATGGTTGGCCTGACACTGGCAGCGGCACTGGCTGAAAGCGATCTCCGTATCGCCATCATTGAAGGCAAGATGCCCGAACCGGAACTGGACACCCTGCCCGACCTTCGCGTTTCGGCCCTGAGCCGCGCCAGCGAACGTATCCTGAAAAACGTGGGAGCGTGGGACGGCATCCTTTCCCGTCGCTACAGCCCGTATCACAAAATGTCAGTGTGGGAACAGGACAGCTTTGCCGCCATTGATTTTGACGCCACCGATCTGGGGCAACCCAACCTTGGCTGCATTGTTGAAAACCGTGTGATTCAGCTGGCGCTGATGGAATGCGTCAAACAGCAGCACAACGTTACCCTGTTCTGCCCGGAACGCTGCCAGAGCATGATGTTCGGTGAAACCGAAGCCTGGCTGACGCTGGAATCCGGCAGTGCCATTACCGCCAAACTGGTCGTGGGGGCAGACGGTGCCAATTCCTGGGGGCGAAACCAGCTTTCAATCCCCCTGACCCATTGGGATTACGGCCACAGTGCGCTGGTGGCGAATATCCGCACAGAAGAGCCTCACGGTGGTGTAGCACGCCAAATTTTCACCCCGGATGGTCCGCTGGCATTCCTGCCTTTGCCTGACTCACACCTGAGCTCGATTGTCTGGTCACAATCACCGGAACAGGCCGATGCCCGCTGCACCATGTCCGCAGAAGCATTCAACAAAGCACTGAGCGCAGCGTTTGATCTTCGCCTTGGCCTTTGCACTGTCGAAGGTGAACGGGCGGCGTTCCCCCTTAAAATGCGCTATGCGAGGGATTTTGTCGTTGATCGCGTCGCGCTGGTTGGCGATGCAGCCCATACCATTCACCCACTGGCCGGTCAGGGCGTCAACCTTGGGCTGTTAGATGCCGCCACGCTGGCACAGGAGCTGGTTCGCCTGAGCAATGAAGGCAAAGACGTCGGTGAAAAAGCCAACCTGCGCACCTTTGAACGCTGGCGCAAGGCCGAAGCGGCGCAAATGATTGCCGCCATGCAGGGCTTTCGCGATCTGTTTGCCGGTGAAAACCCGGCGAAGAAACTAATCCGCGGAATTGGCCTGATGGCAGCAGCAACCCTGCCGGGCATCAAGACGCAGTTTATCAAGCGGGCGTTGGGGCTGACGGGCGATTTGCCGGAGCTGGCGAAGAAGTAGGTTTGAGGTTTGTCAAAGTAGTTTGGTTTTATGCGTTGCCAGCCCCTAGGAGGAAGTTAGCCTTCACTTAGAACTAGAACCAAACATCCCTTTTAATATAATAACCATCAACCCGATAACTGTAGCAAGAGTTGTGGTTATAAAGGTAATCATAACCGACTCTGGAATTTCTTTGCCATTTTGCAAGAAAGAAGAAATATATAACCAAAAAACCAAGGCTGAAAAAATTGTGAACTTTTCCATAAACGAGAAAGTTTTATCAGCTAAATCTTTTCTCATTTTTGTATTGTTTTTAGTATCATCAATGCCTGCTCTAAGTTCATCGATTTCAGCCTGCATTTTTTGTATCTCTAATTGAAGCTTTAGCTCGGCTACTTCGTCAGATAACTCACTTTCATCTTTTGGCGATGTTTCTTTGAAATCCGCGTTTACATTAATGTCTGAAATCATAGAGATGAAGCTTGTCCTGTCGCTTTGATGTTCTCATAATGTGCGCGGATAACATCGTTTGGCATTACTGCGTTATAGGTAGCATTTCCACAATGGTCATACCAAATCTTATGCCATGGGCTACCTTCTTTATGTGTAAGTTCACGCAGTTGCCAGCCATCGAATTTGCCAAAGTTCTTGTAAGCACCTGCTACAATCTCTTTTTCTTCAGTGGTCAGGTCATCACAAGCGGAGATTTCTTTGTTAAGATCAATGTTACCATTGATATATTTTTTGTATCTGTGATACAAAACAGGGATGACTGGACCATGCTTCCATGCATTAACTTCTTCATCTAGGAGTGGTTTTCCTGTATAGCCAAGAGACAAGCCGTGTGCAGTGTACACAAGCTTTTGAATCTGCATGTTTGTTATGCTTTTTTTGTTTTCTTTAGCTAATCTTAAAAACTCATTAGCTACACTCAACGCTTTAGCCATGCAGCCCCCCTACCTATAAGTAACGCTTGATTCATTGTGAGTGTATAACAGTTTACTGTTGTTTTGTCCAGTAATTTCTTAGGAGGCTAACAACATATGAGCCCTTCTCCGGTCAATAGGCAATAGCCTTCTTTCTGGTTGCACCAGCAGCCAATGCTCTCGATCAACAAAGTCGTCTACTTCGTTTCCCCAAACTAAAGTTATCCAAAGTAGACACCCGAGTGAACAAGTGCCAACTCACTTTTGTGTCCAAAAATCCATTCACACCTTAATCTATTCAAATTGCATGGTTCGAGGGAACAGAAGCAACAAAGCAGTCTGGGAGCGTATAAATTTCTCCCCTCTCGAACTCCACTTACCCGATATACCACACAAAAAAAACGGCGCCTTTTCAGCGCCGTTTCTTATTTAGCCAGCTTCAGGTCAGCGATTACGCTTGGCCTTTTACTTCTTTCAGACCGTTGAAAGGTGCTTTGCCAGCCAGTGCTTCTTCGATGCGGATCAGCTGGTTGTACTTAGCAACACGGTCAGAACGGCTCATAGAACCGGTCTTGATTTGGCCTGCTGCAGTACCTACCGCCAGGTCAGCGATAGTTGCGTCTTCAGTTTCGCCGCTGCGGTGAGAGATAACAGCGGTGTAGCCTGCATCTTTCGCCATCTTGATAGCAGCCAGAGTTTCAGTCAGAGAACCAATCTGGTTGAACTTGATCAAGATAGAGTTAGCAATGCCTTTCTCGATACCTTGCGCCAGGATCTTGGTGTTGGTTACAAACAGGTCGTCACCCACCAGCTGGATTTTGCCGCCCAGCAGTTCTGTCTGGTGCTTGAAGCCGTCCCAGTCAGACTCGTCCAGACCGTCTTCGATAGACACGATTGGGAACTGCTCTACCAGGCCAGCCAGGTAGTGGTTGAACTCTTCAGAGGTGAAGGTTTTGCCTTCGCCTTTCATGTTGTAGATGCCAGCTTCTTTGTCGTAGAACTCAGATGCTGCACAGTCCATTGCCAGAGTGATGTCTTTGCCCAGCTCGTAACCCGCTGCCGCAACAGCTTCTGCAATCACTTCCAGCGCTTCAGCGTTAGATTTCAGGTTAGGCGCGAAACCACCTTCGTCACCCACTGCGGTGTTGTAGCCTTTAGACTTCAGTACTTTTGCCAGGTTGTGGAACACTTCTGAACCCATGCGTACTGCTTCTTTCAGGGTTGCAGCGCCAACTGGCTGGATCATGAATTCTTGGATATCAACGTTGTTGTCTGCGTGCTCACCACCGTTGATGATGTTCATCATTGGCAGAGGCATAGAGAATACGCCTGGCGTACCGTTCAGCTCAGCAATGTGCTCGTAAAGTGGCATGCCTTTCGCAGCCGCTGCTGCTTTTGCGTTTGCCAGAGAAACCGCCAGGATTGCGTTAGCACCGAGTTTAGATTTGTTGTCGGTACCATCCAGGTCAATCATGATCTGGTCGATTTCTGCTTGGTTTTTCGCGTCTTTGCCTTCCAGCGCTGCTGCGATTGGGCCGTTAACCGCTTCAACCGCTTTCAGTACACCTTTACCCAGGAAACGTGCTTTGTCGCCATCACGCAGTTCCAGTGCTTCGCGAGAACCGGTAGATGCACCAGAAGGCGCAGCTGCCATGCCTACGAAACCACCTTCCAGGTGAACTTCCGCTTCTACAGTTGGGTTACCGCGTGAATCGATAATTTCGCGGCCCAGAACTTTAACGATCTTAGACATTGTGTTTCCTCTCGTATGTCATATAGCTTAAGAATGCGAAAAAGCGGCCGCACTACCTTCGCGACCGCTTCCTTTTTTCAGTTACAGCTCACCACGCTGGTATTTACCCGCTGCCGCCACAAAGCCTGCAAACAGCGGATGGCCATCGCGTGGGGTTGAGGTAAATTCAGGGTGGAACTGGCACGCCACAAACCATGGGTGCGCAGGGTTTTCGATAATCTCAACCAGCTTTTTATCCGCAGACAGGCCAGATACTACGAGACCTGCTTTTTCGATCTGCGGGCGCAGTACGTTATTCACTTCATAACGGTGACGGTGACGCTCGTGAATCGTCGCATTACCGTACAGCTCGCGCGCTTTTGTTCCTTCTTTCAGGTGACACAGTTGGGCGCCAAGGCGCATGGTGCCACCCAGATCAGATTTTTCGCTACGCTCTTCAACCTTACCGTCACTGTCGACCCATTCCGTGATCAGGCCAACGACCGGGTACTTACAGTTTTTGTCGAACTCGGTGGAGTTTGCACCTTCCATGCCTGCCACATTGCGCGCGTATTCAATCAGCGCAACCTGCATGCCCAGACAGATGCCAAGGTATGGGATTTTGTTTTCGCGGGCGTATTTTGCCGCCAGGATCTTGCCTTCAACACCGCGGTCACCGAAGCCACCCGGTACCAGAATTGCGTCCAGACCCTGCAGTGCTTCTTCGCCTTTGCTTTCTACGTCTTGTGAATCAATGTATTTGATGTTCACTGTCAGGCGGTTTTTCAGGCCACCGTGTTTCAGTGCTTCGTTCACTGACTTGTAAGCATCTGGCAGTTCGATGTATTTGCCCACCATGCCGATGGTCACTTCACCGGTTGGGTTGGCTTCTTCATAAATAACTTGTTCCCACTCAGACAGGTCTGCTTCTGGCGCTGTGATGCCAAAGCGCTGACAGATCAGGTCATCAAGACCTTGTGAGCGGATCAGTGAAGGGATTTTGTAGATAGAATCTACGTCCTTCATCGAGATAACCGCTTTTTCTGACACGTTACAGAACAGGGCAATCTTCGAGCGCTCATTGGCAGGAATAACGCGGTCGCTACGACAAACCAGAATGTCTGGCTGGATACCGATAGAAAGCAGTTCTTTCACTGAGTGTTGGGTAGGCTTGGTTTTCACCTCACCGGCGGCTGCCAGGTAAGGGACCAACGTCAGGTGCATGAACATCGCGCGCTCACGGCCCAGCTCAACCGCCAGCTGGCGGATCGCTTCCAGGAACGGCAGTGATTCGATATCACCCACGGTGCCACCGATTTCTACGATAGCAACGTCGTGACCTTCGCCACCGGCAAGCACACGTTCTTTGATGGAGTTGGTAATGTGTGGAATCACCTGAATGGTTGCACCCAGGTAGTCACCACGGCGCTCTTTGCGCAGCACGTCAGCGTACACACGGCCAGAGGTGAAGTTATTGCGTTTGGTCATCTTGGTGCGGATGAAACGCTCATAGTGACCCAAATCCAGGTCAGTTTCTGCACCATCTTCCGTAACGAATACCTCACCGTGCTGGGTTGGGCTCATGGTGCCCGGATCCACGTTGATGTAAGGGTCAAGCTTCATGATGGTCACATTAAGACCACGCGCTTCTAAAATTGCTGCCAATGACGCTGCTGCAATACCCTTACCTAGGGAGGATACCACCCCGCCCGTAACAAAAATGTAATTCGTTGTCATGCTAAACCTGAGAGTTGGATTTAGGGGAAATTATTGGAAATCTGGACGGGACGACATGTTACCAGAGCCAGAAACTTCCCACAACGTGAAAACTATCACACGGAATGCCGTTTTTTTTTGTCATAAATCAATTGAGTGATTTACGACGATGTGTTGCCCTCATCACGTTTTACTTCCTGCCACAACATTTCGAGTTCATCTTGATGACTTTCGTGCAAATTTTTACCCTTTTCGCGTAATTTCATTTCAACATTCCGAAAACGTTTTTCGAATTTCAGGTTGGCTTTGCGAAGTGCCCTTTCGGGATTGGTGCCAAGATGCCGTGCCAGGTTGACAACAGCAAACAGCAAATCGCCGATTTCTTCATCCACACGCTGCTGGTCAACATCCACCATCAGCGCCTCTTCCATCACCTCTTCTAGCTCTTCCTGCACTTTTTCAGCAACAGGGCCAACAGAATCCCAGTCAAAGCCAAACCGTGCACACCGTTTTTGCAGTTTGGCTGCCCGCCCCAATGCCGGGAGCGATGTCGGTACATCATCGAGAATGCTGGGTTCAGCATCCGGTTTGGCTTTTGCTGCACGTTCCTGAGCTTTGATACCTTCCCAATCGGCTTTTTCCAGCGGATTGCCCTCGGCATCTTTTTCACCAAACACGTGCGGATGCCTGCGCACCAGCTTGTCGCAGATCGCACCGGCGATGTCTTCAAAGTCGAACAGCCCCTGCTCTTTACCGAGTTGACTATAGAACACAATCTGGAACAGCAGATCGCCCAGCTCGTCGCGCACATCGGCCCATTCCTGGCGCTCAATGGCATCCACGGCTTCAAAAGTTTCTTCGACGGTGTAAGGAATTATGGAATCGAATGTTTGCTTCCTGTCCCACTCACAGCCGTTTTCCGGGTCTCTGAGGGTGGCCATAATTTCCAGCAATTCTTGCATTCGTGACAGTGTTTTCATCTGCTACCTTCGGTTGCCACAACGAAAAAGGGAAAGCCGTGCTTTCCCCTTTGATGATTGTCAGTGAAGCCGCTTGGCTTCATGCACATCCTTGACCTGTTCAAGGCGGGAAATCACCCGGCTCAATACATCAAGGTCGCCCAGTTCCAGATCAAAGTCCATGATCGACAACTGCTGTTTAAAATCGACCCGGCTTTGCATGCCGGAGACTTTCACTTTCTCGTTGGTCAGTACATGGGTGAGATCTTTAATCAAACCGCTGCGCTCTGAGGCCGATACCCGCACCGTGATTTGGTAGCTGCCGATGTAGCCACTGCCCCAGACCGTCTCAATGATACGCTCGGGCGCATGGTGGCGAAGCTCGGCAAGCTGCTCACAATCGGCGCGGTGAACCGAGATACCACGGCCTTGAGTAACATAACCTTCAATATCATCGCCCGGGATAGGCTGACAACAGCGCGCCAGGTGAGTCATCAGGTTATCCACCCCCTCCACTACCACGGCATCACGGCGTGGCCGCTTGGTGGAGGTTGCCGCTTCTGCCTGCGCCAGCTTTTCACGAAGCTGCTGGTCTTCCTGCTCCTTGGTCAGTTTGTTGACCACGGAATTGATGTAGTTGATCACCTGATTAATGCGCAGGTCACCGCTGCCCACACCGGCATAGACTTCATCGAGACTGTTGACGTTAAAGCGCTTCATAGCAAGGGCGGCGTCTTTACTGGCAGCGCCGATTTTCGCCAGCTCGGCATCCATGATTTCCTTGCCCGCCTCAACATTTTTCTCACGCGCCTGCTTGCGGAACCAGGCGTTGATCTTGGCGCGTGCCCGGCCTGACGTGACAAAGCCAAGGCTTGGGTTTAGCCAGTCGCGGGACGGATTGGGCTCTTTCTGGGTGATGATTTCAACCTGATCGCCCATGTTAAGGTGGTAGGTAAACGGCACTATTCGCCCTTCCACCTTGGCACCGATACAGCGGTGACCCACTTCCGAGTGAATGTGGTAGGCAAAATCGAGCGGTGTGGCACCGCTTGGCAAATCCACCACATCCCCTTTTGGGGTGAAGGCGTAAACGCGATCGTCAAACACCTGGCTGCGCAGTTCATCCAGCATTTCGCCGGAATCCGACATTTCTTCCTGCCAGGCCAGCAGCTTCCGCAGCCAGGTAATTTTCTCGTCGTAACCGCTCCGGCCCGCTGATGCCCCTTCTTTATATTTCCAGTGTGCGGCCACACCCAGCTCAGCATCATCGTGCATCTGCTTGGTACGGATTTGGATTTCTACCGTTTTGCCTTCCGGCCCCAGCACCACGGTGTGAATGGACTGATAACCGTTAGGCTTGGGGTTGGCGACATAGTCATCAAACTCTTTCGGCAGGTGACGGTATTTGGTGTGCACAACCCCAAGGGCAGCGTAACAGTCCTGCAATTGGTCAGCAATAATGCGCACGGCACGCACATCAAACAGCTCATCAAACGCCAGCCCTTTTTTCTGCATCTTGCGCCAGATGCTGTAAATATGTTTGGGGCGGCCGTAGACCTGAGCGTTGATGTTGGACGCTTCCATCGCGTTTTGCAGATCGGACACAAAGGCCTCGATATATTGCTCGCGGTCAATGCGTCGCTCCGCCAGTTGTTTGGCGATTTGCTTATAGGTAGTGGCATGCTGGTAACGGAAGGCGTAGTCTTCAATTTCCCACTTCAGCTGGCCAATGCCCAGCCGGTTTGCCAATGGCGCATAAATATTGGCGCACTCTTTGGCCACCGCCTGACGTACCTCATCCGGCTCGTTTTTCACTTCACGCAGGTAGGTGATGCGCTCGGCAAGTTTGATCACCACGCAGCGAAAATCATCCACCATCGACAGCAACATGCGCCGCACATTGTCCACTTGCGCGGCAGTGGCCTGTTCATTGTTGGCATTCAGGTGGCGAATTGCCGCCATTTCCTGAACCCCTGCCACCAGTTTGGCGATATTGCTGCCATAGCGCTCTTGTAACAGCTCAAGGCTGAGCACGCCATCTTCGACCATGGGGAACAGCAGGGCAGCAAGGAGGGTGTCCTTGTCCATACTCAGGGTGACAAGGATTTCAATCATCTCCCGGCCACACCAGAGCGACTGTGCGAGCGTTTGCTCATCCCCCAGTGTCTGGCAATAGTGATAGGCTTCCGTTAAAGCCTGAGACACAACAGCTTCCTGGGCAAGGCCTTCCACCCAGCGTTCAAGCACAAATTCTTTATTGTTGTTTAGGTGCGCGCCACGAATTGCGACCATTTCACTTTCCTGTTTTTCTTATCCTTAAACCGGCCATCGCCATGACAGCCGGATGGGCAACTTACTCTCTGACAAACAGTGCCATCGACTCCAGATGCCCGGTATGAGGGAACATATCCAACATGCCCAGCCGAACCAACTGATACCCGTTTTCGAGCAGTACCTGACTGTCTCGCGCCAGGGTTGCCGGGTTGCAGGACACATACACAACCCGCTCAGCCTCGGATTGTGCCACATAAGGCATCACCTCTAAAGCACCGGCACGTGCGGGGTCGAGCAAAATTTTATTGTACTGCTCTTTTCCCCAGACCGTTCCTGTCACATCAAGTTCCAGGTTGGCATGGTAGAAACGTGCGTTTGCCTGATTATTGCTCAACGCATTCTGCGAGGCACGTGCAACCATCTCTTCCACCCCTTCAATGCCCACCACGGCTTTCACTTTTTCCGCCAGTGGCAAACTGAAGTTACCCAGTCCACAGAACAGATCAAGCACCTTGTCTGATTCATCTAGCGCCAGCCAGTCTAACGCCTGTGCAATCATCTTTTCATTGATGTCAGCATTGACCTGGATAAAATCCTGTGGCTCAAACGCCAGGGTTTGCCCACCGATGGAATAAGCGGGCTGCGGTCCTGTCAGGCGGACAACCTCGCCGTCTTCCTGTTGCAGGTAAAGCACCAGGTTATGCTCTCCGGCAAAGGCTTTGAGTCGGCTGATGTCCTCGTCATGCAACAGCTTGATGGCACGCACCAGCAAAACGCGCCCGGCATCCGAGTCCACCAGCTCGATATGACCAATAATGCGACGACCTCGCAGCCCATCAAGCAGGGAATACACCCCGGGCAGCAAGGCATTCAGTTCGGTGCTGAGCACCGGACAGTCTGTCACCGTCACAATGTCATTCGTGCTGCGCTGGCGGAATCCCATTTCCAGCTCACCCTGTTTGCTGACTTTCACACTGAGGCGGGCGCGGCGACGATACGCCAGCGGCTTAGAAATAACTGGGGCATCCTGCGCCAGATCAGCCGACGCAAATTTCTTCATCAACTGTGAAAGGGTGGCTTGCTTGGCCTCGATTTGCGCTTCATGGCTCAGATGCTGGAGGTTACAGCCTCCACATACGCCATAATGCCGACAGAAGGGTTTGATGCGCTCAGCACTGGCTTTCACCACTTTGATCAGGCGCGCGCGGGCAAACTGGCGTTTGTCTTCGGTCAGTTGCACCACCACCTCTTCGCCCGGCAAGGCACCGGCGACAAACACCGGCTTCTTACCATCAAATGCCACACCGTCCCCCTGATGGTCGAGACGCACTACTGAGAAGGCTTTATGTTTGGTATCGAGAGTTTTTTTCTTCTGTGGCTTAAAAAAACGCGCCATGGCTCTTGGTTCCAGCTTTCTGCGCAAACCGGTATGGTGGTTTGCGCATAGATTCGAATATTGGCGGCCAGCCAGTTGTGATAACCTGCTGAATTCTCGCCGTCAGCTTTGGTGTCGATGCGCACCTCTGTTTAGAATGGTTCTTAGGTACGCCGCAAAAATGACGGCAATTCTCCCACAGAATAGACAGCATGACCAAATACGGACTTCGCGCCAGAGTAATCACCCTGACACTCGCCCCGACGCTTATCATCGGCATCTTACTGAGCGCCTATTTTATCAAAAACCGCTATCAGGAGCTGGAGCAACAGCTTGCCGTTGCCGGTCAGGCGATCATTGAACCACTGGCTATTGCCAGCGAAATCGGCCTTGCCAATGAAAGCCGGGAGAATGTGCAGCGCCTGATTGGGCACACCCATCGCCAGCACTCCCAGTACATTCGCAGCATTGCGGTCTTTTCCAGCCAGAATAAGCTGTTTGTTACCTCCAACTATCACCGAAACCTGGACATACTCTCCGTGCCCCGGGGACAGCCCTTGCCAGACCGGCTGGACATTATCCACCTGAAGGACGCCATTTTGCTGCGCGCCCCCATCCGTGCTATCACCGATTCTAACAATGCACAGGTGCAGGATAAGCCCATAGGTTACATCGCCATGGAAATGGACATTTCCTCGGTCAAACTCAAGCAATACCGGGAAATTATTTCTGCTGGTGTGGTGCTGGTTTTAGGGCTTATCCTTTCCTGTTTCTTTGCCTACCGCCTGCTGCAGGATGTGGAAATGCCGATCAAGCAGATGATAAGCATGATTGACAGGATCCGCCGTGGACACCTTGATGTCCGGATTGAAGGCAAATTACTCGGTGAGCTCGATACGTTGAAAAACGGCATCAACGCGATGGCCATTTCGCTGTCGGAATATCACCTGGAAATGCAGCAAAGCATCGATCAGGCAACGTCAGATTTGCGTGAAACACTCGAGCAGCTCGAGATCCAGAACGTTGAGCTGGATATCGCCAAGAAAAACGCCCAGGAAGCGGCGCGGGTAAAATCGGAATTCCTCGCCAACATGTCACACGAGCTGCGAACTCCGCTCAATGGTGTCATTGGCTTTACCCGCCAGATGCTGAAAACCCAGCTTTCCAGCAGTCAGCAGGATTACCTGCAAACGATTGAAAAATCTGCCAATAACCTGCTGACCATCATCAACGACATTCTCGATTTCTCAAAACTTGAAGCGGGCAAGCTGCTGCTTGAAAACATTCCGTTTGATTTTGAGGATTCGCTGGATGAAGTGATGCGCCTGCTGGCCCCCATGGCGCATGAAAAAGGGCTGGAACTCAACCTTCGCATCGACCCACGTATTCCTGCCGGGGTGATTGGCGACCCGCTTCGCATCCAGCAAGTGCTCACTAACCTGATTGGTAACGCCACCAAATTCACGGAACGGGGTCACATCAATGTCAGTGTTGAGCTCAAGCAGCAACGGGACGAACGGCTGGAATTGCAATTCGTGATCCGTGATACCGGTATTGGAATTTCCGAGCGCCAGCAATCGCAACTGTTCCAGGCATTCCGTCAGGCCGACACCAGCATCAGCCGACGCTATGGCGGGACAGGCTTAGGGCTGGTGATCACCCAGAAGCTGGTGCAGCAAATGGGTGGGGATATCGGTTTCAGCAGCCGGCTTCATCAAGGGTCGACGTTCTGGTTCACCATGACCCTGATTAAAACCGACCTACCACTGGTACAGCCGATAGATGCAGAAGGGCTGAAAGGCCAGAGTCTGTTGCTGATTGAACCCAACGCAGAAAGCCGCCACATGATGCGCGACCGTCTTTCTCACCTCAGTATCGACATTGTCGATTACGCCGAGCTGCCCGACAATGCACCGTTCACGTCCTGCGCCCTGATCTGTGTCGATGCCGCCGAGGTACCGACGGCTGACACTCTTGCCGCCATGGCCAAGCAGGCTGAATCATTCACCGATAAAGTGATTTTCTGTCTCCCTACGACCGAACTTGCCCTGTCGGAGTCCTTGCTGTCTTCCGGTGTCGCTGCCTGCCTTGCCAAACCGTTATCGGTGCGCAAGCTGATTGAACAATTACAGGGGCAACGGCACTCACTCGCTCCTCTGCCACCTGCCGTAGAAACCCAGACAGATAAAGTGCCCATTTCGGTGATGGCTGTGGATGATAACCCAGCCAACCTGAAGCTTATCACTGCCCTGCTCAAAGAACGGGTTACCCATGTGGTGACAGCGTCAGACGGAAAACAAGCGGTCGAACAGGCACAAACCCAGAAGTTTGATCTCATCTTGATGGATATCCAGATGCCGGAAATGGACGGCGTCACCGCCTGCCATGAGATCCGTCAAACGCCGATGAATCACCTGACGCCGGTGGTAGCGGTTACCGCCCATGCTATGAGCGGAGAACGTGAGCGCTTACTCAATGAAGGCATGGATGATTACCTGACCAAGCCGATTGAGGAACATATTCTTGAGCAAGTCTTACATCACTGGACTCATCCACACACTGGCGAAGCCCAGCCTAACTCCCCCCTTATCACCCCGAACAAACTGGGGGAATCACTCAGTATTGATTGGTCACTGGCGATGAAGCAGGCGTCGGGCAAGGAAGACCTGGCCAGAGAAATGCTACAGATGTTGGTACGTTCTTTCGATGAAGTGGAAGAGAAGGTCAACCTCGCCCTCAAAGAGAGCGATGTGAACCTTGGCCCGGCAATCCACAAGCTCCACGGCAGCTGCGCCTACAGTGGTGTGCCACGGCTCAAAAGCCTCTGCCATGAACTGGAAACCCAGCTAAAACGCGGGGCCACTGTTGAAGAGATTGAGCCGGAACTGTTTGAGCTGTTGGATGAAATGCAAAACATTCGGGACCAGTCACCGCATTATCTGGAGGATAACTCCTGAACCTAAAGACAAAACGCCCGCACACGGGGCGTTTTGGTCATGGTGTACAGGCTAACAGGACTCGAGCAGTACCGTCGCTACCGCGTAGCGTTTCTCATCGGCAAGGGTGAGAAAAATATTTTGCACCCCACGTTCGTCCGCGAGCTTTCGCGCGACGCCGGAAAATTCGACGACAGGCTTCCCCAACTCGTCATTGGTCACTTCAAAGTCATGGAAAGTGACGCCACAGGCGATACCGGTGCCTAACGCTTTTGACGCGGCTTCTTTGACCGCAAAACGCTTGGCCAGAAAACGGGCCGGGAAATTGGAGCTGGAATAGGTAACCAGCTCCTTTTCGGTCAGGACACGTCTGGCAAACGCATCCCCGGTGCGCGCAATGACCTTCTCAAGGCGCGCAATTTCAACGATGTCAGTCCCAAGGCCCACCACCGCCATCAGCGACGTGCTTCCAGCATCAGGGCTTTCATGTCCGCCACGGCTTTATGCAGGCCATCAAATACCGCGCGGCCAATAATCGCATGACCAATGTTCAGCTCATAAATCTCAGGGATTGCCGCAATCGGTTTCACGTTGTGATAAGTCAGGCCGTGGCCTGCGTTCACTTTGATGCCCAGATCTGCCGCATAACTCGCGCCTGCGGCAATTTTCTTCAGCTCTGCCTGCATCTCTTCGTCGGTCGAGGCTTCCGCATAACGGCCGGTGTGCAGTTCGATAAACGGGGCACCACAGGCTTTCGCCGCATCAATCTGGGCGCGGTCTGCATCGATAAACAGGGATACTTTGATACCGGCAGCGGTCAGGGTTTCGGTGGCAGCTTTCACTTTCTCAAGCTGGCCTGCCACATCCAGGCCACCTTCTGTCGTGAGTTCTTCACGCTTTTCAGGCACCAGACAGACATACGCCGGTTTTACCTCGAGTGCGATGTTCACCATCTCGTCGGTCACCGCCATCTCCAGATTCATACGGGTCTGGATGGTCTCTTTCAACAGGTAAACATCGCGGTCTTTAATGTGGCGACGGTCTTCACGCAAGTGAATGGTAATACCATCTGCACCGGCACGCTCTGCAATCTCTGCGGCGTGGACAGGATCAGGATATTGGGTGCCACGCGCATTACGGACGGTCGCAACGTGGTCAATATTAACGCCCAGGTAAAGGGTATTCATTGCGTTGATTTCCTTGTTCTTAACAAAAATAGCTCACGGCTTTTCAGCGGTTTAGGGCCAAGATAAGGCTTAAGGGCCAGCCGTGTAAAGCGCTTGGCGGCCTTTAGCTGTTCTGCCGTCGAGAATTGCCGGGTTGCCAGCGCCTTCAGGTCGCTGCCCGTAAACATAAGCGTATTGCTTTTCATCAGCGAGGCAACAAACCCCTGCTGCTCACGGAAGATATACGTCATGGTTTCATCAACGGGCTCACCGCTGCCGGCACAGTGGAGAAAATCCACTCCATAGCCGAGTGAGTCGAGCAAGGCAAGCTCAAACCGACGCAGGGCAGGTTCAGGATTGCGGTGCTGGGCGAGCTCCGTCAAGGCGGTGACATAATCATAGAAAAGCTGATGATACGCGGTTTCCGGCTCGACAACCCGGCTCAGGATCTCATTGAGATAAAAGCCCGAAAACAGGGCATTGCCAGAAAGGGGAATTGCAAGCCCCATGGCTTCGGCATGGCGAAGAGTATGCATTTCGCCGCGGCCAGACCATTTCATTAACAGCGGGGTGAAGGGCTGAAGCGCCCCTTTCAGGGGAGAACGTTTACCACGGGCGCCTTTTGCCATCAGGCTGACGCGCCCGTGATTTTCGCTGAATACATCCAGGATCAGGCTGGTCTCACTGTAGGGTCGTGAGTGCAGAACAAAGCAGCGCTGCAAGCCTTCCATAGTGCTCCTGGATTTTCTCTGGTGGTGTGGCGGTTACAGGTCGTCGATGTAACCGAGGCTGCGCAGTGCGCGCTCGTCATCCGCCCAACCGGATTTCACTTTCACCCAAAGCTCAAGGTACACCTTGCGCTCAAACAGCTCTTCCATATCAAGGCGGGCTTCACGGCCAATGGTTTTGATTTTATCGCCACCTTTGCCGATCACCATACGTTTCTGGCCGTTACGCTCAACCAGGATCAGGCCATTGATTTCAAAGCCATCCGTTTCCGGGTTGTAGTCAAAGCGCTCGATTTCCACGGTCACGGAGTAAGGCAGTTCGTCGCCGGTAAAACGCATCAATTTTTCACGGATAATTTCCGAGGCCATAAAGCGCTGTGAGCGGTCAGTCACGTACTCTTCCGGGAAATACCACTCGCCTTCCGGCAGGTGTTTACGCACCAGTTTTTCTACCACATCGATATTGGTACCGTGCTTCGCCGATACCGGCACGACATCGATAAAGTCCATTTTCTGGCTGATTTCCTGCAAGTGCGGGAACAACTCGCCTTTTTCTTTGACGTTATCGACTTTGTTGACCAACAACACTGTGGGCAGCTGGGCTTTTTTCAGCTTGTTCAGCACCATTTCATCGTCTTGCGTCCAGTGGGTACCGTCCACCAGAAACAATACCAGCTCAACGTCGGTCAGGGAGCTGGATGCAGCACGGTTCATCAGTCGGTTGATGGTGCGCTTTTCTTCAATGTGAAGCCCCGGCGTATCCACATACACGGCCTGATAACCGTCACGGGTATCTACCCCCATGATGCGGTGACGGGTCGTTTGCGGTTTACGCGAGGTAATAGACAGCTTCTGCCCAACCAGACGGTTGAGCAGGGTTGATTTGCCGACGTTGGGGCGGCCTACGATGGCAATAAAGCCACAGTGGCGTGTTTGCGGTGTATCTGTCATGAGTCCAGCTTTTGTAATGCCAATTCCGCAGCCGCTTGTTCTGCCTTGCGACGACTGCTGCCTTTACCTACTACAGGCCGATCCAGTCCTGCCACTTCACATTCCACCGTAAATTGCTGGTTATGCGCTTCACCTTGTACCTTGGTTACATTATAGGCAGGCAATGGCTTACGACGCCCTTGCAGGAATTCCTGCAACCGTGTTTTCGGATCCTTCTGGTTCGCGCCCGGCTGAATGGTTTCCAGACGTTGTTTGTACCAGTTCAATACAATTCCACGTACCGTTTCCAGAGAGCTGTCGAGGTAAATGGCACCGATGATCGCCTCTACGGCGTCTGCCAGGATGGAGTCGCGGCGGAAACCACCACTTTTCAACTCTCCTGGTCCCAGTTGCAATACATCACCCAGTTCAAACTCGCGGCCTAGTTCAGCCAGCGTGTTACCGCGAACCAGCGTTGCACGCATACGGCTCATATCACCTTCATCAACGTTCGGGAAACGATGGTAGAGATCGTCAGCAACAACGAAACTCAAAATAGAATCGCCCAAGAACTCCAAGCGCTCATTGTGGTTTCCACTGGCGCTTCGGTGTGTCAGGGCGAGACTGAGAAGCGTCGTATCGTTAAATGTATAACCGATACGACGCTGTAATCTATTCATTGGTGTTGTCATGTTGTTCCAAGTTAATCAATGCCGCCGATGCGGTTGAAGCGCACCCCGACAGGTACCCAAGACGGCAGGAAGCTGTCGCCTTGCTCATCAAATTCAAAACTGATCCAGATACCGACAGCTTTACCTACCAGGTTCGCTTCCGGCACAAAGCCCCAGAAGCGGCTGTCTTTACTGTTGTCGCGGTTATCGCCCATCACGAAATACTGGCCTTCCGGCACCACCCACTCACCCAGACCCGGCGTTGGATAATACTGCCCGGTTTGGTTTGGTATGAAAGGATTCACTAGGATTTGATGCGGCTCAGCGCCAAGGTTTTCCTGCGCCTGAACCAGATTAACGCCACGCTGGACAAATTCACTCTTGTGAACATCGTCGACCGGCACCAGCTCACAGCTAGACTCACCTTGCTTTTGAACACAAAGGCGCTTGTCTTCGTTGTAGCGTACCGTATCGCCCGGCAGGCCGATAACACGCTTGATAAAGTCAATATTGGGCTGTGGCGGGTATTTGAACACCACCACATCACCGCGTTCCGGTTTTCCGGTTTCCACCAACTGATGGCGGAACACCGGATCTTTCAGGCCGTAGGCAAACTTCTCTACCAGAATGAAGTCGCCCACCAGCAATGTCGGCATCATGGAGCCAGAAGGGATCTGAAACGGCTCATAAACAAAAGAGCGCAATACCAGAACAAGGCTAATCACGGGGAACACAGAAGCGGACGTTTCCACCCAGTTTGGTTGAGGAGCAACCTGTGCCACCTGCTCCGCACTCAGCTCGCCGCTGTCCATGTTTAGCGCCTCAGCCGCTTTTTGCTGGCGGCGAGGCGCCCACTTGAACTTATCCAGTACCCAGATAATCCCGGTAAACAGGGTGACAAGCACCAGAATCAGCGAGAAAGTATTAGCCATCGTGTACCCCTAAACCTCTATTCCCTTTGTTACATCACCTTCGCTTTCGTAACGCTCAGGTTATTTATCTTTGCCTACGTGCAGAATCGCCAGGAACGCTTCTTGTGGCAGCTCGACGTTACCGATCTGCTTCATGCGTTTCTTACCTTCTTTTTGTTTCTGCAGCAGTTTTTTCTTACGGCTTACGTCACCACCGTAACACTTCGCCGTCACGTTCTTACGCAACTGTTTTACGGTAGAACGCGCAATAATGTGGTTACCGATAGCTGCCTGAATCGCGATGTCGAATTGCTGGCGGGGAATGAACTCTTTCATTTTCTCAACCAGATCACGGCCACGGCTTTGTGCCTGATCTTTATGGGTGATGATGGCCAGCGCATCCACGTTATCGCCGTTCAGTAGCACATCTACACGCACCATCTTCGACACTTCATAACGCTGGAAATTGTAATCCAGCGACGCATAACCACGTGAGGTGGATTTCAGGCGATCGAAGAAGTCCAGTACCACTTCGGCCATTGGGATGTCATACGTCAGGGCCACCTGGTTACCGTGGTAAATCATGTCGACCTGTGTACCACGTTTCTCAATACACAGGGTGATCACGTTACCCAGATATTCGGATGGCACCAGAATATTACAGCGTGCAATCGGCTCACCAATGTGCTCAATGTCGTTCACCGCTGGCAGTTTTGCCGGGCTGTCTACATACAGTACGTCACCATTGGTTTTCTTCACTTCGTACACCACCGTCGGTGCAGTGGTGATCAGGTCCAGGTCGTATTCACGCTCCAGACGTTCCTGGATAATTTCCATGTGCAGCATGCCAAGGAAACCACAACGGAAACCAAAGCCCAGCGCCGCTGAGTTTTCCGGCTCATAGAACAGGGATGCATCGTTCAGGCTCAGTTTACCCAGCGCATCACGGAAAGCTTCGTAATCGTCTGACGATACCGGGAACAGGCCCGCATAAACCTGTGGCTTCACTTTTTTAAAGCCAGGCAATGGCGCGTCTGCACCGTGTTTTGCGTGGGTCAGGGTATCACCGACCGGTGCACCCAGGATGTCTTTGATACCACAGACAACCCAGCCCACTTCACCGGTACGCAGCCCCTGGGTATCGGTTTGTTTAGGTGTAAAGATACCGATGCGATCAACGCCCCACACCTGACCGGTGCTCATGACCTTGATCTTGTCACCTTTCTTCAACTCACCGTTTTTAATACGTACCAGAGACACAACGCCCAGGTAGTTGTCGAACCATGAGTCAATAATCAGTGCCTGCAATGGCGCTGCGGGATCGCCTTCCGGTGGTGGAATGTTCTTAACAATGTCTTCCAGAACCAGATCAACACCGAGGCCAGTTTTTGCTGAGCAGCGGGTTGCTTCGGTGGCATCGATGCCGACAATGTCTTCAATCTCTTCTGCTACGCGATCCGGGTCTGCGGCGGGCAAGTCGATCTTGTTCAGGATTGGCACCACTTCCAAGTCCATTTCAATCGCGGTGTAGCAGTTTGCCAGTGTCTGAGCTTCAACACCCTGACCCGCGTCCACCACCAGCAAAGCACCCTCACACGCCGCCAAGGAGCGCGATACCTCGTAAGAGAAGTCAACGTGTCCCGGAGTGTCGATGAAGTTCAACTGATAGGTTTCCCCATCCTTTGCTGTGTAATTCAGCGTCACACTTTGTGCTTTGATGGTGATACCACGTTCGCGTTCCAGATCCATGGAGTCCAGAACCTGTGCTGCCATTTCACGATCGGTTAAACCGCCACAAACCTGAATCAGACGGTCTGAAAGGGTCGATTTACCGTGGTCAATGTGGGCAATAATCGAAAAGTTACGAATGTGCTTCATAAATGGTGTGACTAACTCGTTAATGAAAATTAAAGATCGTACGATCAAGTGGCGGGATTCTACCGAAATAAATGGCTAGTCGCTATCCTCTGTTGCGGCATTTATCAGCGTGGCAGTATTCATCGCATTGCCAAGGACACGTAACAGTTTGGGCGTAGTCCCAATTTCTTGTTCCAGCTTTCGCGAGAAACAGCGTGCAACAACGACACCCAACACACCCGCAAGTAAGGAAGACAGGATAATAACGCCCTCTCCTGCTGCCATTAAATCTGCGAGGATCTGTCCCAAAAACGCACCGGATACCGCAAATACCAAAGGCAGGATATACACCACAACGGCCGACTTGAGTATCGTTTGTTCTTCAAGGCCAATTTCCACCAGTGTACCGGCGGCGATCGCTTTTTCACTCGGCACCCGGATATCCATTACCTTGCCCGGTAAGGCATTGCTGACAATTCCGGTGCCACAGGTGTTTTTAGACGCACAGCTGCCACAACTGGTTTTTTGCTGGCAGCGTACTGTCAGATACCCATCGCCGCTACCGGTCACTTCAGCCAGTGCGGTGATCATGGTGCCTGTTTCCCCTTAGTCTTGTTCGGTGCTGTCATCCGGACTGATTCCGCCACACGCTTTGCCGTTGCCGGAGGAATATCACCAACAACCGTAATTTCTGCATTGCCGGAAACCTGGCTGTGCAGTGTACGACGCCCTTTTCTCACCAACTGCTCCCGTACAGAGAAGTCATCGGCTTCAGAAAGGTAAACAGAGAAACTGAACAGACCATCACTGAACATTTGGCTTTCAACCGGGCGTTTCGTGATCATCAAGCGATGGCGGTTGCTGTAAATCGGCGAAAAGCCGTCCGGCAAGGCGGTGACTTGCCAGTTCAACCCCAGATCCTGTTGCTTGGGCACCTGCACCACAGGTGGCAGTTCAATCGATGACATCTGCTTCATCATCTCGCCAACTTGTGACGAGATCACCAACGAAAGTGCGCGATACTGTTCAATCGGCTCGCCATCACGGTCCAGCAGATCCGAACGAACCAACAGCTTGGTATTCTGGTCTATCCAGAGCACGTAGGAATAACGAGTCCCATCTTTCGGAGACACACGCACAACATCACACGCCAGCCCCGCTTCCCGGGCACGGCCAAGCGGCACAAAATCATACAAGGTCGCAAGGTGTTCAATGTCAGACTGCATGATGGCCGGCAGTGGTGCCACCATCTGGTTGCTTTCAATCGTGAAAGGATCGATCCCCGGCTCGAAGTAACTCACTTCATCCCCCCGACGGATCACTTCACGGGGAGGGCCTGCCAGATAAGCAATGTGTCCAAACGATTTATCGTCAATCCGTGCATGACGAAAGCGAAGGGGCTCAATACTGTTCTTGCGAACCAGAATATAGGAGAGTTCGTAATCCAGTTGTTCGGTTGCCTGGTCCATCTGATGCAACAATGCCTCGGCGGGATTTCCTTCCGTCGAGGCATTCGCTACCAGACTGACCAGTGCACAGGCACCGATCAGAAGATGTTTCATCAATCTTGTTTGCTCACTTCTGGTGATAGCTTCTCGTCTCGTTCCATCATTTCATCAGCATTGAGGCGAAGCTGCAACTCATAGTCCTGGAACATGGCATTCACACGACGTCGCTGTTCCATTAACTTCGCTTCAGTCGGATCACCCTGAAGCGACTCCCGACTCAGGCTCACTGGCTCAGCAGAGCCAGACAGAGGAATGGTCTGCAATACGGGAGGCTGAGAACCTGCCAATACCGGATCCGCCTGCTCACCACCATTATACTGCTGCACACCGACAATCACGGCCAATGATACCGCTGCCGCCATGCCCACCTGAGTAAGTTGTTGCAGCCAGGATGGCAGTCCTTTTCTCGCCACATGTGGCGTTGGCTGGGACGCCTGCATTGGCACCACATTGGGTATAGATTGCGGGCCATGCGCTGGCTCGTCTTCAAGCGCTAATGCAACACGGGAGGCAATATCCCAGCCTGTATGACTTGGCGCATCTCCACGCATCACATCCCGGGTGACGGCAAAGCTTTTCCATGCTTGCTGCGCAGACTGATCGTTTTCCAGCACATCAATCAGCGCCTGATCAATCTCATCACCATCGAAGAGAGCGGAAAGGTTTTCTTTTTCAGCCATTTATTTCACCGTAATCAACAGATAACACTGTTAGTGGTTCATCAAAGGACGAACACGCTTGTCTACCGCTTCCCTGGCACGGAAGATACGAGAACGCACCGTTCCCACCGGGCAGTCCATCACTTCTGCGATCTCTTCATAACTTAAGCCATCGATCTCACGCAGGGTGATTGCCGTTTTCAGATCATCAGGTAACGCTTCAATCGTACTGAAAACGACCTGCTTCAACTGTTCAGACAACATAAGGTTCTCAGGGTTCGAAATTTCTTTCAGTGCTCCCCCATTCTCGTAATTTTCCGCCTCTTCCGCGTCAATATCACTCGATGGTGGACGGCGTCCCTGGGCAACCAGATAATTCTTCGCTGTGTTGACCGCTATGCGGTAAAGCCAGGTATAAAAAGCACTTTCACCGCGAAACCCCGGTAAGGCACGGTACGCTTTAATAAAGGCTTCCTGAGCAACATCGGGCACGTCCCCGTTGTTGCTGACGTAGCGAGAGATCAGATTGCATACCTTGTTTTGATATTTTACGACCAGCAGGTTGAACGCCTGCTTGTCACCATTCTGTACGCGCTCAATTAAGGCTTGATCGGTTAACTGCTCGCTCATTCGAGCGCCTTCTCCTTATTATTGATACCGTTAGTCGGCGTTTGTAAGTGCCAGTGTCGCTGCAAAAGGTCAAGGCACTGTCAACTACCGGTATTTCTTCTCGCTCGTTGCCACTGTGGTGCACGACATCTTTAGGGTCGCGCGATTTTGTTAAATGAGCACAGTGTATGAGTGAAACATTAAAAGAAAGTTCCTTTAACGGTTCTGATTAATTTGATGATTAGATCCCACTCGCAAAGTCTACCAGAATGTTTGGCTACGCCCTAACCCGGGCCCATACCTTATTTTCAACACTGTCTCATCATGGCATATCCAATAACGGAAAGAGGGTTGTCGCCGGAAGTTGCAGGCGGATAAGTGAATTGCACAGCAACATTAGTGTAAACTCACTGACATAACTCGAACTCGTTGTTCCAGATGAAGGGATGTTCCTTTCATTTGAGCGAAAGGAATACGTAATCAATGAGCAATCAAGAACACGTATGTGACGTGCTGGTGATTGGCAGTGGCGCTGCCGGCCTTTCCCTGGCGCTCCATTTAGCACCGACACAAAAAGTGATGGTGCTGAGTAAAGGACCACGCAGTGAAGGGGCGACGTATTACGCGCAAGGAGGTATTGCTGCGGTATTCGATGAGAGTGATTCGGTCGAGTCCCACGTGGAAGATACCCAGATTGCCGGCGACGGTATCTGTGATACAGAGGTGGTGAAGTTTATTGCGGAAAACGCCAAGGAATGTGTTCAATGGTTGATTGATGGCGGCGTCCCATTCGATCGCGAAGATGACAACGACAGCGATGAGCCCAAGTTCCACCTCACCCGTGAAGGCGGGCATAGCCACCGGCGTATCCTTCATGCTGCCGACGCAACTGGCGCTGCCGTGCAGACATCGCTGCAGGAAAATGTCATGCAGCATCCCAATATCCGGGTCATGGAGCGTCACAACGCGCTGGATCTGATCACCCGCAAGAAAATCGGTATCTCCGGTCCAAACCGTGTCCTCGGTGCTTATGTGTGGAACCGTGACCGTGAAGCGGTCGAAACTGTGCGTGCCAAGTTCGTCGTGTTGGCAACCGGTGGTGCGTCGAAAGTCTATCAATATACCTCTAACCCGGACGTCTCATCCGGAGACGGTATCGCCATGGCGTGGCGTGCAGGGTGCCGGGTTGCCAACCTTGAATTTAACCAGTTTCACCCGACTTGCCTGTTCCACCCGGAAGCGCGCAATTTCCTGCTGACTGAAGCCTTGCGGGGGGAAGGGGCTTACCTGCGCCGTCCTGATGGTTCACGCTTTATGCCGGATTTTGATGAGCGGGCAGAGCTGGCCCCACGCGATGTCGTTGCCCGTGCGATTGACTACGAAATGAAGCGCCTGGGTGCTGATTGTATGTATCTCGACATCAGCCACAAAGACCCGGAGTTCATTACCAAGCACTTCCCCACTATCAATGAAAAGCTCCTATCTTTTGGCTTTGATTTGACCAAAGAGGCAATCCCGATTGTGCCTGCGGCCCATTACACCTGTGGCGGGGTAATGGTGGACAAAAACGGCCAGACGGATCTGGAAGGCCTCTATGCGGTTGGTGAAGTGAGTTACACCGGCCTGCACGGTGCCAATCGCATGGCCTCTAACTCCCTGCTGGAGTGTGTGGTGTATGCCTGGTCAGCCGCAAAGCACATTGGTGAGCACGCCACACAAGCAGAGCTACCGCCAACGCTGCCACACTGGGATGACAGCCTGGTTACCTGTTCAGATGAAGAGGTGGTGATCCAACACAACTGGCATGAGCTACGCCTGTTTATGTGGGACTATGTCGGCATTGTGCGCTCTACCAAACGCCTGGAACGCGCACTGCGCCGCATCGAACTGTTAAAGCAGGAAACCCACGAGTATTACAGCAATTTCCGGGTTTCAAACAACCTGCTGGAGCTGCGTAACCTGCTACAGGTAGCAGAGCTGATGGTACGCTGTGCCATGGCACGAAAAGAAAGCCGGGGCCTGCATTACACCATCGATTATCCGGATAAAGCCGAAGATTCCGGCCCAACCATTCTGGTGCCGGATTTCCCCTGTTAACTAACGCGCCCTGATGAACAAAAGCCCTCAGATTGAGGGCTTTTTGAATCGGGGGATGTCGGGGATATTTAAGAGCGGAAGGCCAAAACCGCCGTTTCCAGCTCACCACTCTGGGCGGCAACCCTTGCCGCTGCCTGGGCATTTTCACTGGTCGCTACCGTATTTTCCGAGGTGATTGACTGGATCGAATGCACGTTTTGGTTGACTTCCTTCGCCACCATGCTTTGCTCTTCCACCGCAGCGGCAATCTGGGTACTCATGTCCATGATCTGCTGCATATCGATAATGATGTTATCCAGCTCTGACGCTGCCTCTTCAACATGGCTAACCGATTGGTCACTGTCATTCTTGCACGCATTAATACGCTCTACCACACTGTTGGTCTGCTCTTGCAGAGATAAAATCATGGTCGCTATTTCATCGGTGGATTGATTGGTACGGTTCGCCAGCGAGCGCACTTCATCGGCGACCACCGCAAACCCCCGCCCCTGTTCACCGGCCCGGGCTGCTTCAATTGCCGCATTCAACGCCAGCAGGTTGGTCTGCTCAGAAATGTCTTTGATAACATCGACCACTGTCCCAATTTTTTGCGATAGGGACACCAGGCCATGAATGTCGTTACTGGCGGTACAAAGGCCTTCTGACAAGGTAAGAATAGCCTCTCGTGTTGCCTGAACTGTTTGATGCCCTTTCTGGGCGCGCGTCAGGCTTTGTCCGGCATTGATTGCCGCCGTTTCGGTATTGCTGGCAATTTCACGGATAGTCGCTTCCATTTCATTGACCGCCGTCGCCGCCATATCGGCTTCTGAATGCTGCTTGCTAAGGGCCATCTCGGCACTGTGGCTGCGTGACTGAACATCAGACGCTGTAGCATTCAACGTGGTGATTGATGCTTTCACGCCGACAATCAGGGTCTGGCAATGTTCCAGTACCAAGTTAAAGTCTTTCGCCACCAGAGCAATTTCATCGTTCCCTTCTGTCGCTGCACGCAAGGTTAAATCCCGATCAGTGGCCACGTTATCCATGGTTGCTGTCAGGTTAGTCAGGCGACGCTGGATATACCGGTTCAGCAGAACACTGGCGGTAATTAAAAGGGCTGAGATAATGGCCAGGACGATAATCGCACCAACAACCAGGGTATGTTGGGCACCATCTAACTCATTGGCAAGGTGACGGCGCATATCATCAAAATCAGCTTCCACCTGATGAGTCTGGCTACGAATAGCACCGAGCAAGCCCGATTTATGATCTAGCCCGACATCGCGACTCAACTGCATATAACGCTCAACCAGCCCTTTTTGTACATCAAGGGCTGGCAATCCGGTCTCCGATTTTACGCCTTGCCAGACACGTCCAAACTCTTCATACGAAGCTTCGCTGACATCATTGATCAAAAGGCGGCTTAATGTGACAAGGTACGCGATGTCACTGACAGCAGGATTATTCTCAAGCAATTGTGCATTGGCCGCACTGAGTTCTCCCCGAATACCCGATTGGGTATCAAGGCCGAGTTTTTCATAGCCACCAGCCAGCGTCATAAAGCCTTGGTGATATTGCTTCATCGCCTGAGACACAGCACTGATCTGTGGAAGTGGAATGTTCAGTCTTTTCGCTTCTTCGTCCAGGGTATTAAGTAGGGAATTAAAGGTGTCCACGTTATCAACAAAACGGTTGACGTATTTGTTATCCATCCGTGCCAGAAAATCTTTCTCATTACGGCGCAAGTTCAACAGGCGCACTTCCAGATCAGCCACCAGAGATTGTTTGGTTTTCAAATCAATCAAGCGCTCAGATGCCTGCCAGCCAATAAAAGCAAACAACAATAACGACACGGCTGAAAATGCCGTAAGGCCATATAATTTCGTTCTAATTTTCATATCACCACTTCCCTCTTCCACATCATGAGCCGGTGGCAGCCCGTATGGCTGCTGATTTAGGTATCGGCGTACTCAAGGTTTTTTTTAGGGATCGCGTACGATAAACAACTGACGTGGCGATCTTTGTCACACTTTCAATGCCAGATACACACGGCAAAGGTGTCTGAATGCGTATGGGGGAAACGCATCAAAAGACAGCACCAAACGGCGATTCTCCCCGTTACGGGCAATATCCAAAACGATGAGATAACGGCTGAAAAACACCCTCTTCACGACGTTATATTCCTGCCCTTGATACCGACAGGTGCCATCAATATGAAGCGAGAGCTCGCCGCGATTCTGGGCAGCCAGCGTTTGCCACCCCCGGACTTCACGTAACAGAAAGCAGAGAAGGAGAGATTTGACTTCAAGCGGAAGGGCACTGGCGGCAAAAAGCAGACCTGCCGCCAGCAAGTAAAAACAAACAACCCCGCTCACACACAAGCGGGATGACCGGACCTCAGTATTAACGAAGCTTGCGGCGGTTGTGCTCAACAATCTTGTCCGTCATCGCCGCCAGCGCAGGATTTTCACTGCGGCCATGTCCCATTAACCAAGTGAACAAATCAGGATCATCGCATTCCAGTAACGCGACAAAATCCTGCTTTTCATCTTCAGATAATGTATCGAAACACTCTTCAAAAAACGGCATGATAATAACATCAAGCTCCAACATACCACGGCGGCATGCCCATTTGATACGCGCTTTGTCTTCTGCGCCCAGCATGAGTACCTCTGAAATTAGGTTGTAATAACTGGCCCAAATAGTATCAGTGAGGTGGTGGCCTTGCTACGGCTGAAGGATTGAATCTTGTAACCCTGTGATCTGCCCCCATATCAAAGGCATATTGCTGACTTTGCACGTTAATAGCATTAACATAACACCCCTGATTTTTAAGCGAGACACTCCATGACTAACTGGTACCAAACACACGCTTTCCACCGGCTTCCCCTGTCGTCAGACAGCGCACTGCCAGCCCTGTCAGTGATTGCGCTCGATCATCTGGCACTGATCACGGCAGTGGGTCAGGACACCATTCCATACCTGCAAGGACAGCTCACCTGTGATCTGGTGTCGCTTGAAAAAACACGCTCAACCCTTGCCGCACACTGTGACGCCAAAGGCAAGGTGTGGTCTGCTATCCGGATTTTCCACCACGGTAACGGGGTTGCCTACGTTCAACCCGCTTCTGTGGCCGAAAAACAGTTGGCGGAGATTAAAAAATACGCGGTGTTTTCTAAAACTGAGTTCACCCTTTCTGAGCAGGTTCTCATTGGTATTGCCGGGGAAAAAGCGAACAATGCCGTCGAGTCCCGCTTTATCGGTGAGGGGGATGTCAGACCGACACAAACCGGCACGGCAGTGCGCATTGATGGTAACCGCTGGTTACTCGCCATCGACAAAGAAGAAGCCGACACCCTGATAACTGAGCTGGGTGAACGCGCCACCCTGAGCGATAACGCACTTTGGACACTGCTCGACCTACGTGCAGCCCTGCCTGCTATCGAGGATGCCACCACCAACGAGTTCATTCCTCAGGCCCTGAACCTTCAGGCGCTGGATGGTATCAGCTTTAAAAAAGGCTGTTATACCGGTCAGGAAACCGTGGCGCGTGCCAAATACCGTGGCATCAATAAACGTGCAACCTACCTGCTTCAGGGTAAAGCCGAAGACGCCCCCAAAGCCGGTGATGTGTTTGACCGCAGTGTGGGCGAAAACTGGCGTACTGGCGGTACCGTGCTGACCGGCTACCGTTTTGAGGACGGCCAGGCATTGGCATTGGTTGTATTGCCCAATAACTTGGATGATAACAGCCAGTTTCGTCTGCCAGAAACAGACACGTTGTGGCAAAAAGTCGACCTGCCGTATAGCTTGGAAGACGATGCCTGATTTGGACACCCCCATCCTCTCTGTCCTTCGTGATGCCGGGATCCCTTTCCGGCTGTTACCGCATCAACGTGCGGCAACCACAATTCATGACGCCGCCGAGCAGCGTGGCGTCCTACCACAGCAATTGGTGAAATCCATGCTGCTTCGAGACATGGGCGGACAAATGGCATTGGCTTGCGTTCCAGGAACAGCGTCGGTTGATCCCCGTAAAGTACGGGCTCTGCTTGGCTGCCGACGCATGACCATGGTTGACAGCCAGCATGTTCAAAGCATTACCGGCTACTCTCCCGGCACGGTAACCCCCCTTTCCGTATATGGAATGGTCCCCATTTTCTTTGACCCGTCACTCAGTGCGTTTGAACGGGTCAATATCAGTAGCGGCTCCCCCATGGCGGGGGTTGAACTGCGCTATCAGGATTTGGCCGATATCTGTCAGCCCGTGCTTGCGGACATTTGCCGCGAGCACAAAGACGATCCTTGAAACCATTCACCATACGGTTCGATAAAAAGGGTGTAATTTACGTGCCAGAAAGCCACCCATATTTGTCTTATTTTCCATACTGTGAGCTACCCCAAACTCACGATATTGTCTTTCTGAAAATTCAATTAAGTGTCTTGCCTGTCACAATGTAGTCATACCCGCATCGCTATAATGCCGCCCGCCCAAACCGGACCAAAAAGCGTGGCGGTTAACCCTCACAGTTCGTCTTACTGGTTTTAGGTTGTTGACGAGCAAAGAATACACAAAAGGAATAGCGAATGCGGATGTTTAATCGTTATGTCCCTTCATTGATTGCGAAACACGTTTACCGGCTGTTCAGTGGACGTATTCATATTGATGGACGGGGCGATTTCGACTTTCATCAGGGAATGGTGCAGGCGCAGTCAGATGGAAATATTGAGCATTACCGGACAGTCAAGGAAATCAACGCTGAAATCCGTAAACTAAAGGAAATGTATTAATAGTTTTGGGGTTGTTTCCCCAGCACTTCGCTTGAAAAAACACCGCGTTCATGCGGTGTTTTTTTCTCTGGATGTCAGAGGAGTTACTCTTCTTCGTCAATGGAATCCTGATACGCTTCTGCATCCAGCAAATCATCAATTTCACCCTGATCGCTGATACGTATTTGGAACAACCAGCCGTCGCCATAAGGATCGCTGTTGACCAATTCAGGCGCACCATCAAGCTCCTCATTAATCGCAACGATCTCGCCCGTCAAGGGTGAATAAATATCAGATGCCGCCTTTACAGACTCTGCCACGGCACAGTCATCACCGGCATCAACGGTGTCACCCACATCCGGCAAATCGACAAAAACCATGTCACCCAGCAGAGCTTGAGCGTGATCAGAAATACCCACGGTATAAACACCGTCACCTTCTGGCCTCACCCATTCGTGAGAGGAGGTAAATTTTAGCTCAGAGGGGATATTGCTCATAAATCAGATTCCTTCTAAAAAAATGCAGCGATGCCGGACAAATTAGGAAAGCCTTAAGCCGTTAGCAAGAAAAATCACCGTACAAAAAGCCATTGTTTTAACTCGATCATACCTTGGGATTATGGCTCATGATCCGGGCCGCACCTCACCGTTTTCTTCCCAATAAAAACGCCAGCGACTGTCTCCATATCGCTGGCGAATAGCCAAAGACTTAACCGTTGGCTTTGTTGACGTGCACGTCCATCTGCGGGAAGGGAATTTCAATACCTTCTGCATCCAGCGCTTCTTTCATCGCTTGCAACAGGTCGAAATACACTGCCCAGTAGTCTGCTGTGCGTACCCAAGGACGTACCACCAGGTTAACAGATGAATCGGCCAGTTCTACCACACCGATAGTTGGCGCCGGGGTGCTCAGCAGGCGGGTTTCTTTTGCCAATACATCTGCCAGCACGTGTTTGGTTTTCTGCAGATCAGCACTGTAGGAGACCCCTATCACATAATCGATTCGACGGGTATCGTGGCGAGAATAGTTAGTGATGGGACTCGAGATAATCGCACCGTTGGGTACCACCACCATTTTGTTATCCGGTGTTTTCAGCACAGTAGAGAAAATTTGGATCGAGTCAACAGAGCCTGAGACGCCAGCCACTTCTACATAGTCACCACTCTTGAATGGACGAAACGCCACAATCAATACACCCGCAGCAAAGTTTGACAGTGAGCCTTGCAGAGCCAGGCCAACCGCCAGGCCTGCGGCACCAATAACCGCAACGACGGATGCGGTCTGGACACCGAGACGGCCCAACGCGGCAATCAACACGATAACGAACAGTAAGTAACGAACAAAAGTATGCACGAAGTCGACAACGGCTTTGTCGAACCCTTTTTTACGCATCACATTGGCGGCACTATTAGCAATGGCTTTAACAACCCAGTTACCAATAATAAGAATGAGAAGCGCGGAGATGATGTTGACACCGTATTGAAGTAGCAGTTCCTGATTATTATTAAACCAGTTCATTGCTTCATTTGTAGCATTTTCCATTGCAGTTTCCTTGGTGTTGTTACGCCTTATAAATATCATCCTGAACCTGACGAACTTGCCCGGATGAAAATCAGAGCAGAGTGTACAGTTTAATCAGCAATAAAAAGTGTCTCAATTTTAACACGAAAACGCTCTAATCATGTGCTTTCGCGAGAGCTTAAACAAAAAACCCTGCCAATTGGCAGGGTTTCAGCATCAAGATTGCTAGTATCCGCAATTATGCTGCTTGCTTCTCTCCTTTCTCGGTTTTTGTGGCTGTTGCCGCGTAATAATGCACATCCATTTGTGGGAACGGGATTTCGATACCTTCTTTATCCAGGCCTTCTTTGATTGCTTGCAGCAGATCAAAGTATGTTGACCAGTAATCTTCTGTTTTCACCCAAGGACGCACCACAAAGTTAACCGATGAATCCATCAGTGCTGATACACCCACTGTTGGCTTTGGCTCAGGCAGTACACGGGGATCAGCTTTTACGATACGGCTCAGCACTTCTTTGGTTTTCTGCAGATCAGACTTATAAGAAACGCCGATGATAAAATCGATACGACGTGTCGCATGGCGCGAGTAGTTAGTGATAGGGCTGGAGATCACCGTACCGTTTGGCACCACCACCATTTTGTTGTCGGTGGTCTTCAGCACGGTAGAGAAAATCTGGATTGACTCCACCAGACCCGCAACGCCACCCACTTCGACATAGTCACCGGATTTGAATGGGCGGAAAGTCACAATCAGCACACCTGCGGCAAAGTTAGACAGTGAGCCTTGCAGTGCCAGACCAATTGCCAGACCGGCAGCACCAATAACGGCAACGATAGACGCAGTTTCCACGCCAACACGGCCCAGTGCGGCCATCAAGACAACCGCAAACATCACATAGCGAACCAGGTTCTCGATAAAATCGATCACCGCCTGATCCAGGTTACGTTTTTTCAGCACAACCTTGAGCGAACCGGCCACTTTCTTCACCAGCCAGTTACCAATAAACAGGATCAGCAGTGCCGTCAAAATGTTCACCGAGTACTGGATTAACAGTTCTTGATGTGATTCCAGCCAGCTAATGACTTGGGTTGCTGTTTGTTCAACAGACTCTACTGGGTTTTGTTCAATCATTTACTTCTCTCACCACGTCCAATAACCATTGGCACACAAAATCACGCTGCCAGACTCAATGCCTACTGATAAAACAAAACGTTATTCTTAATTCGTATCAGCAAGATAAGCATCAGGCAGCAAGAAAAAAGCGCCTACCGAAATAGCGCCCAATAAAAAACCCGCTAAATTTAGCGGGTTTTATCACATTTTTTAACTGTTATTTTTGGCGTGTCAGCAATTACAGCACGTCGATCGCGTTAAGATCTTTGAACGCCTGCTCAAGACGCGCAACCATAGACTCCTGACCTGCACGCAGCCATACGCGAGGGTCATAGTATTTTTTGTTCGGAGCATCTTCACCGGTTGGGTTACCGATTTGGCCTTGCAGGTAGTCATGATTCTTCGCTTCGTACTGACGGATACCATTCCATGTTGCCCACTGGGTATCGGTATCGATGTTCATTTTGATCACGCCGTAAGAGATAGACTCTTCGATTTCTGCCTGAGAAGAGCCAGAACCACCGTGGAAAACGAAGTTCAGCGCGTTTGGTGCAAGACCAAACTTCTCTGCGCAGTATGCCTGAGAATCACGCAGGATGGTTGGGGTCAGAACAACGTTACCTGGCTTGTATACGCCGTGTACGTTGCCGAAGGATGCTGCGATAGTGAAACGGTGGCTAATCGCACTCAGTTTCTCGTAAGCATAGGCAACGTCTTCTGGAGAGGTGTACAGCTCAGACTGCTCCATGTGAGAGTTGTCTACGCCATCTTCCTCACCACCGGTACAACCCAGTTCGATTTCCAGCGTCATGCCCATCTTTTCCATGCGAGCCAGGTACTGGGCACAGATTTCGATGTTTTCTTCCAGAGATTCTTCAGACAGGTCAATCATGTGAGAAGAGAACAGCGGTTTGCCTGTTGCAGCAAAGTGTTCTTCACCCGCCGCCAGAAGACCGTCAATCCATGGCAGCAGTTTCTTCGCAGCATGGTCAGTATGCAGGATAACTGGCACACCGTAAGATTCAGCGATAGCGTGAACGTATTTTGCACCCGCTACTGCGCCTTTGATTTGCGCTTCCTGGCCTTCCAGTTTCAGGCCTTTACCAACGAAAAAGCCTGCGCCACCGTTAGAGAATTGAACAACAACCGGCGCTTTAACCTTCGCAGCCGCTTCCAGTACTGAGTTGATAGAGTCAGTGTTTACTACGTTTACCGCTGGCAGAGCGAATTTGTGCTCTTTAGCAATCTCAAACACTTTCTGAACGTCATCACCAGAGATAACGCCAGGTTTTACGAAATCAAAAACTTTAGACATAACAATAGTCCTATTTACTCTGTTGTCTTGAGTGAAATCCTATCCAAGCCAGTTTTCCTGCTAGCTTGTTTAATTCGGCAAACGTTTGCGAACAATGCTAGGCATTGTACCCAAACGTGATTCCAAACACAGTATTTTTTGCGCTCGGATATGCATCAATATGATAAATATTTAACTGAGATGCATAAAAAACGGGGGCTACTACCCCCGTCAGCTATTACGCCTTCGCGCGTTTTTCCAGCATTTCTACTGCAGGCAGCACTTTACCTTCAACGAACTCAAGGAATGCACCGCCACCGGTTGAGATGTAAGACACATCTGCTTTGATACCGAACTTGTCGATCGCCGCCAATGTGTCACCACCGCCCGCAACAGAGAAGCCTTCAGACGCCGCAATCGCTTCAGAGATCCCTTTAGTGCCTGCTTCGAAGTTCTTGAACTCAAAGACACCTACAGGGCCATTCCACAGAATGGTTTTTGCATTTTTCAGGATGTCTGCCAGCGCCTGGGTAGATTCAGGGCCCAAGTCGAAGATCATGTCATCGTCCTGAACCTCAGAAACATGCTTGATTTCTGCTTCTGCGTTTTCGTCGAATGCTTTCGCACAGGCAACGTCAGTCGCGACAGGGATAGCACACTCTTCCATCAGTTTCTTCGCCGTATCAACCAGATCTGCTTCGTACAGAGACTTACCGACGTTGTGGCCTGCTGCCGCGATGAAGGTGTTTGCGATACCACCGCCAACAACCAGTTGGTCAGCAATTTTAGACAGGGATTCCAGAACGGTCAGTTTGGTCGATACTTTTGAACCACCAACGATGGCTACCATTGGGCGTGCCGGGTTATCCATCGCTTTACCCAGCGCTTCCAGTTCTGCCGCCAGCAGAGGGCCAGCACATGCAACAGGGGCAAACATACCAACGCCGTAAGTTGACGCTTGTGCACGGTGAGCAGTACCGAATGCATCCATTACGAAAACGTCACACAGCGCTGCGTATTTCTTCGCCAGCTCGTCGTCGTTTTTCTTCTCGCCTTTATTGAAACGCACGTTTTCCAGAACGACCACTTCACCGGCGTTCAGCTCCAGACCATCCAGGTAATCTTTTGCCAGCTTAACGTCGCAATCCAGTACGTCGTTCAGGTAGTTAACCACTGGCTGTAGAGAGAATTCTTCTGCGTACTCACCTTCTGTCGGGCGACCCAGGTGAGATGTCACCATGACTTTCGCACCGGCTTCCAGGCAGTGTTTAATGGTTGGCAGAGACGCCAGGATACGCGCGTCGGAAGTCACTTTACCGTCTTTTACTGGTACGTTCAGATCGGCACGGATAAATACGCGTTTGCCAGCCAGATCCAGATCGGTCATTTTGATTACAGACATGTTCGTCCTCTCTCTAAGTTGCAAAAATTAAAAAATTTGCGGAGGCTTTCGTTACTTCAGAAAGCCGTGGCTCAAGCCTTCGAGCCACCGGTAACGGTTGCCATGGCCAGCGCCGTATCCAGCATACGGTTGGCAAATCCCCATTCGTTGTCGCACCACACCAACATCTTTACCAAATTGTGGTTACTGACCCGGGTCTGCGAGCCATCAACAATGGCACTGTGGGGATCATGGTTAAAATCTATCGAGACAAGCGGTGCCTCGGTATAGTCGACGATGCCGTTCAATGTACACCGAGCGGCCTCTTCGAGTGATTGATTTACGTCATTAACTTTCACTTTCGTGTGAACCGTGACACTTAAATCCATTGCAGTGACGTTAATTGTTGGCACTCTAACCGAAATCGCCTCAAATTTGTCAGAAAATTTCGGAAAGATCCGTCCAATTCCTAAATGTAATTTGGTGTTGACTGGAATAATAGACTGACTGGCGGCGCGTGTGCGTCGCAAATCTGGGTGATAAGCGTCAATCACCTGCTGGTCATTCATCGAGGAATGAATGGTGGTGATGGTGCCGGATTCAATCCCAAATTGCTCATCAAGAACCTTTATCACCGGGACAATACAGTTAGTGGTACAAGATCCATTCGAGACGATGCGATCGCTGGGTTTCAGCGTGTCTTCGTTCACACCAAAGATAATGGTGTTGTCGAGATCGTTACTGCCCGGATGGGAGAACAGGACTTTCTTGGCGCCGGCATCCAAGTGGGCCTGACCATGTTCGCGGGTTCCAAACACGCCGGTGCAATCGAGCACGATATCGATGTCGAGATCACGCCATGGCAACAGGTGAAGATCACTGAGATGGAGGATCCTGATACTGTCGTCGCCGACAAAAAGAAACTCCTGACTGTTGGTCACCTTTTTGAAAAAACGCCCATGGCTGGAGTCATATTGCAGAAGGTGCGCCATGGCATCCGGCTCTGCCAGTTCGTTGACTGCAACCACTTCTATCTGGTCACGTTTATCACTTTCATACAGCGCACGGAGCACGCTACGACCAATACGGCCAAATCCATTAATTGCGACGCGTAATGCCATATCCCTGTCGATCTTTGTCGTTAATGAAATACGGCTGACAGTCTATCCCAAGCCTATGAATTTCGCACGCAATACGTGATGGGTCTCTCATCAAATATTGGGAAGCGTTCAGGACGACTATCCCAAGAAAAAACCCGCCGGATAGCGGGTTTATAAAGGGGATTCTAGCGCTTATGCCAGCAGCTCTCTGGCTGTCTCCACCACGTTTTCAGTGGTGAAACCAAACAGCTTGAACAGCTCACCCGCTGGGGCTGATTCACCGAAGGTGTGCATGCCAATGATGCGGCCGTCAAAGCCCACGTACTTGTACCAGAAGTCGGCAATGCCCGCTTCAATAGCGATACGTGCTGTCACGTCTGATGGCAGTACGGCTTCACGGTAAGCCGCATCCTGTTTGTCAAAGGTGTCAGTCGATGGCATAGATACCACGCGAACCGCTTTGCCTTCTGCGCTCAGCTGTGCTGCCGCGTCTACTGCCAGCTCTACCTCTGATCCGGTTGCAATCAGGATAAGCTCTGGCTTGCCTGCGCAATCTTTCAGGATGTACCCCCCCTTGGCGATGTCAGCCACCTGCTCAGCAGTGCGGTCTTGCTGTGCCAGGTTCTGACGCGAGAAGATAAGAGACGTTGGAGCGTCTTTACGCTCGATCGCCAGTTTCCACGCGACGGCAGATTCTACCTGGTCACACGGACGCCAGGTGCTCATGTTCGGTGTCAGGCGCAGGGAGGCGATTTGCTCAACCGGCTGGTGGGTTGGGCCATCTTCACCCAGACCGATAGAGTCATGGGTATAAACCTGAATATTCTGCACTTTCATCAGTGCGGCCATACGCATCGCGTTACGTGCGTATTCCATGAACATCAGGAAGGTCGCGCCGTAAGGCACAAAACCACCGTGCAGGGCGATACCGTTGATGATGGCGGTCATACCGAACTCACGCACACCGTAGTGGATGTAGTTGCCTGATGCGTCATCTGCGGTCAGCGACTTAGAGCCAGACCACATGGTCAGGTTTGAAGGCGCCAGGTCAGCGGAGCCACCCATAAATTCTGGCAGCAGTTTGCCGAACGCTTCCAGCGCGTTTTGCGACGCTTTACGTGAGGCGATGTTCGCTGGGTTGGCTTGCAGGTCAGCAATGATTTGGTTCGCTTGCGCTTCCCAGTCGGCTGGCAGTTCACCGTTCATGCGGCGTTTGAATTCTGCAGCCAGTTCTGGGTAAGCCGCTTCATACGCGGCAAATTTCTCGTTCCATGCTGCTTCTTTGGCTGCACCGGCTTCTTTGGCATCCCATGCGCGGTAAACGTCTGCCGGGATGTCAAACGGGCCGTGTTCCCAACCGAGGAATTCACGCGCGGCTTTGATTTCATCATGGCCCAGAGGGGCACCGTGACAGTCGTGAGAGCCGGCTTTGTTGGGTGAACCGAAACCGATGATGGTTTTGGTACAAATCAGGGTCGGACGGCCGGTTTCTGCTTTCGCCGCTTCAATCGCTGCGTTGATAGCGTCTGCATCGTGACCGTCTACGGCCGGAATAACGTGCCAGCCGTAAGATTCGAAACGCTTCGGCGTGTCGTCAGTGAACCAGCCTTCAACGTGACCGTCGATAGAGATGCCGTTGTCATCCCAGAAGGCAATCAGTTTGCCAAGGCCCAGCGTCCCCGCCAGTGAACACGCTTCGTGCGAGATACCTTCCATCAGACAGCCATCGCCCATAAACACGTAAGTGTTGTGGTCAACGATGTTGTGGCCGTCACGGTTGAACTGGGCGGCCAGTGCTTTTTCCGCAATCGCCATACCCACCGCATTGGTGATGCCCTGTCCCAGCGGACCGGTGGTGGTTTCAACGCCCGGTGCGTAACCGTATTCCGGGTGGCCCGGAGTTTTGGAGTGCAGCTGGCGGAAGTTTTTCAGATCGTCAATAGACAGGTCGTAACCGGTCAGGTGCAACAGGGAGTAAATCAGCATCGAGCCGTGGCCGTTAGACAGCACGAAGCGGTCGCGGTCAGCCCACGCAGGGTTTTGTGGGTTGTGGTTCATGTGGTCGCGCCACAGCACTTCGGCGATGTCCGCCATGCCCATGGGGGCGCCTGGGTGACCAGAGTTAGCTTGTTGTACACCGTCCATGCTGAGGGCACGGATTGCATTGGCTAAAACCTTGCGGGAAGACATGTCTGCTCCTGGGATCATTGAGGGTCTGATGACCTTTTGGGGTTTGAGTTATGGGCAATCCAGCACAATACTTATACCCAAGCTAACTTGAATATGCTTGAGCACCGCAGTAACACAGCCAGATTGCTGAATTCGGCGGGTAAGTATTGTCGCAAGACTCCGACAGTACTGCAAACGTTTACTTGGTCGATTTTTTCGAGATCTCGTGCGTTTAGTAACGAACGCGCAGCCTCTGGTTACTTGGGTATAGCCGGGGCATAAACGTTTTCTATTTTTATCGACAAAAATGTACGGTTGATTTATGTGTAACTCCACGTAAAATAGACGTCCAGACGGAAAAGCATCTATACTTTTAAACGGTCAAACATCCAAAGATGCTTTTATAAACATTCGATATCAACCACTTATTTATTGCTAGGAAAAAGACATGGCTAAACACCTGTTTACTTCTGAGTCAGTATCAGAAGGTCATCCAGATAAAATCGCAGACCAGATTTCAGACGCCGTTCTTGACGCGATTCTGGAGCAGGATCCAAAAGCACGCGTCGCCTGTGAGACTTACGTTAAAACCGGCATGGTCATGGTCGGTGGTGAGATCACCACATCAGCATGGGTTGATATCGAAGAACTGACCCGTGAAACAGTGCGTGAGATCGGCTATGTACACTCAGACATGGGTTTTGACGCAGATTCTTGTGCGGTTTTGAACACCATTGGTAAACAGTCACCAGACATCAACCAAGGTGTTGATAAGGCGGATCCGAAAGAACAAGGCGCGGGCGATCAGGGCATCATGTTCGGTTACGCCTGTAACGAAACTGACGTACTGATGCCAGCACCGATTACCTATTCACACCGACTGGTGCAGCGCCAGGCGGAAGTGCGTAAAAACGGCACTTTGCCATGGCTGCGCCCAGATGCCAAATCCCAGGTCACTTTCCAGTACGACCAAGGCAAGATCGTAGGCATTGACGCAGTCGTTTTGTCTACCCAGCACTGTGATTCCATCTCAACCCCAGATCTGCGTGAAGCGGTGATGGAAGAAATCATCAAGCCAGTCCTACCAGCAGAGTGGCTAAACAAAGAGACTAAGTACTTTATCAACCCAACCGGTCGTTTCGTTATCGGTGGCCCAATGGGTGACTGTGGTCTGACTGGTCGTAAGATCATTGTTGATACCTACGGCGGCGCAGCACGCCACGGTGGCGGTGCATTCTCCGGTAAAGATCCATCGAAAGTTGACCGTTCTGCTGCATACGCAGCGCGCTACGTGGCGAAAAATATCGTTGCTGCCGGTATGGCTGATCGCTGTGAAATCCAGCTTTCTTACGCCATTGGTGTAGCAGATCCAACGTCTATCATGGTGGAAACTTTCGGCACTGAAAAAGTGTCTCACGACATCATTATCGACGCGGTTCGCCAGCACTTCGACCTGCGCCCATACGGCCTGCAGGAAATGCTGAACCTGCTGCAACCTATCTATAAAAAGACCGCGGCATACGGTCACTTCGGTCGTGAAGAATTCCCTTGGGAGAAAACCGACAAAGTGGCAGCGCTGCGCGACTTTGCAAACCTGAAATAAACGCACTGAAAAGTCCGTTTTAAACAAAGAGGCCACTGGGCCTCTTTGTTGATCCAGGCAGCAAGACAACAGCAACAGGAAAAAACAGAAATCCTCCCCATGAATCAACTGGAATATCAGGTTATCCAAGCCGTAACACGCTGTATAAAGCGTGCAGGCGCTTACTTCCAGTGCACGTTTCCCGTCCCACAGGTGCTTTTTAACCAACGGGGGAAATCGGCAGGCACCGCCCGGCTGCAAAGCTGGCAACTGCGCTTTAACCCGGTGCTTTTGCGGGAAAACCCTCAGGCGTTTCTCGACGAAGTGGTTCCCCATGAAGTCAGCCATCTGGTGGTGTATGCCCGGTTTGGGCGCGTAAAACCGCACGGCAGGGAGTGGCAGTCGGTGATGTCCCAGGTGTTTGGGGTTGCGCCGAAAACCACCCACAGTTTTGATGTTTCATCGGTACAGGGAAAAACCTATATCTACCAATGCAGCTGTGACCAGATAGCGCTTTCCGTACGCCGCCATAACCGGGTACAGCGGGAACAGGTGCAATACGTGTGTCGTCGCTGTCAGCAACCACTGCTCTTTGTCCAAACTGAACAATAAGCGACGGCCCCACTTATCGACAACCTTTTCAATTAACACTCATTTAATGAGATTTCACTCACAATAGTCTGTAATAATCAAACCACACTATTTCTATTTCGAGTGCCAATCCCATGATGAGAACACGATTGATGCTGCTTTCAGCGCTGCTGGTGATCTCCGTTTCCGCAGCGGCTGAGCATCCCCAGTCCTTCAGCAAAGCCAAACATATCGCGCAAAAAATCTATCAGGACCACCCTACCTCGTTTTACTGCGGCTGTAACATCAACTGGCAGGGCAAAAAAGGCGTGCCGGATCTAGAAAGCTGCGGCTATAAAGTGCGTAAACAGGAAGGCCGTGCCAGCCGTATCGAGTGGGAACATGTAGTTCCTGCCTGGCAATTCGGCCACCAGCGCCAATGCTGGCAGGAAGGCGGACGCAAAAACTGCAGCCGCAACGACGTAGCATTCAGGCTGATGGAAGCAGACCTCCACAATCTGGTGCCGGCAATCGGTGAGGTAAACGGAGACCGCTCCAACTTCCGCTTCTCACAATGGAATGGCGATAACGGTGCTTTCTATGGTCAGTGCGCGGCAAAAGTAGACTTCAAACAGCGCGTTTTTGAGCCACCGGCGCAAAGCCGTGGCGCCATTGCACGCATCTACAAGTACATGAACCAACAATATGATTTCCGTCTGGCGTCTGCACAGAAAAAGCTGATGGATGCCTGGGACAAAACCTATCCCGTGACCGCATGGGAGTGTGAGCGTGACCGTCGTATCGCTAAAGAACAAGGGAACCATAACCCTTTCGTGCAAGCTTCCTGCGACAAAGCCGGTCTGTAACTGTTGGTACGACGTGTAAGACTACAGTCAATAGGCAGCCGCGTGATACACTGCTGCCTATTGTTCTCCAGTCATTAAAATACCATGCGTATCCCAAGAATATTCCATCCTGAACCCTTGCCAGACACTGGCCGTGTTGCCCTGAGCGACGATGCAGCCAACCACGTTGGCCGTGTGCTTCGCATGCAGGCTGGTCAGGAGGTTCTATTATTTGATGGCAGTGGCGCAGAATTCCCGGCAGTGATTGCGGAATCGGGCAAAAAGTCAGTTACCGTCGATGTGGCTGAGCGCGTTGAGCGCAGCATCGAATCACCACTGGACTTGCATCTGGGACAGGTCATCAGCCGTGGCGACAAGATGGAATTTACCATCCAGAAATCGGTTGAGCTTGGCGTGAACGTGATCACTCCGCTTATCTCTGAGCGTTGTGGGGTCAAACTCAACGCTGACCGTTTTGACAAGAAATGGCAGCAGTGGCAGAAAATTGCTATTGCCGCATGCGAGCAGTGTGGACGCAACATTGTGCCGGAAGTCCGCCCTGTGATGTCTTTGGATGCGTGGATGCAAGAGCCTTTCGACGGACTGAAACTCAACCTTCATCCTCGTGCGAAATACTCTATCAACACCCTGCCGGAGCCTGTCAGCCGGTTGCGTTTGCTGATTGGCCCGGAAGGCGGCCTGTCATCAGAAGAAATTGCGCGAACCCGCAAGTTCGGGTTTGAAGAAACATTATTGGGGCCACGTGTTCTGCGCACAGAAACCGCAGCACTGACGGCGATAACAGCCTTGCAGGTTCGCTTCGGCGACCTCGGTTAATAAGGATAATTCAATGATCAAACTGGGCGTAGTGATGGATCCGATTGAGTCCATCAACATCAAAAAAGACTCCACCTTTGCCATGATGCTGGAAGCACAAAAGCGCGGCTGGGAAATTCACTATATGCAGATGAATGACCTGTCCATGGAGCAAGGCAAAGCGCTGGCACGCACCAAAGTCGTGACCCTTGAAGAAAACCCGGAGAAGTGGTTCGAGGTAGTCAGCGAGCAGGAGATCGCACTGGCGGATCTGGATGCGGTCTTGATGCGCAAAGACCCACCGTTTGACACTGAATACATCTACGCAACCTACATTCTGGAGCGTGCAGAGGTAGAAGGTTGCCTTATCGTCAACAAGCCACAGAGCCTGCGTGACTGCAACGAGAAACTGTTCACAGCCTGGTTCCCGGAACACACCCCGACAACCCTGGTGACTCGCCGTGCTGAGCACATCAAAGCGTTTCAGGAAAAACATGGTGACGTGATCCTGAAGCCATTGGACGGCATGGGTGGCTCATCTATCTTCCGCGTGAAACAGGGCGATCCTAACCTCTCAGTGATCATCGAAACCCTGACAGGTCTCGGTAACAACTACTGCATGGCACAGACCTTTGTGCCTGACATCAGCAACGGCGACAAACGCATTCTGGTGGTAGATGGTGAACCTATGCCTTACTGTCTGGCCCGTATTCCGGCCAAAGGCGAAACCCGTGGTAACCTTGCCGCCGGAGGTCGTGGTGAAGCGCGCCCATTGAGTGACACCGACTGGGCGATTGCCCGTGCGGTTGCCCCTACGCTGAAAGAAAAAGGGTTGATCTTTGTCGGTCTGGATATCATCGGCGATAAACTGACAGAAATCAATGTCACCAGCCCGACGTGTATCCGCGAGATCGAGGCCGCATTTGATATCAATATCTGCGGTAAACTGATGGATGCTATCGAAGCACGCCTACAGAAATAACTGCAAGATGATCCGGGCAAAACCATCGCCCGGATCTGACTTTCCCTGGCTTACTGCCCATACTGGAAGTAAGCCCGTACGCAATAAAGGGCACAATGTGAAAGGAACAATAAACCTAAAAAACCATTTTTTAGTCGCAATGCCCAGCATGGCAGATAAACGCTTCCAGCACAGCGTTGTTTACATGTGCGAACATAATGAAGACGGCGCAATGGGATTGGTGATCAACCAACCCATCAACATTTCGATTGCCAATATGCTGGAGCAGATTGAGGTAGAGCGCGAGCAGGATGTCACCCGTCCGGTCAGTCTGAATCAACCTGTGTTGTTTGGTGGCCCGGTGTCTGAAGATCGCGGCTTTGTCCTGCACAAGAATACAAAGCTATTTGGCTCTAGCATCCAACTCTCCGAGGAGCTGACCGTCACCACCTCCAAAGATATTCTCAGCATTCTCGGCACTAACGAAGAGCCTGAGCAATTTATTGTTGCACTGGGTTACGCCGGCTGGGATGCAGGTCAGCTGGAACAGGAGCTGGCAGAGAACAGCTGGCTGACGATTGAAGCCGATCCAACCGTGATTTTTGACACCCCAATCAATGAGCGCTGGGAAAAAGCCCTCAAACAACTGGGCATCGACGCCCTGAACCTGTCCGCAGATGTCGGGCACGCATAAGAGTTTTCCATGAGTAACATTCAAACCGTGCTGGGTTTTGACTACGGCACCAAAAGCATTGGCGTGGCCATTGGTCAGGCCATCACCGGCACCGCACGTCCCCTCAAGGCACTGAAAGCCAAAGACGGCATCCCAAGCTGGGAGGCTATCGAAGCCATATTGAAAGAATGGGCACCGGATTTGGTGGTGGTGGGCTTGCCGCTTGATTTACATGGCGGCGAGTTGGAAACCATTACTCCCCGCGCCCGCAAATTTGCCAACCGCCTGAAAGGGCGTTTCGGAGTCAATGTTGAACTGCATGATGAGCGCCTGACCACCACAGAAGCCCGCGCTTCCCTGTTTGAATACGGTGGCTACAAAGCGCTGGGCAAAGGGGAAATCGACAGCCAGTCAGCGGTGATCATTGTCGAAAGCTGGTTTGAAAACCAATATAGCAAGTAGAAGAAAAGTGCCTTGGGCACTTTTCTTCTATGGGCAACTTACCGACCTTCGATACTGACATTGGCCAGTGACAACCCTCCCGAAGACTCCTCCGCCATTTTCATCATCAGTTTCAGATCGTTTCGGGAGTCGGCATGGTGCAAAGCCTCTTCCTTCGATACCTTGCCGGCTTTGAAAAGGTCAAACAGAGACTGGTCGAACGTGCACATCCCCGCGTTTTTGCCTTTGCGGATAGTTTCTTTCAGTTCATGAAGCTCACCGCGGCGAATTAAGTCCGACACGTGAGAGGTGTTCAGCAGCAGCTCGTAAGCGCCATGGCGACCAATACCGCTGACATCCGGCACCAGCTGTTGCGCCAGAATGCCCCGCAAGTTTAGCGACAGATCAAACAGGAACTGTTCACGCCGCTCTTTGGGCACCAGATGCAGCACCCGCTCCAGCGCCTGGTTGGCATTGTTGGCATGCAGGGTAGCAATACACAGGTGACCGGTTTCGGCAAACTGCATCGCGTATTCCATGGTTTCACGGGTACGGATTTCACCAATCATGATCATATCCGGCGCCTGGCGCAGCGAGTTTTTCAGCGCCACTTCATAGCTTTCGGTATCAATCCCAATCTCCCGCTGGGTAACGATGCACTTGTCATGCGGGTGGATAAATTCAATCGGGTCTTCCACCGTCAGGATATGGCCACTGCGGTGGCGGTTTCGGAACCCCACCATCGCCGCCATCGATGTCGATTTCCCCGAACCGGTGGCCCCAACAATCAGCACCAGACCGCGTTTGGCAATCGACAGGTCCTGGATCACGTCCGGCAAGCCGAGCGAATGAATATCTGGGATCTCGGTTTCAATACGGCGAAGTACCATGCCGGGCAAATCCCGTTGCCAGAATGCACTGACCCGGAACCGGCCATTAGGGATCACCAGTGCGAAATTTGCCTCCCGCTCTGAATAAAATTTTTGCCGGGTTTCACCGTCCATGGCTTGATCAACCAGTGCTTTCACACCATCAAGATCCAGCACATCTCCCACAGGTTTCAGATTACCGTCAACCCGTAGCATACAGGCTGCACCCACTGTGATGTAACAGTCAGAGGCGCGCTGCGCCAACATATTTTCAAGAAGCGGCTGAAGCCTGTTTTGTCCTTGCATGATTAAAAGCCCATTCCTGCGTTATCCATGGCCTTGTTAGCCTCTGCCGTATCCACCAGTCCCTGCATTGTCAGGTTCCGCAATGATTGTTCCATGGTCTGCATGCCAAGGCCCGAGCCAGTCTGGATCATCGAGTACATCTGCGCGACCTTGTCTTCACGGATAAGGTTACGGATAGCTGGCGTGGCAATCATCACTTCATGGGCGGCAATCCGGCCTCCTGCTACTTGCTTCACCAGTTTTTGCGATACCACTGCGCGCAACGATTCTGACAGCATCGAGCGCACCATAGGTTTATCGGCTCCCGGGAAAACATCAATAATACGGTCAATGGTTTTCGCGGCACTGGATGTATGCAGCGTACCAAACACTAGGTGACCGGTTTCAGCCGCGGTCAGGGCGAGACTGATGGTTTCCTTGTCACGCAGCTCACCCACTAAAATTACATCCGGGTCTTCACGCAATGCCGAGCGAAGTGCGTTATTGAAAGAGTGGGTGTCACGGTGCACTTCACGTTGGTTAATCAGGCAGTTTTTCTGCGCATGGATAAACTCAATCGGATCTTCGATAGTCAGGATATGGCGGTGCTGGTTGTTGTTTATCTGGTCGATCATCGCCGCCAGCGTGGTGGATTTACCGGAACCTGTAGGGCCAGTCACCAGCACCAGTCCTTTCTGGTACTCGGTAAATTGCTTGAACACTGCCGGCGCATTGATGGCTTCCAGTGTCGGAATATTGGAGGGAATGCTACGGAACACCGCCGCACAGCCACGGGACTGGTGAAAAGCATTAACACGGAAGCGGCCCACGGCGGCCAGCTCAAACGAGAAATCAACTTCGAGGTTTTGTTCAAACTCCCGTTGCTGGGCTTCGTTCATGATATCAAAGACAAGACGGTGCACGACATTGTGGTCCAGTGGCGGCAAGCTCAGCTTGCGGACATCACCATCTACGCGGACCATTGGGGGAACCCCTGCTGAAAGATGTAGATCTGACGCGTTATGCTTTACACTAAAGTCCAGTAATTCAGTTATATCCATTAACCCGTTTCCTCGCAGAATGAATCATGTGTAGTATCAGACAAAACCTAGAGCAGGTCACCAGCCAAATAGACAGTGCCGCACAAAAATGCGGGAGAAACGCCTCCGCCGTGCAACTGCTGGCTGTCAGCAAGACCAAACCCATTGAGGCTATCGCAGACGCTGTAGAAGCCGGACAAACCCGCTTCGGTGAAAACTACGTGCAGGAAGGGGTAGAGAAAATCACCCACTTCCGTGACATTCACCCTCACCTTGAGTGGCATTTTATCGGCCCTATCCAGTCCAACAAAACCCGCCTGATAGCGGAACATTTTGACTGGGTACACTCTATCGACCGCAGTAAAGTCGCCCATCGCCTCAGTGAACAGCGTCCAGCAGACTTGCCACCGCTACAGGTGCTTATCCAGGTCAACACCAGTGGTGAAGCGTCGAAATCCGGCATTGGATTTGATGATGTTAAAGCCCTGGCTGAGGAAATTGATGCGCTGCCAAACCTGACCCTGCGCGGTCTGATGTGCATTCCACAGCCGGAAGAAGATCACCAGAAGCAGCTTGACGCCTTTGCGCCATTGTCTGCGCTGTTTGAAACAATGAAAGCAAGCCGCCCTGACTTTGATACCCTGTCGATGGGCATGAGCGGCGACATGGATGCAGCGATTGCTTCCGGCAGTACCATGGTGCGCATTGGCACCGCCATTTTTGGTGCACGTGACTATAGCAAGCGCCAGTAAGACACTATGTAGCGGCGTTGACACCGCCTCACTAAAGGAACAGAGATTGATGGAACACCGTACAATCGCCTTTATCGGTGCCGGAAATATGGCCCGTTCAATCATTGCCGGGCTGGTTCAATCCGGTTATCCGGCAGAAAACATTACCGCCGTAAACCGCACAGCGGAGAAAAGTGCCGCCTTCCGCGACACCTTTGGCGTTCATGCCAACGAAGATGCGGTTGCCAGCGCAAAGCAGGCTGACGTGGTGGTTCTTGGGGTTAAACCGCAAGGGATGGAAGAGCTGCTGGCCTCGATGCAAGCCGTTGACTGGTCAGAAAAACTGGTTATTTCCATTGCGGCAGGCATTTCAATCGCCCGCCTGTGTGAAATGGCTGGCGCGCCGCTGAAACTGGTTCGCGTGATGCCAAACACCCCTTCACTGGTAGGGGAAGGGATGAGCGGCCTGTATGCGCCTGATTCAGTCTCTGACGCCGACCGCACTTTCTCTGGCGATCTGCTCAGTGCCGTCGGCAAAGTGTGCTGGGTCGAGGATGAATCCGGCATCAATGGCGTGATTGCTGCCGCTGGCAGCGCCCCGGCTTACTTCTTCCTGTTTATGGAGGCGATGCAAAAAGAAGCCGAGCGTCAGGGCTTTGATAAACAGACGGCAAGGGCACTTGTGCAACAGGCAGCACTCGGCGCAGCAAAAATGGTGGTTGCCAACCCGGACACGGAACTGGCAACCTTAAGGGAACAAGTTACGTCCAAAGGCGGCACCACCGCCGAGGCACTGAACGTATTCAATAACAACCAACTCACAGAAACGGTCTCTGAAGCCATGCAGGCTGCAGTGCGCCGCGCCGAAGAGATGGAATCGCTATTTTAGGGCTACTTTATGAACTCGATGACTTTTCTCGTTTCAACCCTGTTCGACCTTTACATCATGGTGGTGTTGCTCCGGGTCTGGTTGCAATGGGCACGTGCAGACTTCTACAACCCATTCAGCCAGTTTGTGGTAAAAGCTACCCAACCGGTGGTTGCACCGCTTCGCCGTATTATCCCATCTATTGGCAGCCTGGATTTAGCAACCGTGCTGTTCGCGTACCTGCTGTGTGTGGCGAAGTTTTTCACCCTGCAATTGGTTGGCTCAGGCACCCTGGTGTTTGATTCCAGCTACTTACTGATTGGTCTGGTTGCGGTGGTTAAAGCTGCCGGTGGCCTGCTGTTCTGGGTGCTTATCCTGCGCGCTATCCTGAGCTGGGTCAGCCAGGGCCGCAGCCCTATCGAATATGTGATGATTCAGCTGACTGAGCCGCTGGTGGCGCCAATCCGCCGGGTTATCCCACCACTGGGCGGACTGGATCTCAGTATCCTGTTCCTGTTTATTGCACTGCAGTTCCTGAATTTCTTTATCGGCGACCTGCTGAGCCCATTCTTCGGCAACCTGTGGTTTGTGCTGTAAGTCATGAGCGCGCCACACCCTGCCTGGCTGGAAAACGATGACCTGATCTTAAGGCTCTACATCCAGCCCAAAGCAAGCCGGGACCAATGGATGGGGCAACATGGCGAGGAGATAAAACTCGCCATCACTGCCCCACCGGTTGATGGTAAAGCCAACGCCCACCTCACCAAATTCCTGTCGAAACAGTTCAAAGTGGCCAAAAGCCAGATTGATATTGAAAAAGGTGAGCTTGGCAGGCACAAGCAGGTGCGTATTCACCGCCCGGTGCTTTGCCCGGATGCCATCAGTGATCTGCTCCCTGCCTTTTAGATGTACTGCAAAGTGCGCCCTGCCGGGTTTATCCCGAGCCGGGCGCACAGGTTTCACCCGACAAGGATACTGAGTCATGAAACGTTTTTTCTTGCCCCTTATCAGCGCCCTGATACTGCTCTCCCCTTTGGCACAGGCCGGACAGTCCAAAGACATCGGCACGCTGGAAGTCCACTACTCTGCATTTAACTCAACCTTTATCACCCCGCAGGTTGCCAAGGCCTACAACCTGACACGCAGTGGTGTGAACGCCATCATTAACATCGCGGTTCTCGATAAAGCCCAGTCCGGCAAACCGGCCCTGACCGCCACGCTCACCGGTGAAGCACGAAACCTGCTCGGCACCCGAAAACCGCTGGTTTTTCGCGAGGTGCGGGAAGGTGACGCGATTTACTACCTGGCAGAACTTCGGTTTGCCAACGAGGAAAATTACACCTTCACTATAGATATCAGCGCGGAAGGAAACCGCAGCGGAAAACTGACCTTTAACCAGGTGTTTTACGCTGACTGAATACAGGGAATTCAGGTATCATGGCGCCCGATTGCGGCGCCTTTTTTATTGGAACAACGCATTCGCAGCCGTATTAATTTCAGGAGAAAACGATGAGCAAAGTGGTTCTGGCGACAGGTAACGCCGGTAAAGTGAAAGAAATGGCTGATCTGCTGCAGGATTTCGGCCTTGAAGTTTTCGCACAAAGCGAATTCGCGGTAAAAGACGCCGAAGAAACCGGCACCACTTTTATCGAAAATGCCATCATCAAAGCGCGCCATGCGGCCAAGGAAACCGGTCTGCCTGCCATTGCTGATGATTCCGGCCTGGAAGTGGATTACCTCAACGGTGCGCCAGGCGTTTACAGCGCGCGTTTTGCCGGAGAAGGCAAAGGCGATCAGGCGAACCTGGAAAAACTGCTGGAATGCATGGCAGATGCACCGGATGACAAACGCACGGCTCGCTTCCATTGCGTACTGGTTTACATGCGTCACGCCAATGACCCAACACCACTGGTTTGCCACGGCACGTTTGAAGGCTCCATTGCCCGCGAGCCGTCCGGTTCACACGGCTTTGGCTACGATCCGGTGTTCTTCGTTGAAGAGTACGGCTGCACTCTGGCAAACATTGAGCCTGCAGTGAAAAAACAAATTTCGCACCGTGGCCAGGCGCTGAAAAAGCTGTTTGCGGCCATGCGCGAAGAGAAGAAGTAAATCCCGATGGCGGTTCACATTCCCCTGAGCCTTTATGTCCACATCCCCTGGTGTGTACAAAAGTGCCCGTATTGCGATTTCAACTCCCACACCCTGAAAGGCGATGTGCCGGAGCGGGATTATATTGATGCCCTGCTCGATGACCTGAGAAAAGACCTCAACCGTTTCCATGGGGTCAGTGGACGCGAGTTGTCTTCCATTTTCATCGGTGGTGGCACACCAAGTCTGGTGTCACCAGAGGAAATCGCCCGTTTGCTGCAAGGCATTGAGGCACAAATCCCGTTTGCAGATGACATTGAAATCACCATGGAAGCCAACCCGGGCACGGTGGAAGCAGACAAGTTTGTCGCTTACCGTAAGGCGGGGGTGAACCGCATATCCATTGGCGTACAAAGCTTTGATAACCAAAAGCTCGCCCGCCTTGGCCGTATCCATGGCGCGGACGAAGCCATCCGTGCTGCCAGACTGGCGCATGAAGCCGATCTGAACAGCTTTAACCTCGATTTGATGCACGGCCTGCCTGACCAGACACTGGAAGGGGCGCTGGACGATCTCAGACAGGCGATTGCGCTTAATCCGCCGCACCTTTCGTGGTATCAGCTTACCATCGAACCCAATACTCAGTATTACTCCAAGCCGCCAACCCTGCCGGATGATGATGACCTTTGGGACATTTTTGAACAGGGCCACGCGCTGCTGACAGAAGCCGGTTATGTGCAATATGAAACCTCGGGTTACAGCAAACCGGGATTCCAGTGCCGCCATAACCTCAACTACTGGCGTTTTGGTGATTACCTTGGCATTGGCTGTGGCGCACACGGCAAAGTCACTCTGGAAGACAACACCGTAAAACGCACCGTAAAAGTGAAACACCCGCGCGGGTATCTCGACCCGGATAACGCGTACCTCAGCGAAATCATTACCGTTGAAGCCAGTGAGCTGCCATTCGAGTTTTTCATGAACCGGTTCCGTCTGGTTGAACCCTGCCCGAAAGCTGATTATCCAGCGAGGACCGGGTTGTCCTTGGATACTGTGGAAGCCCCTCTTCGCCATGCGATCATAGAAGGCCTGCTGACTGAAACGCAGACCCATTGGCAGGTCACAGAAAAAGGCCGCCTGTTCCTGAACGATCTTCTCGCCAACTTCATCGGCGAACAGTGATAGCCCCAGATTGAAAAGGGATAAAAAAACAGCGCAGACACAATCCGCGCTGTTTTTTATTGCAAGCTTTCTGTTAGCGCACGGTGACGATTTTCCAGCCGTTAAGCGCCGGGATAAGCGCCGCGATTTCAGCTTCCTGCGCTTGCCATTTATCCAGCCGCGAACACAGTTCCCTGCGTACACCTGACGTCCGGTCACGTTGTGCTTTCACTTCATCCGCCAGCTTGTTTTGCAGCGTCGCCATTTTGTTGGAAATAAACTCCATACGGTTTTTCTGTCCCGCACTCAGCGCCGCGATATCCATCAGCCCCCGGCTTGAAACCGTGGCAATTAACTGTGGCAGGCTCGCCTCCAGTTCACGCACAGCATTGGTCAGAACCTGGTGCTTAAGCTGGGGGGAGAAATCTTCGGAATAAAATGAGGCAGCCACGCTGCGCTGGATATGTTGGTAAAACTGGCCGAACTCACCCCGCAGGCTGCTGCGATCACCCAGCTCTTCAGCCAACACACTGTCCAACGCCCGCCAGGACGTTTGTAACTCGTCAGACAATGATTTGCTGAAATACGGCAAATCAGACCGCACCGTTTTGCTGTACGCCGTCAACGAGGCTTTCTGTGCCTCATTCAGGCTGACCCGATGCACATCCACATACAGATTGCCATCGGGTTCTATCCGAAACCTGTTGTTGTTCTGCTCGATAAAAATACTGTCGGATTTAATTGCGATATCACCGTGCAGTTCCGGGCGGCAATTTTCCGCTGCCACCACAAAAGGCAGCATCGCCATTAAAACGCAGGATAACCGCAGCATGTTGGTCAGACTCACTATTCCCATAAACCTTCTCCGCATCTTGTGCTTAGACAGAGTGACGGCTGTTTGTGTCACACCTGTCCAGCATCTGGATCGCTTCGCGATCCTAAAAGATTGAACGGCCGATGCGCTCTGCCAGCAGTTCTAGCGCTGCTGTGCCAGCCAGTGAGTTACCTGAGGGATCCAGCTCCGGTGACCAGACGGCAATCGACATTTCGCCCGGTACTATCGCAATGATCCCGCCACCAACACCGGATTTACCCGGCATGCCAACCCGGTAGGCAAACTCACCTGCACCATCGTACAAACCACAGGTCGCAAGAAGCGCGTTAACCTGCTTACATTGAGTCTGGCTGACAATTGTTTTTTCTGCGCCTAAAGGAAGTCCCTTGTTGGCCAGATAGTTAAAGGTCTTTGCCAAATCCACACAGCTCATCCGCAGCGCACAGTAGTGGAAATAGTTGGCCAGCACCGGCATCACTTCGTTCTCGAAGTTGCCGAATGACCGCATCAGGTAAGCGATAGCAGCATTGCGATCACTGTGATCCATTTCTGACATCGCCACCACTTTGTCATAGCAAATGTGTTCATTGCCGGACAGGCGACGGACAAATTCCAGCATCCGCTGGCGCGGTGCCGAGAGACGGCTGTGGAGCATATCGCACACTACCAGCGCACCGGCATTGATAAACGGGTTACGCGGGATCCCCTGCTCCATTTCAAGCTGGATCATCGAATTGAATGCCTGGCCGGAAGGCTCTTTCCCAACACGCCGCCAGATCTCTTCCGGCTGGTAGTTTTGCAAGGCCAGCGTCAGACTGAGTACCTTGGAGATAGACTGGATCGAGAAGGCCTCTTCAGCGTCACCGGCTTTGATGATTTCACCGTCGTTGTAACACACTGCAATACCGAGTTTCGATGCAGGCACTTTTTTCAGGGCCGGAATGTAATCGGCCACTTTGCCCTGTCCGATCAGCGGGCGAACTTCTTCCAGGATACGGCTTAAAAGTGCTGGGGTAGGTTTCATAGCTATCTCCAGTGGTCAAAAAAGCCAACACAAGGTTGGCTTTATTAAACGTTCAGACTCAGCGCCACATAACAGAATGTAAACGCCTAAACGCTGGGAAATTAGGCTGTATGACTAATCGATACGAACGTACTTCATGTCCCAGACACCATGGCCTAAACGGTGTCCACGGGCTTCGAATTTGGTCAAAGGACGCTCTTCAGGACGCGGAATATAAGGGCCATCTACCGCCGTATTTTTGTAGCCCGGTGCCGCATCCATCACTTCAACCATGTGCTCAGCATAGTTTTCCCAGTCTGTTGCCATGTGGAAGATACCACCGATTTTCAGCTTGCTACGCAGCATTTGGGCAAACCCCGGCTGAACGATACGGCGTTTGTGGTGACGCTTCTTGTGCCAAGGATCAGGGAAGAACAGCTGTACTGTCTCCAGGCTCTCCTCCGGCAGCATCTGCTCAAACACTTCCACCGCGTCATGGCACATCACACGCAGGTTGGTCACACCGGCATCACGCGCCGCCATCAGGCACGCACCAACGCCAGGGCTGTGGACCTCAATGCCGATGAAGTTTTTCTCAGGGGCATTTTTTGCCATCTCAACCAAAGAGGCGCCCATGCCAAAACCGATTTCTAGCACCACCGGGTTGTCATTACCGAAGACCTCTGCCCAGTCCAGCTTCTTCGCGTCAAAGTCGATGCCCATGGTTGGCCAGCAATCATTTATTGCCTGCTCCTGCCCTTTGGTCAAGCGTCCTTCACGACGTACAAAGCTTCTGATTTTACGAAGAACTTTACCGTCTTCAGTCAATTCGGTTTTGATGACTTCTACCATGGTGTTATGCCTGCAACTCAGTAATGAAGAAAAGTTAAGCGGATCGCGCATTATCCAAAGATCGGGCCCCGGTGCAAGCCTTGTGCACAGGGTGAACAAATCTTTCCGTTATTCATGGTCTTTTTTGACCGTCTACCGTAGTAGACTGGTCGCCAATCCCATAAAGATAACAAAGAGCAAGCTAAGTGAGTCAGTCTTTTTCCGATGCCATTTTGACCTGGTATGACAAATACGGCCGTAAAACCCTGCCGTGGCAACAAGAAAAAACACCGTACAAAGTGTGGCTGTCTGAAATCATGTTGCAACAGACTCAGGTGGCAACCGTTATTCCCTACTTCGAACGCTTTATGACACGCTTCCCTACTGTGGTCGATCTCGCCCATGCGGAGCTTGATGAAGTGCTCCACCTCTGGACAGGACTGGGTTATTACGCCCGAGCCCGTAACCTGCATAAAGCCGCGCAGAAAATTGCGGCCGACTACAACGGTGAATTCCCCACCACCATTGAAGATGTCATGGCGCTGCCTGGCGTGGGACGCTCAACCGCCGGCGCGGTACTTTCACTCTCGCTCGGCCAACACCATCCCATCCTTGATGGCAACGTGAAACGCACCCTGTCCCGACACTTTGCGGTAGAGGGCTGGCCGGGGAAAAAACCGGTGGAAAACCGCCTTTGGGAACTGGCCGAAGAAAACACGCCCGCCGAGGGCGTGCAACGCTACAACCAAGCGATGATGGACATGGGGGCGATGATCTGTACCCGCAGCAAACCCAAATGCTACCTCTGTCCTGTCAACCACAGCTGCGAAGCCAATGCCATGAGTCGCCAGAGCGATTTTCCGGGCAAAAAGCCAAAGAAAACCCTGCCGGAAAAAGAAACCTGCTTTGTCCTGTTCCAATACCGGGATCAAATCTGGCTGGAGCAACGGCCACCAGCAGGATTATGGGGTGGCCTGTGGTGCCTGCCGGAAACATCTGAGCAAACCGCAGCCAGTTTTGTTGCCAGTAAACTGGCTGCCAGCAGCTTTGAAACGCCAGAACACCTAACCGCGTTTCGCCACACCTTCAGCCACTTTCACCTTGATATCGTGCCGATTCGCGTCAAACTGCACCATAAACCCGATAACATTGGGGATAACGGGATCATGGAAGGCAACCGCGGGCTTTGGTATAACTTAAACCAACCGGCGAAAGTCGGGCTGGCAGCACCGGTACAAAAGCTGCTGGAAAGCCTGACCCGAGAACTCAATAACTAGGAGCTTAATAATGAGCCGCACTGTATTTTGCCAGCGTCTGAAAAAAGAAGCAGAAGGTCTGGATTTTCAACTGTACCCGGGTGAGCTGGGTAAACGCATTTTCGACAACATTTCCAAAGAAGCCTGGGCGCAATGGCAAGGTAAACAAACCATGTTGATCAATGAGAAGAAACTCAACATGATGGAACCAGAACACCGCAAGCTGCTGGAAGACGAAATGGTGAAATACCTGTTTGAAGGTCATGACACTGTGATCGAGGGCTACATGCCACCTTCTGAATAAGGTTTTCTGCACATAACGTGCACTTATCATTTTGTAAATAAAGGCATCCTGATTACGCTACTCAGGATGCTTTTTTGTTTTTAACGGAATCTACCGCCTTGCGCTACTTACTCACCATTTTACTTCTGACAATCATCACATCTGGCTGTAGCCGTGAAATGGTTGAATCGACCTTCGGTGTCAACTACGAAACCACCAACCGCTTTGCGAAAAATCTCGCGCCGCTTCCCGGCCAGTTTGAAAAAGACCATGCCGCGCTCGATCGTCTCATCAACAGTTTCACTGGCGATATCGAAGCGAAGTGGGGTAAAGATGAAATCTATGTCTCGGGCAAAAGTGATTATGTAAAGTACACAGACAATTACAAAAGCCGTGCCCGTGTCGATTTCGCCAATGGCCTGGTCACCATTGAAACCGTCGCCACCACAGAACCTAAACAACACCTGAAACAAGCCATTGTCACCACCCTGCTGACACCGAACGATCCTGCCTCAGTAGATCTTTACTCCGCCGCAGAAGTCACGTTGTCGGGGGCACCTTTTCTGCAGGGACAAATTCTCGATCATGACGGCAAGGAAATCGCGTGGGAGTGGCGTGCCAACCGTTACGCTGACTATCTGATTGCCCACAAAATGAAAACGAAATCACTAACGTTCCAGAAAGTCTTCTATGTCGAAATCCCCATGGTGCGCGATCACTCCAGCAAACGCCGTTATCAATATGCCGATATTATCCGTGAGGCTTCCAAACGCTACGGGATACCGGAAGATCTGATCTACGCCATTATCAAGACAGAAAGCAGCTTCAATCCTTATGCTGTCAGCTGGGCCAACGCATACGGTTTGATGCAGGTAGTCCCGAGAACAGCAGGGCGTGATGTGTTTAAACTGGTAAAACAACGCCCCGGTGAACCCTCACCCGAATACCTTTTCGATCCGGCCCGTAATATCGATGCAGGCACCGCCTATTTCTATATACTGAAAACCCGCTATCTCAAAGACGTGCGTGATCCGCTGTCAAAACACTACAGTATGATCTCTGCCTACAATGGCGGGACAGGCAATGTGCTGAAAACGTTTCACCGTTCTGACCGTAAACGGGCGATGAATGATTTAAACCGATTGAATCCCAGCCAGGTTTACTGGGCGCTGACCAATAAGCACCCCTCTTCAGAGTCAAGACGCTACTTGCAAAAGGTCACTAAGTTCCAAAAAGAATTCCGGACTATGCAATAAAAACGTGGGAAATACCGGAAAAGCTGAGGTTTTTTAAATCAAATAGATGAAAAAGACACCAAACAGACTTATTTGACGTTTTTTTTTAAAAAAAGGTGTTGACGGTAAGGCTCAAAATCCGTTTAATGGCGCTCGTTGCCTCGATAGCTCAGTCGGTAGAGCAGGGGATTGAAAATCCCCGTGTCGGTGGTTCGATTCCGCCTCGAGGCACCATATTTCAGCAATCGATAATTTGGTTGCAAGGAAATGTGGCTCAGTAAGAAGCAACGTTTCCACAGTTTGTGTGCCGGCTTAGCTCAGTTGGTAGAGCAACTGACTTGTAATCAGTAGGTCACCAGTTCGACTCCGGTAGCCGGCACCATTTTTTAATATAGAGTCTTGCGCTTATAAAGTTGCCTCGATAGCTCAGTCGGTAGAGCAGGGGATTGAAAATCCCCGTGTCGGTGGTTCGATTCCGCCTCGAGGCACCATTACGCTTCCCCCTTAGTTCAGTCGGTAGAACGGCGGACTGTTAATCCGTATGTCGCTGGTTCAAGTCCAGCAGGGGGAGCCACTTAAGAAAACCTGCTATCGCTAGCAGGTTTTTTTTCGTCTGGTGTTTAGAAAAAGAAAGCTATACGTTGTATTCCATGCCAGCAGCGAGACGGAAAGTACCGCGGGCGGTACGCCCTTCATCCTGATAGGTAAAGTTTTCACAAAGTTCTGTCACCAGCGCGATCCCTCTGCCACACCGGGCCACAGCATCTTCCAGAGTGCTATCGGCGTCCTCAAAATAAAAACCTTCGCCGTTATGTGACACATAGAATGTTAGCTCCCGTTTGTCGGGATTAAAGGAAATACCCACTTCCATAAAAGCAAATTCGTCCAGCGCGTCCAGCCGCGCCTGCCTTTTGAGGTAATAATCAAGGAAACCGTCGCTGTCCACCTTAAGGTTGGACGCCAGTTTCAACAGCCCATGTTCAAGGGCATTATTGGCGAGTTCGGACATAATAGTACACATCAAATCCAAATCGATGTTGCTACCAAGGGTGCCTTTGAGCATGCGCCTGATCTCCCCCACCAGGTTCACTTTTCTCAACTCTTTCGCACCGAAGTATACGGTCAGTTGGGCGGGTGAACGGCGCGCATAATATTCTGGTTCACCAGGCTGATGCTCTACGCGGCTGCGGATAGGCGCGGTCATCTCAAGCATAGACATATCGTCACCAACACCACCGCCTTGAGTGAAATGGGTCACATGATCACGGGTTGCTTTGATCATGCTGGAAAAGTGTTCGCCAAACATGGCCTCCAACCCTTCTTCACCAAGCTCCCTGCCATTGGCATCACGTGCTTCAATTACGCCGTCAGTAAAAAAGAACAGTTTGTCCCCTTCAACCATTTTCAACGCGACGACATTGGCTTCAAACTCGTCTGAATTCATCGCACCCAGTGCCATATGCGCTGATGGTAAACGCGTTTTTATCTCGCCGTTTTTATCCAGCAGATACCCATCGGGCATTCCTCCCCCCCACCAATTCACATCCAGACCGCTGGCAGACACTTCAAACAGGTTTGCGGCCACCAGCATGCCGGGCGGAAGAAATTTCTTCAGCGTCTCATTCATCTCTTTCACGATATCACCGAGAGCGAAACCGTTTTTGGTCATAGCAAAAAACGCTTTGGTGGCAGGTATGGTCGAAATAGCGGCGGGAAGACCATGGCCAGTGGCATCAGCCAGCATGGCATAAATCCCCCCCTGTGGTCTGGGAGTGACGAGGATGACATCACCGTTAAAGTTGGTAAAGGAGCTGGTATAAAATTCGACCCCTTCTGCTTCCTGATAACACGCTTGCATCAGGTTACTGAAAATGGTTTCGGCCATCGTATGTTCATACAATGTATGTGCCTGAAAATGCTTAAGCTTGTCACGCTGGATCGCAACTTCATTGTATAAACGGATGCTGCGACAGTGTGCGCGCACTTTAGCGACAATGGTGGTACGGCTGACCGGTTTGGTGAGAAAATCATCCCCCAGCGTCATACAGCGATTAAACGCATCGTTGTCGACGATGCCGGTCAAAAATACGATCGGTAAATAGTGGGCTTTGTAGCGCATCCGGATTTGCTTTGCCGCCTCAAAGCCATCCATCACCGGCATCAACACATCCATGATGATCAAACTGGGAAGCTCATCGAGTGACGCCAATATATCAAGCGCCATTTGGCCATTGTCTGCAATTAACAGCTCATCAAATTCATCCTTAAGCACATGCTCAAGAAAACATTGCAGCGAGACTTCATCTTCAACGATTAACGCTTTCACCCGCTACCTCCATCAACCGGCTTATTCGATCACAAACTTCTTCTCAAAACGGGCAATAACCAAAACACGTTTGATTTGTGGCATGGTGTTGATCAGGCGGATGTCCCTTTCTTTTTTGTTCAGGAAACTTTGCATATTCAGCAACATCCCTAACCCGGCACTGTCTATATATTCGGCGCCCCGAAAGTCGACGACTATCTCTTTACCGTGACAGCCCTGATACGCATCGCGAAATTCCTGCACAACGCTGAAGTCAAACTGCCCATTCACATGGATTACCACTTCCTTACCGTCACTTTTTTCTTCACGACTGATGGCCATAGTGTCTCCTAAAACAGTTCTATGTCGCCCTCATCTGCGGACATTTGTTTTGCCGGGGCTCGCTCCGCTGAGCCAGCCATTTTTTCAATATCGTCCACGGCTTTGTGCAGTGCGACCCAGTCCACATTGCCAGAATCCAGACTCGCCATGATAAGCGCGTTCAAATCTTCCAGAATATGGAGGTTATTTAACACATGCTGACCCTGCTGGGACACAATGTCTGCAAACTGCAGGCCCTGAATACTCTTGGACACTTCCGCCCGTACTGCTTCCCCTTGCTCGGTCATCTTGCCGATTTCCAAGGTCACTTGATGATTCACTTCCTGAACCCCTTTTAACAGGGATTCGATTCGGGTTTTAGACTCAATCGAGGACGTCATGTCCAACGTGGCTATCTCACCCACAATAGCATTGGTTTGTTTGACGGTATTCTGCGCCAGATTGATGTCTCGGTGGATTTGGCTATTGAGTGTTGATGCCCGGTTGGCAAGATCCCGTACTTCTGAGGCCACAACGCCAAAACCACGCCCCTGCTCACCAGCCCTTGCCGCCTCTATTGCCGCATTCAATGCCAATAGGTTGGTTTGATCTGACATCGCCTGAACCTGGTCGAGCAAGCCAAATACCGCTTCAAGCTTTTCTGACATGTCATGGATACAGTGGATGGCCGTGATGGACTTTTCTGATACCTTAACCAGTAAATCAATATATTTATCAATCGCTTGCTCTGTTTCAGGCAGGACTTTAGTGAGGTTAAACTCACTCTCTTCATTATTGAGAAGTTCGGTCACCATGTGCTTGGCAAGCGCTGCCTGCTCGCTGACCGCGCGCTCCATACCAAAAAAGCTGGCATTGAGGTTTTGTACAGAGTTGTTAATCACTTCCTGTTGGCGGTCAAGCTGTTCACGAATTGGAATGAGCTCAATGTTGAGGATGCTGTGGATCTTGTGCAGAATCGCCGTAGATTCATAAGACACGGTCAAATCGTCCTGGAGAGCATCCTGCACGTCCTCACCACCTTGCGATGAGCCAGAACTGCCACCCTGCCTTACCAACATCAAAATAGTCATAATGACAATGGTTGATGCCACAACATTTGTCAGGCTTTGTTCAACCAATAATGGGAACCCGCCTGCTGCTATGCCCAGCAGCGCGATAATGATGCTTCTATTTTTTCTAGCCATACACTTTACCTACGAGGTAAGTCGCAATTTTTTCTAATGGCAACACGTGTTGTGCTGCTTCTATTTCTATCGCCGCCCTTGGCATCCCCCATACCACAGAACTGTTTTCATCCTGTGCTACGGTCACGGCACCGGCCTGCCGCATTTCCAGCATACCTTCAGCCCCATCCCTCCCCATACCCGTCAAGAGAACAGATAACGCCTTACTACCTGCGGCATCCGCAATCGAGGAAAACATGACATCCACGGAAGGTTTGTGCCGCTGTACCGGTTCAGCGTCATTTTTTACGCAATAATAGCGCCCGCTATGCTTAACCACCTGCATATGATGATCGCCCGGGGCCACGTAAACACGCCCAGTGACCAAAGGCGCTTTGTCGGTTGAAAGTTCTTCAACGTGTAGGTTGGAGGCTCTGTTTAGCCTTTCTGCAAAGGATTTGCTAAACACGGCTTTGATGTGCTGGGTAATCACGATAGGTGGCATCACGCCTGGCAGGGCTTCCAGCACATGACGGATAGCTTCAGTGCCGCCGGTTGATGCACCAATAGCGATGATATCGAAGTCAGACTGCAACTGTCGGCCAGAAACACTGACTTCACCAGAGGAGTAACGCGCCGCACCAGTGATGTTTGCCGTTGCAGCCATCTGGACTTTTTCAATCACCAACTGGCGGTATTGCCCCATTTCTGCCACCACGTTCTCCGTGGGTTTGGGGAAGTAATCAATCGCACCAATATCCAGCGCTGCCAGCGTGGCATCGGCACCGTGCTGGGTCAATGTCGATATCATCACCACAGGCATAGGGTGTAAGCGCATCAAATTACGCAAAAACTGGACACCATTCATCTTAGGCATTTCGATATCCAACGTGAGCACGTCAGGTTTCAGTTTTTTAATTTTTTCCCTCGCGTCATAGGGGTCAACGGCAACACCCACGACCTCGAGTCTAGGATCTGAAGCGATAATTTCACTGAGCAATGCTCTAAAAACGGCAGAGTCATCAACAATCAGTACTTTATGTACCCGTTTTCCCATTAGAAAAGCTCCGCGCTGTTGCTATTATCCTGTTCCGCCTCATGTATCAGGCGTCGTTTGTAGCTGTTTTCTTCGGCTTCTACCTCACCACGATACCCACGCAATTTTTTTACCCAGGCTTTTCCCGTTATCGGGTCAAACACCACTTTTCGTGGATATTCACTGCCAAGATCTTCGCTGACTAAATGCAATCCTTCGTTTTTGATGTAGTTTTTAATGAATTCAATATTCTTTTGGCCAATATTGGCTTGTTTACCCATGCCCATTACCATGCCACCGCCAAATAACTTCACTTGCAGGCGACTTTTAACCGCCCCTTGCTGGATCAAGGTGTTGATCAAAATCTCCATGGCATAGTTGCCATACCGGGCAGCCTTCGAGCGCCATTGGGTCGGATCCCAGTTATCGATATCGTCTGAGTCTCCCAACGGCAGCATAAAGTGGTTCATTCCACCCAACTCGATGAACGGATCCCACACGCAAGCAGAAATACAGGATCCCAGCCCTGTCGCAATCAGCTCTCGTTCTGAAGTCACATAGACTTCACCGGGCTGGATTTTGACCATCATCATTTGCTTACCAGGATGGAAGAAGCGTTTCGCACCCGCTCCAACCGGACATCCCGTAAGCTCTAGGATCTTATGCATACCAAGCTCTGTTCGCAGTAATCAGGACGGGGAAATCAATACCTCAGGGTTTACGGAACATTGTTTGTCCCAGATTCTCAAACCTGCTTCCCATTTGCCCGATACTTTCTGAGTGACCGATAAAAAGAATGCCGCCGCTCCCAAGCTTTTCCCAGAAACGGTGTATGAGCTGCTGCTGTATATCTTTTTCAAAATAAATCATGACATTGCGACAAAATATGGCATCAAGCGGACCTTTGTGTGGCCAATGTCCCATCAGGTTTAATTGCTTGAAAGTGATTGCCTGTTGCAGCAAGGATTTGGCTTTCAGCAATTCCTGTTTTTTGCCTTTCCCCCGGATAAACCCGTGTTTGAGCTCCTGAGCCGGGATCGCCTTGGCAGCCTCAATGCCGTAAGTGCCATTTCGGGCAACATCCAGCACCTGGGTATCAAGATCAGTAGCCAAGATCTTGCAGTCATAACTGGGAGAGAGCATGCCACCTGCAGCGAGTGTCGAGGCGATGGTATATGGCTCCTCACCGGTTGAGCAGCCTGCTGACCAGATACGGATGCGGTGCCTATGTTGCTGTTGCCACGTTGGGATCAGGGTATTTGCCATATAATCAAAATGGTGCTTTTCACGAAAGAACTGGGTTTTATTCGTGGTCAACGCATTGATAAATGCCACTCGCTCATCCAGTTCTTTTTCCACCCTAGCAAAGTAATCTTTGAAGTTACTCAACCCGGTACGACGAAGCCGACGCGCCAACCTGCCATACACCATGGCGTTTTTACGCTCAGAGAGAGAAATTCCCGTCTCCCTGAGCATAAACTCCTGAATGAACCTGAAGTCCTTGTCAGTGAACTCAAACTCGCGCTGCTCTTCAATTTGGCTTAGCGCCTGAATTGCGCCCACCGTTAGAACTCCTCCCAGTCATCTTCATCGGTCATTGGCGATGGACCGTTGGCGACTTTTTTGATTGGTTTGGCAGGACTACTGGTTTTGGGTGTGGGCACCGTTCCTGAGAAACTCTTTATTGGCTCTTTACCCTCGCCAAGATTAGCTTTGCTGCTGTCGACCTGGAAAAAGCTGATCAGATTCAGCAGTTCACTGCCTTCATCACGCAGTGACTGGCTCGCGGCAGAGGCTTCTTCCACCAGCGCAGCATTCTGCTGGGTCATCTCATCCATCTTGACCACCGCTTTCGAAATTTCATCAATACCGGTTGCCTGCTCCTGACTTGCCGCATTGATCTTGCCAATCAGGGTGCTCACTTCTCCGACTGCATCAACAATTTCGTTGAGCATGGCACCGGATTCATCTACCAGTCTTGAACCTTCCGAAACTTTCTCGACACTGTCTTTAATCAGATCTTTGATTTCTTTCGCTGCCCCCGCACTTCGCTGTGCCAGGTTACGCACTTCGCCGGCAACCACGGCAAAACCGCGGCCCTGCTCCCCTGCGCGTGCTGCCTCAACGGCCGCATTCAACGCTAACAAGTTGGTTTGGAAAGCAATTTCATCAATAACACTGATGATGTCAGAGATGCGCTTGCTCGCTTTATTGATTTCCCCCATGGCTTCCACTGTCTGCTTGACCACTTCTCCACCTTTGTGGGCTTTGGAACTGGCATCTTGCGACAGACGGTTGGCGGCATTGGCGCTCTCTGCATTCTGTTTCACGGTCGAGGTCATCTCTTCCATACTGGCAGCCGTTTGCTCCAGGCTCGCAGCCTGTTCTTCAGTGCGCTCACTGAGATCCGAATTCCCTTCAGCAATTTCCCCGGATGCAGAAGCCACACGGGCTGATGAGGCGGTGATCTTCTCTACCATGTCACGCAGGTTGGTGATCGAGGTATTAACGGCATTACTCAACTGGGCGAAATCCCCCTTATAGTCATCAGGCATGTTGATCTTGAGATTGCCGGCTGACACTTTAGACATCACATCCTTACAGTTGTTAAGGGGTTCAACCATGCTGTCGAGCAGGCCATTGATGCCATCACTGAGGTTAGCCATAAAACCGGTGTACTTGGCAGTATCCATCCGTGTGTCCAGCCTCCCTTCAGAAGCCGCGGTGATCAGGCTCTGAACATCACGTTGGCCCGCCATTTGTTCAGTAATGTCTTCCCACTGGAGTGCCGGGCCAATGTAGTTACCCGCCGAGTCATACATCGCGATACAGGTGAGGGAGAATTCAAGATCACCCACCTTGATTTCAGCGGTATAAGGCAGGCGATCAGGATTGCTGATAATGTTGCGCTGGTGCGAAGGGTTTTTATGAAAAATATCAATATTCTTGCCCACCAGGCCGTCAGCCTGGAAACCCGGAAAGAAGCTGCGAAGATCGTTTTCGCGGTTGCGCAGCAAATTCTTTAGCGCCGGGTTGTAATAGGTAATGTTTCCGTCTTTGTCCGCCATCATGATGTTGGTGGTCATCCCTTCTACAGCGGAAACCAGACGCCCCACTTCAACCTCTCGGTCGCGAACCGCGGTCACATCCCGCCATTCCAGGCTGTTGCCAATATAGTTACCGCTGGCATCAATGATGGCCGCAACATTCAGTTCAATGGTGATACCCGCAACTTGAATGTCCGTTTTGTAGGGCAGGTTGTTGGGATCAGACAACAGTTTGCGCTGATGCGCCGGGTTCTTGTGAAACTCATCAATACAGCGTCCCATCAACCAGTCTTTAGTGGCCGTAAAGCCCGGCCAAATCTGTCTGAACGATGCCTGATGGATCTCAAACAGTTCCACCGTTTGTTCATTGACATAGGTGATAGCAAAGTCCCGATCAATCAGCACCATTGCCGTCAGAGACTGGTCAATCGCAGCTTGCAACCGAGCACGCTCGTTGTTTGCTTTCAGCTCTTCTGTGATGTCATCCCACTCAAGAGTATTCCCGATGTATTCACCGTTTTCATCCGTGACCGCGCCTACGACCAGCTTTAAGGTGACATCTTCAACCTGGATGTTGGTTTCATAAGGAAGGTTGGCAGGATTCGACAACAGCTGACGCTGGTGTGCCGGGTTCTTGTGGAACATATCAATACAGGTGCCTTCAATCCACGCCTTTTCTGCACGGAAATTGGGCCATTTGGAACGGAACAAGGTTTCATGTGTCTGCAACAGCTCAACGGATTTATTGTTGACGTAGAACACCTTGAAGTCCCGATCGACCATCATCAAAGCGGTTTGCGCCGTATCCAGAGCGGAAACAATATGCGCTTTCAATCCTTGATCTTTTTGTGTGTTTTCAGTGACAACTGCTGTTTCTTTTTTCCACCACGACATAATTGCTAACCCTCGCTCACGAGATCTGGCTGCGTTACTTCCTGCAACTCTTCAAAATCAAACAGGTTTTCTAACCGGATAAGTACCACATGCTTGCCATCCACCGACGCGATCCCTTCGATATAGCGCTCGTCGATCTTCACAAAACCGGGGGCTGGTTTAATGTGGTTTGCTGAAAGCTGGTACACCTCAGCAACAGCATCCACAATGATCCCCAGTAACTGCCCTTTGGCGTTCCTGACAATCACCACCACAGTGGTTTTACTCAGTACCGATGGATCCATGTTGAACCGTTGCCGGAGATCCACGATAGGGATGTATTCACCGCGAAGTTCAAGCACACCCAACAGATAACTTTCACTGTTGGGCAACCTGCGCACTTCTGACCACCCGCGTACTTCTTTAACGTCAAGGATATTCAACCCATATTCCTCGTCGTCGATAAGAAAGCTGAGGTATTCCATGACTTCGTCAGACATAACGCCTCCTCAATGCACCAGACTGTCAATGTCGAGTAAGGCATCAACATTCAATAAGCTCATCACCTGCGTATCAACATTCAGTAGCCCACTGACAAAAGGCATCACCACAGAGTCTCCGATCGGTGGCATCAGGCCGTTATTTCCCATATCGATAACATCTGACACCGCATCGACCACAATGCCCATCATACGGTTGCCCGTCTCTGCCCCTGATTTGAGGATCAACACCACTGTCGTCGGCAGGTATTCGACGTTGCCGATGTTGAAACGGACACGAAGATCCATAATGGGAACGATCATCCCGCGAAGGTTGATAACCCCCAGAATGAATGCCGGCGCGCGTGGGATCAGGGTAGGCTGCTCCCACACGCGGATTTCCTCAACCGTCTGGATATCAACACCATACAGTTCATGGGCCAGATCAAAACTCAGGAAATCAGACCCCTTGAGCCTGTCTTCACTGCCAATCAATGTGTCCGAGCTTTCTGCAACAGCCAGAGCTTGTTCACCCATGTATGCCTCCTATGCTGCTATGTGCGTGTTGCCGTCGCCAACACGACTGAGAAAACCGGCCATCAATCCCTGCACGTCCAGAATGAGCGAAACAGATCCATCACCCAGAATCGTCGCCCCCGAGATGCCGTTAACCCGGGTGTAGTTGGACTCCAAGCTCTTAATCACCACCTGTTGCTGGCCTAATAATTCATCCAGCAGCAACCCAATCCGGTTTCCCCCCGCTTCCACCAAACACAACAATTGCTTGTCGAGCGCACCCGAACCGCCGAGACCAAACTCTTCCTTAAGCCTGAGGATAGGAATGTTTTCGTCTCGCAGCCGATAAAGTTCTACGCCACCGGTGGCGACTTTTACGCGTTCTGATTCAATCTGAATCGATTCGATGATAGAGATAAGTGGCACCACAAATACTTGGTCAGCCAGTTTCACCAACTGTCCGTCGAGAATGGCCAGGGTCAGTGGCAGGCTGATACGGAATACACTGCCTTTATCCGGCTTGGAGTTCACTTCAATGTGACCACCGAGATCTTCTATGTTGCGTTTGACGACATCCATGCCCACACCACGCCCAGAAACATCGGACACCACCTCTGCGGTTGAGAAGCCCGGCGCAAAGATCAGGTTGTAGACCTGATGATCAGAAAGATCGTCCAACGCGATATCAGCGTGAATAAGCCCTTTTTCCAGCGCTTTCTTCCAAACCCGTTCTTTGTTGAGCCCTGCGCCGTCATCACGCACTTCAATCACTATCGAACCGCCCTGATGATAGGCAAAAAGATCCACTCGCCCCGTTTCTGACTTACCCTTGTCGCGGCGCACTTGCGGCAACTCTAAGCCATGGTCTACCGCGTTTCGTACCAGATGAACCAAAGGGTCGGTAATCCTTTCCAACACGGTTTTATCCAACTCTGTCTGCTCACCTTCAATCACCAGTTCAACACTTTTTCCTAACTGGGAAGAGAGATCGCGGATAAGACGTGGGAAACGGTTGAAGGCAAAACTGATGGGTAGCATGCGAATATTCAGCACGCTTTCCTGCAATTCTTTGGTGTTTTGGAGAAGCTGATCAAGGCCCGCCTGTAAACGTTCCAGCTTGTTTTCAGAGAAGTTCTGGCTAAGTTCAGTCAACATGGATTGGGTGATCACCAACTCGCCAACCAAGTTGATAAGATTGTCGACTTTGTCAATTTCCACCCGGATAGACGAAACCGCATCCACTTTCGCTGTCGGTGCTTTAGCTTTTGTAGCACTGGGCGGAGCTGAAACGGCAGGAGTATTTACCGGAACGTCTTTCGATGGGGAGGTATCCTGTGTCGGTTGTGATTCAGTCTCTAAAGATTCTGTGTCTGAAAGACCAGTGGACATTTGCTGAGAAATGTCGAGCTCACACTCGTCTTCGACCCATTCGAAGATCTCTTCAATCTGTTCACGCCCAACAATGCCATCCACCATGATCTTCCAGCTGAGATAACACATCTCTGGCTCAATTTCATGAAAGGCAGGAAGCGTATCCTGAACACATTCGATGACACAGTCTGCGCCCAGATCAAACATTTCCCGAAGAATCCGTACTGGATCATTGCCGGAGAAAAACATGTCTTTATGCGGAACAAATTGCACGACCCAGCCACCGGCATGCGTATGGGCTGTCTCTGCCGGGGTGTCTTCACCAGCTGGGGGCGATGCGACACCAGAGCTGGCTGGCAAACCGTCATTAAGCAAGATATTGAGCTGTTCGGTTAATGCATCCCTAAGCGCATGATCGAAATCGGACTCGGTCTCATAAGCCACTAACATGCTGTTGATGCAATCGCCCCCTTTTAGGAGCAAATCTATGGTGCTGGCATCGAGGCGACGTTTTCCTTCTCTGGCTTCATCAAGCAATGTCTCCATGACATGGGTAAACTGACTGATTTCATTGAGATTAAAAGTAGCCCCCCCTCCCTTTATTGAGTGGGCAGCCCGGAAAATCGTATTGATGATGTCAAGGTCAACGTCAGCATCCGGGTCCAGGGCAAGCAGCTCACGCTCCAGAATTTCAAGGTTCTCACGACACTCCTCGTAGAAAATCCGACGCAGTTGGTCCATGTCCAAAGCCATAACGGTCTCCCAGATGGAACACTAAATAACGCGTTGCAAGGTTTTCAACAGGGTGTCGGGATTGAACGGCTTAACAATCCAGCCGGTCGCACCGGCGGATTTCCCCATGCTTTTTTTCTCCGCTGATGTTTCAGTGGTCAACATCAGAATCGGTGTAAATTTGTATTGCGGCACGGCTCGAACCTGGCGGACGAACTCCAGACCATCCATGTTCGGCATATTGACGTCTGAGATAATGACATCATACTGACCGGATTTGGCCTTTTTCAGCGCCTCAGCACCGTCGTTAGCCGTTTCAACCTGATAGCCCGCTTCTTTGAGCGTATGGCTTACCATTTGACGAATAGATACCGAATCGTCCGCAGCTAGAATTTTTCGCATACTGTCACCCTGATTGAACTACCTAAGAACTACGTGAAAAAACTCACTCAGCAAAATCAGTCAAGCCAAGCAGCTCGACCATCCCTAATGTCTTTGCGGCTCCTACCAGTTCGCTGGACGCCCCTTCCCACGTCCAATCGATGGACTGGCTGAGACACTGCTTTTTGGCGGCAAGTAGAAGCTGTAATCCCGGCGCATCAACACGTGATACATCGCTACCATCGATCAGCAAGCGGTTGGACTGCTTTAACTCAGCTTGCAGGCGACCTTTCAGGTCCATCACCTGTGTAATGTCTAATTGCTCCCCCAATGAGAATCCCATCGCAGAATTCCTTCTTTTGACGATTGACTTGCGTCGAAAAGCTTCCGTACCACTAAGTGTAGCAACAATGAGAGAAATGAAAGTTTTTTAACCAATTGGTTTTAAAGTGAGACACCGTGATAAAAATACTGACGAAGCCAACCACAGCATCAATCTAAGTTTTGGAATGAAATACGCTTTATGAGCAGAACGACGAACTAGAAAGTACGGTTACACCTGTCGCAATACGGTTAATAGGTTTCAATAAGAAACCTATGTGCACAATTTCAAACCGTTATAGGTAAAAAAGCAGCAGTCATGCGCTTGGGATGATAAATTATTTTGACAAGCACCCAGCTCTGCTATTTAATGGCGCCCGTTGCCTCGATAGCTCAGTCGGTAGAGCAGGGGATTGAAAATCCCCGTGTCGGTGGTTCGATTCCGCCTCGAGGCACCATATTTCAGTAATCGATGATTCGGTTACAAGGAGATGTGGCTCAGTAATCAGCGACATTTCCACGGTTTGTGTGCCGGCTTAGCTCAGTTGGTAGAGCAACTGACTTGTAATCAGTAGGTCACCAGTTCGACTCCGGTAGCCGGCACCATCTAAAAACAAAAAGGCCTCGTCAATTGACGCAATGCAGTTCACTTAAGCGGAGCCGCTTTGCGATTAATCGGATAACGGGTCTTTGACATTTTAACTGCCCTAGGTCTTGATGGTCTGGGGCGTTTTTCTATGAACAGGACAGATAAGTCTCCTCTCAATGCCTTAAGCCTCTTAGGCGTATTGCCCGGAGATAAAGCTTTGCTCATTATCCTTAGTTGACTCGCAATATACTGGCAAGCGTATTTGAAGCTTATTTCATTTGGTGCACGACCATGAGCTACCGCGGCTTGGCTGGCCTCTCGTCTCACCAGGTTGTATCCAAGAAGCAGTCCCCATAACTCCTGATAAACAAGCTCGACTGTCTTACTTCTCAACGTCATGGCATTGTGCTGCATAGAGCTTTTGATGTCTCGATATCCCAACTCTATCTCCCACCGCTCATGATAGAGCGTGGCCACTTGCTCAGCGCTGTACTTCTCTCGTGGCAGTGAAGTAAACACGGTCTTCTCTTTTCCATCCACTTCATAAGTCACCGCCCTGACTTGCCACTTCTCAGGTAGACTCGGATTCTTTTTTCTGGCCTGAGGGGAGACTTTCATTTCGATAAGATTGTCATTGGTTTCTTCCTCATCGAGAATCGTGTACACCAATCCCTTTCGAGCCGGAATGAGCCAGTGACGGTTTACACCGCTAGCCGATAGGCTCAGCAACAAATCTGCGCCATAGAACCCTTTATCCAACAGCGTTACCGAGTTATCAGGAAGCGAACTAATGAAGGGCTGAGCGAGGGGGATTTCACCTCGACGGTAGGGACTGATATCCGCATCAATGATGATATGAGAACGCACATTCATCATGGTAACAAGTCGGAGAACTGGGTAGGGTGTTTGACGTTTACCCGAGGTGTTCCCAGAGCCGAAGTGTTCGCGAAGCTCTGGAGTGTCTGCCGTTCTGAATAATGCACCATCAACAGCAAAAACCTGGAGGCCATGCCAATCATCCTCTGGGTATCTTTCTTTGCCCCATCCCTCACTACACTTTTTAAACAACCATTTAGGTGCTTCAGAGCCGAGTCGTTGACGAGCCTGAGTCAGCGCACTTTTGGCGAGAAGCGCTTCGTCAGCAAGCCCTTCAGCACAGATGTTCATCCGACGGGCTACCTCAGCAATCGGTTCATTTCTGAAGAATGCCATCCCCACGATTAACCACAGGACCATATCGCTGGGTAATCTTCTACGCCTGATGGTGGCTTGAGTAGAGAGGGATGCGGCTGCAGCAACCCATTCTGAAGGGACATGCTCAGCAAACGTCGTGAGTTGGGAAACATCAACGGGTGATTCTTCGAGAAAATCACTTAGATATGAGGTAATAGGCATAAAAAATCTGAAATCAATGAATGATTTCAGATTCTGACTCATCAGAAGGATCGGTCAACCGATCCTTAACTGATCAGCATTGCGTCAATTGACGAGGCTTTTTTGTTTTTGGCAGCCGCTACTGCACAAAGAAAAGGGCCGAGCGCTTGTCCAACCCTTATCCTTCATACTGCCTAAGGGCTGTTGACCTTTGGTGGTTAAATTTTGTTCTAGCTATAAGCGTTTTAGGCGCGGCGAGGTGTGTGCCGCCTAGTCATTCTAAGCAAATACACCTCAACAAAGCATAAAACGCTTAGAGCAGAACCCTTCGGGCAGCGTTTGTGGGGAATTTCTGCTGCGTTATCAGCTTCTCATGTAGGCTAGCTACACATCGAAGCCTATGCCTTGCATAAAATCCCCACAAACTGCTGCAAAAATCATCACCAAAGGTCAACAGCCCCTAGTTGAACAGCGATTGCAGCCAGCCTACCGGGTCTGGCTTGTCACAGCGCTTGCGCCAGTAACCATCCGGATCCCACATCGGCAATTTACTGTCACTGAAGCAATCTGTCACAAACTGTCCGTCCCGGACCTGATACGGCACGCTGGCAAGTTCAGACGGCCAGTTCAGTACCAGAGGCTCAGGCTGCCTTGCCTTGATATAATCCGCATACAGGCGCAATGCACCGGACGAGCCGGTCAGTTTGGTCGATTTGTTGTCATCACGCCCCAGCCACACCGTCACCACTTCGCGGCCATCAATACCGACATACCAGCTGTCGCGGTTGTTGTCTGTGGTGCCGGTTTTCCCCGCAAGCCCTGCCCAGCCAAATGACGGATTGAGATAACGGCCGGTGCCGCTTCTCACGACTTCTTTCATCGCATACATCGTCAGCCAGCTTGCCTGCTCGGACACCGCCTGGCTCGATTTCGGCCAGTTCCGGTAAAGCACTTGCCCATCCTGAGTAACAACGGCACGGAGCGCAGTCAACTTGGCTTTCCTGCCGCCGCTGCCGATGGTCTGGAACATTTGTGTCACTTCCATCGGTGTTAAGGTAAATGCCCCCAGCAACAACGAAGGAACGCGGGTGATTTGATCAGGATCGACACCCAGCTTTTCATAGGTTTCTATCACTTTGCCAAGGCCCAAAGACAGACCAAGGTTCACTGTCGGGATGTTGTAGGAGTTCGCCAATGCTTTCAGCAGTGGCACCTGACCGCGGAATTGACGATCATAGTTCCGGGGCTTCCATTCACTTCCCCGATCGCCCTTGAGTACAATCGGTTTATCCTCCAGCGGTGACGCCAGATTGTATCTGTCCGGCTGCGAAAGCGCCGCCAGATAGACGGCAGGTTTGGAGAGCGAACCAATCTGTCGGCTCGCATTCAGTGCCCGGTTAAAACCGGCATACCCCGGACGGCTGCCGCCCACCATGGCGCGGATTTCCCCACTCAGGCGATCGGCAATCACGACCGCCGCTTCCAGATCCTTGCCCGCCACTTTCTTCAGTTCATTCACCTTGTTAACCACTGTCTTATCGATGAGGGACTGCGACAGCGGATCCAGAGTACTGAATACACGAAGGCCACTTTCCGGATTGAACTGACTGCCAACCCGTTCACGGATTTCACGGGTCAGTTGTTCAAAGTAGGCAGGCTGGCGGCTGCTAAGACTGGGTGACGTCTGAACGCCTAGCTTACGTGCTGCCGCTTCCGCATATTGCCCGGAAGTGATGAAGCCATTTTCCATCATCATTCGCAGGATGAGATCTCGCCGTTCCAGTGCGCGTTCAGGATAGCGCCAGGGGTTGTAATATGATGGCCCTTTCACTATGCCCACCAGCATCGCCAGCTGATCAATACTCAACTCCTCAATGGGGCGGCCAAAATAGAGCCTCGCCCCCAGCGGGAAACCGTGCACGGCCTGACCACGTGCCTGACCGAGATACACCTCATTCAGGTAGGCTTCAAGAATACGGTCCTTGCTGTAACGGTAATCCAATAATAAGGCGATGTAAGCTTCCTGCGCTTTTCGCCACAGGGTGCGGTCACGGGTCAGGAACAGGTTTTTCGCCAGCTGCTGAGTGAGGGTTGAGCCACCCTGAACGGTGCGGCCCGCTTTCAGGTTCACGACCAGTGCCCGGGCAATAGCCAGTGGTGATACACCGTCGTGATGATAGAATTCCCGGTCTTCGGTGGTCAGTAAAGTATCAACAAGAAACTCAGGGAAGCGCTCACGCGGCAGGAAAATACGCTGCTCATCGGTATTGGACTCCATCATGCCAAGGAGCTTAGGCTCAATGCGCAGATACCCCAGTTGTTTACCACTATCAAGCTGCTTGAGGCTCTGAACCCCTTCATCGCTGAACGACACCATGACATGCTGGGCAGCCTCTGGGCCATCTTCAAACTCAAACGGGCGGCGGATGATTTCCACCCGGGTCTTTGATGCCGAATACTCGCCAGGGCGTTTCGGACTGCGTACCCGCTTGTAGTTAAGCAGTTCAAGTTCACGCTTGAGAGTATCAATGCTGACTGCCTCGCCCGGTGCCAAATGGAGAATGCGGCCGTAGACCACCGCGGGCAACTGCCAGATCTGGCCATCAAAGCGCTCACGGATTTTGCCATCCAGATAAATACCCCAGATAGCCATAGCGGCAACAAAGACCAGCGTGCATTTCAGGCCAAGGGAGAGCAACGTTTTACCCCAGTTTTTTTTCGTCGGGGCCGCTGTCTTGTTGTTACTGCGCGGGCTGGCTTTACGCCGCGTGCGCGGTTTGGTGTTTTTAGTTTCTTTTGTCATGAAGTCTGTTTCAGGCTTCCGGTTTAAAATGTTTTTTAGTTAAGCGTGTTGGCTGGTGATTGGCCGGATCGTCTGGCCAGACATGCTTTGGATACCGGCCTTTCATCTCTTTCTGGACCTCGCGGTAAGCGCCTTGCCAGAATCCGGCTAAATCCTGGGTAATTTGCAGCGGCCTTTGCGCCGGACTCAACAACTCGACCACCAGGGTTATCTGGCCATCGGCGATGGTTGGTGAGGTCGCCTGCCCGTACATTTCCTGTATCCTGACCGCCAATACCGGTTTTTGCTCCGGCTGATAGCGGATGGCATAACGCGAGCCGGTCGGCACCTCGTACGTTTCCGGTAACAGCCGGTTCAGTTGCTTGGTAGACTCCCAGCCAAACCAGGCTTCCAGCGCACTGTAAACGTCGATTTTTTTCAGATCCTGCATGCTGCGCAGCCCGATCATGAAAGGCGCCAGCCACTCATCCAGTGCATCCAGCAATGAAGGCTCATCCAAGGGTGGTAAGGAAACCGGAAGCGCCCAGTGTTGCGCGCAACGGGCACGGTTTAAAAGACTCTGCGCTTTCTCCGACATCGGCAACGACGCTTCCCCCTTCCGCTTTATGGCCTGGACCAGTGCGCGGGTCAGCATGTCGTCACTTAAGCGGGAAAGCACTTTCCGTGTCACCACAATTTCGCCACAGCAAAGGTGATGCTCCGCCACTAACGCGCCTTTCTTTTCATCCCAGTCTACCCATTCCCGCTCAGAAAACAGTGAGGGCAGCCTTGTTTGCAGGGTTGCGAAGTCTGTACTGCAAGCGGTAAAAATGCGGCTGTCGCCCTGTGTCACGCTCATCAGGTCCACGGCAACCAGCGCCTCTTCACCAGCCAGCGGGTGATCGCTATCAATCTGCGCACCATGACCGTTACTCAATAGAAAGCGACCATTATTGCCACGGGATTTAGCCACGCGATCCGGCCAGGCAGCCGCCGCCAGTACCGGGAGCCAATCGGCAGACAGGTCAGTGTCCAGTGTCACATTGAGCTTGACGGCCAGTTGCCCGGCACGCTGACGGTAAGAGGGCTTTTTCATCGCCATAGCAACCTGAATGCGAAGATCCGGATCAACATTGCCCCTTAAGGGTTCTTCTGCCCAGGCGGCCAGCCAGCAGGCGGCAGATACGGCTTCAGCACCAAAGTCCCGCGCAGCCGCCAACATCGCCCCAAGTCGGGCATCAGTACCCAGCCCGGTAACGTATTTTCCTCTGGCGGTAAGCGCGTCGTTTTGATCCAGTATCCCCAACTGGCGCAGGAGGGTAACAGCCTGTTGCCAGTGTTGGGTAGGCGGCAGGTCAAGCCATTGCAAATCTTTGGGCGAACACCCCCACTGCACCACTTCCAGAGCCAGTTGCATCAAATCGCTGGTGACAATTTCCGGCTCCGGCACCGCGCGCATTCGCTGGAACGTTTCTTCACTGTACAGGCGAAGACATATCCCTTCCGACAAACGCCCGGCCCGGCCCATACGCTGTATTGCTGATGAACGCGCAATCTGCACCGTTTCCAGTTTGGTGATCCCGGTTTTTCGGTTAAACCGCGCCACACGTTCAAAGCCAGAATCCACCACCAGCCGGATACCTTCGATCGTCAGACTGGTTTCGGCAATATTGGTGGCCAGCACGACCTTACGCTGCCCTTGCGGCGCCGGTGCAATCGCGGCCTGCTGCGCTTTCGCATCCATCTGACCGAACAACGGGCAAATCATCACCGTATCCTGCACTTTCGTTGCCAGCGCGTCCGCTACCCGGTTGATTTCTCCCGCTCCCGGCAGGAACACCAGCGCGGAGCCTTTTTCCTCCTGCATCAGCGTTGCGATGGCAGAGGCAACGTCGTTCTCGTAGCCAAACTGGCGGGAAACCGGCTGATAACGCACGTCCACCGGAAAGCTCCGCCCCTCTGAGCTCAACACCTTGGCGTCAGGCAACAGTTCGGCCAACGCTGCATCATCAAGAGTGGCAGACATCACCAGAATAGTGAGGTCATCACGCAGCGCGCCCTGAACATCCAGTGACAGTGCAAGCGCTAAATCAGCATGAAGGTTGCGCTCATGGAACTCATCGAAAATCAGGAGACTCACGCCTTCAAGGGCTGGATCGGTCTGGATCATCCGGGTCAGCACACCTTCAGTGACAATCTCCAGACGGGTTTTGCCACTCACCCGGGTTTCCCCCCGCACGCGCAGGCCAATGGTTTCACCCACGTTTTCACCACGCTGCGAGGCCAGAAACCGGGCGATATTTCTCGCCGCCAGCCGACGCGGCTCGAGCAGGATGATCTTGCCGTCGACGACATGTCTCTCCAGCAACGTCTGGGGAAGCCGGGTCGATTTACCTGCACCGGGAGGGGCTTTCAGGATCACTTGTGGGGATTGGGACAATGCCGAAATTACGTCATCCAGGACGCTGTCGATAGGGAGCTGTGACAATGGAAACGCCTTTATGTCAGAATTACCCGCACAGTATACCCAAACAGGCTGAAGATGCTCGAATTCAGAAGCCATCAATGTGTTCAACGACTTGCCTTAAACGCTGGACATTTGGCCGTTAACCACTTTCAAGGGATCCCATGAAGTTTGACCCGCCTTTACAGCCTGCCACCTTGCTCCGCCGCTATAAGCGTTTTCTTGCCGACGTGACATTGGCAGAGGGTTCTGAAGTCACTATGCACTGTGCAAACACAGGTGCCATGACAGGCTGTGCCACACCGGGGGATACCGTATGGTATTCCACCTCTGACAACCCCAAACGTAAATATGCCAACAGCTGGGAGCTGACAGAAACCCGTCATGGGCACTTTATTTGCGTAAATACTGCGCAGGCTAATCGTCTGGTGGTAGAAGCGATCAATGAAGGGGTGGCCAACGAACTGCAAGGTTACGATACCCTGAAAACAGAAGTGCCTTACGGGGAAGAGAAGAGCCGTATCGACATTTTGCTGCAATCACCGGACAGGGAAGACTGTTATATCGAGGTGAAAAGCGTCACTTTACTGGAAGAAAATGGACAAGGTTTTTTTCCGGATGCTGTCACTACACGGGGTCAGAAACACTTACGGGAACTGGCAAGTCTTGCCCAACAGGGGAAGCGTGCCGTGCTCTTTTTCGCCGTGCTTCATACTGGCATTGAGAAAGTCTCTGCGGCAAAACACATAGATGCAGTCTATAATCAGCTACTTATAGAGGCTCAGGCACAAGGCGTAGAAGTGATCTGCTATCAGGCGGCACTTTCACCCGTCCAGATGAGCATAACGAAACGGGTCCCGTTCTCCCAGAATTGAGAAAAAATGTAGACATATTCACACTGGGATAACATGAGGCAAAAACAAAGATTGCCTCGTTATAGGGTTTCTGATATAGATACCGCCCTCTTTTGACCGAGCAGGTCAGGGTGTATTTAGGAGAACGCTTAATGCCAGAAAGCAAAGTAAAAAAATCGCTGGGCATCCTGGCTACCGCCGGGTTAGAACCTTACCAAGAGAAGGCTGGCGAGGAATACATGAATGATCAACAAGTTGATCATTTCCGTAAAATCCTCCAAGCGTGGCGCAATCAGCTCAGGGAAGAAGTTGATCGTACTGTACATCACATGCAAGATGAAGCGGCAAATTTCCCCGATCCTGTTGACCGTGCGGCACAGGAAGAAGAATTTAGCCTGGAATTGCGTAACCGCGACCGCGAACGCAAACTGATCAAAAAGATCGACAAGACCCTTCAGCGTCTGGAAGACGATGATTTCGGTTTCTGTGATTCTTGCGGTGTTGAGATTGGCATTCGCCGCCTGGAAGCACGCCCAACCGCTGATCTATGTATTGATTGCAAAACCCTTGCAGAAATCAAAGAAAAGCAAATGGCTGGCTAAGCCTACCGCTTTACCAAGTTTCATGGCAAAAAGGGAGCTTAAGCTCCCTTTTTCCTTTTTCAGAGACACAGAGAATGCAATATATCGGGCGGTTCGCCCCTTCCCCCTCTGGCCCACTCCATTTTGGCTCTCTGGTTGCCGCCCTGGGCAGTTACCTGCAAGCCAGGGCCAATAACGGGAAGTGGCTGGTTCGTATTGAAGATATTGACCCACCACGGGAAGTGGCCGGTGCGGCTGACGCGATCCTAAAAACGCTGGAAGCCTATGGCCTGCACTGGGATGACAGCTTACTCTATCAACATGACCGTTATGACGCCTATCAGGCCCAAATTGATGCCTGGCTCGATACTGGCGCAGCCTATTATTGCCAATGTACGCGACGTCAAATCAAGGATGCAGGCGGCCTCTATCCCGGCACCTGTCGCCACCGGACGTTAGGTAATGAAGGATCTGCTGTGCGGGTCTGCATCGATAACCCTGTTACTGAGTTTGTTGACATCAAGCACGGTGTCATGTCGTTGGACCCTGCCATGGCGGCAGAAGATTTCATCATCAAACGCCGCGACGGCCTGTTTGCCTATAATCTGGCAGTGGTATTGGATGACATTCACCAAGGTGTCACGGAGGTCGTTCGGGGCGCAGATCTGATTGAGCCGACGGGAAGACAGGTTTCTCTATATCAAAAACTGGGTGCCCCCCAGGTGAGTTATTTGCACTTGCCACTTGCACTCAACAGCAACGGGAATAAGCTTTCTAAGCAAAACCATGCTCCCGCCATCGACAATGCCCGTCCCGGTCCGGCGATGGAGGCAGCATTGGCATTTTTAGGCCACCCGCCGCCAAAAGAGTTGTACGGCGCACCTGTGACCGATTTGCTCCAATGGGGCATTGAAAACTGGCAGATCTCCAAGCTGCCAAGCAAGACGGAAGTGATTACAGCTTTCTAAAATGTAAAGCTGTGATATATGATATGCCGTCGTTTTTATGGCCCGACCTGTCAGATACGAGGTGAGTTATCTTTAATCGAGTTACCAGCTTTTGCCGTAAGGTATTGAATCGCGATAATAAAACACGCGCGATTGACGACCTGAAGCTAGAGATTATTCCACGCCAAGAGCACGGTATATCAAGAAAAGATATCAGCGAAAATGCGCTGAAGGTGCTCTATCGCCTGAATAAGGCTGGCTTTGAGGCATACCTCGTCGGCGGGGGTGTGCGTGATTTGCTGTTAAACAAGCAGCCAAAAGACTTTGACATCGCCACCAATGCCACCCCGGAAGAAGTGCGAAAACTGTTCAGAAACTGCCGTCTGGTTGGGCGCCGTTTCCGGTTGGCGCATATTCTGTTTGGTCGCGACGTGATTGAAGTTGCCACATTCCGTGGTCACCATGCGGGCGATAAAAGCGACAAGGCTGCCGCCCGCTCCAATGACGGTATGCTGCTGCGTGACAATGTCTACGGTACTATTGATGAAGATGCCGAGCGTCGCGACTTCACCATCAATGCCCTTTATTACAACATTGATGATTTCTCGGTACGTGATTATGCCGGCGGTGTGGAAGATCTGAAAAACCGCACCATCCGCCTGATTGGCGATCCGGAAACCCGTTATCGCGAAGATCCGGTGCGCATGTTGCGCGCTGTACGTTTTGCCGCCAAGCTTGATATGCGCATTAACGAGGCGACGGCTGCGCCAATCCCTGCACTGGCTCACCTGCTTCGTGATATTCCGGCAGCCCGTCTGTTTGAAGAAAGCCTGAAGCTGTTGCAATCCGGTCAGGGTTTAGCAACGTATCGATTGCTTCGTGACTTTAATCTATTTTCGCCACTGTTCCCGCTTCTTGATGAGCACTTCACCGAAGATCACAGTAGCAAGTGCGAGAAGATGCTGGAACTGGTGTTAAAATCTACCGACGCCCGTGTCGCGAAAGATCAGCGGATCAATCCTGCCTTTATGTTTGCCGCTATGCTGTGGTACCCGCTGGAGACCCGCGCGGAAGAAATCGCCTTCGAAAGTGGCCTGAGCTATTACGATGCCTTTATGGTAGCCGCGAACGACATTCTGGATGAGCAGGTGAAAAGCATTGCCATCCCGCGCCGCTTCACAGCGATGATCCGCGATATCTGGCAATTGCAGCTTCGCCTCAGTCGCCGTTCGGGCAATCGCGCCTACAAACTGCTGGAACAAAACAAATTCCGCGCCGCGTTTGATTTTCTGGAAATGCGCGGAGAGATTGAAGGCGGCCAGTTAAAAGAGCTGGCAACCTGGTGGGATGAATTCCAGAAAGCCGATCGCGATGGCCGTTACGAAATGGTTCAGTTGCTCAACAAAGCGAGTGCAGCGAAAAAGATCCGCCGTCGCCGAAAGAGTAAGCCACGTAGCCGTAAACCAAAATCAGAATCATGATCCGTGCATACATTGCGATAGGCAGCAACCTTGGCAATCCGGCAGAAAAAGCCCAATTGGCGATTGAAGCCCTTAAACAGTTGCCGGACAGTCGGTTTGTCTGTGTCTCATCGCTTTACACCAGTAAACCGATGGGCCCTTCAGACCAACCGGATTATGTCAATGCGGTTGCAGCCATTGACACCAGGCTACCACCGTTAGATCTTCTGGATCATACTCAACGCATTGAGCTGGCGTTTGGTCGTGAACGTAAAGATGAACGTTGGGGCCCTCGGACTCTTGACCTGGATATCCTCCTTTACGGGGATCTCCAACTGGAAAGCGAACGGCTTACCGTTCCACACTACGGGATGAAAGTGCGTGAATTCGTGCTTTACCCTCTCGCCGAAATCGCCCCTGACTTGCAGTTGCCGGATGGCAGTGCTGTCGCAGAATTGGTCGCCGTCACGGACAAAAACGGCCTGACCATCCTCGCATAAGCACACCCGCCTCGGCACTTTAGCGAAACAAGCAGGGTTTGGGAGACAAGATGAAAAAAGTGACGATTAACACCTTGATGGCATGGAAGCAAGAAGGACGTAAATTTGCCTCGGCAACGGCGTATGACGCCAGTTTTGCCCAATTATTTGAAGAGCAGGACATGCCGGTGTTGCTGGTTGGCGACTCCCTTGGCATGGTTTTACAAGGTAAAGGTGACACCCTCTCCGTTACGGTGGATGAGATTGCCTACCACACCCGCAGTGTGCGTGCTGGCAGTCCCAATTGCCTGCTGATGGCTGACATGCCTTTTATGTCTTATGCTACGCCTGAACAAGCCTGTAAAAACGCAGCGGTACTGATGCAGGCGGGCGCAAATATGGTCAAACTGGAAGGCGGCGCCTGGTTGGCTGAAACCGTTACCATGCTGACCCAGCGAGCCGTGCCAGTGTGTGCACACCTTGGCCTTACCCCACAGTCCATCAATATCTTCGGCGGTTTTAAAATCCAGGGTCGCGACGAAGACCAAGCAGAACAAATGGTTCAGGATGCTCTGGCGCTGGAAAAAGCCGGTGCGCAAATCATCTTGCTGGAGTGCGTGCCAAAAGCATTGGCAGCGCGCATCACAGATGCTGTCGGCGTCCCTGTCATTGGTATTGGTGCTGGTAATGTAACAGACGGTCAAATACTGGTGATGCACGACATGTTTGGCATCTCTGCCAACTACATCCCACGTTTTTCCAAAAACTACCTGAAAGAAACAGGCGACATGCGTCAGGCGGTGTCGCGCTATATTGAAGAAGTGGCAAGCGGTGAGTTCCCTGGCCCTGAACAGACGTTTAACTAAGGAATGCCGATAAAATGCAAGTAATCGCTGAGATTGCCCCATTACGTGAACAGGTTCTGCAATGGCGACGTGAAGGGCAACGCATCGCGTTTGTCCCTACGATGGGCCATCTGCACGACGGTCACCTGACCTTGGTACGACGGGCACGTGAAAATGCCGACGTCGTTGTTGTCAGCATCTTCGTCAACCCCATGCAGTTTGATAAAGCCGACGATCTGGCGGCATACCCGCGCACACTGGATGAAGACATTGCCAAGCTGAACTGTGAAGGTGTTGAACTGGTATTCACCCCCACCGCCGAGGTGATGTACCCCAAAGGCATGGACAACCATACCTTTGTCGATGTGCCGGGCGTGTCAGGTGTGCTGGAAGGCGCATCCCGTCCGGGTCATTTCAGGGGGGTGGCAACGGTTGTCAGCAAACTGTTCAATATGGTGCAACCGGATGTTGCCTGTTTTGGTGAGAAAGATTTCCAACAGCTCGCGGTGATCAGGAAAATGGTGGAGGATCTCTGCCTGCCTATCGAGATCATTTCTGTTGCCACCGTACGCGAAATGGACGGACTGGCAATGAGCAGCCGCAATAGCCGCCTGACCGTGGATGAGCGCCAGCGTGCGCCAGTCCTTGCGAAAACCCTGCGCTGGATCAGCAGCCAGATGCGCGGTGGCCGCAATGATTACAGTGAACTGGTATTGGACGGAAACGACCAACTGCGTGCTGCCGGTCTGGAGCCAGATGAAATCTTCATCCGTGATGCTCATACCCTGCAGGCCATCACCGAACACACCAGCAAAGCCGTGATCCTGGCTTCAGCCTTCCTGGGGCAAGTCCGGCTTATCGACAATCTGACTGTCGATTTGACACCACAAGTCAGCGACGACAGCGAAGAATAAGCCTGTAAAAAAAAAACCGCCAGCGGCGGTTTTTTTTCGTCTGCACTGTCTTAGCTTCTCAGACCAATCCCGCGGCTGATGAGGTACCAGGCCAGGCTGTAAAGCACGACAACAAACAGTCCGAGCACTGCAAAAGATGTTGTGATGTTCACATCCGATACGCCAAGGAATCCATAGCGGAAGGCATTGACCATATAGACAATCGGGTTCAGCTTGGACACCCCCTGCCAGAATTCAGGCAGCAGCGAGAGCGAATAGAATACGCCACCCAGATAGGTCAGCGGCGTCAGCACGAAGGTCGGGATAATGCTGATATCGTCAAAGCTATTGGCAAACACCGCATTGATAAGACCACCCAGGGAAAACACCACAGATGTCAGGATCACGGTGGCAACAATCACACCAAGATGGGCAATGTTTAAATCGACAAAGAACAGCGACACCATAGAGACCATCAGCCCGACGGCCAGTCCACGCGCAACGCCACCGCCAACATAACCGCCAATAATGATGTAGTTGGGCACCGGTGCAACCATCAGCTCTTCAATATTGCGGTGCATTTTGGCACTGAAAAACGACGAAGCGACGTTGGAATAGGAGTTGGTGATCACCGACATCATAATAAGGCCCGGCACAATGTAGGCCATGTAACTGAAGCCCCCCATCTCACCAATCCGGCTGCCTATCAGGTTACCGAAAATGATGAAATACAGGGTCATGGTGATCGCCGGTGGCACCAGCGTCTGTACCCAGATACGGGTGAAGCGGGTCACTTCTTTGATGATAAGGCTCTTAAACGCTACCCAATACAGTTTATTCACGCTTTGGCCTCCGCATTTTCACGAATCAGAGTCACGAAAAGCTCTTCCAGACGGTTGGCTTTATTGCGCATAGAGAGCACCTTGATGCCCTGGGCTGACAATTGTTCAAACACTGTGTTCAATCCAGTATCTTTATGGACATCCACTTCCAGGGTATGGTCATCAAGCTGCACCCATTTCACCCCTTCCAAGTGCTCTACCCTGCTGTCCGGCACCAAATCGAGAATAAAGGTTTCCACATCGAGCTTTTTCAGCAGCGCCTTCATCGAGGTATCCTCAATCAGCTCCCCCCGGTTAATAATGCCAATGTTCCGGCACAGCATTTCCGCCTCTTCCAGATAGTGGGTAGTCAGGATGATGGTGATGCCCTGTTTGTTGATATCTTGCAGGAATGTCCACATCGAGCGACGAAGTTCAATGTCTACCCCGGCTGTCGGCTCATCCAGAATCAATAGTTTCGGTTCATGCATCAATGCACGGGCAATCATAAGCCGACGCTTCATGCCGCCGGACAAGTTGCGGGCAGACTCGTTGCGTTTATCCCAAAGATCCAACTGGCTGAGGTACTTTCTGGCGCGGCGTTTGGCTTCGTCACGCTCCACACCGTAGTAACCGGCCTGGTTCACCACAATTTGCTCAACTTTCTCAAATTGGTTGAAATTAAACTCCTGTGGCACCAATCCAATTTGTTTTTTCGCCTCAACCAGATCGGTATCGATGTCATAGCCAAAGATTTTGACTTTGCCGGCGGTTTTGTTAACCAGAGAGCTGAGAATGCCAATGGTGGTTGATTTTCCGGCACCGTTTGGGCCGAGCAGAGCGTAAAAATCGCCTTCCTGAACAGAAAGAGATATCCCCTTCAGCGCTTTGACATCTGTGCCATAGGTTTTGACCAGATTGTCGATTTCTATTGCTTTCATTGCGTTATTTTTCTTTTAAGGCATGACTTCCGTTAACCGCTTGGCGGCATAAAGTGCATCATAACGGGAATCGAACATATGTGTGTCAGCAACCCAGTTGCCAACATGGAGACGCTTAAGTTGCTCGGTGGTCTGCTCATGTGGGCTGAGCAAGAACACCGTACAGTTTGCTTCGCGGGCATCAGCAATGGCGTTTTCCAGCGCCAGCCCCACGGTCATGTCAATCAAAGGCACATCACTCAAATCCAGAATCATTACGCGATAATCGCCAATCCGGGTATGTTGTCGGGAGATGGCTTTGGACACGCTGAAGATCATTGGGCCTGAGAGATAGAAAAACAATACCTTGCCATCAGATTCATCCAATAATGCCCGTTCTTCATCTGACAGGGGAACATCATCGTCATCTGCATCACTGATGGCTTTCACCTGTTTGGCCTGCTCACGGCTAAGCCGCTCTATCACAATAATGTTTGAAATAAAGACACCCAGTCCTACCGCCACAATCAAGTCAACAAATACTGTCAGCGCCATCACACCATACATGATCGCGGTTTGATGCAGGCTTACTTTATGGGCGCGTTGCAGGAAACTCCAGTCAAGAATGTTAATCCCCACATACAGGGCAATACCCGCCAGCACCGCCATCGGAATAGGTTCAGTGAGAAAGCCCGCGACCAACACCACGGCAGCAAGGATAAGCGCCCGGACAATACCCGCCAAAGGTGAGCGCGCGCCAACCTGCACATTGACCACGGTTCCCATGGTGGCGCCGGCGCCAGGCAGCGCTCCAAACAGGCCGGAAATCATATTGGCAATACCCTGGCCGCGCAGTTCTTTATCCGAGTTATGCTCTTCCCTTGTCAGGGAGTCGGCAATCACTGCGGTCAGCAAGGTATCAATACAACCCAACGTCCCCAGCACCAAGGCATCAATCACCATGGTAGTGAGTAACTCGGGCGTGAAGGTCGGCAGGACGATAGAAGGAAGCCCGGTTGGAATTTCACCGATGCGGCGAATACTGCCGGGATCAAAAAACAGCACTGAGAGCAGAGTGACTGCCACCAAAGCGACCAGTTGTGCGGGAACATACTTACGGTATTTTTTCGGGAAATAGAACAAGATCCCCAACGTCAGCAGCCCCAGAAACAGCTCCCTGACGCTGAGGTTAGATACCGTTTCCGGTAATGCCTGAATCGTTCCGAGTACCCCGCCCGGAGGGGCCGCGTGTCCAAGCAGCGGGCTGATTTGCAGCAAAATCAGAATCACACCGATGCCTGACATAAAGCCCGACACCACGCTGTATGGCATCAGGGTAACGTATTTTCCGAGCTTCAGCGTGCCCAAAAGAATCTGGAATGCCCCCGCCATCATCACTACGGTAAAAGCCATGGCAATGCCAGTTTCCGGGTAACGGGCCATCATCGAGGTCAGGACCGCGGTCATGATCACTGTCATTGGGCCCGTCGGTTCAGAAATCAGAGTGGACGAACCGCCAAACAGCGCAGCAAATAGACCAACAAGAATCGCGCCCCACAAACCAGCTTCCGCACCTGCGCCGGATGCGACACCAAATGCCAGTGCCAGGGGAAGAGAAATAATGGCAGTCGTGACACCGCCGAAAATGTCGCCTTTCAAACTCCAGTGTTTAAACCGGTCGAAATTCACAACGTGCTCCCTTTTAATGCTTCCTTTTTTCGGCGAATTGCCGGGTTACCCAGTCAGGCTTGGGACTGTTTTTTTGCTGCCCGCCTTCACGGCATGAAAAACACCGTTTGCCACGGTCTATTACCACGCATTGCGAAAAGGTCAGATATTTTGCACCCAACTGATTGAAGGATAGGCAGTTCAGCGTCCTCAGTATACCGTTCAACGGTGCAACAAGGGATCCGTTATATCAACCATGTTGCTGGTAGGAGGAGTTAATACGTTGCGTGGAAATGGTTAAATTGTATCTAATTATTATCAGTTGTGGTGTATAGTCTCGCTCAGCATTTTTTAGGGGGCACCATGGCACAAATCAAGCAACTTTTCTCTAACAATGTGAAATGGTCGAAAACCATCAAGGAAGACAACCCTGCCTATTTTGCTGAGCTGGCCCAATCCCAACATCCCGAATACCTCTGGATAGGGTGTGCTGACAGCCGAGTACCGGCAGAGCGACTGACCGGCTTGGACTCTGGCGAGCTTTTCGTGCACCGAAACGTTGCCAACCAGGTGATCCACACCGACCTCAACTGCCTGTCAGTGGTGCAATACGCCGTTGACGTGCTCAAGGTAAAGCACATTATCATTTGTGGCCATTATCGCTGTGGTGGCGTACATGCTGCGATTGAAAATCAGGAGCTGGGGCTTATCAATAATTGGCTGCTGCATATCCGCGATCTCTACCGTAAGCATAAAAAATACCTGAGTTCACTGAGCCTGGAAGAACAAGGTAACCGACTGTGTGAGATCAACGTGGCAGAGCAGGTCTATAACCTGGGAAATTCGACGATACTGCGCTCAGCATGGGAGCGCGGGCAGGACGTTAAGGTCCACGGCTGGTTTTATGACATCAGTGATGGCGTACTGAAAGATTTGGGGATGACGGCGAACAACCTGCAAACGCTGGAAGCCGGGTATGAAGCGGCCATGGCCGAACTGGTTCCCAACTAATCTGCCATAACCGCGCAGATGCTTTAAATAGCCAAAAAGCGATCCGGAGATCGCTTTTTTCATGCTTTGCAGGAGAAATCAATCTTCCAGCGGAACCACTTTACCGATATACGGCAGATGGCGATACTTCTGCGCATAGTCGATACCAACACCGACGACAAACTCATCCGGGATCTTAAAACCATACCAATCCACATGGACATCGACTTCACGGCGTTCAGGCTTATCAAGCAGTGTGCAGATACGGATCGAGTTCGGCTCGCGAATAGACAGGATGTCACAGACTTTGCTCAGGGTATTGCCCGTGTCGATAATGTCTTCCACCAACAGCACATCTTTTCCTTTGATGTCGTCGTCCAGATCTTTCAGGATGCGTACATCGCGGCTGCTTTCCATTGCATTGCCGTAGCTGGATGCGGTCATAAAATCGACTGAGTGTGGGCGATCAATAGCACGCGCCAAGTCAGCCATAAAGACGAAAGAACCACGTAACAGGCCAACCAAGACCAGGTCCTGAGAATCTTTATAATGTTCAGTGATTTCAGCACCCAACGCTTTTACACGCTGCTGGACTTCCTGCTCTGAAATCATCACTTCTACGGTATGTTTCATTCTAACCCTCGACGGTTATCCGCCAGACTACCTGTGTAATGAGGTCGCACATTCTATCACTGCCCCCGTTTTGATCCTACTCGATACACGTCAAAATTTCGTCGACCAATTATGCATGGTCATTGTTAAGCAACTGGTTGCTGTTGTACACTCATCAAGCAGTTGTAAAGAAAGACCCTAATAGAAAGATTGCCATATTGAGGCAATTCTGTTTCGAAACAAGTTGGCAGGAACCAGGATGACTACATCAAATGGACGTACCAGAACCCGTTTGTCGCCTGAGCAGAGAAAAGAACAACTGCTCGGCTATGCGCTGGAAGTGTTTTCCAAACGCGGCATCGGGCGCGCAGGACATGCAGATATTGCCGATATAGCACAGGTCTCAGTCGCGACTGTGTTTAATTATTTTCCCACCCGTGAAGACCTCGTTGATGCAGTGCTAAAAGCCGCAGAAATCGAATTCCAGCAAATCATTACGCGCCATCTCTATCTGGGTAAAAACAATGTTCGTAATTCACTCTCTTTTGTTACCTCGGCATTGATTGACGCAGCACTGGCTGACGAAGAATGGTTAAAGGTATGGTACGAATGGAGCACGTCAATTCGTGAAGATATCTGGCCGAACTTCGTGGAAGGCAAGAATGTGGTGCTGGACCTGTATACGGCACTGTTTGCCCATAGCATTGAGGAAGGCGCGCTCCCTGAGCGCCGCTCTGCTACTGAACTGGCACGCCTTTTTGATGGTGTCTGCTACATTCTTTATCTGCAAACCCACCAGCAACCGGATAAAGACGCACTGATCCGCCAGGCCGATGGTTATATTGATATGTTATGCGGCCACTGAGGTAAACATTGCTCCGACCAAAAAAACCGGCTTCTGCCGGTTTTTTCGTACGTCGTGATTAGCTGGCTTCAAACAGCACCGGCGGATGCGGCCTGATATCGAGACGAACTTTGTCACCCATATCGAGCAACTGGTTGGAATAGACCATCAAACACTGGCCATTGACATCAACCAGGTAACGACAGTTGTCCCCCATAAACTGCACATCACTCACTACCCCGTTACCTGCTTCATCGGGGGTAATGGAAAGGTTCTGCGGCCTGATTAGCCACTCAAGTGCATCACCATTTGCAGCTTGCTCAACCGGCCACTCCCCCAGCGGTGTGTACATTTTCCGGTCACCGTTGACAGACACCGGCACATAAGAGCCATGCCCCAGGAAATCGGCGACAAAACGGCTGCTCGGCCGGTAGTAAAGCTCAGTTGCACTGCCGTATTGTTCAATCACGCCTTTGTTCATCACCGCGAGTTTATCTGCAAATGCAAACGCTTCTTCGCGGCTGTGGGTGACGAAGATTGCTGTGACGCCTTGCTCTTTAAAGATCTTGCGAATTTCTTTGATCAGGCTGTGGCGCACCTGGGTATCAATGTTAGAGAAAGGTTCATCTAACAATAGCAAGTCTGGTTTACTGGCGAGCGCACGGGCAATCGCGACACGTTGCTGCTGTCCACCAGAAAGCTGATGTGGATAACGTTTCCCCAAACCATCCAGTTTCACCAGTGCCAGCATTTCATTGACACGCGCCTTTATTGCGACCTTGTCCCAGCCTTTGAGACCAAAGGCCACATTTTCCGCCACGGTCAGGTGCGGGAATAAGGCGTAGTCCTGGAAAATCATGCCGATATTGCGCTGCTCAGGCGGCACACTTACCCCTTCCCCCACAATCTGACGGCAGTTAATTCTCACCTCACCGGCATCCAGTGGCAGCAGGCCCGCAATGGCTTTCAGTAAGGTGGTTTTGCCACAGCCACTCGCGCCCAGCAAGCAGACAATTTCACCTTTCTCAACGCGGAACGTGAGATCATTCAACACTGCCTGGCCGTTATATCGACAAATCAGGTTGTTGACGGTCAGTGCACAACTCATGAGTGGCTTTGCTCCAGAGAACGGTTAATCATGATCAGAGGTATCAGTCCCACCAGCACCAGCAGCACCGCAGGCAGTGCCGCGTATTCGAGGTGCTCGTCAGAGGCGTAGTTAAACACATAGGTCGCTAGGGTTTCGAAGTTGAAAGGACGCAACAGCAATGCCGCGTTGAGTTCTTTCATCGACTCGATAAACACCAGCAACATTGCAATCAGGCAACCACGGCGGATGAGTGGCAATTGCACACGCTGAATCATGCTTCGCGCGTTGCATCCCATGGTTCGGGCGGCCATATCCAATGACGGCGATACTTTGGCAAGGCTTGACTCTACACTGCCTATAGCAACTGCACTGAAACGTACCACAAAAGCCGTCAACATGGCGAACATAGTGCCAGAAAGAATCAAGCCAGGCCTACCCCACCCCATCGCGTTGGTCAGATCATTCATCATGTGGTCGGCACTGGTCAGGAAAATCAGTACACCAATGGCCAACACAGTTCCTGGTACCGCATAACCCATTGACGCCATACGGATAGGGACATTACTGGCTGCATTGCCAGCAAGACGCTTATAAAAATTCACCAGCAGTGCAATGATCAGGGCGAGCACTGCTGCAATCAATGATACATAAAGGCTGTTGACACTGTACTGGGCAAATTCTTCGATAGAACTGCTGGAATGGTAATCCCAGGCATAAATCAGCAACTGGCCAAGTGGTGCGGCAAAAGCAGTCATAAACAGCCCCCAGCACCACACCGTTGCGATCACTTTGTACTTGCCACGCAATGATGACTTGGTGATGGTGTCTGGCGAAACATTCTGGCTGAAAAGCTTTTGTTTGCGGCGGCTGTAACGTTCACTGCTGATCAGAAGGAAAATCACCACCAGCATGATGGCTGAAATTTTTGCTGCGGCATTAAGGTTGGAATACCCCAGCCAGGTGTCATACACCGCGGTTGTGAGGGTGCTGACCGCAAAATAACTGACCGTGCCATAATCCCCCAGCGATTCCATAGCCACCAGGGATGCGCCGACGGCAATCGCCGGGCGGGCAAGTGGCAGGGAGACCCGGAGAAAACTCTGTGTCGGCGTACAACCCAAGAGGCGCGCAGATTGTGTCAGCGTCAGGCTTTGTTCCATAAACGCCGCTCGGGCAAGCAGGTAAACGTAAGGATAAAGCACCAATGCCAGTACAAAACAGGCGCCGGGCAAGGTACGTAAATCAGGGAACCAGTACTGGGCAGCAGATGTCCAGCCGGTGAGGTCACGGAGAAGTAACTGAATGGGGCCAGCATAGTCGAACCAATCGGTATAAATATAACCGACAATATACCCCGGCATCGCCAGTGGCAGAACCAACGCCCACTGCAACCAGCGGTCACCAGGAATCGCGTAATTCGCCAACAACCAGGCTGACGGGATCCCCATCAGCAAGGCCAGTGATACCGTGCCTGTCACCAGAAGCGTGGTGTTGAGGGCATAGGTCCCCATCACCGTCGACACCAGATGACCAAAAACGTCATCGGACTCACCCAGCGCAGTATAAAAAATCGCCAAAATAGGCAAAACCAGCAGCAGGGAAAAAGCCCAACTACTGGTTTTCAAAAATCGGTTCTGTTCTAACATTGCCTACAACATTATGGCGTCAGAATACAGCAAAAGAGGGAAGCACCTTCCCCCTTAGCTATACAGGTTTTGTGACTTACAGATCAAACTTCACTTCGTCCAGAAGCTTCATTGCTTTCTCATGGTTCTCAGCAATGCGTTCCAAAGACAAGTCATCTGCACGGTACTCTCCCCAGGAAGCAACCAGTTCAGAGCTCGCTACGCCTGGCTTCACTGGATCTTCATAGTTCAGTTCCGCGTACATCTTCTGTGCCACATCTGACGTCAAAAACTCCATCAGTTTTTGTGCGTTTTCTTTGTTCGGTGCGTATTTCGCCATTGCCATGCCACTCACGTTTACGTGGGTACCATTCGCATTCTGGCCCGGATAGTTCAGGTAAACACTTTCAGCCCAGGGAACTTGCTTCTCATCTGCTAACATTTTGCCCAGATAGTAACTGTTACCTAGAGAAACGTCGCACAGACCTTCAGAAATAGCTTTCACTTGTGCGCGGTCGTTGCCTTGAGGCTTACGTGCCAGATTCGCTTTCACACCTTCCAGCCAAGCTTTCGCTTCTGCTTCACCGTGGTTGGCGATAACAGCAGAGATCAATGACACATTGTAGGGGTGTTTACCTGAACGAGTACAGATTTTTCCTTTAAATTCAGGCTTAGCCAGATCCATATAATCAAAGTCGTTACCCAGCTTACCAACACGATCGCGTGACGAGTACACACCACGGGCACGCAATGTCAGGGCAAACCAGCGATCATTACTGTCACGGAACTGGGCAGGAACGTTGCTTTCAATCACTTCACTGTCCAGGGCCTGAACCAAATCTTTGTTATCCAGTTCTTTCAGACGTGCGATATCAACCGTCAGCAAAACATCTGCTGGGCTGTATTCACCTTCCTGTTGCAGCTTTTCTGCCAACCCCTCTTTGGCAAACTTTACGTTTACCTTGATGCCCGTTTCTTTCGTAAATGCATCCAGCATCGGCTCAATCAGAAATGGCTGACGATAGGAGTAGACATTAACTTCTTCTGCAGCTTGCGCTACGCCAGTACCCATAACCCCAAGCATCAACGCAGATGCAGACAGCAACTTTTTCATATCCTTGACTTCCTAAAGCGCAAATTTAAATGATAACGTTTATCAATTAGATTAGTATACACATCATCCCTGTGTGCGCAATAGATTGTGCAAACAGCCTATCTAAAAAAGGGCCCTGCATCATAAAATGCAGGGCCCCGATACCAACAGTGACTGTTACCGCTTATCTCACACTGACAAATTCTGGGTAAGCATCAACACCACAGTCATGCGAATCCATGCCTTCAAGTTCTTCCTCTTCAGTGACACGGATACCCATTGTCGCTTTCAATAGCGCCCACACAGCAAGGCTCGCACCGAATACCCAGACGAAGATAACCGCCGCCCCGAAAATTTGTGCACCGAATGTCGCGTCGGCATTGCTGAAAGGAACAGCCAACAGACCAAACAGGCCGCAGGTGCCGTGCACCGAAATTGCACCTACAGGATCGTCAATTTTCAGTTTATCCAGACCAACAATACTGATCACTACCAGTGCCCCCGACAGACCACCGATAGTCAGAGCGGCAACCGGAGCCGGAGAAAGAGGGTCAGCGGTAATGGCAACAAGCCCTGCCAGCGCACCGTTCAAAACCATGGTCAAATCGGCTTTACCCCACGTTGCCTTACACACAGCCAGCGCTACAATGGCACCCGCTGCTGCCGCAGCGTTGGTGTTCAGGAAAATCTGTCCCACTGCTGTCGCGTTTTCAAAGTCAGACACCATCAGTTGTGAACCGCCGTTAAAACCAAACCAGCCGAACCACAGAATGAAGGTACCCAATGTTGCCAGTGGCAGGTTTGAACCAGGAATCGGATAGATTTGGCCATTCTTGCCATATTTTCCTTTCCGGGCACCAAGCAGGAGAACCCCAGCCAGTGCCGCTGCTGCGCCCGCCATGTGAACGATACCTGAGCCGGCAAAATCACTGAAACCCGCTTGTGACAGGAAACCGCCGCCCCACGTCCAGTAACCTTCCATAGGGTAGATAAACGCCGTCAGTACCACGGAAAATGCCAGGAAAGCCCACAACTTCATCCGCTCAGCCACCGCACCAGACACCACAGACATTGCCGTTGCAACAAAGACAACCTGGAAGAAAAAGTCTGATTCAAGAGAGTGATCCGCCCCTTCGCTTTGGGTGCCAATCAAGGCACCGAACGATGGCAGCCATCCACCTTCCGTGTTGTCGACATACATGATGTTGTAGCCCACCAGCAAATACGTCGTACAGGCAATGGCATATAGGCAGATGTTCTTGGTGAGAATTTCTGTGGTGTTTTTCGAGCGCACCAACCCGGCTTCCAGCATGGCAAAGCCTGCAGCCATCCACATCACCAGCGCACCTGACATTAAAAAGAAAAAGGTATCGAGCGCATAACGCAGCTCTGTCACAGTTGTTGTCAGTTCCATCTTTACTTCCTCCCCTAACCCTTAAATCGCTTCTGCATCCATCTCGCCGGTACGGATACGTACCGCTTGCTGGAGGTCATAAACAAAAATCTTTCCGTCACCAATTTTTCCGGTCTGCGCCGCCTTACTGATAGCGTCGATAATGTCATCCACATTTTCGCTATGTGCAGCAATTTCCAATTTTACTTTCGGCAGGAAGTCCACCTGGTATTCCGCACCACGATAGAGCTCTGTATGCCCTTTCTGACGGCCAAAACCTTTGACTTCCGTTACTGTCATCCCATCCACGCCGACTTCGGCCAATGCTTCACGCACATCATCGAGCTTGAAGGGTTTGATAATTGCGTTGATCAATTTCATTGCCGTCTCCTTGATCCTGATTTAATTTCGCTCTGGACAAGAAACAAACAAATGGTGTGCCAATTTTTATTTATATTTATATTCAGTAAGTTATATGAAATTTTAAAAATAACGCACTTATGCTGCACCATTTTGGTGCTCCACTTTCACCGTGATCAGGCAGAAAAGATCCTCTCCCAAACCATGCACTAAAAAGGGACATAGGAAATAAAAACAGGAAAAAGTGAAAGGTAAACCAACGGAGATCCTTTCCGTTAGATTTTAAAATAAGGGGATTAACGTCCGTAGCGACGGATAAAGTCTTGCCAGGCTTCAAGCACTGACAAAAGGTCTTCCGGACCACACAATGACACGCTCTCTTCCTCATAAGCGTGCAAATCCACATCCGGCATCTCTTCTTCGCCACCTTCCATGACACTGTTGGCCTGCACAAGCGCCTCTTCCTGTGTCAGTTGCAGGTGAAACACCTTACCGGGACGCAACCACTCGCCACCTTGCTGCATCACCCGGTTCAGGTTTTCCAGTACCTCATCAATGGCATCATGATCGGTTCCCAACTCATCCATCAGCCAGCGCCCCAGGGCTTCATGCCCCATAGAGAGCTCAGCATGAAAGCTGTCGTCTAAAGTATTACGTCGAAATTCGTAGTCCACAGGTACCCTCCGGTTATTGAGAGGTCATTGTTGATATTCTCTTTAAAGATGCAATGCGTTTTTTCACCCATACAGGTCACAAAATTGGCTTTCTGTTGGGCGTGTTGCTATTTGCGAAAAGTAACCTAGTGATCATCGTCGACACTCATTCGCACCTTATCCATGAAGATTACGCCAGACTTAGCCAATGCCATTGTCCAACGCGCGATAAAGATTATAAATAACGCGCTCAACGTGATGGATGAACAAGGTTATATCATTGCCTCAACAGATCACTCCCGGCTTCATCAGCGTCATGAAGGCGCCATTCTCGCCTTGTCGGAAAAACGGACTATTGAGATTACCGAAGAGATGCAACACAACATGTGGGGGGTAAAACCGGGGGTTAACCTGCCAATCTTTTTTAAGGAGCAGGCCATCGGTGTGGTTGGGATATCCGGAAAGCTGGAGGCTGTCAGGCAGTATGGTGAGCTGGTTCGCATGGCAGCGGAAATGACAGTAGAACATGCACATGAACTCGATCTGTTGCGATGGAGTGAAACCAGAAAAGAAGAGTTTGTTCTCCAATGGTTATACCATGAAACCCACGAAGATCACTTACGCTCGCTGGCTGGCAAGCTGAACGTGAATTTGGATACACCCTACGGTGTCGCCCTTTGCCAGCATCCTATTGATGTTGACCAGCGCACCCTCACCACGCAACTGACACCCATCCATCCTCACATCCTCAAAGCCAGTTGCAGTGGCGTGATCTTGGTGGTTTTAGTGCCGCTTCAAGGTAAAAAGCCGGAGACACTCAACCAGTACTGGGAAAAAAATATCCAGCGACTGTTAAAACAGCTCCCCGTTGCCAACCGGTGTCGGTGGGTGTTCAGTGATCCGGTCTCTGACATTGACGAAATACGCAATACTTTTTTCGGGCTGTGCTCTGTCCTCAATGGCTTGCAGGATAACATCCACCAGGCCAGGCTCTCGGATTACCCGCTTGCCGCGTTGCTAAACCCGGTGTCAGAGTCGTGGAAACTTAGGCAGATCAACAACATCCTCAGGCCCATCGAAGGAAAAAGCCCGGATCTGCTCACGACCTTGCGCGCCTGGTTCATTCACAACAGTGATATCGATAAAACGGCGTCATCTTTGTATGTTCATCCCAACACGGTGCGGTACCGCCTGAAGCAAATTGAGGAGTGTACCGGCCTGTCGCTGACAAATTTTCAGCAAAAAGGGCTGCTTTACGCAGCATTAACGATCAAACCGACATCACAATGGATTGTTGAAATAAACAAAAAATATAATCTAGAAGGGTGATATTTTGTAGATTAAAACATAGTTTTCATCAATATCAGTCTGGAAAATACACACGATAACAACATAACAAGATGTGACAACCCTACAAGGAGACTTACTCATGGAACTCGTTATCGTGTTATTGATAGCCATCGCCTTTGTGGTGCTATCAACATCCAAATTTAAGATTCACCCCTTTCTGGCACTGCTTGGCGCTGCCTTTCTAACCGCATTGCTCTCTGGCCTCCCACTGGAAAATATCGCCAAAACCATCAGCGGTGGTTTTGGTGGTATTCTCGGTTATATCGGCCTGGTGATCATGCTCGGAACCCTTATCGGCACCATTCTGGAGCGCTCCGGTGCTGCCATTACCATGGCGGATACCATCATCAAACTGCTGGGTGAACGCTTCCCCCGCCTGACCATGTCATTGATTGGTTATCTGGTTTCTATTCCGGTATTTTGCGACTCAGGGTATGTGATCCTCAATTCACTGAAGCGGGCGATGACCAAGCGTATGGGTGTCTCTGCCGTCGGTATGAGCGTCGCGCTGGCTACCGGTCTCTATGCCACACACACCTTTGTCCCACCGACTCCCGGACCGATCGCTGCCGCGGGTAACCTTGATCTCACCAACAATCTGGGCCTGGTCATTGGTCTTGGTTTGATTGTGGCCGCAGTAACAGCATTGGCAGGCTTACTCTGGGCAAACATTGCCTCATCACGTTATACGTGTGGCGAAGATGACGAAGTGGCAGAAAGCTACGAAGCACTTAAAGCCCGTTATGGCACACTGCCGACCGCAACCCAGGCTTTTTCACCCATATTGATCCCCATCCTTCTGATCTGCCTGGGCTCTATCGCTAACTATCCCAGCGCACCTCTTGGAGACGGCATACTGAAAACCGTTCTGGCCTTCTTTGGCGCACCGCTTAGTGCACTGGTTGTCGGCCTGTTTATTGCCCTGCCTTTGGTGAAAACCTCTGAGGAAAAACCGACCAAAGGGGAAGCCCTGACAGCACAGGTTGCTGATGCTATTTCAACCGCAGCCCCGATCCTTTTGATCACCGGTGCCGGCGGCGCATTTGGTGCGGTGCTTAAAGCAACCGGTGTTGGCCCACAACTTGGCGAGGCGTTATCAACACTGGGCATCGGCCTTTTCATGCCATTTATTGTGTCAGCGGCATTGAAGTCAGCACAGGGTTCATCAACCGTTGCTCTGGTTACCACCTCCGCACTGGTTGCCCCATTGCTTGGCGATCTTGGCCTTGCCTCTGAGATGGGACGGGTGTTGACCGTGTTAGCGATTGGTGCCGGTGCCATGACCGTTTCACACGCCAATGACAGTTTCTTCTGGGTCGTTACCCAGTTCAGCAAAATGTCTGTCAGCACAGCATACCGTGCGCAAACCGTTGCCACCCTGATTCAGGGGGTGACCGGTATTATCACGGTTTACATCCTTAGTTTGATACTTCTGTAATTTGCTTTTTGGAGCCCAAGAATGCACGTCGTGATTGCCCCCGACTCTTATAAAGAAAGCCTGAGTGCCGCAGAAGTCGCCCAGGCAATAGAAAATGGTTTTAAACACGTTTTTCCTTCCTGGCGCTATACCAAACTGCCCATGGCAGACGGCGGCGAAGGCACAGTACAGTCACTGGTTGATGCAACCGGTGGTCAGATCGTCACAATCAACGTCACCGGCCCGCTTGGTACCCCCGTTGAAAGCTTCTTTGGCCTTCTGGGTGATGGGGAAACGGCGGTGATTGAAATGGCCGCAGCGTCTGGCCTTCATCTGGTTCCCCCTTCGCAGCGCAACCCGCTGGTCACCACCAGCTTTGGAACCGGCGAGCTGATCAAGGCTGCGCTGGATAAAGGGGCCAGACACCTGATTGTCGGTATTGGCGGCAGTGCCACCAACGATGGCGGCGCCGGCATGGCGCAGGCATTGGGTGTCAAACTGCTGGATGCAGACGGCAATGATATCGGTTTAGGGGGCGGCGCGCTGAACAAACTGCATACCCTCGATTGCAGTGGGATGGACCCTCGCCTGTCCCAGATAAAGCTGGAAGTTGCCTGTGACGTCGATAACCCCCTTTGTGGTGAGCAAGGCGCATCGGCAGTTTTTGGCCCGCAAAAAGGGGCAACACCGGAAATGGTTCAAACTCTGGATGCCAATCTCTCGCACTATGCAGACATCATAAAATCCGTACTGGGCAGCGATGTAAAACACCGTGCCGGTGCAGGCGCGGCAGGTGGCATGGGGGCAGCCCTGATGGGTATTTTTAATGCTGACTTACGTCCGGGCATCGACATTGTCATGGATGCTGTGAATCTGTCAGAACAGCTGAAAGATGCTGATCTGGTGATCACCGGAGAAGGGCGAATCGACAGCCAGACTATTCACGGTAAAACCCCGATTGGCGTCGCCCGCTGCGCCAAGCAGTACAGGTTGCCGGTGATTGGGATAGCCGGGTGCCTGTCCAACGATGTGAGTGTGGTGCATGAGCACGGTATTGATGCGGTATTCAGCGTGGTGCCGCGTCCGTTAGCACTGACAGATGCCCTCAAAGAAGGTGCAGCCAATGTTGAAAACATGGCAGCAAACGTGGCGAGAACACTGGCACTGAGCCTGAATCTAGGACCTAGGACCTAGGACCCAGGACCCAGGACCCAGGACCCAGGACCCAGGACCCAGGACCCAGGACCCAGGACCCAGGACCCAGGACCCAGGACCCAGGACCCAGTATCCCAAAAACCAAGAAAGCCTCCTACCGGAGGCTTTCTTTTATCTCAAAGATTGAGATTTAGCGCAGTATTAAACCGCTGTCTGGATAATCACTTCGTCCGCTTTCTTGGTGTATTGATCCATGCGGTGGAAGTTCAGGTAACGGTAAGTATCTGCTGCCGTCGCATCGATTTGCTTGGCGTATTCCAGATACTCTTCCACCGTAGGGATACGGCCCAGAATCGCACCGACTGATGCCAGTTCAGCTGAAGACAAATAAACGTTCGCACCGGTACCCAGACGGTTCGGGAAGTTACGGGTCGAGGTCGACAGTACGGTTGCCTTGTCAGCAACACGCGCCTGGTTACCCATACACAGTGAACATCCCGGGGTTTCGATACGGACACCGGCACGACCGAAGATACCGTAGTAGCCTTCTTCGGTCAGTTGGTCACGGTCCATCTTGGTTGGCGGAGCCACCCAAAGACGCGTAGACAGCGTGCCACCGAATTTATCCAGCAGTTTACCTGCAGCGCGGAAGTGACCGATGTTAGTCATACAAGAACCGATGAAGACTTCGTCGACCTTGTCACCCGCTACTTCTGACAGCAAACGCGCATCGTCCGGGTCGTTTGGCGCACACAGGATTGGCTCTTTGATGTCTGCCAAATCGATTTCGATCACTTCTGCGTATTCTGCATCTGCATCGGCTTCCATCAATTCTGGGTTTGCCAGCCAGGCTTCCATCGCGCTGATACGGCGCTCGATGGTGCGGCGGTCGCCATAACCTTCGCTGATCATCCACTTCAGCATCACGATGTTCGATTCCAGATACTCGGCCACGGACTCTTGCGACAGTTTCACCGTACAACCCGCCGCGGAACGCTCTGCCGAGGCATCTGACAACTCAAAGGCCTGTTCAACGGTCAGGTGCTCAACACCTTCAATTTCCAGCACACGGCCAGAGAATGCATTGATCTTACCGGCTTTCTCAACGGTTAGCAGACCTTGCTTGATGGCATAGTATGGGATCGCATGGACCAAATCGCGCAGGGTGATGCCCGGCTGCATTTTGCCTTTGAAGCGCACCAGAATCGACTCCGGCATATCCAGAGGCATCACGCCGGTTGCTGCAGCAAACGCCACCAGACCAGAGCCTGCAGGGAATGAGATGCCCAGCGGGAAACGGGTGTGTGAGTCACCGCCGGTACCGACAGTGTCTGGCAGCAGCATGCGGTTCAGCCATGAGTGGATAACACCATCGCCCGGACGCAGAGACACACCGCCACGGTTCATGATGAAATCAGGCAGGGTGTGGTGGGTGACCACATCTACTGGCTTGGGATAGGCAGAGGTGTGACAGAAAGACTGCATGGTCAGGTCAGCGGAAAAGCCCAGACAAGCCAGGTCTTTCAGTTCATCACGGGTCATAGGACCTGTGGTGTCCTGAGAACCGACGGTGGTCATCTTAGGTTCGCAGTACGTACCGGGACGGATACCTTCCACGCCACACGCTTTACCAACCATCTTCTGTGCCAGGGTAAAACCTTTGCCAGAGTCAGCCACAGGCTGTGGACGACGGAAGACGTCAGAGGGTTCCAAGCCCAGCGCTTCACGTGCACGGTCAGTCAGGGCCACGGCCGATGATCAGAGGAATACGGCCACCGGCACGGACTTCATCATACAGTACGTCGGTTTTCAGCTTGAAGGTCGACAGCACTTCGTCAGTATCGTGGTTGCGCACTTCACCTTTGAATGGGTAAACGTCAATCACATCACCCATGTTGAGCTTGGAAACGTCCAGCTCGATGGGCAGCGCGCCTGCATCTTCCATGGTGTTGAAGAAGATGGGGGCAATCTTGCCGCCCAGGCAGAAACCGCCTGCGCGTTTGTTCGGTACGTGAGGGATGTCATCACCCATAAACCACAGCACAGAGTTGGTTGCAGACTTACGGGAAGAACCGGTACCGACAACATCACCCACATACGCCAGCTGGTGGCCTTTCTCTTTCAGTGCTTCAATTTGTTTGATGGGGCCGACAACGCCTGCCTGATCAGGATTGATGCCTTCACGTTCATTCTTCAGCATCGCCAAGGCGTGCAAAGGGATGTCTGGACGTGACCAGGCATCCGGTGCCGGCGACAGATCATCAGTATTGGTTTCACCGGTGACTTTGAATACTGTCAGGGTCACTTTTTCAGGCACATCCGGCTTAGACAGGAACCACTCCGCTTCAGCCCAGGAAGTCATCACCTGTTTGGCAAACTCGTTACCCGCTTTCGCTTTTTCTTCTACATCATAGAAAGCATCGAACATCAGCAATGTGTGGGAAAGAGCTTTCGCTGCTATCGGAGCCAGTGTGTCATCATCAAGTAACGTCACCAACGGCTCAATGTTGTAACCACCCTGCATGGTACCCAGCAGTTCAACAGCGCGCGCTTTGGTCACCAGCGGTGAGCTCGCTTCACCTTTGGCGACAGCTGCCAAAAAGCCTGCTTTCACGTAGGCCGCTTCATCTACGCCAGGTGGAATGCGGTTTTCCAACAGATCGATAAGAGTGCTTTCTTCACCAGCAGGTGGGTTCTTGAGCAATTCAATAAGGGCGGCGGTTTGTTCCGCATCGAGTGGTTTAGGGACGATGCCCTGAGCAGCACGTTCTTCGACGTGTTTACGGTAGGCTTCAAGCACGACGTTTTCCTCATATTGCGGTCTGGCCGTCACGGCCAGACATCCTTGGAATTAAGCTCGGCTAGCAGGCACCGGGTGAAATGTAGGAGGTCACTATCTTTCTGTGGTGCCCTGCATAACGAAGCTGGCATGGTATCACTATTTAACCAAATTTTAAATTCCAGCCACGGAATGAAACATTTGATTTATCAGTAAGAACGGCGCAAATCGCACCATTCCCTGTATCCCTAGAAATGGGACCCGACTATAAAATAGAATGAATCGAGATCATTTTCTGTACGACCATAGGCGATAATGATCGGTCCCAATGGTGAATCAACCCCAGCAAATATACTGCCTGCGGTATAAAACGGTATCTCTTTTAGCGAAAAATCAGGGTTGTTCCACACTCCACCATACTCAATAGAAGTGCCTAAATACACAGGGGATTTGAACAGCCCGAAGTCATTATCCAGCAGACGATAGCGATAAACCAAAGCACCATAAGCGATATTGTTCGCCCAGAGCGAATCCCGTGGAACACCCGACAGGTTCAGGAAGCCGCCGAGTTCGTGAGGTTCAATGGCCACATTGCCCACCCGCTCATTGATGGTGCCGTATTTTGCCTTGCCGTAAAGCGTATGCTTGTCCCAGTTTCTGGCGTAAATCCCTTCCACATTGAGCACTGCCGCTTCACTCTCGGCATGTTGTCCCTGAAAATCAAGCTGATCGCGGGCATAACCCAACGACGCATCCAGATAGCCACCATAATTCGGGAATACGCGGTTATCCAGAGTATCCAGCGTCAAGGAGACGTAGGGCATTGAGCGCACATAATCGCTGGTCAGGCTCTGGCTATTCGCCAGCTCCTCTTCACCATTGACATAGCGATACCCCAGTTTAAATTCCCCCCAAAGCTCGGGTTGCCAGCCGACGCTGATGTCGCCGATCACTTCACTGTAACGGGTACCGACGGTAAAGGTGTTGGTATCCAAGACCGGCTCTTCATCGCGGAAGAACTGGACCCGATCCCGGACTTCCAGCCCCCCAAGGATTTCCGCAAAAAAGGTTTGTTCTGCGGTGAACGGTAAATAGAGCTCAACCTGTGCTTTTTTATCCGTGCCGACTTCCAGCGTCGAGCGAAGCTCGGCCCCGTAATCCGATAGCCCCGTTGTATTAATACTGACACCGGCAGAAAAATCTGTGTCTGTCTCGAAGTTGTCTTCCAGCGCCACGCGGAAGTCAACAAAGTTCGGCCCCCAGCCTTTTTCTTTCACATCCACCACCAGTACGTTTTCTTCCCCTTCCTGTTCAAGGTGGTAACGTACGGTTTCAAAGCGATCCAGTGCATAGAGGTTTTGCACCGACTGTTCCAGATTTTCCGAAGCCATCCTGCCGGTTTCAAGAGCAAGCCTCGCCTTGAGCACATCGTCAGAAAAACTGGTGGCGTTATTGAGGACAATGCGATCGACATTGAGCGTGTCACCCAACATCATCAGCCTGCGTCGCTTTTGCTTTTCTTCCAGATAAAGCTGGTAATCACCGGAGGTCAAGCTGATTCTATTTAACGTCTCACGGTTGGCCATGGCAATCTCATAGCCTTTTTGCAGCGCTTCCGGCACACGGTCGAACTCTGTGGTCTCCATATCCCCCACGTCTGGCGCCAGCAAAACGTCATGTTCATCCATATTGCCGATTTGCTTTTCAGTACTTTGGCGAACCATGAAGTTAACCAGCTGGTTCATCACCTGCAGGTAGGAGCCCAGCTCTTTGGCCGGGTAATAGTCCGTACTGATATCGACTGCGATAACGATATCTGCCCCCATAGCTTTCACCACATCCACTGGCAGGTTATTCACCGGCCCACCATCGACCAGATAGCGCCCATCCAGCTCAACCGGAGGCAATGCACCGGGAACCGCCATACTCGCCAACATGGCTTCTGTCAGTTGCCCCTCACCAATCACCACAGGCACCAAATACTCAATGTCGGTCGCGACCGCACGATAAGGCATCACCATTTGGTCAAACGACGAAAAGGCGGGGAGATTGCCCGTAGATTCTCGCAGGATACGGATCATGTTCTGCCCCTGAACAATGCCCTGAGGCGTTTTGAGGCTTTTAAAGTCGAAACCAAAATTGGTAGAGAGGTTGTAGCGATCTTCATGTTTCTTGTCACGAATACGGCGCTCGCCCCGGTATACCCTATCCTGATAACCGGCATTCCAATCAAGTGATTCCATCATGGCACCAATTTCATCGGCGCTCATGCCAGTAGCATAAAGCCCGCCGACATACGCCCCCATACTGGTACCAGCAATGTAATCGACCGGAATGTGCATCTCTTCCAGTGCTTTTAATACCCCAACATGCGCCGCGCCTTTTGCGCCGCCGCCGCCCAGTGCCACCCCAATTTTGGGTCTTTGGAAATTTTCTTCCCCAAAGGCTAAAGATGCAGACAGCGTGGCTGACAACAGTAGCACTGCAGTAACCAACCTGCCCCTTAGAAACCTCATTAACATTATTTGCTGCCTTGCAATTTCAATGTTACATGAATACAAACAAGCCGAAGCATAATCGGTACGATGGCGAAAAGCATGTATTTAACGCAGTTAACTATAAAAAAAGCGCCTCCGAAGAGACGCTTTTCTCAGTCATGGTTCAGAATTACTTCTTCTTCACAGCCTTCGCGTTTGGCAGGTCAGTCACAGTCCCTTCAAACACTTCTGCCGCCAGACCAACAGACTCATGCAGCGTTGGGTGAGCGTGGATAGTCAGTGCGATATCTTCCGCATCACAACCCATCTCGATCGCCAGACCGATTTCGCCCAGCAATTCGCCGCCGTTGGTACCCACAATCGCACCACCAATTACGCGGTGAGTGTCTTTGTCGAAGATCATCTTAGTCATACCGTCTGAGCAGTCAGACGCGATAGCACGGCCAGATGCCGCCCATGGGAAGGTCGCAACTTCGTAGTTGATGCCTTGTGCTTTCGCTTCTTTCTCAGTCAGACCAACCCAAGCCACTTCTGGCTCAGTGTACGCGATAGAAGGAATCACTTTCGGATCGAAGTAGTGCTTCTTACCTGCGATAACTTCTGCCGCTACGTGACCTTCATGAACACCTTTGTGCGCCAGCATTGGCTGACCAACGATGTCACCGATCGCATAGATGTGCGGAATGTTAGTGCGCATTTGCTTGTCAACATTGATAAAGCCACGCTCATCAACCTCAACACCGGCTTTTTCTGCATCAATCAGCTTACCGTTAGGTACACGACCGATAGCCACCAGCACAGCGTCGTAACGGACAGGCTCAGCAGGTGCTTTCTTGCCTTCCATCGTGACGTAGATACCGTCTTCCTTCGCTTCAACCGCAGTAACCTTGGTTTCCAGCATCAGGTTGAATTTCTTGCTGATACGCTTGGTGAAGACTTTAACGATATCTTTGTCCGCTGCTGGGATAACCTGGTCGAACATCTCAACCACGTCAATCTGAGAACCCAGTGCGTGATACACGGTACCCATCTCCAGACCGATGATACCGCCACCCATTACCAGCATTTTCTCTGGTACTTCTTTCAGTTCCAGCGCATCGGTAGAGTCCCAGATACGTGGATCTTCATGTGGGATGAACGGCAGTTCGATTGGGCGCGAACCCGCAGCGATAATCGCGTTGTCGAAGTTAACGGTAGTTGCGCCGTCTGCACCTTCAACCACGATAGTGTTAGGACCGGTGAATTTACCGTAGCCATTAACCACATTCACTTTACGCATCTTAGCCATGCCGCCAAGACCGCCAGTCAGTTGGTTAACCACTTTCTCTTTCCACACGCGGATTTTGCTGATGTCGGTTTGAGGCTCGCCAAATACTACACCGTGCTCAGCCATCGCTTTCGCTTCTTCAATCACTTTCGCAACGTGCAGCAATGCTTTCGATGGGATACATCCCACGTTCAGACACACACCACCCAGCGTGCTATATCTTTCTACCAGAACGGTGTCCAGACCCAGGTCTGCGCAGCGAAATGCCGCTGAATAACCTGCAGGACCCGATCCCAGTACAACGACTTGGGCTTTGATTTCTTTACTCATTCTGACCTCGTTGTAGTCTTATATCCCTGACTAAGAGTTTTATTATCGTAGACCGTTTGTTTCACTGCGCACTACATCGGCAGTCTTGCAATTGGCCTGACAGTTTACAGCCCTGATAAAAGGCTGAAAAATAAAAACCCATAGCCTGTGAGCTGTACATCAAATCAGCGTTCGCCATATGCAGACGAACGCTGATCGGGGAGTGTTACCTTACAGTACCAGACGGCGAATGTCTGACAGACACTCGTTCAGGTAAGTAATGAAGCGTGCACCGTCTGCACCGTCGATCACGCGGTGATCGTAAGACAGAGACAGAGGCAGTTGCAGGCGTGGCGCGAACTCTTTGCCGTTCCAAACCGGCTTCATTTCAGACTTGGACACACCCAGGATAGCCACTTCTGGCGCATTCACGATTGGCGTGAACGCAGTACCACCGATACCACCCAGGCTGGAGATAGTGAAGCAGCCACCTTGCATGTCCGCTGCAGTCAGCTTACCAGCACGTGCTTTCTTCGACACTTCCATCAGCTCAGCAGACAGCTCATAGATACCTTTCTTGTTCACGTCTTTGAAGACAGGAACAACCAGGCCGTTTGGCGTGTCAACCGCAATACCGATGTTCACGTATTTCTTCAGGATCAGGCTCTCACCGTCTTCAGACAGTGAAGAGTTGAACGCTGGGAACGCTTCCAGTGCTTTCGCTGCCGCTTTCATGATGAACACCAGTGGGGTGATCTTCATGCCGCTGTCTTTCTTCGCTTCAATCGCATTCTGTTCTTTACGGAAGGCTTCCAGCTCAGTGATGTCAGCGTTATCCCACTGCGTAACGTGAGGGATCATTACCCAGTTACGGTGCAGGTTCGCGCCAGAGATCTTCTTGATGCGAGACAGCGGTTGGATTTCTGTTTCACCAAACTTGCTGAAATCCACTTTCGGCCATGGCAGAAGACCCAGTGCTGCGCCGTCGCCTTTACCTGAAGCTGCCGCTGCTGCGCCAGATTCCAGACGTTTCAGTGCGTCTTTCACGTAGTTCTGAACGTCTTCTTTCAGGATACGGTTCTTACGGCCAGACCCTTTAACCTTCGCCAGGTTAACGCCGAACTCACGCGCCAGGCGACGAACAACCGGAGAGGCATGTGCGTACTCGTTGTTTTCAACGAACTCACCGGCTGCTGGCGCCACTTGTGCTGCTGGAGCCGCCGCAGGCGCTGGCGCCGCTGCCGGTGCAGAAGCTGCTGGTTCTGCCGCAGGAGCTGGAGCCGCCCCCGGAGTGCCGGCCACTTCAAACACCATGATCAGAGAGCCGGTAGACACTTTATCGCCTGCCGCTACTTTGATTTCTTTCACGGTACCTGCGAATGGTGCAGGCACTTCCATCGACGCCTTGTCACCTTCAACAGTGATCAGTGACTGCTCTTCTTCGATACTGTCACCGACTGCAACCATGATTTCGGTCACTTCGACTTCGTCGCCACCGATATCCGGTACGTGAACTTCTTTCGTTCCGCCAGCAACGGGGGCTGCCGCAGGTGCCGCTTCTGCTGGAGCCGCAGCCGGTGCTACGCCTGAACCCGCAGTTTCGCTTCCGCCTACAGAGAAAATCATGATCAGTGAGCCGGTAGACACTTTGTCGCCCGCTGCTACTTTGATTTCTTTCAGTACACCGGCAAACGGTGCAGGGACTTCCATAGAAGCTTTGTCACCTTCAACAGTGATCAGAGATTGCTCTTCTTCAATGCTGTCTCCAACCGCTACCATGATTTCAATGACTTCAACTTCGTCGCCACCGATATCCGGCACAAAGACTTCTTTCAGCTCTGCAGCCGCCGCTGGCGCTGGCGCCGCTTCAGCCACAGGAGCAGGTGCTGCTTCTGCTGCACCGCCTTCGGCCTCAAAAATCATGATCAGCGAACCGGTAGAAACCTTGTCACCTTCCGCAACCTTGATTTCTTTGACGATACCGGCCTGTGATGCAGGTACTTCCATTGACGCCTTGTCACCTTCAACGGTGATCAGCGACTGATCTTCTTCAACTTTGTCACCGACGCTCACGAGGATCTCAGTAACTTCAACCTCATCAGCACCGATATCTGGTACGTTAATTTCGATTGCCATGTGTTCTATGCCTCTTACGCGTACAGTGGGTTCACTTTCTGAGTGTCGATACCGAATTTCTCAATGGCTTCAACAACCACTGATTTCTCGATGTCGCCACGTTTCGCCAGTTCAGTCAGTGCAGCTACAACGACGTAGCCAGCGTTAACTTCGAAGTGGCGACGCAGGTTTTCACGGCTGTCTGAACGACCGAAGCCATCAGTACCCAGCACGCGGTAAGACTCTGCAGGAATGAACGCACGAACTTGTTCTGCGTAGTTTTTCATGTAGTCAGTCGCAACGATAGCAGGCTCAGTACCCATCACTTGTGCAATGTATGGGACTTGTGCTTCTGCCATTGGGTTCAGCATGTTGTGACGATCACACGACTGGCCATCACGTGCCAGTTCGTTGAACGAGGTCACGCTGAATACGTCAGACGCAATGCCGTACTCTTTGCTCAGGATGTCTGCTGCTTTACGTACTTCGTTCAGGATAGTACCAGAGCCCATCAGCTGAACTTTCGCTTTATCACCCGCGTATGCTTCCAGCTTGTAGATACCCTTACGGATACCTTCTTCAGCACCTTCTGGCATTGCTGGCTGCGCGTAGTTTTCGTTCATCAGCGTCAGGTAGTAGAACACGTTCTCTTGATCCGGACCGTACATACGACGCAGACCGTCTTGCATGATAACGGCAACTTCGTACGCGAAGGTTGGATCGTAAGAGATACAGTTAGGCACAGTACCGGCCATGATGTGTGAGTGGCCGTCTTCGTGTTGCAGGCCTTCACCATTCAGGGTAGTACGACCCGCAGTTGCACCCAGCAGGAAGCCGCGCGCCTGTTGGTCACCCGCCATCCACGCCATGTCGCCAACACGTTGGAAACCGAACATTGAGTAGTAGATGTAGAACGGGATCATCGGCAGGTTGTTGGTGCTGTATGACGTTGCAGCAGCAACCCATGAAGACATTGCACCCAGCTCGTTGATACCTTCTTGCAGCACCTGGCCTGACGTTGCTTCTTTGTAGTAAGAAACGATGTCACGGTCTTGTGGGGTGTAATTCTGGCCGTGTGGGTTGTAGATACCGATCTGACGGAACAGGCCTTCCATACCAAAGGTACGCGCTTCATCCGCAATAATAGGAACGATGTTCTTACCTACGCCCTTGTCTTTCAGCAGTACGTTCAGTGCACGCACGAAAGCCATGGTGGTTGAGATTTCACGCTTCTGCTCTTCCAGCAGAGGCTGGAATGCATCCAGGCCAGGCAGTGCCAGTTCACCGGTGAACTTAGGCAGGCGCTTAGGCGTATAGCCGTGCAGCGCTTTACGGCGTGCATGCAGGTATTCGTATTCTGCAGAGCCTTCTTCCAGTTTCAGGTATGGCAAAGACTTGATGTCTTCGTCAGACACCAGATCTTGCAGGCCAAGGCGATCGCGCAGGTGCAGAACATGGGTCATATCCATCTTCTTAACCTGGTGCGCAATGTTCTTACCTTCAGCCGCTTCACCCATGCCGTAACCTTTTACGGTTTTCGCCAGGATCACGGTTGGGCGATCTTTGGTTTCCTGCGCGCTCTTGAATGCAGCGTACAGTTTAGATGGCTCGTGACCACCGCGTTTCAGCGCGAAGATCTCTTCATCGGTCATGTCTGCAACCAGTGCTGCCGTTTCTGGGTATTTACCGAAGAAGTGTTTACGAACGTAGGCACCGTCTTTTGACTTGAAGGTCTGGTAGTCACCGTCAACGGTTTCGTTCATCAGTTGCAGCAGCTTACCTGTGGTGTCTTTCGCCAGCAGTTTATCCCAGCCGCTGCCCCAAACCACTTTGATCACGTTCCAGCCAGCACCTTTGAACAGGCCTTCCAGCTCTTGGATGATCTTGCCGTTACCCATAACAGGGCCGTCCAGACGCTGCAGGTTACAGTTGATCAGGAAGCACAGGTTGTCCAGTTTCTCACGTGCTGCGAAAGAGATCGCGCCGCGTGATTCTGGCTCGTCCATCTCACCGTCGCCCAGGAACGCGTAAACGCGCTGGTTAGTGGTGTCTTTCAAGCCACGGCTGTTCAGGTACTTCAGGAAACGTGCTTGATAAATCGCCGAAATTGGCCCCAGACCCATAGATACGGTTGGGAACTGCCAGAACTCAGGCATCAGTTTAGGGTGAGGGTAAGAAGACAGGCCTTTGCCGTCTACTTCCTGGCGGAAGTTGTCCAGTTGCTCTTCAGTCAGACGACCTTCAACGAATGCGCGCGAGTAGATACCCGGTGCAATGTGGCCTTGGTAGTAAACCAAATCACCGCCGTCCACATCGTTAGGTGCGCGGAAGAAATGGTTAAAGCAGGTCTCGTAGAATGCAGCCGAAGACTGGAATGACGCCATGTGGCCGCCCAGTTCCAGATCTTTCTTCGATGCACGCAACACGATCATGATCGCGTTCCAACGAATGATAGAACGAATACGACGTTCCAGGTTTACATCACCCGGGTATGCAGGTTCTTTGTCTGCAGGGATGGTATTCACATAGTTGGTGGTGATGCCGGTTGGCATATCAACACCGTCAAGGCGTGCCTTTTCCATCACTTGTTCAAGCAGGAACTGTGCACGTTCTACACCTTCTTCACGGACGACTGATTCAAGAGCAGCAAGCCACTCTTGGGTTTCTAGTGCGTCCACGTCATTTTTCATGACTTCAGACATGGCGATCTATCCTTTCGTTGATTGAATCATACAAAACTAATGTTGTCGCAGCTGAAAAAGCGGTTCCTGACAACTCCTCGAAGCTGTCGGGATCCGCTATTCCAACTCGTCCTTGCGTTGCTGTATCCGGCGGAGGGAGCGCTCTCTTCGGCTTTCCTCTCGACCCAAATCCAACAAGGTTTCCTCAATAAAAGCCAAATGCGCATGCGATGCCTGACGTGCCTTTTCCGGCTCTCCGGCAGTGATCGCCTGAACAATATTGGCTCTGTGCCTGGTTACTCTTGCCACGACGTCTTCACGCCGATTCAGTAACTCAAAGTTTTGTAAAATGTTTTGCTCCAGCAGCGGGGCCAGGCTACGCATGATATGCAGCAAGACCACATTGTGAGATGCCTCAGTCACGGCAATCAGATATTTCATCACGGCGGCGGCTTCTGCTTTCAGGTCGCCGAGCTGCTGGGCTTCGCGGATGCTGTCATGACAGGCACACACCCGCTTTAAATCTTCATCGGTTCCCCGTAGCGCTGCAAAATAGGAAGAAATGCCTTCCAATGCATGACGGGATTCCAGCAAGTCTAGCTGGCTTTCAGGGTGGTCGGCCAACAGGTCTATCAGTGGTTCTGAGAATCGCTGCCAAAGACGTTCACTGACAAAGGTGCCACCACCCTGTTTTCGGTTGAGCAGTTTTTTGGCTTCTAATCGCTGGATAGCTTCACGGACAGAGGGGCGGGAAACATCAAACTGTTTCGCCAGTTCACGCTCAGGCGGCAATTTTTGCCCGGGCGACAGCGTGCCTTCCAGGATCAGGCTTTCAAGCTCTTTTTCTATCACGTCAGACAGTTTGGGTTGACGAATCCGTTGTATTGCCATCGTTTTTTATACTTATCTGGCGCCGGAGTTCCTGCGCGTCCTATCCCACACACTGGCCTTGTAAATTGGTAAGACCAATTACCAAACGCAGTAAAAGTTACCAGAATGTGGCTTTACTGTCCACCGTAAACTTGATTTACATCATAGAAGTTACCGCAGAACACCCTGTTGTTATTCATCAACAAAACACAATGGTCAGACCAATTCACCGTCTTTTGAACGCAATTTTGTGTACCAAGTCTCAACTTCTTTGCAATTGAACATACAGATTGTCAACACACCTTTACGTCCTTCAGGGATTAAACCTTCACAGGGACGCACGAAACCTTTCCCAGTGAAAAGACAGCCCAGGGTCGGTTTTTCTTTCAGGCGCGATATGCTCATGACCGGTAATACGGTCAGCAGTCACCGCCGGATAATGTTTCATAATCGCCCGGGTTATCGCCGCCAATGCCTGATATTGTGCCTCGGTGTACGGTAAGTCGTCCGTCCCTTCAAGCTCAATGCCAATCGAAAAATCATTACACTGCCCGCGCCCTTCAAACGAGGACACACCCGCATGCCATGCCCGTTTATTAAACGGCACAAACTGCACCACACTGCCATCTCGTTTAATCAGACAATGGGCAGAGACTTGCACATCGCGGATCTCATCAAAAAACGGATGGGCGTCCGATGTCAGCTTGCCCTGAAAAAAGTCTTCTATATATGGACCACCAAACTCGCCCGGCGGCAGGCTGATGTTGTGTATCACCAGCAATGAAATATCACTTTCATCAGGACGCGCATTACAATGCGGTGAAGGGATTATGGTCGCGTTGTCCAGCAGATGGTTAGTAATGTTGAACATTCAGGGCTCTGACATAAAACAGGGATGGTGATATTTTAACGCGCTACCGGCGAAAACAGACACAACTTTCTAAATGCACCACCTACAAAGCGCTCTCGTCATGCCTCGCAAATTTTTTGCCTCAACGGTACACTTGCACCTATTGCCCAGGCTGAGCCTGAATGACTTAAACTCACTGTGATGGAACCACCATGTCTGATCGCCCAAACACTTCATTCGTCCACGATAGTCAAAGCCGACTGGCTTACCTGAAGGCACATCTTGAGCAAGATGTGATTCGCTGTGTCAGCGATGCCCTGAAAGAAGATCTGGGCGGAGAGATTGACGCCAGCCGGGACATTACCGCCAGCCTGATCCCAGCAGATGCTCAGGGCGAAGCCACCCTGATCACCCGTGAAGCAGGGGTGTTTTGTGGTCGCATGTTTGCCGATGAAGTGTTCCGCCAGCTTGGTAACACAGTGACGATTGACTGGAAAGTGGCTGACGGGGACAGGGTTGAGCCCAACCAGGTGTTGTGTGAACTGAAAGGCCCGGCCCGCACCCTGCTGACCGGCGAGCGCAACGCGATGAACTTTATCCAGACCCTGTCAGGCTGCGCCACGGAAACCGCCCGTTATGTGGAAAAGCTGCAAGGCACCCAAACCCGCCTGCTGGATACCCGTAAAACCATCCCGGGTCTGCGTAATGCACTGAAATATGCCGTTTCCTGTGGCGGCGGCTTTAACCACCGCATTGGGGTATACGACGCCTACCTGATTAAAGAGAACCACATCATCGCCTGTGGCGGTATCGCAGGCGCAATTGCCACCGCCAAACAACTCAACCCCGGCAAACCGGTTGAAGTGGAAACCGAGTCACTGGATGAGCTGCAACAGGCCATTGATGCCGGCGCGGACATTGTTATGCTGGATAATTTCACCACCGAGATGATGCGCGAGGCCGTTGCACTTAACAAAGGGCGTGTGGCTCTGGAGGTGTCCGGTAACGTCACCCTCGATACCATTCGCGGGTTTGCACAAACCGGGGTGGATTATATTTCTGTCGGGGCACTGACCAAACATATCCGCGCGATGGATTTGTCGATGCGCTTCAAATAATACATGTCATTGAATATCATTAAGTTACCCTCAGATGCAGGCTTTCTGCCTGCATCTTTACTTTACCCTTCACCGCAAAGTAACTGAGCTTTTAGTTAATTACAAAAAAGAGTTTTCATCACTCGAAACTCGCTGTTTATCCTCTGTTTTCCCCTTTCTATCCGCCGTATCTTTGGATCACTTTACGCGCAACGTTTGCGCTTAAAAATAACGGGAGAGACAAGGATATGAAAAAGCAACAGGGTTTTAGTTTGGTTGAACTGATGATTGTGGTTGCAATTATCGGTGCGCTGACAGCGTTTGCTATTCCTGCGTATCAGGATTACGTACAGCGTTCTGAAGCAATGGCAGGATTAGCAACACTTAAATCGCTGCAAACTCCAGCTCAACTTGAAGAGCAAGAAACCGGAGTTTTCCCCACAAGCTTGGCTGATATTGGAGCACGTTCAAATATGAATGCTCTAGGTACAGTATCACTAGTGGCGGCTACTGCAGGTGATGACGCTACAAGTGCTGGTTTACAGTTTGCTTTTGATGCTACAAATTCTTCTTTGGGCGGGCTCATTTTGACTACTAGACTAGAAAATACTGGCTGGGATTGCACTCCTTCAGGAACAATTCCTACAGGCCTAGATTTAGAAGGCTGTCGTCAATAGCAATACTAGACAGATTTATCGATGACCAGCAACCTTGCTGTCGCCCTGAGCCGGGCTGGATATATTTCCCCGGCGCAGGAGCAAGAAGTGATAGCCAAAGTCAAAGCCGAGGGTGTCAGCGCACCGTCGGCTTTGCTCGCTTTACATATTCTGAGCAGTGAAGCGCTGGCAAACACGGTATCCGAGCTTTTCAGTGAGCCACTGCACAGCATTAAAGAGTACCCCTGGGAGAACACCAGCCAGTTTCTCAACCAACAGGATCTGGTGCTCTCCAGCCAGGCCCTGCCGCTGGAGATTAAACACCACCAGCTGTTTCTGGGCCTCAGCGACCCTACCCGCCTGGATATCCAGGATGATTTCCAGTTTGCCACCGGTTATTCGATTGTGCCGGTGCTGCTGGAACATGCCCAGATAGAAGGAGCGATTCGCCGCCTGTACGGCAAAAATGTCACAGAACGGGTCAAAACCAGCGGCGTCTCGGATTCCGAACTGGAAGCGCTCAGCACCAACAGTGATGAGATAACAGACACCGACGATCTGTTTTCCGATGATGCCCCGGTCAGCCGTTATATCCAGCAGGTTCTTTTGGATGCGGTGCGCAAACAAGCCTCCGATATTCACTTTGAACCCTTTGAACAGCGCTACCAGATACGTTTCCGTCTCGACGGCATTTTGCAAACTCACAGCACACCGCCGGTGGGGATCTCCCGCCGCCTTTCCACGCGCCTGAAAATCATCGCCAAGCTCAATATTGCCGAGCGCCGGCTGCCACAGGATGGGCGAATCAAACTCAACCTGTCAGAAAACAAATCCATCGATATGCGGGTCTCTACCCTGCCCACCCTGTGGGGAGAAAAAGTGGTGCTGCGAATCCTCGATGGCGGCAGTGTGGCACTGGATATCAACAAACTGGGCTATAGCCAACAGCAAAAAGACGACTACCTTGCCGCCCTCGATCGCCCACAGGGGATGATCCTGATGACCGGGCCAACAGGCAGCGGGAAAACCGTCTCCTTGTATACCGGGCTGAAATACTTAAATACCGCCGAGCGCAATATCTCTACCGCAGAAGACCCGGTAGAAATCAACCTGCCCGGTATCAACCAGGTCAATATCAACAACGATATCGGGCTCGATTTTGCCAAGGCACTGCGGGCCTTCTTGCGTCAGGACCCGGATGTGGTGATGGTGGGTGAAATCCGGGATTTGGAAACCGCAGAAATCGGCATTAAAGCGGCGCAAACCGGCCATTTGGTGCTTTCCACTCTCCACACCAACTCTGCTGCTGAGAGCGTCACCCGCCTGTCGAACATGGGGGTTGCCCCTTACAACCTGGCTGCGTCCCTGACCCTGATTATTGCCCAGCGTCTGGGACGCCGGCTGTGCCAGCACTGTAAAGTGCCACATCCTCCCGGCGATCGCCACCTGACAGCGCTCACCCAGCATTATCCTTCGCTGAGGCCGGAACAGGTTTACCAGGCATCGCCTGAAGGCTGTGACCATTGCAACAACGGCTATCTGGGACGGGTGGGAATTTATGAGGTGATGCCCATCACCCGTGAGCTTGCCGAAGCCATTGGCAATGGCGCATCGGCATCACAGATTGAAACCCTCGCCATGGGCAATGGCATGTTAACACTGCCACTTTCCGGCATTGAGAAACTAAATGAAGGCATCACCAGCCTTGCTGAACTGCAACGTGTGATCAGCCTGTAGAAGGAAATACCATGGCCACCAGTTCCCATAAACTTTTCTCTTACCAGTGGCGCGGTGTGACGTCGAAAGGCGCCAAAGTCAAAGGCCAGACACTGGCATACTCCGAGCAGGAAGCCAGACAGGCACTGCAGGAGCAGCGGATCCGGCTGGATAAAATCAAAAAGCGCTCGCCCTCTTCCTGGGTACGGCGTAAAAATGCTGCCAACGCCAAAGACATTACCCTTTTCTCGCGCCAGATGGCGACCATGCTGGAAGCGGGTGTGCCGCTGGGAGAAACCCTCAGGCTGCTGAAAGCCAGCGCCAAAAAAGCAGAAATGAAATTTATCCTCGGCCAGATATACAGCCACATTGAAGCGGGATCGTCACTGGCGCAGGCAATGAAAACCAGTTCCCCTCTTTTTGACCAGTTCTACTGCGATCTGGTGGCAACCGGTGAACAGACCGGACATTTGGAGCAGATTTTTGCCCGTATCTGTGTCTACCGGGAAAAAAGTGAGGAAACCAGAGCCAAAGTCATCAAAGCGATGATTTACCCATCGATTGTCTGTTTTCTCGCGATCCTTGTTACCGTCGGCATGCTGATCTTCGTGATCCCAACGTTCAAAGATGTCTTTTCATCGTTTGGGGCCGAACTACCCTGGTTTACCCGTAAAGTGCTGGGCATTTCAGATGCTATCCAGCTTTACGGCATTTATATGCTGCTGGCTCTGTTTATCGCTGTAGCCTGTGTTCGGCTTGGCGTCACCAAAAGCGATAAATTCCGGCTCAGGGCCAGCCGGTTTTCCCTGCAAATCCCGGTGATCGGAGACGTGCTGACCAAAGCCACTATTTCCCGTTTTACCCGCACTCTGGCTACCACATTCAGTGCCGGTATTCCCTTACTCAATGGCTTATCGGCAGCCGGTAAAACCGCCAACAACACTCACTACCAACGGGTAATCGAAGAGGTCCATAAACAGACATCCGGCGGCCGTCCGCTCCACCGCGCCATCAAAGAAACCGGACAGTTTCCCGATATGATGATCCAGATGGTGATGATTGGTGAAGAGTCCGGCGCCTTGGATGACATGCTGAACAAAGTCGCCGGCATCTATGAGGCTGATGTTGATAACACGGTCGACAACCTTGGCAAAATCCTTGAGCCGATGATCATCGTTGTGCTCGGGGTGTTGATAGGTTCCCTGGTGGTTGCCATGTATCTGCCTATGTTCAACCTGATGAGCGTCATGGGATAACCCCTTACATCCCTGACATTCACCCGCGCCACTAACTCTCCAATTCGAATGGAGTGAAGTGGCGCAAGCCGTTATGATACTCCCCAACGAAGAAACAGGATTTTAAGATGGATTGGCTTTTCGACTCCCCGGGTCTTTACGTTTTCCTTGCCTCACTGTTCGGCCTGATTGTAGGCAGCTTCCTCAATGTGGTTATCTATCGTTTACCCAAAATGATGGAGAGCCAGTGGCGACAGGAATGCCACGCCTGTTTTCCGCAAGAGATGCCTGCGCCCAGTGAAAGTGAGGTATTCAACCTCAGCCTGCCGCGTTCTCACTGTCCGTCATGCCATGCGCCCGTCCGCGCGATTGACAACATTCCGGTATTAAGCTGGCTGATCCTTGGCGGCAAGTGCCGTTCCTGCAAAACCAACATCAGCGTCCGCTATCCCTTGATTGAAATTCTGACTGCCGTGCTGTCAGGTGTTGTGGCCTATACGCTGTCAGGGTATTGGTCGCTTGCCGTGATTGGTGCCACCTTTGTGCTGGTTGTGCTCTGTTTTATCGACCTTGATACCCTGTTGCTGCCAGACCAGATGACACTGCCCCTGATGTGGGCCGGCATGTTACTTGCGCTTACCGGTCTCTCCCCGGTTTCACTCCAGGATGCGGTGATCGGCGCGATGGCGGGATACCTGTCACTGTGGAGCGTGTTCCAGCTGTTTAAGCTGCTGACGGGCAAGGAAGGGATGGGTTATGGCGATTTCAAGCTCCTTGCAGCCCTTGGGGCCTGGCTGGGTTGGCAGGCATTGCCTATGGTTATTCTGATGGCGTCTATGGTTGGTGCGATTGGTGGCATCATCACAATGCGCGTGAAAGGCACAGGGAAAGAAACACCTTTTTCATTTGGCCCTTACCTGGCCATTGCGGGCTGGATAAGTTTGCTGTGGGGCAATATGATCCTGGACTGGTATTTAACATCTTATCTGGGTTATTGATTGATGGCATATGTGGTGGGTGTCACCGGGGGAATTGGCAGTGGAAAAACCACGGTGGCCAACCTGTTTGCAGAAAAAGGCATTGAGGTTATTGATGCTGATGTGATTGCCCGTCAGGTTGTAGAGCCTGGCTCTGAAGGGCTAAAGGCCATCGCAGAAAAGTTTGGCGCCACCATGCTGAATCAAGATGGCACACTCAACCGAGCCGTATTGCGGGAACATGTTTTCTCTCATCCTGAAGACAAAAACTGGCTCAATGGCCTGTTGCATCCCAAGATCAGACAAGAGATGATGGAGCAAACCGCACGTGCTACATCCCCTTACTGCCTGCTGGTTATCCCGCTGCTGGTAGAAAACAGGTTGCAATCGCTGTGTCAGCGCGTGTTGGTTGTCGATGTCAGTGAGGCAACACAGATTGCCAGAACGGTTCAGCGGGATCAGGTCTCGCCCGGGCAGGTAGAAAATATCCTTGCTGCACAGGCATCACGTGCGCAGCGCCTTGAGGCTGCCGACGACATTATCGTCAATGAAACGGACAGTACAGCGCTGTCCAAACAGGTAGAAACACTGCATCGCCAATACCTCACGTTGGCGGCGCAACAACCCGGGAAGCAAGATGAGCAGTGAAACCCTTTACGAGCATCCCTTGACGGAGCAGGTACGTGTTTACCTGCGTCTTGAGTACCTTCTTGAACAAATCAACCAATCTGTCTCCTTAACCGATGATGGACAGTGGCGCGTTTTTTTCCGCAGCCTGTTCGATTTGGTCGAGATTCTGGAGCAGGTGCAGGTGAAAGGCGATCTTGCCAAAGATCTGGAAAAACAGCGGACCAAGCTTGAAACCTGGCTGGATGTGCCGAATGTTGATACCGAACAGTTAAAAGCCCTGTTGCTCGAAAGCCGCCAGATCCAACAAGCCTTATTGCAAAGCGCCCGTCTCGGACAGACGCTTCGCGAAGATAAGTTTCTCTCCTCAATCCGACAACGGTTTTCGATTCCTGGCGGCACTTGCAGTTTCGATTTGCCATCACTCCATCATTGGCTGAACCTACCTCTGGCACATAAACAATCCAATGCCGAACGATGGAAGCAAACGCTGGCCCCATTAGAGGATGCCCTGAGTTTCTGGCTGAGATTAACCCGCGGCAGCGCAACAATGCAGCCATGTGCAGTGGTGAATGGCTTTTACCAGCAGGATGTCGAAAGCGCGAGCCTTTTACGCATTAAAATCGCGACCGACTATAACGCCTTTCCATTGGTATCCGGTCACAAATCTCGCTTTGCCATCCGTTTTATGCCATTTGACGAAAGCCTACCTGTCCCTGATATGATGGCGCTGTCATTGGCAGTTTGTTAATTAGGGTCTGTTGACCTTTGTTGATGAGGTTTTTGTGAGTCAGGAAACACCCACTATCGTTAAATGCCCACAATGTGGGCTCCCGGTTGTTTGGGGCGACGTCAGTCCGTTTCGCCCATTTTGCAGTAAAAAGTGCCAGTTGATTGATTTGGGCGAATGGGCCGACGAAGAAAAACGTATCGCCAGCGCCCCCGATATGTCAGACAGCGACGGTTGGTCGGAAGACAGCTAAATATTCTGGGTCCTGGGTCCTGGGTCCTGGGTCCTGGGTCCTGGGTCCTGGGTCCTGGGTCCTGGGTCCTGGGTCCTGGGTCCTGGGTCCTGGGTCCTGGGTCCTGGGTCCTGGGTCCTGGGTCCTGGGTCCTGGGTCCTGGGTCCTGGGTCCTGGGTCCTGGGTCCTGGGTCCTGGGTCCTGGGAGTCCATTATCCAACACTTTATGGTTTAACCTAGCACTTTATGGTTTAACCTAGCACTTCCCGGATTTTCTCCAACACCGGATCATTGGCTTCAGGGAAGGTATAACCTCCCAGTTCGCTGACAGCTATCCATTTTCCTACTTGCCCTTCTTTGCCGTAAGGTTCACCGTCAAATGCCTTCACCAGAAAGAAATCAAAGGCCAGCGCTTTGTCCGGGTAGTCATGTACCAGTGACATAAACGGTTCGATACCCGTGGCGGTGATACCCACTTCCTCTTCAAGCTCGCGGCAAACAGCATCCTGTGCCGACTCCCCTTCTTCCACCTTCCCGCCAGCAAACTCCCAAAAGCCCCCTTTGTGCGCTTTGGCAGGACGCTGGGTAATAAAAATCTTGTCTGCGTCGCTATTTAGGATAATACCGGCTGCGATATGTATTCTTTTCTTTTCCATCTGCTCACCATTCCATAAAAAAGGCCGCTGAGCGGCCTTTTTCTAGGGGCTGTTGACCCTTGGACTATTTAACCCTGATATACCTTGGCTTAGTTAATCTTACCGTGGCACTGCTTATACTTTTTACCAGAGCCACAAGGACACGGTTCATTGCGGCCCACTTTGCGGCCATCACGCACCACAGTTTCCGATGCACTGCCTGACGCTTCACCATCCGCCAATGGGTTTTCCGCTTCGGCATGGTTCATCTGCTGGCGGCGTGCTGCAGCTTCTGCCTGTGCGCGGCGCTGTTCTTCCATGCGATCCACTTCTTCCGGCTGCTGAACACGCACTTTGCTCAGTGTCATGATCACGTCTGATTTCAGTGATTCCAGCAGGCCTTCAAACAGCTCAAATGATTCGCGCTTGTATTCCTGTTTCGGGTTCTTCTGTGCATAGCCCCGCAGGTGAATACCCTGACGCAGGTGATCCATGGCTGCCAGGTGTTCTTTCCACAGTGTATCCAGCGTTTGCAGCATCACTGCTTTTTCGAAGTTACGCAGGGTTTCTGCCCCCACAGACGCTTCTTTCGATTTATACACATCTACGATGTGGTTCAGGATACGCTCGCGCAGTTGCTCTTCATACAGCTTGTCGTCGTCCTCCAGCCACTGCTGGATTGGCAGTTCAACGTCAAAATCAGTTTTAAGACGCGCTTCAAGCCCAGCGATATCCCACATTTCTTCCAGCGACTGGGGCGGAATGTATTCATCAATCACACCGTTGACAATGTCTTCACGGTTGCGCTCGATCATGTCGCTGATATCACTGCTTTCCATCAACTCATCACGCAGCTCGTAGACCACTTTACGTTGGTCGTTCGCCACATCATCGAATTCCAGCAGCTGCTTGCGGATATCGAAGTTACGGCCTTCCACTTTACGCTGGGCGTTCTCGATCGCCTTGTTCACCCATGGGTGCTCAATGGCTTCGCCTTCTTCCATACCCAGCTTCTTCATCATGTTGGAGACACGCTCAGAGGCGAAAATACGCATCAGAGAGTCTTCCATAGAGAGGTAGAAACGGCTTGAGCCTGGGTCACCCTGACGGCCAGAACGTCCACGCAACTGGTTATCAATACGGCGGGATTCGTGACGCTCAGTGCCGATAATATGCAGGCCACCTGCCGCTTTTACCGCTTCATGGCGTTCACGCCACTTGGCTTTGATCTCGTCGATTTGCTGCTCGGTTGGGTTCTCCAGCTTGGCAACTTCCGCCTGCCAGCTACCACCGAGCACGATATCTGTACCACGACCAGCCATGTTGGTTGCGATGGTGACTGCGCCCGGTGCACCTGCTTGTGCCACGATGTCCGCTTCAGATTCATGAAATTTCGCATTCAGGACAGAGTGCTTCACACCGGCTTTTTTCAGCGCGTTGGACAACAGTTCCGATTTTTCAATCGATACCGTACCCACCAGAGAAGGTTGGCCTTTTTCACTGCGCGCTTTGATATCTGCGATGATGGCATTGAACTTCTCACGTTCTGTCATGTACACCTGATCGGCCATATCATCACGGATCATCGGTTTGTTGGTCGGGATCACCACGGTATCCAAACCATAAATAGACTGGAATTCGAACGCTTCCGTGTCGGCGGTACCCGTCATACCCGACAGGCGCTCGTAGAGACGGAAGAAATTCTGGAAGGTGATTGAAGCCAGTGTCTGGTTTTCATTCTGGATCTTCACACCTTCTTTGGCTTCGATCGCCTGATGCAGACCTTCCGACCAGCGACGTCCCGGCATAGTACGTCCGGTATGTTCATCAACGATGATCACTTCACCGTCCTTCACGATGTAATCAACGTCTTTCTCAAACAGCACATGTGCACGCAGTGCCGCGTTGATGTGATGAAGCAGGGTAATGTTGGCCGGCGAATACAGGGTGTCGTTTTCTTCCATCAGGCCGTTTTTCTTCAGGAGCTCTTCGACAAACTCCTGACCATTTTCTGTCAGGTGGGCCTGCTTGCCTTTTTCATCCACCGTAAAGTGACCATCGCCGCGGTACTCTTCGCTGTCTTCTTTTTCCTGACGGACCAATTGTGGGATCAGCGCGTTGATACGGGTATACATATCTGAGCTGTCTTCCGCCGGGCCAGAGATGATAAGCGGCGTGCGTGCTTCATCGATAAGGATGGAGTCCACTTCATCCACTACCGCAAAATAACGGGAACGCTGAACACGATCTTCGGCACGGAAGGCCATGTTGTCGCGCAGGTAGTCGAAACCAAACTCGTTGTTGGTGCCGTACAGGATGTCGGCCTGATAGGCTTCTTTTTTCTCTAGCGGGTGCATGTTTGGCACGTTGACACCCACGGTCATATCGAGGAATTCAAACAGAGGGCGGTTGGTTTCGGCGTCACGTTTTGCCAAGTAATCGTTCACGGTCACGATGTGAACGCCTTTGCCTGTCAGGCCATGTAGATATGCAGGTAGGGTTGCGGTCAGGGTTTTACCTTCACCAGTACGCATTTCTGCAATTTGGCCGTTATTCAGCACCATACCGCCAATCAACTGCACATCGAAGTGGCGCATGCCGAAAACACGTTTTGAGGCTTCTCGCACCGTCGCAAACGCTTCTGGCAGGAGGCTATCCAAAGATTCACCCTGCTCGAGGCGCTGACGGTACTCGGCCGTTTTTGCCTTCAGTTCTTCATCGCTGAGTGCTTCAAATTTAGGCTCAAGGCTATTGATTTCATTTACAACCTTGCGAAGACGACGCAGTGTGCGGTCATTGCGGCTTCCGATTACTTTAGTAATTAGTTTCGATAACATGGCTTTGCCGTTTCTCTCATTTTGTCGCTTTAGCATGTTGGCCAAAGCCTGGATCCTAGGCGGCAGAGTAAATTGCTTCTCTCTGCCAAAATTCTTTCGGAAGAATCTATGATGGCGTTGATCTTGTGCCTCAAAAGGCAGATTTCAAGGCCTGAGAATCAATTCATTACGCTATATTGCGCTATGGTTGTTTATAATAAGGCATATCTATTGCTCATCCTACCTGTAATAGATATTCATTGGGTTTGGTTGAAAAAAATTAGAACCCGTTCATTGACTAGAACCGTTTTAGTGCAGTTTATGTTCACTTGTGGTGCAAGGTTATTACGCCATACTCAGGTTTTGCTTGGATCTGATGGAGAGAATACCGTGACATTGGTACGCTTTGCCCTTGGTCTACCGCCCCTTAACGTCTAACGGATATCACACACTCATGAGAGATCATCGTCCACAAGCCGCTCAGGCGTTACTGGAAAATGCCCTGACAGGCCAAATCCATCAACGGGCCATGGCGTTAGCCAAACTCAACCAACAGGTTCAGGCTGTGCTCCCTCCCGCATCGGCAAAACAATGCCGTGTAGCCAATTACCGTGACGGTATTCTGGTGCTGGAGTGTGGCTCATCCACTTGGGCAACGCGACTAAACTACGACAGGCAAACCTTGATGTCATCACTGCGCCAAGGGCCCCTTCCATCGCTCATGACGATTGAAATCAAGGTTAACCCAGCCCTTGCGATAGACATTTCAAAAAAAGGACGCGAGAAAGAAGCAGCAAAACAGACCCGCAAAGTGAGCCCAATGGCAGCAGAGTACCTGAAAGCCATCGCCGAAGCGGCGCCTGACAAGGTAAAAAAGAAACTGGAAGCCATCGCAGCGCTGTCTAAGCGGGAAGACTAGGGCCGTAACCTCTGATAAACAGAGACAAAAAAACCGAAGCCAGTGCTTCGGTTTTTTATTGTGCTTTCTTGGCTTATGCCAGTACCATACCTGGTTGGGCAAACGTCACTGGGAGTGTTTGCTCATCTTCAAATGTCGCCCATTCCCACGCTTCCTGATCCGCCAGAACTGCACGCAACAATTGGTTGTTCAGTGCATGGCCTGACTTGTATGCGCGCATTTCACCGATGATATTATGACCACACATGTACAGATCACCAATGGCATCCAGCACTTTGTGTTTCACTAATTCATTGTCAAAACGCAGACCTTCTTCGTTCAGGATGCGGTAATCATCAAGCACGATAGCACAATCGAAGCTGCCGCCCAGACACAGGTTACGTGACTGGAGGTATTCGATGTCACGCATGAAGCCAAAGGTACGCGCGCGACTGATGTCCTTGATGAACGACTGGGAAGAGAAGTCCAACACCAGATTTTGTTGCTCTGCTTCAATTGCCGGGTGATTGAAGTCGATGGCGAAGTCGAGGCGGAAGCCGTCATAGGGCAGCAGCTCTGCCCACTTGTCGCCGTCTTCGATGCGAACAGGTTTCTTAATGCGCACAAAACGCTTTGGTGCATTAAGGGTTTCAATACCCGCCGATTGCAACAGATAAATGAACGGGCTGGCGCTACCGTCCATGATTGGAATTTCCGGTGCATCCACTTCGATGATGACGTTGTCGATACCCATGCCCGCCAGCGCCGCATTAAGGTGCTCAACGGTAGAAATACGTACGCCATCATCATTCACCAGTGCAGTACACAGCATGGTGTCGCGGACAGACGCTGGGTCCGCCGGAAAATCAACCGGTGGATTCAGGTCGGTACGGCGATAAATCACGCCCGTGTTAGCTGCAGCTGGGCGCAGGATCAAGGTGACCTTACGGCCAGAGTGCAAACCGACTCCAGTCGTTTGAACAATTGTTTTTAATGTTCTTTGTCTAATCATCTGCCATTCCCAACTGAATACATGTTTTGCGCCTCAAATCACTCATTACAGTGTCACAATGAGGAAAAACGGGCAGCATAATATCATGCTGCTGTATACAAACCAAGCACTGCCTATTGTTAATCCGCTTGTTTACGTAAAAACGCAGGGATATCAAGGTAGTCTTGATCCTGTTTCGGCTTTGGTGCAACGTTCGACGTCTGTGGCTGAACAGACGATTCTACTGGACGTCCACCTGGCACAGGCGTTGCCACCTTAGATGTATCTTGCAAAGGCTGTGCCTTGTTTTCTACCGCGGTCGTTTTTTGTTGTGTGCCTGGCACCAACGTGATATCCGGTTTACGTTCATTACCAATACCAGTTGCCACGACTGTTACACGCAATTCGTCACTCATGTCCGGATCCATTGACGAACCAATTACCACAGTGGCGTTATCTGAAGCAAACGCTTTTACAGTGTTGCCTACCGTTTCAAATTCATCCAGTCGCATATCGAAGCCAGCCGTGATATTGACCAGAACACCACGTGCACCTGCCAAATCAATGTCTTCCAGCAGTGGGCTCGAAATGGCCATTTCAGCGGCTTCTTCTGCACGGTCTTCACCGGTTGCGACACCTGACCCCATCATCGCGTGACCCATTTCCGACATCACGGTACGAACATCTGCAAAGTCGACATTAATCAGGCCAGGGCGGGTGATCAGCTCTGCGATACCCTGCACTGCGTTACGCAGCACATCATTCGCTTTCGCAAATGCATCCAGCAAGGTGATACCGCGACCCAGTACTTTCAGCAACTTCTCGTTCGGGATAGTGATCAATGAGTCAACATGCTTGGACAGCTCATCGATGCCCTGCTCTGCAAACGCCATACGCTTCTTACCTTCAAAGCTAAATGGCTTGGTCACTACCGCTACGGTCAGAATGCCCAGCTCTTTCGCTACCTCTGCAATCACAGGTGCCGCACCGGTACCGGTGCCACCGCCCATGCCTGCTGCGATAAATACCATATCGGCACCTTCAAGCTCAGCTTTAATCGCTTCACGATCTTCCATTGCTGATTCGCGACCTACCTGTGGGTTTGCCCCCGCACCCAGACCTTTTGTGATATCGCCACCAATTTGAATGACAGTACTGACAGACGTCTTGCGCAGTGCCTGAGCATCCGTATTGACAGTGATGAATTCCACCCCTTCAATTGACTCACGCACCATGTGTTCGACTGCATTGCCGCCACCGCCACCAACACCAACGACTTTAATTACCGCATCGTTGGACATTTCCATCATCGGTTCAAACATGTGTTCTCTCCGTCTTTCCTGTTCGCATCAGGTTTAAAATTCTTTCTTAAGCCAACCACTAAGTTTACTGAACATGCCTGATACAGTTCTTTTAGGCTCCGGCTCGCTCGATTCGTTCAATAGGTTTTCTTTGCCATAATGCAGCAAACCAACCGCAGTGGCATGATAGGTTGCGTTGACATAGTCAGTCAGCCCAGTCACACCATAAGGAAGCCCCACGCGTACCTGATTCTGGAAAACACGCTCAGCGCACTCTACCAGCCCCTGCATTTGTGCTGCACCGCCTGTGAGGACAATGCCGGCAGCCAATTGGTGTTTCACACCCTGGCCACGGAGGCGTTCCTGCACACGCTCCAGCTCGTGCTGCACCAACCCCAGCAGTTCACTACAACGTGGTTCAATGACTTCAGCCAATGTCTGGCGTTGCAGGCTCCGTGATGGACGCCCACCGACACTTGGGACATCGACCTTGGCATCTTTGTTTACCAGTTCGCTTAACGCACACCCATGCTTCACTTTAATTTTCTCGGCGTCGCTGAGGGGGGTGCCGAAGGCATAAGCGATGTCACTGGTAATGACATTACCGGCGTAGGGAATGACAGCAGCATGACGCAACGCGCCGCCCGTCCATACGGCAATGTCCATGGTTCCGCCGCCAATATCGACGACGCATACTCCCAACTCTCTCTCGTCAGCAGTGATCACTGCGTGGCTTGCCGCCAGACCAGAGAAAATTAACTGATCCACTTTCAGGCCACATCGCTCCACGGCTTTTTCAATGTTGCGCGCAGTATCGTTATGGCAGGTAATCAAATGCACGCTGGCTTCCATGCGCACACCGGAAAGCCCTACAGGGTTTTTGATCCCTTCCTGATAGTCTATTTTGTATTCTTGTGGGATCACATGCAGCACGCGCTGCTCATCACTGATTTTGACTGACTTGGCCGTATGGATCACCATGTCAACGTCATCCTGCGTGACTTCTTCATCAGAAATGGTGCCCATGCCCCGTTCAGTCTGGCAGTGAATATGTTTCCCCGACAGCGACAGATAGACAGAACGGATTTTACAGTCCGACATCAGTTCCGCGTCATTGACCGCTCTCTCTACTGATTTGACGACAGACTCAAGGTCATTCACGCCGCCTTTATCCATTCCCTGAGATGGCGTGGAGCCCACACCCAGTACATTGACGGCACCATCAGGTAAAATCTCACTGACCAGCACGGAAACCTTGGAAGTCCCGATATCCAATCCAACAATCAGCGGTCTGTCAGTTGTTTGTTTCATTCCACCTACTCTCAGGTATTCTCTTCACCGGCGTCAGCGTCAGGCACTTTCCAGCCCACCGCTGCGCCCGTGTCATAGCGCAAATCCACGTATTGAATCGCCCGGCCTGTCGCCTTAAAGTCCGGCAACAGTTCAACAAAGCGTTTTAATCTCTCGTTACGGAACTTCCGTCCTAACTCAAGGCGAACCCCATCACGGGTCACGATCCGCCACGAGCGACGCTCATTCAGCGCCAAAGCAGCAATGTCTAATTTTGTAGGCACTAGAATGTTGCGCATCTCGCGCCACGCTTCCAATACCTCTTTCTCACTACCATCCGGACCATGGAGTGAAACCAGGCCTAGATCTTTGACATCAGCGGGATCGGCACCGAACACCTGACCATTGACGTCTAAAAGTTGCGATCCATTCCAGACTGCCTCTGGCTGATATTCGGTCACGTTCACTTTGAGTGTGTCCGGCCACTGTTTTCTCACAGCCACATTGGCAACCCATGGCAGGGATGAGATTGCGCTATGAATGTCGTCAACATTCTGAAGCATAAAACTGTTTAGCGCCCCCAGCTGCAAAACAGCATTTTTCACTGCCAGCGGCGTCAGATGTTTAAGCTCACCCTGCACAACTATCTGGGACAAAGGCAGTTGTTCTTCATCCCCCATCCAACTGAGTACACGAAGCAAAGACCAGAGAATCGCCAGAATGACAAATACCAGAAATGCCAGCCCCCCCCAATGCGCTTTAAGCACTGAAGGCTGAGCCGGTATGTCCTCTACGGTCATATTTGTCATATCAGGCAATTGCCCCTCTCATATCAGGCAACCTGCTACTTTGCATCTTGCAAAGCCGACCGATTATAACGGTCAGCTTGACAGGTCACCAACCCTTCTTGACACTGAAGTGATGAAGCTGAGATCAAATACATGCAAAACCACCCCAAACAGATCAAAAATTAGACATCACCCTTTCTGGCCGCGCATAAGTCCATGCAACCAGGCTTATACTTGCTCGCTCAGTGCCTTCTTATCCAGCCTTAATTCCGCCAATTTTCTGGCCACTTTACCGATATCTCCTGCCCCTTGCGTCAGCACCAGATCGCCCGGCTGAATAACAGCGGCCAGAGCAGCAGGCAGGGCATCAACATCCGGCACAAAAATCGGATCAATTTTTCCACGCCCGCGAATTGTGCGGCACAGGCTCCGGCCGTCCGCACCGGCAATCGGTGCTTCACCCGCAGGATAAACATCCAGCATCAGCAGCACATCAACCTGTTCCAACACATTGGCAAAATCATCGTACAAATCCCGGGTACGGCTATAACGGTGTGGCTGAAACACCATCACCAGGCGGTTATCCGCCCAGCCTGCACGCGCCGCCTGAATCGTGACATCGACTTCACTTGGGTGGTGGCCGTAATCATCCACCAGTAACGCATAGCCATCATCAACCGGGAACAGGCCTAACTGGTCGAAGCGGCGCCCCGTTCCTTCAAAGCTTGCCAATGCGCGTAGGATAGCGTCATCTTCCACGCCATCTTCCGTTGCTACGGCGACAGCCGCCGCCGCATTCAGCGCGTTGTGGCGACCTGGAATGTTCAGTTCGACATGGATATCCGGCTTGCCGGCACGCAAAACAGTGAAAATGCCTTTCTGGCCTTCCTGACGGTAATCTTTCAGCCGCACATCCGCATCTTCAGAAAAACCATAAGTAATCACCTGACGGCCAATGCGTGGGATCAATTCGCGCACCACAGGATCGTCCACACACATGACGGCCAAACCATAAAACGGCAGGTTGTGCAGGAAGTCGATAAAGGTCTGCTTCAGGTTGTCAAAATTGCCACCATAGGTATCCATGTGGTCGGCTTCAATATTGGTGACAATAGCCACCATCGGTTGCAAGTGCAGGAATGACGCATCACTTTCGTCCGCTTCCGCAATCAGGTAACGGCTGCACCCTAAACGCGCGTTGGTACCTGCGCTTTTCACCAAACCACCATTGACAAAGGTTGGGTCCAGGCCTGCTTCCTGATAAATCAGGGTGGTCAGGGCTGTCGTCGTGGTTTTACCGTGTGTACCGGCGACCGCAATACCGTGACGGTAACGCATCAGTTCTGCCAGCATTTCAGCACGGCGCACCACAGGAATACGCGCCGTTTTGGCAGCAACCAGTTCAGGGTTATCCTGGCGGATAGCGGTAGACACCACGACCACACTTGCACCGTCAACATTGCTCTCAGCATGCCCCAAAAACACTTTGGCGCCTTTGCTTTCCAGGCGTTGGGTCACGGCATTCTCAGACAAATCCGAGCCTGAGATCTCATAACCTTCGTTAATTAGTACTTCCGCGATACCGCACATACCGGCACCGCCAATACCCACAAAGTGAATGCGCTTCACACGGCGCATCTCTGGCACCATGGTTCGAATTTTTTCTAGCTGATGACTGTCAAATTTGCCCATCACTTTGTTCTCTTACTTCGCTACGTCTTTGATGACACTGGCAACACGCTCAGCAGCATTGGTAATAGCTGCGGCTTTGGCTGCCTTCGACATCGCCATCAATGACGATGAATCTTTATCTTCCAGCACTGCCGCCAGCGCGTCAGCGGTTAATTCTGGTTGCTCAATCATGCATGCTGCGCCACTTTCCACCAAGTGCCCGGCATTGAGTGCCTGCTGGCGATCTTTATGCTGGAATGGTACGAAGATCGCGGGGACACCTGCGGCTGCAACTTCTGACACTGTCAGCGCGCCAGAGCGGCAAATCAGGATATCCGCCCAGCCATAGGCTTCGGCCACATCATCAATAAACTCAGTCACCTCGACATTCAACACACCGGCTTTCTGGTAACGTTCGGCGGTATCCGCCTGGTTACCCTTTCCGGCCTGATGACGGACCACCGCTTCCCGACCTAGCCTTGCCATAGCTTCCGGCACGGAATGGTTCAGGATCCGGGCACCCTGACTGCCCCCCATCACCAGCACTTTCAGCGGAGTACCGTCTTCATAAGCCTTGTGTTCCGGTAGTGCGCAAACATCTTTACGGACCGGGTTGCCGACCACTTCTTTATCGGCAAATGCACCAGGAAAGGCCTGCAAGACTCGTTTGGCTATTTTCGCCAGCCACTGGTTAGTCAAACCAGCCACCGCATTTTGCTCGTGGAGTACCACCGGTACACCACTCAGCCAAGCCGCCAGCCCACCAGGTCCGCTGACATACCCGCCCATGCCCAGCACGGCATCAGGCTGCCAGTCTTTAATATGACGTCTAGCCTGAAGTACCGCATTCAGTACCATACAGGGGGCAAGAAGTTTACGCGCAAAGCCCGCTCCACGCAGCCCTTTCACATCAATAAAATTGATCTCAATACCATGTTTTGGCACCAAGTCCGCTTCCATTCTGTCCGCGGTACCTAACCAGCGAATTTCCCATCCCTGCTCTTGCAGTACTTTCGCCACTGCGAGTCCGGGGAAAACATGACCACCGGTTCCTCCGGCCATCACCATTAGTCGTTTAGTTTTTTGTTCTTTTTCGTTTTTCATGAGAGATAATTCGTTGGTGTGCCTGTGCCGTTTCCAAACGGTACTCGTGATCAATACGAAGCAGCAGTGCCACCGCCGTAGACATAATAAATAAACTTGAGCCGCCATAACTGACCAGCGGCAGCGTCAATCCTTTGGTTGGCATAATCCCTGCCGCAGCGCCGACATTAACCAGCGCCTGAAAAGCAAACCAGATACCGATACCAAATGCCAGAAAGCCACCAAACAATTGGTTTGCTTCAAGGCAGCGTTTGCCAATAAACAGGGCGCGGAACACCAGGGCAAACACCATAAGAAGCACCAGTGTCACGCCCACCAGACCGAGCTCTTCTGCGAGCACGGCGATAACAAAGTCAGTGTGCGCTTCCGGCAGGTATTCAAGTTTCTGAATAGAATTACCTAACCCCTGTCCCCACCAACTGCCTCGGCCAAAGGCCATCAGTGACTGAGTGAGCTGGTAGCCGCTGCCAAATGGATCCTGCCACGGGTCAAGAAATGAGGTCACCCGGGCAACACGGTAAGGCTCAGCGATAATAAGGAGCCCCACTAACCCAACTCCTGTAAACATCAAGACACCAAACTGCCATAACTTTGCCCCAGCGATAAACAGCATGCCTACCGTGGTGACAAACATCACTACCACAGATCCCAGATCAGGCTGGAGAAGCAACAGGCTGGCGATCAGCACTAAAACAGCAAGTGGCTTCAAAAAGCCCGTAAAGCTTTCACGCACTTCACCGTGGCGACGCACCAGATACCCGGAAATAAACAGGAACAGTGACAACTTGGCGACCTCTGCTGGCTGGAGGTTAAAAAAGCCCAGTGGCAACCAGCGTACTGCACCGTTAATAGAGCGGCCAACAACCAGTACCGCCACCAGCAGGGCCAGCGAAATGAACAGCATCGGAATACTGAGCTGCTGCCAGCGCGCCAATGGGATTTGCATGGCAATACCGGCGATGATAAGCGCACCGATAAGGTACACCCCCTGACGTATGGCAAAGTAAAACGGCTCATTGACAAGGCGGAATGACACAGGGATAGAAGCAGAAGAGACCATGATGAGGCCGACCATCATCAGGCCGAATGACAACCAGACCAACTGGCGGTCGTACAACGCCATGGGCGCCGGGCTCGAAAGCCAGCGCACCAAACGGTTGTCTTCCCACTTCGCACTCATCATTCTGTTACGCACTCCCCGGCGCAGCGCTGTGCAATCTCATTCGCATATGCCGCAAACATGTCACCACGCACCATAAAATTGGTGAACTGATCCAGGCTCGCACAGGCAGGCGACAAGAGCACCATATCCCCCGGATTTGCATTCTCTGCTGCAATATCCATCGCCTGCTGCATCGTGTCAGTCACCACTGGCTTCTCGACCAGTGACGTGAATGCCTGTCTGTCACGCCCGTAGCAATACAGAGTGACGTTGAGCGTATCCAGCACAGGTTTCAGAAGAGAAAAATCTGCCCCTTTCCCATCACCTCCCACTAACAGGTGCAATCGACCGGCCAATTGCAAACCGTCAAGTGCTGCCAGGGTACTGGCAGGGTTCGTCGCCTTGGAATCGTTGACCCAAAGTACACCATTGTGTTCAACCACCTGCTGGCAACGATGCGGTAAACCGCGATATTCACGCATGGCTTTGCGCTGCGCCTTGCGATCAATGCCTGCAGCATCTGCCAACGCCATCGCCGCCAGACAGTTGGCGACATTGTGACGGCCAACCAGTGCAATCTCAGAGACAGCCATAACCGGCTCCCCTTTTGCGGTCAACCATTCCGCCCCACCTTGCTCGGTCAAAGTGTACTCACCGGAGGAAAAACCAAAACTGACAGCGGCTCCTGAACCACTTTTGGTTTGCCCATCATCCCGGTTCCAGACAGCCAGTTTGGCCTGGTCAAAAATACGCAACTTGGCATCACGGTAATCCGCCATCCCCTCGTAGCGATCCATATGATCTTCAGAAAGATTCAGGAACACAGCCGCATCAAGGTTCAAAGACGACGTGGTTTCCAGTTGGAAACTGGAAAGCTCAAGCACATACAGGTCATGGCCGTTTGCCAGCATATCGAGTGCCGCAAAGCCGATATTGCCGCCAACACCTACATTGATGCCTGCCGCATTTGCCATTTCACCGACCAGACTGGTCACAGTGCTTTTACCGTTCGAGCCGGTAATGCCGATAACAGGGGCTTCCACGTCACGGGCAAACAGTTCAATGTCACCAACAATCTCAATGCCTTTTTCTGCCGCCACCTTTAGCTCTGGCGTTGCCAGTGCTATCCCCGGACTCGCCACGATAAGGTCGGCAGACAACAGCCAGTCCATGTTCCAACCACCGGCATGAAGTGCCACGCCTTGTGGCAACTGATCCGCCCCCGGCGGGGTGGCACGGGTATCTATCACTTTTACGGTCGCGCCATCATCTTTTCGTACCAGATGATGAACGACAGAGAGCCCGGTCATGCCGAGCCCTATCACCACAATGTTTTTCGCGGCATCTGTCTTCATTTAGCGCACCTTCAGTGTTGCCAGTCCAGCCAGAACCAGCATCAGGGTAATGATCCAGAAACGCACAATCACGCGCGGCTCCGGCCAGCCTTTCAATTCGTAGTGATGGTGGATAGGTGCCATACGGAAAATACGCTGTCCACGCAGCTTGTAAGAGCCGACCTGCAGGATCACTGACAGGGTTTCCATCACGAACACACCGCCCATGATCACCAGCAGGAATTCCTGACGCACCAGCACCGCAATGGTACCCAGCGCGCCACCCAGTGCCAGCGAGCCCACATCGCCCATAAATACCTGCGCCGGGTAAGTGTTAAACCACAAAAAGCCCAGACCGGCACCGACAATCGCCGCACAGACGATCACCAGCTCATCGGCATCTTTAATGTAAGGGATGTGCAGGTACTCAGCGAAGTTCACATTACCGGTCGCCCAGGCGATAAAGGCAAAGCCACTGGCGACCATCACGGTAGGCATAATGGCAAGGCCATCCAAACCGTCAGTCAGGTTGACCGCATTGCTTGAGCCAACAATCACAAAATAGGTAAAGACGATATAAAACAGGCCAAGCTGTGGCATCACATCTTTGAAAAACGGCACCACCAGTTGGGTCGCTGCGGTGTCTTTACCGTGCATGTAAAGGGCAAACGCCACCACCAGCGCAATGGCGGATTGCCAGAAATATTTCCAGCGGGCAATCAGGCCATCGGTGTTTTTACGTACCACTTTACGGTAGTCATCGACAAAGCCGACAGCACCGTAGCCAAGGGTGACAAACAGCACTGCCCAGACATAGGGGTTGGAAAGATCTGCCCACAGCAACACAGTCACAGTAATCGCCGTCAGGATCATGATGCCGCCCATGGTCGGCGTACCCCGTTTGCTGAAATGGGATTCTGGTCCTTCGTTCCTTACCACCTGGCCGATTTGCAGCATTTGCAGGCGGGCAATCAGGCGTGGCCCCATCCAGAGCGACAGCCCCAAGGCGGTCAGCACGCTCAGGATGGCGCGGAATGTCAGGTAATCAAACAACCGGAAAAACGGAATGTGCTGTGTCAGGACATCAGATAGCCAATCTAGCATTTGGCTGCCTCCTCTATGGCTGCAACCACTTCAGACATCTTCATTCCGTTGGCCCCTTTGACCAAAACGGAGACTTCTCGCTTTGTATTCATAAGTTTTACTACATGCGCAATCAGCGCGCTTTTATCTTCAAAGTGTTGGCCACCACAACGCTCGCTGATCACAGCGCTGGCTAGACCATAGGTCAATACGGTTTGAATGGAGGCGTTGCTGAGGTGCATGGCCACGTCTTCATGCACCGAATCGGTGTGTTCGCCCATTTCTGCCATGTCGGCCAGAACGATGATCTTGTCGCCATCAAAGCTGTCCAATAAATCCACGGCCGCTTTCATCGCTGCAAGACTGGCGTTGTAACTATCATCAATCAGGCGCAAGCCGGGGCGCGGAAAGCTTATTGCACCGCGGCCTTTGACCGGCGAAACAGAACCAAGGCCACGGACGACATCATCCATGGTTACTCGGGAATCAATCTTGGTAGCAGCAATAGCCGCCAATACAGCGTTTGCCACATTATGCTCGCCCGGCAGGCTGAGCCTGACCGGGTAAACGCCATCCGGAGAAACCAGATCGAAGGCGCAACAGCCATTGTCGATATGATGGATGTTTTCAGCACGATAATCCGCAGGCTTGCCAGTTACTGTCATGGTAAGCACTTGCTTACCTTCAAGCGCCGGGGTCCAGAAATCACCGCCATTGCTGTCCTGGTTGACAATAGCGACACCACCATCAGACAGCCCCTGGAATATTTCACCTTTTGCCTGAGCCACGCCATCAAGTGATCCAAAGCCTTCAAGGTGCGCTGCCGCCAGATTGGTCACCAGCGCCAAATCGGGCTTCACCAACGAGGTGGTATAGGCAATTTCACCGATATGGTTGGCTCCGAGCTCGATCACCGCATAGTCATCGAAAGGAGTGAGTCGCAACAATGTCAATGGCACACCAATGTCATTATTAAAATTCCCGGCGGTGTAAAGCGTCTGGCCTTTTTGCGACAGAATCGCAGCCAGCATCTCTTTCACTGTGGTTTTGCCACAGCTGCCCGTCAGGGCAATGGTTTTTACGTCACACTGGGATTTTACCCATGCGCCGAGTTGCCCCAGAGCCAGCTTGGTGTCTTTCACCACCAGCTGTGGCAAGTCGATATCGACTACTTTGGACACCAACAGAGCAGACGCCCCATTTTGCTTTGCCGTTTCCACAAAATCATGGGCATCAAACCGCTCCCCTACCAAAGCAATAAACAAAGCGCCTTTACCTAAGGTACGGGTGTCGCTGGAGACCGCATCAATAGTGACATCCTGACCAATCAACTCGGCGTTCAGAACATCTTGCAATGTTGTCAGTGCAACGGAGATCATACGGCTTCCTCCAACAGACGGCGCACGGTATCACGATCGGAATAGTGAACGGTACCTGATGCCAGTACCTGATAATCTTCATGCCCTTTTCCTGCAATCAGAATTACGTCTTGTTCAGATGCATTTTCCAAGGCATAACTGCATGCCTGTGCACGGTCATGAAGAATAATTGCCTTATCGGGGTCAGTCATACCGCGGAGCATGTCAGCCACAATGGCTTGTGGGGATTCGGAGCGGGGATTGTCATCAGTAAGGATGACGATATCCGCGAGCTTTTCTGCAATATCTGCCATCATCGGGCGCTTGCCTATGTCCCTGTCCCCGCCACAACCAAAAATACACCAAAGCTTGCCATCACAGTGACGGCGCAGGGCATGCAGCGCTTTCTCAAGCGCATCGGGGGTGTGAGCATAATCAACCACACACATCGGTTTGTCAGGGCGATGAAAAACTTCCATCCGTCCAACCACGGCCTGAAGCTGGGTTGCCGACGCCAAAAGCGCCGCTTTTTCGTAACCAAGCGCAAGAAGGGTGGCCAGACTGACCAAGAGATTCATCACATTGAACTCACCGACCAGCGGAGTAGTGAACTCGCCCTCTCCCCAGGAAGAATCAAACGTGATGCTGACACCACTGGTCGCGTAGTCCACCGCAGTCAGCCACAGTTTGCGCCCCTGATGCTGGTGTACCGCCTTCTCAGACATCGAAACCGCCACCGCTTCCGGCATGCTGCCAAGCCAGCGCATACCAACCGGATCATCGGCATTAATTACCGAAACCGGCGAACCATAATGGGTAAACAGGCGAAGCTTGGCTTCTGCGTAGGCTTCCATGGTGCCATGATAATCAAGGTGATCACGGCTGAGGTTGGTGAAGATTGCTGCATCGAATGCCACTGCTTTTACGCGATCCTGCACCAGACCGTGGGAGGAGACTTCCATCGCCACATGCGTCGCACCTTGTTGGTTGAACGCCGCCAGTTGCTGCTGGATATCCAGTGCGCTGCCTGTGGTGTTGAGAGCTGGCGCCAGTGCATCAAGGAAGCCGTTTCCGGTTGTTCCCATCACCGCCGCTTTCCCACCCAATAAATCAATCCACTGTGCCACCAACTGGCTGACTGTCGTTTTCCCGTTGGTGCCGGTTACGCCAATCACTGTCATCCCCTGGCTGGGCGACTGGTAAAAGCGACCAGCAATGTCTGAAAGTGTTGATTTGAGGTGTGGGAACGCCACCACAGGAACACCGCCCTGCATGGTGACATCAAACTGGCCATGAATGTCACCATCATCAGCAATCACTGCTGCCGCGCCAGCCTCAATCGCCGCAGGAATAAAACGACGGGCGTCCAGAGAATGCCCCTGAACGGCAACAAACACATCTCCCGGCGTGATCTGGCGATTATCCAGTGTCAAACCGGTGATGAGGGTATCTGGAATGGCGTCATACCAAGGCGCCAGTAAGTCTTTCAAGCTCGTATTCGGCATCAGTTCCGATTGTCCGTATTAGCGATCTGTAACATGGGTTGCTGAGCGTCCGGTGCAATATTCAGAATTTGCAACGCGCTCTTCATCACGTCGGAAAACACGGGGGCCGCAACCTGACCACCGTAGTATTTATCGCCCTGAGGTTCATTGATCACCACCACCATGGCAATGCGTGGATCGCTTAACGGTGCGATCCCCGCCGTATAACCGATATATTCATCACCGTATCCACCGGCCACAGCGACCTTCGCCGTACCGGTTTTGGCGCCAACACGATAACCCTCCACTGCCGCGCGGCGGGCACTTCCCCCTTCCTGCGTGACGGATTCCAGCATGTTGAGTACTTTGCGGGTGTTTTCCTGCGACGCCACCTGCTTACCGGGCACCACAGACTCGGTTTTCAGGATCGACAGCGGACGGTTAACGCCAAGTCCACCCAACACAGCGTACGCGCGGGCCAACTGTGCCGGCGTGATAGAAAGACCGTAACCAAAAGAGAGGGTGGCGCGCTCAAAGTCAGACCAGCGACGGCGGTTTGGGAACAGTCCATACGACTCACCCACCAGGTTTACACCGGTGGCATCCCCAATGCCAAAGCTGCTGTAAAGGCCAAGCAAGGCTTCCACCGGCATAGACAGTGACAACTTACTGACACCGATGTTACTGGATTTTTTGAGGATTTTTTGCAGGTCAGCTTTGCCGACCTCAGACACATCCCGCACCCGTGCGCCACCAATACTCATGACACCATTGCCGGTATCAATAATAGTGGACTCATCGGCAACGCCGTTTTCCAACGCAGCCAAGACCACCAACGGCTTAATGGTCGAACCCGGTTCAAACACATCGGTGATCGCGCGGTTACGCATCTTGAAGCTTTTCAGATCCGCACGGTTATTGGGGTTGTAAGACGGTGCATTGACCATCGCCAGCACTTCGCCAGTGCGCACATCCACCATCACCAGTGATCCAGACGTGGCCCGGTAGTCCGCCACCGCCTGCTTGATGGCACGGTAGGCAATCGCCTGCAAACGTTGATCAATACTAAGTTGCAACGGCTTGCCTTCTTCACGCTCTTCTTTGGAAATCACTTCAACTACACGGCCATAGCGATCTTTGCGTACTGTGCGGCGACCCGGCTCACCACTGAGCCAGCCATCATAGCCACGTTCAATCCCTTCAAGGCCGCGGCCATCTATACCGGTGACCCCGACCAAATGGGCACTGACTTCCCCTGCCGGATAAAAGCGGCGAGACTCTTCATTCATGCCAATACCCGGCAAGCGCAGGCCAGCGACATAGTCAGCCACTGCGGGCCCTACCTGACGTTGCAGATAGATAAACCGTTTGTTTCGGTTGCGTTCAATGCGCTCCACCATTTCTTTACGATCGATGCCCAGCACATCCGCCAGTGCGTGCCAACGGTCGATATCTTTCAAGCCACCGTTCTTAAACACCGTGACCGGATCGACATACACCGCTTCCACCGGCACGCTGACTGCCAGAGACTCGCCATTACGATCTGTAATAATGCCCCGGGCTGATGGCAAGGCTTTCACCCGTACAGAACGCATATCGCCTTCCTGAAGAAGGCGATCCGGTTCAATAACCTGAATAAAAGCAGCACGCGCAATCAAGGCAACCATCGCCAGTGAAATACAAACGCAAACCGTCACAAACCGCCACCGAATCAAATTCGGTGCTGGCTTTTTCGCACGCTGGCTTGTTGGTTTCGCTTTTCCCTTCACATTACTGGCTCACTATGATTTCACGTCGACTGTCTGGGCGGATCATGTCCTGATCCTGCCGGGCCATGGCTTCCACCCGGCTGTGTTCGGATAACGCATGCTCTTCCAGCAACTGGTTACGCCACTCCACTTCCAGCTGCTCCCGCTCCATCAGAAGCTGGTCATGGTGGGCAATAGCCGCACGCGTTTTCTGGGTGACATACACCACGCTAAGGGCAGACAAAAGCACTAACAGTAACAACACCAAAGGAACCCTGCCGATACTGGTCAGGTCCTGGAGAATTTGTCTTGTCAGTCCCGGATTGTCTGCCGACATCACTCACCCAACTTCTCTGCGACACGCAACACTGAACTGCGTGATCGTGTGTTGTCTGACACTTCCACATCAGACGGTTTTAGTGCTTTCCCGACCGGCTTCATCTTCGCCTGCCCGAGGGCACGGATTTGCTCTTCCGTCAAAGGCACCCCATGCGGTACGTCCGGCCCTTTGCTTTGTTTGCGGATAAAACGCTTCACCAGACGATCTTCCAGCGAGTGAAAACTGATGATCGACAAACGCCCACCCGGTGCCAGCACTTCCAGTGCGCCCTGCATCGCGGTTTCGATTTCTTCCAGCTCGCTGTTGATATAAATACGGATAGCCTGGAAGCAGCGCGTCGCCGGATGCTTTTTGCGGTCACGCGAAGGTGACACAGAAGCAATCAGGTTTGCGAGCTGCAAGGTACGGGTCAGTGGTTCCTTGGTCTCATCTTCACGGTGCGCCACAATCGCACGGGCAATGCGCTTGGCAAAACGTTCTTCACCAAACTCTTTCAGTACCCAGGCGATGTCATCGGCATCGGCTTCTGCCAACCACTGGGAAGCTGGAATACCGGACGTCGGATCCATGCGCATATCCAACGGGCCGTCACGCATAAAGCTGAACCCCCGCTCAGGATCATCAAGCTGCGGGGAGGAAACGCCAAGATCCAGCAGCACACCGTCAATCTTGCCGCTTAAACCACGCGCTTCCATGTACTGTTGAATCCCTGAAAACGGACCATGAATGATGTTGAAACGCGGGTCATCAATTTTACCCGCCTCTTCGATCGCCTGTGGATCGCGGTCGATGCTGTACAAGCGACCGTTTTCACCCAGACGCCGTAAAATTTCACGCGTATGACCTCCCCGGCCAAACGTCCCGTCGACATAAATACCATCAGGTTTCAGCGCCAGGCCATCGATGGATTCGTGGAGGAGAACGGAAATATGTGAAAACTGCTCTGACATAATCTTGATTACCTAAAGCGATAAGTGACTGAGCCTGTCGCTCAGCGCTTCCGCTGATTCGGCTTGGTGTTGAATATCTAAGTCGATCTGTTGCTGCCACTTGTCACTGTTCCAGATCTCGAACTTGTTGAGCTGGCCCACCAGCATAGCTTTACCATGCAAACCGGCGTAATCGCGCAGTGTCGGTGCAATCAGAATTCGCCCCTGTCCGTCCATCTCGCACTCAAACGCATGACCGAGTAACAGACGCTGTAAGCGACGCTCGGCCGGGTTGAGGCTGGATAAGCGGGATAATTTGGCTTCGATACGTTCCCATTCAGGCAAGGGGTAAAGCAGCAGGCATGGTAGCTGATGATCAATGGTGCAAACAAACACGCCATCGCATAACGCATCGAGTTCTTCACGATAACGTTTAGGCAATGCAACACGACCTTTCGCGTCGGGCGATATGGCGCTGACGCCCCTCAACATGTCACTGATTTCCCTTTTTCACCAGAATAACCCACTTTATTCCACTATTTCCCACTGGAAAGTGTAAGTATCAGGCAAAAAGAAAGTCAAGCAAGCATCTCGCGCGATCGCGATCACGAAATCGTGAAGCTTATTCTATTTCAACAGCTTGTACACCTCGCCGACTCGTACATTTTTTAACCGCACAGCATTCCCTTTTTTCAGGCATGTGTGTCGATAACGCCAAAACAAAAGAAGGCGAGCTGATGCTCGCCTTCCGGGTATTGGGTGAGTTGGCCTATAAGCCGGGTTCTGTACCGTAAAAACGGCGGTAGCCATTCTTCTAGGCCTGCAATCGCTCACAGGCTCAAGCAACCTACCCGTTCCCAACGCGGGCCACGCCAACGGGAACCTATTTGGTCTTGCTCCGGGTGGAGTTTACCGTGCCACGAACTGTTACCAGTCGCGCGGTGCGCTCTTACCGCACCCTTTCACCCTTACCTGATCTCCGAAGAGCCATCGGCGGTCTACTCTCTGTTGCACTGGTCGTAGGCTTACGCCCCCCAGGCGTTACCTGGCACCCTGCCCTGTGGAGCCCGGACTTTCCTCCCCTCCGTCAGTCTCCTAAGGGACATCAACGAAGCAGCGGCTACCCGGCCAACTCAGGCGGCGGATTATATAGCGTTCACCACCACGGATCCAGCGAAACCGCCAGACGACTTACGCCAGATTTTCCAATCCCCATTTATAAAGTGCATTTTTCTTCACACCATAAAGCTCAGCTGCAATAGCAGACGCTTTCTTGAGCGGCAGCTCTTTGGCGAGCAAGGTCACGGCTTTGATGGCATCCAATGGCAGATCCTCTTTTTCTGAACGGTAGCCGGCCACTAAAAGCACCATTTCACCACGGATACGGTTACTGTCCTGATGCAGCCACTCAATCAGCTCACCCAAGGGGGCACCATGAATGGTTTCATAAGTTTTGGTCAGCTCACGGGCCAGCACGACCTGGCGTTCGGATCCCAGCACTGCCAGCATGTCATCGAGCGTGTCGAGAATACGGTGCGGCGATTCATAGAAAATCAAAGTGCGCGGATCAGCCGCAATTTCAGCGAACTTGTCCCGGCGCCCTTTACTTTTGGGCGGCAGGAAACCTTCAAAACTGAAGCGATCAGACGGCAAGCCCGACGCACTCAAGGCGGTGATCACCGCACACGGTCCCGGCAAAGGCACAACCTTAACCCCTGCCTGACGACAACGCGTCACCAGATGGTAGCCTGGGTCTGAGATCAACGGGGTGCCAGCATCGGAAACCAACGCAATGCTCTGCCCTGCAACCAACTTTTCAATCAGAAAGTCGGCTTTCTGTTGTTCATTATGGTCATGCAAGGCGAAAGTTCGGGTAGTGATGCCAAAGTGGGACAACAGTTTACCAGTGTGGCGGGTATCTTCGGCAGCAATGATGTCAACCTGCTGTAAAATCTCCAAGGCACGCTGGGTGATATCCCCCAGGTTTCCGATCGGTGTCGGTACGATATATAAAGTTGAGACATCAACCATGGTTGAAGTTTCATCAGTCATTTGTTTCACAACCCTTCGGCGATTAATATAGGGGGTAACAAGTTACGGACAGAAGATGTTCATGCGTAAAATAACCCATAAGTGCAAAAGTGTATCACGAGTTCTCCCGCCAATCGTACTGGCATTGGTCTTGTCAGCGTGCTCGGGCGTAGCGCCTGTTGAGCAAATTCCTCAATATGACATCACCGCGCCGGTACAGGAGTCATCAACGTTTTATTTACTTCAAGCGGAAACCGATACAGGGGATGCCAAGGTTGACTGGTATCTATTGGCATTAAAAGCACTGATTGCCGAAAAACAATATGCACAAGCTGACGTGTTGGTCAGCCGCATTGCAAAGCTGCCGCTGACCCCACTGCAACTGTCAGAATGGCAATTGAATCGAGCCCAGCTTTCAAAACAAAAAGGGGATCTGCAGACCGCACTGGATAACCTGAACTTACAGTCAGGCTGGTGGATTCCGGCATTGCAATACCAACGCTACTATCTGTTAAAAGGTGAGCTATACGAAGCACTGGATAATATCCCAGGCGCAGTTATTTCCTACTCAGAGGGCTCGCCTTACATCACTGACAATGATGTCAAACAGCAGAATTGGGAACATGTTTGGGCACTGTTGGTAAATATGTCACCGTCCGAACTCAGCACCCTTTCCACAACCACTGCCCCAGTGCTCCATGGTTGGGTGGAATTGGCCTCCCTATTTCGTCAGTATGCGGGCCACCCAGCCCAGCAACAGGAAGCCCTGAACCAATGGCTGGCGGCCAACCCGTCTCATCCTGCAAACCGATATCTGCCGAAAAACCTCACCGCATTACAGTCGATGGAAATCTTCCGTCCACAACGCATTGCTGTGCTGCTGCCCTTAAGCGACAAATTTGCTCTCCAGGGAGAGGCGATCCGTAATGGCTTGGTGCAGGCACTGCTGGATGATGATTCTGCCAACAATGCACCGTCAGTCAGGTTTTACGACACCAACGCGATGTCGATGCCAGCCATCATCAACCAATTGCGTGCAGATAACATCGAGTTCGTGATTGGGCCTTTGCAAAAAGACAAAGTGGATGAATTTCTGACGGTTAGCCAGAATGCATTTCCGACACTTGCACTGAACATTCCAAAAGAAGAGGGAGCAATCAACACCTGCTTCTTTACTCTCTCTCCAGAACAGGAAGCTGAACAGGCTGCCATTCATATCGCCCAAAACCAACACCGGTATCCACTGGTTATTGCGCCAAATAACGGATTTGGCCGCCGGGTCAGCGAGGCTTTTTCCAAACAGTGGGAAGCCCAAACCGGGGAACCAGTAGCAGTGGAGTACTTCAAAAACCAGGCCACAATGCAACAAACTGTCCAGCGCGTATTTGGTTTGACCGAAAGCCTGGGCCGCATCCAGCAGATGAAACAACTACTTGGTCTGGATATGGAAGCAGAGAAGCGCAGCCGCCGCGATATCGATGCGGTCTACCTGGTTGCCAATGCCGCTGAGCTGACCCTGCTGAAGCCGTTTATTGAAGTGGCCATCAACCCGGATGTCGTTCCCCCCAAGCTGTACGCCAGCTCGCGCTCCAACAACCGGGTAAACGGCGTGGGTGAGATTGGTGAACTCAGGGGCATTGAATTCAGTGACGTCCCCTTGTTGGTGGAACCAAACACGCCTGAAGCAGCCAGGTTCAATCAACTTTGGTCGGGTCTTGATAACGGAACGATCCGCCTCTACGCCCTTGGTATGGATGCCTATGCATTGATTGAAGCCCTGCCGCAGATGCAAGCAATGCCAGAATACCGGTTTGAAGGTCACTCAGGAGAGCTTTCCATCGGCAATTATTGCACCATTAACCGCACTGTATCCTGGGCGATGTTTGGAGATCAGGGTATTGTTTCTGTTAAATAGGAAACAGACCGGCGATCACTACGAAAACCAGGCCTGTCGCTTTCTTGAGCGGCAGGGCCTGACCACTCTCGATAAAAACGCACGCTTTAAAGGCGGCGAACTTGATCTCATTATGCGCGAAAAAAGCTGCATTGTGTTTGTTGAAGTCAAATACCGTAAACAAGCGTCATATGGTGGCGCTGCCGCGACTATTTCCCGACAGAAACAGCAACGCATGCTAAAAGCGGCCTATCTCTGGATGGCTAAAAAAGGACTATCTGCAACACATACCGAGTTTCGATTTGATGCCGTGACTTTTGAAGGCAGCGTAAACTCGGTAAACTGGATAAAAAATATCGTATTTGAAGGGTAATCAATGCTAGAGAGCATCAAAGAGAGCTTCACCGAAAGTATTCAGACACAAATTGCGGCTGCCGAAGCATTGCCTGAGCATATTTCTCAGGCCGCAATGATCATGGTTCAGTGTCTGTTAAACGGCAACAAGATCCTCTGTTGCGGTAACGGTGGCTCCGCAGCCAATGCACAGCACTTTGCGTCTTGCCTGCTAAACCGCTTTGAAACCGAGCGTCCAAGTTTGCCGGCACTGGCATTGACCGCCGATACAGTCACCCTCACTGCGGTGGCCAATGACTATCACCATGATGAAGTCTTTTCCAAGCAGGTCCGTGCCTTTGGCCAGGGGGGGGATGTATTGTTAGCGATTTCCACCAGTGGTAACAGCAAAGATATCATTAAAGCGATGGAAGCGGCGGTGACCCGTGATATGACCATTGTGGCACTTACCGGTAAAGACGGCGGTGAAATGGCAGGCCTTTTGGGTGAACAAGACGTCGAAATCCGCATTCCGTCACAGCGTACCTCTCGCGTGCAAGAGGTTCATTTAGTAACCTTACATGCTTTGTGTGATTTGATTGACCAGTACCTGTTCCCGACACATGGAGAGTAACCATGAAAAAGGCGCTTTTATTGACAGTGTTATCGGGATTAAGTGCCTGTTCTGCGATCTACGAGCAGGACACCCGAACCGCACAAACAGAATGGCAAGACACCCAGTTAGAAATGGCTGTCGCGGGAATCGTCAACAAGGCCCCGTTTAAAGGTGACGCCCGGGTCAACGCTGTCTCGTATGAAGGAAAATTGTTATTGATTGGCCAGGCAAAGACCGACTCGCTTAAACACGCACTGGTGACCAAGGTTCGCGAGCTGGATGATGTAAAGACGGTTTACGACCAAATACGTATCAAAACACCTCTATCTGTCAGCGACGTTTCCAAGGACACTTGGATCACCACGAAGGTGAAGTCTGCCCTTATCGCCAGCAAAAAACTTCGTAATGTGAACATTAAAGTCATCACCGAAGACGGTGAAGTATTTTTACTGGGTTATGTCACCCGGACACAGGCAGACGAAGCGACTAACATTGCACGAAACCTGAGCGGGGTAAAGCAAGTGATCAAAGGCTTCCAGTATTATGAGCCACAATAACTTCCCGTTCTAATGGAATAAAAAAGCAGCCGAAGCTGCTTTTTTTATTTGACGACCGTCAGTATCGGGCGGCCTTTGGGTCTCAGTTCCGTAACTGACTCATCGTCTGACCCCTGTTGTGGTGCATCCTGAGTATCCTGCTCTACTGCGTTCAGTTCTGGCTCAGCATCAAGATGTGCCAATTCTTCTTCGTAGGCAGGTTCAGGATCGAACATCGTACCTGCACCGTTTTCACGGGCATAAATCGCCATAACTGCATACAGTGGGACTGTCACCAGCATTGGCCTTCCGCCAAAGCGAGCATTAAAGCTCACTTTTTCGTTACCCAATTCGAGATTACCCACTGCACGCGGCGCAATATTCAGCACGATCTGACCCTCCTGAACATACTCAAAAGGTACGTTCACATAAGGCATTGTCGCATCCACCACCAGATGGGGTGTCAAATCGTTGTCCAGCAGCCAGTCATAAAACGCCCGTAATAGGTACGGGCGTCGGGGTGTAAGATTGATGTCGCCCATTACTGCGCCAGACGCATCTCACGCTCAGCTTCGGTCAGGGAAGCCAAGAAAGAATCACGCTCAAAGACACGTGCCATATAGGTTTTCACTTCCTTTGCACCAGGACCACTGAGCTCAATACCCATGACAGGCAAACGCCACAGAAGCGGTGCCAGATAACAGTCAACCAAGCTAAACTCTTCGCTCATAAAGAATGGATACTCAGCAAATACCGGTGCCAGTGCCAGCAGTTCTTCACGCAGTTGACGACGAGCTTTGTCAGCTTCTTCCGCATTGCCTTTTTCAATTTTCTCAGCCAGTGAGTACCAATTACGTTCGATACGGTACATCATGAGACGACTATTACCACGCGCTACCGGATAAACAGGCATTAGCGGTGGATGCGGGAAACGCTCATCCAGGTATTCCATGATGATATTTGCGTTGTACAACGCCAATTCACGGTCAACCAGAGTCGGTACCGAGTTATACGGATTCAGATCAAGTAAATCCTCTGGCAGGTTATTTGGATCAACAAGCTCAATCTCGTATGTCACACCTTTCTCTGCCAGAACGATGCGAACCTGATGGCTATACATGTCTGATGCGTCTGAATACAACGTCATCACCGAGCGTTTATTGGCAGCAACAGCCATTAACCCCTCCAGAATGTTTCATCTATAGAAAAAACAATGGGAGCACCTGCTCCCATTGTGGATCAGCAACTCACTAGATTAACCGATCAGTGAACGTCACGCCAATACTCTTTCTTGAGCAAAATGGCAAGGATCAGGAAAATAATGATGAAGCCAATGACCCAATAACCCATTTGTTGACGCTCCAGCTTGTTTGGCTCACCGGAGTATTCCAGGAAGTTAACCAGGTCACGCACGGCATCGTCATATTCTTCAGGGCTGAGCTCTCCGTTACCCAAAGACTCGATGCCAACAAATTCCTGCACCTGTTTGCCGTCAACCAACACTGTCTTGTATTGTTTGACTGGCGTGCCTTGCAGCTCTTCCAATACATGGGGCATACCGACACTCGGAAACACGGTATTATTCACCCCAAACGGGCGAGACGGGTCTTCATAAAACGAACGCAGATAAGTGTAAATCCAGTCCGTACCACGAACACGTGCCACTAACGTCAGGTCTGGTGCCGGTGCACCAAAAAACGTCGCTGCGTCTTCCGCCGTAATCGCATTTTGCACCAGATCGCCAATCTTCGCGTTGCTGTCGAAAACCAGATTCTCCATCATCAACTCTTTGGGTATATCCAGATCTTCTGCAATACGCTCATAACGCTGATACTGCGTGGTATGGCACCCCAGACAATAGTTCATAAACAGCTTGGCACCGTTTTGGAGCGAGGCTTTATCAGACAAGTCATTGTTCGCCGCATCTAAAGGCACGTTTGCACCTGCCGCCATCACTAGAGAAGGCAGCAGTGCGAACAGCATTACAATCCACTTCTTCATTTGTAGTTCACCCTCTCCGGTAATGGTTTGGTTGCTTCACTTTTGCTGTAGAAGAACAGCGCGACGAAGAACATGAAATAACCAAAGCTGAATATCTGTGCCAACAGGGTATAAGTTGGAGTTGCAGGGAGTGCACCCAGAATACCCAGCGCAATAAATGAAACCGTAAACTGCGCAATGTTCGCCAGGTGGATTTTGCTACGGTAGCGATAAGAGCGTACCTTACAGCGATCCAGCCATGGCAACAGGAACAGAACAGCGATGGAGAGGCCCATCAATACAACCCCCAACAGTTTGTCAGGCACCGCCCGCAAAATCGCATAGAACGGCGTGAAGTACCATACCGGTGCAATGTGTGCAGGTGTTTTGATCGGGTTTGCTGCTTCAAAGTTAGGTGGCTCAAGGAAATAGCCGCCCATCTCTGGGTTGAAGAAAATCACATAGGCAAACAGGATACCAAAGATACCCACACCAACGAGGTCTTTCACTGTGCCATAAGGATGGAATGGGACAGAATCGATGATGTCGTACTTCTTAGTGTAATACTCATGAAACGGGAACTGGGTTTCGTAACCTTCACCTTTGGTGCCTTTTGGCAATTTGGTTTCGATACCATCCGGGTTATTCGAACCCACCTCATGCAGTGCGAGGATATGAAGCACAACCAACAGCAAAATCACGATAGGCAATGCCACCACGTGAAGCGCGAAGAAGCGGTTCAGTGTTGCACCAGACAGTACGTAGTCACCACGGATCCAAAGCGTTAGATCGTCACCAATAACCGGAATCGCACCAAACAGGGAGATGATCACCTGTGCACCCCAGTAAGACATCTGTCCCCAAGGCAACAGGTAGCCCATGAAAGCTTCTGCCATCAGAGCCAGGAAAATCAACATCCCGAACACCCAGAGCAATTCACGTGGTTTTTGGTAAGAGCCATAAATCAAGCCACGGAACATGTGCAGATACACCACCACAAAGAATGCAGAAGCACCGGTGGAGTGCATATAACGCAGTAACCATCCGTATTCAACATCACGCATGATGTATTCAATTGACGCAAAAGCACCTTCCGCAGAAGGGTTATAGCTCATGGTCAACCAGATGCCGGTCAATAGCTGGTTTACCAGTACCAACATGGCCAGCGAGCCAAACAGGTACCAGAAATTAAAGTTTTTCGGCATCGGGTATTCAGACAAATGCTTTTTATACGCATTCATCGAAGGAAGACGTTTCTCAAACCAGTTAAGTAAGTTTTCCATTACGCTGTCCCCTCATCTGCACCAACCAAAATGCGGTGATCATTAAGGTACGTATAAGGTGGAACAACCAGATTAAGTGGCGCTGGCACACTTTTGAAAACACGACCCGCCATGTCAAACTTGGAGCCATGGCACGGGCAGAAGAATCCGGCAGCAACCCCTTCAACCTGCTCGCTAAAGCTGTCCGGCAAATAGGTTGGTGAGCACCCCAGATGAGTACACAAACCAACAGCAACAAAAATTTCTGGTTTTACTGAACGATAAGTATTGCCGGCATACTCAGGCTGCTGGGGTTCAAGAGAGTCAGGGTCACGTAGCTGATCGCCAATCTCATTTAACGTTTCCAGCATCTGTTTGCCACGGCGAACAACCCAGACCGGCTTGCCCTGCCAAATCACCCTGATTAACTGACCTTCTTCAATCTTACTAATATCGACTTCTACCGGGGCTCCGGCTGCTTTTGCTTTGGCGCTAGGGTTCCATGACTTGATAAAAGGTACAGCGACTGCTGCTGCACCCACACCACCAACCACTGCGGTTGATAGGGTCAGGAAACGGCGTCGGCCGGAATTCACTGGCGCATTGCTCATCCACATTCTCCCATGTGCTCCCGCATGGATTCTTATAACTGTCCTTATGCGTCCCTGGAGCGTACGGCTAACTCAAATTAAGAATTTTTCTGACGTAAAAATGGGCAGATTATCCAACAAAAGCCTATTAATACGCCGCCTAAATGATAAGGAAAACCCCACTTTTTGACAAGATAAAGCTACCTTTTTGTAACAAATGTGAGGTATGCACCGTTTTTTTTAACTAACTGCCAAAAAAGAAAATTTACTAAAATGTTAAAATAGGCAAACTGGGGAGAGGCGCACAGTATGTGCATTAACTCAAAGACTAACTCTTTGATAGGCAAGAAAAAGCCTGGCATAAGCCAGGCTTTTCGGACCATAATTCCCGGCTCAGCCGGAAGCGTATTAACGCTTAGAGAATTGTGGACGACGACGTGCTTTACGCAGACCAACTTTCTTACGTTCAACGCGACGTGCATCACGAGTAACGAAACCAGCTGCGCGCAGTGTAGGACGCAGAGTTTCATCGTACTCCATCAGCGCACGGGTGATACCATGACGGATAGCACCTGCTTGACCAGAAATACCACCACCAGAAACAGTGATGTACAGATCCAGCTTCTCAGTCATTTCCACCAGCTCAAGAGGTTGCATTACAACCATGCGAGCAGTTGGACGACCGAAGTAGGTTTCCAGAGAACGCTTGTTGATTACGATGTTGCCGCTGCCCGGTTTGATGAATACACGAGCTGCAGAGCTCTTGCGACGACCAGTGCCGTAGTATTGTTCTGCCATTGTTAAATCCCCTTAGATGTCCAGTACTTGCGGTTGTTGTGCCGCGTGCTTGTGCTCAGCGCCCGCGTAAACTTTCAGTTTACGGAACATTGCACGACCTAGAGGACCGCGTGGCAGCATACCTTTAACAGCAAGCTCGATAACCATTTCTGGTTTCTTAGCGATCAGTTTGTCGAAGCTGATTGACTTGATGCCACCCATAAAACCAGTGTGGTGATAGTACATCTTGTCAGTTGTTTTCGCGCCTGTTACTTTCACTTTTTCCGCATTGATAACCACGATGTAGTCACCAGTGTCAACGTGTGGAGTGTACTCCGGCTTATGTTTACCACGCAGACGAGATGCGATTTCAGTTGCGATACGACCCAGAGTTTTACCTTCTGCGTCTACAATGTACCAGTCGCGTTTTACAGTTTCTGGTTTAGCAACGAATGTTTTCATGCTAATAAATACCCGATAAATTTAGATTTCACTTAAGGAGCTCTCGCTCCCACTGTTAAGAGCCCATTCAACACCCCTTCGAGTGGTGGATCCCTCGGCCTTAGCCTTTCAACAGTAACGGTGGGTCGCAGGATTATAAGGAAGGGTGGAGAAAAAATCACCTTTTTTTCAAAAAAAGTCCTGAATTTTTCTCCAACTGGTTATTCATAATACTGTAAGGCGTACACAACGGGTTACGGCAGATGCTCCAACGCCAGATAATCATGGCTTTGCATCTCTTTTAAGCGGGATATACAGCGCTTGAATTCGAAGTTAAGCCTACCGTCTGTATACAGTAAATTCAGGGCTACCTCAGCAGAAATGATGAGTTTTACGTGCCTTTCATAAAATTCATCCACCATAGCAATAAAACGGCGTGCAGCATCATCAGAAGAGGTCCCCATTTGTGGCACATTTGCCAATAGCACGGTGTGATAAAGTCTGGCTATTTCTATGTAATCTGACTGACTGCGTGGGCTGTCACATAACGTGGCAAACTCAAAGTGCACTACGCCTTCCGACTCCCGCTCCGCAATCAATTTTCGGTGATTGATTTCAATCTCATGGGAAGAAAAGCAAGGTTCCGTTGCCAGTTTGTAAAAATACTCCTTGAGGTTTTCCCCGGCTTTTTCATCAAGTGGGAAATGATAGATTTCTGCCTGTTCAAGGGTACGGAGACGGTAGTCTGTACCAGCGTCAACATTGACCACCTCACAGTACCGGTTGATCAACGCAATCGCTGGTAGGAAACGGGCACGCTGGAGACCATTCCGGTATAGATCATCCGGCACAATATTAGACGTAGCGACCAGGCAGATCCCGCGGTCAAACAATGCCTCCATCAAGGTCCCAAGGATCATGGCGTCAGTAATGTCAGAAACGAAGAATTCATCAAAGCAAAGTATGTGAGCTTCATCGGCTAGCTTATCAGCGATTTTTTGCAGCGGATCCTGCTGGCCGTCGAGCAATTTCAGCTCTTGGTGCACCCGGTGCATAAAGCGGTGAAAATGCATCCGCAGCTTCTTGTCAAAAGGCAGGCTCTCAAAGAATGTATCCACCAAATAGGTTTTGCCGCGACCAACGCCCCCCCAAAAATACAGTCCCTGTTCCGGCTCTTTCCGGTCTGCTTTCTTTTTAAACAGTGATTGCAAGAACCCTGGCTTTTCAGCTGGTGCATTCGCACGGGCAACAAGACGATGATAAAGGTTCTCGAGTTTCTCCACGGCGTTGCGCTGTGAAGCGTCTTCAAAAAAATCTGGTCTTAGTAAGTCTTTACGGTATTGCTCTAGTGGCGTCATCCTTGAACCTAACTTTACACTGGGGACATCGGTGGTCTTAAAATCAATAGTACCATGCACCTATCTTGCCATGTATAGTAAACTCAGGGTTTGCAGTTTTCTTTTCTCTGCCATTATCCAGGCAAAAAATTGCAATTCATCCAATCCGTTGGAATAGGTTAAGGAGCACTTATGGCTTGGATTAACACACTGGTTTTTGTGGTCATTGGTATTGTGATTGGTTTTATCATTGCCCGCCTGACCATGCGGGATAACCCGCAACAAAAAGATCTGAAAAAGGAGTTGGAAAAATCACGCTACGAGTTGGAGCAATACCGCCAGGAGCTGGTTGATCATTTTGCCAAGAGCGCAGACCTTCTCGATACGATTTCCAAAGACTACAGCAAACTGTACCAGCACATGGCTAACACCTCTGCAGAGCTGATGCCCAATCTGCCTGAGCAAGATAACCCGTTTGCCAAGCGCATCAGCAAACTGTCAGAAGTGACTGACGAACACTCCACCTCTCAGGAACCTCCCCGTGATTATTCCGAAGGTGCTTCTGGATTGCTGAAAGGCTACAAAGAGACCAGCAAAGCGAGTTAAGTCGATCGCAAATATTACATAACGGGGCATTGAACTTTTTGAAGCCATCCCCACTCTAGTAAAACGTACCTATTGAGGGGAGTGTATATGAAAAAGAAGTCCTTGCTTACGTTGAGTGCGTTGGCACTCGCCATCAGTACCACTATGACTGCTCTACCGGCAACGGCGGCGCTTCCGACTACCGTTGCCGGTGAGAGCCTGCCAAGCCTTGCACCAATGCTGGAAGCGGTCAGCCCGGCTGTTGTCAGCATTGCGGTTGAAGGTAGCCACACATCAAAGCAACGCATTCCTGAATCATTCCGCTTCTTCTTTGGCCCTGACTTTCCATCTGAACAAGTCAGGGAACGTCCATTCCGGGGGTTGGGTTCGGGCGTCATTATTGATGCAGATAAAGGATATGTGATCACTAACCACCACGTGATTGACGGCGCAAACAAAATCCGCGTTCAATTACATGATGGTCGCGAATATAACGCCGAGCTTATTGGCAGTGATGGCATGTCTGACGTGGCATTGCTCAAGCTTGAAAAAGCCGTAGACCTCACTGAAATAAAAATGGCAGATTCCGATGCACTCCGTGTCGGTGATTTTGCTATTGCTATCGGTAACCCGTTTGGCCTTGGCCAGACAGTGACATCTGGGATCATCTCTGCGCTGGGTCGCAGTGGTCTTAACCTCGAAAATTTCGAAAATTTCATCCAGACCGACGCCGCAATTAATAGCGGCAATTCCGGCGGCGCACTGGTCAATCTCAACGGTGAACTGGTTGGGATCAACACCGCCATTCTAGGCCCAAATGGTGGCAACGTGGGTATCGGCTTTGCCATTCCGGTAAACATGGCCAAAAACTTGGTCGAACAAATCCTGGAGTTTGGTGAAGTGAAACGCGGCGTACTGGGTGTCCAGGGCGGCGAGCTGACATCAGAACTGGCAGAAGCCTTCGGTTATGAAACCAACCATGGTGCATTTGTCAGCCAAATCGTACCAGACTCTGCCGCTGATAAAGCCGGCATTGAAGCTGGTGATATCATCACTTCCGTTAACGGCAAAGAAATCCGCAGCTTCGGCGAACTTCGTGCCAAAATAGCCACTCTGGGAGCAGGTAAAGAAGTGAAGCTTGGCATTATCCGGGACGGAAAACGGAAAACGGTCACTGCCAAATTAGAAGAAGCTAATTTAGCAAAAACCAATGCGGAAACCTTGCACGAAGCATTGACCGGTGCTGAGCTTGAGAACTACTCACAAGGTAACATTGCTGGTGTGCGTGTTTCAGCGGTTGAAAAAGGGTCAATTGCAGAGCGTTACGGATTGAAGCAAGGTGACGTAATTGTTGGTTTTAACCGAACCAAAGTGAAAAACCTTGGCGATCTTCGTAAGCAACTTGAAGCAAAACCGTCTGTGCTGGCGTTGAACATTCTGCGTGGTGATTCTACCCTGTATCTGGTGATCCGCTAATCCCCCCAGTCAAACATCATGAGCCTGGCCCTGTCAGGCTCTTTTTATTGCCCGAAGCCAGCTACTCTTACCCCATATTCAGTGGTATCCTCATGGTTTGATCTTTACATTTTTATGGGGAGTCGCATGCTGGCTTTTTTAGCACGTTCTGTGGGTTACGGCGTCTTTGTCGCTGCGGTGCTGCTTATCGCCATCCCCTCTCTGCGAACCTCCCAACTATTACCCGACACCGCACTGGCGAGCTTTGAGAGCGATAACAGCCTGCTATCATACAATTATGCGGTCAGACGGGCTTCCCCTGCTGTTGTCAACATTTACACTCGCCGCTATAGCGCAGAAAACCGTCTACAACTCAATGCAGAAGGCCTTGGCTCCGGAGTGATCATGAGTGACAAAGGTTATATCGTCACCAATTACCATGTGGTTGCACGTGCCGATCAAATCATTGTCGCCCTGCAGGATGGACGCATCAGCACCGCACAACTGGTGGGGAAAGATCAGCGCACGGATCTGGCGGTATTAAAAATAGAGCTGGATAACCTGCCGGTGATCCCATTTAACGACAGCTATAAACCGGCAGTTGGCGATGTGGTTCTTGCCATCGGTAATCCCTACAACCTGGGGCAAACCACAACATTCGGCATCATTTCCGCCACCGGTCGCCCGGGAATGAGCTTCAACAGACGGCAAGACTTTCTCCAGACAGATGCAGCAATCAACAAGGGAAACTCCGGTGGTGCTCTGGTGAACAGTCGGGGGGAGCTGGTAGGGATTAACACTGCCTCATTCCAACAGGCCACTGACATTGATACCTATGGGATCTCTTTCGCTATCCCCTACTCACTGACGCTGAAAATCATGCAAAAGCTGATTGCGGATGGCCGGGTGATCCGGGGTTACATTGGTGTTGAAGGGCGTGAAGTTAACCCCGTGATGGCAAGGCTCCTTGATGCAGAAGAGCTGCGGGGTGTATTAATAGCGAGCATGGAACCGAATGGCCCTGCCGCACGTTCAGGTCTGATGGTGAATGATTTGATTGTGGCAATTAACGGTAATCCCATCAGCAGTTTCCGCAGTACCCTTGATATTGTGGCGGACACCCGTCCAGGTACCAAGGTTCCCTTCACCGTGATTCGTCAAGGCCAATCGCTGGAAGTGGTCGTTACCATCGGTGAAGACACATTGTAATACTGGGGGGATACCTCAGACAAAAAAGGCCACTTGGCAAACCCAAGTGACCTTTTATCTATTCATCGGGTATCAGTCACTAAAACGCTCAATGCTGACACCCAGCTTCTTCAGCTTGTCTTCGATATGTTCATAACCACGGTCGATGTGATAAATGCGGTCAACAATGGTTTCGCCTTTCGCAATCGCTCCGGCAATAACCAAGCTTGCAGAGGCTCGCAGATCGGTTGCCATTACTTGCGCACCACTCAGGCCGTCACAATCACCGCACACGACAGTATTACCTTCTATTTCCGCATGAGCCCCCATCCGCTGAAGCTCAGGCACATGCATAAAGCGGTTTTCGAAAATGGTTTCGGTGATGATACCGGTTCCTTTTGCGATCAGGTTCAGCAGGGTAAATTGCGCCTGCATGTCTGTCGGGAAGCCCGGGTGCGGCGCAGTACGAATATTCACCGCTTTCAGCTCACGACCGGTCATATCCAGTGAAATCCAGTCTTCACCACTTTCCACCAGCGCGCCGGCTTCCTCCAGCTTGGCCAGCACTGCTTCCATCAATTTTGGGGACGTATTTCGGCAGATCACCTTACCGCCAGACACGGCGGCGGCCACCAGAAAGGTGCCGGTTTCGATACGGTCAGCCACCACTTCGTGGTAACCACCACCCAGACGCTCTACCCCTTCAATGGTGATAGTGTCAGAGCCAGCTCCGGTAATTTTTGCGCCCAGCATATTCAGGAACTTGGCACAATCAACAATTTCCGGCTCTCGGGCAGCGTTTTCAATCACGGTAGTGCCTACAGCCAGCGTGGCCGCTGACATAATGGTCACAGTGGCGCCTACGCTGACCTTGTCCATCACGATGTGTGCACCTTTCAGGCGGCCATCAACATGAGCTTTGACATACCCTTCATCCAAAGTGATCGTCGCACCCAATTGCTCCAGACCATGAATATGCAGGTCAACCGGACGGGCGCCAATCGCACACCCCCCCGGCAGAGAGACTTCACCTTTACCAAAACGCGCAACCAGTGGACCGAGAGCCCAGATTGAAGCACGCATGGTTTTTACTAACTCATAGGGTGCACAGAACTCGTTAATCTCACTGGCGTCAACATGGACAGAGCCATTGCGTGACACCTTGGCCCCCAAACGTGACAGCAACTCCATGGTGGTGTCGATATCACGCAGTTTCGGAACGTTAGCAACCTCTACGGGCTCTTCAGCCAGCAATGCGGCAAACAAAATAGGCAGTGCCGCATTCTTGGCACCTGAAATTGTGACTTCACCACGTAGTGGGCCACCACCGTGGACACGGAATTTTTGCATGCTGTTCCTCGTGAACTTATAGCGGTTGCATCAGTTTTTTATCGCGCGCCCATTCAGCAGGGGTCAGCGCTTTGATGCTAAGGGCATGGATCGCATTGGTTCTGATATGTTCCATCAGTGGGCCATAAATCGTTTGTTGCTTTTTAACACGAGACATACCGTCAAACATGTCGCCAATAGCAATAACTTCAAAGTGACTACCGTCGCCTTTAACATGGATTTCATCCAGGGTAAGGGCTTGCTCAAGAATAACTTTGATTTCTATAGGTTCCACAACTACTCCCCGTCAACCGATGCGCTTTCATCAATAATAATATTTTCCACATTGCTCAATTGCAGCAGCACACGAAGTTGCGTGGGAATGCCGCTCAACACCAGTGTTTGATGGTTTTCAATGAGGGTTTGCTGCAAATGGAGCAACATCGCCATGCCTGCCGAATCGATTCGCTTTAGTGACGATAAATCGAGCAACACCCGCTCATCACTGGGCAACCAATCGGCACGCCGATGCCAAAATGCGGGAACTGTGTCACGATCAAGCTCTCCTGACAAGCAGTAATCCCCATTTGTGTGCTTTTGAAAAGATAATGTATCACTCACGATTCACTGCCTTCTCGGGTGATCGGTGCTTTTGCTCGTTCAATCAATTGTTTGGCGACGGCTTCAATACCGTTTTTGCGCAGCTCTCCACTCCATTCACTGGTTTTGGTATCCAACATGCTGACGCCTTCAACCTGAACATCGAAACCTTGCCATTCTTCAGTCTTGCCGTTTTTGCGCAAAGCAAAGTCTAGGCGGATAGGCGGACGCGCTTTATCCAGAATGTCGACACGGACAGACACGACTTTACGTTTGTCATCAATCTCTTTTTCCTGCTCCACAACGATTTCCTGATCGGTGTACTGGGTCAGGATTTGCGCGTAAGACGCCACCAGATAATCATAAAATGCCTCGGTAAACAGATCGCGCTCTTCCTTGCTGGCTTTCCGTGCCTGCGGGCCCAGCACTTTCAATGCAGCATAACGTACATTGATGTAGGGCATTAACTCTTGCTTAACGACGTCCCGCAGCAACTCCGGATTGGCAATGTATTGTTCTTTGTCCGCTTTCAAGCGGCTAAATGCATTGTCTGCCACTGAATTGATCAACGTATAGGGGTTTTTCGCGTCGATTTCTGCCGCCACTGACAAAGATGAAAAGGCGATACCCAACATCACCACGAAAGCCACAATCCACTTGTTCATTACTGACTACTCCTCTGACCCACCAACGCTGTAAAGGAACTGACCAATCAAGTCTTCCAATACCATTGCTGAGCGTGTGTCTTCCAATAAATCGCCATCTTGCAAAACATCAATGTCTTCATCGAGAAAGCCTGGACGGATACCGATATATTGCTCTCCCAGCAGACCAGAGGTCAGAATGGCGGCTGAGCTGGTTTCTGGGAAATACCCAAACTTACGGTCTATCTCCATAGAGACAGTTGGCACATAATCCGGCGCGGACAAAGAGATCTGACTAACACGTCCCACAACCACACCACCAACTTTCACCGGTGAGCGTACTTTCAAACCACCAATGTTGTCGAAGTGGGCCTGAAGTGTGTAGTGATCGGTGCGGGAAAAGCTCTTCACGTCAGCTACCTGGAAAATCAGCAGCAGCACGGCGACTATCCCGGCCAGGACAAAGGTGCCCACCCAAAATTCAGTTTTACGGTTTTGTTGCATCTAGTTAGCTCCCAAACATCAGTGCCGTGAGGACAAAGTCCAATCCCAACACTGCCAAAGAAGAATGCACCACAGTTCGTGTTGTCGCGCGGCTGATCCCTTCCGATGTTGGTATGGCATCATAGCCGTTAAACAGTGCAATCCAGGTGACGGTAATAGCGAACACCAAGCTCTTGATAAATGACTGGCCTATGTCATAGCCAAGCTCAACCGACGATTGCATTACCGCCCAATAACTGCCGTAGTCGATGCCTTTCCAGTCAACACCGACAAGCTGTCCGCCCCAGATACCCACCATCATAAAAATCATCGCCAGCAGGGGCATGGAAATTACCCCGGCCCAAAATCGTGGTGCAACCACGCGGCGCAGTGGATCCACCGCCATCATTTCCAGGCTGGATAACTGTTCGGTGGCTTTCATCAAGCCTATTTCCGCCGTCAGCGCTGAGCCAGCACGACCTGCAAACAGCAACGCGGTAACCACGGGCCCAAGCTCCCTGAGCAGTGACAGTGCCACCATTTGTCCCAATGAGCTCTCTGCACCAAAGTCAGCCAATACCAAATACCCTTGAAGGCTCAGCACCATGCCGATAAACAGTCCGGACACCATGATGATGGCCAACGATCGCACACCGACAGAGTAAATTTGAGTCAGTAACAGCGGAAACATTTTCTTCGGTTGGGGCTTGCCTACTAAGGCTCCCAACAACACAAAGGTGGCGCGCCCCATGGTTTGCGATACTGCCATCGCCCGGGCACCCAGAGACTGGACCAGGTTAACAATCACGAAAACAGCTCCTGTGTAATGTCTTTTGCGGGATACCGGAATGGCACGGGGCCATCCGCCTCCCCCCGAAGAAACTGGCTAACCCGGGGATCAGGGTTGTCACGCAAGGACTGGGGCGAACCGGACGCAATCACTTTCCCATCCGCCAAAAGATAAACATGATCCGCAATACTCATCACCTCAGGCACATCATGGGAAACCACGATAGAAGTCAATCCCAGTGCCTGATTTAAGTTACGGATCAAGGACACCAACACCCCCATGGTAATCGGATCCTGACCGGCAAAAGGCTCATCGTACATAATCAGCTCCGGATCCATCGCAATGGCACGTGCCAGTGCAGCCCGCCTCGCCATGCCACCCGACAGACTGCTGGGCATCAAATCCGCAGCTCCCCGAAGCCCTACCGCTTCCAATTTGAGCAAGACAATGGTTTTGATCAGGGACTCTGGCAACGCTGTATGTTCACGCAGGGGAAAGGCAACATTGTCAAACACTGTCATGTCGGTAAAAAGGGCACCGGACTGAAACAACATACTCATGCGCTTTCGCGCTTCATAAAGTTTGTTGCGCGAAAGTGTGGGAATATTCTGGCCGGCAAACACCACTTCCCCCTTATCCGGAAGGAGTTGCCCACCAATCAGGCGAAGCAGGGTGGTTTTGCCAATCCCGGAAGGCCCCATAATAGCAGTCACTTTGCCAACCGGCACCGTCAGGCTGACATTGTCAAAAATCATCCTCTCGCCACGCGAGAATGTCAGGTTATTCACTTCAACCAGGTTCGTCGTACTCATCAAGGCCCTTTAATGTTGTTTTCCTTGAAGGTTAGTCGCACGATCATAGAGGTGCGGCTATGGCAAAACAAGTAATCGTACACCATTCATTTGCAAATTTCTGATAAGAATTCTATCAATTTTCAGACAAACCATGTCTTTTCTTGCGTACATCCATTGGAATTAAGATCACCGCTATCGGTTAGAAAAAGCATGGCGGGTTTACCTTTCTTTTGCCCGTTTTTTTGTGTTTTTGTGAATTCATTACTATCCCAAAACCCTTGGAGGAGAACCCAGTCATTATAGACACGTCCAAGCTAACTGAAATGACTCAGCCCTTTTTCTTCACATTTACTCAATTAGCGGTCAAAATTGCTCTTTTGTATCCTTCGCCCTCTCTTTTTAAGGTATCTAAATGTTTGAAGCGACCGCCATTCTCGTTGTGGGTTTGTGTTTGTTGGTATGGAGTGCTGACAAGCTGGTCTACGGCGCTGCCGCTCTCGCCCGTAACGTGGGCATTTCTCCGCTCGTTATCGGTATGACCATTCTCGCCATGGGGAGTTCCGCCCCGGAGATGGTGGTGTCCGCCACGGCAGCACTGAGCGGAAAGACAGATACCGCCGTCGGTAATGTGCTCGGCTCAAACATTGCCAATATTGCGTTGATCTTGGGCGTGACAGCCTTGATCAGGCCACTGGCGATCAGTTCAGGCATCCTGCGACGGGAGTTGCCACTGATGCTGGGCGTCACCGCTGTTGCAGGCATCATTCTCTGGGATCACTACCTCAGTTTCTGGGACGGCGTGGTACTAGCCGTCTTGTTCGCAATCTTCTTGCTAATGATGATGAAATTTAGCCGCGAAAGTGGGGAAGAAGACCCGATGCTTGCCGAACAGGAGTCTGAAATCCCGAAAGGTGTCGGCAACATGTCAGCGGCTATCTGGGTCGTTGTCGGTCTGGTATTGCTGATTTTCAGTGCTGATATGGTGGTTGATTCCGCCGTGATTATCGCCAAGGCCTTTGGCATGAGCGATCTGGTGATTGGCCTGACTATCGTCGCCGTGGGCACCAGCCTACCAGAACTTGCAGCGTCCGTCGCAGGGGTGATGAAAGGGGAAGACGATATGGCGGTGGGAAACATCATCGGCTCAAACATCTTCAATATTCTCGCTGTGATGGGGATTCCCGCTATACTGGCACCTTCTGGCATTAACCCTCTGGCCATGGAGCGTGACTTTTACGTAACACTGGCGCTGTCTGTGTTGCTGTTTTTCTTTGCTGTGGGTAAAGCACGCACCATTAACCGCTGGGAAGGCATCGGATTTCTAGCCTGCTTTGTCGGCTATCAAGGCTATTTGTTTACACACCTTGCGGCATAACCGGACTGACTATGACTGATTTTGATTTTCGCCAGGCTGGCATCACCACACTGAAAACTGAACGCGACGCGATTACACAACTCGAACAGTATATTAATGAGGATTTTGTCACAGCATGCCAGCTCATCCTTAATGCCCAGGGCAAAGTCGTGGTAATGGGCATGGGGAAATCCGGCCATATAGGCAACAAAATTGCCGCCACGCTGGCCAGTACCGGCACCCCCTCGTTTTTCGTTCATCCAGGCGAAGCCAGCCATGGCGATCTGGGAATGATCGAAAAGGGCGATGTGGTGCTCGCCATTTCCAACTCCGGTGAAGCCTCAGAAATCATTACCTTATTGCCGGTGGTTAAACGCCGAGGCATCACATTGATCACCATGACCAGTAACCCGGCGTCAACCATGGCGCGTCTGGCACAGGTAAACCTTTGCATCAAGGTGCCCAAAGAAGCATGCCCGATTGGTCTCGCACCAACGTCCAGTACTACCGCAACCCTGGTGATGGGGGATGCCCTAGCAGTGGCGCTGATGCAGGCAAAAGGGTTTACCGCAGACGACTTTGCCCTCTCCCACCCCGGTGGTGCACTGGGCCGCAAACTCTTGCTACGCATTGCAGATGTCATGCACAGTGGTGACAAACTCCCCAAAGTGTTGCCACACCACACGATTCGTGATGCCCTGTTGGAAATGTCGGCCAAAGGGCTTGGCATGACCGCTGTCGTTGATAGCCAAGACTCCGTCCTCGGCATCTTTACTGATGGCGATCTACGCCGCCTTCTTGACCAACGTATCGATGTGCACAGCACTGACATCGGCGCAGTGATGGGGAAAAACCCGACGTGTATCAGTGCCGACATGCTGGCCGCAGAAGGTTTAAAGCTGATGGAAGAGAAGAAAATCAACGGATTGCTGGTCACAGATAATGACACACTGATCGGGGCTCTCAATATGCACGATCTGCTTAAAGCTGGAGTGATGTAATGCAGCCAATGACCGAGACCCTGTACGGCCCGGTGGCAACAGAACTGGTGGAGCGTGCCCGCACCATTAGCTTACTGATTTGCGATGTAGACGGCGTGTTCTCAGACGGCCGTATTTATATGGGTAACGACGGCGAAGAATTAAAAGCGTTCCATACCCGTGATGGTTATGGTGTGAAATCTCTGATGAATGCGGGTGTAGAAATTGCCATTATCACCGGTCGCAAATCAGCCATCGTGGAACGCCGTATGGCCGCCTTGGGCATCCAGCACATTTACCAGGGACAAGACGATAAAGCCTCAGCCTATCAGGATCTTGTCAATCGCCTTGGCATCCCGGCGAAGCAGATTGCCTACATCGGTGACGATCTGATTGACTGGCCAGTCATGTCTCAGGTGGGTCTGTCGGTCTGTGTCAATGATGGCCATCCCCTGTTGGCACAGCGCGCTGATTGGGTAACCCGTACGCCCGGAGGCTATGGCGCAGTGCGTGAAGTGTGCGATCTGATTTTGGAGGCGCGCGGCGAGCTTGATGCGCACAAAGGGCTGAGTATATGACGTTGCAACGCCTTGTTATGCTTGTTCTGCTGGCAGTGTGTGGTTACACAGGTTATTACCTGCTTACCCAACTCTACTGGGAAGATAACGTACAGGTTGCACCGGATGCAGAAAAGCCCTTGTTTACCGCCGAGAATGTTAATTCCACGACCTATAACGCACAGGGACTTCGTAGCTACCGCATCGAATCTGTGCATATAGAAAACTATCAGCAACTCGATGAAACCCACTTTAACGAGCCTGTACTTTGGACATATAGTAACGGGGAAGAGGAAGAGTGGCGGGTCAGCGCAGAGTTTGCGGTACTTGAAGACACCAAAACACTGGTGATGAAAGGACGGGTAAGGATCTTTAACCTGTTACCCGATGCCCAGATAAAAGTCGTCACTACTGAACAACTTACCCTGGATCTCGTTACCCGCGACTTCTGGTCAGACACTGAAACCGAAATTACCGGTGTAGGTCTGCAAACGCGTGGCGAGAGAGTGAAAGGCAATTTTGGCTCCCACCAGATGGAACTGATTGAGCAAGTGAAGAGCAGGTATGAACAAAAAACGAACTAACGTCTTTGCCGTGGTATTGATGCTGTTATCCGGCTCAGCCCTAGCACTGTCAACAGACTCCGAGCAGCCAATTTACATTGACTCCGACTCGCAAAACCTTGACATGAAAACCAATACCGTGGTTTTCACCGGTAACGTCTACTTACGCCAGGGGTCTATTCGCCTACGCGCCGATAAAGTGGTGGTCACCCGCCCTTCTGGAGAAGAGGGCGCAGAAGTGATTGATGCGTATGGCAAGCCTGCTGCTTTTGAACAAACCATGGATGATGGAAAAAAAATCAACGGAGAAGCCTTCGATCTACGTTATGAAACAGCCAAAAGCTTCCTGATCATGAAACGCAACGCAGTGCTGACACAAGAAGGCGGTAATCAGGTAGAAGGCCAGAAGATTACTTACAACATCGACAAACAGCTGCTGGTTGCAGAAAGTGATGACAGCAGTCGTGTCACCACCGTATTGCAGCCACAAACCAAACAAGACGGCAAGAAATAACACGGTATGGCTATTCTCACCGCTCAAAATCTCGCAAAAAGCTATAACGGCCGCAAAGTCGTCACCGATGTCAGCCTTGAAGTAAAGTCCGGCGAAATCGTCGGATTATTAGGGCCAAACGGTGCGGGAAAAACCACATCTTTTTACATGATTGTTGGTCTGGTCGCCCGGGATGAAGGCACCATCAAGATTGACGACTTGGACATCAGTATCCAGCCCATGCATAACCGCTCACGCCTGGGAATTGGCTACCTACCACAGGAAGCCTCAATTTTCAGGAAACTCAGTGTTTATGACAATCTGATGGCGGTTCTCCAAACTCGCTCAGAGCTAACCAAAGAAGAGCGCCAGGATAAAGCCGAAGACCTGCTGGACGAATTTAACATCCAACATATTCGTAACAGTATGGGCATGGCCTTGTCAGGAGGCGAACGCCGACGCGTCGAAATCGCACGCGCATTGGCTGCCAACCCGAAGTTTATCCTTCTCGATGAACCCTTCGCGGGCGTAGACCCAATCTCAGTCATCGATATCAAGAAAATTATTGAGCACTTACGTGACCGCGGCCTTGGCGTATTAATTACCGACCACAACGTACGTGAGACACTCAGTGTTTGTGAACACGCCTATATTGTTAGCCAAGGACACTTGATTGCCCACGGCACACCTGATGAAGTGCTCAACGATGAGCATGTAAAACGCGTCTATCTCGGAGACCAGTTCAGGCTATAGTTAAAAGAGAACGGTTGGCAAATCGCTCCAATATAAGCACTGATATTTGCACTGATAATAGATAAAAGGAAAGGTGCCAGTAAAACTATGAAACCCTCGCTTCAGCTCAAGCTTGGCCAACAACTTGCAATGACTCCGCAACTGCAACAGGCGATTCGCCTGTTGCAGCTTTCGACACTTGATTTGCAACAAGAAATTCAGGAAGCGCTGGAAGCCAACCCACTCCTCGAACAGGATGAAACCGGTGATAGCACTATCGACGGCGATGATGCGCAGGAGTTTGAGGGCGAAAAGAATGTCAGTGTGTCTACCGCTGAGTCAGAAAGCCCGGACTCAATGGACAGTTCTGATGCATTGGGGCAGCAGGAAATGCCGGACGACCTGCCTGTTGATACCACCTGGGATGATGTTTACAGCGCCAACACTGGCAGTACTGGCATCTCAGCCGGTGACGACATTCCCGTTTATCAGGGCGAAACCACTGAGACGCTTTTCGATTACCTTAACTGGCAACTCCAACTGACGCCATTTACAGACATTGATCTTGCCATTGCAACTGCCATCATTGACGCAGTGGATGACAAAGGCTACCTCACGGTCACCTGTGAAGACATTCTGGAAAGCCTCGGCACCGAAGAAGGCGAAGTCGAACTGGATGAAGTTGAAGCGGTACTCAAACGTGTGCAGCAATTCGACCCACTGGGTGTCGCTTCACGTTCGTTGCAGGAATGTCTGCTTATCCAACTCGCTGCCTTTGACGAAAATACCCCTTGGCTTAATGAGGCACGCCTGGTGCTTCGCGAGCACATGAACCTGCTTGCCAACCGCGATTACCGCCAGTTGATGAAAGAGACCAAGCTACGTGAGCCTGAGCTGAAGGAAGTCATGCGCCTTATTCACAGCCTCGAGCCACGCCCAGGCAACCTCATCGTCACCAACGAGGCAGAGTATGTCATCCCCGACGTCTCCGTATTTAAAGACCGGGGCAAGTGGGTAGTACACATCAATCCAGATGCTGTACCTCGCCTTAAGGTAAACCAACAATACGCCGCACTGGCCAAAAACGGATGCAGCGCCGCAGACAGTCAGTTTATCCGCAGCCACCTTCAGGATGCGAAATGGCTGATAAAAAGTCTTGAAAGCCGCAATGAAACCCTGCTGAAAGTGGCGCGTTGCATTGTTGAACATCAACAGGATTTCTTTGAATACGGAGAAGAAGCCATGAAGCCGATGGTCCTCAACGACATCGCACTGGCTGTGGACATGCATGAGTCCACCATCTCCCGGGTTACTACACAAAAGTACATGCACACGCCCCGTGGCATATTCGAACTGAAATACTTCTTCTCAAGCCATGTCAGTACAGACAATGGCGGTGAATGCAGCTCTACGGCAATTCGCGCGTTGGTGAAAAAACTGGTTGCTGCCGAAAACCCGGCGAAACCACTCAGCGACAGCAAAATTGCCACACTGCTGGCGGAGCAAGGCATCCAGGTCGCGCGACGAACGATAGCAAAATATCGTGAGTCTCTGGGTATTGCACCGTCGAATCAGCGCAAGCGCCTTATTTAGGCGTCTCAACCAGAAGGAAGATGTTTATGCAAATCAATCTCACCGGTCACCATGTCGAAATCACAGACGCTCTGCGGGACTACGTGACAACCAAGTTTGATAAGCTTGAACGCTTTTTTGAGCACATCAATAACGTTCATGTCGTGCTTAACGTCGAAAAACTACAGCAGATTGCCGAAGCGACCCTGCATGTCAATAATGGCGAAATTCACGCAAAAGCCGATTCAGAAAACATGTATGCGGCGATCGACTCGCTGACAGATAAGCTGATTAAACAGTTAACCAAACACAAAGAAAAGATGAACCACCATTAACTATGGAACTCAAAGACGTACTCAAACTGGACTGCACGAAAAGTGCAGTCCTTTGTTCAAGTAAAAAACGGGCACTGGAAGTGATCAGCGAACTGGCTGCTGGCCAACTGGATCAAAATCCGCAAAAGCTTTTCGAATGTATGCTTAGCCGGGAAAAAATGGGCAGTACGGGCATCGGCAATGGCATCGCCATTCCCCATGGTCGTATTTTTAACAGTAACCAAGCCGTTGGTGTCCTGATTCAGTGTGCCGAGCCGATTGAGTTTGATGCCATAGATAACCAACCCGTTGATCTGCTGTTTGCCCTGTTGGTCCCTGATGACCAGTGCAAAGAACACTTGAAAACCCTGTCATTGATTGCACAAAAGCTGGGTGACAAACAGATTTGTCGGCAACTTCGCCACGCCAGCTCCGATCAGGAACTCTACGATATCATCACAGGATAATCAGCGCAGGAACGTGCATCATGCAGCTTAAAATCGTCAGTGGCCGTTCAGGCTCTGGAAAATCGGTCGCACTCCGTGTGCTGGAAGATCTGGGGTATTACTGCGTTGATAACCTTCCAGTCAACCTTCTACCGCAATTTATTGCGACACAAGATGGTAAAGATAACCACATCGCGGTCAGCATCGATATCCGTAACATGCCGGCTGATCCCGATGAATTTACCCATACGCTGACCAAACTGCCAAACGACGTCAACATTGATATCTTCTTTCTTGATGCCGACGACGCTGAGTTGATTAAACGTTTCAGTGAAACCCGCCGCTTGCATCCACTCAGCCGCGATAACCTCTCCCTCGAGCAGGCCATAGAACGCGAAAAGCAGCTGCTCACACCACTTAAGGAGCGGGCCGACAAGGTGATCAACACCTCCAAGCACTCAGTGCATGATTTGAGCGAAGCGGTACGCTCCCTGGTGTTGGGCCGTACCAACCGCGATCTGGTGATGGTATTTGAATCTTTCGGCTTCAAGCACGGTCTGCCTTCCGACGCTGACTATGTGTTTGATGTACGGTTTCTCCCCAATCCGCACTGGGATCCTGCGCTCAGGCCACTGACGGGGCTCGATGAGCCAGTCAAAATGTTCCTCGCCGCAGAACAAGATGTGGCCATGCTGATTGCCCAGGTGAAAAGTTTTCTTGAGTCCTGGTTGCCAGCACTCGAAAACAATAACCGCAGCTACCTTACTGTGGCGATAGGCTGCACCGGTGGTCAACACCGTTCAGTATATATTGCCCAATACCTCGCCGATTACTTTGCCGCGACGGGCCACCAGGTCCAGATCCGCCACCGCACGCTGGAAGGAAAAGTATGAACCCGCCCAGCAAAGAAGTGCTGATCCGTAACCGCCTTGGCCTTCATGCCCGTGCAGCCGTCAAGTTAGTAGAACTGGCACAGAGCTTTGATGCCCAGGTCATGCTGACTAAAAATGGGCAAACGGTGACGGCTGATAGTGTGATGGGTATTTTACTGCTCGACTCCAGCCAGGGAGAACAAATTACCGTGTCCGCAAAAGGCAGTCAGGCACAACAAGCCTTTGAAGCCGTCACCGCGCTCATTGAGGCGGGTTTCGATGAAGACAACTAAACCTTTATCTCACCCCCCCTACAATTTCACGTTTCCCACGTTTTTCATTCTCAAAGTGCAAAGACAGTCTGGGCTGTTTGCGTTAATATTCACGTCATTGCGTCACCCGCCGATATCCGGACACTCCTATGGCAGAGAATTACGAAGTAGAACAACCTAGCCAAACGCACCAAACGTTGCAGGAAGTCAGCCGAGCCCTTGAAAATGGCATGTTCGTGCATGTCCGTCGAATGCTCGAAGACATGGAGCCGGAGGACATTGCGCACCTGCTTGAAGCCTCTCCCCCAAAAAGCCGCCTGGTGTTGTGGCAACTGACCGATCCTGAAGAACAAGGTGAGATCCTCGAAGAGCTGTCCGAAGATGTGAAAGACGGCATTATGGTGCGAATGCAACCTGAGCAGCTTGCCGCTGCAACAGAAGGCATGGATACCGATGATGTAGCCTATCTGCTTCGAAGCTTACCTGATAACGTTTCCCAGGATGTCCTGTCGCAAATGGATGCCCAGGATCGTGCACGGGTTGAACAGGCACTGGCTTACCCGGAAGAGACAGCGGGTGGGATGATGAACACCGACGTGGTCACCATCCGCTCGGACGTGACTGTCGACGTCGTGCTACGTTACCTGCGTATGAAGGGGAAATTGCCTGAAGCCACAGATGCTCTGTATGTGGTGGACGAAAACAGCCGCTTGATTGGCGAACTGGCTATCACAGCCCTTTTGACGTCCCAGCCTGATACCGAGGTACTGGAAGTGATGGAAGACGTGGACGATGCCATTCCCGTCGACATGAGTGACAGCGATGTTGCCAGCCTGTTTGAGCGCCGCAACTGGGTTTCAGCCCCGGTGGTTGATAAGGAATATCACCTGGTTGGCCGTATCACCATCGATGACGTAGTCGACATTATCCGTGAAGATGCCGAGCACTCCATGATGAGTATGGCAGGTCTGGATGACGAAGAAGACACCTTCGCACCGGTCCTGAAATCTGCCCGTAGCCGGAGTATCTGGCTCGGTGCCAATGTCCTTGCTGCTCTGGCGGCAGCCTCTGTCTCAAATCTTTTTGAAAACACCCTTGATCAGATGGCAGCCATTGCAGTGTTGATGACTATCGTCCCCTCTATGGGAGGAGTTGCCGGTAACCAGACTGTCGCGCTGGTGATCCGTGGTCTTGCTGTCGGCCATATCGGTGATTCCAACACCCGCTGGCTGCTCAATAAAGAAGCGCTGGTGGGGCTTTTAAACGGTGTAGTCTGGGCCTGTATCATTGGTGGTGTGGTCGTACTGTGGAAAGGAAATCTGATGCTGGGAGGCATTATTGCTGCGGCGATGCTGACCAATCTGGTCGTGGCAGGGGTGGCCGGTGTCACCGTTCCAATCCTACTCAAAAAAATGAAAGTCGATCCCGCGCTTGCTGGCGGAATGGCCTTGACCACAATTACTGACATGGTTGGTCTCTCCGTTTTCCTTGGACTGGCAACGCTGTTTTTGGTCTGACCCCAAGGGATACGTAAAAAGCCTCCCAGCGAGGCTTTTTAATCGTGATTATCTGGTGACCTACCGGATAACCAAGATGAAAATCCCACGCAACCTGCCACTCAATCACACAGTGCTCCCTACCCAGGGCAAGATCATGAATGTTTTTTGTCCAATTCGAGGTCAAAATTAACCTGACGAGTCGACTGTGATCTTATGCTCCTCTTTTGAGGAGGAGCCATGAATTTAGATACCATCAAAGCACATTTCAGCATCATCCGTGACGAGCGACAAAGCGCAAAAGTAGACTACCCACTGTTTGATATTCTATTTGGTTCAATCTGTGTCGTAATCGCTGGAGGCCAAGGCTGGAATGATATTCGCGAGTACGTTCTTGGTCACCATGAGTGGTTCCTTAAACAGGGCTTGTTTGAAAAAGGGGTACCCGTTGATGATACCTTTGCTCGTCTGATTTCAAATATTGATCCCGCTGAATTCCGCGATTGCTTTCTGACCTGGATGAAAGCCGTTCACAAGCTAACCGGTGGTGAAGTGGTCGCTATTGATGGCAAGACCTTACGCGGCTCTTATGACAGAAACGACAGGCAAAGCACCATCTATATGGTGAGTGCCTATGCCAGCGCCAACCCGGATTGAAGCGCGTACTTGCCATGTCCTGAGTGCACGTGAGTTGGACGGTGACTTCTCCACCTGGAATGGGCTAACCAGTATTGTGATGGTTGAAAACTACCGGGCCGCAAAAGGCAAAGGGCCTGTCAATGGCTAAATCCCAACCATTCATGCGGACACCCTGCTCTTAAATGCTTTGTGAAATTTGAAGCGACCTAGTGACTATAACCTTATAAACATGCAAACTATTATCATTACCAACAAATGAGATATATGTATGATGAATATTGCTATTTGGGGCGCTGCCAGTGGATTGGGGGCAGCTATGGTCGACTACTTCCACAAACAAGGCGCTAATGTTATCGCTATTTCTCGTACTCCAAGTAAAAACCCTATGCTTACCGAGTACAACGTAACTTCAATATGTTGTGATGCAACAGATAAAGAGCAAGTTGAAAAGGCGGTTTCTGAGTTACCAGAGAACACCTTTAACATTTCAACAATGGGCAGCTTTCACTCGGATAACCCAGTCGATTACATTGGCCACCGCTACTTAACGGATGCTCTTGAGAATACCTCTTCAACCCGATTATTATTAGTTACATCGTTAGGTTGTGGTGATTCTTGGCAGTACCTTTCAGACCGAGCAAAACAAGTCTTTGGAGCTGCTGTTCGAGAGAAAACTCTCGCTGAAGCTTGGCTTCAAAGCAGTAAGTTAGATTACATTATCCTCCGTCCCGGAGGACTTAAAGACGGCGCTCCAACTGGCCAGGGAGAACTGTCTCAAAATTCTGAGGTGCATGGTGCAATTACTCGAGGGGAAGTTGCTCGATTAAGTCATGAACTCCTTTCAAGTGATCACAATTTCGGCCAAATATTCCAGTGTGTTGACCCGAATATAGCACCTTACTAAACACCCAGAATATGAGAGGGGTTAAGAGAGCCCCTCTGTTCACATAACGAATGACATGGATTCCCTCTCACGAGGATTTGCCACACTTAGGTGTCGCTTTAAATACCGGAGGTAACCATGTCTTCTCTAATCCATTGTGGCGTTGACCTCGCCAAACACCACTTCTCTCTGCACGCAGTTGATGACCGAGGTAAAGTCATCCTTCATAAATCTGTATATCGCGCTAAGTTGCTGACTACATTAGCAAACATGCCAGCCATGCGTATAGGCATCGAAACGTGCTCTGGGGCATTGAGTCCATGCATTGGATTTTAGATGTCAGTATGCGGGAGGATGCTTGCCAGATTTACCGAGAAAACGCCGCTGAAAACTTGGCAGGGTTAAAACACATGGCACTTAACATGCTCAGGGCAGAACCCACCAAGATTAGCGTGCCGATGAAACAGAAACATTGCATGATGAAACCCGCCTTCTTGGAGCAGGTCCTTATGGCCGGATTGACGTCAATGGCTAAACCCTAACCGTTTATACGGACACCCTGGCTCCCTACCATTAAAAAACGAACGGCTTCAAGCCATTAGCGGCCTTAATTCGTCTGTACAATCAAAAGTTAGACACTATTCTTAACATAACAAACGTAGAATGTGCGCCAGAATGTTAGTACAGGAGTTCATAATGTTCTTGCAATCCATCCACAATTACAGGGCCATTGCTATTATTTCTATTGTCATGAGCCACACTTATGTTTACGGCCTTGAAAATACAACAGGATTGATGTCAGTTATAAAGAATATAATATCTGGCGGCACAGCACTTTTTGTTTTTATTTCCGGGTATATGTTTCATCATGTCTTTTATAAAAGATATCAATTTAAATCTTTCATGAAAGGAAAAATTGAAAGAGTGATTTTTCCTTACTTAATTCTCGCAACATTTGCAATCGCTCTTGTTTATATCATTAAGTCTGGTTTTTTTTCACCCGATGCGGATTATAACAAAGTTGTGTTTTTCTCTCCTGAGGATAATACACTGACAACTACAATAAAATATTACCTTACCGGACGCATGTTGACAGCCTATTGGTACATCCCTTTCGCTGTACTCCTTTTTCTCTCTTCTCCTCTTCATTATAAATTTATACAACTATCCCAACGCACCCAAATTATTATTATTGCTTTTTCCTCAGTTGCATCAATGTTTATTCATCGATCATATGAAAACATTAATCCAATACAGATGCTTTTCTATTTTACTCCTTTTTATCTGACAGGTATTTATCTATCTCTTTACCGTAATTCTGTGAATAAGCACTGCGGTTTAAAGGGAGGGATGTTTATTTTTCTCACCATTTCTCTCGCCTTTTATCAATATACATTAGGCCATAATGGCAATTACATAAAAGGGATGTTTGAATATGGTGGCATTGACATCATGTTCATTCAAAAGATGTGTTTATCTCTCGGCCTTTATTTTGTTATGGAGACTTTCGCTTTTAAAACCAAGTTAGTAGATCTTATCTCCGATACCAGCTTTGCAATATTTTTCATTCATCCCTGGGTACTGACAACCATGAAAAGGCTACCTTTTCTCAATCATCCGGAATCGACAAATATTCCCTACTTTCTGGTCACTTGCCTGATCGTTATTTTAGTAAGTATGCTGATCTCTATCGCGCTGAATAAGCTGCTGACAGGAAAAGTAAAGTCCCGCAATATTATTGGGTATTAGATGCCGTTGAGCCTCATCATCAGACAAAAAAGCCACTTTCATGGCGTGAAAGTAGCTTTTTGTGGATGTGCGCAGATTGGGGATGGCAGAAACGTTATTCGCCACCTATTTTCATCGATTCAATCAGAATTGACCCAGTCTGGATCTGGCTACGGAACTCAGTATCTGCCCCAACAGCCACGATCTGCCTGTACATATCTGACAGGTTGCCTGCAATAGTGATTTCACTGACCGGATATTGGATTTCTCCGTTTTCGACCCAGAACCCTGCCGCACCACGGGAATAATCACCAGTAACGATATTGACGCCCTGACCCATCAACTCTGTGACCAGAAGGCCGGTACCCAGCTCTTTCAGCATTTGTTCGAACGACTGGCCGGTATTTTTCACAAACCAGTTATGAATGCCACCAGCATGGCCGGTTGGCTGCATATTCAGTTTGCGGGCGGCATAACTGGTGGCAAGGTAGCTCTGGAGTTCACCAGCCTTGATAATATCCAGATCGCGGGTGATCAGGCCTTCGCTGTCAAACGGCGCACTGGCCATGCCTTTCAGGATATGCGGACGCTCATAGATTTCGAACCAATCGGGCAGGATTTGATGACCCAGCTTATCCAGCAGGAAAGATGATTTACGGTACAGGTTCGAGCCACTGATCCCCATCACCAGATGGCCGAGCAGACCCGTTGCCACGTCCGCCGCGAACATCACCGGAAACTGGCCTGTCGACAAGCGGCGTGGATCCATGCGCGCAAGGGTGCGCTTAGCCGCTTCAATACCCACTTTTTCAGGCGCCCACAACTCGTCCTTATCACGGGAGACGGTGTAGCTGTAATCGCGCTCCATACCTTTGCTGTCTTCGGCAATCACACTGCAACTGATACTGTGGCGGCTGGAGGCATAACTGCCCAGCATACCGTGGCTGTTGCCGTAAACACGCACGCCGTAGTGGCTGTCATAACTCGCCCCGTCACTGAACTTGATACGCTTGTCGTGCGCCAGTGCAGCACGCTCCGCTGCGATGGCTTTTTCCGCCGCATGATCCGGCTCTGGCTCGTCAGGATGGAACAAATCCAGATCCGGGTACTCGAAGGCCATCAGTTCTTTCGGGCCGGGGCCTGAGAAAGGATCTTCTGACGTAAAGTTAGCAATATCCAGTGCCGCTTCAACCGTTTGGATAATCGCTTTTTCAGATAAATCCGACGTCGACGCACTCCCTTTACGGTTTCCGCGATAAACCGTGATCCCCAGCGCACCATCGCTGTTAAACTCCACGTTTTCCACCTCGCACATACGGGTAGAAACACTGATACCAGTGGTTTTGGTGATGGCCACTTCCGCTGCATCGGCTTTCTTGCCTGCCAGTTCCAATGCACGGCTCACCGCCGCTTCCAGCTCCGCACGTTGCTGAGCTACCTGTTGTTTCACGTCCATAAGGTCTTAAATTGATGGGTGTTATGGCTAAGCATACCATTCGAATGGGCCGCTATGCTTAAAAAACACCAGCAAAATTCGACATTCTTGATAAGATACGCCGTTATAGAAAGTGACAACCTCGGGAAGCATTATGGGCCGTAAGAACAAACGTGAGCCTTGGGAAGAGGAAGAAGAGATCATTTGGGTCAGTAAGAGCGAAATGAAACGCGACATGGAAGCGCTGCAAAAGCTGGGTGAAGAGCTGGTGGCACTGAAACCGGCTGTGTTGGCAAAATTTCCACTGGATGACGATCTGCGTGCTGCGATTGCCGATGCCCAACGCTTTGAAAAAGAAGCCAAACGCCGCCAGATGCAATACATTGGCAAGTTGATGCGTGCCCGCGATCCTGAGCCGATTCAGGCAGCGCTGGATCTGCTGCGCAACAAACACAGCCAGCAATCTATCGAATTGCACAAGATGGAAAAGCTGCGTGACCGTGTGGTGGCAGAAGGCGACAAAGCCATCAACGATGTGGTTGCGCAATACCCTAACGCCGATCGCCAGAAACTGCGCCAACTTGCCCGTCAGGCCAAGAAAGAGCAGGAAGGCAATAAGCCGCCCAAAGCATACCGCGAAATCTTCCAGATGCTGAAAGCACTGCGCGAAGAGTCTGAAGACTGAATAAGCCGGGGTCACCCGGCTTTTTTATGTTTTATATCAGAAAGTTACTCGGTGCCGCCCACTGTCATGGCATCCAGCTTCAGGGTTGGCTGGCCGACGCCGACCGCGACACTCTGGCCGGCTTTACCGCAGACGCCGACACCACGGTCGAGTTTCAGATCGTTCCCCACCATCGAGACCTGTTGCATCGCTTCAATGCCACTGCCAATCAGGGTTGCGCCTTTCACCGGTGTGGTCACCTTGCCGTTTTCAATCAGGTAGGCTTCGCTGGTTGAGAACACAAACTTACCGGATGTGATATCGACCTGACCGCCACCAAAGTTCGGGGCATACAGGCCATATTCGACGCTGCTGATGATCTCTTCCGGTGTGCTTTCCCCTGCCAGCATGTAAGTGTTTGTCATCCGCGGCATCGGCAGGTGTGCGTAAGACTCGCGTCGACCGTTACCCGTCGGGGCGACGCCCATCAGGCGCGCATTGTGCTTGTCCTGCATATAGCCTTTGAGGATGCCTTTTTCAATCAGCACGTTATATTGGCCCGGCACACCTTCATCGTCGATATTCAGGGAACCGCGGCGATCTTTTAACGTGCCGTCATCCACAATGGTACAAAGCGGTGATGTCACCTGCTCACCGATTTGTCCGGTAAAGACTGACGATTCCTTGCGGTTGAAGTCCCCTTCAAGGCCATGACCGACCGCTTCATGCAGCAGGACACCCGGCCAGCCGGCACCCAAAACCACAGGCATGGTTCCCGCCGGTGCGCCTTTGGCATGCAGATTAACCAGCGCCTGCCTGACTGCCTCGTCCGCGTAATTCATCGCCACGGTTTTCCCGTCTTCTTCTGAGGTAAAATAGGTGTAATCAAAACGGCCACCTCCGCCCGCCGAACCACGCTCGCGACGCCCGTCTTTTTCCACCAGTACACTGACAGAAAACCGGACCAGTGGACGGATATCCGCTGCATAGGTGCCGTCTGTTGCGGCAATCAACACCTGCTCGTAAACACCCACGATGCTGACCGACACTTCCTGCACCAACGGCTCCTTGGCGCGCACATAGGCATCAACGTCTTTCAGCAGGGCAATTTTTTCCTGCTTGGTCATGCTTTGCAGTGGATCGACTGCCTGATAGATCATCGGATACTGACGGGTCGCAAACGCTGAAACTTTCAGCTTACCGTTCTTATCAGCAATACCACGTGCTGCAGTGGCGCTTTGCATCAGGGCATCGGCATTGATTTGGTCTGAGTAGGCAAAGCCGGTCTTTTCACCGCTGATGGCACGGACACCAACGCCCCGGTCGATATTGAAAGAGCCGTCTTTGATGATGGAATCTTCCAGCATCAGGGATTCATGCCAGCAGGACTGAAAATACACATCGCCATAGTCGATGTTTCTTGCTGCCAGGTGCTCCAGGGTTTGGCTGAGTTGACTTTTACTGACACCGGAAAGGTGCAGTATGGTTTCTTCCACGTGTTCCAGGCTCATGAATAAACTGCTCTTTAGCGCTAAAAAAGAAAGTCCCACAACCAGCTATAGTGTGGGAACGAATTGGCATCGAGGTTGCGCTATTTCATTGCGCATTGCAACCGGGCATGTTGCAGGACAGGCATTTTATTGCGGATAGCGCTGTTGGAGGCAAGATCAATCTCTGCCCATGCACTGCCTACCTGATCACCCAACGCGGTGACAACCTGTCCCCAGGGATCAACAATCATCGAATGCCCATAGGTTTCCCGTCCCCCCTGGTGACTGCCACACTGTGCAGCAGCCAGTACCCAACACTGGGTCTCAATAGCACGAGCACGGAGCAACACCTCCCAGTGCGCCACCCCGGTCACTTTGGTAAACGCAGCAGGAATAGCGATGATGTCTGCACCACGCTGACGAAGTGCGGAGTACAACTGCGGAAAACGGATGTCATAACAAATTGACAGGCCCAATGTGCCAAACGGCGTATCCACCAGTACCAGATTATCACCGGATTTAAAGGTGTCGGATTCGCGGTAACTGCGGTGGTTGTCGGCAATATCCACATCAAACATGTGCAATTTTTCGTAAGAAGCACGGAGGTTACCGGCAGCGTCATAGACCAGACAGGTGGTGCTCAGGGTGCCATCATTATTGCGGATGGGGAAAGAGCCCACCACCAGCCAAAGGCCCTGTTCGAATGCTAACTGGGACAGTTTTTTCTGTAAGGGGCCATGCCCCAGCACTTCCGCATGCTTCTCGTAATCTTCCTTGGTGCCAAATACCAGACAGTTTTCCGGTGTCAGTACCAGACGGACACCCTGAATACGAAGGTGTGCTAACTGCGCGTCTAGCACGTCAAGATTGTCTTGCGGATCCATCCCTGAATTCATTTGTACGACGCCAAACATGGTCATAACCTATTGCTCCTTCTGCTGTTCTCGCAAGCGCTTAAAGGCTTTTTCTGGCAATGTCACTTCGCCGGTACTGCGCGACACTTCCCTGACAACCGGATCATCAATCGCCCCGCTGACCTGATAGCGAACCTGTGTAAACGCATCGACCACCGGCGAAAGCACCGTGGTGACAGCCAGGACATAAAGCGCAGTTTGAGGGGTGACAGCAAACGCGGTAAACACCGGGATCCCGGAGGTTAAATCTGGCACAAACCTGACGTCCGCATTCACCTGATTTTTCGCAAGATTTGCTATCCCTCTTATAAACATATCACCTGCCAGTGCTTTCATCTGGATATTATCCGTGACAATAACCCCGTTAGTGATTGATGCGCTGCCACTTATCTCATCAAAAGCCAGACCATCTTCAAATACGCCGGTGAAATCGAGCTGCATTTTTCGCAAGATAGAATCCAGGCTAAAAAGACCAAGCAAACGGCCGGCTCCGCCAACGCCACTGATGTATCCGTTTTCGATCTTGGTCGTGAGTGTGCCATCCATGCTGGCAACATCCACCGCCCAAGGGGCGCCGTCAAAACTGATCTGGCCAGAGGACTTCATAGTGGCATCCTGTATGCCCCCCGTCACCGCAAAGCGCCCCATCAGATCACTGCTGTTATTGGCTGTTACGTCAAACGTCAGATCCGAATGATTAAAACCTTGCCGGGTAATAGACCAGTCACCGCTTGCCCGTATCTGTGTGCCACCGCTGTCGAGAACAAATTTTGGCATCGTGATAGTGTCTCCCCGTTTCAGCAGTTGGGTGTTTACGCTGCCAAGACGATAGCCTTGAACCCAGAGTTCTTTGATGGTCAAGTCTGTCGAAGGAATATAACGCATCATGGCGCGGTCAAAATCAGATGCCGTCCGGTTACTGGCGTGCTGCTGCGCCGGGGTTTCACGCTCTTGGCTGTCTTTATCCAGGTCCACATTGAGGAAAAGATGCTCAATGGTTGCCGTCAGAAAGTCATCTTCATCCCACCACGCATCGCCCGCTAACTCCTCACTGCCCACCAATACATGGTAACCGTCACTTTTCTTCCGTGCTGCCATGGAAAAGTGATTAAAAACCAGTTCGCCGGCTTTGATCCTGTCCGCTTTCACATTCAGCCTTGACGGTGCGGGCAAAACCACGGGGAACGATGCTTTCGGGTCTTGGTGGGCGGCTTCAAGCCGTGAAATGACATCCTTCCAGGCCGGGATATCCAGTTCCGGCACGTTAATGCTGACGCCATTGCCGGAAAGAGGCTGCAAAGAGAGCTCTCCTTCACCCATCACAATGCGGCTCTTGGTTACCACGGGAATATCATGGCTGATATCAACATTGGCCTGATATTTAAGGTTCGGCAGCACCACCTGCCCCACCAGGCTCTGAGCATCACCAGACGCTTTGAGGCTACCCCAACCTGTCGTAGATAACGGTTTATCAAACGGCGCTGGCAGGTTCACTTGCATGGCGTTCAGGTCCGCATCCAGATTGATATCATAAGTAAAGCCCACGTCTCTGAGTGCAATCCCCACATTCAGATCCCAGTCTGACTGCCCCTCGATAATCGAAAGATCAGGTTGGCTGAGTGCTTTTTTCAGCCTGTCTGCATCCCACCTGCCATCAATGTCGATATTGACCAGATAACTGTCTGATTCCGTTTCCCCCCTGAAACCGATTGCCACCGGCTGCTCAAGTAAGCTAGCAGTGAGCTTGTCCGCCCAGACCACGTCGTTATCAAATACAATCTCACCGCTGACATTGTTGAAGGTCATCTCAGGACTGACAATCGACACCTGACTGTTGTTGAGGGATGCCCGCCCTTTCACCAGCACATCATCACCATTGAGGGGAATATTGAGGGAGATATTGCCCTCAACCTTGCCGTCGACCTGCACATGGGTCAGCGCGGCACCGACAGAGTCCACCAGCGGCGTGGCCAGCATGTATTCACGCAGATCCTCACCGCTGGACGCAATATTGGCATCAATCAACAGCACGCTGTTATCGTCACTGAAAGACGGAATTTTTCCTTTCAAGCCGTACCCACGCGCGCCCATCAACCCAACATTGGAGGCATCGAGGTACAGCGCATCATTTTGGAACAGCAGATCTAAATCCAGCTCAGTCAACGTCGGCCACTGGGTGTCAAAACTGAACTGGGCGTTTTTCAGAGGTACATAGGCCTGAAAAATTCCCTGATGTTCAGGGTATGGAAAGGTAGCGAAATCGCCATACCACACCAGCTTGGCGTGATCAGCCTGACCACCTCGGATTGCCGCTGAGAGGTAGTCTGTCAACGTTTCACCAAGGGCTAGGGTGGGCAGATATCGCCAGGTTTCACCGGCGTTGTTCAGGCTGGCTTCGGCATAAAAGGCGAGCCAGGAACTGCTGTCATCAAACGGAATATCAAGACGGAACTCTCCCAACACGTCCAGATGCGGAGAGCGCACTGCCACCCGATCCGACCAGATGGTCACACGCTGATCATCCAGCGTCCAGAAGCCGACAACCTCGCCTTGCTCGATATTAAGTGGCGCCTGAAAAAAATCACCATACGGCAGGGTGTCATCGGTCATCGACAACACGACCTTGCCGTTGCGGCCTTCGCCCGCCAGCGTCATATCGAGTTTATGTACTTCCGGCAAATACCCCCAATGCCCGAAACAGATATCATTGAGCGCTGCTGAATAGCGCACAGCTTCCCCGTCAGTTTTGGCGACACGGATATCCTGCGCCTTCCCGTCGGGAGAAAGGGCCTGCAGTGCATTTTCCACCCCGTCAGGCAACGACACCAGTTCACGCAGGGGCAACAGTAACCCCACATCAAGCTGCCTGACATTGAGCTGCCATTGCCTGTCACCAATCTCGGCACGCAGGTTTGGCTCAGGCCACAGCCTGCCACCGGTTTTAATCGCAAAGTTATCGGTCGCCACATGCCAGCCTGATGCGGAGTGCTCAAGCAAGATTTGACCGCGCTCCACCTTTACGGATTGGGTATTACTTTGTTGTTCCTGAAGCGTGGGAGTGTTCGGGGACCAAGCCACGTCACTGCCGCTGAGACTGACCAGCGCTGAACGCGGGTGGCCATTTTCCACTGTCAGCCAGGCTTCCCCCCCAACTGTGGCTTTGACCAGGGAGACATCCGGGTTGATGAAGGTCCCAATCCATCTTTTTAGCGAGACATCATCGGCTTTGAGGTAAAAATCGCCATCTAGAGAACTTAATCCACTGTCTTCTGTGAAAACGCCTTGCACTTCTACCTTGTTCAGCGACGTGCCCTGCACACTGACCACCCCCTGAACATGGTGGGTTCTTTCCCGGTTATCCCACAAAAGAGAGGCGATATTGATGGTTTGGCGCTCTTCAGAAGGCGAGAGTAAAGTGACCTTGGCATCTTTGATGGTGAACTGGCCAAGCTCCACCAAAAACAGACGTTCCAGCTGGGCCCTCAGGCTTTCACTGCCCGAATTATCACGCTCGGAAAGCTGGGTCAGGTCAACATTCAGGCCGTTGATAGACACATTGGAAAACGTCGGTTCACGGCGTTGCAAGCTGGCCCAGAGGTCAAATTGCATATCGATGCGTTGCGCCGTCAGGATTTCAAGCTGCGAGGCGTCGGTGGAAAGCGTCAGATCATGCAAAGATAAAGAGGGCACCAGATAACGCCAGTGCCCCTTGAACGCGGAAAAATCGATGGTGAAACCACTGGCCTCTGATACCCATCGCTGTATTGGCGCTTTTGCCGTGTCCAGATTGGGCAAGACTACACGCATAGCCGCAGTAAACACCGCGGCACTCACCAGTACCGCGACAACCAGCCATTTCACCGTTATTGCTACACGTCGAGCCAACCCAGCCATTAAACGCACTGTCTCACTTACATCATCACCACATCAAACTGCTCTTGGGTATACAGCGGTTCTATATGCACTTTCACTTGTTTGCCAATAAAGACTTCCAACTCAGCCACCGCGTGTGACTCATCACCTTCCAGCGCTTCTCCCACAGACGGTGATGCATAGACCACGAACTTGTCCGCATCATACGCCCGGTTAACACGGGTAATTTCACGCAGCACTTCGTAGCATACGGTCTCCACGGTTTTGACCGAGCCACGGCCTTCACAAGTTGGACACTCACCACACAGCACATGTTCAATACTTTCGCGGGTACGTTTGCGGGTCATCTCCACCAGACCAAGCTGGGTAAAACCATTGATGTTGGTTTTGACACGGTCTTTCGACAGCGCAAGCTCAAGAGATTGCAATACACGCTGACGGTGCTCTTCCGAGATCATGTCGATAAAGTCGATGATGATAATGCCGCCCAGGTTACGAAGGCGCAGTTGGCGGGCGATCGCGCGGGTCGCCTCAATGTTGGTGTTGAAAATGGTCTCTTCAAGATTACGGCGGCCAACAAACGCACCGGTGTTGATATCCACCGTGGTCATGGCCTCAGTCTGGTCAATGATCAGGTAACCACCGGATTTAAGCTCCACCTTGCGGTCAAGTGAACGCTGAATTTCATTTTCGGTGTCATACATATCGAAAATGGGTTGCTCACCGGTATACAGCTCAATTTTGTCAGAAAGCTCAGGGACAAACTCGTCAGTAAATTCCCGCAACGCTTCCACCGCTGAACGGGAATCAACACGGATAATATCCAGCTCAGTACCGACAAAATCTCGCAGAATACGCTGTGCGAGTCCCAACTCACCGTAAAGCATCGATTTGGAAGGACGTTTGGCACGACGCTCCAGTACTTTATTCCACAGACGCTTCAGAAACGCTGCATCTTGGGCCATCTCCTGCTCAGATGCGCCCTCGGCAGCAGTACGAATAATAAAACCACCCAGGTCATCACAGTACTCAGAGACAATGCGTTTGAGGCGCTCACGCTCTGCCTCACTCTCAATGCGCTGAGACACCCCCACATGGGACGCACCCGGCATGAAAACCAGGTAGCGTGACGGTAAGGTAATGTCAGTGGTCAGGCGCGCACCTTTGGTACCCAGCGGGTCTTTCACCACCTGCACCACGATATCCTGCCCCTGGCGAACCAGTTCGGAAATATCACGCACCTGGAACTGCTGCTTTTCGTTTTCTGCGACACATTCGGTGTGGGGAACGATATCAGAAGCATGCAAGAACGCGGCTTTATCCAAACCAATATCGACAAACGCCGCCTGCATACCCGGCAATACACGGCTCACTTTGCCTTTGTATATGTTGCCGACAATGCCGCGTTTGGCTTCGCGCTCAATGTGGATCTCTTGCAGGTAGCCCGCCTCTATCATGGCGACGCGGGTTTCTGACGGCGTTACGTTAATCAGTAACTCTGCGTTCATAAGGTTTTACCACGTAATTGTTGGAATTCTTTCAACAGCGTGTCGGTTTCATAAAGCGGCAACCCGACCACGGCATGGTAACTGCCGTCAATGCGTGTCACGAACCGGCCTCCCAGCCCTTGGATGGCATAACTTCCCGCCTTGTCACAAGGCTCACCGCTTTGCCAGTAGGCGTCAATGTCATCATCACTGAGAGGCTTGAACCAGACATGGGTTGTGACCAGCGTGGTCAGCGAACGGTGCCGGTCGGCAAGTGTCACTGCAGTCATCACCTGATGCTGGCGGTTGGAAAGCTGACGCAACATATGTCGTGACGCCGCCAGATCCGACGGTTTTTCCATTACATGACCGTCACACACCACAATAGTATCAGAGCCCAGTACAGGTAAATCGAGCGGGGCGACATTCACACCGGCCTTGGCTTTATCCAGGGATAAACGGCGAACATAGTCCGCCGCTTGTTCATGGGGCTGGCGCCGCTCTTCCACGTCAACACGTAAAATCTCAAACGGGACAGAAAGCTGTTCCAGCAGCGCCTTTCTTCGGGGTGAGGCAGACGCGAGGTAAAGTTGAAGATCTGCCATGATTTCTCCAGGTTACTTAATCGAAAACTGACGGCGTATCCGTCGCAACAACAAAAACAGCCAGGGCCATAATAAAAAGTTAAGCAGGCCCGCCCAAAGTTGCGAAGGATCGAACTGAACATTGGAGACCAGATACTCCGCCCAAAACTCCAGCACTTTTCCTGCTAAAGTGAGCAAACACAGAAGCGCGGCCTGTTGCCAAAGTGACATGTTACGCAGCATCTGGAAATTCAGCGCAACGATATACACCACTACCGACATCATCAACCCGCGCACGCCAAGTGTTGAGCCTAGCATCAAATCCCATAGCAAACCGACAACCAAGGCAGTCCCGACATTCACCCGGTGTGGCAATGCCAGCACCCAGTAAAATGCCACCAGCAGCACCCAGGAAGGACGGAAAGGCGCCAGTTCACCTGGCCAGGGGGCTGCCTGTAAAATCAGGGCAATAATAAAAGAAAGCCAGATAAGCGCACGGCCACGCAAGGTTGAATTAGCCATTGCTTACCTCTTGTCGCTGTTCTTCTCCTGCGGCGTCAGACGGCGCATCATCCACCGGCACTTGTTCTGCATCTTCAATCACTGCTTTCTTTTCCACATCCGTTGGCCATACCAACAGAAGATACCTCAGCCGGTCAAACTGCACTTCCGGCTTGGCGTCAACCTGGGCAAACGGGCGCTTGTTATCAAACGAGAAGGACGTCACCTTTGCCACCGGATACCCTTCCGGGAAGACACCGCCCAATCCGGATGTCACCAGCATATCGCCCGGCTCAATATCGGTGCTGCTCGGAATGTTCTCCAGCTGGATGTTGTCATTGTCGCCACGCCCTGAGGCAATGACACGAATATCATTGCGCACCACCTGCACGGGGATCGCATGGGTCGGGTCAGTAATCAGCAGCACCCGGCTATTGTGTGCCCCGACATAGGATACCTGTCCCACAATGCCGCGCTCGTTGATCACTGGCTGACCTTCGTAAACACCATTGGTACGCCCTTTATCAATCATCACCTGATGCTTGTAAGGATCAGAGTCCACCGCCATCACTTCTGCGACCATCTTGCGTTCATCACGCACAAACGGCGATCCCAACAGTTCACGAAGACGCTGGTTTTCCTGCTCCATCTGCTCAAACAGCAGCTGGTCGCTTCTGAGCATCAGCACTTCTTCTTTGAGCCTGGTGTTTTCAATCAACAACTGTTGATGCGAGGTGAACTGGCGGAATGTGTCGTCCAGCAGATCACGCGGCACATTGGAGGCATACTGCAACGGAGCCACCAATGAGTTCAGCAAATAACGGAAATTGGTGAAAGCACCCAAACGGCTATCAGCCAGCATAAGGCTGGCTGATAGTAAAAGAGCGAAGAACAGGCGTAATTGTAGTGATGGCCCACGGCCAAAAATTGGTTTCATTCAGTTACAACCTGTTTGTTGGTGGAAGAGGATCAATCTTCGCTGAACAGATCGCCACCGTGCATGTCGATCATTTCAAGCGCTTTACCGCCACCACGTGCAACGCAGGTCAACGGCTCTTCAGCCACAACGACCGGAATACCGGTTTCTTCGGTCAGCAGACGATCCAGATCCCGCAGCAGCGCACCACCGCCAGTCAGCACCATACCGCGCTCAGAGATGTCTGATGCCAACTCTGGCGGACATTGTTCCAGTGCCACCATCACTGCAGACACAATACCGGTCAGCGGCTCTTGCAGTGCTTCCAGGATTTCGTTGGAGTTCAGGGTAAAGCTGCGTGGCACACCTTCTGCCAGATTGCGGCCGCGCACTTCAATTTCACGCACCTCGTCGCCTGGGTAAGCAGAACCTATCTCATGCTTGATGCGCTCAGCAGTTGCTTCACCAATCAGGCTGCCGTAGTTACGGCGCACATAGTTGATGATGGACTCGTCAAAACGGTCACCACCGATGCGGACAGACGAAGAATACACCACGCCGTTCAGGGAGATAACGGCCACTTCAGTGGTACCGCCACCGATATCGACCACCATAGAACCGGTCGCTTCAGATACTGGCAGGCCAGCCCCGATTGCCGCCGCCATTGGCTCGTCAATCAGGTACACCTCACGTGCACCGGCACCCAACGCAGATTCACGGATGGCACGGCGCTCAACCTGGGTTGAACCACAAGGAACCGCCACCAGTACACGTGGGCTGGGGCGCATAAAACTGTGGTCGTGAACGGTTTTAATAAAGTGTTGCAACATTTTCTCAGTCACATAAAAATCAGCGATAACGCCGTCTTTCATCGGACGAATAGCCGCGATGTTGCCTGGCGTACGGCCCAGCATTTGTTTTGCTTCGTGACCTACTGCCGCAACGCTTTTTGGTGAGCCTGCACGATCTTGACGAATTGCGACAACGGAAGGTTCATCCAGAACAATCCCCTGTCCTTTCACATAGATGAGAGTGTTAGCGGTTCCCAGATCGATAGACAGATCATTAGAGAACATACCTCGCAATTTCTTAAACATAATCTTCGGTTAATCCTGCAAGCATTAAAATTCTTCAAATTCCGCTAAATGTACCAACGCTGACGGGACGCGGCAAGGTGATGATCTACAAACCTGAATGAGATCAGTCTTTTTTTTCATTCTCCTGTCAATGTGATGTTTTTTTCACCTTTATAGATCACACGATCGTTACCACGATAAAAGCCAAACGTTCCCATTGCACTAGGGTCATCATCAAACTGAGAACCCTGCCAGTTATGTTGAAGCCAAGTTTGAGGCACGATTCCCACAAGTCCCTTATCCAGCCTTTGCCAATAGCGGAACTGCTCACGGTTATAGGCACCATTTTGCTTCGGAGGTTCAACAATAAACGCCGAGCGGCCGTTTTTAACAGTTTTCTTAGTAATGATGTCACCCGCATCACTGCGTAAAAGGATCTGGGCACGGTCGATGTCTTTATCTGTGTCGCTGACCAAAACCTCTTTTTCACCGATCTGCGTTGAAATGAACGAGCCATTGTCTCTGCCGTTGGTTTCAAAACGCTGACCGTTAAAATATTCGATTGCAACCTCAAGACGTTGCTCACTGACAAAGTCCTGGGTTTCGGCGAACCCGTTGAGTTTCATACGGCCGAAGAAGAAATCCCCGTCGGTGAATTTAGCGCCGAATTGGGTTCCATCAGGGCTTAGAACCTGTTCATTACAACCTGTTGCGCCTGCAGCTTCGCAATAGCGAAAATCGGTTTTGTCGATATCTGATGTAGCAACACCAACGGCAAACTCGACATCTTCAAACGGGCCATCCGGCACGCTTTCTTTTTTGATGGTCATCCCACCACCAAACACATACTGGCTAAATCCATTGTCGTCTGGCTGCCAGCCGGAGACAGAGCGAGCACTCGGCCGGTACCATCGGGACGTCAAATCCTGAAAACCGCCAGACCTTGCGAACGACGGATGGAGCGCCCACTCCTCAAACGTTGCAGTACGTGGCGACAGGTGATAGTTCCTCACCCGCTGGTTATCCACTGTCATGGCATAGACAGTGTATTGCCCCTCAAACGGTTGATTGAGGTAGGTAAAGCCTTTGCCATCCTTATCGTCAGACGGCAACATACCCGGCGTCAAGGAACCGGCAACAGAAAAATGGGACGGGTAGAAGCGCCCAATCTCTCGTAAGCCGGGATTCACTGGCATATCGAAATATGGTTGTTGTTCATCCAATTGAGATTGGATCAAGAAGCTGCCCACATCGCCAACACTGATACCGTTAAATCGGTATCTGACAGCGTTGTTATCATTGGCACCATTGGTGTCATCATGCTCTCTTGGGACAACCCCTGACAACAATGCATCTTGCCAGCCACTGGGTTTAGTCACGCGCGCCGTCGTGTCCAGCGTAACCTTGACAGGCAAGGCATCCGCTCGCCAGAAGCTCGGCGTAGGCGCTCTGCCACAGAAGCTTTGATTCAGCGTGACTGGCGCCGTATTAGCGGGGTTGCCCGGGTTATTCGGCTCAGGATCCGGAGAGTCATTCTGACGCCATATCACTGGCTTTAGCGCCACATTAAACGGCTCACCCGCCTTTTTAAATGCAGTGCCCTCGGAGATTTGCTTTGGTGTTGGCAAGGTACCACAAATGGCAAATGTGTAAGGACGCGATTCAACGACAATATCGCCTTTAGGGGTATCGGCCGAAGCAGTAGTCGCTGACTCTTGCTCAGTCAGGTTGTTTAAAGATTCAGTGGAAGGCTCGCTGGCCTTCACCTCTTCAATCGGAATTGAGAATGTACCCGCATCGGGGTAAGTGATATTAAACGCGTCCACTGCACGGCCTTTACTGAACGTTACAGATAAAACCTGCTCCCCCGTAGCCTTATCAACGACGGGAGTGACAGGTGCAGTGCCGTCAGCATAACGAGGTTGGATATAGTCTGCCGTGCCGACTTTGACTTGTTTGACACCTTCATAGTCAGGGATAGGTCGAGGGTCACAATTGCCGTAGGTTGCCTCAATGGTGACGGGCTCTGGTTTGCCTGCAACCATCTTCAGTGGCGACGGTGAAATACGGTACCCACCTGCGGTGAAGGTGTAACTGCCTGTGTCTTCCGATTCCAGTTCACCTGTTTTCTCAGACGTAAACGAGGCCGTGACGTTAACCGTGCCAACCGCCTTGTTTTGCAGCCACAAGGTACGTTTTCCACCACGAAGAGAAAAATTGCCAGAAGGGCTGCCATTGCAGGTGCTATTGGCACTTCCCCGCCAACAGGCAACGGACGAACTCGTTGCATTCACCGTTAGATCACCGGCAATATCTGTCTGAGTTTCGCCTTTGTCGTTTTTGACTTCGAAGGTAATGGGTATGGCAGTGCAGGTGTCACTTACCGCTGTTTTTGGCGAAAAGTCGAGCTTGTAAGACCGAAGTGCACCCGCATATTCTATCTCTGCATTTTTATTAAGGTGAATTCGTGGTGCAGTCACAGCCCCCCAGATTCGAGCGCCTGTATTTGTTTCTTCACCGCCTCCCAACTTTACAGCCCCCTCAGAGTATAAGTACATATGCATCAGAGAATTAGACCCTAAATGTACGGGAGGTGTGTATATGTCTAGTGAATTATCATGAACATAGAAAACAACATTCTTCGGCGACCCATTACTATTGACACTCGCATTTGAGCTAACTTTTAACGTATTCACATGAATTTCAACGTCACCGTCGAAAAACAACTCTGTGTTATCACCTAAAGTTAACTCACCAAAGAAATAAACCCCTGATTTAAAATATGCCTTCCTATACTGCTGAAAATTTACTTTTTTATAATTTGGAGAGTTTTGGTCAAAGAAGAACTCCATCACTCCCCAATCATTCTCGGCAGGTAATGTAGTTTCGACCAGTTGTCCTTCGCCAGAGCCAACGACAAGAGGCTTTAACCCTGCGGTCGGAGGTCTGTCATCAGTCTTGATACAACTCACCTTCTGAGTTCCATTACTACAGTAGGAACCTAAGTCCTTCTGAAGAATTTCATCAAATCCCATTTCAACATAGCTGTTATTTGAAGTCTCGATTACACGAGATGCTTCTTCCATGACGATATTGGATGCAGTATTGGTGGGTGCCTGTGCTGGCCCAGGAAAATAAATACCATTGGATGAGGCCCAAAGCGTTGAACTGAAAACGAGCAAAAAAAAGACCAGCAAAAATCTTGTCATTGGGAAATCCCCCTCATCCAACTCTCTTGCACACGAACAACTTCATGCGCACCGCTGCCACAGCGCCCTTGGCTTTCCACATAGTATTGGGTCAATGCACCAGTGCCCACCGTCTTGCACGTCACCGCCACTGAACAGCCTTTAAGCCCAGGCATATCAAATGAGATCGTCGTTGCCGCATCGCACTGCGCTGCAGGATTCGGGTTTGACGTGGTCGCCAGTGGAAACAGCCTCGCCAATGCCATTTCAGTGCCGCTATTGGCGGCAAGCCAGGCACGGGCACCCAGCACTTCCCGTGCAGTGGTATCACTCTGAGAGGCATTGATTTTAAGCAATGCAGCACCGAGCGCTGCCAGCGCTGTGATGGCAAAAACAGAGATAATCAGCATACTGCCGCGCTGACGTGTTAACGGTGAAAGAACATTAGGGCGCATTGAGAACCTGCACTTGTTGGTCATATTCCGAGATTTCACCCGACTGCACAAAGCGATAAAAAATACGAACGAGGTTACCGCCAGAAAGGGTTTCGCTGGCGATGGCAAAACGACTGCCGCTTGAAAGGTTGTTCGCCAACGTCACTGCTGCGGAGGAACCATCATTGACCCGCCGTGTCAGCGCTGTGCCATCAAAACAAAAGGTGACAGAGTGGCGATAGAGATAAAAACGTGAAGACGGTGAACCGACAGGCCAATCGTCTGAAGCCACTTTCGATGTGGTCAGTGTGCTACCACTTACCCCTGTGATGGCATAACTGTTACTGGCCGCTGTGGTTAAATCCTGCGACTTACTGGGCGCAAACACAATGCGATGCTTCCCGTCATTGATTTGGCTTTGCCAAGGCTTATCGATCGCAGAGATAGCCACCTCCAGTTGATTGGTGCCGTCTTCGCGGTCAGCATAAATACCGGTGTAGACAATCGGCCAGTAAGTGAGGCATTGGGCATTTGAAGTGACCGTTAAACTGTTCGGCACCGCATGACGAAGCTCCCGTGCAACACGCTCTACCGCAAAACGGGCACCTGATTGCAAGGCGTCACGGTTGCGCGATTCCACATACCCTGCCGCGCCTGATGCAATAAAACCAAATATGCCGACAGAGACGATCGCCAGAATCGTCAGGGTGACGATAAGTTCAACCAGGGTAAATCCACGCGATTTGGCCGTAAGCAATACCATCAGAAATTGCTCCGGTAGGCCGTAAAGTCGACACGGCCAAAGCGCCCGGTATCGACATACAAATCAATCCGCTTATAAAGCCGGTCATTGTGAGTACTGTCAGCGAACGTGTGGCTGTCATACTCGACATGAATATTGACGGTAAATCCGCGGTAATCGTCCGCAGAGCCACCGGTTAGCGCCGTTAGCGGCCCCCGGTGATCTTGGGTACAGGCAGTACGTTCCCCCCAACAGCCGATGTAATCTTCCACCGCAACAAACCCCGTTCCGGCAAAAAGCGGCGATGAACAGGAAGGGATCGGGGTTGGCGCAATAATCCCCTGTGCGATAACGGCTTCTGCGTTTTCATCACAGCGCCAGCGACTGCCGTTAGGGTCTGAATGTTTATCAAACTGTCGCGCCAATATCTGATTCATCACCGCTTGCCCAAGCGCGGCGGCGCGCGCTTCATAATGGGGGTTGGCTGATTTGGCAAACATCGGGAACAGCGTGGCGCTGAGCAGTACCAGGGCAACCCCGAAGACCACAATGCCGATAACCAGCTCCACCAGCGTATAGCCCTGCTGGTGATTTAAAATTCGGGAAGTGTTATCCGCGACAGGCATAAAAATAGCCCTCGCTGTTAAGACAAATGCTGGCAGAACGCTCACCTTGCGAGAAAGTTATCTCACAATCAGATGATGCACAAAGGCGCGCTCCGCTTACGCTTACAGGCCGCCCGAGCAAATCAAAATAGACCGTCTGGGCGGGGTAAATACGAACCTGGGATTCAGACAGGTCCACCACATCACTGCGGTTGTCACCGAAACCGCAGTCAGGATCGCCACTGCCCCCCATCCGGGAGGCAGCAACGTACAGGGCATAGCAGCCAGCAGACGGATTCTCCTGCTGCATGGCCCTGAGCTGGACTTGCCTTGCAACAGACAAGCCCGTATCCCGCGCACTGATCACGGAAAAGGCATCAGCCCCCGACAGGCGCGGGACGGCAAACACACTCAGAATACCGAGGATCACCAGAACGGTGATCAGCTCGATTAGGGTGAAGCCTTTCATCCGAGATTAAGCGTCTACAGCAACTTGCTAGAACAGGCCACAACAGTCACTACTGGTGCTTTTCCTTCTTCTGCATCAGTGTAGGAAACACAGTTCGATCCTGAATTTTTTTCTAGTTTATATTTCACTGTTGTACCGGATATATCTCCTTCAGCTACAAATCCATCCATTTCAACAAAATCAGCAATGTTCACAGCTTTTGGATAGCCATTGATCATTTTATTTGCGACTTCAGGGTCACTTTCATCAAGCTGATATTTTGCATGAGCAAGGCTAGCCGCACTTTGCATTGCTGCGGCCAGTCCTTCCAACGATGCCGTGCGTGCATCATCTTTGAAATCCAAAAACTTCGGCGCTGCTGTTACCGCCAGAATACCCAGGATCACGATCACTACGATCATTTCAATCAGCGTAAAACCGCCTTGACGTTTCATTTTACTTCTCCGTTTTCTCTCAATACTTCTACGCGGCCTGATGCCGGGTAGTAAGCAAAAACATGACGCGCCGAATCTGGCGTGCCATTATTCCCAAAACCGGTGCGAACCGGCCTTTCAAATCGGCAATAGGGCGGGGCGTCAATACCTTTGTCCCTGACAACTATTGCGCGAATCTTCGGGGTCGACATCGTGTCTGCCGCCGCCTCAAATGGATTGTCCAGCCAGTAAGACTGGCCGGTAAAGTGCTCCAGCAACTCGCCGCAATCTTTGGCGTGCATATCTGCCAACGTCTCTGCACCGTTTTCCAGCGCAAAAGGAAAACCGTTGTGCTTGTTATTTGTTGGGCTCAACCGGAAACCAACATGGTTAACTATTACGATATCGCTTTGTTTATTTTCATTTTTTAATGCTGCTCGCAAATGTACATTCTGCGCTGAACCCGCAAACGCCTGCGCGAGATAACGAAATTCCACCTCATCGGCAAACTGCACAATCCGGCTAAACACCGGGATAGCAGCGAGCACTAATCCGCACACCATGACCACCAGCAGCGCCCACTGCACCGCGCTGCTTTCCCTGAACCTGAATAGCCAGTGCATTTAGCCACCGCGGATAAGGTCGAGCATGTTCCACATCGGCAGGAAAATACCCAATGCGAGGATAAGCACCATGCCCGCCACAATAAACAGCAGGATAGGCTCCATGCGTGCGGACAGGGTTTTCAGGTCATAATCCACTTCACGGTCATAAAAGTCGCTCGCCTCAAGCAGCAGGTTATCAATCTGCCCTGTTTCCTCGCCCACCTGGATCATCTGGTGTACCAAGGGCGTAAACAGTTCACTGTCTTCGGTTACCACGCTGAGGTTAACGCCCGATTCAATGGCGGCTTTCATTTTGTCCACCTCCCCTGCCAGGAAGTGGTTGTCCAGAGCCTCACCGGACATATGAAGTGCGGTGTTGAGCGGTACGCCCGCGCGTAACATCAAGGCAAACGTACGGGAAAAACGTGACATCAGGGCACGGTTGACCAGATTCCCGACAAGGGGAATGCGAAGTTTGAACCTGTCCCATTTCACCCGACCCTGCTCCGTGTTTTTCCACACCTGTAAACTGGCAAATAAGCACACCGTACCGAAAACCAGCAGCCACCAGAAATCGACAAAAAAGCCCGATGTTGCCATCAAAATCTGGGTCGGCAGCGGCAAATCGGCGCCAAACCTGGCAAACATCCCGGCAAATTGTGGAATAACATTCACGTTTAAAAAGGCCATCGCACCGATGATCACCACCATGACAAACGTTGGATACCGCAGTGCCGATTTAATCCGGCGACGGGTTTCCATTTCCTGCTCGTAATACTCAGCAAGCTGATACATGGCATCGTCAAGGCGACCCGTGTTTTCCCCGACTTGCACCAAGGACACAAACAACTCGCTGAACACGTTTGGGTGGTTGCGCATCGCCACGGACATCGGACTGCCATTGGACAGTTCACTGGCCACATTTTCCAGCGCTGTCTTCAATAGCTTATCGGTGGTGCTTTGCGCCAACCCATTGATAGCACGCAATAACGGCACGCCAGCCTTGATCAGGCTATAAGCCTGGCGGCTGAAAATGACCAGCGACGCTAACCTCACTTTAGGCTGGAACAGTGGCACACTGTTGCTTTGCCCCCGGGGTTGGGTAAGTTCAAGCGACAACAGCACGGCGCCAGACGCTGACACGCTGGCGATCGCCTCACTCTCGGTCGCGGCTTCTATAATGGCCGACACACGTTTTCCATTCGGCTTACGTGCCGTGTAGCGATACGTTGGCATCAGACACCTGTCAGCGACATCGCAGCAGATTCAGACAATTTCATCGCCTCTTCCAACGAGGTTTGCCCCTGTCTGGCAAAATCGAGTGCGCAGTGGACCAACGGTTTGTAGCCCGGTTGCTGCCCTGCGAGGACAGAAAACATCTGTGTGTCATTGGCACGCAGCGCATCCATCAGTTCAGGGGTAATTTCTAACAGTTCAAACACACCGATACGGCCTTTGTAACCGGTAAAGTTACAGCGTTGGCAGCCTCGACCCTGATAAAAGCCATGCCCTGCCATCTCCGGACGTATACTGGTCAGCCAGATTTTTTCCGCATCATCAGTGGCATGCGGCACTTTGCAATCTGGACAGATCTGGCGAATAAGGCGCTGTGCGAGCACGGCACGCACCGCACTTGCTACCAGATAGCCCGGCGCCTCCATGTCCAGAAGACGGAGCGCGCTGTCGATGGCGTTGTTGGTGTGCAGGGTAGACAACACCAGATGGCCGGTTAACGCGGCGCGAAGGCCGATTTCAACTGTTTCAAGATCACGCATCTCCCCCACCAGGATGATGTCCGGATCCTGGCGCAGAAAAGTACGCAGCACCGATGAAAAGGTCAGTCCTATCTTGTTTTGGATCTGCACCTGGCTGACTCGCGGCAGGCGATATTCCACCGGATCTTCGGCGGTCAGGATTTTTTTACCCGGCACATTAAGCTCATTCAGTGCACCGTAAAGGGTGGTGGTTTTTCCTGAGCCCGTCGGACCGGTCACCAGAATCATGCCATGGGGGCGGCGTAACTGGTGGCGGAACCGGGCCAGCATCTGGGCATCCATCCCCACCTCTTCCAGTTGCAATAAGCCTGCTGACTGGTTCAGCAGACGCATCACCACCGATTCACCGTATTGCACAGGCAGTGTGGAGACACGCACGTCGATAACGTTGCCGCGCACCGTCATATGAAAGCGGCCATCCTGTGGCAAACGCTTTTCAGAAATATCCATGCCACTCATGAGTTTCAAACGCAGCACCAGCGCTGAAGCAATCGCGTGCTCTTTTAGCAGGGTTTCATGCAGCACACCGTCGATACGCTGGCGGATGCGCAGTGAGGCGGCATCAGGCTCGATATGAATGTCTGACGCATTGACCTGCACTGCGTCTTCGAACAGCGAGTTAATCAGCTTCACCACGGTGACTTCTTCGGATTGCTCGTCTTCCATCCCGAAGCTTTGCTCAAGCTTCACACCGTGCTCTGCCTGCAAACGTTCGGCAAACGAGGCAATATCACTGGTTCGGCGATAGTAACGGTCAAACGCATCAATCAGCGGTTGCTCGGCCGTGATAAGCAGCTCAACATGATATTGATCCAGCAAATTCAGCACACTCTCCTGCGAGGCCAGATCGGCAGGATCCGACATCACCACACGCACAATATTCCCGACACGGCCAATTACCAGTGCACGGAGACGCCGGGCATGCACTTCCGGCAACAGGTTGACGGTATTTGGATCGACCGGTGTCAGACTCAGATCGATCAGCGGCACACCGAGCTGGCGCGAGAGGAAATCCAGCATCTGAGCTTCAGTCAGGATGCCCATTTCAATCAAGGTATCACCAATCTTTCGCCCGGTTTGAGACTGTCGTGCCAACGCCGCTCTCAGGTTTTCTTCGGTAATAATCTGCTCTTCAACCAGCAGGTCGCCAAGGCGTTTTCGCAGTTTAACGGCCATCGTTTGCTTCCTGTTTCAGGCTGTGGAGGTAAGCCAGACGCTGGCGGGCAAAGCTCACCGACGCATTGCTCAAACCGCCGGATTTCACGGCATTGGCATAGGCTTTTTCAGCATCTGAGGTCGCCCCGGTTTTCTCAGCCGAAACGCCAAGTCCCAGCCACCAGCGACCGTCCATCGGCTCTTGTTCTGTCAGCCATTGGTAGCTTTCTCTGGCTTCCAGGTTTTTACCCAGTTTTTGCGCCAGTCCGGCACGCATCGACACCACTCGCACCTGCTCTTGGTCGAACAAATCAACCGGCCCAGCGAGCACATTCAGTGCCGATTCTTCACGGCCACTTTGCTGGTACATGCGCGCCAGTGTCAGCTTCAGCGTCGCCGCGTTGGGATTGGATTGAATGCCTTTTCGCAGCACATTTTCTGCATCACGCCATTGGTTACGGCCATACAACAGTCCTGCCAGTTGGTTGGTGGCAGCGACATGGTTCGGGTTGTATTTCACCGCATCCTGTAACAACGCAACTGCTTTCTGGGTATCACCGCGCTGAGCCTGCTTTTGCGCTTTTTCATACGCAAGATCTGCCAATTGCGCCCCGGTCAACTCAATGGTTTCCACAGACAGCGAGGCTGCCTGCTTGGCAGTTTGCTGTTCAAATGAAACCTTCTGCCGTGGTGCTGAAACATTGGCTGACTCGGACTCAACGGAAGCAGGCACCGTGGTGTTCATTGCCACATAATGGATGTCACTTTCCACCACTTTCTGGGTGGGTGAGAACACGGGCGCGGGTGTGGCCAACACAGGCTCAGGCTCAACAACAGTGGCAGGTAATGCCATTCTCTCACCGCCAGAAGAAACGGCCCACGCAATGCCGGATGCCCCGGCGAACGTCGCCACCAGAGCCAATGCGACACGCGCAAAGTGAAAGCCCCATGCTGAAGGAATGGGCGCAACAGCCACACGTTTTTCACTGTTTTCTGGCGACGACAGGTCGCTCAGCATGCGGTTTAGTTCACTCATGGTTTTATCCCAAAATGGCCTGCAAGGCGGAATGCTGACGGGCGAGAGGTGTATCTTTGATTGCGAGACAAACAGCATGCGCATTCACGCGGCGCTCACCCCAGCCAAAACTTAATAACAGCGATTTGTGGCAAAGCTGGTGGATAAGACGGGGGATCCCCTTACTTGCCACCCAAATACGGCGCTTTGCCCATGCCGAAAACAAGGGCTCTGCGCCTTGCTCTTTCACTCTATGGTCAATGTATGCCGCGGTTTCAGCAAAGCTCAGTGGCGCCAGTTCCGCACTGAACGTAATGCGCTGAAGCAGCTGGCGCATGTTGTGCTGGGCCAGCCGTTCATCAAGTTCTGGCTGGCCGAACATAATGAGTTGGATAAGCTTGCGCTGCTCGGTTTCCAGGTTACCCAGCAGACGGATGGCTTCCAGTACCGCATCCGGCATTGCTTGTGCCTCGTCACACAGGATCACAACCGGTTTATTTTTACGGGTTGCAAAAATGGCTGCCTGCTGGATTGCCCCTAACAATTTGTCTTCCGATACCCCGGCATCAATACCGAGCTCGTCAGCAATCAATCGATGTAACCCCGCTACGGTATTGGCCGGATTAGGTAAAAACACCAGAGTAACGTTGTCCTCCAAGGCATTCAGCACTAACCGGCACACCATGGTTTTTCCGGTACCGACTTCTCCCGTTACTTTGACCAGCCCTTCGCCCATCTCCATGGCAGTGAGGCAGGTATTAATCGCATCCACGTGCGAACGCACGCCAAAAAAGCAGCGTGTGTCCGGGGTCAAGCCGAACGGCGCAGCCGTAAAGCCAAAGTGAGCGAGATACATCGGACTGTCTTAGTTTTCAGGAAACCAGTCGTTGAGAAGCTGGCGCGAACGGTTAATCTCTTCCTGCCAGGTTTGTTCACCCACCACTGACGGTTGCAGCAAAATCACCAACTCGGTTTTCTGCTTCATACGGTTTACGTTGCGAAAGAGGTGACCTAGCCCGGGGATATCACCCAAAAGCGGAACCTTGGATACCACCTCTTCATAGCTCGATTTCATCAGCCCGCCAATCACCACCACATCGCCTGAACGTGCGTGAATGACAGAGTCCGATTCACGGATGGCGGTTTTTGCCAGCGGCAATACATACGGCTCTGACGACGTCCCTAGCTGGATGGTTTTCTCTTCGGTCACCACATCAACCACCGCGGGATGCACATGCAACAGCACGCCATTGTCATCATCAATTTGTGGTGTCACATCCAATAAAATCCCGGAAAAGAAAGGCGTCAGCTCAATGTTCGGACCGGAGTCCGAATTATCCCCCGAGGTGTCGCTGGAAGAGATATCTGTCACGAAGTACTCATCACCGCCAACTTTGATCACCGCTTTCTGGTTGTTGGCTGCCGTCACACGCGGGCTTGACAGCACGTTCACGTCACCCTGGGTATCAAGAAAGTTCATCACCGACGAAAAATTACCGTCCGTGATGGTGATATTGGTCTGTCCGCCTATCACGTTGGAGATCATGTCACCGGCAAGCTTGGTTTCAGGACGGCTGATATTGATGCCTCCGCTGCCAATGCTCGCACCTATGTTTGACCAGTTCACTCCCTGCTGATAACCATCACTCAACGTCACTTCCAGGACTTTGGCTTCCAGGATGACCTGGCGTTTGAGTCGTTTTTGTGACGCATCGAGGAAACGTTTCACTTCGCGCAGTTCATTGGGGTAAGCCTTGACTGTGATAAGGCCAGCCTGCGGAGAAATCACGATGCTACGCCCGTCGCCGGTACCAATCATGCCCGACACTGCACGTTCCAACTGTGCCCAGAACTGACTTTCGGTGAGGGTTTCAATCACGGTGCCCCCCGTGGGTACAGAGGTACGATCAGATTTTTCATCCTCACCACTGCCAGCACTGGCATCCGTCGAAATAGCCCCTGTACTGATAGACGTCAGCGAGACACCTGAACGTTGCAATTGCAGGTAATCAACCGGAAATGTCTCCGTGCGCAACACCGCAGGGAAAATCTGAATCAGACGTCCTTGTATTTCCACGTTATAGCCGTAGATGTCAGACACCACGTTCAGCGCTTCCAGCACGGTCACGTCTTTCAACGAGACCGTGATGTTGCCGCTCACGTCCGGATGCATCACCAGATTAAAATCGGAGCCCTGCACCAGTGAGCCAAAGAAAACTTTGGCGTCGACATTGTTGGCATTGATACGCAGGCGTTTCTCGGAGTGCGCGCCGCTGCCGGCTGGCTCAGTCACATCCCCCATCAGATCCTGGGTAACCGCCTCCGGCAACTCGGCCAGGGGCTGGGATGCACTTTGTGCATAAGCCTCATTCAGGGTTTTCTGCACTTCATCCGGTTTTTGATGACCCAGGCTTTGACACGCCGACAACAGTATTGCGGCGGTGAAGGCCAGTAAAAGGTGACTCAAGAAAAGTGATCTTTTCACTGTACTACCTGCTCATTAAATACGGTCAATGCCCAACGCTTGCCATTACGGGTCAGCGTTACGCGTTCTCCATTAATCTGGGCAACGGTATAGCCATTAATACGTTGTCCTTGAGTTGTACGTTTACCATTAAACACGGCAGAGCAATGGCCATCTGCCGAGCACAAAACAGCATCCAGTTCCGGTAACCGGTATACCTTTTTTGGGGTAGGCTGACGGGAAGGCGTAACGCCCAGCGGCGCAGTCGGATCGCTGTTTGCTAAAGCGGTTAGCGGTAGCAAAAGTACAAACATTGTCAGTACACTATTATTGCGTAACGTCATCGATGCCCCCGATAAACTCCGGGCTCTCACCCAGTGTGTAAACCCCAATGGTCACTTCCGCGATCGGATACTCCGTCACCCGGTAGTCCACATTGCGCCAGTAATATTTCACCGGCAACGCTTCCAGCGCACTGAGGTAATCAACGATATCGAAATAACGCCCTTGCAGCGTGATTTCGACCGGATGCATGTAGTAACCCACGTCATCAGTATCGATCAATTTCTGAGGCAACAGCGAACGCATAGACATCAGGGTCAGGCGATCGGATTGTCGGAGTACGCTTTCCATCAATGCCGACATTTGCGCGGCACTCACCAAACCATCCACTTTGCGCGCGATTTCACTGTCAAGTGAAGACAGGGTCTGGTTGAGCCTCTCAAGCTCCGCTTCCAGTTCGGTATTTGGCGAAGATTGCAGCTTTTCCTGTTTCAGTCGATTCAGGGCCTGCAAATCCTGGGTCGTGTGTTCAGATTGCATGATCTGGGCATCCAGCTGTGCCAGCGCGTTGCCCTGAGGTTCGATAAACACCGCCACACCAAGGCCAAGAATCGCAATCCAACCTGCGATCGCGATCATCCATTGCTCACGGGAACTAAGCGCCTCAAAAGCACCTTTGACACGGAATAACAACGGACTCATTGTTCACTTTCTCCCTTGCCACGTCTGGAGACCAGATTGAAGCTCAGGCGATTGTCCTCATCGCGGTCCAATATCATCTGCTCAAACATGCGGCTTGCCAGCGGCGACTGGGTACGGAATGAGGTCAACCAGGCAGGAACAGACGCGGGTGTTGATGCAGTGCCTTTCAGGTCAAGTGCATCCTGGCTGACGGAAATAGCATTCAGAGAAATATCCCGGCGTGACAGTGAAGCCAGCGCCCTGAAGGTATCAGCATGGCCTTGTTGCAAAGCTGCGTCGTGTCGTTTCACCGCATCAAGCGCCCGGCGTTTGGCATTGATCACCGCTTTTTTGTCTGTGATGCCATTCACCAGGCTTAAAGACGGCACATGGCGGGCAAGTTGTTCATTGAGCTCATCAGACAGGCTTTGCGCAGTCTGGCGTTCTCGGTCTGCCTGCGAAAAGTGTTGTTTTGCCCGCCCCAGCGCAAACTGTTGGTAAGCGGTCACTGACACGATCAACAATGCGGTTAACCCCCACACCAGTAACATTTTTTCGAAAGTCAGAAGCGGGGCTTTGGGCGAAAGATCATCGCTGAACAGGTTCACATCCGGTGAGTAACCAGGGTCCAGCGCCGCAATCGCCATGTGCTGATAATATTCACCCGCATTGAAAAGCTGTTGTGGACGTACTGCCACAGACAGGCGGGACGACAATTGAAACGCCAACTCTGTGTCATCCACACCCTGCACGCTCACCACCAGACCGGTAACCTGATCACCCTTTAGCTGCGAGCGCATATAATCGAGTGAACGCTGAACTTCCAACGCCAAATCATCGATCACCAGAGGTTGCATACTTTGGCTATCCAGTGTCACCCCACGGATTTGGCGCTGAAAACAAAGGCTTCCCCGATGAAAAGCGACCAACTGTAATACCCCCTGCCCATCCCGGGTCAGGACCATTTCGGTCTTATCCAGTTCGGTCCATTGGCGTAGCGTGACATCTTCAAGGGAGACGTGAGTGAGCTGACACTGACGCTTTTCCAGCGTATTGCTGAATTGGATAAGTGGCTGTTTGTAACAAAAAAACGCCAGGAAACGATTGGCAACCGGCGAACAGAAACCATCTGCGACAATGTCAGACGGCGAGTCAGAAATGAAATCCTTCAACTTGAATGGCAATGCCAATCGCTTGTCTTCATCCAGTAAGCCCGGATCATCAATCAGCAGGGATTGATAAAGGCCATGCCCGAGTACCAGCTGGACATCAGTTTTATTGACCCCATGCAGGGAAATCAGCTGTGTGGCCACCTTCCAGGGATCAGAGTGTGTAACCGGTTTTGTGTCTGACTGAGGCTTACCATGGCTGTCATGATAGGCAATCACTACCTGTTCAGCTGATACAACCAAGCTGACAACATCGCGCTGCCTTTCTAATGAGAAGCGTGTAAAGAGGGTGGAAACTGCCATCGGTGAGCGCCCAAATAAAACCCAGCAATATCAAAAAGATGACTGAAGTACACCATATTTTATCAGGTTTTCTGACAAATAATAAGTTTACATATCGCAGTTTTATGGCCGTGAAAGCGCGCTTTATCAACAAGATTCGAGCGGTGTCATGGTTTACGCCAGCGCTGGCGTTTCCGACTGGCAGGACTGGACGATAGCTCTGCCCCAAACAGACGGCCTTGTCCCCCCATCACCCCAAGTTGTACCAGCGTGTTCCATTCATGCTGCGATTCAACACCCACAGCCAGGACTTGGGTAGACGTTGGTTCACAGGCACCCAGCATACTGCGCACGTAAAGCTGGTTTTCAGGGCGCTGGTGAATGTCACGGATCAAGCTTCGGTGCAGCTTGATATATTTCGGTTGAATGTCTTTGACGTAGTGAGTACTGACCACCGAACGGCCAGCCTGGTCGACCACCACCGCACAACCGAATGCCCGTACCATACGTAGTGTTGGCCTCGCCGCGTCGAAGTGTTTCACCAGCGGCGCTTCCGAGACTTCAATCTGTAGGCGGTTGAGCACGCTGCGCGGCGTCTGTAACAAGGCGTCACGCAACCAGATCTGGAATGCCTGCTGGCCCAGCGATTGGGCACAGACATTGATCGACAACACTTCACGTCCATCACCGGTACTCAGCAAGCGCAAGGCCTTACTCACCACACTTCGGTCCAGTTTACTGTTCATACCGACCAGTTCGACGCCATTGAGAAACCGTGATGCCTTGATGATCAGCCCATTTTCGTCTTTTATCCGTGCCAAAAGCTCAATGTGCAGATCATGCCCATCCACATCTTTCATCACCTGGCGGTATAAATCCGGCCCTCCCTGTTCAAATACCCGGGTCAGCAGGGTTCGCCAACGCACACTGCCGCGGCCAGCCTCATCAGATACAGTCTCTTTCTTGAAGGCATACCAACCATTACTGCCTTGTAATACAGCACTGCGCTTGGCCATGTCGACTTCTTCCATCAAACGCCCCCGACGCTCGCCGGTAGTAAAGAAGGTCATCCCCATGTGTGCCCAGTTTTCCCCATCCAAGGCCCGCGGTGGCGTAAGTCTCGCCAGTGCTTTCATCAGTTGATTGGCAAATAATCGGGCGTCCTTGGCAGATTGGTGGCTCAACAGAATCGCAAACTCCGTATCGTAATACCGGGCCAGCACCGCATCAGGAAAACGCAGAATCGCATTGGATAACACATTCCCCACCTCTTTTACCCATTCATTTGCCCCTTCTTTCCCAAGCTCATGATTCAAGGTATCCCAGTCACCAATTTGCAGCATCAACACTGCGCCCTGTGCGCCTTTGTCTTGAAGCAGGGTTTGCAGGCGGTTGTCGAACATCACGCGATTTGCCGCTCCCGTGATTTTATCGAGGAAGGTGTTTGAGCGGATGAAAGTATCAAAGCGGCTACGCTCCTGGCGGGCATCACGCAGCTCAGCGATCATTTGGTCAAGGGCCAAACTGGCGGTGCCTGGCCATTCACGCTCATCCCCGGTGTGCACGTCTTCCGCACGGCCAGCCAGAATTAACCGACCCCGATGTTCGAGCAATTCCGCACCGATAAGCTGGGTACGGAGCCATTTGATGCCCCAATAGAGCGCCAATACAATCACTAACACTGCCAGTGACAATGACGACATCGCACCAATGGAATAAGCAAAATCGGCATACGGCGGCACCGATTTGATAGTGATATAAAAACCGGGATTATTCGGCAGATCGAAGTGGTTTTCTATCAATTCCAGCGGTTTTGCTGTGGTGTAGATTTGTTCATAGCGATATAGCAGGCCGGTTTTACTGCTAATTTCCAACTCGACAATGTCGCTGGCTTTCAACAGCTGCGGCAGCCAAAGGCTGATATTGTCGTTTGATACCGGATTGGCAATCGCAGTATCGATTTCCGTCACCACTTCGCCCAGATAATGCGAGAGAAAGTCTGTCCCCAACTTGCGGAAACTGATCGCACCACCAATGAAAAGCACGAACATGGCACAGACAACGATAAGCGTTACAAAAGCAACTAACCGGTTGGTTAGTTTCATTCCAGCGACTTTTCTCATGGACTATCCAAACAAAAGCATGTACGGATCACTGACCAGAAAGACTGGCGCAACCCCCGACGCAAAATATTGATCCACTTTATTAAGCGGTCTATTGGGTTATTATCGTCCCTCTACAGGGGAAAGTGAACGCAAAGTCGATACGCAATTGATAAACATCAGAATGGGCCAATAAATGGACTGGATTACCTGCGCGAAAAGTTATGTCACCGTGGTGGAAATGGGGTCACTTGCCCAAGCGGCCACCAAACTCAACACCTCAAGCTCGGCGCTGTCTAAACGCCTGGCCTGGCTGGAAAACCAGCTTGGCGTACAACTTTTAAAGCGCACCACCCGCACCTTGACGATGACCGATGCCGGCCGTCTATTTTACCAGCGGGGAAAATTATTGCTGGACGACTGGACACAATTGGTGTCTGAAACCACCTCTACCTATGGTGAAGTGAGCGGGGTGTTACGGGTGGGGGCACCGCTCGCTACAGGAAGCCGCCTGCTGGTGAACAATATCGGTGAATTCCTGTCAACCTATCCCAATATACAGGTTGAACTGCACACGCTGGCACCGGGACAATTACCCGATCCCAACCTTGATGTGGTGATCACCCGCGAACTGGCGGATTTCAACTCAGCCAGTTTCATTGCCACTAAGCTGTTCGAATTCCAACCCCGTTTTTTTGCGTCCCCGGCCTATTTGGCTCAGCATCCTCCCATTGTTGAACCAGAACAGCTTTTACACCACAACTGCCTACTCTACGGTTCGTCCAGTCACCCACAGGAGCACGAGTTTGAACTCGGCCGCAAACTGCGCCTGAGCGGAAACTTTGTTTCGCCAAACCCCGAAGCACTGGTGAATGCAGCCGTGGCCGGACTTGGGATCATTTTGGTTGGGGATGTCACCGTCAGGAAAGAACTGGATCAGGGGTTGCTGGTCCCCGTGTTGCCCGACCTGCGCCAACCGAAAAGCGCAGCGTATGCCTATTACCCTAAACTGGAGTACAACCACACTAAAACCCGCCTGTTTATTGATTTTCTGAAACAGAAAGTGGGTCACTGACCTGCCATCAGGTAACGTTTTCTCATGTCAGAAAAAACAAACCCCGCAGAGAGCGGGGTTGCAGGAGTTCGATAGCGCCTAGAACGGAATGTCGTCGTCAAAATCAGGCAGATCGTTGTACTGCTGCTGAGGTGGCTGCTGCTGAGGTGCAGATTGCTGTTGTTGCGGCTGGTAAGAAGGCTGCTGTGGTTGACCCCAACCGCCCTGCTGTTGCGGCTGCATCGGTGCGCCTTGGCCCATGCTGCCACCCGCGCCACGGCTGTCTAACATTTGCATCTCGTTGGCAATGATTTCTGTCGTATAACGATCCTGACCGTCCTGTCCCTGCCATTTGCGGGTTTGCAGACGACCTTCCAGATACACTTTTGAACCTTTCTTCAGGTACTCACCTGCAATTTCAGCCAGACGACGGTACATCACCACACGGTGCCACTCGGTCATTTCCTTGTTTTCACCGGTGTTCTTATCGCGCCACGTTTCTGAGGTCGCAACGGTCAGATTGGCAACCGCACCGCCATTTGGCAGATAGCGAACTTCAGGATCGGTCCCCAAGTTGCCAATCAAGATAACTTTGTTTACTCCACGGCTGGCCATATTTTGCTCCCAAACCTTTCTTCATTCATCACGTGGGTGACAGGTAAGCAGCGATGATAACAGATGAGAAAAATTTCGTCACAGCCTTTAGCGCTGACATTGTGACTGACATGCAACCAGTTGGAACGGGCAATGTAAGAGTGAAATCTGTTAATGAGAAATCAGCGACCGAAAATAAATTGTATTAGACTAACAATGAGTTTGGGCACGCTTTACACAGCAGGGTTCAGGTGTCAGTTGTAAAAATGATACGAACCGTCATGTGATTGGGCTTTAGAATGCTGCGAATGCGTTTTCATGGTTTCGCTGTTGGACAGCAAACGTGGCAGACAAAATTAAAGGGCATTTAGGGATACACATGCAAAACATTGAGAGCACCTCAGATAAATACACGATCCTTCTTGTTTCAGAACCCAGCATGACCATCACTGCATTGATCTCTTGTCTGGAGAAAGAAATCAGAAGTGCCGTCTCTTTGGTCGAGAAGCAACAGATCAGTGAAAAGCTCTCTACCTCTTCCGGTCTCGTGTTGATCGATCTCAGTGCGTTTGAAGGTGATACTGTAGGTTTTGTGAAGCAAAGCCTGGCGCCTTTTAGCGAACAACACGTTTTTGCCCTGTTTAATGCCCATGACCTTTCTGCGAAAGAGCTGGCAAGCTGGCCTTTTATCAAAGGGGTCTTCAAAAAAGAAGACGATCTTGAGCATCTGTGCCATGGCATCGAGAAAATGCTGTCGGGTGAGTATTGGCTGCCACGCCAGAAGCTTGCTGAACTTATCCATTATTACCAGCAAAACAACAACAATATCGACTATTCCGAAATTTGCCTGACCAACCGCGAGCAACAAATCTTGCGCAAATTAGTCACGGGGGCATCGAACAGCGAAATCGCTGACAGCCTGTTTGTCTCTGAGCACACTGTCAAATCGCACCTCTACAACATCTTCAAAAAGATCAATGTAAAAAACCGTGTTCAGGCCGTTTTCTGGGCCAAAAACAACCTCTCTGTGATCGGGTTAGACTACCAAGTCTGACCCGGACTTTCCCTCTCCCTGTTATGACTCTGTCAATATGACTCTTATTTGAGATGCATCGCGGGAAACCTGACAGTGCATTTGCCTTCCCCGGTGTTTCACATTTCTAAGACAACATTCCTCTGACCTTTTGATGCACTGTATTTAAAGCGACACGGGGACTGGCGTTAAAAATAACAGACACGCAAGCCCCGCCGTTTGTTCGCACCGATGCGACGACATATCTATTCACCCGTCGACGTACGCATCCCATATCTTTGGCAAAGGTAGTTTCAATCAAAAGAGGGTTAGCAATTATGAGCATTATTTTTGGAACACACGATCCCGACCTGCTGTTTGGCACCAACGACGACGATATTCTCTTTGGTTTCTACGAAGATGATGTAGTAATTGGCTTTGGCGGTAATGATATTGTTTTTGGTGGTCGCGGTGATGACTGGATTACCGGTGGTGCCGGCGATGATTTAGTCAGGGGCGGTGAAGGTAATGATTACGTTGCCGGTGGGAGCGGAAACGATATTCTGCTGGCGGGGCCAGGGAATGACATTCTCAATGGCGGTATCGGTAATGACCTGCTGTATGCCCGTGAAGGAACAAATATCCTGTTTGGCGGCAAAGGCGATGACGCACTGGTCAGTGGAACCGGTAACGACTTCCTGTTTGGCGGTGAAGGCGAAGACGTTTTCATGTTCGATCAGATCCTTGGCAATGGTACGGGAGATGACCGTGTCGTGGATTTCGAAATCGGTACTGACCTGATTTGGATCCGTGCAACCGGTGATATAGACTTTGACTCCCTGAGCCTGACTCAGGTAGGAAACAATACCCTGATCAGCCTTGCTGATGGCTCTTCGGTCATTCTAAACAATGTGACGGCCAGCGATCTGTCTGACAGTGATTTCCACATTGTTTAATGCCCTTTCTCGTCCTTTTTTGGCGGCAGCATCAGCCTGCTGCCTTATCTTCCTCTGTTTTCTCAGTATCGGCGATGGTCTCCGCCTAACGAATAATCAGCATTTGTCATAAAGTTCAGACAGTAACCTCCTCAGCTAACTCACTATTGAGACATTTTTCTCCGTCAATTTGCTGCAAAGTTATCTTCAGCTGACTGTCAATAACGGAGGCAAATGATACCGCTTAGTGTGATGACCATTACGGACCTGTTAACAGGCGGTTTCATCCTCGTTTTACTCAACCGGGCTATACTCAGGGCAACCAGTATATTTCTATGCTGGTTGCTTTTTTTGGGGTCATCCAGCGCTGTTTGGCCCGATGTCTTCGCTACATGGTATTCATACGTGTAGCGATGGAACGTTGTCGGATATAACATGTCTTTCACTACAGAAAAACAATTAGAAACCACATTAGGACAATGTAAGAAGGCGTTGATCTTTGTGATTGCATTCAGCTTTGTGATCAATTTGCTGGTGCTGTGTTTGCCTATCTACATGCTTCAGATCTATGACCGGGTGATCAGTGCCCGATCTGTTGACACCCTGTTACTCCTGTCAGTGATCACTGTTTTTGCCCTGTTCATCATGGCAGTACTGGAAAACGTGCGTACCCGGATCATGGTACGCATCGGCGCCTGGTTCGATGAAAGCCTCTCTCCGGAAGTCTTGAGCGGCAGCATTGCCCTGCAATTACGCCAGGGGTTATCGGCCTCAGTACAAGGCCTTAGGGACATTACAGCCATTCGTGCCTTTATTGGTGGCAACGCGATTATTCCGGTTCTGGATGCACCATGGACGCCGGTCTTCCTCGGGTTTGTGTTCCTGCTCCACCCCATGCTTGGCATTATTGCCACCGTGGGTGCCCTGATCCTGTTTTCTATCGCTATCCTGAACGACATCACCACCCGTGCAGCACATAAAAAAGCCAATGAATCCTCTATTCTGGCAATGCAGCAAGCCGAATCCGCCGCCCGCAACGCCGATGCCATTGAAGCAATGGGCATTATGCCAAACTTCATTAAACACTGGACGTCACTCAATAATGACAGCATTCAGGGGCAAGTGGCTGCCAATTCAAAAGGGGCCCTGTTGACCGCCAGTTCCAAGTTCATCCGTATGCTGTTACAAATCTCCATGCTGGGGGTCGGTGCATACCTGGTCATTCAAAACGAAATGACAGCCGGTGCCATGATTGCAGGCTCTATTCTGATGGCCCGGGCATTGGCACCGGTTGAACAGTCTATCAGCGCATGGGGTACCGCCATTTCTGCACGCCAGAGCTACCGGCGTCTAAAAGAACAAATTCCTGCTTTCCCAGAGCGGGCTAAATCCATGCCACTGCCCAAGCCGAAAGGACACGTTTCCGTTGAGAAAGTCACCTACTTTCATCCGGGCGGCGCAGAGCCGGTACTTCATGGCATTCACTTCAAACTGGAGCCGGGTGAAGCGCTGGGTATTATCGGTCCATCCGGCACAGGAAAATCTACCCTTGCCCGTTTGATCCTCGGTAACCTGACTCCCACCGCCGGTACGGTCCGGCTGGATAATATGGATGTTGCCAAATGGGATCCGGACGATCTTGGTCCACATTGCGGCTACCTGCCGCAGGATGTCGAACTGTTCCCGGGTACCATTCGCCAGAATATTGCCCGTATGTCAGACGGGGAGCCGGACAAAGTGATCCATGCCGCCAAATTAGCAGGCTGCCACGAGCTTATCCTTCGTCAGCCCCAAGGCTATGACACGGTCGTTGGAGAGCGCGGCCTTGGCCTATCCGGTGGCGAACGCCAGCGTATCGCGCTGGCCCGGGCACTGTATGGCGATCCCAGCCTGATCGTGCTTGATGAAGCCAATGCCAACCTCGACGGCGTAGGTGAAGCAGCACTGCAACGCGCCATTGTTTACCTCAAATCCCGCAAAGCCACCATTATTTTGGTTGGCCACAGACCCAGTATGATGCAGTCGATGGACAAACTTCTGGTGTTACAGGATGCGCAAATCCGTGCATTCGGAGGGCGGGATGAGGTATTGAAACCGCTCCTTGAACAAAGCGCCGCCATTGCGCAGAAAGGAGGCCAGAAATGAACGAGATCCCTGCAATCCGACGACTGGTCATTATCGGTTTTGGCGCCATCGCCTTGTTCCTTGGCACCTTCGGTGTTTGGTCGGTATTCAGTCCCCTGGAAGGGGCTTCTATCGCCCCAGGTGTTGTCACGGTCGACAGCCAGCGCAAAACCGTCCAACACCTTGAAGGCGGTATCATTGACAAAATCCTGGTGGCTGAAGGGGTGGATGTCGCCAAAGGTGACCCGCTTATCTACCTTGATAAGACACAGGCCAGTACCCAACTGGAACAGCTGACCACCCGACAGCGCAATGCCCTGGCCCGCGAGGCCCGCCTTATCACAGAGCGCGACAACAAACCGGACATCACCTTCCCGGATGCCCTGCTGATGGAAAAAGACAACCCACGTGTAGAAGAACTGTTGGTAAACCAACAACGCATCTTTGAGGCCCGTCGTGACTTCTTTGACTCCCAGACCGAGATCATCGACAAACAACTGGCACAAAACACCGCTGAGTTGGATGGGCAGAAAAAGCGCCTGGAGATAGAAAAACGGCGCCTGTCAATCATTGGTGAAGAGATCGCCGGTAACCGTCAGCTCGCAGAAAAAGGGTATGTCAGCAAAACCCAAGTGTTACGTCTTGAGCGTGAAGAAGCTCAAATTCTGAGCACCATCAGTCAGCTTCAGTCCAATGCCAGCCGCCTGCAGCAGAACGTTGCAGAAAATCTGGCACAACTCAAAGAACAGGAACTGGAGCGTGTCAGGGAGATCGTGGAAGGATTGCGCGAAAGCCGTCAGGAACGCTATGAACTGGATGATCAAATCGCCGCGGCTAAAGACATTCTGGACCGTACCACCATCAAAGCCCCCCTTTCCGGCACCGTACTTAATCTTCAGGTTTTCTCTGAAGAAGGGGTGATCACACCGGGCCAGCCCCTGCTTGACATCGTACCCAGTGATGAAAGCCTGGTGATCGAGGCCAAAGTGGATCCGTCCGATATCGATCAGGTCCGCGCGGGCATGAAAGCACAGATCCGCCTGACTGCTCTCAGTATGCGCAGCGTTAGGCCCCTCGAAGGTGAGCTGATGACAGTCTCGGCCGATCGCCTGGTTGACGAACAGTCTGGCCTCGCTTATTACCTGGCGCGCGTCAAACTCATTGATAACATCAACGATATTTTAGGGGGTATTGAGCTGTATCCGGGGATGCAGGCAGAAGTGATGTTACTCACCGAACCACGCACGCCTATCGAGTATTTACTGAAACCGCTGACAGAAAGCCTGAACCGGGCATTTCGTGAACAGTGATCGCCATCAAGCATGCTTCATACCTTCTTCGTACTCAGGCATGAGAGTGGATGAATTACGACCATTTTTGCATGAGAAATAGGATGGAAATGCCTTGGTTAAAATCTCACTTTAGACACACCACACTGCAATTTTTGTGATGGAAATCACTCATTGTCGGTATTTTTTAACGCCCATGAACCGTTGTCAAAACACCATCATGATGATGTAGCCCCAGTGTCACACACCAAAATCGAACTAAGTTCATCTTCTCTCATTGGTCACATGCTGGTTAACTTACATGTCGGAAATTTAGATATACGAAACTAGTTGAAAGTCAAATCTGTGCAGGAAAGCTTGGGATGTGTGATTCATTTTTCAACTAGAATGAGTGACATGAATCCAGGGACTTTCAGCCCGGTTCACAAAAAATGAGCCCAAATCATGGATAGACATCATGGATAGTAGAAAAATACGCACACATGGAACGGAGTTTGCCATCCTATATCGACTGTGTGATTTGGCTGTTATCAGCGGATCCCTGGCAATCGTCAGCCATTTCTACCTTGGTGAGATCAGTAATACCTGGCTACACCTGGCGACGTTAGCCTCCATTTTCTACCTTTTGTTTGCCGAAAGCTCACACCTGTACCGTTCCTGGCGCATCAGTAACTTCCAGGGACAAATGGTTGCAACCCTGATGCCCTGGGTAGGGGCATTTTTACTGCTTGTCACCTACTTTTTCTTCAGTAAAAGCGGCATTCAATTCTCCCGCATTGTGATGACCTTATGGTTCATCGGTGCAGCCGTTGGCCTGGCACTCTGGCGATTCCTGGCAAGGGCTGCGCTCAGCCGCCTGCGTAACCATGGCTTTAATACCCGCCGCGCCGCCATTATAGGAACGACAGCCAACGGCATTGAACTTGCTCAGGAGTTTCAGCGTAACCATACATTGGGCATCACTCTGCTGGGCTTTTATGAAGACCGCAGCAGCGATCGTATTGAAGGTAGCCTGCCCGCCCCCATGCTGGGCAATGTTAATGATGCACTGGAGCTCGCCAAGCAGGGGGATTTGCAGCACATCTATATTGCCATGCCTATGCATGCTAAAGACCGCATTGCCCGTTACCTCAACCAGTTTGCTGACACCACCGCCACAACCTATCTGGTACCGGACTTTTTTACTTATAACTTACTCCATAGCCGTTGGCAGACGATCGGCCATGTTCACACCCTGAGTGTCCATGACACGCCATTCAGTGGTATCGCTGCATGGGCCAAACGGCTGGAAGACATCGTGCTGTCGCTGGTGATCCTGGTACTTATTTCTCCCATCCTGATCGCCGTTGCCATTGGGGTCAAACTCTCTTCACCGGGTCCAGTGATCTTCAAACAATACCGCTACGGGCTGGATGGCAGCAAAATCAAAGTATGGAAGTTCCGCTCGATGTCAGTCATGGATAACGGCGACGTCGTCAAGCAGGCGACCAAGAACGACCCCCGTATAACGCCTTTCGGTGCGTTTATCCGCCGCACATCACTGGATGAATTGCCGCAGTTTTTCAACGTGCTGCAAGGTGCTATGTCTATCGTTGGACCGCGTCCACATGCAGTAGCACACAACGAACAGTACCGCGCCATCGTAGATCGCTACATGCTGCGCCATAAAGTGAAGCCAGGCATCACCGGTTGGGCGCAGGTCAATGGCTACCGGGGCGAAACCGACACCCTGGACAAAATGGAAAAACGGATCCAGTTCGATTTGGAATATATCCAGAATTGGTCGCTGTGGATGGACATCAAAATTGTTTTTGCCACCGTGTTCAAGGGCTTTGTCGGTAAAACGGCTTACTAAAGGAGAAAGATGTGAAACGTTGTCAGTTGTGGTTCTCTGTCCTGGGTTTCATGCCTTTTACAGCCGTTGCCGTAGAACCGATACCCTACCAAACGGAAAACGGTATCGACATCACCCCGACACTGGGCATCACCGCGGGACACGATGACAATGTACGCCGGACAGAAAATGCCCCTGTCGACTCCCCCATGTATGTTGTCTCTCCCAAAGTAATGGCCCAACTTGAGACGCGCCGTTCTGCCTATCAGTTTGACTATGGCTTTGATGCGGTGAGCTTCACCGACAGCCATGAGGATAACTACATCAACCATCAACTGCACAGCAATGGATTCTGGCTGTTTGATATCCGTCACCGCCTGCATGTTGACTATACCTACCGAATAGCCAATGAAGCGCGTGGGACCGGCTTGACGGAAGGCTCAAGCCTGTCGGTCGCTGAGCCGCTTCGCTATCAGTTCCACGATGCCTACGCCCGTTATGTCTATGGCGCTAACGGCGCACCCGGGCGTCTGGTGGGCATTGTTGGTTATGAAAAGAAAACATACAACGACAAAATGTTCGTGCGCACCAACGGTGCAACCGTGGATACCCGTTTTTTCAACTGGGATCAGCCTTACCTCGCTGGCGAGTTTTACTATGCCGTGTCAAGTTACTTCAGCGCAGTCACCGTCCTGCGCCATGAACTGCGCAGTTACGACGAAACCTTTACCGGCCCGGGGGGAACCCGGGACAACCAAAATTCTTTTCTTTACGGCGGTCTCGATTGGAATGTCACCGGAAAAACCCAGGGGCGATTGTTGCTGGGCTTTCAAAACAAAGACTTTGACAGCACCGGACGTGACAATTTTCAGGGCTTCAGCTGGCGGCTGAACCTTGCCTGGCAGCCAACGGATTACAGCGAGCTCCGTCTTGAAGGGCGCGATGTTGCCCGTGACCCTAACCTCAACGCTGACTATGTTGAGGATCAGTCTGTCCAAATGGAATGGGAGCATAAATGGACCCCCTTGGTGAAGACCGTGGCTTCAGCACGTTACGGCACCAATGATTACCCGGGGCTTCGCAAAGATGAGGATTCACAGTTTGGTCTGAGTGCCACTTACGGTATGGCGAGGTGGTGGGACATTTCTGCCGGCGTGAACTGGCTTGAGCGCGATTCGACGTTAACAGGTTACAGCTATGACCAGACCCGATTCTTTATTGGCACAGAGGTGAGTTTGTGATGAGGCAACGTTGTATTTTACTTTTCGCACTGCTGATGCTTTCCATCATGCCGGTTCATGCTACCGAACAGTATGTGTTGGGCGATGGTGACCGTATCGCTATCAAGGTGTATGGCGAGGAAGATCTTTCCATGGACATCCTCCTCAGCACCCGGGGCCGCTTTGACTACCCCTACCTGGGTCGCCTTGAAGCCGCAGGGAAAAGTGTCGGGCAATTGCAGCGCATCATCGAAAGCGGCTTGCGCGGTGACTACCTGGTTGATCCGAAAGTGACGGTCAACGTGATTCAATTCCGTAAGTTTTATGTCAATGGTGAAGTGCACCACCCCGGTGGCTACGACTACCAGCCGGGCCTGACAATCGGTAAGGCCATTGCCATTGCCGGCGGTTTTACCGACCGCGCTTCACGAAACAAAATTCAACAGACAGAAGCTCAAAACGGAAACACAGAAAAGAATGTTGGCCTGTCAAAAGCGGTTGGCCCTGGCGACATCATCGTGGTTGAACAGAGCTTCTTTTAAAGAAGCCAGCCTGACTAACCCGCTATTTTTTGCGCACGGAAGAATAAAGAATAAAAGGACGACAACACAATGAAACTTATCGAGCCAAATCAGGCCATTGAGCCAGCGCGCCTCGATCTTAAGCGCTACATCAGCGTCATTTGGCGTTATTGGCTCCCTATCGCCTTCTTCGTGACGACGATGACCCTGATTGCCACCGTGATAATCCTGACTATCTCGCCGGTATACCGCGCCACCGCAACCCTGCTGATTGAATCTGAGGCGAACAACGCCATTTCTATCGAAGAGGTCTATACCTTCGACACCAGCCAAAAAGAGTATTACCAGACCCAGTTTGAGATCCTGCGCTCCAACCACATCGCCGAAAAGGTGATTGAAGAGCTCGGTATTGCCAATATCCGGGAATTTAACAATCAGGTTGGGGAACCTTCCGGTCGCGATAAATTGTTGCGCCTTCTCTACAACATTGCCCCTTTACAACAATTTCTTCCCGAACCCGTGTCCCATGCTGAACTGATGAATGAATCGGCAGCCCGCCAGGCGGTGCTGAAAAAATTCAAATCTCACCTCACCATCAGTCCTATCCGCAACACGCAACTGGTCAACATCCATTTTGGCTCGACCGATCCGGAACTTGCCGCCAGCGTTGCCAACGCATTGGGGCAGGCGTACATCGAGTCCAACCTTGAAGCCCGATTGGTGGCGACGCAAACCGCCTCTTTCTGGATCACAGAGCGCCTGAGCGAGTTGAAAGAAAACCTGAATACTGCCGAACAGGCCCTGACGACTTTTCTCAAAGAAGAAGGGCTGATTGAACTCAGCGACATTGATGAGCTGGCGGGCAACGAGCTCACTAACCTGTCTATTCGTTCGGCCAACGCCCGTGAGCGTCGCGTCGCCGCGGAGAGCCTGTTCTCCCAGCTGAGAAACAACGCCAATGCCAGCTTGATGGCAGTGCCCGAAATCTCTAACCACCCGCAAGTCAGGGATGTCAAAAATGCCGAAACAGACGCGGAGAGAAGAGTCTCTGAGCTCTCCAAGCGCTATGGCCCCAAACACGACAAGATGATCCAGGCTCAGGCTCAGCTCGATGCCGTGCGCCAGCGCATGTATGCCGTGCTTTATAACCTGGCACAAGGCATTGAAAAAGAACTCGACAGCGCCCGCCAGCAAGAACGGGTGCTGGCTGCCGAGCTGGAAAGCAAAAAAAATGACTACCAGTTAATCAGTGCCAAACGCGCACAATATGAATCACTTAAACGCGATGTCGACGCCAATCGGCAGCTCTATGACATCTTCCTGAACCGCCAGAAAGAAACCTCAGCCACCAGTGACTTTGAAGCCGTGCAAGCGCGTTTCACCGACCGCGCCACTGTGCCCCAGGAACCATTCAGCCCCCAGACATCGAAATTAATCGTGATCAGCGCCGCATTCACCTTTCTTCTGGCCATTGTGGGCGCGTTTTTGGCAGATGCTTATCGCAACACCATTGAAAAGCCTGACGACATAGAGGAGAAGCTGGGCTTGCAACATCTCGGATTCCTGCCCCGGGTAAAAGGGAAGCGTTTTAAGAATGCACCGCTTGATCACACCGTTTATCTTGATCCGGACGAAACCTTGTTCAGCGAGTCTGTCCGCACCATCCGCACCTCAATCCTGCTGACGTTAACCAACAGCAAACGTAATGTGCTTGCCGTCACCTCATCGTTACCGTCCGAAGGGAAAACCACGGTTGCCCTGAATCTTGCCCAGTCGCTGGCCAAAATGGAGCGCACACTCCTGATCGACTGCGACCTGCGTATGCCGGCAGTCGGGCAACGTTATGCCCTGCCCCGTAACCAGGCAGGGTTGAGTAATGTGTTGGTGATGGGCGCCCCGGTTGCTGACTGCATTTATCACGATGATGATACGAAGCTCGATATCCTCCCGGCAGGATTGCTGCCATCGAATCCACAGGAGTTGCTGGGTTCCACCAAGTTCTCAGCGCTGCTCACCCAACTGACACAGAGCTATGACAGGATCATTCTCGATACGCCACCGATTCAGGTGGTCAGCGACGGCCTGATCCTGGGGCGTTTGGCTGGCGGCATGATCCTGGTCGTAAAAGCAGAATCCACGACCGAAAAACAGATCAACCGTTCTATCAGCCAACTCGTTCGCCATGACATTGCCATCGATGGCGTGGTTCTCAACCAGCTCTCTGCCAAACACGCGGAGGAAAAATACAAGCTGCACTATGGTTATTACAACAATAACAAACAACATGATAACACCTTAGAAGCGAGCTAATGGCTTCCAGAGCAAGGATCAACAAGAATAATGAAAACCAGTTTTGATATTTTTAATGGCGATGCCGACGGGATTTGCGCCCTGCTCCAGCTCCGCCTTGCCACCCCAAAAGACAGCGTGTTAATCACAGGGGTGAAGCGCGATATTGTCCTGTTAAAGCAAGTGGATCCCGCCGTGGCGCAGGATGTCACCGTGCTGGACGTGGCGATGGAGAAAAACAGGCCAGCCTTGGATAACCTGCTGTCGCAGGGTGTACGGGTGTTCTATGCCGATCACCATAACCCGGGCGATGTGCCGGTGCACCCCTCACTGACCACCCACATCAATACGGCGTCAAACACCTGTACCAGCCTTATCATCGACAAACTGCTCGAAGGTCGTTACCGCGAATGGGCTTTAGTGGGTGCGTATGGCGACAATATGATTGCCACCGCAGATGTGCTGGCCAAAAAGGCAGGCCTTTGCGAACAGGACCGGACCAAACTGATGCAGTTTGGTACCTATCTCAACTACAACGGCTACGGTTCTTCCCTGTCAGATCTGCTGTTTGCACCGGCAGAGATCTATCGCCTGATGGCGCCTTATCCTTCACCGTTCAGCTTTATCGCCGAACGCCCGGATGTGTATGCCACGCTGGAAAACGGCTTTCTCAGCGACAGCGAAAAAGCCGCCGCTATCATGCCTTACTCTGAGCGTCAGGGTTCACGGGTATATATGTTGCCGGATGAAGCCTGGGCACGCCGTATCAGCGGGGTGTATTCGAACGATCTCACCAACCGCGATCCGAATGTTGCTAACGCAGTGATCACCGCGAAAGTCGACGGAAATTATCTGGTCAGCATCCGTGCGCCACTCAAAAACCGCACTGGTGCCGACGAATTAGCAGCCTCTTTCCCAACCGGAGGGGGCCGTAAAGCGGCAGCAGGGATCAATGCCCTGCCCGCCGAATTGCTTAACGATTTTATTGATGCGTTCCACCAGCGTTACCAGCTGGCAACGTAAAAAGGACCCAATATGGTGGACATGATTTCGCTAAACCAAACCCATCTCAAACAGCTTGAGAACGAATCGATACACATCATCCGTGAAGTGGCTGCCGAGTTTGACAACCCGGTGATGCTGTATTCCATCGGAAAGGACTCCGCTGTCATGCTCCATCTGGCAATGAAGGCCTTCTACCCCGGTAAACCACCGTTTCCGCTGCTGCATGTGGACACCACGTGGAAGTTCAAGGAGATGATCACCTTCCGTGATGCGTTCACCAAGCGTCATGGTCTCGACCTCTTGGTACACATTAACCAGGAAGGTGTCGACATGGGCATGGGGCCTTTCTCCCATGGCAGTGCCAAGCACACGGATGTGATGAAAACCCAGGCGCTGAAACAGGCGCTGGACAAATACGGCTTTGATGCTGCCTTCGGTGGTGCGCGCCGTGATGAAGAGAAAAGCCGTGCCAAAGAGCGCGTTTACTCCTTCCGTGACAAGCACCACCGCTGGGATCCGAAAAACCAGCGTCCGGAGCTTTGGGATATCTACAACGGCCGCGTCAACAAGGGCGAAAGTATCCGGGTATTCCCGCTGTCGAACTGGACAGAACTCGATATCTGGCAATACATCTATCTGGAAAATATCGACATCGTCCCGCTCTACTTCGCGGAAAAACGCCCGGTGGTAGAACGTGACGGCACTCTGATCATGGTGGATGACGATCGCATGCCGCTGGAGCCCGGTGAAAAGCCGGAAATGAAGTCGGTCCGCTTCCGCACGCTCGGCTGCTACCCGCTGACCGGTGCAGTGGAATCAACCGCAGCCACGCTGCCAGAAATCATCCAGGAAATGCTGCTGACCAAAACGTCAGAGCGACAAGGCCGTGTGATCGACCACGATCAGGCGGGCTCCATGGAGCAGAAAAAACGCGAAGGCTACTTCTAACTACACCTAAGCCTCGACACTTGAATGAAAGACTATTTGCTTGCCGGCACAAGGAGTGACCCATGAGCCACAGCTCATCGCTGATCGCAACGGACATCGAAGCGTACCTCCATCAGCACGAAAACAAAGATTTACTGCGCCTGCTCACCTGCGGCAGCGTGGATGACGGCAAATCAACCCTGATTGGCCGCCTGCTGTTTGACACTAAACTGATTTTTGAAGATCACCTCACCAGCCTGCACAAGGACAATGCCCGTGTGGGGAACGCCGGTGAAGCGCTCGACTTGGCCCTTCTGGTCGATGGCCTGCAATCTGAACGTGAGCAGGGCATTACCATTGATGTGGCGTACCGCTATTTTTCGACCGAAAAGCGCAAATTCATCATCGCTGACTGCCCGGGACACGAGCAGTACACCCGCAACATGGCCACCGGAGCATCAAACTGCGAACTGGCGATTGTGATGGTCGATGCCCGTAAAGGCTTGCTGACCCAGACCCGTCGCCACAGTTATATCGTCAGCCAACTGGGTATCCGCCATGTGGTGGTTGCGGTCAACAAAATGGATTTGGTCGACTTTGACCAGACCGTTTTTGAGCGTATCCAGGCAGACTACCAGACGATGGCAAACCAGCTTGGCATTCACGATGTGCGCTATGTGCCAATCTCGGCACTGGCCGGTGACAACGTGGTCAGCAACAGCGAAAACACCCCTTGGTACCAAGGCCCCTCCCTGATGGGCGTGTTGGAAGGTGTCGAAATCACCCGCGACCAGAACCTCGATCAGATGCGCTTTCCGGTGCAATACGTTAACCGCCCCAACCTCGATTTCCGTGGTTATTGCGGCACGCTGGCCTCCGGCATTCTGCGCAAGGGCGATACCGTGATGGCGTTGCCTTCAGGCCAACAAAGTACCGTCACTTCGATCGTTACCTATGACGGCGAACTCGATGCCGTCGCCCCCAAAAATGCCATCACTGTGACGCTTGCCGATGAAATCGATATCTCCCGCGGCGACATGCTGGTTCACCCGGATACGGCCCCAGCAGTCACTGACCGCCTGTCTGCCAACATTGTCTGGATGTCACAAGATACGATGAAAACCCAACGTGACTATGACTTCAAGTTCGCGAGTCTCAATGTCACCGGGCGTATCACCGAGATTGCACACAAGGTTGATATCAATAATTTTGAGACCCTGCCCGCCACCGAACTCGCATTGAACGAAATCGGCAAGGTAGAACTGCATCTCAACGCCCTGGTTGCGACAGACAATTACACCCAGAACCACAAAACCGGCGCTTTTATTGTCATTGACCGCCTGAGCAACATCACGGTCGGTGCCGGTATGGTAGATACCGTGCATGCCCCGCATAAGCAGGCAAACAAACACAGCTATACCACCGCGGAAATCGCCCTGAACCGGTATATCCGCGAGCACTATCCAGAATGGGACACCCTGTCCATTGAGTAACAACAATATTTATATGGACACACTGACCATCAACGCCAAACGGGAGAGAAGTGCCAACATGCCGGTAAACGTACTGCACATCATCAACGATCTGTCACGTAATGGCGGCGCACAGCGTTTTGTCGTCGATTTGGTGTGCCCGACACCTGCCGGCTATGTGAGCAAAGTCGTCATACTCAATAACATGAATGACTTTTCAGAGGTGCTCGAGGCGGCCGGGGTGGAATGTCTGGTCTGGGGAAACCTGACACTGAAAGAAAAGTGGCAAATCCTGCGCTGGCCCGATGTAGTACACGGCCACCTGTTTCCCTCTATCTACATTGCACTGGCGGCTTTTGGCAAAAAGCGAATCCAGACCGAGCACAATACCCACAACCGCCGCCGCGACCATGGGTGGATGAAGCCATTCGAATGGCTGCTGTACTGGCGCTACCAAAAAACGGTCTGTATCACCAATCAGGTAAAAAACGCTCTGGAAGACTTTCTCCCACGCTGGAAAAAGCACTACTCCGTGATTTTCAATGGCATCGATCTGAGCAAGTTCTCGATGGAGGAGAAACAACCACCGGCGGGTGACGCAACCGTGCGGATGGGTATGGTGGGTCGCCTGCACCCTTATAAAGACCATCCCACACTGATACGTGCGCTGGCGCAATTGCCCCCACGCTATGAGCTCCATTTTGCCGGTGATGGGGAACGCCGTGACGAATACGAAGCCCTGGTCAGGGCACTGAACCTGGAAAGCCGGGTAGTGTTTCATGGTGTCCGTTCGGACATTCCGGCATTTTTGGACAGTCTGAATATCTATGTGCAGAGCACCATCATTGAAGGCTTTGGCCTTGCTGCGGTGGAAGCGATGGCCGCCGGACTGCCGGTACTGGCCTCCAATGTGCAGGGGATTGATGAGGTCATCGGCATTGATGATTACCTGTTCCCGTTAGGCGATGACAAGGCGCTGGCCCACACTGTCTCCGCGATTTGCGAGAATCCAGAGCAATACACCAGGGCGTCAAAACGTTCACTTTCGCGCTGCCAGCTGTACACACTGGACGCCTTTCGGGACCAGTACTATCAGGCCTATCAGGGGTTAGTGGATGATCAAACCGCTTGAACATGCCGCAGCGCTTGCCGTTGTCCTGTTTTTTGTCCCCATGAAGGTCACTGTCGCGGGCATTTCATTATACCTTGCTGATTTGGTGGGTATCATGGCGTTGGGTTTTCTTGGCCTGACAGCATGTCGTGGCCAGTTGCTGCAATCCACGGTACGGGCCAGTGGTTTTATTCTGGTCTTCGTTGCCTACATTGCACTGGCAGGTGTTGTCAGTAATGTACCGGTCAAACTGGTGCTCATTGAAATGGTGCAGTGGCTTTCTGTGGCCGCCTTTCTTGGCGTCCTTCATCAGGCAGGACTTTTGGCCTCCCCACGCTTTCTTACTCTGGTCACTGTGTATACCTTTCTCGGGGCGCTGTACACCGCAGGCTGGCACCTGATGTATTCGACAGTGCGTGACTTCAAGCAACTCGAAAACACCAAGTATTTCTTCGGCTTTACCTGTGCCCTGCTCTATATCCTGCGCCGACAGATCCGGTTTGGGCACCTGATGTTAGCCATCGCCATGGTGATGTTGCTGATGTCTGGGGAGCGTAAAGCGCTGATGGGCGTCGCCGCGTTGGTTATCTGTGATTTCCTCTTTTGCCGGGAAATCTCCCATCCCCGCTCGCAACAAACGGCTGTCGCACTGGGCATACTGGGTCTTCTCGGGGGGGGACTGGCTCTTGTTTCTGGCTGGTATCTTGCCGGCACCGACGCACTGCTTGATACATTTGAATTTACCCAATTCGACATTCTGTTCGCCGATCAGCAAGAGGCACGCTGGGACTCAGAATTATGGCGCAAGCTCCTGCTGGCGAACGGCTTCTCGCTGTTTCTGGAGTATCCCGTGTTCGGGGTTGGCCCCAAAATGCTGCCGATGTATATCGCCAATTACTTCCAGAATCAGGAACTGGCCATCTACACCCATAACTTCGTCCTGGACGTAGCGATTGAATATGGTCTGGTAGGGCTTGCCATTTTGATTGGCGGCTTCCTGTTGGGGCTGCGTCGACTGTTCAGGCAACGCTTTGTTAACCCCGTGGCGTTTCTGCTTGCGGTTTACATTCTCGCTATGGTGCTGTTTGTTGCGGTCAACAGCACCATTATGCTGATGTTTTTATTTCCATTTTTCGTTAACACCCGAGTGGTGGGCAGGCCAGAGCCCAGTGCACCTGCCACGCGATCTTTTTCCCTTATTGCCCACCAAGAGGACAAACAATGAAGTTCAGCCTTGCCCGACAACGCGCATTCGACCAGACCCTGAACGCGCCGGATTTTGTCTTGGTTTATCAAATGGGTAAAGTTGGTTCATCATCGATAGAAGCGTCCCTTGAACACGCTGGCATTCCCAGTTGGCACCTCCATACCTTCGATGACAACGAAGAGTTCCAGATGTACCGCAATACCGGCGATGTGGCCTGCTTTTTTGACTGGCCTATCCGTGCTGCCTACAAGCTGACCCTGTCGCACCGCAGACGCATTCTGCAAAAACGTGATCACCTGAAAATCATCACGCTGGTGCGCGATCCTATTGCTACAGTCGTCTCCCGTTTTTTCCAGGATCTGCATATCCAGTTTATTGCCGGCAAGAAAAACGAAGCCATTCATGGGGATATCGATGCAACACTTCGCCATCTCGTCGATGCGTTTGAAACCCAGATGCGTCTGGAGTATTTCACCGATTGGTTCAACAGGGAGCTGAAACGCCGGTTTGGTGTTGATGTGCTCACCCATATCCAGAACCCGGGCCAGAGCCATTGGCGCATTGAGCAAGGCGGGCGGGATGTGCTGCTGATGAAGTGCGAAGCCATTAACCAGTCTGCCGGTGTGCTGGCTGACTTCCTTGCTACACCCGGTTTCCAGCTGCAATCCAGTAACGAGGCAACCAACAAATGGTACTCCGCGCTTTACCAGCGCTTCAAAGAAACCTACCCGTTTGAGCGCTTATTTCACCTCTATGATGCGCCACTGTACCGCGCCATCTACAGCGAAGAAGACATTGCACAATTTAAAATGAAATGGAGTAAGCGATGAAAACTGTCCTCCATATCACAGAAGCCTTTGGCGGTGGCATCCAGACAGCGCTGTGCAGTTACGCCAAGTCGACCAAAGGGGACCCCATTCGCCATCACCTGTTTGCCCGCCTGCGTCCGGACGACGATACCGGCATGGCCATCACTGCTCTGTTTGACCATATCCAGACTGTTGAAGGCGGTCTGCTGGACTTTTTCCGGGCAGCGAGAAAGGCCGTGTTACAGACTCAGCCAGATGTGATCCACCTGCATTCCAGCTTTGCGGGTTTTCTGGGGCGTTTTCTGCCCAAACAAGGTAAAACCCGGATTGTCTACACGCCCCACTGTTATGCATTTGAGCGCCGTGATATTTCCGGTGTCATGCAGCATGTTTATACACGACTGGAGACCCTTGGGCTGTCACGCATTGATACCATTGCCGGTTGCAGCGAAAGGGAATGCGAGCTGGGCTATGCACTTGGTGCTAAAAACGCAGTGCACCTCAATAACTACGCTGACCTTGACTCGGCAATGAAGCCAGATGGCGCGTCCCGGGCCGCCCCACCTTTCCACGTGGTGGTAGCCGGGCGTATTTCGCCACAAAAAGATCCCCAGTTTCTGCTCAACACCCTTACCTGCCTGAAGGCATACCCAGAGTACAGTCAAATCAGATTTCACTGGCTCGGTGGGGGCGATCCTGAGATGGAAAAGGCACTGCGTGATGCAGGCGTTGACGTGACAGGTATGATCCCCCACCCACAGTTAATGATCGCCCTGAAAAAGGCGGATTTGTACCTTCACACCGCAGCTTGGGAAGGCATGCCTCTCACTATTCTGGAAGCCGCAAAACTGCATATCCCTATGGTACTGCGCGTCATCGGTGCCACTCAAAACCTGCAATACCCGTTCATGACAGATTCCCCTGATACCATGGCCGAGCAAATCATCAGATTCTGCAAACACCCGGACAGTCCCGACTACCCGAAAGCTGTCGATGACTTTAACCGCAATTTCAGCGCTGAAAAGCAGCGTAAGGCTCTACACCTTATCTATGGAGCCTGATGCATGAGCATGATTGTGGCACTGATGATTACAGGATTACTGGTAGCATTGCTGGCCACCCGTCTGCGTCCTGCATTGGTGTTTGGGGCAGTGTTTACTGTCTTGCTGCTGCTGGATATCGTCCCAGCCGCACAGCTTTTTAATAACTTCACCAATACGGCTCTCGTTACCCTGGTACTCTTGGTGATGGTATCTGTGATCCTTGAACGCACGCCCTACATCAGTGCACTTGGCCGATGGTGTACCCAAGGCAACCTCAGGAAAGTGACTCTGCAAACAACCCTGTCTGCCGGGCTATTGTCTGCCGTGATTAATAACACTGCGGTGGTTTCCACCCTGATGCGAAGTATGACCAAAAGCCAGCATCCCTCCAGTAAGCTGCTGATCCCCCTTTCCTATGCCACTATCCTCGGTGGTACCACAACACTGATTGGCACGTCCACCAACCTGCTGGTAAATGGTTTTACCCTCAATGCCGGCTTGCCGGGGATAGGCTTTTTCGACTTCACAGTGATTGGATTACCGGTATTTATCACCGGAGTACTGGTGATCACTCTGGTATCAGTATCACTACTGCCAAACCGCCTGGGCGAGGAACAGGAAACGTCACAAAACTACCTGTTAGAATCCCAGTTAGCCCCTGCGTCTCCCCTTGTCGGACAACGTGTCGGACAAAGTGGCCTTCGCAATCTTGAACGTCTTTTCCTGGTTGAAATTATCCGCGGTGCACACATCATTTCCCCTGTTACGCCGGATGAACGATTGCAGGGTAACGACATTTTAGTGTTCTCCGGTGATTTGGAATCAGCGGCGATGCTGGAGAAATTCAAAGGGTTGGAACCCAAAACGCAGGGCGAGAAACTGCCTTCGGATAATCTGATCAGTGTCGTTATCACCCCCCATGCCGTGATCGCCGGAAAGACCATTAAGTCCGTTCAATTTCGTGCTCTGTTCGACGCTGCCGTTGTGGCAGTAAAACGGGGGGAGCATCACATTTCCGGTGGCCTTGGCCAGGTGACCTTGCAAGGGGGCGACCTCCTGGTGCTGGCTGTCAGTCAGGACTTTTTCAACCGCGGCAACCTGGCACAAAACTTTATTCTGGTGGAAGAAAGGGAAAACAATGCCCTGCTCAGCAGCGCACAGTCGTTACTGTTTTGCGGTGGTGCGATTGTCGCCTTGCTCGCCAGTTTCCTTGAATGGCTTCCCCTGTACAAAGGGCTGACCCTGTTGCTTGCCGCCTCAGTGGCTGCGCGCCTGGTGTCTATCCATGATTTACGAAGGCGCTTCCCGTTTGAACTGGTACTGGTGATTGGCTCGGCACTGGGGCTCGCACAGGCAATTAGCCTCACCGGTCTTGCCGATCGCCTTGCTGCCCTGATCATGAGCGTCAGCCAGAGCGGAGGACCTTTTGGCGCGATGGTAATTCTTTACCTCGCGACCTGGTTGATGACAGAGCTCATCACCAACAATGCAGCAGCGGCAATCAGTTTCCCGGTGGGACTTGCCATCGCTGCTCAGTATCACATTGATCCGATGCCGTTTATTATGACCGTTGCCTTTGCCGCCAGTGCCAGCTTTCTCTCTCCTTTCGGTTACCAAACCAACCTGATGGTCTTTACCGCAGGTCGCTACATGCCAAAGGATTATCTTCAGGCGGGTTTACCGCTCACCCTGGTTTATGCCACCGGCGTACTTTCCCTTATTCCCCTGTTTTTCCCCTGGTAAGGCAGATTGATGATTCTCAGACTCGTACGCCGCTTTCAATCCTTGGAACCTGCCCGTCGCCAGTTCCTGTTTCATGCTGCCCTGGCTGCACTGTTCAGGGTGCTTTCTGCCGCAGCGGCTTTCCTGTTGAGTGTGGTTGCTGCCCGGGTGCTGGGTGCCGAGCAATCCGGACTGTTTTTCCTTGGCATGAGTCTCGCCATTTTGCTCGGTACACTCTGTTTGCTGGGCATGGACAATGCGTTGCTGCGTTTTATCGGCCATGCAAGCAATGTAGGGAATACCACCCTGACCAATCAGGTATTCACCAACGCCTATCTCGTAGTATTACCGGCCTCTGCATTGACGGGATTTATCACCTATCTGGCGGCCCCATGGCTTGCCGACGTGGTGTTTGATAAACCCCTGGCGACTGATAGCCTGCGCCATTTCGCCATCGCCATCCCTTTTGTCAGCCTGTTCTTTTTACATGGCTATGCCCTGCAGGCCACCCGAAAGGTGATTGCTTCCGTCTGCTCCATGCAGCTTGGAGTAACGGTATTGGCACTGCCTGCCCTGTTGCTTTTCGCACAGTACAGCAACAAACTCCAGGCAGGTACTGCCTCGTTACTGTATGTTATCGCAGCAGCCGTGGTTGTTCTCATTGGTTTGTGGCTTTGGTTACGCATGCCCGGCCACCGTTTTGACCGCAGTGATACCAAAATGCCTGCATTTTGGCAGGCTGCACCAAACCTTTGGTTAGTTTCAGCCACCGCACAGGCGATACCCTGGGCCTCTGTGGTGATCGTCGGGCTGTTTGTCAGCGCGCAGGAGGTCGCCTATTTTTCTGCCGCCCAGCGCACTTCGTTGCTGATCAGTTTTATGTTAATGGTGGTGAATTTCGTTGCCGCACCACGATTCTCGACACTGTTCAATGCAGAAAACTGGGATGAACTGAAAAAGTTGGCACAATTTTCAACCCGTCTGATGGTAATTTTTTCCCTGCCTGTATTGGCTGCGGTACTGATCTGGCCTGATAAAATCATGGCGCTGTTTGGCGAGGACTTCACCCCATCAGGGCAACTGCTGGTGATCCTGGCTATCGGGCAAACTATCAATGTGATGACTGGCTCTGTCGGCTTTCTTCTCACCATGTGTGGTTATGAAAGGGACATGCGCAACATCACCCTGTTTGCCGGCATGCTCACTGTAACCTTGATATTCGTGTTGACGTCTCTATGGGGGATTGTCGGCGCGGCCCTGGCGGTGAGTATTGGTGTCGGCACCCAGAACTTACTGGCGGTACATAAGGTCAAAAAAAGGCTCGGCTTTTGGCCAATCGGTTGAGCATATCTTGTCGTTGAACCTCTATGCTCGCATAATCTAACAATGAGACAAAATTGTAACTGGTGCGTGGTAACATCCTACCTCTCCTGTATTTTTACATCACCACGAGTTCGGTAAATATAACGTATTGTATTAAGGACAACCTATGATCAAGAAGTGTCTATTCCCGGCGGCTGGCTATGGAACCCGTTTCCTACCAGCCACCAAATCTATGCCGAAAGAAATGATGCCCATTGTCAACAAGCCCCTGATTGAATATGGCGTTGATGAAGCGCTGGAGGCAGGTATTACCGGTATGTGTATTGTGACCGGACGCGGTAAACACAGCCTGATGGATCACTTCGACAAAAACTACGAACTTGAGCACCAAATCAGTGGCACAAACAAAGAAGCCCTGCTTGATGACATCCGCACAACCATTGATGCCGCGTCCTTTACCTATATTCGCCAAAAAGAAATGAAAGGTCTGGGCCACGCCATCCTGACTGGTCGCGAACTGGTCGGTGACGATGCATTTGCGGTGGTATTGGCCGATGACCTTTGCGTTAACCGCGAGGAAGGTGTGCTCTCCCAAATGGTTGCCTTGTACAAACAGTTCCGTTGCTCCATTGTTGCCGTAGAAGAAGTGCCGGTGGATGAAACCCACAAATACGGTGTGATCGCCGGTGAGGAAATGAAAGAGAATCTCTACCGCGTCGACAACATGGTTGAAAAACCCGAACCGGGCACCGCACCAAGCAACCTGGCGATCATTGGCCGCTACATCCTGACCCCGGATATTTTCGATATTCTGGAAAACACCGAACCTGGCAAAAACGGAGAAATCCAGATCACCGACGCCCTGCTCAAGCAAGCCAAAAGCGGCTGTGTACTGGCGTACAAATTCAAGGGTGAACGCTTTGACTGCGGCAGCGTAGAAGGCTTCATTGAAGCCACCAACTACTGTTACGAAAACATCTACCTACAGTCTGATGCACCCAACCAGCCACAAAAAACGGTAAAATGTGGTTGATCGAAAACCACACAAACATCGTTAAAATCTGTATGTTAAAAAGAAGAAGGCTGTATATTTATACAGCTTTCTTCTTTTTCATTGGGCAATAATATGGGATACTACTCTCTTCATTTTTTCATCGGGCTTTGAATGGCAAGGGCAAGGTAGACATGGACACGATTGATGTCAGAGGGGCACGTACCCATAATCTGAAAAACATTAACCTGACAATCCCGCGCGACAAACTGATCGTGATCACCGGCCTGTCAGGCTCCGGCAAATCATCGCTGGCGTTTGACACCCTGTATGCAGAGGGCCAACGTCGTTATGTCGAATCCCTGTCTGCCTATGCACGCCAGTTCCTTTCCCTGATGGAAAAGCCGGATGTAGACCACATCGAAGGGCTTTCCCCAGCCATTTCTATCGAGCAGAAATCCACGTCGCACAACCCACGCTCAACCGTAGGGACCATCACAGAAGTCTACGACTACCTGCGTCTGCTCTATGCCCGAGTCGGCGATCCCCGTTGCCCAACCCACAATGTGACACTGGAAGCCCAGACTATTAGCCAGATGGTGGATAAGGTGCTGGCGCTGGAAGAAGGCAGCAAAATGATGCTGCTGGCCCCGATTGTCAAAGAACGCAAAGGCGAGCACGTCAAAACCCTGGAAAATCTGGTGGCCCACGGTTTTATCCGTGCCCGTATCGACGGTGAGGTGTGTGACCTGTCTGATCCCCCACCCTTGGAGCTCCACAAAAAGCACACCATTGAAGTGGTGGTGGACAGGTTTAAGGTCCGGAACGATCTCCAGCAACGTCTGGCAGAATCCTTCGAAACCGCGATTGAACTGACCGGTGGCACTGCCGTGGTCAGTCACATGGACGGTGATGGCGAGGATCTGGTTTTCTCAGCCAATTTTGCCTGCCCGCATTGTGGTTACAGCATGCAGGAACTGGAGCCTCGCCTGTTCTCGTTCAACAACCCTGCCGGTGCCTGCCCCACCTGTGATGGACTTGGCGTGCAGCAATATTTCGATGAAAACCGCGTGGTGCAGAACGAGGCAGTCAGCCTTGCCGGCGGTGCAATCCGTGGCTGGGATCGCCGCAACTTCTATTACTTCCAAATGCTGAACTCGCTGGCAGACCACTACGGCTTTGACATTGAAACGCCGTGGAAGGATTTGCCGAAAGCAATCAAGGATGTGGTACTGAACGGTTCCGGATCGACAGACATTGCCTTTAAATACGTCAATGACCGCGGTGATATCACCGTGCGTAAGCACCCGTTCGAAGGCATTCTCAATAACCTCAACCGCCGCTACCGCGATACCGAGTCCATGGCAGTGCGTGAAGAGCTGGCGAAGTATATCGCCAACAAGCCCTGCTCCAGCTGTGGCGGCTCGCGCCTCCGAGAAGAAGCGCGCCACGTATTTGTCGGGAACACCAACCTGCCCGCCATCTGTGAAATGAGTATTCATGAAGCACTGACATTCTTTGCCAGTCTTGAGCTCACAGGCCAGCGCGCCCAGATTGCTGACAAGGTACTGAAAGAGATCCACGACAGGCTGAGCTTTCTGGTCAATGTGGGTCTGAATTACCTCAACCTGTCGCGCAGCGCCGATACCCTGTCCGGGGGGGAAGCCCAGCGTATCCGACTGGCGAGCCAGATTGGCGCCGGTCTGGTCGGCGTGATGTATGTACTGGATGAACCTTCTATCGGCCTGCACCAGCGCGACAACGAGCGCCTGCTGGCAACCCTTGAGCACCTTCGTAACCTCGGCAATACCGTACTGGTGGTTGAACATGACGAAGATGCTATCCGTGCGGCCGACCACATTATTGATATCGGCCCGGGGGCCGGTGTTCATGGTGGCTATGTGGTGGCAGAAGGTACCTACGAGGAAATTATCAAAAATGAAGACTCCCTGACCGGTCAGTACCTCAGTGGCAAAAAGCAGATTGCCGTCCCACAGACACGTATCCCTTACGACAAAAAACGGGTGGTGAAACTGAGAGGGGCCAGCGGTAACAACCTGCGAAACGTGAACCTGACCCTGCCGGTTGGCCTGCTGACCTGTGTGACGGGTGTCTCGGGCTCCGGTAAATCCACACTGATCAATGACACCTTCTACAGGATTGCCCACCAGCACCTGAACGGTGCCACGACCGGCGAACCAGCACCATTCAAGGATATCGACGGTCTGGAGCACTTCGACAAGGTGATTGATATCGACCAAAGCCCGATTGGCCGTACCCCTCGCTCTAACCCGGCCACGTACACCGGTATTTTCACGCCTATTCGTGAGCTGTTTGCCGGTACTCAGGAATCACGCTCCCGCGGTTATAAAGTCGGCCGTTTCAGCTTCAACGTGAAGGGCGGACGCTGTGAGGCGTGTCAGGGCGACGGTGTTATCAAAGTCGAAATGCACTTCTTGCCCGATGTTTATGTACCTTGCGACGTGTGTAAAGGTAAGCGGTATAACCGTGAAACGCTGGAAATTCGCTACAAAGGCAAAACCATTGACGAAGTCCTTGAAATGACAGTGGAAGATGCACGCGAATTTTTTGATGCCGTCCCGGCAATAGCGCGCAAACTGCAAACTCTGATGGATGTTGGTCTTTCCTACATTCGTCTCGGCCAGGCGGCAACCACCCTTTCCGGTGGTGAAGCGCAGCGAGTTAAACTGGCGCGGGAGCTGTCAAAGCGTGACACAGGAAAAACCCTGTATATTCTGGATGAACCCACTACTGGGCTACACTTCCATGATATCCAGCAGTTGCTGACCGTGTTGCATCGCTTGCGCGATCATGGCAATACCATTGTGGTGATTGAGCACAACCTCGATGTGATAAAAACGGCAGACTGGATTGTCGATCTGGGGCCTGAGGGTGGCAGCGGCGGTGGTATGATCATTGCTGAAGGTACGCCGGAAGATGTCGCACTGGTTGAAGGCTCCCATACCGCAAGGTTCCTGAAACCCTTGCTCAAACAAAAGGCATCGTAAAGCATATTCGCGCGCTATCGACGGTAAAAATGACAGTATGCAAACATCGCGTTTACAACACCTCTGGCCAGACAAAGTAGCCAGTAAACCCCTGGTGAAGCCGGTGCTGATTGCACTGGCTGCACTGTTCTTGTTCTGTCTGCCCTTAAACCAAACCCCATTGGAATTTTCCGGTGTTCAGCATCCCGCAACGGCGTTGACACTTTTACTCACCGTCACCCTGATCTGTTTGGGTGGATGGGAGGCGGCCAGACAGCGCCGCTTCCGTTATACCACCGTCACTGTCTGGCTCGCTATTGCAGCCTTGTTTGCTTTGCTTCCCTCTTTCTACCTTCACGCTGACCTGCATACGGCAATCTGGCAGGGATGCAATGTGTTGCTTGCGCTATTGCTGTTTTGTACCTTGCAACAATTCAGCTTCAACCATATGCAACGCCAAGATCTCCTTTTGCTACCGCTGCTCAGTGGCTGGCTGCTGGCCCTTCCCGTACTGTTACCTACGCTGACAGACACCTATGCCTCTTATCTTTCAGGCATTACGGTACACGGTGAAGCATTAAGTATCGCTCTGTTGACCGCACTGTCATTATCGGCATACCTCCTGGCGAGAACCAAAGTATATAAACGCAACTGGGTCCCCCTGCATGCCGTGTTATTACTCACCCCAGTGCTCACTATTCCAGCACTCGCGGCATTGCGATCGCCCTGGCTCATCGCTGCCATGCTGGTCGTTACCATACTTATCCAACCTTTCCTATTCCGTTTTTGCCAAAAACGCCACCACGGACTTTGGAACTTGGCAGTACTGGCAGGCTTCATCCTTGCTTGGCATTTCAACTGGTTACCCCAGGCCGCATTATCCGCTGCACGGTATTCAGAGCATGAGCAGGCAGTACTGGCCCAGACCTGGGCATTGCTGACGCAATCACAGTTTGAAGGCGTCGGGCTGGGACAACTCATCAAAGCCCAGCTTTTATTTGGGCTTGAGCAACAGCAGGGACTTTCCCCTATCGTGCCATATCCAAGCTGGCTTCTGGCAAATCTCACCCAGGGAGGGATTGCTTACTGGGCAGGGTTTGGTGTGCTTCTCAGTCTGGTTACACGCCGTTTGATGGAGGCACCGGGAGGAACACGCTTGATGCTGCTGGCGATATTACTGCCTTCCCTGCTCGGCATGGCACTGACCGCTTATATGGAAATCAATCCGGCATTCGGTGTTCTGTTCGTGATATTGGTTTACTGGCTGGATAACCTCTCGGCGCACTATCGCCGTATTCCTCTTCGCCATACCCGTGGTATAAAACTGGCGGCCAACGGGGTACTGGCTGTCACTGCCTTTATGGTGTTGTCATCAATTTACCTTGGTGAACAGGCACTGCGCACTTACCAGATAAAAGATATAAAGCTGGTGCAGTACCAAACCCACCCATGGTGGCGGGATTACTTCAGTCAGGAGGCCGGGATGCGGGCATTTCACGATGCCTTGGAAAGCAGTGACAAACGCGCTCAGGAGCACTATCTGAGGGCGCAAATCTACCGCCTGGGAACCCATCCCAACCCAGAGGGATACCAGTCATTGATTGAACTTGCCATGCTGACCGGGCATGGATCTATTGCAAAGCAACTGAAAGAGGAAGCGGCCCTGTTATTTCCAGCACGGGAATTTAAGCTTGATTTTACAAAAATGCAGCCATCACGCACTGGCGTACACTGAACCTGCTAAAACAAAAGCGCCCTGCATTGCACAAGGCGTTTTCTTCATTGCTGCCGGTTACCCCAGTACATCTTTCAGTGCCTTGGCACACAGGGCAACATTCTCACGCCTGGCGGCATACCCCATCAGGCCTATACGCCAGGCTTTACCGGCCAGCGCACCAAGGCCTGCACCAATTTCCAAATTGTAGTCATTCAAAAGCCTTGCCCTTACCGCAGCATCGTCAACACCTTCAGGAACCGCAACCGCATTGAGTTGTGGCAAACGATGTTCTTCATCCACCAGGAAATGAATGCCCAGAGGCTCAAGTTCTGATTTCAACAGTTCATGCATATCACGGTGGCGCTGCCACGCATTTTCCAACCCTTCTTCTTTCAGCATCAGCAGGGATTCATGCAGGGCATACAGGCTGTTAACCGGTGCCGTGTGGTGGTAACTGCGCTTGCCTTCTCCACTCCAATACCCCAGTACCAGACTCTGGTCGAGGAACCAGCTTTGTACTTTTCCACTGCGTTGCTGCATTTTCTCGACCGCTCGCGGGGAGAAGGTGACCGGTGATAATCCCGGCACGCAGGATAGACATTTCTGGCTACCGGAATAGACAGCATCCAGCTGCCATTCATCCACCAGCAAGGGGACACCACCCAGTGACGTAACCGCATCCACGATTGTCAGGCAACCGTGCGCTCGTGCCAGCTCAGAAAGGGCTTTCGCATCACTCAGTGCGCCGGTGGACGTTTCTGCATGCACAAAGGCAACGGCAGTGGCCTGTGGGTTTGCTTCGAGGGCAGCAGCCACTTTCGCCGGATCAACCGGCTTCCCCCATTCATCGTCAACCATGACCGCTGTTGCCCCACAGCGCTCAACGTTCTCACGCATCCTGTCACCAAATACCCCATTGCGGCAGACAATCACTGTGTCGCCGGGCGAGATAAGGTTAACAAAGCAGGTTTCCATCCCCGCGCTGCCTGGGGCTGAAACCGCAATGGTAAAGGCATTCTCCGTTTGGAATGCGTACTGGAGCAGTGCCTTTACTTCATCCATCATGCCGACAAACAGCGGGTCGAGGTGACCAATGGTCGGTTGCGCCAGCGCTTGCAATACGCGGGGGGAAACATCAGAGGGCCCCGGCCCCATCAGGGTACGTTGGGGGGGAATAAAGCGTGAAATTGTCATTTATGTGCTCTCCATATGCCTTTTGCTCCTTGGGATTACTACCCTACCACTGCTTCGGCACAGGCCAAAACCTCATCGGCAAATAAACCCAACGTTGTCTTAAAATGAAAAGGTTTGAATCCAATCAAACATTGACATTACCGTTACAAACAATTATCAATAGAGGGCAATTTTTGCACAGCACCATGAGTGCTGTGCAGAGACAGAAGAGGCGCGTCTACCAGGCAGTCGGATTGCGGAGCCCCAACTCCAATGCCATCTGATCAGGGGGTAAGACGCCGAGGCGAGACCAGACCTTGGGGGGCTGGCTTGTCGGTCTGGGAGGTTGAATCCTCCGGATTGTCATCTCAATCGAGATGGAGCGCTTCTGGAGAAATGCCCTTTCTTCCAACCCTGCCCTCTCTGTCTTCCAACCTATTATTTTTCTGGGATACTCCACTCGCGATTTATGGGAGGTAAAAGGAAGTGAATGCATTAAATGTCGCAAAATTTGGCGGCACGAGTGTAGCCGACTACACAGCAATGTCTAACTGTGCAGCCGTCATTAAAAGGAATTTGAATACGCGACTGGTGGTGATCAGCGCCTGCTCTGGCGTGACAAACTTACTGGTTGAACTGGCAAACGGCGTTACCAATGACAGACAGCAGGACGTACTGGCAGAATTGCGTGAAATTCATTTCAGCATTTTGAAACAGATTCCTGACTCACCAGAGGTCGCATCGGCGGTGAATGCCATTCTCGATGAGGTCACATCCCTCTCTGCGGTGGCAGAAACGTCACCTTCAGATAAAACAACCGACGCGCTGGTTGCGTGTGGCGAAATGATGTCAACCCACATTTTCACCCATCTCCTGAACAGCAAAGGCATCAACGCAGTGCGTGTCGACGTGCGCAATGTACTGAAAACAGATAATGTGTATGGCAAGGCTACCCCAGATCTGATTGAGACTGCCCATCATGCAGAAAGCATACTCACACCGCTGTTTGAAGATAGCGTAGTGGTCACGCAGGGGTTTATCGGCTCAGATGCGCAAGGCAATACAACCACGTTGGGCCGTGGTGGCAGCGACTACAGCGCCGCCCTGTTGGCTGAAGCAGTCAAAGCAACATCGCTGGAAATCTGGACCGATGTGCCGGGTATCTACAGCACCGATCCCCGTGTGGTACCGACAGCCAGCCCTATCGATGAAATCAGCTTCAGTGAAGCGTCTGAGATGGCAAACTTCGGGGCCAAAATCCTGCACCCGGCGACGCTTATCCCGGCAATGCGTCAGGACATTCCGGTATTCGTCGGTTCGTCCAAAGCGCCGCAGCAGGGGGGTACCTGGATACGTCGACATGCAGAGAAATCCCCTCTTTTCCGCGCGCTGGCCCTGCGCTGCAACCAGACGATGGTCACGCTGACCAGCCTGAATATGTTTCATGCTTATGGTTTTCTGGCCGAAGTGTTCAGCATTCTGGCAAAACACAAAGTCTCGGTCGATCTGATCACTACATCAGAAGTAAGTGTGTCATTAACTCTGGATCAAACCAATACCAAAGGCGGCGCTCCTAAACTGCCAGAAGCAGCAGAAAAGGAGTTGACCAAGCTTTGTAAGGTAACCGTCGAGCAGGATATGTGCCTGGTGGCACTTATCGGTAACCACATGAGTGAGTCAAAAGGTGCAGCAGCAAAAATCTTCAGTGCGTTGGAAGACTATAACCTTCGCATGATTTGCTATGGTGCAAGCAATCACAACCTGTGTTTCCTGACCAGCACGTCAGAATCCAAAGACGTGGTTCGTGCACTGCACAAAGAATTGTTTGAAGCTTGATTCAACCCTCCACCGAAACAAAAATGGCGCTCAATGAGAGCGCCATTTTTATTTCATCAACAGAATGATGATTAGGGTCTGTTGACCCTAATCATTAAGGTTGGGCCCCAGCCATTTTTCGGCGTCGATCAGATCCCAGCCTTTGCGATCGGCATAACTGTCACGCTGATCTTCCTGGATCTGTGCCACCGCGAAATAGCGCGATTCCGGATGCGAGAAATACCACCCTGATACAGATGCTCCCGGCCACATGGCGTAACTGGAGGTCAGAGACATACCAATGGTTTCCTCTACTTTCAGCATCTCCCACAGAGTGCCTTTCTCGGTATGTTCGGGGCAGGCCGGATAGCCCGGAGCAGGACGAATACCCTGGTATTTTTCCCGGATAAGATCGTCGTTTGACAGGTTTTCATCTGTCGCATAGCCCCAAATCTCTTTACGCACACGCTCATGGAGATGTTCAGCAAATGCCTCTGCCAGACGATCGGCAACAGCCTGAATCATGATGGCGTTATAGTCATCCCCCTGCGCCTTGTAGGCATCCGCAAGTTCCCGTTCACCAATGCCGCCGGTGACGGCAAACGCACCAATCCAGTCCTTCTTACCGCTCTCTTTCGGTGCGATATAGTCAGACAGACAGTAGTTGAACCCTTTCGGTTTCTCGGTTTGCTGGCGCAGGTGATACAAGACATGGGCCACTTCAGTGCGGGATTCATCGGTATACACTTCAATGTCATCACCGACGCTTGCCGCAGGGAAAAGCGCGCACATGCCGCTCGCTTTCATCAGCCCCTCCCGCTCAACACGATCCAGCAGATCATTGGCATCCTTAAACAGACGTCTGGCTTCTTCACCCACCTCTTCATGGTCAAGAATTGCCGGGTACTTGCCGACCAAAGACCAGGTCATAAAGAACGGTGTCCAGTCGATGTATTGGCGCAATGTCGCCACATCGAAGTCTTCAAACACATGGACACCCGGTTTTGCCGGCACCGGCGGGGTATAGCTGTCCCAATCAATCGCGACTTTGTTTGCCCGGGCCTTTTCAAGGGTGACAGGCTTGGTACGGGGACGTTTACGGGCATGCTGCTCACGTACTACGTCGTAATCCGCCTGCAGTTTTTCAACAAACGCAGGTTTCAGCGTTTCAGACAGCAGTGACGAACACACACCAACCGCACGGGAGGCGTTGTTTACATACACCACGGGCTGGTTGTAGTTTTGCTCGATTTTTACCGCCGTATGGGCTTTGGACGTCGTTGCACCGCCAATCAACAGTGGCAGGTCAAAGCCAAGGCGCTCCATCTCTTTGGCCACATGGACCATCTCGTCCAGTGATGGGGTGATAAGGCCGGACAATCCGATAATATCGACATTTTCTTCCTTGGCGACTTTGAGGATTTTCTCACAGGGCACCATCACGCCGAGGTCGATAATTTCGTAGTTATTACATTGCAGCACCACGCCGACAATGTTCTTACCGATATCGTGAACATCCCCTTTGACGGTCGCCAACAGGATCTTACCGTTGGTGGACCCTGCCTGTTTTTCTGCGTTAATAAAGGGTTCAAGATGCGCCACCGCCTGTTTCATTACCCGGGCAGATTTCACCACCTGTGGCAGGAACATTTTACCTTCACCGAACAGATCGCCCACTACGTTCATGCCGTCCATCAGCGGCCCTTCAATGACCTCGAGCGGCTTGGAAGCATTAACGCGCGCTTCTTCCGTATCATCAACGATAAATTCGGTGATGCCTTTCACCAACGCATGCTCAAGACGTTTCTCTACCGGCCAGGTGCGCCACTCTAATGCCGAGGCATCTTCTTCTTTGCCGACACCTTTATTTGCATACTCAGCGGCAATATCCAGCAAGCGTTCCGTGCTGTCATCACGACGGTTCAGCACCACATCTTCTACTGCTTCGCGCAGCTTCTCAGGAACGTTGTCATAAATCTCAAGCTGGCCGGCATTAACGATCCCCATGTCCATACCGTTCTTGAAACAGTGATAGAGGAACACGGCATGTATCGCCTCCCGGACATAGTTGTTGCCGCGAAATGAGAAGGAGACGTTGGAAACCCCCCCAGAAATCATCGCATGGGGCAGATCGCGTTTGATGTCTGCAACCGCTTCGATGAAGTCGACGGCGTAGTTGTTATGCTCTTCAATACCGGTTGCGATTGCGAATATGTTTGGGTCAAAAATAATGTCTTCCGGCGGAAAGCCGACTTCATCCACCAGAATACGGTAAGCATTGGTACAGATTTCAAGCTTGCGCTCACGGGTGTCAGCCTGGCCTACTTCATCAAACGCCATGACAATCACTGCCGCACCATAGCGGCGGATGAGTTTCGCCTGCTCGACGAATTTCGCTTTGCCTTCCTTGAGCGAGATAGAGTTAACTATTCCCTTACCCTGAATACATTTCAGGCCCGCCTCGATGACTTCCCACTTCGAAGAGTCAACCATAATAGGCACTTTGGCGATCTCTGGCTCAGTGGCACACAAGTTCAGAAAACGCACCATACAAGCCTTCGCATCGAGCATCCCTTCATCCATGTTGATATCGATGATTTGGGCACCGTTTTCCACCTGTTGGCGGGCCACTTCAAGGGCCTCATCATATTGCTCTTCTTTGATAAGGCGCTTGAAACGGGCAGAGCCTGTCACGTTGGTACGCTCACCCACGTTGACGAACAGGGTCTCTTTGTCGATCGTTAACGGCTCGAGGCCGGACAGGCGACAGGCGACCGGAAGCTCTGGCAAAGTGCGGGGTTTGATCGACTGGGTTGCTTCATGCATCTGGCGGATATGCTCCGGCGTCGTACCGCAGCAACCGCCCACCAGATTAAGAAAACCACTTTCCGCCCACTCTTTAACATGTGCTGCCATGTCTTCCGGTGACAGATCGTATTCCCCAAAGGCATTGGGAAGGCCCGCATTGGGGTGGGTGGAAACATAGGTTTCTGAAATCCTGGACAATTCTTCCACATAAGGGCGCAACTCATCAGGCCCCAATGCACAGTTAAGGCCAAAGGAAATCGGTTTGACGTGACGCAGGGAGTTGTAAAACGCTTCTGTCGTCTGACCAGACAGGGTCCGACCAGAGGCGTCGGTAATAGTACCGGAGATCATCACTGGCAGTGTCACGCCCAGCTCTTCAAATACGCTTTGCACCGCAAAAGAGCACGCCTTGGCATTCAAAGTATCGAAGATGGTTTCAATCAAGATAAGATCTGAACCACCTTTGATCAGCGCGCGTGTGGATTCGGAATAGGCCGTGACCAACTCGTCAAAGCTGACATTACGGTAACCCGGGTCGTTAACATCCGGGGAAATGGAACAGGTACGGTTGGTCGGGCCAAGCACGCCAGCAACAAAACGAGGTTTATCCGGGGTTTTCGCCGTCCACTCATCGGCTGCTTCACGCGCCAGCTTCGCGGCAGAAAAATTGATTTCTTCGCTCAGGCTTTCCATGTCATAGTCAGCCATCGCGATGGTGGTGGCATTAAAGGTGTTGGTTTCGAGGATATCCGCACCAGCTTCCAGATACTCGGCATGGATATCTTTGATCATATTGGGTTGTGTAAGCACCAAAAGGTCATTGTTACCCTTAAGGTCACAATGCCAGTCCGCAAAGCGCTCACCACGGTAATCACTCTCCTCGAGCTTATAGCTCTGGATCATGGTCCCCATTCCGCCATCAATGATCAGAATGCGTTCCGCTAACAATTTTTCCAGTGTTTCCCTACTACTCACTACCACAGATCCTTCTAATTTCGCTTGCTATCCGCATAGTATCACAGACCAAATGGAAATCTAGACGTCTAATTAAACAATACTCCCGGATCAAGCATCCATAAGATAGATATTTGTTGTAGTTTTCTGCCGCGCTTGGATTTATATTTCGTTACAACTTTTCTAATCTCAACCTCAGCCTTTACGGGGTCGTCAATGACCATCTATACCACACTCTGTTTTCTCGCTGCCGCAGCCATGCTGATTGCTTTCATCAACAGTAAGATCGGGCAAATGCAAACCACGATTGCCATCACGGCCGGCGCACTTATCCTTTCTCTTGGAATCGTTATCGCAGGTCATAACAACTGGTTTGATTTAAAAGACCTCGCCGCCACGACGCTCAATGAAATTCACTTTGATGATTTTCTGCTAAAAGGCGTGTTGGGATTCCTGCTCTTTGCCGGTGGCCTTGGGGTAAAACTCCCCAACCTTGAAGATCAGAGATGGGAAATCACAACACTGGCGCTTGGAGCCACGCTGATTTCCACCTTCATTATTGGTGGTGCAGCCTGGTTCTTCTTTCAACTAATCGGCATTCCTTTTGACTTTATTTATTGCCTGTTATTTGGTGCGCTTATCTCGCCAACTGACCCTATTGCTGTTCTCGCTATCGTTAAGAAACTCAATGCCCCAAAGCGCATATCAACCCAAATTGAAGGCGAATCGCTATTTAACGACGGGTTTGGCCTGGTGATTTTTATCACCCTGTTTACCATCGCCTTTGGTACAGAAACCCCCACCGCATTGGGTGTCGTTCAGCTTTTCCTCCATGAAGCAATTGGTGGCATTATTTATGGTTTCTTCCTTGGATTGATTTTCCATTATCTGATTTGCCATACCGACGACCATTCCATGGAACTGCTGTTAACTCTTGGTATTCCAACGGCAGGCTATGTCTTTGCCGGTCTGATCGGAGTTTCCGGCCCACTGGCTATGGTCGTAGCTGGCATCATGATTGGAAACTGGACTCGCTACATTGGCTTTTCCAAAGAAAGTGAAGATCACCTAGACCACTTCTGGGAACTGGTTGATGAATTCCTCAATGGTGTGCTGTTCCTCTTGATTGGTCTAAGCATGCTGACATTTTCCTTCCACAAAGAAGACTGGATCATCATGGTATTCTCCGTACCTTTAGTACTCGTAGCACGTTACCTGAGCGTTCGTTTGTGTTATGTCGGTTTTAACCGTTACCGCGACTACAACCCTTATTCGGTACGTATCCTCACTTGGGGAGGTTTGCGAGGAGGACTGGCGCTTGCGATGGCCATGGCCGTACCTGCAGGCTATATAGTCGTTCCGGAGAAGAACATTGATGTCAGGGAAATGATTCTGGTGATGACTTACGCAGTGGTGGTGTTTTCCATCCTGGTTCAAGGTTCTACTATCACCAAGATGATTGAAAAATCCAAAGCCGCAGAAAGGGACATGCAGATCAAACCAAGCAGCTACAAAGAGGCAGTTTCTCAACCAGAAACTACCAAGGACTGATAAAACGCAAAGAACGAGAAAGGCCTGCAAATCGCAGGCCTTTTTATTATTCGTCGTCTTTGGTAAACGCAGATTCGGAGAAATGATCCAGATCATAGGGCGTTTGCTGGTAAACGCAGTAGTTCAGCCAGTTGGCAAACAACATATGACCATGACTACGCCAGCTGACATAAGGTTCCTGTGACGGATCGTCATCGGGATAATAGTTTGTTGGCACCGCAGGCTCCATGCCTTCCTCCAAATCGCGCATATACTCATGGTGCAAGGTATGAGAGTCATACTCCGGGTGGCCGGTAACAAAGACATTTCGTTTATCCTTGGTCGCCGCCAGATACGTACCGGCGACAGAGGAGGTTGCCAAAATATCCAAATCCGTATGTTCGGCGAGATACTCCGCCGAGAAGTCAGCATAACGGGAATGGGGGGCAAGAAAAGAATCATCAAACCCACGAAGGATGGGGTTATGGCTGTGCTCTTTGTGGGTTTTGTGCCAATACACCCCGGACAATTTCTCTTTACGGGTCTTCTTAGGCAGATCATAAAGCAACTTCAGGCCCGCCTGGGCAGCCCAGCAAACATAGAGCGTTGAAGTCACATGCTCTTTTGCCCAGGTCATAATGTCTTGCAGGTGGTCCCAATAAATCACATCCTCAAACTGAACTAACCCAAGGGGCGCCCCGGTGACGATCAATCCATCGAAGTTACGTCCTCGAATCCCCTGGAATTGGCGGTAGAAAGTGTCAAGGTGCTCGGTGGGAGTGTTCTTACTCGGCCTATCGTCAATTCGTAACAGCTCAACATCCACCTGAAGCGGGCTGTTGGAAAGTAAACGCATAAACTGCGTTTCTGTCTCAATTTTCTTGGGCATCAGATTAAGCAGCAACACTTTCAAGGGACGAATGTTCTGGCTTTCTGCACGGGTCGCCGACATCACGAAGATGTTTTCCTGACGCAGAGTACTGGCGGCCGGTAGCTGATCAGGGATCTTAATTGGCATCTTAAATCACTCCCTTATTAAGATGTATAGACGTCTAGAATTCCATTAACCCTATAACATCCATTTTAGGGGTTCAAGTAGATTTGTGAGGATGGAAAATAAACCATAAACGAAAAAACCCGTAGCGTCTCCGCTACGGGTTTGAAAAGGTGTCTGGCAGTGTCCTACTCTCACATGGGGAGACCCCACACTACCATCGGCGCTGCAACGTTTCACTACTGAGTTCGGCATGGGATCAGGTGGTACCATCGCGCTATGGCCGCCAGACAAATTTTAAAATCTGGTGCTGATACCCAGATTTGAACTGGGGACCTCACCCTTACCAAGGGTGCGCTCTACCGACTGAGCTATATCAGCAAATGTTGTTCAATCGAAGTCTTACTCATCTAGACGCTTTGATTGAAAATTTGTCGCTGCGCGAAGAATATTTTGAATCGATAAGCGCAGCATACGAATGTATGTGAGCATCGCAGATATCGAAATATTCGAGCTACAGTAGACAAATTGCAAATCAAAGCCTGGCGATGTCCTACTCTCACATGGGGAGACCCCACACTACCATCGGCGCTGCTCTGTTTCACTTCTGAGTTCGGCATGGAGTCAGGTGGGTCCAAAGCGCTATGGTCGCCAAGCAAATTCTGTATCGGGGTTCTCGGTCCTAGGTGACTAGGCCCTGGGAACGCCCATTAAAATCTTGGAAAACTGACCGCGGTTGCTCTTCCTAGGTCCTAGCAACCGCTCTCTCTCTTTACACACTCTTTGTGTTCTTACTTGAGTCCGCCAAAACCCCTTGGGTGTTGTAGGGTTAAGCCTCACGGGCAATTAGTATCAGTTAGCTCAATGCCTCACAGCACTTACACACCTGACCTATCTACGTCGTCGTCTCCAACAACCCTTTAGAAGGCTTTTAGCCTTAGGGAGAACTCATCTCGAGGCTCGCTTCCCGCTTAGATGCTTTCAGCGGTTATCAATTCCGAACTTAGCTACCGGGCAATGCCACTGGCGTGACAACCCGAACACCAGAGGTTCGTCCACTCCGGTCCTCTCGTACTAGGAGCAGCCCCTCTCAATTCTCCAACGCCCACGGCAGATAGGGACCGAACTGTCTCACGACGTTCTAAACCCAGCTCGCGTACCACTTTAAATGGCGAACAGCCATACCCTTGGGACCGACTTCAGCCCCAGGATGTGATGAGCCGACATCGAGGTGCCAAACACCGCCGTCGATATGAACTCTTGGGCGGTATCAGCCTGTTATCCCCGGAGTACCTTTTATCCGTTGAGCGATGGCCCTTCCATTCAGAACCACCGGATCACTATGACCTGCTTTCGCACCTGCTCGAACCGTCATTCTCGCAGTCAAGCGGGCTTTTGCCATTGCACTAACCTCACGATGTCCGACCGTGATTAGCCCACCTTCGTGCTCCTCCGTTACGCTTTGGGAGGAGACCGCCCCAGTCAAACTACCCACCAGACACTGTCCTCACCCCAGATTATGGGGGCCAAGTTAGAACATCAAACATACAAGGGTGGTATTTCAAGGATGGCTCCACGGCAACTGGCGTCACCGCTTCCAAGCCTCCCACCTAT
>NZ_ADAQ01000008.1 GCF_000176515.1 Grimontia hollisae CIP 101886
ATGTCGCTGCCGCTCGACTTGCATGTGTTAGGCCTGCCGCCAGCGTTCAATCTGAGCCATGATCAAACTCTTCAATTAGAATCTTTTCTGCCCTTCCTCACTTTGAAAAAGTGAACAAAGGCGGCTCAACGAATACTGATATAAATTGACTGTGCTCTTATTGGTTTTCACGTTTGAAAACGTGAAATCAAAACAGCTCAAGGCTGTACCAATTTGAATTGGTCACTCAGTTCGTTGATAAATCTTTTGTCTATCAATGACGAGTGCCCACACAGATTGCATAGGTCAAATTGTTAAAGAACATTGACTTTAAGAAGCTTTGCTTCTCACCGTCAGGGCTGCGAATTTTACGCTGCCGGGCGATGAAGTCAAGAAGAAATTTTGAGATTTTTCAGTGTGGTTTGCACCCCCTCAAAACACCTTATTGACTTGCCTCTCGGAGCAATTTCCCCTCGAAGCGGGCGGCCATTTTACTGATCCACTTTAATGCGTCAAGCATTTATTTTTGACCCAGTTTTAAGGCTTTCGCCGTACCGGTTTGGATGGGCATTTCCGTATTGGAAGCCGCTCTCCGTGTCGGTGAGGCGGCATTATAGGGAGGCAGAAAAATCTGGCAAGACTTTTTTAATGTTTTTTATAGAAAATAGCGTTCTTGAATAAATTTCGGGCAAAAGGCTTATTTTTACTCATTTTATCCATATCAAATATACAGCAAGCTGTGAATGCCTAATAATGCACTGCGCCACAAGGTTAAATATTTGTCCATACTTGAAGTGGATATAGAAAAGCGTACAGAGCTTCGTGTAAGCATCAATCGCTGATATCAATGGCTTGTTAGAGGTTCTATCAGAATAGACAGTGATATTTGAAAAAATACAGACAAGTAAAAAGCCAGGCTTAGCCTGGCTTTTTATCAGAATGGACCGAGAGCGAGTTACTCAGCTGTTTCTTCAGCAGCTTGCTCTGGACGATCTACCAACTCGATATAAGCCATAGGGGCTTTATCGCCAGCACGTACACCGCATTTCAGAATACGAGTGTAACCGCCTGCACGAGAGGCAAAACGTGGACCCAGTTCATTGAACAGCTTCGCTACAACCGCGTCGTTGCGGGTGCGAGCGAATGCAAGACGACGGTTAGCAACACTGTCGTTCTTTGCTAGGGTAATCAATGGCTCAATTACGCGACGCAGCTCTTTTGCCTTAGGCAGAGTAGTTTTGATAACTTCATGAGTTACCAGAGAGCTAGCCATGTTGCTGAACATCGCTTTGCGATGGCTGCTGTTGCGATTGAGTTGACGACCACTCTTACGATGGCGCATGACCTAATCCTTCTAACTAAGTAATCAGAATCTGATTAATCTTCAGCGATTGATGCTGGCGGCCAGTTTTCCAGGCGCATACCCAGAGACAGACCACGTGAAGCCAGCACGTCTTTAATTTCAGTCAAAGACTTCTTACCGAGGTTTGGCGTTTTAAGAAGCTCAACCTCAGTGCGCTGTACCAGATCACCGATGTAGTGGATCGCTTCTGCTTTCAAACAGTTAGCAGAGCGAACAGTTAGTTCAAGATCGTCTACAGGACGCAGTAGGATCGGATCGAACTCTGGCTTCTCTTCTTTCTCTTCAGGAACTCGTACATCACGCAGATCTACGAATGCATCCAATTGCTCAGCAAGAATCGTTGCTGCGCGACGAATAGCTTCCTCTGGATCAAGCGTACCATTGGTTTCCATATCGATAACCAGCTTGTCTAAGTCCGTACGTTGTTCAACACGTGCTGCTTCAACATTGTAAGCAATACGGTCTACTGGACTGAACGTTGCATCAACAAGCAAACGGCCGATTGGGCGCTCATCTTCTTCAGTATGAATACGCGCTGACGCTGGTACATAGCCGCGACCACGCTCTACCTTGATTCGCATACTGATTTCAGCATTTGAATCTGTCAGATGGCAGATCACGTGTTCTGGGTTCGCAATCTCAACACCACCGTCATGGGTGATGTCGCCTGCAACAACAGGGCCTGCACCAGACTTATTTAGGGTAAGGATAACTTCATCTTTACCCTCTACCTTAACGGCCAGGCCTTTAAGGTTAAGCAGGATTTCCAGGATATCCTCCTGTACGCCCTCTTTGGTGCTGTACTCGTGCAACACGCCGTCAATCTCTACTTCTGTCACTGCGCAACCAGGCATAGACGACAGTAGGATGCGACGTAGAGCATTACCTAGGGTGTGACCAAAGCCACGCTCTAGCGGCTCAAGAGTTACTTTTGCGTGCGTCGAGCTAACTTGTTCGATGTCAACGAGACGCGGCTTAAGAAATTCTGTTACAGAACCCTGCATTGTGTCCTCTCTTTAGTTTAGCCTTACTTAGAGTAAAGCTCGACGATCAGGTGTTCGTTGATGTCAGCAGACAAATCTGAACGCTCTGGCAGACGCTTGAAAGTGCCTTCCATTTTGTTGCTGTCTACTTCGATCCAAGTTGGCAGCTCGCGCTGAGCAGCAATTTCAAGTGCTGCTTTGATGCGTGCTTGGTTTTTAGCTTTCTCACGAATGCTAATAACGTCGTTGGCCGTTACCTTGAAAGAAGGAACGTTAACCACTTTACCGTTAACCAGGATCGCTTTGTGGCTTACCAGCTGACGTGATTCTGCGCGAGTTGCACCGAAGCCCATGCGGTAAACCACATTGTCCAGACGACCTTCCAGAAGTTGCAGCAGATTTTCACCTGTGTTGCCTTTCAGGCGAGCAGCTTCTTTGTAGTAGTTACGGAATTGTTTTTCCAGTACGCCGTAGATGCGACGAACTTTTTGCTTCTCACGAAGCTGAACGCCGTAGTCAGACAGACGACCACGACGCGCGCCGTGTACGCCTGGGGCGTTGTCAATTTTACACTTGGTATCAATCGCGCGTACGCCTGACTTCAGGAACAAGTCAGTACCTTCGCGACGGCTAAGCTTCAGCTTAGGACCCAAATATCTTGCCATGATCTTTCTCCAGAATTCTAAGAAACAGCGTTATACGCGGCGTTTCTTAGGTGGACGACAACCGTTATGTGGGATTGGAGTCGCATCAACAATGTTAGTGATACGGAAACCAGCCGCATTCAGAGCGCGAATTGTAGATTCACGACCTGGACCTGGGCCCTTAACCATAACTTCCAGGTTCTTCAGGCCATATTCTTTAGCCATCTCACCACAACGCTCAGCAGCAACCTGTGCAGCAAACGGCGTTGATTTACGAGAACCACGGAAACCAGAACCACCTGCAGTTGCCCATGCAAGAGCATTACCTTGACGGTCAGTAATGGTTACGATTGTGTTGTTGAAAGACGCATGAATGTGCGCTACGCCGTCAGCAACTTGCTTGCGTACGCGTTTACGTGCGCGATTTGGTTGTTTAGCCATAGTACTTTACCTACCCCGATTATTTCTTGATCGGCTTGCGCGGACCCTTACGGGTACGAGCATTGGTCTTCGTACGCTGACCACGTAGTGGCAAGCTGCGACGATGACGCAAACCGCGGTAACAACCAAGGTCCATCAGACGCTTGATGTTCATGGAAACTTCACGACGTAGATCACCTTCTACAGTGTACTTGGCAACGCCATCACGCAGTAGATCGATCTGCTCTTCAGTTAGTTCACTGATCTTAGTGCTTTCAGCAATACCAGTTTCAGCCAAGATAGCTTTTGAACGGGTTTTACCGATGCCATAGATCGCAGTCAGTGCGATTACAGCATGCTTCTGATCAGGAATGTTAATGCCTGCAATACGGGCCACTATTCACTCCTAGTACTTTATCAAGAAGAACCGCTGCAAAGCCCGTTTAGGATACGCAGCGGCCATACCACTTCTTTTGCACACACAAAAGGTGGGCTGGCTAATGTAGCCAGCCTGCCTAAATTTTGCAAGAAAAATATTCTGCTATTAGCCTTGGCGCTGCTTGTGCTTTGGCTCACTGCAAATCACGCGAACAACACCGTTACGCTTGATAACTTTACAGTTACGGCAGATTTTCTTAACGGAAGCACGAACTTTCATTGCTAAACTCCGTAAATGACAATCTGTTATCGGCCGTAGCCTTTCAGATTGGCTTTCTTCAACACGGACTCATATTGTTGAGACATCAGATGTGTCTGAACTTGAGCCATAAAGTCCATGATTACTACGACTACGATAAGTAGGGATGTGCCGCCGAAATAGAAGCGTACATTCCAAGCAATCATCATGAACTCGGGGATCAGACAGATAAAGGTAATGTACAACGCACCAGCTAAGGTCAGTCGTGTCATCACTTTATCAATGTACTTCGCAGTCTGCTCGCCCGGGCGAATACCAGGTACGAATGCACCAGACTTCTTCAGATTGTCTGCTGTCTCACGCGGGTTGAATACCAACGCCGTGTAGAAGAAACAGAAGAAGATAATCGCTGCAGCATAAAGAATTACATACAGAGGTTGGCCTGGGCTTAGTGCCAACGACACGTCTGCCAGCCATCCCAGCTGTTCACTTTGGCCAAACCATTGGGCCAAGGTGCCTGGAAACAGGATAATACTTGATGCAAAAATCGCTGGAATTACGCCTGCCATATTTAATTTCAATGGCAAATGAGTGCTTTGCGCTGCAAAAACACGACGGCCTTGCTGACGCTTCGCGTAGTTAACGACAATTCGACGCTGACCACGCTCAACAAACACCACAAACGCAATTACCGCGAATGCAATTACCGCAATCAACAGAAGAAGAAGCACGTGCAATTCACCTTGACGCGCTTGCTCCGCTGTCTGTCCGATAGCGGATGGTAATCCTGCAACGATACCCGCAAAAATAATAAGGGAAATACCGTTACCAATACCACGCTCAGTGATCTGCTCACCTAACCACATCAAGAACATGGTACCAGTGACCAGACTCACAACAGCGGTAAAGTAGAACCCAAGGCCAGGGTTAACCACAAGCCCAGGAATCATACTTGGCAAGCCCGTAGCGATACCAATCGCCTGGAACGTTGCCAACACCAGCGTACCGTAGCGGGTGTACTGGCTAATCTTGCGACGGCCAGACTCCCCTTCCTTCTTCAACTCAGCCAAGGCTGGATGAACCACCGTGAGCAGCTGGACAATAATCGATGCCGAAATATACGGCATGATACCCAGCGCCAGGATAGAAGCACGCTCAAGAGCACCACCAGAGAACATGTTAAACAGTTCAATGATGGTGCCTTGTTGCTGTTCGAACAGATCGGCAAGTACAGCAGCGTCAATACCAGGAATTGGCACAAAAGAACCAGCACGGAAAACCAATAACGCGCCTACCACAAACAGTAGACGGCTTTTCAGCTCCGCAAGTCCACCTTTTGCACTACTAAAATTTTGTCCTGGTTGTTTTGCCATCTGTACCTCGTCCTCGAGCTAATTATTCCTCGATTTTACCGCCAGCAGCTTCGATTGCAGCTTTAGCGCCTTTAGTAACGCGAAGACCTTTAACAGTCACTGAGCGAGCAATCTCACCAGACAGTACGATTTTCGCCGTACGGATGTCTTTAGTGATCACGTTAGCTGCTTTCAGTGTCTCAAGGCTTACTACGTCACCGTCAACTTTAGCCAGCTCGCTCAAGCGAACTTCAGCTGCAGTCAGGCTCTTACGAGAAGTAAAACCAAATTTTGGCAGACGCTGTTTCAAAGGCATTTGACCGCCTTCAAAACCTGGGCGTACAGAACCACCTGAACGTGATTTCTGACCTTTGTGACCACGGCCACCCGTTTTGCCCAGGCCTGAACCGATACCACGGCCAACGCGCTTCTTAGAAGGCTTTGAACCTGCAGCCGGAGATAGAGTATTCAGACGCATTGTGATTACTCCTCCACTTTAACCATGTAGTAAACTTGATTGATCATGCCGCGTACGCAAGCAGTGTCTTCAAGTTCAACAGTGTGGTTGATGCGACGTAGGCCCAAGCCACGCAGGGTAGCTTTGTGTTTCGGCAAACGGCCGATTGAGCTACGAGTCTGAGTTACTTTGATTGTTTTAGCCATGTCGAATTACCCCAGAATTTCGTTTACAGGCAGACCACGCTTAGCAGCTACCATTTCTGGAGACTTCATACCACCCAGACCATCGATCGTTGCACGAACGATGTTGATTGGGTTGGTAGAACCGTATGCCTTTGCCAGAACGTTGCGAACACCCGCAACTTCCAGAACTGCACGCATCGCACCACCTGCGATGATACCTGTACCTTCTGATGCTGGCTGCATGTACACTTTAGAACCAGTGTGGCGGCCTTTAACAGCGTGGTGCAGCGTACCGTCGTTCAGCGCAACAGTAACCATGTTACGGCGCGCTTTTTCCATCGATTTTTGGATAGCAGCAGGCACTTCACGGGCTTTACCGTAACCGAAACCTACGCGACCATTGCCATCACCCACTACAGTCAGAGCGGTGAAGCTGAAGATGCGACCACCTTTAACCGTTTTAGATACACGGTTAACAGCAATCAGCTTCTCATGCAAATCACTTTGTTGTTTATCGTTAGCCATCTTTCCGCCTACCTTAGAATTTCAGACCAGCTTCACGGGCAGCTTCTGCCAGTGCAGCCACACGGCCGTGGTATTGGAAACCGGAACGGTCAAAAGCAACAGTCTCGATGCCTTTTTCCTTCGCACGCTCAGCAATAGCTTTACCTACAGCTGCCGCCGCGTCTTTGTTACCGGTGCTTTTCACTTGCTCACGGATCGCTTTTTCTACGGTAGAAGCAGCTGCGATTACTTCGGAGCCATTTGCCGCGATAACCTGTGCGTACACGTGACGTGGAGTACGGTGTACCACTAGGCGAGTCGCACCCAGTTCAGCAATCTTGCGACGCGCTCGGGTCGCACGACGGATACGAGCAATTTTCTTATCCATAGTGTTACCTTACTTCTTCTTAGCTTCTTTAGTACGCACAACTTCGTCAGCGTAACGAACACCTTTACCTTTGTAAGGCTCTGGCTGACGGTATGCACGGATATCAGCAGCGACTTGACCAATCAATTGTTTGTCTGTACCAGTCAAAACAATTTCAGTTTGGCTTGGGCATTCTGCTTTGATGCCTGCAGGCAGTTCATGTTCAACAGGGTGTGAGAAGCCCAGAGTCAGAGCGACTGCGTTACCCTTCATTGACGCACGATAACCAACACCTTTCAGGATCAGTTTCTTGGTATAGCCTTCAGTAACACCAACAACCATGTTGTTCACCAGCGCACGTGCGGTACCTGCTTGAGCATTAGCTTTAGCAACACCTTCACGTGGGGCAAACGTCACAGCATTGTCTTCTAGGCTGACTACCACTGCATTGTTGATAACGCGGGTCAATTCACCTTTGCTACCTTTTACAGTGATTTCCTGACCGTTCAGTTTCACCTCTACGCCGGCAGGAATAACTACGGGTGCTTTTGCAACACGAGACATTTCCTACTCCTTATGCTACGTAGCAGATGATTTCACCGCCCAGGCCCGCTTTGCGAGCTGCACGGTCGGTCATCAAACCTTTTGAAGTTGATACTACAGCAATACCCAGACCACCCATTACAGAAGGCAGCTCATCTTTTTTCTTATAGATGCGCAGACCTGGACGGCTTACACGCTGGATTTGCTCGATAACTGGTTTAGCTTCGAAGTACTTTAGAGTAACTTCCAGCTCAGGCTTAACTTCGCCAGAAACAGCGTAGTCAGCCACATAACCTTCAGCTTTCAGTAGCTCAGCAATTGCCACTTTCAGCTTTGACGAAGGCATCTTAACAGCAACTTTCGCTGCTGCCTGACCATTGCGGATGCGGGTCAGCATATCCGAAATCGGATCTTGCATGCTCATAAGTCTTTACTCCCGTGATTCAATTACCAGCTTGCCTTACGCAGACCCGGAATCTCGCCTTTCATGCAAGCTTCACGAACCTTGATTCGGCTCAAGCCGAATTTGCGTAGGTAGCCATGTGGACGACCAGTCTGGTTGCAGCGGTTACGCTGACGAGACTTAGCAGAATCACGCGGAAGAGTTTGAAGCTTCAGGACGGCATCCCAACGCTCTTCTTCAGACGCATTAACATTTTTGATGATAGCTTTCAGTGCTGCACGCTTCTCAGCGAACTTTGCTACCAGCTTCGCGCGTTTTACTTCGCGCGCTTTCATTGATTGCTTAGCCATTACAGTAACCCTTCACCTTACTTACGGAATGGGAAGTTAAAGGCAGCCAGCAGAGCTTGACCTTCCTCATCAGTCGCCGCTGAGGTCGTGATAGTGATATCAAGACCACGGATACGATCTACTTTGTCGTAGTCGATCTCTGGGAAGATGATTTGCTCACGAACGCCCATGCTATAGTTACCGCGACCGTCGAAAGATTTCGAACTAACGCCACGGAAGTCACGCACACGTGGAAGAGCGATTGAAATCAGACGCTCCAGGAAATCCCACATACGCTCGCCACGCAGGGTTACTTTACAACCAATTGGGTAGCCCTCACGGATCTTGAAGCCAGCAACTGATTTACGTGCTTTTGTGATCAGCGGCTTTTGACCTGAGATAGAAGCCAGGTCTGATGCTGCATTTTCAAGCAGTTTCTTATCGTTGATTGCTTCGCCCACACCCATGTTCAGGGTGATCTTTTCGATCCTTGGGACTTGCATGATACTCTTGTATTTGAACTTTTCAGTCAGTTCTTTTACAACAGTCTCTTTGTAGTAATCATGCAGTTTCGCCATAGTGTACTACTCCAGAATTACTTGATAGTTTCGCCATTCGATTTGAAGAAACGCACTTTTTTGCCGTCTTCGAATCGGAAGCCTACACGGTCTGCTTTACCAGTTGCAGCGTTGTAGATAGCCACGTTAGAAACGTCCACTGCAGCTTCTTTTTCTACGATGCCACCTTGGATGCCCAGAGCCGGTACAGGCTTCTGGTGTTTCTTAACCAGGTTAATACCTTCAACGATAACTTTACCGGTGGTCAGAACCTTCGTTACTTTACCTTTCTTGCCTTTGTCTTTACCAGCAAGAAGGATAACTTCGTCGTTACGACGGATTTTAGCTGCCATTTTAACCGCTCCTTACAGAACTTCTGGCGCCAGAGACACAATCTTCATGAACTTATCGCCACGAAGTTCGCGTGTCACAGGACCAAAGATACGAGTACCGATTGGTTGCTCAGTATTGTTATTCAACAGTACGCAAGCATTACGGTCGAAGCGAATGACAGAGCCGTCTGGACGACGAACGCCTTTACGGGTGCGAACTACAACCGCCTTCAGGACATCACCTTTTTTTACTTTACCGCGTGGGATTGCATCTTTAACGGTAACTTTGATGATATCGCCGATATGGGCGTAGCGACGGTGTGAACCACCCAGCACCTTAATACACATTACACTGCGAGCGCCGGAATTATCGGCTGCATCCAGCATACTTTGCATTTGGATCATTGTTAGTGCTCCGCTGTTATTACATCTAGACCCATCTCGGGTCGGGCTGCCTCATTACAAGGGCGGCGAATAATAACACTATTTTTTGAAGATGGGTAGATAAAAAATAAACGGCCCCAGAAAAGGAGCCGCTTCGTTTTTATCGCCGGAAAGCTACCTTACAGGCGTGCTTTCTCAACTACGCGTACCAATGTGTGAGACTTAGTCTTCGACAGTGGACGGCACTCACGGATTTCAACGGTATCGCCTTCTGCGCACTCGTTGTTCTCATCGTGAACGTGCAGTTTAGTAGTCTGACGAACAAACTTACCGTAGATTGGGTGTTTAACAAAACGCTCAATCGCAACAACGATAGATTTATCCATCTTGTCGCTCACTACACGACCTTGTTGAGTACGGATTTTGTCGCTCATTATGCGTTGCCCTTCTGGTTCAGAACGGTTTTAACACGTGCGATATCGCGACGAACGTTCTTCAGAGTGTGAGTTTGCTGAAGTTGACCAGTAGCCGCTTGCATGCGCAGGTTGAATTGCTCACGCAGCAGACCCAGCAGTTCTTCGTTCAGCTGCTCAACGCTCTTTTCGCGAAGTTCTTGTGCTTTCATCACATCACCGCCTTAGTTACGAAAGTGGTTTTGATAGGTAGTTTACGAGAAGCCAGCTCAAATGCTTCGCGAGCAAGGCTTTCAGAAACACCATCCATCTCGTACAGGACTTTACCTGGTTGGATTTGTGCAACCCAGTAGCTCACAGAACCCTTACCTTTACCCTGACGAACTTCCAGTGGTTTGGTAGTGATTGGCTTGTCTGGGAACACACGGATCCAGATTTGACCCTGACGCTTGATGTGACGAGTCATAGCACGACGTGCAGCTTCGATCTGACGTGCAGTGATACGACCACGACCAACAGCTTTCAGGCCGAAGGTACCGAAGCTTATGTCAGTACCTGCAGCAAGACCGCGGTTACGACCCTTATGCGTCTTGCGGAACTTAGTACGTTTTGGTTGAAGCATCGATAGACTCCTTACTTACGGCCTTTACGCTGCTTCTTAGGCTTCTCAGCCTGAGGCTCTGCTACTGGCATACCGCCCAGAACTTCGCCTTTGAAGATCCAAACTTTGATACCAATTACACCGTAAGTGGTGTGAGCCGAAGAAGTTGCGTAATCAATGTCAGCACGAAGTGTGTGCAGTGGCACACGACCTTCACGGTACCATTCGGTACGAGCGATTTCAGCACCGCCAAGACGGCCGCTTACTTCCACTTTGATACCCTTGGCACCCAGACGCATTGCGTTCTGTACCGCGCGTTTCATAGCACGGCGGAACATTACACGACGCTCTAGCTGAGACGCGATGCTGTCACCAACCAGTTGTGCGTCAAGCTCAGGCTTGCGTACTTCTGCGATGTTGATTTGAGCAGGAACACCTGCCAGTTGTGCAACGCGAGCGCGCAGTTTTTCTACGTCTTCGCCTTTCTTACCGATAACAACACCTGGACGAGCGGTGTGGATAGTCACACGGATGCTCTTCGCAGGACGTTCGATAACGATACGAGAAACAGACGCTTTAGACAGTTCTTTAGTCAAGAACTGACGTACCTTGAAGTCGCCGTCTAGGTTATCAGCGAAATCTTGGCTGTTAGCAAACCAAGTGGAATTCCATGGCTTACAGATGCCAAGACGAATACCATTAGGATGTACTTTTTGACCCATTGCTTTCTCTCCTCGTCTCTTAGCGGTCTGCTACAACAACAGTGATGTGGCTAGAACGCTTCAAGATGCGATCGGCACGGCCTTTTGCACGAGGCATGATGCGCTTCATGACTGGGCCTTCATCAACGAAGATTTTCGCGACAGACAGATCATCGATGTCTGCGCCTTCGTTATGCTCAGCGTTTGCAATTGCAGACTCCAGCACCTTCTTGATCAGAGTTGCAGCTTTTTTATCGCTGAAAGTCAGGATCTCGATTGCTTGTGCAACGTTTTTACCGCGCACTTGGTCTGCTACCAAACGTGCTTTCTGAGGCGAAATACGAGCAAAGCGATGTTTAGCAATAGCTTCCATATCTTAACTCCTTAACGCTTCTTAGCTTTCTTATCCGCAGCGTGGCCGCGATAAGTACGTGTTGGTGCAAATTCGCCCAGCTTGTGACCGATCATCTCATCAGTGATGAAAACAGGTACGTGCTGACGACCATTATGGACAGCGATGGTCAAACCGATCATCTGAGGGATGATCATTGAACGACGGGACCAAGTCTTAACAGGCTTCTTGTCACCGCTTTCCACCGCTTTCTCTACCTTCTTCAGCAAGTGCAGGTCAATAAAAGGACCTTTCTTGAGAGAACGTGGCATGGCTTATCCTCTGATATAAATTACTTGTTACGACGACGTACGATGTACTTGTCGGTACGTTTGTTCTTGCGGGTCTTGAAGCCTTTAGTTGGCATACCCCAAGGAGATACTGGGTGACGACCGCCCGAAGTACGACCTTCACCACCACCGTGTGGGTGATCCACTGGGTTCATTGCAACACCACGTACTGTTGGACGAACGCCCTTCCAGCGAGTCGCACCTGCTTTACCCAGTTCACGCAGCATGTGCTCTGCGTTACCCACTTCACCGATGGTCGCACGACCTTCAGAAAGAACTTTACGCATCTCACCAGAACGCAGACGAATCGTCACGTATGCGCCATCGCGAGCTACGATTTGTGCGTATGCACCTGCTGAACGAGCCAGCTGTGCACCCTTGCCAGGCTTCAGTTCAACGTTGTGAACAGTAGAACCAACTGGGATATTGCGCATTGGTAGGGTGTTACCTACTTTGATCGCAGCATCTGAACCAGATTGGATCTGGTCGCCAGCTTTCAGGCCTTTAGGTGCAATGATGTAACGACGCTCGCCGTCTGCGTACAGAACCAGTGCGATGTTCGCGCTACGGTTTGGATCGTATTCTAGACGCTCAACTTTCGCTGGGATGCCGTCTTTAGTACGTTTGAAGTCAATTACACGGTAGTGTTGCTTATGACCACCACCGATGTGACGTACAGTGATACGACCGTTGTTGTTGCGGCCACCAGTCTTCTGGTTTTTCTCCAGAAGCGGCGCGTAAGGCTTACCTTTGTACAGGTCAGCGTTAACAACTTTAACAACGTGACGACGACCCGGTGAAGTAGGCTTACATTTAACAATTGCCATTTTCTGTTACTCCTCCGTCTTACTCAGCGCCGCCAGCGAAGTCGATGTCTTGACCTTCTTTCAAGATAACGTACGCTTTTTTCACGTCAGAACGACGGCCTTGGCGCATACCTTGACGTTTGGTCTTACCCTTAGTGATAAGAGTATTTACAGACTTAACTTCAACTTCGAACAGTTTTTCAACTGCCGCTTTGATCTCTTTCTTGGTTGCATCCATCGCTACTTTGAAAACGATAGTGTTCGCGTTTTCAGCAGCCATGGTTGCTTTTTCAGAGATGTGCGGAGCACGTAGAACTTTCAGGATACGCTCTTCAGTGATCATCCCAGCATCTCCTCAACTTGCTTAACTGCAGCTGCAGTCATAACTACTTTGTCGAAAGCGATCAGGCTAACTGGGTCGATGCCTGCTGCGTCACGAACGTCAACCTTGTACAGGTTACGCGCTGCCAGGAACAGGTTTTCATCAACTTCTGCAGTTACGATCAGAGCTTCTGTCAGCTCAAGCTCTTTCAGCTTAGCGATCAGCTCTTTAGTTTTTGGTGCTGCTACTGAGAAGTTATCAACAACGATCAGACGCTCTTGACGAACCAGCTCAGACAAAATGCTCTTCAGAGCACCACGGTACATTTTCTTGTTAACTTTCTGGCTGTGGTCCTGTGGACGAGCTGCGAAAGTTACACCACCCGAGCGCCAAATTGGGCTACGGATTGTACCTGCACGGGCGCGACCAGTACCCTTCTGACGCCATGGCTTAGCACCGCCACCTGATACGTCTGAACGGGTTTTCTGAGCACGAGTACCTTGACGGGCACCAGCTGCGTATGCAACGACTACCTGGTGAACCAGAGCTTCGTTGAACTCACGCCCGAAGGTAGTTTCGGAAACAGTTAGCGCATCAGCGCCTTTTACTACCAATTCCATTACTATCTCCTCGACGTTACGCTTTAACGGCTGGTTTAACGATCACGTTGCTGCCAGTCGCACCTGGTACTGCACCTTTGATAAGAAGCAGTTTGCGCTCAGCGTCAACACGTACGATCTCAAGGTTCTGAGTAGTAACACGCTCAGCACCCATGTGACCTGCCATTTTCTTGCCTTTGAATACGCGACCTGGAGTCTGACATTGACCGATAGAGCCAGGAGCACGGTGAGACAAAGAGTTACCGTGGGTCATATCTTGGGTGCGGAAGTTCCAACGCTTAACCGCGCCTTGGAAGCCTTTACCTTTAGATGTGCCAGTAACGTCTACTTTTTTGATGTCAGCGAACAGATCGACATTCAGCTCAGCGCCTACTTCGAATTCTTCGCCGTTTTCCAGACGGAATTCCCACAGACCGCGACCAGCTTCAACACCTGCTTTCGCAAAGTGACCAGCTTCTGGCTTAGTGATACGGCTTGCTTTCTTAACGCCTGTAGTTACTTGGATAGCAGAGTAACCATCAACTTCAGGAGTACGTACCTGAGTAACGCGGTTAGTTTCTACTTCTACAACGGTTACAGGGATAGATACGCCTTCTTCAGTGAAGATGCGAGTCATGCCCACTTTACGACCGACTAGACCAATCATTATTAACTCCCCTCTTAACCTAGGCTGATTTGAACATCAACGCCCGCAGCAAGGTCAAGACGCATCAGAGCATCAACAGTTTTATCTGTTGGTTCAACGATGTCGATCAGACGCTTGTGAGTACGGATTTCGTACTGATCACGCGCATCTTTGTTTACGTGCGGAGAGATAAGAACGGTGAAGCGCTCTTTACGGGTTGGCAGTGGGATTGGACCACGTACCTGCGCACCAGTGCGCTTAGCGGTTTCAACGATTTCCGCGGTAGACTGGTCGATCAAACGGTGATCGAAAGCCTTCAGGCGGATACGGATACGTTGGTTCTGCATTAGACAGAGCTCCAAATTAAAAAAATACACAAACAATATCGCCACTCAACCCTGACAAGACAGGGGAATGCCGATTGATTTATGTGAAACCGTAGTATCAAGATCTGATACATTGTCAGTCATTTTATATGACTGCGAACATAAGCGGAGTGTACATTACCGACCTCATCAGACAATGTCTATAGCGATGGGTCTTCCTCCTGTGCTCATTGGTTCACAACTGCGCGTGTGAAACGAATTGTTTCGGCAGTGCGGGGCATTATACAGATCACAAATCCGTTTGCAAGTGCGGTTTAAAAAATAATCAGGAAGATTACCGTGCGATTTGTCGCTAGGCAGAAAGATAGAGAAAACAACTGAAAGTTAACCCCATGCCCTTTTTACACCGGGTTTAGGTGTCGTCGCATTCTATGATTTGTGCTTGGTTGTAATTTTGGATACCGACTTTCTCAATAAGGCCGAGTTGAGTTTCAAGCCAATCCACATGCTCTTCTTCATCTTCAAGAATGTCCCGAAACAGGTCACGCGATACATAGTCACGTACACTTTCAGCATATTCGATGGCATCACGCAGATCGGGGATAGCATCCATCTCTAACGCTAAATCACATTCCAGCATTTCTTGTGTGTCTTCTCCAATACGTAACTTTCCCAAATCCTGAAGATTCGGGATCCCCTCTAAAAAGAGGATACGTTCAATCAAGTCATCCGCATGTTTCATCTCATCGATTGACTCTTGGTACTCTTTCTCTGCAATGACGCTTAAGCCCCAATCTTTATACATACGGGCATGCAGGAAATACTGATTAATGGCAATCAGTTCGTTGGCTAGAATGTTGTTGAGATGTTGGATGATTTTAAGATCGGCTTTCATCAGGCGCACTCCTTTACTCGGCATCTATTAAACATAGAACCGCGCAGCGGCCTGTCAATGCTAAATACATGTTACAAATTCAGCATGCCTGCTTATACAGTGAATTGGCTGTGGCTTCTTGCAAAAGCTCTTTAGTTGGACGAATGCATTTACCACACTGTGAGCCCAATGGGGTCATTTTACGAATTCCACGAATATCAGTCACACCCTGATCGTAAGCAAGCTTCTTGATCACTTTGTCAGAAATTCCATGGCAAAGGCAAACATACATTTTGTTTTTCTCGTAACATGAATCTAACAATAAATATAAACAATAATGGTTCGTATTTCTAATTAATTTGTCCAATTAATGTTCTTTTTCTGAACGGGAAAAGGCAATTAAAAGGAATGGTGTTTTCATCGCTCTAAACGTAAAAAAGGACGCCGAGGCGTCCTTTCTCTGACATTGTGCTGTCAACGCTAAAATTAAGCGATGATCTTAGCAACAACACCTGCACCAACGGTACGGCCACCTTCACGGATTGCGAAGCGCAGACCTTCGTCCATTGCGATTGGCGCGATCAGCTCAACGATCATCTTGATGTTGTCGCCTGGCATTACCATCTCAACGCCTTCTGGCAGTTCGATAGTACCGGTCACGTCAGTTGTACGGAAGTAGAACTGTGGACGGTAGCCTTTGAAGAACGGAGTATGACGGCCGCCTTCGTCTTTAGACAGAACGTATACTTCTGATTCGAACTTGGTGTGAGGAGTGATAGAACCTGGTTTCGCCAGTACTTGACCACGCTCAACTTCGTCACGCTTGGTACCACGCAGCAGAACACCTACGTTCTCACCTGCACGGCCTTCGTCCAGAAGCTTACGGAACATTTCAACACCGGTACAAGTGGTCTTGGTAGTCTCACGGATACCAATGATTTCAACTTCGTCACCGACAGTGATAACACCTTGCTCAACACGACCAGTTACAACTGTACCACGGCCTTGGATTGAGAAGACGTCTTCGATTGGCAGGATGAATGGCTTGTCGATCGCACGCTCTGGCTCTGGAATGTAAGAATCCAGCGCTTCTGCCAGTTCGATGATCTTCGCTTCCCACTCAGCTTCACCGTTCAGTGCACCCAGTGCAGAACCGCGAATAACTGGGCAGTCGTCGCCTGGGAAGTCGTACTCAGACAGCAGCTCACGCACTTCCATCTCTACCAGTTCCAGCAGCTCTTCGTCGTCAACCATGTCACACTTGTTCATGAAAACAAGGATGTATGGAATACCTACCTGGCGACCCAGCAGGATGTGCTCACGAGTTTGTGGCATTGGACCGTCAGTTGCCGCAACAACCAGGATACCACCGTCCATTTGCGCAGCACCGGTGATCATGTTCTTCACATAGTCAGCGTGTCCTGGGCAGTCTACGTGCGCGTAGTGACGTGAAGGAGTATCGTACTCTACGTGTGAAGTAGAGATAGTAATACCACGCTCACGCTCTTCTGGTGCGTTGTCGATAGATGCGAAGTCACGCGCTGCACCGCCGTAGTTTTTCGCCAGTACAGTACAGATTGCTGCGGTCAGAGTAGTTTTACCGTGGTCAACGTGGCCGATAGTACCAACGTTAACGTGCGGTTTCGTACGTTCAAATTTTTCTTTAGACACGATCGTGTTCCTTCCTAGTTGTGAGCCGCACCCACCGTCGTGAGTGCGATCAGAAGTTTTTATCAATGCGGGCCAATAATGCCAGCATTAAAACCGCCTATCAATCAAGAACGCTCTGCGATGATTGAATCAGCGATGTTCTTTGGAACTTCAGCGTATTCACTGAACTCCATAGAGTAAGATGCGCGGCCCTGAGTCGCTGAACGCAAGTCAGTTGCGTAACCAAACATCTCAGCCAGTGGGACCTGTGCGCGAATGATCTTCAAGCCAGCTGGACCTTCATCCATACCACCAATCAGACCACGGCGACGGTTCAGATCACCGACTACGTCACCCATCCAGTCTTCTGGCGTGGTGACTTCCACTTTCATCATGGGCTCAAGAATGACAGGTTGTGCTTCAAGCGCACCTTTCTTGAACGCCATCGATGCAGCGATCTTAAACGCCATTTCGTTGGAGTCAACATCGTGGTAAGAGCCATCAAACAGGGTCGCTTTTACATCAAGTACTGGGTAGCCAGCCAATACACCGCTACTCATTTGTTCTTCAACGCCCTTACTGACAGCACCGATGTATTCCTTCGGTACCACACCACCAACGATTTCATCTACGAAAACAAAGCCCTCACCTGGCTCAGATGGCTCCAGTTTCAGCCATACATGACCGTACTGACCACGGCCACCAGACTGTTTGATAAACTTGCCTTCGACTTCAGTCTTACCACGGATGGTTTCGCGGTACGCCACTTGTGGCTTACCTACATTACATTCAACGCTGAACTCACGACGCATACGGTCTACGATGATGTCGAGGTGAAGCTCGCCCATACCGGAAATCAGGGTCTGGCCTGACTCATCATCGGTTTCAACGCGGAATGATGGATCTTCTGCTGCCAGTTTACCCAGCGCAATACCCATTTTTTCCTGGTCAGCTTTAGAGCGTGGCTCTACGGCGATCTGAATGACCGGCTCAGGGAAGTCCATACGCTCAAGGATCACCTTAGCGTCTTGTGCACACAGAGTGTCTCCCGTTGTGACATCTTTCAGACCAATGGCCGCAGCGATATCACCTGCACGAATCTCTTTGATTTCTTCACGCTTGTTCGCATGCATCTGTACGATTCGGCCAAAGCGCTCACGCTTTTGCTTCACTGAGTTGTATACAGTATCGCCCGTGTTCACCACGCCTGAGTAAACACGCAGGAATGTCAGGCTACCCACGAATGGGTCAGTAGCAATTTTGAATGCCAGCGCAGAAAACGGTTCGTTGTCATCAGAATGACGTTCGATCTCGTTACCGTCTTCGTCTTCACCTTTGATCGCTTTCACATCAACAGGGGAAGGAAGGAACTCAATCACAGCATCCAGTACTGCCTGCACACCTTTGTTCTTAAATGCCGACCCACAGGTCGCCAGCACGATTTCGTTATTCAGTGTACGTTCACGCAGAGCTTGCTTGATTTCGGCTTCGGTCAGTTCAACACCTTCTAGGTACTTGTCCATCAGCTCTTCATTTGCCTCAGCTGCGGCTTCTACCAGATTCTGGTGCCACTCTTCAGCCAGCTCTTGCATGTCTGCCGGGATGTCTTCATAGGTGAAGCTCATGCCCTGATCAGCTTCGCTCCAGTTAATCGCCTTCATCTTGATAAGGTCGATAACGCCGCGGAAGTTTTCTTCAGCACCGATATTCAGGTGAATCGGCACTGGGGTTGCGCCCAGTCGAACTTTAATTTGTTCAACCACACGCAGAAAATCTGCACCTGCCCGGTCCATCTTGTTGACGAACACGATACGGGGAACTTCATATTTGTCAGCCTGGCGCCAAACGGTCTCAGACTGAGGTTCAACACCGGAAGAACCACAGAATACAACTACGGCACCATCCAATACGCGCAGAGAACGCTCTACCTCAATGGTAAAGTCAACGTGTCCTGGGGTATCAATGATGTTGATGCGGTGCTCAGGGAATTGTGCATCCATACCGCGCCAGAAAGTTGTAGTCGCAGCGGAGGTGATGGTGATACCACGCTCTTGCTCCTGCTCCATCCAGTCCATGGTTGCCGCACCATCGTGCACTTCACCAATTTTGTGGGAAAGACCGGTATAAAACAGGATACGCTCTGTTGTTGTAGTTTTACCTGCGTCTACGTGCGCACAAATACCGATGTTACGGTAGCGCTCAATAGGGGTTTTACGAGCCACAGTAGTATCCTCTTACTAAGGGTATCCTTAGAGTGTGGTTTAGGCGCGACCGGAGCCGCGCCCAAAAAGGTATTACCAGCGGTAATGAGCGAATGCTTTGTTCGCTTCTGCCATACGGTGAACGTCTTCACGTTTCTTAACGGCAGTACCTTTGTTCTCAGAGGCATCCAGCATTTCGTTAGCCAGACGCTGAGCCATAGATTTTTCACCACGCTTACGCGCAGCTTCAACCAACCAACGCATAGCCAGCGCGTTACGACGCACAGGGCGCACTTCTACTGGTACTTGGTAAGTTGAACCACCAACACGGCGAGATTTAACCTCTACCGCAGGGCGTACGTTTTCAAGAGCTTGCTCGAACACAGACAGGTGCTCTTTACCAGAACGTTCTGCCATGATGTCCAGTGCACCATAAACGATTTTTTCAGCAGTCGACTTTTTACCGTCAACCATTACGATGTTTACAAATTTTGCCAGCAGCTCTGATCCGAACTTTGGATCCGGCAGGATTTTACGCTGACCAATTACGCGACGACGTGGCATGGAAATTCTCCGTTGTCTTCTTCAGGTTTTATCCAAAACTTTTCAGTTTTTTCAAAATTACAAATTAATTAGTGTTTGGCCTTACTTAACGGATTCCATTAAGACTTAGGACGCTTCACACCGTACTTAGAACGACCTTGTTTACGGTCATTAACACCTGCACAGTCAAGTGCACCACGAACAGTGTGGTAACGCACACCTGGAAGGTCTTTAACACGACCGCCACGGATCAGAACAACGCTGTGCTCTTGCAGGTTGTGACCTTCACCACCGATGTATGAAGTCACTTCATAACCGTTAGTCAGGCGAACACGGCAAACTTTACGCAGTGCCGAGTTAGGTTTTTTAGGCGTAGTGGTGTAAACACGAGTACATACACCACGTTTTTGCGGACACGCTTCCAGCGCAGGCACGTTGCTTTTTGCAACTTGCTTCATGCGTGGCTTGCGTACCAGCTGGTTAATAGTTGCCATTAAATAGCTCCTGATATTACTTACGTATAAGTGTGAAAAATCTATGCCCCACAAAAGTAGGGACGCGAAATTTTAGATGTCGTCAATTTGGGTGTCAAGATTTATACAACGATCTTTCCCCTGAACGTTTTATAACCGCCGCATTCCCAAGCCTTTACGCTAGTCGAAAACAGGCCTTTTCACCATGTCATTTGCGTGACATTCCGGACGGTAAGCTCAACAAACCCTTCCATATCAACAAGTTCAAATTGTGACGCGATCTGCGATCCGATCCCACGGGCTACGAGGTCCTCTTTCAGTACATAAATACGGCGTCCGGACGAAATCAGGCGCTCTTGCCACTCTCCGCCACAAACGGCCGCGATAACGGCATCTTCTAACAGCAGGATCTCACTGTGTTTTTCCGAATATCGCAGACAATGCCCCAGAGCTGAGGAGGTATACGGTGAGGTTTTTACAATATGAAGCATGGCCAATCCTTAAAATTGAAGCACCTTAGCACACTGACTGAGGGAAGCCGCTATCGCTTGTGGCGACACTTTTTCAGCCTCAATAATCAGTGGCAGTGCATCTAGGCCACGTTCTTTGAGCGACTCGGCACAAACATAGATCTCTTCCACATCACAAAGGGACAGCATTTTGAAGGTGGAAATATAGTCACGACAAAGGATGTCATCAGGCTGCTGGCCAGCAAGCAGTTGCATCACGCCATCGCCGACAAAATAGAGCACCAAGTCTTCGCTGTAATTGGACGTTGCCAGGATCGCATCCAACCCTTCTCGTCCAGACGCGCAGCCATGAGGCGCGGAGGAAAAAACAAACCCCAGTTTTTTCATATCTCCCCCTAAAACTGGATAACGCGATCGGCGGTCAACAGCGCTTCAGAAAGTGCACCAAGGCCCGCCTGAGAAAAACCCTCAGCCATATTTGATGAAGGCAGCCCATGCTGGCTGGCTTCATCCTCACTGACTTGCCCACGGCGCAGCGCAGCGGCGACGCAGGTTTCCAGCTCAACACCGTGCTCATGGGCAAGGGATTGCCACGCGGCGACCAAATCAAACTCATCATTGGCAGGCACGGTCAGGGACGAGGCATTTGACACACCGTCCTGATAGAAAAACACACGCGTTAACGTGTGTCCTTTCCCAATCAGCGCTCTGGCAAAACGGTACGCAGTCCGTGATGACTGGCGTCCGTAAACCGGGCCATTCACCACCAACACATATGTCAGACTCATTTTTCGCCGTCCTCACCTTTACGCTGACGGATATAGAGATACACCGTGTGCTTGGAGATATTGAGACGGTCCGCCACCCGGTTGATGGCATCTTTGATATCGAAAATACCCTTATCAAAAAGCTCCATCACGATCTGGCGATTCTTGGTGTTGTTCGAGACCGACTTATCCGCATTGATTTCTTCAATCGTACGTTCTACCGTTTGGTCTACCAATTCATCCACATCGCTGGCGAAGTTAACGCTAGACACCGCCTGCCGGGCTTCCTCCGTTGGCATAAACGCCTGCAAGACCTGGGAAAACGGCGCATCTAGGTTGATGTTAATACACAATAGGCCAATCACACGATTATCCGCATTTCGGATAGCCACCGTAATGGATTTCATCAGGGTGTTGCCCTTGGCACGGGTAAAGTAAGCGCGGGAAAAGTTACGTTCAGAGCCTTCAATATCACGCAGCATACGCAGCGCCAAATCCGTGATCGGCGAGCCGACCTGACGGCCTGTGTTTTCACCATTGGCAATTTTGATCGCGGAGGTATTCAGATCTTCCAGCGAGTGCAACACGATTTCACAGTGCTGACCAATCAAGGCCGCCAGACCATCAACCACGGCCTCATAAGATTTCAGGATAACGCGGTCCGTGTCTGTGAAAGGATTACTCTCGATAACGTCACTCTCGACGATTACGTCCGCACCAAAGCTGTCTGTCGATACCACAGGCTTATCTTCCTTATTATTGGATTTCGTTTACCGCGGGCAAAGATAAACGAAAGCTGCAAACTTTAAAATCTAGCAGTAAGTTTAACAGACTCGCTTCAAAAAGACGCAAAAACCCCCGGCAAAAAGCCAGGGGTTTCTATGGTCAACAAAGAGACTGCTGAGGGATTACCCTTCCGCTTTGTCACCTTTGTCTTTAATTTCAAGTAACTCGACTTCGAAGACCAGCGTCGAATTAGCCGGAATTGCAGGTGTATCCTGAGAGCCGTATGCCAGTTCAGGCGGAATAACAAACTTGAACTTGGAACCCACAGGCATCAGTTGAACCCCTTCTGTCCAGCCCGGGATCACACGGTTCAACGGAAACGTTGCTGGCTGGTCACGATCATATGAGCTGTCAAACTGGGTACCGTCAGTCAGGGTGCCCTTGTAATGCACTACCACAGTGTCTTCTGCCGCAGGCTTGTTACCTTCGCCCATTTTCTCGACCAGATACATCAGACCAGAATCGGTGGTGTTTACGCCTTCGGTCTTCGCAAACTGTGCGCGGAATTCTTCACCGGCTTTCACCGCAGCCGCGGCTTTCTCCTGTGCTTTTTCCTGCGCCAACTGGGCAACACGTTGGTCCAGCGCCTGCAGTGCCTGTTGCGCTTCTTCTTCGTTTAGTTTGGATTTGTCGGCAAATGCATCCTGCACACCTTGCAACACCAGATCGTTGCTCAGTGACAGACCCAGCTCTTGCTGCTGTTCCAGGTTGGCTTTCAGGTATTGCGCCAAAGACGCACCAATCGCGTATGCCGCTTTGTCGTCTTCGGTTGCGAATGTCACGGTTTCAGCAGCCACAGGCGCTTCTACTTTCGCCGTTTCCTCTTTCGCTTCTTCCTGACAACCGACTGCAAGTGCAACAGTGGCAGCCAGCAACGACATTTTAAAAACTGATTTCATGAGTAACTCCGTTGGTATAAACCCACATTTCTTCTATTCGCTTACGCGACAACGGTGCGAAAGCCCAAAACGATCAATATACTCGACGTTATAGGGGTCCAAGATAAGGAACACAAGGGCTATGCGACAATTCGTCCGCACATTTTGCTTATTTCTGACACTGTTAGCACTTTCAGGATGCTTTCATTCCACTGATGAAGCCCAGCGATGGGCGCTGGATCCTGACGGTGTCACCCGTTTCAGCCTGAGCCGCGACGGGCGTTTTGCCCTTATCGCCTCGACATCACGTGGCATTGATTTGTGGGATTTAGTACAAAACAAAAAGCTGGCCGAGTTCGGTGATCAGGACCCGGATAAAAACACCGTCATCGCCAGTCACATTTCCGACAACAACCGTTATGCCATTACCGCCACCTCACAAAATTTTGCTGTGTGGGACTTGGCATGGGGACAAGCCGAAGGGCTCTGGTCGATTTCTGACGGCATTATCCGCGATGTGGGCATCAGCAATAATGGTCAGAAAGTGCTGCTTGCCCTCTCTAACGGCAAAGCCCTGTTCGTGGACTTAGGCACAGGAAGGCGGCTGGAGTTCCTTGCCCACCGGGATAAAGTGAACAGCGTTTCCCTTGCCCCCAATGGCAAGTTCGCCCTCTCTGGTGGCAATGACCACAATGCCTTTTTCTGGAGCACCGAGACCGGGCAAATTCTCAACACGTTTCCCCACGATCACCGCATTACCCGTGTCGCGCTTCACCGCTCCGGCAAGTATGCATTCTCGGCAGACGGCGATGACACCGCCATCATCTGGGATTTGTCCACCGGTGAGCCCAAAAGTGAGCTCAACATGTTCCATCGCCACCCTAACTTTTCTACTGCCCGTTTTTCTGATGATGGCAGTAAACTCGTAACCGGCACACCCGGCAGGCGCGTAGAGTATTGGGATACAGAAAGTGGCGACAACCTCGGCCGCTGGTTAGCCCGGGAACAACAAAATACCCGCCCTCCCAGCGCGGTGGTGTATGATGTGGCGATTGATCCCACCGGCCGCGTGATTTCCGGCTCCTCTGCCGGTATTGCCCAGGCCTGGATAGCCGAGTAACAGAGAAACCCGCATGACTGAGACAGAACAACTTCTGCAGAAACAAATTGACGATCTGGAAATCAAGCAGGCATTTCAGGAACAAACTATTGAAGAGCTGAACGACGCCTTGACCCAGCAACAAAGAACCCTTGACAAGATGAATACCCAGATTGCCTTTCTGGTGACCAAGCTGAAGGCCATGGAACCAGCAAATATTGCCAGCATGTCAGAAGAGACACCGCCACCGCATTATTAATTTCGGGATACCGGGAAGAGCCGGTCCTTGGTACGGGGAAGAGCAAAGCAGCTCCTCCCCAGGACCCAAGGCCTAGTTTCCGCTCTCTACCCGCAGTGCCTCATCCGCAAAAATCGCTACCAGCGCTTCGCCGTTTTCATTGGCTGTTGCACGGTACATCCCCGGGCAATTCAGTTCAAAATTAACCTGCCCAGTAGCGTCAATCGCAATCACCCCACCTTCTCCACCTAGGCGTAAAAAGTCGCCGTGAATCACATCACGACATGCCTGCTCAATTGATGCATTGCCAAATTGCATGCGTCCTGCAATGTCTCCCGCTACGGTACAGCGCATAAGAAGCTCGCCCATGCCGGTTGCCGAAACAGCGACATTACCGTTGCGGGCATAGTTACCACCACCAATAATCGGTGTGTCCCCCACCCTGCCCCAGCGCTTGTTGGTCAGACCGCCAGTGCTGGTTGCTGCCGCAAGGTTGCCGTCTTTGTCCATCGCCACCGCACCAACCGTACCGTATTTCTTTTCATCCGGGTAGCGCGCTTCCGACAACGCAACACCACCGATCTTTTTCATCATTTTCAGTTCGTTGTAGCGACGGTCTGTAAAAAAGTAATCCTGCTCGATGTAGTCATAGCCGCACTCTTTAAACGCAAACGTTTCTGCACCTTCTCCGGCCAACATGGCATGGGGGCTTTTTCGCATCACATCTCGGGCAAGCTGTACTGGATTTTTGATGTGACGGATCAAAGTGACCGCCCCGGCATCCAGGTTACTGCCATCCATCACCGATGCATCCATCTCCACAGTCTCTTCATAGGTGAGCACCGAACCTTTCCCGGCGTTAAACAGCTCACTGTCTTCCATCACCGTTACCGCGGCGACAGTGGCATCCACCGCCGTTCCACCCTGCTCCAACACTGTGTATCCTGCCAGCACCGATTGCGCTAGTGCTTTTCGGTACCCAGCTTCCAGTTCAGGTGTCATCAAGCTGCGTTCAATGGTGCCGGCACCACCATGGATAGCTATAGAAAATGGGGGGGTCATGACGATTCCTTTCGTTGATGGGTACTGGGTACTGGGTACTGGGTACTGGGTACTGGGTACTGGGTACTGGGTACTGGGTACTGGGTACTGGGTACTGGGTACTGGGTACTGGGTAAGACATGATTTTGGATGGTGTCGAAATATAGAGTCAAGCTCTGGCTCTTCCCAGGACCCTCATTTCCCAGAACCTAGGTCCTATCCAAAAAAAGCAAAAACGCCACCCAGTTTCCCGGATGGCGATATATCAATCAAAGGTCTAAAGCCTGCGGCTATTTACGATTAGTGCGAGCCGCAACCGCCGCCACCGCAGCACTCGTGGTCGTCGCCTTTGTCTTCGCCGCCACAACAGCCATGACCGTCACCACCACAGCAGCCGCCTTCGTGGTCATGGTCGTGACCGCCGCAGCAGCCGCCAGACTGGTGAATATGGCCATGGGCAATTTCTTCTTCTGTTGCCGCACGCACGTCAACCACCTCCACGTTGAACGTCAGAGTCTGGCCCGCCAGCATGTGGTTACCGTCAACCACCACTTCGTCACCATCCACTTCGGTCACTTCTACCGGGATCTGGCCCTGATCAGTCTCAGCCAGGAAGCGCATACCGACCACGATCTCGTCAACACCCTGGAACACGTCCGCAGGAACACGCTGAACCATGGCATCCAGGTATTCGCCATAAGCTTCTTCCGGCGCCACTGTCACTTCGAAAGTATCGCCAGCTTCACGGCCTTCCAATGCATTTTCCAGCCCTACGATCAGGTTGTTATGACCTTGCAGGTATTGCAATGGCATCTCTTTGGTTGACTCATCAACCACAATGCCGTCTTCATTTTTCACTTGGTAAGCAATGCTTACTACCACGTCTTTAGTGATTTTCATCTTAACTCCGGAAGCGGTTTGGGGTACCAGCCCTGCGTTTTTGCCAGCGGCACCTGCTCATTTCGGCGCCGATGATACAAAAACTTTGGGCAGGCGACTATTACTGCGGTTTAAATATCCCTATTACTTGCGCATCCTGCTGCTGAACTGTTGCCCCAGCCTCCTCTGATGAGACTGGCGATCGGCGGTCAGTATGACCACATTTTACACACTCCACCACTTCCACGTGGTGCTCTTTCCACCAGCGCAGGGTATCGCTTTCTTTACATGAAGGACACGTTGCGCCGGCAATAAACCGTTTCTTGGCCATATACTTCCTTGCCTTGATGTTATTGTTGTCTGAATCTGCTATTCACGGTTCCAACTCTGGTGCCGTTCTGTGTCCCCTTTCATTTCAAGGTCGAACAGCTCTTCAAGCTCCAGCCGGGCTTCTTTGGTTCGCGTTGCCGCGGTGACATCCTCACCGTGGTAGGGTTGCATCTCATGAAGGTGCGTTTCATCCAGCTTTCTGAAAAATGCTTCCGCGCGTTTGGCTTTATACGGGTGCATCCCGAGGGCGATCAATGTCTGTTTGCCCAAATCCAGCGCACTTAAAAAGGTTTCCCGGGAAAACCCTTCCACATTGTGACCCAACAACTGGTTTGCTTCTACCCGGCTGCGAGCGCGGGCGAGCACTTTAAGGTTAGGAAAGTGCTGCTGGCAAAGGTGCACAATTTCCATCACCTCTTCCGGCGAATCAGCACAAACGATAATCGCTTCTGCTGTTGAAGCGCCGGCTGCCCTTAGTAAATCAAGTTGGGTGGCATCACCGTAATACACCTTATAGCCAAACTGCCGCAACAGTGCGATTTGTGAGGGATCGCGCTCCAAGATAGTCAGTTTGATTTTATTGGCAAACAGCAAGCGCCCAACCACCTGACCAAAACGGCCAAACCCGGTAATAATCACACGTGCACCGTCATCATCAAAGGATTGGGCTTCCGGCATGGCGGATTCAGCATTGATGGTGCGGGCAAACCATTTAGATTGCAGCATCAGCAACACCGGCGTTGTCATCATCGACAGGCTCACTACCACCAGCAGGAAAGCATTCTGATCAGGATTTAATAGGTTTTCACTGCGTGCTGCGGTAAACAGCACAAAGGCAAACTCCCCCCCCTGACTAAGCAGTAAGGCGACCTGACTACGTGATTTTGCGCTCCCCCCAAAAAGACGGACCAGGCCATAAATGATCGCGGCTTTCACACCAACTAAGGCCACCACTGCGGATATAATTTCCACCGGATACTGCAACAGCAGACTCAGATCCACCGCCATGCCAACTGCAATGAAGAAAAGACCAAGCAACAGGCCTTTGAACGGTTCGATGGCGATTTCCAGCTCATGGCGATATTCACTTTCCGCCAGCAGTACGCCCGCCAGAAAGGTCCCCAACGCCATCGACAGCCCCAGAGATTGCATACCAAGGGCAATACCTATCACCAACAGTAGGGCGGTCACGGTAAACATTTCTTTGACCCGGCTAAGCACGACCCAGCGAAGGAGTGGCCGCAGCAGGTAATGACCACCGACCAGCAGCGCCAGTATCGCTCCCAGCATGATCACCACATCCAGCCAGGTACCGGCGGCACCACCCGCCATCGCCGGCAACACCGCCAGCATGGGGATCACGGCGATATCCTGAAACAGTAACACCGCAAAGCCAGACTGCCCCGCCTCGCTGCGCATCAGCCGCTGTTCTTCGATAATCCGCATCGCAATGGCGGTGGAGGACAACGCCAATCCCATACCTACTACCAGGGCATCGACTCGCCCGACATCCCAGAAATAGGCGATAAGGGCAATCACCAAGGTGCTAATGAATACTTGGGAGCCACCAAGGCCAAGGATCGGCCGGCGCATCTGGATAAGCTTTTTCGGGTTCAGTTCAAGACCAATCAAAAACAGCAGCAGTACAACACCGAGCTCAGCAAAATGCAGAATGGCTTCTACATCGGTGATAAGACCCAACCCCCAGGGACCTATCACCACACCGGCAATCAGATACCCCAGCACCGATCCCATTCCCAGATGCTGGGCCAGGGGCACGGCCACCACCGCCGCAGCAAGGAAGATAAGGGCATCCGTGAGATAGTTATACTCCATCACACCACCTCCGGCACCGGATTACAAAGCCAGTCCACATACAGCTCGGCATGTGCTTCCCTGTCTTCATCACTCACCCGACGCGCCCAATGGAGCACCAGAGGGGCAACCCAACGCATCTGGCATAGGAGTGCGGTCAGTTCAAACGGCTGGAGTAACTCGTCCATGCTGTATTTGTTATAACCCGTCTGACTGAAGGCTTCGGCCGCTCCACCGGTGGTGACAGCAAAGCGGCAGGTTTTGCCTGCCAGTGCGTTACCACCACCATGGGCAAACCCTTTGCCCAGCACCACATCAATCCACTCTTTAAGCAATGAGGGGCAGGAGTACATTTGCAACGGGTGTTGGAATACAATCACATCGTGTCCGAGCAACAGTTCTCGCTCATGGTGGACATCAATAATAAAGTCCGGATAGGCGGCATAGAGGTCATGTACCTTGACATGTTCAAGCTGACCGGCAGCTTCAATCATCCGCTTATTCGCCACTGATTCGTACGGATCCGGGTGAGCAAAGACCACCAATACTTTTGATTTGAACAAAGATGTTGTAAGGGTATCCATTTCGCAGCAAAAATCCTTTTAACTGTGACCGATTAGCCGGGGAAAAAGGCAATAACGTCGTCGTTTTATACTCTTTTATCATGACACAAAACTGACCCGTCTGTGGTGCTCGGTGCCTGCCCTCCACCATACGGTAAATCGCCTTTTTTTTCATCGTGGTCCCTCTTTGACTGCCATTTACTTAAGGAAACGTCTGGCCTGTGATATAAATGCGCCAGATTTTTTCGACACCCAATCCTGCGGCCGGAGCCGCCCAGAGTCATGATCACTATTTCTGATATTCAGCTACTTCGTGGCGGCAAACCGCTGCTTAACCAGGCATCTGCAACCATTCACCCCGGAGATAAAGTCGGTCTGGTCGGTAAAAATGGCTGCGGTAAATCCTCCCTGTTCGCGTTATTGAAAGGCGAATTGTCCTTAGATGCTGGCAGCTGTAATCTCCCCAGTGGCTGGCAAATGGCATGGGTAGCTCAGGAAACCCCGGCACTTGAGCGAGAAGCTATCGAGTATGTCATTGATGGCGACCGTGAATACCGCGCGCTGGAGCAGGCACTGCGCGCTGCCGAAGCCGCTGATGACGGCCATAAAGTGGCCACCCTGCATGACAAGATTGATGCCGTGGGGGGGTACAGCATTCGCGCCCGTGCGGCAGAGTTGCTCGACGGTCTGGGGTTCCGCCAGGAACAGATGCGCTGGAACCTGACCCAGTTCTCCGGTGGCTGGCGTATGCGCCTGAACCTCGCCCAGGCACTGATCTGCCGCTCAGACCTGCTACTGCTTGACGAGCCGACCAACCACCTGGATTTGGATGCCGTCATGTGGCTGGAAAAATGGCTGCAAAACTACCGTGGCACCCTGGTACTGATTTCCCATGACCGTGATTTCCTCGACCCTGTGGTCAACCGGATCATCCATATCGAAAACGAACAGCTGAACGAATACACCGGTAACTATTCGGCGTTCGAAACCATGCGTGCAGAAAAACTCATTCTGCAACAGGCAATGTACCAGAAGCAGCAAAAGCAGATGGCACATATGCAGTCCTACATCGACCGCTTCCGCTACAAAGCCAGCAAGGCTCGCCAGGCACAGAGCCGTATCAAAGCCCTCGAACGGATGGAAAAGGTGCTGCCCGCGCAGTTTGATAATCCTTTCAGCTTTGAATTCCGCGAACCGTCGGCGCTGCCAAACCCTATCCTGATGATGGAAGATGTCTGCGCGGGTTACGGTGATACCCTGATCCTGGAAAAAATCTTCCTGAATCTGGTGCCCGGCAGCCGCATTGGCCTGCTGGGACGCAACGGTGCAGGTAAATCAACACTTATCAAGCTACTTTCCGGAACCGTGCCGCCAAAAGCCGGCGAGCTCCGTTACTCCCAAGGGGTGAAAATCGGGTATTTCGCCCAGCACCAGCTGGAGACCCTGCGTGATGACGAAACCGCCCTGCAACACCTGATGCGGCTGGCACCGGAAGCCACTGAACAACAGCTTCGCGACTACCTCGGCAGTTTCGGTTTCCATGGCGACAAGGCACTGGACGTGATTGCACCTTTCTCCGGTGGCGAAAAAGCGCGGCTGGTGCTGGCACTGATCGTATGGCAAAAGCCCAACCTGCTGCTACTCGACGAACCGACCAACCATCTGGATCTCGACATGCGCGCCGCACTGACCATGGCATTGCAGTCTTTTGAAGGTGCAATGGTGATTGTCAGCCACGATCGTTACTTGCTGCGCGCCACCACCGATGATTTGTATCTGGTGCACGACCGTAAAGTGGAGCCGTTCAATGGTGACCTGAATGACTACTACCAGTGGCTGAGTGAACTGCAACGTTCAGAGCGCCGTCAGGAGCAGGCAGACAACCCCAAAACCACCGGGGCGAATACGCAGGCGGCCCGGAAAGAGCAAAAGCGTCTGGAAGCCGAGTTCCGCCGCCAGACCGCGCCAATTCGTAAGAAAATTGACACGCTGGATACACAGCTCGAAAAATTCTCTGTCAAAATTGCAGACATTGAATCTCAATTGGCAGAACCTTCTCTTTATGACGCATCCAACAAAGAGAAGCTCACGGAATTGCTGCGAGAGCAGGCAACAGCGAAATCATCGCTTGAAGAGGTTGAACTGGAATGGATGGATCTTCAGGAACAACTGGAGCAAATGGAAGCGGCGTTCCAAAGCCGCTGAAACAACAAGCCACGGTCGATGGGCTGTGGCAGTTTTGTCTGCATCACTACGGTCAGCAGGAAGTCAAACACGCCTGTCTGAAGCTGCAAGACCAGTGTAAAGGCAATGTAAACCTTGCCCTTTTGCTGGCCTGGCTGGAAGATGCCGGTTTCACCCTTTCGGCCCCTTCCCTGACAGCGCTGCGCCATTCGCTGGTGCAGTCAGAAACCCTGATAAGCCGCTACCGCCTGATGCGACGTGAACTCAAACCCCAGCTTTCACGGGGCGCCTACCAGAAAATGCTCAACTATGAGCTGACACTGGAAAAATTCCAGCAACAGGCGCTGATCACCTGCATCAACCAGCTTCCCTGGGAAGAACACACTTCCTCAGCGCTGGCGGCGTATTGTTCCCAACTGGAAGGCGACGGAGGTCATCTCTATCCAACACTGATGAAAGGGCTTCACACTTTCTCCTGATAAAGCCCCAATATGGCAGTCTTCGCGTTGCTATACCAAGAGTCTGCCTGCCCCACCTTTACCCATAAATGGCGGTGCATTGACATCTTACACCCAGATAAAAATCAGGCAGGATGCCGTCAATGTCCCCATCAGGCGGTTGAATACCATCCAGCTTCGCTCGCAACATCAGCCAAACATCATAGACCGCGCACAGATAACCCGTTTCAAATAAAACTAGGCAAATAGAACTGGCACTTTGGTAGAGCCGTATGAAAAACTGGCACGGTTGCTTGCCAACCCACCTATCACCGAATTTACCTTGTAAGAGAAAAAGATAGTGACTGAATCACTCCCCTTTGTTCCACTGAAAGGCGGTAAAAACCCGCACATCCAGACCCTGTTGCCCCGTTTTCTGCGCAGAAAAGCGGTGTTTGAGCCAGTGTGGGAGCGCCTTGCCACGCCGGATGGTGATTTTCTGGATATCAGTTGGACAGAGCCACCGTCACAGGCGAGCAACAAGCCGGTTGTGGTCTTATTTCACGGCCTTGCAGGCTGTTTTTACAGCCCGTATGCCAATGGACTGCTTAATGCTTTTAAACAGCAGGGATGGCTGGGCGTACTGATGCACTTTCGCGGTTGCAGCGGTGCGCTGAACAGGCTGCCACGCAGTTACCACTCGGGTGAAACCAGCGACGCCCGCTTTTTTCTCGAACACTTGCAAGCACGCTTTCCAGACAGTCCCAAAGCCGCAGTTGGCGTCTCTCTCGGTGGCAATATGCTGGTCAGGTATCTGGCGTCATACCGAAGTGACCCCATCATCCGGGCTGGATGTGCAATTAGCCCTCCCCTCAATCTGGCGGCCTGTTCGCAGCGTATTAACCAAGGGTTCTCTAAGATCTATCAGGCCTACCTGTTACGTTCAATGAACCGCACTCTCCATAACAAGTTGGCGCGCCACCCACAAATTGGCCATTGGAAAAGCGGTGACACTATCGATATATCGACCTTGTACCAGTTTGACCAAACTGTCACCGCTCCCCTCCATGGTTTTGGCGATGCAGAAGATTATTACCGACAATGCAGTGGCTTAGATGTGTTGCAAGATATTGCGACGCCATTAAAAGTGATCCATGCTAAAGACGATCCCTTTATGACCGAGGCGGTGATCCCTAATGCGCCGCTGCCGGAAAATATCGAGTATCACCTGACCGATTATGGCGGTCATGTTGGATTTATCTCAGGCACCTTGAAGCAACCGGATTTCTGGTTGGAAAGAGAAGTGCCACGCTGGCTACCCCTGCACATTGAGGCCGGATAACGGCTCTACAACACGAATAAAGCAGGGTAAGAGAGGTGAACCATGGCAACATTTCGCGCTGTTTGTTTATGTTTTCTGTTGTTCTCTCATATTGGACAGGCAGATGACAGTACGCCACCGAGCTTCGGACCGCTGATTGTCCAAAGTCAGGCGCCGCTGCAAATCACTGGGCTTACCCCCATCTTGCAAGATCCCTTGTCACTCAACGCTGGACAAAGCGACCTCTTTGCCAGCGCCACTGTTGGCAGCGTTTGGGCCAACACTCCGGAATACCAACTCGACTATTACCACAACCAATTTATGGCAGGCTTTCTCCATGCATTGGATGAGCAAAAACGGGTAGGTCTATGGCTGCAATACCGCTACGCCGCCAACAACCGGCTGGATGGCCTGACTGAAGCCTTCCACCGCTTCTTTGGTATCGACCAAAATGGGCGTACAGAGGTCGATGAAGATAGGTTCTACATCGATATTCCCGCAACGATGGACGCGCCGGCAAAGGATTTTGTCGGCGATGCTATCATCAGTGCCATCAATGTCTATGGCGAGCAAACACTTTATCAAACGATGCACCATGCCGTCAGTGCGGGGGTTACCCTGTTCTTCAACCGCGTAAACCACGGGGTATTTGCCAATACGTCTTTCGAGCAAGCGGCACAAATCAACTATGGTTATCACCATGAAAAACACCGCCTGACTGCAACAGTCGCATTGGTTCACCGTCCGGATAAGCCCCAACACGTTATGGCGGTGAAACCCTGGGGCGTACATGCTGGTATCAGCTACCAATACCGCTGGCTTGATAACCACGAGCTTATTGGCGAATACCTTATTTCTCAGGGCAAAGGTGATGATCCCAGGCTGGGTGAGTTTAACGCCCTGGTACATGAATTTGCGCTGGGCTACCGCTACCTTTTTGGCTCCAGTGCGCTAGAATTGGTCGCGCTTGAAAATATGTTTAACCACGACAACAGCACCGACATTGTCTTTAGTGCTACTTTCCGGCACCGTTTTTTGTAGTAGGTAATGCCCCCATGATTGTTCCCTGGCAAGAGATCCCAGAAGAGACCCTGAGAAATCTGATTGAACACTTCGTGCTGCGTGAAGGCACGGATTATGGCGAGCAGGAAGCCAGTTTTGCGGACAAGGTAGAACAGGTTTATTTCCTGCTCAAAAACAAAGAAGCTGTCGTCGTGTATTCCGAACTGCATGAAACGGTGGATATCAAACCTGTGCGATCACTTGCTTAGCCCCCCCAACTTGACCCAGACACCAAGACCCTGTTAACTGTTGCCATCTTTCTACATTGACAGGGTTTGTCATGTCTGCAAAACATCCCATTATTGCAGTCACCGGTTCATCCGGCGCAGGAACAACTACCACCTCTGATGCTTTTCGCAAAATTTTCAATATGATGAAAATCAGCGCAGCCTGGGTGGAAGGTGACAGTTTTCACCGTTATACCCGTCCCGAAATGGACGTAGAAATCCGAAAAGCGAAAGAGCAGGGCCGGCATATCAGTTACTTTGGCCCCACCGCCAACGACTTCCCAAGGCTCGAATCTTTTTTTAAGGAATATGGCGAGCAAGGTACCGGCCAGTTCCGCCGCTATCTCCATACCTTTGATGAAGCAGTGCCTTACAACCAGATGCCAGGCACCTTTACTGCCTGGCAGGATTTACCGGCCAATACTGATCTTATGTTCTATGAGGGGTTGCATGGCGGTGTGGTCGACGGTGAAAACAACGTCGCCCAACACGTCGATTTGCTGATTGGTATGGTACCAATTGTAAACCTGGAGTGGATCCAGAAGTTCGTCCGCGACACCCGCGATCGCGGCCACTCCCGTGAAGCCGTCATGGATTCTATTGTCCGCTCGATGGATGATTACCTGAACTACATCACCCCACAGTTCAGTCGTACCCACATTAACTTCCAGCGGGTGCCGACAGTAGACACGTCCAACCCGCTCAATGCCAAAGGGATCCCCAGTCTGGATGAAAGTTTCGTGGTGATCCGTTTCCGGGGCATCAAACATGTTGATTTTCCTTATTTGTTGGCGATGATCCAGGGATCTTTTATGTCACGCCACAATACCCTGGTGGTCCCCGGCGGCAAGATGAGCTTTGCCATGGAGCTCATTATCCGCCCACTTATCCAACAGCTGATTGAAACCGGCAAGATAAGCTAGACCTTTTGTCCCCCAGGTAAGCACCGCAACGGTATAAACAGAAACTTGTCTGATAGCCTCCCCCCCCCAAAAAGAAACCGGAGGAGAAGCTTCCCCCTCCTTCGGTTTCAGATTGGTAACAATGTTACACATTCAGACGGTCTCAATAACTTCATAACTGTGCGTCATTTCTACCCCCGCACCGAGCATCAAACAGACCGAGCAGTATTTTTCAAGGCTGTCTTTTACAGCCGTCGCCACCAGGTTTTCATCTAAATTTTTGCCCGACACCACGAAATGAATGTTAATACGGGTAAACAGGCGCGGTGCTTGCTCACGCCGCTCTGCGCTGAGCTCTGCCACGCAAGACGTGACCTGCTGTGCGCCTGCTTTCAGTGCAGCGACCACGTCAACGGAGCTGCAACCGCCAGCCCCCATCAATACCATTTCCATTGGACTTGGCGCATTTTCACCACCATTTCCATCCATCACAATACTGTGACCAGAATTTGATAGTCCGAGGAAGGTCTCATTTCCACACCATTTGACGTTCGCTTGCATTACTTGCCTCCAATTACTTTCAGTGTCGTGATCTTGTCCACGTTTTTAGCCTTTAATAGCGGCCTAAGTCCATATCAAAATCAAGAAATCGTGCTGGAAAAAGGATAAACTCAATGGCTCAAACAGAGAGCTTGTAGCCTGACTGCTGACACTTTATGCTATCCAACGGACTTGTGCCGCAAAACGGTGGGCTAAGGAAGACTCATCAGGCAACAACTGCAGAGGAAATGAGAGATATGGTTCCAGGAAAACCTCAAACAGACCCAACATTAGAGTGGTTCCTTTCACACTGCCACATTCATAAGTATCCGTCGAAAAGCACACTTATCCATGCTGGTGAGAAAGCCGAGACGCTGTACTACATTGTCAAAGGTTCTGTGGCGGTACTGATCAAGGATGAAGAAGGCAAAGAGATGATCCTCTCTTACCTCAATCAGGGCGACTTCATTGGTGAGTTAGGCCTATTTGAGGAAGATCAGGAGCGTACCGCTTGGGTTCGCGCGAAATCTCCATGTGAAGTTGCAGAAATCTCATTCAAGAAATTCCGCCAGCTGATCCAGGTGAATCCGGATATCCTGATGCGCCTGTCTTCTCAGATGGCTCGCCGTCTGCAAGTGACCAGCCAGAAAGTCGGTGACTTGGCGTTTCTGGATGTCACCGGTCGTATTGCACAGACACTGCTGAACCTGGCAAAACAACCCGACGCAATGACCCACCCAGACGGTATGCAAATCAAGATCACCCGTCAGGAAATCGGTCAAATCGTTGGCTGTTCACGTGAAACCGTCGGCCGTATCCTGAAGATGCTGGAAGAGCAGAACTTGATTTCCGCACACGGTAAAACCATCGTGGTATACGGCACCCGTTAGGCCTAGCCGCGCCACAGCGGATAAGAGAAGCCACCGTTTTTGCGGTGGCTTTTTTGCTGGTTAAGTGATCACAATCACGTCGGTTTCCCTGCCATTCGGGCAGTTGAGTGCTAAATTTCAATACAAATTATGCATGCATTTGCGCACAGTCGTTGTAGCAGGGAGCATCGACATGGACATGGAACTTCAGCACTTTTCAACTCCATCACCCAAGCCGCCCATCATTGCGCCACCCGGACACCTCAGTACAGAGTTGACCGGTTTCAGCGATCCGGGGCACTACCAGATCCAGCGTATGCTGGGAGAAGACCGTCGACGCTTTGATACCCCGGTTAACGGCGAGTGGCCTTCGCCACAGGCCTACTGAGCAAGCAAAACATCCCGTCAGTTGGTGCTTTCAAATATCTTGTCTGCCGAGGCCTCCACAAAGCCCTGGTAGAGCGAGCCATCATCCAGCGGATAGCGCTTGGCAAACTCATAAAACCCACCCGGCACACATTTTTCACCGTCACTGAAGCGCACCATTACTTTATCCGCCATGGTTGATGACTGTTCAAGGAAAACCTCTGGACTGCCTTTGACTTCACCACCCGATTCATTGATAGAAAAGCCAGATTGACGCAGCACATCATTGACCCCTTTCACCGAATCTAAGGTGCTCAACGGATTCACACTGACAGTAAAGTGATTGGCACCAAAGCCATGGGCTGACAGCCAACCGGCATACTCACTCTCACTTGCCAGCGTCTGGTAGGTATCAAAGTCGATATCCCACAACCTGCCGCCATAGAGAAAGGCGGGATCGTCCAGCGCCGTTTCATCAACCTGATCCACCAACGCACGCACCGCCATCTGTAACCTTGAAGAACACTGCCCGACTAAAAGCTCACTGATAAACACTTTGGGCGCATCAGGATTCGGGTGCTCAAAATGGCGCGCAAACAGCTTCTTCGCTTTGAACTCATATTCCCCTTTGGGTTCATAGCCGATGGCGATAAAAGGGGCCGCCAGACGATCAAGCCCCACTTTGGGCAGCGCAAAAGTGCGCAGCGCGATGTGATCATTGAGCAGCGGTGCACCTTCTTCCAACAGCGCATGTACCTTCGCTGCGGAGGGACACAAACGCGTGATGTAATCTTGCCAAAGTCCGTCGAATAAAGCCTGAACGCGTTCCATCATATCCTCCTGATACCATTAGAGAGTAAGCCCCGGGCTAAGCTGTGAGGGAAGCGATACGTCGCTCCCTTCCATCGATGCCATTGGGTAGGCACAATAATCAGCGGCATAATACGCACTGGGGCGAAGATTACCGGACGCACCCGGCCCACCGAATGGGGCATCGCCGCTTGCGCCAGTAAGTTGCCGGTTTCGGTTCACAATGCCGGCACGGATGTGATCAAGAAAATATGCCCACTCCGCATCATCTTTGGACACCAAGCCCGCTGACAGGCCATAACGGGTATCGTTGGCAAGCTCCACTGCCTGCTCAAAGGTGTCATAGCGCACCACTTGCAGCAATGGGCCGAAATATTCCTCATCCGGCAGTTCGACGATGTTGCTCACCTCAATGATACCGGGAGACACCACTGCATCATGCAGCAATTCCGCCTGCAGCAGCGGCTCACCACCCAAAGATTGCAGATTCGCCTGCGCTGCCAGAATGCCTTCAGCGGCGCGGACAGACACCTGCGCTCCCATAAACGGGGCGGGGTTGTCAAACTGGCCGCCGACACGGATATTTTTGGTCATTTCAACCAGCCGGTTTAACAGGGCGTCCCCCCGCTCCCCTTTTGGCAGATACAAACGGCGGGCACAGGTACAACGCTGCCCGGCGCTGATAAAAGCAGACTGAATAACCGTATAGGCCGTGGCATCCAGCTCGCCGAACTGTTCGGAGATCACCATCGGGTTGTTCCCCCCCATCTCCAGCGCCAGCATTTTTCCAGGCTGGCCAGCAAACTGGCGGTGTAGGATATGCCCGGTATTGGCACTGCCGGTAAATAACAGGCCATCAATATCTTTGGATTGCGCCAGCGCTTCACCGGTTTCCCGGCCTCCCTGAACCAGATTGATAACCCCTTGCGGCAGACCGGCTTCAATCCACAGCTTGATGGTTTCTTCTGCGGTTTTGGGTGTCAGGTCTGACGGCTTGAACACCACGGTATTTCCGGCAAGAAGTGCAGGCACAATGTGCCCATTTGGCAGGTGCCCCGGGAAATTATACGGCCCGAAAACGGCCATCACTCCCAGTGGGCGGTGACGTAATACCGCCTGGGTGCCGGCCACATCTTTGGCACGCTCCCCGGTGCGTTCGTGGTAGGCGCGCAATGAAATCGCAATTTTGCCCACCATAGCCGCCGCTTCGGTACGGGTTTCCCACAACGGCTTACCGGTTTCCTCTGCAATCACAATGGCGATATGTTCGCTGTTTTCTTTCACTTTTTCGGCGAAACGCTCAACCAGGGCCTGGCGCTCCGAGAATGGCGTATTCTTCCATTTGACAAACGCCTTCCGTGCAGCACTAACAGCGGTGTCAACCTGAGCAGGCGTTGCCGCCTTGCCCGACCAGATAGTTTCACTGTTAAACGGGTTAAGCGAATCAAATGCCTCACCTTCCCCAGTCACTGTTTTATTATCAATCCATTGAGTCATTGATTGCGTCTCCTAAACTGACACCAGCCGTACTGTCTCACCGTCTTCCACCCCCAGCGCTTCTGCCACATCCCTACCGATAAGGGCTTCGTTGCGCTCCTCATCAATGGCCACCTTGGTTGCGGTGGCACGGAAGTTTTCAAAATCGCTGTTACAAACCAGATAATCCTGTGCACTGCTGTGCTCGGCGATCTTCACTCTGGCGGTGAATGACCGTCGAATGGAATCTATATTCTGGCGAAGGCATTCCACCGTCGGGCCTGCATCGAAAATGTCGACATAGCCACGGCAGGTGAAACCTTCTTTTTCCAAAAGGCGGAGCGCCGGTCGGGTTTTCTCGTGCACCTGACCAATCACAGCCCGGGCCTCCTCGCTCAGCAAGCTGGTATAAATTGGCAATTTTGGCATCAAATCGGCAATAAAGCCTTTCTGGCCAGTGCCCGTCAGATAATCCGCCAAAGTGAAATCAATTGAGAAGAAATGCTCTTTCAGCCATGCCCAGAACGGGGAATTACCGTCTTCGTCTGAGACACCACGCATCTCGGCAAACACCACGTCTGAAAACTTTTCCGGGAATTGTGCCAGCATGAGAAAGCGACATTTAGACAATAATTTACCGTTCAGCCCGCCACGGAATTCCGGACGCAAGAACAAGGTGCAGATTTCTGTTGCACCGGTGTAATTGTTGCCAAAAGTCAGCACCTCCACCACATTGTGTACATTAAGACGGCGCGAATGGTGGACGATTTTGCTGATGTGATAGCTGTAGAACGGGTTATCCATCCCAATAGCGGCTTCAATGCCTGTGGTGCCGGCCACGTCACCCGTTTCGGTGTCTTCCGCCACCATCAGGTAGCCTTCCATTCCCGGCACCTGAGCGTTACGGGCAAAGCTTTCCAGTGAATGATCAATCCGCCCTTTGATAAGGGTTTCATCCACTGGCAACGAGGTAAAACCATGTCCCGACTCCTCGGCACACAGCATCAGGGCACCAAAATCCGTTTCCCTGATTGGGCGAATTACCAGCATCGTACTTCCTCCTGATGCAACGGAGAGCCTAAACCGCCAGGGGTTAAGCCGCCGTCAGCGTTGCCAGCGCGCGATCCAGCCGCGCCAAACCTTCGTCTACTTCTTCTTTGGTAATGACCAGTGATGGGGTCATGCGCACCACATTAGTGCCAGCAACCAGCAACAATAAGCCCTCGTCCCCGGCAGCTAACAACACATCCCGGGCACGCCCTTTCCAGTCGTCATTCAGCACTGCACCCATCAGCAGCCCCTTGCCACGGATTTCGCTGAACATCTTGTATTTGGCATTCAGCGCTTGCAGCCCTTCACGAAACCAGCCTTCTCGCGTTTTCACGCCTGCAAGCACCTCCGGTTTACTGACTTCGTTCACCACTGCCTCTGCCACAGCACATGCCAGGGGATTACCACCGTAGGTTGAACCGTGGGTGCCGACCTTCATGTGGGCCGCCAGTTTTTCCGTGGTCAGCATGGCACCGATAGGAAAACCACCACCCAGTGACTTCGCCGTGCTGAGGATATCTGGCGTCACGCCAGTTTGCTCATAGGCGTAAAACGTACCGGTGCGACCATTGCCCGTCTGGACTTCATCGAAAATCAACAGGGCATTGTGCTTATTACAAAGCTCACGCACCCCTTGCAAGAATGCAGGATCTGGCGAAACAATACCGCCTTCCCCCTGCAACGGCTCCATCATGATGGCGCAGGTTTGGTCAGACATAGCCGCAGCAAGCGCGTCGAGATCGTTATAAGGCAAGTGGGTGACCCCTCCCGGCTTGGGACCGAAACCGTCAGAATAGGCGGCCTGACCGCCAACTGTCACGGTGAAGAACGTTCGACCATGAAAGCCCTGCGTAAACGCAATAATTTCGCTTTTCTCCGGCCCGTGGACATCCACCGCCCAACGGCGCGCCAGTTTCAGTGCCGCTTCGTTAGCTTCTGCCCCAGAGTTGGCAAAAAAGACCCGCTCAGCAAAGCTCACTTCCGTCAGTTTTTTCGCCAGACGCAACGCTGGGGCATTGGTCATCACGTTACTCAGGTGCCACAGTTTGTCAGCCTGAGCCTTCAGCGCGTTGACCATCACAGGGTGGCAATGGCCGAGACAACTTACGGCGATACCGCCGGCAAAATCGATGTATTCACGACCGTCCTGATCCCAGATTCGCGACCCCTTGCCCCGATCAGGGATCATTGCCATCGGTGCATAACACGGCACCATTACCTCATCGAACAGTTTACGTTCTACTTTATGTTCGGCTGTCATCGCTCATATCCTTCTGTCGATTCTGCTATAAGCATAGTATTTACATTTCATTAACCACATCAATAGCAGAAAATTTCATTATCCCGGACTGTAAATAAAGGGAAATTCATCCAAGTATCATAGTTATGCGCGAAGAAGGCGAAATGATTAATAGAACAAGCGGTAAGAGTGTCTTTCCTGTTGGGAAACAAATAGAAAGTTGTCAGACAGAAATGAATAAGGTTTCACTGTTAATAGCAGGAAAGTGACGATACGAAAATGTAAAAACAGTGATAACGATCGGCTTTCACCGGCGGTAAAAGCCCGCATAAAAAGGCGTCAGTAACGGGAAAGAAAGTTTTGTAGCAACTGGTGCCCCTGCTCAGTCAGAATACTTTCCGGGTGAAATTGTACGCCTTCCAGTGCCAGAGTCTTGTGACGGATCCCCATGATCTCATCAAACTGCCCATCCCGCTCTGTCCACGCGGTGATCTCAAAGCAAGCCGGCAAGGAGTCGGCCTGCACGACCAGAGAGTGATAGCGGGTCACGGTCAGCGGATTCTTCAGCCCGTGGAATACTCCACCGTTATTGTGTTTGACCGGGCTGGTTTTGCCATGCATCACTTCTCTGGCGCGGACAACCTTGGCACCAAAGACCTGTGCCAGCGCCTGGTGCCCAAGGCAAACCCCCAGAATAGGCAGTTTCCCGGCAAAATGGGGAATGGCTTCAAGGGATATACCAGCATCATCCGGGGTACAGGGGCCGGGGGAAATCACCAGATGGCTCGGTGCCATGGCTTCGATATCAGCAATCGTGATGGTATCGTTGCGGTGCACGTCAACATTGACACCCAACTGACAAAAATATTGATACAGGTTGTAGGTAAACGAATCGTAGTTATCAATAATCAGCAGCACTGTTGTTCCCATCGCGTCCTGCCCGCCACACATCCGCGGGACTGGGCGCAAATCCTAACACAGCATCATCACGGCTGCATCAGTACTCGTTAATGGGAAGCACAGGCGTTGGCCAGGGTGAAGACAGCCAGTCACCATACAGGCGGCAGAGCTCTTCACTGTTTTCATCGAGAAGATGAATTAACCGGGGATCAATCAGGGTGCCTGCCTGATGTGACAAGGCTAAAATCGCCGCATTTACGCGTTCAACCACGCTGCCGAAGCTTCTTTCTACGGCTTGATCAAGTGCCTCTGCTGCCGTCACTACCCGGCATTCCTCGGGGATTTTATCTGCCCCAATTTCCGGGAAACCCGTGCCGTCCCAACGCACATTTTTGTAAGTCAGCAAGGTGGCAGCCACGCAGGCAAACCCTTTGGTCGCTACGGATAACAGCAATAAACTGCGGTTTTCTGCCGTGATGCTGCTCCCCCTGTCATCCCACAGCCCGCCAATAAAACAGAGTGGGTACGCCAACCCAATGTCTTCGGCTTTAGATTTGGTAAGGCCATATTTCACCGCCAGCCATTCGCAGCATTTGGCAATACGCGGGGCGGCTATTTCCACCTCGTTGTGGCGCAATGCCGCAACAGCAGCAATCTGGTTCACGATCAACTGGTAATTTTCCCGCATAATAGTCGCCCGCGCCTCACCAAGCAGGTTGGCGACCCGGCTTTTCACCAGATCAGGTGACACTGGCTTTATCAGAAAGTCGGCCGCACCACTTTTCAGTCCTTCTACCTCACTTTGATACTCATCAAGCGCCGACACAATGATCACTGGAATATGACTGACCGAGTCTTCGTGCTTCAGAGCACGGCACACTTCATAGCCGTTCATCCCCGGCATCATAATATCCAGCAGGATCAGGTCCGGGCGCTGTTGTATCGCCAGCTCAATGGCCCGCTCACCGCTTTTGGCAAAGATCAGCGTGTAGTGTTCTTGAAGAATAGTCCGCATCACATGCAGGTTGCTCGGCTCATCGTCAACCACCAGCACCTTATACTCCATAACCTTGTACCCCCGTGTTCTGTGACACTGGCATCTGCTCCATCAACGTCACCACCAGACGGTATGCCTCATCCAGCTCGAAGTTTTCCACGGATGTTACAAACTGCAACAGCTGGGAGGGCGACACGAACCCCGCCATGATTGGCACCAATTCCTTATACAGCGCCTCGTCGTATTGCCCTTCCGCCAGCTTACTGATAAAGACTTCCGCTTTCCGTTCAAAAACATCCTGAGGAAGATTGGCGACGATAGCTCCCTCTTCCAGTTCTTGCTCCCTAACCCCCAGATAAGCGAGCGCCCGATCAAACGTTGCCCGGAGCAATGCGTTCAACGGTTCGAGCTTCGATTCAGCCTTGGCCACATCCCCAGCCTCCACATCCCACAACAAACGTGTAAGATCATGCTCAACCATCGAGAAACCGATACTTTTTGCCGCATCCCGCGCCTGTTTTAGCAACGGCTCCAATGCTTCTGGCTGCTCTTTCATCTGTTGACGGAGCTCTTCCGACAAATCGGCATAGTGACGGTGAAACTCCCGAATAACGCTGATTAGGATTTCATTGGTTGGCCAGTGCTGAAATGCCCAGGCATCGTCAAATAAATCCAGCGCTTCACTGGGTGGGTTAAGGACTGCAATATTGTCATCATTCGCCCCATAGCACTGTGCCAGCATGGTAAAGATATCCTCGCAGATAAACGGCTTGTCGACAGTGAAGTCAAAGCCAAGTGCATCCCACTGATCATAGGAAGTAGCATCCACGGCAAGCTTCATGGCCACCACTTTCAACGGTTCATCACGGCAAACCGCTGCCCAGCTTTTGAGGGTTTCCGGGGTCGGATAGTGCGCGCCACTGAGATAGGCATCGAGAAAGACCACATCCACCGGCTGGGTTTTCAGCACATCTTCCACAGCATCGAGATGGGTAACAGTGAGCACTTTCACCCCTTGTCGCAACAACATATCCCTCAGTTCTTGCTGGTTCCGCTGCACATCGTCAATCACCAACACCTCAAGGGGCGGCAGGGTGACACTGACACTTCCGTTATCACGCATTTTTGACGAATTCTGGGCAGGGATCAGCGGTAGGTCAGCGTACATCACCGAACCGTGAATCGACTCGCCATCAAACCACAGGTGTCCCCCCATCAATTCAATCAGCTGAGTGACCAATGTGGCCGACAGGGTTTGCCCCGTGTTGATCGACTCATCTTCCCTCACCGCGTTTTGGTCACGAGCAAAGCTTGAGACGGCAAAACGTACCATGTCGTAAGTTGGCAACACATGCAGCGCCACGTATCCTTTCTCGGTCCGGGTCAACGCACTGCGCATCATGTTTTGCAGGAGTTGTTTAATACGGCGTGAATCCCCGACATAGTGTTCCCAGAGTGCTTCGTTGTAATGCAAGCTGACATGGAGATCACGAGCCTGCACGGTTTCACGGGCGATAAATTCAATCTGACGGCAAAGCTGCACCAGAGAAAAGTCAACGATATCGAGCGGCAGGGAATGGCTTTCCAGTTTTGAGGTATCCAGAATGTCGTTGATCAGCCTGAGCAGGCTGTTACCCGATTCACGGATCACCTCCAGATGGTGACGGTGAGTGCGGTTTTTCGTCTCCTCAATCAAAATATCCGTCAGCCCGAGAATCGAGTTCATCGGTGAGCGGAATTCGTAACTCATGTTGGCAAGAAAAGAGGTTTTTGACTGGGCTGCCCTTTCTGCAAGGCGTATTTTCTCTTCAACAACCTCTTCCTCTTCATGTTTTTCGGTGACATCAAGAATCACGCCATCAATCCATGTACTGCCATCCTCAGCGCGATAACTCTGGCCAATCTCCCAGAACCACTTCTGCTCATCATCACGGGTGGTAAACCGGTACTGACAATCATATCTACCGTTGCGGCGGGGTGCCTGTTCCCGCGCTTTCTGGTAGCAGCCGATGTCTGCCGGGTGAATACGGCCAACGAAATGGGAAAGCCCGTTTTCACTGGTCAGAAGAGACGCGCTGTACCCGGTCAGGGACTTGGCTGCATCACTGATAAATACAATATGCCGGCTTGCCCCGGTCATTTCCCGAAACGCCATACAGGGTAAATTGGCCACCAGCGCACGGTATTGCTTGGCATTCTCACGTAATGCCCATGCCATGCTGCGCTGTTCGGAGATATCTGATACCACGGCCACGAACTCATGCTGCCCCATGCTCCCATGGTGGCCAATTGACAGCCTGACAGGCAGCAGGGAACCATCTCGGCGTTTTGCCATCACCTCACGCACCGACCCCACCACCGAAGGGCCACGCCGTTCAAGGTAATTTTGAATGTACATATCGTGACGGTGCTGATGCTCATCAGTGACCAGCAAACGGATGTTTTTTCCTATCACTTCATACGCAAGCCAGCCAAAGATCCGCTCTGCGGTCCGGTTGAAGAAGGTAATGTTACCCTTCCTGTCTATCGCGATGATGGCATCAGTCGCCGTCTGCAGGATAGAGGTAAGCTGTTCTTCACGCTGGCTGTACAAGCGCGCTTCGGCGTGACTGCAAAGCCAGGCATTGGCAAGCTGGTTGAACACGACGATAAACATCAACAGAAACGCCAGAACCAACACCACATCCAGCGTCGAAAACACCACCGTTCCATCACGAAGCGGTTGGGCAGACAGCACAACCGACGCACTGGATGTCAGCGTAATCACCAGCAATGCCAACGTAATACAGGCGCCACTGACCAAACCTTCAGTCAGGTTTTTATCCCAAAAGCCGCTTCTGGGCGGTGAAAAGCGACGCCAGATAGCAATAGTCACTAACGCTGCTGCGACCATAACAGACAAGCTGAAACGGGCCATATCGAGATGTGCAATCGACACCCTATTCACTCCGGCAAACACCAGCAGGTTCTGAAGCACCATGGCAGTGACGATCAATCCTGACGCGATAATGATCCGGGAAGAAGCATTTTGGGCAAACGCAACCATACGCAGGGCGACAACATTTAATGCAACCGTGACCAACAAGGGCAAAAACAGCAACAGGGGTTGAAACCCGAACGCCTGGTAAATGGGACTGATGGAGACGTTAGCGACAACAATCATCGACATGCTGACGCTCAGGGTCAGGGCATTGACCGGCACAGAGGAGAGCCGTAGCCAGGGTTGCCGCTTCTCCTGCAGCGGACGATGAATAAAACTCATGGTCGCCGCTAACATGGCGGCCATGGCGGCCAACAGCTGGAGCCAAGGGTCAACGAATACCACCGGCAACAGTTTTTCTGTTCCCGAAGGCAGGAGAAACATCGACAGTGATTCAATGATCGACATGAAAACTTCCGAAACCATAAGGCGGTGCTTTACATTCAGCACCACAAATTCAAGACACCGCACCGCTCGTGAGACACGTTTAAAGCTTAGTCAAGAATCTGCAGGCAACCCATTAAAAGGGCAGAAAAAAACAGGCTCCGGGAGGAGCCTGCTCATGAAGACATTGAGGACTATCTGATCTTACAGCTAAATCCCTGAAAGACAGCGCGGGCATTGTCCCCCAGTACGGTCTCACCGCAGGGAATGCGGATAACACCCCACAGGCGGTAACCCAGCGTGACTTTATCGCCATACCGGGCACCGATATCATCGAAGTAGGCACTCTTTTCGGTATATTTACGGTTGGCTTTCCAGCGCAGCCAAGGACGCTCACCATCCACTTTCCCGTTCACTGTCGGCTGAACCCAGAAGAAGCTCTTGTTCTTAAAGTGCAGTTTGAACGCCTGCGGTTTTTCCGGATAGCGCAAGCTGACAATCACCGGATCATGGTCGGACGACGAGTACGGATTGGTCGATTTCACCAAATCGCCGGTAAAACGGCTGGGGTATTCAAACAGAGAGCTTTCTACCGAATTGATATGCCAGTCCTCAATCCCAGTCATTTTTTTCAGCACGCTGGCGTTACCCAGGGCGTGGTCAAGGCTGCCCAGCTCCCCGTCGAAGGTGTAGGAGAAAGCCTCATCACCCAGCACTTCGCTGGCAAGGTTGATGTAACCAAAGCCGTCACCCACTTCACGGGCGGTTTCATCAAGCGTCACGCCTGCAACCGAGGTGCCAGCGGCGGTGACAATCTTACGTTTTGCGGTATCGGCATCGTAGTCAGTCAGCAGACGAATAGGGTCTTCCTTGGCATAGGCATTGAAATCCCCCAGCGCAATCACGTCACCTTTTACGTCAGCCAATGCATTCCCCAGCGTTTCTGCTGCCGAAACACGGAACGCATTGCAGCGTCCCTGAAGATCTGCCGGATCATCGTCAAACTCACCCGCCACCCAGTCTTCATAGCAACCTGATCCTTTCGACTTGAAATGACTGACAGCAACAGACAAGGTTTCACCGTGGTTGAGGCTGAACGTTTGCATCAGGCTGTCACGTTGGAATTTGTCCAGCTGGCGAATTTCGCCCTGAGGGTTTTCACCGCTAATGTGCTGCTCAGGCATGCGTATCACCCTGGCATCCCCTTTCAGTTCAACGCGGGCCGGACGGTAGATCAATGCTACCTGAATCGCATCGCTGCCAAGGAAAGCGCCTTCGGTCAGGTCAGCCTCAGCAGGGATAACATACGCATAATGATCAGCGCTATCCGCAAACTGGGCATTCAGCTCAGCCACCAGGTTTGCCAGTGCCCCATTGTCGCCAAAACCGTTGTTTTCAACTTCCATCAAACCCACGATATCAGCATCAATAGCGGTCAGAGCATTGACGATTTTTGCCTGCTGAAGTGCAAACTCTGCCGCATCTTTGGCACCACGGTTACACCCATTTGATGCGTCGGCATCGGCCTGATCGTCACAGGTAACATTAAGATCCCCGCCAATGGCGCTGGCACTGGTGAAATAGTTGAGCACATTGAAACTTGCGACTTTCAGGTTAGTGCCCTCAAACACTTTAGGGGCCGCAGTGCGATCTTGTTCACGGACAAAATCACTGGCTACCAGCGCATTGGTGGCTACCAACCGGTAATCATGGAAACTGTACCCAATCACCCCTTCAAGGTTGGTGACAGTATCGCCAATCCGGATATAACCTTGCTCGGCATCCAGACCGGGGAAGTAAGGCACTACGCCATCCGGCGCTTTACGGTCAGATTCGATAACCAGCTGGTTGGCATCATTCGCAGCGGCTAAGGCCACTGCATCCCCAGAGCCAGCCATGTAAAGCTGGGTCGGTTTGACGTTTGGCGCTTCATGTGACAGCACCATGTTGTTGCGGAATGCATCGAAGTCAAAACCGAAGTTACGGGTCACCACCAGATCGCTTTCACGGGTCAGGCGTACTTTCATGCCTTCATGGCGCTCCAGCGCGTCATCCAACGTCTCACCGTCTTCAACTACCAGCGCGGTTGCAGGCAGTTCACCCAGGGTATCGAGCACTTCCCATTGCTTGTCTGACGCATCCAGTTGAGTCTGGTTAAAATACTCTTTCACTGTACCGGCAACACATACCTGCATGCCCGGTTCAATCCCTTGTGGTGCGTCGCCCGTGTAGATAAACAGGCCATCAGAGGTTGTCTTGTCGCCATCGCCGTTGGCATCCTGCAGCCAGAAACCTTTATACAGGCTTTCCGTGACCGCAGTCACTACGCCTTCGACATAGTACGTTCCCGGCGCTTCAAAACGGCCTTCCGGCACCAGCGGGCTGCGATCGCCACTGCCTTGAATAGCATAGGTTGGGGTCAGGGTTTCCCCGTCACAACTAAAGGTACTTCCGCCGCCACTGTCACAAGCATCAACACCGTCACACCCCAGACCGTCAAAGGTATCCTGGGCGAAAGGCAGCCATGCGACAGCAGCATCAAATGCGGAGGTGGGCTCGGTGCGTCCGGTACTGCCATCACGACGGCGCAGTGTCACGTCCTTACCATAATTGCTGCTGTTGCCCAACTGCCCAAGGCTGTCCAGCACCTTCTCGTTGTCATCGACCAGAGCGACCACATCATTGCCATTAAACGTCAATGAGCCTGACGTTTGTCGGGAAACGCCGGTGATCTCTCCGTCTGCATTGCTGTTGGCAACCACATAGCTTTCACTGGCGCCAAGGGAACCGGAAAGAGGAATGCTGCGACTAAAAGTAGTGTCGCCGTTAAACGCTATCTTTAGCGAGAGGGAGTCGAGGGAGACTGAAGCTGGCCCGGTATTGGTCAACTCAATGGCTTTGTTATTCGACAATCCTTCGACATATTCCGTAATGATCACATCGGCACTGGCAGGCCATGCCGAAACGAGAGCCAGAGCTAAAGGGCTCCATGTAAAGTTCTTCATTTGCGGTCCTTATTTGCGAGTGAAGTCATAAACACTGCAAATGATTTAACAGCTCGCCATGTCATTTAAGTGACGGACACCACAATTTTTTATTTCAACAATAAGTCTTGCATGATTTATTGGGATGGCGTTCCGCAATCAACAGTTTCAGATAACAACGGGGTTAAGTTGAAAGCGTGAGGTGGTGGCAATCAGGGTGTTCGAAGGGGGAAAACAAAGAAGCAGCGGACGTCCGCTGCTTCTTGGGGAAGATTTTTCTGGGAAGGATTATGGACGCACGACAAAGCCGACCACGTCGTAAACCTTCTTCAGGGTGTATGCAGCCCGGGCTGACGCTTTCTCTGCACCGGTTTTCATCACCTGATCCAGATACGTACGGTCCGCACGGTACTCTTTGTAGCGGGCCTGAACCGGCTCCAGCATAGCAACGACGGCATCCGCAGTGTCGGTTTTCAGGTGGCCGTACATCTTGTCTGCATACTCAGCTTCAATCTCGGCAAAGCTTTTACCTGTCGCCACAGACATCAGTCCCATCAGGTTTGCCACACCCGGTTTGTTTTCAATATCAAACAACACACGTGGAGGCTCATCAGAGTCAGTGACCGCTCGTTTGATTTTCTTGGCGATGGATTTCGGATCTTCCAGCAGGCCAATCACATTGTTGCGGTTATCGTCCGACTTCGACATCTTCTTGGTCGGATCTTGTAGGCTCATCACCCGGGCACCCACCTGTGGGATATAAGGTTCCGGTACGGTAAACACCTCACCATAGAGGTTGTTGAAACGGATAGCGATATCGCGCGCCAGCTCCAGGTGTTGCTTCTGGTCATTACCGACCGGCACCTGGTTTGCCTGATACAACAGGATATCAGCGGCCATCAGTACCGGATAGCCAAACAGGCCAGCATTGATGTTTTCCGCGTGGCGCTGGGATTTGTCCTTAAACTGGGTCATGCGGTTCAGCTCACCCATCTGCGCGTAACAGTTGAGTACCCAACCCAGTTGTGCATGCTCTGGCACATGTGACTGGATGAAAAGGTTACTTTTCTCCGGGCTGACCCCCACGGCCAGACACAGCGCCAGCGAATCCAGGGTGGCTTCACGCAGCTTTTCTGCTTGCTGACGAACCGTGATCGCGTGCAGGTCAACGATGCAGTACTGGCAATCGTAATCATCCTGCATTTGCTCCCACTGACGCAAAGCTCCAATGTAGTTGCCGATACTGAGTTCACCAGAGGGCTGAACACCGCTGAGTACAATGGGTTTGGTCGTAGGATTGCTCATGTTGTTTCTGTTCCTGTCAGTCAATTCAGCCAGCAGGACTGCTGGCTGTCATTTCGAGAAATACGCGACGTATTAATTTACGCTGTTTTTCCGGTGCTGAGAACCGTTAAAAGCTGGTTGAAGTGGTCAGCCACAAATTCTGGAGCACTGTCGCTGATGGGTTCACCATAGTTATATCCGTAAGTCAGGCCAACTGAAGCGAAACCGGCGTTTTTCGCGGCGAGGATATCGTTTTTGGAATCCCCCACCATCAGCATGTTGGCATCTTCCAGACCATGCTTATCACGCAAGCTGAAAAGACCTTCCGGATCCGGCTTGTTGGTAGGCAGGGAATCGCCACCAATCACATCGGTGAAGTAGTGCGCCAAATCCAGATCTGCAAGGATTTCCGGCACAAACTGATACGGTTTGTTGGTCACAATGCCCAGGATATAACCTGCTGCTTTCAGCGTTGACAGGGTTTCTTTCACCCCCGGATAGATGATGGTTTTACTGTGACCGTTGTTGGCGTAGTGGAAGTCAAAACGCGCGCGCACTTTTTCGTACAGCGCCTGATCCAGATCCGGTTTAATGGTGACGCTCTGGCTCAAGGCACGCTTGAGCATGATTTCTGCACCGTTGCCAATCCAGTGGCGCACCTCATCGTCAGTCACGGTGTGCAGGTTGTTGTCTGCCAACGCCATGCGGATAGCTTCCGCCAGATCCGGCACGCTGTCTACTAGCGTTCCGTCCAAATCAAACGCGATATATTTGATCGTATCAAAGTTTACCGTCACGGTTTATTTTCCTACTTTACTGAGTTCTGCCCGCATTTCGTCGATCACGGCCTTGTAGTCTGGCTGGCCGAAAATGGCAGAGCCTGCCACAAACATGTCCGCGCCAGCTTCTGCGATTTCACGGATATTATCCACTTTCACGCCGCCATCAATTTCCAGACGAATATCTCGGCCACTCTCATCAATACGACGACGCACTTCACGCAGTTTGTTCAGGGTTTCCGGAATGAAAGACTGGCCGCCAAAGCCCGGATTCACCGACATCAACAGGATCATATCCAGTTTGTCCATCACGTGATCCAGGTAATGCAGTGGGGTCGCAGGGTTGAACACCAGACCGGCTTTACAACCGTGTTCTTTGATAAGCTGCAGACTGCGATCGATATGCTCACTCGCTTCGGCGTGGAAGGTGATCATGCTGGCACCCGCTTTAGCAAAATCCGGAATGATACGGTCAACCGGCTTCACCATCAGGTGTACATCGATGGGCGCGGTAATGCCGTAGTCACGCAGCGCTTTACAGATTGGCGCACCAAAGGTGAGGTTGGGTACATAGTGGTTGTCCATCACATCGAAATGAACCACGTCAGCCCCTGCCGCCAGCACTTTTTCTACGTCTTCACCTAAACGTGCAAAATCCGCCGAGAGAATCGACGGCGCAATGAGAAAATCCTTCATCCTGTAGCCTCACTGTAAAATGGCATTACCCGAAATTCGACGCAATTCTACCCGATTGCACCCCATCTGTCTTATCAGATCCATAGATGCCAACCATAAGCGTTAGATGTTGAAGTTGGGACAGACTCATACCGCCTGCCTGAACTAAGCTAGAAACAACAGCCAGTCAGGAGCACAGTCATTACTATGCCAGGAAACAGGTCTGAGCAGGAAAAAGTCAACGTGGCCGACGTCGTGAAAAGTGTCTTCGCAGCCATGTTTGGTGTGCAGTCAGACAAAAACCGTCAACGGGATTTTCAGCAATCCAGTATGGTGCCTTATATCGTTGTCGGTTTTGTGTTTGTCGCGGTGTTTGTATTGGCGCTGATAGGGCTGGTGTCGCTTGTTACACCGGAGTAAGGCAGTTCAGGGCTTTCAAACAGGGCCAACAGCTCATCCACTTTATTGCGGCCGCCGCCATTACGGCTGATAGTGCGTTTCACTTTGACCATATTGAAGTGTGCGCCATGATACAGACTCCGGGTCAGCGCCGTGTCGTGGTTGGAAATCAGTACCGGAACACGTCTTTCGATACTCACCTTTCTTGCCCACTCGCCAAGTAATGCCTGATCATCGAGGCTGAAACCGCTGCTGGCATAGGTGGTGAAATTCGCGGTAGTCGACAGCGGCGCATAAGGTGGATCGCAATAAATCACGCTGCCACGGCGGGCACGTTTAAAGCTTTGCGGGTAACTTTCACAAACAAACGTCGCTTTTTTGGCTTTTTCTGAGAAAAACTCAAGCTCGGCCTGCGGGAAGTAAGGCTTTTTATATGAGCCAAACGGCACATTGAACCCGCCCTTTTTGTTGTAACGGCAAAGGCCATTAAAGCCATGGCGGTTCATGTACAGGAAATAGAGTGAGCGTAGATACGGATCTTTGCTTTGATTAAACTCTTCACGAATCGCAAGATACGCCGATTTCTGGTTGTATTCCGGCGTAAACAAGCGCTTTGCATCGTCAATGTAGCGTTCAGGATCTTGCTTAAGCAGATTATAGAGATTGATCAGATCTGGATTGATATCTGCCAGGCGGTATTGCTCATAGTCGGTATTGAGAAACACCGATCCTGCACCCACAAACGGTTCAATCAGCTTTTTGCCTTCCGGCAGGTGCCTGCGGATATCTTCGACCAGGGAATACTTACCCCCCGCCCACTTCAAAAAGGCACGATGCTTTTTCATTAATATGTATCCACCACCACAGACGCTCGAAAGGTGGCGGATTGTATCTCATTTTTCACCATCAATCAGCGTAAATTCGTGCCAGTTTGCACCCAGGACCAATCAGTTAACCAGTTCGATTTCTTTATGAATTTGGACAAATGACTTTGCCCAAGGCGCCAGTGCCTGAATATTGGCTGGCAGCTGCAGTTCAGCACGCCGGGCTTCGACCACCGATGGGTAGTCGCCAAGCAGCACCATAAACCAGGCCTCACCATTGCGGCGTGTTTCATACACCATCACACGATCCGCTATCTGGTATTGCTGTACAAACGCATTCACTGCCTGCCGAGATTGCAACGCGGCCAGTTGCAGCGCGTAGCGCGATTCCGGTACGGTCAGCAGCAGTTGATTCGCTAACGGGACATCGGCACTGGTTGAGGGCTGTGCCAAAGATTCAGCAGCGTCAGCCTCTTCGATCTCGTTCTCCTCAACCGGCGCGGCAGGCGCTGGCTCAACGCGGACGGTATTTTCCGCTGGTACAGCCAATTCAGGGATAAGGGGTTCATCCACTGCGCGGGTGCCATCGCCCCCTACCGCCTGCTCATCGATAATGGCATCCACGACCTTGTCAGGGACGACAATCCGGCGGCTCTGGTCACGGCGACCGACGGTCATCCCTTCCACGGAAGGCGTTTGCGGCAAGACGACCTCATCGTCGGTCACTTCTGTTGTATTCGTTGTTGCCTGCCCGTTGTCCTGCGTCCCATCCTGCGGCTGCTTCGCCTCTCTTTCTTCCAAAATGGCCGCCCGTTCTTTCACGCCGTCAGGCACAACCGCTTCTGCAACACTCTCTTCTGATAACAAGTTTGGACTAATAGACCACCAAACCAGCCCTCCTCCCAAAACCAATAGCAGCAACACCAATAAAACCAGTGGGAGGGGGGAGCGACGTTTCTTTTCTTCCATTGCAGCGGTCTCCTGCTGTTCCAGCCCTCGAAGGGCTCCGGGTAAAGAAGGCAATGATGCAGCTTTCTGTTTCAGGGCGCGCCGTTGAGCGGCATCCAACTGGCGGCTGACCATCATCACCTCAATAAACATTTCACGTTCATTGTCCGCCAGAGGGCTGATTTCAAGCTCTAGTGGCTTGATGCCCTGCCCATACGAGACTTTATGCAACCACTTGTTGAGCTTGCCGCGCAGGCTGAACAGCAAGACATTGATTTGCCAATTGTCGCGCTGTTGGGCTTCAGTTACCAAGGCCCAAAGCTCGGCAATCAGGTTGGCACTCAACCGCTGTGCATTATCAATCACTACCAACGCGTGGATACTGCGGCCTTCGAGCATAGAATCAAGACTTTGCAGCATCGAATCCTGCTCATTGAAGACACCATCACGCACGATTTGCCTGAGAATAATGGCACGATGCTGGGCATCCTGCTGACTTGGATTACAGATTAGAAGGGATTGGACAGGTTCATTAGCCCAGTTTTCGAGATAGCGTTCACTGAGCCAGGTTTTTCCCGCCCCTGATTCACCCGTGATCTGGACAAGGTTGGAGCTGAACCGGGTTAGAAACTGGATTCTTGATAAAAGTTGGATCTGGCTGTCCAGATCCAACGCAATCATTTCATGGGAGCCTGTCATATACAAACCCGCTTAGTGTGTCTTAATGACCTCAGCAAGCGTTTCAGGGGTTACATTTGCAACGACTTCGGCTGAACCAATGGCGGTAGGCAGCACGAAGCGCAGTTGCCCGGAAAGCACTTTTTTATCGCGTTTCATGTGTTTAATAAAGGCATCATAGCCCATGGAGGTGGGTGCTTTCACGGGGAGATTGGCTTTTTCAAGTAAGGAAGTGATACGGCTAACATCTTCTGGTGTCAGCAATTGTTGGTGAGCCGCTGTCACCGCAGCCATAACGGTGCCAGCAGAGACTGCCTCACCATGCAACCAGTTTCCGTATCCCATTTCAGCTTCAATCGCATGACCAAACGTGTGTCCGAGGTTGAGCAGGGCACGGATACCGGATTCTTTTTCGTCTTTCGCCACCACATCAGCCTTGATCTGGCAACAGCGTTTAATGGCGTACACCAATGCATCGGCATCCAGTGTATTAAGTCGTTGATAGTTTTGTTCCAGCCAAACAAAAAAATCATGATCGGCGATAATGCCGTATTTGATGACTTCAGCCATCCCGGCAGCAAACTCGCGCTGGGGCAAGGTTTTCATCACGTCAATGTCTATCACTACCGCTTTGGGCTGATAAAACGCCCCAATCATGTTCTTGCCCAGCGGATGGTTAACGGCGGTTTTACCCCCGACAGAAGAGTCTACTTGGGAAAGTAAGGTGGTAGGCACCTGAATAAAGTCCACACCACGTTGATAGCAGGCAGCCGCAAAACCAACCACATCGCCAATCACTCCCCCACCCAGGGCAACAATCAGCACGTCACGGCCGTAATTCCCCTCTAGCAGGAAGGTGTTGATAGTATTGAAGGTGTCGAGGGTTTTATACTGCTCGCCATCAGGAAGTGCCAGCAACGCTGGCTCACCGCCAGCGTTGCGCAGGGTTTCCATAAGCAAGTCCGCATAAAGCGGCGCGATGGTGTCATTAGTAACCACCACCACGCGACGTCCCAGCGCGTCAGAAAATAAACCAGGATTGGCGAGCAATCCGGCACCAATTGAAATGGGGTAACTTCTGTCGCCTAAGCTTACGTCGATCCTTTCCATGGAATCCCTTGTTGATTAATGATTTTCCAACAGTTCGATGATTTGGTTTGCCACCACTTTGGCGCTTTGGTCGTCAGTACGCACCACATAGTCCGCAATTTCTTCGTACAGTGGGTTGCGCTCAGCCGCCAGCGCTTCCAGCACTTCACGCGGTTGCTCAGTTTGCAGCAGTGGACGTTTTTTGTCGCGCTGCGTACGTGCCAGTTGTTTCTCAATGGTGGTTTCCAGGTAAACCACAATACCACGGGCAGACAGACGGTTACGGCTCTCTTTACTCTTGATTGAGCCACCGCCGGTTGCCAGAACGATACCTTGTTTTTCAGTCAGGTCGTTGATGACGTTCTCTTCGCGAACGCGGAATCCCTCTTCACCTTCAACATCAAAAACCCATGCAATGTCTGCCCCTGTGCGTTCTTCGATCACAGTGTCAGAATCGTAAAATTCCATGTGTAGTTGTTGTGCCAGGTGTCGACCAATTGTGCTTTTGCCAGCCCCCATTGGACCTACAAGAAAGATATTTCGTTTTTCAGCCATTTTAAGCAGTTTACGCGCGGTTAAATGAAAACAACATCGCCCACAGGCTTGTTAATCGAAAGCCTGAGGCGCCAAATTCCTCACAGATAATTCGTGATCAGACCAAAAATTATCTCAGGTCGACTGGGCATTTGGCAACTTAAAATACGTTTCGTGGATGCTTTAAATTCCCGGTTACTGGCAGAAAGGCATATAAAAAGGCAGAAGTTCACACTTTTTGTGACCTTCTGCCCCTCCTTATCATGTGCCCATGAGCTCATGTAAGACAATGATAAAATTAAAGTTATTGAGTCATTACTCTCGGAGTAACAAAGATGAGCAGTTCCCGTTTGCCAGTGGTTTCATAGTTTCGTCTAAAGAGCTGCCCCAGCCCGGGAATATCCCCCAATAACGGGATCTTATCGACGCCTTCCATCATTTCATGTTGATAGATACCACCGAGTACCACCGTTTCTCCGTCATTGACCAGCACCTGGGTACCGATGCGTTGGGTATTGATGGCCATTGCCTCACCGGTTCCGGCTTTTACCGTGCCCGCGGGTTTATCCTGGGTTACCTGAAGATCCAGCACCAGCTTATTGTCCGGGGTGATTTGCGGTGTCACCGACAGGCTCAATACCGCTTTTTTGAATGACACTGCCGCCGCGCCACTGGAAGAGGCTTCCAGGTACGGCAGCTCAGTGCCCTGCTCAATGTAGGCTGGGCGCTTGTTGGTGGTCAGGAGGCGGGGGCTGGAAATAATCTCAGCACGTGATTCCGCTTGTAGCGCAGAAAGCTCTAAATCCAGCAGCAGGTCCTTACCAAGATTGGCGACAGAAAATGCGATACTGGTGGCATTCGGACTAATAGCCCCTAAGTTCACATTCAAAAGGTCATCCAGCATCAGCTCATCAGGTTCATTGTCCGCACCAACGTCAATTCGATCTGAGTGCTGCCAGTTACCTTCAATTGACCCACCCATGGTGAAATTACCATTTTGGCTGTTCAATCCCCAACGCACCCCAATTTCATCCAGTGTGCCTTCATCCACTGTTACAATGCGCGCTTCAATTTCTACCTGATCGACCGGAATATCCAGGGAATCAATCAGCGATTTCACCACCTCGATATTGTCAGACAGGTCTTTGATCACCAGCGAGTTAGTCCGTGGGTCAACGGCGATACTGCCGCGCTCTGACAGCAGGCTGATCCCCCCCTCTTCGGCATCACTGCCACCCAGCATCTCTTTAAGGTCAACCGCATTGGCATACTTAATCTGGATAACTTCCGAGCGCAGCGACGCAAGCTCTCGTGCCTGACGGCGTTTTTCCAGAACCAGACGCTCTTGCTCATCAAGCTCGATTTTAGGGGCCACCAACAAGATGTTACCCGTCTGGCGTTTATCCAGTCCTTTCACATTGAGAATAGTATCCAGGGCTTTTTGCCAGGGCACATCATCAAGGCGCAGTGTCAGGCTGCCCTGAACGGTGTCGGAGACCACCAGATTAAAGCCATTGTGTTCGGCGACCATCTGCAGTACAGAACGGACAGGGATATCCTGGAAATTAATGGAAATATTCTTATTACGTTTGCCTTTTTTCGGGCTGGTATTCCTGCTGGATGGTAAAGAGGCGTAGGGAAAAACTTCTACCGTCAGGACGTTGTTGGTCTGGTAATAGTCATAGCCAAAGTGACCGGATGTGGTAACTAACAGCTCAACATCGTCTTCTATGGGTTTAACCGCCAGGTTTTTTGTGCCTTTCCCGACATCCCTGAGGCTTCTGACACCAACGAGGTTATCCTCTACCGACGTGCCTTTAAGGCTGATAGCAAGGCCAGTGTCCGTTTTATTAAAATTGGTCACTACCGACTTGTCTTCTAACGTCAGGGTTAACAGGGTTTTACCGTTTTCCCCATCTGTGACATCAATTTGTTGCAATTGGTTCTCCGCCAGTGCCCATGGTGCGGCAAAGATAGCTGCAGCTACCCATCCGGCCATGGCCAGCTTCTGGCGTTGGCATCCTTTCCTCAGGCTTTTCATTGCTTACCCTTTTGATTGTTATTCAGTGCCAATCTGACGTTGCGAACCTGCCAGCAACCCAAACCGTCAGGAAGGTGTTCTGTAATTGATAACGTGTGTTGACTGATGCTGTCGACCCGTCCACGGTTGTTCCCTAATACCCGTCCAAGCCCCACCCGATGGATGGTATCGTCCGGCGCAGCAACCAGTGCCCAATAGCTGCCAGGCAAACCGATAACACCTTTGAATTCGAGTGAAGACAGCTCATAACTCTCTAGAGGATCTTTTAGCGGTAAGCCATCCGGCTGCCAGCAGTCCCCTTTCACCAGCTTCTCTTCTTCTGTGGCGGACGGTAGGACAAAGGGGTCGGTATCCACGCCCGGAGAGAAAGGAACCGGGAAATATGTCGGCTCTGGCGGCAAAGGGGTCGCCGTGACTTTTGCCGATGCGTAGGTTTTGACGATAAAACGTTCCAGGTCGTCGTTTCTTCCGTCAGACATACAGGCAGTCAGCAACAGGGTGCCAGCAGCCATGAAAATCACTCTCATGGTGTCGCCTCCGGCTGGTTTTCATAACGGTAGGTATGGGCGGTAACAGAAAAGCGCAGTTTTTCTCTCTGTTCACTTTCGCGGGAGAGCGTGAAGCCCTGCAAAGCAACAATCCTCGGCAACCTCGCAATCGCCGCAGAAAACTGCCCCATGCTGGCATACACACCGGTCAATTCGATATCCAAGGGCACCTGATACAACCAACCCACATGCTTTCCTGTCTTCCAGTTCAGTTTTTCAAAGCTGAGGTTGTATTGCAGGCCCGTATCGTTGATGCCAGCCAGCAACAGAGCAAGTTCATCTTCACCCGGTAACTGCTTCGTTAAATCGCTATAAAAACGCTGGAGTTCTTCAACCTGCTCATCCACATCTGGCAAGGCAGCAACCTGTTCAGCTTTGATGCGAAACTGAGTTCGTAACAGATTTTCTTCCTGTCTGGCAAGCTCCACGTCCTGCGTCGCGGGCAACACCACGAAAAAAAACGCCATCAACAACAGGACCGTCGCCAAGGCTATCAGGAGGATGTTTTGTGCCGTCTCCGGCCACTCGGGGATCTCATCGACCTCCCAATCGCGCCAATCAGCGGCCATTGTTGTTATCCTCCTCAGGCAATTCCAACGTCACGTAATCAGACAAGTAGAAGGTTGCCCGGAAATTTTTTGCGACCCGTGACGGGCTTCCTGCATTGTTGATGATCGAATGGATCTGGACGTGTTCAACGCCTGCATTTGACTCAAGCAGCGCTAACAGGCTGGCGAGTTTAGCATTGTCCCGACTACGGCCTTCAATCATGACGGAGCCCACCGTCATAGAAACCTTGTCCAGTACCACACCATCTGGGATAACCTGAGGCAGGAGGTTAAACAGTAAGGTGGCATTATTACGCTGCTTTTGCAGTGAGTTCACCAGAGTAAGGCGACGTTGGAGTTCATCGCGTTCGACTTCGCGCTTAGCAAATTCCCTCAGGGAAGTGTTCAACTGGTCAATTTCCTGCTGCAAACGGGCATTCCTTGCCTCTTGCTGTGTCAGCTGGTGATACACCACCCAACGCCCAGCGACCACTAACAGGCTGACCAGTACAAGCCCAAAGACAGCTTTGTTGAAAAAGCGCCGGCGCGTCGCCTGGCGCAGCATCTCTCGCCAGGGAAGGAGGTTGATACTAGAGCCCATCCATCACCCCCCTGAGCGCCAGTCCAATCGACGTCGACCAAGCTGCAGCGGGCTCGTCCAAACGTTCAACCAGTGAGGGGGAATAGCTCAATCCCTGCAAGGGGTTCAGCGCCCGGACTTTCCAGCCAAGCGCCTCCTCCAGCGCAAATACATCCAGCTTTTTTGCCCTATCGCCCGATAGCCACACAGTAGAAATCCGGGCCCCCTGGAGCTGGGTAGCAGCGAGCTGGTACTGGCGCTGGACCGTCTCGGCCAGCTGTTGGGTATACGGTGTCCTGTCGCCATCACCGTGTTCCTCCACGTCAACCGGTACAGGAATTTCACGGTAGAAGTGCCCGCCCTTGTTATCGTCCAGACAGATTTGCAGGCGTTCAGTGCCTACATCTACCATCAGTGACAACCCGTTATCAGGCTGAAAACGCTGATGCTGGTTATACAGACGCATCAGGGCATGGGTTTGCAGTTCGATCACTGTCAGCTTGTAGCCGACCGCATCGAGTGCGGACAAGATCTCTTTGAGCATTGGCTTACGGCAGGCATAGGCCTCTACCCCATCGCTGCCCGGCAGAGGGCGGTAGTCGTACAGCAGGTCGTCCATCGGCAATCCCAGGCTTTCACTGAGTTGCAGGCCAACCTGCACATATTGCTCATTTTCCGTAATATCCGGCGAGGTAGGAAAACGTTTGGTGGCCACATTGCTTTGTGCCACCCCCATGATTTGCCGGACAGGCCATTGCCAGGGAGCCCTGCAAGCTTTACGCAGCTGTTTTTTTACAGTGTTGAGGGCTTCCTCAAGGGACATACTGTGACGGGAAGCAACAACGAGTGCCTGCAGCCTTAACGTCTTCCCGCGTTTCTGGATCATGGCTGCCCTCACGCATTGCGTGCCGACATCGATTCCCATAGCCGAAGTACTACCAAACATTTGAAATGCCACCTTCTAAAAAGTCAGCATCAAGTAACTTTTTTGAAAGTTCTCTCAGCAGATTCGTTATTTTTTGCTCAGTTCTCTTTATACTACGGACACTATTGGTTTGAACGACTCGACTGAAAACTTACGGGAAATATCAAGTGAAGTTCATTAAGCGACTGCTTATTCTTGCAATAATTTGCATATTACTTGGAGTGGGTACAATTTTTGGGTTTTATCTCTATGTAAAACCGGAATTGCCAGATGTTGCCACCCTCAAGGATGTTGAACTGCAAACCCCGATGCAGGTATACAGCGCCGACGGTAAACTGATTTCCCAGTTTGGTGAAAAACGCCGTATCCCAGTCATTTATAAAGACATCCCACAGGATCTCATTGATGCGCTTATCGCCACCGAGGACAGTCGTTTCTACGATCACCCAGGTATTGACCCTATCGGTATTACCCGTGCGGCTATCGTGGTGGCAATGTCCGGCAGTGCCAAGCAGGGAGCGAGTACGATTACCCAGCAGCTGGCACGTAACTTCTTCCTTTCCAACGAGAAGAAGATCATGCGTAAAATCAAAGAGATTTTTATCGCTATCCACATCGAGCAACTGCTGACCAAGCAGGAAATCATGGAGCTGTACGTTAACAAGATTTTCCTGGGTTACCGTTCTTATGGTTTTGGCGCAGCAGCGCGGGTTTATTTCGGCAAAGACCTCAATGATCTGACTCTGAGTGAAATCGCGACCCTGGCCGGTATGCCCAAAGCCCCCTCAACCATGAACCCAATTTATTCATTGGAACGTGCAACCCATCGCCGCAACGTGGTGCTGAAGCGTATGCTCGATGAAAGTTACATTACCCGCTCTGAATATGAACAGGCGAGAAATGAGCCGATTATCGCCCGCTACCACGGCGCAGAAATCGAAATCGACGCGCCCTATATTGCAGAGATGGCACGCGCCTGGGCTGTAGAAAAATACGGTGAAGATGTCTACGAGTCAGGCATCAAAATCTACACTACGGTTGACTCACGCCTGCAACAGGCTGCGGAAAACGCTGCGTTAAACAACCTGCTGGCATATGACGAGCGCCATGGCTACCGCGGCGCTGTCGCTACCCTTTGGAAGGCTGGTACGGCCCCCTGGGATGCAGAAAAGATTGCAGAACACCTGAATAAACAACCGACGTATGGCTGGCTCAACCCAGCCGTCGTGATGGCAGTGGCAGGTAAAACCGCACAAGTGATAATGCAAAGCGGGGAAACGGTTACCCTGCCTTGGAATGGCCTGAAGTGGGCACGCCGTTACAAAACGGATAACCGCCAGGGCACAGCACCAAAACAGGCAGCCGACATCCTGACTGCCGGTGAACAAATATGGGTTCGCCAGGTGGGTAACGAATGGCATTTAAGTCAGGTACCGGATGCAAACACTGCCATGGTTGCGATGTCGCCGGAAAACGGCGCTATCAAGGCACTGGTTGGTGGCTTTAACTTTGTCCACAGCAAGTTTAACCGCGCCACCCAATCCGTACGCCAGGTTGGTTCGGCTATTAAGCCATTCATTTATTCCGCAGCCTTGGATCAGGGCATGACGCTGGCCACCCTGATTAACGATGCCCCCATCAACAAATGGGACTCCAGTCAGGGGACTGCATGGCGTCCGAAAAACTCGCCACCGACGTATAGCGGTCCAACCCGCGTTCGCATCGGTCTGGCTCAGTCAAAAAACGTCATGGCCGTTCGCGTGCTACGTAAAGTAGGTCTGGATGAAACCATTGACTTCCTGACCCGCTTTGGCTTTAAACATGACGACCTGCCACGCTCTGAAACACTGGCGCTCGGGGCAGGCAGCCTGACACCAATGGAAGTGGCGCAGGGCTTCAGTGTGTTCGCCAATGGCGGCTACTACCTCAAACCTTACTATATCAGCAAGGTGGAAGATCCGTTTGGTGAATTGCTGTTTACGGCCAAACCACAATCCATCTGCCATGAAAACTGTGGCAACATGCGCTCCCAGCTAGACGCTGACAACCTGATGGAAGAAGAAAACCTGCTTGAGCAAACGGCAGCAATGGAAAACGAACCGGCATATGCCCCCCAGGTGATCAGCGAGCAAAACGCTTTTCTGGTGCGTGAGATGCTGGAAGCCAACATCTGGGGCGGTGGTGACTGGGCGCAGGGAACAGGTTGGAACGGCACTGGCTGGCGCGCCCAAAAGCCACTGAACCGACGTGATATTGGCGGCAAAACCGGTACCACCAATGATTCAAAAGATGCCTGGTACAGCGGTTTTGCACCGGGGCTGGTGGCCACCGTCTGGGTTGGCTTTGACGACCACTCACGGACACTTGGACGCACCTCACACAACGCAAATCTGGACAATACTCAGGTTTCCGGTGCGGAAGCCGGCGCAAAGACGGCCCAGCCCGCCTGGATAGACTTTATGGTCGATGCCCTGGTTGACGTCCCGGAGCAACGTAAGGTGATCCCGTCAGATATTGTGAAAGTGCGCATCGACCGTGACACCGGCCTGCTGACCCGCAGCAATGACAGCAGCTCGCTGTTTGAGTACTTCGAGAAAGGCACCGAGCCGACCGAGTACGTGTCTTCTGCTGCCACCAACGGCAATATTTATGAATCAGAAGGTGAGGAGCTGTTCTAACGCTTTCATCAAAGACAACAAAGGCGCCAACCGGCGCCTTTGTTGTCTCTGTTTTAGCTGACCGGATTGCAAACTCCGGTCATGGTCTCAGAGATCACACCAGCCAGCTTCTCATAGCGGGCGCGCAGCGGTGAACCCGGGCGGTAAGCTAAAATGACCAGCCGCTGTGGCTCAGGATCAACCGCTTTGACATACACAACACCATCACGATGCATACTCTCCGGCACAGACAATTTCGGCAGCAAGGTGATACCGGTTTGTGCTGCAACCATGTTTCTCAGGGTTTCCAGACTGGTTGCACGAAAACGTGCGTCTTCCTTGGCACCGGCGGCAAAGCAAAACCCCATCGCCTGATCGCGAAGGCAATGACCATCAGCCAACATCAGTAACGTCTCTCCCTGCAGATTGGGCATTGGCACTTCTTTCTCATTGACCCATTTATGGCCTTCAGGCAACGCCAGCAACATAGGTTCAAGATAAAGCGGGATTTCCTTGAAGTGTTCTGTCTCTTTCACTGACGCCAGAATGATGCAATCCAACCTCCCTTCATCCAACTGCTGTACCAATTGTTGGGTCTGGGCCTCATGCAGGAAAAGCTCAAGCTCCGGGAATGCTTTTTTTACAACAGGCACGATGTGTGGCAACAAATAAGGGCCAACCGTTGGAATAAAACCCACATGCAGTGGACCGGCCATCTCCTCCCCCTGCTGACTTGCCATCTCTTCAAGCACCCTGACTTCCATCAGGATCTTCTGCGCCTGGCGAACCAGTTGCATCCCCGCATCCGTAAACAGCACTTTGCGGCTGGTACGTTCCAGCAATACCACACCCAGCTCATCCTCCAATTTGCGGATTTGGCCGCTTAATGTTGGCTGGCTAACAAAACAGGCTTCCGCTGCTTTTCTGAAATGCTGGTGCTCAGACAGCGCTACCAGGTATTCGAGATCGCGAATATTCACACCACACCTCTTGATAGTTTTCACTTATTAAAATGATAAACCCAATCAATTAGAACTATCCACCCCTTTCCCCCTAATATACACACATCAACCGGGAAATCCGGGCTAACAAATTGAAATAAAACATATTTAAAAGGTAATACAATGGAGTTTATGAACAAAGAAGGCCAAAAAGTACCAAGCGTGACATTCCCAACCCGCCAGGGTGATCAATGGGTAAACGTGACGACCGACGAGCTGTTTGCCGGTAAAACGGTAGTGGTATTCAGCTTGCCAGGTGCTTTCACCCCAACATGTTCCTCAACACACCTGCCACGCTATAACGAGCTGTATCCGGTGTTTAAAGAACAGGGTGTTGACGACATTCTTTGTATCTCTGTGAACGATACATTTGTGATGAACGCATGGAAAGCCGATCAAAAAGCAGACAACATCACCTTCATCCCAGACGGCAACGCAGCATTCACCCGCGGCATGGGAATGGCCGTTGCCAAAGATGACCTAGGTTTCGGTGAGCGTTCATGGCGTTACAGCATGCTGGTAAAAGACGGCGTGATCGAAAAGATGTTCATTGAACCTAACGAGCCAGGCGACCCGTTTAAGGTGTCTGACGCCGACACTATGCTGAACTACATCGCACCGGATCATAAGCTGCAAGAATCAATTACGGTATTCAGCAAACCAGGTTGTCCTTTCTGTGCCAAGGCAAAACAACTGCTTATCGACAACAAGCTACAATTTGAAGAAATTGTGCTGGGTCAAGATGCGACCACGGTGAGCCTGCGTGCAGTCAGCGGCCGTGCAACCGTGCCTCAGGTATTCATTGGCGGTAAACATATCGGTGGCAGCGACGAGCTGGAAGCGTACTTCGCATAACACCGACAGGGGCAGCGCAAGCTGCCCTGCCTTTTCAAAACGACATTAACGCTTATCACTGGAATGACCCGGAGAAAAACATGAACACCTTGAATGTAGATGTTGCCATTATCGGTGGAGGCACGGCAGGCCTTGGTGCATACCGTGCAGCCAAAGCCCATACCGACAGTGTTGTGATCATTGAAGGCGGCCCTTACGGCACCACCTGTGCACGCGTGGGATGTATGCCATCCAAACTGCTGATTGCCGCCGCAGAAGCAGTGCACCACATTAAGAAAGCGCCGGGTTTTGGAATACATCCTCAAGGTGACATCAACATCAACGGCCGGGAAGTGATGGATCGCGTCAAGCGCGAGCGTGACCGCTTCGTTGGCTTTGTTCTTGAAGGTGTCGACGAGATCCCCGCAGAAGACAAAATTGCCGGTTACGCAAAATTCGTCAATGACAACACGCTGTTGGTCGATGACCACACCCGCATTGAAGCGAAACGCATCGTGATCGCGACTGGCTCACGTCCAACCTGGCCTGCCCCCTGGAACGAGCTGGGCGATCGCCTGGTCGTCAACGACGACGTGTTTGAGTGGGATGACCTGCCAGAATCTGTCGCTGTTTTTGGCCCGGGCGTCATCGGCCTTGAGCTTGGCCAGTCACTGCACCGCCTTGGCGTGAAAGTGAACGTATTCGGGGTCGGCGGTCAGGTGGGCCCACTGACAGACCCAGCGGTAATGGCCTATGCCAACAACGCGTTTAACGAAGAGTTTTATCTCGACGCTGACGCCAACATCGAAGAGATGGTGCGCGAAGGCGATAAGGTTCATATCCGCTACCTCGACAAACAAGGCAAGCAACAACAGATTCAGGTCGACTATGTGCTGGCAGCTACCGGTCGTCGCCCAAACATCGACAAGCTGGATATCGAAAACACCGGCATGGTACTGGATGCGCGAGGTGTGCCAACGGCTGACCCCTACACCATGCAAACCAGCGTGCCGACGATTTTCATCGCCGGGGATGCCAGCAACCAAATCCCTCTGCTGCACGAAGCGGCGGATCAGGGTCGTATTGCTGGTGACAACGCAGGTCGTTTCCCGGATATCCGTGCCGGGTTGCGCCGCAGCAAAATCGCTGCCGTGTTCTCCGACCCGCAAATCGCCATGGTGGGAGAAACCTACAAGGAAATCACTGAACGCCTCGGTAAATGTGGCTGTTTTGAAACCGGTGTGGTGTCATTTGAAAATCAGGGCCGCTCACGGGTGATGCTGCGCAACAAAGGCGTGCTACACGTTTACGGCGAACAAGGCACTGGCCGTTTCCTTGGTGCAGAGATGATAGGCCCGAATGCGGAGCACCTCGCACACCTGTTGGCCTGGGCACACCAGAACCAGATGACCATTTCGCAGATGCTGGATATGCCTTTCTATCACCCTGTGATTGAAGAAGGTGTCCGTACTGCCCTGCGAGACCTGAATGCCAAACTGCACTTAGGTCCTGAAATGATTAAACATTGCCTGGATTGCGGTCCTGGCTGTTAAAAGACTCAAGCGACAACCAGAAACCTGAGCAAAGTCATCCCCTTACTTGCATAACTTGCACGTTCACAAAACTCCCCCAAGAGTTTGTGCTTTGCCCTCCTTTGACGGAGGGCTTTTTTCTTTGTAGGCTGCAACCTGTTGATAAATTTAGGCCAGTTATCCATGAGTTGCCGTTTCTGCCAAGATGCCTCGTTAACGATTCGTGCCAAGCTCGGACGCTGTAAGCGCTGCATGATCCAGCTTGCTGTAATGAACCTGGTTCTGTGGCCAATTTGGTTTGTCGGCTTCCGTGACACCCCAACCTCGATTGAATCGATCGCTTTGCTGTTTGGCGCCGGTGCCAGCGCCCTGCTGCTGACGTTGCACCTGATACTTGCCCCGTTTCGCAGGGACAAATCCAAGATGTAAAAAAACCGGCCTGAGCCGGTTTTTGAATCCGAGTAACCACATCCCTTTACGCCACATTGGCTTTGGCAATCAGTCTGTCCTGATCGAATGTAAACTCCAGTGCCACTTCATCACAGGCATGCAGGCGCGGACAAAGCTCGCAATCTTTCATCACCTTCTCAGGTAACAGGGATTTAGAGGTTGGAATAAAACCCAGTCGCATAAAAAACTCCGGCACCCGTGTTAACACGAACACTTTCTTGATCGCCATACTATCGGCTTTTTTCAGCAGATGCTGCACAATCGCACTGCCCTGTCCCTGATGCTGCCAACCGGCCTCCACCCCCAACGAACGCACTTCCGCAAGCCCGGAGTCATAAACATACAGTGAGGCACAGCCGGTCACTTCCCCCTGATGTTCCGCGACCGCAAAGGAGCCAATATCGCGCACCAGTTCATTGCGCTCACGCGGCAGGTTTTCACCCAGCCCTGCCCAGTAGGCCACCATGCCTTCAATCGCATCAAGGTCGGTCAGGCGTGCACCGCGCACTTTGACGCTGGGCGAGTAGCGTTTTTCAAGACGCTTCTCTGCCTGGCTGATGGCGTATTCCACCTGATTCGGTGCCACCCCACCCAGCGCACAACGCTTCTCAAGGCAGGAATCTATCGTCAGGACAGGATACACATCGTCATCGATCACTGGCGAGAACTGCTTCATCTCCTCAAGGGAGAGCTCTTCCAGCGCGCAGCCTTTTTCAATCGCCGCGACCACAGCAACACCGACAATATGGTGGGCCTCACGGAATGGTATGCCCTTGGCAACCAGATAATCCGCCAGCTCAGTGGCGTTGGAATACCCCTGCATTGCCGCTTCCAGCGTACGTTCTTTGTTGATTTTGATGCCATCAAAACAAAGCGCTGCCATCTCAATGCAATCAAACCAGGTGTCGAGTGCGTCAAACAGCCCTTCCTTGTCTTCCTGCATGTCTTTGTTGTACGCAAGTGGCAGCGCTTTCACTGTCATCATCATCGCAGACATCGCGCCATAGACACGGCCGGTTTTACCCCGGATAAGCTCCAGCGCATCCGGGTTTTTCTTCTGTGGCATCAGCGAAGAGCCCGACGTTACGGCATCCGCCAGCTCAACAAAGTTGGACTCACCCGAGTTGTAGAAAATAAGGTCTTCCGCCATACGCGACAGGTGCAACATAGACACCGACGCCACCGACATCAGCTCCATCACGTGGTCACGGTCAGAGACCGAATCCAGACTGTTGCGGGTCGCACGGCGAAAGCCCAGGCTATGGGCTAAGGCTTCACGGTCAATGGGATACGCTGTGCCTGCCAAGGCGCCAGAACCCAGCGGGCAGGTATCCAGACGGTTCAGGGCATCATTGAGGCGCGAGTAGTCACGTTCAAACATCTCTACGTAAGCCAGACACCAGTGGGCAAAGGTGACTGGCTGGGCACGTTGAAGATGGGTATAGCCCGGCAGCACCGTGTTCTGGTTTTCTGCCGCCACTTTCACCAACTGGTTTTGCAGTTTATCGAGGGCAAGGAGAAGTTGCTGACCCTGCTGCCGACACCAAAGCTTAAGGTCAGTCGCGACCTGATCATTCCGGGAACGACCGGTGTGCAGCTTTTTACCCAGATCGCCGACTTTGGCAATCAGTTGCTGCTCCACCCAGCTGTGAATGTCTTCCGCATCCGAGCGCAGGATTTGCTCGGGGTCTTCCATTACCGCCAGCTTGATTTCGTTCAGCGCCAGCTCAAGGCGTTGTTGCTCCATCTCAGACAACACACCCACTGAACGCAGTGCCTTTGACCAGGCAATCGACCCGACGATGTCCTGCTCCGCGAGGCGATAGTCAAAACGCAACGAATCGTTGAACTGCTTGAACCGCATGTCTGCTGCCTGACTAAATCTTCCGCCCCATAGCGCCATATTGACTTCTCCTTAAAACCCGGTTGCTTCCAGCTGTCTATTTATGTTTCTTTTCGTTCAGCGCACGAATGCGGCTCGACAGCGAGTAGAGGCGGATAAAGCCACCAGCATGGCTGTGATCGTATACGTCATCTTCACCAAATGTGGCGAATTCTTCTGAATACAGGCTGTTGAGCGAGCGCTTCTGCACTACTGTAGCCTGTCCTTTATACAGTTTCACTACCACTTCACCACTCACAGGCTCTGCCAGTGACTCAGCAGCGGCCAACAATGCCTTACACAGCGGGGTGAACCAACGTCCATCGTAGATCAGGTGCGACGCTTTCAGGCCAATTTCTTCGCGATATTCGAAGCAGTCTTTATCCAGCACCAACTGCTCAACGCCACGCAAGGCTTCCATCATGATAGTGCCCCCCGGGGTTTCATAGCAGCCGCGGGATTTCATGCCAACCAGACGGTTTTCAACGATGTCGATACGGCCAACGCCATGACGCGCCCCTTTTTCGTTGAGTGTCGTCAGCACCTGATACGGACTCATCCGCTCGCCGTCCACCGCAACCACTTCGCCTTTTTCCACCAGTAGGGACACTGTTTCCGGTTGGTCCGGTGCCTGCTCAGGGTCAACCGTCCATACCCAGCACAGATCGTTTGGCGCATTCCAGGTATCTTCCAGTACCCCACCTTCGGTGGAAATATGCCAGGCATTGGCATCACGGCTGTAGATTTTCTCAAGGCTTGCCGTACAGGGAATGTTACGCTCCGCCAGATAATCCAGCAGGGCTTCACGTGAACGCAGGTTCCACTCACGCCAGGGGGCTATCACTTTCAGTTGGGGTGCCAGTGCGGCAAACGCACTTTCAAAACGTACCTGATCATTACCTTTACCGGTACAACCGTGACACAGTGCATCTGCACCCACTTCCAGTGCACATTCCACCTGCGCTTTGGCGATGATAGGACGCGCCATAGACGTGCCCAGCAGGTATTTACCTTCATAAACGGCGCCGGTTTTCAGGCTTGGGTAAATGTAGTCGGCAACCATCTCTTCTTTCAGATCAGCGATGTAGCACGCTGATGCGCCGGATGCGATGGCTTTCTCTTCAATGCCGACCAGCTCTTCTTCGCCCTGACCCACATCGGCAACGAAGGCCACCACTTCACAGTCATAGTTTTCTTTCAGCCATGGAATGATCGCAGACGTATCCAGACCGCCAGAGTATGCAAGTACTACCTTTTTGATATCGCTCATTTTAACTTCTCCTTGTTGACCGCTCTGACGGTCAGTACAGGCGGTAACGACTAATAAACTCTGTGTTGATTAAACCGTGAAACAGGTGCCGATATTGCGGCCGCCAAACAGGTCAGCCAGTTTATCGGGATAACGCCAGCTCGCGATCTGGATAGGACGACCCAGTGCGTTTGCCGCCTCAAACGCCGCTTTCACTTTGACGATCATGCCGTCGGTGATCACGCCGCTTTCAATTAATTCGCCTGCGGATTTCTCATCCAGCGTCGGCATCAGCTTGCCTTTGCCATTGAGTACACCGCTGACATCTGACAACAAAACCAGCTCAGCATCCAGCGCCGCCGCAACGGCAACGGCAGCCTGATCGGCATTGACATTCATCAGTTCGCCTTCTGCATCAATGCCGATAGAGCTGATGATGGGCACCGCACCTGCGGCAAGAATGGCTTGCAGCACAGTGGAATCACCGGGTGTTGCCTTGCCAACATTCCCCAGTTCAGGGTCAAGTTGGGTCACCTGGCAAAGGCCACCGTCGGCCAGACTCAGCCCCACGGCGTTTATGCCGCATTTAATCGCTTCACCCTGAAGTAACTTATTTGCAGTACCGGCCAGTGCGCCGGCCACCACATTGATGTGATCTTTTGGGGTGACACGCAAACCCTGCTTTTTCTCTACCTTGAGGTTCAGCGCTTTCATCAGATCATCCACCAGATAGCCCCCGCCATGGACAATCACCAGTTCACGGTGCGCCGCTGTCTGATATTGGTTAATAGCCGCGAAAAGCTTATCCAGCGTTTCTGTACAGGACAGGGCCGCACCACCCAGTTTCACTACCAATGGACGTAAACTCATTGCCGCTCTCCTAAACAATCGCCGTCATCGGCGAGAAGCCAAACCGAATGTTTATGCATTGCATCGCCTGACTCGCAGCCCCTTTGAGCAGGTTATCAATCGCAGAGGTCAGGATCAGGTGCTGCCCTTTGACTGACCAGCCAATATCGCAAAAGCCTGTGTTCTGTACTGACTGAAGTTTGGCACTTTGACCAGCCCCCAGCGGGCGCACCAAAGGCTGGTTTTGATAGGCATTTTCAAGCGCTTCCGTCACCTGTGTTTCACTGACGCCGTCTGCCAGTTTCACCGTGATGGTGGCAAGGATCCCGCGCTTAAAGTTCCCCAGATGCGGCGTGAAAATCACCTCACAGCCAAGGTGGGTTGAAATTTCAGGTTGGTGACGGTGGGTAAACACCCCGTAAGCATGCAGACCCACTTCGCAAAAACTGTTGGTCATCGACGCTTTGCGGCCAGCCCCAGACACACCGCTGACAGCATTGATCACTGGCCACTGCCGGGTATCGACAAGCCCAGCATCGAGCAGTGGTTTCAACGCCAGCTGGGACGCGGTCGGGTAGCAACCGGGCACTGCAACCAGATCTGCCGTGGCAATGGCGTCACTGTTCCACTCTGCAAGACCGTAAACGGCTTTTTCCAGCCAGTCGCCGTGCTGGTGGGTAAAGCCGTAGTAATCGGTATAAAAGCTGTCAGACTGGACACGGAATGCACCCGATAAATCAAAAACTTTACACCCCGCAGCCAGAAACAGCGGCGCAATGTCATGGCTGACTTCGTGCGCTGTAGCCAGCAACACCACATCGGCCTCGTCCGCGACTGCCGCAATATCGTTTAAAGGTTGCAGTGGCAGATCAACCAAGCCTTTTAACGTACCATGCAACTCGCTGATGGCTTTGTGCGCATCGGCACTGTTTTCAGACACATACAGACCTGACAATGCAAGCTCAGGGTGAAGGAATACCATTTTGGTCAGTTCGGCACCGGTGTAGCCACTGGCACCAACGATCACTGTCTTTAGCATGAAAAATCCGTTTAATTTTTTGGGTTGAATGATGACACATTCAGCTCGCTCAGCTGCGGGAGGGGCAAGGATGCCCAACGTGGTTTAACGTCGGCGTCGTCGCTGGAGAGTGGGGATCGTGAACCTATCCATATTCGTATCGTACCTTTTTAGCATCGTACCTTTTCGCTGCTTCCATGAGCTAATTTCTGGCGAGTTATGATTGTTTATTCTATCAAAGTGAATTTATATGTGATTTTTAACGTTATAACTGACTGATGTCAACACCCTGTTTAAAATAATATCACCGCTCTGCGACGGGCAGCGGCTTTCTCATCGATCCGGTTGTTTGCATGTAATTTTGTTACAATCCTTTCCATACTTTTTGTCTGGTTAAGGGATAGGTAAAAAAGCAGCAAAATAGTGCCGGGAATAATTGACCTCGATGCCACTCATTGGCTAGATTGGGCCATTAGGATTGCAACTAGGATGTAACAAAGTTACGAAATGGAAGCCTTATGAATGAAAAGTACGACGCCCTGAAAAGCAACGTCAGCATGCTCGGACACCTGTTGGGCAATACCATTAAAGATGCCCATGGCGAAGCATTGCTGGCCAAGGTAGAAGAAATCCGCCAACTGTCTAAATCGGCTTCCGCAGGCAATAAAGAAGATCACGCAAAGTTGATCGATGTACTGCAAAACCTGCCAAACGACCAGTTACTGCCGGTAGCACGTGCGTTCAGCCAGTTTCTTAATCTCACCAACATCGCAGAGCAATACCATTCCGTTTCGCGCCACTGTGCAGAGCAGGTGTGCAACCCAGATACCCTTGACGATCTGTTTATACGCCTGAAACACGCAGACGTGTCAGACAACGAGCGTGACAACGCGGTTGACGATCTGAAAATTGAGCTTGTACTGACTGCCCACCCGACCGAAATCGCGCGCCGTACTACTATTCATAAACTGGTCCAGATCAATAAATGTCTGTCGAAGCTTGAGCTGGGCGATCTCTCTTCGGGCGAACGAGCTAAAACCGAGCTCCGCCTCGAACAATTGATTGCCCAAGCCTGGCACTCTGATGTGATCCGCAAACAACGCCCCACCCCGCTGGATGAAGCCAAGTGGGGATATGCGGTGATTGAAAACAGCCTTTGGCAAGCGGTACCAGAGTTCCTGCGCCAGTTTGACCAGAAGATGAAAAACCACCTGGGTCGAGGCCTTGGCGTAGACGCTTCCCCTATCCAAATTTCAAGTTGGATGGGCGGCGACCGCGACGGTAACCCGTTTGTCACCGCCGATGTCACCCATGAAGTCCTGCTGCTGTCACGCTGGAAAGCCGCCGACCTTTACCTTGGTGACATCCAGGAGTTGATTAGCGAGCTATCCATGACCCGTTGTAATGATGTGGTTCGGGCAATGGCCGGTGACCAGCACGAACCGTACCGTGCGATCCTTAAATCGCTGCGCCAGACGCTAACCAACACACTGAAATACCTGGACGAGAAAATCCATGGCCGCCGCAGTGATGAAAAAGATATCCTGACCCATATCGACCAACTCTGGACGCCATTGCACGCCTGTTACCAATCGCTGCATGAATGTGGCATGGGCATCATCGCAGACGGCCTGTTGCTCGATACCCTGCGCCGTATCCGCACCTTTGGGGTGAACCTCATCAAGCTGGATATCCGCCAGGAAAGCACCCGTCACGCTGATGTGCTGTCTGAAGTCACCCGCACACTCGGTATGGGCGACTACAGCCAGTGGAGCGAGCAGGACAAACAGGCTTTCCTTATCCGCGAGCTGAGCTCGAAACGTCCCCTGCTTCCACGTGACTGGGAGCCGTCTGACGAGGTGCAGGAAGTACTCGATACCTGCCGCATTGTGGCACAGCAGCCACGGGAAGCTCTGGGGGCCTATGTGATCTCCATGGCGCGTACTGCCTCTGACGTGCTGGCCGTTCACCTGTTACTGAAAGAAGCAGGTTGCCCGTTCCGCATGGATGTGTGCCCGCTGTTTGAAACCCTGGACGATTTAAATAATGCCAAATCCGTGATCAAACAGCTGTTAAGCATCGACTGGTACCGCGGATTTATCCAGAACTTCCAGATGGTGATGATTGGTTATTCGGATTCCGCCAAAGATGCCGGAGTAATGGCGGCAGGCTGGGCACAATATAAAGCCATGGAGCAACTGGTTGAACTTTGCGAAAGCGCCGGTGTTGACCTGGTACTGTTCCATGGCCGTGGCGGCTCTATTGGCCGTGGCGGTGCACCGGCACATGCAGCTCTCCTGTCCCAGCCACCACGCAGCCTGAAAGGCGGCCTGCGTGTGACCGAACAAGGCGAAATGATCCGCTTCAAACTGGGTCTGCCGGATGTAGCGATTCAGAGCCTGAATCTTTATGCCAGCGCGATTTTGGAAGCCAATTTGCTGCCACCACCAGAACCGAAGCAGGAATGGCGCGATCTGATGGAAACCCTGAGTGAAGTCTCCTGCGAAGCATACCGGGATGTCGTGCGTGGTCACAAAGATTTCGTGCCCTATTTCCGTGCTGCCACGCCAGAGCTGGAGCTGGGTAAACTGCCTCTTGGGTCGCGCCCCTCTAAACGCAACCCGAATGGCGGCGTCGAGAGCCTGCGTGCGATCCCATGGATTTTTGCCTGGAGCCAGAACCGCCTGTTATTACCTGCTTGGCTGGGTGCCGGTCAGGCCATCCAGTTCTCTATCGACAAAGGTCACCTGAAGTCCCTGGAAGAAATGTGCCGTGAATGGCCGTTTTTCTCGACCCGTCTGGGCATGTTGGAAATGGTCTTTACTAAAACCAGCCCATCCATCTCCCGGTATTATGACGAGAAACTGGTGGACCCATCACTGTGGACGCTGGGCAAAGAGCTGCGTAAGCGCCTGGCGGAAGACATCAAAGCTGTACTGATGGTTGAAAATAACGCCCACCTGATGGAACAAAACCCCTGGGGGGCCGAATCTATCCGCCTGCGAAATATTTATGTTGAACCTCTCAACATGCTGCAAGCCGAACTTTTGTGCCGGACTCGTGCCACAAATGAGGGAAATACGGAACTTGATGAGGCACTGATGGTGACCATTGCAGGTATCGCAGCAGGGATGCGAAATACCGGATAATGAGAAAAATGTATCATTTATAAGAAAGGCTGCCATGTTGCAGCCTTTTTTATTTTTTGGACGTCTTTTTCGTTTGTTGTTGCATTGATAATGTTATTAATATGTTTTCTTGCCTGTTCTTAATGTTGTCATGACAAAGGTATAGGCAAAACACCGAAGTATAAATAATCGTTTAAGTGTATTCATTCAGCACGTTTTTCGCACCGCATTGTTCGGTGCATTGTTGGCAAGAAGTGCTGTGTGTATGACAACGAAAAACGTGTCGATCCGCCCATGTAGTGGAACAAATAAATTCGCCACAGAGCGACATCCCAGGGTTATGGATCGCCTTTTAAGATTTTGGATAGAAGAGATGTCATTACCGCATGTAATACTCACGGTGCTCAGCCACCGTGACGCAACTGGTTACGATATAACCAAAGAGTTTTCTAACGCTATCGGGCACTTCTGGAAAGCCAGCCATCAGCAGGTCTATCGTGAACTCAACAAACTCGCCGACATGGGCGCCGTGAGTTGCCGACTGGAGCCGCAAGATGGTAAACCTGACAGAAAGGTCTACTCCATCACGGACATTGGCAGACAGAGCCTTTATGAATGGCTCCTGATGCCTGCCAAACACCCCACTGAACGCGATGAAGTGTCGGCAAAATTATTGACCTGCAGCATTTTCGACCCCGCACCCATGATCGAACACATGCACGCACTGATGGATCAAAGCCGCCTCCAACTGAGTCAGTTTCGGGATATGGAACGCAGCCATTATGCGGATACTGCCCAGCTAACCCGGGAAGGTCGCTTGGAAAGGCTGACCCTGCGCCGCAACATTCTTCGCAAAGAGGCATGGCTGACCTGGGCAGAAGAAGTTCTGTTTGAGCTTAACGCCATGGAAACCATGTCGATAAGCAAGAAAGTCGCTGCGCAGTAAAAGGGGTTCCTAAAGCAAAAACCGTCGCAATACGACGACGGTTTTTTGTTTCTGGTGTTCAGGCTGTTGACCTTTTGCCGTTAAACCGTGGGACGCACACCCAGTGTATGGCAAAGCGCGTAAGTCAACTCTGCACGGTTTAGGGTATAGAAGTGAAAATCCTTCACCCCTTCACGGCTGAGAACGCGAACCATATCGATCGCATTGCTTGCCCCAACCATCTGGCGGGTAACCGGGTCGTCTTCCAGGCCGTCGTATTGCTTGTGCATCCAGGCCGGGATGCGCACATTGGTCATGTTGGCAAACTTTGATGCCTGCTTAAAGTTAGATACTGGCAGAATGCCCGGAATGATCTCAACATCGATCCCTGCTGCTGCGCAGCGGTCACGAAAACGCAGGTAGCTCTCGACATCAAAAAAGAACTGGGTGATCGCACGGTTGGCGCCGGCATCCACCTTCCGTTTGAGATTAATAAGATCGGCCTGCGCACTCTTGGCTTCCGGATGGACTTCTGGATAAGCGGCTACGGAAATATCAAAGTCCGCTTCACCTTTTAAAAGCTCAACCAGATCAGCGGCATACATATCCGGTTTCTGGCTTTTCTCAGGCAAATCACCACGTAATGCCACAATGTGGCGGATACCACTGTTCCAGTAATCACGGGCAATGTCACGCAGCTCGTCACGGCTTGCATCAATGCAGGTCAAGTGGGGGGCGGCCTCAATACCGGTTTCCTGCTTGATGCTTTTAACGATGCCGTGGGTGCGGTCGCGCTCGCCGGAGTTTGCACCGTATGTGACAGACACAAATTTGGGTTTCAGGGTTTTCAGACGTTGTACCGATGCCCAAAGTGTTTGCTCCATCGCCTCTGAGCTTGGCGGGAAAAATTCAAACGACACATTGATGTCGCCGTTCAAATCAGAAAGGTTTTGATTCAGTGCATCCAGATGGCTGGCGTGTGAGTATCCCATAACGTCTCCCTACCCCGGCATGTTCTGCCGGACAATCCTTTTAAATCGACATCCATTTAGACGTCTATATGTCTAGATATTGAATTGCGAACAATTTAAAGTCAACCGACTTCACGTGAATTTTATTCATGATCATCATCTACGTCTCTCATGCTTACGCCATTATCGTTAAAAGATAGCGGATACCTGTTTTCAGGAGACGAAAAAGCGGAGACCCCGCTCCGCTTTCTACTGTAAGGATGTGATTATTTCAGCAAGGATGCGATGCGATTCAAGTCAGAGAGCAGCGCCCCTGCTGTCACATCACGTCCAGCGCCCGGTCCGCGGATCACCAGCGGGTTTTCACGATACCACTGGCTTTCAATCGCAAAGATATTATCGCAGGGCAAGAGGTTGGCCAGCGGATGCTCTTCCGGCAACACCTCGATACCTACCCGTGCCTTGCCATCGCGGGAAAGCCTTGCGACGTAACGAAGCACACCTTGTTCTTTTTTCGCACGCGCCAGCCACTCTTCCAGTGCGTCATCAAGCTGGGCACTTTGATCCAAAAACGCATCCAGCGACAGTGTCGACAAGGCTTCCGGCACCAGTGACTGCACCTGAACCTGTTCAGGCTCCAGATCCAGCCCTGACTCACGGGCCAGGATCACCAGTTTACGCATCACATCTGCACCACTGAGATCCTCACGCGGATCCGGTTCAGTTAATCCCTGCTGCCACGCCTGTTCCAACAACTCACTGAATTTAACTTCGCCATTGAACTGCTGGAACAGCCAGGACAATGTGCCGGAAAAAATACCGGAAATCGCAATGATTTGGTCACCACTTTCCCGCAAGTCACGCACGGCATGATTGACCGGTAATCCCGCACCGACGGTCGCGTTGTAGAGCCAGAATCGGCCGGTTTTGGTAAAGGCATCCTGCACCTGGTGATACAACTCACCACTGGCTGAGCCTGCCACTTTATTGGCAGAGATCAGGTGATACCCGTGCTCGGCCAGATCCAGGTATTGCAGCGAAATCGGTGCACTGGCAGTGACGTCTAACACCACAATGTCATCGTAAGGGTGGTTCAGCAGTGCCGCCAGCCACTCATTGCCCTCATAAGGTGTTGCCACCTCATCAAAGCGGGACATCACGATGTCAGCATCGATACCATCAAAATCAACCCACTGGTTGTCACTGTCCAGCACCGAAATCAGCTCAAAATTCATGCCATGGCGCTTTTCCAGTGCAGCCTTCTGCTCGGCAAACAGGCTGAGCCAGCGGCTGCCGATATTGCCCTTGCCAAGCAGTACCAAGCCAATACGGCGCTGCGCCTGAAACAGGGCGCGGTGAATATCAGATACCAGTGCCGCCGTGTTGGTCTTACGCAAAATGGCGGCGATGCTGAGACCGCTGGCGGATTCAGAAATAAATTCAATCGGCTGGCTGCGAAGCTGCTGGTAAAAACCATGGCAATGGACCGGGTTTGCGGTAACCCCTGCACCGACAGCCGCCACCATGCTATACCCTTCGCGCAGCCGGATATCGGCGGGAATACCGGCATCCTGCAACTGCTCCAGCACGCTGTTTACCACTTCGGCGGTGTACGCCAGTTGAATGCGGTGTTGGTCTGCACTGAAACAGGCTGCCAGAGGCTGGGTTTGGTGACGGGCCAGTAAGCGTTCAATATCACGTTGCGCGGCCATAAAATCGTGAGCACGTGGCACATCCAGTTGCAGCAGACACACATCGCCGAGCGATGTAATGATTTTGGCGCCGCGGCCTGATGCCAGCACGCGTTCAATACGGGTGGAGCCAGATTCCGGCTCGTAACTGCAACGCAGGTTCAAATCAATGCTGCTTTGTGCCACCGGTTGCAAGGTGCGGGTGTGCAAAACCGGCGCAGCCAGACGCGCCAACTCTGCCGCTTCGTCAAGGCGCAGCAGTGGCAGCAAGCAGGCGTCACCGACAATGCGTGGGTCAGCACTGTAGACACCGGCAACATCACTCCAGATGGTTACGCGGCTGACATCCGCCAGTGCACCAATAATGGTGGCAGAGTAATCTGAGCCATTTCGTCCCAGCAGAACGGTTTCACCGGCAGTGTTTTGCGCCATAAAACCGGTGATCACGATACGGCGTTTGGTGTGCTGGACAAGTTGTTCTTTTAACAACGGCCAGGAGCTTGCCCGATCGACTTCCGGCTGCGCGGCACGTTCTGCGCGCAGGAACGTCCGGGAATCGAGCTTCACTGCTGGCATGCCAAGCTGAGTCAACAATGCCGATAACAGGCGCGCTGACCAGACTTCACCAAACCCCTGCGCCCAGGCGCGCTGTGCGCTAGACAGCGGGTTTTCTGCCGCTTGTGCCAGCACACTGAAATCCTGATACAGGGCATCAACCAGCACCTGTTTTTGTTCGCCTTCAATCAGGTTTTCAATCAAATCCTGCTGATATTTGCGCAGGCTATGCAATGCTTCATGGGCCAGACGGCCGTCTTTACCCAATAAGGTCAGCCATTCAATTAACCGGTTGGTGGTTTTACCTGCGGCTGACACCACGATGATATCGGTCTCACCACTGTATTGCGTCAGGATACGGGCAACGCGGCGAAAGCAATCTGGATCGGCAAGGCTGCTGCCACCAAACTTGTGTAACTGACGGGTCTGCGACTGCTGAGGGGATACAACTTCAACCGCGCTCATTGCTGGTTCTCTCTTACTTTATCGAATGCTTGTTTCAGGTCGGCGACGAGATCGGCCTTGTCTTCCAGACCGACTGACAGGCGAAGCAAGGTAGCTGCAAGGCCCGCTTCTGCCTGTGCGTCGTCCGACATGGCCCGGTGTGTCATGGAGCCGGGATGGGTCACCAGACTCTCTACACCGCCCAATGATTCGGCCAACGTGAACAGCTTAAGTGACGAAAGGAAAAGTTTCAGCTCACTTTCGCCACCTTTAAGCTCAAAGCTCAACATTCCACCAAAACCTGATTGTTGTTTCTTCGCAATCTCATGTCCCGGGTGGGTGGGCAGCGCCGGATGGTAGATGGTATTCACCAGAGGCTCCTGTTTCAGGTAGTCCAGCACAGCTGTGCTGTTTTCCTCATGCTGGCGCATGCGTGCGCCTAACGTACGAAGGCCACGCAACGTCATATAACTGTCAAACGCATTGCCGGTCGCCCCGATACAGTTTCCCCACCATTTCAGATCGTCATACAGCCCGGCATCTTTGGCGACCACCACGCCGCCTACCGTGTCAGAATGTCCATTGATAAATTTGGTGGTCGAGTGCACAACAAAGTCTGCTCCCAGGTTCAGGGGCTGTTGCAGTACCGGTGACAGGAAGGTGTTATCTACCCCCACCCAGGCTCCTACGTCGTGGGCTTTTTCACAAATGGCGGCGATATCTACTACCCGGAGCAACGGATTAGATGGGGTCTCCAGCCATACCAGCTTTGGCTGCTGTGCCAATGCCGCTGCCAGCACTTCGGGGTTGGTCTGGTCAACAAACTCGACCTTGAATGCCCCCATGCGGGCGCGGGAGTCAAGCAGCCGGTATGTGCCGCCATAGCAATCGTGCGGCGCAATGATCAGATCATCCGGTGACAACAGGGAAAGCAGCAGGTTGATGGCAGACATGCCGCAGTTGGTCACCACTGCCCCCGCGCCGTTTTCCAGTTCTGCCAATGCCGTTTCCAGCAGGGATCGTGTTGGATTACCACCACGGGCGTAATCATAGGTTGGCACAGTGCCAAATTCCGGAAATTCGTAGTTGGTCGACAGATAAATCGGAGGCACAACGGCGTGGTGCTGCGAATCTGTGGTGATACCGGTGCGGACGGCAATGGTTGCGGACTTCTTGTCGCTCATGGCGTGCTTCCCTGTCTATGGATGATCGAACTCAGCGCATTCACAGATCAAAACGTGATCTGATGGGTATTTGGTCAACCTTAACCATTCAAGACTAAGACGTCAACACTTCTAGACGTCTATATGTCTTTACTTGTAGCGGTTAATATCGCTAAAATTTGGGTTTCATCCAACCTGGGTTGTGTTTTCCGGCGTTGGCAGCGATTTAGAACCTAAACTGCTAAAGAAGGTGAACAATGGCAGACTGGAATGGCGAATATATTAACCCTTACGCCGAGCATGGTAAAAAGAAAGAGCAGGTAAAGAAGATCACCGTTTCTATCCCGCTGAAAGTGCTTAAAATCCTGACGGACGAACGTACTCGTCGCCAGGTCAACAATCTGCGCCATGCCACCAACAGTGAACTGCTGTGTGAAGCATTTCTGCATGCCTATACCGGCCAGCCACTGCCAACGGATGATGATATTCGCAAGGATAAGAGCGATAGCGTACCGGCTGAAGCCAAGCGTATTATGAAAGAACTTGGCATCGAGTTTAACGAAGAAGAGTATTGATTTCGTTAGCGCTGCGACAGGATACAAACAAAAAACCAGCCGAGTAGCTGGTTTTTTTATTTATGGTTGAAAACCCTTAGATTTCTTTGTCGGCCATGTAGTTTTCAGGCATATCAATACGCGCAACGCCTGAGTCTACCGCTGCCTGTGCTACTGCTTTGGCAACGCGAGGCAACAGACGGGGATCCATCGGTTTTGGAATGATGTAATCCTTGCCAAATTCGAGTTTATCGACACCCGCCGCTTTTAAGACGCTTTCCGGCACTGGTTCCTTGGCAAGGCTACGGATCGCTTCCACTGCTGCCAGTTTCATGTCATCGTTGATTTGGCTGGCACGCACATCCAGCGCACCGCGGAAAATGAACGGAAAGCAAAGCACATTGTTAACCTGATTCGGGTAATCAGAACGACCGGTACCCATGATAAGATCATCACGCACTTCATAGGCCAGCTCCGGTTTGATTTCCGGATCCGGGTTCGAGCAGGCAAACACGATAGGCTTATCTGCCATCAGCTTCAGTGCTTCCGGCGGCAGCAAATCCGGGCCTGATACCCCCAGGAAAATGTCCGCGCCTTCAATCACGTCTTCCAGTGTGCGCTTGTCGGTATTGTTGGCAAACAACTGCTTGTATTCGTTGATGTCATCACGGCGGGTATGGATCACACCCTTACGGTCCAGCATGTAGATTTTCTCACGCTGTGCACCGCATTTGATAAGAAGTTCCATACACGCTACCGCTGCCGCACCGGCGCCCAGACAGATAATCATGGCTTCTTTGATGTCTTTGCCCTGGAGCTCCAGCGCATTGAGCATACCCGCCGCGGTCACAATCGCTGTGCCGTGCTGGTCGTCATGGAATACCGGCACATTACAGCGCTCAATCAATTGTTTTTCGATTTCAAAGCAGTCCGGCGCCTTAATGTCTTCCAGGTTAATGCCACCAAAGGTGTCAGCGATATTGGCAACGGTGTCGACGAATTCTTCGATAGTTCGGTGTTTGACTTCAATATCGATAGAATCTAGACCTGCAAACCGCTTGAACAGCAGCGCCTTACCTTCCATTACTGGCTTGGATGCCAGTGGACCCAGGTTGCCCAGACCCAAAATCGCGGTGCCGTTTGAAATCACGGCCACCATGTTGCCTTTGGCGGTGTATTTATAAACGTTATCAGAATCTTGTGCGATTTCACGGACCGGCTCAGCCACGCCTGGGCTATAAGCCAGCGCCAGATCTTCAACGGTATCAGCAGGTTTGGTAAGTTCAACGGAAATTTTACCCGGCACCGGATACGCATGATAGTCCAGTGCCTGTTGGCGTTTGTCTTCAGACATGTATTGTTCCTGATTTCATTGTTATTGGCTAAAAGGGCCCTCTGCCTGACCCATTACCTTGCTGATGATGGTTCCCGCAAGCAGGGCTTCCCATATCAACAAGTGGCGGAATATGCGCATTCCCATGTTTCTGTATCTTGCCGATCTCCCTACACTGGCACTGATGTATCCCTCTATTGAGTCTAGTGGACTCAAACAAAAGACACGCATCACCGTTTCGGGTCATTGAGCCGAAGACATAGAGAGTTAAAATGTTAACGCAGCGCGAATCGCAGGACCAGCAAGGATTTATGCCTGATTATTTTCGCTTGGAAAAACTGTCTCAGTCTACTTACACTCCATTATGCAAAAGGTCTTACAAGCGGTATCAGGAAACAAAAAAGGGTGCTTTCGCACCCTTTTTTTTCATTATGAATCGCACAATTATTTGCTAGCAAGCACACCGAAACGTTTCTTGAAGCGGTCAACACGACCACCGGTGTCAACTACGCGCTGAGTGCCAGTGTAGAATGGGTGGCACTTGTCACATACGTCCAGGTTGATGTCTTTACCCAGCGTCGTTTTGAATTCAAAAGTGTTACCGCAAGAACATTTTGCAGTTACTGCGGTGTATTCTGGATGGATACCAGCTTTCATAGGGATAACCTCTAATCTAAGGCCGTGTCGCTCTCCCGAGCCTATCGGGCACCACACGTCGTTAACAAACAGTTTGTAAGGCGCGAAATTCTAATCAAGGTGACCGTCGATCGCAACTTTTTTGTTCAATTCATTTTCACCGGTCATCACCGCGCGATGCCAAAGAAAATCACCGCCAGCCTTTGCGCCTGCCAACAGCATGGGTACACTGTCGCCAACCTTGTCTGATTGCCTAAGCGTTATCGCACCATGACCCCAACGATTGCCCAGGTGGCGCTGCCCGTTCCGCTATACAAAACCTTCGATTACTGCATTGCCGGTGAAAGGCCTGTCGTGGGAGGACGTGTGCGCGTGCCTTTCGGCAAGCAATATAAAGTGGGCGTCGTCACGGCATTGACTGATAGCTCAGACTTTCCTCTTGAGCAACTCAAGCCCATCAATGCCGTGCTGGACACCTCACCACTTTGGACGCCACCTCTATATAAAGTGTTGAACTGGGCAAGTGGCTACTACCAGTATCCACTCGGTGATGCACTGGCTACCGTGATGCCAGGCGCGCTGCGCAAAGGCAAACCGGCCACCCGGGAGCGCGAGAGATACTGGCAACTGACTGAAACGGGGAAAACACAGCCGCTGTCATCACTCTCCCGCGCTCCAAAACAAGCACGCGTGCTGACCCTGCTTCGCCACGGTGCTATGGCACACAGCGATCTGCTGGAAGAAGACCTGACTGCTGCTGTCCTGAAAGCGGTGGAGGAAAAAGGCTGGATTGAAACCACCAACGCCCAGCCCACCAAACCCTGGCAGCCAGATTATGCAGTGATGGAAGAAAAGCCTAGGCTGAACAGTGAACAGGCCATGGCGGTTGCCACGATTAATGCCAATCCTGACTTTGCCTGTTACCTTATCGAAGGGGTGACTGGCTCTGGCAAAACCGAGGTATACCTAAACCTGCTGGAACCGGTGTTAACACGTGGCCAGCAAGCGATGATCCTGGTGCCGGAGATTGGCCTCACACCACAGACCATCAACCGCTTTAAACGCCGTTTTAACGTGCCAGTCGTGGTGATGCATTCCGCATTAAATGACACCGAACGCCTCAATGCCTGGCTTGCCGCACGCGACAATGAGGCTGCGATTATTATCGGCACCCGCTCTGCCCTGTTTACTCCCTGCAAGTCCCTCGGCATCATCATCGTTGATGAAGAGCATGACGCATCCTATAAACAGCAGGATTCATTCCGCTATCATGCCCGCGACCTGGCAGTGATGCGTGGGCATGAGGAAAACATTCCTGTGGTGCTGGGCTCTGCCACCCCCTGCCTTGAAAGCCTGCATAACGCAAAAACCGGGAAATACCATCACCTGATTTTGTCCGTGCGGGCAGGGAATGCCCTGAAAACCCAGAATGGCGTATTGGACATTCGGGGCCTCTATCTGGAAGCCGGGCTGTCCGCCCCTTTGATTGCCGAGATGCGAAAGCACTTGTCGCAAGGCAACCAGGTGATGCTGTTTTTAAACCGCCGTGGTTATTCCCCGGCCATGATGTGCCATGAGTGCGGCTGGCTGGCAGAGTGCCAGCGCTGTGATGCCTATTACACCCTGCACCAGAGCAGTCATGAGCTTCGCTGCCACCACTGTGGCTCACAACGCCCCATCCCGCACCAGTGCGGAAGCTGTGGCTCAACACAGCTTATCAGTGTCGGGGTGGGTACCGAGCAACTTGAAGCCCAGCTTGAAACCTTGTTCCCGGAATACAAAACCATCCGTATTGATCGCGACAATACCCGCCGGAAAGGGTCATTGGAAGCCTACCTCAATGCAATTCACAACAAGGAATATCACATTCTGATTGGCACCCAGATGCTGGCAAAAGGCCATCATTTTCCCGACGTTACCCTGGTGGCTCTGGTAGACGTCGACAGCGCGCTGTTCAGCAATGATTTCAGGGCGCCAGAACGGCTGGCGCAGCTTTTTATCCAGGTTGCCGGCCGCGCAGGACGCGCCAGCAAACCCGGGTACGTGCTGCTGCAAACCCACCACCCCGAGCACGCCTTGCTGCAATCACTGGTCCGCAAGGGGTATGACAGTTTTGCCGCTGATGCACTCAATGAGCGGAAAATGGCCCACTTGCCTCCGTTCAGTTATTTCGCCCTGATCCGGGCAGAAGCCCACCACAGTAGTGAGGTCGAACAATTCCTGCATCAGGCGCGTACCGTGCTTGAGGCCACGCCGATCCCTGATGATGAATGTGCCGTCATGGGTCCGGCACCGGCACCGCTTCACCGCAGGGCCGGACGATTCCGCTGGCAATTGGTTTTCCAGGCACCTAACCGCCGGATTTTACAACAAAGATTATCGATGGCACTGCCCGCTATCCGACAGCTTCCACTGGCGAAAAAAGTCCGTTGGTCACTCGACATCGAACCGCAAGACATGAGCTGATGCAATTTCATTCACTTAAACCGACCGAGATCACGGTATTCTTGTAATTACTGTTAACATGACCGTGTTTAATACATCGCCATCAGATTAAGATAGGCAAGTGGACAAACATTGTCCCGTTGCTGAAGGTCCCGGTCACCTCTGGGAAGCATCGCCAATCATAACGAGAAAGAGGAATGACACTATGGCGACAATGAAGGATGTTGCCCATCTGGCCGGCGTCTCAACCGCGACGGTATCCCGCGCACTGATGAATCCGGAAAAAGTCTCGGCATCTACCCGCAAAAAAGTTGAGCAAGCGGTTATGGAAGCGGGCTATAGCCCCAACTCGCTGGCAAGAAACTTACGTCGTAATGAATCAAAAACCATCGTCGCTATCGTCCCTGATATCTGCGATCCCTATTTCACAGAAATCATTCGTGGTATCGAAGAAGCAGCAATGGAAAACGGGTACCTTGTGCTGCTGGGTGACAGTGGGCAACAGGAAAGCCGTGAAAGTTCTTTTGTGAGCCTGGTTTTCACCAAGCAAGCTGACGGTATGCTCCTTTTAGGTACTGATCTCCCTTTTGACGTCAGCAAACCCGAACAGAAGAACCTGCCCCCTTTGGTCATGGCCTGTGAATATGCCCCCGAACTGGAACTGCCAACCGTTCACATCGATAACCTGACAGCGGCATTTGAAGCCGTGAACTACCTGGCCCAAGTTGGCCATAAGCAGATCGCACAGATCACCGGAAACCCAGATGCCGCATTAACCCAATTCCGCGTACAGGGCTACCAGCAAGCACTGCGCCGTGGCGGGATAACCATTAACCCGGCATATACTGTGACCGGTGACTTTACATTCGCGGCTGGTGCCCGTGCCATGACTACCCTGCTGTCGCTACCTACACCACCGACTGCGGTGTTCTGTCACTCCGATGTGATGGCAATTGGCGCCATGCAGCAGGCAAAACGTCTGGGTTTCCGCGTTCCGCATGACATTTCCATCGTCGGCTTTGACGATATCCAGTTCGCCGAATATTGCGATCCGGCGCTGACTACTGTCTCCCAGCCACGTTATGACATTGGTCGTCAGGCAATGTTAATGCTGCTGAAGATCCTGAAAGGCAGCGATGTGCAAGCAGGTTCACGCCTGCTTGATGCACAACTGGTGATCCGCGAGAGTGTCGCCCCCCCTTCACGATAATCGGACTTGACCGGTACTGGCGTGTGTCTTCACAAGCCAGTACCATATAGCCTTCATTGAGCAGAAAAGATACCAGAATCAGTGGCAACCAGAGATTACGTCAAACGTGGCAAAGCGCCACGGAAACCGACCCGAAATACCAAAAAACAACCACCCAAGCCGGTATTCCCGTTGAAATGGGCGTTCGTTGCGCTGTTTCTGGTCGTGGGCTTTGGTTATGGTCTCTACTACCTCTCTACCAGCGAGCCACCTGCCCAACCCGTCGTGGAAACCCGGCCGGCAACCAACCCCCAGCCAAAAGACGGAGAAGTGATACCACCGAAACCTGAGGAGAAGTGGAGCTACATCGAAGAGCTGGAAAACAAGGAAGTGAAGGTGGAAGCCAATGAACCTGAACAACCCAGTCGCCCATACCTGATGCAATGTGGCGCCTACCGCAGTGCCAGTCAGGCTGACGAGCGTAAAGCCTTAATTGCCTTTCAGGGCCTGCAAAGCCACATTAAAACCAGTCAGGGTGAAAAAGGGCTATGGTACCGTGTGGTGTTGGGGCCTTATCCCATGAAACGGGATGCTGAGCGAGACCGCAACCTGCTGCGCCGTGCGGGAATTGAGCCTTGCGCCATCTGGTACTGGGACTGATGATTTTGACGCTGAACTGATTTTGAACAGTTAGAGGGCAACGCAGTGCTTTGCCCTTGAATTTATTGTCTCCCGTCCCCACCTTTGCTGTAACAACCCATACTGGTAATAACCAGAAAGAAAAGTAGAGGTTCTTCCGTGACAACTATCGTTTCTGTTCGCCGCAACGGCAAAGTAGTGATCGCCGGCGATGGCCAGGTGTCACTGGGTAATACCGTCATGAAAGGCAATGCCCGTAAAGTCCGTCGTCTGTATAACAACAAGGTACTGGCAGGCTTTGCCGGTGGTACAGCAGACGCGTTCACACTGTTCGAGCGTTTTGAACGCAAACTGGAAATGCATCAGGGTCACCTGACAAAAGCAGCCGTTGAACTTGCCAAAGACTGGCGGACTGACCGTGCACTGCGCCGCTTGGAAGCCTTGCTGGCGGTCGCCGATGAAACCGCCTCACTGATCATCACAGGTAACGGTGACGTGGTACAGCCGGAACACGACCTGATTGCCATCGGCTCTGGTGGTAACTTTGCCCAGGCGGCAGCAATCGCACTGCTTGAAAATACCGAATTGGATGCCCGGGAGATTGCTGAAAAATCCCTGACCATTGCTGGTGACATCTGTGTCTTCACCAACCAGCACCACACCATTGAAGAACTCGATTATTAAAGCAGGATCCAGCATGTCTGAAATGACCCCACGCGAAATCGTATCCGAATTGGACCGACACATTATCGGTCAGAACAAAGCCAAACGCGCGGTGGCGATTGCCCTGCGTAACCGCTGGCGCCGTATGCAGCTTAATGAAGAGCTGCGTGCAGAAGTCACCCCAAAAAACATTCTGATGATTGGACCCACCGGTGTGGGTAAAACCGAAATTGCCCGCCGCCTGGCCAAGCTGGCGAATGCGCCATTTATCAAAGTTGAAGCCACCAAATTCACCGAAGTCGGCTATGTCGGTAAAGAAGTGGAAAGCATCATCCGCGATCTGACAGACGTGGCGATTAAAATGACCCACCAGCAGGCGATGGAAAAAGTGAAATTCCGCGCTGAAGAGCTGGCGGAGGAGCGTATTCTGGATGTTCTGCTGCCGCCACCACGTGATGCCTGGGGCCAGTCTGATGAGCCCAAAGCTGACTCTGCAACCCGCCAGAGCTTCCGTAAGAAAATCCGTGAAGGCAAACTCGACGATAAAGAAATCGAGATTAATCTGGCAGCACCACAAATGAGCATGGAGATCATGGCACCTCCTGGCATGGAAGAAATGACCAGCCAGCTGCAAAGCATGTTCCAGAACCTCGGTGGTGGCACCACATCGAAAAAGCGCAAAATGAAGCTGAAAGATGCCCTGAAAGCAGCCACCGAAGAAGAAGCGGCCAAGCTGGTTAATCATGAAGAGCTGAAAGAACAAGCCATTGCAGCGGTGGAAAACAACGGCATCGTGTTCATCGATGAAATTGACAAAATCTGTAAGCGCGGTGAAAGCTCGGGCCCGGATGTGTCACGCGAAGGTGTACAACGCGATCTGTTGCCGCTGGTCGAAGGCAGCACGGTATCCACCAAGCACGGTATGGTAAAAACAGATCACATCCTGTTTATCGCCTCGGGAGCATTCCAGGTGGCATCACCGTCAGATCTGATCCCTGAGCTTCAGGGCCGCCTTCCTATCCGTGTTGAACTGGAAGCCCTGTCTGCGTCTGACTTCAAACGTATCCTGACCGAGCCGAATGCGTCACTGACCGAGCAATACATAGCGCTGATGGGCACCGAGGATGTCAACCTGACCTTTACCGAAGACGGTATTGAAGAGATTGCCAATGCCGCCTGGCGTGTGAATGAGAAAACAGAAAACATCGGTGCCCGACGCCTGCACACCGTGATGGAGCGTCTGGTTGATGAGATTTCTTTCAGCGCCAGCGAACGCGGTGGCGAGTCTTTCGAAATCGACGCCGAGTATGTACGCAATTGTCTGGAAGAGTTGGTTGACGACGAAGATCTGAGCCGCTTTATCCTGTAAGCATCCGGCAAAAAAACTCACCGAGGGCAGCACATCGCTGCCCTTTCTTATGGCAGATATTTCCCAGTGTGGGGATTGTTATTGCCCCCCACCGAAAAAACACCAATAATGCTCTCTGCGTTAACTCATTCAATGCCAAGGCTATGTCCTCATCTACTCTCAAAACCTGGCTCGATGCCGCACGTCCCAAAACCTTGCCACTGGCCATTGCCTGTATTTTGTGTGGCAGTGCCGTTGCAGCGCAAACTGCACAGTTTTCCTTTACCCTGACGGCATTGGCTCTAGTAACAGCACTCTTACTGCAAATCCTGTCCAACCTTGCCAATGACTACGGTGACGCAGTAAAAGGCACCGATAACGAAGTCCGGCTTGGTCCCAAACGCACCATACAACAAGGCCTGATCACACCGCAGACCATGAAAAAAGCCATGGCTGTCAATGTGATACTGACCGTCACTGTTGGGGCGACCCTGATATTAACTGCTTTCGACAACGCCACAGACATCCTGAGCTTTGTTGGCCTTGGCGCCTTGGCCATCGTAGCCGCCATTTGCTACACCGTGGGCAACAAACCCTATGGCTATAAAGGGCTTGGCGATCTATCAGTATTGATTTTTTTTGGCTGGCTGGGTGTGGCCGGCACCTACTATTTACAGGCTGGAACGCTGAATACTATCGTCTTGTTGCCAGCCACCGCATGCGGCCTGCTGGCCGTCGGTGTGCTGAACATTAATAACCTACGTGATATCGACAATGACCGAGCCTGTGGCAAACATACTCTGGTAGTGCGCATGGGGCCGAAATGGGGCCGTACCTACCACCAGATTTTGCTTGCGACAGCCTTTGCCTGCTTCGCCCTGTTTGCCCTGATACAACCTGTGGGATGGCACGGCTGGCTGTTTATATTGGTCCTGCCACTGGCCATCAAACATGGTTATGCCGTCATGACGTCACCGGATGGAGAGAGCCTGCGTCCGATGATGGGAGACATGGTACAGGTCGCGCTGCTGACCAACGCATTATTTGCAGCAGGCATCCTACTTCATTAATACACGGGATTGACGGCCAGAGGATTTGTGCCGTCAGTCATTGCAAACCCCCGGCTTGTCGTATACTTTTTTGCTTAGGGTGACGCGAGGCTTAAGCCCGCGCCACAACGATTCGGCCACTAATTGCCAAAGAGAAGTCTGATTATGGAATACAATACCTCTGAACTGTGTGACATGTACCTGGATCAGGTGGATGTTCTTGAGCCTATGATGAGCTCCTACGGCGGTCGTAGCTCGTTCGGCGGTCAGGTGACGACCATCAAATGCTTTGAAGACAATGGACTGATTCGTGAAGTGGCCGAACAGGACGGTCAAGGCCGCGTGATGCTGGTCGACGGCGGTGGATCGCTGCGCCGTGCACTGATTGATGCTGACATTGCCACACTGGCAGCTGAAAACAACTGGGAAGGCATCGTGGTGTACGGTTGTGTACGCGATGTTGACGCTATTGATGAACTGGATATCGGTATCCAGGCATTGGCATCGATTCCTGTTGGTGCGGATACCCAAGGGATTGGTGAGGTAGACGTGCCGGTCAATTTTGGTGGGGTCACATTCCTGCCGGAAGATCATCTGTATGCCGACACCACAGGCGTTATCCTGTCGCCGGAACCGATTGATATCGAATAGTCCTGTGTCAAACGCAGAGAGAAAAACAGAGCCAATTGGCTCTGTTTTTGTTTGGGCTTACTCGACTTCTTCAATCTTACCGAGCAGGCTGCGAATGCGTTGTTGCCATGCTTCCTGATCAGCCTTCAGCCGCGCATTTTCCTGCTCTAATGCTTCACGGCTTTCACGGATAGTCTCCGCTTCACGGCCCAATGTTTCGTTTTTCTCTTTCAGTTCTTCGATTTCCATTTGCAGCAACGAAATTGTGTCTACTGCCATCTGAACTTTGGCTTCAAGCTGCTCTAAAATTTCCAATGACATCAAGGCCACCTATCTGTTCCAACTTATAAGCGCATTGCGCAATTTTCTCGCCAAGGCTTGCCATCTCTGGCTTCTGCCCTTGAGCGCCCCAGCAGCTATTCTAACTGTGCCTGACCAATGTCGCACCTTTGGATTTCCTATTTCAGTCACAAGCGAACAAAAAAACAGCAGCTCCAACGCTCCCTCAAAAACCTTATTGGAGGAGGCTCTGCCTCAATACGCACTAATACGACTAAAAATGCGATATTGCACAATTTTTATTCAAAACCGTCGTGTTAAGTTGGCAAAGATCGTATCTTCCTTGGAGTATTCCAAGACTTGCCGGATTCGGCCAGGCTGTCAGTTCACTGTCAGCCTTTTCTTTTGGATTTTTCACCCCTTTCTCAACATCAAGCTCAACATCAAGGAATAAATGCTCGAAATCACTCAAAAAAGAACAAATAATGAGCGAACGCACATTTTACTCCTTAATGGCTTTCCGAAATTGGTTTCCCCGATAAAGTGGCTATACCTCCCCCTGATTACCTTGGCAAGGTATCCTGTTACCTGATGTATCAGGGCAGATAACGCTAAGCTTTCAATAAACCGCAAGGAGATCCCATGAGCACCGAGCCAACGTATATTGTCGCCCTGGATCAAGGAACCACCAGCTCACGCGCCGTGATCCTTGACCACGATGCCAATATTGTTACGGTCGCCCAACGCGAGTTTGCCCAGATCTATCCCCAAACCGGCTGGGTAGAACACGATCCACTGGAAATTTATGCCACCCAGACTGCCACGCTCGTCGAAGCCATGGGAAAAGCCGGCATTCGCTCTGATGAAATTGCCGCCATCGGCATCACCAACCAACGTGAAACCACCATTGTCTGGAACCGCCATACCGGCAAACCCATTTACAATGCTATCGTCTGGCAATGCCGCCGCACCGCCCCAATTTGCGAACAGCTCAAATCCGATGGCATGGAAGATTACATCCGTGAGAACACAGGGCTGGTGGTCGACCCCTATTTCTCCGGTACCAAAATCAAATGGATTCTGGATCATGTCGACGGGGCCCATGAACTGGCGCAACAAGGGGATCTGCTGTTTGGTACTGTCGATACCTGGCTGATTTGGAAGATGACTCAGGGACGCGTCCATGTCACCGATTACACCAACGCCAGCCGCACCATGCTATTTAACATCAATACCCTCGAGTGGGACGAAACCCTGCTCAAGGCGCTGGGTATTCCATCGTCGATGATGCCGGAAGTGAAATCGTCATCAGAGGTTTACGGCAAGGCTAATCTGGGTGGCAAAGGCGGCACCCGGGTGCCAATCGCCGGGATCGCGGGCGATCAGCAAGCCGCGTTGTTCGGCCAGATGTGCGTGGAAGCTGGGCAAGCCAAAAACACCTATGGCACTGGCTGCTTTTTGTTGATGAATACCGGCAAAGAGAAAGTCACCTCAAAAAATGGTCTGTTAACGACCCTTGCCTGCGGCCCAACGGGCGATGTTGTTTATGCGTTGGAAGGCGCTGTCTTTATGGGCGGCGCATCCATCCAATGGTTACGCGACGAAATGAAGCTGTTGACCGATGCCAAAGACTCAGAATACTTTGCCACCAAGGTTGACACCAGTAATGGGGTGTATGTAGTGCCAGCATTTACTGGGCTTGGCGCCCCGCACTGGGATCCGTATGCTCGCGGCACCATTGTCGGTATTACCCGGGGTGTGAATGCCAACCATATAATCCGTGCCACTCTGGAAAGTATTGCCTACCAGTCACTGGATGTACTGACTGCCATGGAGGCCGACTCCGGGATCAGGCTCGATTTCCTCAAAGTCGATGGCGGGGCCGTGGCTAACAATTTCCTGATGCAGTTCCAGTCTGATGTGCTGAACACCGAAGTTCAACGGCCAACAGTCACCGAAGTCACCGCACTGGGAGCCGCCTATCTCGCGGGTCTTGCCGTTGGCTATTGGCACTCGATTGACGAGCTGAAAAACAAAGCACAAATTGACCGGGTTTTCACCCCGTGCGAAGACGACGGCAAACGCGAACGCCGTCACCGGGGTTGGCAACGCGCCATTGAATGTGCCAAAGGCTGGGAGCGACCTTAACCGACATTGCGCCTTTCCCCCAGAAAGGCGCAACTTGCCTTAAAAACGCAAACGTTTCCTCTTGCTTATGGTAGAATCCGCGCCGAGTTTTTTGTTGTCGGCGTCCTCCCCGGTAACACTCTCCCACATTCATGTATCAAGTTCTCTGGAGTTAGAATGAAACGCGATTTGGCGATGGCTTTTTCACGCGTCACAGAAGGCGCAGCACTGGCAGGTTACAAGTGGCTGGGCCGCGGTGATAAAAACGCAGCTGACGGCGCTGCGGTTGAGGTAATGCGCGTTTTACTGAACAACACCGAGATTGACGGTGAAATTGTGATTGGTGAAGGCGAAATCGATGAAGCGCCGATGCTCTACATTGGCGAAAAAGTGGGCTTAGGCGGCGATGCTGTCGATATCGCCGTTGATCCGATTGAGGGAACCCGCATGACCGCCATGGGCCAGTCCAACGCGCTGGCCGTACTGGCTGCCGGTGAGAAAGGCACGTTTCTTAAGGCCCCAGACATGTACATGGAGAAACTGGTGGTAGGCCCAGAAGCCAAAGGGGTTATCAATATCGAGCTGCCACTTCGCGACAACCTGATCAACATCGCCAGTGCACTGGGTAAATCGCTCGACGAGTTGGTGGTGACTACGCTGGCAAAACCTCGCCATGATGCGACCATCCATGAAATGCAGCAGATGGGTATCAAGGTGTTTGCGATCCCTGACGGCGACGTGGCGGCCTCTATCCTGACCTGTATGCCAGACAGCGAAGTGGATGTGATGTATGGCATCGGCGGCGCACCGGAAGGGGTGGTGTCTGCCGCCGTGATCCGCGCTTTGGGGGGTGACATGAATGGCCGTCTGCTGCCCCGTCATGAAGTAAAAGAAGACAACGCTGAAAACCGCCGTCTCGGTGAGCAGGAAATCGCACGCTGCAAGGAAATGGGCATCGACACCCACGTGCGCCTGAAAATGGAAGACATGGCCAGCAGCGACAACGTGATTTTCTCCGCCACCGGCATCACTAAAGGTGATCTGCTGGAAGGCATTACCCGCAAAGGCAATATCGCTACCACCGAAACCTTGCTTGTCCGGGGGAAATGCCGCACTATCCGCCGCATTAAATCGACCCATTATCTGGATCGTAAAGACGATGCGGTGAAGGCAAATATCCTCTGATCCCTCACCATAAAATGGGTAAAAGCACGTTCCGGCGTGCTTTTTTTGTTCCCATACCTTTTTCATCGCCATTTCAGGACCTGCCTTCCCATGAACGTAGCAAAGCGTAAAAGGACGGTGCGAGTCATCATTAAATAAGTAAAGACATTGCTTTATTTAGCCACATCCACACATAATGACACATCTGGAACCGTGACAAAGACGCAATGAAAACAGTCGATAAAATCCTGCACAAGATAAAACGTGAAGGCGCGGTCAGCGCACGTGTGCTTGCGGACGAGATGGGCCTGACCACCATGGGGATCCGCCAACATTTGCAAACCATGGAAGATGAAGGCTTAGTCAATTTCAGCGATATTCGCGTCAAAGTCGGCCGTCCAACCCGCCATTGGTCACTGACCGCAGAAGGTCACCGCCGTTTTGCTGACAGCCATGGTGATCTGGCTGTCTCTGTGATTGATTCGGTAGAATCTCTTTTTGGCGAAGCGGGACTCAAAAAAGTCATTGCCCAGCGCGAGGAAAAAACATTACAGCATTATCGTGATGCGCTCAAAGATTGCCATAATTTGAAGGCTAAACTTGAAACCTTGGCGTATCTTAGAGAGAGTGAAGGTTACATGGCTGAGCTGCAGGAAGTGGATAACGGCTTCCTGCTGATCGAAAATCACTGCCCTATCTGCCAGGCCGCCAAGCGCTGCCCGATGCTGTGTGAATCAGAGAAAAATATTTTCCATACCGTTTTAGGCGATAACTATCAGATCACGCGGGAAGAACACATTATCGAAGGACAACGCCGTTGCATTTATAGGGTTCAATCACGATAGTCACTGCACACACATTATGGATTGCATGAGGAGGATGTATGGCCACCTGGATCAAAGCGAAAGTTATTGAAAACCGTCGCTGGAATAAAGATCTGTTCAGCCTCGTCCTCGACGCCGACGTTGATCCCTTTATTGCCGGGCAATTCACCAAGCTTGGCTTGGAAATCGACGGGAAAATCATTCAGCGCGCCTATTCTTTCGTCAATCCTCCCAACAGCAAATACCTCGAAATCTATGCGACCCGGGTTGCTGATGGTTTATTGTCACCCCGACTGCATGCCCTGGAAGCCGGTGAAACGGCTCTTATCACTAAAGAGGCCAGTGGCTTTTTTACTCTTGATGAAATCCCGAAAGGCGAAGATTTGTGGATGCTGTCCACCGGCACGGCAATTGGCCCCTTCCTGTCGATTCTGCAGCAGGACGAGGTCTGGCAACGCTTTCGCAAAGTGGTACTGGTTCATGCCGTACGCTTCTCTGCGGATCTGAGCTATCAGGCCGAAATTAACGGGCTAAAACAAAAACGTAGCGATCAAATCATCGTGCAACCCTTTGTCAGCCGGGAGCCTAAAGCCGGCGCACTTTCAGGACGCATAACCCATGCACTGGAAGATGGCTTGCTGGAACGTGTGGTGGGACTCAAACTGACCGCAGAGAAAAGCCAGGTCATGCTGTGTGGTAACCCTCAGATGGTCAAGGATGTCCGTGCCATTTTGCTCGACAAAGGGCTGGAGAAAAACCTTCGCCGTAAACCCGGTAACATCACTACCGAGCAATATTGGTAACCTTTTGCGGCCCCGGCCTATTCGCCTCAGGAGGGAAAAGTGCACGGTTTTTCCCTCAACAAACAAAACGCCAAACACTTTCACCGCAATTCTTATCATTGAGAAACCCTAATACCGTATGCCGTGTTTTAGGTCACAATCAATCAATTACCTGTATCAAAGCCAAAACACACCTTAGCAGTTAACACTCAACGTCTCATTATTGAGGCATTTACGCAATTGAGCGCTTATTTTTTAACCGTATAGTCAAAGGCAAGTCATGCGCAGCCAGAGGAGTCATGCCATGAAAACCTTGCCTTCATTTGACGAATTAAAAACGTTAGCAGAGAGCGACCCACACGCGCTGGAAGCACTGCGGCTTGAAATGAGCGAAGCGATCATTGAGAGCGCCTGTAAGCACATGCAGCCACAACTGCGGGCACAGATGAGCCATATCAACCGGGTGATTGCATCGGGGAAAAACCCTCACCACGTTAACACACTGCTGATGAAAGAGCTGATGCGCCAGTTTGATCGCTTCGCAACCGCAGTGAATAACCCCGCGGCGTTGACAGAGCGAAGTGCGACCGTCACCACATTACACCCCAAACACAATCAGGCCACGGTTGCGATAGAAGGCTAACCCCATTTGGGGCAGTAGTCTGCTACCGCCCCTTTTTGCCTTCCGCATTTACGTCGACCTCTTCGCATCAACGCGCTACTTTCGCGTACCAACGTCTGTCCATATCCCGCACGTCTACGGTTAAACTCGCCACGTCTGATGCGTGTTGCTGCACCACATCCAGCAATGCATGGCTGAGACTGCGCTTCTGTTCCTCATTCCGCCCATCGAGCAACCACAGGGTAATGTGGATAAAGTTCTCCTGATCATCCTGCTTACCAATCAACCAGTCATGACAGGCATAAGCGCGGGACTTCACATCACTGGCGCCAAAAACACCGCTGCCAATTGCCGTCTGGTGCAACCCCTCTAACAACTGGCCAATACTCACCCGCTCTGAAACCGGGTCGCTGTATTCCATGACAATATGGGGCATAACTCACTCCTTGTTACGATAATGAGCCACTTTACCCCAGCATTTCGGACGATTGTTACTGGAGAGAAGAATATTCTCCCCAGATCACACCGCTTCGTTTTTCTCGCAGGTAGCCCAATCCGAAAATTAATAACGGAATTTTGTTACTCAAAGGTTCACATTTGCGCATAAAACAAGTACAAACGATGACGTTTATGATTTTGGACAGGAAACGCTGGCAGCGGTGCTGCTATTGTTTCCGCAACTGAATATCGATAATTGGATTACGGAGGAATTCCCTATGCGCCGTCCATTGGTAATGGGTAACTGGAAACTTAACGGCAGCAAAGCCATGGTAACAGATCTGATCAAAGGCCTGGACGCACAACTGGCTGACGTTGAAGGTGTAGACGTTGCTATCGCACCACCAGTGATGTACCTGGATTTGGCAGAGCAGCTGCTGGGCAAGGCAGAGAGCAAAATCCTGCTGGGCTCTCAAAACGTTGACGTGAATGCAAGCGGCGCGTTCACCGGTGATATTTCTCCGGAGATGCTGAAAGACTTTGGTGCGACCCATATCATTATTGGTCACTCTGAACGCCGTCAATACCACGAAGAGTCTGACGAGTTTGTCGCCAAGAAATTTGCCTTCCTGAAAGCGCACGGTCTGGTGCCTGTACTGTGTATCGGTGAATCTGAAGCTCAGAACGAAGCAGGCGAAACCGTGGCAGTGTGTGCACGCCAAATCGACGCCGTGATCAACACCCAGGGCGTTGAAGCACTGAACGGCGCCGTGATCGCATACGAGCCAATCTGGGCGATCGGCACAGGTAAAGCGGCAACAGCAGAAGACGCACAGCGTATCCACGCAGAAATCCGCGCGCACATTGCAGCGAAAAGCGAAGACGTGGCGAAGAACGTCATTATCCAGTATGGCGGTTCTGTTAAGCCTGAAAACGCCGCCGCCTACTTCGCACAGCCAGACATCGACGGTGCCCTGGTCGGCGGTGCAGCCTTGGATGCCGCAAGTTTTGCCGCGATTGCGAAAGCTGCCGCACAAGCAAAAGCGTAATTTCCCCTATATGAAGAAAAGGAGAGGCCCCGGCTTCTCCTTTTTTGTTTCTGCTTTATCCGCCTATATCCGCCCGCTATACTGCGCTTTTCTATTTGGCGAGTCTGCATCCATGTTTCATATTGCACTCCATGAACCCCAGATTGCCCCAAATACCGGCAATATTATTCGTCTTGCAGCGAACACGGGCTGTAAGCTTCACTTGATTGAGCCCCTAGGCTTCAATTTCGAAGAGAAAAAACTGCGCAGGGCCGGACTCGACTACCATGACCTGACGAATATTACCCGTTATCCGGATTACGCAACATTCTTGGACGCTATGGGTGATCGCCGCATCTTTGCCTGTACCACCAAAGGCAGCCGTCCACATTCGGATATCAACTATCAGGCAGGTGACGTATTCCTGTTCGGTTCAGAAACATCGGGATTACCAGACGACATACGGAATGCCTTTTCACCAGACCACCGGATCCGTGTCCCGATGTTACCCAATAACCGCAGCCTGAACCTGGCCAATTCAGTCTCTGTCGTTTGTTATGAAGCCTGGCGCCAGTTGGGATTCAAAGGGGGCTTATAAACAGCAAAAGCCGTTTATCGCCGCCTTATTGATTCATCAGCTTTAATGAGAGCAAGACTGTCAGGCCACCATTTTCATTGATCGACGCGCTGGCACTGCCACTGTGCTGGCGCATGGCACTGTCGGTGATCGCCAGCCCAAGCCCGGTGCCGCCACTTTGCCTGTCCCGTGCGGTCGATACACGATAGAAAGGCCGGAAAATATCGCTCAACATCTCCTCCGGCACACCTTCCCCATCGTCACTGACCCTGACAGCTAACTCACGTCCGGCCAGCGAAAACGACACCGTCACCTTGGCCTCCGCGTATCTGATGGCGTTGCGCACCACATTTTCCAACGCGCTGCACAAGAGGTTTCCATTCCCTTCGATGCGCGCATCCGGAATCGTGTCATACACCAGAGATTTTCCACTTTCGCGCGCTTCAAACTCCGCGTCCTGCAACAGGGTTCCCCAAAGTTCTGGCAGTGTGAACACGTCGCGCTCCGCATGGCTGTTGAGCTGCATGCGTGACAGCGACAGTAAATCAGCAATCATCTGCTCCATCCGCTCAGCTTCAGTATCGATGCGGGCGAGGTCAGGACTTTCTCCCTGTTTTCGAATAGCCAGTGCATTGGCCATGCGCAGACGGGTCAACGGGGAACGAAGCTCATGGGAAATGTCTGACAGCAGACGCTGTTGACCACTGATCATCTGGTTAAGCGCAGTCACCATCTGGTTAAAACTCGCACCGGCCTGGCTAAATTCCCTCGGCCCGGTTTCCAGCGAAGGGTCGGTTTCAAAACGCCCTTCCCCGACCCGTTCAGCCGCCGCCTGCAGCCTGCGAGCCGGACGGGTGACCGCCCACGCCAACCAGAGCAACAAGGGAGTACTGACTGCCATCGTAACCAACAACAACTGGAAAGGCCGATCGAGGATTTGTACATAAAATGGCGGTTTTTCCCGCCATAATTTACCGACATACATCAGTGCCTGCGCACTGCCGTCTTCAATCAGGAAGGGCCCCGCCAACATCCAGCGGCCATACAGGCGTTGCACCGGTTCATCAGGGTCATCCGCCAGTGAGGTGAAGTTTTTCAACATCCGGCTGCTGCCGTGGTGTCCCCTCACCAGCTGCTCACCGTCCAATGTGGTGAAGTAAAATTTCACCGGCGTACGATCCGGTTGCATTCTTTGTAACCGGATCAGTTTTTGCTTGAGCGTTCCCTGCATGGTGGATACTTCCGCCGAGATCTTTTTAGACAGTTCAGTGAACTCCATTTTCATTGATGGCGGCACAGTGTGTTGCTGGCGGGGATCGCTGTGCTGGGCAAACAACACCGCAATCAACACCAGCAGCAATGTCAGCCAGAAGATAGCAAAAATGCGACCATAAAGGCTCTTGATCGTCGGCAATTTCATTAGGCCTCCACCAGCAAATAGCCACGACCGCGCAGGGTTTTAATACGCGGTTTGCCATCTTCACGCTCCGGCAGTTTTTTTCGGATGTTGGAGATATGCATATCGATAGCACGATCAAACGGCGCCAGACGCTTGCCCAACACGTTCAGGCTGATATCTGCCTTCGCCACTACACAGCCTGGTTGCTTGATAAGGTAGGCCAATAACGCCGTTTCTGTACCGGTCATATCAATCAACTGAGCCTGACAATAGACCTCCATTTTGCCGGGATAAATGACGATATCCTGGTATACCAGCTTATCATTTGGCTCTTCACTGCGTTTTCCTTCGCCATGTTTGGCGGTGCGGCGTAGGATGGCGCGCATTCGCGCTAAAAGCTCACGATCAGAAAACGGCTTCGGCAGGTAATCGTCAGCACCCAGCTCCAGGCCCATCACGCGATCGATCTCTTCCCCTTTGGCGGTCAGCATCAGCACAGGTGTCTCCCAGCTATCACGGAGGCGGCGCAGGGTTTCCATCCCATTCAGTACCGGCATCATCACATCCAGCAAGACCAAATCTGTCTGATCACTGATTTTATCCAGCCCTTCCTGACCATTGTTTGCAATCTCAACCTGATAGCCCTCCAGCTCCAACAGGTCGTGAAGCAGGCTGGTCAGTTCTGTGTCGTCATCAATAAGAAGAATGTTTGCCATGTGGTGTGCCCAATACGGTTTCATCATCGTTAGTATCTGCCATTCAACACGGTGATTCCATGTGTAAGTCTTAGGTTTACCCGGCTTTACATTGCTTTACGTAGCAATCACACCGGTTTACATCCCAAGGGGTAAAGTAGCTCCCATCAAGTAACACAAACAAAAACCGGAGAGGACACCATGAAATTTTCAAAACGTATTGCTGTAGCAGTTATTGCTTTGCCTTTAATGATAGGTTCAGTGTCTGCGATGGCATTTGGCGGTAAACACCACGGTGATGAAAGGATGCATGGCGGTAAAGACATGATGGGTAAGCACCTGTTGCGTGGTATCGACCTCACAGACGCGCAGAAAGAAGAAATGAAAGCCCTGCGCCAGCAGAACCGGGAAGCCATGCAAGCCAACAGGGCAGAATTCCATGCTCAAATGATGGCTGAACGCCAGCAAATGCAAGCACTGATGTTGGCCGACAACTTTGATGAAGCGGCTGTCCGCGCACTGGCAGAAAAGATGGTTGACCAGCAAGTTGAGCGACGCGTCGCAATGCTGCAAAGGAAACATCAAATGCTAAGCATCCTTACCCCTGAACAAAAAGCGCAGGTAAAAGAGAACATGGCGAACATGTCAGCGCGCATGGAAAAGTGCATACAAAAGAACATGTAAGAGTATCGCGACGCCTCCAGCAACCAGTCTCCCATCAAAAACCCATGCTTTCCCTGTATCGCATGGGTTTTACCTTTCCTGCCAGTACGTTAAATCCCTCTAAAAAAACGTTATACTGCCCCCAGTGCATTTATATTGATGATGGTTATGACAGAGAAATACGCCCGACTCGTTCAGGCCGCTGCTTGGGCAGCCACCCTGACCGCCACCTTTCTCCTTTTCATGAAACTTTTCACCTGGTGGTATACTGGTTCTGTCAGCTTACTGGCATCACTGGTCGATTCTTTGATCGACCTTTTGGCCTCCGTCACCAATCTGGTGGTGGTGCGTTACGCCCTGCAACCGGCCGATGAAGAGCATAAATTCGGGCATGGGAAGGCAGAATCACTGGCCGCTCTGGCGCAGTCAGCATTTATCGTCGGTTCAGCCTGTTTCCTGTTGCTTAATGGCGTCGAACGCCTGTTTAAGCCCACAGAACTTCACCATCCGGAAGCCGGTGTCCTGATCAGTGGTATTGCGACAATCATTACCGCGGTACTGGTGTTGTTCCAAAAATGGGTGGTGCGTAAAACCGGCAGCCAGGCCATTGCTGCCGACTCACTGCATTATCAATCTGATCTATTGATGAACATCGCAATTATTGTCGCCCTCGGCCTGGCCTGGTATGGCTTTCCGGTGGCAGATGCCATTTTCGCTATCGGTATTGGGATTTTTATTCTGGTCAGTGCCTTTAAAATGGCGTATGACGCGGTACAGTCACTGCTTGACCGTCAGCTTCCAATCGACGATCAGGAGAAAATTTACACACTGGCCTCCACAGTCCCCGGTGTAGAAGGGGTACATGACTTGCGCACCCGTCAGGCAGGGGCAACCCGCTTTATCCAGCTTCACCTTGAACTTGATGACAACCTGAAGCTCGTTGACGCCCACAGAATTGCAGACGCGGTGGAAGACCGCTTAGAAATCGCCTATCCGGGCGCAGATATCCTGATTCACCAGGATCCGGTCTCAATCGTAGGAAAATCTCCCCGAGAGCAAATTTAATACACGCGAGAACACGATTATTTGCAACGGTTACTGATATTTATCAACGAAAAATGTTATCTAAACTGTAATAGTCTTTCATAAGTAAGAAAGTTACAGTTTCAAACGGTGTGTCGGCAAGCTAAACTGGCACATCTCGAATGTTGAGGCAAACCCGCGTTACCCGCTAAGACTTTCACTGCAAAGCAGGGGTGGGATGACTGCGCCAACACAGAGTATATGGATTTGAAATTTCAATTCCCAAAGTCAGAGGGTAACCATGGTTAGTAAAATTGGTGTTTTGACCAGTGGCGGTGACGCCCCAGGTATGAATGCAGCGATTCGTGGCGTTGTTCGTGCCGGACTGAGCGAAGGTCTGGATGTTTACGGTATCTACGATGGCTATCAAGGCCTGCACCAGAATCGCATTGAGAAACTGAACCGCACCAGCGTGTCAGACATTATCAACAAAGGCGGCACCTTTTTGGGTTCAGCGCGTTTCCCTGAATTCAAAGAAGAAAAGGTGCGCCAGCAAGCCATCCAGAACCTGAAGATGCACGGCATCGATGCTCTAGTTGTGATCGGTGGTGACGGTTCATACATGGGCGCGAAGAAGCTGACCGAGATGGGCTTCCCATGTATCGGTCTGCCGGGGACCATCGACAACGATATCCCAGGTACTGATTACACCATTGGTTACCTGACAGCACTGAATACGGTTGTTGAAGCCATTGACCGCCTGCGCGATACCTCCTCTTCCCATCAGCGTATCTCTATCGTCGAAGTGATGGGCCGCCATTGTGGCGACCTGACCCTGGCAGCATCTATTGCTGGTGGGTGTGAATATCTTATCACTCCGGAAACTGGCTTGGATAAAGAAAACCTGCTGGCGAAGATCAAAGAAGGCATCTATAAAGGCAAGAAACACGCGATCATTGCTATCACTGAGCTGATGACCGATACCAACGAACTGGCGAAATACATTGAAGCCGAAACGGGCCGTGAAACCCGTGCCACCATTCTCGGTCATATCCAGCGCGGCGGCCAACCACGTGCATTCGACCGTATTCTGGCGTCCCGTATGGGCGCATATGCGGTAGAACTGCTGATCAATGGTGAAGGTGGCCGTTGTGTGGGTGTCCAGAATGATAACTTGGTTCATCATGACATCGCTGATGCCATCGACAACATGCGCCGCCCATTCCGTAAAGATTTATACGAAGTCGCGGCCAAACTGTTCTAAATGAGCCACTGGCGGTAAAAAACGGAGCACTTGAGCTCCGTTTTTTGTGCCTGTCACTTTTGTGCATAACACAGTTGGCGATTAAATGCCGTCGCCTTCGCTAAACGTCTGGCTGCATTTAAACTTCTGATCCATATCCAAAGACGGCTTATCACTGCTCGGCGCACCAACAATTTTCGCCGGTACACCAGCGGCCGTCGTATGTGGCGGTACGTTGATCAGCACAACAGAGCAGGCTGCCACTTTCGCCCCTTCCCCCACTTCAATGTTACCGAGGATTTTCGCGCCTGCGCCAATCATGACACCCGAGCGGATTTTCGGGTGACGATCGCCCGACTCTTTACCGGTACCACCCAGAGTCACATCCTGAAGGATAGAAACATCATCTTCGATCACCGCGGTTTCACCAACGACGATGCCAGTGGCATGGTCAAACATGATGCCTCGGCCAATGGTCGCTGCCGGGTGCACATCGACCTGACAGGCAACAGATATCTGGTTTTGCAGGTAGACAGCCAACTCACGGCGGCCTTGGCGCCATAACCAGTTTGCCACACGGAATCCCTGGAGTGCATGGAAGCCTTTCAGGTACAGCAAGGGCGTAGAGTAAAGTTCAACCGCGGGATCACGCTCGACTGTGGCGCAAATATCACACGCTGCCGATTCCACAATACACCTATCACCGGCATACGCTTCCTCTATCACTTCACGCACCGCCATCGCGGGCATGCTGGGCGTTGCCAGTTTGTTGGCGAGAATATAACTCAGTGCACCACCCAGTGAATCATGTTTGATGATCGTGGCATGGAAAAAGCTTGCGAGCATGGGTTCACGCTCAGAGTGTTCTTTGGCTTCCCGCTTAATGGCTTGCCAGACTTTTTCCTGCTGGCACGTTTTATCGCGGCCTTCACCGCACATCCTTTGCATTCTGATACCCATATCTTCTGTCATAACATTGCGTTCGCCCACCTCTTTATCCATGAGGTGTTGCGATGAAACTTAACCTAAGTGTGACATAGAACGCCAAACAACCCAAGGCAATGGCTTCGCCAAACGGATGGAATGGCCTTCCGTCCCTGGTTTGTCGCAAATTAAAAACGCGAGACCTTCGCCCCGCGTTTTATAGACCCGACCAAACGGAGAAATCATTCAGACGTGCGTTGACGTGCCAGCAAATCCTGCGCTGCTTGACGGGCATCTTTCCCCTCATACAACACCTGGTAAATCTGCTCAACAATCGGCATTTCAACGCCAGTGCGTTTTGCCAGTGCCCGGACTTCCTTGGTATTACGGTAGCCTTCCACCACCTGGCCAATGTCATCCTGCGCTTCATTCACACCTTTACCCTGCCCCAACGCCAGACCAAAACGACGATTGCGGGATTGGTTATCGGTACAGGTCAGCACCAGATCACCCAGTCCTGCCATGCCCATAAAGGTTTCACGTTCTGCGCCCAGCGCTACGCCAAGGCGTGTCAGCTCAGCCAGTCCACGGGTAATCAGTGCTGTCCGGGCGTTGGCACCGAAGCCAATGCCATCAGACATCCCCGCGCCAATTGCAATCACGTTTTTCACTGCACCGCCAAGCTGGATGCCAATAAAGTCACTGTTGGCATACACACGGAACGTGCGGGTACAGTGGATTTTCTCCTGAAGATCAGCAAGAAATTCTGCATCTGGCGACGCGACTGAAATCGCGGTTGGCATGCCCGCTGCCAGCTCTTTTGCAAACGTTGGGCCGGACAATACTGCCAGCGGCACGTTTTTACCGAGTTGCTCCCGTGCCACATCTTGCAGCAAGCGGCCGGTTTCTGGCTCCAGCCCCTTAGTGGCCCAACAGACCCGCTGGTCATCCCGAAGGAAAGGCTTTACCTGTGACAATACCTGACCAAAAACATGGCTGGGCACCACCACCAGAATGTCCCGGCTGGCCTGAATAGCCTGTTCGAGATCCGCGCTCAGGATCAGGGAATCGGGAAAGGTGACACCCGGCAGAAACGCTTCATTTGCGCGATCAATGTCGAGCTGCGCTATGTGCTCAGGTTCATGTCCCCACAGCACCACATTGGCCCCGTTACGGGCCAGTGAGATAGCCAGTGACGTCCCGTATGAGCCTGCACCCAATACGGTCATAGCCACATTGGCGTTAGCGATATCTGTCATCAGTGTCAACCTTACTTCTTACGCGTCAGCGCCGTCTTTCGTTTGCGCTTGTTGGTTTTGCAGGTAGTTCATGAACAGTGCGTCAAAGTTAACTGGCGCCAGGTTCAACTGTGGGAACGTACCTTTCACCACCAGGCTAGAAATGGTTTCACGTGCGTATGGGAACAGGATATTCGGACAGAATGCCCCCAGGCAGTGTGCCAGTTGCGGCGCTTCCATCCCGTCGACAGTGAAGATACCGCCTTGTTGCACCTCACACAGGAAAGCATTTTCTTTGCCGTTTTTCACGGTGACAGTCAAACGCAGAACCACTTCGTAAACGCCTTCACCCAGCTCGCGGCTTTGGGTGTCCAGGTCTAGGTTTACATCTGGGTTCCACTCTTGCTGAAACACTTCTGGAGAGTTCGGCGCTTCGAAAGAGACATCTTTCAGAAAGATGCGTTGAATCGCGAAATTTTGTTGCGGTTGTTGGTTGGTTGCTGCTTCAGCCATAGTGATAAATCCTTGTTATTTGGACAAATGCTTTCGCGCATTTTAAAACGTGTCAGGCAGCCCTGTGGGCTGCCCTGAAAATCGTGATACCGCCAGCCGTTATTTTTTCTTCTTGCTGCGGATCAGTGGCAGGTTTGCCTCATTCCACGAGATCAGGCCGTCTTTCAGAACATTGACGTTCTCGTAGCCCGCTTTTGCCAGTGCATTGGCACTTTCAATCGCGGTTTGACCCGTCTTACACACCAAGATAATGGGGTCAGACTTATGTTTTTCAATCTCAGCGGCATTATTGGCTTTGATGTCTTTCGCCAAAACGTGAAGTGCGCCCGCAATATGGCCACTGCGGTAGTCGTCGCGGCTACGAATATCGACAAACACGCCATTTTCACGGTTTACCAGCACGGTGGCTTCGTTGGGAGTGATGGTTTTATACGGTGCAGTTTTCTGCTTGATGACTGACAGGATCAGCGCAACAATCAGACCAACCCACACCAGGGACAAGATCAAATTGGCTTGTACAAATTCAATAAACTGCTGCATGGCTCGCTTCTACTAAGTGTCGGCACAAAAAAACGACCCCGAGTATACCCTTCAAACCGCTCAAATACAGCATAGGCTTGGATTTCCATCCCCCTGCTCACTGGCAATCAAGGCAAAAAACTTGAAACGGATCACGTTCACCCCAATATCTGTCTGGCAGGAAGACGCCATTACTGGTCCTGACGGCGCAGTTAACACGCCATCGATGCATCTAACCGGCTGATTTGTTTACTTACTACAGAAACCTCGTCGGTATTCGTCAACATCAAGAACTGCTCGAAAAGGTAAGACAATCCCTTACGCCAGCAATGACCGGGCCAGGCATCCTCCGTGACAGTATTTTTTAAGTGTTAGCAAAAAAGTTTGCCTACTGCTTAACCACTAAAATGTAGTAAAGTTACGCTAATTCACGAAATTTGAAATCGACATAAAGAGGGCACCGTATGTCTGCTAAGAAGCCTTTGGCACTTGTTATTCTGGACGGATGGGGTTATCGCGAAGACAGTAATGACAACGCGATTGCAAACGCAAAAACACCGATTCTTGATGGCTTGATGGCGGGCACCAGCACCCTGATCTCTGCATCAGGCATGGATGTTGGTTTACCAGAGGGGCAAATGGGTAACTCAGAAGTGGGACACGTGAATATCGGCGCTGGCCGTATTGTGTACCAGGATCTGACCCGTATCACCAAAGCCATTCAGGATGGCGAATTCTTCAACAACCCAGTACTGACCGGCGCAATCGACAAAGCAGCGAAGGCAGGCAAATCTGTGCACATCATGGGTCTGATGTCACCAGGTGGTGTTCATAGCCACGAAGATCATATTGCAGCTGCGGTTGAAATGGCCGTTCAGCGTGGCGCTGAAAACGTCTACCTGCACTGCTTCCTGGATGGCCGTGACACGCCACCACGCAGCGCCAAAGCCTCTCTGGAACGTTTCGATGCGCTGTTTGCGAAGCTCGGTAAAGGCCGCACGGCGTCTATCATCGGCCGTTACTTTGCGATGGATCGTGACAATAACTGGGACCGCGTCGAAAAAGCCTATGATCTGTTGGTTGAAGCAAAAGGTGAGTTTACCTATGGTTCGGCAGTAGAAGCGCTGGAAGCGGCGTATGCCCGCGACGAAAACGACGAGTTCGTAAAAGCATCTGAAATCCGTGCAGACGACCAGCCAGTTGCGGCCATCGAAGACGGCGATGCCGTTTTGTTTATGAACTTCCGCGCAGACCGTGCACGCCAAATCACCCGCGCATTCATGCCCGGTTTCGACGGTTTTGCACGCAGTAAAACCCCCGCGCTGGCAGACTTTGTGATGCTGACAGAATACGCCGCTGACATCGATACTGCCTGCGCCTATCCATCAGAAAACCTGGTGAATACGCTGGGCGAATGGCTGTCCAAGCAGGGCAAGACCCAGCTGCGTATCTCTGAAACTGAAAAATACGCACACGTTACTTTCTTCTTCAATGGCGGTGTAGAAGCCGTGTTTGAGGGTGAAGAGCGTGCACTGGTGGCCTCACCGAAAGTAGCAACTTACGACCTGCAACCGGAAATGAGCTCTGAAGAGCTGACCGATAAACTGGTTGAGGCCATTAAGAGCGGTAAGTTTGACCAGATTATCTGTAACTATCCAAACTGCGACATGGTCGGCCATACCGGTGTCTATGACGCAGCAGTGAAAGCGGTTGAAGCTATCGACCACTGCATTGGCCGCGTGGTAGAAGCCATTAAAGAGGTTGATGGCCAGTTGCTGATCACGGCTGACCACGGTAACGCCGAAATGATGGTTGACCCTGAAACAGGTGGCGTCCATACCGCGCACACCAACCTGCCAGTCCCCCTGATTTACGTGGGCAACAAAGACATTGCGCTGGTTGAAGGCGGCAAGCTGTCTGATCTGGCACCGACCATGCTGGCGTTAAGCGACATGGAAGCGCCAGCAGAAATGACCGGTAAACCGCTGTTTGTAGCCAAATAATACGCAGCAAAATCCAGTGACAGAAAACGCGCTTTCTCCGAGCGCGTTTTTTTATGCATTTTTGCCCGTCTCAATCCAATTTTTTTCTTAAAATAGAGCAAGTAAACCGGTTAATTTTTATTTTATAACTTGCGATGCTGAGACAGGCAGAATAATGCCAACACCCGATCCGCTTGATATACTGCCAGCCATGAAAAAGAAAACATTGCGCCATCTAGACTCCTTATGCGCCAGTGCCTTACGTGCTGGCGTTTTGCTGTGCCTGCTTGTTGCCCCCCTCGTGCATGCAAACGATGAACTGCTCTCTGGCATGAAAAATGAAATCTCCCGCCAGGAGCAGCAACTCAGCGCCAACGCAAAAAAGCTCAACGCGCTGCAATCGGCCCTGAAATCGCAGGAACAATCCATCGCAGCGCTCGCCAAACAGATGCGTGATGCCAATGCCAGCCTCCAATCCACCGAACAAGAGATCGCCACACTGAACCGCGAAAGCCAGCGCCTTGAACAATTGAAGCTGGGTCAGGTGGAATTACTGAAGGAATTGCTCAACAGCCAGTACCGGCAGGGGAAACATAGCGGGCTCAATGCCCTGTTAAGTGGCAAAGACACAGCCGATATGGATCGCATGACTGTCTACGCTGAACGCCTGTCAAAAGCCCGTACTGATGCCATTAACGATCTGGCAGCAACAGACACGGAACTGCAGCTCAAGCGCCACCAGCTTCAGACACAAACGGAAAAACAGAAAGCGCTGATTACCGAGCTCGCCGCAGACAAAGCCGAGCTCGAGAAAAAACAGCAGGCCCAGAAGAAAACCGCCAGTGCCATCCGTCGCCAAATCAGCAGTGACAAAGGCTACCTTGCTGAGCTTCGCAGCAATGAAAAACGCCTGAAGGCTGAGCTGGAACGCGCTGCTGAACAAGCCCGCATTGCCGCCGAGCAAGCAGCCGTCAAAATGGATGGCCTTGCGAAATACAAAGGCCGCATGCAATGGCCTGTTAAAGGCAGAATTCTTCACCGCTATGGCTCCGCCCAAACCGGGCAGCTTCACTGGAATGGTATCGTGATTGCCGCCAAAGAAGGCAGCGAAGTAAAAGCGGCGCACGACGGTACGGTTGTGCTCTCTAACTGGTTACGTGGCTATGGTCTGATGGTGGTGATTGACCATGGTAAAGGTGACATGAGCTTTTACGGCTACAACCAGGCATTACTGAAAAACGTTGGCGATACCGTGAAAGCGGGTGAGCCAATCGCCCTTGTCGGTAACAGTGGCGGACAGACTGCGTCAGCACTCTACTTTGAAATCCGCCGCAAAGGCAATGCCACCGACCCCACTCCCTGGTTGACACGTTAAAGGCCGGCGCCTGTTTCTCAGGCACTGATTCACAGGCACTTCGCCATGAAAAAAACCGCCGACGCGGTTTTTTTCATTTATAAGGCGGGTGGAAAGGCAAGGTTACTGGGTCCAGTCCAGGATAACTTTGCCTGACTGGCCGGAGCGCATCACGTCAAAGCCTTGCTGGAACTCATCCACACTGTAGTGGTGGGTAATGATTGGGCTCAAGTCCAGACCAGACTGGATAAGGCTCGCCATCTTATACCAGGTTTCAAACATCTCGCGGCCATAGATACCTTTAATCACCAGTCCTTTAAAAATGACCTGATTCCAGTCGATACCCATGTCTGAAGGTGGAATACCCAGCAATGCAATACGGCCGCCATGGTTCATGGCTTTCAGCATGCCATTGAACGCCGACGGGTTACCGGACATCTCAAGGCCGACATCGAAACCTTCACGCATGCCCAGATCGCGCATCACGTCTTCCAGCGTTTCCTCTGCCACGTTCACCGCGCGGGTCACGCCCATTTTGCGTGCCAGCGCCAGACGGTATTCGTTGACGTCAGTGATCACCACATGGCGCGCACCCACGTGCTTCGCCACAGCAGCAGCCATAATGCCGATAGGGCCTGCACCGGTAATCAGCACATCTTCACCGACCAAATCAAACGACAACGCAGTGTGAACCGCATTGCCGAATGGGTCAAAAATAGCCGCCAGATCGTCTGAAATGTCTTCCGGAATTTTGAAGGCGTTGAAAGCCGGGATCACCAGATACTCGGCAAACGCCCCTTCACGGTTGACGCCGACACCGATGGTGTTTCGGCAAAGGTGGGTGCGGCCTGCACGGCAGTTGCGGCAGTGTCCACAGGTGATATGGCCCTCACCCGACACGCGATCGCCAATGGCAAAGCCGCGCACTTCCTGACCGATACCGACCACTTCACCCACGTATTCGTGGCCGACCACCATGGGCACCGGGATGGTCTTTTGTGACCACTCATCCCAGTTGTAGATGTGCACGTCAGTACCGCAGATCGCCGTCTTACGGATTTTGATCAAAAGGTCGTTGTGCCCCAGCACAGGCAGGTCGGTTTCTGTCATCCAGATCCCCGGCTCTGCTTTCAGTTTTGCCAGCGCTTTCATTTTGTTCGTCATTGTCACTTACCCAATCAGACCCATTTCTTTGCCGACTTTGATAAAGGCATCGATAGCCTTGTCCAGTTGCTCACGGCTGTGCGCGGCAGACATTTGTGTGCGGATACGAGCCTGGCCTTTCGGTACCACAGGGAAGGAGAAACCCACCACATAGATGCCTTCTTTCATCATGCGTTCAGCAAATTCACCCGCTACTTTTGCATCACCCAGCATCACCGGGATAATGGCATGGTCAGCCCCTGCCAGCGTGAAACCTGCTTCACTCATGCGGGCACGGAAATGGTTGGCGTTGTCCCACAGTTTTTCACGCAGGTCACCGCTTTCTGCCAAAAGATCGATAACACGGATAGAGGCAGCCACAATCGCCGGTGCCAGTGAGTTGGAAAACAGGTACGGACGCGAGCGCTGGCGCAGCCAGTCGATCACTTCTTTTTTACCCGACGTGTAGCCGCCCGATGCGCCGCCCATGGCTTTACCCAGCGTGCCGGTGATGATGTCAATACGGTCAATCACATCATGATATTCGTGGGTGCCGCGGCCGTTTGCACCCATAAAGCCGACGGCGTGTGAGTCATCTACCATCACCAGTGCACCATATTTTTCCGCCAGATCGCAGATAGCCGGCAGGTTCGCAACCACACCGTCCATCGAGAACACACCGTCTGTCACAATCAAGGTGTGGCGCGCCCCTTTTTCTTTCGCCGCAATCAGTTGTTGCTCCAGCTCTTCCATGTTGTTGTTGGCGTAGCGAAAGCGCATCGCTTTACACAGGCGTACACCGTCGATGATAGACGCATGGTTCAGCGCATCAGAAATGATCGCGTCTTCTGCATCAAGAAGGGTTTCGAACAGGCCAGCGTTGGCGTCGAAGCAGGAAGAGTAAAGGATGGTGTCTTCCATACCGAGGAAGGCGGACAGTTTCTCTTCCAGCACCTTGTGTGCATCCTGGGTGCCGCAGATAAAACGCACGGAGGCCATGCCAAAACCATGCTCATCCATACCGGCTTTTGCCGCTTCAATCAGCGCAGGGTGGTTAGCCAGGCCCAGATAGTTGTTGGCACAGAAGTTCAACACGTCTTCACCGGATGTCACCGAGATATTGGCCTTTTGGGCTGAGGTGATCACGCGTTCATCTTTATACAGGCCTTCAGCTTTGACGTCTTCAAGCTGCTGGCGGATTTGCTGATAAAAAGCGGCAGTCATCGCTTACTCCATCAATGGAAACTGGAACGGGTTGATATCAATATGTTTATTCCATCACATTAAGCCAAAGCGTCTAAATAACCCCTAGCTTTCAGGATGACATATCAGAAAGAGTGTAGATGATAGAATTCTGGGGAAGGTTGCGTCTATCGAATTAGTACATCTAATTGTGTTTGATCACGCGGAATCTGTCGCGCTTTGGGTGGTTTCCATCTGGGCACGGTAATGTCCGATAAGCGCTGAGACCACCGCCTTGCCTTTACCGGTCGTCATGGGTGACACCATGTTGAGGATTTGAAGCACGCCCTGAAAAATCACAACCGGTGTCACCCTGGCCTGTGGCGACTGGGCGCTTTGGTAAAATATCCAGCTGGACGCAACAAGCTTGAGGGTACTACACAGTGATTGCAGGGCTTCATCATCCATATCCAGCCAACCGGTTTCACGGAACCGGCCCAGCATGGCAAAAAGATTGGCTTTCAGGGCCTGCTGAGCGTCAAGGTACTTTGTCTGCAGCTCAGCATCCCGGCTCAGGATGTCCGGCAGGTTGGCGTAGAAAAAACGGTAACGCCACATCAACTGAAACGTCGCATCAAGGTATGCAAGCAGGCGCTGCTCATCGGATTCCGCTGGCACTTCCGGCTGAAAACCGGTGGAAAGATCGCGCGCGTATTGATCGAAAATACTGTGTATAATCTCTTCTTTATTACGGAAGTGGTAATACAGGTTTCCCGGACTAATTCCCAGATCAGCCGCAATATGGTTGGTAGTCACATTCGGTTCGCCCTGCTCATTAAAGAGCGCCAACGCGGAATGAATGATGCGGTCGCGGGTTTTCATGGTTAAACTGCTATCCTCAAGCCCAGAAAGGGAAATGTTACCATACGCTCTCTCAGTTTGCTGATGGGGTGTTCTCATAATTCAGGCCGAACAGAATGTAGGTGAAGATATGATTATAGTGACTGGCGGCGCCGGCATGATCGGCAGCAATCTGGTTAAAGCGCTGAACGAAGAAGGTTATAACGACATTCTGGTGGTCGACAACCTGAAAGACGGCACCAAATTCGTAAATCTGGTTGATCTTAATATCGCAGATTACATGGACAAAGAAGATTTCATCGCCCAAATCATGGCCGGTGATGACTTTGGTCCTATCGAAGCGGTATTCCACGAAGGCGCATGTTCTGCCACCACAGAGTGGGACGGCAAGTATATGATGCTGAACAACTATGAGTATTCCAAAGAGTTGTTGCACTACTGCCTTGAACGTAACATTCCCTTCCTATACGCCTCCTCTGCCGCGACGTACGGCGGTCGTGACCATGATTTCATCGAAGAGCCCCAATACGAAGGCGCGCTTAACGTTTACGGTTACTCAAAGCAACTTTTCGACAACTATGTCCGCCGCATCTGGGCGGATGCTGAAGCCCATGGCGAAACCCTGTCTCAAATCACCGGCTTCCGCTATTTCAACGTGTATGGCCCACGTGAAGGCCACAAAGGTAGTATGGCGTCAGTAGCATTCCACCTGAACACCCAAATCAATGACGGCCAAAACCCGAAACTGTTCGAGGGCAGCGATACCTTCAAGCGTGACTTCGTGTACATCGGTGACGTGTGCAAAATGAACCTGTGGTTCTGGAAAAACGGCAAATCCGGCATTTTTAACTGCGGTACCGGTCGTGCCGAATCTTTCCGCGCAGTTGCAGATGCAGTGATCAAATACCATGGCAAAGGGGAAGTGGAAGAAATCCCATTCCCGGATCACCTGAAAGGCCGTTATCAGGCTTACACCCAGGCAGATCTCACCAAAGTACGCGCAGCTGGCTACCCGCATGAATTCAAAACCGTTGCGGAAGGCGTGGCTGAATACATGGCCATATTGAATAAGTAATTGGCGACAAACGGGCCTCGGCCCGTTTTTTCATCTTTCGTTCGACTTCCTGTAGTTTCGACTCTATGAGCCAAAATACAAAAAACAGCGCGTACCTGCCAACGTTTGAGTGGGCATTTCTACACCCCCGCTATTGGGGTACCTGGTTGGGCATTTTCTTTGCCGCCATCATGGCGTTTGTGCCATTTCGCCTGCGTGACAAGCTGGCCGAGTTTCTCGCTAAGCGCTTGGTAAAAATGAATAACCGCGCGAAGAAGCGTGCAGTGATCAACCTTCAGCACTGTTTTCCAGATAAAACCGACGAAGAGCGTTTCGCCATCCTTGAGCAAAGCTACATAAACGCAGGGTGTGTCCTGCTCGGCTTTGCCACCATCATGATGCGCAGCAAACGCTATCTGGAAAAGCGTACCCTGTTCCGCAACGAGGAAATCCTGACCGAACTGGTCGAAAAAGGGGAAAAAGTGATTCTGCTGGTCCCTCACAGCTGGGCCATTGACTATCCCGCCGTGCAGCTTGCTTCCCGCGGCTTACCCGTTGCGGCTATGGTGAAGAAGCAAAAAAATAAAGTCGCAGACTGGTTGATGAACGTCCAGCGCCTGAAATATGGCGGCCGCACCCATGAGCGTGCGGATGGCATCAAACCCTTTATCAAGTCTGTTCGTGAAGGCTATCTGGGCTACTATCTTCCTGACGAAGACCACGGCCCGGATTCCAGTGTATTCGTGCCGTTTTTTGCTACACAGAAAGCCACGCTTTCTGGCCTAGGCAAGCTCGCAACCCTAAGTCGGGCGAAAATCGTGCCGTTAATGCCGGTTTACAACCGTGCAACCGGCAATTTTGAAGTGATCGTACAGCCACCACTTGCACCGTTTCCGTCAGGCAGTGAAGAAACCGATGCCCGTATGATGAACGAGCGTATCGAGCAGTTTTTGGAAAGCGATCCCGGCCAATATATGTGGATCATGAACCTGCTGCGTTCACGTCCAGATAATACCCAGCTTTATTAAGAGGGAATAAGATGAATATATTGATGGCCCTCTCCCAACTGGAAGTCACCGGTGCCGAGGTTTATGCCACCACGGTGGGTAATACACTCACCCAACGCGGCCACAATGTCTTTTATGTGTCAGATACCCTGACAAAACCCCACGATGGCCCTTATTTTAAACTGCGTTTTAACAAGCGCAGCATCCCGCGTCGCTTCTGGCACGTGGCCTATTTGGTGTATCTCATTAAGAAACACAACATCCAAATGGTGCATGCACATTCCCGTGCTTCCAGCTGGAGCTGCCATGTCGCCTGCAAACTGACCGGCACGCCGATGGTGACAACCGTCCACGGTCGTCAGCCGGTTCATGCATCGCGTAAAAAATTCCACGCCATGGGCAACAAAGCCATGCCGGTGTGCGAAGCCATCTATCATCAACTAATTGATGATCTCAACGTGCCGCAAGAGACACTGGAAGTCAGCCGGAACGGCATTGATACCCACAGCTACCAATGGCTGGCGCCGCCTCAGAATACACGCAAAGTGATCGCCATCATCGGCCGTCTAAGTGGACCGAAAGGCGACCTTTGCTACCGGCTGCTTGAAGAATGCCTCGATCTGGATAAATACGATGTCAAAATCGTCACAGGTACTCAACCTGATGCGCGTTTTGATAAATTTAAAGCCAAAGCCGATTTCGTCGGTTATGTAGAAGATGTCCCCGCAATAATGGCGCGTGCGGATCTGGTGATTGGCGCGGGACGTGTCGCCATGGAATCACTGCTTTGTGGCCGCCCAACCATGGCCATTGGCGAAGCATTGAATATTGGCCCTGTTACCCAGGAAAATCTCCAACAGGCCATGGCGACCAACTTCGGCGACATTGGCAAAAAAGAGCTGGATATCGACTTTTCCGTCATTCCAGCACAAATTGAAGCCGCACTTTCAGCGCCGCACTGTGACCCGCAGGTGTCAGAGAAAATCAAGCAAAGCTACGATCTTCAAAACATCGTCAGCCACCTCGAAACCATTTACCAGTCGGTTTACGTCTACACCAAGCGTAAAGATATTCCGGTGTTGATGTACCACCGCTTTATCAACAGCGATGACGGGAAAGGTACCATCGGCCCTTACCTGGATATTCGGATGTTCGAAAAACACCTCAAATTGCTCAAACGACTGGGGTTTGAAACGCTGACGTTTTCTGATCTGAAAGAGCACGGAGTGATCTCCCGCCTGAAAGCCGGCAAGCGCTATTGCATCATCACCGTGGATGATGGCTTTAAAGACAACTACACCCTGATGTTGCCATTGCTGAAAAAGTACAATTTTAAAGCGGTGGTTTATGCCGTTACTGGTGTGGACTTCAATAAATGGGATGTCGAACACCCTGAGTCACCAGAAAAACGTTTTGAACTGATGACCCCTTCAGAAATAAAGGCCATGGCCGATTCAGGTTATATAGAAATAGGGGGACACACACTCACACATCCACACCTGAATACATTGAGCCGTGAAGAACAAAAAGCGGAAATCATGGAAAACAAGGCGCAGTTAGAAACCTTGTTGGGTAAAGAGTTGGTTTCATTCGCCTATCCATATGGTGACTGGAACGAGGACAGCAAAGCACTGGCTAAAGAAGCAGGCTACCAATTTGCTGTGGCGACCAACAGTGGCCCCGTCGCGTTTCATGAAGACCCGTATTTAATCCGCCGAATTGGGATATTCCCGGGGACGGATGTATTATCTTTAGCAAGGAAAATAACTGGTGGGTATTTATTTAGAAAACTCACGCCTAAAAAGAATGTCTTCACCCACCTTGTTTTTAAAGTTCGCAATAGCGTCAAAATTGCGAAAGGAAACACCATCAAGTTTGGGGTGAAAAACCGGATTCGCAAATGCACCATTGCTATTCACGGGCGTGGAAACCGGCTTATTTTTGAAGACGGAGCGAATTTGAAAGGGGTTCACATTGAACTGGATGGCAATCATTGCACCATGATCATTGGCAAACACTGTGTAATAGGTGAAGGTTGTTACTTCTCAGCACGTGAAAATAATACAACACTGCGCATAGGCGATCATTGTATGTTTTCTCGCAATGTGAAATTAATGACCAGTGATGGGCATGATATACACACTCTGGAGCAAGAAAAAAGGATCAACTCGGCCAAGAATATCACTATCGGCAACCGTGTTTGGCTTGCCGACAGTGCTGTGGTACTCAAAGGTTGTACCATCGGTGATGGTGCGGTGGTAGGAATCAATGCAGTTGTCACAAAAAATGTGCCTAACAACAGCATTGCAGCCGGTAATCCAGCCAAAGTGATCAAAAACAACATTCGCTGGAATGAAGAGTTAACTTACTAACGACAACGATGTCGGCATTCCTCACCGGTATGAGGATAAGGAATGCATGACATTGTTTCGTGAAAGAAGTTGTCAATAAAGACAGATATTCCCAAGTGTCGAACCCAAAGCACGGTTCAAGTGACGCATTGATATCACTTTTTTTCAATATTTTTCCTTGGTTTTTCTCATTCATTCAGCACTAATTTGGGCTATTTAGCCTGCTTTTTAGCGTTTTCCCTAGCCTCCTCATGGGCTAACAAAAACAAACCCGATCCCGTATCTAAAAAGACAGGAGGATAAATGAACATATTGATTATTGGTCCGTCTTGGGTTGGAGATATGGTCATGTCTCAAAGCCTCTACAAAAGACTGAAAGAAAAACATCCCAGTGCACAAATTGATGTACTTGCCCCTGCATGGTGCAAGCCGATTTTAGAAAGGATGCCAGAAGTAAGCACGGCCATTGAAATGCCGGTTGGCCATGGTGAACTTAACCTGTCTACCCGTTGGAAGCTGGGTAAATCATTGCGCCAGAACGGTTATTCCCATGCATTTATCCTCCCGAATTCGGCAAAATCGGCACTCATTCCTTTTTTCGCCAAGATCCCGAAACGCACAGGTTGGAAAGGGGAAATGCGTTATGGACTGCTTAATGATCTTCGCCCTGATCGCAATGTTTTTCAGTACATGGTCGAACGGTACGTTGCATTAGCCCACGACAAAGAGCAAATGTTAGCGGAAGTCTCTATTGATAGCCTCCCTTTCCCTTCGCTAACCGTTGACCCAGAAAATCAGGCGAGCTGTTTTTCAAGGTTCGGCATTTGCGCCGACAATCAACTGGTTGGCCTATGCCCAGGCGCTGAGTTTGGCCCCGCGAAACGCTGGCCAGAAGAACATTACTCAGCATTAGCTCAACAACTGATTGAACGAGGCAATCAGATCTGTCTGTTTGGGGGCGAAAAAGACAGGGTTGTTGCACAAAACATTATCGACAACCTTCCCCGCGCCTCTCAAACGCAGTGTTACAACTTAGCGGGAAAAACATCGCTCGTCGATGCGGTAGACATGCTCGCAGCCTGCCATACTGTGTTTTCTAACGATTCCGGTTTGATGCATGTGGCTGCAGCGGTTGGCGCTCACATCGTCGCGATTTATGGTTCGAGCTCACCAAAGTATACGCCGCCACTATCAACATCCGTGGCGACAGTGAACACGGATATTGAATGTCGCCCTTGTTTTAAAAGAGAGTGTCCTTATGGGCATTTAAAATGCTTAAAAGACTTACATCCATCAACCGTTTTGGCGTCCTACAGCAGAATGGAAAATAGCCCCTAGCGTAGGACAAACGAAAAAACATATATAACAAACTGTTATGAGAATTATTATTGTCAGCCTTAAACATTCATTGGAAAGACGAAAGAAAATAGAAAAAACGCTTAGTGCATTAAAGCTGCCATTCTGTTTTTTTGATGCTGTAGACGGTAAAAATGAACACCATAAAATTTTTGACCACTACAACAACAAAAAACGCGTTTTTATTAAAGGGTATCCTTTAAAACCTGGTGAACTTGGCTGCTTTGCCAGCCATTACAGCCTATGGGAAAGATGCGTTGAGTTAAATGAGCCGCTATTAGTGCTTGAAGATGATATTGAGCTAGAGGATGACTTCCTCAATGTCTACAAAAAAATGCATTTGCTTGCAGAAAGTATCCCATACTTTAGAATAGGCCGTGTCCTTGATGCAAAATATAAAATATTTAAGCAAATAGATGATTGCCATGATCTCGTTCTGTATACAAAACCAGTGAGAAGTACTCAAGGTTATATGATTACTCCAGAAGCAGCGAAAAAATTTATCGATGCCGCTTATAACTGGTATGAACCGGTTGATGATTTCATGGAAAAAGAATGGCTGCATGGTGTTTTAAATTTTGGCATTGAACCTCCTTTGATTCGTCATGATTTTAATATTCATTCTGAAATTGGGGAAAGAGCCAAACCCTATATTCCACTGAACGTTAGAGTAATCAGAGAACTGTATCGAAGCTATGAATCGATAAGGAAGCTGTGTTACAGCTTTTATAAAATGAGAAAAGTTAATTTAACGACATAAGGCTAAGTCATGAAAAAGATCATTGCATACCTTCTTGGCTTGCCCAAGTCCATTTATGTTAATTTTTCTCTTTGCACCTTTAAAGATGCGATAAGGCTTCCTATTATCGTTTCCAGGCGAGTGAAATGTATCTCTCTATCGGGATCAGCCTCGTTTGAAAAAATAAGGCCAGGTATAGTACGAATTGGATTCGGCAGCGTAGAAACTGTTGATGACAAACATGAAAGAACCCTGCTTTTTATAAAAGGAAAAGTGCATTTTAAAGGAAAAGCAAAAATTGGCAAAGGGTCAAGAATTTCGGTGGTAGGGAAAACAACCTTTGGGAATAATTTTCATATTTCAGCTGATGCAAAGATCATATGCAGGCATGAAATTGAGTTTGGCGAAAATATTTTAATATCATGGGAAACACTGATCACGGATACGGATCATCACATTGTTACTGATTTTACTGGCAATATATTAAATAAAAACAAACCTGTCATCATTGGAAAAAATTCATGGATTGGTGCCAGATCGACCATACTCAAAGGGGTAAATCTCCCTCAAGGAACCATTTTAGGTTCTAACAGTGTTGTCACCAAAACAATAGACACTGAGCACTGTTGCATCGCAGGAAACCCAGCCAAAATAATTAGAAAGAATGTAAAGTGGAAAGAATGAAAGTCATCTATGTTATCAGTGATATATCCACTACAGGTGGTAGAGAAAGAATAACATTAGAAAAAGTAAAAGCATTTGAAAAATATGGTATTACCGCGCATATCATTTCACATAAAATATCAAATAAAGAAGCAATCACCCATTATTTTAGCGATAAAGTAATAGACTTAGGCATCAATGACTTTAACAATAAGCTATTGAATAAGCTGATAAAACGTCCTTTTAGAAAAATACTGTTCAAGCATAAAATAAAACATCACTTAAAGAAATTATCGCCTGACATCATCATTTCTCTGGGTGATGCGTACTCAGATAAACTAAAAAATATCTATCCTTCTTGTCAGCATATTACTGAAGTACATGGCAGTTATGATTTGTTCTTTGACACCTCCAAAAAGTCAAGAAAAAAAACAAGAATAGCGAAAGTAAAAAAATTTTGGCATAATGTCTCTCAAAATAACCACATGGTTATTTTGTCTGAGGTTGATGCTGAAAAATGGCAATTCCCTTCTATCTCTATCATTCCAAACTTTATTGAACACAGATCATTATATGAGAAAGACAAACAAAAGCGCTTCATTTTTGCCGGACGACTGTCTCCAGAAAAAGGCCTTGATTTACTGATAGAAACATGGCGAAACATTCAACGTAAAGGATTCCAAATAGAACTCGATATTTTTGGCGAAGGTATGGATTTATTACCTATCATAAAACAGTATGGTTTAGAAAATATGATCAGCGTACATCCATTCGATCCCCATATTATCGAAAGATACCAATCTTATTTGGGATGCATCATGCCATCTCGATCTGAAGGTTTTGGTATGGTTGCCTTGGAAAGTATTCATCAAGGTACCCCGGTAATAGCGTTTAATATTGAGTCAGGCCTCAGAGACATTGTCAAACACAACAGGAGCGGTTTACTTGCAGCCCCTTTTGATACCGAGGAAATGGCTGAGCACATTATCTCTCTGTACGACAATGACGAACTCGCAAAATCACTCTCAGATGGCGCAAGAAAGCACTCTATGTCTTTTACTGAAGAGAGCATTCTCCCCAAGTGGATGGCATTATTTGAGAACCTGGTGAACCAGACGTGACAGATTAACCGCCGACAGTGTCCGCAAAATCTGTACAAAGTTCGAACTGGTGCCGACATATTACGATAGTATCATTAGATACTAAGCGGTCTGCAATATTCCCAGCAGGGCAGCACTGCGCAATGATTAAGTCAAAAACCTGTTACCTATGAAAAATGATATCGCATCTCCGGTGATTTCCATCATTTGTCCCTGCTATAACGAGCAGGAAGTACTGGAAACCTTCACCACGACTATCACCGGTATTCTGACCGATACCGGCTTTAGCTATGAACTGTTGTTCATCAATGATGGCAGTAAAGACAATACCCTCGCGGTACTCAATAAGCTGGCAGAGGGTTGCAACCATGTCCGTGTGGTCAATTTATCACGCAACTTTGGCAAAGAGGCGGCATTGACCGCAGGTTTAGATCTTGCCCGGGGGGAAGTGGTCATTCCGATTGATGCGGATCTACAGGATCCGCCAGAGCTCATTCATGATTTTCTGCGCGAGTGGCAAAAGGGCTATGACGTGGTCGTCGCCAAACGCATCGACCGCAGCAGTGATACCTGGGCGAAAAAAATCACCGCTAATCTGTTTTATAAGTTCCATAATAAAATTGCGAAAATTGAGATACCCGATAACGTTGGTGACTTCCGCCTTATTACCCGTCGCGTGGTCAACGCCATCCGTTTACTTCCAGAAAATCAACGTTTTATGAAAGGAATTTTCTCTTGGGTAGGCTTTAATACCGCCGTCGTCGAGTACGTGCGACAGCCAAGGGCTGCTGGTCAAACCAGCTTCAATGGCTGGAAATTATGGAATTTCGCGTTAGACGGGATCACCAGCTTCAGTACCGCGCCTTTACGTGTCTGGTTGTATCTCGGCATTCTGTTTTCCGTCATCGCCTTTGCCTATGGCAGTATGATTGTTATCAAAACCTTAATTTTTGGTGTTGATTTACCGGGTTATGCCTCAATGCTGACCGCGGTGCTATTCTTCGGCGGCATTCAGCTGATTGGCCTTGGGGTGATGGGAGAATACCTCGGCAGGCTTTATATGGAATCAAAACGTCGCCCGACGTACATCGTCGAAAGCGACACGTATACGAAAAGCGACAACACGCCGTGAATCTGATCGATAACCTACTGGCACACCGTATTGTGCGCTTTGCAATGACCGGCGGGCTCGCTACTCTGACCCATATTGCTGTTGCTTTTACCTTGCTGCATTTTTTTTCTACCCGTGTGTTTTATGCCAACCTCGCCGGGTTTGCCTGTGCGTTTGGTTTGTCATATTTGATGCAGTCTCTGTTTGTTTTTCGCAGCACTTTGTCGCTGAAAAACCTGGTGCGGTTTTTCACTGTGCAGTTTTCAGCCTTACTGATTTCACAGCTGCTCAGTGAACAACTTCAAGAGACCAACAGTTACCTTCGGGTTTTACTCGTGGTGTTTATGATCCCCTTGGTCACTTACCTGATCCACCGTATTTGGACCTACAATCAACCCTCTACTTCTAAAGAATAATGTTCGGATAACCCAATGAATGTAAATCCGCTAAACCGATATGCGCCTTGGTTACTTGGCACAGGCTTTATACTTGGACTGGCTATGGCACTGCTGTATGCCAGCAACCAAATCTTGACTGGCGACCAAACACAGATGCTGCACAAAGGCTACTTGGGTGCCTATCAGGATATCTGGCTCGCCTTTGGTAATGCTGCCAGTGCAGTGGGTAATGTACCGGGTTCACTTTCTGCCTGGTTGGTGGGTGGCCCACTTCTGTTATGGGACAACCCCTGGGCACCGATGTTGGTGATCGTTACCTTGCGCATTGTTTCTTTCTTTCTTTTTGATGCCGTGATCAACGCTGTTTTCAGCCAGCCCGTGCGCATTTTCTTTATGGTGGCGTATTGGCTGAACCCTTGGTTGCTATACGACAGCACCATCTACAACCCCGCGTATCTTTGCTTTTTCACCGCACTGCATTTCTGGTCGGCGTTCAAACTGCGCGACACACCGTCCTTCTGGTACAGTTTTCTTCACGTGCTTGCCATTGGTGGAGCCATGCAACTGCATTACTCCTGGCCAGTACTGGCGGTGATCTCCTGTTACCTGCTGTACCGTAAAATGGCACACCCCAACTGGGCCGGCGTATTTGCTGCCGGTGCGGTGATTCTGGTCTCGCTGATCCCCTATTTTCAAGAATATATGACCAATGAAAGCATCAGCCGCGAAAGCGACCGCTACATTGGCTACGGCGCGGTGCATGTTTATCCGGTGTTGAAGGCTGTGTTGTACTGGCTTCGCTACAGTTCAGCTCTGTTCTCGAACCGCATTATCACTGATGTTACGTTCGACTGGGTCACCACCATTAGCTGGTTGCAAATGGCGCTGCAGTATTTGTGGCAAGCGGTGTTGTATGTCGTCGGTGCTGCGACTGTGGTGCTAACAGCACGCGTAAACTGGCGTATGTGGAAAACCATCAAGCCGACAGTCAAACGCGGTACTGCGATTGAGGATGATAAACAATGGCTGTTGCTGTTTGCTGTAGCCACCGTCATTGCCATCATCATTAACGCCATGTTGTCACCAATCACCTTCTCATACTGGCACCTGATCCTGACCTTCCCGCTGGCGCTGATCCCACTACTGGTCGCTGCCGAATCCTGGGCACAAACCATGCCGGAGCGTTTCACCAAGGGCGTGCTTGCTCTGGGTGTTTTCTTTCTGGTGGTCAATCTGGTTGCCGCCCACGGCAGCAACAAGTACTCCTATAACGTCGACTATGTGGAACAAGTTCAGCAATACCTGGTTGAGCAAGGTCTGACCCACTGATTCAGCACAGGGCCCGAAAGGGCCCTTTTGTTGTACACTAGCGCAGGTTTTACTGATAAGGCTTGATTGTGCGTATTCTCTACACCCTATTACTGGCGCTGGCGGCCCCTTTTCTTTTACTGGGCCTGTACCGGACAAAAGACAATAAACCCAAGGTAGGTAAACGCTGGGTTGAGCATTTTGGCCGCACACCTGCCCTTAAAGGCGACAATCCGATTTGGGTGCACGCGGTGTCTGTGGGCGAAGTGATTGCAGCCAAGCCTGTGATTGAGGCGCTGAAAAAGCGCTATCCCGACATTGCTGTGCTGGTGACCACCACCACAGCCACAGGCGCTGATATCGCGTCCAAAATAGAAGGTATCGAACACAGGTACATGCCGATTGACTTTGGTTTTGCGGTGCGTGGTTTCCTAAAAAACACCCATCCCAGGCTCATGCTTATCATGGAAACCGAGCTGTGGCCCAATACCCTTACTGCGGTAAAAAAGGCTGGTATTCCGATCATTGTGATGAACGCGCGCCTGTCAGAAAAATCCAAACGGGGGTATCAGCGCATTAAACCGCTTTTCAGCCTGTTGTCACGCAATATCAGTCACATTCTCTGCCAGTTTGACGATGATGCCCGCCGTTTCCTCGAACTTGGCGTAGCAAAGGAAAACGTCTCTGTCTCCGGCTCGATGAAGTTTGATCTCCCCAAATTCGATATCGACTCACCGGCAGTGACTGCACTTATCAGGCAAGTGACTGGCCGCCCTGTCTGGATCGCGGCCAGTACCCACCCCGGCGAGGACGAAATTGTGCTGGCTGCCCATAAAATCATCACTGAGATCGCCCCAGATGCGCTGCTGATTTTAGTGCCCCGCCACCCGGAACGTTTTGGGGAGGTGGCCAGCCTTATCGAATCCCGTGGTTTTGTACTGGCAAGGCGCAGCCTGGGGCAAACTATCGGTCCAGACACCCGTGTGTACCTTGGTGACACCATGGGCGAGATGATGAATTTACTGGCGGTCAGCGATGTTACCTTGATGGCAGGCAGTTTGATCGGAGAAAAGGTCGGTGGGCACAATTTGCTTGAGCCGGCTTCACTGGCAAAGCCACTTATCACAGGTCCCAGCTACTTCAATTTTCAGGTCATTGCCGAACAACTGATTGAAAGCGGCGCCTGCACCGTCTGTGACAACAGTCATCACATCGCGCAGCAGGTTATCTCACTGTTCAAGGATGAAGAAAAGAGGCGAAAAGCCGGCGAGGCAGCGCTTGGGGTGGTGGATAAAAACCGTGGCGCGGTCAAAAAAACGCTCGATGCCCTTGCTCCCTGGCTGGGATAAATAGCTCTGAATAGACAGCTCACCGGTTACATAGCACGCTGGATAACCGATTAACCCTGGTAACCTTTGAGCAGGCATTGCCAGTCAGATGCCTGCCAATGGATCTGGCGCTTGCCAACCTCTTTTCGAAATGATCGCTGCAAACGGCTCAAGTTTGCCGCTTTCCAACTGTCTCCCGAACGGCGGCCACACTTATCAAAATCAATCAGCCAAAACGCACCCTGACCATCAAGCAAAATATTGTGGATGTTGAGGTCGGTGTGGCAAACCCCGGCATCATGAAGCTGCCTGACGAGCCTGCCGATATGCTGGTAGCACGCTTCTGTGAGTGGCTTTTCCATTAATACATCCACCAGATCACGGGCCCCGTGCACTTTTTCAACCAGAATATCCGCGCGGTAGGTAAGACCCTCTTTCATCGCACGGGCAGCCAGTGGACGCGGGACGGGAATGCCTTTCTCACGAAGGTAATGGAGAAGACGAAATTCCGCCGCAGAGCGGGTGCGCTCCCAGCCAGTGAAAAAGTAACTGTCGCTCACTACGTTGCCGAACAGGCCTCCCCGACGGTAATGACGAAGTGCAGCAGGCACCGATTCGGTTTGAACGAACCAGGTTGTCCCCCGTCCAGTTGCTGAACCCAGCACGGCATTCTTAGCCTGCCAATGTGCAATGTCGAAGCTCTCAAGCACCTCTTCCGCTGCAATTAACGCATCATCAAACCAGACCCGGGTATTATTCTCAGCCAACACTTTCACAGGCACTCCCATTAATCGGCCCATTCTCGTCAAAGGCATTTTACATTGCAGATCGGCAACTGCATAATTTCAGGCAAGACAACCACAAAAGCATCATCATGGCCTTATTTACCACCCCACCCCAGTCTCTTTGCATACTCCGTCTTTCTGCCATTGGGGATGTATGCAACGCAATGGCAGCCGTGCAGGCTATTCAGTCCCAGTGGCCTGACACCCGGATAACCTGGATTGCCGGCAAAGCAGAAGCCGCGTTGCTCACACCGCTTTTGCCGGATGTCACCGTCATTGCTTTTGATAAAAAACAGGGTATTAAAGGCATGAAAGCGGTGTGGCAATCGTTGAAAGGGCAACAATTCGATGCACTCCTGCACATGCAAAGCGCGATTCGCGCCAGCGTGCTTTCCTTAGGCATCAAGGCCAAATACCGCCTTGGCTTTGACAAGGTTCGCGCCAGCGATCTGCAATCGTGGTTTACCAACATTAAAGTGCCATCGCCTGCTTCCCCACATGTGCTTGATGGATTTATGGCATTCACCGAAATGCTGGGGCTAGCACCGCAAACACCGACATGGAAAATCTCTCTCGCCAAGGAAGATATTGTTTGGGCGAAAGCACAACTGCGCGATAAACCGACACTCATCGTCGCGCCTGCTGCCAGCAAGGCCTTTAAGAACTGGACAGCCGAAGGGTATGCAGCGGTGATTGAACATGCCATGAAAAAGGGCTTTGACGTGATTCTGGCAGGCGGTCCGGGGCAGATTGAAATCGCGCTGGGTCAGGCCATCGAGAACCAGTTGTCACAACCGGTAAAAAACCTCATCGGAAAAACTACCCTGCTCCAGTTGCTGGCACTGGAAAAAGAAGCTTCACTGGTACTGGCACCAGACAGTGGCCCGGCCCATCTTGCCAATGCGGTCAATACACCGGTGATTGGCTTATACGCCCACCACAACCCCGCACGTACCGGTCCCTATAACTGGCGACAGTATGTGGTGAGTGTTTATGCCGAGGCCATTGAAGCTGAAACGGGAAAAACCGTTGAGCAGGTCTCCTGGCGCACCCGCGTGAAAGATGAAAACGCCATGCAACGCATTACGATTGAATCGGTGATCGCACGATTCGATGACGTCACCGAGAAAGAGGAACTGTTATGAGCCAGGCACAACGCGCCACCATCAGCGCCATCATTATCACCAAAAACGAAGAGCACATTCTGCCTGAGTGTCTTGCCTCATTAGACTGGGTCGATGAAATCATTGTTGTGGATTCTGGCAGCACCGACAACACGGTCGCAATTGCAGAAGCGGCTGGCGCAAAGGTGTATGTGAATGCTGAATGGCCGGGATTTGGTAAACAGAAACAACTGGCGCAGCGCTACGCTACCAAAGACTGGATCATCGCCATTGATGCTGATGAAGTCGTATCACCGGCGCTCAAGCAAAGCCTGCTCAAATTACTGGAAAACCCACCGGCAGAAACATTAGTTGAAGTCAATGAGCTGACCTGGGTGTTTGGGCGCTTCCTGCGTCACTCGGGATGGTATTACAGCCATGTCCGTGTCTATCCGAGGGAATACACCCAGTATGACGATGCATTGGTGCATGAAAAAATCATCCGTCCGGAAGGAGCGAAAACCCTTGTGCTGGACGGCGATTTGCTCCACTACTCGTATCGCGACCTCAACCACTATCTGGTGAAATCAGCGCACTATGCCAAAGCATGGGCAGATGCCCGTCAGGCCCGCGGTAAAAAAAGCAGCATCAGTCAGGGGCTCCTCCATGCGCTGGGGTGTTTCCTGAAAATGTATGTACTGAAGCGGGGATTTTTAGACGGCAAACAGGGCTTTTTGATTGCAGTGCTGTCAGCGCACTCCACCTTTGTAAAGTACGCTGATTTGTGGATCCGCGCAAACGACAGCCGAGCGGTTAAATAACGCGGCCAAGAAACCCCTTCACGTCCGGCAGAATGGCGTCGATATCAATTTTTGACATGTCTGCCGCCTCTTCCTTGTTTTTCGCGGCTGGTGGCGCAAACGCGATATGCCGCCCTTCGCGGTTAATCGGTTTCCAGCGAAGCGGCGTCGCACTGCGTTTGGCCGGGAAAAAGCCAATAGTTGGCACATCAACCGTCGCGGCAATATGAAGAGGCCCCGTTGAGCCGGCAATAAATGCACTTGCACAGGCAATGGATTGGGTGAAATCCTGCAAGCCATCATTTTTGTCATAAACGGCAGCATTGACGGACTTTTCCGCAAGGAAAGACTGAAGCGCTGACGCTTTTTCTTGTTCTCCCGGCCCGGCAGTCAGCACCCATTCAACCTCATGTTCAGAAGCAATGCCCGCCACCAAGCCAGCATACTGCTGAAGTGACAGGTTATTTGCCGATCCGCCGCTCCCGGCGTGTACATAAAACCAGGGCTTATTGGGATCCAGCCCCAATGCTGACGAGAGTTTTTGCTTTTGCGCAAGCAAGGTGCTGTTCTCAAAAGCAAGATAGGGAGCATGGGGTTCTTTTGCTTCAACGCCCAGCGTTGCCAGAAACGCACGGATAAGGTCGAGGTTATACTCAAACTCAGGTTTTGCGGACTGCGATCGGCGTTGCGTCACGCGGTGATTATACAAAAACTGGCAAATTTTGGTCGCCGGTGCCAAGCGAAACGGCACCCCGGCTTTCCAGACCAGCATCGCGTTGTAGCTGTCTGAGAACAGGCAAATAGACGCGTCAAACCGTTCGGCCCTGATTTGGCTGACAAGCGCTTTTTTACGCTGTTTATCGGCGTTTTTGCCACCATCGACCAACACTTTGTCTATCGATGGACAGAGTTCTGCCAATGCTTTGGTATAGGAAGGCACCAATGCGGTAATTTCCACGTCCGGCAGGGATTGTTTCAACATGGCAAATGCAGGCCATGCAAGCATGAAATCGCCAATCTTATCGTTTCTGATGACAAGGATTTTTTTCATTGTATCTACCTGATGCCCTATTCTGCACCGATCATACCTGATGAACGGCCTGTCGCTAAGTATTGGGTAAAAAGAAAAAGTGTCGTATGCATTGCTGTTTTTATGACTTCACCCTATGACGGGGAATAAAATGTCACGCGTTTTTGATAGCATGTCGCCAGTTCAGAAAATTGCAGGATACGACTGTGAGCAAGAAAGCCATCACCCGCGTGATTTACCCGGGTACTTTTGATCCTATTACCAATGGCCATGTTGATCTGGTGGAGCGTGCGGCATCCATGTTTGATGACGTCGTGGTCGGCATTGCCGCAAGCCCAAGCAAAAAGCCGCTGTTCGAGCTTGATGAACGTGTCGAGCTTGCAAAAGCCGTCACCGACCACCTCGATAATGTCAGTGTGGTCGGCTTCTCGGGCCTTCTGGTGGACTTTGCCAAGCAGTACCAGGCAAACATTCTGGTTCGCGGCCTTCGTGCAGTGTCAGACTTCGAATATGAATTCCAGCTTGCCAACATGAACCGTCGTTTGATGCCAGAGCTGGAAAGCGTGTTTCTGACGCCGTCTGAGGAAAACTCGTTTATTTCCTCAACACTGGTGAAAGAGGTCGCGCTCCATGGCGGCGATACCCGTGGTTTTGTCCATCCAAAAGTATTGGAAGCGCTGAATTCACGACTGAAAAAGTAACGCCAGCAACGCCCGAACCGCGGGCGTTGTCTATTTTTGGCACGCTGGGCAAAACACCGTATTGCGCTGGCCAATCTTCACGCTTTCAAGCACCTCACCACACACCGGACAGGGTTTGCCCTGTTTGCCATACACCCGCAGTTCCTGGGCAAAGTAGCCGGGCTTACCATCGGCCTGGGTAAAGTCTTTCAGCGTGGTGCCTCCCTGCCTGATGGCCATTGCCAATACCGCCTTGATCTCGGCCACCAACGTCTGGGCTTCTTCATGGGTCAGCTGTCCTGCTGACCGTGTTGGATGAATCTTTGACGTAAACAGGGATTCATTGGCATAGATATTCCCTACTCCAACCACCACCGCGTTATCCATGATAAAGGGTTTAATGGCGGTGCGTTTCCCTTTGGCTTTCTCAAGCAGGTAATCACCGGTAAAGTCGTCAGTGAGCGGCTCAGGGCCGAGCTTTTCAAGGACCGGATGATCGTCCCCTTTTTCCTGCCAGAGCCAGGCACCAAAACGGCGAGGATCGTTATAACGGATCACTTTGCCGTTAGAAAGATGCAGATCGACGTGATCGTGTTTGCCTGCGGGGGTTGCCTCCGGCAGTACACGCAAACTACCCGACATGCCAAGGTGCACCAGTGCATAGCCAATATCGGTTTCCAGGATCAGGTATTTGGCACGGCGTTTCACCGCCCGTATGGTCTGTCCTTCAATGTTGAACAAGGTATCCGGCACAGGCCAGCGCAGTTTGGGCTGCCTGACCTCCAGTTTGGTCACAACCTGATCTTTGGCATGGGGCGTGATCCCCATACGGCTCACTTCTACTTCCGGTAACTCTGGCATCCAGCTAGTTCTGTGTGTTGATTGGAAACAGATAGTTTGGATCAACCGAGACCGCAAGCCAACGATTTTCCCAGTTTTGGATAAGCCAGAATTGAGGCAGTTGATAATACATCAAACGAAATGGCTCCACCGACTCTCCCCGGTCAACCACCAGCGTGGCCGGTTTATTCAGTCCGGGCTTGAGCTTGTCATAGGTTGGCTTATCAATTTCCGTGCCGGAGAGATTTATCCAGCGACGGGCTAACTCAGATGCAGAAACCGAAAGCGGTGTATCGGTTTGCCAGGGCGTGCCATAGGTCAGGGTGAACTTTGGGAAACGCAGGGATTGTACTTCCACACCGGGCGGCATCAGCGTGATGATACCATCTGCTTGTACCTGTTCAGTCTGGCGTTCAGCATCACTTCCAGCCAACTGGCTTTCAAGGTATGTCGGCAGGTTTATCAAGGTGATAAACACCACAACACCCAGGATCAGGAAGTTATTGAACGTCTTGCGGGACGGTGTCGCCATCATTCACTCTCAGTATCAAGCACGTGTTCCCATGCTACCTGATACGACAGACATTCAGGTATAAAAAAACCCAGCCTAAGCCGGGTTTTTTACCAAAGCAAAGACCAATTATTTGATTTTTGCTTCTTTGTACATAACGTGCTGACGAACAACTGGATCAAATTTCTTGATCTCAAATTTGCCCGGCATGTTACGCTTGTTTTTATCAGTGGTGTAGAAGTGACCAGTACCAGCAGATGATACCAGACGGATCTTCTCGCGAATGCCTTTAGCCATTCTTTAAGTCCTCTTAAACGTTCTCACCGCGGGCACGGATGTCTGCAAGAACAGCATCAATACCTTTCTTATCGATGATACGCATACCTTTAGGGGTAAGACGCAGTTTAACAAAGCGTTTTTCGCTTTCTACCCAGAAACGATGAGTTTGCAGGTTCGGCAGAAAACGACGCTTGGTGGCGTTATTAGCGTGAGAGCGGTTGTTACCAACTACAGGACGCTTGCCAGTTACTTGGCATACTCGTGACATGAATGTCTCTCCAAAATCGTTTCAGCTCGATGCTAACCTTGTCCGCCATTCCTGCAATTTCTAGGTCAGGCTCAAGGTCAAGGCTAATCAAAGGTGGCGCATTATACAAAGTGAATCGGCATTGCTCAAGTCCCGAGCAGATCCTTTTGACACTTTTTGATCGTTTTTTAGCAACCTAGGTGACGCTGACCTGAGGCAAACCTCGCTCGCCCCCAGGAAAAACGCCATACAGCGGCTTTCTACCGAATTAGAGAGAAGATGTTAAAGTACGATCGAGTATGAAACATACTCTTAAATCCAACCACGCTCGGCGAAGGATACCACGTCACCATCACCGATCACCATATGGTCGAGCAAACGAATGTCCACTAACGCCAGCGCATCACCAATTCGATGGGTAATATGGCGATCGGCATTGCTTGGCTCAGCGATACCTGAAGGATGGTTATGGGCCAAAATGACTGCATTCGCCCCCAGCTCCAGTGAACGTTTGACCACTTCACGCGGATACACCCCAGCAGTATTGATGGTGCCTTCAAACAAGATTTCATCGGCAATCGGACGGTTCTGGTTATCCAGATACAACACCAGAAATGCCTCCCGCTGACGGTCGCGCAATTTCAGCGACAGGTAGTTTGCGGTGTGGGAGGGGCTTGCCAGCGCATCTTCCCGCGCAAGTGTTTCGCCCAGGTGGCGCTTGCTCAGCTCAAGTACCGCCTGCAATTGTGCATATTTCGCCGCACCCAGCCCTTTTCTTGCACTGAATTGCGTCAACGTTGCCAGCATCAGGCCGCGCAGGGAGCCAAAATCTTCCAGCAGATAGCGTGCGAGTTCGATGGCGTTCATTCCGGTGACACCGGTGCGAAGGAAAATGGCCAGAAGCTCAGCATTGGTCAATGCTTCTGGCCCCTTTGCCAGCAGCTTCTCCCGTGGCCGGCACTCTTCCGGCAAATTTTTCAACGACATGGCATTCTCTATCGGGAAAAGCCATGAGCGTTATCCTCATCAATGTATCCGTCAAGTAGTACAGCAGTAAGCTGCGATGAGAGCGCTAATCCCAGTGAATTGTGCAAACACATGATTACATTTCCCTGGGTGATACTTCTGTTTTCACATTCGTGGACGCACAATGGGCGATCACCGGTCTATTTATGCTATCTTTCCTCCCATTATCTATTGGTTAAATTCGTTATGGCCCAGAAAATCACTCAGACCCTGTCGGGCAAACATATCGTGCTTGGCATAGGTGGCGGTATTGCTGCCTACAAATGTGCCGATCTCACGCGTCGCCTGATTGAACGCGGTGCCGAGGTGCGCATCGTGATGACCCACGCAGCGAAAGAATTCATTACCCCGCTGACCATGCAGGCGGTATCCGGCTATCCGGTAGCAGACAGCTTGCTCGACCCGGCAGCAGAAGCGTCCATGGGCCATATCGAAATCGCCAAGTGGGCAGATTTGGTGCTGCTGGCACCGGCGACTGCTGATTTGATTGCCCGTGTCGCAGCCGGTATGGGGAACGATCTCCTGACCACTTTGTGCCTGGCTACCGATGCGCCTGTTGCCCTCGCCCCCGCCATGAACCAGCAGATGTACCGTGCCGTGGCAACCCAGGAAAACCTCGCCACACTGAAGCGCCGTGGTCATCCTGTATGGGGTCCAGCCAGTGGTGAGCAAGCCTGTGGCGATGTCGGTCCGGGCCGAATGCTGGAGCCAATGCAGCTTGTCGGGCTTATCGAAGAACACTTTACCGAAGGTGACCTCTCCGGCACTTCTTTCCTCATTACCGCTGGGCCAACCAGGGAAGCGATTGATCCGGTACGTTATCTCACCAACCACAGCTCAGGGAAAATGGGCTATGCGATTGCTGAAGCCGCAGCAAAACGCGGGGCAACAGTCACCCTTATCAGCGGCCCGGTCAACCTGCCGACGCCGGCAGGCGTTTCACGGATTGATGTGGAAAGCGCACAGCAAATGCATGATGCCGTCCATGCACATGCCGGACAGCACCAAATTTTCATTGCCTGCGCCGCAGTCGCTGATTTCAGGCCGGCAAACATTGCCGACCAGAAAATGAAGAAACAGGACGGTCAGGACGACATGACCCTCACACTGGTGAAAAACCCGGATATCGTTGCTTCTGTCGCCGCCATGACGGAAAACCGCCCCTTTACGGTGGGGTTTGCTGCAGAAACGCAGGACATTGAGCACTATGCCCGCAACAAACTGGCGAAAAAGAATCTCGACTTGATTTGCGCCAATGACGTATCACGCGAAGGACAAGGGTTTAACAGCGACCAAAACGCGTTACACCTGTATTGGCCAACTGGCGACAAAGCGTTGCCTCTGGCAAGCAAAGCCGACATCGGCCACCAGCTTGTCAGCGAAATTACAGCACTCTATCACTCGAAATAACGATTCAGCGGAAACTGGTTATGAAAAAAAATTGATCTTAAAATCCTCGACCCACGCGTTGGTAGCGAATTCCCCTTGCCAGCCTACGCAACAGAAGGCTCTGCTGGGCTGGATTTGCGCGCGGTACTGGATGCCCCGCTGACACTGGAACCAGGCCAGACTGAACTGCTGCCTACCGGTCTTGCTATCCATATTGCCGACCCGTCACTGGCGGCGACTATCCTGCCGCGTTCAGGTCTTGGCCACAAACATGGCATCGTGCTGGGCAACCTGGTTGGCCTTATCGACTCTGATTACCAGGGTCAGCTGATGGTTTCCTGCTGGAACCGCGGGAACACCACGTTTACCATTGAACCGGGTGAACGCATTGCACAACTGGTTTTCGTGCCGGTGGTCCAAGCTGAATTTAATATTGTGGAAACGTTCGACGAAACAGCGCGTGGTGCTGGTGGATTCGGGCATTCAGGCACAAAATAACCGTATTAACCCAGTGAAAAGTCTGAAAAATGCCACAGATGCGTGGTATTTTTCATGCCGCATTCACGCTTTCAGACATCCCTACAGGCACTGTCTACATCCATAGCGCATTATTCTTTTAATACAGAGAGTTCATCGTTAAGATAGCGGCTCTTCAGCCGATATTTGGGTCTGTGACCCCTAGAACAACAAAGGAACCATCTATTCATGGCTGGTCAAAGAAAACAGAATCGCAGAGAGGAAATTCTTCAGGCTCTGGCCCAAATGCTGGAGTCCAACCAAGGCAGTCAGCGCATTACTACTGCAAAGCTTGCTGCGCAGGTCGGTGTTTCTGAAGCGGCGCTTTACAGACATTTCCCCAGCAAAGCACGCATGTTTGAAGGCTTGATCGAGTTTATCGAAGAGTCATTACTCACCCGCATCAACCGCATTCAAAGTGACGAAAAAGATACCCTGACCCGCCTGCGCCTGATCCTGCAACTTCTGCTTGTTTTTGGTGAGCGCAACCCGGGCCTGACCCGCATCATGACCGGTCATGCATTGATGTTCGAACAAGACCGGCTGCAAAGCCGCATTAATCAGTTGTTTGAAAAGATTGAGACCCAGCTCCGTCAGGTGCTCCGTGAACGGCGCCTGCGGGAAGGCAAAGGGTTTCCCATTGAGGAATCTGTGCTGGCAGCACAACTGCTGGCCCAGGTGGAAGGCAGCCTGAACCGCTTTGTCCGTTCAAACTTCAAGCACCTGCCAACAGCAGAGTTTGACCAGTACTGGCTGCTGTTGAGCGCACAAATTCAATGATCGTGCAGGCATATATGTAAAAAAGGCTGCAATCATGCAGCCTTTTTCGTTTAAGTGCGAAAGTGGTTAAATCCCGTATTCTGCACGGTACGCTTTTACCGCCGCCAGATGTTCAGGGTTGCCGCCCTGCTCTTCCAGGTACGTCACCAGATCGCTAAGGCTGATGATAGACACTACCTGACAGCCAAAATCGCGCTCCACTTCCTGGATAGCTGACAGCTCACCCTTGCCGCGCTCCTGACGGTCAATGGCCACCAATACACCAGCCAGTTCAGCACCCTGTGCCTGAATCACTTCCATCGATTCACGAATCGCGGTACCCGCTGTGATCACATCATCCACCAGCATGATGCGGCCTTCCAGCGCGCTGCCAACCAGATTGCCGCCTTCACCGTGATCTTTGGCTTCCTTGCGGTTGAAGCAGTATGGCGTATCCACATTATGGTGCTCTGCCAGCGCCACTGCTGTGGTTGTGGCAATGGGGATCCCTTTATACGCAGGGCCAAACAACACATCATATTCAATCCCGGCATCCACCAGTGCTTCTGCGTAGAAACGGCCCAGACGCGCCAAATCCCTGCCGGTGTTAAACAGGCCGGCATTGAAGAAGTAAGGGCTCTTACGGCCAGACTTCAAGGTAAATTCACCGAATTTCAACACTTCTTTTTCCAATGCAAACTCGATGAATTGACGCTGATAGGCTTTCATTTTCTCTCCTGTCGAACTCACGCCGGCGCACGTGCCGGTATTACCTGAGGCATGGCAGCCCCAATCAAAGTAAGGTTTAAAAAAAGCGGCTCCCCGGGAAGCCGCTTTTTCATCAGTCAATTAACGATGCTTTCTGGATCGCCACAATGTCCTGAATACCTTTCGCTGCCAGAGACAGCATGGCATTCAGCTCTTCTGCGGTAAACGGTTCGGCTTCTGCGGTGCCCTGCACCTCAATCATGCGGCCATCTTCCAGCATCACCACATTCATATCGGTGTCTGCCGCAGAATCTTCCACATATTCCAGATCGCAAATCGGTGTGCCCTCAAAAATGCCCACCGACACCGCCGCAACATGGCCTTTCATTGGATTTTCTTTCAGTTTGCCTTCGCTGACCAGCTTGTTCAGTGCATCCGCCAGCGCTACGCTCGCGCCAGTAATGGATGCAGTGCGGGTACCGCCGTCCGCCTGAATCACGTCACAGTCAACCGTGATGGTGAAATCGCCCAGCTTTTCCAGATCCACCGCCGCGCGCAGGCTGCGGGCGATAAGACGCTGAATTTCCATGGTGCGGCCACCCTGTTTACCGTTTGCCGCTTCACGGCGGTTACGGGTATGGGTCGCACGTGGCAACATGCCATACTCCGCCGTGATCCAGCCTTGTCCCTTGCCTTTCAGAAAGCGTGGCACGCCCTCTTCCACGCTCGCGGTACAGATCACTTTGGTGTCACCAAATGCCACCAGTACTGAGCCTTCCGCGTGGGCGGTAAAATGACGGGTAATAGTGACCGGACGAATTTGACCAACTTCTCTGCCGCTAGGACGCATAGGGTTCACCTGTATAAATATGCTGAATTTCGTTAACCGGCGATTATAACGGCTTCCCCTTTTACACGCTAATACAATGCAGTGCTGTCGGATTTTTTCTCCTGTTTCCCGACAGGCTGCTGACATAAAAGCGGGTGACTGCGTATAATCAAAACAACTTTTATCAATGAGTGAACTTCAATGATCCACAGTATGACTGCCTACGCCCGTCGGGAAATCAAGGGCACATGGGGCACCGCCGTTTGGGAAATCCGCTCGGTTAACCAGCGTTACCTCGAAACCTATATCCGTATGCCAGAGCAGTTCCGTGGCCTTGAACCTATCATTCGTGAACGTTTCCGCAGCCGCCTTGCCCGCGGCAAGGTGGAGTGCAACCTGCGTTTCGAAGCCAACCAGTCCGCCAATACTGAGCTTAAAATCAACGAAGAACTGGCAAAACAGGTGATTCACGCCGCCAAGTGGGTCAAAGAAGTGTCCGGTGAAGGCAACATTGGTCCTTTCCAGGTATTGCAGTGGCCGGGGGTGATGGAAACGCCAGAGCAGGACATGGACCTGATCAACAAAGCCCTGCTGGAAGGCTTTGACCAGACTGTTGATGATTTCATTGCTGCCCGCGCCAGCGAAGGCAGCAACATGAAGGCCCTGATTGAACAGCGCCTCGATGGTATCGCGGCAGAAGTGGTGAAAGTGAGGGCGAAAATGCCGGAAATCCTGCAATGGCAGCGCGAGCGCCTGTTAACCAAACTGGAAGAGGCCAAGATTGAACTCGACGCCAACCGCGTAGAGCAGGAAATCATCCTGCTGGCGCAAAAATCGGATGTTGCCGAAGAGCTGGATCGTCTGGAGTCACACGTCTCCGAAACCCGGAAAATCCTCACCAAAGGCGGCGCCTGTGGCCGACGTCTGGATTTTATGATGCAGGAGTTCAACCGTGAGTCGAATACTCTGGCATCGAAATCGATCAGCACGGACATCACCGCCTCCGGCGTTGAACTCAAAGTGCTAATCGAGCAAATGCGCGAGCAGATCCAAAACATCGAATAAGCATCCAGCCAGACCGAAACAGGCTCCCGTTGCGGAGCCTGTTTTGTTGCCGGGCACCACCCAAATCCCGTATAAAAAGCCAAGAAAATCAATCCGATCTGCTTGTGTAAACGCGTTGCTTCCCCGATAATGTTACCGTAACATTGAAGGTAGCCATTGCATATGTCAAATCCCAAGAAAAACCGCACCACCCTGCAAGATATCGCTGATCGGGTTGGCATCACCAAAATGACGGTATCACGCTACCTTCGTAACCCCGACGCTGTCGCGGAAAAAACGCGCGATAAGATTGCGGCGGCGATTGAGGCGCTGGGGTATATCGAAAACAAAGCGCCGGCCATGTTGTCCAAGTCCTCCAGCCGTGCAATTGGTGTGCTGCTACCCTCACTCTCAAACCAGATTTTCGCTGCGTTTGTCCAAGGTATAGAAGCGGTGACAAACGCCCATGGTTACGAAATCCTGCTGGCGCACTTCGGTTACGACGAAAACGAAGAAGAGCAGAAAATCGCCTCGCTGCTCTCATATCATGTTGACGGACTGATCCTGACGGAAAGCCACCACACTCCCCGTACCTTGCAGATGATCCAAACCGCTGGCCTGCCGGTGGTGGAAACCATGGAAATCCCGGCCCAGCCCATTGATATGGCAGTGGGGCTGGATCATGTTGCCGCCTCGTATGACGTGGTGAAACGCATGCTCGATTCAGGCAAACGCAATATCGCCTACTTTGGTGCCCGGCTGGACACCCGGACCCGGCTTCGCATGCAAGGGTATGACAACGCGATGCAAGAAGCGGGGCTGGCACCCATTCACATGCTGACCGAAGAACATTCCAGCTTTTCATTGGCGGAAACGCTGTTGGCTCGTGCCCTTGACGCCCACCCGGATCTGGATGGCGTGTTCTGCACCAACGATGATATCGCCACCGGCACGCTGTTAAGTGCACTGCAACGGGGAATAAAGGTGCCGGAACAACTGGCTGTTGTCGGCTATAACGCATTGGATATCGGTCAGTCTGTCCGCCCGACCCTTACCAGCGTGGATACCCCGCGTTATGAAATAGGCAAGAAAAGTGCGGAGCTTTTGCTGGCACGGCTGAAAGGTGAACCCATCAAAGAAAAGGTGATTGATTTGGGGTATCGCATCACCCATGGGGAAAGTCTCTAGCGAGTGCAGAGAATAAAAAGGGCAGACCCGCTGCCCTTACCCATTTATCAGACGATAAAGCTTGCGCCCTCTTCGGCACTTGATACGTTTTCTCGCATCACCCGGAACAGGTTGCGCCCCCAGGTCTGCTGATACGCTTCGGTATCACGCTCAACCACGTCCCGCCCACGGGTATCACTGAGGTTATTCAGCTCGCCGGTCTGGCAGTTAAGGGAAATCAGGTCGCCATCACGCACCAGACCAATCGCACCGCCACGAATAGCTTCCGGCGAGACATGAATCGCTGACGGGATCTTTCCGGACGCGCCAGACAAACGGCCATCTGTCACCAAGGCCACGTTAAAACCAGCTTTCTGGATATTGCCCAGGATTGGCATCAGCTTGTGAAGCTCTGGCATACCGTTTGCTGCCGGGCCATTGTGCGTCACCACCACGATGCAATCCCTGTTCAGCTCGCCGCGCTTGTACGCCGCTTCTACCTCGTGCTGGCACTGGAACACTACTGCTGGCGCTTGAATAACCCGCTGCTCTTCTTTAACGGCAGACACTTTCACCACAGCGCGGCCAAGGTTACCGTTCAGCACTCGGATACCGCCGGTGCTTTGGAACACCTCACCATCAGCAGCAATCACTGAGGCATCCAGCGTGCCACTGCACGGCTGCCAGCTCAGGGTGCCATTTTCCAGTACAGGCTGGGTAAGCTGGTCTTCAAAGCCACCAAACACCGGCGTCACATCGGTGTGCAACAGGCCAGCAAGATTCAGGCGACGCAGCAGGGCTGGCACACCGCCCGCTTGCTGGAAGGCATTCATGTCTGCCGGGCCATTCGGATAAATGCGTGCCAGCAACGGCACCACATCCGACAAATCACTGATGTCCTGCCAGGTCAGTTGGATACCTGCCGCACGCGCTACCGCCACCATGTGGATAGTGTGGTTGGTGCTGCCGCCGGACGCCAGCAGGGCAATCACACCGTTCACCAGACTCTTTTCTGTCACCACATCATACAAAGGACGATACTGAGCTGACTCCTTGGTCATTGACGCCACTTTAACGGCTGCGTGCTCTGTCAGTGCGTGACGCAGGGCGGAGTGTGGATGCACAAACGCTGAGCCCGGCAGCATGAGTCCCATAGCCTCAAACACCAGTTGGTTGGTATTGGCAGTGCCATAGAACGTACAGGTGCCCGGCGCGTGGTAGGCGCGGCACTCCATATCCAGCAATGCCTCTTTACCCACTTCACCGGCAGCAAAACGCTGACGGACATCCACTTTTTCTTCGTTGCTTATTCCTGTCGGCATTAAACCTGCCGGGACAAAGGCGGTTGGCAGGTGCGCATAGGCCAGCGCGCCCATCAGTTGCCCCGGTGCAATTTTGTCGCAAATACCCAGCAGCAATGTGGCATCAAAGGTATTGTGACTCAGTGACAACGCCGTGGACTGGGCAATCAGGTCGCGGGAGAACAATGACATGTCCATTCCCGGCTGGCCCTGAGTCACACCATCACACATCGCCGGTACTGCCCCGGCCACCTGTGCGGTATGTCCATGTTCCGCCAGTGCTTTTTTAATCTGTGCCGGATAGTCCTGATAGGGCTGATGGGCACTCAACATGTCGTTATAGGCACTGACCAGTGCCACGTTGGCGTGGGTAAAATCAAGGATTGCTTTCTTTTCTGCCGAGCAGGACGCCGCAACCGCATGCGCCAGGTTGCCGCAACTCAGGCGCGCACGGCCCTTGCCTGCTTTTTCCTGTTCACGGCAACGCGCCAGAAACGCCTCTCGTGTTGGTCGGCTTCGCTCAACCAGCCTGTCAGTGATGGCCTGTACCTTGGGGTTGATCATTGCACCACCTCTTGGTCACCTTGCAGCACCCGGGCTGCTCGTTCAACCACCTCTTCCAGTGAGCCGCTGATGTCGACAACAAAGGTATTCGGTTCGCCGTCCGGGCGCTCCAGCGTTTCAAACTGGCTTTTCACCATGTTTTCTTTCATAAAGTGACCCTGACGTGCGCGCATGCGCTCCATGATCAATGCCATATCGCCGTCCAGAAACAGGAAGGAGACGTTGTCATTCCCCTCACGGATTTGGTCGCGGTACTTTTTCTTCAGCGCAGAGCAGACAATGATGCCATGCTCGTTTTTGCTTTCTAAGCTATAGGCCGCATCGCGGATACGCTCCAGCCAGGGCGCACGGTCATCATCATTCAGCGGTTGACCAGACGCCATTTTCTGGATATTTGCGCGGGGGTGAAGATCGTCCCCATCAATGAATTTGCGGTTGAGACGTTTTGCCAGCAATTCACCTACGGTTGTTTTCCCACTGGCACAAACGCCCATCACAATGACACTACTTCCAGCCATGACTATTCCTCTATACCAAATTTGCGCGCGCTCTCAATTTTGAAATTCTCAGCGCGATTTGGGTTTATATTAATAATGTTATCGGTAACATGTTACCGGTAACTATGACAAGTGTGAACTCACACACAAACAAGACCTAATCGTGAAAGGTGTTAAAAATGGAGCAGTTTGTACAAGCCTCTGACCCTACCTATCTGCTGACTGTCGCCGCACTTGCTATCGCCGCGCTGTTGGTTCTGATCATCAAAATGAAAGTTCACGCTTTCGTGTCACTGACCGTTGTCAGCCTGGGTACGGCTCTTGCGACCGGCGTCGCGTCTGAAAAAGTGGTCCCGACGATGATGGGCGGCTTTGGCGGCACCCTCGCTTCTGTTGCCCTGTTGGTTGGCCTGGGTGCCATGATAGGTAAAGTGCTGGAAGTGACTGGTGGCGCAAAAGTGCTGGCAGATACCCTGATCGGCCGCTTTGGTGAAGACAAAGCCCCGTTTGCGTTGGGTGTGGCGTCACTGATGTTTGGTTTCCCCATCTTCTTTGATGCTGGCCTTGTGGTGATGATGCCTATCATCCTGAGCGTCGCAGCACGCTTTGGTGGTTCGCCACTGAAGTATGCATTGCCTGCAGCGGGTGCATTTGCCGTAATGCACGGTTTTGTACCGCCGCACCCGGGCCCGGTTGCGGCGGCGGAGTTTTTAGGCGCGAACATCGGCCTGCTGTTGGTAGTCGGTATCCTGGTTTCAATCCCTACCTGGTACGTCGGTGCATATCTGTTTGGCCTGTATGCAGGCAAGAAATTCGACATCCCACTGTCAAAAGCGTTCTTCAACAGCGACACCGTGGTGGATGAAAACAAACTGCCGAAATTTGCCACTGTCATGGGTATTCTGGTGCTGCCGGTTCTGCTGATCTGTCTTGACACCGTTGTACACACCCTGTCTGTGGCTGGCGTGATTGACGGCAAAACACCGCTGGTTGAATTCCTGCGTATGCTGGGTAAAACCCCGGTAGCCCTGCTGATCACCCTGCTTGTCTGTCTGGCAGTATTTGCCAAAGACTATGGCATGGCAAAACTGGAAAAACTGTGTGGTGATTCTCTGGCACCTATCTGTGGCGTCGTACTGGTGACCGGTGCCGGTGGTATGTTTGGTGGTGTGTTGCGCGCAAGTGGTATTGGTGATGCACTGGCAGGTGCACTGACAGATACCGGCATGCCGATTATCGTTGCCGCTTTTGTCATTGCTACCTGTTTACGTGTAGCGCAGGGTTCTGCAACCGTTTCACTGACCACCACTGCAGCGCTGATTGCGCCAGTAGTGGCAGCAACCACTGGCCTGAGCGAATTGGATCTGTGCTTTATCGTGATTGCTATCGCGGCGGGTGCAACGGTACTGTCCCACTTCAACGATTCCGGTTTCTGGCTGGTTTCACGTCTGCTGGATATGGACGAGAAAACCACACTGAAAACCTGGACCGTGATGGAAACGTTGCTTGGCGGTATCGCATTTATTATCGTCGCAACACTGAGCTTTATTCTTTAGAGGTTAACCATGAAGACCCTTGAACAACGTCTGCAAGCGATCAAAATCGTCCCGGTCATTGCCATCAATGATGTCGCGCATGCGCTGCCACTGGCAAAAGTCCTGGTGGAAAACGGCTTGCCTTGTGCAGAGGTGACTTTCCGTACTGACGCCGCGGCCGAGTCTATCCGCGTGATGCGTGAAGCCTATCCCGATCTCTTGATTGGTGCCGGCACCGTACTGACCACTGAGCAAGTTGATATGGCTATCGATGCCGGTGTGGACTTCATCGTCAGCCCTGGTTTTAACCCAACCACAGTGAAATATTGCCAGCAGCGCAATGTCGCGATCGTACCGGGCGTCAACAACCCAAGCCTGGTTGAACAAGCCATGGAAATGGGACTGAAAACGCTGAAGTTTTTCCCGGCAGAACCGTCTGGCGGCGTGAATATGCTCAAAGCCCTGACCGCGGTGTATCCGGTGAACTTTATGCCAACAGGCGGCATTAACCCAGCCAATGTCGGTGACTACCTGAATGTGAAAAGCGTGGTCGCGTGCGGCGGTACCTGGATGGTGCCGACGGACCTGATGGACAAAGGCGACTGGGATGGCCTGGCGGCACTGGTGAAAGGTGTGGCAGACCTACTGGCATAATCCCCGAAAATAAATAAGCCGGGTCCCGGACAGGGACCCGGCTTTCTTTTAGGTGGGGCCTAGGCTGAGCTGCGTTCACTCACTTTCAGTAACATCAGCGGCAGCATCGCCGCATCCACATCCAGTTTTTCTTTCAGGGTATCCAGCGCTTTGGGGAAGTTTCCGCCATGGCTGCGCGCACGGTGAAAACTTTGCACAACCAGCACCAGATCGTCATCGGTCAGCGGGGTTTCCGCTGCCATTAACATCAATGCCCCACGAAGATAGAAGAAATCCACAATGATTTGGCTGAACTGTTCATACATGTTGTCAGCCGGAAAATCCAACTGGTACATCTGGTAAATAAAGTAATTTATCCATACGTGCTCATGCTCAGCCATGTACGCCTGATAATGGCCGTTAAACCCTTTTTCCAGCACCGCCTGTTGCTGGGAAATATTGTCACCCACGCCTGCCAGCGCTGCTTTCATGCGCTGATGGATTTTACTCAGGCGCGCCAATACCTGCGGTTTTTGCTCAAGCACATTGAGTGCAAACAAGGCGTTGTAGCCTTTTAGCAGGTACGATGCGTGTAACTGGGTCGCTGTCGGCAGGTCAGCATAAAACCCAGCAATCTCACCGCTCTGGATCTGGGCAATCACCTGCTCAAACACGTCTGTGCGCTGTTCAGGCGCACTCTGTGCCAGCTGTTTCAATGCCAAACCAAAGGTGAACAGACGTTGCTCCAGCGCCATGCTGGTATCAGACAACAACAGCACAAACAACTCACGCACGGCGTCATAACAATCGGGACGCACATAGGGCCTCGGTTTGAATGCGGGATCCTGAGTAACCTGGGTATCAAATGTCATCGCATCAGGGTTCAGCAACGCTTGCCGTACCGCTTCCGGACAAGACAGGGTGAGGTTTTTTTGTACCTGATCGCCACGCACTTTCTCCAGACGCGGATAGGTCTTACAGGTATGCGACAGCCGCGCATGTCCGTGTGTCGCATGCACCTCACACAAGCCATTTTCCATACGAAACGGGCAATTCCCCTGTGCATCGAGCTTAATTCTGGCATAACCCGCTTTTCCTCGGGTGCGTTCAATTGCCTGTGACGACTTAGCCTTAAACGCACTTTTCCGGGTCATAAAAATATACGTTCCCCGGTCGATGTTCACAGTCCAACTGTGGCAACAGTGATCTTCGCAATCCGACCCAATGCAGGAGAAGGTGTCATAGAATTTTGGAGTTACCGTGTACTTGTTCATGACTGTGTCATCGCCTTTAATCGGGAAACTGGCGCATTGTCCAACGCAAATTGCTTGGCACTTTTCACCGCTTCACCATGTTCATTGATGCTGTTGGGCAACGCAGGAACAGTGCCAAACAAACGCACCAGTTGCTCATCAGCCTCTTTTGTTAACACCATAATTTCTATCCGGCGGTTTTTACCGCTTTGCGGGTCAGCCTCATCCAGCAGGGTACGGTCGGCCATCGCGACCACCTGTAGCACCTGTTGCTGAGGCAATCCCGATCCCACCATCACCTGACGGGCTTTTAAGGCACGATCCCCCGATAATTCCCAGTTGGAATACGCTTGGGTACTAAACACTGTCGAATCTGTGTGGCCGCTGATAATCAAACGGTTTTGTATTTTTCCCAGCTTTGGCGACAGCGCGTAGAGTATGTCTTCAAAAAACGGCGTCATCTGGGCACTGCCCCGCTGGAACATCACGTTCCGTTTACTGTCCTGAATTTGAATACGCAGCCCCTGAGGCACAACGTCAAGGTGGATGTTTTCCATCGCATCCAGCGACGCCACAATCTCTTTCAATGCAATAGCCAACCCACTCAACTGCGCGGCATTCAGATACTGCCCCTCCATCACAGACATGGCGTTTTCCCCCTGTCCCGCGTTATTGCCTTTCTCCCCCTGCGGCACCTGCTCATGCAGAGAGTTACCGAGCTCACTTGTCCCACTGAGCGTCGAATTGATCGGGTTCTCAAACGGCGACGCCTCACCACCAAAATCAATCGGGAATGGGCTATTTCGAATATCGAACAGGTTGTCGATGCTTTCAAAGATAGTACTTTGCTGCAAACGGTACTGGATTTCTTCCCGCTCTTCCTTTGAGGTGATTTCCATGATCCAAAGCACCATAAAAAAAGCCATCATCGCAATTGCAAAGTCAGCGAAAGCCACTTTCCATGCGCCGCCGTGGTGATCATCATGATCGCCATGTTTCTTCTTTTTGATAATGATGACGTGTTGCTTATCGTGGGCCATGGCTCAGTCTCTCACCATCCACTGTTCCATCTCAGAGAACGATGGTTTGTACTCGCTATACAGCAAACGACGACCCGAATCCAATGCCAGAATCGTGGGTTTGCCCTGCGCCTGCGCCACTAAAATCGTCGCAACCATACGCAGCGCCAACATCTCTTTTTTCACCAAACCCGTGATACTGGATGACAACGGGTCAAACACGCCATACGCCATCAACACCCCGAAGAACGTCCCGACCAGTGCCGCTGCCACCTTCACACCAATCAATGTCAACGGACCACCAATATTTTGCATGGTGACGACAATCCCCAGTACCGCCGCCACGATACCGAAGCCCGGCATCGCCTCACCGGTTTTGGTCAGCGCTTTGGAAGGGCGCATCAAGTCTGCTTCCAGCGCTTCCATCTCCAGCTCCAGCGCCGCTTCCAGATCGTGATGGGTCATTTTTCCCATCGCCAGGGTACGCAAATTATCTGTAATAAATGGCAATAAAATGGGCGACTTCACCACATTCGGATAGCGCGAAAAAATGTCACTGCTCTCTGGATTTTCAATATGATCATCAAGCTTTTTCATGCCATCTTTACGCACCACTTCCAGCAACTCATACATCAGTTGCAGCACGGATTTATAGAAATCATCGCCGTAAGGCTTCCCCATCAGCATCTTGAGGCGGGTCAGGATATTTTTCAGCACATAAGGGGGATTGGCGATCACCATCGCCCCCAGTGCCGCGCCCAAAATGATGACAAATTCCGGCGGCTGCCACAGCGCAGCGATTTTGCCTGTCGCCATCACATAGCCGCCCATTACCGTGGCAAAAACAACAACAAACCCCAGTATTACCTGCATAAAAAGTGACTCCGCTATACCAACTGCCAGTCAGACAGTTTCTGATTAAGGGTCGCCAATGCTTTTTTCTGGATCTGGCAGATCCGGGCTTCCGTGAGATCCAGCACCAGCGCAATCTCCTTCATGCTCATTTCATGCTCAAAGTAAAAGCTCAGGACGATTTGCTCGCGTTCTGTCAGCGTCGCCAGTGCCGCTTTCAGTGCGACCGCCAGCTTTTCTTTTTCTATGTGATCGCAATACACTGCCAATCCCGGTATCGCGATATTATCTTCCTGCATCGATTCAAAACTGTGTGGCCGTTCCGCCTCATAATCCAGACGCAGCTGACGCACATCGCTGACAGACATCTCCATCGCCTGTGCCAGTTCCGGATCGGTCGGCGCACGCCCCAGAGTCTTCGCCACCTCCCGTTCTTTTTCACACAGTTGGTGGGTTTTCTGGCGAAGCTGGCGAGATCGCCAGTCTAAACGGCGCATTTCATCTAACAGCGCACCACGAATACGCGGCACCGCCAGCTTTTTCAGCCCACCTTCATCTTCCTCCGGATACCGGCGAATCGTTTCCAGCAGTGCCATCAGGCCGATCTGCTCCATGTCATCCCGGTTCATCACCACATCAGCCTGAATTGCCAGATGGTTCACCACCCGTTTAACCAGACCAGAGAGTTGCATCAACAGACGTTTTTCCCGGATTTTGCTGCCTACCTGATGCTGCTGATACGCGTGCAGTCCCACGGAAGACACTTCATTCATCATCAACATACTCACCCCTTACTGAATAACCATTTTGGTGATGAGTACGCGTTCCACGCCTTTGCCGCCGGTCATCTCATTCATCCGCTCCTGTAACGCGTTACGGATGTCCTCCTCCAACGCAGGAAGCGCGCCTGCCTTCGACAGCTCATTAAAATGTTTCCCGTTGAGCAACTTCACCACGGTGTTACGCAGCACGGGCATCATGTCTTCCATCTTCTTGAGGTCATCTTCCTCATAACTCATCAACGACATTTCCAGCATCAGGTAATGCAAACGGGAACCGCCTTCCAAACTGACAACAAAACGTGGCATAGAAAGAAACTTCGGCTTTTTCACCATCGCGGTCGGGGCAACCTCGGTTTCCTCCTTCACTTCGACGACACTTTCTTTCCATTGTGCATAAAACAGCCAGCCACCCACGGCCAGCAGCAAAAAGACAACGCCTGCCACCACCACGATAAGGCGCGACTTAGATTTTGGTTGTTCTTCAAGTGCTGTATTGGTCATATCATGCTCTCAATCTGATTAAACCACCGACGCATAGCGACCCAGATCGCTCATCGACGGCGTAGAAAAAGGGGATGATTCCTTCATTGGGTTACCCTTCACGGCGCGGTATTCTTGCTGCCCGCCCTGTGACTGGTCATGCCCTTGCTGCTGCGAACCACTCGACACAGACACATTTGCCAGTTGTAACTGGCTCTGTTCAATGTCAAGGCGAAGACGATCTGCATGCGTAAGCAGCGCTTCACGCAACTGCGGGTGCGCGGCTGCGATATGCACGTTCACTTTGTCGCCTTCTACGCGCAGGGTGATTTCCAGTTTGCCAAGCTCTGGCGGATCAAGCCGCACATGGGCGGTCTGGACAGCATCCTGCTGGTTAAACCGCAACCGGGCGCGTAACTGGTCAACCAGCTCACGTCCCCACTCCGGTTGAGAAATATCAACCGATGCGTCAAGCTGCTGCGCCGCGGTAGCCGGACTGGCGCCGGGTACCATGATCGCAGGGCGTGTTTGGGGTGATGGCTGAGGCGCCAGCCCTGGGGCTAACAGGCGCTCAGGGGCCGCGTCGTTCATCGTCACCGCCAAATCAGAGACCGGCAACGCATTCAACGGCTGGGCGGCACGATCCCCCGACATCTCCCGTAGCAACGGGGCGATGTCTGCCCGATCTGCGCGCACCGCAGCATCCGCCATTGCCGTTGTCTGAACGTGTGTCTGCCCTTGCGGTTGCAGATGAAGCAGCTTCTGCGCCTGTGCAGGCAGACTCTCCGAAAACGGTTTACCGGCCCCGTCCAGCACACCCTGGCGAGACGACTGCCCCAGCGCGGTCAGCGCCTGTGTCAGCTCAGACACAGGCAGCGCCCCGTCAGCCACTTGCCCAAACAGACTTTCCAACGTCGCCAATGCTGGCGGCGGCACAGATACGCCGTTTGCTTTCAACTGGGTGTTCAGCGTCGCCACTAACGCTTCTGGCGTGATCCCACCGTGTTGCAGGTTCACTATCCACTGGGCGATCTGTTCGCACTGCGGTGCAGCAAGAGCAGGAAACACCGTATCCAGTGCCGCTGACAGGGCATCCAGTTCTGATGCCTGCCACAGCGTATCGCTGGCCGAGCTCTGTTCGAGTGCCCCCTCACCCTGTGGCACGCTGCCAGGCAACACAGTCGTTGGGGCGGAAGGCTGTTGCTCCGCACTGTGCGACAGTTCTGCCCCCTGCGCAGCACCGTTTTGCGCCGCCAGCTCGCTGGCTTGCGCGTGATAGTTAACAGGTGTCGCTGCATTTCCTGTCTGTCCGCCAGTGACAGCAGGACGGGCACTGATGGTTTTTCCACCGGCACTGGGCACAGTGGCAGCATTGGTGGCTGTAACAGAAATTTGCATGTGAACTCAGTTACTCATGGTGTCCCAGATAAGCCATCACCCCCTGTTTTGTGGCTTCCTGTTGTGACAATTGAAGCCGAATACGTGCTTGCTCCTTTCGGCCCTCAGAAATCATGGTCGTATAAAACGCATTCAACCGGGTCAATGCCGCCTTGGTGTCAGCATTCAGCGGTTGTTGTTTAAACCGGTGCAACGCCTCGGACAACTGGATATCCAGCGCGCCAAGCGCAGCCCAGTCCCCAGCATTGAGCGCCAGCTCAAACTGGGTATAAAGATGATCAAGCTGCTGCGCGGTGTCGGCGCCATTTGATGAAGCCCGGGGTGCAGAGACGGGACGTGTCATCGGGTTCACTGTGCCACCTCAACTTTTTCCGGTTTCAGCACCACCCAACCTTCAAGGATTTGGGTGATCAGGTTGACCACCTCATCAATGCCCGCCAGGTCATTTTTCAGGTTCGCCTCAAACAGGCGACGCCCACAGTAGTCGTACAGACGGTACAACTCCTGCGTCACCTCTCCGCCTTTTTCCGCATCCAGCACCACGCTCAGGCCGTTAAGGATGTCCAGGCATTTGGAAATGGTCATGCCTTTGTCTGACACCTGACCACGTTCCATATAGCCGCGTGCACGGCTGAGATTTTCCAGCAACCCTTCCAGCAACATCTGGATCAGACGGTGCGGGCTTGCCGACGCCGCCTGCGCATGGTTTTTCGAATGTTGGTAGGCACCCAGGCCTTCATCAATCATCATGGTATTACCTGCTCTACATCAGCATGCTGATCAGCATGCTCTGGGTTTGGTTCATCTGTGCGATCTGGCTGTCCATCTTGGCGTAATAATCACGCAGAGACAGAGCCTTCGCTTCCATCCGCGCATCCAGTGCTTCCCGCTCTTCCTGCAAACGCTGATTGTCTGCATCCAACCGGTCGATCCTGACATCAAACAGGCCGCCGTTTTTGTGGTAATCGTCCAGTACGGTCAGCATGCTGCCCATGATGCCGGTCTGTTTTTCCGGCACTGAGCTGGCTGGATCGCCCATAAACAACTTGGCGATTTCATCGAAGTTGTCTTCCATCGCCTTGTCGAACTTGTCAGATTCCAGCTCCAGCGTACCGTCCATCTTGGTGGTGATCCCAAGCTGTGACAGTGTGCCCAGCGTCGACGAGGCGTATTGGTCAGAAATCACCGAACGCAACCGGCTGATCATCGAACGGGTTGCCGCATCACCAGACAGGGCCGCCGCCATTTCCTCACTGGATTTGGTGTAGGTGTTAACCGTTTCCACCACCTTGTTGTAGCTGTCGATAAACGTTTTCACCGTTTCTTTCACGCCGTCTTCATCACGCTGGATGTTGACGTTAACCGTGCCGGTTTCTTTCAGCGTCAGGGTGATACCGTCAATCACGTTTTCCATTTTGTTGGTCGGCGAAGTCAGTTCCATGTTACCGAACTTAACAACCGCATCTTGCGCCGCCTGAAGCGGCACGCCGAGATCGCTTACCGCCACATCGCTTCCGTTATCATCTTTGGCGGTCACGTTCGTCACCGACAGCCCTTTCACCGCGTTTGCCACCCCGGTGTCTTTGGCGTTGAGCACCATGGTCAGCTGATCGCCGGTCTGCACCAGCGTGACCTTGGCGCCATCGGCGTTTTCATGGCGGTTAATCGCACTTTGCAACTCCTCAGCCGTCACGCCTTTTTCGTCATAACGGGCAATGTTCTGGTCATATTCTTTGATGCGGGCATCAAAGCTGGCTTTGGCCTCTTGATCTTCTGCCAGTTTGGCCTCTGCTTTGGCTTCCCAGCCGTCTTCGCTGGTGTCAATGTTGTGCTCTTTTGCCACCTCGGTCAGGGTATCGGTACGGTACTGTGCCTTCTTGCTCTCTTCCTTGGTTTTCAGCTCGGTCGCCAGCGCGGCAATATCGACACTCACGGTTCCTTTATCCGTGGTGAATTCCACTTTTCCTGTGGTCAGATAGCTGCCTTTTTTCATCGTCAGCACTTTGTCACGCGCTGCCTGCGCCAGCTGGGTCACATCAAAGTTATATTCACCGGATACCGCACCGCCGGATACGGCCACGCCCATCACATCGGTGTTACTCAATTCGGCTTTCAGCTTGTTCAGTTCAGTGTAGGCGTTCAGATCTTCCACCGTGTTGCGAAAGCTGTTCAGTGCCCCCTGAATTTCTTTCAGGGCATCCATTTCCGCCGTGTTCATGCCTTCCTGGCGGTTTAACTGGTTCTCGACCGGGGCGCGCTCTGCCGCCACGATCGCTTGAATCATCGCTTCGTAATCAATGCCTGATCCGAGACCTGTCATTAACATGGGGTACTCTCCAAATACTGGGTGCCACGTCGACCTGCCGCTCTAACACTGTGTCGCGCGGCAGCAGGCCTTGAGCAATCTTTGTGCCAATTTCGCAGCATGAATTTTCAATGGGTTAATAAAAAGAAAGCGGAAGTAAACCTTCCGCTTTGAGGTGTTTTATGCGGTAAATTCCGCCCAGACTGAAACGTATTAACGCAGCAGCTGCGACACCATGCTTGGCATCTGGTTAGCCTGTGACAGCACAGTGATACCTGCCTGCATCATGGTGTTTTGCTTGGTCATATTGGCCGATTCTGCCGCAATATCGGCATCCATAATGCGGCCTTTTGCTACCGCCATATTTTCTGCAATATTGCCCAGGTTATTGATGGTGGACTGGAAACGGTTCTGGGTCGCACCCAGATCGGCGCGGATAGAGCCCACCGCATCTATCATATTGTCAATCGCTTCCATCGCTTTACCAGCATCTTCAGCCGTGGCGATATCACCCAGTTTTTCGGTATCCAGCATTGTGCTGTCTACTTTCACGTTAATTACATTAGGATCATGGCTTTTCAGTTCTTTACCAAGAGCCGTCATTGCTGCTTGCAGTTGAGACAAGTCTTTTCCATCCGCAATGTCTTTAAGCTCCCCCTTCCCTGTGTCTACATTTCCTTCTAACACGGATGCAAGTGCATCAAGTTTCTCCAGATTATCTTTATCACCTGTTTTCAGTGTTACCTTGACATTCGTGCCATCAGATTGATCTGAAACGGTTGCTTGGATACCCAAATCTTCAAGGACGGCTTTTAGTTCTTCTTCATTCGCAACCCCCAGAGATGCATAGGTAATATTTCCAGATTCAGCTCCATCAGTTTCAGTTTTAAGCTTCGTGGTAATTTTACTGACTGCATCCAATTTCTTCAGATCTTCTTCAGACGTACCCAATCCTAATTCCGCTAAACCAGCTTCTACAGCAGCCTGCACATCATATTTAGACAATTTACCTTCAGTCACATCATCTGCAGTCAAGACTTTGCTGTCTACATCCGCACCGACCTGGAAATCTACTCCTGCTTCTAATTTCTCAAACAGGTTTTCACCTTTACCATAGGTAGTAGTATCCGCAATACGGTCCAGCTCTTTTTTCATTTGCTGGAATTCTTTGTTCAGTGCCGCGCGGTCTGATTCTGAGTTGGTGCCATTTTTCGCCTGCACGCCCAAATCGCGCATACGGTGCAGGATATTGGTGTACTCCTGCAGCGCACCTTCCGCAGTCTGCGCCATAGAAATACCGTCGTTGGCGTTACGTTTTGCTACGTTCAGGCCGTTGATTTGTGATGTCATGCGGTTGGCGATTTGCAGACCCGCTGCATCATCTTTGGCGCTGTTAATGCGCAGACCGGTCGACAGGCGCTGCAAAGATGTGTTCAGTGAACTTTGCGTTCCCAGCAGGTTACGCTGTGCATTCATTGATGCAAAGTTGGTGTTGATGGTCATTGCCATAATAGTTTTCCTCTTTCATCGTCAAAAGGGATGTCAGTGCGGCGCCATGGCCATCTGCTCCCGTGTTCTTTTTCTGTCGATGAACTAAGACGACCGTTTTTTGGGGGACTTAAATAGAAAATAGAGATGAGAGGGGTGTTTATAGATTATTGATTTTATTGTCTTTTAAAGACACATAAAAAAGGCGGAAGCATTGCTTCCGCCCTGGTGACAAGGTGGGACAGCCCATCGCCACCCAAAATGAAACGTATTAACGCAGCAGCTGCGATACCATGCTTGGCATCTGGTTAGCCTGTGACAGCACAGTGATACCTGCCTGCATCATGGTGTTTTGTTTGGTCATATTGGCTGATTCTGCCGCAATGTCCGCATCCATAATGCGGCCTTTGGCGACCGCCATATTCTCCGCAATATTGCCCAGGTTATTGATGGTTGACTGGAAGCGGTTTTGGGTCGCACCCAGATCGGCGCGGATAGAGCCCACCGCATCAATCATGGCGTCAATCGCTTCCATCGCTTTACCGGCATCGTCGGCCGTGGCGATATCACCCAGTTTTTCAGTATCCAGCGTCGCACTGTCTACTTTGACACTGATAACGTTAGGATCATGGCTCTTAAGTTCTTTACCAAGGCCCTCCATCGCACTTTGGAGAGCTGTCAGCTCTTCACCTTGGTTGATATCTTTAAGCTCACCTTTTGTCATGTCTACATTTTCTTTCAATGCAGTTGCAAGAGTATCCAACTTACCTAATGCATCTTTGTCACCAGTCTTCAGAGTGATCTTTACTTTTGTACTGTCACTGCCCTGTGCAACCGTAGCACCGATACCTAAATCAGCAAGAACTGATTCCACTTCTTCTTTTGATGCAACTCCAAGATCAGTGAGATTAATATCATTAGACAGTTGACCATCAGTTTCAGTTTTAAGCTTCGTGGTAATTTTACTGACTGCATCCAATTTCTTCAGATCTTCTTCAGACGTACCCAATCCTAATTCCGCTAAACCAGCTTCTACAGCAGCCTGCACATCATATTTAGACAATTTACCTTCTTTCACATCATCTGCAGTCAAAACTTTGCTGTCTACATCCGCACCGACCTGGAAATCTACTCCTGCTTCTAATTTCTCAAACAGGTTTTCACCTTTACCGTAAGTCGTAGTGTCCGCAATACGGTCCAGCTCTTTTTTCATTTGCTGGAATTCTTTGTTCAGTGCCGCGCGGTCTGATTCTGAGTTGGTGCCGTTTTTCGCCTGCACGCCCAAATCACGCATACGGTGCAGAATATTGGTGTACTCCTGCAGCGCACCTTCCGCCGTCTGCGCCATAGAAATACCGTCGTTGGCGTTACGTTTTGCTACGTTCAGGCCGTTGATTTGTGATGTCATGCGGTTAGCGATTTGCAGACCTGCTGCGTCATCTTTGGCGCTGTTAATACGCAGACCCGTCGACAGGCGCTGCAAAGACGTGTTCAGTGAGTTTTGCGTGCCCAGCAGGTTACGCTGCGCATTCATTGATGCAAAGTTGGTGTTGATGGTCATTGCCATAATAGGTTTCCTCTTTCATCGTCAAAAGGGATGTCAGTGCGGCACCATGGCCATCTGCTCCCGTGTTCTTTTTCTGTCGATGAACTAAGACGACCGTTTTTTGGGGGACTTAAATAGAAAATAGAAACAAAAAGCGAAAATCTAACAGAGTAGAGAATAAACGAGAGAAATGAAAAGGATGGATGCAGGGCGGCGAGCGGGCTGGTATATGCCTGCGGTGGATAATGTCCACCGCAGTGCAGATATCAGTGGCCGTTTTCGGTGTCCAGCAGGGCCACAACATTGTGGCGGGTGGCATTGGCTTGTGCCAGCAGGGTCGGTACGGCGTTGTTAACCAGCAGCAGGGTAATGTCTTTGGGTAACTCAAACCAGCTGGCTTCGATACTGCCATCCGGTGCGATCAGGGTTGTATGTTCGTCTGGGGTGTAACGTCGCACCAAGGGGCTGGCGGCCAGACTTTGTGCCAGTTCGGCTTCCCTCTGCTTTTGTTGTTTATCCAGCGCTTGCAGGGAATGATGGATTTTCTGTAACAGACGTTCGATATCCGCCAAGGCCTGGCGGGTGGTCTCCGGTTTGCTGAAGTCTAACCCGTCCGGATCGGGACCGTGAGCCTCCTGCGGCTCGACTTTAGCCTTGACGGGGTTGCCTGCCGGAAGGACCTGACCATTACCCGACACCCAGATCCCGCCTTTGATGTCTGGCCAGCGCCCTTTATCAATGGTGAAGATCAGCTCTCCGTATTTGTCCAATGCCACCTGAATGTCGCGTGGGGCTAATGCCTTGTTCAGGGTTTCTACGATGGCTTTTGGGGTGTCATCCCAGCGAATACGCGCCCGAACCGTGCTTGGCTGACCGTGGTCAAACTGAAAACGCACCACTTCATCCTGATTGCGCCAACCATTCAGGCGCACCCCTTTCACGGTAAAGCTGTGTTGATCATTGCTGCCGCGCAAGCGTGGTGACAAGTCATGGTGCAGCACAGGTTCACCGTCATAGCGGGCATCTTTGGTCAACCGGGTCAGCCGGCTTTTCAGGTGACTGAGCGACTGTTGCAACTGTGACTTTTCATTTTCCCGTGCCTGCAAACTGCGGCGGGCGATCTGGCGCAATTGTTCCAACAGGGCCACGGCATCTTTCAACGCAGACACCGCACTTTGTGCATGGGCCGCCTCTTGGTGCCTGACCTTGGTTTCGACCAGAGCTCCGCGCTGCCTCCCCTTCGTCAGTGGTGGACGTTCTGACGACGGCGAGGGTTGTTCACGCTTTGCGGTGACACGGGCGGTTTCCGTCACCGGTTGCGAGGTCACCGGCTCCAGTGTGGTGCCTGTCGGTGCCGTCACAGGTGGCTGCTGGGTGTTGACTTTATTGACCAAGACGTCCTCTTTTTTCACTGCATCGGGCAATCAGGGGTTGCCCGTTGGGTTAACGCGTGGTGTGCGTACCGTTACATCATCTTGAACAGGGACAGGTTTTGGATCTTGGTATAGGACATTTGCGTTGCCTGTAAGGCGGCCATATGCGTGTTCAACCGTAAGATGGCTTCGCTGTAATCCAGATCTTCCACGTCGCTGATCAAGTTTTCGTTCATTAACGCATTGTCTTCGTGTGCCCCCGCAATGCGATCCATTGAGGCACGTTGCGCCCCCACGTCTGTCAATACCTGCCCCATTCCTTCTCTCACGGCCGAGATATGGGTTTGGGCGCGCGATACACTGGCGGTCAGGGCATCTCCGGTCACCGCTGGGTCGCGTAAGTCGTCGATCACAGATGCCAGCGTGTTAAAAATATCACTGCCATCATCCGCACCATTGAAGTATAGGTCATGTGCGGTCTGGTTGGCGGGGATCTGGGTTGACTCGGCAACAGAGACCATGCGCTGCTCTTGGTTTCCCTGAAACACATATAAGCCTGTGTCAGGATCGCGTGCCACCGCAGGGGTGTCTGTTTTGGTGCCTGAGAAAATATAATCCCCGTTCGGGTTTTGGCTGTTTGCCTCACTCAGTAACTGGTCAAGGATCCCTTCCAGTTCGCTGGCTATCGCCTCACGCCCTGTTTTATCGCTGTTACTGGCGTTGAGTACGCTGGCCACCAGCTCCTCTGCACGCAATAACGCATTGTTGGAGGCGTCAATGTGCGACTCCGTCAGGGTGAGCTGTTTTTCCAGATTAGTGATATTTTTCTGGAACTGGGCAATGTTTGATTGCTCACGGTTGAGCATCATCACCTGCACGGCACCCAGCGGATCGTCAGACGCGGCCAACATTTTTTTCTGTGAGCCCATTTCTGTCAGAACCCGGTTCACGCCCGCCGTTGAGGTCTGGATGCTGGTGAACATCATCTCATTGAGTTGCGCTGAACTTAAACGCATGGCTGACTCCTCCGCGGTTAGTTAAACATGCCCATGGTGATATCCAACAGCTGCTGTGCCGTTGAAATCACTTTGGCATTCGCCTGATACATTTGGGTGAACTGCATTAAACTCACCGCTTCCTCATCCAGGTTGACACCGCTGACGCTATCACGCGCGTTTTCTGCATGTTTTACCTGGCTTTCTGCTGAAGCCATGTCCGTTTTTGACTGTGAGGTTTTGATCGCCCAATCGCCACACAGACCGGTGTAAGCAGTAAACAGCGTTTTGCCATTGACCTTGTCAATGGTGTCGCCATATTGCGCCAAATCGGTCTCTGACAACTTTGCTTTATCAAGGGTGATCGGCGCATTTTTCAGGCCAATCAACGCCTCCAGATTGTCGCTGTTCCCCGGTTCATCCACCGTCCCGTTACCGGCAAAGGCCAGTGCTTTGGGATCGCTGACCAGCAGGGTCAGGTTTTTCGCTGCCCCTTCAATCTGATCCACGCCACCAAACAAGGGTTGTCCTTGCTTACCGTTCAAATCTACCCCCTGGGTGTGCTGGGCGTTGAACTGGGTAGCAAAGCTGTAGGCCATCACATCCAGTTCCCGCTCCAGCGACTGGAGATGACCATCCCGGTAATTGAGCATGCCGCCAATCGTCCCCCCGGCACTGCTGCCGAGCGTGAATGTGCTTTCGCCACGCTTGAGCACCAGCCCACCGTCACTGTTTTTCATCAATTGGCTGGCACTGGCCCCATTCACCAGTGGCTGGCCTTGATCCAGAGAAACCGACACCGAACCATCACTGTGATAGGTGGTGTTGATATCCATCATGCTGGATAACTCAGTCAATGTGGCATCCCGCGCATCCAGCAAGCTGGCTTTTTCTGCTTCTGAGCCGTTTGCCTCGCGCAGGCTTCTGTTCAGGCTCGCCAGGTTTGCCATCAGGGTATTGGCTTTGTTCACGCTCGCTTCCAGTTGGCCGTCAACCTGTTTTCTCTGGCTTTCCAGCTGTTGGCTCAGGTTGTTAAAGCGATCCACCATCGCCTCGCTCTGGCTGATGATAGTCTGACGGTACGCAATATCCTGCGGCTGTGCCGACGCTTCGTTCAACGCAGCATAAAAACGGTCCAACCCAACATTCAGGCTGGTGTTATCACTGGTCAGCAGCGCTTCAGCCTGGCTGAGGTACTGCGTGGTTGCCTGATGGTACCCAAACCCGCTGCGCTGACGCTGAATCTGCAGGTGGGTGAAGGTATCTGACATACGTTCAACGCTCGACACCTGAACACCACCATCCTGTGAACCAAAACTGATGCGCTGGCGACTGTAGCCCGGCACCAGGGATTGGTTGATGTTCTGGCCTGTCACAGAAAGACCGGCGCTCGCCGCATTCAATCCTGAAAGGCCAATGTTAAATAAGTTCATAGGTCATCTTTTCCCGTGATTCATTCATCACCGCGCAGGGCAAGGGAATCCTCGCCTGCCTGAGGGTTAAATTGACGTTGTTGCAACAGTGAAACCGTGCCGTTTCCCCAATACTGGGCGCTGTGATTGGTCACAGCAGAATGATCAACCCCGTCTGACGTGGTAATGGCGAACGGTTCAACGTTACCGGGTGTGCTTTGGTTATCTATAACGACCGTTTTTTCATCTGTCCTAACTGTATTTTTTTGACTGAGCTGACGCGTCAGCATGTCAGCAATTCCCAGGCTCTGCTGTCGGCTCAACTCCACGGCCAATTGTCCATCCAGCATGTCGCGGTAGAAGGTTTGCTGACGGCTGTTAAACAATCCGTCTTCTTCCTCTCTCAACGCATCAGAGGCTTGACGCATGTGCTTGAGCACTGTTTGTAAAAACAGGGCTTCAAACTGTTGGGACGCTGTCTGTAACGCCGCGTCTTTATCAGGATTGGCTTTGATGTTTTGTAGCGTGTGTGTGTCATTAAACAGGCGCTGCATATCGGTATCATTTACTTTCATTACAGGATCACCAATTCACCATCCAGTGCCCCGGCTTCATCCAGCGCGATCAGGATTGCCATCAAATCATTGGGGGAGGCCCCCAGGCTATTCACCGCGTCCACCAGCGTTTGCAACGAGGTGCCTTCTTCGCTTTCCGGCCAGATAAACACCTTGCCTTTTTCTTCGTCCACCGACACGGTAGAGTCAGGCGTGATCGCGGTGTTCCCCTGTCCAAACGCATTCGGCTGGCTGACATTGAGATTTTCCATCACGCTGACTGTCAGGTTGCCGTGGCTCACCGCAGCGGTATGGATATGCACATCCTGTCCCACCACCACCGTGCCCGTGCGGGCGTTAAAGACCACTCGGTCTTTGCGGGTGGTTTCTTCGACGTCCAGCTCTTCAAGCATCGACAGGAAGGTGACACGCTGGCTGGTATCCATCGGTGCCCGCACACGGATACGGGCATGACTTTCCGCCACGGCCACATCCGGCCCAAACACTTTGTTGATCGCTTTTTCGACATTGCGCGCGGTACTGAAGTTGGGTTTTTTCAGGTTCAGGACCACTTCTTCTTCCGTGGTGAACGAGGTCGGCACTTCCCGCTCGATGATGGCACCGTTCGGGATAAGCCCCGCCGTCGGGATATTCACGGTAACGCCCGACCCACTGCTGCCTTGCGCCTGAATCCCGCCCACCACTAAGTTCCCCTGTGCCATGGCGTAAATCTGGCCATCAGCCCCTTTCAGGGGGGTTAGCAGCAGCGTACCGCCACGTAAACTTTTGGCATCCCCCAGCGAGGACACAGTCACGTCGAGCGCCTGCCCTTTGCCCGCCATGGCTGGCAGGGTGGCACTGACCGCCACCGCCGCGACGTTTTTCAGCTTAGGATCCGCGTTGGCAGGCAACTGCACGCCAAACTGGCTCAGCATATTTTTCACCGACTGCTGGGTAAATTTGGTCTGGTTTTTATCACCTGTACCGCTCAGCCCCACTACCAGGCCGTAACCGACCAGCTGGTTTTCACGGATCCCTTTGACATCCGCAATGCTCAATAAAGGGCGGGCCATCGCCTGTGTCGGGATCAGCACCGAAAACAGGGTAAGTAATATCAGGGCACCCGTACCGAGCGAGCGGGTAAACGCGTTGTGTACTGTCTGTCTCATCACATTGGGAACCATGAGCTGTTGAAGAAACGGGTCAGCCAGCCGGCTTCATTGGCATCAGCAAGCGCCCCACGGCCTGAATAGGTAATACGTGCATCCCCCAAACGCTGGGAAGAAACCTGGTTATTTCCGTCAATGTCATCAACACGTACCAACCCAGACAGACGGATAAATTCATCCCCTTGGTTCAGTCGTAACCACTTCTCACCACGCACGCGCAATACCCCGTTTGGCATGACTTCATCCACCATGACAGTAATGCTGCCCGACAGGGAGTTCTGTTGTGAGCTGGATGAGGCACCACTGAAATCGCGGCTGCCACTCACACTCACCTCACCCTGAGGGTAAGACGTACCAAACAAGGTCGGGACGCCCATTGAGACATCACTGCTTTTATCAAAGCTGGTACCGGCTTTTTTGCTCGAACGTGTTTGCTCATCCAGCGTAATGGTCAGGATGTCACCCACGCGGAAAGCGCGTCGATCCTGAAACAAGGCCATGGAATAGTTGGCATTGAACAGCCCCCCATCAGGATCCGGGGTGTATACCGGCATGTCCATTTTTGGCACCACCTCTTCCGGTTGCTGCTCCACCACTGCGGACACAGGCGCACACCCTACAACCAACAAGCAAAGTAACGCGGATAACCACATTGCCATGACGCTTTGTGAGCGACGCAAAATCGAAAAATTCACTGACATTCTGTTCACCTGCCGACCCGGGTTGGATTACATGGATTGACTGATAAATTTCAGCATTTGATCTGCACTGGACACCACTTTGGCGTTCATTTCATAGGCACGCTGGGTGGTGATCATATTGACCATTTCTTCCACCACGCTCACGTTTGACCCCTCCAGCGCGTATTGGCTCAAATACCCCAAACCTTCTTCGCCCGGCACGCCTTCAATCGGTGCACCTGAAGCTCCGGTTTCACGGAACAGGTTGCCGCCAAGGCCTTCCAGACCCGCAGGGTTGGTAAAGTTCACCAGCGTCAGTTGACCGATTTCCTGAGGCTCTGCCTCACCCGGCATCGTGATGTTCACAATGCCATCTTTACCCACAGTAAAGCTCAGGGCGTTTTCCGGGATCTCAATATTCGGAACAAGAGGCAGCCCCGCGGCTGTCACCATCATCCCTTCGCTGTTACGGTGAAACTGGCCATTACGGGTATAGGCTGTGCTGCCATCGGGCATTTCAATCTGGAAGAAACCGCCGCCCATAATGGCTAAATCTGTTGCCTGCTGGGTGTTCTGGTACGCACCGCTGCGCATCAGTTTCTGGGTCCCCACCGTGCGCACACCGTTACCCAGCTGAATGCCACCCGGCACTTCATTTTGCTGATCAGCCATGGCACCAGGCTGTTTTTTGGTCTGGTAGAACAGATCTTCAAACACAACGCGGTCTTGCTTGAAGCCGACAGTGTTGACGTTTGCCAGGTTGTTAGAAATCACCTGCATTTGGGTGTCTTGCGCCGCAAGACCCGTTTTACTTACCCATAGTGCTGCGTGCATTGCTTTAAACCTCTGTACTTACTCTTATCAGTTGCCACGAACGAGACGGTTTCCGGTAGAGGCCAGTTCCTCTGCGGTTTTCATCATTTTGATCTGAAACTCAAAGTTACGTGACAGATCGATATTCTTGACCAACGCGTCAATGGCGTTGACGTTACTGCTTTCCAAATACCCCACGGCAACCGTTACGCCCTGATCCGCATCGACAGGCTCGCCGTTGTAGGTTCGGAAAAGGCCATCCTCTCCTTTGCGGAGCTGGTTAGGCTCTGGCTTCACCAGTTTGAGTTTCCCGACTTCCTGCACCGCCGCTGAGCCCGCAGTCACCACAGAAATCGTGCCGTCCTGGCCGATCATTAATTTTTCGTGTTCAGGGATCGCAATGGGCCCGCCGTCGCCCAGAACAGGGCGATCACCCAGCATCAGATCACCGTTCTCGTTAAGGTGAAAAGCCCCTGCGCGGGTATACGCTTCTCCGTCTTCCCCAACCTGAACTGCGAAAAAGCCGTTGCCACGGATTGCTACATCCAACGGGTTGTCAGTGCGCTTTAACGCGCCGGGCGTGAAATCGCTCCAGGTACTGCCTATCCCCGTCAACGTGCGGGTCTCCAGACCCTTACCCTGAATCTCGACGCTTTTTGCCAAACCAATATCAGCGCGGAAACCATCGGTGTTCACGTTCGCCAAGTTGTTCGCCAACACCTGCTGCGCCGTGATCACGCGTGTTGCACCAGATACCGCTGTAAAAAGTAATTTATCCATGACTCAATCTGTTACATGTTCTGGAACAGGATCTGAACCATTTCCTGGCTTGCCTGAATGGTTTTCGCGTTGGCTTGGTAGTTGCTCTGCGCGGACATCAGGGACACCATCTCTTCGGTCAAATCGACGTTCGAACTTTCATACGCCCCCACACGCAGTGCGCCAAACTGACCTGTACCAGGCTGGCCAAACAAGGCAGTGCCTGAGCTAAAGCTTTCTGTCCAACGCGTTCCGCCCGCTTGCTGCAACCCTTCCTGATTCGGGAAACGTGCTAACACCAGCTGACCTTGAAGCTGCGTTTTCCCATTGGAATAACGTGCATACACCGACCCGTCTGCATCAAAGTACCAGCCCGCCAGTTTGCCCGGCGCGTACCCGTCCTGTTTGCTTTCGTTAATCGAGAAATCGCTGCCGAACTGGGTAAATTCCGACACGTCCATCTCAATCTTCATTGTGGCAGAGCCATTTTTTGGGGTTAAGGTCACGGAGATAGGATCTTCTGGCTTAATCAGCTTGCCGTTCTCATCAAACTCCAGCTGCGTATTTTTAGGATCTAATTCCTTACCATCGGCCACGTAATGCACACTCCAGGTGTTCTCGTCAGTTTTGACAAAGTACTGGGTGATCTCGTGCTCACCGCCCAGTGAGTCGTACACTGTGGTGGACGCACTGCAGGTAAAGGTTGACGGGTCATCTTTGTCGAACTTTTTCTCTTTCGGAACGATAACCGCTGCGCTCGCATCCAGGTTCACGCCCAGCGACACTTTGGTGGTCACTTTCGCGGCCATATCAGCAGTAGAGATTTGCAAGTCAGTCAGCGCACCGTTTTGGATGCTGCCGGTTTCTGACACTCCATACCCTTGCAGGCGCAGACCGTCTGCCGTCACCAGATAGCCATCAGAATCCAGATTGAAAATGCCGTTACGGGTGTACATACGCTGGCCATTTTGTTGCACCATGAAAAAGCCTTCGCCGTTGATCGCCAGATCGCTGTTACGGCCGGTAGAGGTAGCGGCTCCACTGGTAAAGCTCTGACGCACATTGCTGACTTCAACGCCGCCGAACTCACCGCCACCAAACTGGGGGGCATACACATCCTGAAACTCGGTGCGTGACGATTTGTACCCCACCGTGCCAACGTTAGAAATATTGTGCGAAATGGTGTTGATTTGATCTGATGTTGCACGCAGACCACTCAAACCGATATTGATAGACATGACTTGGTATCCTCTTGGTAAATGTTATGCTGCGATTTCACGCATGTCGTACATAGACATCTTGCCGATGCCTTTCAGGTTCAGCATGATGACACCGCCATCAGACGGTATATTGACCGACTCAACGTCCGCCGCGATCATCATGCTGTGGGTGTCTGCGCTATCGCCGCGCTCACTCACCACGTCAAAATAAAATTCGCCGGTGCCCAGCTCCTGTGCGGATAGCTGGAATTCCACCATGCCAGCCGGCCTTGCCCCCAGCTTGATTTCCTCTACCACTTTGCCTTTCTCGTCGTATACCACCACTTTGGCGTTATCGACCGCTTCATCAAACTGCACCCGGGCATCGACCGTCTGGTTTTCTTGCAGCGTCAGGCCGTTATTCACGTCCATCAACACTTTCTTGCCCACCAAATTGGTGGCCTGAAGCATTTCTACGTTGGTCATGCCAATGTTCAGGTTGTTCAGGCCCACTTTGACGCTTTCCAGACTTTCTACCGCTGACATCATGCCCAGTTGGGTCAGGTATTGCGTACCGTCAGTCGGGTTCAACGGGTTTTGGTTCTGAACCTGCGCCACCATCATGGTGAGAAAGTCATTGCTCGATGGGTTCATCCCATTGGCACCAACTTGCGTTTCACTCGCCACCGCCTGATGGCTGTACAGGGATTCAGATCGTACTTGTGCCAAGCTCATACAAACTCCTAACCTGTCTGTCCAAGACGCAGAATGCTTTGTTGCATGCTGCGTGCACGCGTCATCACATCCACGTTGGTTTCAAAATTGCGTGATGCAGACATCATGTCGGCCATTTCTTCGACCGGATTGACCTGTGAATAAAACACATAGCCTTCTTTATTCGCCAACGGGTGGTTCGGTTCATAACGGCGTTGCAATGGCGCATCGCTCTCTAACACTTCTTTCACGCGCACCATCGCACCCTGAGTGCCGTTGCCTTTGTCTACCATCACAGTTTCAAAAACCGGACGTTTGGCCCGGTAGCCTGTTTGCTCCGAGCCCGACACCACATCGGCGTTTGCAAGGTTGCTCGCCACGGCATTCAGGCGAACCGTTTGCGCCGCCATTGCCGAACCGGCAATATCGTAAATAGTTGAAAAAGACATCGTTTACTTACTGCCCCTTAATTGCTTCACGTAAACCGTTAAGCTTCATGTTCAAAAACGTCATGCTGGTTTCAAATGCCATGGCGTTTTCTGCGAATTTCGCCTGCTCGACACCCAGCTCTACCGTGTTACCATCTTGCGAAGGCTGCATCGGTTCGCGGTACTGCAACGTATAGTGTTGCGATACATCACGACGTTGGATGTGATTCATTCGCGCCCGACTCGCGATGCTGTCCATGGCTTGTTCAAAGCTGATATCCCGTGCTTTGTAATTTGGGGTATCGACATTGGCTAAATTGCCGGCAATAACCTTGGCACGTTGAATTCTGAAATCGACCGTGTTTAGGTGGACACCCAGCGCTTTGTCAAAATCAATCGTCATAGTGCTCTTCGTCTCAGAAAAATATCGCGGCACCTTTAGCAGCTTCCGTGCCAACATTTACCGGGGCAAATATCAGTGAGTTACAGTAGGTTCCACCCCCATTTTCCGACGAGGCGGAAGCAAAACTTCCTCTTTTCCGCCCTGCGATGGGGACTGTTTTTGGTCACCTGGATGGGGATTTTTTCCGCCTCTGCCCATGTCAGTACGCCTGCCGTGAGCCGGACTTCCGTGGTGACATTTGTTGAGCAGTCGGTTGCTGATTTTGCGCGCTCGGTGGGCAGTGACACCTTCACTGCCACCGTGGATGCATTTGAGGTGCCAGGCACATGTGATACGCCAGTCACGATGGCGCTGAGCGACCCAACCCGTCCTGTCGGGCGCTTTACGGTGACCCTCAGCTGTGAACAACCGAAATACTGGAAGATACGGGTAAAAGCGGAAGCGGCGGTGATGGTCGATGTGGTGGTGGCCAAATCCCCCCTGAAACGGGGGCAGGCTATTCAGTTGACGGACGTCGCCACAAAAGCCGTCAATATTGCCTATGTCCGCCATGGCTTTTTTACTGACACGGAACCGCTTATCGGCAAACAGGTTCGCCGGAATATCTCGCCGGGGCGGATCTTAACGCCTAAGCTTATTGATCGGCCCGTGTGGGTGAAACGCGATCAGGAAGTCATTATCGAGGCCCGCCGGGATACGATGATCGCCCGCATGAAAGGCATTGCGCTGGAAAATGGCAGTGAAGGTGACATCATCCGGGTAAAGAACAGCACGTCAGAAAAGGAGATCCGGGCCAGGGTTTCCTCTCCTGGCACCGTCAGCACGATATTCTGAGTCATTGAAGCCACTTTTTTCATTTATGGGTTTAAGGTCTCAGCAAAGTTGGTCGTTCTTCAACAACCAGAATTTAGAGCATTTGGGCGTTAGGCAATGATCGGAAAAATTGGATTGAATCAATCGGTAAACTACCGACGTGAAATAAACAATACAGACACAGTGAAAACACAACGTAAGCCAGAATCAAACATCGCACTAAGTGAAGAAATGCGCACACTGCATGCCGCAAAAGCATCAATGGAAAACACACAAGACGTGGATATGGATAAAGTGGCAGCCATGAAAGCCATGCTCGAACGTGGTGAGATGACTGTCAACCTCGACAATCTGGCGAACAGTATCATCAATTATTACGAACCGGCGAAAAAATAGCCGATATCGGGGACGAACATGAACGACCGTACCACCCTTGTTAAAACGTTGCTGTCAGATCTGGCGCAGGACGCAGCAAACTATGACAAACTGGATTCCCTGTTGGCAAAGCAGCATGCGCATTTAACCCGCCGTGACAGTCAGGCATTGAATGCGATAAGCGAAACGGTGCAGCCTTTAATGGACGCATTGAACAGCAATGCGCAGCGTCGCGTGACATGCTTGGAAACACTGGGCGTATCAGCGGATGATGAGGGAATGCGAAAAGTGCTGACGGCATTGCCTGAGGCATATGGTCGTCAAGGATTGGCACACTGGGAGCGCATTTATGCATTGGCAAAACGCTGCCAGGAACAGAACAATGCCAATGGCCGTTTATTAGCACAACAAAAACAGTTGTTCGATAAACTGCTCAAGCCTGAACACGCTTTCAGCTATGCTCCCAGCCTATAAATAAAAAACACCCGCCGACACAAAGCAGTATGTCGGCGGGTGTTTATTTTCTTATTCGATCAACTCACAGCGCATCAATCCCCATCAAAGCGCGCGTCAACAGCACTGATGTCGGCGGGCGCTCGCTTGCATCGCCAATTCATCCAGCATTTTCTGCTCGGCCTTGGCTTTTTTCTGGTTGATGGCGTTCATCCTTTTTTCTATGACCTTGTCGCACATTTTCACCTGACGGTGCTGGTTAACGACACGCTCATTCACACTGCGCAGCTCTATCTCTGACAGCATCATTTCCTGCTTTTGCATCAGGCTCAGGTTGTCAAGCTGGCCGCGAAAGCGTGCAGTCCCCTTCATCAGCAAGGACGACACCTGTTCGCCGGCAGAAAACGCGTATTGCGTCTTCAGGTTTTCCAGCAAATTAAGACGCGCCTGATGCGCCTGATGGCGGCGGGCCGCTTCCCCCGCTTGGGTTTTCAAATCATCCAGCCGTTTTTGTTGCTGATCCCGCCAACGGCTAACCGCTGCTACTCGTCGCATGATTAGTCAACACCCGGTATTTGCATGAATTGCTCCATGCTGTCCGTCAGCGTGACGTTTTCATGCATGGTTTGCTGAAGAAACTGACAAATCGACGGGTATGCCTGCACAGCCAGATCCAGCTCATGATCTGCGCCTTGCTGATACCCCCCTAACGAGATCAATTCCTGAACCTGCCGATAACGGGCATACAATTGTTTCACCCGCTGTGCGCGTTTCAGGTGTTCTGCTGACACAATTTGCGGCATGGCACGGCTAATCGATTGCTCAATGTCTATCGCCGGATAATGCCCTTGCTCTGCCAACGCACGGTTCAGGACAATGTGTCCATCCAGGATCGCCCGCGCCGCATCGGCAATCGGATCCTGTTGGTCATCCCCCTCTGACAACACGGTATAGAACGCCGTTATCGACCCACCGTCACTGGCGCCATTGCCTGCCCGCTCGACCAGTTGGGGCAGCAAGCTGAATACGGAAGGCGGATACCCTTTCGTCGCCGGGGGCTCCCCTACCGATAAGGCGATTTCGCGCTGTGCCTGCGCATAGCGCGTCAGCGAGTCCATCAGCAGCAAGACGTCTTTGCCCTGATCGCGGAAGTATTCCGCAATACGGTGACAAAGTACCGAGGCACGCAGTCGCATCAGCGGCGGATCGTCAGCAGGAGAGGCGATCACCACGGCGTTGCGCATGCCTTCTTCACCCAGCGAATGCTCGATAAATTCACGCACTTCCCGTCCACGCTCCCCGATCAATCCCACCACGGTGATCTCGGCAGAGGTATTGCGCGTCATCATGCCTAGCAGCACACTCTTACCGACACCCGAGCCTGCAAACAGCCCCAAACGCTGGCCTTTGCCCACACTCAGCATGGTATTAATCGCACGCACGCCGACATCAAGCTGATGGGTAATCGGCTGACGTTTCAGCGGATTAATGGTATCGCCCTGTAAAGGCACACGCTGTTCGCAACACAATGGCCCCAGACTGTCTAACGGCTCACCCAATCCGTTGAGTACGCGCCCCAACAGGTTTGGACCCACCGGAATTTTGCTGTCGCCAAACAGTGGCAAAACGCGGCAACCCGGACGCAACCCGGTGGTGTGACGGATTGGCATCAGTACCGTCGCATGGCGGTCAAACCCGACCGCTTCCGCTTCCACCATGTCACCGTGATCGGTTTCAATCAGACAGCGCTGCCCCGTGGACAAGCGGCAACCCACCGCTTCCATGGTCAATCCGGCCATACGCACCAAACGTCCGTAGCTGCGCGCAACGGGAACCTCAGGAATATGCTGGCCTGCGCTCAACAGGCGTGCGGACAGTTCCGCGGCATAATCACGCATCGCCCATCACGCTCTCACGTACAGAATCCATGCAGACCTCCAGACGTTCATCGATATCGGCAATGGCCTCAGCATCATCACTGACGACGCGACAGCTTCCTGTTGCCAATGATTCATCCTGTTTCAGCGTCCAGCTTGCTACCGCATCTGGCATTAATTCAATCAGACGCTGGCAGTCCTGCGGATTTAAATACACGGTGACGTTTTTCTGTTGTTCAGGGATCTCAGCCAATGCTTCATTGATCAGGCGGATCATATGGCTAGGCTGCAATGTTAATTCGGTACGAATCACCTGGCATGCCACCTTTTCCACCAAATCACAGATCATTTCACTTTGATCGCGAACATACTGGTGAAACAGCGTTTCTGTCTGCTTCATCAACTGATCAACCGCGGTGACAGAGCTGTGCATTTGTTCTTTCACTTGCTCCATCCCCTGCTGAATACCTTGTTGCAGCCCTTCCTGCCTACCTGTTTCAACACCCTGGTTCATCCCTTCCTGATACCCTTGGTCGAACCCTTTTTGGTGGCCGTCATCAAAGCCACGTTGAAACTCATCCTGATAGCTGCCACTTTCATTGCCATACACGTCATCCTCTGCAGAAAGCAGCGATGGGAAGTGGTAGTTTCGATACTGCCCAGGCGTTGGATGCATAATTAACGGCGCCCTCTTATTCATACTGAATCCGCCCCTTATTCACTGAACAGTTGCAGTTCGATTTCTCCCGAATCGGCCAACTGACGCAGCAAGGTAACGATCTCTTGTCGTGCTTCTTCAACCACACTCGCACGCACGCGCCCACTGCTTTCAATAGCATCTTGCAGATATTGCGCAGCGCGTTTTGTCATGGTGGCAAAAATCTTGTCCTGCAGGGCTTGGCTTGCGCCTTTCAGTGCCACTGCCAGGGTTTCCTGATTAATATCCTGTACCAGGCGCTCCAGCGTTTCTTCACTCTGCTGCTCAAGAATACTGAAGTTGTACATTTTACTTTCCAGCTTCCCAACCAGCTCAGGGTCGTGCTCCTTCATGCCTTGCATGACTTTGAGACTGTAATCAGGCTTGAGACGATTAATGATCGCTGTCGCCTGATCCGTGCCGTCAATCGGCGTGCTGCTTTGCTGCGCAGGCAATTCAAGGAAACGGTTAATCAACACCTGCACCTCTTCCACCATACTTGGATGGATTTCACTGAGATTCGCAACACGATAAAGCAGATCGTCCATGCTGCTTTCCGGCAGGTGCATCAATACCTCCGACGCCACATCCGGATCGAGGTAAGCCAGAAACACCGCCTGCATCTGTGGGTGTTCGCCACTGATAAGCTCAGCAATTTTTGACGGCTCAAGCCACTGCAACGATTGCAGGTTCTGTTTCAATGTGTCGCCATAAATTGCATTCAGCAAAGGCTCAGACAACGAGCGTCCCAACGCTTTGTCCAGCGTGCGTTCAAGATACGCACGCGACGCACCTGAAATGCCGGACTCCGCTCTGAAATCATCAAAAAATCGACGGTATACGTTCGACACTTCATCATTTTTTAATGCAGGAAGGCTGGCCATGGTCATTGTCAGCTGCCGCACTTGTTCGCGGTTAAGCTGCTTCAGCACATTCGCTGCAGCTTCTTCGCCCATACTGAGCAAAAGAATGGCGGCATGTTCTACGCCTGTATTAAGATCAAATGTCTGCATTTTTCGGGGTCATCCACTGTTTCACAACATGGGCAACACGCTCTGGCTCTCGCTCAGATAGCATTTGTAAATACGACGACTGACCTTCAAGTCCCGTTTCTGGTGTCGGCAAATCTGGCATGTCATTCATCGCAGGTGTTTTACTGCCCTCTGAACCGACCGCCATGTCAGTACTCCCGCCCACAAACTCGCCCGCAACGGTTCGACTCAGCGTGCCTTCATTAGCGCCTGCATTCACCGTTTCCCGTGACGCGTTTTGCTGCGCCAGAGCACGGACAGCAGGACGAATAACCACCAGCAATATCACCAGAGATACCACCGCTGACAAAATGTAACGCAGGTAATCCAACCAAATATTATCCATCCACCAGGACGGCGTTGACGCCAACAACTCAGGCGCATCCGTATTAAATGGATGCACAAACAGACTCAGCTTGTCACCACGCGCCTCATCCAGCCCCAATGCATCAATCAGCATGGTGCGGATATTCTCACGTTGTGCATCACTAAAACTTTCCGCTTCGCCGTTAAGCAACACCGATACCGTCAGGCGTTCAACCGAACCCTGTTGGTACTTGATGTGCTTTAACGTGCGGTCAACTGCATAGTCTTTGGACGATTCACCACGCTTGTTAACCAAGGTACCATCACCGTCCTCTTTCCCTTCTGGCAGCCGGTTACTCTGTGTGCCCGGTACGCCTTCTGGCTCCTTCTGCCCCTCATTATCAAACGAACTGAATTCGTTACGCACCGTTCCTTTCGGGCCATAGGATTCTTCCGTCGCTTCCACGCGGTCAAAATTGACACTTGCCGCGACTTCTACCTGAAAGTTGTTGACGCCCACCATCGGTCGCAGCATTTTGGCGGCACTTTCAATGTACTCGGCTTCCAGTTTTTGTGTGTAGCTGAGGTATTGGCTGTTCCCCAGTTCACCGATACCGGTCCCCTGCCCAATCTGGTTGGACAATAAGTTACCGTGCTGATCAATCACGTTAACGCGATCAGCCTGTAGATCAGGCACGCTGCCTGCCACCAAATTGACGATGGCGGCAATGTTGTCACTATGCAGTACACGACCTGGCGTCAGCACCACCACAACGGATGCCGATGGCAGTTCCTTATTACGACCGACAAACAAAGTTTGCTTGGGAAGCGCCAAATGAACGCGCGCATTACTGACACCATCGAGCGTCATAATCGAGCGGGCCAGTTCCCCTTCAAGACCATGTCGGTATCGGGCGTTTTCGATAAATTGACTGGTGCCTAAGGCAAAATCTTTATTCAGAATTTCCAGTCCGGCAGGTACTTTTGCCTCTATACCCGCCGCAGCCATTGCAATACGTGCTGCCGCCACCTGACTGCGCTCAACCATGATGTTGCCTTTTTGTGGCTCAACGTAGTAGTCGAAGCGATTTTGCTCAAGTGCAGCAATCACCTGATTACGATCATACTGCTCCTGTTCACCATATAGCGGACGATACTCCCCTCCTTGCCAGAGCCCTAACACCACGGCGACAGCGACTGCAACCGCAATGGTGCCCAGCAGTGCAACAGTGCGGGCGCCGCTAAACACACGCTGTGGTGAAACCGCCATATTCAGCGTGGCTAATTTGTTTTTGAGTACGTTGATCACCTACGTCACCTATTACACTACACCGGCATTTTCATGACATCGTTGTAGGCCGTCATCAGGCTGTTTCTCACCTGCACCATGGCCGAAAATGACAAACTGGCTTTCTGGCTGGCAATCATGGCGCCCACCAGATCATCACTTTGACCTGTGTCAACGGCATGCATTTGGGCTGATGCTTCTTTACCCATGTTGTCAACACTGCGAATGGTGCTAGAGATGACGTCAGAAAATGACACGTTCTCCGCTGCCCCCTGATTCATAGGATTGGAGGCAATCGGCAGGGTATTGATACTCGCAACCTGCTGGCGGATATCATTAATTTGACTCACAACACTGTCTAAGTTCTGCAGTTCTTTTTGCATTTCATCAACCTCAAACGTTTGGTCATACCGTTAATGATGGAACAGGCTTTTTGTTCGAATCGCCCTGTTCTTACGCCAGTATCTGATCCACATCCCATCCGTTTTCACGCATGGTTTGGATCTTGTAACGCAGGGCGCGCGTCGTCACCCCTAGTGCTTGCGCCGTCTTACTACGATGACCATCAAAGCGGCGCAATGTATCGATGATGGTGTCAAACTCCGCCCGTTTTCGACTTTTCTGCAAAGACGGACTTTCTTCCTGAGCCACATAATGGCGTTGAGGCTCTATGGTCGGCTCAGCAAACATGACTGCCTCTTCTCGCTCATTCATTTGTGTCGTCAGATACATCGTGCCCGGCAAATTCAAGTCTTCACTGCGAATTTCACACCCACGGCTTAATACCAATGCGCGTTGAACCACGTTTTCCAACTCACGGACATTGCCCGGCCAACCATAGTTTTCCATTGCCCGTTGTGCGTCATCAGAAAAGCAAATCGACTGGTAAAAGTCCGGCATGTATCGCTTCACCATGTGTTCTGCCAAAGGCAGGATGTCTTGTCGACGCTCTCGTAACGGTGCGCACTGCAATGGGAACACATTGAGGCGGTAATAAAGATCAGAGCGAAAACGCCCTTCAGCCACCGCCTGTTCCAAGTTCTGGTTAGTGGCTGCCACCACTCGGATATCCAGCTTGACCTTTTTATTGCACCCCAAACGTTCCACTTCACGCTCTTGGAGCGCACGTAACAGCTTGGCTTGCATCGTCAGTGGCAATTCCCCGATTTCGTCCAGCAACAGGGTGCCATGGTTGGCGATCTCCAATTTGCCTGGATAGGCCTGTGCCGCACCTGTGAATGCCCCCTTGGCATGACCAAACAAAATAGATTCCACCATGGTTTCAGGTAACGCCGCGCAGTTAATCGCCACAAACGGGCCATTCGCGCGGGGAGATGCATTGTGAATAAAACGTGCCAGCACTTCTTTACCTGTACCGCTTTCTCCTGTGATCAATACAGACGCATCCGTTTGGGCAACACGCTGTGCCATTTGAAAAAGCTGTCGGTTGTATTGTGATTCCGCGACCACTTCTCCACCTGCCCCTTCCAGCATTTTCAGCCGGTTGACTAGCTGGACGAGATGAAACGTCTCAAGCGGCGCCAATAAATAATCGGCTGCGCCATGTTGCATCGCACGTGACACAGAGCCTGCCTGAGCCACGTTTGCCACCACAACCACAAAACCCCCAAACCGGTTAAACGGCGCTGTTGTCAGACACTCCGCAACATCTGAGCCATCGTCGAGTTTGCTCGGTACCAGCACCATATCCCAGTGACGAGATGCCATCATGCGTGAAAACGTGTCAAAACAGGGGGCATCCACCAGTTCAAAATCGGTATGTTGCACATGCACCAGATTGCTCATGTTTACCGTTGAACTTTGAAGCATCAAGATTTGCCATTTCTGTTTCATGAATCACCCGACACGATTTTTTTTGATTAAACGCACTGTGACATATCGTTTTTTATCGCTTTGTTGTTCACTCTCCTCCGTGACGATGTATCTGTCTCCATGCCAGCGAATTTCTAATTTCGATAACGGCACACCCGACTCAACCAGCAGCGAAGCCACCTCCTCCGCACGGCTTTGCGAAAGACGTAAGTTCGCAGAACGGTCTGAATAATCGCCTGCATAACCATCAATCAGAACCTTGTTGATGGAGCTGTCACTGGCAATCAATTCTGCAATTGACGCCAAATCTTTTGCATTCCCTGCATCCACCTCAAACGCGCCATTGGCAAAGTTGAGGACGGTATTTCTTGCTGTTCCATAGCTGATAGGGAGTAGTTGCGCGCGACACGCATTGAATGCCTCTGCGACAACAGAAAAATTCACATTGGTAATTTGTACGCTCTGGATATCCCCCTCACGATCTTGAAGACTGAGCCAAATCCAATCTCCATGTGATAACGCGTCATAAATTGGCTGCGCCTTATTGAGAGAGAGCCCGCCATCCAGACGTGCCTGAGTGTTGCCAGCGTAAGTCAGAGGTCCAGCCACATCGGCATGCCAAGGTGGTGCAATAGCCTCCACCGACATCAGGCTTTTTACCTTATCGCCAGACGTAGGCTGAATTTCAACGCTGACAGGCACCCCCGGCTCAGCAACAAGATTGACGTTGCCAAAACCATCAATCCAATACGTCAATTCACAACGGTTATTGTCACCACTGAACAACCAACGGGTGCTATCTAGATCAGAAAACCAAAGTCTTTCCGCAGAGAAAGCCAGTGGTGAAAACAAAAAAAACAAACAGAGCAAGCGCCTCATCAGATGCCTCATTCATGCAGTAACTTTTATCTTCAACACAATGCAATCCCCAAAAGGGAGGATTAGATCCAACGCCACACACGTTTTTCACGAGTGCACCGCTGGGGGTTTGCAACGTCAGGCCAAGAGTTAGACAGCACCAACACCGTCGCCTACAAAACCAGACAAACCCATTCACCTGCTCTCAATGCAGGTGGTGTTCTTTTTCACCAATTGCCAGATGTCGAAAAAGATGAATTGATCACTTTTTAAGCGGACAGCTTTAAACCATACTCTCTCCATCATGTCAAGCACCATTTGACTCTAATGCATTATAAACACCAAAAACGCTGTGAAAAACCACTTTGTTTAAAATTTAAACATTCGATACTTTTAACTTTTTTATAGCTATTCATAATCAAATATCGATTTTTAATGCTAAATATTGTTGATTTTTGGTTTTTTATTTTAAAACAATGAATAAATCCCCCTTTTTTCATAGCATTAGATTATGCGATGAATATCACCATCAAAAAATGAAAATCGATAAAAAGTCGTGCATTTCTCATTGACAAAACGCTGCTCAATATTTAGTCTCCGCACACTTTTTGTCCACTTGCGTTCGCTATTTTCGTAAATAGCGCTGTTACAGACCGGATAATTTCCGGAAAAAACAACAGGCAAGTGATTAAGAAAGCAGACATTTGATTTGAGCAACAGCGGCCTGCCCTCAGGCATCTGTTAGGTCTTTAGACGTACGACTGCATCGGATTATTTGGTTGTGAGTGGTTATGACAAAGAGAAGCAAAATCATCGCAGAAAACGATCTGGCCGATGTAAGGCCTTACGACCTTACCAGCCCAGAGCACCGCATCGGAGCCGTTCTGGCAACCATTGACAACGTATGCAAACAGTTCGAAACCCTGGCTAAGCAGGCATTCCAACATATTCTGCGTTGTCCGGTTGAATTTACGTATCAGCAACAACACACCGAGACGCTTCAGGATCACCTGAAAGCCATGGGTGAACAGTCACTTTATCGTGAATTTACGGTGTCACCACACCACTTCAATGGGGTACTGGTCATTGAGAAAGAATTGCAGTTTCTCTTGGTAGATTTGTTTTTTGGTGGCAAAGGGATTGTCAAGGCACGCACAACCATCAGTGATACTGAATGGCGCATGATGGCGCGTTTCTTTGGTCAAATGCTGGACCAATACGCCATCGCCTGGCAATCCGTTTCACCCTGGCAATGTCAGTTGCAGCCCAAAGAGAATCTGGACCTTGAAAATACGCGGCAAGACAGCCAGCTGCATCAGATCTGCCGGTTCACGATGAATGTCTGTGGTCATCAGGGTTGGATTGATATCAGCTTGCCACTCAACGGGCTGGATTTTCTTCGCCACCGGCACGCCACAGATGACGATGCGGCGACAGCCCCTGAGTTGCAACACATTGTCAACGCAACATTGAAAAAGGCACCAATACGCCTGTTAAGCACGCTTTGCGAACGCCAATTATCACTTGGAGACATCATGGCACTGAAAGTCGGTGATGTGATCCCGGTCGAGCTACCCGGTGAAGTGGTTGTTCGGGCAGGAAGGACACCTTTGTTTACGGCCAAGGTCGCTGAACAGAATGCGACTCTCGTGCTTCAAGTGCAAAACGTAATTGAACAGTAGTTAAGAGCATCATGACTGACTTAAATAACGATTTGAATCTGGATCTCAATGACCTTGATCTGGGTGGCCCGAGTTCAGACGCTCCCGCTCCCGTCAGCAGCAACGACATGCGTTTTATTCGCAACATTCCTGTCAATCTGACATTGGAAGTGGCGAGCACCGAACTTAAGGTGGGCGATCTGATGAATATCAACGTCGGCTCGGTGATAGAGCTGGATAAGCTCAGTGGCGAACCGATGGATGTACGTGTAAACGGCACACTGCTCGGTCACGCAGAAGTGGTGGTCGTGAATAACAAATATGGCTTGCGCCTGGTGAACGTTGTCGATGAAAAAGACATGCTGAGAGGATTGGCCAATTGATGCAACAGAAGCCTCTGTTCATTATTTTCTTTTTGTTGTTCAGCTTGCCCGCATTTGGGCAGGACTTGCCTGTGCTCACCGTAACAGGCCCAGACGGTACGGAAGAATACAGCGTGAAGATGCAGATTTTCCTGCTCATGACCATGCTGAGCTTCCTGCCAGCCATGCTCTTAATGGTCACCAGCTTTACGCGGATCATTATTGTGCTGGGTATTTTACGCCAAGCCATTGGCTTGCAACAAAGCCCGCCCAACACCGTGTTGGTCGGCATTGCGCTTATTCTCACGCTGTTTACGATGCGTCCGGTGTTAACCGACATCCATGAGAATGCCGTCAAGCCTTATCAAAATGGGACGCTCTCGCTGCAACAAGCCGTCTCCGTGGCGGAAAAGCCGCTTAAGGCCTTTATGCTGCAACAGACGCGTGAAACGGATCTTGACCAAATTCTGCGGATCGCAAACGAACCACCGCATCAAGCCGGTGAAGACATCGACTTGCTGTTACTGATGCCTGCGTTTGTACTGAGTGAACTTAAAACCGCCTTTCAGATCGGTTTTATGTTGTTTGTGCCGTTCCTCATCATCGACATCGTTGTTTCCAGCGTGTTGATGGCGATGGGGATGATGATGCTGTCACCACTGATCATTTCATTGCCATTCAAGCTGATGATTTTTGTGATGGTCGATGGTTGGAGCATGTTGGTTGGTACCCTTACTGCGAGTTTCGGATAATGATGGGATCTGAATTTGTCTCGGCGTTTTTTGGTGACGCCCTGTTCATGATTGTCAGTATGGTTTGTGTCCTTATCCTGCCAGGCCTTCTGGTTGGCCTGGTGGTGAGCATTTTTCAGGCTGCCACGCAAATCAACGAACAAACGTTGAGTTTTTTGCCACGTCTTTTGGTCACGCTCGCGATGCTGGGTTTTGCCGGACCATGGATGATGCGCACTTTCAGCGATCTTTTCGCTCGCCTGTTTCAAGACATTCCCCACCTTATTGGGTAACCCATGTACACGCTCACTGACGCCCAGGTCATGGCGTGGTTTGGTCAGATCTGGTGGCCGTTTCTTCGGATCGGTGCCTTTTTGACCATGATGCCCATCTTTGGTGGAATGAATATTCCCGTGCAAGTGCGGATCGGTTTGACGTGGTTGATTGCCGCCATTGCCGCGCCCTTGATGCCGCCTATGCCAGAGGTTGAACCTTTGTCATTGCAAGCCGCATTGTTGTCAGCGAAAGAAATTCTCATCGGCGGCATTATGGCGTTTGTGCTGGAGTTGCTATTCTCTGTTTTTATGACGCTCGGCCAAATTCTTTCCACTCAGATGGGATTGGGGATGGCGATGATGAATGACCCCGTCAATGGCGTCAGTATTGCGTCTATCGGTAAGTTCTATCAGCTTTTTGCGATTTTGCTGTTTCTTGCTCTCGATGGTCACCTCATCGCATTAGAGGTAATCGTAACGAGTTTCGATATCTGGCAAGTCGGTGAAACAATGAGTCAAATGGCGCTCAAAACCGTATTCATGCAGTTTAGCTGGATGATAGGCGCAGCTTTGCTACTGTCCTTGCCCGCGATGATCGCTATGCTACTCGTGAATATTGCTTTCGGTGTCATGAACCGTGCCGCGCCGCAGTTGAATGTTTTTGCGCTGGGCTTTCCCATGACCTTGCTGCTGGGTCTCGCATGCCTGTTTCTGACCATGTCGGGCATTCCACATAACTTTGCCAATTTTTGTGGTGAGATTCTGACCCTGATGACGCACTTGGAGGGCTGATAATATGAGCGATAGCAGTGCCCAGGACAAAACGGAACGCCCCAGTGAACAGAAAATTCGCAAGGCGCGCGAGGAGGGTAATCTCCCACGCTCCAGGGAATTGGTCACGGCGTTAATGATGGTTGCCAGCGCACTGCTGCTCAGTGCCTTTTCATCCGCAATACATCATACGATTGTTTCCGTGTCTGAAATGACACTGAATATCGACAAGGACACGATTTTCTCTCCAGATAAAATGGGCGAACTTCTGTGGCAAAGTGCCATTTTGGCTACACAAGCCTTGGCACCCTTATTTGCGCTGATCATGCTGGTTTCGATCGGCGCAAATCTGCTTCGGGGTGGCTGGAATATATCGACCAAAGCCATGATGCCCAAGTTGTCGAAACTGAATCCCTTATCCGGTATCAAGCGTATTTTCTCTGCCAACTCTTTGGTTGAGCTGATTAAAAGCATATTGAAAGTCACCTTTATTGGTGGCGCGCTCTATTGGCTTATTAATCACTACCTAAATGAAATCATTGCCCTTCAGCACACCCGCCTCAGTGCGGCTATTCCCGCTTTCCTGGACTTATTATGGACGGGCTTGTTTGTCTATGGCCTGGTGCTTTTATTTATCGCGGTGCTGGAAATGCCCTACTCTTCTTATGAATACATCAAAAAGCTGAAGATGACGAAACAAGAGGTAAAAGAAGAGCACAAAAACACAGAAGGCCGACCGGAAATCAAAGCGCGTATACGACAGCTCCAGCGCCAGATGTCACAACGTGCATTTGCCAAAACGGTACCGACAGCCGACGTGATTATTACCAACCCAACCCATTATGCGGTCGCGTTGAAATATGATCTCAGCAAAGCTAACGCACCGTTTGTGATTGCAAAAGGTGTCGATCAGGCGGCGCTGCAAATCCGACAAATTGCGCAACAACACGGTTTACCGGTCGTTGAGGTACCGCCTCTTGCCCGCGCGGTGTATTACTCTACCAATGAATGGCAAGAAATCCCGGCACAACTGTATGTCGCTGTTGCCCATGTACTGAACTATGTCTTCCAGTTGGATCAATACAAGAAAGGCAGACAGAGTAACCGGCCTACGTTTCCTACAGTGGTTGTCCCTGAAGAACTTCGACGATAAGCGGTGATCATGAAAACGAAATTTGCCTCTATCAATCAAGTAGTAGCCAAAGGAAAACTGGGGATCCCTCTCCTGCTGATGACCATTCTGGCGATGGTGATGCTGCCCATGCCGCCTTTCTTGCTGGATATCCTGTTCACGTTCAACATTGTGCTGGCATTGATAGTCATGCTGGTCGCCGTTTACAGCAAAAAACCGCTCGATTTCTCTGTGTTCCCCAGCATTTTACTTGTTGCCACCCTGTTGCGTCTGGCACTGAACGTGGCCTCAACCCGTGTTGTATTGTTGCATGGCCATGAAGGTGGCGATGCCGCCGGTAAGGTGATCCAGGCGTTTGGTGATGTCGTTATCGGCGGTAACTACGTGGTCGGTATGGTGGTGTTCGTTATTTTAATGATCATCAACTTCGTTGTGGTCACCAAAGGGGGCGAACGCATTTCCGAAGTGAGTGCACGCTTTACACTTGATGCCATGCCCGGCAAGCAGATGGCGATTGATGCAGACCTCAATGCCGGCATTATCGATCATCTGGAAGCCAAAGCACGACGTGAAACCATTGCCACCGAAGCCGATTTCTATGGTTCGATGGACGGTGCATCGAAGTTTGTCCGGGGCGATGCCATCGCCGGGATGTTGATCCTGTTCATCAACATCATCGGCGGTATCGCGATCGGTGTGTTCTCTTACGGTTTAGACTTTTCCTCCGCGTTCAAAACCTACGCCCTGTTAACCATTGGTGATGGTCTGGTTGCGCAAATCCCATCCCTTTTGCTTGCCACCGCCTCTGCGATCATTGTGACCCGGGTGAGTGATGCGTCAGACCTTTCCGGTCAAATTTCGCGTCAGATGCTGGCCTCTCCCGTTGTTATCTTAGTGGTAGCAGGCATTATGGTGGTGCTCGGCCTGATTCCTGGTATGCCACACCTTGCCTTTTTAAGCTTCGCTGCCGTGCTGGGCCTGGTCGGCTGGAAATTGCAACAACGGACGGAAAGTCCGCAAGTCGCGGAAGATCTGGCCCGTGCTGAGGCCCTGGTTGAAGCCGCTCCTATTGCACAAGAACACCACGAAATCAGTGCCAGTGATATTCCGCGCGTCCATGCGATAACACTGAGTGTCGGATACCGGTTGGTGAACCTTATCGACCGTCGTCAGGGTGCAGAGCTGCTTAATCGGCTGGCAGGCATTCGTAAAACCCTGTCAGAAAAACGTGGCTTTGTGATCCCACAGATTCATGTCCGTGATGATTTAGGGTTGGAGCCAAATGAGTATCAAATCGCAGTACGCGATGCGAACGTGGAAAAAGTGGAGCTGGAACTGGACCACCTGCTGGCGATCAACCCAGGTCAGGTATTCGGCGAGGTCGATGGCATTTTAACCCGCGACCCGGCTTACAATATGGAAGCCGTCTGGATAAAAACGGCCAACAAAGACAAAGCCATCAACCTGGGGTATACCGTCGTTGACCATGCCACTATCATCTCGACACATATCAGCAAAATCTTCAACGAGTATGTTGATGAGATTATCGGGCCCGATGAAGTAGAAAGCGTGATGAATCGGCTGAGCCAGTTGAACACGCGTCTTGCCGACGATTTACGACAGAAACTGACACCACAACAATTGCTGCGCGTATTCCGCCAACTGGCCGTAGATGGCGTGTCACTGAACGATATCGTGACCATCGCAAACGCCCTGGTGGAATCGTCAGAATTGTCAAAAGACCCCATCTTTCTTGCCGCCGACATTCGCTGTGCACTGCGTCGAAATATTCTCAGTGCGCTAGTCGGCACGGCACGGGAAGTGGCGGCAATTACCCTCTCTGGTGAATTAGAAAACATGCTATTGGACGCGCTCAGTCAGGCACAGGCCAGTGGACACGTTCAGTTGGATGGCTTTGCACTGGAACCCAGCCTGATCGATAAGCTGCAACGCAGCCTGCCTGACGTATTGGATTCCATGCGCATCAATGGCCATCCCCCTATTTTATTGGTCATGCCGCAGTTACGCCCATTGCTGGCCCGCTACGCACGCGTCTGTGCGCGAGGGCTTTACGTACTCTCGTTTAACGAAATTCCCGATGACAGAAATGTGTCTGTTGTTGGCAACATGGGCTGATAACACACCATCACCCAACATGCGGTATGCTTTCTAACACCACAGGAAAGCGTGAGAAAAGCACGCAACGCAGTCAAGGTGGATTTTTTTTAGCGGGCGTTCATGGTAACCTGCGCGCCCTTTCATCTCACAGTGATCATGACCATGAGCCAAGGTACGCTTTATATCGTTTCAGCGCCCAGCGGTGCCGGTAAATCAAGCCTGATTTCGGCCCTGCTGAAAGACAATCCCCGTTATGACATGAAAGTGTCTGTGTCCCATACCACCCGCGCAGCACGCCCGGGAGAGGAAAACGGCGTTCACTACCATTTCGTGTCTGTTGACGAATTTAAAGCGCTGATCGAGAAAAATGCGTTCCTGGAGTATGCCGAGGTGTTCGGTAACTTCTATGGCACATCACGCCTGTGGATTGAAGACATGCTGGCAAAAGGTATCGACATTTTCCTCGATATTGACTGGCAAGGCGCCCAGCAAATCCGCGAGAAAATGCCCAATGCAAAAAGCATCTTCATTCTGCCGCCAAGCCGTGAAGAGCTTGAACGTCGCCTGAATGCGCGTGGTCAGGATACCGATGAGGTCATCGCAAAACGGATGGAAGAGGCCCGCTCCGAGATCTCCCACTATAACGAATATGATTACGTTATCGTAAATGACGATTTCGATGTGGCCCTGATGGACATGAAAGCTATCCTTCGCGCCGAGCGGATGAAACAAGACAAGCAATACAGTCGTCATCACGATATGATTGACAGACTACTGGAGCAATAAAGCGCGCTGACAGCAAAAGATGTTTGTTGTTTAGGCCAGTTCGCTTTTGTATAATTTTCGGTCATTTTGATTTTATTACTTACTGGAGTTCTTCATGGCACGCGTAACCGTTCAAGACGCTGTTGAAAAAATTGGCAACCGTTTCGACCTAGTATTGGTAGCAGCTCGCCGCGCACGCCAAATGCAAACTGGTGGTAAAGACGCACTGGTTCAGGAAGAGAATGACAAGCAAACTGTTATCGCTCTGCGTGAAATTGAGGAAGGCCTGATCACCAAAGAGATCCTGGATGCCCGTGAGCGTCAAGAGCAACAAGAACAGGAAGCAGCAGAAATGGCTGCTGTCAGCACCATCACAGGAACTCTTCGCTAATCTAACGTCAGGGAAGCAGGCAGATTGTATCTCTTTGATAGCCTGAAAGAAGTCGCTGCACAATATTTGCCGGAGCCTCACCTTGAGGCACTCCGGCAAGCGTATTTGGTCGCACGAGATGCCCACGAAGGGCAAACCCGCTCAAGCGGTGAACCCTATATCATCCACCCTATCGCTGTTGCCCGTATCCTTGCGGAAATGCGTCTCGACCACGAAACCCTGATGGCAGCCCTGCTGCATGACGTGATTGAAGACACCGAAGTCACCAAAGAAGACCTGCAACAGCGTTTTGGCGATACCGTCGCCGATTTGGTGGATGGCGTCTCCAAGCTTGATAAACTCAAATTCCGCGATCGTCAGGAAGCGCAGGCGGAGAACTTCCGCAAAATGATCATGGCCATGGCCCATGATATCCGCGTTATCCTGATCAAACTCGCTGACCGCACACACAATATGCGCACGCTGGGCGCACTGCGTCCGGACAAACGTCGCCGTATCGCCCGCGAAACCCTTGAGATTTTCTCCCCGCTGGCACACCGGCTGGGTATCCACAATATCAAGGTGGAACTGGAAGAGCTCGGCTTTGAGGCCCTCTACCCCAACCGCTACCGCGTGTTGCGTGAAGTGGTGATCCAGGCGCGTGGCAACCGCAAAGAGATGATCCAGAAAATCCACGCCGAAATTGAAGGCCGCCTCCAGGATGCGGGCATCAATGCCAAGGTGCTGGGCCGTGAGAAGAACCTCTACTCCATCTACAACAAGATGAAGAATAAAGAGCAGCGCTTCCACACCATCATGGATCTCTATGCCTTCCGGGTGATTGTCGACACGGTCGATACCTGCTACCGGGTGCTGGGGCAGATGCATAACCTGTACAAGCCACGCCCGGGCCGGATGAAAGATTACATCGCGGTGCCGAAAGCGAACGGCTACCAGTCCCTGCACACGTCCATGATTGGCCCCCACGGCGTACCGGTGGAAGTGCAAATCCGTACCGAAGACATGGATCAGATGGCGGACAAAGGAGTCGCGGCACACTGGGCATACAAAGACGGTGCCGAGCGCGCCAGTGGTGGTGGCACAACCGCACAGGTCCGGGCCCAGCGCTGGATGCAGAGCCTGCTGGAGCTCCAGCAAAGTGCCGGCAGCTCATTTGAGTTTATCGAGAGCGTGAAATCAGACCTGTTCCCCGACGAACTGTTTGTCTTTACGCCGAAAGGACGCATTGTCGAATTGCCGGTCGGTGCGACGGCAGTGGACTTCGCCTATGCAGTACATACCGATGTGGGCAACTCCTGTGTCGGAGCCCGGGTGAACCGCCAGTCTTACCCGCTCAGCCAGCCGCTGAAAAACGGCCAGACCATCGAGATCATCACCGCCCCCGGAGCACGCCCCAATGCTGCCTGGCTGAATTATGTGGTGACCTCGCGGGCACGTACCAAGATTCGCCAGGTGTTGAAAACCAAGCGTCGCGAAGAATCCATTATCCTTGGCCGTCGCCTGCTCAACCATGCCCTGGGTGAAAAGAACATTCAGGACATTGAGCAGGAGAACATCGACAAGGTTCTGGTGGATCTGAAACTCGACACCATCAACGACCTGCTGGCTGCTATTGGTCTGGGTGAATTGATGAGTGTGGTGATCGCCAAGCGCCTGCTGGGTGATGCAGACAGCCTGGAAGAGCAAGGCGGATGCCTGCCTATCCGGGGCGCTGAAGGCATCCTGCTGACCTATGCCAACTGCTGCCGCCCTATTCCAGGCGATCATATCGTCGGTCACGTCAGTCCGGGCAAAGGTCTGGTTATCCATCGCGAAGAGTGTGCCAACATCCGCGGTTACAGTCAGGAGCCGGATAAATATATGCCCGTGGAATGGGGCGCCGATATCGATCAGGACTTTGCTACCGCATTGCGTATCGATATGCACAACCACCAGGGTGCACTGGCAGACCTGACCAATGCCATCGCGGCCACAGGCTCAAATATCCAGGGCCTGACCACCGAAGAGCGCGACGGCCGCCTGTACACGATTTACGTTAAGCTAACGACCAAAAACCGCGTACACCTGGCCAATATCATGCGCCGCCTCCGGATCATGCCGAATGTGGTGAAAGTGGTCCGACGAAAAAACTGACCTGAGCGTCCTCGATCAACCAAAGCGCCCGCTGATGCGGGCGTTTTTATAAACGGGAAACACATGACACCAGAACGTTTTGCACGCATTCATGAGGTACTGGCCACCCGCCAGCCCGACCTGACAGTGTGCATGGAAGAAGTCCACAAGCCGAACAATATCTCTGCCATTATCCGCACGGCGGACGCCGTAGGCATTCATCAGGTTCACGCTGTCTGGCCGAAAAACAGCAAGATGCGCACTTTAGGCGGCACCTCTGCCGGCGCCCGCAACTGGGTGGATGTTGTCACCCATGACAACACGCCGGACGCCTTTGCTGCCCTAAAAGCCAAAGGGATGCAGATCCTGGTCACCAACCTGTCCGAGACCGCGGTAGACTTTCGTGAGATTGATTACACCAAACCGACCGCCATTGTGATGGGGCAGGAGAAAACCGGGATCAGCCAACAAGCGCTGGCACTGGCCGATCAGGACATCATCATTCCCATGGTAGGTATGGTACAGTCACTCAATGTCTCGGTCGCCAGTGCATTGATTCTTTACGAAGCACAGCGCCAGCGCCAGAATGCCGGTATGTACCAGCGCACCCGTACCCTGATCCCACAGGCGGAGGTTGACCGGATCCTTTTTGAACGGGGTCATCCGGTGCTGGCAAAAGTGGCCAGGCGCAAAGGCCTGCCTTACCCGGCGCTCGATGACGAAGGTCAAATTGTGGCAGACCCAACCTGGTGGGCCAGCATGCAGGCCGCCAAGTAATTTCAATGCAAATGCAGGAGAGATGAGACCGCCATGCGCGCTTCAATGTTAGATGCCGTCCCCGTCACCTCATTGACCGGCGTGGGCGGGAAAATGGCCGAAAAACTGGAAAAGCTCGGACTGTTTACCGTGCAGGACCTGCTGTTCCATCTCCCCTACCGCTACGAAGACCGTACCCGTGTCTGGCCCATCATGAGCCTGATGCCCGGGCAACATGCCACCGTAGAAGGAGAAGTGGTCAGCAACAACACAGTATTTGGCCGCCGCCGGATGCTGACGGTGAAAATCACCGACGGCAACGGTTCACTGACCCTGCGCTTTTTCAACTTCAACGCGGCAATGAAAAACAGCCTCGAACAGGGCAAACGCGTCAAAGCCTATGGTGAAATCAAACGCGGTCAGAGCGGCCTTGAAATCATCCATCCGGAATACAAAGTCTTCTCAGAGCCCACCGAGCTTACACTGGAAGAGACCCTGACACCGGTTTACCCGACCACAGAAGGCCTGCGCCAGCTCACGCTCCGTAACCTCACCAGCCAAGCACTCGCACTGCTTGATGGCGCAGCTGTACAGGAATTGCTGCCGGAAGGCTTGTACGACAGGCAAATCACTCTGCGTGATGCCCTGAAGATCCTGCACCGTCCTACGCCGGATATTTCTGTCGCCCAGTTGGAAAAGGGCGAGCACCCGGCGCAGAAGCGCCTGATCCTGGAAGAGCTTTTAGCCCAAAACCTGTCCATGCTCGCCGTTCGCAGCAAGTTGCAGCAAGATCCGACATTTTCGCTACCGCCTTCGACTGAATTAAAACCAAAATTGCTTGCCTCACTGCCCTTCTCGCCAACCGGCGCGCAATCCCGCGTAGTGGCGGATATCGAACGCGACATGGGGCTGAATAAACCCATGATGCGGCTGGTGCAGGGCGATGTCGGCTCAGGCAAAACCCTGGTGGCTGCGCTCGCGGCCTTGCAGGCGATTGAGCAAGGTTATCAGGTCGCCCTGATGGCCCCGACCGAACTGCTTGCCGAACAACACGCCATAAACTTCGCCAATTGGCTGGAGCCACTGGGCATTTCCGTCGGCTGGCTGGCGGGTAAACTGACCGGAAAGGCCAAAGAAGCCCAGCTTGCCAGTATTGCCAGCGGTGAGGCCAAAATGGTAGTCGGCACCCATGCCCTGTTCCAGAAGCAGGTGGAGTTCGACAAGCTGGCACTGGTGATCATTGACGAACAGCACCGCTTTGGTGTCCACCAGCGCCTTGAACTGCGCGAAAAGGGCATGAAGCAGGGCATTCACCCGCACCAGCTCATCATGACCGCCACACCAATCCCCCGTACGCTGGCAATGACCGCCTATGCCGATCTGGACACCTCCATTATCGACGAACTGCCGCCGGGCCGTACCCCGATCCAGACCGTTGCTGTACCCGATACCCGCCGCATCGACATCATCAACCGTGTCCACGCCGCCTGCATCGGGGAAGGGCGGCAGGCGTACTGGGTCTGCACCCTGATTGATGAATCTGAAGTACTGGAAGCGCAGGCCGCCGCAGACACCGCCGATGATTTGGCCCGTGCCCTGCCCGATCTGAAAATTGGTCTGGTGCATGGCCGGATGAAAGCGGCCGAAAAACAGGCAGTAATGCAGGCATTTAAAGCCGGGGAGCTTCACCTTCTGGTGGCCACGACGGTGATTGAAGTCGGCGTAGATGTGCCCAATGCCAGCCTGATGATCATCGAAAACCCGGAGCGTCTGGGGCTTGCCCAGCTTCACCAGCTTCGTGGCCGGGTTGGCCGGGGCTCGGTGGCCAGTCACTGTGTGCTGTTGTACCACGCGCCACTGTCAAAAACCGCTACCCAGCGCCTTGGCGTGTTACGTGAAAGCAGCGACGGCTTTGTGATTGCCCAGCGCGATCTGGAAATCCGGGGACCCGGCGAGCTGCTGGGCACCAAACAAACGGGGATAGCAGAGTTTAAGATTGCAGATCTGGTACGTGATCAGAAACTGATCCCGGAAGTACAGAAACTGGCACTTTACCTGCACCAACATTACCCGGAGAACGCCAAAGCCATCATCACACGTTGGCTTGGCAGCAAAGACAAATACAGCAATGCATAAGGGCGGTCTCCCGCCCTTTCATTTTCATTATAAACCCGGTTCCGGTGTTACCCCTCATCCCAGTATTGCATCACCAGCGCCATCACTTCCGATTTGCTGTAACCCACCTCTCTGGCATCAGCAATCAGGGTGTTCAGCGTGGGCTTGATAAACCTGAACCTGTCTTCCATCCTGCCCTGTAAACCCTGACGGGCGACAATCATGCCGACACCGCGTTTACGCTCCAGCCAGCCTTCTTTTTCCATCTTCTGGTAGCAACGGGAAATCGTCATCGGATTGATATTGAGCGTTGTAGCCAGCTTTCTGACAGACGTCAGTTTCTCACCGGGGATCAGCGTACCCGCCACAATCTGACGCTGGATTTGCGTCATCAGCTGACGGAACTTTGGCGACGGATCATGTGGGTCGATAACGATCTTCATATTGGATCTCTGCTGTATCGGCGTTTTATTACAGTATTAGCAGAAGGCTCAAATATGAGACAGTTTTATGCGTTATCTTTCATATCAAAAAAGAAAAGTGCAGGACAAACCCGCACTTTTTCTGGGAAGGTTTACAGACGTTTCCGTCCTTGCCGCTTGGTCACTGGCAATACGATTTGGGCCCGCAAACCGCCTTGTGAACGTTCACTGAGCTTTAACGCGCCATTATGCTGCTCAACAATGCGCTTGACGATAGCAAGGCCAAGGCCCGTACCTTCAGAGCCACGCGCGGTGTCACCACGGGTAAAAGGCTGCATCACAGTCTCAACCTGATCAGCGGCAATCCCGGGACCGTTATCTTCCACCGCTATCCATTGGTGGCGGCGATCTGCCGAGGTTCCGGTACTGATTTTCACCCAGCCATTACCATAACGCACCGCATTGACCACCAGATTGGTCACCGCACGGCGGATAGCCACTTCGTTGGCCTCAAGGTTCCCTACCAACTCGCCTTTCACCACTTCAAGCTCGTGCCCGGTTGCACCATCAGCCACCGAGACATCTTCTGCCACCAGATTCAGGTCAATCTCACTCATGTCCTGAAGCTGTACTGAGCGCAGGTAATCCATAAACTGATTGATGATCTCGTTACACTCCTCGGTGTCCTTAATCATGCTCTCGGCCAGATAACTGTCTTGCGGAGACATCATTTCTGTCGCCAGGCGGATACGGGTCAGTGGCGTTCGCAGATCATGGCTGACACCGGCCATCAGCAGCGCTCTGTCTTCCTCAAGCTTACGAATACCGTCACTCATCTGGTTAAACGCCCTGGTCACCGCGCGGATATCAGAGGCTCCGCACTCCGGCACAGGAGGGGGAAACTTGCCATGTCCTACTTCCAGCGCTGCCTTTTCCAGCACCGCCAGTGGACGGTTCTGCACCTTGATAAACATCCATCCCCCGCCAATCACCAGCAGGGCGATAAACATCGAATAGAAGAACAGGGGCTGGAAATCATCCTGGTGCAATTCAGACAGCGGGATACGCATGACATACCCCGGAAACGCCGCACTCTCAAGCCAGAGCACATAATTTTTCGATTCCAGACTGATACGGGCTTCCGTCGGGGCATTGAGTTTTTCCGACATGTCGGCGCTCAGGTAATCCACTTCCGCCGCATGCCGGAATTCCTCCATCATCACAGGATCAGCATCATCATGCATGGTCACACCCAGCTTTTCTAACAGCTGGCGACGCAGCCCTTCATCGAGGTGGTATACCTTGCCATCCGACAGTGTCATGTCCCCGTTCAGCATCACCTGGATTTCATGGGCAAGGATTTTGTTGAACTGCTTGATACTCGGCAGCAGGGCGTAATTCAGTATGGTGAGGTAGGAGAAAATCTGGCTGGCAATCAGAAGGCCAGCCATCACCACGAGTGTACGGGCAAAGTTACTGCGTGGGGAGAAGCGCATGGATTAGGCTTCTCCATCCGGTACGAATACATAGCCCAGCCCCCATACCGTCTGGATGTAACGGGGTTTGCTGGGATCTTCTTCAATCATGCGGCGAAGTCGCGAGATTTGCACGTCAATGGAACGCTCCATAGCAGAATACTCACGGCCACGGGCCATGTTCATCAGCTTATCGCGTGACATCGGCTCTCGGGCGTTGGTGACCAGGGCTTTCAGCACCGCAAACTCGCCGGACGTCAGGGTCAGTGGCTCATCGTTACGGAACATTTCACGGGTGCCGAGGTTTAAGCGAAACTGACCAAACTCCACCACTTTCTCTTCACTGGCCGGCGCCCCGGGTGCTTCAACCGTCTGGCGGCGTAAAACGGCACGGATACGCGCAAGCAACTCACGCGGATTGAACGGTTTAGGCAGGTAATCGTCCGCGCCGACTTCCAGACCGACAATACGGTCAATCTCATCGCCTTTGGCGGTGAGCATCAGGATAGGCAACTGATTATTGGCCTGGCGCAGGCGGCGGCAAATGGACAGGCCATCTTCGCCCGGCAACATCAAATCCAGCACCATCAGGTGGAAATTCTCGCGGGAGAGCAAACGGTCCATCTGCTCGGCATTCGCCACACTGCGCACCTGAAAACCTTGCTCAGACAAATAACGCTCAAGCAGCGAGCGCAGACGCATATCGTCGTCAACAACCAGGATCTTATGATTATCTTGCATGCCTTACCTTTCTCTCCGGAGGGTGGGAATGCCACCAATATTAACGCTGATATAAGACACCAGACTATGACACGATGGGAAGAAAAACTGTTACCAGTTGTAACCCCGACCTAAAAATTCACTGTGTTTTTCATGCTTCAACGTAACGCTGCAAGGCGCGATGACTTTAATCATGGCAGCAAAGCGGTTATAACTCTTGCCAGAAAGCCACGATAGCACTCGGAAAGCAGAATGAAAAAAACCGATTTGGTTACCCGAGAAGGTTATAACAAACTCAAACAAGAGCTCGATTACCTCTGGAACGAGCGCCGGCCAGAAATCACAAAAATTGTGTCCTGGGCTGCCAGTCTTGGCGACCGCTCTGAAAATGCCGACTACACCTACAATAAACGTCTGCTGCGTGAAATCGACCGCCGCGTCCGCTATCTCAGAAAGCGTCTCGAAGTGTTGCGCGTGATTGACTATAGTCCACAACAGGACGGCAAGGTGTTTTTCGGCGCCTGGGTCGATGTCGAAAACGACGACGGCGACACCCTTTCTTTCCGCATTGTCGGCCCGGACGAAATTTACGGCCGCAAAGACTATATTTCTATCGACAGCCCGATGGCCCGCGCCCTGATCAAAAAAGAAGTCGACGACGAAGCCGTGGTCGCCACCCCTGAAGGGCCAAAAGTCTGGTACGTAAACCGTATCCGCTACCAACAAGACGAACAGTAACGTCATGCCCTGGCGTGACAGTGAATCAAAGGAATACCATGACAACCTCTATCTACCAACAAATTGCCACTGAGCTCAATGTACGTGACGCACAGGTAGTGGCTGCCGTTAACCTGCTGGATGACGGCAATACCGTGCCGTTTATCGCCCGCTACCGTAAAGAAGTGACGAACGGCCTTGATGACACCCAACTGCGTACTCTGGAATCACGTCTCAGCTACCTGCGTGAACTGGAAGATCGCCGCCAGGTGATCCTGAAATCGATTGATGAGCAGGGTAAGCTCACCGACGCGCTGAAAAAGGATATTCTCGACGCCGACAGCAAAAACCGGCTGGAAGATTTGTATCTGCCCTACAAACCCAAGCGCCGCACCAAAGGCCAGATTGCCATTGAAGCGGGCATTGAACCGCTGGCAACCCTGCTTTGGGAGCACCCCGACCACGATCCGGAAACCGAAGCGGCCAACTATCTGAATGAAGAAGCAGGCTTTGCAGATACCAAAGCCGTGCTGGATGGCGCGCGCGCTATCCTGATGGAGCAGTTCGCCGAAGATGCAGCCCTGCTGGATAAAGTCCGCCGCCATTTAAACCAGAACGCCGAAATCCAGTCCCGTGTCGTGGCAGGCAAAGAGGAAGAAGGCGCGAAGTTTAAAGATTATTTCGCCCATGATGAACGGCTCAGCAAAGTGCCCTCGCACCGCGCCCTCGCCATGTTCCGCGGCCGTAATGAAGGTATCCTGCAACTCTCACTCAATGCTGACCCAGGTCAGGATGAAAAATCCACCGGCTCTTATTGTGAAACCCTTATCTGTGATCACTATGGCGTGAAACTGGGTACCGCCCCCGCCGATCGCTGGCGCAAACAGGTAGTGAGCTTTGCATGGCGCATCAAAATCCTAATGCACATGGAAACTGAGCTGATGGGCAACCTGCGTGAAAGCGCGGAAAATGATGCCATCAAGGTGTTTGCCGACAACCTGAAAGACTTACTGATGGCTGCCCCGGCAGGTCCGCGCTGCACCCTTGGCATCGACCCGGGTCTGCGCACCGGCTGTAAAGTCGCAGTGGTTGACGCGACCGGTAAGCTGCTGGACACCGCCACTATCTATCCTACCCCGCCACAGAACAAGATTGCCGAATCTGCCCGCGTGGTGATGGCGCTGATCAAAAAGCACAAGGTGGATTTGATTGCGATTGGCAACGGCACTGCATCCCGTGAAACCGATGCCTTCGTCGCCGCGATGCTCAAAGACGCGGGCGAAAAAATCCAGACGGTGATGGTCAGTGAAGCTGGCGCATCCGTCTATTCAGCCTCAGAGCTTGCTGCCGCCGAATTCCCGGATCTCGATGTCTCACTGCGGGGCGCAGTATCTATTGCCCGCCGTCTGCAAGACCCGCTGGCAGAACTGGTAAAAATTGATCCGAAATCTATCGGTGTTGGCCAGTACCAACACGATGTCAGCCAGACTCAGCTTGCCAAGCGTCTGGATGCAGTGGTGGAAGACTGCGTCAACGCCGTGGGCGTTGACGTGAATAGTGCCTCGGCGGCGCTGTTAACCCGTGTAGCCGGTCTTTCGACTACCATGGCGGCAAACATTGTGGCGTTCCGCAATGAAAACGGCCGCTTTGAAGATCGCAAAACCTTGCTGAAAGTGCCGCGTCTGGGGCCGAAAGCCTTTGAGCAGTGCGCAGGCTTTTTGCGCGTCATGAATGGCAAAAATCCACTCGACGGATCTGCGGTGCACCCGGAAGCCTATCCAGTGGTGAAACGCATTGCGGAGAAATCCGGCAAAGCGGTTGATGCCATGATTGGCAACCACGATTTCCTGCGCACATTGAACGCGGCAGACTACGCCGATGACACCTTTGGCATCCCGACTGTCACCGACATTCTGGCGGAACTTGCCAAGCCGGGCCGCGACCCACGCCCGGAATTTAAAACCGCGACGTTTGCCGAGGGCGTGAATGAAGTGAAAGACCTGATCCCCGGCATGGTGCTGGAAGGCGTGATCACCAACGTCACCAATTTCGGCGCCTTTGTCGATGTAGGCGTTCACCAGGATGGTCTGGTTCACATCTCAGCCCTGTCCGACAAATTTATCTCTGATCCCCGCGACGTGGTCAAAGCCGGTGATGTGGTGAAAGTGAAGGTGATGGAAGTTGACTTGCAGCGCAAGCGCATTGGGCTGTCTATGCGCCTGAGCGATGAGCCGGGCACGGACAGCAAGCCTGTGCGTGAATCGCGTCCACGCAATCAGGATCGCAACGCCAACGGCAATGGCCGTCGTGACAACCACCATAGCGCGCAACCGTCTGGCTTCGGCGGCGCCTTCGCCGATGCCTTTGCCAACGCCAAGCGCCGCTGAGCCCCTGTCTCACCCAAACCAAAACAGCGCCCGTCGAGGCGCTGTTTTTGTCTCTGGGTTTTACCCCTAAATCACAATCAGGACTTCCGACGGCAGGTTAGCGACCGTTGATTGCTGGTAACGCATCGCCACCACCGCACCGGTACGTTGCGAGGCTTTGAGCTGTTCGATTTTATCCAGCACTTCCTTGGGCAACTTGATACGCATCGCATAACCATTGTCATCCGGGGGCGCATAAGAGGCACCTGCCAGCATGGCAGAAAACTGGCTCAGGGCTTCATGCGCCGCCAGTCCATTATCACCGAAGTGATGAGGATTTTGCTGGGCAATATCCGTGTAATCCGGGTGCTCGGAGGGATCCCATGATGGCTTGCGAAGTTGTTTCTCTTCCTGAGAGACCGCTTTTTCTTCGGCGCTGGCACTGGCTTGGCGTGGAGGGACAATTTTTTCACGCACACGATTATCCCGCGCAACTTGCTCCGTTGGCGGGTTTACTGACGGTACGACAGCAGGGATGCTGACGTTTGCGGGCGAAATGTTCATGCCAATGTTTACTCCGAACATTGACCGAAGGCGAACCGCCTGCGTGCATGAGCGGGGAATCCCCGCCTATGCGCGTGCTATATCTCTATAGCGAAACTAAACCAATACAGCGATCAATCCACCAATGGTCCCGAGTGCGGAAAGCACCTGACCGGCAGAATACGCCATATCGTCGTTGTTTTTCACCTCTTCAGGGTGGTCCATACCGAGCGCCCCATAAGTGAAAGATTCAACGCTAGACGAAGGTTTGCCCTCGGCTTCCGTTGCTTGGTTAACAGCCTTACCGTCAGCCACCTCCTTGGCGGCTTGTGCATAAGACTGCTTGGTAGCCTCAGCAGCTTGCGCTTCATTCGCCTTTGCAGTCTGGTTTGGCTGCATCGGTTTAGCGTAAGCGTGCTGGGAATACCCAACGTTACCTATATTCATTATGGTCTCTCCTGATGCCATAGCAAGTAACTTGATTAAAGTATCGGCAGCCAACGATTAAAATTTAGCCCCAATTCACTTTATTTCGCTACTTTCCATTAACAGGACGGCAAACATTTTCCGCAAAACGTCAGAAGCGCCTGGGTAAAATGAGCAGGATCCGAGATGAACGGTGCGTGCGACGCTTTGGCAAAAATTTGCCGCTGCGAGCGCGGTGCCAGCACATCCAGCTCCTGTGCCACTTTGACAGGCACAAGGCCATCCAGCCGACCATAAATTCTCAGCCAAGGCATTGAAATTTCATGCAATTGCGGTCGCAAGTCAGCATTAGCAAGGATATCAAGGCCGGCGCGAAGCGCCTCTGGCTGGGGCGACGGGTGAGAGAGTACCGCCTGCTTCAACCACTTAATATCTTGTCTTGCTGTCGGGCTTCCCATTGCCTGAAGCGCCATAAAACGTTCAACCGTTGTCTGATAGTCTTCGGCCAGTTGTTCAGTAAACGCTTGCAACACCTCGGGTTTTATCCCTCGCCATCCATGTTCTGCAGCAAATCTTGGAGAACTGGCAATCGTGACTAGCCCTTTCACACGCTCAGGTGCGAGCAGCGCAGCCTGGGTGGCAACCATCCCCCCCAGTGACCAGCCAGCCCATACAGATTCCTGCGGTGAATTATCAAGCAAGCACTGTGCCATGTCCTCGAGCGAAAACGCCGCCGCCGGCTGGCTCCGGCCGTAACCAGGCAAATCCACACAGTGCACCCGGTAATGGGAAGTGAGAGCCGGCAGGATGTTTTGCCATACAGCACTGTTCATCCCCCAGCCATGAATGAGAATCAGATCGGAGCCCTGGCCTTCCGTATGCCAGTAAAGATTGGTCGCCATTTACACTGCCTACACCGTTTAGAAAATACGCATAACGCGATGTTGAACATTATCTTACGTGCCTTGCCCCTGCGCTGTCAGCTTTGCCAGCATCCTCTTGGGCAATCCAGACACCCCTGGTGCGAAACGTGTCACGCCAGCTTGCCTCGCCACCCCCGCTGCCTTCAGTGTGGGCTGCCTACCCCCTACGTGATCGAAAGTTGCGGGCACTGCCTGAAAAAGCCGCCGCTCTGGGATGGGTTAATCTGTGTCGGCACTTATACCTTCCCTTATGACAAACTGCTGCACCGGTTCAAATATCAGGGACACTACTGGCTGGCACCTGCACTTGCCACCTTACTGGCAACAGAAATCGAGGAGCCAGCCCCTTTACTGTTACCCGTCCCTATGCACTGGCGACGCCGTATCTCACGCGGATTCAACCACAGTGGCGTGTTAGCCCGCGAGCTTGCAAAGGTTCTGGAGACCCAATATGCGCCCAACGTCTTAAAACGCACCCGTGCCACTCGCCAACAGCAGGGATTAAACCGACAATCACGCCTTTCCAACCTGAAAAGTGCGTTTTCCGTTAACGGGAAACTACCACCACATGTCGCGCTGGTCGATGATGTGGTGACCACAGGCGCGACCATCGCCCAGATTTGCAGCTTGCTCAGGCGACATGGTGTGGAACGCATTGATGTGTATTGTCTTTGCCGTACCCCGCCCGATGCCATCTAGGCTTCCGTGCCCGGTGAGGAAAAAGTAACCCCGATGCTTGAGGGGTGATAGTGGACAAAAACAAGCGTACAATGTAAACAAAGACTGGATAAATCAGGTAAGAAGCCGTGTCACAAATTACTATTTCAGAAAGTGCACAAAGCCATTTCGTTAAGCTGCTTGAGCAGCAACCGGAAGGGACAAACATCCGCGTATTCGTGGTTAACCCAGGCACGCAAAACGCTGAGTGTGGCGTCTCTTACTGCCCTCAGGATGCAGTGGAAGCGACCGACACCGAAATCAAATTCAATGGTTTTTCAGCGTATATTGACGAGCTGAGCCTTCCTTTCCTGGAAGATGCAGAGATTGACTTTGTCACCGACAAAATGGGCTCGCAACTGACACTTAAAGCGCCGAACGCCAAAATGCGTAAAGTGGCCGATGATGCGCCATTGCTGGAGCGTGTTGAGTATGTCATCCAAACCCAGGTCAACCCACAACTGGCAGGTCACGGCGGTCATATCAACCTGATTGAAATCACCGAAGACGGTGTGGCTGTGATTCAGTTTGGTGGCGGCTGTAACGGCTGTTCAATGGTCGATGTCACCCTGAAAGACGGCATTGAGAAGCAGCTGTTAGAAGAGTTCAGTGGTGAGCTGAAAGGTGTTCGCGATGTAACAGAACACGCGCACGGCGACCACTCCTACTACTAATCGCCGCATACAGAAGAGAGGCGCCGGATGGCGCCTTTTTTGTATCCATGGGCAGCGTAATATCAATGGACAGCGGAAAGGAAGGTCTCCCTTCTCCACTGGTAGACAAACAGCGCACCGAGCGTCAGCCCGCGTAATGCCATAAAGCCCAGCATCGCCGCCCACAGTGCGTGGTTGCCAAAGCCACTCAGCGACCACCAAATGGCGAAAAAGCCTGCCATGGCAACAAACATGGTATTGCGCATCTCCCGACCCCGTGTTGCGCCGATAAACACCCCATCAAGCAGGAAACACCACATCGCCACCAACGGCATCGCAATCAACCAGGGCAGATAGATAAACGCCTGCTCACGCACCGCTGGAATATCCGAAATGATGCCGACAATCCCCTCTCCCCACAAAAGGAAAGCGCACGTGATCAACAGGGATATCAACAGACTCCAGAAAGTGGTGGCCACCAGAGAGTCCATCAGTTCATTGCGGTTGCGGGCGCCGACCGCTTTCCCTACCATGGCTTCCATCGCATAGGCGAACCCGTCCATTGCGAACGACACCAGCATCAGGAAATTCATCAGCACCGCATTGGCCGCCACCACGTCGTCCCCGAGCGTCGCGCCCTGGAACGTCATAAAGGTGAACGCAAGTTGCAGACACAGGCTTCGAAGGAAAATATCCCGGTTGAGCTTTAAAAGCCGCCCCATTCCCGCACTGGCTTTTTTCCACTGTGCCACGGGCGACGGCAACCCTTCGCTTTGCCAGCGTTGCGCCACGAAATAGAGCCCCAGCGCCATCCCACTGTAATCGGCAATCACACTGGCTGCGGCTGCCCCCTGCACTTTCCAGCCCAAAACGACCACAAACAGTACATCAAGCACGATATTGATGACATTTACCACAATCAGCAGGGTCATCGGTTTTTTCGCGTTCTGAGCCCCGAGCAACCAGCCCATGACCACCAGGTTGGTCAGCGCAGCAGGCGCACTCCAGATCCGCACCGAGAAATACTGTTCGGCATAACGCTTCACTTCAGTGCTCGCGTCACTGTAGGAAAAAACCCCGTCTGCGATGAGTGGATGCAGGGCAATGATGGCCAGAGCCAACAGCCAGGCCAGCGATATCCCCTGCAGGAAGACATTGGCCAAGCCGGGTTTGTCGTTGGCGCCATAGGCCTGTGCGGTCAGCCCGGTGGTCGCCATACGGAGAAAACCCAGCAACCAGAAAGCCACAGCAATCATGGTGCTGCCGACAGCAACACCACCAAGATACCAGGCATGGTCAAGATGGCCGATGACGGCCGCGTCCACCAATCCCAGCAGGGGAACTGTGATATTGGAAAGCACCATGGGAAACGCGAGCGAAAACACCCGCACATGAAGGCAATGCAGTTCACTTAAGCGGAGCCGCTTTGCGATTAATCGGATAACGGGTCTTTGACATTTTAACTGCCCTAGGTCTTGATGGTCTGGGGCGTTTTTCTATGAACAGGACAGATAAGTCTCCTCTCAATGCCTTAAGCCTCTTAGGCGTATTGCCCGGAGATAAAGCTTTGCTCATTATCCTTAGTTGACTCGCAATATACTGGCAAGCGTATTTGAAGCTTATTTCATTTGGTGCACGACCATGAGCTACCGCGGCTTGGCTGGCCTCTCGTCTCACCAGGTTGTATCCAAGAAGCAGTCCCCATAACTCCTGATAAACAAGCTCGACTGTCTTACTTCTCAACGTCATGGCATTGTGCTGCATAGAGCTTTTGATGTCTCGATATCCCAACTCTATCTCCCACCGCTCATGATAGAGCGTGGCCACTTGCTCAGCGCTGTACTTCTCTCGTGGCAGTGAAGTAAACACGGTCTTCTCTTTTCCATCCACTTCATAAGTCACCGCCCTGACTTGCCACTTCTCAGGTAGACTCGGATTCTTTTTTCTGGCCTGAGGGGAGACTTTCATTTCGATAAGATTGTCATTGGTTTCTTCCTCATCGAGAATCGTGTACACCAATCCCTTTCGAGCCGGAATGAGCCAGTGACGGTTTACACCGCTAGCCGATAGGCTCAGCAACAAATCTGCGCCATAGAACCCTTTATCCAACAGCGTTACCGAGTTATCAGGAAGCGAACTAATGAAGGGCTGAGCGAGGGGGATTTCACCTCGACGGTAGGGACTGATATCCGCATCAATGATGATATGAGAACGCACATTCATCATGGTAACAAGTCGGAGAACTGGGTAGGGTGTTTGACGTTTACCCGAGGTGTTCCCAGAGCCGAAGTGTTCGCGAAGCTCTGGAGTGTCTGCCGTTCTGAATAATGCACCATCAACAGCAAAAACCTGGAGGCCATGCCAATCATCCTCTGGGTATCTTTCTTTGCCCCATCCCTCACTACACTTTTTAAACAACCATTTAGGTGCTTCAGAGCCGAGTCGTTGACGAGCCTGAGTCAGCGCACTTTTGGCGAGAAGCGCTTCGTCAGCAAGCCCTTCAGCACAGATGTTCATCCGACGGGCTACCTCAGCAATCGGTTCATTTCTGAAGAATGCCATCCCCACGATTAACCACAGGACCATATCGCTGGGTAATCTTCTACGCCTGATGGTGGCTTGAGTAGAGAGGGATGCGGCTGCAGCAACCCATTCTGAAGGGACATGCTCAGCAAACGTCGTGAGTTGGGAAACATCAACGGGTGATTCTTCGAGAAAATCACTTAGATATGAGGTAATAGGCATAAAAAATCTGAAATCAATGAATGATTTCAGATTCTGACTCATCAGAAGGATCGGTCAACCGATCCTTAACTGATCAGCATTGCGCACATGAAGGGCTTTTTGTTGCAGCGCAGACAGCATAAATTGGCTCAGGAGACGGTTGAAATGACGGCAGTTTATCAGAAAGCGGGAGTGACAGAGACGCTGCCGTTAACCGTTCTTACCCTAACGCCCGCCACGCATGGTCGGCGAGCAGTACAACAAACAAACCAAACACATGCCAGACAGAATACTTGAAGGTGTCCCACGCCAGTCCTTTGCGGTCATGGAATTTCAGTTGCCATGCATGCCAGACAAACCCCAGGTTGAGCGCCATGGTGCCAAAGAGGTAAACCAGACCACTCATTCCCGCCAGCCACGGCAACAGGCCCACTACGACCAGAAGCAGGGTGTAGAGCAAAATCATGGTTTTGGTGAAATCCACACCATGGGTCACCGGCAACATCGGCACACCCGCTTTGGCGTAATCTTTCCGGCGGTGGATAGCAAGCGCCCAGAAGTGTGGTGGCGTCCAGGTAAAAATCAGCATCACCAGCAACAGGGCATGGGAATCGAGAGTACCGGTGACAGCCACCCAGCCCAGCAGCGGCGGCATCGCCCCTGCCAGCCCGCCTATCACAATGTTTTGCGGGGTAGCATGTTTCAGCCACGCCGTGTATACCACGGCATACCCAACCAGGCTGGCAAAGGTCAGCCAGGCCACCAGCATATTCAGCACCCACAACAGGGAAAAACCTGCCACCATAAGCACTGCCCCAAATGCCAGAGCCTGTGAAGTGCTTACACGCCCCCTGGCGACCGGGCGGTGAACCGTGCGCTGCATCTTCCTGTCGATACGCTGGTCAATCACATGGTTGAACACCGCGGCCGCCGCAGACTGCATACCAATACCGAGAAGCCCCAGAATCACCGCACGGGCTGGGGGCAAGGCGGGCACGGCAAGGCACATGCCTACCATCGCGGTCAGCAGCAACATGGCGACCACTTTGGGTTTGGTCAGCTCGAGGTAATCGCGCCACTCAGCAGATTGCGTGTCCGGGGTGCTGTTTACCAGCGAAGGCAATGTGGTTTTAGCCATGGCTCAACCTCCCTGAATCTTCCAACGGTGACCGCGCGGCATTCACCCGTAGAGACGAAAACACCCCTGTCACTGTCCGTACTGTCACCAGCAATAAAAACAAACCGCACACATTATGTGCCACCGCCACAGACAGCGGCAGCAATGCAATCACATTGGTGACGCCAAGTGTAATTTGAATGCTAAGAGCCCCGAGCAATAACAGTGAAGCACCCAAACCCAATGGTTTGCGCACCGCAAAGGCCAGCACAAGAATGAGTGCCGTCACCACCATCGCGCCAATGCGGTGGGTCGCATGGATGGTTACCCGCTGGTCAAAATTCAGCACGCCATATTGGTAAGTGTCATTTTCCGGGCTGATGGGATGAAACGCCGACGCATCATATTTCTCCACCCAGTCCGCCTCACAGATTGGCAATTGGGTGCAGACCAGCGCTGAATAATTGGCCGATGTCCAGCCGCCAAGGGCAATCTGCATCACCACCGCAAGTAGCGCTGCAACGGAAAGCCCCTTGAGCTTGCCACTGACTGGCACTGTCCGGGCATCCAGTTCACGCTGGACTGGCGTGTTAATACGCCGCCTTTCCATCCATGCCAGCATAAACAGCAGTGTGACGGTGGTGAAACCGCCCAGTAAATGTCCCATCACGACCACCGGCATCAGGTTCATGGTCACTGTCCACATGCCAAGGGCAGCCTGGAAAGTCACAACAGCCAGCAAAACACTCGGTAATATGCGGTTGCGCTCAGGGCGTCGCCAAGCCAGAAACGCAATACTGGCAATCATCAAACCCAACGCTCCTGCGACATAACGGTGGATCATTTCGTACCAGGCTTTGTGGATTTCCACAGGGGCGTGCGGGAATGCTTCTGTCGCCTGTGCAAGTTTGTCAACTGATTGCGGCACGGTCAGAAACCCATAACAACCCGGCCAGTCCGGGCAGCCCAGCCCCGCTTCTGTCAGGCGGGTAAAGGCACCGAGCACCACCACCACCACAGCCAGCAACAGCGCGCCATAAATCAGTCCGAGGTAGCGCTTTTCATTCTCCATTACGACCTCCTACCCCACTTTGGACAGCTTCATCAGCTTGCGAAGATCAGACAGCAATCCCTTGCTCTGTGCCACCTGCGCTGCTTTTTCCTCAGGCACAGGGTAAGCAAGGATAAGGTAATTGAGCGGGTCAACCAGATAGATAGCCTGACCGGGAAACGGCAGGGATGACAGGGTTTTCAGCATCGCGGCATCCATCTTCTGGCGGGTCACATTCGTTCCCTCTTTTACTGGCGAGGCCTCAGGCGTAAGAAGAATACTGGCAACACGCTCACGCTCGCGTCCGACCGCTACCGGGATCTGGTTAAGCTGAAACAGCGCACTCTCACACTGGCTGCTGCAAGATTCTGGCAGGGCATAAACCAGCCGCCACTGCCCGTCATGTGCCAGCCAGTCGGCTTTTATTTCTTCAACAAGTAATTCGCCGTTGTTGGTGACGCCTTTGGTGTACCAGCCCATCTCAAGTACCAGCTTGGCGGCCAGCACCGGCAGAACAAAAATCACCGCGACCAGTATCAGTGCTTTTTTCCCTGTCATCGTCATGCTTTCCTCCACCAGAGCCCAGCCCCAATCACCACCACCAGCGCCAGCCCAAACCACTGCATGGCGTAGGCGTAATGTTTTTCCGGCTTCATCACCACAGGCTCCCACACGTTTTCCGTCCCGATGTTGAAGCGCTCGCCTTTTTCGTCTTGCAGCTTGTCACTGCGGATAAGCCAGGGCTGCAACACCAATCCGGTGGCATTGCCCAATTGTTCCATATCAACCGACTGCACCCGTCTGGGCCAACCCTGATCTGATGTATCTTCCGTCAATACCACACGGTCAGAAGGAAAATCGATAATGCCGCTGACCGTAAAGCGTCCATTGAGCCCGGCCAATTCTGGTAAGCTTTCCCGGCTGGCGGGTGCCGGTACCCAACCCAGCTCCACCAGCACCCAGCGGTTGTCTGTCATAAACGGTATCATCCAGCGGTAACCGACCCGGCCTTCAAAAATCTGGTTGTCGAGCAGCACACTTTTGCTGTCATCAAACCGCCCTTCGAGCACAACGCTGACGCCTGTCACATCAGCAGGCAACCTTGTCAGTGCGGTGAGCTGTTGCTGGGAACGCGCTGCAAGTTGCGACAACAGGGCTTCTTTTTCGGCCCCCCGTGACATTTGCCATATCCCCAGCTTGACCAGCAAGGCAGTCATCGCCACAGTAAACAGAAGGAAACCCATCCGTCTGCATTGCCGTATGTGGAACCTAGACATCCAGTCACCTTTTCGACGCTCAGGAGGCAATATGCTGCTCAAAGGGATCCTCGTCTGCCTGTTGGTATTTATCATCTTCAACCTGTTCCGGGCTCTGCCGGTGATGATCAAAGGCCAAACCGATGTACCAATGTCGCGCTACCTTGGCCGCCGAGTGCTGTTTTCTGTGATTGTGTTTGTGATCCTGCTGGTTGCACTGGCAACCGGGGTGATTGAACCTAACCCCCGCCCTTATTAACACGTCACAGGATGTAGACGAACACAAACAGGCACAGCCAGACTACATCGACAAAGTGCCAGTACCAGGCGCCCGCCTGAAAGGCAAAATGGTGTTTTGGTGTCATATGCCCTTTCAGTACCCGCAGCCAGACAATAAACAGGATGATTGATCCCATCAGCACGTGCATGCCGTGAAAACCGGTGAGCATAAAGAAGGTGGTGCCATAGATACCGGAATCCAGACGCAGGTTCAGTTCCTGATAGGCATGGACATACTCTTCCACCTGAAGCCCCAGAAATAGCCAGCCCAGTGCCACCGTTGCTGCCAGAAACACAGTGAGCTTTTTGCGGTTGCCCTGCTCCATTGCCACATGGGCAATATAGACAGTGATGGAAGACGTCAGCAGAATCAGGGTATTCACCAGAGGCAAGCCCCACGCCCCCATGGCGGTGGTTTCAATACCGCCCGGGGTTTTCTCCAATGGCCAGGTTGGAATGAATTCTGGCCATAGCAAAGCCGCTGTCATGGCGTTATTGCCTGCCCCACCCAACCAGGGAACGGCGACCAGACGGGCATAGAAGAGTGCGCCAAAAAAGGCGGCAAAGAACATTACTTCCGAGAAGATAAACCAGCTCATGCCCTGTCGGAACGAGCGATCCATCTGTGCGGAGTACATGCCATTCATCGATTCATGAATCACATCACGGAACCAGCCGAATAACATAAACAGCAGCACACCGATGCCAATCAAAAGCACCCACGGGCCGTTGCCACTAAACAGGCCTGCAACTGTCGATCCTGCGCCCATCGCAACAAAAAACAGTGCAACGGCACCGACAATCGGCCACTTGCTCTGAGCAGGCACATAGTAATTTTCGTACTGGGCATCTGTAGGGGTATCTGTTGTCATGATGACCTCACTGCATTTACTGGGCCACAGGCTCAGTCTTTGCGCTAAACAAGGTATATGCCAGCGTCAGGGTGCTGATATCGTCCGGCAATGCTGGGTCGACATAAAACACCAGCGGGAGTTCGGCATCCTTTCCTGCTTCCAGCGGCTGGCGGTTAAAGCAGAAACATTCAATTTTGTTCAGGTACTGCGCAGCAAGGCCCGGAGTGACGGAAGGCACCGCCTGACCGACTGAATTCTCATGCGTGTTATTGGTGGCGCGGTACGCAATGGTGCGGGTTTCTCCCGGATGGACAGTCAGCTTTTTCACTTCCGGAACGAATTCCCAGCCAAGACCGGGGTTGATGTAAGCGACAAATTCCACCGTCACCGTACGCGAAAAATCCACCTGGCTGCTTTCAGCAGCAGCTACATCACGGGTTTTCCCGTTGATCCCCGTGATGTCACAGAATACGTCATAAAGAGGCACCAGCGCGAAGGCAAACCCAAACATCAGCACAGCAATACCTGCCAGCTTAAGCGCTGAACGGCTCGCTTGTTGTGTCTGTTTTCCCTTATCTGCCATGTGTAATCCCTACTCGATTTTCGGTGGCGTAGAGAAGGTGTGGTATGGCGCTGGCGAGGGAATACTCCACTCCAGCCCTTCTGCCCCTTCCCAGGGCTTGGATGACGCGGGCTGTCCGCCACGGGCACATTTGACCACCAGCACCAGGAAAATGAGTTGGGAAAACCCAAACAGGAAAGCACCAACACTGACAATGGCATTGATATCAGCAAACTGCAGCGCGTAATCCGGAATACGGCGCGGCATGCCTGCAAGGCCAAGGAAATGCATCGGAAAGAACAGGATGTTGACCGACACCAGCGAGCACCAGAAATGCCAGTTGGCAAGTTTCTGGTCATACATATGGCCGGTCCATTTCGGCAGCCAGTAATACGCCGCCGCCATGATGGAAAAAATCGCACCGGAAACCAGCACATAGTGGAAATGCGCCACCACAAAGTAGGTGTCGTGATACTGGAAGTCCACCGGTGTTATCGCCAGCATCAATCCCGAGAAGCCCCCTATGGTGAACAGCACAATAAAGGCCAACGCAAACAGCATGGGGGTTTCAAAGGTCAGCGAGCCACGCCACATGGTTGCCACCCAGTTAAACACTTTTACCCCGGTCGGCACCGAAATCAGCATGGTGCAGTACATGAAGAAAAGCTCGGCAAACACCGGCATCCCGGTCGTGAACATATGGTGCGCCCACACGATAAAACTCAGGCCCGCAATCGATGCCGTCGCATACACCATCGAGGAATAACCAAACAGCTTCTTACGTGAAAAAGCGGGAATAATCGCCGAAATGATGCCAAAACTTGGCAGGATCATGATGTACACCTCCGGATGGCCGAAGAACCAGAAGATGTGTTGGAACATCACCGGATCGCCACCGCCAGCGGCATCAAAAAAGGCAGTGCCAAAATATTTGTCGGTCAACACCATGGTCACCGCCCCGGCCAGCACCGGCATCACCGCAATCAATAGAAACGCAGTGATGAACCAGGTCCAGACGAACAGCGGCATTTTCATATAAGTCATACCCGGTGCACGCAGGTTCATGATGGTAACAATCACATTGATCGCCCCCATGATCGAGCTCATCCCCATGATATGAACCGCAAACACAAACAGTGCCGTACTGTCAGGTGAATAGGTGGTGGAAAGCGGTGCGTAGAAAGTCCAGCCAAAATTAGGGCCGCCCCCTTCCATAAACAGCGACATAATGAGTATCAGGAACGCAAACGGCAAAATCCAGAAGCTCCAGTTATTCATCCGCGGCAACGCCATATCCGGTGCGCCAATCATCATTGGCACCATCCAATTGGCAAGGCCGGTAAATGCAGGCATTACCGCCCCGAAAACCATAACCAGACCATGAACCGTAGTCATCTGGTTAAAGAAATTGGGTTCCACCAACTGCAGGCCGGGCTGGAACAGCTCAGCACGGATCACCAGCGCCATTGCCCCGCCCAGTAAAAACATAGTGAAGCTGAACACCAGGTACATGGTGCCGATATCTTTATGGTTGGTCGTCAACAGCCAACGCATCAACCCACGGGGTTTATGATCATGGTCATCATGACCGACCTGATCAGGCGTCATATCTGTCATTGCCATTTCTCCTTAGAGATCGTCACCGTTTAGCACTGCATTGATTTGAGATGCCTGAACCACATCTCCCGTGTTGTTACCCCAGGCGTTACGTTCATAAGTAATCACCGCCGCCAGCTCTTTCAGGCCCAGTTGCGCACCAAATGCCTGCATTGCCGTGCCTTGTTTCCCGTGAATAACAATATTGAGGTGGTCGAGCAGTCTCTCGGGATCCGCGGATATTCCCTGTCCGGCAAGCGCGGGGAACACACCGGGAAGACCAAGACCATTCACCTGGTGACAAGCAACACAGCGGGCGTTGTACACCTTCTCACCCAGTGCCATCAGTTCATCCATGCCCATGTTCATTGCCAGCAGTTTCTGCTCTTCTTCTTTTGCCTTAGCCTGCACGGCAGCCATTTCTGTCACCCAGGCCTCGAATTCATCCACCGGCTTGGCGATCACCACAATCGGCATGAAACCGTGATCTTTACCGCAAAGCTCCGCACACTGGCCACGGTAAATACCGGGTTTGTCAATGCGGGTCCACGCTTCGTTAATGAAGCCTGGATTGGCGTCTTTCTTCACTGCAAAATCCGGCACCCACCAAGAATGGATCACATCTTCCGAGGTAATCAAAAAGCGCACTTTTTTACCGGTTGGCACCACCAGCGGCCGATCGACTTCCAGCAGGTAAGCTTCCCGTTTAGTCGCTTCACCATCAATTTGCGCAGCGGACGTTGCCAGCAGTGAAAAGAATGCGACATCATGATCAAAATAGCGGTAGTGCCATTTCCACTGTGAACCAGTGATCTGGATGGTCAGATCGGAGTCAGACGGGTCTTCCATCGCCAGCAATACCTTCGTCGCCGGTATCGCCATACCGATAAGGATAAGAAAGGGGATCAGGGTCCAAAGGATTTCCACTTTGGTGCTTTCATGGAAATTGGCTGCCACAGCGCCTTTGGACTTACGGTGATGAATAATGGCCCAAAACATGGCACCAAACACCACCACGCCGATGGCAACACAGATCCACAAAATCGTCATGTGAAGGCCATAAACCTTCCCACTGATTTCTGTCACACCGGGCGTCAGGTTAAACGAGGATGATTCGCTGGCAGCATGGGCTGTCAACGAAGAGAAAATTGCGAGCGCGTACAGAAGTTGGCGAATCTTCACCGGTCTCCTCCTCAAAGTCACTTCGCAGTGAAAAATGTAAACAGGTGCTAAAAAACGAAAAATTAATTAACAATCTATTTACAAGTAAAGCTAGGCAAGGAACGGAGAAAGAACAAAGTTTGTACAACAGAATACCCAGAAATATGATGCCAACCTCAAATTTAGGGGATGAAGACAACTGTTTCATTTACGATGCTTTTACGCTGTATTTTGCGGCAATTCGACGTTTTATGACTCAGTGCTAAACATCAAGAAAATTGATGCTGTTAATTACACAGCATGCAAGGTAAGAAGGGATAAAAGAAAAGCGATATCGCACGTGGAATACACAAAAGAAAAGCAGCCAGAGACATCAGTCCCAAGCTGCCTTTTTCTATTCTTGCCACCTCGTAATGGCGGGAGATTACATCCAGTCCGTGTTACGAATCACACCGACAGCAATCCCTTCAATGGTAAACGGTTGCTGTGACAAATCGACCACAATAGGAGCAAACTCCTCATTTTCAGCATGCAGCAACACCTGATTACCCTTACGCTCCAGACGCTTCACCGTCACATCATCTTCAACCCGCGCCACCACCACCTGGCCATTACGTACTTCCTGGGTTTTGTGTACTGCCAACAGGTCACCGTCTAAAATGCCGATGTCTTTCATACTCATGCCGCTGACACGCAACAGGAAATCTGCATTGGGTTTAAACAGGTTAGGATCGACCTGATAGTACATTTCGACGTGTTCTTGCGCCAGGATAGGCTCACCCGCTGCCACACGGCCAATAAGGGGCAGCCCTTCTTCCTCTTTGGCGGCCTCGGTGTCAACCAGCAGGCGAATACCGCGCGACGCACCAGGTACGATTTCCAGCACACCTTTACGCGCCAGTGCTTTTAAATGTTCTTCAGCCGCATTGGCAGAGCGGAACCCCAGTTCTTTCGCGATCTCAGCACGCGTCGGTGGCATACCGGTGTCATCAATCTTTGCTTTGATTAAATCAAAGACTTGCTGTTGTCTTGCGGTTAACGGCTTCATATTATGAACCTGTCTTTTTATACAGTTAACTGTGAGTATATCCAGTGTTTAACCGATTGAAAAGGTGGATTTTGCGTCAATGCGTGAGAAAGACCTCGCCGGGTTCACATTTTTTCTGACTGCCTGAGTAAACAGACGCTGGCTCAGGGCTGACATAATGACGGCAAACCGCGTCATTTCCCTGCAAGTTAGGGGATGTTTTCTGCTAGACTTGCCACGCATTAAATATAAGAGGCTGCGATCAGATGTCTGCTTGCCAATCGATATATCACACGTTACTGAATTTACCGCTGTCGGTACTGGTGAAAACCATCAGTATTCCGTCAGACCCTATTAACCAGTTGGATCTGGATTTGTCCCGTCCAATGGTTTACGTACTGCCTTTCCGCTCCCATACCGATCTGCTGACCCTGCGCAGCAGTTGTCTGCAACTGGGCCTGCCCGATCCGCTTGAGCCCCTTGAACTTGGCGGAAAAAGCCTGCCACGCTATGTGTTTGTCTCCGAAGGCAAGCGCATCTTTAAAGACAGCGATCCGGTACCGGCAGACTCCCTTGCCCTGTTCACCGAATGGCTCGAACTGCACAAGCGCGATACCGAACTCGATATCCAGATGATACCGGCATCTGTCGTCTGGAACCGCGACCCCGGCAATGAATCACGTCCGGCGGCTCCTGCCCTGAAGGCGCTGAATGCCTTCCAGAAGTTTTACACCATCCTGACCCTGGGTCGTGACAGCATGGTGCGCCTGAGTAACGCCGTTTCCCTGCGCTACATGGCGGACAAGCACGGCACAGACACCACGATTGCCAACAAACTGGCACGGGTAGCGAAAATCCATTTCTCGCGCCAGAAAATGGCCGCATCCGGTCCAGGACTGCCCAACCGCCAGTTACTGTTCAAACGCCTGCTGGCATCGAAAGCCATCGACAAAGCGGTGCAGGACGAAGCGGCAAGCCGCAATGTCCCGATAGAGAAAGTGCGCAAAGAAGCCATCGACATGATGGAAGAAATTGCGGCGGACTTCTCACCGAGCCTGATCCGCTACGGTGATCGGATCCTGACCTGGCTTTGGAACAAGCTGTATCAGGGCCTGAATATCAATAATGCCGAGCGCGTACGTAAGCTTGCGCAGGATGGTCACGAGATTGTCTACGTGCCATGTCACCGTTCGCACATGGACTACCTGTTGCTGTCCTACGTGCTGTATAAAGAAGGGTTGGTGCCACCGCACATTGCCGCAGGTGTGAACCTGAACTTCTTCCCGGCAGGCCCGATTTTCCGCCGTGGTGGGGCGTTTTTCCTGCGCCGCACATTTAAAGGAGACCGCCTCTACTCTACGGTGTTCCGGGAATATCTGGCAGAGCTGTTCACCAAAGGCTATTCAGTGGAATACTTTTCAGAAGGCGGACGCTCGCGTACCGGCCGTCTGCTGCCAGCCAAAACCGGCATGCTGGCAATGACCATCCAGGCCATGTTGCGCGGCCTGAAACGCCCGGTCACCCTGGTGCCGGTTTACATCGGTTACGAGCACGTGATGGAAGTAAGCACTTATGCCAAGGAGCTGCAGGGCAAGCGCAAGGAGAAAGAAAGTTTCGGTCAGGTACTGGGGATTGTTCGCAAGCTGCGCAACTACGGTAAAGGTTATGTCAACTTTGGTGAGCCTATCACGGTGAACCACGTCCTGAACGAAAAAGTCCCTGAGTGGCAAAAAGACATCAACCCCATTGAGCCACAGCGTCCGAACTGGCTGAACCCCGTGGTTAATGAGCTTGCCGAGCGTATGATGACCAAAATCAATGATGCTGCCGCGGCCAACGCCCTGACCCTGTGCGCCACCGCATTGCTGGCGTCCCGACAGCGTGCACTGAGCCGGGAAACACTGGAAGAACAGCTGACGATTTACCTCGAGCTGCTGCGCCAGGTACCGTATTCAGCAACCAGTACGGTGCCGTCAGAGTCAGCTCAGGAGCTGGTTGAGCATGCGCTGACCCTGAACAAATTCGTGGTCGAGAAAGACTCGCTGGGCGAAGTGATTTCGCTCGATCGCCAGCAGGCAATCCTGATGACCTTCTACCGCAATAACATTATTCACCTGTTCGCGCTGCCATCACTTATCGCGCAAACGCTGGTGTTCAATACCTGTGTTTCCCGTGAAAGCCTGATGGATGCTGTTTGCAAGCTTTACCCACTACTCAAAGCCGAATTGTTTATGAGCTTTGATGAGGCGACGCTGGAAAACTACATCGATGCGACCCTGACTGAAATGGCACGCCAGTCACTGATCACCATCGACGGTGACACCATCAGCTGCAACAACGCCAAGCTGACACAGCTTCAGTTGTTGGGACGCACCATTACCGAAACCCTGCAGCGCTATGCGATCACCCTGACCCTGTTCAGCCATGAGCCAGATGCCTCCAAGTCAGATCTGGAACAACAGAGCCAGATGATGGCGCAGCGCCTGAGCCGCCTGCACGGTATCAATGCGCCAGAGTTTTTCGACAAGGGCGTATTCAGCACCTTGCTGAACTCGCTGAGAGAAGAAGGTTACCTGAATGATGACGACCATGCCTGTGCGGAGCGGATTGAAGCACTGCGTGAATGCGTATTCAGCCTGATCTCGCCGGACGTGCAACTGACTATTCAGGCTATCCTGAACCAGTCCTCAGAAAACTGAGCTCCCGGAAACAAAAAACTCGCCTAAGTGGCGAGTTTTTTGGCTTTGAACGTGTATTACCTGAACAAAACAGCCAGCGCTATACCTATAAATACCAGCATGCCGACATAGTTATTGTTCAGGAAGGCTTTAAAGCAGGGGTCACGTTCACGGCTGCGTACCAGCCACTGCTGGTAAACAAACAGCGCGGAAGCCACCAGCAGGAACCAATAGTAGATCGATGAAAGCCCACAGAGGTAGCCTACCAGTACCAAAAGCAAAACAGTGACCAGTTGCAGGATGCCCACGGCAATCTTGTCAAAACGGCCAAACAAGATGGCGGATGACTTAATGCCGATTTTCAGGTCATCATCACGGTCAACCATGGCATACAGGGTGTCATAGGCCACGGTCCAGGCGACGTTGGCCAGAAACAGCATCCAGGCCACAGGCGGCAATTCACCGGACTGCGCCGCGTAGGCCATGGGGATTGCCCAGCTGAACGCCATGCCCAGCACCAGTTGCGGCATGTGGGTGTAACGCTTCATAAAAGGGTATACCGATGCCAGCAACACCGCCACCACAGACAGTTTGATGGTCAGCGGGTCAAGCGTCAGCACCAACAGGAAGGCACCAAGCACCAATAGACCAAACAGGGCCAACGCTTCTTTTGCCGTCACCAGCCCGGAAGGTAAAGGCCTCGCCTTGGTGCGTTTTACGTGGCCATCAAAATTGCGGTCAGCATAGTCGTTGATCACGCAACCGGCTGCGCGCATCATGACAACGCCCAGTACAAACACCACTAAAACATGCAGGTCCGGTAACCCGTCAGCAGCCAGAAACAATGCCCACAGCGTTGGCCAAAGCAACAACAAACTGCCGATAGGCCTGTCCATGCGTGTTAATTGCCAATACGCTTTCGCCTTGGCCGCATCCATTTAGCCTTCCTCCTGATATACCGGGGCGTGGGGTAAAAACAGCTCAGAAACCAGCATCGGTTTTTCGTTAACCCACAAACGTGAGCGGCGCGCCAGCAGTGGTTGGCCTTCCACCATCACGGTCGCCACTTCAATCGCATCGCGCCTTGCATTCGCCTGGTTAAAGACGCGCTGTCCCAGAGGCACAGCGCCTAACTCTGCAATATCCTGTTCTTTCTCTGTCAGCGTTGACTTGGGCACCAGGGTGCGCGCGCACAACCAGGCTTTGCCATCTCCCGACAACACCACTTCACGTACCATACAGGCTTGATCACCCAGCAGGGTGCTTTCATCGTAAGACAAGGCAGATTGTTCGATTTCATACAGGCCCAGCAGCTCTACCGACAGGGTGTGACAGTGCGCTTTCAACCGCTCTGTCATGGAGTGGCGCTCAAGCAGCCACGACCCCACTGGGGATGCTTCAAGCCGTTGCCATTCCGGCTCCTCCCAAACGGCATCCATGAGAGCTTGCAAGTGTAATTCCTTGAATTTTGACATGTTATCCTGAGCAAAAGAGCAAAAAAAACACAAAACCTTCGCCGAATAGGCCAATAGTGTTTAGTATTAGTAGTGCGCTATTGTACACAGCTGTGCCTTCTGACGCGCAGCTAAACTACCATAAGAGATTGACGAAATCCGGGGTTTGGCAAAAACCATGAAAAAAAATATCACGGCGGTTTTCGCCTTAATATTGTCTCTGCTGGTCACCTTCCCTTCAATGGCAAGTGAGGAAGGGAATGACACACAGTTCAGCTATTTTACGCTTGAGCCAGAGATAACCACTAACTTTATTACAGAAGGCCGCAAACTCGGGTTTATTAATGTCCGGGTTGACCTGATGGTGGATGATCCATCGCTGCTCCAGATGCTGGAATATCACCAGCCGCTAATCCGCGATGCCATTATTGAAATGCTAAGTCAGGAAAACGAAGTCCGGATCAAATCACTGTCCGGCAGAGAATCGATCCGTAAAGCGTGTCTGGATAAGGTAAATGCGATGCTGCTCGCTGAAACCAACCAGAAAGTGCTGACAGACCTACTGTTTACTAAATACCTCTACCAGTAAGTGCACCAGATAACAAAGGCGGCCCAAAAGCGCCGCCTTTCGTGTTTGTCTACGCCATCAAATCAAGCTGTGACCGCCTCATCTTCCTTCTGCAAGCTACGGGCAATGTAATCTGACAGCGCAGATTGCTGGGCATTATTGAGATACAGCCCCAATTTGGTACGTCGCCACAACAGATCTTCTGCACGCTGCACGTATTCTGATGCCATCAGGTAGTCGACCTCTTTCTGGGTCAGCCCTTCACCAAAATCGATACCCAGATCCGCCGCTGTTTTTACACCGTCTAACCACACCCAGACACGGCTGCCATAGGTGGTTGCCAGGCGGTGGGCAGTGAATACATCCATCCACGGGTATTCACGTTTCAGTTGCTGCTTAACATCATCAAAACCGGCGATCCCTTCCCCGCCCGGCAAAACCTGATCAGCCGTCCAATCCGGCCCCATGTCAGGGAAGAAAGGAGCGAGTTTGTTCACGGCTGCACGGGCAAGTTTGCGATATGTGGTCAGCTTGCCGCCGAAAATAGAAAGCATTGGCGCATCGCCGCCGTTGTCATCCAAATCCAGGGTGTAATCACGGGTGATCGCTTGCGGGGAGTCTGACTCATCATCGCAGAGCGGACGCACTCCACTGTAAGTCCACACCACATCATCACTGCTTAACGGGCGCTTGAAGTGCTGGTTGTACACCGACAGGATATAGTCAATCTCTTGTTGCTCAATCGCGACATCACGCGGATCACCTTTGTATTCCACGTCCGTGGTGCCAATGATTGAGAAGCGGTCAAGGTAGGGCAACACAAACACGATACGCCCATCTTCATTTTGCAGGATATACGCCACCTCTTCACTGTGAACACGTGGCACCACAATATGGCTGCCCTTGATAAGGCGAATGCCACGGGGAGATTTCAGCGAGGTGCTTTCATCGTAAAAAGCTTTCACCCAGGGGCCCGCTGCATTCACCAGTACTTTGGCGTTGCGGATCAGGATTTCACCGGTCAGGGTGTCCTGAATTTCCACATGCCAGAGACCTCCCTGACGCCCGGCCTTTACCACCTTACAACGGTTACGCACTTCAGCGCCGCGCTCTGCCGCATCCATCACATTCAACATCACCAGGCGCGCATCATCGACCCAGCAATCGGAGTATTCAAACCCTTTTGTGATGTCCGTTTTCAATACCGAGCTGTCACCAAAGCGAATGCCTTTACTGGCAGGGAGTGTGGTCCGTTTGCCAAGGTGGTCATAGAGAAACAGCCCGATACGGATCATCCAGGCTGGTCGCAGGTGCGGGCGGTGCGGTAAGCGAAAGCGCATCGGCCAGGCAAGGAACGGGGCTTTTTTGAGCAGCACTTCACGCTCAGCAAGCGCTTCACTCACCAGGCGGAATTCATAGTGCTCAAGATAGCGCAGGCCACCATGGATCAGTTTGGAACTGGCCGACGAGGTTGCCGATGCGAAGTCCGCCGCCTCATAAAGCCCGACTTTCAGCCCCCGCCCCGCCGCATCTGCCGCGATACCCGCACCGTTGATCCCGCCACCCACCACAATGACATCAAGCACGTCATCATGGTGATTGTTTTGATTATGGTTTTCCTGTTCCCTGACCTGACTCATTTCACCCTCACGCTCATACGAACATTTAATTTTCGTTTTCGAGCATTCTAGTACAAATATTTCACAATCCCAATGGTTAAATAGTGAATATTTGTTCAAAACAGGCACAAAAAAACCGCCATACGGCGGTTTCGATAATAGAAAGAATATTCATTCGACCATTTCTACCAAGGTTTCAAGCTCTTGCATTCTGGCCTGTAACGGCTCTGGCAATGGGGCATTGGTGAACAACATATCAATTTGTGCGATATCACCGACATTCACCATGGCGTTGCGACCAAATTTGGTATGGTCAACCGCCAGCATCACAGAACGGCTGTTTTGCATAATCGCCTGCTTTACCCGCACTTCGTGGTAGTCAAAGTCAAGCAGGCTGCCGTCGTGGTCGATACCGCTGATCCCGAGAATGCCAAAGTCGAGACGGAACTGGGAGACGAAATCCAGCGTCGCCTCCCCCATGATCCCGCCATCACGGTTACGCACTTCCCCACCCGCCATGATGATGCGGAAATCTTCTTTCGCCATTAGGATGCTGGCGGCATTGAGGTTATTGGTAACAATGCGCAAATCCTGGTGATTCAACAAAGCGCGGGCCACCGCTTCAGGGGTGGTGCCAATATCAATAAACAGGGTGGCGCCATCAGGAATGTGTGCCACCAGCGCTTGTGCCAGACGGTTTTTGGCATCCAGCTGCATGACCTTACGGGCATCATAGGCGGTATTCACAGAGCTGGAGGGAATGGTTGCCCCGCCATGCTGGCGGCGAATTTTGTTTTCTGCCGCCAGCTCATTGAGATCGCGACGGATGGTTTGGGGGCTGACATCGAAGTGGGCCACCAGATCATCAGTACTGACGTAACCCTTGCTTCGGACCAGATCGAGTATTTCCCGGTGACGTAATGTTTGTTTCACGGCATCCCCTGCGCAAAAGTAAAAACTGCCCACAGTTTACGTGGCTACACTGGGAATGCCAATCCGAGCACCCAAGGGGTGATCAAGGTTAGCGTAGGTGTCTCAATTTGGCGTCGATGAAGCCAAGCACACAGCCGGACACCAAACCAAACAGGTGCGCCATGTTGGCAATCGCCATACCAAACGGTTCGAAAAAGCCCACCACCAGCCAAAGCAGCATAAAGCCAACGTAAGCCGGTTCAATAGAGAGCCCACGCTCCGGCGCGAGTGCGCCCATTAGCCACAGATAGCCCAGCAGCGCATAGACCACCCCGGACATACCGCCAAACGCAGGGCCGTCGAAAACATACTGGCCAAGGCCGGAAAAGAGGGAAGTGAGGAGAAACAGTGACATCAGCTTGGTGCTGCCACTGTGCTGTTCAATTTTGCCGCCAAGTACCCACCACCACAGCAGGTTAAACACAATGTGGGTGGCAGAGAAATGGAGCAGCGCATGGGAAAACAAGCGCCAGAGCTGCCATTGCTGCGCCTCTGTTGCCGGGAAGTGCAGCAGCGAAAACACGTCGTTACCCAAGCCCAGCGTCAGCCCAGCAAACACCACGATACAAACCACCATCACGGCCAGCGTAAACGGACCTGCGTTTTGTTTCAGTGACGCCAGCAACCCTTGGCGTGGATAGAAAAACTGGGCGGTGCGGCTTTCCGCCATCTCCCACGAGGCAGCCTGGTATCTTTCAGCCATGGGATTTTGCAGGAAAGTATCAAGCTCCGCTTCTACCTCAACCTGATGCTGACTATCAGCCAGCCACAAGGCAAACTGGCCTTCCCCTTCCGGCATCATGTGAATAGCAATGTTCCGTGATGCCATGTAATCAATAAACGCCTGTGCGGCCCTGGGATTGGAAAGTGCAGTCAGCCTTATCATAGTACCTCTTCGTTATTCGCAATCAGATGCCCGATGCCACCGGTAAGGACTGTCGGCGCCAGGCCTCAAAACCCCCATCCACACTGTACACTTGCTCAAAACCCTGATTGATCAAATATTGCGCCGCCCCTTGGCTGCTGACGCCGTGATAACACATCACCAGCACAGGCTGCTCGAAATCAACCTCATTCATGAACTGTACAATGGTATCATTGGTAAGGTGGAATGCCCCCTGTGGATGAGATAGCTGAAATGATTGAGGATCCCGGATGTCCACCATCACAGCGTGATGATCGTCACTTTCCAGCATCGCCAACGCATCCACCACAGAGATATGCGCAAATTGTTCCATGGGTTATTCCACTCCCGTTAATCCAGATAAATCAACGTATCCTCGCCGTAATACCCGCAAAGACACGTAAAACGGCATTGTACATGACTTTTTTCTTCAGCAGGCCACAGAGATCTTAAGGGATTTGTGTAAATTATCACCACCTGTGGAAAAAACTGTGGATTGCGTTGATAAAGTAGCTCGACGATGAAGGATCCACAATATGTAGTGTTGATCGTAATAAAGCTGTGGAAAACATTTCCCGGAGGAGCATATTGACGAATTAACAGAGACAAAAAAACCGGCACATGGCCGGTTTCTGTCTCGATAACGGGCGATTACAGGGCATCACCCACAGCATCTTTTAATTTACGCATCGCATTCTTTTCAAGCTGACGGATACGCTCTGCTGAGACCTGATAATGATCAGCCAGCTCCTGCAAGGTCACCTTATTGTCATCATCCAGCCAACGTGAACGGATGATATGCTGGCTGCGCGCATCAAGACCCGACATGGCTTGCGCCAGACGACGATTGGTATGGTCCTCCCAATTTTGGGATTCCAGGTTGGTGGCAATATCTGAGCTTTTGTCTTCCAGATAGAAAACCGGTGCAACTGCACCACCTTCGCGCTCGTCATCACCGACGCCAGCGTCAAACCCTGCATCCTGCGCAGCAAGACGGGATTCCATCTCACGCACTTCTGCTGCATCCACCCCCAGCTGCTCAGCAACCATATTCACTTCTTCGGCATTGAACCAGCCCAGACGTTTTTTCGATTTTCGCAGATTGAAGAACAGCTTGCGCTGAGCTTTGGTGGTCGCGACTTTCACGATACGCCAGTTACGCAACACGTACTCGTGGATTTCTGCTTTAATCCAGTGAACCGCAAAAGACACCAAACGCACACCCACTTCCGGGTTGAAGCGTTTTACCGCCTTCATCAGGCCGATATTCCCTTCCTGCACAAGATCAGAGATTGGCAATCCGTAACCGGAATAACCACGGGCAATATGAACAACAAAGCGCAGGTGAGACAGGATCAGGCTTTTTGCTGCATCCAAGTCTTCCTCGTAGTGCAGACGTTCTGCCAGCTCACGCTCCTCATCAGCAGTCAACATTGGGTAGCTGTTTACCTGCTGCAGATAGCTGTCCAGGCTATCTTGGGAGATGGGGGCCAGTGCATACATCTCTGCTGTCATTTTCACCTCTTTTCGAATGTATCGAACATTGTGTTGCCCTCAGGGCAACCGTCATACTCTACTTAAGTTCAAAAAAACTGCAAGTAGGCACCCTTTTGTGACCTTCATTTATTAAACAGGTTCAATTTCCCGTAAATGTTTTGTGGCTGCAAGCTTTGCAGCCAGAAGCCCTATCAAGCCCGCCACCATCAACAGAATCAAACCTTCATCCAGGCGGAGGCCCGCCAGGCGGAAACCACTGTCATACAGTGTAGCCAATTTCGCGACAGCAGCATCCAAAAGCAAGCCGTTGATCGTAGCAACAATCCAAGCCACCAGTGCCCCAGCCAGTGCCAGCCACACACCGGTATAAAGGTACGGACGCAGGATATAGCTGTCCGTCGCCCCAACCAGCTTCATCACCTGGATTTCTTCTTTCTGACTCAGAACCTGCAAACGCAAGGTATTCCCGATAATGAGAAATACGGCCATTAACATCAGACCGGAAAACACCCAGGTTAATGTCAGCACCAGAGACTCAATCGCAGAAAGACGCTGCAACCAGTCACTGTCGAGGCGCACCTCTTCTACCTCAGGGGCAGCTCGCAGCCTGGCAGCCAGCGCAGTCACATCCTCAGCCCGGTCAGAGGATGGGGTCACCACCACCACTGCTGGCAGCGGGTTTTCATCCAACAGACTGACCGCTTCTTCAAAACCCTGGATCTGCCGAAGCTCGGTGAGCCCCTGTTCCGGCGAAATATACTCGGCGGTCGCCACGTCCGGCCAACCGGCCAACGTTTTGCCAAACGCCTCTGCGCGGTTTTCTGACACCGGATTGAGGTACACCGTCAGTTGGTTTGGAGCCTGCCATTCTTGGGTCACCAACATGACGTTTTTTGCCAGCATGTACAGAGTGGCAGGTAACGCGAGCGAAAACGCCAGCGCCAGAATGGTCAGCAGGTTGCCCAATGGCTTAGCCATCAGATCGTTAAAAGCCTGACGGCCTTGCTGCTTATGCAGTGAAAGAAAGTTAGCCACGGACCACCTCCGAAAGATGCCCTTGGTTAAGTTCAAACCGGCGCATGTCATAGCGGTTGAGCAGCGATGTATCGTGGGTGGCCATCAAGACGGTCACTCCCACCTGGTTAAACTGGAGGAACAGCTCCATGATTTGCTGTGACAGCTCGGCATCCAGGTTGCCGGTCGGCTCGTCGGCAACCAGCACCATAGGACGGTTCACGACAGCACGGGCAATGCCGACGCGTTGTTGCTCACCACCGGAGAGCTGAATAGGCAGGCAACCGGCTTTATCCAGCAGTCCAACCTTATCCAGCGCGGCCGAAACACGCTTTTTAATGTCATTCTCGCTGGCCTGTTCAATGCGCAGTGGCAGTGCCACGTTGTCAAACACGCTTCGGTCCATCAGCAGTTTATGATCCTGGAAAATCACCCCGATATGGCGGCGCAGGAAAGGAATGTCCTTGCGCGCAATACGTGAGATGTCATGGTCATTGAACAGGATTTTCCCGTCGCTTGGCCGCTCAATCGCGCACAGCAATTTCAGCAGGGTGCTTTTCCCTGCCCCTGAGTGACCGGTCAAAAACGCCATATCACCTTTGGGTAAGTGAAAACTCACTCTTTGCAGTGCCTGTTGCCCACCACGGTAGGCCTTACTTACCTGCTGAAAATGGATCACGCCTATCAGTCCTCCCGACTAAACAGAGCTTCGATAAATTCTTCCGCCACGAACGGACGCAAATCGTCAATGCCTTCACCCACACCGATATAACGGATCGGGATATTGAACTGGTCAGCCACCGCGAAGATCACGCCACCTTTTGCCGTGCCATCCAGTTTGGTCAGGGTGATGCCAGAAAGTGGAGCGATGTCGTTAAACAGGCGCGCCTGGCTGATGGCATTCTGGCCGGTACCAGCGTCAATGGTCAGCATGATTTCATGCGGCGCATTTTCATCGAGCTTTTTCATCACCCGGACGATTTTCTTCAGCTCTTCCATCAGGTTGGCTTTGTTTTGCAGGCGGCCTGCCGTATCGGCGATCACCACATCAACATTACGCGCTTTTGCCGCTTCTATCGCGTCATAGATCACTGATGCACTGTCCGCCCCGGTATGCTGGGCAATCACAGGCACATTATTACGTTCACCCCATACTTGTAGCTGTTCGACTGCGGCTGCGCGGAACGTGTCACCGGCGGCCAGCATGACAGACTTACCCTGCTGCTGGAACTGCTTGGCCAACTTACCGATAGTGGTGGTTTTACCCACGCCGTTTACGCCTACCATCAGGATGACAAACGGGCCATCTTTCCTGTCGATCTCCAGCGGTTTTTCCACCTTGCTCAGGATGTCTGCCATCTCTTGCTTGAGGATACCGTAAAGTGCTTCACCGTCTTTCAGCTCTTTGCGCGAGGCTTTTTCGGTGAGGCTATTAATAATTTTGGTGGTGGTGTCCATGCCGACATCAGCAATAAGCAGCTGTTCTTCAAGCTCCTCAAACAGCTCATCATCGATTTTCTTACCGCTGAACAATCCAAAGAATCCTGCGCCCAGATTGACTTTGGTTTTCTGTAGGCCACGTTTCAGGCGGGCAAAGAACCCCTCTTTTTTCGGTTTTTCCTGCTCAACCTTCGCAGCTTTTTCAGCCGCAAGGCGTGCAGCTTCTTCTGCTGCTTTGGCTTCTGCTTCTGCTTCTGCCTGCTGACGGGCTTCCTCTTCAGCGCGGGCTTTGGCTTCGGCCTCTGCTTGCTGGCGGGCTTCTTCTTCGGCGCGGGCCTTGGCTTCTGCCTCTGCCTGCTGACGGGCTTCCTCTTCAGCGCGGGCTTTGGCTTCGGCCTCTGCCTGCTGGCGGGCTTCCTCTTCAGCGCGGGCTTTGGCTTCGGCCTCTGCCTGCTGGCGGGCTGCTTCTTCAGCGCGGGCCTTGGCTTCGGCCTCTGCCTGCTGACGGGCTTCCTCTTCAGCGCGGGCCTTGGCTTCGGCCTCTGCCTGCTGACGGGCTTCCTCTTCAGCGCGGGCCTTGGCTTCGGCCTCTGCCTGCTGGCGGGCTGCTTCTTCAGCGCGGGCCTTGGCTTCGGCCTCTGCCTGCTGACGGGCTTCCTCTTCAGCGCGGGCCTTGGCTTCGGCCTCTGCCTGCTGGCGGGCTGCTTCTTCAGCGCGGGCTTTGGCTTCTGCTGCTAGGCGTGCTTCCTCGGCTTTTCGCTGTTCTTCTTGTTCGTCATTTTTTCGGCCGAAACCCAGCCAGGACATAAATCCGCGTTTCTTTTTTTCTGCCATTGGCAAATCCTAAAGCTTGATTGGTACAATCAGCCCGGTAACCACGAGCTGATCTAGAAACTGTGAACACTGCTCCCCAGCGAGTGCAGTGGTGTAACGGCGCGACATGCATACCTCATCGACGCAGCCACTCCGGCGAAAGGAGCCGAAAGCCCTTACGTCGCTAACTGAATAAGATTGGGGGAATGCAGTGCCATTACCGAAAGCGTATAGTCTAACACCTTCTTAGCGGTCAAAAAATCTATGGTAAGACGTAACCCTAAAAACCCTGCGAACCGGAACACGGGTCGCAGACACGCTTCAACGGCCAATACAGGAGGCGGCACTGGTTTTGTCCGCATCATTTCCGGCAAATGGCGAGGCCGTAAGCTGCCGGTAAAGAACGTGGAAGGCTTGCGCCCGACCACAGACCGCGTCAAAGAAACGGTCTTCAACTGGCTGGCCGCAGACCTTTATGAGGCACGCTGCCTGGACGTCTTTGCAGGCAGTGGTGGGCTGGGCCTTGAAGCCTTGTCCCGCCATGCAGGGCACGTCACCTTGCTGGAATTGGATAAAGGCGCGGCGACGCAAATCCGCCAGAATCTCAACACGCTGAAAGCCGAGAACGCTACGGTACACAATACCGATGCCCTGACCTATCTTTCCAATCAGGGGCAGCCGTTTGACGTGGTCTTTATTGACCCGCCATTTCGCAAAGACTTGCTGGGTGATGTGATCAACAAACTTGAGCACAATGGGTGGCTAAGCCACAACGCGCTGGTCTACATTGAGGCAGAGAAAGAACTGGGACAACCGGTCGTGCCGGCGCACTGGGACATGATTAAGGAAAAGCATGCCGGGCAAGTCAGTTTCCGGCTGTATCAAAGAGAGGAAAAATGAAAGCACTCATCCTGTTAGCAAAAGCGGCCATCGGCTTTGTCTGGTTTGTCCTGATTGCCAATATCGTCCATCCCTTTCCCGGGGTTGCCGCGATGGCGCTTTATATCATGACCGCCTTCCTGTTCTGTATGCACGGCCTGCAGATGCTGATTTTTATCGGTGCCTTCGGTGACAAAATCACTATGACGAAGTGGGAAAAGTGGTCAATCCTGTTGTTTGGCATTTTTGCCCTGCTCGACATTCGCCGTAAGTATATGGTCAGTCAATAACATATCCGACAAGAATGACAAAGGTCTCGACAGAGGCCTTTGTCTTTTGTCGATTAAAACAGCCCTAGTGGTTGCAAACCCGCGCTTCGTTGACGGAGAGGGTACCCATCTCCTCAATGATTTTCTTGCGGCGACGCAAAAACGTGAGCACTTCACTGAAGGAAAGCGCTTGCCGGCTGCAGGTGTGAAAACATGCTTCTGTGCCCCATTGACTCTCAACCCAGTGCGCTAGTGCCTGTTCAGACATAGGTTGCTGCTTGAGATGATTTAAGATCTCGTGGACATGAATAGATGCAGACATGTTGTCTCCGCTCAGTGAAAAAACGCGCATATCAAATCACAGCTTCGCCGGTAACAACATGATATGGCGCAAAGCTTATTGTGCTTTGAGTTAAGGTTTCGATCCATTGTGAGGTGAGCCGCACTGCCAGCATAGTTCAAAACTTCCCCCGTTCTCTTCACCACAACCTGAACAAAACCAGATTGTATCCCCCTGCGCTTCGTACTCTTTCAATGCCGCCAAAGCTTTCTTCTCTCGCAACTCTTCAACCCATAACGTCACCGCAATCACATCGACCGGCAACTCTCCCGTCGCACTGGCAAGGGATTCCCCTTTCAATACCACCTCAATCCCCATGCTCTCCAGCATGCCTTTCAAACTGTGTGCCTCAAGTGAATTACTGGCGCTATACACTTGTACCCACGACATATAAGGCTCCTATGACAACACGGACAGCGTGATCAGTCCCTGAGCAAAAAAGTAGGTACTCATGATCAGCAGTACCGATGTTTTGAACGGACCTTTAAAGCGATCAAACGCCAAGACCGTATCTGACACCATAAATAGCAGTGCCCCACCAAAAGCATAGGCCGCAGCCTGCGAATGGGCATTCATCCAGAACTCACCCGCTCCCCAGGCCATCTGGGCAATCACAGCGATGTAAAGACCCACCGGGATCAGCAAAGTGCCAAGGTTGGGAAGCAGCAACAGGAAAATAATCACACTTGCAGCACCAATCAGGGAGGGTAACCACCAGACCATCGCCCCCTCAAACTGTTGCCAAAAAGCGATGCTGTAAAGGATATGGGCGACCAGAAAGCTGATAAGACCGGGAACAAAACGGTCTTTAGGCAACATCAAAAAGACATCTCCCAGCAGGGAAAATACCAGCCCGGCAAGAATAAGGTGGGTATAAATGTTGCTCTCTCCGCCCATCACCGCAATAGTAATCATCAGCGCGATGGTCAGTGGTTTGCACAGGTAGAACTGCCATTGTGGCCCTTTGTAAGCCGCATTGATATGCAGTAAGCCGGAAAAACAGACGGCAACCCAACTCAACATGATGTGTTCCTCTAAACTGCGAGCCAACCAAGTCTAGAGATGCAAGATGGAAAGTCTACTGCCTACCTCTCAGAAAGCGAACAAGGCAGAAAAAACACGCCAGTCTCTTTGCACTGCCTGCCTAAAAGGCGATGTATTTTAATGCGTTACGCTCAGTCTCGAGAAAAAGAAAAATCATGGAGAATCGTGTTTCATCTCATGTTACTGACCAACAATATGGCGCCAGTTTTCTACGTAAAACCACACCGCCCCAGCAGTGACCGCAAAGATGAGAAACAGGGCAATCCGCCACATGGTCCGGCTACTACGCGGCAACAGCTCTTTTTCACACTGTTTACACGCACTCATAAAACCGCGCATATCATCGACCTCATAACCGTCTTCATGCACGGCTTTATTGCGCACCGTGGCAATAAAGCGCAGTTTAGCAATCACATCATGTGGCAGACGCTCCTGACAACTGCTCACTAACTCGTGTAATCCCCGCCCCTTGGCGTGGTAATGCTCTTTGAGAAGCCGTTCCAGGCGCCGACTTTGTCTCACGACAATGGCAATATCCTCCATGAGGGCCTCCTTTCTCTTTGCATGCAATGCGTCCCATGACATTAGATTACGTCATAACACCAAAAGTGAGAATGCACTTTAACTAACGTTAGCGCCATCCCTGCGCTGTATAAGTGCAGTGGATCACGAAATTTCCGTCCGTTGGGTTTGTAGAAACCGTGTGTGAAGTAGACTTTGCCGACTGTATCCCTGCCGCATTCCAGCGCGTTGGAATGTGGTTTACCGGAGAAAAGGAGAGAGCCGTGCCAGTTTCAGTGTTATTACTTGTAGGCGCCTTGGCGGTGATAGCAGGCGTTTACTTTGTACTGACCATGCAAAAGCACCTGATAGGACAAGGCGCTGAAGAGCGGACGATTGATATTCGTATTCTTGATAAGCAGGCCGTCACAATCCCCAACCCGCAGCAACATCAAGATCCCGAAGAATACTGGATCTATGTCGAACCAATGGAAGGTGGCCCCAAACGCGAATTCCAGGTCGGGATCCACTACTACCATGCGCTGCATCCGGGCGATTACGGCACCTTAACCTATCGCGGTGCCCAGTTTGTTCACTTTGCCAAAATGCAACGCCATTGATACTTTATCGGCTTAAGGCACCAGCCATGCGGTGAAACGTGACTTTGACAACCCCACACTGGCCATGTAAGACACCCCAAATACGGCCAGTGTGACCAGAGGGATCGTCAACCAGGCCATGGAAGGGGTGAATGCCAGCTCCCTCAGCGGCCACAAAAACACCGGATGCACCAGGTAAATCCCCAACGAATGCCGGCTTATGGTTGTGACTGCATGCCGGACCGATTCAGACATGCGCTCAGCCCAGTGCTGGCAAAGCCCAAACACCATGGCCGCAATCAAGACTGTATTCAGGGTTTTATAGGAGAACCAGCCTGCATTTGTGTATCGGTTTTTTGAGACACTTTCAGAAATCGCCGTGTATTCAGTCGCCACCAATGCCAACAGGCCCAAAAACAACAACCATTTCAACGGCAGTTTGCGTTGGTGAAGCACAAACCCCAGCAGCAGGTAGCCGCCATACAGCACCAAGTCTTCCAGCCACCCCAGCGACATCCCCGTCAGTCTCGCAGCGCACAGTACCAGCCAGCAGCCGAGCAAAGCGTGAAAGAGTCCCTGATCTTCCCGCTGGGCAACAGGACGTAATACAGGAACCAAAAAATAAAGCGGTATAAAATAATAGAAAAAACCCAGATGATAGTAGGTTTCTTCAACAGGAAAGGCGATTAGTCGCTGTACGGTTTCTGCCCAATTTACATGTTGTAATGATATTCCTGCCAATATCGCGTAAAAAACTGACCAGGTAACAAACGGTAACAAGACCTTCATCACCCGCCGTCGGACAAAATACCCCACCGAGAAAGGGCGAGTGTCTGAAAGTAATAATGCACCTGTGATCATGATGAAAACCGGCACCGCCCAACGGCTTGCACCATTAATGGCAATGGCGGAAACCCAATCAGCGTAGGGGGTTTCCCCCACCAGAAAACGGTAAGGCCCAAGCACATGGATAGCAACAACAGCAAGCGCCGCAACAACACGCAACAGTTCGATATAAAAGACTTTTTTCTGTATTTGCTCACCCATCGTCTGATATGTCTCTTGTGTATTATTATCTTTTATTTGATGGTGACATTTTCACCACCAAACAGAAAGCAAACAAATATAGCCGCCAAACGTCAATTCTTGATTAACTTTTTTAAAGATCACCACATCCATTTCAAGCATTGTCGGCTGTTTTCTTTTCAACTGAATGTGACGTTTCACCGATTGATAGAATGCATGACGTGCTCAGGCATATTGACGATTCAGTGGTATGCTAATAAAAAAACAACGCCGGAATTCACATGCCAATCGAACACCTTTTTTTATTTTCCCGCGAAGATGCACTGAAAGAGACCATGGAAAAGGCGATCGCGCCGTTTTGGGCCAACCGACAACGGGGGGAATTTGTCGGTCAAGACGGACTGCGCCTGAACTGGTGCGCCTTTACTAAGCCAGAGCACACCCGTGCAATTGTGGTGGTCAATGGCCGTATCGAAGGGGTCGCAAAATATCAGGAACTCTTCTTCGACCTTTTCAATCAGGGTTTTGATGTCTATAGCTATGATCACCGGGGACAGGGCCATAGCCAGCGTCTGGTCACCGGCAGTGACATCGGCCATGTGGTGGCGTTCGATCATTATGTGGACGATCTCGAGACCTTTATCAATGAGGTTGTCACCCGGAAAACCCATCTACAACGCATGATCCTGGCCCACTCCATGGGCGGGGCAATCTCAACCCTGTATGCCGCACGAAAGCCTAACGCCATTGATGCACTGGCTCTGAGCGCACCGATGTTCGGCATTAACCTGTCCCGGCCCCTGCAAGTGACCGCCAAACCACTGTGTCAGATGCTGTCCAAGTTGCAACACCCCGCCGGTTTTGCACCAGGTCAGATGCCCTACTGGGCCAAACCTTTTAAACAAAACCTGCTCACACAATCTGAAGCCCGCTACCAGTGGTTCCGCAAACTGTATGAGAAAGATGAGACACTAAAAGTCGGCGGCCCCAGCGCCCAGTGGATCTGGCAAAGTATAGAGGCCTGCAGACGCATACGTAACGCGGCCACCGACATCGAGATCCCCATCCTGTTGATGCAAGCGGCCTACGATCAGGTCGTTTGCAACCAGGCCATGTTCCAGTTCTACCGTAACCGCCAGGCGGCAGACCTGCCGATCCAGTTTGAAATTCTGGCAGGCTCCCGCCATGAACTGCTGTTTGAAGTTGACGCTATTCGCGATAAATCCCTGACCCTGATACTTGAATTTTTTAACACCCTCAACGGTGAAAGCATACAGGAGTAAACCGCCTAGCCCCGGCTACAGATGTCGGCTTTTCAGAAACAGGAAATAAACGCCGACATTTTGATCCCTTTTCTTTCCCCTTTTTCTGGATACACTGAGAGCATTAACGCATCTCTGCTTTCCTATTGAGGTATCCATGTACAACATCGTTGCATCCGATCTCGACGGCACCTTGCTAACGCCAAAACACACTATCGCTCCCTTTACCTGCGATGTCCTGCAACGTTTACATGCCAAAGGTAAGCACTTTGTTTTCGCTACAGGCCGTCATCACATCGATGTGGCTCATATCCGCAAAAATGTCGGCATCCCAGCCTGCATGATCACGTCAAACGGGGCGAGGGTGCACGATGAAAACGACCAACTGATCTTCAGTCATAACGTTGACCCTGCGGTGGTTGCCCAACTGGTAGAGATGGTAAAAGACGATGAAACCGTAACTATTCACATCTATCGTGAAGATGACTGGCTGCTGAACCGCGTGGATGAAGACCTGGCGAAATACCACAAAGATTCAGGCTTCAGTTTTAAAGAATTCGACGTCAATAACCCACCGGTTGATGATGTGGCAAAAATATTCTTTATCCGCCATGACCATGATTACCTGATGGGTTATGAGAAAACGTTCATCGACACCTTTGGTGACAACATCAGTGTGGCCTTTTCCACCCCGTTTTGTCTGGAAGTGATGGGCTCTGGCGTCTCTAAAGGAGAAGCGCTCAAAGCGGTCGCAGAAATCAAAGGCTTCAGCCTGGACGACTGTATCGCGTTTGGCGACGGCATGAATGATGTAGAAATGCTGGGTGCGGCGAAAAAAGGCCTCATTATGGCAACCGCACACCCACGTGTAAAAGCAGCCCTGCCAGATAACGAAGTCATTGGCAGTAACGCAGAAGAGGCCGTCGCTCACTACCTTGAAACCCATCTACTGGACTGAGTCGCGCGGTAGATTCCCAAACGGCAGCACTCCCCCTTGCTGCCGTTTTTTTATGCACACTTTTCTAACATCGCGATATTCTCATGCTATTGTGGCTCGGCTTTCATCAGCCAATACGCCATAATTTCCCTGTTGCTTCCTTGAATCCTGTTGGGATTTAATCCAATCAGGCACTGAATGAGAAGAGGAATGTCTGTTGAATATCCAAAACCCCCCTTTTGCCCACACACTGGGATTATTTTGTGCGACTGCCCTGCTGTCTGCCTGCAGCTTCACGCTTAAAGACCCTGTAGATCAGGGGAGCACCGACGACGTATCCCCGCAAGCAGAAACCAGTGCCACGCCTCAACGTTTTATGCTGCGTGGAGAAGTGACACTCGGCCATGAAGTTCGTGCTATTACCCCGTGCGGCAGCAATACTCAGTATTGGCTTGATCTTCCGGCTACCTTGGATCAAGGCGGGCAGGCACTGACCATGGGACCGTATCAGAATGTCTACGGCGAACTGATCGGTGAGTTTGTGCAGCCCGCCTATGATGGCTTTGCCGCTGATTACCCGGCAACGTTCAAGGTGACACAATTGAACCTGATGTCCGTCGAAATCGACGGCTGCAACCAACCTCGAAACCGTACAGTGGCATCAGGCAATGAGCCCTTCTGGTCAGTGTCTATTGATGGTAATACACTTAAGTACCAACAGCCCGGTGTAGAAGCGGAGCAATTTACCTTGATCGGGCACGACATCTCTTCCGCTGCCCGCGTTTACCGGGCAGATGGCGCGACACTTACCCTGCGCCCAGCGCTTTGCAATGACACCATGAGCGACAGCATTTACGGCTGGGCCTCGACCTTCACCAAAGGCAATCAAACCTTGAACGGCTGTGCGACGCTGGCCGCTGATGACCCAACGCAGCACTGGGTCGGCGAATATCAGGGCGTGACCAATATCGGCGGCAATTCACTGACCACCACCCTGACGCTCAACCCCGACCATACTGCCACCACCCGGTATACTCAGGCAGGGGAAGACACAGTGGAAGAAACCGGTATTTGGCAACAGGCCAGCCAAAACAAAGTACAGGTGATGATGACCCGGCACCAAGGGCAATACCTGGTCAGTGAGCGCCTGTTTACCCGCCAGGGGTTCACCCTGAATGCCGATAAGGAAACCATCAATAGCCAGGAGTACAGCCTTGGGCCAGAAGGGCTTACACTGTCGTTGATGGTCGGCAATCACCAGCAGCCCAATGCCACCACTGGCGTGAAAGGCTCCGCAGCATTCAATGAAAAAGTCGATGCCGCATTCAAGGCCTACCTTGGTGAAGACGGCGTAAAACAGGCTGAAGGTACCCGCTATCGCTGGCTGATGCAGGATCTGAACGGTGACCTTCAAGATGAGCTGATGATTTTTACTGACTGGTGCGGCAGTGGCGGCTGCACCCTGTTGGTGTTTGCCAACGACAACAATGAATGGCGTTTTAACAGCCACATCACCCTGGTGCACTTACCGTTTCAGATGAGTGCCGCCACCCGCCTCGGCTGGCACAATCTCATCATGCCAGTCGGGGGTGGCGGTGCAAAAGCGACCTCCCGCGTATTAATGTTTAACGGTACGCACTACCCGGGCAATCCATCGGTTGCACCGGAAGTGTTGTTGCCTGACAGCTCTGATCTATACCTGTTCGTTGATGGTATTTACCCGCAGCAAGAAGGCATTGAGCTGAAATAAATGGAAAAAGACTCCCGGATGCCAGAAAAAGCCGCCCCCTGCACAGGGTGCGGCTTTCACTACCACTGCTTTTGCGGTGAAGAGCCAACACTGAATAGCCAGGTGCGTATTGAGCTCTTAATGCATGAAACAGAAACCGGACGCACCACCAACACAGGCCAACTGCTCGAAAAGGCACTGCCATATTGCAGACGCCATATCTGGCAGCGCAAAGCACCGCCAGCGGCGTTGCTCACTTTATTCGCAGACTCTGCCACACAGACATATCTGGTGTTTCCGGGAGACCATGCTATTGCGTTGGATAACGCACTCGCGCAGCACACTTCTAAACCGGAAACCAATCCCATCCACTTCATCATTCTCGATGCCACCTGGCAGCAGGCAAGGAAAATGCTGCGCCAGAGCCCCTGGCTCCAGACTGCCCCTATGATAAAACTACCGGAGGGGCTTTCCACCCGCTACACCCTGCGTCGCAACCAACCAAACGGATCACTGTGCACCTGTGAAGTGGGTACCGTGTTGCTGACAGCGATGGGAGAAACAGACAATGCTGCCGCGGTAGATAAGTACTTTGAAAAATTTATACAGATATTTGAAGCAGATAGACACCATCAGCCGTTACAAAAACGATAAAGGTGAAACATGTACTAACACAGACCAAGGATCCAAGACCACCAAATGTAAGTCTTTAAAAATCAATCTATTATCAACATAAATTGGCCATTCATTTACTTTCCAGGCGACATATCACGCAATGTAATTTCGCGTAACAAAGCGTTTCACCGTGATCTTCGTTTCAAATCATTCCCATAACCCACTCTATGATTGCCGCCAATTTTTCTAGGCAAACCAAACCTCCTGGGATCATAGATAGGTGTAAGAATGACGTTTAAGTTAGCCCCTCTTTCTGCATGTATTTTTCTCTCTTTGGCACTCGCGGGATGCAACAACAACGATGTCGTCGTTAACAATAGTGTATCTCTTAATAAATACACCAATATTCTTAACCGTCACGGTAACCCACAGTTCCTCCGCGACTACGACAGCTACAGCAATCTTAAGTACAACGCTTTTGTCGATAACGGTGCTTGGCATGGACACTTGTTGCCTGCCGATGAACAAGGCTATGGCGCAGTGGGGGGCATCATGCAAGTCACTCAAGAATACGCCCATTACATGTCAGATCAGACTTTCGATAAGCTCATCCTGACGGATAATGAATCGGGTGATGTGATAGACCTCTCACTTGCAGACGCCAACCTCTACAGTACACCGGATGCCCTGGTTCAGGAGCTCAAAACGCCCACCTTACTGGTCACCATGACACTTCGCTTTGCCACAAACCGTACATCACTGTTGGAAACCAAATTGTCCGATCTCAGTGGTCAGGACCGTACATTTACCGCCGAGTGGCAAGGCACTTTGCTGACACATGCCATCTCAACCGCCCCCGAGAAAACCGTGGACGAGCAGTACCCAGAGTACGGCCGCCGCATTGAAAAATCAGACCTTGGCCTTTCTATCTCCAGTAATGAAATGAAAGACAACTGGGCCATTCGCAACGATGCTGATGCAACCTTTGTGATAGCACGCTCCGTCGACACGCAAACCCACATTGATGGCCTTTCCTATAAAGAGACCGCGCAACTTCAGTTAAAACACGGTCAAGAACAACGGCTCTACACGACATTTTCCTACCTACACAATGCTCAGGAAGTAAAAGAAGAAGCCTCAAAAATTGCGGATATCCTGCAAAACCCCAACACCTACATGGAGGCAACAAAACAGCGTTGGACAAACTACCTCACACGTGGATTGACGAATACCCACGCAAGCCAGGAACAGGCACGTGTCGGTGTAAAAGCGATGATGACACTGAACGGTAACTGGCGCTCTGCCGCCGGTGACATTGAACACGACACCGTGACCCCATCGGTGACCGCACGTTGGTTCTCCGGCAACCTGACCTGGCCATGGGATACCTGGAAGCAAGCGTATGCCCTGGCGCACTTTAATCCGGATGTGGCAATGGAAAATATCCGTACCGTGTTCCAGTATCAGGTGCAAGATAACGACCCTATCCGCCCGCAGGACAAAGGGTATCTTCTGGACGTGGTGACCTATACCGCACCGAAATCACGCGGTGGTGCCGGCGCTGAAAACTGGAACGAACGCAACACCAAGCCATCTTTGGCTGCATGGGCTGTGATGGAGATTTACCATGCCTTGCGCGATGAGTTTAATCGCCCCTCTGATGCGCAGGCATGGATTGACGAAATGTATCCAAAGCTTGTTGCCTACCATGACTGGTGGCTGACCAACCGCGACCACAATGGCAACGGCGTGCCGGAGTACGGTGCCGCTGTCGATCCTGCCCACAATACCGATGATGGCCAGATGTATGTAGAAGTGATAACCAAAGAAAATCTCGCCACCAAGTTTGGCAACAATGCCACCTTGATTGGTAACGTTAACGGCGAGAACAAGTACCGAGTCATTGGCGTGGACAACTACAACCGGGTATTGGACGAAGTCATCTACTCCGATCTCCATGTCGGCGCGCAGGAAGCGGCAGGCTGGGAATCCGGTATGGATAACGCTGCCCGCTTTGGCTTTATCGATGAAGACCAGCTCCAGGCTTACGCAAACAAAACCTACAATGGCAATCTTGACCGTGCCCGTAAAGACTGGCAGGTCCGTTTTGGTGAAAACCGCGATAAAGAAACGGACAAGTTGCTTGGCTTCTCCATGCTGCAGGAGTCAGTCGATCAGGCCTCTTACATGTACTCTGATAACGTCTATCTCGCCGACATGGCAGAGCGGGTGTCTGCCGGGGTTAAGGGCAAAGATCGCGCAGAAGAATTCCGCATTGGCGCAGAGAAGATCAAAACCTACATCAATACCTGCATGTTTGATGAAGCAAGCGGGTTCTACTACGACATCCGCATGGTTGACCAAAACGGTAAAGACACCGCCTATAACAAGAATGGGGTGATGTGTGCTGGCCAACCTTTGGTGGAACGCGGACGGGGACCTGAAGGCTGGGGGCCATTGTTTAATGGCGCAGCAACACAGGAACATGCTGACAGCGTGATCCGCACCATGACCGACCCGAAAGAGTTTGCAACCTCAGAGGCATTCCCGGGCTACGGCATTTCACTGCCCACCGCGAGCCAGACTAACCCAGCTTACGGCAAGGATATTTACTGGCGAGGCCGTGTATGGCTGGATCAGTTCTACTTTGGCGTGAAAGCGATGGAAAAATATGGCTACGGCCCGGAAGCGGTACAGATGGCCCACCAGTTGTTTGAAAACGCAGAAGGCATGACAGCAGATGGGGCGATCCGGGAAAACTACAACCCGGAGACTGGGGCGGTACAGGGTGCATCCAACTTCTCGTGGAGTGCAGCGCATCTTTACATGCTCTACCGAGACTTTTTCTAAACGCCAGAAACCCAAAAACGCGCCACCAGGGCGCGTTTTTCATATCAGGGAAATCCCGGATAACTCGACATTAAAGAGCAACGACGTTAGCCGCTTGCGGGCCTTTCTGGCCTTGTTCAACGTCGAAAGAAACTTTTTGGCCTTCAGCCAGGGTTTTGAAGCCGTCAGAAGCGATAGCACGGAAGTGAACAAATACGTCAGCACCACCGTTGTCTTGGGTAATAAAACCAAAACCTTTCTCTTCGTTAAACCATTTTACCAGACCCGTTGTTTTATTAGACATAATGTGTCCCTTATATAAATTAAATTCTTTGATTTTTTCGCTGAATGCGATGCACTGAAAGCTTGAATTTGAATTATTGAATGTTACGAAAATCTAAGGGAAACGCAGAGGGCACAACAAATGGAGGGCAAACTGAAGTTTTACTTTTACTTACGTGTTTCAAATAACCCTGTTCAACAGAGCAAGGACTATATTATAGTAAATTTACTTTTTGTAAAGTATTATTTTTTAATTTTCAAAAAATAAAATCTACCGAAATATTATCAAAAGTATTTAATGCTACTTTTTATTTCAACTAAAAAACCAATTAAAAAACGCGCCTCAATGGGCGCGCTTTTTATATCCGGAAAATTCCAGACAATTCGACATTAAAGTGCAACGACATTCGCCGCTTGCGGACCTTTCTGGCCTTGTTCAACGTCGAAAGAAACTTTTTGGCCTTCAGCCAGGGTTTTGAAACCGTCAGAAGCGATAGCACGGAAGTGAACGAATACGTCTGCACCGCCGTTGTCTTGGGTAATAAAACCAAAACCTTTCTCTTCGTTAAACCATTTTACTAGACCCGTTGTTTTATTAGACATAATGTGTCCCTTATATAAATTAAATTCTTTGATTTTTTCGCTGAATGCGATGCACTGAAAGCTTGAATTTGAATTATTGAATGTTACGAAAATCTAAGGGAAACGCAGAGGGCACAACAAAAGGAGGGCAAACTGGAGTTTTACTTTTACTTACGTGTTTCAAATAACCCTGTTCAACAGAGCAAGGACAATACTATAGTAAATCGTACCTTTGTAAAGCTTTATTATTCGAAATATCAAAATAAATCCTTATTCGCCTGGTTTTTAACCAAAAAAGCAGAAAACAGGGCGACCGACTAACTATAGATAGCCCCAGATTTCACCTACACAATGCTATACGTGCTGCCCTGCCACCCAGCCTGAGCTCCAGGCCCACTGGAAATTGTAACCACCGAGCCAACCGGAGACATCCATCACTTCGCCAACAAAATAGAGCCCTGGCACTTTCTTCGCTTCCATGGTTTTCGATGACAACTCATCGGTGTCCACACCGCCCAGTGTCACCTCTGCGGTGCGGTACCCTTCCGTCCCATTCGGTGCAATATGCCAGTTGTGAAGGTATTCTGCCAGTGCATTGATGTCTTTCGGGTTAAGCTGCCTGAGCGGTTTGTCCTGAATATCACCACGGGCAATTAAGGCTTCAACAAGTCGTTTTGGCAGCAGGCGGGCCAGGCTGTTTTTCAGGCTCTGCGCCGGGTGTTTGTCACGCATGGCACTGAGGGTGTCTGCCACGTCCAGATCGGGCAAAAGATCGATCGTGACCTTCTCGCCCGGTTTCCAGTAGGAGCTCACCTGTAACACCACGGGGCCTGACAAGCCCCGGTGGGTGAACAGCAGGTTTTCTTTAAACAGCACCCCACTCTCGGTGGTGATGGTCACCGGAACTGCGATACCGGACAGATCCGCAAAAGCCGCCTTGTCTTTATCGTGCAGGGTAAAAGGCACCAGTCCTGCCGTGGTCGGCACGCGGGCAAGGCCAAACTGTTCGGCAATCTGGTAACCAAACGGTGTCGCACCGAGTTTTGGCATCGAAAGGCCGCCAGTTGCCACAACCAGCGACTGGCAGCTCACCGTATCTGTATCCAGCTTTAAGGTGAAACCATCGTCGGTCTTTTCGATATCATGCACATCGCAGCGGTAGCGTTGCTCCACGGTTGGCTGGTCGCACTCTTTGAGCAACATATCCACAATGTCTTTAGCCGAATCGATGCAAAACAGCTGGCCGTGCTCACGTTCTTCCCATGCGATACCATATTCGTTGACCATGGAAAAGAAATCCCACTGGCTGTACTGTGCCAGCGCCGATTTTGGGAAGTGTGGGTTGCGGCAGACGTAGTTGGCGGCAGTCACATCATAATTGGTGAAATTACAACGCCCGCCCCCGGAGATCAGAATTTTCCGGCCCGGTTTCTTGCCGTTATCGACTACCAGCACACGGCGGCCACGCTTACCTGCCTGCGCGGCACACATCAGGCCTGCGGCACCTGCGCCAATGATCACCACATCTACTTGTTTCATCTTTACAACCCATTACACGAAATCGGGCGGCATTGTAGCCGCCCGTACACCTTGGAGCCAGTCTAGTTTTTATCCGGCGGGAGCGCCAATTCTGGGCTGGGTGAGATCTGCGCGTTTATCACATCATCGCGGTCAAACGCGACAGTACGGGTCGGGAAGGCAAAATCAGCACCGTGCGCGTGGACGATGTCGACAATTTTCAGCATCACGTCCTGTTTTACTTCGTGGTATCGTGCCCAGTTGACGGTTTTAGTGAAGGTGTAGATAAAGAAATTGAGCGAGGAGTCAGCAAAAGCATCGAAATTCACCATCAGGGTCGCACGCTGTTCAATGTCTGGATGGGTTTTCAGCATGTTTTTCACATCATCGACAATGGCTTCCATCTTGTCCGCGTCTTTGTAACGGATGCCGATGGTTTCGTTGATGCGGCGGTTTCGCATCCGCGACGGGTTTTGTACCACGATATTACTGAACACAGAATTGGGGACGTAGAGCGGGCGGCTTTCAAAGGTGCGGATCACTGTCATCCGCATACCTATGCGTTCCACGGTACCTTCGATATTCCTGTCTGGTGAGCTTATCCAGTCCCCGACACTGAAAGGGCGGTCGAAATAAATCATCAGGCCACCGAAAAAGTTCGACAACAAATCCTTGGCCGCAAGACCGACAATCAGGCCACCGACGCCACCAAAGGTGAGAAGCCCTGTCAGGCTGATACCAAACTCCTGCAGCAACGTCAGGACACCAATAAAGGCCAGCAGCAGACGCAAGACATGCCCTATGGCAGAAACTGTAGTCTGGTCACGCTTATTGGATTGGGAAAGGTAGGCTTCAATGGCGTTCACCAGGCGCAGCATTACCCACAGCATGAGAATGATCAGCAATGCTCGGCGTGATACAACAAGCCAGTCAGTGCCTACTTTAACTACGCTGGCATCCAGCAAGCTGCCTATCGCAAAGGTGGTTGGCCACAACCAGATAAACACACTGACTGGTGTACTGACAGCCTGAAGCACAATCGTATCCCACTGGGTCCGCGTCTTTTTCGACACCTCCACCAGTTTGCTGAACACAAACCGCCAAACCAGCCAGGCAATCGCTGCGGCACCCAGCATCAGACCAACATGTTCGAGCCAGTCTAGATTCAACCCTTCAGTGCTTTGTTGCCACCATGCAAGAAATCTGTCCAAACCCCACTCCGACGTTTTTGTTCGCTATCCGGGAAGGGTAACAAAAAAAACGCGGGCATCTGCCAGCGTTTTCTGAGAATTGAGTGAACGTTTGTTTTTTGCTCGTCAAAGCCCTGCAAACGCCACAAAAAAGAGCGACAAAACCAGTGTCAGCACCAGTGCAGTCGAAAGAATGAAGAGGTGGCGAACCTTATTGCATTTGGCAATAAAGACGTTGTCATGATGATGGAGGTATTCCTGACTGCGGATATAATGGAACAACCTTTTCTGACGACTGATATCACTCTGAGACGCAAAGAAATTATTTCCACGGGCCACTTGTTGGTAAAGCAACGGGTTAGCTTCACGCATCATGACCAATAACGTACGCAGCGAACTCAGGTAGCGCAGGATGTTGACCAGTGCGACAAAAAAAATCGCAATAATTAAGCCGTCTCCGCTCATGGTTTATCTCCCAGTGTTGCTGGTGGCCACTTCCACAATTTGGATGTCCACCACAAAGGCCGTCTGTAAAGGTGACCTCTGTCAGGTAAAACTCAATGAAGAACAGGGTCTTTCCGTCTTCCCCTAATCAGTATTTCTTCCGGTTTGCACGAACATACGCTTGTGGTATGGGCGGGATTGCATGCCCCCACACAAAACAGTAAACCAGGCAATCTTCGTGTGATACGGCGACAAAACACCTGATGGCTTAGAATCTCAATATCGAGGAGATTATGGCCCGCCGCCAGTCTGTTCATTCTGACAAGCTGTTACCTATCACCCCGCCAGTCTGGTTTTTTGATGACATGCTTATATATCAGTATAGATTTGATGCCGAAAACGCCAACTACAATTCTCGATGACATGCACAGTACCGACGTTTTACGCACTGCAATTATTTCCCTTTTTATCAAATTGATAGCTAATCTGACTATGAGATATTTTTTTTTATTGCGGTGCTATTCACACTGGCAGTAACGTCACTGGACATGCGCTGGCATTGCGATCCATGCAACAGTCTTCACACGGCGACAGTGGTAATTTTCAGCGGTAATCATTGGCTTTATAGGGAGTCAGGCTATGGGCTATAAACACATTTTGGTAGCAGTGGATCTGTCATCTGACAGCGACGTGTTGGTCAAAAAAGGGGCGGCGCTGGCGGCGCCCTTAGGTGCCAAACTGTCACTCATTCACATTGATGTGAATTACGCACAGCTGTATACCGGCCTTATCGATGTCAATCTGGTGGAAACCCGCAACCGCCTCATCGATGAAGCGCAGGCCCAGTTGAATGCACTTGCACGCCATGCGGAGTATCCGGTGGCCCACACTCTGGTGGCCAGCGGAGATCTGGCTGATGAGATCACTGAATCCATCAGTCACTATGGGATTGATTTGGTACTTTGCGGTCACCACCAGGATTTCTGGAGCACATTGATCTCGTCAGCCAAGCAACTGATCAACAAAACCCCGGTCGACATGCTGATGGTGCCACTGCCAAGTTGATCGCGGCGCTCATCCGTCCAGACGAAGATCGCTACACATTGCCGCCAGGTTCTTTAGAATTGGCGGCAATTTTTATCATGTTAGGGAAAGAAAATGGGGTATCTATCGTTTGTCACCCTGCTGTGGGCGTTTTCATTCAGTTTGATTGGCGTGTATCTGGCTGGACAGGTCGATGCCTGGTTTTCGGTAGTTACCCGTGTGGCATTAGCAGCCTTGGTATTCCTGCCCTTCCTGCGCCTGAAAGGCGTGCCTAAGCCCCTGATGCTGAAACTGATGGCAATCGGCGGCATCCAGCTTGGCCTGATGTACTGCTTCTACTACCAGTCTTTCCTTTACCTGTCTGTGCCGGAAGTACTGTTGTTCACCGTTTTCACCCCGGTGTATGTCACCCTTACCTATGACTTGCTGAACCGCCGTTTCTCCCCCTGGTACCTGATGACAGCCGCGCTTGCTGTTCTCGGTGCAGTAGTGATCAAGTTTGCCTCGGTTAACCCGGACTTTATGCTGGGCTTTCTGGTTGTTCAGGGAGCAAACCTCTGTTTTGCTATCGGTCAGGTAGGTTACAAGGTGGTGATGGAACGCGCCGGGATCGATGTGCCGCAACGCACGGTGTTTGGCCTGTTCTATCTGGGCGCTCTCTGTGTGGCCCTGCCGGCCTTCCTGCTGCTCGGCAATACAGAAAAACTGCCAACCACCCATATTCAGTGGGGCATTCTGGTTTACCTCGGCACCGTGGCATCCGGCTTGGGCTATTTCCTCTGGAACAAAGGGGCAACTCTGGTGAATGCCGGCGCACTGGCGGTGATGAACAATGCGCTGGTGCCTGCGGGTATTCTGGTGAATGTACTGATCTGGAACCGCGATGCTGATCTAGTCACGCTGGCGTTGGGCGGTGCGGTGATCCTCGTATCGCTGTGGCTCAATGAAACCTGGGTGAAAAAGAAAATCGACGCGACCGCTTAGCACGCCGGGTACACAGACAAAAACACCGCCAGCGTGGCGGTGTTTTTCTGTCTGGTGTTTCTGGCCTGTGGCTTACAGAAACGCGTAAGCATCCGCAAACAGGTGATCGCGCTCGGCGCCACGCTCATTACAGAACATCTCACGTGCTGCTCCCGCCATTTCAAACCGGCCGGCAATATAAATGTCGTAGGCAGACAGGGAGACGAAATCTTCCATCACTGCCTCCAGCACATTGCCGGTCTTGCCATTCCAGCCTTCCGGGGCAGTTTCCACCACAGGAATATAGGTCAGGTTGCTGTGTTTCAACGCCAGCGCTTCCATTTCGTCGTTTGCATAAAGCTGGCTGATATCGCGGCCGCCCCAGTAAAGGAAAATCGGCTGTTCAAACCCCTGACCCAGGCAATGGTCAACCATGCTTCGCACATAAGAAAAGCCGGTTCCGCCGGCAATCAATACTAACGGACGCTGGCGCTCTTCACGCAGCCAGGCATCACCGTGTGGCGCATCAATCACAAAAGAATTGTCGCCTTTCTCCAGTGTCGCCTGCGCCGCTTTTACCACGTCCATGGCATAGGCGTTTTCTTCTGCAGCACCAATATGCAGTTCCAGCTCGCGGCCACCCTGGCGGCATGGGCTGCTGGCAATGGAGAACGGGCGCTTGTCTTTCTCACCCATCACCGCCAGAAGATACTGGCCCGCTTTGTAGCTGACCGGTCTCTCGGGCTTCAGCAAAATTCGATAGGTGTTATTAGTCAGCGGTGACACTGACGTTACTTCACATTTAATAGTCATTGCTTTCCTCAAAACTAACCACCAGATCACTGCACGGTATGGCCTGACAGGCAAATATCCAGCCTTGTTGTTTTTCCTGTTCAGTCAGCATCGGTTCAAGGTGATAACGCACCTCGCCTTCCACCAGCCGACACAGGCAGCTTGCACAAGCCCCAATCTGGCAACGGTTAGGAAAAGGCACCCCTGCATCAAGCGCGCCCTGTAATAGGGTCTGGTGCCTGAAAACGGTAAACTGCGTTCCCGCAGGCATCAGGTGTACCGTATACATCGTCTATAGACCCAGTTTATCCCACATTTCATCGACATTCGCGACAGTTCGCGGATCTTTGCTAATGGGCGTACCCCACTCACGGACAGTTTCACCCGGCCATTTGTTGGTGGCATCAAACCCCATCCTAGAACCCGCACGTAGAGCCTGTGACCCGCCTTGCTGTGCGTTTGTGCGCAACAGGGTATCACGGGCCGGATCCATACGGGTGGTTATCGCCCAAATTACATCGTTCCAGTCGCGGATGTTGACGTCTTCCTTATCAAACACCATCACAAACTTCACGTCCGCCACGTCCCCGAGCGAACCCCAGATAGCTTCAATGATGCGGGGGCCATCGCCCAGTGCCTGTTTGTTGATGCTGGCCATCACCATGCCGTTGGCATAGGCTTCCGGTGGCAGGTAGATATCCGCCAGTTCAGTGTGCGCGGCTTTCAGGGCAGCAACTCTGGATTCAATCTCTGCGCTGTCAGCAATGCGCGCGTCATGATTGGCGTAACCGGAGAGCTCAGCGTCCCACTTTTTAGTGACATCCAACCCCATTTTCGAACCTAACCCAACCACAGGCGAGGCAAAGTCGAGCGAGTCAATCGGGGTGTGCTCAATCATCAGGGTGTCACGCACTGGATCCATGCGGGTGGTCATGGCCTGCACCACACTGTGCCAGTCTCGCGCGTTGACGTCTTCATCACAGACAATCACGTACTTGGTGTACATAAACTGGCGCAGGAAAGACCACACCCCCATCATTACGCGCTTGGCATGACCGGGGTATTGCTTCTTCATGATCACCACTGCCACGCGGTAGGAACAGCCTTCCGGCGGCAGGTAGAAATCAACAATCTCCGGAAACTGCTTTTGCAGGATAGGCACAAACACCTCGTTAAGTGCCACACCCAGCACTGCGGGTTCATCCGGCGGACGGCCAGTGTAAGTGCTGTGGTAAATCGGCTTCTGGCGCATAGTAACGTGGGTAACAGTAAACACGTGGTGGCGTTCAACTTCGTTGTAGTAGCCAGTGTGGTCGCCATACGGGCCTTCATCCGCAAACTCGTTCGGATCGATGTAGCCTTCCATCACGATTTCCGCGCTCGCTGGCACGTCTAAATCGTTACTGAGGCTTTTCACCACTTCGGTTTTGCTGCCACGCAACAGGCCGGCAAAGGCGTACTCTGACAGGGTATCCGGCACCGGCGTTACCGCGCCGAGAATGGTGGCCGGATCAGCACCGTAAGCGACAGAGACGGGAAAAGGTTTACCGGGATGAGTTTCCATCCACTCACGCAGATCAAGCGCCCCGCCTCGGTGAGCCAGCCAGCGCATGATGACTTTGTTCTTGCCAATCTTCTGCTGGCGGTAAATCCCCAGATTCTGGCGCTTTTTATTCGGCCCACGGGTGATGGTCAGCCCCCAGGTCAGCAGTGGTGCCACGTCACCCGGCCAGCAACTCATCACCGGAATTTTATCCAGATTGACCTCATCGCCCTGCCATACCACCTCCTGGCACGGCGCTTTACGCAGGCGCTTGGCTGGCATGTTCAGCACCTGTCGGAACACCGGCAGCTTTTCTATCGCATCCTTAAAGCCTTTCGGCGGCTCGGGCTCTTTGAGGTAGGCCAGCAGCTTACCAACTTCACGCAGCTCTTTAACGTCTGTACGGCCCATGCCCATGGCGACACGCTTGGGGGTGCCAAACAGGTTTACCAGCACTGGCATGTCATAACCAACGGGGTTTTCGAATAACAGTGCAGGGCCGCCAGCACGGAGCACGCGATCAGCAATTTCGGTCATTTCCTGATCGGGATTGACAGGATGGGAGATGCGCTTAAGCTCGCCCACCGATTCCAGGTGGTCGATAAAGGCACGTAAATCAGTAAATTTCATAACCTTCCCGGTTGAGGTGTGTTGGTTCGATTATAACGGGCAAGCCTTGCCAGAACAGATTGATATGTAAGAAACCGTCACGCGGTCAGCTTCCCGCGATCTTAAGCTTGAGTCCATGCTGAATGTTCCGGCGTGTCACGCCTGAAGTGGTTTCCGCCAGGGCTTTCAGCCAGGCATGATGGCCATTTTGCACCAGCAATGCCGCGACATTTTCCCCGCGCTGGCGATCACTGAGCTGTTTGGTTAGAAAGTCTTTCACGTTTTCTGTCAGCGGGTGCAATCCTGTCAGTTGCCTGATTGCGGTCTGTGCCAGTACGGGATTGACGGTGGCAGCGATCATCAATTGAACGTGTTTTTCACTCACCGGCGGCATTTCCAGCTTTTGCAACGCCGACAGGCTGTAACTGTCGGTGCGGCGACGCCAGAGTAGGTCATATGCCCGTGTCTCCCCGCTCTTCTCAGCCAATGCTGCGAGCACGGCATTATCCGGGCTCCAGACCATGTCCTTGTCAGCAAAATACAGATCCATCAAGGTATCAAGTTGTGCCTTGGAAAGTTTATGCACCAAGGTGACCATGGCTTCCCGGCGTAATGCGTAGTCACCTGAGGAGAATGACAGCCATTCTGCGGGTTTGAATTGGTTGTAGCCAAGTAAACGCAGCACTTCATCCTGCATCACTTTGATTTGCCAGCGATTAAGCACCCATTTGGCTTCACCAGCATAATTGAAGGCAGGCATGGTCACCCAAAAACCATTGCCCTGGCTTTTAACCAGATACTTGGGCTGCTGGTGGCTGATGGTCACCAGAAATTTTTCACGCTCTGGTGTCATGCCGGTGAAGTCTTGCGCCTGCTGAGCAAGCATGGTCAGGGTTTCTTCCCGCAACAAGTCCGGCATCCCATCCAGATACTGGTTGAGTGCCGTCATGTCATTGGCATTAAACAGCGTCGTCGCCCGGAGAATGGCAGTGACGGACGAGGGATCGGCCATATGTACCGCGACATCATCAGGGGACAGCGTCATAGCCCGAGCCCCCCCAGAAAACAGGGTGGGTAGCAATATGGCAAATAAAATCAGAAAACGTTTCATCCCGGAAATCCTGGGTCAGTCTGTCCTTGTTCGCTGACTGAGTAGCGATTCATCTCAATTTTGATGATCTGTATCAGTTTTGGCAACTTATAACGTTGTGAATAAAGATGACTTTTTCTGTTGTCATAATAAAAAAGCACCGCGCTTGCGGTGCTTTCTCTCTATAAAACCATCACGTTATGACTTCTGACGGCGCATAGCGTCAAAAAATTCATCATTGGTTTTGGTCATAGCCAGTTTGTCGATCAGGAACTCCATGCCTTCGATTTCGCCCATTGGGTGAACAATCTTACGCAGGATCCACATCTTCTGCAGCTCATCAGGCTTGGTCAGTAGCTCTTCACGACGGGTGCCCGAGCGGGTAAAGTCGATCGCAGGGAAGACGCGCTTCTCGGCAATCTTACGGGACAGGTGCAGTTCCATGTTACCTGTACCTTTAAATTCTTCGTAGATAACTTCATCCATCTTCGAGCCGGTATCCACCAGCGCAGTTGCGATGATGGTCAGGCTACCGCCTTCTTCTACATTACGGGCAGCACCGAAGAAACGCTTCGGACGGTGCAAGGCGTTGGCATCCACACCACCGGTCAGAACCTTGCCTGAGCTAGGTACAACGGTGTTGTAGGCACGTGCAAGGCGGGTGATGGAATCCAGTAGGATAACCACGTCTTTCTTGTGCTCAACCAGGCGTTTAGCCTTTTCAATGACCATTTCAGCCACCTGAACGTGACGGCTTGCTGGCTCATCGAACGTGGATGCGACCACTTCACCTTTTACCAGACGCTGCATCTCGGTCACTTCTTCTGGGCGCTCGTCAATCAGCAGCACCATCAGCTCACACTCTGGATGGTTGTAAGCAATACTCTGGGCAATGTTTTGCAGCAGCATGGTTTTACCCGCTTTTGGCGGTGCCACAATGAGACCACGCTGGCCTTTACCGATTGGCGATGCCAAGTCCAGTACGCGGGCCGTGATGTCTTCTGTCGAGCCATTACCACGCTCCATCACCATACGTTCGTTGGCGTGCAGTGGGGTCAGGTTTTCAAACAGGATCTTGTTACGGGCATTATCAGGCTTGTCATGGTTAACTTCGTTCACTTTCAGCAGAGCGAAGTAACGCTCACCGTCTTTTGGCGGACGGATTTTGCCTGAAATGGTGTCGCCAGTGCGCAGGTTAAAGCGACGGATCTGGCTAGGGGAAACGTAAATGTCGTCGGGGCCAGCCAGGTAAGAACTGTCTGCACTGCGCAGAAAGCCAAAACCGTCCTGAAGAATTTCCAACACGCCGTTACCAAAAATATCTTCGCCGCTTTTGGCGTGTTGCTTGAGAATAGCGAAGATGATGTCTTGTTTACGGAGGCGGGCAAGGTTCTCGAGGCCCATGCTTTCACCCAGGGCTACAAGCTCGGAAACGGCCTGATTCTTCAGTTCGGTAAGATTCATAGTGGTAGGTGTCTTGTCAGTCAAAGTTGAGGTCTGAGTTAGTTAGGGTTTAGCGATCAAGGGTGTGATCGGGAAATGAACAGAAATGTACAATTAACGTGCAATAAGTTAGCACCAGATTGGAAAACTGTCTAGCAGATAGGAAGAATAAAGCCGTGTCCGGAGGTCGTACACGGCTTCTCTGTCACATTACAGGTTTGCATCCAAGAACTCTTTCAACTGAGTCTTGGACAAAGCGCCAACCTTGGTTGCTGCCACGCTACCGTCTTTAAACAGCAGCAGCGTTGGAATACCGCGGATCCCGAACTTAGGTGGCGTACCTGCGTTCTGATCGATATTCAGTTTACCGATAGTGACTTTCCCTTCGTACTCTTCAGCGATTTCGTCAAGAATCGGGGCGATCATCTTACAAGGACCACACCACTCTGCCCAAAAATCTACCAACACAGGGCCTGCAGCATTGATAACATCTGCGTCAAAGCTGTCGTCGGTCAGCTGCAAAATCTTGTCGCTCATCTTTCACTCCAATGATTATTTTTCGTCACTGGTGATATATCAACCAGCAAATCATCGCACTATTTGAATGTATTCACTACCGTATTGCAAGCCTAAGCTGATATTCTATGCGGATGAAAATGACACATCTCACAGAGCAGAAATTTGCCGACTTCGGTCTTCACGCCGATGTTCTCAAGGGTTTGGAAGAAAAAGGGTTTCATAATTGTACCCCTATCCAAGCACTGGCATTGCCGGTCCTGCTCACCGGCCAAGACATTGCAGGGCAAGCCCAGACGGGCACAGGTAAGACGATGGCATTCCTGACTGCAACTTTCCACCATTTGCTGACAACGGAGGCACCCGCCGACCGCAAGAAAAACTGTCCGCGCGCGATCATCATGGCACCGACGCGCGAGCTTGCGATCCAGATCTATAACGATGCAGCCCCACTGCTGGCATCGACCTCGCTGACCGCAGGCCTTGCCTACGGCGGCGAAGCATACGAGAAGCAAAAAGACACACTGGAAAACGGCGTCGATATCCTGATCGGCACCTGTGGCCGTATCATCGATTTCTACAAACAGCGCGTGATTGATCTGCGTTGTATTCAGGCCGTTGTGCTGGATGAAGCAGACCGTATGTTCGATCTGGGCTTTATCAAAGACATCCGCTTCCTGTTCCGCCGTATGCCGGAGCCGTCTGAGCGCCTGAACATGCTGTTCTCGGCCACCCTGTCATACCGTGTGCAGGAGCTGGCATTTGAACACATGACCAACCCGGAACATGTGGTGGTTGAACCAGAACAAAAAACCGGTCACCGCATCAAGGAAGAGCTGTTCTACCCTTCCAACAAAGACAAAATGCGCCTGCTGCAAACCCTGATTGAGGAAGAGTGGCCGGAGCGTGCAATTGTGTTTGCCAACACCAAACACCGTTGTGAGGACATTTGGGGGCACCTGGCGGCCGACGGCCTTCGCGCAGGCCTGCTGACCGGCGACGTACCGCAGAAAAAGCGTGTCAAAATTCTGGAAGAGTTTACCAAGGGTAGTCTGGACATTCTGGTAGCAACCGATGTGGCTGCGCGTGGCCTGCATATTCCGCAAGTCACTCATGTGTTCAACTACGACTTGCCGGATGACTGCGAAGATTACGTTCACCGTATTGGCCGTACTGGCCGCGCCGGTGCCAGCGGTGCATCAATCAGCTTCGCCTGTGAAGAATACGCTGTGAACCTGCCGGCGATCGAAGAGTACATCGATCACACCATTCCGGTGTCTGAATACAACGAAGATGCCCTGTTGACCGACCTGCCCGCGCCAATCAAGGTGCAGCGTCCGCGTCAGGTGAACAGCCGCCGCAGTACGTCTGGCAAAGGGGGCGCACCTTCACGTGGTCGCGGTCGCCGCCGCCCGTCGACCAGCAAAGCGTAATTTTACCAGGGGTAACCAAAGAGCATGGAACACGCGCGTTCGCCCCTGTATGCTGCCATTGACCTTGGCTCAAACAGCTTTCACATGCTGGTTGTGCGTGAGGTTCAGGGCAGCGTGCAAACGCTGGCAAAAATCAAACGTAAAGTCCGCCTGGCTTCCGGCCTCGACAATCACCTGAACCTCAGCCAAGAAGCCATGCAGCGTGGCTGGGACTGCCTGTCGCTGTTCGCCGAGCGCCTTCAGGATATTCCACCCGACAACATCCGTATCGTCGCCACCGCCGCCCTTCGCAGCGCCAAAAACGCCGATGTGTTTATCAAAAACGCCAATCACATTCTGGGGCACCCTATCACGGTGATCAGCGGTGAAGAAGAAGCTTGCACAATTTATCAGGGGGTGGCACATACCTCGGGCGGCAAAGGCAAACGTCTGGTGGTCGATATTGGTGGTGCAAGCACCGAAGTGATTATTGGCGAAGGCTTTAACGCTTCTGCACTGACCAGCCTCGATATGGGCTGTGTCACCTGGCTGGAAAAACACTTCAAGGACCGTTCCCTGACGGAAAAAAGCTTCAATAACGCAATTGAAGGGGCGAAAGCCGTGCTCTCCCCTATCGTCAAGCGTTATCGCGAACTGGGGTGGGATGTCTGTGTCGGTGCCAGCGGCACGGTTCAGGCCTTGCAGGAAATCATGGTCGCGCAGGGCATGGACGAAACCATTACTCTCGCTAAACTCTATCGCCTGCGTAAACAAGCGATTGGCTTTGGTCAGGTCGAAGAGCTCGATATCGATGGACTGACACTGGAGCGCGCTCTGGTATTCCCAAGTGGCCTTTCCATCCTGATTGCGATTTTCGAGGAGCTGGGGGTGGAATCCATGACCCTGGCAGGCGGCGCCCTGCGTGAAGGTCTTGTGTATGGCATGATGAATACAATGTCAGAACAAGACATCCGAAAGCGTACTATCAAAAGCATACAGTCGCGATACCAGCTGGACACCACGCATGCAGGGAGTGTTGCCACCACCGCCAACACGCTGCTCAAACAGTGCGGAGACAACTGGATCCCAGAGCCTGTTGCCCCTGTCTTGCTCCATGCCGCGGCCTCACTCCATGAAATCGGCATGAGCATTGGCTTTAAGCGTGATGGTGAACATGCGGCGTATCTCATTAACAATATGGATCTGCCGGGCTTTACCCGCGCACAGAAAACGCTGCTGGCAAAAATGTTGCGTCACTACCGCGAGCAATTGCACCCTGTCGGCCAGCAGAATGCGATTTCACCCAACAGTGCCAACCGCCTGCTGCGGCTGTTGCGGCTCGCGGTGATCCTCTGTCACCGCCGTGACAGCGGGGCGATTCCAGCCTTTACACTCAAGGCCGAAGGGGATGCCCTGACACTGGCACTTCCGGCAAACTGGCTGGAAAACAACGCCCTGATGTCAACCGAGCTGACGCTTGAGGCGGAGCGCCAGAGTGACCACCACTGGCCACTGACGGTTGCGTAAGTAAACCGAAAACACCAAAAAGCACGGCCGAAACCGTGCTCTTTCTTTATTGGTCAGCAGTTAAATGCCAATCCCACTGTGGCGCAGCAGCGCATCCGGTGACGGCTCACGGCCACGGAAGCGTTTAAACAGCGCCATAGGTTCTTCACTGCCACCACGCTCCAGAATATTTTCCAGAAACGACTGACCGGTTTCCGTGTTAAAGATCCCCTCTTCCTCAAAGCGGCTGAAGGCATCTGAAGAGAGCACTTCCGCCCACAGGTAGCTGTAGTAACCCGCGCTGTAGCCACCGGCAAAGATATGGCTGAAGGAATGCGGGAAGCGATTCCATTCCGGCGACGGCACCACGGCGACCTTGCTCTTCACGTCGGCCAGTGTTTCCAGCACTTTCGCGCCTTCTTCAGCATCAAAGCGGGTGAAAAGGGTGAAGTCGAACAGGCCAAATTCCAGCTGGCGCAACATGCCCATGGCGGAGTTGTAGTTTTTCGCTGCCAGCATCTTGTCGAGCATGGCTTTTGGCAGCAGCTCACCGGTCTCATAGTGGCCGGAGATAAACGCCAGCGCCTCTTCTTCCCAGCACCAGTTTTCGAGGAACTGGCTGGGCAGCTCGACCGCATCCCATGGCACACCATTGATACCGGAGACAGCAGGCACATCCACCTTGGTCAGCATGTGGTGGATACCATGTCCGAATTCATGGAACAGGGTGACCACTTCATCATGGGTAAACAGTGCCGGTTTCCCGCCAACCGGTTTGTTGAAGTTACAGGTCAGGTACGCCACCGGGGTTTGCAGGTCACCGGAAGCAGTCACGCGGCGCACACGGCACTCGTCCATCCACGCCCCGCCACGCTTGTGTTCACGGGCATACAGGTCAAGGTAGAAGCTGCCACGGAGCGTGCCGCTGGCATCGAAAATATCGTAGAAGGAGACCGACTCATGCCACACATCCACACCGTCACGGCGTTTTACGTCCATGCCAAACACACGCTTAAGCACTTCAAACAGGCCGGCAACCACCTTGTTTTCCGGGAAGTATGGACGAAGCTCTTCATCTGAAATGCTGTATTGGTGCTGCTTGAGTTTCTCAGCGTAGTAACCCACATCCCAGGGTTCCAGCGCCTCAACGCCAAAGTTGTCTTTGGCAAACTGCTTGAGGGTGTCGAATTCTTTCAATCCTTGTGGACGCGCTTTTTCCACCAGCTCGTTCAGAAACGTCATCACCTGCTCTGTTGACGCCGCCATTTTGGTTGCCAGCGACAGTTCACTGTAGGTCGCAAAGCCCAGCAGGCGTGCAATCTCGCTTTTCAGCAGCAGGGTTTCATTGATGATGTCAGTGTTGTCCCACTTCCCGGCGTTTGGCCCACGATCAGAGGCACGCGTCGTATAGGCTTCATACATTTCCTGACGCAGCGCACGGTTGTCACAGTAGGTCATCACCGGCAGGTAAGACGGGATATCCAGCGTTAACACGTAACCGTCGAGTGATTTACTCTCTGCCATTGCCTGTGCCGCAGCCAGTGCTGACTCCGGCATGCCTGCCAATTCTTTGGCATCAGTAATGTGTTTGGTCCAACCCATGGTGGCATCGAGCACATTATTCGAAAACGCCGACGACAGCTCAGACAGGCGTTTGCTGATTTCGCCAAAGCGGTGTTGCTCTTTCGAAGGCAGTGCAATGCCGGAAAGTTCAAAATCACGCAGTGCGTCAGTCACGGTCTTTTGTTGCGCCGGGGTCAGGCTGTCAAAATCGTCACGCGCCTTGATGGCTTTATAGGCATCATAAAGCGGCTTGTGCTGGCCGACCCAGGTCGAGTAATCAGACAGCAGCGGCAGGCAGGCATCATAAGCTTCACGCAATGCCTGGCTGTTCACCACCGCATTCATATGGCCTATCGGTGACCAGATACGGCTCAGCCTGTCATCGCTTTCTGCCAGCGGTGCGCAGATGGTATCCCAACTTGGATCCATATTGTTTTCCAGTACCGCTTCAATCGCAGCGCGGCAATCGGCGATAGCCTGTTCAACAGCCGGTTGCACGTGCTCCGGTTTGATCTGGGAGAAAGGAGGCAAATCGTTAAACGACAGCAGCGGGTTGGACATAGGTCAATTCCTTTACATTTTTTAGTCTTACTATTTATGAAGGTAAATGTGCCGCTTTTCAATGCCGGGGCTGCAGATATCACCAAGAGGCCTGGCGCGACCATTCTTCGGGGACTTTCTGCACAGCTTGGGTATAACGCCTTAATAAGCGATAATGCCCCCCCTACTTTTCTCTTTTCACCGGATATTGACATGCTCAGCTACCGCCACAGCTTCCATGCTGGCAACCATGCCGATGTGCTGAAACACATCGTGCAGAGCCTTATCATTGAATCGCTTAAACAAAAAGACAAAGCCTTCGTCTACCACGACACCCATAGCGGTGCAGGCCGCTATGATTTGTCTGATGAGCGGGCAGAAAAAACCGGTGAATACAAAGAAGGCATTGGCCTGATTTGGGAGTGTGATGACGCGCCAGAAGCGATCAAGCCCTACATTGATACTATCCGCGCCCTGAACAACGGCGACACCCTGCGTTATTACCCGGGTTCACCGAAAGTCGGCCGCAGCCTGCTTCGTGAGCAGGACCGCGCCATTTTCACTGAACTTCACCCAAGCGATTTTCCGCTCCTGCTGCAAGAATTTCGCGGAGATCGCCAGGTAAAAATGTATAAGGAAGATGGCTATGCACGCCTGAAAGCCAGCCTGCCGCCCAAAGAGCGCCGTGGTGTGGTGCTGATTGACCCGCCTTACGAGCTCAAACACGAATATCAGGATGTGGTTGACGCCATCGGTGAAAGTGTCAAACGCTGGGCAACGGGCACTTACGCGATTTGGTATCCGGTGGTCTATCGCAGGAATGTTGACCTTATTACCCAAGGTCTGGAGAAACTCGGCATCCGCAAAATCCTGCAAATCGAGCTCGGCGTGGCGGAAGACAGTGAAGAACGCGGCATGACTGCATCCGGCATGATAGTCATCAACCCACCGTGGACACTCGAAACACAGATGAAAGAAATCCTGCCCTGGCTGCAAAGCAAAATTGCACCACAGACAGGGCATCAATTTGTTCAATGGGTTGTACCTGAATAACAGCCGGCGTTAACAAGGTCTGATAACATTAAAGGATAACCAGCCCGCTTTACGGGATTTAAGAATAACCAAACGGAGAAACTCATGGCCAAGCATTTTGATTATATTTGTATCGGTGGCGGCAGTGGCGGTATTGCATCGGCAAACCGCGCCGCGATGTACGGTGCAAAAGTAGCGCTCATCGAAGCACGTCACCTCGGGGGCACGTGTGTCAACGTAGGTTGTGTACCGAAAAAGGTGATGTGGCATGGCGCGCAAATCGCAGAAGCCATCAAAATGTACGGCCCGGATTACGGCTTTGACACCACGCTGAACCACTTCGACTGGGCCAAACTGGTGGAAAACCGCGAAGCCTATATCGGCCGTATCCACACGTCATACGAAAATGTACTGGGTAAAAACCAGATCGAAGTGATTGAAGGCTTCGGTAAATTTGTCGATGCCAAAACCGTCGAGGTGAACGGTGAGCACTATACGGCTGATCACATTCTGATTGCTGTGGGCGGCGCACCAACCATTCCAAATATTCCCGGCGCAGAATATGGCATCGACTCCAACGGTTTCTTCGCGCTCAACGAGCAGCCAAAACGTGTTGCTGTTGTCGGCGCAGGCTATATTGCGGTTGAGATCGCCGGCGTATTGAGCGCGCTGGGCTCAGATACCCACCTGTTTGTGCGTAAGGAATCCCCGCTTCGCAGCTTCGACCCGATGATCATCGACACCCTGGTGGAAGTGATGGAAAAAGAAGGGCCAGCACTGCACACCCACTCAATTCCAAAAGAAGTGGTGAAAGAGTCCGACGGTTCATTGACCCTGCACTTTGAAAATGGCCAAACCCACAACACCGATCTTCTGATCTGGGCGATTGGCCGTCACCCTGCAACCGACAAAATCAACCTGGCTGCCGCAGGCGTGGAAACCAATGATCGCGGCTACATCAAGGTAGACGAGTACCAGAATACCAATGTGCCGGGTATCTACTGCGTAGGCGATATTATGGAAGGCGGTATTGAACTGACCCCGGTGGCAGTGAAAGCCGGTCGCCAGCTTTCTGAGCGCCTTTTCAACGGCAAAGCTGACGCCAAAATGGATTACAACCTGGTGCCTACCGTGGTATTCAGCCACCCGCCTATCGGCACCATCGGCCTGACTGAAACTGAAGCCAAAGCACAGTATGGCGAAGAAAATGTGAAGGTTTACACCTCTAGCTTCACCGCCATGTACACCGCCGTCACCCAGCACCGCCAGCCATGTAAAATGAAACTGGTCTGTGCCGGAGAAGACGAAAAAGTCGTGGGCCTCCATGGCATCGGCTATACCGTGGATGAAATGATCCAGGGCTTTGGCGTAGCAATGAAAATGGGCGCAACCAAAGCGGATTTCGACAGTGTGGTCGCCATCCACCCGACTGGTTCGGAAGAGTTTGTTACCATGCGCTGATCGCAAACGCCTTTGAAAAAGCCCCGACAGCGAATGCTGCCGGGGCTTTTTTATTCATACCTTCATCACTCACACAAGACATTCAGCGTCAGGGTGTCGGTGATGGCCACAAATGCCATATCGAGCTTGATGTCGTACACCTTTCCACTGTTTAGCCAGTAAGGAATGGAGTTGGGCAACGCACCCTGCTTGCCGGATTGTTCAACCGCCCGCCGGATCCCCTTCTCAGATACCAGTTGTTTCCCCGCATCTCGGCAGGCCTGTTGCGCATCTTCAAAAGTGGCGCGCCACCAGTCCTGTCGGCCCCGGGTATAACGGGCATCATCCCCTTTGGGCTGAAGCGTCCAAAGCCCTGCTACCTGAGTCAGCGTCCGCGCAGATTGGGGTTGATGAGCGGAAGATGGTGCCGCTTCAGGCTTGGTTTTTCTGGCTTTGGGATAATCGACCTGGCGAATAAACGCATCCGCCGTCAGGGGCAACTGGCGCAGAAGGTTGCGGGTTTGGAATGCCATATGATGATGCTCAAACGGCCCGACAAGGCAACGCAACTGGTTAGGTTCCTGACGAAACACCAAGGGCGCCGCATTATCCAATGCCTGCTCTATCGCACGCCTTTTCTCCCCCAGAGAACCCTCTGGATAAATGCCACACTGCACCCAGAAAGGACCTCCATTTTTTGCCGGCTTCCGCCCCCAAAGCCCCTCGCCAACCGGACATGTCTCTGCCACCAAGCGCACACCGTTTTCCACACTGACACTTTGACACTGTCCGTCCAGATCAGGCTTGGCATGCACCGAAAATCCCATAGAAAACAGTACAATAAAAATTGCACTAAAGAGGGCTGAGCCAAAAGAAAACTGCATGGATGATTGCCTATTTACTACTGCTCCCAAACAACCTGAAGTGACAGGTTGTTTGGATACATACCACAAAAAGCGCTGAATCTGACCGGATAAAGCCGCCGACAATCATGCATTGTAGAGGCGGCATTATGGTATTGGGGGAATTACGATCTGTTTCTACAACAGATTTCACAAACCCTGCTTCATCTCGCGGATGACAAGCTTAGGCTCACAAAGCACCAGTAGGGCTGATGCTTTCGATAACGGTATTGAAATGCCTGTATCTGCATCAAAGGCGTTTCCATCCGCTACCCAAAAAGGCAAAGGACTGGACAATTCTTCTTTTGCCGTCGGTATCGCTATCAATTCTTTCAGCGTCTGCTCAGACACTAAATTCATATTATCTGTCGCGCAGGTCATCTTGGCTTCCTGGAGAGTGGCACGCCACCAAACATTATGTTGATCACTATATCTGGGCTCATCCACTTTTGGCATTGGACTTTTCATTCCAGCAATATCCAAATAACGGCGGGGCGGTTTTTTGACTTCCCGGATAAACGCTAAAGAGAAAGCGTCACTTTGCCTTACTGCCGCCTTCACTCCAGCAGCCTCAGAAAAGTGCATAAATGGCCCTAGCAAACAGCGGTATTGACTGCTTTCAGTGCGAAAAACCAGCTTTTCCAGTGAGATATCACGAGGAAACAGATCGGAAAAACTGGCTGGAGGCGAACGGTTGAACAAACCACATTGCACCCAGAAACGCCCGTCTTCCCTCTCGGGGCGTGTTGACCATAAACCTTGCCCGACGTCACAAGATTCTCCCACCACTTGCCAGTTGCCGTCACTCACAGGTTGACACCCATCATTGGCAACACTGGCCGATGACAAGAAAACAGCAATAAACAAGAAAGGTATCAGGTGTGAAAATTTTGCAATCATTACACGTTATCCGTCAAAGAGGTTTATTATTCAGCCTACTCTGAAATCCATGAAATAACGAGAAAAGAGGAATAGAGACAGTTTGATGCTGCCCTTTTTTCTCTTTATCGCACCTAGTGTCACTCATTCACAACATGACAAGCTATTTGTCTGTCTCCATACGTTTTTAGCGAAGGTTGTTCGTGGTGACACTTATCGATAGCGTTACGGCATCGCGCATGGAATGCACAACCTTTCGGCGGGTTCAACGGGCTGGGTAACTCCCCGGTTAGCTTAATGCGTTCTATCCGGTGTTCGGGATCGAGGCGTGGTGTTGCAGAAAGCAATGCCTGAGTATAAGGGTGCAATGGGGATTTAAAAATCTTATCCGCCTGCCCTTTTTCCACACAGCGTCCCAGATACATCACCATAACGTCGTCTGCGATGTGTTCCACCACCGACAAGTCATGTGAAATAAAGACATACGAAAGACCAAGCTCTGCCTGTAGGTCCATCATCAGGTTGAGCACTTGCGCCTGTACCGACACATCAAGCGCAGAAACCGGTTCATCGGCAACAACCACTTCAGGATTCAGCATCAAACCACGGGCAATCGCGATACGCTGACGCTGCCCACCGGAGAACATATGGGGGTAGCGATCGTAGTGCTCTTTCTTGAGCCCGACTTTCGCCATCATCTCCATCGCACGCGCTTTCCGCTTGACCGCGCTCAGGTCAGTGTTTATCGCAAGCGGCTCTTCAAGGATCTGGCCGATTTTTTTTCGGGGATTCAAGGAGCCATAGGGGTTCTGGAAGACAATTTGAATCTTCTGACGACGTAGCTTGTCTGATTCAGGATCGCGCTTGAGAAGATCTTTGCCTTTAAAATCCAGCGTCCCTCCGGTAGGCACTTCGATCATGGTCAGTAACCGGCCAAGCGTTGATTTACCACAGCCAGACTCCCCAACAACAGCAAGGGTTTTGCCTCGCTCCAGGGTAAATGACACACCGTCCAGTGCTTTAACCTCTGCATCCGGTTTAAATAGGCCCTGTTTAACCGGATAGTATTTTTTCAGATCCACTGCATGGAGCAGCGGTACATTCTGTTCACTCATCGTGTTGGCTCTCCCTGCTCATTCAATGGATAATGGCACTTCACCGCACGCTCCGGAGGCCCTTGTACCGCAGGCTCCTGAGTGCGGCACTTATCTGTTGCATACGGACAGCGGGGGTTCAGCAAACACCCTCCCGGGCGGTCGAACAGGCCAGGAACCACACCTGGCAAAGAATCCAGACGATGCTTGCCGGCGGAAGATTCCGGTAAAGAGCGCAAAAGTGCCTGGGTATACGGATGCTTTGGCATGCTGAAAATGTCCGTCGCCGCACCGGTCTCAACCACCTGCCCGGCGTACATTACCATCACTTTATGCGCTGCCTCTGCTACCAATGCCAAATCATGGGTGATCAGCACCAGCGCCATGTTTTGCTCTTTCTGTAGTTCGAGCAGCAAGTCAATGATCTGTGCCTGAATCGTTACATCCAATGCCGTGGTGGGTTCGTCGGCAATCAGCAGGCGGGGATTACAGGCTATCGCCATCGCAATCATTACGCGCTGACTCATGCCACCGGAAAGCTGGTGCGGATAAACCTTAAGACGTGAAGCCGGATCGGGGATCCCAACCAGCGTCAACAATTCCTCAGCCCGCGTCCGGCGCGCTTTTTTGCTCCCCCCCTGGTGAACACCCAATGCTTCCATGATTTGATAACCCACAGTAAAGCAGGGGTTAAGGCTGGTCATGGGGTCCTGGAAGATCATCGAAATATCGGCACCAGTCAGTTTTTTCCGCGCGTTGTCCGGCATCTCCAGCAGGTTAGAACCGTAAAAATTCACCGACTGGGCACTCACTCGCCCCGGGTAATCAATCAGCCCCATAATCGCCAGTGAACTGACTGATTTTCCGGAACCAGATTCACCAACAATGCCAAGGATTTCACCTTCATCAACGCGATAACTGATCTTATCCACCGCTTTAAACGGCGCCCGCTCATCACCAAAGTGCACAGAGAGCTCGTTTACTTCTAATATTGCCATGTCGCTCTCCTACTGCTTCAACTTCGGATCCAGCGCATCACGCAGACCGTCACCCATAAGGTTAAAGGCCAGCACCGTGAGCAAAATTGCAAGTCCCGGGAAGGTCACCACCCACCAGGCCGAATTAATAAACTGACGGGCATCAGCCAGCATCACGCCCCATTCAGGCGTGGGCGGCTGGGCCCCCAAGCCAAGAAAGCCGAGCGCCGCCATGTCGAGGATAGCGGCAGAAAAGCCCAGTGTAGCCTGCACGATCAGAGGCGCCAGGCAATTAGGCAGCAGGACAGAGAACATCAAACGAATATGCCCCGCACCTGCGACGCGGGAAGCAGTGACATAATCCCGGTTAATTTCTGCCAAGACTGACGCGCGGGTCAGGCGCACATAGTGCGGCAGGGAGACAAAGGAAATCGCCAGTGACGCATTGAAGATAGATGGCCCAAGGATGGCAACAATGGCAATCGCCAGAAGCAAGCTTGGCAGTGCCAACATGATATCCACCAAGCGCATGATGGAGGTATCGACGACACCTCCGAAATAACCGGCAACCAGTCCAAGCGCCACACCCAGCACCAGTGACAAAACCACCACAAGGCAGCCAATCAACAATGAAAGCCGGGCTCCGTAAATCAAGCGGGAGAGAATATCGCGACCGACATCGTCAGTGCCCAGGATATAACTCCAGCTGCCACCATCAACCCAGGCTGGCGGCATCAAAAGAGCATCGCGAAATTGCTCGGCCGGGTTATGCGGTGCAACTATCGGAGCCAACACGGCAATAACAATGACACAGGCGATATATATCAGGCCCGCCAGCGCCCCCTTGTTGGACGAAAAGTATGCCCAGAATTCTGCAAACGGCGACAGCGGCTCACGTTCCTGGGGAAAGCTTGAAGTTTGTGTAGTATCAGACATCGTTTACCCTCCTACTTGCCGTGACGAATACGCGGGTTAACGATGCCGTAGAGAATATCCACAATCAGGTTAACAACAATGATAATGGTCGCCACCAGCAAAATCCCCCCCTGTACAACGGGGTAATCACGTCGGCCAATAGATTCAATCAACCATTTACCGATCCCCGGCCAGGCAAAGATGGTCTCTGTCAGAATGGCACCGGAAAGCAGGATACCGACCTGGAGGCCAATCACTGTAATGACGGGAATAAGCGCGTTGCGCAAGCCGTGAATGAGAACCACACGCCAAGGCATCAGGCCTTTCGCACGTGCAGTGCGGATATAATCCTCTCCCAGCACTTCCAGCATCGATGAACGGGTCATACGGGCAATCACCGCAAGGGGGATCGTTCCAAGCGCGACAGCAGGCAAGACAAGATGGTGAACGGCGGCGCCAAACGCCCCGTCCTCCCCCGAAAGCCAGCTGTCTATCAACATGAACCCTGTGACTTCATCGACCCAATAAGTGGCATCATCCATGCGTCCGGAAACCGGTGTTATATCAAGGCCGATAGAGAAGAAAAGAATAAGCAACAGCGCCCACCAGAAGATAGGCATGGAGTAACCGGTTAACGATACCGCCATGACAGAGTGGTCAACCACCGTTCCGCGTTTGACCGCTGCAAGTACCCCGGCAGGCAAGCCAATGGCAATGGCAAATAACGCAGCACAGAGAGCCAGTTCCATCGTGGCAGGAAACAGAGTCATAAACTCTTTCATGACAGGCTCTTTGGTAATCAGGGAAGTACCCAGATCTCCTTGCAGCACGTTGCTGATGTAGACGAAATACTGCTCTAGCAGGGGTTTATCAAGGCCAAGCTCGGCCATCAACTGGGCATGGCGCTCGGGGGATACACCGCGCTCACCGGCCATCACTTCAATGGGGTCACCCGGGATCATCCTGATCAGGGAAAAGGTCAGCAGGGTAATGCCGATAAACGTCGGGATCACCAACCCCAAACGCTTAAGAATAAACTGCAACATAAAACAACTCGCTCAATTGCGTGGTGACGCAAAAACCGCGGCTACGTCCTGCAGCCACGGTATTCTTTGCATGGCGTGATTATTCTTGGATGTCTACGCCGTAGAAAATGTGACCGCCGAAGGGATCAATCTTGTAGTCTTTGACTTCTTTACGTACTGGTTCAAAAACAACAGAGTGCGCGATAGTGACCCAAGGCGCCTGCTCTTTGAAGACGGCCTGGGCTTGCTGGTAAAGCTTGGTGCGCTCATCGACATTGGATGTTTTCTTCGCTTTCTGGATCAGATCCTCAAACGGTTCATAGCACCATTGGGCGCGGTTTGAACCGCCAACACCGGAGCAGCCAAGCAGTACGGCAAGGAAGTTATCCGGGTCACCGTTGTCACCGGTCCAACCCAGTAACACAGTGTCATGCTCACCCGCTTTGGAGCGCTTGAGGTACTCACCCCATTCAAAGGTTACGATTTCAGCCTCAACACCAATCTTCGCCCAATCTGCCTGAATCACTTCTGCCATACGACGCGCATTCGGGTTGTAAGGACGTTGTACAGGCATTGCCCAGATATTGGTTTTAAAGCCCTTCTCCAGACCTGCGTCCTTCAGCAATGCTTTGGCTTTTTCCAGATCGTATTCATAGTCGACAACCGCATCGTTATATGACCAGATAGTAGGTGGGATGGGGTTTTTCGCCGCTTTACCAGCCCCCTGGAATACTGCATCAATGATCGCCGCCTTATTCACCGCCATGTTGAGCGCCTGGCGCACACGCACGTCGTCATACGGTTTTTTCTGGGTATTGAAGCCAAGGTAACCTACATTCAACCCTTCCTGGTTCATCAGGTTTACCACCTCATCCGAACGCATACGATCAAGATCGGCCGGGTTTGGATAAGGCATTACGTGGCATTCGCCTTTTTGCAGTTTTGCATAACGGACTGACGCATCTGGCGTAATAGAGAACACTAGGCGATCAATAGGCGCTTTGCCTTCAAAGTAATCCGGGTGTGCAAGATAACGGATAGTAGAATCTTTCTTGTAGCCCGCAAGGACAAATGGACCGGTACCCACAGGCTCGAAATCCAGCTTCTCAGGAGACCCCGCTTTCAGCATTTGGTCAGCTTGCTCAGCAGACATGATTGACGCAAAGTCCATCGCCAGGTTGGCGATGAAAGGCGCTTCTGGGCGGGTCAAGGTGAACGTGATGGTGTAGTCATCAACTTTCTCGATAGTGTCAATCAACCCGCCCATTTCCATCGCATTGAAGTACTCATAAGATCCGCCGGATACTTTATGGTACGGGTGGTTCTCATCTTTCTGGCGCATAAACGAGAAGATGACGTCATCAGCGTTGAAATCACGTGTCGGTTTGAAATTTTTCGTGGTGTGGAACTTAACACCTTCACGCAGTTTGAAGGTGTAGGACAGGCCATCGTCAGAGACAGTCCATGACTCGGCAAGACCCGGTACGATGTTAGTGGTACCGCGCTCAAACTGCACCAGACGGTTAAAGATTTGGCGAGAGCTCGCATCAAAAGTGGTGCCTGCAGTGTAGAGTGACGGGTTAAATCCTTCCGGAGAACCTTCTGAACAGTAAACCAAGGTTTTTGCCTGCACGCCAGCCGTCATCGCTGATGCAAGTAACGCTGCACTCAGCTTCAACATTCCTGTTTTCATCGTTTGACTCCATGTGGTTTGAACGACAAACGGCCGCCAAACCACCTTCCTTACAGCGAAAAATGCTTCCCGCACTCTTTCGTGTAAATCAATCCGGTTTGAGGAAGCTATAGATGGAATCAGCGGCCAGTTTTAAATTGCGCAAATTCAAGGCAATTTGCTGATAGATGAATCTGTCAAAAATTTTACAAAAAATCAACAAAGCAGCACTAAGTTCTACCTTTAAAGCTATATATCGCATATTTAGTCAAACTAATAGCAATATTCAGAGCAACAGAAGAAAAGAAATAAAATACGTAATATTTTGTTTTATAAGTTTTTATTTGGAACAAGCAGTGACAGAAAGAGATATGTAAATATACAGAAAAAAATAAGCGTAAAATGAAATTATTAGAATAAAAACCAATCTACAATGCGCAATCTGCCACACTTTCTAGCATTTATTGCTAAAAATAAGCTATCGACATCTAACAATGTCCGATTGGTCATGAGTAACATAATTGCATAATTAGGAGGATTAACATGCATTAAACACTCAATTCAGCGCCTCTTTCAGTATGACTTACTTCAAAGAAATGATAATTCATATGAAGCACTGTCTGAGTGTTCCTATCATGTTAACGAAAAGCAGGCTTCTATATCAGCCATGGATGTAATGACGCCGCCTCAATTCCGTACAGAGAAAGCGAAAAAGCCCGCTCTACTGAGCGGGCTTTCCCTGAAAGTGGTCGGTGAAGAGGGATTCGAACCCCCGACCCTCTGGTCCCAAACCAGATGCGCTACCAAACTGCGCTATTCACCGAGTGGGGTGGCTAACGGGACTTGAACCCGCGACAACTGGAATCACAATCCAGGGCTCTACCAACTGAGCTATAGCCACCATATTTTTTTCGTTCCGGACTGGCGCACCCGACAGGATTCGAACCTGCGACCTTTGGCTCCGGAGGCCAACGCTCTATCCAGCTGAGCTACGGGCGCTTGCCCCTGTCGGCGGAGTCGCATATTACGGATATCGCCCCCTTCCGTCTAGCACTTTTTTTAATTTTTTCTCCGAACGGTTTATTTTCACCCAATCAGGCTAAAATCAGTGCAGGCAAGGCGTATCATAACGGTTTCACGCAACAATCTAAAGCGCTATAATCACTTAATCTTTACACGGAGTTAACCTGATAATATTCATACTTCGTATTCAAGATTGTCATGATGACTAAAAAGGGAGACTCAGTTAGCCGAACCTTCCCTTCAATTGTGATAAAAATAACTAACCGCATAAAAAGCGTCCGGGTACTCGGGACCAAAAAGATATTGGGAGTGAAACAGTGAGCGCAAAGGGAATTTTTTTACGTCGTCTAGCAGTATCTGCTGTTACCGCTTTCTCTCTGATGGGCACAGCGCACGCTGCCGATATGTCAGAAGAAGCCATTGCAGAACGCATCGCACCTGTCGGTTCCGTTTACCTGGAAGGCGAAGCACCGGTTGAAACGGCAGCGGCGGCACCTTCAGGCCCACGTACAGGTGATACAATTTACAACACCTTCTGTATGGCCTGTCACGCAACAGGGGCAGCCGGTGCGCCGAAAGTCGGTGATGCCGCCGCGTGGGAACCACGCCTGGCGCAAGGCCGTGACACATTGAACAAGCATGCGATTGAAGGGTTTAATGGTATGCCAGCACGCGGTACATGCATGGATTGTTCAGACGAGGAAATCATCGCAGCCGTCGACCACTTGCTGTCACTGTAAGGCGCGGCCCGTTAGGGAAAAAGCCGGGTGATCCGGCTTTATATCACTCTTTCTTCAGCATTGCCCTTAGGTTGGCAATCGCCGCCTGCCCTTTGGCCATCCGCTCTTCCTGTGTCTGAGGCTTTTTCTTCTCTTCCCACTCCACGTCATCGTACGGCAGCTCTTCAAGGAAACGGCTGGGCATCGGCTTTATCAGCTCACCATACTGCCTGCGCTCTTTACACAGGGTAAAGGTCATCTCCTTTTGAGCACGGGTAATGCCGACGTACGCAAGACGGCGCTCTTCCTCGACGTTATCCTCGTCAATACTCGATTGGTGAGGCAACAAGCCCTCTTCCATGCCCACCAGGTATACATACGGGAACTCCAGACCTTTTGAGGCATGCAGTGTCATCAACTGCACCTGATCGGCATCGTCATCATCCTCGCCGCGTTCCATCATATCGCGCAGCGTCAGGCGCTGAACCACTTCACGGAGTGTCTTTACTTCGTTGTCGTCGTTATCGCCCTCCAGATCGGCCACTATCCAGCTGTAGAGATCAGACACGTTCTTCATCCGCATTTCCGCAGCTTTCGGGCTCGAAGAGGTTTCATACAGCCAGTCTTCATAGTGCGAATCACGCACCAGTGAGCGCACGGCATCCACCGCATCCCCCCGCTCAAACTGATCGGAAAGCTCTACAATCCAGCGGGTGAAACGTTGCAGGGACTCAAGCCCACGTCCACTGAGGTGCGTCTGGAGCCCTAATTCGAAGCTGGCGGCAAACAGGCTTTTCCCCCGCATGTTGGCGTATGTTCCGAGCTTTTCGAGTGTCACCGGCCCAATTTCACGGCGCGGAACATTCACAATGCGCAGGAAGGCATTGTCGTCATCCGGGTTGGTCAGCAAACGCAGGTAAGCCATGATGTCTTTGATTTCTGTGCGGGCAAAGAAGGAGGTGCCACCGGAGATCTTGTAAGGAATACGGTTCTGCATCAGGGCCTTTTCGAACAGGCGTGACTGGTGGTTGCCACGGTACAAGATGGCATAATCCTTGTAGTGCGTGCGGTTCATAAACTTGTGGGCAATGAGTTCACCCACCACCCGTTCAGCTTCATGCTCCTCGTTGTTGGCTTTAAGCACCTTGAGCATTTCGCCGTCCGGCAGCGCAGAAAACAGGGTTTTCTCAAACACGTGTGGGTTATTGGCGATCAGGATATTGGCTGCACGCAGAATACGGCTGGTCGAACGGTAGTTCTGCTCCAGCTTAATGACTTTCAGCGCCGGAAAATCCTGGCTCAACATCAACAGGTTTTTTGGCTGCGCGCCGCGCCAGCTGTAAATCGACTGGTCATCGTCTCCTACTACGGTAAAGCGTGCCCGCTCTCCCACCAGCAATTTCACCAACTGGTACTGGCTGGTGTTGGTATCCTGATATTCGTCGACCAGAAGGTACCGGATTTTGCTCTGCCAGCGCTCACGCACCTCCTCATTGGTTTTCAGCAAAATCACCGGCATCAGGATAAGGTCATCAAAATCCAGCGCGTTGTACGCCTTCATTTGCTTTTGGTACTTGGCGTAGCAGTGGGCAAACAACTGGTCACGCTCTCCCATAGCAGCAGACTGTGCCTGCTGCGGCGTCAGCATATCATTCTTCCAGTTGGAAATGGTGTGCAATAACAGCCTAAGCAAATCCTTATCGCCGTCGAGCTCTTTTTCAGTGAGATCTTTTAAAAGTGCTATCTGGTCTTGATCATCAAACAGCGAGAAACCGGCTTTTAGGCCCAGACTCTTATATTCACGACGAATGATGTTAAGTCCAAGGGTGTGAAACGTGGACACCATCAATCCCCGCGTTTCCTGACGGCTTAGAGTCTGCCCGACACGCTCTTTCATCTCCCGGGCGGCTTTATTGGTGAACGTTACTGCCGCAATATGACGCGCTTTATAACCACAATGTTGAACCAGATAAGCAATTTTGTTCGTAATAACACGCGTTTTACCGGAACCCGCGCCCGCCAGAACCAGGCAAGGCCCAGAGACATGGTGGACAGCATCATTCTGTGCTGGATTGAGTTTCATGCGGCTCCTCTGTTTCGTTCACGCGATAGTTAGCAGGCGCATTGTATACCCAAACACGGGGTAACTTCAGGCCACAGGTGATAAAAGGGCAAGTCCCGATACTGAAACCTTGTCATTATGAATAACGTGTTGGCAATGTGTGAGCTTATCAATACAATGAATGAATGAACGTTCATTCACCAAAGACGTCTTGTTATGACTGACAAGAAAACGCAAATCCTGGAAGCAACGGAGCGTTTGCTGGCCACCCACGGCTTTGACCGCTTGTCGATACAAATGGTAGCGAAAGAAGCTAAGGTTGCCGCAGGCACGATTTACCGTTATTTCTCGGATAAAGATGATTTGTTACGCCAGCTCAGAAGCCACGTGGTTCAGCAATGTGCGACCAAAATGCTTGAGGGTTTCAGCGATAACATGTCCCTGGAGCAACAGTTTGTCACGCTGTGGCGCAATGCCTGGCACCTGACCATCAGTCGTGATGACAATGCGATAAACCGCGAACAATTTGACAGTTTGCCTTACCAGAGAAACGAAGAACAACAGTCGTTAGATTTAAAAGCCTTCGGCCCAATTCACCGTTTTTTTGAATGTGGTATTGCAAACGGTACATTTAAACCCCTATCCACCTATGTACTGTCCAGCATTGGTATTGAACCGGCGGTGTGTCTGGCTCGCAAACAGGTACAAGGTGTGATTGAACTCGACGAACCAGCAATCGAAGAAGCGATCAATGCATGCTGGGACGCTATATGCCTTCAAAGATAACCGGAGCAATCTCAATGAAGAAATGGTTGATAATGCTGGCCATTGCGGCCGTGATGGCCACACCCGTTCTCTACAAGCTGAACGACAACCTTGAAAAATTCGAAGCCTTCAAAAACATGCCTGAGGCTGAATTCCCTGTCACAGCAGTGGAAATGACACCCACAGCTTGGATCCCGACCATTGAGGCGATCGGTTTTATCGAGCCCAACCAGGGTGTCACACTGACCAGTGAAGTCAGTGGCGTCATTGAAACGATTAACTTTGAATCTGGCCAGACCGTTAAACAGGGGGATGTGCTGGTAGCACTGGACTCGAAAGTCGAAGCGGCAAACCTGAAAAGCACCCAGGCACGCCTGCCGGCAGCGGAGGCCAAGTATAAGCGCTATCAGGGACTGTTCGAAAAAGGGTCTATCTCTAAAGAAGCGCTGGATGAAGCTGAAGCCAACTTCCGTTCACTCCTGGCCGATGTAGAGAGCCTGAATGCCTCCATTGATCGCCGCACCATTGATGCGCCTTTCGATGGCATTGTCGGCCTACGGAACGTATTTCTGGGCGAGTATCTTCAACCGGGCAATGAAATTGTTCGTCTGGAAGACACGTCCATCATGCGCCTTCGCTTTACCGTTCCCCAGACTGACATAGCCAAAATCAGGCTGGGCCAACAAATTGACATTTCTGTCGACGCCTATCCGGACACGCCGTTTACCGGCAAGATCAGCGCCATTGAGCCTGCGGTCAACTTCCAAAGCGGCCTGATCCAGGTGCAGGCGGATATTCCAAACAACCACGGCCAGCTACGCTCAGGTATGTTTGCCCGTGCCAATATCATCCTGCCTACCATCGAAAATCAAATCGTGGTTGACCAGACCGCTATCAACTTCACCCTGTACGGCGAAAACGTGTACGTGCTGCGGGAAGAAGAGGGCGAGTTGCGCGCATACCAGCAGGTAGTGAAAGTCGGCGAACGTAAAGGCCACGTTGCCCATGTACTGGAAGGCCTGAAAGCCGGTGACAAAGTGGTCACTTCTGGTCAGGTTCGCCTGAGTAACGGTGCCAAAGTGCGCGTGGTCGAAAGCGATGCCCTAAACCCACCGGCTGAACTGCCACAACTGTAAGGGGCCGCCATGAAATTCACTGATATTTTCATTAAGCGTCCGGTCCTGGCGGTGTCGATCAGTTTCCTGATCGCCCTGCTCGGCCTGCAATCAATGTTCAAGATGCAGGTACGGGAATACCCGGACATGACCAATACCGTGGTAACCATCTCCACCAGCTACTATGGTGCGAGTGCCGACCTTATCCAGGGCTTTATCACCACCCCGCTTGAACAGGCGGTGGCGCAGGCTGACAACATCGACTTTATGACGTCTGAATCGGTGCTGGGTAAATCGACCATCACGGCATATATGAAGCTCAATACCGATCCAAATGCGGCGCTGGCTGACATTCTGGCCAAGGTAAACTCGGTGCGCGCCCAACTGCCGGGAGAGGCCGAAGATCCATCGGTATCCATGTCGACCGGTTCAACCACAGCGGTAATGTACATCGGCTTTACATCGGAAACGCTCGACTCCAGCCAGATCACGGATTATCTGGAACGTGTCACCAAACCACAGTTGTTCACCGTCAATGGTGTAGCCAGTATCGATCTGTACGGTGGTCTTAAATACGCCCTGCGCGTTTGGCTGGATCCGGCCAAAATGGCCGCCTTTAACCTGACCGCTACTGATGTGATGGGCGTGCTGAATGCCAACAACTACCAGTCGGCAACCGGCCAGTCTATCGGTACCTACATGATCTATAATGGCGCAGCAGACACTCAGGTCTCTGACACCAATGAGCTGAAGCGTCTGGTGGTTGCCACCCAGGAAGGCCAGGTGATCCGCCTGGGGGATATTGCCAAGGTCACGCTCGAAAAGAGCCATGATATTTACCGTGCTACAGCGAACGGTTCTGAGGCTGTGGTCGCTGCAATTAATGCTGCGCCAACGGCCAACCCAATTAACATTGCTGCCGATGTACTGAAAAAGCTACCAGAACTTGAGCGCAATATGCCTAGCACGATCAAGATGAACGTGCTTTACGATTCTACCGTTGCCATTAACGAGTCAATCAAAGAGGTGGTGAAAACCATCATTGAAGCAGCATTGATCGTGTTGGTGGTGATCACCCTATTCCTAGGTTCCTTCCGTGCGGTACTCATCCCGATCATTACCATTCCACTGTCGCTGATTGGTGTGGCAATGATGATGGAACTGTTTGGCTTCTCGCTGAACCTGATGACGCTGCTGGCGATGGTACTGGCTATTGGCCTGGTGGTGGATGACGCCATCGTGGTGCTTGAAAACGTTGATCGGCATATCAAGCTTGGGGAATCCCCGTTCCGCGCAGCCATTATTGGTACCCGAGAAATTGCGGTCCCGGTCATTTCGATGACCCTGACGCTGGCGGCAGTCTATGCGCCTATCGCGCTGATGGGTGGTATCACAGGCTCGCTGTTTAAAGAGTTTGCCCTGACGCTGGCCGGTGCCGTTTTTGTCTCCGGTATCATCGCGCTGACCCTGTCGCCGATGATGTGTTCGAAAATGCTGAAAGCCAACGAGCAACCGGGCAAGTTCGAAGCGAAAGTCCATCACTTCCTGGATGGCATGACCGAGCGCTACGCAAAAATGCTGAAAAGCGTTATGGGCATGCGTCCAGTGATCATCACCTTCGCCGTGATTGTCTTTGCCAGCCTGCCAATGCTGTTCAAGCTCATTCCGAGTGAACTGGCACCGGCAGAAGACAAAGGCGTGCTGGTTATGATGGGAACTGCGCCGTCTACCGCGAACCTGGACTACATCCAGAACACCATGGCAGAAGTGAACCAGAAGCTGGCTGACCAACCGGAAGTGGCATTCTCTCAAGTATTCTCCGGCGTGCCTAAATCCAACCAGGCGTTTGGTATTGCCTCTCTGGTACCTTGGAGTGAGCGTGCAGCCAGTCAGGCCGAGGTTGTTCAACGCATGGCAGTCGAAGTGAAAGATATCCCAGGCATGGCAGTCACTGCGTTCCAGATGCCTGAATTACCGGGAGCTTCTTCTGGCCTGCCAATTCAGTTCGTGATCACGACACCGAATAACTTCGAGAGCCTGTTTCAGGTTGCCTCTGACATCCTGGCGGAAGTAAAAAGCAACCCGCAGTTTGTATACTCCGACATGGATTTAAACTTCGACTCTGCGACGATGAAAATCAACATCGACAAGGATAAAGCCGGTGCCTACGGCGTGACCATGCAGGATATCGGTATCACTCTGGGAACCATGATGGCGGACGGCTACGTCAACCGTATCGACCTGGATGGCCGCTCTTATGAAGTGATCCCGCAGGTTGAGCGCAAGTACCGCCTGAATCCGGAATCGGTTAAGGGCTACTACGTACGCTCAGCCAGTGGCGAAGCGGTACCATTAGGCTCGCTGATCACCATTGACGTTGTCGCAGAGCCCCGCGCTCTGCCACACTTCAACCAGCTGAATTCAGCCACCATCAGCGTTGCTGCTGCGGGTATGCCAATGGGCGATGTGATTGACTGGTTTGAAAATGTCGCCAGGGAAAAACTGCCTGCCGGTTACCAGCATGACTACTTGGGAGAGTCCCGTCAGTTCGTCACTGAAGGTAGCGCACTGGTAGGCACCTTTATGCTGGCGCTGGCGGTGATCTTCCTGGTACTGGCTATCCAGTTCGAATCACTGCGTGATCCCTTGGTCATTCTGGTATCGGTGCCGCTCGCTATCTGTGGTGCACTGATTGCATTGGCCTCGGGTGCCGCAACCATGAATATCTACTCGCAGGTCGGCCTTATCACGCTGATCGGCCTCATCACCAAACACGGTATCCTTATCTGTGAAGTGGCTAAGGAAGAACAACTGCACCGTGGTGTGGGCAAGATGGAGGCGGTAATAGAAGCAGCGAAAGTCCGCTTGCGCCCAATCCTGATGACCACTGCCGCGATGATTGCCGGCCTGATCCCACTGATGTACGCCACCGGTGCCGGTGCGGCGCAACGTTTCAGCATCGGTATCGTTATCGTTGCCGGCCTGGCGATTGGTACGCTGTTCACTTTGTTTGTTTTGCCGGTGATCTATACCTATCTGGCAAGTAAACACCAGCCACTGCCCGAGTTTGAAGAAGATCTTGACGCCAGCAAAAAGCCTGCGCACTAACCTTCAAACCTGACGAAAAAGGCCTCATTTGAGGCCTTTTTCTTTTCACTACGTATGATGTAGTGTTCCTGTTCGTCAAATGTCTTACATGACCCTTTCGACAAAAGGCTGGGGGTTGCTTAGAATAGCGGCATCAAAATAAGGAGTAACACATGTTCGACCCCAAAAAATTGGAGCAAATTGCCAAGCAAATCCATGAGTCTATGCCAAAGCCGGTTAAAGATCTGGGTAACGATGTGGAGCAAAAGGTTCGCGAGGTGATCCAGTCACAGCTGGCTAAACTGGATGTGGTCAGCCGAGAAGAGTTTGATGTGCAAACCCAGGTCCTGCTTCGTACCCGCCAGAAGCTGACCGAAATGGAACAAAAGCTGGCTGAGTTTGAGCAAAAGCTTAACGAAAAATCTGACGCTTAAGTGCCGTTGCTAAAGATATAGAAAACCCGGCGATTGCCGGGTTGCTCGTATTTGCATTCTTAGGTGATTAGTCACCGACTGCGATACGTTTCATGTCAGTCATGTAGCCACGCAGCTCTTGACCAATCCACTCTACCGGGTGATTACGCAGAGCATCATTGACGTCAATCAGGGTTTGGTTATCAACGTGGTTGCCAGTTTCACCCAGACCTTTACCAATCACATCAGTACCCACCAATGGCATGAACTTCTCACGCAGCAGAGGTGTTGCAACATTCGCAAACAGGTAGTTACCATATTCTGCCGTGTCAGAGATAACCACATTCATTTCATACAAGCGCTTGCGTGCGATAGTGTTCGCAATCAGTGGCAACTCATGCAGTGATTCATAGTAAGCAGACTCTTCGATAATGCCAGATGCCGTCATCGCTTCAAACGCCAGCTCAACGCCCGCACGAACCATAGCAACCATCAGGATACCGTTGTCGAAGTACTCCTGCTCGGCAATCTTCACGTCTGTTTCTGGGTAGTTTTCAAAAGCAGTTTCAGCTGTCTCTGCGCGCCAACCCAGCAAGTCCGCATCATTGTTCGCCCAGTCAGCCATCATGGTTGATGAGAAGTGGCCAGAGATGATGTCGTCCATATGCTTGTTGTACAAGGGGCGCATCAGATCTTTCAGATCTTCAGAAAGCTCAAACGCTTTCACTTTTGCTGGGTTAGACAGTCGGTCCATCATATGGGTGATGCCGCCAAACTTCAGCGCTTCAGTGATAGTTTCCCAACCAAATTGCAGCAATTTGCCTGCATAACCTGGGTCAATACCGTCAGCAACCATTTTCTCGTAACACACGATAGAACCTGCCTGCAGCATGCCACACAGGATGGTTTGCTCGCCCATCAGGTCAGATTTCACTTCCGCAACAAAAGAAGACTCCAGCACACCTGCGCGGTGACCACCGGTTGCAGCAGCCCACGCTTTCGCAATCTCCAGGCCATCACCGTTTGGATCGTTTTCTGGGTGAACCGCAATAAGGGTCGGAACGCCAAAGCCACGCTTGTATTCTTCACGCACTTCTGTGCCCGGACACTTAGGCGCCACCATCACAACAGTGATGTCACTGCGGATTTGCATGCCTTCTTCAACAATATTGAAACCGTGCGAGTACCCCAGTGCCGCACCTTGCTTCATCAGCGGCATCACTGCGCTAACGACTGCCGTGTGCTGCTTGTCCGGCGTCAGGTTAACCACCAGATCTGCCTGAGGGATCAGGTTTTCGTAGTTATCGACATTAAAACCGTTCTCTTTGGCATTTTTGTAAGACTGACGCTGCTCATCAATCGCCGCCTGACGCAGTGCATAAGACACGTCCAAACCTGAATCGCGCATGTTAAGTCCCTGGTTCAGGCCCTGTGCACCACAACCCACGATAACGACCTTTTTGCCTTTCAGGTAATCCGCTTCATTTGCGAATTCCGCTTTATCCATAAAACGGCATACACCTAATTGAGCCAATTGCTCTCGCAAGTTCAAGGTATTGAAATAGTTAGACATGTCGAATACTCCATGAAGAAAATGTGTCCCTTGGCGATGCGAACATAACGATCTGTTGCACCAAATTGCCCCATCATAGATCAGGCATTAGGTTGCCTAAAGTGATATATTCACAACAAGTAATTGCATTTTTTGCAACATGGAAGTTAATCGATGAACATCAAACATCTTCAGCTGTTCATACATCTTTGCAACAGCAGAAGTTTCTCTAAAACCGCATCGGCCATGCATGTCAGTCCATCCGCACTGAGCCGCCAAATCCAGAAGCTGGAGCAGGAAGCGGAACAGCAACTGTTTCTTCGCGATAACCGGAGCGTAGAGCTGACATTGGCTGGAAGAAAGCTGTTACCGGTCGCGTTGAAGATCTTGCAAGAATGGCAGCAGTACCAAAGCCAGTTTAACGCCACAGGAAATGAGTTGGTGGGTGAGATAAGGTTGTTTTGCTCCGTCACTGCAAGCTACAGCCATTTGCCCGAGCTATTGGCTGAGTTCCGCTTAAGGCACCCATTGATTGAATTGAAAGTCTCAACTGGAGATCCAGCCCAGGCAATCGACAAGGTACTCTCTGATAGTGCTGACATTGCAATCTCGGCATTGCCAGAACAACTTCCTGCGAAAATTGCGTTTGAGCCTATCAGTGATATTCCATTGTCCGTCATTGCCCCGGCAGGTGTCAGCAGTTTTACTGATACGCTGCAAAGTGAGCATCCTGACTGGTCTGCTATCCCCTTTATTGTGCCGGAAGCGGGGACAGCCAGAGAACGTGCCAATACCTGGTTCAAGAGAATGAAGATTAGACCCAATATCTATGCTCAGGTATCCGGCCATGAGGCAATAGTCAGTATGGTCGCACTCGGATGCGGAGTTGGAATTGCACCCGATGTCGTCATCAACAACAGCCCTGTCAGAGACAAAATAGAAAAACTGAAACTGGCACCAATTAAACCATTTGAACTAGGCGTATGCTGCCTACGCTCCCAGATAAACAATCCGCTGATCAAAGCGCTTTGGGATGTGGCAGAAGGGAAAACGATCTAGCTTTAGATATCAAATAACGCAAACAGCAAAAAGCCCTGCTACTGCTAGCAGGGCTTCTGAAGAAGTGGCGGAGCGGACGGGACTCGAACCCGCGACCCCCGGCGTGACAGGCCGGTATTCTAACCAACTGAACTACCGCTCCACTCAAATTAACGTCCGTTCACAACGTTAACCTAAATTGGACGCCTGGCGATGTCCTACTCTCACATGGGGAGACCCCACACTACCATCGGCGCTGCTCTGTTTTCACTTCTGAGTTCGGCATGGAGTCAGGTGGGTCCAAAGCGCTATGGTCGCCAAGCAAATTCTGTATCGGGGTTCTCGGTCCTAGGTGACTAGGCCCTGGGAACGCCCATTAAAATCTTGGAAAACTGACCGCGGTTGCTCTTCCTAGGTCCTAGCAACCGCTCTCTCTTTACACACTCTTTGTGTTCTTACTTGAGTCCGTCAAAACCCCTTGGGTGTTGTAGGGTTAAGCCTCACGGGCAATTAGTATCAGTTAGCTCAATGCCTCACAGCACTTACACACCTGACCTATCTACGTCGTCGTCTCCAACAACCCTTTAGAAGGCTTTTAGCCTTAGGGAGAACTCATCTCGAGGCTCGCTTCCCGCTTAGATGCTTTCAGCGGTTATCAATTCCGAACTTAGCTACCGGGCAATGCCACTGGCGTGACAACCCGAACACCAGAGGTTCGTCCACTCCGGTCCTCTCGTACTAGGAGCAGCCCCTCTCAATTCTCCAACGCCCACGGCAGATAGGGACCGAACTGTCTCACGACGTTCTAAACCCAGCTCGCGTACCACTTTAAATGGCGAACAGCCATACCCTTGGGACCGACTTCAGCCCCAGGATGTGATGAGCCGACATCGAGGTGCCAAACACCGCCGTCGATATGAACTCTTGGGCGGTATCAGCCTGTTATCCCCGGAGTACCTTTTATCCGTTGAGCGATGGCCCTTCCATTCAGAACCACCGGATCACTATGACCTGCTTTCGCACCTGCTCGAACCGTCATTCTCGCAGTCAAGCGGGCTTTTGCCATTGCACTAACCTCACGATGTCCGACCGTGATTAGCCCACCTTCGTGCTCCTCCGTTACGCTTTGGGAGGAGACCGCCCCAGTCAAACTACCCACCAGACACTGTCCTCACCCCAGATTATGGGGCCAAGTTAGAACATCAAACATACAAGGGTGGTATTTCAAGGATGGCTCCACGGCAACTGGCGTCACCGCTTCCAAGCCTCCCACCTATCCTACACATGTAGGCTCAATGTTCAGTGCCAAGCTGTAGTAAAGGTTCACGGGGTCTTTCCGTCTAGCCGCGGGTACACAGCATCTTCACTGCGATTTCAATTTCACTGAGTCTCGGGTGGAGACAGCGTGGCCATCATTACGCCATTCGTGCAGGTCGGAACTTACCCGACAAGGAATTTCGCTACCTTAGGACCGTTATAGTTACGGCCGCCGTTTACTGGGGCTTCGATCAAGAGCTTCTCCCTAAGGATAACCCCATCAATTAACCTTCCAGCACCGGGCAGGCGTCACACCGTATACGTCCTCTTTCGAGTTTGCACAGTGCTATGTTTTTAATAAACAGTTGCAGCCACCTGGTATCTGCGACTGCCCATAGCTCCATCCGCCAGGGACTTCACCGCGGGCAGCGTACCTTCTCCCGAAGTTACGGTACCATTTTGCCTAGTTCCTTCACCCGAGTTCTCTCAAGCGCCTTGGTATTCTCTACCCGACCACCTGTGTCGGTTTGGGGTACGGTTACTGATAACCTGAAGCTTAGAGGCTTTTCCCGGAAGCAGGGCATCAATGACTTCAACACCGTGGTGTCTCGACATCGTGTCTCAGTATATAGCAAGCCGGATTTGCCTAACTCACCTACCTACGCACTTGAACCAGGACAACCGTCGCCTGGCCCACCTAGCCTTCTCCGTCCCCCCATCGCAGTTATCAGCAGTACGGGAATATTAACCCGTTTCCCATCGACTACGCCTTTCGGCCTCGCCTTAGGGGCCGACTTACCCTGCCCCGATTAACGTTGGACAGGAACCCTTGGTCTTCCGGCGAGGAGGTTTTTCACCCCCTTTATCGTTACTCATGTCAGCATTCGCACTTCTGATACCTCCAGCATGCCTTACAGCACACCTTCTACGGCTTACAGAACGCTCCCCTACCCAATGTGCCTAAACACACTGCCGCAGCTTCGGTGTATCGCTTAGCCCCGTTACATCTTCCGCGCAGGCCGACTCGACCAGTGAGCTATTACGCTTTCTTTAAATGATGGCTGCTTCTAAGCCAACATCCTGGCTGTCTGAGCCTTCCCACATCGTTTCCCACTTAGCGATAACTTGGGGACCTTAGCTGGCGGTCTGGGTTGTTTCCCTCTCCACGACGGACGTTAGCACCCGCCGTGTGTCTCCCGGATAGTACTTACTGGTATTCGGAGTTTGCAAAGGGTTGGTAAGTCGGGATGACCCCCTAGCCTTAACAGTGCTCTACCCCCAGTAGTATTCGTCCGAGGCGCTACCTAAATAGCTTTCGGGGAGAACCAGCTATCTCCGGGTTTGATTGGCCTTTCACCCCTAGCCACAAGTCATCCGCTAATTTTTCAACATTAGTCGGTTCGGTCCTCCAATTGATGTTACTCAATCTTCAACCTGCCCATGGCTAGATCACCCGGTTTCGGGTCTACGTCATGCAACTGAACGCCCAGTTAAGACTCGGTTTCCCTACGGCTCCCCTATGCGGTTAACCTTGCTACATAACGTAAGTCGCTGACCCATTATACAAAAGGTACGCAGTCACCCTATCCCAAAGCACTCAAGCCTACTGCTTGATTTTTGAGGTTTGTCGTTGCAAACAACGCAACGACAACAGTGTGAATTCACTTCACGCTGTCACCTTCATGCTCGGATAAGCACTTTGGTGATAGGGCTCCCACTGCTTGTACGTACACGGTTTCAGGTTCTATTTCACTCCCCTCACAGGGGTTCTTTTCGCCTTTCCCTCACGGTACTGGTTCACTATCGGTCAGTCAGGAGTATTTAGCCTTGGAGGATGGTCCCCCCATCTTCAGACAAGATAACACGTGTCCCGTCTTACTCGTTTTCACTCACTGTGCGTTGTCGTGTACGGGGCTATCACCCTGTATCGCGCCACTTTCCAGTGGCTTCCACTAACTCACAATCAGCTTAAGGGCTGCTCCGGGGTCGCTCGCCGCTACTGCCGGAATCTCAATTGATTTCTTTTCCTTCGGGTACTTAGATGTTTCAGTTCCCCGAGTTCGCCTCATTAACCTATGGATTCAGTTAATGATACTGGCTTATGCCAGTGGGTTTCCCCATTCGGAAATCCCAGACTCAAGTGGCTGTTACTGCCTTATCTGGGCTTATCGCAAGTTACTACGTCCTTCTTCGCCTCTGACTGCCTAGGCATCCACCGTGTACGCTTAGTCACTTAACCCTACAACCCCAAGAGGTTTCGTAGGTTCAAACAACCAAGGTGTTCATTTACATGAACGATTTCGCCGGACTCAAATTCCAAGAACACGTGAATGTGTTTGGTGTTAACTCCTAAGAGTTAACCTTTGAGAACTTTTACAAACAATCTCTGCTTCCGTAGAAACAAAGTTGTTTAGTCAGCTTTCCAGATTGTTAAAGAGCATTTCTCGTAAAGAGAAGGGGGTGTTTCTCTGCTTTAGAGATCCCACTTTCTAATGATTTTCGGCGGCAAAAGATCGCACCCTGTAAATGTCATTTAAAGGGCCTGCGAGTCCATTGCAGAAAATAATTAGAGAGTGTGCTTTTTCTTTAGGCAAGGCGAAGTGTTTCGACGTTTAGTTCGCTAAACGAGAAAGGCTTCAACGCAGCATAAAGAAAAAGTGGTGGGCGATACCGGGCTCGAACCAGTGACCCCCTCCTTGTAAGGGAGGTGCTCTCCCAACTGAGCTAATCGCCCACATTGTTTGTTTTACATCCCCAGTGGTGAAGATGGTGGGTCGTGCAGGATTCGAACCTGCGACCAATTGATTAAAAGTCAACTGCTCTACCAACTGAGCTAACGACCCAATGGCGTCCCATAGGGGAGTCGAACCCCTGTTACCGCCGTGAAAGGGCGGTGTCCTAGGCCTCTAGACGAATGGGACACAACGTTTGCCAGCGAAACATGTTTCGCTAACTTTGTGTCAGCGGAGTGACGAGCCTGCGAGAAGCGACATCATACCGAATACACAACGTTTGTTGAGGTTTGGGTACCTCAACCACTCTTTACATTTTCAACCTATACAATCTGTGTGGACACTCACATCCATAGCATCGGTAAGGAGGTGATCCAGCCCCAGGTTCCCCTAGGGCTACCTTGTTACGACTTCACCCCAGTCATGAACCACACCGTGGTAAACGCCCTCCCGAAGGTTAAGCTATCTACTTCTGGTGCAGCCCACTCCCATGGTGTGACGGGCGGTGTGTACAAGGCCCGGGAACGTATTCACCGTGGCATTCTGATCCACGATTACTAGCGATTCCGACTTCATGGAGTCGAGTTGCAGACTCCAATCCGGACTACGATGCACTTTCTGGGATTCGCTCCACCTCGCGGTCTCGCTGCCCTCTGTATGCACCATTGTAGCACGTGTGTAGCCCTACTCGTAAGGGCCATGATGACTTGACGTCGTCCCCACCTTCCTCCGGTTTATCACCGGCAGTCTCCCTGGAGTTCCCACCCGAAGTGCTGGCAAACAAGGATAAGGGTTGCGCTCGTTGCGGGACTTAACCCAACATTTCACAACACGAGCTGACGACAGCCATGCAGCACCTGTCTCTCAGTTCCCGAAGGCACACCAGAATCTCTTCCGGCTTCTGAGGATGTCAAGAGTAGGTAAGGTTCTTCGCGTTGCATCGAATTAAACCACATGCTCCACCGCTTGTGCGGGCCCCCGTCAATTCATTTGAGTTTTAATCTTGCGACCGTACTCCCCAGGCGGTCTACTTAACGCGTTAGCTCCGAAAGCCACGGTTCTAGACCACAGCCTCCAAGTAGACATCGTTTACAGCGTGGACTACCAGGGTATCTAATCCTGTTTGCTCCCCACGCTTTCGCATCTGAGCGTCAGTCTTTGTCCAGGGGGCCGCCTTCGCCACCGGTATTCCTTCAGATCTCTACGCATTTCACCGCTACACCTGAAATTCTACCCCCCTCTACAAGACTCTAGCCTGCCAGTTCAAAATGCCACTCCCAGGTTAAGCCCGGGGCTTTCACATCTTGCTTAACAGACCGCCTGCATGCGCTTTACGCCCAGTAATTCCGATTAACGCTCGCACCCTCCGTATTACCGCGGCTGCTGGCACGGAGTTAGCCGGTGCTTCTTCTGCCGCTAACGTCAAGTAACGCAGGTATTAACTACGCTACCTTCCTCACGGCTGAAAGTGCTTTACAACCCGAAGGCCTTCTTCACACACGCGGCATGGCTGCATCAGGCTTGCGCCCATTGTGCAATATTCCCCACTGCTGCCTCCCGTAGGAGTCTGGACCGTGTCTCAGTTCCAGTGTGGCTGATCATCCTCTCAAACCAGCTAGGGATCGTCGCCTTGGTGAGCCTTT
>NZ_ADAQ01000007.1 GCF_000176515.1 Grimontia hollisae CIP 101886
ACGGCTTACAGAACGCTCCCCTACCCAATGTGATAAATCACACTGCCGCAGCTTCGGTGTATCGCTTAGCCCCGTTACATCTTCCGCGCAGGCCGACTCGACCAGTGAGCTATTACGCTTTCTTTAAATGATGGCTGCTTCTAAGCCAACATCCTGGCTGTCTGAGCCTTCCCACATCGTTTCCCACTTAGCGATAACTTGGGGACCTTAGCTGGCGGTCTGGGTTGTTTCCCTCTCCACGACGGACGTTAGCACCCGCCGTGTGTCTCCCGGATACTACTTACTGGTATTCGGAGTTTGCAAAGGGTTGGTAAGTCGGGATGACCCCCTAGCCTTAACAGTGCTCTACCCCCAGTAGTATTCGTCCGAGGCGCTACCTAAATAGCTTTCGGGGAGAACCAGCTATCTCCGGGTTTGATTGGCCTTTCACCCCTAGCCACAAGTCATCCGCTAATTTTTCAACATTAGTCGGTTCGGTCCTCCAATTGATGTTACTCAATCTTCAACCTGCCCATGGCTAGATCACCCGGTTTCGGGTCTACGTCATGCAACTGAACGCCCAGTTAAGACTCGGTTTCCCTACGGCTCCCCTATGCGGTTAACCTTGCTACATAACGTAAGTCGCTGACCCATTATACAAAAGGTACGCAGTCACCCTATCCCAAAGCACTCAAGCCTACTGCTTGATTTTTGAGGTTTGTCGTTGCAAACAACGCAACGACAACAGTGTGAATTCACTTCACGCTGTCACCTTCATGCTCGGATAAGCACTTTGGTGATAGGGCTCCCACTGCTTGTACGTACACGGTTTCAGGTTCTATTTCACTCCCCTCACAGGGGTTCTTTTCGCCTTTCCCTCACGGTACTGGTTCACTATCGGTCAGTCAGGAGTATTTAGCCTTGGAGGATGGTCCCCCCATCTTCAGACAAGATAACACGTGTCCCGTCTTACTCGTTTTCACTCACTGTGCGTTGTCGTGTACGGGGCTATCACCCTGTATCGCGCCACTTTCCAGTGGCTTCCACTAACTCACAATCAGCTTAAGGGCTGGTCCGGGGTCGCTCGCCGCTACTGCCGGAATCTCAATTGATTTCTTTTCCTTCGGGTACTTAGATGTTTCAGTTCCCCGAGTTCGCCTCATTAACCTATGGATTCAGTTAATGATACTTACTTATGTAAGTGGGTTTCCCCATTCGGAAATCCCAGACTCAAGTGGCTGTTACTGCCTTATCTGGGCTTATCGCAAGTTACTACGTCCTTCTTCGCCTCTGACTGCCTAGGCATCCACCGTGTACGCTTAGTCACTTAACCCTACAACCCCAAGAGGTTTCGTAGGTTCAAACAACCAAGGTGTTCATTTACATGAACGATTTCGCCGGACTCAAATTCCAAGAACACATGAATGTGTTTGGTGTTAACTCTTAAGAGTTAACCTTTGAGAACTTTTACAAACAATCTTTATTTCCGTAGAAACAAAGTTGTTTAGTCAGCTTTCCAGATTGTTAAAGAGCATGTGATGTGTTCTGTCGAACAACCACTTTTTAAATATTCTCGTAAGAACACTTAAAGCGTGGTGGAGCTAGACGGGATCGAACCGTCGACCTCTTGCATGCCATGCAAGCGCTCTCCCAGCTGAGCTATAGCCCCACATCAGTACTTAGTGATGACCAACCGCTTTCACAACACAGTGTTGGAAGTGATTGGTGGGTCTGAGTGGACTTGAACCACCGACCTCACCCTTATCAGGGGTGCGCTCTAACCACCTGAGCTACAGACCCATTCTTGTGTCTTTGGTTTCAACCACCGACCTCACCCTCTTTTATCAAGGGATTGGGGTGCTAACCACCAAAGCAACAAACACATCTAAGTATGTTCTTTTTCTTTTTGACCGTAGCAATCTGTGTGGACACTCGCATCCATAGCATCAGTAAGGAGGTGATCCAGCCCCAGGTTCCCCTAGGGCTACCTTGTTACGACTTCACCCCAGTCATGAACCACACCGTGGTAAACGCCCTCCCGTAGGTTAAGCTATCTACTTCTGGTGCAGCCCACTCCCATGGTGTGACGGGCGGTGTGTACAAGGCCCGGGAACGTATTCACCGTGGCATTCTGATCCACGATTACTAGCGATTCCGACTTCATGGAGTCGAGTTGCAGACTCCAATCCGGACTACGATGCACTTTCTGGGATTCGCTCCACCTCGCGGTCTCGCTGCCCTCTGTATGCACCATTGTAGCACGTGTGTAGCCCTACTCGTAAGGGCCATGATGACTTGACGTCGTCCCCACCTTCCTCCGGTTTATCACCGGCAGTCTCCCTGGAGTTCCCACCCGAAGTGCTGGCAAACAAGGATAAGGGTTGCGCTCGTTGCGGGACTTAACCCAACATTTCACAACACGAGCTGACGACAGCCATGCAGCACCTGTCTCTCAGTTCCCGAAGGCACACCAGAATCTCTTCCGGCTTCTGAGGATGTCAAGAGTAGGTAAGGTTCTTCGCGTTGCATCGAATTAAACCACATGCTCCACCGCTTGTGCGGGCCCCCGTCAATTCATTTGAGTTTTAATCTTGCGACCGTACTCCCCAGGCGGTCTACTTAACGCGTTAGCTCCGAAAGCCACGGTTCTAGACCACAGCCTCCAAGTAGACATCGTTTACAGCGTGGACTACCAGGGTATCTAATCCTGTTTGCTCCCCACGCTTTCGCATCTGAGCGTCAGTCTTTGTCCAGGGGGCCGCCTTCGCCACCGGTATTCCTTCAGATCTCTACGCATTTCACCGCTACACCTGAAATTCTACCCCCCTCTACAAGACTCTAGCCTGCCAGTTCAAAATGCCACTCCCAGGTTAAGCCCGGGGCTTTCACATCTTGCTTAACAGACCGCCTGCATGCGCTTTACGCCCAGTAATTCCGATTAACGCTCGCACCCTCCGTATTACCGCGGCTGCTGGCACGGAGTTAGCCGGTGCTTCTTCTGCCGCTAACGTCAAGTAACGCAGGTATTAACTACGCTACCTTCCTCACGGCTGAAAGTGCTTTACAACCCGAAGGCCTTCTTCACACACGCGGCATGGCTGCATCAGGCTTGCGCCCATTGTGCAATATTCCCCACTGCTGCCTCCCGTAGGAGTCTGGACCGTGTCTCAGTTCCAGTGTGGCTGATCATCCTCTCAAACCAGCTAGGGATCGTCGCCTTGGTGAGCCTTTACCTCACCAACCAGCTAATCCCAACTGGGCCCATCCTGACGCGAGAGGCCCGAAAGTCCCCCTCTTTGGTCCGAAGACATTATGCGGTATTAGCCACCGTTTCCAGTGGTTATCCCCCTCGTCAGGGCAGGTTCCCAGCCTTTACTCACCCGTCCGCCGCTCGCCGCCCATGAACGCACCCGAAGGATTGTTCATGTCGCTGCCGCTCGACTTGCATGTGTTAGGCCTGCCGCCAGCGTTCAATCTGAGCCATGATCAAACTCTTCAATTAGAATCTTTTCTGCCCTTCCTCACTTTGAAAAAGTGAACAAAGGCGGCTCAACGAATACTGATATAAATTGACTGTGCTCTTATTGGTTTTCACGTTTGAAAACGTGAAATCAAAACAGCTCAAGGCTGTACCAATTTGAATTGGTCACTCAGTTCGTTGATAAATCTTTTGTCTATCAATGACGAGTGCCCACACAGATTGCATAGGTCAAATTGTTAAAGAACGCTGACCGACTTGCCCGCTTTGTGAGCTGCTTGCCGTGTCGATGTGGCGCAGTATAGGGAGTTAGAATTTTATCGCAAGTACTTTTTTGAAAAAAATCACACTCTCGCGCTCAAATGTCCAAATATTACTCAAAAACAACCATCTTGATTAAAATAACTACAGACATTCACTGGTCTTTCCTTTGATGTTCTGGATTAGAGGCCATCATCCCTATTTCGAGACAACATATCGTTCTGGTGACTGTATGCCTACTGCAAGACTATAGAGTAAAGCGTATTTTGACATAAGAAAGCCCGCTTGCGCGGGCTTCTTCTGTTTCGTATGAAAACGGGATGATTACATCATGCCCATTCCACCCATGCCGCCCATGTCAGGCATTGCAGGGCCGTCTTGTTTTGGCAGTTCAGTCACCATGGCTTCAGTGGTGATCATCAGACCGGCTACAGATGCTGCAAACTGAAGTGCTGAACGGGTCACTTTAGTTGGATCTAAGATACCCATTTCAATCATGTCGCCGTATTCACCGGTTGCTGCGTTGTAGCCATAGTTACCTTCACCAGATTTAACCTGGTTCGCAACAACTGAGTCTTCATCGCCTGCGTTTAGGGCGATTTGACGGATAGGCGCTTCCATTGCACGCAGTGCAACACGGATACCCACGTTTTGTTCTTCGTTGTCACCTTTCAGGTCAGCCACTTTGCTTGCTGCGCGGATCAGTGCGACACCACCACCTGCAACCACGCCTTCTTCAACGGCTGCGCGGGTTGCGTGCAGTGCGTCTTCTACGCGGTCTTTCTTCTCTTTCATTTCAACTTCAGTTGCTGCGCCAACTTTGATGACTGCAACACCGCCTGCCAGTTTCGCAACGCGCTCTTGCAGTTTCTCTTTGTCGTAGTCTGAAGTTGCATCTTCGATTTGCTGACGGATTTGAGCAACGCGACCTTGGATAGACGCTTCGTCACCTGCGCCATCGATGATGGTGGTATTTTCTTTCGTAATCGCAACTCGCTTCGCCTGACCCAGATCTTCCAAGGTCACTTTCTCCAGCTCCATACCAATCTCTTCTGAGATAACGGTACCTGCTGTCAGGGTTGCGATGTCTTGCAGCATTGCTTTACGGCGATCACCGAAGCCAGGTGCTTTAACTGCTGCCACTTTTACGATGCCACGCATGTTGTTTACAACCAGTGTTGCCAGTGCTTCACCTTCTACGTCTTCAGCGATGATCAGCAGTGGACGTGAAGATTTCGCGACGGCTTCCAGAGTAGGCAGCAGTTCGCGGATGTTTGATACTTTTTTGTCAACCAGCAGGATGAATGGGTTTTCCAGATCAACAGAACCAGACTCTTGGTTGTTGATGAAGTATGGAGACAGGTAGCCGCGGTCAAACTGCATACCTTCAACCACATCCAGCTCGTCTTGCAGAGACTGACCTTCTTCAACAGTGATAACACCGTCGCGGCCTACTTTTTCCATCGCTTCTGCAATGATGTTACCTACAGTTTCATCAGAGTTAGCAGAAATGGTACCTACCTGTGCAATAGCCTTGGTGTCATTACACTCAACAGACAACGCTTTCAGTTGCTCAACTGCCGCAGCAACCGCTTTGTCAATACCACGCTTCAGGTCCATTGGGTTCATGCCTGCAGCAACGGCTTTCAGACCTTCGCTTACGATAGCCTGTGCCAGTACAGTTGCGGTTGTTGTACCATCACCCGCTGCGTCGTTTGCTTTAGACGCAACCTCTTTCACCATTTGTGCGCCCATGTTCTGGAATTTGTCTTCCAGCTCAATTTCACGCGCAACAGATACACCATCTTTGGTGATGGTAGGTGCACCGAAAGATTTGTCCAGAACCACATTACGGCCTTTAGGGCCCAGAGTCACTTTTACCGCGTTTGCCAGAACGTTCACACCTTCCAGCATTTTAGTGCGTGCATCATTGCCAAATTTTACGTCTTTAGCTGCCATTTCTCTCTTCCTTTATCGTATTTTCTTCAGTGAAATAGTCATTACTCAACGATAGCCATGATGTCGTTTTCAGACAGGATCAGGACTTCTTTACCGTCAATTTTTTCGGTTTTTGTGCCATAACCTTCTGAGAAAATAACCGTGTCGCCAACTTTAACGTCCAGTGGCTGCACGTTGCCGTTTTCAAGAATACGGCCTTTGCCTACCGCCAGCACAACACCACGGGTAGATTTTTCTGCAGCTGAACCCGTCAAAACGATGCCACCAGCAGATTTTGATTCAACTTCCTGGCGTTCAACGATTACTCGATCATGTAGTGGACGAATGTTCATCGGTCGTCTCCTGAATAAATGTAGTGATCCATGTGATTAGGGAATAGGAAACTGCCACACAATGCAGGTTCCGATTGTCGATCCCTGATGGACACAGGTCGCATCAAGGCTCAAGTTGGTTCGCGTATAAGAGTGGGGATGGGTAACATCAATCCCAAGGGGCAAAAAGCAATTTTTTTTGTTTTTTTACTCAATACCCTTTGCTCCATCACATTCTATCTATTAGGGTAGCCCTGCTTTTTCCATACGATACCGAAAAAGCAATACGCAACCCTATCCATTGGCCTTGTCCCGATTTGGCATAGCAGAGATTGGCATGAAGGATAAACACGGCCTGCTTTCCGGCCCCATCGACCAAACCCTGAAAAATATGACCATTCCCATGGTGTTTGGGCTGGTGGCGATCCTGGCATTTAACCTTGTTGATACCTTCTTTATTTCCCTGTTGGGGACAGACGCCCTGGCAGCAGTAAGTTTTACATTCCCAATCACGTTTGGAGTGAACTGCATCACCATGGGCATCGGGGTGGGGATATCAACCGGGGTGGCACGCTTGCTGGGGCGAAACGCCCAGACCGATGCCGCCAGGCTTTCCGGGCACGGCCTGACTCTGGCAGTAATATTAGTGATGGCGGCAAGTGCTGTGGGGGTTGCCACTATCCAACCCCTGTTTCGTACATTAGGTGCACATGCGCGTTTATTGCCGCTGATACAAGACTATATGTCGGTGTGGTATCTCACCATTCCACTGCTTGTGATTCCCATGGCAGGAAACTCTGCCATTCGCGCCACCGGGGACACCAAAACACCGGCTAAAATCATGATTGTTGCCGGCTTTATTAATGGTGTGCTCGATCCGCTGTTGATTTTTGGCCTTGGACCTGTGCCCGCCCTTGGGATAAAAGGGGCTGCGATTGCCAGTGCTATCAGCTGGGCTGGGGCATTAATCTGTGCACTTTATGTACTTATAAAAAGGGAAAGGCTGCTTACCTGGCCATCACCCGCCAAGCTGTGGCAGGACTGGAAAGATATCCTTGCTATTGGCACGCCGGCTGCAATGTCCAATGCCTTGAACCCGATTTCCGGTGCCATACTCATGGCGATGCTTGCTACTCAGGGCACGGCAGCCGTCGCTGCCTACGGTGCGGCACAACGTGTGGAATCATTGCTGTTGATTGTAATGATGGCGCTAACATCCGCACTGACTCCATTGATGGCGCAAAATTTTGGTGCCAGCAATCCTGCACGTTCGTTTGAAGCCCTGTTCCGGGCAATGCGTTTTTCTGTTCTGTTCCAGTTCATGGTATTTATCGCCATGGTGCCACTCAGTCTGCCGATTGCTGCCTTGTTCAGCCAGGAACCCGCAGTGCAGGATAAGCTATGGCATTACCTGATAGTCGTTCCGGCCAGTTATGGCATGCAGGGAGTCATGATGATGCTGGTAAGCGCACTCAATGCGATGAAAAAGCCGGTGCAGGCATTTGTCATCAACATGGTGCGTCTTTTTGTGTTGCTGTTGCCGATGGCCTGGACTGGCCGTTACTTTGACGGCGCAGAAGGCCTGTTTATCGGCATTGCTGTCGCAAACGGCATCGCGGGAGTGCTGGCTTATCTGTATGCCCTTTCCCTACGACGCAACATTCCGCTCCCTGCCCAATAGCCGCTTCAGCCATCCTCGCCCTGATCCGCTAATTGGCGTGTTCGTTGCTGGAGTGCATCAAGAGCCTGATACAAATCGCGGTATTGGGATCCTGTCAGGCCATCCAGCATGGCGCGCTCCCATTCCAGTACCCGCGGTACAATGCTGTCATAAAGCGCCTTGCCATCGTCAGTCAACCCGACCAGCGCTGCACGCTGATCAGTGGCATGGGCGACACGTTCTACCCAGCCACGATCTTCCAGACGGGACAAAATACGGGAAACTTTGACCTTATCCAGACTGGTTTCACGGGCCAGATCCCTCGACATCACACCATCACGGGCTCCCAGCGATGCAATAATGCGCCATTCCGGCCGCGAGATACCAAACGCATTCTCATAAATTGCCGCCATACTGTCCGCCACTTTTTCAGCGGTTTGCACCAACTTATAGGGAAGGAAATTGTCGAGAGAAAGATCAGGCCTAACCATGAAAATCGAGAATCCTTTTACTGCATGAACGCTTCGTCAGGCATAAAGCCAGTGCGGAAGTGCCAGCGAAATGGCCGGAATAAAGGCGATGAGCGCCAGCCGAACCATATCTGCAACCCAAAAAGGGACGATACCACGAAAGATGGTCTTCGTATTGATGTCTTTTACTACCCCTGAGAGCACAAACACATTCATGCCCACTGGAGGAGTAATAAGGCTGATTTCCGTCACCACGACTACCAGAATACCAAACCAAATCAGGTCAAAACCCAGACTTTGCACCAAAGGAAAGAAAATAGGCACGGTGAGCAATAACATTGACATGCTTTCAAACACACAGCCCAGCAGCAAATAAACCAGCACAATGATCGCCATCACGGCAAGTGGAGAAAGCTCCATGCCGGTGACCCACATCAAGAGAGCATCTGTAAACCCGGCACGGTTGATAAAATTGGAGAATATCAGCGCCGATATCACCACACTGAACAGTACAGAAGAAGTGATGGCTGTCTCTACCAATACTTCTTTCAAAACGGGCATATTGAGCTGACGTTTGAGCAAGGCAATCACAAACGCCCCTGCCGCACCAATACCCGCCGCTTCTGTCGGTGTGAAAACACCGGCATAGATACCGCCCATCACCAGAACAAACAGCGCCAGTGTAGATAACACACCTTTGAGTGCATCAAATCGCTCCGGCCAGCTCAATGCCTGTAATGGCGGGGCACTTTCCGGATCGCGGGATACCACCCACCGCACCGCCAGCAAATAAAGAGCCACACCAAGCAATCCCGGAACTAAACCCGCGGCAAAGAGCTCGCGGATACTGCTTTCTGTTAACAGCCCATACACCACCAGCATCACACTCGGGGGAATGAGGATACCCAGCGTGCCGCCCGCTGCAATCGAGGCTGAAGCCAGAGAATCACGGTAACCGTATTGGCGCATCGGCGGCATCGCCACTTTTGACATCGTGGCCGCCGTTGCCAGACTGGAGCCGCAGATCGCAGAAAAACCGCCGCATGCCAGAATAGTCGCCATCGATAAGCCGCCCTTGCGGTGCCCCACAAAAGCATTGGATGCCCGATACAGCTCACTGGAGATCCCTGCTTTGTTCACCAGATTCCCCATCAGGATGAAAAGTGGGATCACTGACAGGCTATAGTCCTGTCCGGTATCCACAATACGGCGTGCAGCCATAGATAACGTAGCGTTCCAGTTAAAATCAATCAGCCACGCAAAGCCGACAAATCCTACGATCCCCATGCTGTAGGCAAGCGGAACCCGCGCGAGTACCAAACAAAGAAGGACTGCAAATCCAATCAGGGTTTCCGTCATCAGTGATGCTCCGAAGGTGAAGGGGAAATAGCTGGATGGCGAAACAGCAAGGCGACAACCAGCCCCAATGCCGCAACCATAGACAGCCAGCTCATGACTGAAACGAAATAAACAAGGTAAGCAGTAGGAATGCCAAGCACATCGGTTTCATCACCGTAGCTCAGCGCGCGCCCCGCCAGTTGCCACACTTTATAGGCCACCAGCCCAAGAGCTGAAGTGCTGACGAGATTAATCACCACTTCCCTCAAACGAACCCATGACACCGGTACATGATCATCGAGCAGGTCGACACAAATATGAGCCCGGCGCCAGGTCACCAGAGGATAGGCACCAAACACAACCACTGCCAGCGTTAACTCTATAATTTCAATCCCGCCACTGAGTGGGGCATTAAAAAAATAACGACCAACAACGTCGACTGTCGTAACGGTCATCATCAACATCAGCGACAACGCCACGATACCTTCCAGCACACGACCACTAATTTGAAACAGGGCAGCCATGGCGATCACTGCCCGTTAAATGCCGCGACTTGTTCGCGGTAATAGTCAAGAGCAGCAACGGGATCCTTGATACGGCCTTCCGCCTGTTTCAGCCATTGCGCTTCAATGCCGACAGCCAGTGCTTTGGCATCAGCCACCATTTGCATGCTGGCATCAACCACAGGGGTTCCCTTGGCAAGATTATCGGCAACACCGGCAGCATCGGCATCGTCCATCATCTGACCAAACAGCCGTGAGAGTTTTTCGCCAGATACGCCCAGAATGGCTTCCCTGTCTTGATCAGATAATCCATCCAGAGTGTCCCGATTCATCAGAATACTGAAGCTACCGCGGTATAAGCCGCCCGGAAACGTGACGGTGTAAGGTGCCACTTCATTGAGGCGAAAGCTTTTCAGCGTCTCGAGTGTAAAGAAAGCACCGTCAACAACCCCTTGCGACAGCGCTTCATAAACCTTGTTGGGCGGCAATGCGACTGGCACAACGCCCATACGCTCGGCCAGTGTAGTCATCACATCCCCGGCGACCCGCATTTTTTTTCCTTTAAGATCAGCAAAGCTGTGAATGGGCTCGCGGGATATAATGGCCCCGGGGCCATGCACACCCACCGCCAACACCTCCAGTCCTCTATGTTCTTTGCCTTTTTTCAGGTGTTTATCAAATGTGCGCCAGTAAGCTACCGACGCCTCTTCTGACGACAGCGTATTGTCAAACGTTGGGATCTCTGGGAGTTTAGTGAGCTCAAAACGGCCTGGCTTAAAACCATGAAAGAACCAGGTGACATCTGCCACACCATCCAAAACCAGATCAGCCTGAGCCGGTGGCGGTCCCATGTTGTATTCCACCTTGACGTCCACCCTTCCATCGGTGGCTTCTTCAACCCATTGGCCCCACGTCGGCCAGACCATCGCGTTAATACCGTGGTTTGGCGAGGCCCAAGAGCTGATGCGAAGGGTTGTCTCGGCAGCCTGAAGAGTGAGGGAAAAGCTAAAAACGGCAACGGCCAGAGACCAGAAAATTGCTTCACATTTCCGCATGTTAACGACTCCATGTTTGTTTCAAACGCAACCAAAAAAGTTGCATTGACGTGTCCTTTCTTCAATGCACACGAACGCCGTGCACCTTTGAAATAGAAGCACAAAGACACTAAATCAGCAACATATTTTTAACATTAGCGCAAAATTATTGTTGCAATGCAGGTGATTCTGACGATACTAAAACCACAGTATAGTTTCATTTGAAACAAATCGGCATTCCGATTAATCCCATCCCCATACTCAGGAGTGAGTTATGCGTAAGTGGTTTTCATTTCCCATCACCGAAGGGAAAGCATCAAGACAAGCACATTGTGATTTACCCGAAGGAACATACGAACGTGAATGTGGCAAAGAGGGCTTTTTTGGTCCGGCCACCCATATGTACCACCAGCATGTACCGACTGGTTGGACAGAATGGGAGGGTGACCTTCGCCCCCATGCCTTCGATACCAACCGCATTGAAGCCGTTGGGGATAACCCATTAACCGCCCCGCTGTTAATGTCTAATACCGATATCAAAGTCCGTTTGTGGCGCTGTGATGCTGCGATGGAATATCTGGTCAGGAATGGGGATGGCGATGAGTGCCTGTTTATCCATCAAGGTTCCGGTTCACTATTCTGTGACTTCGGCCACCTTCGTTTTCGCGATGGGGATTACCTGATCCTGCCCCGTTCCACCAACTGGCGCATCGAACCGGATTCCCCAGTCACTATGTTGATGATCGAAGCGACTTATGGATCCTACATGTCGGCAGAGCGCGGGATCGTCGGCGATCACGCGATATTCGATCCGGCGGTATTGGAATACCCGAAGATCGATGATGCGTTTACGGCACAACAAACAGGAGATAAACCGTGGCAGGTTTACCTTAAATCACGCGATGCATTAAACCGCATTTCCTACCCGTTCAATCCGCTTGATGCAGTGGGCTGGAAAGGCAATCTCACCGTTTTCCGTCTCAATTGGCGCGATATCCGACCACTGATGAGCCACCGCTATCACCTGCCACCTTCGGCGCACATAACCTTTGTTGCCAATGGCTTTGTGATTTGCACCTTTGTCCCCCGTCCGATTGAATCCGATCCCGGTGCGCTCAAGGTGCCTTTCTATCACAACAATGACGACTATGATGAAGTGATCTTCTATCACCGGGGAGCGTTTTTCAGCCGCGATAACATCCACCCTGGCATGGTCACACTGCACCCTTGCGGCTTTCCCCATGGCCCGCATCCGAAAGCATTTGCAACGGGGGAAAAGGCTGCCAGAACTGAAACCGATGAAGTGGCCGTAATGATTGATACCCGCATGCCACTGGATTTGGGCGAAGCGGCCAAACAGACAGAGCTGGATGACTACGTACAATCCTGGCGCACCCCGCCGCGCGGATAACACCACAAGGAGAAAATGATGAAACTGGCTTCCCTGAAACACCGCCGCGACGGCAAACTGATTCTGGTCTCACGCGATCTCAGACAGGCGGTGGACGCCTCAGATATTGCCCCTACCCTACAGGATGCACTGGATGACTGGAACACGCTTTCGCCACTGTTGGATGCCCGTTATACGGCACTGAATGAAAACAGTGTTGCCGGGCATTTTGCCTTTAACCCGGCAGAGTGTGAATCGCCGTTGCCACGCGCTTTCCAATGGGCAGATGGCAGTGCCTATGTCAATCATGTCGAACTGGTGCGCAAAGCGCGCGGTGCCAACATGCCGGAGAGCTTCTGGACCGATCCCCTGATGTATCAGGGCGTTTCAGACAATTTTATCGGCCCTTACGAAGACATCGCGCTTTGCGACGAAGCCTGGGGCTGCGATTTTGAGGCCGAAGTTGCCGTCATCACCGACGATGTTGCCATGGCTACCCCCAGTGAGCACGCCGGCAGCCATATCAAACTGTTGATGCTGGTGAACGACGTCTCGCTGAGAAACCTCATTCCGGATGAGCTGGCCAAAGGCTTTGGTTTCTTCCAGTCCAAACCCGCCTCTTCTTTCTCCCCGGTTGCCGTCACACCAGACGAACTCGGTGACAGCTGGCAGGACCACAAAGTGCACCTGCCACTTACCGTTTTCTTAAACAACGAACAATTCGGCGCCCCAAACGCAGGCGTTGACATGACGTTTGATTTTGCCGCGCTGGTCGCTCATGCGGCCAAAAGCCGCCATTTAGGCGCTGGCACCATTATCGGCTCCGGTACGGTATCAAACCTCGACCGTTCCAGGGGCTCCTGTTGCATCGCAGAGCGACGGATGTTGGAAATTCTGGATCTTGGGGCACCGAAAACCCCGTTTCTGCTCTATGGTGATAGGGTCAGTATCGAGATGCATGACAGGGAAGGTCGGTCAATCTTTGGCAGGATTGACCAGCGGGTTGTCCCGTATCGGAAATGAAGGAAGCATGTGCTGTGAAGCTCTATGACTACAGTAAATCTTCGGCGTCGTACCGTGTGCGCATTGCGCTGAACCTCAAGGGGCTGGCGTATCAGTCGCATGCCATCTCCTTGCTGGATGGCGAACAACGTGATGACGCGTATCTGGTCCTGAACCCAACAGGACTGGTTCCCACGCTGATTGATAACGGTAAGGTCCTGACCCAGTCGCTGGCTATCATCGAGTATCTGGAGGAGGTTTATCCTTCTCCGGCACTCTTACCTGCCGGTCACGTGGCCCGGGCAACATGCCGTGCACTTGCCCTCGACATCGCCTGCGATATCCACCCACTCAACAATCTGCGGGTACTCAAACACCTCACAGGCTCCCTGAGCCACAGTGAGGATGAAAAACTGGCGTGGTACCTGCACTGGCTGAAAACCGGGTTGGCGTCGCTCGAGAAAAAACTGGTAAGCGGACACACCGCCTTTTGTTGTGACAGCACCCCCACCCTTGCCGATATTTGTCTGGTCCCCCAATTGTTTAACGCTCGCCGCTTTTCACTCGATCTGACGCCTTACCCCACACTGACAGAAATAGAACAGCGCTGTCAGGCATTACCTGCCTTCGAGCGCGCGCACCCGGACAATGTGTAGGAGACAGTATGTCGCAGCATCTTCTTTGGCAACCCAGCGCATCACGCATCGCCAACGCCAACCTCACCCACTTCATCCAAAAAGTGAACCAGCAATATGCGCTAAACCTGACCGATTACAGCCAGCTTTATGACTGGTCGGTAAAACACTCGGAGGCATTCTGGGAGGCCCTGTGGGATTTTTCCTCTGTGGTTGGTGAGCGAGGAAACCGCGTGATCGCCCGCCCAGAGCGAGAGCCCAACAAAAACAGTGTCTGGTTCCCGGATGCCAGCATCAACTTTGCCGAAAACGTAATGCGATGGGCGAAAGAGATGCAGGACCAGGACGCTATCGTGTTTTCCGGCGAAGAGGAATCCGCCACCCATCTGTCCTGGGGAGAGCTCGAGCGTCAAGTCAGTGCCATCTCCGCGTATCTGAAAGCGTGTGGCGTTAAAAAAGGCGATGTGGTGGCAGGTTACTTGCCCAACATCGCAGAAACCGTGATCGCCATGCTCGCCACATCGTCACTTGGCGCAATATGGACGTCCACCTCACCAGATTTCGGGATCGACAGCGTACTCGACCGCTTCGGTCAGACCCAACCGAAAGTGCTCTTCACCACAGACGGTTACCGCTATAACGGAAAAACTCACGACAACCTCACCAAAGCGCGTGCGGTACGTGACAGCGTGGAAAACATCACTCATATGGTGGTGATCCCTTATGTGGGCGGCATCGCACCACACAGTGATGAAACCTGCTGGAATGCCATCATTTCCAGACCGGCTGAGCCCTTGACCTTTACCCGTGTCGGGTTTAACGACCCCATGTACGTGCTTTACTCTTCCGGCACCACAGGCAAGCCCAAATGCATTATCCACAGTGTCGGCGGGATGCTGCTGAATCACCTTAAAGAGCACCAGCTGCATTCTGATGTGAAATGTGGTGACCGCATGTTCTATTTCACTACCTGTGGCTGGATGATGTGGAACTGGCTTGCCAGTGGCCTGCTGAGCGGCGCAACGCTGGTACTGTTTGATGGCTCACCGTTTTACCCGGATGCCGGTGTGCTCTGGCGTTTAACGGATGCACACCAGGTCACACTGTTTGGCACGTCCGCCAAATATATTGAAGCGCTGGAAAAACACCAATACAGCCCAATGGACACCCACAACCTGTCGTCACTCCGCGCACTCTGCTCAACCGGTTCAGTGCTGGCCCCAGAACAGTTCGACTGGGTCTACAACCACGTAAAACAGGACATGCAACTCAGCTCCATTGCCGGCGGTACTGACATCTGTGGCTGCTTTGTGCTGGGCAGTCCCATCTCGCCGGTCTATCGTGCTCAGAGTCAGGTCCGTGGGCTGGGGATGGATGTGAACGTGTTCGACAATCAGGGCCATCCGGTACAGGAAGAGAAAGGTGAACTGGTCTGTTGCAACAGTTTCCCAAACCAGCCAGCCGGATTTTGGAATGATGCTGATGGCACCCGCTACTACAAAGCCTACTGGGACAAGATTAAGGATATCTGGTTTCACGGCGATTATGTCGAACTCACGCCTGAAGGTGGCATGGTCTTCTTCGGGCGATCAGATGCCATCCTAAACCCGGGAGGGGTGCGCATTGGCACGGCAGAAATCTATCGTCACGTCAACCAGCTGGATGACGTGCTCGATGCGGTGGTAATAGGGCAAGAATGGCTAAACGATGTGCGTGTCGTGCTGTTTGTGAAACTCAGGCCAGACGTCGAGCTTACCGATAATCTGGCGCGGCATATCCGCAATACTATCCGTACCAGCTGTACCCCTCGCCACGTGCCTGCAAAGATCCTGCGTGTCACCGACATACCACGCACCAAATCCGGAAAACTGGCAGAGCTGGCCGTGCGTGATGTGGTGCATGGCCGGGCCGTCGCCCAGATCAGTGCGCTGGATAATCCCCAATCCCTGGAACAATACAAAGGGCGACCTGAACTTCAGGAATAACTAAGGTGTGTCAATTCAGGCGATCACGGTCTTCATCTTTACGCTGGAATTCTCCTTCAAAGGTATTTCCACTGTCACCCGGTCCTTGGTGTGGGCCGCGGTTGAACGGGTCTTGTCCGAATGGGCCTTGCTGGCCGCCAAACCCGCGCTGGAATCCACCCACTTTCATCCGGCCCAAAAACTGTTTGGCCAGCCACGCACGCGGCCAGGGCAGAAGTACCACCATGCCCATGGCATCGGTCATAAAACCCGGCGTTAACAGAAGGACACCCGCCACGGCTAACATCACCCCTTCAATGATTTGTTGTGCTGGCAATTCTCCCTTATTCAGTCGCTGTTGCACGGTCAACAGGGTCTGCAAGCCCTGACTGCGCACCAGTGACGCCCCGATCACAGCAGTTAGTATGATCAATGCCACCGTCGGCCAAAGCCCCAATACACCACCCACCTGTATAAACAGGGCGATTTCGATAACGGGCACGGTAATGAACATCAACAACAAGATTGGAAACACAACAAAACCTCATAATGGTGTCGAAGAAACATGGTAACACTTCTGGTACACGATGCACTCGACAGGTTGGGTATTTCCCTTCGACAACACGCAGGAGGGCAGGAAGATAGATACTCAAGTAACCTGACTGATTAACCCAATAAGAAACAAAGACAAATAAGAACTCTGACGATCCTTATCACAGTTTTATGCAAATCGTCCCCCTTTGCTTTGATTGGTGATCTTTCTCATGTTTTTGCCAGGGAGGACGGGTAAAATCATCCAGCATAAACAGGGTGTAAAACACCACTCACCCAGCCATAATCTCTGATGAATGGACTCTACAGCGAAATTATTGGCTACAGAATAACCAGTTCATATTTCATTTAGGGCCAAATCATGTCTCAGACGATTGATTTCGAAAATAACTTGACTACCTCTCATTTAGCAACTCGTATCGAAGAAGATCTGCTTGGTCAACGCCAGGTGCCGGCTGACGCGTATTACGGCATCCATACTCTTCGTGCGATCGAAAACTTCAATATCTCCCGTACCACGATTTCCGATGTGCCAGAGTTTGTACGCGGCATGGTGTTCACCAAAAAAGCGGCAGCAATGGCGAACAAAGAACTGGGGGTAATTCCAGCGGAAATCGGTGATTACATCATCAAAGCGTGTGATGTGATTCTGGAAACCGGCAAATGCATGGACCAGTTCCCGTCTGACGTTTATCAGGGCGGTGCAGGCACTTCTGTGAACATGAACGCGAACGAAGTGATCGCCAACCTGGCACTGGAGCTGATGGGTAAACAAAAGGGTGAATACGACGTTATCAACCCGAACGACCACGTGAACAAGAGCCAGTCCACCAACTGTGCCTACCCAACCGGTTTCCGTATTGCGGTGTACAACAGCATCATGAAGCTGATCGAGTCTATCGAGTACCTGCAAAACGAATTTGACGCGAAAGCAACCGAGTTCAAAGGCATTCTGAAAATGGGCCGCACCCAGCTTCAGGACGCCGTGCCAATGACTGTGGGCCAGGAATTCCACGCGTTTGCGGTGCTGTTGAAAGAAGAAATCAAGAACCTGAAATACACCTCTGCACTCCTGCTGGAAGTCAACCTGGGCGCAACCGCTATCGGTACAGGACTGAACGCAGCGGCAGGCTACCAGCAACTGGCGGTTCAACGCCTGGCAGAAGTCACTGGCCTGAACTGCACCCCAGCAGAAGACCTGATTGAAGCAACCTCTGACTGTGGCGCATACGTGATGGTTCACGGTGCCCTGAAACGCCTGGCGGTGAAACTGTCTAAGATCTGTAATGACCTGCGTCTGCTGTCATCCGGTCCTCGTGCTGGCTTTAACGAAATCAACCTGCCAGAAATGCAGGCGGGTTCTTCTATCATGCCAGCAAAAGTTAACCCGGTTATTCCAGAAGTGGTAAACCAGGTATGCTTCAAGGTTATCGGTAACGACACCACCGTGACTTTCGCAGCAGAAGCAGGCCAACTGCAGCTGAACGTGATGGAACCCGTGATTGGCCAGGCATTGTTCGAGTCTATCGAAATCCTCTCTAACGCCTGTGTGAACCTGGGCGAGAAGTGCGTGAACGGCATCACTGTGAACAAAGAGATCTGTGAAGCGTTCGTTTACAACTCTATCGGTATCGTGACCTACCTGAACCCGTTCATCGGCCACCACGAAGGTGATATTGTTGGTAAGATTTGTGCGGAAACCGGCAAGAGCGTGCGTGAAGTTGTGCTGGAGCGTGGTTTGCTGACCGAAGAACAGCTCGACGATATCTTCTCTGTCGAAAACCTGATGCACCCACAATACAAAGCAAAACGCTATAACTAATTCGTCAGAATGGGTACCCATTACGGGTACCCTTTTCTGTTTCTTTGTCTGGATGTTGTCTACACCGGGCGTTAAAAGCCCAAACGAAGGTACTGTTTCACCACTCATTGCGCCTTAATTACCCTTTTTCAAGGGAAGAAGTACACTGGGACAGTGGCTCCGTTTGGTTTTTCTAAATTAGTCTTGAACAGGAGTTACCCATGGTAGCAGTAGAGTTGTTCGTCGTTCTTGCGTTTATCTATCTGGGCGCACGGATTGGCGGTATCGGTATCGGTTTAGCCGGTGGTGCGGGCGTAATCGCCCTTTCGTTGTTTTTGGGCATGCCCACCAACCAAAGTTACATCCCTATCGACGTGATCCTTATCATCATGTCCGTGATCACCGCCATCGCTGCCATGCAAGTGGCAGGTGGTATGGACTGGTTGGTTGAGAAAGCCGAAGACTTCCTGCGTAAAAACCCGAAACAAATTACCTTTTACGCGCCAATTGTTACTTACCTGATGACCCTGATGGCCGGTACGGGCCACACCGCATTCTCAACCCTGCCGGTGATTGCGGAAGTGGCGAAGGAGCAAGGCATCCGCCCATCACGCCCACTCTCTATCGCGGTGGTTGCATCTCAAATTGCGATCACGGCGTCGCCAATCTCTGCGGCGGTGGTGTTCTTCTCCGGTATTCTCGAGCCATTGGGTATTGGCTATCTCACCCTGCTGGCAATCTGTATCCCAACCACGTTTGCGGCCTGCATGATCGGTGCATTTATTGCCAATTTCATGGGTTGTGAACTGAAAGACGACCCGATTTATCAGGAACGTTTAGCAAAAGGCCTGATCAAGCTGAAAGGCACAGAAAAACGCGAAATCGCGCCAACAGCGAAAACCGCCACCTACATTTTCCTCGGGGCAATTTTACTGGTGGTGGCCTACGCAGCGGCAATTTCTGGCTCCGTTGGCCTGATTGAAAATCCGGCCCTTGGCCGTAACGAAGCGATCATGACCTTTATGCTGGCAGCAGCAGCATTGATTGTGGCAACCACGAAAATCGACGCATCCAAAATCCCGTCAGCACCCACTTTCCGCTCAGGCATGACAGCGTGTGTGTGTGTGCTGGGTGTAGCCTGGTTAGGTTCTACCTTCGTTAACGCGCACGTTGAAGGCATCAAGGAAGTGGCGGGCACCCTGCTGTCAGACTATCCATGGATGCTGGCATTGGTACTCTTCTTTGCCTCGATGCTGCTTTACTCACAAGGTGCAACCACGGTGGCACTGATGCCGGCAGCGCTGGCGATTGGTGTCGCACCGCTGACCGCGATTGCCTCTTTTGCTGCAGTCAGTGCACTGTTTGTCCTGCCAACGTACCCAACACTGCTGGCAGCCGTGGAAATGGACGATACCGGTTCCACCCGCATCGGTAACCTGGTATTCAACCACCCCTTCTTTATCCCGGGTGTAGTGACCATTTTCACTTCGGTTGCACTGGGTTTTGTGGTTGGCGGCATTGTGCTGTAACCCATTGAATTAACGATAGGGGCGCGTCGGCGCCCCTTTTTGTTTTTGAAACGAATTCCGGCTTTCCCGGTCTCAGTGGTATAGTTCGAATATTGTTCATAAATCCACCTGATTGATGAAGGCCATGTTGAAAATAGGCTCACGACTTTTTACGGTTTTTACCTTGGCGCTGATGAGCGCCCTGCCCACCAAGGCTGAATTCACCCTTTTCGATGCTCCAGCACCGACAGCAAGTAATGCCCCGACGTTTGTTCCCGTCGATCAGGCATTTCCGTTTAATTTCACCCAACAAGGTAACCGGGTTTACCTCGATTGGCAGGTGACACCAGGCTACTACCTCTATGAAGATAAAATTGAGGTAGTGCCCAGTGACAACGCAAAAACCGGTGTATTGGAAATGCGCCGCGGCCAGCCTTATAACGATGAATTTTTCGGCCAGGTTTCGATTTTCAAAAAACCGCTGACCGTGACAGTACCGATTCTTGCAGCAACCGATGAATCTATCCTGAGGGTGACTTATCAAGGCTGCGCAGAAGCAGGGTTTTGTTATCCCCCAGAAACCGTCACTGTCCCCTTGATTGCTGTCTCAGAAGGCTCCGCTATACCGCCTGCATCAGGTTTATCTTCTTCTGTTGGTTCAGTCATCGCAGAGCCGGTAAAAGCCCCCTCTCCTGACAGCAACAGCAGTTCAACCAAGGTTGGCAGCCTTGCTGAAAACTGGTGGCAACCGCTGCTGTTTTTAGGCTTGGGTATTGGCCTTGCTTTCACACCGTGCGTGCTGCCGATGTACCCGATCCTGACCGGTATTGTGCTGGGTGGGGGTAAGAAAACCCACGGCCAGACCTTCCGTCTTTCCATGCTTTACGTACAGGGCATGGCGCTGACTTACACCCTGTTGGGGCTGGTAGTGGCGTCAGCCGGTTTGCAGTTTCAGGCAGCCTTCCAGCACCCTTATGTGCTGATTGGCCTGAGTGCGCTGTTTGTGTTGCTGGCGATGTCGATGTTTGGGGTATTTACCCTCCAGCTGCCGGCAAACCTGCAAACCAGGCTGAGTGAAATCAGCAACCAGCAGAAAGGGGGCAGCAACCTTGGCGTGTTCACCATGGGGGCGATTTCAGGCCTGATTTGCTCACCCTGTACTACAGCGCCGCTGTCTGGCGCACTTTTGTATGTGGCGCAAAGTGGCGATCTCGTAACCGGAGCAGTGACCCTCTATGCACTGGCACTGGGGATGGGTATTCCTCTGATTATCGCGGCAATGTTTGGCAACCGGCTGCTGCCAAAGGCGGGAGCCTGGATGAACAGGGTTAAAACGTTTTTCGGCTTAGTGTTGCTAGCCGCCCCTATTTTCCTGCTGGAACGCTTGTTGCCGGAAACGATCAGCGTGTGGCTGTGGGCTACGTGGATGCTGATCTCGCTCAGCTGGGTGTATCATATCAGCCGTACATTACAACCGGGAAAACTGGCCAGCACACTGGGGATCATTGCGATTCTCGGACTGAGTAGCGGCGCGGTGTATACCTATAACGCCATGTTTACACCAGCAGCCAAAGCTGACGTCCCTTCCGTTGAATTTATCAGGATTGCCAACATTGATGATCTCAACCGCGAGCTGGCTGCCGCTAAATTGGCAGGCAAACCGGTAATGCTGGATTTCTATGCTGACTGGTGCGTGGCATGTAAGGAATTCGAGAAATATACGTTTCACGATGCCAACGTGGCACCGGCGCTGACAAACTTTGTGCTGCTTCAGGCAGACGTCACTGACAACCGTCCGCAGGACATCAAGATGCTGACAGCACTCAACGTGCTGGGTTTGCCTACAATTGATTTCTGGGATGCTAACGGAACTCCTCTTCCTAAAGCCCGTCTGACCGGTTTTATGGAAGCCAAACCCTTTATGTTACATCTTGAACAAAATCAGTTGATTAACAAACAGGGCTAATTGCACACAAACTTGATCCCCCCGACATTGCCCACAAATGGTGGGGGATCAAGCTCTTACTTCCTACTTATGCAAATTGATCAATCCTCACCCGGGTGGTAGCGTTTTTGTTAAATAGGTATTAATGACATTGCCATGGACGCTCAATACACCATTGTCATCGCTGACGATCACCCCTTATTCCGCAATGCACTGTTTCAGTCCGTGCATATGGCTATCAGTGGTGCCAATTTGCTGGAAGCAGACTCCCTCGACAGCCTGACGGCCCTGCTGGAAAAAGAACCCGATATCGATTTGCTGCTACTGGATCTGAAAATGCCCGGTGCTAACGGTATGTCCGGCCTTATCCACCTTCGCGTCCAGTACCCTGAACTGCCCATTGTGGTCATTTCTGCCAACGAAGAAACCTGTGTGATCCGCCAGGTCAAAGCCAATGGGGCTATAGGTTTTATTCCGAAATCCAGTGACATGCGGGAACTGATCAACAGCCTCAACCATGTACTGGAAGGCGATACCTGTTTTCCACCTGGTATCGATCTCAGTGATAATGGCGACGAAGAGTCCCTGATGGACAAGATTTCGTCCCTCACCCCCCAACAATACAAAGTGCTCAACATGCTCAATGATGGCCTGTTGAACAAGCAAATTGCCTATGAGCTGGATGTGTCCGAAGCCACCATCAAAGCCCACATGACAGCCATTTTCCGTAAACTGGGGGTTAAAAACCGCACGCAGGCAGTGATTCTCCTTCAACAAATGGACCCCAACGCATAATCAGTCCTGTATGGGCAGATCCATTGGACAGTCAACATCTATGCATGTCTTTTTCTCTCTGCACGATCTTTGACACTTTATCACCACGCCAATTGCAAACCTTACACTCCGTACTTTGAACAGTAACAATCGCTCATTATCTCCTTAGCCGAAAACTTATTAGACCTTTGTCTAGCTTAACATTTTATTAACAAGCAATTTCCTTGTCTTAAATCACAGAAATCCACTAATAGCAGACAGTTAGGCCCACCTCCCGCTCGACTAAAGTTGCAGTGTTTCCCAGTCACTTGGCTGCTATTGTCGAAGCGTAACAATCCGTTAACTCGTCACTCAAGGAGATGGTGATGTCTGAGGAACAAAAACAAGATAACGCCAAAGCCTATTGGCAAAAAAACGTCAGGCTGATGATTTATCTGCTGGCAGTGTGGTTCGTGGTGTCGTTTGGATGCGGCATCTTATTTGTAGAACAACTTAATGAAATTCGTATCGGCGGCTACAAGCTGGGCTTCTGGTTCGCACAACAGGGGTCAATTTATACCTTCTTGGCCATCATTTTTATTTACGCATTCCAGATGCGCAAACTCGACAAAGAGTTTGGCGTCGATGATGACGAGTAAGGAGCCGTAGTCATGGATTTGAAAACCGTTACTTACCTTGTCGTAGGTTTCACATTCGTTCTCTATATTGGGATCGCAATTTGGGCCCGCGCAGGTTCAACCAAAGAGTTCTATGTTGCAGGCGGCGGTGTAAACCCAGTCGCAAACGGCATGGCAACAGCCGCTGACTGGATGTCAGCAGCATCATTTATTTCAATGGCCGGCCTGATTGGCTTTATGGGATACGGCGGTTCGGTATTTCTGATGGGCTGGACAGGCGGTTACGTACTCCTGGCACTGTTGCTGGCACCTTACTTGCGCAAGTTTGGTAAGTTCACTGTGCCTGAATTCATCGGTGAGCGTTTCTACTCGAACACCGCGCGTGTGGTTGCCGTCATCTGTCTTATCATCGCATCGGTCACGTACGTTATCGGTCAGATGAAAGGGGTAGGCGTCGCATTTGGCCGCTTTCTGGAAGTGGACTATGCAACTGGCCTTTACATCGGTATGGCAATCGTATTCATGTACGCGGTACTTGGCGGCATGAAAGGCATCACCTATACCCAGATTGCACAGTACTGCGTACTTATCTTGGCATACACAGTTCCTGCGATCTTTATCTCGCTGCAACTGACCGGCCACCCACTGCCACAAATTGGCCTTGGCAGCACCATATCAGGCACAGACACCTACCTGCTCGACAGGCTGGATCAGGTAGTGACCGAACTTGGCTTTAGCGAATACACCACATCGGTGCGTGGTGACACCCTCAACATGTTTGCCTACACCATGTCCCTGATGATCGGTACTGCTGGTCTGCCTCACGTTATCATCCGTTTCTTTACGGTACCGAAAGTCCGTGATGCGCGCATTTCTGCGGGCTGGGCACTGTTCTTCATCGCCATTTTGTACACCACCGCGCCAGCCGTTGCTGCGATGGCACGTCTGAACCTGATGGATACTGTTAACCCAGCACCAGGTCAGCACCTTGCATATGACGAGCGTCCAGCCTGGTTTAAGAACTGGGAGAAAACGGGCCTGCTTGGCTTTGATGACAAAAACAATGACGGTAAGATCAACTACACCTCAGATGCCACAACCAACGAACTGAAAGTTGACCGTGACATCATGGTGCTGGCAAATCCTGAAATTGCCAAACTGCCTAACTGGGTTATCGCGCTGGTTGCAGCCGGTGGTCTGGCAGCAGCACTGTCAACGGCGGCGGGCTTGCTGCTGGCGATCTCCTCGGCAGTATCGCACGACTTGTTAAAAGGGGTGTTCAAGCCAGATATTTCAGAGAAAAACGAGTTAATGGCAAGCCGGATTGCCATGGCCGTGGCGATTGCCTTTGCAGGCTACCTCGGCCTGCACCCACCGGGCTTCGCTGCCGGTACGGTCGCCCTCGCCTTCGGTCTGGCAGCATCGTCTATCTTCCCGGCACTGATGATGGGTATCTTCTCGAAGTCCATTAACAAGGAAGGGGCAATTGCCGGTATGATTGCAGGTATCACCATTACCCTGTTCTATGTCTTCCAGCACAAAGGCATCCTGTTTATTGCGGACTGGAAATATCTGGAAAGCTGGGGCAGCGACTGGTTCCTGGGCATTGAGCCTAACGCATTCGGGGCCGTCGGGGCTGTGGTTAACTTCGCTGTTGCAACGGTCGTTTCACGTGTAACAGAAGAAACACCACAACACGTGAAAGATCTGGTTGAGCACGTACGTATCCCGGGCGGTGCGGGCGAAGCACAAGACCACTAACCCTTAACGTTGAGCACTTCGATAAGAGCGTCACGTTAACGCGAAAAAGCCCCGTCCAGGGGCTTTTTTATCCTCCGGGTACTGCCTCTCTGTGGTATGTTACCCCTAGCCCAAGGACGAGAACAAACTCTTTACCATGTTAAAAAACAAACACGTTATTGCCGCAATGCTGGTTGCCCCCATCCTGGCCTTAATAGCCTATTTTGGCGTGGATTTGGCGGTCAGTGAGAAACCCCATGCAGCAAAAGAAGGACAAACCTACAAACTCGCTGCCAATTCCAACTGCCGTTACACCAGTGGTATCTGTTCACTTGAAAACGGAGACTTCAAACTCAAACTCCGCTCAGAGAGCCTGACTGACAGTGAAGTTGTATTGAAGCTGACATCGGAATATCCGCTGGAAGGCGCAAAAATCAGCCTGATCCAACAGAAAGGGAACCGTTCCAATCCGGTTGATATGGACATCAACGGCACGAATAACAAAGAATGGTGGGTCGACCTGCCTGCGCCTATGTCAGAGGACAGCGAAATTCATCTGGTCGTCAAATCTGACGGTACACTTTACTATGGCGAGACCACAGCAGTCTTTGTGGAATATAAAACCCTGCTGAATGAAGAGCAGCAATAAGCGGCTCTTTCCTTCCTGGGCTTATTGGGTCACCAGGTAAAGCTTGGCGGCGATCAGTATTTCTGCCACTCTCGCTTCGTGTTCTTGCTCTGACAACCAGAACGTGACATCCACCCAGCCATCCGTGCCCATCTGATCAATGTCCACTAACTGGATGTCCCCGGTCAGCGGATCCCAGGTGCCTTCTACCCGCACCAAACCGACTTCAGTATCGAGCCTGGGAATCATAAACGCTTCCATATCAGCTTTCTCCTTGCTGAAGCAACGCACGCAGTTTCAGTGGCTTCACCGGCTTGGCAATATAACCAAAGCCCAGTTCACGCACCAATGTCCGTGTTTCCTGCGTTCTGTCAGCGGTGATCACTGCGCCGACAAATTTGTTGCCAAGCATAGCGCGGCAACGTTGCAATACATCAAGCCCTGTTAACGAAGGGGCCAAGTGATAGTCACTGAGAATGGCACCGGGCCTAAACCCCCCTTCCAACAGTGCGACCACGCCATCGAGATCTTCTGCCACCTCAACCTGACACCCCCAACGTGACAACAGACTTTCCATTCCGGCAAGGATGTCCCTTTCATTATCGACACATAACACCTGAACCCCAGCCAAAGGCTCACTATTTTTATGCTTTTCTTCAGTCTCAATGCCAGTGTCACAAACCTGAGGCGCAGACGCGATCGGAGCAGTAATCGAAAAGACGGTTCCCTGCCCGGGCCAAGAGCGGAGACTGAGAGGCTGGTTGAGGATCCGGCTGATCCCGCGTGCGATCGCAAGCCCCAGACCTAGCCCGAGCTCTGCCCCCTTGCGGTCGATGCGGGTAAATTCATTGAAGATGTCCTGTTGCCTGTCCTGAGGGATACCCGGCCCGTTGTCCCACACTTCGATGCGGCATTGGGTGCCGTGACGACGCACGCCCAGCAACACCCTGCCATCTGGGTTGTAACGGAATGCATTGGTGAGGAAATTCTGCAAGATACGGCGAAGCAAACGGCGATCAGAGCGGATCCGAAGCCCGGTTGGTTGCACGCGAAAATCGATACCCTGCTGGTTGGCAATCACACCAAATTCTGCCGCCAAGGTTGAAAAGACCTCATCTAATTCGAAATCCGTGATTTTTGCCTTCATTTTTCCTGATTCAATACGAGAGATATCCAGCAAGTCCCCAATCAAATCTTCGGCTGCCCCTAACGCACTCTCGATATGCCCGGCCATCTTCTGGGTTTCTTTTCCCTCTGCCATTTCGCTCAGCGAAGAAGCAAACAGGCGCGCAGCGTTCATCGGTTGCATCAAATCATGACTTACTGCCGCAAGCAGACGGCTTTTCGACTGGGAGGCTTGCTCCGCCTTGGCGGTGGCACTGATCAGGCGACGGTTAAGGGTTTCCAGCGCTTTGGTCCGCTCAACAACCCGTGCTTCCAAGGTTTCATTGGATTGCTTGAGCGCCTCTTCGGCATGACGGAAGGCAGTGATATCGGTAAAACTCATCACAAACCCGCCACCTGGCATCGGGTTGCCCTGCACCTCGATCACCCGTCCGTCCGGATGGACACGGGAGGACGTATGCGAAGAGCCTTTACGCAAATAACCAACCCGTTTTTTCACATGTTCTTCTATATCACCCGGGCCACACAGGCCACGCTCGGCGTTGTAACGCACCACGTCTGCAATCGGCCTGCCGACCTGGATTAAATCCGGGGGAAAGTCGAAAAGCTCGACATAACGCTGGTTCCACGCCACCAGCCGAAGTTGTTTGTCCACCACAGAAATCCCCTGGCTGATATGCTCAATTGCCCCCTGTAACAGGCCACGGCTGAAATCAAACAGCTCAGACGCTTCATCAACAATGGTAGCGATTTCCTCAAGCTGCATATTCCGGCCTTGTAGGGCGGAAGTCAGCACCAGTTTGGCGGAAGAAGCGCCGAATACACCCGCCAACACCCGTTCGGTATGACGGATCAACGCGGCACTCGCCTGCTGCTGCGGGAGCAACATCTCTCCACGCTGCTCACCAAACGTGCGGAACGTCTGGCGCATACGGGTCCGACCGACAAAACGGGCGGCCAGCATTTCAAGCTCTGCCACGGTCACGCGGCTTTGATATAGGCTCGAGTCATCCCCTTCCGGCAGCGGCGTGCCGACGAAGCTCGCTGCCTGTAAACGTTCACTGAGGGACGGACGGGTCGCCATCGACACCACCACAAAGCAGACACTATTGGCCATAATGCTGAGTACCATTCCCCAGTTCACCGGATTCAGTGACTCAAAGAACGGGAGAGCTGGTGGAGCGAGGATCCAGAGCACCAGGTTGGTTTCTTCATTCCCTGCCAACATGCCGGTTTGCATCATCAGAGTCATTAACCAGACCACGAAGCCGGTAGCCAGCCCGGCATACACACCTTTTTTGTTGGCCTGACGCCAGTAAATACCGGCGACCAGTGGCGGAGCAAACTGGGCGATAGCAGCAAAGGACAGAAAGCCGATCGCAGACAGTGAAGGCACTTCAAGGATCAGCTGGTAAAAGCCCCAGGCCCCGATAAGCAACAGGAAAATCAGTGCGCGGCGCACATTAAGCAGTAAGCCGGAGAACTGGGTAAAGTTGCGGTTAGATACCCGCATACGGCGCAGCAACTGTGGCAGCACCAGATCGTTCGATACCATGATAGCCAGTGCAATGGTCGACACGATAACCATGCCACTTGCCGCGGAGGCCCCGCCAAGGAAAGCCAGCAGGGCAATACCTTCATTGCCGGTAAAAAGCGGCAGCTGGATCACATGGGTATCGGCCGACACATCCGGCAGGAAAACCTGCCCGGCATACGCCAGTGGCAGAACGAACATGCCCATCAACAGCAGATAAACCGGAAACACCCAGCGCGCGGTATGCAAATCCTGCGCCCGGGCATTTTCTACCACCATGGTATGAAACTGGCGTGGCAAACAGATAATGGCCGCCATGGTCAGGAGAGTATGAACCAACAAAGCTCCCCAGTCCGGAGAACCCACCACATTGGCTTCTTTCAGTGTGGGCAGTTCACCCGGCGCATCAAGCAACATGCCAACCGCAAAAAAACCGACAGCCAGAAACGCCACCAGTTTTACAATCGACTCAAAAGCCACCGCCATCATCATGCCCCGGTGGTGCTCGGTGGAATCTATATGGCGAGTGCCGAACAGCACGGTAAACATGGCAAGCGACATGCACACCAGCCAGGCAATTTGTCCTTCGTTGAGACCTGCGCCTTCACCAATATCCGGCGCAATCACATCCAGCCCCATGGTGATACCACGCAATTGCAACGCGATATAAGGCAAGATACCAACCACGGCAATCACGGTCACCATCACCGCCAGACCCTGTGATTTCCCGTAACGGGCGGCAATAAAGTCCGCAATGGAGGTGATGTGCTCTCGTTTGGCGATCAGGATTATCCGGGCAAGAAAGCGCCAGCCAATGGTAAACACCAGGATAGGGGCAAGATAAATCGGCAGGAATGACCAAGGCTGGCTTGACGCCTGCCCCACGGTGCCAAAAAAGGTCCAGGAAGTGCAGTACACCGCGATAGACAGGCTGTAAATATAGGGCCGCCAGCCACGCAGCCAACGCGGACGGCTGTCGCCGTACCAGGCAATAAGAAACAGAACGCCAAGGTATGCCAGTGCCACAGGCACCACTATCCATCCAGCCGACATCATATCTTCCATGAAAAGTGTTTAACTAGGGTCTGTTTATCATGCCCTTGGTTGTACAACAACGCGGCGACGTATCTCCGTGAGCAAGCTCTCTCAGCCCACAGCAAATTCAGTGATTTACGGCTTCAGTCGCCGGTTCAGTCCTGAGGGTAAGCAGTAATACCGGCAACCCAAGCAGCGCCATGGCATAGAAGCTGTGTCCCCCAAACCGCTCATACAACTCCCCACTGACAACGGTCAGCAACGCCATCACAGCCCCCATCGGAATCGCACTGTACAGCGCCTGCAATGCGATGATCTTGTCGCTGTTCTGTTGCTGGATATAACGCATGGCAGCGATATGGGCCACACCGAACGTGATGCCATGCAGCGACTGGGCAAAAAACAACACGCCAAGCTCGGTACTCCATCCAGTCAAACACCAACGCAACACCACCGCCAGTGCAGCCAGACGAAACAGGGACTGCACCTGCCAATGGCCAAACAGCCTGCCGGCCAGCGCGAACATCATCACTTCCACCACCACACCAAAGCTCCAGAGATAACCGACAACGACATCTGCTACACCAGCCTGCGTCCAGTGGATGGCACTGAACGCGTAGTAGGCGGCATGGCTGCCTTGGATCAGGGAAACAATCACGAGAAACATCAATACAGGTCTGGAACGGAGCACCAGACGCAGAGGTGGTCTGGCGATAGCCTGCGTTTCCTCTTTTACCGGCAGCTCACGCGGCGAAAGCAGGCTCCAGCCCCAGGTGAGCAGCAAGGCGCTGGCAGCAAGAGGCACAATGGTTTGCGGTCCAACGCTGTCCACCAGTGTGCCTGCCATCATAGAGCCCATGACAAACGCCAGCGATCCCCAGAGCCGTGCCCGCCCGTAATCCACCAGTTTGCGGCGGTTGTAATGGTTGGCAAGTGCATCAGACACCGGAACAGCTGGACCAATCACACTGTTGATGGCGACGGATAAGACTGTCAGCCACAAAAGATCCGGCGTCGCCATCAAATGCAAAAAGCCAATCACTGTAGCAATAAAAGATAGCCAGCGCACAGCAGGCAGCAGGTGCTCAGGCAAGTGAAACCTTGGGGTCAGGGTCAGGTTCACCACAAAGCGCGTCATCACTCCAGCGCCGATCACGATACCAATCTCATCGGCAGAGAGTCCCAACCAGGCTAGCCAGACTGACCAAAAAGGCAGATAGACCCCAAAGGCAAAGAAATAGGTGCCGTAATACACGGATAACCAATGAAAGGGAGTAGGACGGGGGTAACCCATACAGGCGATCCTTCAGCCATAACGAGAAGCGCTATTTTGACAGCGATTCCCGCAAACTTACAGTGCGGTTTTCATGTAGCTGCAAGGCCTCTTCGTTCCGGTAAAGAGATAACTGACAATAGACTAAAGTCGGCTGGCAAGGTGCAAGCCCGTGCGACAAACTGAAAACAAGGACAGACACGCTATGTGCGTGAACAATAACACGGAGTGTGCCGCCATGCCTGAACCGTTTGATACTGCATCCCCCCCGTTTGACCGCCTCGACGACAAACAGGCCAAGTCCCTGTTATCGTCACTGGATGTCGCCTATTACCGCCGTGGTGATGTCCTGATTGAAAAAGGTCAGGCCAATGAGGCACTGTATATTGTCATCAAGGGCAGGGTACAGGAAATCAACCCGGACACCCAGGAAGTGCAGGCACAATACATCAAAGACGACTTGTTTGATGCCCGTGCCCTGCTCAAAGGCTATGCTCATCACCGATACCACGTGGTTGAAGATACCCTGTGTTATGTGTTGCCCAAAGCGGTGTTTATGGCGCTTTACCATGAAAACCCCTCATTTGCGGACTACTTCAACACCAGCTTCAGCCGGCGAAAACGCATGCTGGAACAAGCACAACAACAGCAAAATCTGGCAGAATTTATTCTGACACAGGTTGATGAGAGCAACATCCAGCCAATCATGACACTGCCCCATGCCACCACGATTCATGATGCCACGCTGCAACTTCGTCAGGCACGTCAGGATTGCGCACTGGTGACGCTGGAAGGCAAACCACATGACATAGGCATTATCACCCGGACCAACCTGCTGCATGCCCTGGTGGAAAACGGCTGCTCGCTCGATACACCGATAGGCGATATCGCAACCTCTCCGGTGATCAGCGTGGAAATGGGCGATTACCTCTTTAATGTGATGATCCTGATGACCCGCGACCGGGTTAAACGGGTACGGGTAACAGAAGACAGGAAAACGGTCGGCATGCTCGACATGACCCAGGTGCTGAGCCTGTTTTCCACCCACTCCCACGTGCTGACCCTGCAAATCAACCGAGCACACTCGATTGAAGAGCTGGCACTGGCGGCCAATAACCAGCAACAACTGGTGGCCAATCTCACCAACAACGGTATCCACACCCAATTTGTGATGGAGCTGATTTCTGCCGTGAATGAGCAAATCATCGAGAAAGCCTTCCGCCTGACTATTCCGGAAGCCTTTCACGAAAAATGCTGTCTGTTTGTGATGGGCTCTGAAGGGCGAGGTGAACAGATACTGAAAACCGATCAGGACAATGGTCTCATCCTCACCGATGATGCCAACTGGCCAGATGTGCAGCACTATATGGTAAGGTTCAGTGACGTTCTCAGCCGTCTGGGTTATCCACCTTGTCCCGGCAACGTAATGGTCAATAACCCACGCTGGGTGAAGACCCAGTCCGAGTGGATAAAAGAGATGGTATCACTCAGCAAGATCTCTGATGAGCGCACTCTGATGGATCTGGCCATCCTTGCCGACAGCCATGCCGTCGCCGGCAACAAAGCCCTGCTGGAGCCTGTAATGACAAAGCTCCACAGCAGAATGAAAAACAACATGCTGGCGCTGAATACCTTTGTCCGCCCCTGCCTCGCCTTCCGGGTTCCCCTGACCTTTTTCGGTGGCCTGAAAGCAAACAAAGAAGGATTAGATGTAAAAAAAGGTGGCATCTTCCCGCTGGTTCATGGTGTTCGCACTCTGGCGCTTGAAAATGGCCTGACCGAAACCAACACATTTGAAAGACTCGATGCCCTCGCACGGTGCAAGGCCCTGGATCAGGAAACCGCCAATAACCTCTCCGAAGCACTCAAACTGTTTGTCAAAGTTCGTCTGAAACAACAACTCGACAGCGACGCCAGCACAGGGAATCTGTTGGATGTGGCTCAGCTGTCACGTACCGAACGGGATTTACTCCGAGATTGCCTGGGCGTAGTAAAAAAATTCAAGGAGCGTCTGGCCTCCCACTATCAGGTAAGGGATTAGCATGAACCCGCTGGAACGACTCTGGCTGAAGTATAAATGGCGAGATACCCAATATGCGCCGCTGTTTACCTCTCCTTCCAATGAAGAGATGGTCGCGCTGGACTGTGAAACCACCAGCCTCGACCCCCATAAGGCCGAGCTGGTGACCATTGCGGCAACCAAAATCCGCGGCAACACCATTGTCACCAGCGATCCACTCACCCTTTCCCTGCGCGCCCCCCACTCCCTGACTGAACAATCAGTGAAAATACACGGTATCCGGCATCAGGATCTACATGATGGTGTCACGGAAAAAGAAGCCATGCAGGCACTGATTGAATTTGCCGGTAACCGCCCCATCGTCGGCTATTACATCCATTACGACAAAACCATTCTCGATCGCTACACCCGGAAGCACCTGGGCTTCAAACTGCCAAACAGCACCATCGAAGTCAGTGATATTTACCGTCGCAAACTGGAACAGATCCTGCCCAATGCTTATTACGATTTGAGTATGGAGGCAATAGGACACCATCTGGGATTGCCTCTGTCTGGCCGACATGATGCACTCGACGACGCCATCAGTGCTGCCCTTATCTATATACGACTAAAGTACGGCGATGTCTCAATACCCACTTATGTCTAACTGTCCCACAACCGGCTGCATGTCGCTGCCTGTAAATGAGAGCAACGCCTCACTGTCAGCGTTGAATAGTCACAAAACCCAGAGAAAACGGCCTCTTCATCCTAAAGTCTAATTGTCGAGAACCCCTAACTAACCGACCTTATTGGGACAAGACCGCCAGACCATGCCCTATATTCTACTTTGCTGTGGTCGAACATTTTACGATGCCAGGCGGCATCATGCAGGAACACAAGGAGAAAGATAATGAGTGAGGTTCACCTGCATCCGGTCATGCCGGAAATTGAAGCAAAAGCACACGCAAACAACGACACCTACCGTGAAATGTACCAACAATCAGTGGTCAACCCGGAAGGTTTTTGGCGTGAGCACGGTAAGATCGTAGATTGGATCAAGCCCTTCACCAAGGTGAAAAGCACCTCGTTTGACACCGGGCACGTCAACATCAAGTGGTTCGAAGACGGCACCCTCAACGTATCCGCCAACTGTATTGACCGCCACCTTGACACCAAAGGCGATCAGGTCGCCCTGATTTGGGAGGGCGACGACCCGAACGACGACAAAACCCTGACCTATAAAGAACTGCATACCGAAGTGTGTAAGTTTGCCAATGCCTTGAAAGGCCAGGGCGTGCGCAAGGGCGATGTCGTTTGCCTGTACATGCCTATGGTCATGGAAGCCGCCATTGCCATGCTGGCATGTACCCGTATCGGCGCAATCCATACCATCGTTTTCGGTGGTTTCTCACCGGAAGCACTGGCTGGCCGTATTGTCGACTCCAATGCCAAAGTGGTTGTTACTGCCGATGAAGGCGTTCGTGGCGGCCGCACCGTGCCCTTAAAACAAAATGTGGACGCAGCACTTGCAAACCCATCAGTCACGTCAGTGGATAAAGTGGTTGTTTACCAGCGTACCGGTAATGCCGTTGAGTGGGATTCAGAGCGTGATGTGTGGTGGCACGAAGCCACAGCCGTGGTCTCCAGCAACTGTGAACCCGAAGAAATGAATGCGGAAGATCCGCTGTTCATCCTGTACACATCAGGTTCAACCGGCACACCAAAAGGTGTCCTTCACACCACCGGCGGTTATCTGGTTTATGCCACCATGACCTTCAAATACGTCTTTGATTACCAGGAAGGCGAAGTGTTCTGGTGTACCGCCGATGTAGGCTGGATCACCGGTCACAGTTACCTGATCTACGGGCCGCTCGCCAACGGTGCGAAAACCATCCTGTTTGAAGGTGTGCCTAATTACCCATCAACCGCCCGCATGAGCGAAGTGGTCGACAAACATCAGGTCAATATCCTGTACACCGCGCCTACCGCCATCCGAGCCCTGATGGCAAAAGGCAATGAAGCCATTGAAGGCACCAAGCGTGATTCACTGCGCATCATGGGATCTGTGGGCGAACCCATTAACCCTGAAGCGTGGGAGTGGTATTACAAAACCATCGGTGACAGCAAGTGCCCTATCGTGGATACCTGGTGGCAGACCGAAACCGGCGGCATCCTGATCACCCCGTTGCCGGGTGCAACTGCACTGAAGCCAGGCTCAGCAACCCGTCCATTCTTTGGTGTCCAGCCTGCACTGGTGGATAACATGGGCAACATCATTGAGGGCGCTACTGAAGGTAATCTGGTGATGCTGGATTCCTGGCCTGGTCAGATGCGTACGGTTTACGGTGACCATGAGCGCTTCGAGCAAACGTACTTCTCGACCTTCAAAGGCATGTATTTCACCGGTGACGGTGCGCGCCGTGACGAAGACGGTTACTACTGGATCACAGGACGTGTCGATGACGTTCTGAATGTTTCCGGCCACCGCATGGGGACGGCAGAAATTGAATCGGCACTGGTGGCATTTGACAAAATTGCAGAAGCGGCGATTGTCGGTGTGCCGCACGATATCAAAGGCCAGGCGATTTATGCCTACATCACACTCAATGCTGGTGAAGTGCCAAGTGCAGAGCTGACCAAAGAGGTGAAAAACTGGGTACGTAAGGAAATCGGCCCTATCGCGACGCCGGATTTCATTCACTGGACAGACGCACTGCCCAAAACCCGTTCGGGCAAAATCATGCGCCGCATCCTGCGTAAGATTGCTACCGGCGACACCGGCAGTCTGGGCGACACGTCAACCCTGGCCGATCCAAGCGTGGTGGACAAACTGATCGCTGAAAAATCAAGCGTGGTCTAAACCGCCAGCACACTCCAAGGCCGCTACATGCGCAATGCTGATCAGTTAAGGATCGGTTGACCGATCCTTCTGATGAGTCAGAATCTGAAATCATTCATTGATTTCAGATTTTTTATGCCTATTACCTCATATCTAAGTGATTTTCTCGAAGAATCACCCGTTGATGTTTCCCAACTCACGACGTTTGCTGAGCATGTCCCTTCAGAATGGGTTGCTGCAGCGTAAGCGGTAAGTAAACCAGTGAAGCCTCAGTCAACGCTACTCAGATCAACATTCCACGGCATCAGATCCGACATATCATCGGCGAGTGAACGCTTTGGCAACTCCGTGAACAGGTGCCGGAAGTAATAGTAAGGATTGATATCATTCGCACGACACGTCATCACCAAGCTATACAGATTGGCACTGGCTTTCGCGCCACCGACTGACGTTGAGAACATCCAGTTTTTTCGCCCCGTCGTGAACGGACGGATATCCCGCTCTGTCACATTGTTGTCGATGCTGATATGTCCATCTTCCAGGTAGGTCAGCAGTTTGGGCCACTGATTCTTGGTGTAGGTGATAGCCTGGCCTAGTGCCCCTTTCGGCAACACACTCAGGCTATCCAGCCACGCTTTAAAGTCATTCAGGATGGGCAGGCTTTCTTGCATCCTCATCTGTTGGCGCGCTTGTGCCGACAGGTCTTTGGCTCGCTTCTCTATCCCGTACAGTTTGGCGATAAAGGCTAAGGCTTTTTCGGGCTTTCCCGCCTTTTTCGACGGGGATGCCTTTTGGGCATCAGTGAATTTTCGGCGCACATGCGCCATGCACGCCGCTTGAGTGACACCGTCTACGGTGTCATACGCACTGTAACCATCGGACAACAGATAACCGTGGTAATCACCGAGGAACTCACGCACACATGCGCCTGCTCGGCTGGGGTGATAGTCGTAAATCACCACGGGATTGGGGGTGAACTCGCCGCTGCGATAGACCCACATATAGGAGTTGGATTGCGCTTGTCGGTCTTCTTCTCTCAGCACCTGCACGGTGGTTTCATCCGCACAGATGAGAGTTTCTTTGAGAAGCTGCGTTTTCATTGCATCGATAATGACCTGCACTTTACTGCCTAGCTTCACACACCAGTTTGCCAGCGTGGCGCGGCTGATATCAATGCCGGAGCGGTTGAGGATGTCGACCTGACGGTACAGCGGCAGCGCATCCACGTATTTAGCGGTGACCACCGCCGCGAAGGCTTCGGCGCTGCCAAGGCTTTTGGGGATCATGCTCGCCGGTTTCGGGGCGGTGACCACGTTACTGGTTTCAGCTGTTTGCTCGCACTGGCGACAGGCATATTTGGTGCGCTCGTGGCGGATGACACTCACGCGCTGGGGCAGGATTTTCAGGGTTTCGCTGACTTCCTTACCACATTCATGTAACGGCGCATCACAGCAGTCGCAATACGGGGCATTTAAGGTGTGGGTTTGCACCTCGCGTTCAAGGTCGGCAGGCAGCGGTTTACGGCCGGTTTTTTTGCGCGCTTTGGGTGAGGAAGGTAACGCGTCTTGCTGCTCCGCTTCGTTAAACGTGCCTTTGGCGACTTTTTCGCTTTGGGAAGCAAAGCGTTTGGATTTGCTGAGATTGAGTTGCTCAACGAGCAGTTGCACCTGGGTTTTCAGGGCGGCGACCTCCTCCTCTTTGGCCTGCAACAAAGCATCCTTGGCAAGAAGCATGGCTTTGAGTTGTTCGATGTCATCGGGGAAGTCGGTCATTTGGGGCATCATCTACAGCATGGAATGGTGCCCAGTGTGACGGCTAAAAAGGATCGTTCAAGTGCAAAATCACGATCAGTATCTGGCGTCACACTTCCAGTCCATTTAAGGGCCGATGGGCTTTGCTGTTCTCGAGTGACAGCCCAGAGAGCAACCAGTGAAGCTGGGGTTTACTGATGACAATCACGCCTTGAGGGTTGGGGCGTGGCCATTTGAAAGTGCCTTTCTCCAAACGGCGATAGTAAAGCCAAAACCCGTTGGTATCCCAAAACAGGATTTTGAGTTTATCTCGTCCACGATTGCAGAAGATGAACCAGGCTTCGCTGAACGGATCCATGTCCAGTTGTTCGGCGACAATCAACGACAGCCCATCAATGGACTTGCGCATATCGGTCACGCCGGAGACCAGGAAGACCTTGCCGGACGGTGTCATTGCAGCGCGTCGACCCAATGTTTGATTTGCGCGGGACTGAGTGCCGCTGGCAGCTCTGCACGAATACCATTGGTAAAGAACAGGACAACAGAGAGCGAATGGCGCGGCTCATCAAACTCAATGGGCTGCAACGTCTGCACTGTCTCAGGGGTGCGCAGTCGCTTAGACCAGTAAAAGAAGGTTTGATAGCTAATACCTTTGTCTTCGCAGAACTGTTTTATGGATAGCTGACTTTGCTTTTGTTGCTCGATGACGGATGTCCAGTGAGCGCGTTTTTGTGCTTGGTTCATAGTGCCTCCGTTGAAAAAGGCACTATGTCAAAGCGTCGGCATTATTGGTATGTGGGGTTTATTAACCGCTTACGCTGCAGCCGCATCCCTCTCTACTCAAGCCACCATCAGGCGTAGAAGATTACCCAGCGATATGGTCCTGTGGTTAATCGTGGGGATGGCATTCTTCAGAAATGAACCGATTGCTGAGGTAGCCCGTCGGATGAACATCTGTGCTGAAGGGCTTGCTGACGAAGCGCTTCTCGCCAAAAGTGCGCTGACTCAGGCTCGTCAACGACTCGGCTCTGAAGCACCTAAATGGTTGTTTAAAAAGTGTAGTGAGGGATGGGGCAAAGAAAGATACCCAGAGGATGATTGGCATGGCCTCCAGGTTTTTGCTGTTGATGGTGCATTATTCAGAACGGCAGACACTCCAGAGCTTCGCGAACACTTCGGCTCTGGGAACACCTCGGGTAAACGTCAAACACCCTACCCAGTTCTCCGACTTGTTACCATGATGAATGTGCGTTCTCATATCATCATTGATGCGGATATCAGTCCCTACCGTCGAGGTGAAATCCCCCTCGCTCAGCCCTTCATTAGTTCGCTTCCTGATAACTCGGTAACGCTGTTGGATAAAGGGTTCTATGGCGCAGATTTGTTGCTGAGCCTATCGGCTAGCGGTGTAAACCGTCACTGGCTCATTCCGGCTCGAAAGGGATTGGTGTACACGATTCTCGATGAGGAAGAAACCAATGACAATCTTATCGAAATGAAAGTCTCCCCTCAGGCCAGAAAAAAGAATCCGAGTCTACCTGAGAAGTGGCAAGTCAGGGCGGTGACTTATGAAGTGGATGGAAAAGAGAAGACCGTGTTTACTTCACTGCCACGAGAGAAGTACAGCGCTGAGCAAGTGGCCACGCTCTATCATGAGCGGTGGGAGATAGAGTTGGGATATCGAGACATCAAAAGCTCTATGCAGCACAATGCCATGACGTTGAGAAGTAAGACAGTCGAGCTTGTTTATCAGGAGTTATGGGGACTGCTTCTTGGATACAACCTGGTGAGACGAGAGGCCAGCCAAGCCGCGGTAGCTCATGGTCGTGCACCAAATGAAATAAGCTTCAAATACGCTTGCCAGTATATTGCGAGTCAACTAAGGATAATGAGCAAAGCTTTATCTCCGGGCAATACGCCTAAGAGGCTTAAGGCATTGAGAGGAGACTTATCTGTCCTGTTCATAGAAAAACGCCCCAGACCATCAAGACCTAGGGCAGTTAAAATGTCAAAGACCCGTTATCCGATTAATCGCAAAGCGGCTCCGCTTAAGTGAACTGCATTGCGCTACATGCGGCCTTTTTTACGCCTGATTTGAGACCGGTGGCTGCACCTTATCCCCATCAACAATCTGTTTAACCATCATGATGAGATCCGCCTAACAGATCCTTGTCCTGAACTGGCCAATTCGTGAACTATTGTCACGAAATCCCTGTCATAACAACGTCACACAAGCGCAGGAATGTCATATTTTGTCTGATTAGACCAGTATTTTGCTGCCATTTGCGGTGAATTCTCTATAATTGCGTTTCAGCAAATGGCGGGAGTGCCATTTTCCGGGTTCTCATATCGTCTGGGCTGAAAAGAAAAACTTACCGTCTTTTCGCAACAAGAACAGGAACGAAGCGAACAACATGACGACAAATCGCACGGTTTTACTTCTCAACGGACCCAACCTCAACATGCTTGGGGTTCGTGAACCTGGCCACTATGGACAGACATCGTTAGATCGTATTGTGGCCGATCTGACAACACTTGCTGCATCTTTCAATATTCAGCTCGAACACGTGCAGTCCAATGCGGAGCACGTCCTGATTGAAACTGTTCATCAGGCGATGGGGAACGTTGATTTTATTATCATCAACCCGGCGGCGTTTACCCATACCAGTGTCGCCCTGCGCGATGCGTTACTCGCCGTCGGTATTCCTTTTATTGAAGTGCACCTTTCCAACGTTCACGCCCGTGAACCTTTCCGCCATCACTCTTACTTCTCCGATAAGGCAGAAGGTGTGATTGCCGGTCTGGGTGCTGAAGGTTATGAATTTGCCCTGAGGGCAGCGGCGAGCCGGCTGCAATCAGGGAACAACTGAACAATAATTTTAAAGAGATAGACATCATGGATATTCGTAAAATCAAAAAACTGATTGAGCTTGTTGAAGAATCTGGCATTGCTGAGCTGGAAATCTCTGAAGGTGAAGAATCAGTACGCATCAGCCGTGCAACCGCACCCGTTGCTGCCACCCAGGTTTATGCAGCACCGGCTCCGGCTCCCGTTGCAGCACCAGCCGCGCCTGCGGCGGCGCCAGCAACAGAAGCACCAGCGGCTGAAGCAGACGTTGCGGGTCATAAAGTCTTGTCTCCAATGGTAGGTACCTTCTACCGTTCACCAAGCCCTGACGCGAAAGCATTTGTTGAGGTAGGTCAGTCAGTGAATGTTGGCGATACCCTGTGTATCGTTGAAGCGATGAAAATGATGAACCAAATCCAGGCAGACAAAGCAGGTGTGGTAAAAGCTATCCTGTGTGAAGACGGCCAAGCCGTAGAGTTTGATCAGGCTTTGGTCATCATCGAGTAACCGAGGGCAGCTATGTTAGATAAAATTGTCATCGCTAACCGCGGTGAAATTGCGCTTCGCATCCTTCGCGCGTGTAAAGAGCTCGGCATCAAAACCGTTGCTGTGCACTCAACCGCCGATCGCGATCTGAAGCATGTACTGCTGGCAGACGAATCGATTTGTATCGGTCCGGCTTCAAGCGTAGAAAGCTACCTGAATATCCCACGCATTATCAGTGCGGCGGAAGTGACTGGTGCGGTCGCTATCCACCCGGGTTACGGCTTCCTGTCTGAAAATGCTGATTTTGCCGAACAGGTTGAACAATCTGGCTTTATTTTCGTCGGCCCACGCGCTGAAACTATCCGCCTGATGGGTGACAAAGTCTCTGCCATCAACGCGATGAAAAAAGCAGGCGTACCTTGTGTGCCTGGCTCTGACGGCCCGCTGGATGATGACGCAGCGAAGAACAAGGCGTTCGCAAAACGTATAGGCTACCCGGTGATCATCAAGGCATCCGGGGGGGGTGGCGGTCGTGGTATGCGTGTGGTGCGCTCTGAAGCAGAGCTGACCGATGCCATTGCTATGACCCGCGCAGAAGCCAAAGCCGCATTCAACAACGACATGGTTTACATGGAAAAATTCCTGGAAAACCCACGTCACGTTGAAGTACAGGTTCTGGCTGATGGCCAGGGTGGCGCAATTCACTTGGGTGAGCGCGACTGTTCAATGCAACGTCGTCACCAGAAAGTGGTAGAAGAAGCACCGGCACCGGGTATTACTGCAGAAATGCGTAAATACATCGGTGAGCGTTGCTGCCGTGCATGTATCGAAATCGGTTACCGCGGCGCGGGTACGTTCGAGTTCCTGTACGAAAATGGCGAGTTCTACTTCATTGAGATGAACACCCGTATCCAGGTTGAACACCCTGTGACCGAGATGGTCACCGGCATTGACCTGATCAAAGAGCAGCTTCGCATTGCGGCAGGCCAGCCTCTGTCATTCACCCAGGATGATATCCAGATCCGTGGCCACGCCATTGAATGCCGTATCAACGCAGAAGACCCTGAGCGCTTCCTGCCAAGCCCAGGAAAAATCACCCGTTTCCACGCGCCGGGCGGTATGGGCGTGCGTTGGGAATCACATGTGTATTCAGGCTACACCGTGCCGCCACACTACGATTCCATGATCGGTAAACTGATCTGCTTTGGTGAGAACCGTGATGTGGCGATTGCGCGTATGCGTAATGCACTGCGGGAAACCATTATCGATGGCATCAAAACCAACATTCCTCTTCAGCTGGAAATCATGAAAGATGAAAACTTCCAGCACGGTGGTGCAAACATCCACTACCTGGAGAAGAAACTGGGCCTGCAGAAGTAATCCTGTCGGACATGTTAGAAGGCTGCGCTTGCGCAGCCTTTTTGTTTTCAACGTCCAGAAAAGAACAAAACTGAAGAGGATGATGCATATTCCTGTTACATTTTCGGCTCTTTTGTCACAATAAGCACCTTATCAACCGATTGTCTCACTGAGCACTGACACTCAGCCATTTCGGAGACTACCAATGAAAACACTCAGCCACCGCTACCGCCAAGCTCACAAGGAAGCTAAATGGGCGATAGCCCTCGCACTCGCCTATTTTGCATGGTGGTACGGATTTGCCTATAGCCTGGCCCCGGAAGGCATGGAACAGACCCTACCGACACTCTATTTCGGCCTGCCACTGTGGTTTTTGCTGGCCTGTGTCATCGGCCCCTTGGTATTTACCCTGTTGTGCGCACTGATGGTGAAATACCTTTTTAAGGACATGCCGCTCGATATCGAACAGGACACGTCCAATGAATAGCCCGCTTCTCATTCCTATCGCACTGTATCTGGTTGCTGTTTTTGCCCTGGCATTTTATTCCCGCAGGCAAGGCGATCGCAGTGGCGGTTTCCTCAATGAGTACCTGCTTGGCAACCGCAGTATGGGGGGCTTTGTACTGGCGATGACCCTTGCAGCCACTTATGCCAGTGCCAGCTCCTTTATTGGGGGGCCAGGTGCCGCGTATACAATGGGGCTTGGCTGGGTGCTTCTGGCCATGATCCAGCTTCCTGCTGCCTGGCTGACACTCGGCGTGCTCGGCAAGAAATTTGCCATTGAGTCGCGACGCCATAACGCCCTGACCCTCAATGACATGCTGTACGCGCGTTATAAAAACCGCGCGGTAGTCATCTTCGCCTCCCTTGCGCTGCTGCTCGCATTCTTCGGTACCATGGTGGTGCAGTTTGTGGGCGGGGCGCGGCTGCTTCAGACAGTCACAGGGCTCTCCTACACCCATGGCTTGATACTGTTTGCCTTTACTGTCGGTGTGTATACCACCATTGGCGGATTCCGCGCCGTGGTGATGACCGATACCGTGCAGGGCATCATGATGATCATTGGCACCCTCGCGCTGCTGATAGGCATCATCCATGCCGGTGGTAGTCTGGGAGAGATGATCACCCGACTCCATGCTATTGATCCGGCACTCGTGAGCCCCTATGGCCCGGACAACTTCCTGTCTGAACCCTTTATGCTGAGCTTCTGGGTGTTGGTCTGCTTCGGCGTTATTGGTCTGCCTCATGCCGCCGTACGCTGCATGTCATACAAATCCAGCCAATCCCTGCACAAAGGCATGGTCATCAGCACTGCCATGGTGGCATTCCTGATGCTGGGCATGCATTTGGCAGGGGCACTGGGACGCGCGATTGTGCCGGAAATCGACAACCCTGACCAAATCATGCCCACCCTGATGATGACAGTACTGCCGCCAGTGGTCGCCGGTGTGTTCCTGGCCGGGCCGATGGCGGCAATCATGTCAACCATCGACTCCCAGCTGATTCAGGCCTCGGCGACATTGCTAAGAGATTTGTACCTGAATTACATCAATCCCAACGCAGCCCATGCCCCCGATGCTGAAAGCAAACTTCCCAAACTCTCACTCTGGGTGACGGGAATTTTCTCATTGCTGGTGTTTGTCGCCGCCACCAACCCGCCGGATATGATCATCTGGCTGAACCTGCTCGCTTTTGGCGGCATGCAAGCCGTCTTCCTCTGGCCACTGGTGTTGGGGCTTTACTGGAAAAAAGCCACTGCCGCTGGCGCACTGGCTTCTATGATCACAGGGCTTGGCAGCTATGCCGCACTTTCTACGTTCAAACCGGACATGGGGGGTGTGCACGCGATTGTGCCATCACTGGCTATCAGTCTGGTCGCGTTCCTTCTGATCAGTCGTTTGCAGCACAGGAACGCCCATCCTGCAACTGCATAAACTTCTCTCTGGGCAGCATCCGCTGCCCTTTTTCTACCCTTCCTAACCCTCACCGTGCTAAGGCTATGTGGGCTGACTACTTTTTATGCTAGACTCCGCCCCCTAAAATCGTCGTTAAACGAAGAAGTGAAGAACCATGCCTTGGATTCAAATCAAACTGAACGCTACCGCAGAAACCGCAGAAGCCATCGGTGATGTGCTGATAGAAGAAGCGGGCGCACTGTCGGTCACTTTCCTTGATGCCAAAGACACTCCGGTGTTTGAACCTATGCCAGGTGAAACCCGACTGTGGGGCGAAACCGACATCGTCGCACTGTATGATGCAGAAACCGACATGGATGCCGTGGTAGCTATCCTAAAAAACAGCCCGCTGCTGGGCGAAAACTTCACATACAAAATTGAACAGCTGGAAGACAAAGATTGGGAGCGTGCCTGGATGGACAACTTCAAGCCCATGCGTTTTGGCAAGCGCCTGTGGGTTTGCCCAAGCTGGTGCGAAGCCCCGGATCCGGACGCCGTTAACATCATGCTGGATCCGGGTCTGGCGTTTGGTACCGGTACCCACCCTACCACCGCACTTTGCCTTGAATGGCTGGACGGGCTGGATCTGACCGGCAAGACAGTCATCGACTTTGGTTGTGGTTCCGGTATCCTGTCGCTGGCGGCACTATTGCTGGGCGCAGAGAAGGTCATTGGCATTGATATCGACCCACAAGCGCTACAGGCGTCAAAAGCCAACGCAGAGCGCAATGGCGTCGCCGATCGCCTCGAGTTGTACCTGCCGAAGGATCAACCGGAAAACCTGCAGGCAGAGGTGGTGGTCGCCAACATTCTGGCCGGCCCGCTTCGCGAGCTTTCCCCTGTCATCAAAAGCCTCATCGCCCCACAAGGTGTACTGGCCATGTCCGGTGTCTTGGATAGCCAGGCAGAATCCGTTGCGGACTGCTACCGCGATGAGCTCAACGTGGATGCGATTGTCGAGCAGGAAGAGTGGTGCCGTATTACTGCACACAGAGCCTAACCCAGTGATAATTGGCCATTTTTTGCACTAAAAATCTGAATTATCTGGCTTTTTGAAAAATCAAGATAAAACGCTCAAATATTGGCCTTTTCAGATCGGGAAAAAATGCGTAAAATGCGCGCCCTTGCTGACATAGAAGGTATTGCCTTGCAGATCGGACCCTACAAACTGGAAAACAACCTTATCGTCGCCCCTATGGCCGGTGTGACTGACAGACCCTTCCGCGAACTTTGCTTGCGTTACGGGGCTGGCATGGCGGTAAGTGAAATGATGTCTTCCAATCCGGCGATGTGGCACACCGCCAAATCAAAAAACCGGATGGTCCATCTCGACGAGAAAGGGATCCGTTCTGTGCAGATAGCCGGTGCTGAACCGGCTCTGATGGCAGAAGCCGCACGCTTTTGTGTTGACAACGGCGCACAAATCGTCGACATCAACATGGGTTGTCCGGTAAAAAAGGTCAATAAGAAACTGGCTGGTTCCGCACTGCTGACCCGGCCGGATATCATCGAGCAAATCCTGAAAGCGGTGGTTTCTGCGGTTGACGTCCCCGTCACCCTGAAAACCCGGACAGGCTGGGATCCGGATAACAAAAATTGTATCCAGATCGCCAAAATGGCCGAAGACTGCGGCATTCAGGCACTGGCCCTACACGGCCGCACACGTGCCTGCATGTACAAAGGGGAAGCTGAGTATGACAGCATTAAAGCGGTGAAAGAAGCGGTCTCAATCCCGGTGATTGCTAACGGGGATATCGACTCGCCTCAGAAAGCCAAATTTGTGCTCGATTACACAGGCGCAGACGCTTTGATGATTGGCCGCCCTGCTCAGGGGCGTCCCTGGATTTTCCGTGAAATCCAACACTACCTAACCACGGGTGAAGCGTTAGACGCACCACCACTGGAAGAGGTCAAAACTATTTTGTTAGGTCATGTTCAGGAGCTTCACCAGTTTTATGGTGATCTTAAAGGGCTGCGAATCGCGCGTAAGCACGTGGGCTGGTACCTGAAAGAACATGACCAAATTGGCGATTTTCGCCAGACTTTCAACGCAATCGAAGACGCTCAAGGGCAGATCGATGCGCTGCAAGATTACTTCGAAAACGTTGCATAAATACGAGAAGAGCTGACAGAGTATGTTCGAACAAAACCTGACTTCAGAAGCATTGACAGTGACTACTGTGACTTCACAAGATCAAATCACCCAGAAGCCACTGCGTGACTCAGTAAAAGCCTCCCTGAAAAACTACCTAGCGCAGTTGAATGGCCAGGAAGTCAACGACCTGTACGAGCTGGTACTGGCAGAAGTTGAGCAACCACTGCTGGACACCATCATGCAATACACCCGCGGTAACCAAACCCGCGCGGCAACCATGATGGGTATCAACCGTGGTACTCTGCGTAAGAAACTGAAAAAGTACGGCATGAACTAATCATCCGAACGTAAGTTTCTGACGAAAAAGGCAAACCCTTTCAAGTGGTTTGCCTTTTTTGCATTCTGGCTTCTTTATACAAGGCATAACGAAAAAACGCCGTGCTGGCGTTTTTGGCTTGATATGAGTAGCAACTTACAGATATTCGCAGAAATACGCGGTGGTTTGCTCCACTTTCACCTGGAATGACGAATCGCCAGGCACTTCGAAGTCATCACCTGCGCCATAGGTTTCCCATTCAATATGACCCGGCAGCTTCACGGTCAGTTCACCTTTAACCACATGCATACGTTCTGGCGCAGCGGTCCCGAAAGTGTATTCACCCACTTCCATGACACCCACGCTCAACGGGCCTTTGTTCTCAAAGCTGATGGACTTTACGCCACCATCAAAATAGTCGTTTACCTTTAACATCGTTGTCCTTTACTCACTTGTGGTGCCCCTACGGTGGCAAGGTGCTTGTATTTCAATGCCCTGGCGTTAGGAGGACCTATCCTTTCACTTTCCCTGACGCTACCACACTCTTATCATGTTCCCAATGCTTATTTTAGTATCGGGGAGCTTAGCTCCCTCAGGAAGCCTGCTTTATGACGATTCTGATGCCAGTGCTTCCAGAATCGAGCAATGACTGGCATCGTCATCAACATGACCACAACAGGCATCGTTGATCTTTTTCAGTGCGGCGCGGATCTCGGTTAATTCCGCAATTTTCTGATCCAGTTCATCAAGCTTTTTCTGGGTGATGCCCTTCACTTCCGCGCAGCTGTGTTGGGTCGCTTCCAAACGGATTTCAAGCAACTCCTGGATCTCTTCCAGCGTCAAACCGATGCGTTTGCCTTTGATAATAAAGCGAACACGCGATACCGCCTCTTGATTATAAAGGCGATAGCCTGCTTCACTGCGCGAAGACGGCTGCAACAATCCCACTTTCTCATAGAAACGCAGCGTGTCACCTGAAACACCTGTATGCTTGGCTAACTGTCCGATTTGTAACATCTTCATCCTTTCCTTCTCGCGTACTTTTGTGATCAAAACACAAAAGCAATCGATTGCGTCAATAATTTAGGTTAGAATATGCGCCGATTCAACCAAGGCTTCGCCGTAACGGGTATTTGGCAAAGCGGCTCTCTTGCGGCGGTTTTGCCAAATATCTTATCCCCCACATTTAAAGAGATAATAGTCATGGAAAACGCTCGTCCTATTCGTCGCGCATTGATTAGCGTATCTGATAAAACCGGCATTGTAGAATTTGCCAAAGCGCTCGCAGAAAAAGGGGTCGAAATCCTGTCGACCGGCGGGACTGCCCGGCTGTTGGCTGAACAAGGCCTGGCAGTGACTGAGGTGTCTGACTACACCGGTTTTCCAGAGATGATGGATGGACGCGTAAAGACCTTACACCCGAAAGTCCACGGCGGCATTCTGGGTCGCCGCGAAACAGACGATATGGTCATGGATGAGCACGGCATCTCACCCATTGACATGGTAGTGGTTAACCTCTATCCATTCGCAGAAACAGTGGCAAAAGAGGGCTGCACACTGGAAGACGCGGTTGAAAATATCGATATCGGCGGCCCGACTATGGTACGTTCTGCCGCGAAAAACCATAAAGACGTGACCATCGTGGTAAACGCATCTGACTATGACCGCGTATTGGCAGAAATGGATACGAATCACGGCTCGCTGACCCTGAAAACCCGCTTTGATCTCGCCGTTTCCGCCTTCGAACACACTGCCGCATACGATGGCATGATCGCCAACTACTTCGGTACCATGGTGCCTTCTTATGGCTATCACACGCTTGATAAAGACGGGAAGGAAGGTGACGACGCGTCAAAATTCCCACGTACGTTCAACCAACAATTCATCAAAAAACAGGACATGCGCTACGGCGAAAACAGCCACCAGGCAGCAGCGTTTTATATCGAAGCCAACCCGGAAGAAGCTTCTGTGGCAACGGCAACTCAGCTTCAGGGTAAAGCCTTGTCTTACAACAACATCGCCGATACTGACGCCGCGCTGGAGTGTGTAAAAGAGTTTGTCGAGCCGGCATGTGTGATTGTCAAACACGCCAACCCCTGTGGTGTCGCGCTGGGTGAAAACATCCTCGACGCGTATAACCGCGCCTACAAGACCGATCCAACATCGGCATTTGGCGGTATCATCGCCTTTAACCGTGAACTGGATGCACAAACGGCACAAGCGATTGTTGACCGCCAGTTTGTGGAGGTCATCATTGCACCCCGCGTATCCGATGCAGCTGCAGAGGTGATCAGTGCAAAGAAAAATGTTCGCCTGCTGGCCTGTGGCGAGTGGAACACGCGAACCACCGGATTTGATGTGAAGCGCGTAAATGGCGGCCTGTTGGTACAGGATCGCGACCAAGGCATGGTGTCTCACAATGACCTAAAGGTGGTCTCCAAGCGCCAGCCTTCTGACGAAGAACTGCGTGATGCCCTGTTCTGTTGGAAAGTGGCGAAGTACGTAAAATCCAACGCCATTGTTTACGCCAAAGGCAATATGACCATTGGTGTGGGCGCAGGCCAGATGAGTCGCGTTTATTCTGCCAAAATCGCTGGTATAAAAGCCGCTGATGAAAACCTGGAGGTCGCTGGCAGCGTGATGGCGTCTGACGCTTTCTTCCCCTTCCGTGACGGCATTGACGCCGCCGCAGAAGCAGGTATCACCTGTGTGATCCAGCCTGGTGGTTCCATGCGTGATGACGAAGTGATTGCCGCTGCCGATGAACACGGTATGGCCATGATCTTTACCGGCATGCGCCACTTCCGCCACTGAGTATTTCTCACAGCCCAGATGCATGCTGGGCTGCCTTGATTGAAGGATTGAATATGGACGTATTGGTTATTGGTAACGGTGGCCGTGAACACGCCTTGGCGTGGAAAGTGGCCCAGTCAGAAAAAGTAAACACCGTTTATGTGGCGCCGGGAAACGCTGGCACAGCACTTGAGCCCAAGCTTGAAAACGTGGCGATTGGTGTTGAAGACATTACAGCGCTGGTGGCGTTTGCCAAAGAGAAAAGTATCGATCTCACTATTGTGGGGCCGGAAGCACCATTGGTGATTGGTGTCGTGGATGCATTCCAAGAAGCAGGTTTGCCTATCTTTGGCCCAACTGCAGCAGCAGCGCAGCTTGAAGGGTCAAAAGCCTTCACTAAAGATTTCCTCGCCCGGCACCAAATCCCGACTGCGGAATACCAAAACTTCACCGAGATTGAGCCTGCACTGGCGTATGTGCGTGAAAAAGGTGCACCGATTGTGGTCAAAGCAGACGGCTTGGCAGCCGGGAAAGGGGTGATCGTGGCGATGACCCTTGAAGAAGCCGAAAATGCAATCCGTGACATGCTGGCAGGCAACGCCTTCGGCGAAGCTGGCAGCCGTGTTGTCATTGAAGAGTTTCTCGATGGCGAAGAAGCCAGCTTCATCGTGATGGTAGACGGTGAGAACGTGCTGCCCATGGCTACCAGCCAGGATCACAAACGTGTGGGCAATGGCGACACCGGTCCAAACACAGGCGGTATGGGGGCATACAGCCCGGCACCGGTCGTCACACCGGAAATCCATGACCGTGTGATGAACGAAGTGATTTTCCCCACCGTGCGCGGTATGGCAGCGGAAGGGCATCCCTATACAGGTTTTCTGTACGCAGGCCTGATGGTGATGGCAGATGGCACACCGAAAGTCATCGAGTACAACTGCCGTTTCGGCGATCCGGAAACGCAGCCTATCATGCTGCGCTTGCAATCAGACTTGGTTGAACTTTGTGAAGCAGCGATTGCCGGCAGGCTCGACACAGTCGAGTCCAAGTGGGATCCACGTGCATCCATTGGTGTAGTGCTGGCGGCAGGTGGCTATCCAGCATCATACAACAAAGGGGATGTCATTTCTGGGCTGCCAATGGCTGAGCTGAATGCGGCCAAAGTGTTCCACGCAGGTACAGCCGAAAGAGACGGCAACGTTGTGACGGCTGGCGGCCGGGTGCTGTGTGCCACCGCCATGGGTGAAACGGTGTCTGAAGCGCAAAAACGCGCCTATGAGCTGGCCTCACAAATCAGTTGGGATGGCATGTTCTACCGCAATGATATTGGCTACCGTGCCATTGCCCGCGAACAGGGCGAGTAATGGGCTGGTTCAGAATGTCAAAACGCGCCTACGGGCGCGTTTTCTCATTCAGAGGTTTATCTCCTGTCAAGCGGGGCATTTCGAAACAGTTCACGCTGCCGTCACCCAGGACAATCATGGTTTCCACGGTATTGATGTCTCCCTCTACCGTGCCAACCGCAGCAATGAAATTGTCTTCCTGCCTCAGGCGTTGCTGGATGTCATCAGGAAAAGCAACGGTGAATTTAAGTGTTTTTACATCACCGGTCCCACACTCTTCAAACTCCCGTTGATTCCCGTGTCCCTGAAAGAAGTATTTTTTGTTTTTTCCAAGCGTCTGGGCAGCTTCCAGCGCCTTTTGCGCCTGTTGGTAATAGCGAACCAGCTCTGTGCTTCGAATTGGCAACAAAACACCATTCAGGCGGTATTGCTGATACACCGCCTGACCTTCAGAGTCGTAGCGAATCAATACCCATTGATGCTTCAGTTCACCGTCAATCAGGGTGTTTCCTTCACGCTGGATTTCACGCACCACGCCTTTTCGCCAGCGATATTCTGATGAGTACTGCCCATGCTCACCCATGATGGCAAGTTCAGTGAGGGTTTCGGGAAAACGTTGGCGTTCATCGAGCCAGAAAATACGGGTGGTATTACCCTGTACGGTGGCTGTAACGGTTTGGACAGAAGGTTGAAGGATCTCTGTCGAGCTGCAGCCCGCCAAAGTCAAAAAAAGAGAGGAAACGAGGAGATACGCCCTTACACGCATAAATATCCGCCAAAACAAGAAATTGCTTTGGCGGAGTATAACTTACTTCACTGCGTCTTTAAGCGCTTTGCCCGCAACAAACGCAGGAACGTTTGCCGCTGCAATTTGGATTTCCTGACCAGTTTGTGGGTTACGGCCTGTGCGCGCAGCACGGTGGTTAACTTTAAACGTACCGAAACCGATCAATTGAACCTGGTCACCGTCTTTCAGTGCACCTTCGATACCCGCCAGAGTCGCTTCTAAAGCTGCTTTAGCTTGTGCTTTAGACAGGTCTGCTTTTTCAGCAATCAGGTCGATCAAGTTGGTCTTGTTCATTAGGTCTTCCCTTCTTAGGTTTTCTTGAGACAAGTGAACTCTAATTCAAAAGAAGCCCGGCTGGCAAAGGTTTGTGGCACTACAAGTGACTGTCTGCAGAGTCTTTAACCACAAAGTGAGCGCATCCTCACAAAATATGGGGTATATTTTCGCTCCAACTCTTGTATTTACTGCGCTCAGACCCGATCTTTCACGCTAGTATTAGTCCTGTTTATTACATTCACGCTGGAAAACAATGATCCTGCTAATCATGTTTGTGGCACTGTCTATCGGTGTCTCATTTATCTGTTCGGTACTCGAAGCCGTGCTTTTGAGTATTACCCCGAGTTATCTCGCCCAAATGCGACAGCAAGGTCACCCTGCTGCAGGCCGTCTCTCCACACTGAAAGAGGACATTGACCGTCCTTTGGCCTCCATCCTGACCCTGAACACCATTGCCCATACCGTGGGTGCGGCAGCATCCGGTGCGCAGGCCGCCAAAGTGTTTGGTGATGCCTGGCTGGGCGTGTTCTCTGGTGTCCTGACCTTGGCAATACTGGTGCTGTCAGAAATTGTGCCGAAAACCATCGGTGCAACCTACTGGCGTCAGTTAGCACCAAGTGCGGCCACCATCCTTCGCTGGATGGTATGGGCGTTGACCCCGTTTGTCTGGGCATCAGAACAATTAACCCGCCGGCTGGCACACGGTAAAGAGCAACCCAAGCTACGTGATGAAATCTCTGCCATGGCAATGCTGGCAAAAGAAAGTGGCGAACTGGCGGATGATGAATCCACCATGCTGACCAACCTGCTGAACCTGCGTGACGTGCCAGTGACAAAGCTGATGACACCACGTCCGGTACTGTTCCGTGTTGATTCAACCATGACCATCGAAGATTTCCTTCGTGAGCACCACGACACGCCGTTCTCCCGTCCTCTGATCTATGTTGAATCTCGCGATAACATCATGGGCTTTGTGCACCGCCTTGAGCTGTTCTCTGCGAGCCAGCACGGTAAGGGCAAAAAGCAGCTGGGCACCCTGATGCGTCCTATTCCCGTGGTTCTCGATTCCACTGTTGTCACAAAAGCGTTTGACCGACTGATGGCACAACGCTCACAACTGGCATTGATTGTGGATGAATATGGTGATGTTCAGGGCATCATCACCCTGGAAGATATCTTCGAACATCTGGTGGGCAAAGAAATTCTCGATGAGGCTGACACCACCTCAAACATGCAAGCTCTGGCTCAAGAGCGCTGGGAAGACTGGAAAGAAACCCACGGCGTGATTGAGAGTAAAGATGACGACGAAGACGAGGCAGTGAAAGCGGCAGACGTCGAAAAAGCGGTAACCGGGGAAGCCAGCTCTCAGGAAACGCCAGAGAAAAACGAGAGTGCACCTGACATGCCAAATGACGAAAAAGCACAGAAGTAAGAACAGCAAAACGGGCCATCACCAAGCCCGTTTTTATTCCGTTCATCTGCGTAGTAGCTTTAAATCGACAGCCCCAAATTACTGATCCCTTCTTCGCGCAGTTCGTTTCGGATACCACGGATCATTTCCACATCACGCTCTTTAGCTTCTCTCAGTGCACGGAAGATAGCCCACTGCACATCCCACTCCGCACACACGGATTCCACTTCTTTCTGGTTTTCATTGGTCACTTCAATGCCGGTTTGCGCTTCTTCCAGTTGCGCTACGCTTGCCACGGATTGTTGGCTGATTTTCAGTACAGACTCCATCATAAGATCGCGGTCAAGCAGGGTGTGGATCAAGGTCGACATCGCCACACAGGCATCAATCGCCGGATAGACCAGATAGAGGTCAAATTCCTCGGTGGTCGGGATCAGCGCTTCAAGCTTTTCCAGTTGACGCTCAAAATTGATCTTGGCGTTTTTGACTGTCAACACTTCCCATACCGCGTCCAGTAACTGACGGAAAGCGTGCGGATCGGCAAACGCCGTTTGCTGGCAAAACGCCGCATAATTGGGGTACATGCGCTCCACCAGCGCCGCCATAAAAGTGATATGCTGCCAGGAGTCGAGTTTTTCGAGTCGCAGCTGGATCGGATTTTGTAACATGGTCTGCCGTCTACAGTGATTGCCGGCGGACTACGCCGGAATGAAATTTCGCGCAAGTTTACTTGATAACTGCCATGTAAAAAAGGAACAGATGTGAACCAACTTTATCTTTGCTCCGCGCAGCAGAAACGCTATCTGGCGCTGCTTGAGGATGCCGCCTTGCCGGATCTGGTCCTCACTGACGATGTAGAAAAAGCCAACATTATTCTGGCCGATCCCCCAAAACTGGCTCCCAAGCTGGAAAACGCACGTAATCTCACGTGGCTGCAATCTACTTTTGCTGGCTGTGACGTCTTGCTCGCCAAACCAAAAACCGACTACTTGTTGACCAATGTACGGGGTATTTTCGGCCCCTTGATGTCAGAATATGTGTTCGGACAGCTTCTGGCACTCACCCGCCACTTTCCCCAATACCTTGATGCACAACACAAACAACAGTGGTCCCCCATTCCCTATCAGGGACTGGCGGGCAAATGCATGGTGATTCTGGGCACAGGGTCAATCGGCGCACACCTGGCCTCCACCGCCCGCCACTTTGGCATGAAAGTCATTGGGGTCAATCGCTCTGGTCATCCTGTGGCACCGTTTGATGAGGTGGTGACAACAGCACAGCTGACATCTGTTCTGTCCACGGCAGATGTCATTGTTTCGGTATTGCCTTCCACACCGGATACCAAAGGCTTACTCAGCCAACATACCCTGTCAGCCTGCAACCAGGCGGTTTTATTTAACGTTGGGCGCGGCTCGGTACTGGAAGAAGAAGATCTGCTGAAAGCGATTGAGCAAGGGCATATCCGTCATGCGGTACTGGATGTGTTCACGCACGAACCGCTTGATGCCGCGCATCCTTTCTGGAAACATCCTTCTATTACCGTTACGCCACATATCTCTGCCGAAAGCGTCCCTGAGCAGGTGTTTGGCATCTTCGTGGAAAACTACAAACGCTGGCAGAACGGTGAGCCACTGAACTTTGTGATGGATTTTTCACTGGGGTACTGATGACAGACAAGCCACTTGCCTTGTTGCTGGACAGGGTCCGTGATTGCAACCACTGCCGCGCGCACTTGCCTTTAGGCCCACGTCCGGTGGTACAGGCCGCACCCTCAGCAAGATTGCTGATTATCGGTCAGGCACCGGGCACACGGGTGCATAAAACCGGTATTCCGTGGAATGATCCCAGCGGCGATCGTCTGCGCGAATGGCTACAAATGGAGAAGGAAACATTCTACAACCCAGAGCAGGTAGCCATTATGCCTATGGGGTTTTGTTATCCGGGCCGCGGCCATTCCGGTGACCTGCCACCGAGACCCGAATGTGCACCGATGTGGCATCCACTGATTACCGCCCAGCTGCCTGACATCCAGCTCACCCTGTTGATTGGCGATTATGCGCAGCGTTATTACTTAAAAGACAAACCCAAAACCCTGACCGAAACGGTGAAAGCCAACGTCTGCTGGTCACCGGAATTTATAGCACTGCCCCATCCCTCTCCCCGCAATAATCTCTGGCTCAGGAAGAATCCATGGTTCGATGCGGAAATCCTGCCGATGCTAAGAAACCGCATTGATCAGCTTTTTGTCTAATAAACAGCTTTTTGATACACGAACTTTATCAATCCAAAGCAAGCCAGAAATAATTCATTGTTTATTAAACAGTTTAATGGAATGTTCAGCTTTTTAAGCAAAATTCCCGACGAACCTTGTACAGCATAGGAGAAAGAAAAAGGCCAGCAAACGCTGGCCCTGACAGTGAAGGAATTCGATTATTGGTGGTACGGTTTGGAAAGCTCGTGTACCGCATCGACAAACACACCTGCGTTTTCAGGCGGCACGTCCAGATGAATGCCGTGACCCAGGTTGAATACATGGCCAGAACCATTACCGAAACCTTCAAGAATGGTGGCCACTTCCTGACGGATACGCGCCGGTGAGGCATACAGCATCGATGGGTCCATGTTGCCTTGCAGCGCCACTTTATCGCCGATACGGCGCTTGGCGTCTGCCATGTCAACGGTCCAGTCCAGACCCACACCATCACAACCGGTTGCCGCGATTTTCTCCAGCCACATACCGCCGTTTTTGGTAAACAGGGTCACGGGCACGCAGCGGCCTTCATTTTCACGAATAAGGCCATCAACAATCTTATGCATGTACTGCAATGAAAAGTCGTTGTAGTCGCGTGGCGTCAATACACCGCCCCAGGTATCAAATACCATTACCGATTGCGCGCCCGCTTTGATTTGCGCATTCAGGTATTCAATCACGCTGTCTGCCAGCTTATCCAGCAACAGATGCAGGGTTTGTGGATCGGCGTACATCATCTTTTTGATTTTGGTAAAGGCTTTCGAGCTGCCGCCTTCTACCATGTATGTCGCCAACGTCCATGGGCTACCGGAAAAGCCGATCAGCGGCACTTTGCCCTCCAGCCCTTTACGGATAGTACGCACGGCATTCATCACGTATTGCAGTTCACCTTCCGGATCCGGCAGACCGATTTTTTCCACGTCAGCCTTACAAGTGATTGGGCGCTCGAATTTCGGGCCTTCACCGGCTTCGAAATATAAGCCCAGGCCCATCGCATCGGGGACAGTCAGGATATCGGAGAACAGGATAGCTGCATCCAGATCATAGCGGCGCAGCGGCTGTAAGGTGACTTCACACGCCAGCTCGGCATTTTTGCACAATGACATAAAGTCGCCAGCTTCCGCGCGGGTTGCCTTATACTCAGGCAGGTAGCGGCCAGCCTGACGCATCATCCATACCGGGGTGTAATCTACCGGCTCTTTTAACAACGCGCGCAAATAACGGTCATTCTTTAATTCTGTCATTGTCTATATCCTGCAAATAGGTTAACGCTATTGTACCACCCTCTAAGGACAACAAAAGACACCCTTTGTGGAGGCGATCAAAAATATCATCTCCAGTGATACCGTCTATTTGCCGGAAAATTAATGACATGTTAAAAAACACATAAATAACAAAATGTCTGACAGACACTACCCATAATCGCATCTTACCCGCCTCCCTACGGCGGGCTTTTTTTTGGAAGCGCGAAAACACTGGCTTTACCGCGTATTTACTGGGCTTAGGGCGAATCAGCCAAAACCCTCGAATTACGAATTCATGCACATATTACGGCATATTCTCAATGTTCACCGCCATTTTATCGCCACTCAAATCGAGCGAAAAACAAGGGTGTTAGTCAATTGTGATCATGGTTGCCAGTGGGTTCAGGGTTACAGCTTGTTGCAAATGATCGGGTGCGAAGTGGGCATATTTCATGGTCATTTGAATATTAGCATGACCCAAAATGCGCTGAAGGGTGAGTATATCGCCGCCATGCTGCATGAAGTGGCTGGCGAAAGTGTGGCGGAAAACGTGCGTCTTCTGGCCGTCCGGTAAGCGTGGGAACCATTTAGCCAACCGCTTTTCCAGCATCTTGCGCACTGGCTGAACAGGCAGGCCGTGTTCTTCATCGTAGCGAATCAGCTCCAAATACAACTCTTCACTGATTGGCACCGTTCGGTTTTGCTTGGTCTTGGTTTTGGTGAACGTGACTTTAAACTGTGAAACCTGCGAGCGGGTTAAGTTCTCAATCTCTGAAATCCGTGCGCCGGTTGCCAAGCACAATTTGCACACCAGAAGATAAGAGGCTTTGTATGTGGCCTTTTCAAAACTGCCAAGCAATAGCCGGATTTCATCTTCAGTCAGATACGTCATTTCGGCTTGGTCGCTTGCCAGTTTCTTCACACTTGCCAACGGGTTTGGCAAGTGCCATTCGTCAGCGCTGATCAGGAAATTAAACACCCCTTTCAGCAATGCCAGGTCAACATTGTGCGTGGCAGCAGCGGCCTGCTTATCTTTACCGTGTTGTGCAGCGTAGCGATTTACGCGAAGTGATCGCCAGTGAAGGAAGTTTTTTGCTGTGAAGTCACGCGCCAGCGGGTTGCCTAATTCATCAATGGCCTGATGCAAGCGGTTCAAACTTTTGGCCCCACTGGTTAAGTGTTGGCCGTGAAGCCGAAACCATAAATCAGCAAGTTGTCTCAATGTGCGGGATTCTGTTTTTTGGCCTAACCACGGTTTGGCGTTCGCTTCCTCCATGGTGTAGCGTTCAAAAGAAAGCGCCTCGCCTTTGGTGGCAAAGCGCTTGCGAACACGTTTACCCTTGGAGCCCTGCGGATAACACTCACAAATCCAAGGCAATTTGCTGCCGTCTTTTAGGCTTCGAACTGACATAAACTACATACTCGCAGCTTGTTCAGGGCATTCCTTCGCAAAAAGCTCCCCAGCGTCCTTAGCAAACTGCCAATGCAAAGAGATGTCAGCTTTGTACTTGTCCCCGTATCTTAATGTTGACTGAATACTTTGGGCGATCAGTGGAATTCGGCCAAAGAAATCACTCTTCACGGCAAAAAGAACAGGGTTGCTATAGTTCGCTGCCGGAAAGGGAGAACGGCCAAAAGTAGCATTAAGCCGATCATACTCCGGAGTGAGGTAGCCGACCCGCCAAGAGGCGAAGTCTTTGTAGTCTATTTGCTGAGTGTATTTCGACACCGCCCCCGTTAATAACGGTGCGGATTCCGCGATGACCCGAGCGGAAGCCTCACAATCAGACATCACGTTGGCGCCAGCAAAAGCTGGGAAACAAAAGGCCGCAATCAGTAATCGTTTCATTGTTTCACCATACTCATCACCACTCGGCCAATTACCTTGATATCACCTTCGGCTACATCAATAAGCGATCCATCGAAATCAACAGAAAGCTTTTTACCAGGCAAGCGGCGGACTTTATTAATAGAGAAAACGCCATCAACATCAATTAGATAGTTGCCAGAAGTTGGGGATGTATCATTTGTGTTGATTAAGTAGCTGGATGAATCAGTGAAAAGAGCAATGCAGTTTTCACGGCTCAAGTTCCCGCCAAGATAAGACTTATCAAAAACGACAGGATCGAGTTCTGAAATGGCGCCATTTTCTAAGTGCTGAGCATTAAGCACTTCAGAAGAAGATAACTCTGAACCTTGTGCATAGGGCTCACCTTTCCCAAGCGCCAAGTATTCGATGTTCACGCCCTTCGCCAAACAAAGACGCAATATCAACTCGTAAGGGGTCAAGTTTCTTTGATGCCAAGTCGAGATAGTGCCTTTGGGTACACCAACCACGTCCGCTAACTGCAAGTCAGTTCCCACGCCAACGACCTCTTTTAACTTGTCTGTCAGCTCTCTACCACCAAGGTATTCAAAAGGAGGAATCTTCGGGGTAAGTCTTCCCATAACAAAAGTCCTTTCACTCAATAAAGGGAATTTGAAGACTCAAATTCCAGCAAATAACACTCAAAAAAGAGACGCGGGTTTGAAAAACAGACATAAACACATTGACAATCAACCAAAGGAAGACCTAGGATTCACTCAAATGAAGTTTACACTTCAATCCACACGCAAAAACAAACAATCAAACACAAAGTAACTCAAAAGGATAACACTATGTATTCACCAGCCATAGCGCCGCCCGCGCCCTTCGTCACAAAAAAGCGCTTTGCCGAAATGACAGGACAAAGCGTTCGCGCCATTGATGACCTTATCCAATCTGGCGAATTGCCAATCCTTCCAAAAAAAGCCAGAAACGCGACGGTTCTCATCAACCTTGTTGCCCTCTACAAACGCAGTGCAGAGCAAGCGGCATGAATTCGGCTAATCGCTCAAAAGAAAAGCTGCCGTTCGAAAAGTTACCTTTTTGGTATCACACCTTCGCAATTGCAGTTCTTTTCTTGCCTTATGTCCTCAATTGAGTATTTGTCATGGCTCAAAATAATCAAATAGACGGTTCACGTGAGAGTGTCCTGAAGGGATGGAAGTCTGGGTGTCATGCCTTTGCAGCACTGAGACTTTCCAGCCAGTTAGAGCGTGAATTGGGTTACGCAGCGGGCACCATCCGCAAGCGCATAAACCCCAATTACGACGACGCCAAACTGACTGTCGAGCAACTGATTGAAATCACCCATGCTTCCGGCCGACCAGAGCTTATCGAGGGTGTTTTGCAGAGCGTCAACTATGTTGGAGCCCCGCTGAAAGGTTCAGACCAGGAAGCGACACTGGCTGTTCAAGCGTTGAAAGCCAGCCAGTATTCCGGCGAATTAGCGCAAGTCGTTCTGCAAAACGCCAACGGCAGCCGCCTACCGCGTACCGAGCGTGACCGCATCAGAAACATTGCGAGTGCCGGTATTCGCAATTTTGTTTCTGTCATCAACACCATCGAATACAAAACCGCAGGGATACAGCCGCTTCTCGCCATGGGCGCAGATGTTGCCGCAGGCTTCCCCCTGCCCGGCATCACATAAGGAGAAACCCCATGAGCAACGCAGTCGCCCTAACAAGCACCCCGCATAACCTCAAACAGTTTGAGGCAATGGTAGAAGAAGCCGCCAACGCCCCAGTGCCGGCGGCGGAAAGCATTGCTGCAGCCAAAGCATTATTTACCAGTGGCTACAAACAAAGCCAGATAGCCATGGTTTACAACGGGTTAGATGAAAGAGCGCGCGGAATTATCCTGTTAACAGGCCGAGCAGACCACAACCTGCGCGATAAAAACTTCAACGAGCTGGACGACCTGACCCGCGAAAAAATACGCCGAGGCCTGACCGAGTTTTCAGGCGTCATTCGTCGCTTTAACAACGCCGTGGGCCACATCGAAAAAACACTGCCCTCCGATTTCCGTTAACAACAAGCAAGACGGTTGCCCCTCATGAGAGGACTTTTCGTCAGTTAAAAAGGTGAACACCATGGAAGAGCCGCAAGTGAAAGACCTGCAAGCTGCGATAGACGGACTGATTTGGCTGAGTGCAGAAAGCGTGGGAACCCGCTTTTTTGTCGATGTTTCGGTATGGGCCAGCCGCCAGGAAATGCAGGTGGAAATTGTAGACCTGCAGCAAGGTACAAGCGCTATCTACCTTGACACCACCCACGGCCAGACCTTCACGCCGGAAACCATCAACGCGATAGAAGACCGTTTGATAGAGAAGTTGGCAGACCTGAAGAAACCGCAGGAGATTGCAGCATGAATAATTTCCTTGCCATCTTCCTCAGCGCTGACGGCGCGATTGTGCGCCATGCTGACACCGCCGAAGTGATGAACATTCAACTGGGTGAATTCGAATCCAAAGACATCGCTATTCAACAAGCCATGCAGCAGTTGGACTGCCCCGAAAACGTCAACAACGTGCTCCTGAAAGGCCAAAACCAAGGTGGTTTTCTGGTGGTTGATGCGCAGGAGTTTGCATCAGTATGAAGTCCAGCTTCTTCACTCAACAAGAAATCAGGCAGTTCACCAACGCCGGGCCTGAAAAAATCGGCTCGGCGGAATTCTTTCGTGATGATCACTCAAACGATGAAACATTAAAGCGAGCTATCGGCTATCGCGAACCGTACCTACCACCCGAACTGGCCCCGCAGGGCAGCCGCGCAGCGGCTGGGGATAATAGCCTTGTCCAGTGGCGCAAAAGTCCGACAAGAGAGCAAATTGAAGCGCAACGCCTGGTTTTGGCCGCAGAGAAAGCCGATAAGGAGGCAAAACCAGCGAAAGAGCGCATTCGCAAGAAGCGTGAGCGGATCAGCAAGCTGGCTGCCATGGTGCGGAAACCACGCATGGGTGAAAACGCAACATTGCTCGCCCCGTTTGCCGCGCACGCATTCACAGGCATTGAACTGGACTGGAAAAAGAATCCGGTGAAATGTCTTCAGGCGCATGGTTTTGTGGTGAATGCCCCCGTGGTGGCAAAGCTGCAACACCGCGAATGGTCGAATGAATGGCGTATCCGTGTGGCTGCACAGATGCGCACATCAGACGCACCGCCAGCGCAAGCCGGTGATCGGTTTACTCACTACCTCACACAAGGAGCCGTTTCCAAAATCATCACATCCGGCGCTTACGTGCAGGTGCTGCGCGGTGGGTTTACTACATTCGCCACGCTCACATTCAGCGACGAACAGAAAGCACGGATCCTGAGCCCCAAACCGCAATCCAAAAACCGTATCAAGCCCGGTGTGGCAGGCACTGTTGTCGTGATGAATGCCATCGGGAAAGAGCCCAAGCGAGTGACCGCCGCGGGGGAATTTTCCTGGCTGGATGACATGGGCAAGGAAGGCGACTTAGCCGCCGTCAACCCTGCGGAGGTGAAGCACATCGGCGTTGATGAAAACGGCAACGATATTTTTGATGTGGGCGCCCCGTGTATTCGCGCCAGTGGGGTATACAGCAAAGTGCATGCTTTCACGCCGGATAGCTCAATCGGCAAGGAAGTCAGCCACTTTATCGACCTCGCACAGAAAACTTACCAGCGCGGTTGGGTTCCGACGTTTATGCCACGCCGCACCAGGCGCGGTGAGCCAAAGGAAAAGCAGGCGGGTGAAAACTGTGGGCGTCACATAGCAGCGGGTAAATTTACACCAATCCGCAGGGGTGATCAGAAAGACAAGATTAAACAGCACCCACGCTGGAAGCAGGTAAACGGGAAGTGGAAGAAAACCGCTGCGCCGCTTGATTACATTTGGGTGGCGGAAATGCCCGCGAATGAAGACGGTGTTCCCAATCCGCACGTTCACTTGTTGGTTCGCTGGGAAGTCCCGAAAACGCATTTCTTTGCCTGGGCTGGTCGTTTGGAAAAAATGTGGGGAAATGGCTTTGCAAATCTACAACGAATGCAAAACACGGGGGCAGGTGCAAGCTATCTGGTAAAAGCCGTGGGTTACACCGCCAAAGGCGGCAAAGAGAACCAGGGGATGATACGTGGCAACCGTTACGGCATCAGCAAAACCGCCCGCGCCGAAGGGTTCGAAGACATCATGACGTGGCAAGCCGACAACATGGCCGCCATCATCGCTGAGTGTGAAGAAAAGCTGGCGCGTACCAATGCACACCACGACACCACCGCCGTTCGTGCACAAGTCAAACTCAAGCAACAGAAGAAAATTCACCAAATCACCAAAAACAGCAAGAAGCTGACCGAAGAAGAACGGGAACAGCGCATCGAAAAAATCAAAGCCAAGATGGTGGCACTGGATGAGGAAATTCGCGCAGCGTATGAGGCGAAGCGCGAGCGCGGCGTGTTTGCTGCTGGCCATTGGCAAATCACGTTTACGGGCCCAAACGCAACCACCCATCTGGATAACTTTCTAGGCTGGGCGGTAAACAATCGCCAGTGGCAGGCCAACGCCAGAAACGATTACATCAAGCGTGAACTGGAACAGGCAAAGGAAGAAACCATCATCAACATGCAGCGCGAATATAAGGCGATTGAAAACGATGAAAACCCAACAGACGCGCAAATTGCCAGGTTGGAATACCTGCACCATCAGCTTGAAAACGTGCAGCAGGAAATAGACTACCAGCGCCGGTTAAGAATTCAGCTCGCCAACAACCTGAGGCAAGAGCGTTCGAAATGGAGAAAATTCAATATAACGAAAGCAGAGCGGCGAACCAGCATTGATTGGTGGGCGTCATACCTCAATCGGTATGATCCGCCAGAGCAAACGTGTATGAATCAACTGCTGACCGACATGCACATGGAAGACTTGAGAATGAGGTACAAGGCATGAAAAAAGGCAGAGAGCAACTGACCAACACCGAGAAATTCAAAGCCTTCATGCGTGACGTTCTGGCGAATGCAATCACCATCGATACCGAAACCACTGGCCTTGGCGAAGATGCGGAAATCTGCGAATTTGCTGCCATTGATGGGCGCGGTAACGTGTTAATCAACACTCTGATTAAGCCAAGTAAACCTATTCCCGCTGAAGCCACCGCCATTCATGGCATCACCAATGACATGGTAGAAACGGCACCAACCTGGCTGGAAGTAGAAGGCATGATTGCCGGGTTGCTTGTCAGCCGTCCGGTGGCGATTTACAACGCGGAATATGACATCCGTGTAATCTGGCAAACCAGCATGATTTCCCACGGAAAAGACCGTGCAGTACCAGATGAACTGGAACGCAGCATTAACGCTACCTGCATCATGCTTGAATACGCCGAATACCGTGGCGAATGGTGTGACTCTCGCCATCAATACCGCTGGCATAAACTGACCGCAGCGGCTGCCCATGAAGGCGTGACGGTGGAAGAAAACGCGCACCGCGCATTGGCTGATTGTCGCATGACATTGGGCCTTATCAAGGCAATGGCAGCATAAAAGCAAAAACTGGAAATAACGCGAGTGATTATGCGTAAATATGCGTATTTTCGATGTTATTTGGAAGGCATATAACATGTATTCACTTCACAGTATCGAGGCAATCATTGTGAAGTGTGCTCGACATATCTGCCCATCCTTATATACTGTTTATGCATACAGTGTTTTGGGGTGGGAGATGTCAATAAATCACAGCGAAGCAATCGCTTGGCTTATTAGCCGTGCAGCCGAAAACACCGCGAATCAGGAAGATAACACGGTGTTGCCATACTTACTTGAATTAGTGGAGGCAGACATTAAAACAGGGCAAGTTGTTGCTGAAGCGTCTGACGAATAGACGGCGTAACAGAGCGGATCAGCGCTATCGCCAGTTCATTGGTGGTCAGCGCTGAAGGAGAAAGGGTATAGGCATACGCGCGGCACATTACAAACCGATGACCGCAAGAACACTGGCAGTAAATATCACTCACATTGGCAGAAAGACGGTTAGTTTTTTGAATAGTCGCCCGTTTACCACACCCACAATAAATGCGTGTGCCCTGCACGTAAGCACTTAGAGATAAGCCAGCAGGAAAGTTCGTTGGTAACTGTAAGGCATGTTTAAACCCGAGTGATGCCACAAACGAATGGCCGCACTCGGGTTTTTTACATGAGCAGAATAATTCTGCAGCATTGGGGTTTTGTTTGTTCCGTTCGCTGCGGCTAACTACCGCACCCGCACCACATGAGCAATCCACACGCATTGCACTTTCCCTTACTTACTGGCCGACCTGATAATAGTACGGGAATAGCTGGTTGTTTGTACAGTTTTTGTAGTTGGTAGCGAGGCTGGATTAATTGACAATCACTACAAATAGCAAATCCGGCACTGCATGCGACACGGCCCAAGATTTTCAGCAAAAAATAGAACATTCACTAAACCATTTGATGTATCAACTCGAGGCTTATAAAGGGGAGCTTTGTCTTCAATAGTAAAAGAATTTTCAGTGTGACAATTTTATTTCTCTATATTAGAAGTAAAGCAGGAGAATTTAGCACTCTCCTTTAGTTAACACTATGGGTTTCTGAAAATTAGATCTCCAAATTACTTGTTGAAATTTTCAAATAAAAGAGATTTTCAGCTTGAGGATTACCATTGTACTCATAGGCTAGCTTCATACTTTTCGCGCCTATTTCAAATTTATGAGCATCCGCTACAATCTTAGACACATACAAACCAAGGCCTTTGCCATCATGATGTACTTGTTTAGCCCAGGGAGTTCGATAGCCTCGTTCAAACAATCTTGATAACTGCTGTTCTGAAATATAATTTCCTGTTGAAATAAAGTTTATTAATAATTGATTAGAAAACTCTTCAAACCGAACTTTTATTTCATTACTTGATGAGTATTTTATAGCATTTTGAATAAAAGACATAGGTATAATCTTAAAAGACTCAAAAACATCATAGTGTTTTTCAACCACTCCACTAATTCTTATTTTTTTATTGAACGAACTACCCTCTGAATGTTCCACAACTCTGACTATCTTATCTATCATTCGATAGATGTCTGTAGATCTTCTTCTTCCATACTTAGCTGCATTAGGGTTAAAATAAATCCCCGCAGTTTCTAATGAGTCTTTCAACATAACAGAAGATTTATATAAACTTTTTATATCATTAGGTGCATTTTTTTCTGCTTCTTTAATATTAGCACCATGCTTCTTTAATATCTTGAATGAGTAATGATGTATTTGATCACACCATTTTGTAACCTCATGAAACTTATCAAAGTCTTGACTGGCTTTCTTAAAAACTGATTCTTCTAGCTCTTTACTAAAAAGACTAACATAATTAAACCATTCACTAGCATGTAATAAGTTTACATTTCTACCTCGATACTTTCTGGTCAATTTTGCATTGTCAGATATAACCTCGACGATTGCTAAATTAACACCTGAAACTGACTTTAAGTAGTGGGTAAAACCATGCTGACACTTTATAACTTCCATTTCTGTCGTGTAATTACCAACATGGCATTCTTTTGTGCATACACCATTTCTCCTGATCTTATTACCATCAATAATAGTATTATCTACAGAGATCGGGAAATTATGATTTATAAGTCCATTTTTAAAAAAATCACGAATCATAATTAATTCTTCCCAAAATCATTTTTGCTAAACTTGATATACTCTCTGAATATATATGATTAGTATTTTTATGAATAATTTCTCGCAGAGAATCAAAATTCATATCTCCTGAAAAATATTTGATTAATGATTTATTGATCAATTTCTGTTGCTTTGATTCTGAGCAGACCACCATTTCATATAATTTATTAGCCATCACATCTATATCAATATTATTTTTCACTAAATCATTAATTATTCGCTCAATTTCTGATTCTTCTATGGGCTTATTTAGAACATCATCTGAGTTCTCAAAAAAACCATTTAAGCTTAGTTGATATTTACCAGACGACACAGCAATGACTACGATATTTGATTTGGTTCTTTTTATTAAATTAAGAAGCTTGGCTCCACCTGTTTCAAAATCCTCTTTGACAACACCTTTAACATCAAGAAAAATAATGTCAAATGACAATAATCTATCTACATCTGCGAGAGATATAGACTCATAAGTCGAAACTGTATACCCAAGCTTCTTCATATATTCAATAGGGAAGTCATTCAGCTCGTCATCAACGATAGCAATTTTATACTTTTTCCTTATATCTAAAGAATGTAAATATGATTTAACATCAATTGGCTCTCTGAGTTTTATGAGCTTTTTTTTGAAAAATTTGAATACCGTAACGCATGCACTTACAATTCCTACTAAAGCAGAAAGAAAGCCAATTGGAGTATTAAGTTGATCAATGATTTTATCTATTTCCATGAAATTCTCTTTATTAAATATGTTACTATAACAATATTCAAATTCAATCATTCTCCTATATATCACACCTTAACATCTGTAGTATCAAGTCTTAATTAAATAATTAAAATTAGATTTAAATCATTTAATAGTTCAATAATTTAAAATCATAAGAACGAAACCTTTAATTGTATATATTTATTTGACTTAGATTTTAATGGAAAAATAAAAATATTTTTGTATTAATTAAATGTTTCGGTTTTTTTTGTATTACCTAACCAAGCGTCGAATGCCATTCTTTGTTTGTCGTATAAAATACGCTCATAAGTTATAGGATCTTTCGAGTATAAAGCATGGCGAATAACGGTAAACGGATTGAATTGATGTTTTGTTGTGCTATCAGAACCTAATTGAGCTTCAAAATTCCTGACAGTTTCAATATTTTTATCTATAGCATCATAAAACTCTTCAACGGTGATATTTTTATATCTTGTTACTTCTTCAACAAAACCATCAACTTTGTGAGATTGGAATTTATAACCGTCAAAAAAAGTTAAAACTGATGGACCAAAATTAAACACATCGAGAGGCTCAGCTGAATTTTTCCTATTGTTATTAGCTAATGCCTGTAGTTTATCTGTTTCATCTCTAATGCTAAGAAATTCTCTATCAGCTAATTCAAATAATGCAGCTAAAGTATTGATGCGTCTTTTTAGCTCTGCTGGGATCGATTTTTTATACTTAATTTTATGATCCAATACACTCCAAGCATCTTGTACTATGGTTCTTATTTGTATCTCAAAGCTCATATCTCGATACAATACATACTCTTTCATTCCAGATCGAGGCTCTTTTAATTGCAAATCCATATGCAAGCCTTTATATCCAAAAACATCCTCCTTGCTTTCTATATCGAGAATTTTATTGGTTTCATCTATAACAGAAAACTCATCTTTGAGTATATCTCTTATTTTAATTACATCTTTTTCATATAAACAAACAATTCTCAGACCAAGAATATCCGTAATATAATCTTTAATCTCATATTCAGTTGAATTTTCTTCAAGCTTAGCTTGGTATTTTCTTGAGAATTTTTTTATACACTCTTCACGATCCTTTACTCTTCCTGAAACTAATGATATAGAAATACCTTCCGTAACTAGAATTGAGTTAATAATACTAATAAAACTATCTTTAGCTCTTTCTAAAACATAGTGATTATCATTATAGAATTCTCGAAACTTCTGTTTTTCCACTTCAAAATCTAATGAAGCCATAGTTTCCTCTTTTGTAATTGATTATTTATAAAATCTCTAAGTTAGATTTTCCAAATAGTTTACAAATTGCCATTGGAAAATAAATCTCAAAACGAGGCGAAACAAACTTGCCTTACCAAACCTTAATTTTTGCAGGGTTATTTAAGCTACCGCCCTTTGCTTATCTGCACGCAACACGCAATCAATGTCCAACTTGTGAGACAATATACCATTAAATTAACTCCGGGACAGAGATATAGCGAACGGCACCTTCAGACGCGCAAGCCGAGGAAAACAAATATTGTTCAAACCATGAATGCTTTTGGAATGCAACTTCATTCCCTCCCAATTCAGATCTGCTTTTTGAGTATATGTCTGCAGCCATTTCGTAAACATTTTGCCAATTATTGGCATCGACAATATTCAAAAAGACAATATCATTTTGCTTAACCAACAATCCTTCATTGAATATCTTTGGAAGATCCTTTCCAGTGGTGTACATATCTAAAATATTACGATCTATAACGATGCGAGGGTATATCGCCTCTTTGCTTTCTATCTCATACGCTCGAGCAACTGCATGACTATAAGTAATTCTACCGCTTTGAAAATGCTTTGAGTAAGCCACTCCCCCTCGAATGAATAGCCCTCTATTCATAAAGGATATAAAAACCTTTCTCAGCAAATTAAGGAACTCAACAAACCTATCATGACTATTACATGTGATAATAATTGTGTCCGATATGGCCTGTACATTGAAGATGGCATTATTTACATAATCAAAGATGGATAATGAATTTAGCAGGTCATCTTTGAAGCTTTCTTTACCGCTCTGCACGTCGTGATATAGTCTATTGCGGTATGAGAGAACATCAATAAGCGCGGTGTAAACAAATTCAGTACTCATGAAATAGACTCTGCTATCAGTGAAATTTCATGCTTATACTCATCCATCCTATTGACCCATGGTGCCCAAACTGATCCATAGTACATCCGCCCATCACTTGAAGCTTCCTTAGTATGTTCTTGTTGAATGTCAAATATTGCTCTCCCAAATAGCTGTGCAATTGGCGCTAATACGGCAACGTCTTTTATTGATGCGATATATGGGATATTAATATCGAAACCATTTTTCGGTTCAAAAAAACCTTCCTTACATAGTGAAGTGGATATTTCATGAGATATTTTATTTTGCCATTTGATGTAAGATTCCTTAACTCTTGCGCCGGCATGAACCTTAAAGTTCTGGAGAATTGTTCCAGCCAACTTAGGTTTACCTGCAAATGGTTCAATTCCAAATGGGACTAATGACTGAGAAATTATTGCGTGACGCTCAATCCACTCACTTATCACGTTACCTAAAAGCTTTACTGCTTGATAACAAAATCGATCAGGAACTAACGGTACAACAATTTCATCACAGGTAATTATTACAGTTTTGGTAATAGCGCCTGTGCTAGGACCAACATCACAAATAACATAGTCAAATCCGTGAGCCTCAATAAGCGAACGAAGTAAATTGTTCAGAACTATGTATGTGTTTTTTTCGTGTATATTTTCAGTAACAGCTTGATTCCATGCAGTGCCAAAATAAGTTTCTGCTCTTGAAAACTCTAAATCACCCTTAAACAAGAACATAGACTCGTATAAATTGTGCTCAACAAGCTGAATGTCCTGTTGATTTATTTCACCCTGCTGGCCTTTGAATCTTGGCAGCAATGCTTCATAAATTGATGTTCCTGGTAATGAAAAATCAGGATCATCCAAATCCTCCCGCGCAGCAAAGAAAAGCTCTGTCATATTGCATTGCGGATCACAATCAACAATCAAAACCCGTTTTCCTTTGGATGACAGATAAGCACCCAAATTGAAGTTGGTAGTAGTTTTTGATACTCCACCTTTGTTGTTATATAAGGCTACTATTTTGCCCATTTTTACTCCTTAATAATTTTTACTGAGAATTGAACAACTTATTAGCGGGCAACTTGCCCGTTTAGTACAAATCCAGGACGCCCGATTAGTCCGCGTACACTTGTGCCAGCTTACCATATAGCTCTGCTAAATCAGTGAGTTAAGTTTTATGGTTGCAACTTAAATGGGAGAAAACGGGTGTCCCGTACTAAAAACCAGTTCATTTTTACTATATACATTGCACTGTGTATTTATACATATAAAATGCATGAGAAAAATTTAGACTTTGTGGGATGATTCGAGCACTCGGATGGTCGGAACGGCGTTGTTTCCTAAAAGAATTATTCGCTACCTCATACATCAGAGATGTCTTGATTATCGCGTAACATATTGATTCTTATTTGATGAAAAATATAACATGCGCATAAAATATCGTTAAGTTACTGTAAAATGCGCTGTTATGCTTTTGTTCAACAACGCCGGTCGGAACGCTAACTCACTTTGGGACATACTTCACCCACACTACCGCCCTTTGCTTGTCTGCACGCAACACGCAATCACTGTCCAATTTGTGAGACAATATACCACAATGCGCATAAGTGAATATCTATCGTCGATAGCTTCCAGTCGCTCTTTTTGCGCAAACTAAGTCCTCACCCTGGCAAACCCAAATCAAACACCACCTGCAGTTCCCTGCGGCTGGCAATCTCCGGGTCATGGTTGATTTCATCCATCATCAGTTCACACACCGGAATGATTTCGTCACGCAGATATTCGCGGCCCACTTTTTCCGGGTCGCCAAAGCCTGCGGTATTGGTGGGCACGATGCCGCCTTTGCCCGGTGGGAAGCGGTGGCTGACTAAAATGTCCTGGGCGGTGATGTTCTTGATGCGCTCAAATTCATCTTTGGTGGCAATGTCGCCGACCGGAATCAACTGAATGCCTTTTTCGTGGCCGTTGGGAATGTTGATGTACATGCTGCGAAAGTTGCCGACGCCTTTAGAGCTGGCAATGGCTTCTTTCATCATCTTTTCATCTTCATCTTTGAGCTTGGGATCGGTGCTGTAGAAGATAAACCCCATGTGTGCGCCGTTCTTGTAGTAGCGACGGCGGAACAGGGTGGCGTCTTTATTCAGCAGGGAAGATTGCAACCCACCGACATAATCCGGCAGGCCATACACCTGTTGTTTCGGGTCATACTGCGCCAGCCAAATCACATCCTTGGCTTTGTACAGCCGCTTTTTATCGTCACGTTCCAGCAACCACACATCGCCGTTGCGGCGTTTGCGGATATACATGCCCGGCAACGGGAAAAAGCCCATCACCCGCCCGAGGCGATCGCGAAGTTTCAGCAAAGCACCGTGACCGAACTGGGTATAGTCCCGTGCGAAACGCTGGAACAGGTGGCGGCGAATGTTGCCACCGCCTTTGAAGCGCCCCGCCACGTAATTGGAGCGGGCAATCAGCAAACTGCCGTGATAGGCGTTGGCATTTGCCAGCTGCGCCAACCCTTCAGGGTTAATGGGGGGTTCCCAGTAATCATCCATCTCGTTGTAAACCAGTTCGCTGTATTCGGTCAGCCAGCTGTTGGCATCCACGGTTTCAAAACCGCTGCTAAAGCTGTAGGCGCTGGCCGGTGCGTTTGCATGGGTGGTGTCATCATTGGCGGCAGGTCGGGTGAGTTGCTCGGTCATGGTTATTTCCCAAAGGTGTAGGAACTGCCGCGCTGTGCGTCGGCCGTGTTCAGCGGTTCATTAATCAGCGCATGGGCGATGGCCCAGAACGCATCGGCATGGCCGGTGGTATCGCTTCGCTCGGCTTTGAAGGTCATCATGTTGCCGCTGTTGCTGGCAACGCGTTTGATTGCCATGAATGCCATGGCAATGTCTTTGTGCTCGGCGTCGTACTGCAATCGCCCGGCATCAATCACATCAATCATTTTCAGCACCAGGCGGTTTTTGTTTTCGTTGCTGTAGTGAATCGCCACCGCTTCACGCGGGTGCGCAGCGCTGACTAAATCCCACACGCCATAGCCCACGCCCGTGGTATCAATGCCGATATAGGTCACGTGGTAGCGGTGGAAAGCCTCATCAATCTGGCTGGCCTGATACTGGAAGTTGAGCCCTTTCCAGTAATGCTTTTCCAGCACCCGGAACACTTCAGCATGCGTTTGGGGCGGGGCAATTACCACCAAGCAGGCGTTGTCCCGTGTGCGGCTTGGGTCATACCCCAGCCACACTTCCTGGTTGGCGTAAGGCCGCGCCGCGTCAGGTTTAAAATCCTTCCACTTGCTGGCATCCACCATGCACTTTTCCAGCTTGCTGAACGTAAACACGCTGGCGTTACCGTCAACAAATACGCACATAAACAGGTTGGCAAAGTCGTTTTTGCTGTATTCGTCGCGCAGTTCGTCAATATCAAACAGATCACAGCCGCCTGCCGCAGCATCTTCAAGGGTGACGACATAGCGCCAGTGTTTGTCCGGGCACAGTGCGCCGCCGTTGCGGAAATCTTCAAATGTCGGGAACTCAACGTGTTCACGGGTGTTGGCATTGCCGCGCCAGGTGTCACCTGTCCAGAACGGGTAAGCCTGATGTGTTTTGCTCGAAGGGGTGGAAAAATAGGTTTTGCGCCACGTCTTGTGGGTCGCCATCGCCGAGGCGAGTTTGTTCAGCTCGTCGAACTTGGGGATCCAGAAATATTCATCGACATAGACATGGCCGTGGAAGCCCTGCGCGGTTTTGCTGTTAGTGGAACAAAAACGCAGTTCAGCGCCGTTGCTGAGAATGATTGGGTTACCGCTTAACTCGATACCCAGGAACTCACGCGCAATGTTGATGATGTAAGTGCGGAAGATTTCCGCCTGGGCGCGGGAGGCCGAAAGGAAGACCTGGTTATCACCGGTGAGCACCGCACCTTCCAGCGCTTCGCAGGCAAAGTAATAGGTGGCGCCAATCTGGCGCGATTTAAGGATGTTACGAATGCGCTGGTGCCGGTTTTCGCGCATCGTCAGCTGGTATGTGAAGAAGCTGGCGTGCAGTTCAGCAAAGTTATCAGCGGTTATCCCGCTAACATCATTTTTCCTTTTCTTGCCTTTCGGCTTTTTTTCGCTGTTGCGTTCTGGGCGGTTGCCTTTGCCTTGTGGTGCCGTTGGGTTGCCGTGGTCGTTTCCATTTGCTGACGGGTTGCACCCGGCTTGCTGGCGCTGCTTTTTCAGCTTCACATGCTTTTCAATCAGCATGTCGAGTTCTTTCAGCTGTGCCGGGGATTTCTCCGCCTGGTTGGTCAGCAGCACAACACGGCGGGCGATGGCGTCGTCCACTTCTTCTTCGCGCAGCACATCACGCCAGCCGTATTTTTCCGCCCAGTGGTAAACAATGCGGGTATTCGGCAGCGCCAGTTCATCTGCAATTTCCTGCGGCGTGTAGCGTCGCAAATAGAGGCGTTTTGCCGCCTCTCTGAGTTCAGGTGAGTAAGCCATGCGCGCAGTTTACGCATTTCAACGGCCTGAAAATCCAACTGAAATTCGGATGAATTCGGATCTCGCCCCTATCCGAATTTTCAGGAACGGAACCAGATGAAACCCCACCTTTAACACAGTAACTTGCCCATAAATTGAAATTCTGAACACGCAAAAGCGCACTAAAGGACAAGGGTTTATGCCTCAGCTGCTGACTAACTGGATTCGCATCGCTACCGCAGGAAACGCCATTGATGGGCGCGTGATCCTTGACAACGTCATTCAGGAAATGGCCGACACCTACAACCCTGATGAATACACTGCACGAATTTGGCCTGACCACCGCCGTTGGTTCGGCGCGTGGGGCGATGTGGTTGCGCTGAAAGCGGAAGAATGGCAAGGCAAGCTGCGTTTGTTTGCCCGCCTTCGCCCTAACTCACAGCTAATGCAAGCCAACGAAATGGACCAGAAAACCTTCTGCTCTATCGAAATCAACGTCAAAGACTTCGACGGCACTGGCAAGCACTATCTTGGTGGCCTTGGTGTAACCGATGAACCGGGAAGCCTTGGCACTGAAAAGCTCAAGTTCTGCAAAGCAACCAGCAAGCTGTATTCAGAGCCAGAGCACTTCGTGATTGAAGAAGTGACCGAAGAAAACACCGAGAAAACACCCGCCTGGCGAAAGCTGTTCAGCTTTTCTAAACCGAAACCAACCGAGGACACCGACGTGACCGAAGAACAACTGAAAGCCGCACTCGAGGGTGCGCTGGAGCCGTTCGCCTCACGCCTGGCCGCCATCGAGCAACAGTTTTCTGCACCGCCTGACGGCGAAGAAACCGAGCCCGGCGGCGACAATGGCGGCGACACCCCAACCGCGCCGACTGTTGAGCAATTCAGCGCAGCAGTGACGGACGCCATCAAGCCGCTGGCAGACAAGCTCAGCGGCCTGGAAACCCAATTCAACACACTGTTGGAAGAAGCGCCAGACCAACGCCCGAGTGGTGAAGGGGCAAACGACAACACCACCGTGGAGGCATTTTAAATGCTGAACGCAATGTCAACGCAGTACCTCGACAAATACTGCGCCAACGTCATGCAGGCAACGGGCGTGGCCAGGTTGGACACCCTGTTCAACATTTCCCCGCCCGTTGAAACCAGGCTGCGCGAAGCCATGCTGCATTCGGTCGCCTTCCTGTCGCTGATTTCCGTGATGCCGGTTGACCAGCTGAAAGGCCAGGTGGTCGATGTCGGTGGCGGTGCGCTGTTTACAGGCCGCAAGAAAGAGGGCCGTTTTCGCAAAGCGCTGGGCGTGGAAGGCAATACCTATGAGCTGGTTGAAACCGATTCGTGTGCCTCTATCCCCTGGTCGCTGCTTTCCCAGTGGGCCAACGCCGGTAAGGCGGGGGAATTTACCAAGTTGATGAATGCCGCCATTGCCCGGCATTTTGCGCTGGATATGCTGCGCGTGGGCTTTCATGGCACAAGTGTCGCGGAAACCACCAACCCGACAACCAACCCGATGGGGCAGGATGTCAACAAAGGCTGGCTGACCATCGTGAAGGAGAAAGCGGCAGGCCAGGTGCTGGCAAGTGCCACGCTTGACCCAACAGGCACAGTGGTGGGGTCACACAAAAACCTGGATGCCATGGTCAATGACCTGCGCAACGCGGTGATTGCTGAAGAGCACGTGGACGACCCGGATTTGGTGGTGCTGATTGGCCGCGATCTGGTTGCCAGTGAGCAATCACGCCTGATGGGGGAAGCCGATAAGCCGACCGAACACAACGCCGCGCAAATGTTGTCGAAATCCGTGGGCGGCATGCGGGTCTACATTCCGCCGTTCTTCCCGGCTGACCAAATCTGGATAACGTCACTGAGCAACCTGCAAGTGCTTCAGCAAACCGGCACCCAATGGCGTAAGGCCAGAAATGAAGAAGACCGCAAGGCATTCGAAAACTCCTGGCTGCGTAACGAAGGCTACGCAATCGGCAACTTTCAGAAGTTTGCCGCCATCGACGCCGTTGCCATCGCATAAGGGTACGCGCATGACGAGTCCATTCCAGAAAGCCATCCGGGCGAAACGTCAGGCGCTGGCGGCGGGGCCCCCCCCGCCTGTTACCGCGGCGGTTAACCCAGACGCTCTCGAACTGCAACGCATTGAGCTCGACGCAGACCGCAAGGTGCTGAGCGGCTTCAACGCGATTTCAGACAAAATTGCGCACAAGCGTTCGGTTCTCATTCCGAAGTACCGCCCGCAGGTGGACGCGTGGCTGGCAAGCGGCGCGGCGGGAGAAAACCCGGTTTTCTCTGACATGGTGATCTGGTTTTACGACACCGGCGACATGGACACCTTCATGGCATGGGTGCTGAAAGCCATTGCGCTGAACCACCCCACACCAGAGCGCTTCAAGCGTGACTGGCAAACTTTCTGCGCCGATGCGGTGTTCAACTGGGCTGACGAGCAGGTGAAACAGGGCAATGCTATTGACCCGTATTTCAGCCAGGTGATGGCACGCATTCAACGCGGTGAATGGCGCGTGTTCGAGAAGGTCAGCGCCAGGCTGTACAAACTCGGCGGCCAATACCTGCTGCGCGATGAAAAAGGCAACGTGAATGTGCCCAGTGTCGGCAGCGTGGAAACGCTTGAAAAGGCACTGGCCATGCTCACCCAAGCCCACGACCTGCATCCAAAAATCGGCGTGGGCGATTTGATCAAAAACCGCATTCCGGCACGCATCCGTGCGTTGACCGAAGGCACGAATTTATAACCGGCTCCACCCCCCCCCATGCGCTTTGGCTGGCGAGGTGGGCAGCGGTAACGCTAACCCAATACCGTCGACCCAGTGGGCAAAAGCGCACTTATTGAGGAACGAGCATGAGCTTTAGCGGCAAGGCACCAGGCACCCATAACACCCTCATTGCGGGGCGCGGCTGGCCGGATGTAACCACCGCTGAGTTTCGTCAGGTGCGCCGTATCCCGCATGTGTTTGACGAAAGCAGCATTGCCATGGCGATTGAAATCGCCGCTGACAACGTGCAAGGCCAGTTAGACAGCATTGAGCCTGCCACGCTGATGGGCACAAAGCTGAAGCTTTACCACCGGGCAGTGTACGCACTGGCACATGCCGATTTGCTGCCAGAGTTCGCCACCCAGAACCGCCGCGATGAAGCCGACAACACGGCAGAAGATGCCGGCGAACAGGGCGACCGGTTCCGCGCTCAATCTACGCGGGACATTGCCCAAATCAAGGGCGAAAGCCCCAACGGCATAGGGCTTATCTAATGACAGAGGCTTACACCCAAACCAAGCTGCAGCACCTCACCGAATACGTGGTGAAGGCCCTCAATACCCGTGTGCTGGATAACAACATCGACGCCTGGCAGGAAAACGCAAAAATCGTCATCAACGGCGATGACAGAGGCCACGGCATTCGCATCGCCGAATGGCAGTACAACGCCGTGGTCAGCATTGAAGGGTTTCCGCATCACCTGTTAGACCCGCGCTATTTGCTCGCTGCGGTGGCCTGTTGGATCAGCGAGTTCGACACCGAACGCGCAGATCTTGAGCTGCAAGACCCCACACTGGCGATAGATATTCTCGACGATGACACGGTGGACGTCACCATTGAACTCGAACTGTCAGAGCCGATTGAAATGATCCCAGACCCGAACGGGCTGATTGTGTTCCAGGGCGAAACCTACCGCGTGCAGACCGTGCCGGTAGATACGGCCGAAGAGGCGGAAATCAGCCATGCCACCGACGGTTAAGTTAAGCGCGCGTGATGCGCTGAACTTTCAGGAAAAACTGGCCCTGCTGGCCCTGCCACCCAAAAAGCGCATCTGGATTTTAAAAACGCTGGGGCGCTGGGAAAAGGCCAACGCACGAAAGCGCATCCGCCAGCAAAAAGACATTCACGGCAAAAGCCTAGCGCCGAGAAAGCGCAAGAAAGGCCGCAAGAAGATGTTCCGCCGCATGGCGAAAGGGTTAGAGCCCTACGTAAAAAACGGCGCGAAAGAGTTGGACCTCACCTGGCGCAACAAAATGGCAGGCAGAACAGCGGCGCGGCACCACCTGGGCCAAACCCAACGGATGACAGCAAGGCAAATGGAAAAGCGCTGGGGAAAACCAGACTACAAAGCGCCTGCAACCAAGGGGCAGGCCAGAAAGCTGAGGGAGCTGGGCTTTGAAGTAACGAAAGGCAAAAGCAAAAAGAGCAAGCCGAAAAAGCCCTCTCTCAAATGGATTATGGAAAACCTGAGTCAGGGGAAAGCGGGGTTAATCATCCGGGTGATGAGCGATAAGCCCCAGCAAACCGCGTGGGACATTCCACTGGCCGAACGCCAGATTTTAGGCAGCAAACACACCGACGTTAACCGCCAGCTTGTGAAGATTTTCGGGCAGGCACAGAAAAGGAAATAACAATGGCATTGGGACAAGTCGAGGTCAACAACCTCAACCTTGGACAGGGCGGCATCCCCGAAATTGAACGGCATTTCCTGTTCATCGGCACCACCGCCAAGGCAGCGCTGCAAGGCAAAGTCACCCGCATTGATGCAACCACCGACCTTGACGAGCTGTTTCTAAATGGCGAACAACCAGACGACGCACTGGCGGCGAACGTGAAAGCGGCGCAGGTGAACGGCGGCCAGAACTGGACGGCGGAAATCGTCGGCCTCGACGGTGTGCTCACCTGGGCAGAGGCGGTGGACATCGCCAACGAGTCCGGTTCATTCGAGGCCGTGGCGGTCATCGACGAAACCACCGACAAAGCAGCGTTCGATGCCATGCAAGCGGTGACCGCTGAACTGACTAACAAGCTGGGGCGTTGGTGCTTCTTTATTGCAGCGGTGCCGGGTATCGACCCCGCATTGCAAACCTGGTCTGAATACGAAACCGCCACCATTGCCCTGCAAACGGGCGTGGCCGCGAGCATGGTGGTGGCTGTGCCACAACTTCATGGCAACAACGCGGGTGTGCTGGCAGGCCGTTTGTGCAACCGCAGCGTCACCATTGCCGACACCCCCATGCGTGTGGCAACCGGCCCGGTGCTGGATTTGGGCGATGCGCCACTAGACAGTGCAGGCAAACCGCTGGGGCTGGCAACCCTGGGGGCGCTTTCCCGTGAACGCCTGAGCGTGCCGCAGTGGTATGCCGATTATGAGGGCATTTACTGGGCCGATGCCGCCACACTGGAAGCCAAAGGCGGTGATTACCAGTTTCTGGAATATATCCGTCCGGTGCACAAGCTGAACCGCCGTGTGCGCATCAAAGCCATTCGCCGCATTGCCGACAAAATTCTGAATTCCACGCCGGAGTCTATCGAGATGAACAAGCAGTATTTCGCCAAAGACATGCGCGACATGAGTAAGGGCATTCAGGTTGGCGACATTCAGTTCCCTGGCGAAATCATGCCGCCAGAAGACGGGGACGTAACCATTCAGTGGATGAGCAAAACCCAGGTGGCGATTGGGTTGGTGGTCACCCCGCACAACTGCCCGAAACACATTCAGGTGAATATCGCGCTTGACCTTTCCAACCAGGCGGAGGCGTAACCCATGCGTATTTCCGGTAAGAACCTCAAATTCATGATGGACGGCCTGAAGCTGAACGCACAGAAATGGACGCTGGACATCACCGACAACACCACCGTGACCAAAACCAACGGCGTGCCGGATGGCTACGTGGAAGGTGATGTGGAAGCGAGCGGCGAACTGGAGCTGAACACCAGTAATTTCAACCTGCTGATGAAAGTGGCACAGCGTGCCGGTTCATTCCGAGGCATTCAACCGTTTGATGCCATGGGGTTTGGCAAAACCGACCGCGACGAGCTGAAAGTGGAGATGTTCGGCATCAAGCTGAAAATTGCCAGCCTGATTGATGCCGACAGCAACGGCGGCAGTGCCCTGATGCACACAATTCCGTTTGATGTCACCGATCCGGATTTTGTCAGCATTAACGGCGTGCCGTATCTGGCGCGTGACGAAACCGTCGACATCATCAGGTAGTCACCATGCCGGATTTTATCGACAGTGCATCAGATAGCGAAGCCAGACAGACCGAAGTGGCATTGGCGAACCAGCTGGCAGCCTCGGCCTTGCAAAAACGCCAGCACCCGAACGGCGAAACGCATTGCGTTGAATGCGGCGAGGAAATTCACGCCGTCCGCCGACACTGTTTACCCCACTGCTGCACCTGCGTGGACTGCCAGCAAGTGATTGAACGGAGGGGACGACGTTGAAACATTTTGTATTAACGCGCCGCTACTTCCAAGACGGCACCTTCGGCACCCTGCACCGTGAAGACGGTTCACAGGTGTGTGTGATGGCTGAGCGCCCTTGGCTGAACAACGCCAAAAGCCGCTCATGTGTGCCGGAAGGCACTTACCACCTGCTGCCGCACAACTCGCCCAAGTTTGGTGTGTGTTACGCACTGGAAGCGCCGGAGCTCGGTGTTGGCCGTTGGGAGGGGATCCGCACCCACATTCTGATCCACAAAGCCAACACGCCAGGCCAGCTGCAAGGCTGTTTGGCACCGGGGGTGAACTTTGGAGAACTGCACGGCGAGTGGGCGGTGATGCAATCCACCGCAGCATTTAATGCGCTGATGACTGAACTCGGCGGCGAGCCCGCCACGCTCACCATCAAAAAGGACTAGGGCCATGTGGCAGAACGTGAAACAGATTTTAGGCCGTGTCGCACCACTGATTGGTTCGGTGATAGGCGGCCCCGTTGGGGCAAGCGTGGGCGCAATGGTTGCCAGCAAGTTGGGCGTTGAAAACTCAGCGCAGGCGATTGAGCTGGAACTGGCAACCAACCCAGATGCCCTGCTGAAAGTGCAAGAGCTGGAATTCACCCACGAGCAGGAACTGCAAAAGCTGGCGTTTGAACACGCCAAGCTCGAAAGCGAGGAACGCAAGCTGGCGATCACCGAGCAAACCAAGGTGATGCAAGCAGAACTCGCAAGCAATGATGCGTTTGTGCGCCGCTGGCGGCCTACTTTCGGGTATGCCATGTGCCTGGCGTGGGTGCTGCTGTTCTTCGGCGTGGCGTTTGCCTTGGTGTTTCATCCCGCGCAGGCCGCTGCGGTGATCAATGCCGTGGTGGCCTTAACCCCGCTGTTCAGTGTTGCGCTGGCGGTGCTCGGCATCAGCATTCACAAGCGCAGCCAGGACAAGCAGGTGGCAAAGGGAATGACCCCTGCAGGCATCCTTGGTGGCCTGAAGCAGGCCGTAAAAGGGGGCTAAATGGACGATTTGCGCGTGTGGTTGGCAATCGCAACGTTTCTTTTGGGCTTGATTGGTTTCGTCTACACCCGCGCAGAGAAATCCGCCGTGACCGCCAAAGAGCTGGAACAGCGCACCCACAAAAACGAACTGGCCATTATGGAGCAACGCGCCGAGGTGGCGGAAAAGTACGCCACCAAACACGAACTGCGTGAAGCGGTGGACGACCTGAAAGCATCCATCAACGGACGGTTTGACCGTCTGGAAACCAAGTTAGACAGAGAGCGAACATCATGAGCAAAGCGATAGTGTTAACCATTGCAGGCACTGACATCACCTTCACCCCCACGCCTGAGCTGTACGGCGAATACATCGGGGCCATGGCGCGGGGTGAACTGACCGAATCGGCCCACAACTTTGTGATGCAATGCGCCGACGGCGACGACGCCAAAGACGCGCTGCGCCAGCTGGATGAAGAAAACCCCGGCGCCATGCTGCAAGTGGCCGGCTCCATCGTTGGTGAGTACGCCCCGAAGGTGGCGATCACGGTAAAAAAATAACTGCCCTGGTGAGGTCGCTGGAAAGCAGCGACTTACTCCAGATGTACGCCCTGCGCCGCAAGTGGCTACCCCACGAGCCGGACACGGAAATAAACATCGCCCGCGCCCTGGTGCTGGAAAAGCAATATTGGGAAAACATGAGCGCGGCCATGGCAAACGGCACCGCCAAAGCTTTTACAGGATAACGAATGTCACTACCTGAACCGCTACGTTTTACCGTTGGCCTGATTGACCAAATCAGCAAGCCGCTTGGCAATATTCAGCGCCAGTTTGGTGAGATGGCCAAAAGCTACCGCGACGGCACCCACACCATGGTGGCGGGTGCGGCAGGCGTGGCGGGGGCAGGTATTGCCCTGCAACAGGCATTGCAACCGGCCATTGATATGGACCGCGCCTTGGGTGAGGTGAAATCACTCGGGGTGGCAGATACGCAGCTAAAAAACCTGGCAGAAACCGCGCTGCAATTCTCGGTGGAATATGGCAAGTCGGCGTCGGAATTCGTGGCGGCATCTTACGATATTCAATCGGCCATTGGTGGCTTGACAGGCAACGAGCTGTCCGGGTTCACCCGCGCATCCGGCGTATTAGCAGCGGCGACCAAGGCAGACACCGCCACCATCACTAGCTACGTGGGCACCATGTACGGCATTTTCCAGAATGCGGCCACTGAGATGGGCAAAGCCGACTGGGTAAACATGCTCGGCGGCCAAACCGCCAAAGCGGTGCAGATGTTCAAAACCACCGGTGCGGAAATGAGTGCGGCGTTTACCTCTGTGGGGGCGTCAGCCACTTCGGTTGGCGTGGGCATGACCGAACAAATGGCGATCCTCGGTACGCTGCAAGCCACCATGAGCGGCAGCGAAGCGGGCACCAAATACCGCGCTTTCCTTGCCGGTGCGGCTAAGGCGCAAGATACGCTGAACCTGTCATTCACTGACTCGCAAGGCCAACTGCTGCCGATTGTCGATATTCTCGACAAACTGAAAGGCCGTTTTGGTGACACCATTTCGGTGGCAGAATCGGCAGAGCTTTCCAAGGCGTTCGGCTCGCAGGAAGCGGTGGGGATGATCCAGCTATTGATGCAGAACACCGACGGACTGGCAGGGTCGATTGACCAGCTCGGCAAGGTGCAAGGGCTGGATGTGGCCGAACAGATGGCAGCGGCAATGACTGATCAATGGGAGCGCATGGGAGCGGGCATTTTCGCCATTCGTGCGGCAATTGGTACGGCGTTGCTGCCGTCCTTGCTGCCCATGGTGCAGGGCCTGGCAGATGGCGCTATGCAGTTGGTGGAATGGACCAGGCTATTCCCCAACATCACCAAGTGGCTGGGTTATGTGGGGCTGGGTTTCTTTGGCCTTGTCGCCGCGGGCGGTGTGCTCACCATCATCACAGGCGCAATGAAAATGCTGTGGGCAACCGTCGCACTCGGTGCGCCCTTGCTCAACATCGTGACCGTCGCATTCGGTGCGCTTTCCAAAACGCTGGCCGTTGCCAAAGGCGCAATGCTGGCCCTGAACCTGGTGATTGCGGCCAACCCTATCATTCTGATTGTCGGTGCATGTGTGGCAGCAGTCGCGGCCATCGGGGCACTGACTTACTACTGGGAAGACTTGAAAGCCAGCGTTGGTGACACCTCCTGGTTTGAGGCTATCACCCTGCTTTCCGCCCCGTTCCGCGCCGCTTTCCAAGCCATTGTTGGTGGCTGGCAATGGGTAACCAGCGGGTTCACTGATTTCACCGCCTTTGATGGCCTGTTTGCCATCGGCGACGAACTGAAAGCGGTATTTGGCAGCCTGTTTGATTGGTTAAGCGGTGGCTTTGATGCGGCCATGACATCGGTGAAAGGGCTGGTTGCCTGGATCCCCGGTTTCGGAGACGACGACACCCCAGGGCAAAAGATTGACGCGGTACAGCAAGCCCCCCCCCGTGCCCGCATTCAGCAAGGCGGCGTGGCCCGTCAAATGGCGACCTACAACCAGGGCCGCAGCACCCACTATGGCGGCGTGAACATCTATGCCCAGCAGGTCAACAATCCGCAAGATCTTGCCCACGAACTGGAGATGGCCGCGCCATGAACCGAGATTACATCTACCAGGACATGCTGATTGAAAACGGCGACGTGGTGCTGGATGACGGCCGCAACCCGGTACTGATCCAGGACCGCGCCGTGATAGCCCAGGACATCAAGCACGCGATCATCGAAAGCGGCCTGGCCGTGGCCCTGGTAGGTGAAAATTCACCCTCTGGCCGTGCCGACCTGAAAAAGCAAATCGAACTGTTGGTGGAACAAGAACCCCGTTTAGTGCCAGGCACGGTGACATTGGAAGAGCCCAGGCTGGGACACATCTGGATTTTTGCCGATACCCGCGAGTTCGGCGCATTGAAACTTGAGGTGGTCAACAATGGCTGATATTCCAACGCCGGACTATGGGCAAATCGTCAAAGACGCAGGCATTCCGACCGACTCGGCTGGCTGGAAAGCGGTATTGAAAGCGGAAATGGCGAAAGAAGGCAGCATGATCAACAACGACAGCCGCTTTTCTCCCTTCTGGCGCATGGTCGAACAGGCGGTGATTGTCTGCACCACGTGGCTGATTAACGGGTTGTTGGTCAAACACATCATGCCGAACCTGTTTCTGGCAACGGCCTCGGGCACGTTCCTGAAGCAAAAAGCCTGGGAAGTGAATGTGGCGCCCAAACCTGCCAGCAAGGCCAAGGGCAACATGGTCTTTTTGCGGGCGGCACGGCAAGGGCCTGCGCTGCTGATCCCGGCGGGCACCTGGGTTCAGACCGAGGTCATCAACGGCAATATCTATCGCGTGAAAGTGTTGGAAGATACCGTGATGCCGGAAAACGCCACAACGGTGGACGCCGTTGTCGAGGCTGAGCACGCGGGGGCCGCCTATAACCTTGGCGCGGGATATTACCGGGTGTTGCCGGTCATGCCGTCAGGTATTGCGGCCGCCACCCATGAAGAAGACTGGCTGATGGTGGCAGGTGCCGATGAAGAAGACGAAGACGAACTGCGCTTGCGCGTGCGCAACCAGTGGTCTGCGGTGAACCAATGGCATATTGATGCCACCTATCGCGCCATCCTGACCCAGGCGGAAGGCATTCAAAACGATAACGTGTTTTTCGAACACAACGCCCCACGCGGCCCCGGCACCGCCAATGCCCTTATCCTGTTAGACACCGGCAACCCGGCCCCCTCACTGATTGCGGATTTGCAACAGCGCATCACAGACAGGGAACTGCACGGCCACGGTGATGATGTGCAGGTGACAGCCATGCCGGAAACCCACCATGACATCACGGTGTCGGTGTGGCCGAAACCTGAGCTGACCGACGCAGAGCGCGAAGTGCTGAACGCGGAGGTGGCACTCATCACCGAATCGGCGTTCCGCGAAAACCGCGATTACGCCGTGACCCGCACCCAGCCCATTGGCCGTTTCAGCTTTTCCCGCCTCGAAGGGGAATTGCACGCACTGTTGCCGGGGCTGGAGTCGGTGAAGTTTGACCAGGCCGATATTGTCAGCCACCTGACCATTCCGCGTATCGGCCTTCTGACCGTGAATTTACAAGGCTGACTGCATGAAGCTGCCAGACATCAACTTCAAATACTGGATGGGCCGCGAAGGCAGTGAACTGGTGAAATTTGCCCGTGCATTGCGCCGCTACTGGCGGAAAGTGGATGCCGCATTGCGCCTGCCCCTTACCCAGTTTGATGCGCTTACTGCGCCTTTGGGGATCGTGAAGCTGATGGCGTGGGAGCGGGATATCTCCCCGCTGGAACGTGAAGATGAAAGGATTTTCCGCATCCGGGTGGCGAACGCTTACACCTTTGCCCGCCATGCCGGTGAAACGCGGGGGTTCAAAAACATGTTCGCGAGACTTGGGATTGACTGGATGGACATCCACGAGCGTGAAGATCCGGTGCAATGGGATGTCGTGACCATCGAAACCGCTGACGGCGATTTGGCGCAAAAGAACTGGCTGATGAATGCCATGATCCGCCAGTACGGCAGAACCTGCCGCCGTTACCGGTTCAATGTGACATACCCGGCCACCTTGTACATGCATTGCGCCGCATTCGGCCACCGCTTTGCGCTGGAAGCGGCCAACGCCTGCAACGACACCCGTGTGGCGGTGCGTCAACAGCGCATCGAGCACAACCAACAGATGTTTATTGCGTCGATGACGCGCAAACCATAAGGACAGGGGAGCGTTAACCATGAGCCAGACGGTTATCCCGTTACAGTTTGAACAATACCTGCAAAACAAGGTGTCGCTCGGTCAGCCGACAGATCTGAACGAAATCATTTTTGCCCTGATCCCGGAATTGGATTTAAGCCAGCCGATTGACCGCACCGTGACCCTGCCGCCGCAAGGCCAGTGGGTTCACCAACAGGCCGTTGACCAAACCGGTAAATCCGGCAGTAACGCGGTGGTGTATTCGGTGGTGATCCCCGGCAGCACGGCACCGTTTACGTTCAATGCCATGTTTTTGCGTGACACGCAGGTGCCGAACAGTTGCGCCATGGTGGTGTATAAGGCCACCGAAACCAAAGAAACCGGCATGGCCCTGACCAAATCCATGCTGATGCAGTTCGACGGTGCCGCCGACGCCGCGCACATTACGATGGATGCGGCCACCTGGCAGATTGATTATCAGGCCCGTCTGAACGGCATGGACGAAGACCACCGCCTGCACGGCCTCGATAACTACGGCCACACGGCGTTTATTGATGGCTTTGCTGTCACCCGCCACAACGTCGATCAAACCAAGTATCTGATTGCACCGGGGGTGGTTTACCTCGGCGGCCTGCGCGTGCAATTAGCTGCGCAAATGGTGCAAACCGTCTCTGACAAGCCGATCACCTTGTGGCTGGACGCCTACCGCGATGGCACCGCGCTTTCCGCGTATGAAAACCTGCTCCAGGTGACAGCCACCAATGACGCATTCACCGACTACACCGACAGTGAGGGCCGCGACCATTACGTGGCAGAGTTGGCGAGGATTAAGGCGGATGGTTCCGTGGTGGATTTGCGTGTCAGCGGCAAGATGAACGCGAAGCTGGCCGAGCTTGAAGCCAGGATACTGCGCGGTAAGGTTGGCGATCCTGAATACGCGTTCAGCGCAACACCCAAGCCGTGGCAGGTGCCCGCACGCGGAGACATGGCACTTTCACGCGATGTGGATGCGCTGCTTTGGCAGTTCGCTCAGGACAATGGTTTGGTAGTCTCGCAAGCGCTGAAAGATGCTGACCCGTTCCAATACGCAGGAAAGTATGGCGATGGTGATGGTGTTTCGACCTTTACCCCGCCGGATTTGCATTTGGGGACCTTCTTGCGTGGTGCGCCAGAAGGGGTGGCACAGGGGGAAACGCAAGGGGATGCCATGAGAGAGATTGAAGGAGGATTTGGTAACGTTACCTATCAAGGTGATGGTGGCAAAGTCTCATTAATTACTTCTGGTCCTTTTGAAAACCGAGCTGTCGCCGGCTCTGCTACTGAGCCAGCTTCAATATCTGGCCTGACTGGCGCAGATGGTGTTTATTTTAAAGCCTCGAAAGTTGTGCCGATTGCATCAGAATTCCGAGGAAAAGCCCTCAACCTTGCCGCATTTATCCACCGGGGCCACAACGGAGGCACATCCGCATGAAAACCGCCTACGCATTTCACCCTCAAACCTTGATTTTCACCGGTGCAGTGCCTGTTGCATTGATTGCCGGGTATCCCGATTACATCAAGCCCAGGTTTGCGTTGTGGGAGCCGGTACCGGCGCATGATACGGAAACCCAGCAATGCCGCGCTGATCTCGAAAGCCAGACCTGGATAGTTGAAGCTAAACCCATTGAAGTGACGGCCTACCACAAAGCAACGCAGGCTGAAAATGTGTTCAGTGACGCCAGCGAAGTAACAGACGACTATACGTTGGTTAAGCCCCAAACCCGCTTTGACGAATGGGATCCGGCATTGGACGCGTGGGTGACCAATGAAACCAACCAGTACCAACACCAGGTTGCCGCCATCACGGACCAGCGCCGTGCGGCTTATGGCCGGATTTCCGACCCGCTGTATATGGAAGCACACCGGTTAACACGGCAAGGGCGGGAGGTCGAGGCCGAAGAATACGCCTTACAGGCCGATGCGGCGGTGCAGAAAATCAAAGCCGATCATCCCTGGCCGACGCCACCAGGGGCCGCCTAAATGCTCACCCTGTCCGCGACCCCCATCCCGCTCAAAGGCGTAAACGTCACCGCGCGCCAGCAACTTGCCGGGCAGGATATGTCCGGCAGCTCTGCCGCCACCGACCAGGCCGAAACCGGCGACAAAGCCACGGTGTTGGTGGTGACGGGCACATTGCCATTCAGGCAGGCCAAAGACCTTAATCGCCTGTATACCCTTGCCCGCGCCAAAGACAACAGCGCCCGCGTGACGTACCGGATTGCCAACCGCACCGCTGACGCGCTGAAAATCAGCCAGGTGAAATTTCAGGGCACCGTGACCGCACAGGAAGATGCCCAGCTGCGCCAGTGGCAAATTGCCTTTGAACTGGTTGAACACCTCAGCGTGGCCGAGCGCACCGAAAAGCGCGAACCGCCAAAACCCGCAGCGCAGCAAAAAGCCACAGGCGTGGCGACACCCGCCTCACTGCCAACCACCTCTGCTGAGGTGCCACCGGACACCGACGTGGAAATGAGCGTGTTTATGAGCGTGCTACATGCGGTAGAAAAGGCACTGCCATGAATAACGCAAAATTTCGTATCCAATGCTGGAAAGGCAACACATTGACGGACGTCAGCCAGCATCGGCTGACCTTTTCCGATAACGCACCGGGGCGGGCGCAATTCACTATCAAAGGCGATGCCGACACGCATCAGCTCGTCGCCATTGAGCTGGGATGGGGGGATTCGGTTAAGCGCGTGTTCACCGGCTACATTGAGCGCGTGTCCCCCGGCAAACCCGGTTACGTGCAAATCTTCTGCCGTGAACTCGCCGCCGTACTGTATCACCAATGGCATGTGGTGATGCGCCACCCCAATCTGGCGGGCGTACTCAGCAACCTGTCACAGCAAACCGGGTTGCAGTTCGTCTTTCCTGAAAAAGCTTACAGCCAGACCGCCATCCCCTGTTTCTACTCAACCGGCAATGGCTACCGCCTGTTAGAGGCAATCGGCCAGGCTTTCAGCATTCCTGATTTCATCTGGCAACAACAAGGCGACGGCAGAATTTATGTGGGAAGTTGGGCCGATAGCTACTGGGCAAACAAACCCGTTGAACTGCCAACGCAAATTATGAACCCGCACCAGGCACTGAAAAAAACCACCCTGCCTTGCATTCCGCACCTGAAACCGGGCGTGGTGGTGAATGGCCGCAGGCTGGCAACCGTCGAACACGCAGCAACAGAGACAATCATCGAATGGACGTAAACACGATAAAGCGCATAATCTATCGCCTGTTCCCAGAGCTAACAGGCGGTTGGCATTTACCACACGCCGCCAAAGTCGTGGCCCTGACAGAATTGCCAAGCGACGGCGATTTATCTGATCGCTTTTATCCGCACTACGCCGCAGACGTGAAACTGCTGGACAGCAACTTCATGGAACGTGAAGACATTCCAACCCTTCAGGCTGTGCCATTGCCCGTGTCAGGCATCGGCGAGCACGCCGGAAGGTTAGAGCCGCCCGCCATTGGCGCCATCGTTGAAGTCGCCTTTTTCAATGGTGAGCCGGATAAACCCTTCATTCGCACCGTGCTGCCGCTGGGCTGGAAGCTGCCCGCCATCCACGCAGGCGAAAGCCGCTACCAGCAGCGCCCAGGGGTTTATCAGCACGTAGACGGGCAAGGCAACTTCAGAAACATCACCGATAAGCTGGCCCAGCTTCATTGTGGCCTAAGAGAAGTGCGCGCGAACACAGAGCAAGACCACCGTGCCCCCAAAACATGGATTGGCTCAGACGGTGAGAACGTGCTCAAACTGCTAAGTGAGCTGATGCAAGTGGTCACAGAGCTGGCCGACACCTGCGCCACCCATAAACACACCAGCCCAGAGACAGGCGCACCAACCAGCGGGCCGGATACAGCAGGCGACATGACCAGCAAAGGCCGTGCATCAAGCGCCCTGAAAGGCCGCCTGGATCCCATCACCAAATAAACCCACGTAAAATAAGCCACCTACCGCGCCAGCGCACCACACACATCACGAACGCCTCACCACATGCCAAACAGCGGCCACGTAATCCACAGACGTGAACCTTTCCGCCACGTAAACCGCGCTCCTCCTCCCCTCCCGCGACGTTTACGATCTAAAAAATATTTCAGTTTTGAATTTTGCAAAAATACACCGCCAACCCGCACGGCGGCTGGGGTTTCGCCGACGATCAGGAATTTCAAAAAGTGCGCTTTTTTCCAGTGTTTTTCAGTTTTAACGATCAACCAAGGCGCAAGGTAAAGGGAGTAACCTACTGATATTAAAGCAATGTCTGTGTTTTACGTGGTCAAAACAGACGATCAGAGGATCAAAAACAACGATCAGCCGCCACCACCACGAACCCGCGCCAGCACTGGCACCAACACCAAAAACCGACCGTTGAACAAATTTCAAAACAGGCACCTAAGAGTAATTTCCATCAAGGCGGGTATAGTTTTCCTAGAGCGTTCGTGTCATTTTGAGTTGGCGACGTTGGCTAACTCAGAATTGCCCCATTCCTTCTCTGAACCAGCAATCGAAACATCGGCCCAGTACTCCAGTAGACCAAATTAATCTAATCCGTACTTTGGTCTCTTATACGGAATCTATCCGTAGTTAGACCCCGCAACTATATGTCGACTCACACAAAAGGTTCATACCTGTTGAGTTTAATAACTAATGTTGAATGTTAACTTTTGTTAGCAAACTTTGTGACAAAACCGAGGATACTCGGTGTAACGTTTCTCACCTACTCTACATTTGAGTGTAATACTTATTCAATGAAGCTGAATAATCATTGGGTTGTTGTCATTAATGGTGTTATGTTGAGCAATGTGCTCGATGTTGTAATTGATTTGTAAGTCAATTGCTTTCATTAAAAACAAAAAAGGTTTGGTACTCATGAATAAGAGCTTAGATTCGTCAATTGTAAATTTTGATGACTGCTTGGCTTTAATGCAACTAGGCACCGCAGGTGTGATTAAAATGGAAATTGCCCATAATTATTGGGATGAGATGGGAAATGGAAAATCAGAAGAAGTTCATACTACTTTATTTAAGCATGTATTAGATGAGCTGGAAGTGACCCCTGAGTATATCCAGCAAACATTAAGCACGTTATCTAAGTCCTCTGGCAATCTATCTTCAGGCTTATGTTTTGACCGTGAGCAGTTTTATAAAGCGATTGGCTATTTTGGTGTTTCTGAATATTTGGCTCCGTCTAGGTTTAAACATATTTTAAAAGGATTTAAACGCTTAGGCCTGTCCGATAAATCTAGCATTTATCATGATCTCCATGTTTCTGTTGATGCTAGACATTCGCAAGGTTGGTTTTATAACGTTTTAGCGCCGTTAGCAAACAACAACCAGGCTGCTGCGACTGAGATGGCGCGTGGTGCTATATATCGACTAAACAACTCAGCCCGCTATTTGGACGCGGCATTAATCTTTATGAAGGAACAAAACCGTGAGTACTGATATTTGGCAAGCAACAAATTACGCTAATCACGCAAGCTATGTATCACAGCTCAGCCAAAAGGTGATGCAGGATCTTGCCCCACAACCAGGCGAGCGGATCCTGGATTTAGGATGTGGTGATGGCGAGCTGGCAAAAGTGATGCTGGATCTTGGCTGTGACGTTGTCGGCATAGACTCAAGTCAAAACATGGTTGAGGCGGCTCAGCAGCGTGGCGTAGATGCACGTGTGGTCGACGCTCAGCAAATGGAATTTAGCAATGAGTTTGATGCTGTGTTTTCCAATGCCGCCCTGCATTGGATGCCCGAGCAAGCCCAGCTGATCCAGCGTGCTTACCTGGCACTGAAAACAGGCGGACGTTTTGTGGTTGAAATGGGTGGCCAAGGCAATATCGCCATTCTGTGCAGCGTGATGGAAAGTGTACTGGCAGATCTGGATATAGATTTCGCCTCGCGCAATCCCTGGACCTTTCCCTCTAGTGAAGAGCAGCAAGCTTTGCTACAGGCGGCTGGTTTTACAGTAGAAAGCATTGCTTTACGTGACAGACCGACAGAACTGCCCACAGATGTACGCGGTTGGTTTGTTACTTTTACGCAGGGGATTTTAAGTGATCTGGATGAGGCGCAGCGTGCAGAGGCGATAGATCGCATGGTGGAGTTAAGCCGGCCTCAGCTTTGTGATCAACAAGGTCAATGGTACGCCGATTATAAGCGTCTTAATTTTGTGGCGATTAAGCAGGGCTAGGAGGCTGTATGGAACCCACAGCAGTACTGGCGGATCCCTTGGCTGAGATCGATTTTCTGGCGGAAGGTTTTATGCGGGATCCTTATCCCGTCTACCAGAAGCTGATCGCGCAGGAGCCAGTTTTTTACTCCGAGCGCTATCGCCACTACAAATACAAAGGCCAAGAATTCGTGTTGGCAAAACACATCCGGTTTGAAGGGAACGACTACCCAAAATAAAGCATCGCCATTTTATCGCCATCCAATCACTATAAATTCAGTAAAGCACTGTAATTAAACCAATAAAAACAATAGTTACTATAATCGCATCTTACCCGCCTCCCTACGGCGGGCTTTTTTTGCCTGCTACCTGCTGGCACTTGCGGCTGATACACACGCCTCAATCAGACATCTGGCAATGGTGCCTTTCGGTGCCACCAGCGGAAGATTATCAGCACTAAACCAACGCGCATCCGTCAGTTCTTCATAGTCAGGGTTAATGTCACCACTGGCATAGTCAGCAATAAAACCCACCATCAGGTTGGACGGAAATGCCCAGGGCTGGCTATCGAAATAGCGAATATTACAAACCTCTATCCCTGTTTCTTCTTTCACTTCGCGCGCCACGCACTGCTCCAGCGTTTCCCCGGTTTCAACAAAGCCTGCAATGACGGTGTACATGCCGTTTTTGTGGCGGGGATGATGTGCCAGTAAGATTTGATCCCCTTTTTTCACCGCCACAATCACGCACGGCGATATCTTTGGGTAGTGCACCGCATCGCAAGATGGGCAAACCATCGCTGGATGAGAAGCTTCAAAGTGATTTAGGTTCCCACAGTGACTGCAAAATTTTTGAGTCTGACGCATATAATCCAGCTGGATTGCACGGCCTGCGAGATTGAATAACGTGGCAGGTAAATGAAGCAGGCTTCTCAACCCATCAAACTCAGCACCAATTGCATAATGATGCATATCTGCATACACAACAGGATACCCTTCATGACAACCTATTACGTAGCTTGCTTCAACGCATTTATCCAATTGATTTTTTGGGATAAGTGGCAGCTTGTGATCGATCTGCCATAGTTTCCCATCAGTTACACAACACAGGTATACAAGATCTTTTTGATCAGACATAACACAACTTCGATCCTTGCTTAGCCAGACAATTTGGGGCACTCTAAATTCAGTAACCTGATGTTAGACAATTGATGGCCTGAATGATATGGCTGTAATCCTATAAACGCGCTCAGGTGCGCTGATCATGAGGAACGTGGTCATGCTAAACAAACTTGAAAAAACGCAGCAACAGTGGGGCGGCTACAGTGATGTGATCGACTACTGGTTAACGTTAAGACAGGAATTGTTGGTCCAGTATTGTAAAGTTGCAGGCCTTTCCGGCAGCAAAAAAAATTGTCTGCCTACCGAAGAAAAATTGAACCGTTTCTGTGAAGCACTGGTGGATTATATTTCCGCTGGCCACTTCAAAATCTATGACATGGTGATGGAGCACTGGAAAACAATTGGTTTTTCGACCAACGAAGAGATTGATAACCTGTATTTCCATATCGTAGAAACCACTGAGCCATTACTGAACTTTAATGACAAATACAGTGATTTTGTACTGGATGATGATAACTTCGCAGGCTTTGATAATGATATCTCAATGGTGGGCGAAATCATGGAAATGCGCTTTGAAAAAGAAGACAAGTTGATCCAGCTGATTGCAAACAGCCTTTCCATTTCTCCCGAGGCATAAAACCCTTTACCCTGTATTCCAACTGGTGGGTAACGCAGGCGTAAACCTGCCAGATTGCAACAACAATTGGCAGGCTACATATCAAGATCTCATTGACGGTGAGGGTATTTAAGATGATAAAGGCCATCATCTGCTTTTAGCACATATTCGCTGTCTGCATAATCTGCGACGCCTTCTTAAACATCTGCTTTATATATCACCGTATAGGGCGGTTCGCTCAAAAATCTGATTTTATCTAACCGATATACGATCTCGTTTAATGGATCTTACGCCTCTTTTTCCTTAAAAGTGCCAGCACGAGGCATTGCCAGCTGTATCCATTCCCGGGTGCCATTCATCGCGATAAAGAGCAGGATTGCGTATTGTAATGACAATACGTAAACACCTTGCGCCGCATATAAGCCAACACTGATAATATTGATGACTACCCACAGAATCCAGTTTTCAACATACTTACGTGTCATCAGGATTTGTGCCACCACAGACAGTACAGTGACCGCTGAATCCCAGAATGGGAAAGCGTCAGGTTGTAACGCTGGATGCGCCAGATCAGCACCGAAAAGATTCAACCCATCAACGGCCACATTTGCCAGTGCAAAAAAGACAGGATCAATATATAGCGTCATCAAGGCGACACTAACCACACTCACCAAGACAGTGACCATCAATTTGCTTTTCTCTAGCCAACGTACTTTCAGGCGCTCGCCATTTGCCATTGGGTGAGTCCAAGCATACCAACCATACACGTTGGCACAGAAGAAAAACACCTGCAGGAGAAGAAGGGCATAAAGCTGGATCTGGTAGAAGATAACGGCAAACAGGGAAACATTTATCAAACCAAACAGGTAGTTAATTGTTTTTTCTTTGCTGGCAAACCAGATACATAGTAGCCCAAACACAGCGGCAATGGCTTCGATCCAAGACATCGCATAGCCACCTACGCCTAACGGGATATGTACCAAGGTGTTGTTGATATCAAACAAAGCTAAAAGGTTCATATAATCGCCTTAACAGAATGGAATGATGTGATGGTAAATAAGTGCGAGGGGGAAACAGAGAACGAATGCTTCCCTGATCGCAGCCAAATCTGACTTCCACCCAATTCTGGATAAGTGGGTGATGTGACATTCCCCTGGCGCACAAAAAAGGCATCCCGAAGGATGCCTTTTATAATATCAAGTTAGCGAGGAATTAGTTATCGTCACTCAGGCCTGCATTGAGCAGCGCAGCCAGATCCTGAGATGCCTGTTCAGCATCGATTTGCGGTGCAACTGGCTCTTCTACCACATTGCGACGCGCTTGGCGGGCTTTGTGGTAAGCAAAACCGGTACCCGCAGGGATCAGGCGACCAACGATAACGTTCTCTTTCAGGCCGCGCAGTTCGTCGCGCTTGCCTGATACTGCCGCTTCGGTCAGAACGCGGGTCGTTTCCTGGAACGATGCCGCAGAGATGAACGATTCGGTAGCCAGAGACGCTTTGGTGATACCCAGCAGATCGCGCTCGAAGGTTGCAGGCTGTTTGCCTTCAGCTTCCAGCATACGGTTCGCAATGGTCACGCGAGAGTACTCAACCTGCTCGCCTTCCAGAAACTCAGAGTCACCGGCAGACAGGATAGTCACTTTGCGCAGCATCTGACGAACGATAGTTTCGATGTGCTTGTCGTTAATCTTAACGCCCTGCAAACGGTAAACGTCTTGTACTTCGTTGGTGATGTACTCAGTTACCGCACGCACGCCACGAAGACGCAGAATGTCGTGTGGAGACTCTGGACCGTCAGCAATGACGTCACCTTTCTCAACCTTCTCACCTTCAAATACGTTGAGCTGACGCCACTTAGGAATCATCTCTTCGTAAGGCTGACCTTCAGCTGGCGTGATGATCAGGCGGCGTTTGCCTTTGGTTTCTTTACCGAAGGAAACGGCACCTGAGATCTCTGCCAGAATTGCTGGCTCTTTCGGCTTACGTGCTTCGAACAGGTCTGCAACGCGTGGCAGACCACCTGTGATATCTTTGGTACCACCAGATTCCTGAGGAATACGTGCCAGTGTGTCACCGATACCTACCATGGCATTATCATCCAACTGGACGATTGCTTTACCCGGCAGGAAGTACAGTGCTGGCATTTCAGTACCAGGGATCATCACGTCGTTGCCCGCTGCATCAATCAGCTTCACGGCAGGACGCATGTCTTTACCCGCAGAAGTACGCTCAGCTGCGTCCAGAACCACCATGGAAGACAGACCGGTCAGTTCATCGGTTTGACGTTGAACAGTGATACCGTCAATCATATCAACGAACTGGATACGACCTTCCACTTCCGTGATGATTGGCATGGTGTGCGGATCCCAGTTAGCCACGGTTTCGCCCGCAGTAACGGCATCGCCATCCAGCTTGCTCAGCACACAACCATAAGGCAGCTTGTAGCTTTCCTTAGTACGGCCAAACTCATCAACGATAGTCAGCTCAGAAGCACGCGATGTGATCACCAGCTTACCAGCGTTGTTGGTAACAAACTTCGCATTATGCAGGTGCATAGAACCGTTGTTCTTCACCTGGATGCTGCTTTCTGCTGCCGCACGAGATGCCGCACCACCGATGTGGAACGTACGCATCGTCAGCTGGGTACCCGGCTCACCGATTGACTGTGCCGCGATAACACCAACAGATTCACCGTGGTTAACCAGGTGACCACGTGCCAGGTCACGACCATAACAGTGTGCACAACAACCAAAGTCGGTTTCACAGGTTACAACAGAGCGCACTTTCACCTGGTCAACAGAGTTTTGCTCCAGGATGTCACACCACTTCTCGTCAAGCAGGGTGTTACGTGGCGCCAGCACTTCATCGGTACCCGGCTTAAGCACGTCTTCTGCCACCACACGGCCCAGAACACGCTCACGCAGTGCTTCTTTAACGTCACCACCTTCGATAACCGCCATCATGTTGATACCTTCTGAGGTACCACAATCAGTTTCGGTTACTACTACGTCTTGCGCTACGTCTACCAGACGACGGGTCAGGTAACCGGAGTTTGCTGTCTTCAGTGCAGTATCCGCCAGACCTTTACGCGCACCGTGCGTGGAGATGAAGTACTGGAGTACGTTCAGACCTTCACGGAAGTTCGCGGTGATTGGCGTTTCGATGATCGAACCATCTGGTTTCGCCATCAGACCACGCATACCCGCCAGCTGACGAATCTGTGCAGCAGAACCACGCGCACCGGAGTCGGCCATCATGTAAACGCTGTTGAACGACTTCTGCTCTTCCTCTTCACCGTCACGGTTAATCACGGTGTCGTAAGACAGGTTATCCATCATCGCTTTAGCAACTTGTTCGTTTGCTGCCGCCCAGATATCGATAACTTTGTTATAGCGTTCACCAGCCGTTACCAGACCAGACTGGAACTGCTCCTGAATCTCAGCAACTTCTGCTTCTGCCGCTTCGATCAGATCGTATTTCGCCTGTGGGATCACCATGTCGTCGATACCAACAGAAACACCAGACAGTGCCGCGTAGGCGAAACCGGTGTACATGATTTGGTCAGCGAAAATAACGGTGTCTTTCAGACCCAGTTTACGGTAACAGGTGTTCAGCAGTGCAGAGATCTGCTTCTTGCCCAGCGCCTGGTTAACAATGCTGTATGGCAGGCCTTCAGGCACGATTTGCCACAACATCGCACGACCAACCGTGGTGTCCACCAGCTCAACTTTCTCAGAGCGGTTACCCAGCTCATCGAACAGCACTTCTTTGATACGGACTTTAACGCGTGCATGCAGTTCAGCATTGCCGGTGCGGTAGGCTTTTTCCGCTTCCGCAGGACCAGACAGGTACAGGCCTTCACCTTTTGCGTTAATCTTGTCGCGGGTCATGTAGTACAGACCCAGTACAACGTCCTGAGAAGGTACGATGATTGGATCACCGGACGCAGGAGACAGGATGTTGTTGGTCGACATCATCAGCGCACGCGCTTCAAGCTGTGCTTCCAGTGTCAGAGGTACGTGAACAGCCATCTGGTCACCGTCGAAGTCGGCGTTATATGCCGCACAAACGAGTGGGTGCAGTTGGATTGCTTTACCTTCAATCAGTACTGGTTCAAACGCCTGGATACCCAGACGGTGCAGTGTCGGCGCACGGTTCAGCAGTACTGGGTGTTCGCGGATAACTTCATCCAGGATATCCCAAACCACCGCTTCTTCGCGCTCAACCATTTTCTTGGCTGCTTTGATGGTGGTCGCCAGACCACGTGCTTCCAGCTTGCCGTAGATAAAGGGTTTGAACAGCTCAAGTGCCATCTTCTTAGGAAGACCACACTGGTGCAGACGCAGGTATGGACCCACGGTGATTACCGAACGGCCAGAGTAGTCTACACGCTTACCAAGCAGGTTCTGACGGAAACGACCTTGCTTACCTTTGATCATGTCTGCCAGAGACTTCAGAGGGCGCTTGTTCGAACCAGTAATGGCACGGCCACGGCGACCGTTGTCCAGCAGGGCGTCAACTGACTCTTGCAGCATACGTTTTTCGTTACGTACGATGATGTCAGGTGCAGCCAGATCCAGCAGGCGTTTCAAGCGGTTGTTACGGTTGATAACACGACGGTACAGATCGTTCAGATCAGAGGTCGCGAAACGACCGCCATCCAGTGGTACCAGCGGACGCAGATCCGGCGGCAGAACTGGAAGTACAGTCAGGATCATCCACTCAGGATTGTTTCCAGACTGCAGGAATGCTTCAACAAGCTTCAGGCGCTTGGTGATTTTCTTGCGCTTGGTTTCAGAGTTGGTTTCTTCCAGCTCTTCGCGCATCAGTTCAGCTTCAGCGGCCAGATCCATATTTGCCAGCAACGCTTTCACTGCTTCGGCACCCATGCGGGCATCGAATTCATCACCCCATTGCTCAAGCGCGTCAAGATACTGTTCTTCAGACAGCATCTGACCACGTTCAAGATCGGTCATGCCGGGTTCGATCACAACGTATGATTCGAAGTACAGAACACGCTCGATGTCACGCAGAGGCATGTCCATCAGCAGGCCGATACGGCTTGGCAGTGATTTCAGGAACCAGATGTGGGCTACGGGTGAAGCCAGCTCAATGTGACCCATACGCTCACGGCGCACTTTAGTCTGAGTAACTTCTACACCACATTTTTCACAGATCACGCCACGGTGCTTCAGGCGCTTGTATTTACCACAAAGACATTCGTAGTCTTTTACCGGGCCAAAGATACGTGCACAGAACAGACCGTCACGCTCAGGCTTAAAGGTACGGTAGTTGATGGTTTCTGGCTTTTTCACTTCACCAAATGACCATGAACGGATCATGTCTGGTGAAGCAAGACCGATTTTGATTGCATCAAATTCTTCGGTCTTGTGCTGTGCTTTCAGAAACTTAAGTAAGTCTTTCACATTCGGCTCCTGTGAGGAGTTGACCCATAAAAGTGCAGACACTCTGCACTTTCATATTGATACCGGAAATTCCCTTTGTATTTGAGATGCAGCTTTATTGCTGCATCTCGTTTTACGCTGGGAAGTGCAAACAAGCCGGGGCTTATTCGTCTTCCAGCTCGATGTTGATACCCAACGAGCGGATTTCTTTCAGCAATACGTTGAAAGATTCCGGCATACCCGGTTCCATGCGGTGATCGCCGTCGACGATGTTCTTATACATCTTCGTACGACCGTTCACGTCATCCGACTTAACAGTCAGCATTTCCTGCAGGGTGTATGCTGCGCCGTATGCTTCCAGCGCCCATACTTCCATCTCACCGAAACGCTGACCACCGAACTGAGCCTTACCACCCAGCGGCTGCTGAGTAACCAGACTGTAAGAACCGGTAGAACGGGCGTGCATCTTATCGTCAACCAGGTGGTTCAGTTTCAGCATGTACATGTAACCGACAGTTACAGGACGCTCAAACTTCTCACCAGTACGACCGTCGAACAGGGTCAGCTGGCCAGATTCTGGCAGATCACCCAGTTTCAACAGTTCTTTGATTGCCGGCTCTGGTGCACCATCGAACACAGGGGTTGCGATTGGCAGACCGTCACGCAGGTTTTCGATCAGCGTGCGAACTTCATCGTCTGTCAGTGCAGAAATATCCACTTTCTGACGGGTATCGCCCAGATCGTAAACCTTCTGCAGGAACTCACGGAACTTCGCCAGCTCTTGCTGCTCTTTGATCATCTTGTTGATCTTGTTACCGATACCTTTCGCCGCAAGGCCAAGGTGGGTTTCCAGGATCTGACCGATGTTCATACGAGACGGTACACCCAGTGGGTTCAATACGATATCGACTGGCTCACCGTGTTCGTCGTACGGCATGTCTTCAACAGGGTTGATCTTCGAGATAACACCCTTGTTACCGTGGCGACCCGCCATCTTATCACCAGGCTGGATACGACGCTTAACAGCCAGGTAAACCTTAACAATCTTAAGGACGCCCGGTGCCAGATCGTCACCCTGAGTGATCTTACGGCGCTTGGTGTCAAACTTCTTATCGAAGTCAGCTTTCAGTTCGTCGTACTGCTCAGCCAGTTGCTCCAGCTGAGTTTGCAATGCTTCATCGTCAAGGGTCTGGGACAGCATTGTCTGACGATCCATGTTCGCCAGCTTGTCTTCGCTGTAACCGGCTTGTGCCAGCACACCACGAACACGCGCGACCAGACCACCTTCCAGAATCGAGAACTCTTCTGTCAGGTCTTTCTTGGCTTCTTTCAGCTGCATTTCTTCGATTTCAAGCGCACGCTTGTCTTTCTCTACGCCGTCACGGGTAAATACCTGTACGTCGATAACTGTACCGGATACACCGTTAGGCACACGCAGAGAAGAGTCTTTCACGTCAGACGCTTTCTCACCGAAGATTGCGCGTAGCAGTTTCTCTTCTGGTGTCAGCTGGGTTTCGCCTTTTGGCGTCACTTTACCCACCAGAATGTCGCCGCCTTTCACTTCTGCACCGATGTATACCACACCGGATTCGTCCAGCTTAGACAGCGCCGCCTCACCCACGTTAGGGATGTCAGCAGTAATTTCTTCGCTACCCAGTTTGGTATCCCGCGCCACACACTGGAGTTCCTGAATGTGGATAGTCGTCAGGCGGTCTTCCTGTACAACGCGCTCAGATACAAGGATGGAGTCCTCGAAGTTGTAACCGTTCCAAGGCATGAACGCGATACGCATGTTCTGGCCCAGTGCCAGCTCACCCAGGTCGGTAGAAGGACCGTCAGCCAGTACGTCACCACGCTGCACAGGCTCGCCTGGCATCACGCATGGACGCTGGTTGATACAGGTGTTCTGGTTTGAACGGGTGTACTTCGTCAGGTTGTAGATGTCGATACCTGCTTCGCCCGGTACCAGTTCATCTTCATTAACCTTAACAACGATGCGTGATGCGTCAACGGACTGGATAACACCACCACGTTTCGCAACCGCAGTTACACCTGAGTCAACCGCTACCGCACGCTCAATACCGGTACCGACCAGCGGCTTATCAGCACGCAGGGTTGGTACAGCCTGACGTTGCATGTTCGCACCCATCAGTGCACGGTTAGCATCGTCGTGCTCAAGGAACGGGATCAGGGATGCTGCCACCGATACAACCTGGTTAGTTGCAACGTCCATGTACTGAACATGGTCACGTGGGTGCAGACCTGATTCACCTTTCTGGCGAGCTGTGATCAGTTCGTCAGCGAAAGAACCATCTTCGTTAAGCACAGCGTTCGCCTGCGCGATAACGAATTGACCTTCTTCAATCGCAGACAGATAGTCGATTTCATCGGTTACTTTACCATCAACTACTTTGCGGTAAGGCGTTTCTAGGAAGCCGTACGGGTTAGTACGTGCAAACGCGGAAAGCGAGTTGATCAGACCGATGTTTGGACCTTCAGGGGTTTCGATTGGACACAGGCGACCATAGTGGGTTGCGTGTACGTCTCGAACCTCAAAGCCTGCACGCTCACGCGTCAGACCACCTGGACCCAGTGCTGAGATACGGCGCTTGTGCGTGACCTCTGACAGCGGGTTGTTCTGGTCCATAAACTGTGACAGCTGGGAAGAGCCAAAGAACTCTTTTACTGCCGCAGAGATAGGCTTGGCGTTAATCAGATCCTGTGGCATCACGTTGTCGAGATCGCCAAGGCTCAGACGCTCTTTAACCGCACGCTCAACGCGTACCAGACCAACACGGAACTGGTTCTCTGCCATTTCGCCCACAGAGCGGATACGACGGTTGCCCAGGTGGTCGATATCGTCCACCTCACCGATACCATTACGGATATCGATAAGTTTACGCATCACTTCAATGATGTCGTCATGGCTCAAAACGCCGGAACCGGTCATTTCTTCACGGCCCAGGGAACTGTTGAACTTCATGCGGCCTACCGCAGACAGATCGTAACGATCTTCTGAGAAGAACAGGCTTTCGAACAACTGTTCTGCTGCTTCACGCGTTGGTGGCTCACCAGGGCGCATCATACGGTAGATTTCAACCAACGCAGTCAGGCGGTCAGTCGTGCTGTCGATACGTAGGGTATCTGACATGTACGGACCATGATCCAAGTCGTTTGTAAACAGGGTTTCGATCTTCTTGTGACCAGCCTGAGACAGATACGCCAGGGTTTCCAGGCTCAGCTCTTGGTTAGCTGCCGCAATGATCTCACCGGTTTCCTCGTTGATGTAGTCACGTGCAGCCACTTTGCCCACGATGTACTCAACAGGAACTTCAATTTGTTTGATGCCGTCTTTTTCAAGCTGGCGAATGTGGCGCGCTGTGATGCGACGACCTTGCTCAACGTATACCTTACCGTCAGCTTCGATATCGAAGCTCGCGGTTTCACCGCGCAGACGATCAGGTACCAATTCCATCACCAGAGACTTACCTTGTACTTCGAAAACGACTTTTTCGAAGAACAAATCAAGGATTTGCTCAGTGGTATATTCCAACGCACGCAGAATGATCGATGCAGGCAGCTTACGACGACGGTCAATACGAACGTACAGCAAATCCTTAGGATCGAATTCAAAATCCAACCATGAACCACGGTATGGAATGATTCGCGCGTTATACAGCACTTTACCTGAGGAATGGGTTTTACCCTTATCGCTGTCGAAGAAGACGCCCGGGCTACGATGCAGCTGGGATACGATAACCCTCTCAGTACCGTTGATAACAAAGGTACCATTGTCTGTCATGAGTGGGATCTCACCCATGTAGACTTCTTGCTCTTTGATGTCTTTTACGGTGCCAGCAGGTGCATCTTTGTCAAACATCACCAAGCGCAGTTTAACGCGCAGTGGTGCAGAATAAGTGACGCCACGGATCTGACATTCTTTAACATCGAAAACTGGCTCACCGAGACGATAGCTAACGTATTGCAGCTCGGAATTGCCGTTGTAGCTCTGAATCGGGAAGACAGAGCGAAAGGCAGCTTCAAGACCGTATTGCCCTTCTGGATCCTGCTCGATAAATTTTTCGAAAGAATCAAGCTGGATAGACAGCAAGTATGGCACGTCCAGAACTTGAGGACGCTTACCAAAATCCTTACGGATACGCTTTTTCTCGGTATAAGAGTAAACCATAGGGTTCCTCAGCTCGCTGATAAGTGACCCAAACTGTCCAGACTGAGGGACAGTAACTAATAACCAACCGTTTACTGTAGGAACATCAGAGGGTTAATTCCGATGCTTTTGCATGGTCAGCAGTGACTAAACGGGGTGCAAAATTCACTACTGCCCTACAGCGCAAAAAGGCCGGTGGCCATTTAGCCACCAGCCATTAGCCTTTTCAGGCTAGGAAGCTAAGCAATAATTACTTAACTTCAACAGAAGCACCAGCTTCTTCCAGTTCTTTCTTCAGTGCTTCAGCTTCTTCTTTAGAAACACCTTCTTTCAGAGGAGCTGGAGCGCCGTCAACAACTGCTTTCGCTTCTTTCAGGCCCAGACCAGTTGCGCCACGAACTGCTTTGATTACTGCAACTTTGTTTGCACCAGCAGCAGTCAGGATTACGTCGAATTCAGTTTGCTCTTCAGCCGCTTCACCAGCAACTGCGCCGCCAGCTACTACTGCTGCAGCAGCAGTAACACCGAATTTCTCTTCCATTGCTTCGATCAGTTCAACAACTTGCATTACAGACATTTCTGCAATTGCGTCTAGGATTTGCTCGTTAGTGATAGACATAACAATTCTCTTTAAAGTCAACAATTAGTTTAATTAGCAACCAGTAAAAAGCAATGCGAATTACGCAGCTTCTTTCTGATCGCGGATAGCCGCGATAGTGCGAACCAGCTTGCCAGCAGACGCTTCTTTCATGCACATCATCAGACGTGCGATAGCTTCGTCGTAAGTTGGCAGTGTTGCCAGTACTTCAGCGTCAGTCAGTGCGCCTTCGAATGCAGCAGCTTTGATTTCAAAGTTTTTGTTCTCTTTCGCGAAATCTTTGAAAAGACGCGCTGCAGCACCTGGGTGCTCAGTAGAGAACGCGATCAGTGTAGGACCAACAAAAACGTCTTTCAGACATTCGTAGTCAGTGCCTTCCACTGCGCGACGTGCCAGTGTGTTACGAACGACTTTCATGTAAACACCCGCTTCACGCGCTTGTTTACGTAGATTCGTCATCGCGCCAACTGTTACACCGCGAGAATCAGCTACAACTGCAGACAGGGCACCGCTGGCAGCTTCGTTGACTTCAGCAACAATTGCTTTTTTGTCTTGAAGATTTAATGCCATTTGGATTTGCTCCTGGATTGTTTTTACACCACTCGCTGCTTCACAGCAGGAGAGTCATTACGGTGCAGATCCAAGAAAGAAATATATCTATCATGTTCTGGCACCGTCTACGTAGGTAATGATTAAGTCTCCGTTCCGAAGAACTTGACACCTACGGTCTTGGACGAAGCCCGGCAAGCCGGACTTAGCCATGAATTCGAAGCGACAAATTATACAGCAATCCGTCGCTTCAAGCAATTAGTTTGCGTTCGTGTCCAGTGTGTTCTGGTCGACCGCTACACCTGCACCCATAGTGGTAGAGATGCTGACTTTCTTGATGAAAGTACCTTTTGCTGAAGAAGGCTTCGCTTTCTTCAGAGCAACCAGCAGCGCTTCCAGGTTACCTTTCAGCTTGTCAGCATCGAAATCAACCTTACCGATGGTGGTGTGGATGATACCGTTCTTGTCGTTACGGTAACGAACCTGGCCTGCTTTCGCGTTCTTAACCGCTTCTGCAACGTTAGGCGTTACAGTGCCCACTTTCGGGTTTGGCATCAGACCACGAGGCCCCAGGATAGTACCCAGTTGACCTACAACGCGCATTGCATCTGGTGATGCGATAACAACGTCGAAGTTCATCTCGCCTTTCTTCACTTGCTCAGCTAGGTCTTCCATACCAACAACGTCAGCACCTGCTTCTTTTGCCGCTTCTGCGTTCGCACCCTGAGTGAATACCGCTACGCGGATGTCACGGCCAGTGCCGTGTGGCAGTACAGTTGCGCCACGAACGTTTTGGTCTGATTTACGTGCATCGATGCCCAGGTTTACAGCAACGTCTACACTTTCAACGAATTTAGCAGTAGCCAGTTCTTTCAGAAGAGCAACGGCTTCATTGATGTCATACTCACGGGTCGCATCAACTTTCTCGCGGATCACGCGCATGCGCTTAGTCAGTTTTGCCATTGTCTTAACCCTCTACTACCAGACCCATTGAACGAGCGGTACCAGCGATTGAGCGTTTCATCGCTTCAATGTCTGCACCAGTCATGTCTTTCGCTTTAGTTTCCGCGATCTCCTGGATCTGAGCGTCGGTAACAGTACCTACTTTCTCAGTGTTAGGGCGGCCTGAACCAGACTTAATGCCAGCAGCTTTTTTTAGCAGAACAGCTGCAGGTGGTGTCTTGGTTTCGAAAGTGAAAGAGCGGTCACTGTATACAGAGATAACCACTGGGATAGGCAGGCCTTTTTCCATAGACTCTGTACGTGCGTTGAACGCTTTACAGAATTCCATGATGTTAACGCCGTGCTGACCCAGAGCAGGACCAACTGGTGGACTTGGGTTAGCCATACCAGCTGCAACTTGCAGCTTGATGTAAGCTTCTACTTTTTTAGCCATTATTCAATACCTAAATTTGGGTTCAAACGTCTACTTTTAGCAAGCAGACTCCCCGTTTAACAAAAGGGCGCGAAATTGTATTCAAATTTCACGCCCCTAGCAACTGTTCCCGTGCAAAAAATGATCAGGTTTTTTCTACCTGGCCAAATTCCAGTTCTACCGGTGTAGCACGACCAAAGATGGACACCGACACTTTCAGGCGGCTCTTTTCATAATCCACTTCTTCAACCACGCCGTTAAAGTCCGCAAACGGGCCTTCGGTCACGCGTACCACTTCACCAGCTTCGTACACGGTTTTATGCACTGGCGACTCGCTCGCTTTCTCCAGACGGTTCAGGATCGCATCCGCTTCTTTGTCAGAAATCGGTGCAGGGCGATCTGGCGTACCGCCGATAAAACCCATCACACGAGGTACACTACGTACCAGGTGCCATGACTCGTCGTTCATCAGCATCTGAACCAGAACATAACCAGGGAAGAACTTACGCTCGCTCTTGCGACGCTGACCTGCGCGCATTTCAACCACTTCCTCGGTAGGTACCAAAACCTCACCAAAGTAGTCTTCCATCTCGTGCATCTTGATATGTTCTTTCAAGGATTTTGCTACCCGGCCTTCAAAACCGGAGAACGCTTGAACAACATACCAACGTTTTTTCGGAGCTTCGCTCATGTAGTTAACCTCACACGCCAGTGATTAGGCGGACCAGACGGACCATGATTCCGTCGATGCCCCACAGGATGAGCGCCATGACGACAGTGACAGCCAGAACGATGAGAGTGGTCTGTAAAGTTTCCTGACGCGTTGGCCAAACGACTTTACGCACTTCCATACGTGATTCACGTGCAAAGGTGATCGCTGCTTTACCTTTGGCAGTCAGTGCAGCGACACCAGCAGCAGCAGCAACCAGTACAACAACGGCTGCAGCCCGAAGCACGACAGACATATCACTGTACAGGCTATTTCCCACTACTGCCACAGCCAATAAGGCAAAGACCACAACCCATTTCAGGGTGTCCATTGACCCGGTTGGGGCTTCAGCATTCGCTTTCATACATTCTACCTGTAACTAGTCTACTTCATAGACGACAACAACCTCGCGTCAGCGAGGTAAAGGAATAAGGAAAATCACGTTTGGTTGAAGCAATCGTTTATTTTCTTATCCCTAAAACAATAACCACTGCGACAAATCGGTGAAAAAAAGTTCAATCCAATGGTTTGGCGCAGAAAAAGGGCATCAAATGATGCCCTTTTTGCTAGTGCGTCGTCAAATCTTATTCGATGATTTTAGCAACAACACCTGCACCAACGGTACGGCCACCTTCACGGATTGCGAAGCGCAGACCTTCGTCCATTGCGATTGGCGCGATCAGAGTAACGATCATCTTGATGTTGTCGCCTGGCATTACCATCTCAACGCCTTCTGGCAGTTCGATAGTACCGGTCACATCAGTTGTACGGAAGTAGAACTGTGGACGGTAGCCTTTGAAGAACGGAGTATGACGGCCGCCTTCGTCTTTAGACAGAACGTATACTTCTGACTCGAAAGTAGTGTGAGGAGTGATAGAACCTGGTTTCGCCAGAACCTGACCACGCTCAACTTCGTCACGCTTGGTACCACGCAGCAGAACACCTACGTTCTCACCTGCACGGCCTTCGTCCAGAAGCTTACGGAACATTTCAACACCGGTACAAGTGGTCTTGGTGGTCTCACGGATACCAATGATTTCAACTTCGTCACCGACAGTGATAACACCTTGCTCAACACGACCAGTTACAACTGTACCACGGCCTTGGATTGAGAAGACGTCTTCGATTGGCAGGATGAATGGCTTGTCGATCGCACGCTCTGGCTCTGGAATGTAAGAATCCAGCGCTTCTGCCAGTTCGATGATCTTCGCTTCCCACTCAGCTTCACCGTTCAGTGCACCCAGTGCAGAACCGCGAATAACTGGGCAGTCGTCGCCTGGGAAGTCGTACTCAGACAGCAGCTCACGCACTTCCATCTCTACCAGTTCCAGCAGCTCTTCGTCGTCAACCATGTCACACTTGTTCATGAAAACAAGGATGTATGGAATACCTACCTGGCGACCTAGCAGGATGTGCTCACGAGTTTGTGGCATTGGACCGTCAGTTGCCGCAACAACCAGGATACCACCGTCCATTTGCGCAGCACCGGTGATCATGTTCTTCACATAGTCAGCGTGTCCTGGGCAGTCTACGTGCGCGTAGTGACGTGAAGGAGTATCGTACTCTACGTGTGAAGTAGAGATAGTAATACCACGCTCACGCTCTTCTGGTGCGTTGTCGATAGATGCGAAGTCACGCGCTGCACCGCCGTAGTTTTTCGCCAGTACAGTACAGATTGCTGCGGTCAGAGTAGTTTTACCGTGGTCAACGTGGCCGATAGTACCAACGTTAACGTGCGGTTTCGTACGTTCAAATTTTTCTTTAGACATGACAGTCCCTCTAAGCACGGTATTTCGGTGGCATAACGACCACACATACAACAAATGTTTTTTGTTGAGTATATGACAAATGGCTTGAAGTAACTTGGGAGAGAAAGCGTGGTGCTGATACCCAGATTTGAACTGGGGACCTCACCCTTACCAAGGGTGCGCTCTACCGACTGAGCTATATCAGCACGTTAAGATTGGAGCGGGCAGCGGGAATCGAACCCGCATCATCAGCTTGGAAGGCTGAGGTAATAGCCATTATACGATGCCCGCTTTCAGTTTCTCGTAGAGCTATTCAAACTATCTGAAATATGGTGGTGGGAGAAGGATTCGAACCTTCGAAGGCTGAGCCGTCAGATTTACAGTCTGATCCCTTTGGCCACTCGGGAATCCCACCAAATTGTTCTGCTTTGTCGTTATGGTGCCGGCTGCCGGAATCGAACTGGCGACCTACTGATTACAAGTCAGTTGCTCTACCAACTGAGCTAAGCCGGCGACAAGTGCTGCGCATTCTATGCAATGATTTTTGGTGTTGCAATAGGTAATTTTAAAATTTTTCCTAAATCCATTCTTGCAGTGCATTTATTCATCAATTTGCCCCACTTTTTAGCTAGATGACACATCCTTAAATCGGCATCATACTTTCACAATGATTGGGGATAAGGTATTGTCGCTTTCCTCAATCGAAACAGATTCACCAAAAACATGAGTGATTTACTAACGCCTTATTTGTCATTTGACCGTAAACAATGGTCTGAATTGCGTGATTCAGTGCCCATGACACTTGACGAGAGCGATCTCGAAAAGCTACGTGGTATTAATGAGCATTTGACGATGAATGAAGTGCGTGACATCTATCTGCCACTCTCGCGACTATTGAATCTGTATGTGAAAGCCCGCAAAAGCCGTACCCAGGTACTGGAACACTTTTTGGGACAAAAAGACAACAACGTTCCCTACGTAATCGGTATCGCTGGCAGTGTGGCTGTTGGTAAAAGCACGACCGCTCGCTTGCTCAAGGCTCTGCTCGAGCGCTGGCCTGAACACCCTAAGGTAGAGCTGATTACTACTGATGGTTTCCTGTACCCGAACAAGGTATTAAATGCGCGTAGCCTGATGAAAAAGAAGGGCTTTCCTGAGTCTTATGATATTCGCAGGTTGGTTCAGTTCGTTGCTGACGTTAAATCAGGTAAGCCACGTGTTGAAGCCCCCGTCTATTCACACCTGGTCTATGACATCACACAGGAAATCAAAATAGTTCAGCAACCTGATATCTTGATTGTTGAAGGGTTAAATGTCCTGCAAAGCGGCATGGATTACCCTCACGAGCCACACCGGGTGTTTATCTCAGATTTTCTCGACTTCTCTATCTATGTTGATGCAGACAGTGATTTACTGAAAACCTGGTATATCGAACGGTTCATGGCATTCCGTAAAGGGGCATTCCAAAATCCAACCTCTTACTTCCATCACTACACCAAGCTATCCCATGAAGCTGCTGTCCAAACAGCAACCGGAATTTGGGAAGAGATCAATGGTAAGAACCTGATAGAAAACATCCTGCCAACCCGTGAACGCGCAGGGCTGATCCTGCAAAAAGGCGCAAATCACGCGGTACAAACTGTCAAGGTCAGGAAGTAACTCCATCGTCAGCGCGCAGGCTTATCTCTCCGCCAAGGTAAGGCGTGATGCCAGTGTCAGTTTCCAGCAATAATGCCCCTTGCTCGTTGATGCCCCGCGCAATACCTTTGACCACTCGCTCCCCCAGCAACAGCTTGACTGCACGATCACGGAAATTATCATAACGCGCCCACTGCGCCACAAAGCCAGTCATTCCAAATGCTTCATACTGCTTAAGGGCATCGGTCACACCATTGATTAACGCTGCAGCCAGGGTATTTTTATCCGGCAGTATTTGACAGGCATCCCTAAGGTTCGCCCAACGCTGGTCTACTTCATCCGTAGCAGGCATAGAGACATTAAGCCCCATTCCAATGACCAGGTGCGCAGCATCCCCGGCTTGTCCGGTCATTTCGACCAAAATGCCAGCGAGCTTTCTGTCATGCCAATACAGGTCATTCGGCCACTTTACTTTCACATCCTCAGCGCCAAGTTTTTGCAACGTTTCCGCCATAGAAACCCCAACGACCAGGCTAAGTCCCATTGCAGCAGCCATGCCAGCATCTAAACGCCAATAGAGAGAGAGATAAAGATTCGTACCGAAAGGGGAAAACCATGTCCGGCCACGGCGGCCGCGACCAGCCTGCTGATACTCTGCCAGACAGGCCGAACCGGATGTCAATTGACCTACCCTGTCTAGCAGGTACTGATTAGTGGAATGAATCACGGGTATCAATTCAAATCCCGGCACCTGCAGCCGTTCCTCCAATGCCTTTTCATCAAGCAAATCAAGGGGAGCCGGCAAACAGTACCCCTTACCCTGAACACGGAAAACGTCTACACCCCACTGTTGCAACACCTTGATATGCTTACTGATCGCTGCACGGCTCATGCCCAACGCTTCGCCTAGTTTCTCACCGGAGTGAAACTGACCATCCGCCAGCAATTTAATCAGAGCCAAACGGGGTTTGTTGTCTAATGCTGGCATATTGCCTCCAGAGTAGTTTCCGCTGTTGCCCCCATAAACCGCACTTCATGCTCAAGGAGAACACCAAAGCGTGCATAGACGGTATCCACCACATGTTTGGCTAATGCGATAACATTGTCTGCGGTCGCATTCCCCTTGTTGATTAACACCAACGCCTGCTTATTATGCACTGCAGCATCACCGATGCAGTACCCTTTCAGCCCGCACTGATCAATAAGCCACCCCGCTGCCAGTTTCACCTCGCGTTCAGAAACATCAAATGAAGGCATTTTTTCGTACTGCTCAAGCAGGGCTTTTACCTGTTCACGGGGTACCACCGGATTTTTAAAGAAACTGCCGGCATTACCCAATATCTCTGGATCTGGTAATTTCTCACGACGGATTTCACACACTTTATCGAACACCTCTTTCGCTGAAAGGTCTGCTTTATGGGAGAGATCGTTAAGTGCACCGTAACCAATAACAGGTACCCAAATTTTGGAAAGCTTGAGCCCTACCGCAACAATGATGGCTTTATCTTTCAGCTCACGTTTGAACACAGAGTCCCGATAACCAAACTCGCAGTCACCCGCTCCCATGCGTACAATTTCGCCGCTTTCCAGCATCAACACATCGACATATTCACAGCGCTCATTCAGTTCAACCCCATACGCTCCGATGTTCTGAATTGGCGCTGAACCAACTAACCCAGGAATAAGTGCCAGGTTTTCCAGCCCCGGCATCCCGTTTTCAATTGTCCAGCGAACAAGCTGGTGCCAGTTTTCACCGCCGGCCACATGCAAATGCCAGTCAAACTCAGTCTCCTCAACCTCAACCCCTTTCAGGCGATTGAGGACCACCACACCGTCGAAGTTCTCGCAAAAGAGCAGGTTACTGCCTTCCCCAACAATGAGTTTTGCTTCGTTGGCGTAATCATGCCAAATGCGGATAAGATCATCCGCCGTTTGCGCTTCCACGATAATCTTGGCGTTTATGTCTATGCCAAAGGTGTGAAAAGATTTCAGCGATGTATTGGACAGAGTTTTCATTCGGATCGTAGTGTCAATCTGATAAAGTCTTAACCGCGTATACTACCCCATCTGCCTTGAATTCACAGTGATTTGGTAACCATGCATAATTACAGAATCGCCCCCTTAGATCCGCAGCGCTTCCCACTCGTTATGCGCTTTTACAAAACCCATTATCCAGCAGGCAAGCCTAAAAAAGATGAAGTGATATGGACGATCGAGGGGAGCTTAGGCATCAAAGGGGCCGTGAGGTTTCGCCAGTTCGGTGATTTTCAGTTGCTGACAGGTATGTTGATAGACCCAGCACTGAGAAGACAGAGCATCGGCGCATCACTGCTTATTGCTGTTGAACAACAAATAAAGGTGAAAACCTGTTATTGTCTGGCTTACTCCCACCTTAAGACTATGTATGAAAAGGTGGGATTCGCCACTATCGCGGTCAGTGAATTGCCAGAAGACCTACACGGAAGATACCTAAGCTATTGCAACAGCGGTAAAAATCTTATCCCGATGATACACAACCCGAGATCTCGGTGATAAATCGGGATGACTAACACATCAAGAACACTAGAAATTGTACGATTTCTGGTACAATACAAGGTTTGATTTGCGTTAACACGACCACAGTGTCGAACTGAATGAGGCAACAATGGTTTCAGCTACTGCCAATAAGCAGTTGATCGATCAACTCCCGAAAATTGCGCAACGTCCAGATCAATTAGAAACGCTGCTCGATGCGATGACCTTTAGGGAGCGTCTGCTTCACGAAATAGCCCGCGCTCAACACCGTATTTATCTGGTTGCACTTTATCTGCAAGATGATGACGCTGGCCGCACGATTCTTGATGCGCTTTACAATGCGAAACAAAAAAATCCCTCGCTGGATGTCAAGGTACTCGTCGACTGGCATCGCGCCCAACGCGGTCTGATTGGAGCTGACAAGTCAGATGGCAATGCGGCGCTTTATCGCAAATATGCAGAGAAGTATCCCCATAAAATAGACGTGCTGGGTGTACCAGTCAGAAACCGCGAAGTATTTGGTGTCCTTCACCTAAAAGGCTTTGTTTTTGACGACACGGTGGTTTATAGCGGCGCCAGCCTGAATGATGTCTATCTGGCACAACACGATCGCTATCGTTATGATCGCTACCATGTCATCAACAGTAAAACCCTAGCTGACTGCATGGCTGACTTTATTGGAAATACACTGGTCGCCAGTGATGCAGTGACATGTCTGGCGCAACCAAATCGCCCTGACGTAAAAGTCTTGAAGCCTGCCATTCGTGATCTTCGCGCCAGGCTACAAAACGCGAGCTACCAATTTCTCCCCGAACCTATTAACGAAGACCAGATAGGTCTGACACCTATGGTTGGGCTAGGTAAGAAAAAAAATCTCCTCAACATACAAATCTGTCGTCTTATCGCCAGTGCTGAGGAAGAACTGATCATTTGCACACCTTACTTCAACCCACCACGCAGTGTCACCCGCGAGATCCGGCGTGCACTTCGACGGGGAGTCTATGTCACCATCATCGTGGGTGACAAAACTGCCAATGATTTTTATATCCCCCCCAGCGAACCTTTCAAGACGATTTCCGGGTTGCCTTATCTATACGAAATGAATCTGCGTAACTTCGCACGTAGAAATGAAGCGGCCATTGCGAAGCGACAGTTAAAAATCCACCTATGGAAACATGATGACAACAGCTTCCACCTAAAAGGTATCTGGGTTGACCGCTCATACATGCTACTGACAGGTAATAACCTTAATCCACGAGCCTGGAAGTTGGACTTGGAAAATGCCATCTTACTTCACGACAAGCAAAAGCTGCTTGAAACAGAAGCCCAGCGTGAAATCGAAAAGATCCTGGAACACACGCAACTGATTGGCAGCTACAAGCAAATTGATAACCTTGATGCATATCCGACTCAGGTGAAAAAACTGCTCAAGCGCATCAAACGTATTAAAGCAGACCATCTACTTAACCAGATCCTTTAAGGAAAATAACGTGATTGCATCTATCGACGTTGATCCGCAAAAAACCTTCACGCCACTCTGCCCCAACGAATTACCGGTTAATGGGGGCGACAGCATTGGTCCTGCGCTCAATAGGCAGGCTGGGAAAGCCCATTTTCGCGTCCTGACGAAAGATGCACATCCCGCTAATGCTGTATGGGTTGTCGACAACCACGACAAGATGCTCTCACCTTTAGATCATCCCAACGCCGATCTGACTTGGGTTTCTCATGCTGTCCCAGGGACTGCAGGGTTCGAAACGATCCCTGCATTACCTGCAATTACAGATTACGATCACGTGATTTGGAAAGGGGTTGAGCCTGATCTTCATCCTTATGGCGCCTGTTTCCATGACATTCAAGAAAAACTCAGCACAGGGCTTATCGAGTGGTTAAAGGCAAAGAACGTGTCAACAGTCCTTGTCGGCGGGCTCGCTACCGATTACTGCGTAAAAACCACAGCACTGCAACTTAAAAAGAGTGGAGGATTTGATGTTTGGGTCAACCTGGAAGCATGCCGGGGAATTGCAGATGATACTACCCTAAACGCATGTATCGAGATGCGCGATGCTGGCATTCATATCATAAAGCGCCTTGAAGAATTCAACGTTTAATGCAAGACATACTATGTCTACTCATACCTATTCCATTCATTCACTAGTCAGATTCACCGAGACCCTAATTAGCCGCATTCCTTTCTTTGACCAGATACACGTTGTCGTATTTCGCTGACCAAGCTTCGCTTCATCCATAAACCATAAACAAGATCTGAACATATTTCAGGTGAATGCCTCCGAGAATCTTAAGGGCAGAAGGGAAAACGATCTAGCTTTAGATATCAAATAACGCAAACAGCAAAAAGCCCTGCTATTGCTAGCAGGGCTTCTGAAGAAGTGGCGGAGCGGACGGGACTCGAACCCGCGACCCCCGGCGTGACAGGCCGGTATTCTAACCAACTGAACTACCGCTCCACTCAAATTAACGTCCGTTCACAACGTTAACCTAAATTAGAAGCCTGGCGATGTCCTACTCTCACATGGGGAGACCCCACACTACCATCGGCGCTGCTCTGTTTCACTTCTGAGTTCGGCATGGAATCAGGTGGGTCCAAAGCGCTATGGTCGCCAAGCAAATTCTGTATCGGGGTTCTCGGTCCTGGGTGACTAGGCCCCGGGAACGCCCATTAAATCTTGGAAAACTGACCGCGGTTGCTCTTCCTAGGTCCTAGCAACCGCTCTCTCTCTTTACACACTCTTTGTGTTCTTACTTGAGTCCGCCAAAACCCCTTGGGTGTTGTAGGGTTAAGCCTCACGGGCAATTAGTATCAGTTAGCTCAATGCCTCACAGCACTTACACACCTGACCTATCTACGTCGTCGTCTCCAACAACCCTTTAGAAGGCTTTTAGCCTTAGGGAGAACTCATCTCGAGGCTCGCTTCCCGCTTAGATGCTTTCAGCGGTTATCAATTCCGAACTTAGCTACCGGGCAATGCCACTGGCGTGACAACCCGAACACCAGAGGTTCGTCCACTCCGGTCCTCTCGTACTAGGAGCAGCCCCTCTCAATTCTCCAACGCCCACGGCAGATAGGGACCGAACTGTCTCACGACGTTCTAAACCCAGCTCGCGTACCACTTTAAATGGCGAACAGCCATACCCTTGGGACCGACTTCAGCCCCAGGATGTGATGAGCCGACATCGAGGTGCCAAACACCGCCGTCGATATGAACTCTTGGGCGGTATCAGCCTGTTATCCCCGGAGTACCTTTTATCCGTTGAGCGATGGCCCTTCCATTCAGAACCACCGGATCACTATGACCTGCTTTCGCACCTGCTCGAACCGTCATTCTCGCAGTCAAGCGGGCTTTTGCCATTGCACTAACCTCACGATGTCCGACCGTGATTAGCCCACCTTCGTGCTCCTCCGTTACGCTTTGGGAGGAGACCGCCCCAGTCAAACTACCCACCAGACACTGTCCTCACCCCAGATAATGGGGCTAAGTTAGAACATCAAACATACAAGGGTGGTATTTCAAGGATGGCTCCACGGCAACTGGCGTCACCGCTTCAAAGCCTCCCACCTATCCTACACATGTAGGCTCAATGTTCAGTGCCAAGCTGTAGTAAAGGTTCACGGGGTCTTTCCGTCTAGCCGCGGGTACACAGCATCTTCACTGCGATTTCAATTTCACTGAGTCTCGGGTGGAGACAGCGTGGCCATCATTACGCCATTCGTGCAGGTCGGAACTTACCCGACAAGGAATTTCGCTACCTTAGGACCGTTATAGTTACGGCCGCCGTTTACTGGGGCTTCGATCAAGAGCTTCTCCCTAAGGATAACCCCATCAATTAACCTTCCAGCACCGGGCAGGCGTCACACCGTATACGTCCTCTTTCGAGTTTGCACAGTGCTATGTTTTTAATAAACAGTTGCAGCCACCTGGTATCTGCGACTGCCCATAGCTCCATCCGCCAGGGACTTCACCGCGGGCAGCGTACCTTCTCCCGAAGTTACGGTACCATTTTGCCTAGTTCCTTCACCCGAGTTCTCTCAAGCGCCTTGGTATTCTCTACCCGACCACCTGTGTCGGTTTGGGGTACGGTTACTGATAACCTGAAGCTTAGAGGCTTTTCCCGGAAGCAGGGCATCAATGACTTCAACACCGTGGTGTCTCGACATCGTGTCTCAGTATATAGCAAGCCGGATTTGCCTAACTCACCTACCTACGCACTTGAACCTCGACAACCGTCGCGAGGCCCACCTAGCCTTCTCCGTCCCCCCATCGCAGTTATCAGCAGTACGGGAATATTAAC
>NZ_ADAQ01000006.1 GCF_000176515.1 Grimontia hollisae CIP 101886
GATGAAGTCAAGAAGAAATTTTGAGATTTTTCAGTGTGGTTTGCACCCCCTCAAAACACCTTATTGACTTGCCTCTCGGAGCAATTTCCCCTCGAAGCGGGCGGCCATTTTACTGATCCACTTTAATGCGTCAAGCATTTATTTTTGACCCAGTTTTAAGGCTTTCGCCGTACCGGTTTGGATGGGCATTTCCGCAGTGGAAGCCGCTCTCCGTGTCGGCGAGGCGGCATTATAGAGACTAGGATCACATTGGCAAGGGTTTTTATTCTTTTTTTTCTCAACTGAACATAATTCAATCTAAACTTTAAAAATCACAATAAATTGCAACATTAGACAGTCATCACATTCACTTACTAGCAATAAGAAGTCAATATCCGTAATATCAGTCTGACAATTGTATTTATTTTAGTCAGCATTGTTTTCGATTCTTTATGCTACTTCTTCTAACCGACGTTTACTTTTGACGATTATGAAAACATCTATCAGTTTGCTTATTACTGCAATTATCGCACTCTTGGGTGTGTTGCTTTTTAACAACACAGCCCTGATAACAAGTGCAGGTTATGCTTTTGCACTGGGCGCTATTACGACAGGTATTACCCTTTTTCTTTTTTCTACTAAATCTTCTGGCGATATTTCAGCGTCCTCTTCTTCAACCAGTAAAACTATCTATGTAGGCAACCTGCCATATCGGGCTAATGAGAGTGATGTGAAGGAATTGTTCTCTAAATACGGTGAGGTTTTCGCCGTTCGCTTAATGAAGGACAAGCGGACAGGTAAGAGACGTGGTTTTGGTTTCGTCGTAATGGCCGCCGATGATACAGAAAATGCTATCGAGGAATTGAATAACAGCGAATACGGAGAAAGGACGCTTAAAGTAAGAGAAGCGAATGACCCTAGAAAGTCGGAGCGCGTTTAATCGCTGAAAAACCTAATTTGCCCAATTCATTATTCAGTGCTTCCTCATCTTTAACTGGCGCACTGCTAAACGCTAAATGCTTTTTATCACGGAAGGAGGTGCTCAATGCGCCTCTTTCTTTTAATAAAGTATCCACACGATTCGCTATTGCCTTCCCTGAATCAATAACCAAACACTGGTCGCCTAAAATTTCCTCAATTTCGTCACGAAGCAATGGGAAGTGTGTGCAGCCTAATACAATGCAGTCCGTTTTATTAATAAACGGCATTAGGACTTGTTTTAATATTTTTTTATCAACAGGTATACCACGTAATTTTCCCTCTCCCATTTGTACCAGTTCCGTTGAGCCCACCATTTCCACATGGCAATCAGGCGCAAACTCTTCCACCAGCTGCTTAGTATAAGTGCGGTTTACCGTAGCAGGCGTCGCCAGTAAACCAATATGTTTGGTTTTACTCATGGCTGCAGCCGGTTTAATGGCGGGTACGACACCGACAACAGGTATTGACAACAACGAGCGTAGATGAGGGAGCACCAGTGTGCTGGCGGTATTACAGGCGATGACAACCAAGGCAATATCGAGCTCATGGCACAGGGATGCCACCATGCCGCAGACACGCTGGATAAGGATGTCATCGGCAAGCTCCCCGTAGGGGAAAGCAGCATTATCGAAGGCATAAACAATGTGCTGCTCCGGAAGCAATTGGGCGATCTCTTTATAAACAGACAGACCACCCACACCAGAATCAAAAATCAGCACACTTTTCACGCTTGTTTACCTTACTTTATCGACAGCGTCGCAATCATACTGCTCATGACAGCAATTTTAAATCGCTCACCGGTCGAGATGATAGCTCAGATGGTGAAAACGTCCTTCCCTCTCCTCTCCAATGATCGTTACCGACAGCGGCGTTTTAAAACAGGGCGCATTGGTAACCAGAGTATGAAACTCTCCGTCTTCACCACAAGGGTCGCAAGACACAGGCAAGTCATCAAGAAACGGCTTGTCAAAGCGTCTTCCAAGAAAACCGCCATCCAGTTGGTGGGTATCGACGGTCGATAATGTGGTTTCTATTCCGGTACGGATAATCTCTTCTGCCAGGCTTTTGCTGTCTTCGCCTAAAAGCGGAAACACACACTCCCAACCCTGGGGCTCAATATAGCCTCTCCGGTATGCTTCGATGCCATTGCAGAACATATCGCCAAATGCAACCGCCTCTACATTCAGGCCGCTGTTACGAATACCCTCTATAACCGCACTTTGATAAACATCATTGGGCGGAAAAACTTCACTCAGTTCTATCAGCACCAGCGGCAAGCCAATACTTTCTGCCTGCGCCTTAACAATCTCTATCGGTGTCGCCTGGAATGGAACAGCATCAGCGACATAAGTGGTGTAAAGCCCCACTACTTGGTAACTGTCACTTTTTAGAAGTCGGCATAGTGTCAGGGTTGAATCCTTGCCAGATGACCAACTGATAATGACACGTTTTTTCATATAATTGACTGAAAGTAAAAGCCGCCCGTGGACGGCTTTTCACAACGTACGATTAATACGCGAAGTTCAGGTTAACGTAGAATGCACGTTCTGCTGCTGGGTAATCACCCGCAGTTTCATATTCTTTATCGAACAGGTTAGATACCTTCGCGCCCAGAGTAATGTTATTCGATATGTCATACTGTGCGGTCAGATCCCAAACAGAGTAACTACTTAGTGTACCACCGCTCCCGTCCGAGAAATTTGGACGCTCGCCTTGGTACATAAACTGGGTCCCCAAAAGAACATCACCTAACCATACTGAAGTACGCCATTTAACCACTTCTTTTGCTCGACGCGCTAGCTGCATGTTCTTCGTCAGATCTTTGGGATCACGAAGCTCAAGTGACACCTGGTTATAAACAGGACCGAGGTCAAAATCAGCAATCAACTCGATGCCTTTGATGCGCGCTTCCTCCACATTCTTGTTTGTACCCGTTGGATAACTACCAGAGTAAGTGATCAAATTGTCGATATTATTGATGTAGCCATTCAGGCTCCAGCCAATATTATAAGTATTGCCTTCCAAGCCTATTTCAATATTCTCTGACTCTTCAGGCTTCAGATTAACATTCCCTCCAAATCCATAGAGTTTATCAAAACCAGGGGCTTTAAATGCCGTACCATAGCTACTGAAGATGCGGTAATCATCATGCATCTTCCAACTCGCCGCAATCAAACCCGTCGTATTACCACCAAACTGATCGTTCTCGTCATGGCGAACACTTCCTTCGATCAAAACATTGTCTGTCACATTGAAATTGGCTAAACCAAATACACCAATGTTTTCACGAGGATTGTCTTTAATAACATCGATAGCAATCATGTTGCCATCCAGATATCTTTCCGACGTTAGGTCAACCCCACCTGTCACCGCCAATTGTTCATTGACTTGGTAACGCGTCGCCACACTTGCATAGATCTGGCGGATATCGCTGGTCAGGGTTTCATCTGACGGGCTGGCTCCTTCTGAAAAATCGTAGTTTTTCTGTTCACCTAACTCTATGCGCGCCTGAGTATTCCACTTACCCGATGTAAAGCCGGTATCCGCACCAATAGCTTTGCTTTCAACCCAGAGATATTTTTTTGCACCCACATAGTCCGCAAAACCGACTTCATTCTCATACCAACGACCAATGATATTGGAACGCCAGTTTTCACGCGGAGCGTAGCTCAGCCGCAAAGACGCATTTTTACTTTCAAAGCCGTGCTTATCATTTGCTGGCGCAATGTCAGGACGAACGTTGTAACCATCAACTGACTCCAAGCCGCCCATTAATTGCACGGACAAGCTATCATTCACTTTGCGGGTAACACCGACATCAGCAGATGCGGAACCAAAACTACCGCCACCAATACTAAAACGTGTCGCTTCCGCGTCATTACGGGTAATGATGTTGATGACACCACCTATCGCGTCAGAACCATACACCGTGGCACCTGAACCGCGGATCACTTCAATACGCTCCACCGTGTTGAGCGGCAACATATTGAAATCGATCGTTCCCAGCATGGTGCGGGGAAGACGCACACCATCAACCAACACCAACACATGGTTAGAGTTGGTGCCGCGAAGAAAAATAGAGGCCGTTTGACCGCGACCACCATTTTGGCCAATTTCTATGCCTGGTAGGGTTTTGAGGGCGTCAACCAAACTATTGGCCTGAAGCTCTTCTATATCGGAGCGGGTCAACACAGAGACTGGTGCAAGAACAGAAGAAACAGGTTGTTCAAATCGGGAAGCAGTAACAACCAACGTATCATCAACAGAAGGGGGAGTAGATTCGGCGTGCGCAAACACAGCCCACGGCAGCATGCTTGCTGCAAGTAGCTTTTTAGACATATCAGATCCAAATATCGCGTGTATCCAATGATGTCAGGAGATCCTGAAACCATATTGTGACCCAGCTGATATTCGGACTTAGAGACGGCCTACAGTGACGACTTCCCACATTAACATGCAGTGTCTGGCTTTCGCCGTGTCACTTTCGTTTCTCCTTACCGCTGCGCGCCAGTTCCGGATTCTCACCGGATTCCCAGCTGGAGTGAAAGCGCGCCGATTATAGAGAAATCAACGCACATTTGATACAGAGATATTAAGCGCTTGATCTCATTCAACCAGCAAATGAATGAAAAATGCCTGACAACACGTTCAATAGCTGAGACTGACGAACTCGATTTCTTCGACATCCAGCTTCATCTTGATGTAGACCGTCAAGACAAAAAAGAAATTGGCAAGCAAGTTGGCAAAGCGTGGCAGCACGGGCTCAAACGTCACGCCGGATTCGTCCAGACGGTGCAACAGCCGCACGGTTTTCTTCGCGCCGGTTCGGCACTGGTGCAGTGCCATCACACCCACCGGGCCTCGCGGCAGAACAAAGCGGTTAATGCGGCCACGGCTCAGTTCGTTGTAGTGGTCGTATCGGGCATGTAACCATTCCAAGTCTTCTTCAAAGATAGCGTTCTTACCGCGTACTGAGCCATTCAGGTGGTAGATTTTAGGATGCAGGTTTTCCAAATCTTCCCTCACATCATCAAAGCCGTCCGGCAAAGTCGCCAGTGCCATGCCCACCAGACTGCACAGCTCATCGGTGTGGATTTCATAGTCACAAGTCAGCGCCGTTTCGTAGATAAACGGATAACAAATCTCTTTGCGGTTTTTCGGTTTTCGAAAGCTCATGACAAGGCCTGCTTCGGTAAATGTGTGCCAATAGTATCCCAAGGCGCAGGTTTACGCCCCTGCTGGCGAAAAAGTCAGCGAAAAGGCTGGACAATATGGTGCGGCTTCTTACAATTTGCGCTCATTTTTAGTTATGCAGGTTAGGTAATATGAGCAATACCCTGATTGACACCACCCAATATCAGGCACAACTGGACGAGAAAATCGCGCGCATGCAGTCTGCGTTCGAGGCGTTCAATGCACCTGAGCTGGAAGTGTTTCCGTCCCCAGACAAGCACTACCGTATGCGTGCGGAGTTTCGCGTCTGGCATGAAGGGGATGATCTCTATTACATCATGTTCAATCAGGAAACCAAGCAGAAGTACCGTGTGGACCAGTTCCCACAGGCAAGCCGCATCATCAATGATTTGATGCCCCTGCTGCTGGATGCCATCAAACCGGTTGAGAGCCTGCGCCGTAAACTGTTCCAGGTCGATTTTCTCTCTACCTTAAGCGGTGAAGTGCTGGTTTCTATGCTCTACCACCGCCAGCTTGATGAAGAATGGGAAGCCAATGCACGCATGCTGAAGCAGCGTCTGAATGACGAAGGGTTTAACCTGAACCTGATTGGGCGCGCGCGTAAGCAAAAAATCGTGATTGACCGCGACTACGTGGTGGAAAAACTGTCCGTCAACGATCGCACACTGACCTATCAGCAAGTTGAAAACAGCTTCACCCAGCCAAACGGCAAAGTGGCAGAGAAGATGCTGGAATGGGCGATTGACTGTACCCAGGACAGCACCGGCGATCTGCTCGAGCTTTACTGCGGGAATGGTAACTTCTCATTGGCGCTGGCGGAAAACTTTGACCGCGTGCTGGCAACCGAGCTGGCAAAACCCTCGGTGGAATCTGCACAGTGGAACATTGCGGCAAATAACATCGACAATGTACAGATCATCCGGATGTCGGCGGAAGAGTTCACTGAGGCGATGGAAGGCAAACGCGAATTCCGCCGTTTGCAACAGGCGGGCATCGACCTGAAAAGCTACCACTGCAACACCATCTTTGTTGATCCACCACGCTCTGGCATGGATGAAGGCACTTGTCGCATGGTGCAGGGTTATGACCGTATCCTCTACATTTCCTGTAACCCGGAGACATTGAAAGAGAACCTGGAAATTCTGTCTGAAACGCATCGCATCACGCGTTTCGCCCTGTTTGACCAGTTCCCGTATACCCACCACATGGAAGCGGGTGTGCTGCTTGAACGCAAGTAAGCATCCATAAACAGCAAAAGGCGCCGGAAATGGCGCCTTTTTTGTCTCAGCATGCCGCGATTACTCTTCGGCGGCAGCTTCCTCTTTCTTACCGCTGTTGCCCAGCCAGCCCATTTTAAACGCCACCCAGAATGCCAGTACCATAGTGACGATAATAGAGAAGAAATTTCCTCCCAGTTCTGGCACCTGCATACGCACAAACGCCGAATAACCAAACGCACCCACCAGGAAGCAGGCAAACGCGATAATCGGGGTTCCTTCAGTCAGTGGTTGGTTAACATGCTGCTGGTAGAAGCAGTACACCGCGAGTACAAACGCGATAATCGGGAAAGCGGAGAATGCCACACTGTCGACGAAAAGCGTCGCCAGTGATGCACTGCCGCAAAGACCTGCGACCACGGCGAGAAGAAGAAATTTACGCTCTGATTGATGATTCTGTTCCATATTCACTTACCTGCCTGAAGACAACTTATCCTTGAGAGCATTGCGTTCGCGTTCCTTGCGGTACCAGTAAGCGCCTTTCGCAATCATGCGCAGCTGGGTCACCAGACGTTCCGCAAGTTCAGCACGGGCACGCTTGTCCAAATCGAGCGCTTCGGCGCCTGAACTGAACACTAACGTCACACATGCCTCTGCCTGATTATAGGCTTCATCTCGGGTCGATCCGCCTGTCGCCTGGAAATATTCTGTCAGCTCAGCGATAAAGTGTTGAATTTCACGTGCTACGGCAGCACGGAAAGCCGCTGAGGTACCAGAGCGTTCACGCAACAGCAGCCTGAACACATTGGGGCTGCTTTCAATAAATTCCATGAAGGTTTCCACTGACGTGCGGACAACACTGCCTTCTGTGGCAATGCGCTGGCGTGCCTGTCGCATCAACTGACGCAATAACAAGCCACCTTCATCCACCATGGTCAGGCCAAGTTCGTCCATATCTTTGAAGTGGCGGTAAAATGAGGTGGGCGCAATGCCTGCCTCCCGGGCCACTTCACGCAAGCTGAGACTGGAAAAGCTACGGTCCGCGCTGAGCTGGCTGAAAGCCGCATCAATCAGCGTTCGCCGGGTTTTTTCTTTCTGTTGAGCTCTAATTCCCATCGCCAGTGTTTACCTCATGAAATCTAACCGCAAACTATACTCGGTTTTTACACCGAGTTCAGTGGTTATGCATCACTTTCCCAAAAGCGGCATCAGATCAACGACGCTTCATTCAACTCACGCCATAAACAGTTTGTTTTACACCAAGTTGCGTGATCACCTACGCTGAATAAGCGTGTGTTGATTCTAGAAGCATCCACACAGGGTTACACTACCCACGTATTTCTTTACATAACGAAAACAAAAGGCCGTACGGACATGAGCAAAACGACCCCTACATCGTCTAACCATTTTGATGTCATTGTAATAGGCAGTGGACCCGGCGGCGAAGGTGCAGCCATGGGTTTAACCAAAGCCGGCCTTCGCGTGGCGGTAATTGAAAAGGAAGACACCGTTGGCGGCGGCTGTACCCATTGGGGCACCATCCCTTCCAAGGCGCTGAGACACACCGTCAGCCGTATTATTGAGTTTAACCAAAGCCCGATTTACACCCAGGACAACCGCCAGGTACACAGTACCTTTTCCGATATCCTGAGCCACGCACAGTCGGTGATTGGCAAGCAAACACGCATGCGCCAGGGCTTTTACGATCGCAACCTCTGCTCCATCATCCACGGCCAAGCCAGGTTCAGCGGCACCCATGAGATCGAAGTGACCGCCGCGGATGGCAGCATCGATAAATATACCGGGGATAAATTCGTTATCGCGACAGGCTCGCGCCCTTACCGCCCAAAAGATGTCGACTTCAGGCATCCACGGATTTATGACAGCGACTCCATCCTTTCGCTGAAACACGACCCACGCCACGTCATCATTTACGGAGCAGGGGTTATTGGCAGTGAGTATGCGTCTATTTTCCGCGGCCTTGGTATCAAGGTGGATTTGATAAACACCCGCGATCGCCTGCTCTCTTTCCTCGATAATGAAATGTCAGATGCAATCTCTTACCACTTCTGGAACAGCGGCGTGTTGATCAGAAATGATGAGACCTACGAGAAGATTGAAGGCACCAAAGACGGCGTGATCCTGCACCTGCAATCCGGGAAGAAAATGAAAGCAGATTGCCTGCTGTTTGCCAACGGGCGCACCGGTAACACCGATTCACTCAACCTCAAAGCGGTTGGCCTGAAAGCGGATTCACGTGGGCAACTCAAAGTAAACGACAACTATGGCACTGACGTTGAGCATATCTTCGCGGTCGGTGACGTGATTGGTTACCCAAGTCTCGCCAGTGCAGCTTACGATCAGGGCCGTATCGTGGCGCAGGCGATTGCAGAAGGTCAGGCAACAGGCCGCCTGATTGACCATATCCCCACCGGCATTTATACCATTCCGGAAATCAGCTCTGTGGGGAAAACCGAACAGGAACTGACGGCGGCAAAAGTGCCGTACGAAGTCGGCCGTGCCCAGTTCAAACACCTGGCCCGGGCGCAAATTGCGGGGATGGATGTCGGCAGTTTGAAGATTCTTTTCCACCGTGAAACCAAAGAGCTCCTCGGGATCCACTGCTTTGGCGAACGTGCCGCAGAGATCATCCATATCGGCCAGGCGATCTTCGAACAAAAAGGGGAAGGCAACACGCTGGATTACTTTATCAACACCACGTTCAACTATCCCACCATGGCAGAAGCCTATCGGGTGGCGGCATTGAACGGGCTTAACCGCCTGTTTTAATTAAATTCTGGGCATAAAAAACGGAGCATCTGCTCCGTTTTCTACGTCTGGATTCAGTCAAACGTGACGCTAAAACTAGCCTTCCAGCTTCACAATCTGCCGCCACGGCAAATCAGTATCCCCCAGCACGATAAAGTTAGGGTTTTCCAGTGAATCACGCTCGTTGTAGGAAAGCGGCGAAAGCGTCATATCCAGAATGCGTCCTCCCGCTTCTTCAACAATACATTGGGTTGCCGCAGTATCCCACTCCCCGGTCGGGCCAAGGCGCAGGTAGCAGTCCACCGCACCTTCCGCGACCAGACAGGATTTTAACGCTGCTGAACCCAACGGCACTAAATCGTAGTGACGGCTTGGTTCCAGACGATCGGTAATTGCCTTGATATCCTGGCGGCGGCTGATCGCAATAGAAAGCGACGCCAGTTCGTCTTCATGTTTGAGAATCGACAAGCGCTGCTTTTCACCATCAGGCGTCACCTTCCATGCACCATGCCCTTTTGCAGCATAGTAAGAAATGCCGGACACCGGTCCATATACCACACCCAAAACTGGCTGGTTGTTCTCTACCAACGCAATAATGGTCGCGAAATCCCCACTGCCTGCAATAAATTCCTGGGTGCCATCGAGCGGGTCCACCAACCAATAGCGCGCCCAGTTTGCGCGTTCAGCCAATGGAATGCTGATATCTTCTTCAGACAACACAGGAATATCAGGGGTGAGGGCTTGCAGACGCGCCTTTACCAGTTCGTGGGCAGCCATGTCAGCACTGGTCACTGGCGTGTCATCACTTTTTATGTTTTTTTCAAAATCACCGCGCTGATAGATGTCCAGAATCACTTCACCGGATGCCCGGGCAATCTCTATCACCGGTTGAAGCAGTTGTGACAGCTCCATGTAACACTCCTCTTGGGCTCTCACACTACGACTTTGTTGGCGTTTTTTTGGTCACCGAATAATCAATGGCCAGAAAGCGCTCTCATGGCCAACAGCAATGCAGTAATACTACGCGCTTCCCCAAAATCGACGTGAGATAATAATTCTTCTGCCTGTGCGACGGGCCAATGAACCAGTTCCAGCGGCTCGGGTTCATCGCCCTCGAGCTTCTCTGGATAAAGATCCTGCGCCAACATCAGGGTCATCTTGCTGGAAAAATACGACGGTGCCAGCACCACTTCTTTCAGAGGGCGCCATTGATTGGCACCAAAACCGATTTCTTCTTTTAATTCCCGGTTTGCGGCTTCCAGTGGTGTTTCCCCCGGATCAATCAACCCCTTAGGAAAGCCTAGTTCATAACGCTCCGTTCCGGCAGCGTATTCACGCACCAACAGTAAATCGCCGTTTTCTGTCACCGGCACCACCATCACCGCATTGCGGCCACTCGGCTTCATCCGTTCGTAGGTGCGTTTTTCACCGTTACTGAACGCTAAATCCAGGGCTTCAATCTGAAACAGGCGCGACTTGGCCACAACTCTGGCGTCTAAAATTTCAGGTGGAATGTGCTTTTTCATGATTACTTCTCCCGGGAAGGCATTAACCGCTGAAACTCAGGCGATAACGCCCTTCACTGTCCGGATTCCCCAAAAAGCCCAGCTGACGTCTCATGTCTTCTGGAAATGTTTTACCCGGTACAAACCAGCCATCAAGACTGTATTGCTGGTCCGGCGATAACGAGACATTGAATTCTGTTTCAATTGCGTCAGATTTGCTGTCGCCATTGATGACCAACTGGCCGTCATTACATGATAGCTGTGCGACGACCACACCGGGGGCGATGGACCCGATTGGGGAAACCACATTTCCCTGCGACCAGGCCAAATTACCAGCCAATACCTCACAGAAAGGTTTTTGGTTAAACAGGTAATCACGCACCGTTAAATCAAACTGCCCGGACAGCGTAACAGGTATAGGGTAAGCAATAAATGACTGAACGACCTGAGCTGATGTCGTGACCAGCAGGTTGTTGGCATAAACACCTGCGAGACCGTAGCCCACATTCCCGCGAGCCGACAACCCCGCGTTTCCGGAAAGGCGTACATCTACATCGACTTTCCCGGTAAAAAGTTTCAGTGGGTTAAACTGCCATTTGAGCGAACCCATCGGCCTACCCTGCCAGTTTACGCCAGCAGCAGCGCCATTCCACAGCGTACCGGTGATCCCATTTAAGGAAATACCCGGTACTTGCAGCAGGTTTTTCACCACCAGATTGGCAGGAAGATGGACAATGGCGCTGGTAATAAACACAACAAGGAAAAGAACCAACCCAAGGATCACACGTTTCATCTTACCCTCTTCCCAGCTGTAGCCGTTTTACGTCAACCACGCCAAGCGTCTCCGTTTTACCGACATCAATGAACTTCACCTGCACACCATGGTTAACTGACAGATCATCCAACCAACTGATCAACGCATTGAACGGCATGGGTTTAAGCCAGACCTGGATCTCTTCCTGCTGCGGTTGCAAACGCACAATCTCGAGGTTGTAGCGCTTCACCGTGGTGGTGACGGACTGGTTCAGCGGCAAGGCGCTGCCCTGGCTGCGGCTTCCTGTCGCACGGCGCAGCGCTTCGATTTCAGCCGCTTTGCTATTCACCCAACTCAGCAGGTTACGCTCACTGGCAAGACGCTGCTCGGCCTGTTCCGCTTTAGCCTGAAGCGGGCTTACCACGCCCCAATACAGGGTGCCCAGCAAGATGACTGCACTTGCCACGCCCAACAGACGCTGCTCTCGGCGGGACAATCCCTGCCAATAGGCAATCAATGCTTTCATGATGATTTCCTCCGCAGAACAAATGCACCGGTTACTGCCTGTCCGTCGCGGCTCAACTGGCCAAGCTCTGTATTGTATGTAGTGGACAACGCTTCACGCAGTTTTTCAAAATCACCAAAATCTTTACCACGGGCATTAAGACGCAACTCGTCACGGTTTTGGTCGAAACGCAACGCATCAAGCTCAATCGACGGCGCGGCATCCAGCAGCGGTCCAATCTCTGCCATCCAGACCATAATACCGCTTTGGCTACCAGCACCGGAGAGACGGTTGACTTCAGCCTCTACAATCCGCCGCATATAGCTGGTGGTGGGAATGCGTTGGTTTTGTGGCAATAAGGCCCGAACCCTGGCTTCGCTTTGCGTACGGTATTGCGCCGCCTGTGCGTCCATCTGATAAATATTAACCACTTGCTCGATGCCGAGAACCGCCACCAGCAAGCCGGCAGCAATCGCCGCACCACGCCATGGTTTAAGGTATTTGTATATCTGGCTTTGCGGTTTGTATCGCCCGGTCAGCAGGTTATAACGGCTTTTTACCGCCTCCTGGGTCAGCAATAACATCACCAGCTCACAGGGCTCAGCCTGCCAGTTACCGCCCATGCCTTCAGGAAGGGGGGAATAGCTGAACACTGTCGGCAATGTTTCTTCACCACGGCTTTGTCCCAAACTTTGCAGCCACACGGGCAGCCAGGCATCTTCCACCGATCCGCCTTCTGTTTCACCAAAGCGCAACAGCCAGCGGTGGTTGAGGCTAACGGCACTGCAACTGTCTTCATGCAAAGGCAGGCAGAGACAATCCGGCACCAGACGACGAACGGTCAGGTTGGCGTCAGACAGGGCATCCATCCAGCGCTGCATGATCTTGTGCTCTATCACGGCAACCTGTGCCGATTCTCCGTGTTTATCCAGCAAGGTGATATGGGCCTGATCGACATCCTGCGCCAAATCATCTTCAAGCAGGAAAGGTAAGACGGTGCCAAGCTGGCGTTCACTGCCTGCGGGGATCACCGCGGATGTCAATGTCATCGCCGCACTGTCCGCCAATGCAATCACTTCCCTGTCGGTGGCGTAGTCTGTCAGCTGCGACAGATGCTCAGCTTCCCCCGAGGCAATCACTTCCTGCTGAGAGGGTGACCATACCAGCCAAGGGATCGGCTCGTGGGGATCTCTGTTAAGCCTGACTGTCAGGATCTCGATCACTCATTCCTCCAAAGCGGCGGCGGATCACCGTGACCGCGCCGTTGCCACCCCTCTCCAGCAGGGAACGCAATCTCAGCGTCATGCTGTCGAGGGTAATCTCTGTATCCAGTTCAAAATACCGGCTGCGTACGTCGATAAACTGTTGCAACCTTTCGCGTTCTTCTTGATCAATGCCCGCCAATACTGGCTCAGCCATAAAGCTGGCGACATCTTGCCAACCATCAATGGCGTTACGGCCATTGATCAATGTTTTTGCCTGCTCCTCAGAGAGGTTGGGATGGAAAATGGCACTCAAAATCGGTGCCTGTTCCTCCGTCAGCGTGTTGACGTTTACCACCAGCTTATCGCTGGGAATCGCACAAAGCAGTGGGCTGACCTTATCAAACATTTCCTGGGTGACGCCATTCACCGCACGCCACTCTGAAATGTCCGCCATAAAACCATTGGGTATCAAATGTGGCACTGTACGCGCTTCATATTCGCTGTCTTCAACCCCCAACGGCGACTGCACGTTGGTGTTGCCGTCAATGTATTCCCAGGTCGCTGCCGCTGCGGTTTCCGCCTCAAGGCTGTCAATACCCTGTGATTCAATCAACTGCTGAAGTGACGCCACCAGTTTGGGGTTAGTGCCATTTGCTGTCGGTTTGATGTTACGAAGCCCATTGACGTTAAAACAGGCCTGTTTGTCATACACATTGCCGGTCGCCTGCCCACCCTCAAGAGGATAGACCTGATCGCGCACTGCCCATGGCTGGCTTAGGGTCACAGTATCATCACTGTCAATGCTCTGCTCTATACCATAGCGTGCCAGCGCTTCGACTGACTGGGCATACCAATAGGCCTGCTGATAACGCACCTGGCTTTCAGCCCGGTTAAAATTGACAAACATCCGGTTGGACATGCTCACTGCTACCGTGGTCATCAGTGCCATAATAAACAACACCACCAGCAGCGCGACACCGCGTTGGGATTGACGCCTCATCATGATGTCTCTCCCACTGAAGGTGGCAGTGTCTGCCCGGGCAGCAAATAAATACGGGTCAGTTCACCATAACGCTCGGTGTTCAGTGTCACCCGAATGGCCCTTGGCATGGACAGCGGCGCCTCCCACTCGGTCTTCCAGCCATCATCACCCAAGACCTCAAAGCGCAATCCGGTGACCCCTTCCATCAAAGGCATGGCAGCCGGTTCCAGTGCCGAGCTGTTATCCGGATACATCCAGCGGATACGCTCTAAGGTTTCATCCTGAATACGGTAACCGACTTTCACCACTTCCCCCCGGGGAAACAGCTGTTGCGGGTTAATCCAGCCACCACGCACAAAGCGGATGCCCTGCGATTCTGAATCCAGTAAGTCGTCGCCAAACTCAAGCAGTGCTTCCTTGGCCTCGTCACTGCCATTGCGATACTGGCGCGCCAGCATCTGGCGAAAATCGCTGTCCATGATGAGCAGGGTACGCTGCAAACTTTTGAGCGCATTCCCCACTTCTTCGGTCTGGACATTACTGTTGATGACATTACGAAAAATCTGGTTCGCCGCCACGCTCAGGGTGGCGAAAATCATCAGCGCCAGCAGTACCTCAATCAGGGTAAAGCCTTGATTGGTGCCTTTACCTTTACTCTGCCGGTACATACGTCCTCACGGTGACCAATGAGTGTTGTCTGGTTTCATTTTTCCAGACAATCATATCCACGGCGCGAAGCAGGTTATCCGCAGTTGCCACAGGTTTGAGGGTCCAAAACCATGTGCGTCCCGCAAGCTCAGAGCTGCCATTTTTGGCCGAAGACAGCTTTTTTCCGTCCAACACAAACAGCGCCAGCTCGTTGTCTGCCACCATGGACGCAAACGTTTTCTCTTCCAGCGCGCCCAGCGAGTTCACATGTTGACCGGTCGCATTCAGCACGGCCATCGCTGCCACAGCGAACACCGCCATCGCCACCAGCACTTCAATCAGGGTAAAGCCGCGATGCGTTCTCACTCTTTATCCTCATTCAAGTTTTTCACTTCAAACGTTGCCACATCGTTGCCTGTCACCTGCCAGAGGCGTTTATTATCCGCGATAAACGTCAGGGTGAACGGAATGATTTCCCCGTTCCCCATCAACACCACCTGCGGTTGGGGAGGCTGGTTCTCCTCTTCAGCAAACAGCTCGTCGTCGAACAGGCTTTCGCGATCGAACAGGCGATCCTCTTCGGCCACAAAACCGGACACTTCCAGATCCAGTTCCAACGCCGGCGGCAAGGTTACTGATGTCACACTGCGGCCTTTTTCCACCGGCACCCAGTCATCGTGGGTCAGGCGGAGCAGCTGGTAGCCGTCTTTGTCGACGTTCAGACCAAAGGTTTGCCCGGTAAGCAGTGATTGCTCCGTCCAAAGCTGGATCAACTGATAGAAACGTTGTGCTTCTTCTTTGGCATCATCACTGCTGTTTTGAGGAAGGTTGGGCACCACAATCACGGCGCTGATAGACAGCAACAGCAGCACCAGCAGAATTTCCAGCAATGTAAACCCGGACGGGCGCCCCCTTTTCATCGATTATTTAATGTCCAGCATGTTCCAGTTACCGATGTCCTGGTTCACACCTTCTCCCCCTTCCTGGCCATCCGCGCCCAGGGTGAAGATATCTACCGTGCCATGTTCTCCGGGATTCAGGTACTGGTACTCGTTGCCCCATGGATCTTGTGGCAAACGCTTGATGTAACCACCCTCACGGTAATTACGGGGCTCTGGCGAAGAGCTAGGCTTGGAAACCAGTGCATCCAGACCCTGATCGGTGGTTGGGTACACGCTGTTGTCCAGACGGTACATATCCAGCGCCCCTTCCAGTGCACTGATGTCTGTCACCGCTTTTTGCTGATCGGCTTTGTCTTTGTTACCCAGCAGGTTTGGTACCACCAAACTCGCCAGTACACCCAAAATGACGATCACAACCATGATTTCCAGCAGGGTAAAGCCCTGTTGACGACGTTGCATTTTCTATCTCTCCTGAAAAAACGCTGCCTGGCAGCGAGTTTGGGTTACACGCCCACAATATTGTTGAGCTGGATAATGGGCATGAGGGTTGCCACAACAATAAACAGCACGATACCGGCCATGGCAATAATCAGTGCCGGGCCAAAGATACCGAGTGCAATATTCACCTGTGATTCAAAGTCTCTGTCCTGATTATCTGCCGCACGGGTCAGCATCTGCTCCAGTTCACCGCTTCGCTCACCACTGGCAATCATGTGCAGCATCATGGGAGGAAACAGCTTGGACTTTTCGAGCGAAATGCGAAGACTTGAGCCTTCACGTACCCGGTCTGACGCTTCGAGCACGCGGGCTTTTACCCAGGTGTTGGTCATCACATTTGCAGCCACTTTCATCCCATCCAGCAATGGAATAGCACTGGACGTACAAATCGACAACGTACGGGCAAAGCGCGAGGTGTTCAGGCCACGTGCTACCCGTCCAATGACCGGCATATTAAGCACATTTCTGTCCCATGCAAGCCGGCGCTTTTCATTCCTGAGCATGATTTTTGCCAGCATAAACAGGGCGATAACCACCACTAACACCAGTAAGCCCCAGTGGGTGACAAAATCACTGGCAGCCAGCAGCACCTGGGTAATGTTTGGCAACTCGGCACCGGTTTGCAGAAACTGGCCGACAATATCCGGCACCACGGTCGCCAGCAGGAAGGCCACGATACCAATCGCTGCCACGGTCAGCACCATGGGATACACCATGGCCTGAATCAGTTTGTTTTTGACCTGTTGCCGGTTTTCCACGTAATCGGCAAGGCGCTCAAGCACCGGGCCAAGGTGGCCGGATTTTTCCCCTGCCGCTACCATGGCGCGGAAAAGCTGATCAAACACATGGGGATAGTCGCCAAGGCTGTCTGAGAGGGTATAGCCTTCAACAACACGGGCACGCACCCCGGTCAGCATGTTTTTCAGGCGCTGCTTTTCCGTCTGATCAGCCACCGCCTTGATGCACTCTTCAAGCGGCATCGCTGCCTGTACCAGCGTCGCCAGCTGACGGGTGATCAATGCCAGTTCATTGGTGCTGATCCCTCGCTTAAAGCCGACAGGGGAGGATTGCTTTTGCTGTTCTTTCTCATGTGTTTGCGCCACATCCATCGGCACCAGCTGTTTTTCTCGCAACAGTTGGCGTGCCTGACGGGCCGTGTCGGCTTCAATCACGCCTTTCACGGTCCGGCCTTTGGCATTCAACGCTTTGTATTCAAACGCTGCCATCAGCCCTCCCGTGTCACACGCAGTATTTCTTCAAGCGTGGTGATACCCTGACGCACTTTCATCAGGCCATCATCCCGGATACTCGGCGTCGTTTGACGAATATAACGTTCTATTGCCTGCTCTCCCGCTTCATTGTGGATAAGCTCTTGCACCTGGGTATCAACCACCAACAATTCATGAATACCGGTACGGCCCCGGTACCCTTTGTGATTACACTTCTCACAACCTGTTGCTTTATAAAGGGTCAACGGTTCATGTTCGTCGAGATCAAACCAACGTTTGCTCTGGGTATCTGCGTCATAAGGCGCTTTACAATCAGGACAAAGGGTGCGAACCAGCCGCTGTGCCAACACCCCTAACAGGGATGACGACACCAGAAACGGTTCAATGCCCATGTCACGCAGACGGGTCACAGCACCGACAGCAGTGTTGGTGTGAAGGGTTGACATCACCAGGTGACCGGTCAATGAGGCCTGCACCGCGATTTGTGCGGTTTCAAGGTCTCGGATCTCCCCCACCATCACCACATCCGGGTCCTGGCGCAAAATGGCGCGCAGTCCACGGGCAAAAGTCATGTCGACCTTGGTGTTGACCTGAGTCTGGCCGATGCCATCGATATCAAATTCAATCGGGTCTTCAACGGTGAGAATATTGCGCTCGGCGCTGTTAAGCTCCGTCAACCCCGCATACAGGGTGGTCGATTTACCCGAGCCGGTAGGCCCGGTCACCAATAAGATACCGTGTGGGCGTTTGATCAGGTGCTGAAAATTATCATGCACATGGCGGGTCATGCCAAGGCTTTCCAGATCCAGCTGGGTGGCGTTCTTATCCAGAAGGCGCAGTACTACCCGTTCGCCGTGGGATGACGGCATAGTGGACACCCGCACATCTACCGCCCGGCCACCGATACGCAGCGAAATACGGCCATCCTGTGGCACACGCTTCTCTGCAATATCAAGACGCGCCATCACCTTGATGCGTGAGACCAACAAGGGGGCCAGCTTACGGTTCGGGCTCAGCACCTCACGAAGTACGCCATCCACACGGAAACGAATGGACAGGGTTTTCTCAAAGGTTTCGATATGGATATCAGATGCCGTTTCTTTGATGGCCTCACCCAACATGGCATTGATCAGTTTGATGATTGGGGCATCGTCTTCTGACTCCAGCAAGTCTTCGCTTTGTGGCAGCTCTTCTGCCAACGCAAAGAAGTCATCACTGTCTGCGCCAATGTCCTGCATCAGTTGTTGCGCTTCCGATGAGTCGCGCTGGTAGAGTTCGGTCAGCTTGGGTTCAAAATCGTCAGTGCGCAGCTGGATTGGGGTAAAACTCTGCCCCAGCACCCGACGAACTTCATTGAGTACGGCGGGTTTGGGCTGGTCACGATAGTAGAGCAAATAACCCTTATCGGTACACTCAATCGCCACACCATGGCGCTTGGCAAAACCAAATGGCAAACGGATCACCGACATGTTTGCCACCTCAGACAGTGTATCCATGGCCTGAATCTGTTCAGTTTCCGTTTCTGGGGACTGCTTTTCCATGGCGTTACCTCAGCTCCGCCATGATCGCTCGCACTTCTGCCGGCAAGGTCGCGTCTGAACCAAACTCTGGCAATACCGGTGTTTTCACGCCCGGCATCAGTTTGACTTCTTCCTGTGCACGGAAAATCTGCTCTGCACGGATATAGTTGTACTTGCGCTGTGTGATGCCATCTGCGGTCAGGCCGGTACGGATAATGGTCGGCTTGATAAACAACATCAGGTTACGTTTGGTTTTACCCGATGAGGTTGACTTGAACAGGTGACCCAATAGTGGGATATCGCCAAGCAGTGGCACCTTTTGCTCACTCTCATTGGTCTGCTCATCAATCAGGCCGCTCAGTACAATCATTTGCTGATCAGCGGCTAACACCGAGGTGGTCAGCTGGCGCTTACCAAAACGGATATCGACTGCACCGCTGGCCCCCAGCACATTGGAGATTTCCTGTTCAATATTGAGCTGTACGGAATCCCCTTCGTTGATTTGCGGGGTGATCTTGAGTTTGACACCCACGTCTTTACGTTCCACAGTCTGGAACGGGTTGTCGTTGTTTGAGCCGGTAGTAGAGCCGGTGACAACGGGCACTTCCTCACCGACGATGAAAGACGCTTCTTCATTATCCAGCACCATCAGGCTGGGGGATGACAGGATGTTGGAATCGCTGTTGCTTGACACAGCCGTCACCAGTGCCGTCCAGTCACCGAGTACCACCCCTGCAGCCAGCCCGCTGACACCGCCCAGTACTTCCGCAATCGCGGTTGGGTCGCCAGATTCAGTGATAGGCACCTCAACGGGAATATTGTCGCGATCAAATCGGGTTTCAGTGGTGGTTTTATCCTTGGCTTTCTCCTGCGCCGCCAGATAATTGGTGATCGGCACGCCGGTATTGCCAAACTGAATACCGCCGCCGTCCAGTGATCCCCACTGGATACCAAGGTTGGCACCATCACTTTCTGACATTTCCACGATCATCGCTTCAATCAGCACCTGGGCACGACGGATATCCAGCTGGGCAATCACGCCTTCCAGCGCACGCAGAATATCGGGTGGCGCGGTGATAACCAGGGCGTTTGTCCCTTTGTGTGCTGAGATTTTGACATTATTTGCGTTCGCACCTAGCGCCTTCTGGCCACCCTGTTTTTCGGCGAGCAGATTCTCGGAGACGCCCTGCAGCACATCCACCACGTCTTCCGCTTTGGCATAGCGAAGGTAAATTACCCGGTTATTGCCCACCGTTGCCATTTCACGGTCAAGCTGGGAGATCAAGCGGCGGATACGGTCACGCACCTGCGGCTCGCCGGAGATAAGCACGGAATTGGTGCGCTCATCAGCGACAAAACTCGGCTGGAGCAACTCGGGGGTATTTTTGCCATCGCCCTGTTTATTGAGGCTTTCGACAATGCGTACCATTTCAGAGGCCGAAGCATGCTTGAGGTGAACCACATCCACTTCTTTGTTCCCGGCCTGGTCAACACGCTCAATGATGTCTGCCAGACGGTTCACCACCGCGGCACGACCAGTGATCATGATGACGTTGGCAGGGTCATAGTGCACCACGTTACCAGCTCCGGCATTGTCAATCAGTTGGCGCAGCAGGGGCGACAGCTCGCGTACAGAGACATTTTTTACTGACACAACGCGGGTCACCACCGCATCACCCTGGATATTATCGTCACCCACCACCGGAATGGCCGATTGCTTGGCATCTTTATCACGCACCACTTTCAGCACGCCGTTTTCCATCTCAACGACGGCAAAACCATACACAGACAACACGTTGAGAAAGAACTGGTAGTACTGATCTTCATTCAGCACGTCATAGCTGCGAACATTGACTTTACCGCGCACAGACGGATCAACGATGATGGTTTTCTCAAGGTTGCGTCCAACAATCTCGATGAACTCCTGAATATCTGTTCCCTTGAAACTGGCACTGAATTCTGTCGCCCACGCGCCGACGCTCTGCATAGCAAGCACACCGGCCAGTAACCAGGTTGATTTACGTTTCTTCCACGTATTCACTTTGTTCTCCGTTTTCAGTCCGCTTACAGACTGATATATATTTCGTGCAACTGACCGTCACGCAAGACGGTGAGATTGATTTCTGACGCATCAGACAAGCTTTGCCAGATACGGTTCATCTCTGCCGGGTTGCTTAAATCCGCGCCATTGATACCCACCGCGACGTCCCCACTCTGCAAACCAGCTTGTTCAAACAGGCGGCTATCACTGCCAGGACCCAGGCGGTAGCCCACCAGTCCTTCATCGTTTCTTTCCTGAGAGAGTGTGATGTATTTAAGCAAGGATTGCGGATTGTTCATGATTTCCGCTTTCACATTGCTGAGATCAGCCTGTCCGGTGTTTTGCGGAACATTCCGTGGCGATGATGGCCTCCTGACAGGTGCAGACCCTGATGTGTTGTAATCCACCCCAGCCAGCATCAGGGCTTCATCCCGTCCATTGTTGCGAAGAATAACGCGATCATTGAGTACCTGACGCAGGGTAACCCGCGTTCCCTCAATGGCTTCGCCAATACCGTAGGTTTTCTGCGAGCCACGGTTATCAATCACCGCCAAGCCACGCTGGGGATCAGAGCTTGCAACCAGACCGACCAGCGTCAGGTTGAGGCGGGTCCGGGGCGCATCAACAACAGGTTCCGGCTTTTTCTCGACAGGCGCGCTGGCACTATAGCGGCCGAAAAAGTGACGGTTAACCAATTGATCGAGGCGATAGGCAGGTTTCTGGACATTCATGCCCGCACTGATCACCGGCAAACTGGCAGGCATATCAGGTACCGTATCCGGTACCCAAAACCACACCAAACGTCCCAGCGTCCAGGCCAGCATCAATACCAGTACCCGTGTCACCCATTTTGCAAGGTTGGCGGGAAAGGCTTTGCCAAGTCGTAATTGCACCCACGTGGGTAAGCGTTTTATCCCAAAATTCGCAGACATGCTTTTCCTGTTACCAATACCGGCATTTCACTGCCATTCAGTCAATTGCCGCTTTTAGCACCCGAATGTAAGAGTGATGAATAAGGTCACCAATTTACCCGTTTTCCTTAGCTTTGCCGATAAGAGAGAAGCCATTTTTGTCTGAATGATTCCATTGCGGCTTGAAAGTTAAACGATTGGGCACCATAAAAGAGCGCTAATTGTGATGCTGATCGGATTAACGAAACATGGTAAGTTTAGCCACTCGAATGTAAAGGAGTGTGTAGTGGGCTCAAGACACGACAATGTTAACCAAGATTTGCAGGTACGGCTGGACAAATGGCTGTGGGCAGCGCGTTTCTACAAAACCCGCACACTGGCCAGAAACATGATTGATGGCGGTAAAGTCCATTACAATGGTCAGCGCTCCAAACCAAGCAAACTGGTGGAAGTCGGCGCCGAAATCAAACTCAGACAAGGGTTTGACGAAAAAACCGTGATCGTCGTGAAACTCAGTGAGCAGCGACGTGGCGCGCCAGAAGCACAGGCACTCTACCGGGAAACCGATGAAAGCGCGTTTCGCAGGGAACAACGTAGCCTTGAGCGACAGTTTCACGCACATAACCCAAGTCCAGATCGTCGTCCTGACAAGAAGCAGCGACGCGATATCCTCAAATTTAGACACAGTAACGATTAACGCCGGAGAAGTTATCCCATGGCACAAGACAGTCTGCACCGTTACTTGTTCGATGGCGTCTCTGTACGCGGCGAACTGGTTCAACTTTCAGATTCATTCCAACAGCTGACCGGCAGCAAAGACTATCCGGCACCGATCAAAGCCCTGCTGGGTGAACTGATGGTCGCAACCAGCCTGCTGACCGCAACCCTGAAATTTGAAGGCAGCATCACGGTACAAATCCAGGGTGATGGCCCTGTATCACTGGTTGTGATCAACGGAAACCACAATCAGGTTATGCGCGGTACGGCGCGCTGGAATAGCGACACCCTGCCGGAAAATGGCACCTTGCCAGCGCTGATGGGTAAAGGTCACATCGTGATCACCATCGAGCCTGAGCAGGGAGAGCGTTATCAGGGTATTGTGGGCTTGGAAGGTGACACACTGGAAGCCTGCCTGGAAGACTATTTTACCCGCTCCGAACAATTGAAAACCCGACTGTGGCTACGTACCGGTGAGGTAGACGGCCAGGCGAAAGCCGCAGGTATGTTGCTGCAAATCCTGCCGGATGGCCAGGGTAAAGAAGATGATTTCGATCACCTGGCGCAACTGACCGAAACCGTGAAGAACGAAGAACTGTTTACCTTGGAAGCGGAAGAAGTGTTATACCGTCTTTACCATCAGGAAACAGTAAAAGTCTACGAGCCCAAAAGTGTGACATTCAAGTGTTCATGCTCGCGTGAGCGCAGTGCGTCAGCGATTGCTGCGATTGAACGTCAGGAAGTGGAAAAAATGGTCGAAGAGACCGGAAACATCAAACTTCACTGCGACTATTGCGGCGCTGATTACGAGTTCGACTCTGTTGATATTTCTGCAATTTTTGATCAAAACGGTCCATCTTCAGAAACCATTCACTAATAATTTTCTTTGATAATTAACGGTCAAAGACCCCGCAAAAAAACCGGCTATCATGCCGGTTTTCTATTCAAAACATCCTAATTTTGCAAAAGAAGTTCACAACTAGCCCATCTCTTATTTTTGCACAAATATTAACCATAATCCTGTAGCACACATACGCAACATAACGGTAATATTATAAGCACAGGCTAATTAAGGCCGTTACAAGCCATTAATTTGTTTATGGTTGTTTTTTGAGTTAACTCTCTGAATTGGCCAATTCAGGTTGCTAGCATGGACGACAGTTACATTACATCTTACCCAAGGAGCACCTATGACTGTCATGAACGTCGCAAAAAAGGTTGCAAATAGTATCGATTTATCAAAACACGGCTTACACGATGTTAAGGAAATTGTTCGAAATCCTACTTACGAGCAACTCTTCATCGAAGAAACCAAACCAGAGCTGGAAGGCTATGAAAGGGGCACGGTTACCGAGTTAGGCGCTGTGGCTGTTGACACCGGAATTTTTACCGGTCGTTCGCCCAAAGACAAATACATTGTGCGCGACGACACCACCAAGGATACCCTTTGGTGGTCAGATCAAGGCGCCAACGACAACAAACCAATAGATCAGCATGTCTGGAATGACCTAAAAGCCCTCGTCACCCGCCAACTGTCAGGCAAACGCGTGTTTGTCGTTGATGGCTACTGCGGTGCCAACCCAGATACCCGCCTTAGCATCCGCGTGATCACTGAAGTGGCCTGGCAGGCACATTTCGTGAAAAACATGTTTATCCGCCCAACAGAAGAAGAGCTGGAAAACTTTGAGCCTGATTTCGTGGTGATGAATGGCGCAAAATGCGTCAATGATAAGTGGCAGGAGCATGGTCTGAACTCCGAAAACTTCACGGTCTTTAACCTGACCGAGCGTATGCAGCTTATCGGCGGCACCTGGTACGGCGGCGAGATGAAGAAAGGCATGTTCGCCATGATGAACTACTTCCTGCCGCTCAAAGATATCGCCTCCATGCACTGCTCTGCCAACATGGGACAGGATGGTGATGTGGCGATCTTCTTTGGTCTGTCAGGCACCGGGAAAACCACCCTGTCTACCGACCCAAAACGCGCCCTTATCGGCGATGATGAGCACGGTTGGGACGACAATGGTGTGTTCAACTTTGAAGGCGGCTGCTACGCGAAAACCATCAAACTGTCGAAAGAAGCGGAACCTGACATCTATAACGCTATCCGCCGCGATGCGCTGCTGGAAAACGTGACGGTGCGTAAAAACGGTTCTATCGACTTCAATGACGGCTCAAAAACCGAAAATACCCGCGTCTCTTACCCGATCTATCACATTGAAAACATTGTGAAGCCAGTATCCAAAGGTGGTCATGCCAACAAGGTGATTTTCCTGTCTGCTGATGCCTTCGGTGTATTGCCACCGGTCTCCAAGCTGACACCAGAACAGACCAAGTACCACTTCCTGTCAGGCTTTACCGCCAAACTGGCCGGTACTGAACGTGGTATCACTGAGCCAACACCAACCTTCTCAGCCTGTTTTGGTAACGCATTCCTGACGCTGCATCCAACCAAATATGCGGAAGTGTTGGTGAAACGCATGGAAGCGGCAGGTGCAGAAGCCTATCTGGTCAATACCGGCTGGAACGGCTCCGGCAAGCGTATTTCGATCAAAGACACCCGCGCGATCATTGATGCAATTCTGGATGGCTCGATTGAAGAAGCCGAAACCAAAGTGATCCCTATCTTCAATCTGGAGGTACCAGTGAAACTGCACGATGTTGACCCGGATATCCTTGACCCGCGTGACACCTACGTTGACCCGCTGCAATGGCAAAGCAAAGCGGAAGATCTGGCCAAGCGCTTTATCGACAACTTCGCGAAATACACGGATACCCCAGAAGGTGAAGCGCTGGTGAAAGCCGGTCCACAGCTCGATTAAACCACAAACATGACAATACCAAGCCCCCAGCTCCGGGGGCTTTTTTACTCCCTGGTTTGCCGTACAATCTCTAAATTCCTTTACGGCCCTGGCGTTGAAGCATATTACTGCTTGAATAACGTTGATTTTTACGCCAACCTCAATAGCATCGCGGCGTAACATGCTGCCTATTACTACGCATCAGATAACCCAAAAGAGAACATCGCCAAATGCGTTTGCTCACCAAGCTGTTTGCCTCACTTGTCATTATCACCTTGGTTGCATTGGGTACGCTTCTTACTGTACTCAGCACACATTACGGCCTGCCTTTGATGCAGAAAGCCGTCAGTACATTCACACCCTACACCCTGCGTGCTGAATCACTGGACTACGATCTTCTGACCCCGCTTTCTCTGGCGCTGAATACACCAACGCTCATTGAGCAGGAAACCAATAACACCATTTACCAGGCTAGATATGCCTCGGCGACGCTTTCGCTTTGGGATGCAATCGGGGGCGCCTTCACCCTGAAAAACGCGGTGATCCGTGGTGCAAAGATAGACTTCAACACCAAAGCAGCCCTCCCCAAAAACCTCACTATCAAGCATCTGGCGCTGGATGATGTCAGCTATTATGGCGACAGCCTGCGCGTTGACCACGCAAGTATCCAGATATCAAACTGGCGCAACAGCAAGAAAAAATGGGGCAGTTGGCAAGGACCATTCCAGTTTTCCGCCCCCGCCGTTGCGTTTAAAGGCCAGACATTGTCAAACCTCTTGCTTGACAGCGAATTGACTGACGATAAATGGGAAATCTGGGGGCTGTCATTTAACAGCGAATTTGGCACTGTGACTGGCAGTGCGACGCTGAAGAACCGTCAATGGACGCTACATCAACTAACCATAAGCGATGCCCGTATCGAGCCCTCAGAGAACCTGTCAAACCTGATTGCAATGTGGCAACCATTGAGTGACAACTATGACATTGTGATCAACCGGCTCGATTTACTCGATGTCAGCGCGTCACTGGATAGCCTGACACTGGAACACCTCAACCTCTCGGCACAGGCCATCAACCTGCGTGATGGTGATCTGGTCTGGGCCGCCAATGATGCCTCTTCGCTGCTGTCTTTCAACGCTAACCTGATTCACTACGATACCTGGCTGTTGACAGACGTGCTGGCAGACTTGTCGCTCTCTCCTTCCCGCATCGAAGTGGGCGCCTTTTCGTCCAACGTGGATGATCAAGGGTACATTTCTTTTGCCGGGGACATCACACCGGCCTCTCTGTCCCTACGTTCACTTATCCTAAACGGCCTGACACTGGACTTCGAAGGTGGGATGTCAGAATCACTTTCTGCACAGTGGGAGCGCTTCGACAATATCCGCGTTGGCAGCCTGTCTGTCGGGCACACCAACGTGACGGTGCCGGATCCGGCGTTCCCGCTGCAAATCATCGGGATGAACCTCAAGGGAAAAGACCTGCTGCTAAGGCAAGCCAGCCATGACGGTATGTGGCTTGGAGAGTTGACTGGCAGTGCCAAGACAGCCAGCATCAACCGTATCCCGGTTTCGTCCCCTTATGTGGCCATGAGAGTGCAAAACGGTGTGTGGCAACTTAACCCACTCAGCCTGACTTTCCCGCAAGGACAACTGACAGCCAACGCCAGCGTTAGTCTCACGAATCCAAGCCGACCCTGGAAATTAGAGGGAACTGGGCTCAGCCTGCCTTCCTCCCTCTACCAGCGCTGGCTGGGGCTGAGCCTGCCGCTGGAAGGCGAGCATGATGTGAACGTTTCCCTGTCAGGGCTCGGCGGCGATCGCGACAGCCTGGCCTATAGCCTGTCTGGCAAGCTAACGGCCGTGCCGCACCGCACAGTGCTTACCGTCTCACCGGGGCAGTCATTCAGCCAGCGGATCATGACGCTGTTTAGCGGGAAGCAAGAAGGGGAAGAAGGAATCGAAACAATGGCTGTCAGTGTCGGGGAGATTAAGGCGAACGCCGACCGTGGACGGATTTCACTGTCACCGGTCAGTCTGGTACAAGACGGCAACACCTCCACACTGTCCGGCAGCTGGGATTTAGTCACCGGCGAAGGGGCACTTAGCCATAACACCCAGTGAATCCATCAAGCGGGCATTGATAGGAGTTAACCGAACAGTAAGGTCTGGCTTTCGATAGTATCGGCAGCCGGATCTTTTTCCGGCAACAGCACGTAGGTGCCGGTAAATGTGCCGGCCACATCCTCACCGCTGTAAAACGTCACTTCCAGTTTCACCCGCGCCTTGCGGCCATTTTCCAGCCGGTCCAGATCGCCGCTCAACCCATCGAGGGAGACCACGGCACGCGGGCGCTCTACGATCGGGCGACGATAGCGGATATGGCTGTCAGCCAGCACAATACTTGCAGAAAGCTGGCGCTCTTTCATCAACAGCCACACCATGCCCCAGCCTGCCAGGGTTGCCATACTGAACACACTGCCGGCAAACATCGAATCATGAGGGTTAAGGTTGGCATTCAGCCGTGCACAGAGTTCAAAGCGATAGCCGGTAAACTGGCTGATATTGATCCCCATTTTGTCACTGATTGGGATCTGTTGCTGCCAGCGTTGCTGAAGCTCGTGGCACCATTCCGGGCGGCGCACCACATCCGACATCGGGTCTAGGGGCTTTAGCATCTGCTGGTGGCGCACAGGGCCACGCTCTTCACTGAGCTCTCCCTGGTTGACAAAGCCGTTGGCGCTGTAAAAACCGATCGCCTCTTCGCGGGCATTACACACCAACCGCTTTGCCCCCTCCTGACGCGCCAGAGATTCCAGCGTCATCAGGATAAGGGCACCAAGGCCCCGCTGACGATATCCGGGCGCGACAGCCATGTAGCGGATTTGACCATCGTTATCCGGGGTCAGGTACAAACGGCCAACCGCAATCGGCTCACCTTTGCTGTCCACAATCATCCGGTGGTGTGCAACGACATCATAGGCATCGCGCTCTGAGCCCTCCGGTTGACGCCAGGGCTCACGCAGCATCTTCCACCGAAAGTGAAAGTATGTGTTGAGCTCATCATCCTTGGTGGGGGTGATTAACCGAAACATCCTGTTTCTCTCCTCGTCAACCCTGCCGGGTCATTACACGTGCAGCCAGAATGTCACCGGGCCGTCGTTGACCAGGCTTACTTTCATGTCTGCAGCAAACACACCATTTTCTGTTTTGACACCGCTTTCGCGGCAATATTGCGTGAACTGTTGATACAAACGATCGGCGTCTGCTGCTGGCGCACCGTTAAAACTGGGCCGCATGCCCTTATTGGTATCAGCGGCCAGTGTAAACTGGGACACGACCAACACCTCGCCACCGACTTGCTGTACATTGAGGTTCATTTTCCCGTTTTCGTCTTCGAAAACACGGTAACCGAGGACTTTCTCATGCAGGCGGTGCGCTTTTTTGTCATCGTCACCTTTTTCAACACCCAGCAGTACCAACAGCCCGTTACCAATCGCGCCCACAGTCTTGCCGTCGACCACGACACTGGCTTCGCTGACTCGCTGGATAAGCGCAATCATAGCAGCTCCTTTCTTATTATCTTAATTATCAGTAAGTTGTTTTTGTTCGGTATCCGGGCCGGTATCCCAGATGTTTCGCTCGCCCAGTGCCGCCGTAATTTCTGCTCCCACCAGCACTATGCACCAGCTGAGATAGACCCAGACAAACAACAGGGGAACCACTGCCAATGCACCGTATATCAGCTCGTAGGACGGGAAATTGGAGGCATAGAAGGCAAAGCCCTTTTTGCTGAATTCAAACAGCAAAGCGGCGGTAATAGCACCGGAAAAGGCATGGCCAATCTTCACCCGGCAGTTGGGTACCAGAGTATAAAGACCAAGAAATGCCAACGCGGTAAGCAGAAACGGTAACCGTTTTAGCAGGGTTGGCGACAACATATCCGCCCCTTCCACTGCCATCAGGTTCAGTGATCCCAGGTAAGAGCTGACCCCCAGGCTGCTGCCCACCAGCACTGGCCCTAATGTTAACACCATCCAGTAAATAGAGAATGACACCACCGTCGCACGCTTTTTTTTCACCCGCCAGATATAGTTAAGGCTCTTGTCGATGGCAGAAATCAGCATCAGGGCGACCACAAACAGGAAGGCGACACCCACTGCTGTCATTTTACCGGCATTGGCAACAAACTCATTGAGGTATTGCTCCAGCGCATCCCCGGAGGCAGGGACAAAGTTGTGCAGCACAAAAATGCGGATTTGGTCCCCAGCCTCAGCAAAGCCCGGAATCAATGACAGCGCTGACAACAGCACAGTGATCAGGGGGACCAGCGACAGCAAGGTGACATAGGCCATGTAACCGGCGGTCACCGTGAGGCGATCGTGAACAATGCGGCGGATTAGGTGCCTTGAGAAATCGAATATAATTTGCCCTGCCCTGGGCAATGAATGCTTGAGTCGTTCCACTGCTTCAACCATAGTCTCTATTTGAAACGTTAATCATACACGATAGCGACGAGGAGTTTACCGTGCGCCTGATCTCGACCCTGTTTCTGATCTTTACACTGGCAGGCTGCCAGTCCGCCTATTACGCCACCATGGAAAAAGTTGGCGTGCATAAACGCGATATCATGGCAAACCGCGTGGAAGCAGCATCTGATGCGCAACAGGAAGCCAGCGAGCAATTTACCAGCGCATTGGATGCGCTCACGGCACTGACCCACTTCGACGGTGGTGAGCTGCAAGCCATGTACGACACCATCAATGAACAGTATGAAGATAGCGAGGCTGCCGTAGAAAACGTCCGTGAACGCATTGAAGCGGTCGAAGACGTTTCCGACGCCCTGTTCAGCGAATGGCGCGAAGAGCTTTCCCTGTATTCCAGTGCCAGCCTGAGACGCGAAAGTGAACGCAAACTCAAACAAACGGAGCGTGGATACCAGCAAATGCTGTCAGCGATGAAAAAGGCAGAAAGCAAAATGGAACCCGTACTGAATACACTACGCGATAACACCTTGTACCTGAAACATAACCTCAATGCCGCAGCCATCGGGGCATTAAAGGGGGAGTTTGCCAGTCTGGAACTTGAAATTAACCGTGCCATCAAAGATATGAAAGTCGCCATTAGCGAATCTGAACGCTTCCTGGCGACCCTGAAAAACTAGGATCTATTGACCCCAGGGAAAGCCAAGCATATCTCAATGTTTTTCTTGAGGTTGAAACAGATGTTATGAGACAAACTGCCGTAATGTGTATTCAGGCAGTTAGTGACTGGCATTCATCAATGTGAAGCCGTCTCTCAACGTGGAGGAGAACACATGAGCATTATTTCCTGGATCATTCTCGGTCTACTGGCCGGTATTCTGGCAAAGTGGATCATGCCCGGAAACGATGGAGGTGGCCTCATCATGACCATACTGCTGGGTATTGCCGGTGCTGTTGTCGGTGGCTGGGTCAGTACCTTGCTGGGGATCGGCACCACAGGGGGCCTCAGCATTGGCAGTATTGTCATGGCGACCGTCGGCGCGTTAATCCTGTTATTCGCCTACGATAAGTTTGTCAGGTAACCTATTGGTTATAAAAAAGCCTCCAAAAAAATGGAGGCTTTTTTCTTTCTGCTGATCCGTCTTACTGAAACCGGACGTTATTTGCTGCCACGGCTAGCGCGTTTACGGTCAGTTTCCGTCAACAGCTTCTTACGGATACGGATGCTTTGTGGCGTCACTTCCACCAGCTCGTCATCATCGATAAACTCCAGCGCCTGCTCAAGGGTGAACTTGATAGCAGGCGTCAGCACCTGCGCATCATCGGTACCGGATGCACGTACGTTGGTCAGTTGCTTACCTTTCAGACAGTTCACTGTCAGGTCGTTAGAGCGACTGTGAATACCAATCACCTGGCCTTCATACACTTCATCGGCGTGCTCAGCGAACAGACGGCCACGTTCTTGCAGGTTGAACAGCGCATAAGTCAACGCTTTACCGGTCGCATTCGAGATCAATACACCGTTTTGGCGCTGGCCAATCATCCCTGGCTTCATTGGGCCATAGTGATCGAACGTGTGGTAAATCAGGCCAGAACCAGACGTCAGGGTCATAAATTCGGTCTGGAAGCCGATCAGGCCACGAGATGGCATAATGAAGTCCATGCGCACACGACCTTTACCATCTGGCGACATGTCAGTCAGCTCACCCTTACGCAGGCCGATTTTCTCCATCACGCCGCCCTGGTGCTCTTCCAGTACGTCAATGGTCACGGTTTCAAACGGCTCTTGTTTCTCACCGTCTACATCCTTGATAATCACTTCGGGACGCGATACCGCCAGTTCGAAGCCTTCACGACGCATGTTTTCGATCAGGATAGACAGGTGAAGCTCACCACGGCCTGATACACGGAATTTGTCCGGGTCTTCGGTTTCTTCTACGCGCAGGGCTACGTTGTGCACCAGCTCTTTCTGCAGACGCTCAAGGATGTTACGTGAAGTCACGAACTTACCTTCTTTACCTGCAAATGGTGAAGTGTTGACCTGGAAAGTCATGGTCACAGTCGGCTCGTCAACGCTCAGTGCCGGCAGCGCTTCAACGGCGTTGACGTCACAGATGGTGTCAGAGATTTTCAGCTCACCCAGACCAGTGATTGCAATGATGTCACCGGCAGTGGCCACTTCAACATCATGACGCTCAAGGCCGAGGTAACCCAGCACTGTGCCCACTTTGCCGTTACGGGTTTTGCCGTCAGCACCCACAATGGTCACTTGCTGGTTAGGTCTTACCGAACCACGGGTCACACGGCCAACACCGATAACGCCTACGTAAGAGCTGTAGTCCAGCTGAGAGATCTGCATTTGCAGTGGGCCATCAGTATCCACATCCGGTGCAGATACGTTATCAACGATCGCCTGGAACAGCGGCTCCATGTTCTCGCCAGTTTCGCCTTCTTCCAAGGTCGCCCAGCCGTTAAGCGCTGAGGCATAAACCACCTGGAAGTCCAGTTGCTCGTCGGTTGCGCCCAGGTTGTCAAACAAGTCAAAGACCTGATCCATCACCCAGTCAGGACGTGCACCTGGGCGGTCGATTTTGTTGATAACAACGATAGGCTTCAGACCGTGCGCAAACGCTTTTTGCGTCACGAAACGTGTCTGTGGCATTGGGCCATCCACGGCGTCAACGATCAGAAGCACAGAGTCTACCATCGACATAATACGCTCCACTTCACCACCGAAGTCGGCGTGTCCTGGGGTATCTACGATGTTGATGCGGTAATCATTCCAGTTAATCGCGGTGTTTTTCGCCAGAATGGTAATGCCACGCTCTTTCTCGATGTCGTTCGAGTCCATGACGCGTTCTTCGTGCTCGCCACGGGTTTCCAGGGTGCCAGACTGCTGAAGCAGTTTGTCAACCAGGGTGGTTTTACCGTGGTCAACGTGCGCGATGATCGCGATGTTTCTCAGTTTATCTATCTGCAAAGTAGACATGGGTTCTCTTTCACTCAAAAAAGATGTGCCGCCAAAAGCTCCGGTTTTGCCGAAAGCGCTCACCGCCACTGATTAAAATCCGGCCGTAATTTACCAGATTTTTATTGAAAACCCACGAAATATGTGACTTGGGATCGATTTATATTAACCCCACCACCTCGCTAACACACAAAAGCAAGGCAGGGAAGTTTACCTCAATCCCTTAACCTGCCCCGCCTGCGGACAGATCTTGCGCCACAACAGTGCGCAAAATAAAACAGCTATCCGTACCGCTTTGTTGGCGATACATCGTCCTTTCTTTCTTCAGCTTTCGATCGACCTCACAGCGCCAACATTGTCTTTTTCTTAGGCACTATCATTCGTTGACAACACTGCATAACCGCTGCTGAATGGATTGGCATACAATCCCTTGCATGCACCATAATGGTGCGCGTGCGCACCATGAGTGATCGTGAGATGGCATTTTTTTATGTCATTCTCGTTTAAAAGCACATCATGACAGGGATTTTAAAATTGGCACACTTTTCGCTTCAGTGGAGTCAAACCCATTTTTGGTGAAGCGCAAGGTGCTTCTTCGCCAAGTTAGAGAACCATGACACCGGAGGTTTATTCACATGTCAGTAGAAAACGTACTCGCTTTAATCCAAGAGCACGAAGTTAAGTTTGTTGACCTGCGCTTCACCGATACCAAAGGTAAAGAGCAGCATATCTCAATCCCAGCGCACCAGATCGATGCGGACTTCTTCGAAGAAGGCAAAATGTTCGACGGTTCTTCTGTTGCAGGTTGGAAAGGCATTAACGAGTCAGACATGGTGATGATGCCTGATGCAGCGTCTGCTGTACTGGATCCCTTCACAGAAGAGTCAACCTTGAACATCCGCTGTGACATCCTTGAGCCAGCAACCATGCAAGGCTACGACCGTGACCCTCGTTCTATCGCCAAACGCGCAGAAGACTACATGCGTTCTACTGGCATCGCAGACACTGTCCTCATCGGTCCTGAGCCAGAATTCTTCCTGTTCGATGACGTGAAATTCTCTACTGACATGTCAGGGTCTTTCTTCAAAATTGATGATGTTGAGGCCGCATGGAACACAGGTGCTGATTTCGAAGGCGGTAACAAAGGTCACCGTCCCGGTGTGAAAGGCGGCTACTTCCCGGTTGCACCCGTTGACTCATCTCAGGACATCCGCTCCGCAATGTGCCTGGTGATGGAAGAGATGGGGCTGGTTGTTGAAGCCCACCACCACGAAGTGGCGACAGCGGGTCAGAACGAAATCGCAACCCGTTTCAACACCCTGACAACCAAAGCCGATGAGATCCAAATCTACAAGTACGTTGTCCATAACGTTGCCCACGCATTCGGTAAAACAGCGACCTTCATGCCGAAACCGCTGGTTGGTGATAACGGCTCCGGTATGCACGTTCACCAGTCGCTGGCAAAAGACGGCCAGAACCTGTTTGCAGGCGACAAGTACGGCGGTCTGTCTGACACTGCGTTGTACTACATCGGTGGTATCATCAAGCATGCCCGTGCGATCAACGCCTTTGCGAACCCATCAACCAACTCGTACAAGCGTCTGGTTCCTCACTTCGAAGCCCCTGTTATGCTGGCATACTCTGCGCGTAACCGCTCTGCGTCTATCCGTATCCCTGTGGTACCAAGCCCGAAAGCACGTCGTATCGAAGTTCGCTTCAGTGACCCAGCCGCAAACCCATACCTGTGCTTCGCCGCCATGCTGATGGCAGGCCTTGATGGCATCAAGAACAAAATCCATCCGGGTGATGCGATGGATAAAGACCTGTATGACCTGCCAGCAGAAGAAGCGGCTGAGATTCCAAAAGTAGCAGAGTCTTTGCAGCAAGCACTGCAATGCCTGGATGAAGACCGTGAGTTCCTGACAGCTGGCGGCGTATTCTCTGATGACTTCATCGATTCTTACATCGCACTGAAATCCCAAGATGTTGAACGCGTAAACACGGCCGTTCACCCATTGGAATTCGAATTGTATTACTCCGTGTAACTCAACGAATTTCAGAGAAAATCAAAGGGCTCGCTCACAGGCGGGCCTTTTTTCTGTTGTCTGGAAGTCTGCCTCACGGAAAATAGGTGTCTGGTATCTTCGCCATCCACTGTTTCGGGAGTCACCATGCGCATTACCGGAATGCTCCTTATGGGAACACTGTCTGCCACAGCCAGTGCTGGCGATTATTATCGCTGGGTCGATGAAAACGGCACCCTACATTTCAGCGATGCACCGCCATCTGTCAGCCTGGAGCTTGACGTAGAAATCGGCACTGTGCCATTGCCAAGCCAGAATGCACCCGAGGTTTTTGCACCGGACGCGCCTGATGCACCAGATACGCCAGCCACACCTGAGACGCCGCCACAGGCCAGTCGCATCTCCTTGCTTTCCCCGGCAGACGAAGCCACTGTCCGTCATAACGAAGGCACTATCACACTTCACCTTTCAACTGATCTGCCGTTGGGCAAAAACCAATCCGTCCGTGCAGTAATGGATGGGAAAAAGCAGCCATCATCCAAAGACGTGTCCCTGACACTGAAAAATGTCGATCGCGGAGCCCACACCATAAAGGTGCAACTGCTAGAAAATGGCAAGGTAATTGCAGCATCCCACTCAGTGACCGTGTATCTGCACCGGGCGAAGGTAAAGAAGGCCCTTCCTCCGGCTAAACCAAGCCCCAGATAACATGGGTTGAAACGCTATCTGGCAACGCGGTTGTAGACAGCTCCTTTTCAACACTGCACAACAACGCACTATCAGGTAAACTAGCCTGCACCAAACTAGTGCAACCACAAAGGAAGATAATGTGGCCACACTGACTGAAACTGTCATGGACAACTTGATCACCGCAGTATTGGTACTCGACAATGATCTTGTTGTGACCTATGCCAATCCTGCAGCAGAGCAACTGCTTTGTTTGAGCACACGACGTTTGCTCGAGCATCCCCTTCCGGATTTACTCCAGCATTGCTCTATCGATCTGGCTCTGGTTAGGGAAACCCTGGCAAACGGTCAGGGGTTGACCGACAGCGACGTGACCTTGGTTGTAGATGGCAGACAGCGAAAAGTGGAATTAAGTGCCAGCCCCTTGATGTGGGCGCGCAGTCCTTCAATGCTGATTGAAATCAAGGCTATCGGCCACCAGCAGCAAATCAGTAAAGAGCTCCAGCAACAAGCGCAGCAACAAGCTGCCAAGGAGCTGGTTCGGGGTCTCGCCCATGAAATAAAAAACCCGCTGGGCGGTCTTCGTGGTGCAGCGCAACTGTTGGAAAAGAGGCTGCCAGACCCAAGCCTTGGTGAATATACCCGCATCATTATTGAGCAGGCCGATCGGCTGAGAAACCTGGTTGACCGCCTTCTGGGCCCGCAACGGCCTGGCCACCGCCAGAAAGAAAACATTCACGTTATCCTGGAGAAAGTGCGCCAGTTGGTGGCACTCAGTGCCGATACCGTGACCGTCGAGCGTGACTATGACCCTAGCCTGCCAGACATTGACATGGATCCTGAGCAGATGGAGCAGGCCATCCTGAATGTCGTCAGCAATGCAGCCCAGATTCTTGCCGATACCCCCAACGGGGAGATTGTGCTGCGCACCCGTACCGAGCACCAGGTGGTGATCAACGGGAAACGGCACCGTCTTGCAGCGCGCATTGATATTGCCGATAACGGCCCCGGCATTGCCCCAGAACTGCAGGACACCCTGTTTTACCCTATGGTGTCGGGCCGCCCGGGCGGAACGGGACTTGGGCTTTCCATCACCCGCAACCTGATAGACCAGCACCAGGGGAAGATTTACGTCAATAGCTGGCCCGGCAGCACTACCTTCACCATTTTGTTACCAATTCGTCGCTAAGGGGAGAACATGAGCAAAGGATTAATCTGGGTCGTCGACGATGACAGCTCAATCCGCTGGGTACTCGAGCGTACCCTGGGCGCGGCAGGACTCGCCTGTGAAACTTTCGCTGATGCCGACAGCGTGCTGGATGCCTTAAACCGGGAGGTGCCGGATGTGTTGGTTTCCGACATCCGTATGCCAGGCACTGACGGTTTTACCCTGTTAAACCGCCTACAAACCGAATACCCCACGTTGCCGGTGATCATTATGACCGCCCACTCTGATTTGGATGCTGCGGTCAGCGCCTACCAGAAAGGGGCGTTTGAATACCTGCCCAAACCGTTTGATATTGATGAAGCCGTGGCGCTGGTTGAGCGCGCAGTCGCTCACAGCCAGGAGCAAAAACGCCAGCGTACCCCCAAAGAAACGATGGAGGCAGCACCGGAAATTATCGGCGAGGCCCCTTCGATGCAGGAGGTGTTCCGCGCCATTGGCCGCCTCTCCCGTTCATCAATCTCAGTGTTGATTAACGGTGAGTCCGGCACCGGTAAAGAACTGGTTGCCCATGCCCTGCACCGCCACAGCCCACGGGCCAGCAATGCCTTTATTGCTCTGAATATGGCAGCGATTCCCAAAGACTTGATTGAGTCAGAGCTTTTCGGCCATGAAAAAGGGGCCTTTACCGGTGCTAACAGTATCCGCCAGGGGCGTTTCGAACAAGCCAACGGCGGCACCCTGTTTCTCGATGAAATCGGTGACATGCCGCTGGATATCCAGACCCGCCTGTTGCGCGTCCTGGCAGACGGTCAGTTTTACCGCGTCGGTGGTCATCAGGCGATCAACGTGGATGTCCGCATTATCGCCGCCACCCACCAGAATCTGGAAAAACTGGTGGCAGAAGGCAGCTTCAGGGAAGATCTGTTCCATCGCCTGAACGTGATCCGGGTTCACCTGCCACCGCTGCGTGAACGCCGTCAGGATATCGGCCAACTGGCCAAACACTTCCTGAAGCGCGCCTCTGATGAGCTTAATATCGAAGTGAAGTCCCTGCATCCGACCACGCTGGACTTAATGTCTGGTCTCGCCTGGCCCGGGAACGTGCGTCAATTGGAAAACACTTGTCGCTGGCTGACCGTGATGGCAAGTGGTAAAGAAATTTTGCCTGAAGATTTACCGCCAGAGCTGATGCAACCGGAAACCCTCGAAAACCATGGTGAAGGCGACAGTTGGCAACAGGCATTGTCCCGCTGGGCAAAATGCTCACTCAATAATGGTGATGACAATCTGCTGCGGGAAGCATTGCCGGAGTTTGAACGTATTTTACTGCGTGAGGCCCTGAATCACACCCGGGGCCATAAACAGGAAGCAGCGAAATTGCTGGGCTGGGGACGCAATACCTTGACCCGCAAACTCAAAGAGCTGCAAATGCACTAGAAAGCCCAACACTGTTCGCATTTTAAACAGCACAGGTTAACACACACCCCAAAACCGCCTTTTTAGGCGGTTTCCCCGTTTTCCCCTACTGACGCGTCTGTTAATAGCCCTTATACTTGCCAAAAGTTGATTTAAGGATATTCACATGATCGCAACCCACCTTCCTTTGACGGATCTTCACCGTCACCTTGATGGCAATATTCGCATTAACACCATTTTGGAGCTGGGTCAGACATTCGGTATGTCACTTCCTGCGGACACCATTGATGCTCTGCGCCCACATGTTCAGGTCATGTCTAACGAACCGGATTTGGTTGGCTTTCTGTCCAAACTGGATTGGGGTGTCGCGGTACTGGGCGATCTGGATGCGGTACGCCGTGTCGCTTACGAGAACGTAGAAGATGCCCTCAACGCACGCATTGATTATGCGGAATTGCGCTTCTCCCCCTATTACATGGCAATGAAACACCAATTGGCAATACAAGGCGTAGTGGAAGCCGTGATTGATGGCGTTCAGGCGGGCAGCCGTGACTTTGGCGTAAAAACCAACCTTATTGGTATCATGAGCCGCACGTTTGGTGTCGATGCCTGCATGCAGGAGCTGAAGGCATTACTGGCACTGAAAACACATCTGGTCGCGATTGATTTAGCTGGTGATGAACTGGGTCAACCGGGGCATCAATTCAAGGAACACTTTGCCAAAGTGCGCAAAGCGGACCTGAATGTGACTGTCCATGCTGGTGAAGCTGCCGGTGCAGAAAGCATGTGGCAGGCAATTAACGAGCTGGGCGCAACCCGTATTGGCCACGGCGTAAAAGCCATTGAAGACCCATCTCTGATGGAATATCTGGCAAAAAACCGCATCGGTATTGAGTCATGCCTGACCTCGAACATGCAGACCAGCACCGTAGCCTCACTGGAATCACATCCGGTGAAGGCGTTTCTGGCGGAAGGTATTCTGGCCACCCTGAACACTGACGACCCTGCCGTGTCCGGTATTGAACTGCCTTACGAATACGAAGTTGCGGCACCGCAGGCGGGTCTGAGCCAAGCGCAAATCACCCAGCTTCAGGCGAATGGAATAGAAATCGCATTCCTGTCTGACAGCGACAAAGCCGAGCTGAAAGCCAAAGCAGCGGCTCGTAGTTAATCAGTCATACGAATACAAGTATCATGTTCGACGTATTTTTTACCGCAAATGAATTGGTCGCCGCAGGCCCAGGACAGCTGGCTGCAGCAGCACTGGCTGTGGTGCTGGCCATTTTCAGCATCGGCAGCGGCACCTGACCGCCAGCCATGAAAAAAGCCGCAGATGCGGCTTTTTTCATTTTGGTAATCTGGGCAGAAAGTTAAATCACCCGGGAAAACTGCTGCTGGCGTGCCCTGTCACGCAGGTAGGTGTCAAAGCACATGCAAATGTTGCGGATCAGCAGGCGCCCTTTCAACGTCACCTGAAGGGTATCGTTATCTACCATCACAAGGCCATCATCAATAAAGCACTGCAGCAATTGCAGATCTTCTGCAAAATAGGTGTCAAAGTTGATATCGAACGCTTGCTCAATGGCGCGCTTGTTGAGCGTGAAATTACAGATAAGTGACTTAATCACTTCACGGCGAAGCAGATCATCACCGTCCAGCATCACCCCTTTCCAAAGCGCATGACGTTGCTCGTCGACCTGGTGATAGTACTTTTTCAGCGCTTTCTGGTTCTGGGCGTAGCAGTCACCAATCATAGAAATTGCCGACACACCGAGGCCCAACAAATCGCAATCGCCCTGAGTGGTGTACCCCTGGAAGTTGCGGTGCAGAACACCTTCACGTTGCGCGACAGCCAGTTCATCATCTGGCAGGGCGAAGTGATCCATACCAATAAACTGGTAGCCTGCATCTGTCAGGGTATTGATGGTCTGCTCCAGCATCGCCAGCTTTTCCTGTGGCGATGGCAGATTTGCCTCTTTGATCTTGCGCTGCGCAGCAAAAAGCTGAGGCAGGTGAGCATAGTTAAATACGGACAAACGGCCCGGCTGCATAGTCAGCACCTGCTCCAGCGTTTTGGCAAAGGTCTCACTGTTTTGGTGCGGGAGGCCATAAATCAAATCCAGGTTGGTAGAGCGGAAACCAAGCGCTTTGGCACGCATCACCATCGCCTTAATGAATGCCTCGTCCTGTTCGCGGTTTACTGCTTTTTGTACTGTCTTGTCAAAATCCTGTACACCGATACTCAGGCGGTTGAAACCCTCACTGCGCAGGTGGTCCAGCATATCGAGTTCCATTTCACGCGGGTCGACTTCGATACTGATTTCGGCATCAGCATTCAGGCGGAATTCTTCACGTAGCAGGGACATCAGGCGGGAGATTTGCGCTTTGCTCAGGAAAGTGGGTGTCCCGCCGCCCCAATGCAGCTGGGTGACATTTCTGTCACGCAGCAGGTAGGCACGCTGGCGGATCTCCAACTCCAACGCATCAAGGTATTGATCGGCCTTGTGTGCATGCCGGGTGATCACCTTATTGCAACCACAATAGTAGCAAAGGGTGTGGCAAAACGGGATGTGTACATACAGTGACAGGTTGCGGTCTGGATACTGGGCACATGCCATGTCAAACTCAGCCGCGGTAAAGACCTCATGGAATTCCAGTGCGGTGGGGTAAGAGGTATAGCGTGGCCCTGAATAGTTATACTTCTCAATCAGAGCCTGATCCCAGATAATTTGCTGCTTAGACATGTGTGTTCCCGCCAAAATAAACAACCGGACGATGATAGCAATGTAATACTGCCACACTCTCCGGCTGCTAAGAATGATTCCCGCACAATAAGCGGGAAAAGTGTTGGTCTGATCTTACCCTAAACCTGAATGCTCAGCTCGACAGGGTATGTACCGGTGTCATTTTGGCACCGGTAAACGCGAGGATTTCCTCAAGCTCAGTATGAATAGCCTGCTGTAAACGGGCTTCTGCCTTCAGGCGCTCCATGTCATGGCGCATGCGCTCGCGCTTCTCGATTTTCTTACGATCGTCGCCGCGCGGCATGTCTTTTACCACATTATAGAGCTCATACAGCGCCGGGAAGCGCTCTGGAAATTCCACTCGCTTTTCTCCCTGCAGGTGATCCATAATCATATAGAGGCGAATAGCGGCCTCTGACAGGTCACACTGCGCTTGCAGGGTTGCCATGGCAATGACATCAACACTTTCAATGATCTTCTCGTTGCGTTGTTTAATCGCCGTCTCCATCGCCTTTTCCTGCATATTGGTTTGCTGACGAAGCTTCGACAACAACCAGCCAGCGTACACTGCAAGTCCAAGAATAATCGCAACACCGAGTGCTACAACACCGGTAGGAAGAGTCTCCAACACTTACTCCTGTTCAAATTTGAGGTTTTCAAACTCCGCCAGCAGATCGTCATCGCCACGGCGCTTGTTTTTCTTCGGGGCTTCTTCTTCCGGCTCGTCCTCGTCAAGCAGGCCAAGCTGTTTCATCAGCACCTCAATGCGGTCCAGCTTCTCATCAACATACTGTTGTAGACCGGCACCAAGGCTTTCCCCATTCTCAATACGGTCCAGAAGCACATTCAGTTGTGCATCATTTTCCAACATCTCCAACTCTTGCTCTGCACTCAGGCGACGGGCCTTTTTGCCTTCCGCTGATTTCGGGTGTGGCTTGGCCTCTACCACCAGCGGAACCGGCTTTTTACTGCCAAGACGAGGATCGCGCTGGGCCTGCGCCTGGCGCTGTTGTGCGGTTTTACCCTCAGAATGGCGTGAACCGGCTTTCAGCCCTTTGTGTTTGTTCTTGCGCTTGCGGGCCAGCGCGGCAATGTCTTCTTTGCTCAGCGCTTTTTCTTTGTATTGTGCTGGACCTTCAGAGCCAACTTTGCGGGCTTTTTTCTTGCGGGTCATTCGTTTTTCTTCCTCAGTAAAATTACGTCGTTACCAACAAAGTCCACGTCAAGACCATCACGTTCGGCCAAAAAGCAGAACGTTTCGCGACTGAAAAAACTCACGTGGGTTGGGTCATTTTTGTAATGCCAACGCGTAAATGCATCGGCATCGATAACAAGCTTGGTCATGATGGCTAACCAGCCTCTCGGCCTGACCAGGCCCAGTAGTTGTCTCCATTCCCTGTGAGGCAAGTAAAAGTGTTCAATCGCTTCGGTGCAGGTAACAAAGTCATAGGTCCTTTCCAGCACTCCGTCGTCCGGAAAGAAATACGGATCGTAGATCGCCATTTCATGACCGGCATCCCGCAGCATGGCTGCCAGTGCGGGGCCGGGGCCACATCCAAAGTCTAACCCCTGCAAAGAGGCGTCACCGAGTTTTTCACCAAGCGGCGTCGCGATACGGCTCAGGAAGTGTCGGTAACCTGGGTCGTCCACCACATTGTCATGCTGATTATAAATCGCCTTCTCTTCTTCGGCAGATAACAGGCTTGCAGGGTCAGCAAAGACCAGTGAGCAACGCTGGCAACGGAAGTAACGGCGGCGTTTATCCTGCTCGAAATCAGCGATATCTGCTGATCCACAAAGAGGGCACTCAAGGGACATGGGGAGTTCTACACCAAATTGAATGGCGGAAATGTAGCAGAAAGTTGAATAAGAAAAAAGCGACAGGCAAAACCTGTCGCTCTATAGCGTTCTAATGAACGGATTTACCGTTTTCATCCCTAACAGTAACACCACTTCCCGGTGAACAAAGGTCCGTTTGTGCCTGGGCGTCCTGCCGTTTTTATTTGAGCGTTTAACTCGTAACGTCCTGTCGTCATCACCATCCTGGTGTGTGTCCTGACTTCCTTCCTGAAGATGGTCCATACTCGTGTGAATCCTTCACACAATACGTCTTCCTGACGATATAACTTCCTGGTTACCAAGGCTTATTCCAGCCAAACTCCGTTTGAATCCTGCCGCAGCCCTGCGTCATCGTCCTGATGGTCCTTTTCCCTGTCATTCTCCTGCTGACAGAATTAAGTATACGCTTTCACCGGGTTCAAAACAGGCTGCTATTCACAATTTAAACAGATCATCGCCACACAAAACATTTATCTTATTGAAAAATAAGAGTAAAAACAAAAATCCAGCAAATTTTTCATCCACTGTCTGTGAGCGCAATGGTCGAACGCTTACAAAAGGGATAGGAGAAATAGCGAACCCGAAACGAAAAAAGGCAGCCAACGCTACCTTTTTATACACTTGCGGGATGCATTTTCTATTGCACAACCTGCTGTTAGTGTAGGCCACCCACATATTTAGAAATCGCATCGATTTCTTTATCAGACAGTTTGGCTGCCACAATACGCATCATGCCATTGAGATCATTGTTACGCTGACCATCACGAAATGCCGTCAACTGTGTCTTCACGTAATCAGCATGTTGACCAGAAATTTTAGGGAAACCTGACAGCGAAGTGCCGTTTCCACGCGGGCCATGACATGCTACACAGGCTGCAATGCCTCTCTCTTGGTTTCCAGCTAGGTAAAGCTCTTCGCCTATTTCGATAGCAGATTCTGGTGTAGAACCTGGTTTTGCTGTCTGAGATGCGTAAAACGCTGCCAAATCAGCCATGTCCTGCTCCGAAAGTGCAGCCACCATACCTGCCATTATCGCGTTGTTCCGTCCCTGTTCACCACCAGTGGTCATACCCAGCTTGAACTCTTTAAGCTGTTTTAGAAGGTATTTTTCATGTTGGCCTGCCAGGGTTGGGTTGGCGGGAATGACGCTGTTACCGTCTGCACCGTGACATGCGGCACAAGTAGCTGATTTGGCTTTACCTGCTTCTGCATTGCCTTGAGCAAAGGCAGTAAAGCTCGCGAATAAAGTGAGTAGTAGCGCTAATCTCTTCATGACATTCCATTTATAATTATCAAGCTTCCAATACCACGATGCCCACGCCATCATGATACAATCGTCGAGCAAAAACCGAGCACGGTCATTTTACACAATTTCACATAAAAGTAATCAGTCGACTACATAAAGTCGAGACGGAGTTAACAGTGAATCCTTCACTCAACTATCGAAAGACCCACTTTATTACCAGTGCCCCAGATATCCGGCATTTACCACCAGATACCGGAATCGAAGTCGCATTTGCAGGTCGCTCCAATGCAGGTAAATCTAGTTCAATTAACCGGCTTTGTGATCAAAAAAACCTGGTTAAAACCAGTAAAACGCCGGGGCGCACACAATTGATCAACTTGTTTAAAGTGGACGAAGGTTGTCACATCGTTGACCTGCCAGGTTACGGTTATGCGCAAGTGCCTCTGGAAATGAAGAAAAAATGGCAAAAATCACTCGGTGAGTATTTACAAAAACGTGATCAACTCAAAGGTCTGGTGGTACTGATGGATATCCGCCATCCACTCAAAGAGCTGGATCAGGATTTAATTTTCTGGGCGGTGGATTGCAACCTGCCAGTGCTGGCACTGCTGACCAAATGCGACAAGCTGAAAAGCGGGGCACGGAAAGCGGAGCTGTTGAAGGTGCGTGAAGCAGCAAAAGATTTCGGCGGCGATGTAGAGGTTGAGCTGTTCTCTTCACTCAAAGGCATCGGCGTCGACAAACTCCGTCAGAAGCTGGATTCCTGGTATCATCCAGCGCTGCCTGTTATCGAAGATACCCAAGACAACAGCGTACAAGACAATCAATAACCTTGTAAAAATAAAGACCCCACCATGTAGGTGGGGTAACGGGAGAGAAATAGGAGGTTTTTTAATCGTTATAGAGTTAGTGTCAGCGAATTTCTCCCACCCTGCAAGTTCCCACACTGAAAACCATCATTATATTTGCCTGAAGTAACCGTCAGCCAGAGTTATTACTCGTTCAAAATATTGATTTTCTTTATGTTTAAAAAACATTCATGAGACTTATTTTTCATAAAGAAAAATGAAATATGCGATATGTTTTTAAGCACCACTATTTTTGGAATTGAATTACAGAATGAGTGAGATAAAAAAGACCGGAATGAGATCTCAATCCGGTCAGAAAGAATGTGGGGGGAGCCTGTCGTAAGGTGCAATACAGCCCCCTAGCACATCAAGAACAAGAAGCAGTGGTCATTATAATATCAATCTCACCAAATTAAAGTAATTACTCTAAAATGATGTAATGAAAATAGTCCTCATAGACAATACAAACTCAATATACTGTATTGACTGGATTTAATTGAAATACTCAAGACGTAAGCGAGTGTAGAAAAATCCCAATAAAAAATGCCCCGGCCAACAATTGTCAACCGGGGCTGCTGAATCAGCTAAATCCAATAACGTGAAACAAAAGGTCTGAAAGATAGAACATCTTACCTCTGTACCCTACGACTGTAACTGTATATCAAATGATCGATGAAGAAAACCCCTTACGTAGTTTTTTTTCATGAATTTATAAAAATGAACATTCTATATACGCATACAGTTTCACTTTAGGGATAAAAAAGCCTGTGAATACAGGCTTTTTTTTCTCTGAAATATAAGTATCCCTGTGGGGAAATCCCTTTAACCAGCCAGATTTAATGGGCCTGGTCCCAGTTTGCCCCACTTCCGGAGTCTGCAACCAATGGCACGTCAAGTAATGCCGCTGACTCCATCAGCTTACACACCTGTTGCTCTACCTCTGCCAAATGTTCGGTATCCACTTCCAACACCAGTTCATCATGTACCTGCATGATCAACGCAACACGGCCTTCTGGCTGTTGCTGTATCCACGCATCCACCAAAATCATGGCGCGCTTGATGATATCTGCAGCCGTCCCTTGCATCGGCGCATTAATGGCCGCACGCTCGGCACCTTTACGGCGCATCGCGTTACTGGATTTGATTTCCGGCAGGTGCAGGCGACGGCCAAAGATAGTTTCAACGTATCCCTGTTCAGCAGCCTGGAGACGGGTGTTCTCCATATACTGGCGTACACCCGGGTAGCGCTCGAAGTAGCGATCCATATATTGTTGCGCTTCACCACGCGGAATGCCCAGTTGTTTTGCCAAGCCAAACGCACTCATGCCGTAAATCAGGCCAAAGTTGATGGCTTTGGCTCGGCGGCGCATTTCCGGGGTGACATCACTGATATCAATGCCCATTACTTCTGCCGCTGTCGCCGCGTGGATATCCTTGCCGTGGCGGAAAGCGTCAATCAGGGCTTCATCGCCGGACAGGTGCGCCATGATACGCAGTTCAATTTGCGAATAGTCGACAGCCAGAATGGTTTTCCCCGCAGGCGCAATAAAGGCCTGACGGATGCGGCGCCCTTCCTCATTACGGATGGGGATATTCTGCAAGTTGGGATCCGTTGATGATAGACGACCGGTTGCTGTCACCGCCTGATGATAGGAGGTGTGTACACGGCCGGTAGCCGGTTTGACCATCTTTGGTAGTTTATCGGTGTACGTGGATTTCAGCTTCGCCAGGCCACGGTATTCCAAAATGCGTTTTGGCAGTGGATAATCAAGTGCCAATTCCTGAAGCACTTCTTCATTGGTGGATGGTGTCCCGGATGGCGTCTTTTTGACAACAGGTAGGCCCATCTTTTCAAACAAAATCGCCTGAAGCTGTTTCGGTGAGCTTAGGTTGAACTCCTCCCCGGCCAACTCAAACACTTCTTTTTCAAGCGTATCCAAACGCACCGCGATTTCCTGGGATTGCTTAGCCAGCATTTCAGCGCTGATCAACACACCATGACGTTCCATGCGTGAAAGCACTGGCACCAGCGGCATTTCATATTGCTCGAAAATGACTTTCAGTTTCTCGTCATTGTTGAGTTGTGCCATCAAGGCATTGTGCAAACGCAGCGTCACATCCGCATCTTCTGCCGCGTAAGGGGCAGCCTGATCCAGCTCAATCTGGTTGAAAGTCAGCTGCTTTTTGCCCTTGCCGGCAATCTCTTCAAAGCTGATGCACTGGTGTTGCAGGTAGCGAAGCGCCAGGCTGTCCATATCATGCTTCCCGGCTACACTGTTGAACACATAGGATTCCAGCATGGTGTCATAAGCAATACCGCGCATCGCGATGTCATAACGGGCCAATACACTTGCATCATATTTCAGATTCTGACCGACTTTCAGCGCACCGGCATCTTCCAGCCACAGTTTCATTTCTGCCAGTACCCAATCACGGTCGAGTTGTTTTGGTGCATCCAGGTAGTCGTGGGCCAGAGGCAGGTAAGCCGCCTCACCTTCTGCAACCGCAAAAGAGATACCGACCAGGTTGGCTTCCATATAATCCAGGCTGTCAGTTTCAGTATCAAACGCTACCACATCCGCGTTTTTCAGCTTTTCCATCCAGCGCTGGAACGCCTCTTCAGTCAGAATAGTGTCGTACTGGCTGCGGTCGATTATCGCCGCCTTAAACACCACCTCCGCATTTTCGGCGGATTTTGTTGCTGTTGTACCAGAAGCCGCTTTTTCTGACAGGGCTGTCACACCGGCACCGCCATTTTGCGCTTCGGCCAGCCAGCGTTTGAAATTCAGCTCGGTGAACAGCGCCACCAATTTTTCATTGTCCGGTTCACGGTTGGTCAGCTCTTCCGGTTTGAATGGCAGCTCGCAATCCAGCTTGATGGTGGCCAGCTGGTAAGAGAGATAGGCGTTTTCTTTATTCTCTTCGAGCTTCTTGGCCATGGTTTTTGAACCACGGAAACCAAGATCAGCAATCTTGTCGAGATTGGCGTAGATGTCATCAAGGCCACCGATGCCAGCAATCAGGGCAGTGGCCGTTTTCTCTCCTACACCCGGTACGCCCGGGATGTTATCCACTTTGTCGCCCATCAGCGCCAGATAATCGATGATGTGCTCAGGCCCAAAACCGTATTTGTCGTGCACACCCTGTGGGGTCATGATGACATTGGTCATGGTGTTGATCAGGGTGATGTTGTCATCTACCAGCTGCGCCATGTCCTTGTCACCAGTGCTGATAAGGATAGGCATACCGGCTTTCGACCCCTGCACAGCAAGGGTACCAATCACATCGTCGGCCTCAACCCCTTCGATCACCAGCATGGGGAAACCCATGGCTTCAATGATCTCGTGCAGCGGTGCAATCTGGCTGCGCAAGTCATCCGGCATGGGTGGGCGGTGCGCTTTGTATTCCGCATACATGTCATCGCGGAATGTTTTACCTTTGGCATCAAAAATGACCGCCACGTGCGATTGCGGGTATTGCTTCACCAAGCTGCGCAGCATGTTGACCACGCCGTAAACCGCCCCGGTAGGTTCGCCCTTGGCATTGGTCAAGTTGGGAGAAGCGTGGTACGCGCGGTAAAGATACGAAGAGCCGTCGACCAGGATCAACGGGTTATCAGGAGTCGTCGCCATAACGTTATAAGCTAACCGGTAAATGATTGATGGGTTAGGATGCCATGACTTCCCGAAACTGTTAACCCGAGATTTCAAGGCAGAGGACAGAAAGACCAAGATAAACACTTGGGTTTTATTTCCCTTTCAACTGCTTTCTGCTCTCCCTTAAATACCTTGTGAATAAACCTCATACATAAGGTATTACGCCAACATCGTTGTGGATAAGTTTGTTGGTATTTATTTTTACTGCTGTAAGTCGGTTTCAATACGCTCTCGAAAAAATAAATTAATTCCTTTAAATTTATATATTTAAACCTAAGTCATTGATCATGATCAGGATCGATCGTTGATCATCGACTGTGGAAAAAGAAATTCATCTATTGATCGCGTTATCCAGAACAATTATTAGATGCTGATGTGTGAGGATGTGATCAGGTTAGATTCAAATCACTCCCTGTTTGTACATAAACTAACCGGGAACAAACCAACAAGCAGTAAAGCAACTGCCTGCAAAATGATTGATGAGGGCGCAGTTATGAAAAAAGTGGCAGTCATTCTGGCTGGATGTGGTGTTTACGATGGGGCAGAAATTCATGAATCCGTATTAGCCCTGCTGGCGATTGAACAGGCCGGGGCCAGCTGGCACTGCTTCGCGCCAGATATTCAACAACACCATGTGATTAATCATGCTGACGGAGAAACCTCTGGCGACACACGCAACGTGTTACAGGAAGCTGCGCGCATTGCCCGTGGGGATATAAAGCCGCTTTCTGCGCTTAACGTTAACGAGTTTGACGCCCTGCTGCTGCCGGGCGGATTTGGCGTTGCGAAGAGTCTCAGCTCGTTCGCTACCGCGGGCGGTGAGATGGAGATTGAAGAAGAGGTGCTGAGAGTGTGTAAAGCCTTCGCTAATGCGGAAAAACCAGCGGGTTATATCTGCATATCCCCTGTGCTTATCCCCAAAGTGTATGGCCCAGGCGCCAAAGGCACGATTGGCAACGATCCACAAGTCGCCCAGACATTTAACGCCATGGGAGGCGAGCATGTTGACTGTCCGGTCGATGATTTTGTACTCGACCAGAGCCGTCGCCTGTTATCTACGCCTGCCTATATGCTGGCGACGTCTGTCAGCGACGCCAACGCCGGGATCAGCAAACTGGTGACCAAACTGATTGAACTGGCCTAACTAATCCCGCAAAACAAAAAGAAAAAAGCGACGCTTCGGGAGAAGCGTCGCCTGCATCAGGTATGACTGCGCAATATAAACAGTCTCATGCAAAAACATATACTGGAAGCAATGTGAGCAATGTCGTGTGTCCAGCAGCAAGTTCCTTACTTGCCTTTGAACAAGACAAATAATAATCATTCTCATTATTATTTGGCAAGCGGTATTTTGTTTATTTTTTGTCTTCATTCAACAGATGTGATCTTTTTCACAAAATGAAGGCGATATTGCGCCAAGGTTTCTTTTTTCTCCAAATGCTCAATCTGGTAATGGTTACTCAACAGCAAGCACAGCATACCGGCGAAGCAGTTACGTGATTTTACACGCAGGCTGGTATAGCCATGTTTTGCTACCCATTGCTCTTGGGCATTTAACAGTGCCTGCGCGATGCCACGGCGACGGCCTGATTCCGTCACACCTCCCAGCCAACTGTAAAAACACGTTTCATCCAGTTGGTAGCCAATTTTGACACCACAGAGCTCACCCTCAATCTCTGCCACCAGTATTAGCGAAGGCTTGTCACCGAGACGTTTTTTGATTGAATCCAGTGTTTCCTGACGGGCAAATTCTTCTATCTGGCCAAGCACGCTCACGGCTTCAGCCAATGTCCCTTCCCGAATAATCATGGGGTCGTCCTTAACATGGTTCGCGCCGGAATGCGGTTTTTTCAGTATAGAAAACGTAAAAAAGCCAGTCTTCCGACCGGCTCTCTTTCCCTCTGTTTATTTTATCGTGCTTGTCGCTTAAACCGGGTTGGTTTCCGCCACGTTGTTCACCTTTGTAATGCGGCTGACAATATAGTTCAGCAATACACCGTACATCGGCACGAAAAGGCCAAGGCTAATCACCAGTTTGAAGGCGTAGTCGATCAGGGCGATTTCCACCCAGTTTTCCGCCATAAAGGCATCCGGGCTTTTGTAGAAGGCAATGGCAAAAAACGCCAGGGTATCTATCGCATTACCAAACAGGGTGGAACAACTCGGTGCGACCCACCATTGTCTGGTCTGGCGCAGACGGTTGAACACGTGAATATCGAGGATTTGCCCCAGCAGGTACGCCATAAAGCTTGCTGCCGCAATACGTGCAACGAAGAGGTTAAATTCATTCAGGTGACCCAGCCCTTGAAACTCCCCTTGGTAAAACAACACTGACAACACATAAGAGATCAGCAGGGAGGGCACCATCACCGCGAAGATAATTCGACGTGCAAGGGCGGCACCAAAGATGCGGACGGTCAGATCCGTGGCCAGGAAAATAAATGGAAACGTAAATGCCCCCCACGTGGTGTGGAAACCGAAAACGGTAAAAGGCAACTGAACCAGATAATTACTGGATGCAATGATCACCAGGTGGAAAACCACGAGGTAAGAGAGGGCGTTGCGCTGCTGCGCGGGTGTAAAAGTGCTCATTGTGAACCTTTTTGTCATTGGGGGTGAGGGAACCCAAATTACCAATCAGCCAGATACGGTGATCTGACGCCTGAGAAGGTGGCGAATTATACAGCAAATTTTGTGGTTGCCAACCGCCTGGGGCGGACTAGCCAGCCAGTTGTTTCTCCAGCCAACTATGCAGGAAAACCAACTCGTCCTGACCTTCATCGCCCAGTGTTTCGAGCCAGACACTGGCGCTGTAATGCCCGGCACGGAGCATAAGGGCCACGCCTTCAAAATCAATCAGCCAGCTGAGCAAATCGGCATCGGTCTGTTTTTCCTTCACGCTGGCATCCAGCATCTGGCAAAGCACCTGCAAATACTGCTCTGCATTGTCAGCATCGAGAGTATCGGCGACCAGCACCAGACGTCCGGCGACCGCATCCAGATGCGAAAGGCGGAATGTCGGGTTATCCATAGCGAGACTCGTCATGGTTGAGGGTGATGTGATCTTCAATCACATCCAGAAACACATTGCCGTATTTCTCAAGCTTACGCTGGCCAACACCGTTGACCGCCAGAAGCTCTGCCTGCGAGGTTGGGATCATCTCCGCCATTTCAATCAGGGTGGCATCATTGAAGACCACATACGGCGGAATGTCTTCTTCATCAGCAATCGCTTTACGCAGCTTGCGGAGCTTGGCGAACAGTTTCTTGTCGTAGTTACGCTTGCCAAGTTTGTCAGCTTTACTGCGCTCAGACAGCCCCAGCCTTGGCACGGCAAGCTCCAGTGCAATCTCACCACGCAGCACAGGACGGGCTTCTTCGGTCAGTTGCAGCACAGAGCTTCGGGCAATGTTCTGCACCAGATAACCACGGTGGATAAGCTGGCGGAAAATGCTGACCCAGTACTCGTGGCTGAATGCTTTTCCTAAGCCATAGGTACTGATTTTGTCGTGTCCGTGCTCCTTAATACGCTGGTTTTGCATTCCGCGCAGCACTTCAACGGTATAGCCGATACCAAAATTCTGGTTCACGCGATAAACACAGGACAGCGCTTTTTGCGCCTGCTCAGTGCCGTCAAACAGGGTTGGCGGGTCAAGGCAGATATCGCAGTTGCCACAGGGCTCGTTGCGATATTCGCCGAAATAGTTCAGCAGCACCAGACGGCGGCAGGTCAGGGCCTCCGCAAATGCGCCCATCGCATTGAGCTTGTGGCTTTCCACCCGTTTTTGTTCGCCATCCGGTTTTTCCTCAAGGCAACGGTGCAGCCAGCCAATATCGGAGGGGTCATAAAACAGTATCGCTTCTGCCGGCAAGCCATCCCGTCCGGCCCGCCCGGTCTCCTGATAATAGGATTCGATATTGCGCGGAATATCGTAATGGACCACAAAGCGCACGTTGGGCTTGTTAATACCCATGCCAAATGCCACGGTTGCCACCACAATCTGTACATCATCCCGCTGAAACGCTTCCTGTACCCAGGCGCGCTGATCGGCAGTCATCCCGGCATGATAGGCCGCAGCGCGGATGTTGCTGCCCATCAGCTTTTCCGCCACCTGTTCGACCCGTTTGCGGCTGTTGCAATACACAATACCGCTTTGCCCGGACTGGGTAGCGAGAAACTGGGTCAACTGCGCCAGCGGTTTGTGTTTTTCCACCAGGGTGTAACGGATATTCGGGCGATCAAAGCTGCCGAGGTAGATATGCGGATCTACAAGTGCCAAACGCTGGCAGATATCCTGTCGTGTAGTGTCATCTGCCGTGGCGGTCAGTGCCATGACAGGCACCCCGGGGAAGTGCTGCTTCAAACTGCCAAGCTGGGCATATTCCGGGCGAAAATCGTGTCCCCACTGACTGATACAGTGCGCTTCATCAACCGCGATCAGGCCCAGTGTCACGGCTTGCAGGCGTTCAATGAAATCCCGCATCAGAATACGTTCCGGTGACACGTACAACAGCTTAAGGTTGCCATTTCGCAGCGCCTGCCAGGTGTCAGACTGGGATTCCGGTGTCATGGAAGAATTCAGGCACGCTGCCTGCACGCCGTTGGCCAGCAGCTGATCGACCTGATCTTTCATCAGGGAGATCAGCGGTGAGATCACAATGGTCACACCATCACGCACCAGCGCCGGAATTTGGTAACAGAGGCTTTTCCCACCGCCGGTTGGCATGATCACCAGTGCATCACGCCCGCCAATGGTGGCGTCGATAATTTCTTTCTGACCGTCACGGTAACTGTGGTAGCCGAACACCTGCTGCAAAACGGTTTCGTCATGCGTCAGTGGTGGCGTCATTTCGGCTGATTCGGCAACGGTCATAGCACTTCTCATTATGGGATAGCCGCTCATTCTAAACGCAGCAGGACAGGGATAAAAGATCAACAATGCCGAAGAACCGCCCTTTCAATTTTTCTTCTCGGAAAAGATGTGCTTCAACAGAGGAAGCCCATATACTGGCAAAAGTAACAAAAACATTTATCGATGGCGCGGATGCTGACTGTTCACCAGAAAAATCCGCATCAAGCCCTAATCTTCGTTGCACATACCGCCAACCGGCGGCTTTTACCTTTTTGTATTTTCAGATGTAGAGATTTCGCAGTGAATGATGCGCAACAGACCCGCCGCGGTGTCTTACTGGCGTTGGGTGCTTACACCATGTGGGGGGTGGCTCCACTTTACTTCAAGGCCCTGACGAATGTGCCTCCTCTGGAGGTATTAATGCACCGCGTGTTGTGGTCATTTTTCTTCCTTGCCCTGATCATCCACGCGAGCGGAGGCCTTGCCCGGGTCAAATTGTTACTGAAAGACAAAAAGCGCCTGGGGCTGCTGACGCTGACTGCCCTGGTGATTGCCACCAACTGGCTGATCTTTATCTGGGCGGTGAACAACGACCGAATGCTGGATGCAAGCCTGGGCTATTACATCAATCCATTGATTAACGTCGTGCTCGGCATGGTGTTCCTTGGCGAGCGGTTCCGAAAACTGCAATGGGTCGCCGTAGCACTGGCCTTTTCCGGCGTAGCTATCCAGGTGATCACTTTTGGTTCTCTGCCGTGGGTGGCACTGGTGTTGGCCTGCAGCTTTGGTTCTTATGGCCTGCTGAGAAAAAAAATCAACATCGATGCGGCAACCGGGCTATTTATCGAAACCCTGGTCCTGTTGCCTGTGGCGCTGGTATACCTGTTGTTTATCGCCAACAGTGCCACGTCTGACATGATGCAGAACAGCCTTGGCCTCAACCTGTTGCTGGTGGCTGCAGGTATCGTGACAACTCTGCCATTGCTTTGTTTTAACGGCGCCGCAACCAAGCTTCGTCTCTCTACTCTCGGCTTTTTCCAGTATATCGGCCCCAGCATCATGTTTATGCTGGCGGTGGGTCTGTATAGCGAACCTTTTACGGCAGACAAGGCCACCACGTTCGCCTTTATCTGGATGGCACTTGCCATCTTTACATTTGATGCCGTCAGGCAGCGTAACAAACAGCGGCGGCAACCCTGAAAACTGTCAGCGGCACCATCAGGGTGCCGTTTCTATTTATGCAACACATCTTCGCTATCCTGCTGCCCTTAAAAAGAAAATTCCCTTCATCGCCTCGGAAATCTGACACGCTCCCCGCCCTTTGGCAGGCTATACTCAAAGTCTAACTGTTTGGGCGTAAAAGGAATTACCATGCAAAAACACCCGACCCTTTTTCTTTCCACACTGGCCCTTGGCCTCGCACTCACTTTTCCCGCCTCTGCTACCCCCCGGGGAGAAGCCGCAGACGCAGTAGCACCGGAGCTTGCAACCGGCAGTGTGATGCGCAAGGCGGTCAAAGGCAACACATGGATGGTCGCGTCTGCCAACCCACTCGCCAGCAAAGCCGGCGAAGCGATATTGCGCGCTGGCGGTAATGCAATCGATGCCATGGTGGCGGTACAAACCATACTAGGCCTTGTCGAACCACAAAGCTCTGGCATCGGTGGCGGGGCATTTTTGGTGTATTGGGACAATAAGGCACAGGCACTGACCACCTTTGATGGCCGTGAAACTGCGCCAAAGGCCGCCACTCCCACCCTGTTCCAGGATGAAAACGGTGAACCGCTGCAGTTTTATGATGCCGTAGTAGGCGGCCGCTCTGTGGGCACCCCCGGCACTCTGCGCCTGATGCATGACACCCATGCCAGATATGGCAACCTTTCATGGCGTGCTGTGCTGGCTCCGGCCATTGAGCTGGCTGAGAAAGGGTTTGAAGTCTCTCCACGCCTGGCGGGGTTGATTGAAGGCGACGCCGACAGGTTGCGCAGTTATCCTGCCACCCACCAGTATTTCTTTGACGACAATGGCAACCCGCTGAGCGTGGGTCATCGCCTGGTAAATCAGGCATACGCTGATACATTAAAGCTGGTCGCCATGGACATCGACCATTTCTATGAAGGCGATATTGCCGCCGACATCGTGGCAACGGTGCAAAACGCTGCCGGTAACCCGGGCGTACTGGACAGGGAAGATCTGGCCGGATACCGCATTGTTGAGCGCACGCCTGTGTGCGCCCCTTATCACCAATACCGGGTGTGTGGCATGGGACCACCGACGTCCGGCGGCATTACTGTGGGACAAATCCTTGGCATCCTGAGCCATTTCCCCCTTAAGTCCCTCGGCAAGGACAACCCGGAAAGCTGGCGTTTGATTGGTGATGCCTCGCGTCTGGCATTTGCAGACCGCGGACGCTACATTGCCGACGGCGACTTTGTGCCAGTACCGACAGAAGGCTTGCTGGCACCGGAATACCTCAAGGCACGCGCCGCAATGATCCCGGCAGAAGGTGCAATGACTGACGTGGCATCGGGTGAGCCTGCATTCAGCCATGCACGTGTTACCCCCAAGCTCGCGGATGATGAATCAATTGAACTGCCTTCCACCAGTCATTTCTCCATCGTGGACAGGAACGGCAATATTGTTTCCATCACCACCACGATTGAGAACGGCTTCGGTTCACGCCTGATGACCCGTGGATTCCTGCTCAACAATGAGCTGACTGATTTTTCTTTCCGCACCCATCAAGACGGTTACCCGATTGCCAACCGCATTGAACCGGGCAAACGTCCCCGCTCTTCGATGTCACCCACCATTGTGATGCGTGATGGCAAGCCTTACATGGCTGTCGGCTCACCGGGCGGCAGCCGGATTATCGGTTATGTGGCCAAAACCCTTGTCGCCCACCTCGACTGGGGGCTCGACATGCAATCGGCGATTGACCTGCCACACCTTGTCAACCGCTTCGGCATTTACGATCTTGAGGCCGGGACAGATGCAGAAAGCTTCAAACCCGCGCTCGAAACCATGGGCTATGAGGTTAATGTCCGTGACTTAACCTCAGGTATCCACGGTATTGTTATCGATGGAGGCACCTTGGAAGGCGGCGCCGACCCAAGGCGCGAAGGTTTAGTGGTGGCGGAATAACGCCAGGAGAAAATGCATGTTACATAAAGTGAATACCATCGCGCTGTGCGCCCTTTTGGGGGTAGTCAGCATTCCGGTACAGGCAACTGATCTGGACAGCCTGCTTGGCAGCGCAGAAAAGCAGGCCACCAGCCTGTTGGGAGGCATGGGCAGTGAAACCACCAGCAGCCCGCTGACGGCACTGCTGTCGTCGGATCTCGCGGTCAGTGACAAACAGGCGGCCGGCGGGGCGGGTGCAATGCTGGCTATGGCCTACCAGACACTTGGCGAAAACCAGAGCAGCGAATTGTTGAAACTCGTACCGGGCATGGATTCACTGGCCAGCATGATCCCGGGCAACCTTGGCAGTAACCTGTCAAATATGGAGTCGGTCGGCAATGTCTTTAACGTGCTTGGCATGGACGCAGGCATGGTGCAAAAGTTTGCCCCGGTGATATTGAAATACCTGACCGGTCAGGGTGCGAGTCAATCATTGATCAGCGATCTGGCCAGTGCCTGGGGTACGGCGTCTTAACTTGTACAGACACTTAAAAACAAGGGTGGCCATCGCCACCCTTTTGTTTTTCAGTTTTCCGCCGCTTACATCGCCTCAAGCTTGGCGTACTGAGTCACCAGCCACTTTATACCTTCACCGTTAAAGGCCACCTGCACACGGCTTTGCTGACCACTGCCTTCAAAGTTAATGATGGTGCCTTCGCCGAATTTGGGGTGCAGTACCCGCTGGCCAAGCGTGAAACCGGTCTGGTTGAAGTTTTCCTTGGTCTGGGTTTGCGAGAATCGCCCGGTGGCTTCCGCCGGACGCGACACTTTTGCGCGCATCCGCACCTCTTCAAGGCACTCTTCCGGCAGCTCACGGATAAAGCGTGACGCTTTGTGAAACATGTCTTTGCCGTATACCCGGCGCATTTCTGCATGGGTAATATAGAGTTTTTGCATCGCCCGGGTCATGCCGACATAACAAAGGCGGCGTTCTTCTTCCAGACGCCCGGCTTCTTCTGCCGACATCTGGCTCGGGAACATGCCCTCTTCCACGCCCACCATAAAGACCACCGGGAATTCGAGGCCCTTGGCACTGTGCAGTGTCATCAGCTGCGCCGCGTCCTCAAACTCGTCAGCCTGTCCTTCACCCGCCTCGAGCGCCGCGTGAGAAAGGAAAGCGGACAGCGGGCTCATCTCTTCCTGCACGTCTTCAGGTACTTCAAACTGGCGGGTCGCGGTCACCAGTTCTTCAAGGTTATCAATACGCGCCTGAGCTTTTTCGCCTTTTTCCGCTTCGTACATGGCGCGGAGGCCAGAATGCAGGATCACGTAGTCGGTCTGCTGGAACAGTGCCATTTCGCGGGTATCATCTTCCAATGCATTCACCAGCTCGATAAAACGGCGCAGGGAATTTGCCGCGCGGCCTGCCAGTGCCTGTTCTTCCAGCAACTGGTTGCTTGCTTCCCACATCGTTGCACCGCGATCACGTGCAGCAAGGCGGATGGTATCAAGGGTACGATCACCCAGGCCACGCGCCGGGGTGTTGACCACACGCTCAAAGGCCGCATCATCAAAACGGTTACCGATCAGGCGCAGATAGGCCAGCGCATCCTTGATCTCCTGACGTTCGAAGAATCGCATACCGCCATAAATACGGTAGGGCAAGCCCGCCTGAATCAAGGCTTCTTCCAGTACACGGGACTGGGCGTTATTGCGGTACAAAATGGCCGTGTCGTTCAGTGCACCGCCTTCGTCCTGCCAGGCCTTGATTTTACCGACCACAAAACGGGCTTCATCCAGTTCGTTAAATGCACTGTATACCGAGATTAATTCACCTTCCTGACCCTCGGTCCACAGGCTCTTGCCCATGCGCTCGGCGTTGTTTTCAATCAGGTGGTTGGAGGCTTTGAGGATATTGCCGGTCGAACGGTAGTTCTGCTCCAGACGAATCGTTTCTGCACCCGGGAAGTCCTGCAGGAAACGGGTGATATTTTCAATTTTCGCACCACGCCAGCCGTAGATGGACTGATCATCGTCCCCGACAATCATTACATTGGCGCTGTTTCCTGCCATCATACGCAGCCAGGCGTACTGGATGTTGTTGGTATCCTGAAACTCGTCGACCAGAATGTGCTTGAAGCGCGCCTGATAATGCTCGCGGATGTGCGCTTTGTCGCGCAGCAGCTCATGGCAGCGCAGCAACAGCTCGGCGAAGTCCACCAACCCTGCGCGGTCACACGCTTCCTGATAGGCGGCATACACACGGAGCCAGGTTTTTTCGACCGGATCAAACTGGGCATCAATATGATGCGGACGCAGACCTTCATCTTTCTTGGCATTGATGTACCAGGATGCCTGGCGCGCAGGCCAATGTTTTTCGTCCAGATTCTGCGCCTTGATCAGGCGGCGCAACAGGCGCTGCTGATCATCAGAATCCAGGATCTGGAAATCCTGTGGCAGGTTTGCGTCCAGATGATGCGCACGCAGGATGCGGTGACACAGGCCGTGGAAGGTGCCACACCAGAGACCGGAGGCCGTACCCTGCATTAACTGCTCAATACGGCCACGCATTTCTGCCGCCGCCTTGTTGGTAAAGGTCACCGCCATCACCGAAAACGGCGAGGCATACTCCACCTGCATCAACCAGGCAATACGATGAACCAGTACCCGGGTTTTGCCACTGCCCGCACCGGCCAGGACCAGGTAGTTGCCAAGCGGCGCAGCCACAGCCTCGCGTTGTTTGTCATTCAGACCGTCAATCAGGTGGGATACGTCCATCGTTCTTCCACTGGTTATTTATACACTGGTTGAAGATTATACCCGCAAACAACCGGAAGTTGCAGACCTCTGGGAGAATAACTGGTTTTACGATCGCGACGGTGCGCCTTTTATCACCCTGCCCGGGTTTTTCCCTGACACAAAGATACCGTCATCCATGCTGCAGCAGCGGGACGAACCATTTTTATCTCCAAATATTCAATGAGTTACAAACAGACAGTCCTCCAACCCTAAAATTCGCACATAAAAATTAACGTCACATTCGAAAGTTTTTAACGCAAACATCTATCCTATGGAAAGAGCATTGAAAACCAACAGTGCCGCTGGGAACTCCCCCTTTAACTTATTGAAAGTTAGTAAAGTCTGTAGAAAGAGGAACGAAGATGAAAAAAACCAATTTTGCTGTTGCTGCTGCCGTTACCAGTCTCCTTGCTGTGGGTGCGACCACCCTGACAGCCACACCTGCTCAGGCAGCGGAGAAAGAGAAGTGCTACGGCGTAGCAAAAGCCGGTAAAAACGATTGTGCAACCAACAACAGTTCTTGTGCAGGTACCTCTACCAAAGACGCGCAGACTGACGCATTTGTCGTTGTTCCCAAAGGCTTGTGCGATCGCCTGACGGGTGGTTCAACCTCGTCGTCTTAACAAATCATAAGGAGTCCGGTATGGAAAAGGTTTCTCCCTGGGTTGGCGTTGGGCTTCGACACCCACACCATGATCACTTTCTTAATCACTCCCCGGATATAGGATGGTTAGAGATCCACAGTGAAAACTTTTTCCTGCCACACTCCAACGCGTTTAAGGCACTGCATGAATTGCGGCGCCAGTATGCCATCAGCTGTCATGGCGTAGGCTTATCTCTTGGGTCTGTCGACCCGGTGAATAAAATGCACCTGGCACAATTAAAACGGCTGGTTGATTGTATTAATCCCCTGTTTGTTTCCGATCACCTAAGCTGGAGTTCTGTTAACGGGGAATACTTCAACGACCTGCTTCCCCTGCCCTACACAGAAGAAGCGCTGGAGGTGTTTTGTCGCAATGTGGATATCACGCAAGACTATCTCAACCGTCAGATCCTGGTGGAAAACCCCTCCAGTTACCTCGGATTCAGTCACTCCACAATTCCGGAGTGGGAATTTCTGGCAGACGTTGTCAGGCGCACAGGTTGTGGCTTGCTGCTTGATCTGAACAACGTGCACGTCAGCGCCTTTAACCACGGTTTTGACAGCGATACCTATCTTGCAGCCATCAATCCGGAGTGGGTACAGGAAATCCATCTGGCAGGGTTTACCATCAAACAACTCGATCAAGGCGAAATCTGGATTGATACCCACAGCCAGCCTGTTTCCGAACCGGTCTGGGCCATGTATAAAACATGGGTTGCCGAGCATGGTCCCCGTCATACCCTGATTGAGTGGGACAGGGATATCCCTGAACCAGAAGTGTTATTGGCTGAGGCGGCAAAAGCCGACTGCATTATCAAAGCGCTGAGGGAGCCGGTGGAGGAAGCATCATGAGTGCACCCAGCCTCACCACCCTGCAACAGCAATTTCGTGACGCCCTGCATTATCAGGCACACAGCCTGCCGGTTTCCCGTGGTATGGCAGAACCAGACGCACTGCTCCAGGTTTACCGCAACAACTTTGTCATGACGCTGACAGAGTGCCTTGAAACTATCTATCCTGTGGTTTTTGCGCTGGTTGGGGAAGCATGCTTTCAGGCCGTTGCCCGCCATCATGTGCTCAATACCACCATGGAAAATGCCTGTGCTGACCGCTACGGTGCGGGTTTTGCTGACACTATCCGCTCGTTACCCAACATCATTAATGCGGCTCCCTACCTTGCCGATGTCGCCGGGATTGAATGGCATATCCAGCGTGTGAACCGGGCGCCATTGCCTGCCGCCTTTCCGGTCGATGCCCTGGCTAAGCTGCAACCTGAGGACTTTGGCCGTATCCAGCTGACGGTTTCCCCTGCCTCGGCAGTGATGAAAAGTGAGTTTGCAGTCGCCACGCTGTGGCAGACGGTGACCAATAAGGATGATGACACACTGGCAAACCTTGACCTGGCGCAGACGCAAGCGGTTTTGATCCAGAAAGCGTCGCAAGGGATCAGCGTCAGCACACTGGATGATGAACAGGCATCACTTATCCTTGCCTGCCAGCATGCCTGTTTTGGAGACATCGACCCCGCCTTGTTGTCGCATATTTCCGGGGCCATGCAACTTGGGGTCTTCAGTAACTTTACCCTCACCGGACACTGACAAGAAAAGGAAACCGAACATGTTCGCTGCGTTAAAAAAAATTGATGGGGTGATGGAGTCTGCGCTCAAGCCTTTGGTTCCGGTTTTGCTGCTTGTCAGCCGGCTTTGGGTGGCGTGGGTTTTCTTTAAGTCAGGCCAGACCAAAATCGCCAGCTGGGACAGCACCCTGTTCTTGTTTGAATACGAATACCAGGTTCCCCTGATCCCGTGGGAAGTGGCCGCATACCTTGGCACCGCGGCAGAGCTGATTTTGCCGGTATTCCTTGCGTTCGGCCTGTTAACACGCCCGGCGGCCTTTGCCCTGTTTGCGTTTAATATTATCGCGGTAGTGTCTTACCCGGCGCTGTGGCCAAAAGGCTTTTTCGACCACCAGATGTGGGGAGTGATGTTGTTGGTGACCATGATTTGGGGCCCGGGTCTGGCCGCGTTCGATAACTGGCTGAAGAAACGAAGCTAACTCACTGACTGAGCATTAACAGCTGGGAAAGGTGGGTAATTTCCACATCCGGCAACAGTGAAGCGTGCCGCTGCATGGTCAGCGGCCTTTTTGTGTCGTTAAACCAGCAGGCACGAAAACCCGCCAGTTTTGCCCCGCGCACATCGGCCTTAAGGTGATCGCCAACATGAAGGATGCTGTCCGCAGGCTCTCCCAGTAAGGACTGTGCTTTGGCAAACAGTGCCCTGTCCGGTTTGGCTGCGCCATCTGGCCCGGCTTGTAACACTTGCTGGAACAGGGGGGAAAGCCCAAGCCGGTCGCAATCCACATTGCCGTTAGTGATCGCCACCAGTGGATAATGTGCAGCCAGTTTACGCATCACATCTATCGCCGCCGACGGTACGGAAAAATTACTGCGCTCATGGAGGAAGAGTGCTACACCGTCATCAGCCAGCGCTTTCGCTTCGGTTTCATTCAACCCACAGTGCGATGCGGCAAGTGTCAGCTGGGCGCGGCGGATTTCAGTCACAAACCCCACCAGCGATGCATCTGCGGCGATAACCTCTGCACGCATTGCCTGCCACTGAGCCCGGTTGAAACCTGCCATTTTAGGACAGCGTGCTGCCAGCCATTCGAGTAACAGCTGCTCTGCACGGGTAATAACCACCCGGTTGTCATACAGGGTGTCATCCAAATCAAACGTCATGGCAGAGACAGGTTGCCAGCGGCGATAGAACTTCATGCGCACTCCTTGCAGTTAACCGTCACGTTTGCGTTTTCGCGCACGGGGATGCGCCGCATCGTACACTTTGGCCAGATGCTGGAAATCAAGGTGAGTATAGACCTGGGTTGTTGAGAGATCAGCGTGGCCAAGCAGCTCCTGCACCGCACGCAAATCCCCGGAAGACTCCAGCATATGGGTGGCAAAACTGTGTCTCAGTTTGTGGGGGTTGATATGGCTGCTGACCGCCTGCTTCTGCCCCCATTCCGCCATCCGTTTTTGTACGCTCCGCGGTGAGATACGTTTACCAAGCTTGGACAGGAAGAGGGCATCTTCCGGCCCTTTCAGCAGTTGGTTACGCACTTTAAGCCAGTTGATCAGCCACTCTTTCGCCATGCCGGTAAACGGAACGATGCGCTCTTTGTCACCTTTACCAATCACCCGCAGATCGCCCTTTCGCATCGCAACATCACGCACGTTAAGGCCAATCAGTTCTGACAGACGAAGGCCTGCCCCGTACATCAGCTCCATCATGGCACGGTCACGGACTGAGAGCGGATCGTCTGCATCTACTGACAGGAGCTGGTTCACCTCATCTACATCGAGGTTTTTCGGCAGTGTCCGCCCCTGCTTGGGCGCAGAGACGCCCTTGGCAGGATTGGCCGCCATCACACCATCTGCCACCATAAAGTCAAAGAAGCTTCGCAGGGCTGACAGGCGAAGGGCAATACTGCCTGCTTTCAGCTGTTCTCGCTTGGCCTGCGCAGCAATCTGCCGTACCCAGGCGGCATCGACATCCTGCCACTGGCTGACACCGGCGCCGACCAGGAATTCGGCACAGGCTGCCAGCTGTTGGCGGTAATTGGTTTCGGTATGGCGACTGAGGCCGCGCTCCCGGATCATATAATCAAAGAAGCGCGCCAGCGGTTTTTCTATGCTGGCTGGCAGGCTCATTCCGCCTCCTGCCACTTGGTCAACAAAATCGCGATGTGTTCGGCAATTTGTTCAACGAACAGGGTATCCATGCTGGGCTGGAAATGTCCCCCATCCGGGCTGGCGAAAGAAAGGAAGCCCAGTTCTTTGTCCTTTACCACGGGCACCAGAGCATAAGAACCCAGTTCCGGCGCCTGCGAAACAAACTGGTCACCATCCACCTTACGTAACCTACCGAGGTAAATGCGCTGCCCGCAGAAATGCGCCGCTTTCACGGCGTCCACACTCTTACGGTTCAGGGTATGGCGGCGACTCTCATACAGCCGCAGGCTGACAGACAGGTTCAGCGCTCCTGCCAGTGTGCACAGCACTTGGTGGATATCATCCTCACTTTCTGCCGCAAACAGCGCCTGGTGGGCGAGTGAGAAAGCACGGAACAGGTTTTCGTTCCCTGCCGCAATCCCCATCAGTTGGGTGATCTCTTCTTCCAGCGCCGCCACACGTTCGCGCAAACGGTCCAACTGAATTTCCACCAGCGATACCGCACCACGTTCAGCATGGGGGATCCGAAGTTGCACCGCCAGACGAGGCTGGCGGCAGAAAAAATCAGGATTGTCGGTCAGAAAAGCAGCCACGGATTCGTCGGTCAACACCTCTGCCAATGGCCCTTTGAGCTTGGAAAGCTCCGTCATACTGTTATTTGTCCATCATAAACATGTGAAGCTGGTCCGGTCATATAAAGCGGATGACCTGCCCCGCGCCAGCGGATCTTCAGATCGCCGCCCTTCAGGTGTACGGTCACCGATTCATCAAGCAACCCCTGTTGGATGCCTACCGCGACAGCGGCACATGCGCCGCTGCCACATGCCTGCGTTTCGCCTGCACCGCGCTCATAAACGCGAAGACGGATTTCATTGCGTGACACGATCTGCATAAATCCGGCGTTGACCCGCTCCGGGAAACGCTCATGGGATTCAACCAGCGGCCCCAGCCCCTCAACATCAAAAGTATCCACATTATCGACCACCGTGACGCAATGCGGATTGCCCATGCTGACGGCACCAACAAACAGGGTGGTGTCTTCTACACGTAAAATATAGGTTTTTTCTTCTGCGTTAGCGCGAAATGGGATTTTGGCCGGTGCCCAGATGGGCTCACCCATGTTGACGGTCACCTGATCGTCACCGTCCATTTTAAGCACCATCTTTCCTGACTTGGTGCTGACCTGGATCTGGTTCTTGTTGGTCAGCCCTTTCATCCGCACAAAGCGGGCAAAGCAACGTGCCCCGTTGCCGCACTGCGCCACTTCGCTGCTGTCAGCGTTAAAAATCCGGTAGTGGAAATCACTTTCCGGATCATACGGCGGCTCAACCACCAACAATTGGTCGAACCCCACTCCGGTATTTCTGTCCGCCAGACGGCGGATCATGTCCGGAGAGAAATACGCATTCTGCGTCACACAGTCGACGACCATAAAGTCATTACCAAGACCATGCATTTTGGAAAATTGTATTTGCATCCGGATCCTTTACTCAGGCAAAACCTGTTCTAATGCCCACAACGATGCCAGCGGTTCCCGCTGACGCACCAAGTGGGATTGATTGCCATCTACCATCACCTCGGCCGCACGGCAACGGGTGTTGTAGTTGGACGACATCACAAAGCCGTAAGCCCCCGATGAGCGAACCGCCAGCAAATCACCCGCTTCCAGCACCAGAGAGCGATCTTTACCCAGATAGTCGCCGGTTTCACAGACCGGGCCGACCAGATCATAGGTTTTTGCCTCGCCCTGTCTTGGTTTAACCGGGACGATTTCCTGCCACGCCTGATACAGGGCAGGGCGCAGTAAATCGTTCATCGCGGCATCGATAATGGCGAAGTTCTTCTCTTCGTTGTGCTTTAAGAATTCCACTTTAGTCAGCAGCACACCGGCATTGGCCGCAATAGCACGGCCCGGCTCAAACACCAGTTCAATCTCCTGGTGGTTAGCAAGCCTTTCCAGCAACGCTTTCGCATAATCAGAAGGCTCTGGCGGTTTCTCATCATTGTAAGTCACGCCAAGACCTCCACCGACATCCAGATGGGTAATGTGAATACCATCCTGCCTCAGGTCATCAATCAGGCCCAGCAGGCGATCAGTGGACTCAATAAACGGCGCCAGGTCGGTCAGCTGAGAACCGATATGGCAGTCGATGCCATGCACATCCAGGTGTGGCAGGCTGTTGGCGTAATGGTACACCTCACGGGCACGATCAAACGCGATACCAAATTTGTTCTCTTTCAGGCCGGTAGAAATATAGGGATGGGTTTTGGCGTCCACGTCCGGATTAATGCGCAGGCTGACCGGTGCCTTTTTACCCAGCTCACCAGCAATCTGGTTCAGGCGATCCAGCTCGGCTTCGGATTCGACATTGAAGCATTTGATACCCAGTTCCAATGCCCGCGCCATTTCCGGAGCGGTTTTGCCCACACCGGAAAACACCACTTTCTTCGGGTCACCGCCTGCGGCAACGACACGTTCCAGTTCGCCCTGGGAGACGATGTCAAAGCCTGAGCCCAGACGTGCCAGTACGTTCAGCACGCCCAAGTTACTGTTTGCCTTCACGGCATAACAGATCAGATGCGGATGATCCCCCACCGCTTTGTCAAACGCATGCCAGTGACGCTCAAGCGTTGCACGCGAATAGACGTAAAGTGGGGTACCATATTGCCCGGCAAGCTGCGCCAAAGGCAGATCCTCTGCCCACAGTTGCCCGTCATCCTGATAATTGAAATAGTCCAACGTTGTTCTTCCCTGTCCGAAATATTATGGCTGAGTGGATGCCTGGGTAGCCTGTGACGTTTCCGGATTTACCGGCTCATTTTGTGCCGGTGCATCTTTAGGAAAGTAAAGTGGGCCTTGTTGACCGCATGCCGAGAGCAGGGCTACTGTCGCCAGCATGGCAAGTTTCAGGGGTAATCGCATCATTTCTGCCAGTGATCCAAAAGTGAATGCCCTCTATAATCGCATCAACACACTGAAAAGCAATAGGACGACTGAGAATGAACACGAGCCAATACCATGAACTGGTTGACGCGCAATGGATGGCGATTGAAGACGGCATCGACGAGAGCGGTGCCGATATCGATTACGAGACCAATGGCAACGTACTGACACTGGATTTTGCAGACCGCAGCCAAATCATTATCAACCGCCAGGAGCCCATGAAAGAGATCTGGCTGGCGTCACGTTCAGGCGGCTTCCACTTCAGCTATCAAGATGGAAAATGGCTGTGCAGCAAAAGTGGCATGGAATTTATCGATATGGTGAAACAGGAATGTTCCAAGCACGCTGGCGAGACAGTGAATTGGTAGTGAAACTGTGCGTTTACCGGAAGGTGTATGAAAAGATGCTGACAGTAAACGCTGTCAGCAACTGATTCACTTAACGTGATGCATACTGGACCGTATCGTTACTCATCTCGTTACGCTGCCACTGGCGATCACTCTTGTACGGGATCACCTGAGCACGCCCGTCGGCCTGATAAATGATGTCGTAGAATTGTGGCAGGTTGAAGTTTACTGCCTTGCCACCAAAATTCTGTGATTCCTGTGAGGAGGTATAGAAACGGTTAACGCCTTGAATCATCTCTTCCTTATCACCGCTGCACTGGCGATAGACTTCCACCCGGTTGTTTTCATCCAGCACATAAATGTGGAAGCCTTTGTCACAGTCTTCAAAGAAAAACTGGATAAGCCCCTCACTGGCATAGCCATCAACCACCTCCGGCGGATGGATATCGGCATCTTTATCCAGCACCACGAGCGGTGACCCATTGATCTTATTGGAGGAGATGGAGCGGTAAAATTCCACGGAATTTTCCAATTTCTGCACCGACACACCACGGCGTTCGAAAAACAGGCCAAAGGTTTGATCCGCGACACGAATGGCTTTAAAACGGCGGCGTTTTTCCTGATCGACTGGTTTCAGGCGCATATCAATACACTCAGCTACCAGTTGATACACCAGATTGCGGATCAGCCCACGCATTTTCCCGGCATAGCAGAACACATCCACCGACTCTGGCGGAATAGCATCCTGGTGCATTTTACCCAGCAAGGTTTTCAGCACATCGAGAATCGCGTTTTCACCCTTGAAGTTCAGGGTACGCACTTCATTCCAGCTATTTCGGTATACCAAATCCACACTGCCAACCAGACATTGCTGCTCTGGGCCGTAGCTGAAAATATCCGTGTTTTTGAAATCAAACCGCACCGAAGATGGCTTCAGCGTTGTGGTCGGATCATTTTCAAGATTGATAAAAAGCGCCAGTTTACGTACTTCACAAGGGCTTGAAAGCGCCTGCAGCGACGGCTGGGGCCGGCTGACAGAGAAGGTATTGCGAAGGTCACTCACCAACTGGTAAAGCTTGTCAATATCGACATCGCTATTACGCGCAACCGAATGCAGGCGGGTTGATTCAGTCAGCAAGCCGTTAAAATACGCCCACGCCACCAGTTTTGACAGATAGCGGTTATGTTCAAGCGGTGAGCGGCCGATGATGTCCACCGGCTTCAGCGATTGCTTGTACAGATACCAACCCGGCGGGTTGCTACGCCCTTCCGGTACCTGGATGAAACTCAAATCCGCTTCATGCAGATCGGGTGACAACTGCGGGTTCAGCAAGGTCACTTTGCCTGGCAATACCTCAAACGCCGCATACAGCTTACGCGCCAGAATACTGATGTCTTCGGGGCTGATTGCCGACGTGATATCGTTACGGCGTGCGAAACGGATCAGGTTGCGGTAGCTCAGCATCAAGGCTTCAAGCAGCTCATTGTGTGCTTCCTTCACCTCTTCCACTTTCCAGTTACGGCGGTTATCCAGACGCGCAATGTTATCCTGTGTCCACCCCCATTCACGGGTCAGGATACACAGGACTTCGCGGCGCCAAGGTACAGAGCCAGGCCCCGGTTCGCGGGTCAGTTTCTCGTGGGTTTTGAGGTAGAAACAGCGCCGCACCAGATCCAGACGGCGGCGATCATCAATACGCTCAAGGTAACGCGTGACTTTCTCCAGCATCAGGTAGTAAGCGTCGGACTGATAAACATCCAGCATGCCGGAGAAAAAACGACGCTTGCCATCCACACTTAATAGCTGGGTGCCTGGGTATTCCCAGGAATAAGCCTCAAGCAGAATCGCTTTCAGTACCGATTTGTACGGTGAATCAATGCTCTTATACAGTTGCCAGAGGCTGGATCCGAAATACTCTTCCGCCGGGATCGACGGCAGGCCACCAAAGTCCACCCAGTCATCACGCTTGATGGCACCACTGGCGATCATTTTGCCGACGTAATCTTCGTAGCATGCTTCCATTTCAGGAGGGACCAGATACCACAATAGATGCTGACCGGCCAGATGCACAGCAGAGCGGTAAAATTCGTCAAGCAGCAGGTAATGTTGGGCTGAGCCACAGTTTTCCGTGGTCATCACCTGCGCCATATTCTGGCGGAAGCGTTGCTCACAGATCACAAAGAAATTCACTTCCACGCCCTGGGACATCGCCCAGTCAGAAATCAGCGAACATTTGGCTTCCAGTATGTCACGTTCATCCTGCCCCACCCAATGCTGCACACAAACCCAGATATCCAAATCACTGGAAAGACTCTGACCCATCGACGCCGTACTGCCCATTGAAAACAGGCCTTTGATAGGGTGCGACTGGGAAAACGGTTTCCCGGGAATGGGGGTGTCTTGTGCATGGGCACAATCATTGACGAAATCCTGCTGGACGTCAGAAAGGGAAAAGTTACAGATACCATGGACAACACTACGTTCCAGGTAACCTGGGACAGCCGGATGGTTAAAATGCAACAAAGCAGGCAACACGTTAAAAACGTTAGCCGCCTGAGAATGCATAGCGCTTCGGGCACGCTCCAACCTGACTTGGTTAAAGGCGTTAAAACGTTCTATTTGCTGATCAACATAGTTTTGCAAGATAAACATCCAAAGTTGCCGACATCCTGGTCAACGAAACGGGACCGGATTAACAGTGGCACCGGCACCCATGGATAAAAACGTGATCAATCTAACAGTTTTTTGTCAGAGCGTAAAGCGAGCAGCAACCTACCATTTTTTCCCCACTTTGTTCACCCTGCGAACAACACCAAGCAAGAGACAGACAACGCTTCATCCCCAACGTAGTGCGGGATACAGCCAACTGAATAGGGCGTTGCCCGCGACCCCACCTGATTAACCATGATCTCCATCACATCATCATAGCCGAACCCGCCTGATTTCGCACCTTTTTGTCCCTACTGCCACCATGAGTTCTCACGGCATCATAAGGGGTGGTACGATTAGCCTACGCAAATTAAATGGACACGACTATGACTTCAACACCCATCCGCATCGCGACCCGTCAAAGCCCCCTCGCCTTGTGGCAGGCGGAATTCGTCAAAGCCGCCCTGGAAGCTACCCACCCAGGGCTGACAGTGGAGCTGGTTCCTATGGTCACCAAGGGTGACATCATTCTCGACACTCCACTGGCCAAAGTTGGCGGAAAAGGGCTGTTTGTGAAAGAGCTGGAACAGGCGATGCTGGATGGACGGGCCGACATTGCGGTTCACTCCATGAAAGACGTACCGGTCGAGTTTCCTGAAGGTCTGGGACTGGTAACCATCTGTGAACGCGAAGATCCGCGTGATGCATTCGTTTCCAACCATTATACCAGCATCAGCGAACTGCCACAGGGGGCAATCGTCGGCACCTCCAGCCTGCGCCGCCAATGCCAGCTTCGTGCCATGCGCCCGGATCTGGTCATCAAAGATCTACGCGGTAACGTCGGCACCCGTCTGGGTAAACTGGATAACGGCGAATATGACGCCATCATTCTGGCGTCTGCGGGCTTGAAACGCCTTAACCTGCATGACCGTATCCGCAATGAAATCGAACCGGAAGAGATCCTGCCAGCGGTCGGTCAGGGTGCTGTCGGTATCGAATGCCGTCTGGATGATGAGCGTGTCCGCGCCTTGCTGGAACCGCTCGCTGACGCCAACACCACCTATCGTGTGTTGTGTGAACGCGCAATGAACAACCGTCTGATGGGAGGCTGTCAGGTGCCTATCGGCAGTTACGCTGAAATTCACGGTGACCAGATTCACCTGCGAGCGCTGGTCGGTGAACCGGACGGCAGCAAGATTGTCCGCGGTGAAGTGACTGGCCCTCTGGAAAAAGCCGAAGAGCTTGGAACCGGTCTGGCGGAGCAACTGCTGGATGACGGCGCCCGGGCTATTCTGGAAAAACTGTATCAGGACGACGTATGACCGTACTGGTGGTTCGCCCCGCACCAGCCTGCTATGAACTGGTGGAAACCCTGAATCAGTCAGGCATAAAGGCGCTGCCTGCGCCTTTATTGTCTTTCTCCGAAGGGAAAGACTTACCCGTTCTGACCAACACTTACCGCCGCCTGCCATCAGGCAGTGTGGTCGTGGCGGTCAGTCCAAGAGCCATTGAGTATACCCAGCAGCAGTTTCGCAACGACAACACTGCATGGCGTGATGACTTACATTACGTGGCAGTCGGGGAAAAAACTGCCCAGGTCTGGCTGGAAGAAAGCGGTATTAACGCCCTTCAACCGCCCACTGAAGACAGCGAGGGGATGCTTTCGCTGTCAGTATTTGGCGAACCTGAACACCTTGAAGTCCTCATCCTTCGCGGCAACGGTGGACGGGCACTATTAGGCAAGACGCTCGCAAGCCGGGGGGCCAAGGTGCACTACTTTGAAGCCTATCAAAGACATTGGACCAGTGATTCCCTATTATCATTGGCAATGCAATGGCAGGCGGAAAATGTCGATACCCTGGTGGTCACCAGCGGCGAACAACTTTCGCTTTTGTGTCAGACAATCTCAGAGAGCAATCAGCAATGGTTACGAGAATGCCATATACTGGTGCCTAGCAAACGGATTTACAATCAAGCAATTGGCCTTGGTTTTAATACAATCAGATGTGTAAACAGCGCTTCAAACACCGCCCTGTTCCACGCATTAAACGAGATGATTAACTCGGGACATTCGGATGACAGACAAGAATAAGACATCAGGCACGGATAAAGACACGTCGGCGCCAGCATCCCCTACTGACAAGGAAACGCCCTCGTCGTCTTCCAGCACGATCGCCCAACCTGCCGCCAAATCCTCATCAGCAGACACACCAGCAAAAGGCGCCTCAACGTCTACTGCCACCCCTGTTAAAGAGAAAAAAGGCAGTCACACGCTTTCTTTACTGGCGATTGTGTTAGTGGTTGCCTTGGGTGGCGGTCTTTATTACCACGGCCACCAGCAAAGCGAACAGGTCAATGCCAACATCTCAATACTGACCGATGAAATCAGTGCCCTGAAATCTGCCCTGGTGCAAAGCGAGCAACAAAGCCAAGCCGCAGTAAAAAAAGCTATTCAGGATACCCAGGTGCTGATCGACCAGCAGGATACCACCATCAAAAGCCTGCAATCAGCGCTGGCTGATGTAAAAGGCCGCCGTCCCAATGACTGGCTGCTGGCAGAAGCCGATTACCTGGTAAACCAGGCCGCACGTAAACTCTGGCTCGAGCATGACGCATTGACGGCGACGACCCTGATGCAAGATGCTGATCAACGTATCGCCGAGCTCAATGACCTGTCACTGACGCCTATCCGCCAGGCGATGGCAAAAGACATCCAGCAGCTGAAAGCGGTGAAGCGCATCGACCGTGATGGTATCGTGCTACGTCTGAACTCGCTGCAACAGGAAGTGGATAGACTGCCGCTGGCCAATGTCATCATGCCAGAGGCAGAAGAGGTGGCACCACAGCAGGTCTCCGGCAATGTGGGTGACTGGCAGCAGAACCTGAAAACGTCGTTGAGCGATTTCGTCAGCCAGTTCATCACGTATCGCAAGCGTGATGGTGACGTAGTACCACTGCTGTCACCGGCACAGACCTTCTACCTGCAGGAAAACCTGAAAGCGAAACTCGATCAGGCTGCCACCTCGGTATACCGTGAAAATGGCCGACTGTATGCAGAATCTCTGAAAACGGCCAAAGAGTGGGCTGAACGTTTCTACAATCAGGAATCAAGCATTACCCAGAGTTTTATCGCTACTTTGACCAACCTCAGCCAGCAAACTATCGAAGTAAGCTACCCGGAAACCCTGGAAAGCCAGACATTGATCAGTGATTTGCTTGACGAACGCCTGCGCCGTAACCTGGCGCCATTGAGCGGGGAGCATGGCCAATGATTAAAATTCTCCTGCTGGTTATCGCGCTAATTGCAGGTCTGGTTGTCGGACCGGATCTGGCCGGCAATCAGGGATATGTACTGATCTCAGCAGCGAACCAGACCATTGAAATGAGCGTTTCCACGTTGGTTATTCTGGTAGTGTTCGCGTTTGCCGCACTGTTTATTCTCGAATGGCTGATCCGCAAACTGTTTTCCCTTTCAAGCTCCACCCGCGGCTGGTTTTCCGGCCGAAAAAACAAAAAAGCCCGGATGCTGACCAATGAAGGCCTGCTAAAGCTTTTGGAAGGTGACTGGAAGCAGTCTGAGAAGTTGTTGTTGAAAGGAGTAAACCACAGTGATGCACCGCTGCTGAACTACCTGGCTGCAGCAGAAGCGGCACAGGGCCGCGGGGATATCGACAACCGTGACCGTTACCTACAACAGGCAGCGGATTTTGGCATCGATAACCTCGCCACCGCGTTAACGCGAGCCAAACTCCAGTATCGCCAAGGCCAGTACGAAGAAGCACTGGCAAGCCTGCAAGGGTTGGTCGATGCCAACCCGCGCAATCCGGTGTTACTGAGCCTGCTTAAAGACACTTACCTGAAACTTCAGGACTGGCAGGCATTGCTTCGCCTGATGCCCTCACTTAAACGCGTGAAAGCCGTCAGCGAGGCAGAAGCAGAAAGGCTGGAGCTAAAGGCGGAATGTGGTCTGATGGCCCATATCGCGACCCAGAAAGGCAGTGACGGCCTGCTGGCCCACTGGAACAGCCTGAGCCGCTCAGCCCGCCAGCAACCCAAACTGATTGGTTGTCTGGTGAAGCAGCTTATCGCCCGCAAAGCAGACTCCGAGGCCTATATTATCCTGCGCGAGAACCTGAAAAAGCACCCGGATGAAAGCCTGATTTCACTGGTGCCTGAGCTGTCGTTGCCCGATTATCATCCCGCGATCCTGAAACTTCAGGACGTGTTGCGCTACAACGAAAACAACCCCGTGACTCACAGTGCCCTGGGGCAGCTCTATTTCCGTGAAGGTAAATGGGCTGAGGCGCGTACCCACTTTGAGAAAGCGCTCGATATCCGACCAGACGTGTCCGATTATGCTTGGCTGGTCGACACACTGGAAAAACTGAATGACCCCAGTGCAGCTAACCACCTTTCCCGCGAAGCGCTCAAACTGGCTCTGCCTCACAAAGAGTGAGGCATTTCACGCATAAAAAAACGCCTCTCTGGGCGTTTTTTTATGCATGATTTCCTACAGATGAACTAAAAGCAATCCATTGTGTTTCAAGCTGTTAATAATGATTAACGGCTATTTATCATCCATTGTTAAGACAACATCGCTGTTGTCAAATAGGCAGGTGAAAAATTTCGCCGGATGACGTTATTCATCAATTTGCAGGCTTTTAGCAAATAACGATGGCTAAACGAACCGGTATTGCCAATCCCTTTAGTAAGTGAGCCCGCCCATCATGGATATGTTACCCTGGATCCTGGTATCAGGCCTGTTAGTGTCAGTTGTGACTGGCCTGCTGACAGTTTTGTTGGTAAAAGGCATGGAATAATCCAGAACCTGTTCCCCCACGCCTCCTCTGCGGAGGCGTTTTGGTTTCTGGTGGCGGCAATCGTCACACCCTTAGCGCATCGCCGCTTTCACATACACATCGAAGCGGTTTTTCTTGGTCGTTATCTGGGTTGACGGGGTTTTCCCAGCAAGGAAACCGGCATAGTCAGGACGCTTGACCACAACACGCTTGGTTGCCAGTGTATACGCTGGCTCATACAGATCGTCTGCATCATTATCCGCCCCCACCAGTGACTGAAATACCCGCATCTCTTTTTTCACCAATGCCGATTTTTTCTTGTGGGGATACATGGGATCAAGATACACCACGTCCGGTCGTTCCAGATCCACCCCTTGCTCAACAAGCTTTACCAGCGTGTCATGGCTGGATGCATGCAGCAAAGACAAGCGTTCGCTCACCCAACTCCCGATTTCCGGATCGGCCTTGGCTCGCGCGAGACCATCATCCAACAGTGCCGCAACGACAGGGTGGCGCTCTACCATCTGCACGTTGCAGCCGAGGGATGCCAGCACAAAGGCATCACGTCCAAGCCCAGCGGTAGCATCCAATACGGAAGGTGTCGCGCCCTTGTTAAGCCCCACCGCTTTGGCGATCGACTGGCCCTTACCGCCACCAAATTTGCGGCGGTGCCCGACTGCGCCACCGACCAGATCGACAAACACAGCCCCCAGCTTGGGTTCATCCCGTTTGCGAAGTTCAAGTTGGCTTGGGGTCAGTACCAGTGCAAACAACGCGTTGTCATCATGAGTCAGTCCCCAGCGTGTGGCTATTTCTTTGAGGGTATCAGCGCGTTCTGGCGCTTCGCAGGTTAAAGCTATCTGCACCTGAGTTCTCCGGTGTAATTCTCGCCCAGAGTATACCCGTAAACCGGATTCAGGTGCAGGGAGTGTTGATGAAAGGAGTCATGCTTCAACACGATCGGTGACAACTGCGCTCAGGCGCGCGGACTCTGTCAGGATCACCTCTTCCATCGGTTTGGGCACACTGAAATGATAGCCCTGAGCATAATCGACACCAAGGGAGCACAGGCGCATCAGGATGGCATCATTTTCCACAAATTCAGCGACCGTTTTCTTGCCCATCTGAGTTGCCAGCTCATGGATAGCACGGACCATGACATAGTCGGCTTCATCATCAGCAATATCACGCACAAACTGGCCATCAATCTTGATGATATCCACCGGCAGGCGCTTGAGATAACCGAATGAGGACAAACCGGATCCAAAGTCATCCAATGCAATGGAGCAGCCCAGTTGCTTGAGCTTGGTAAACAGCCCTATTGCATCACTGAGGTTACTGATAGCGGCGGTTTCAGTGATCTCCAGACTGATGGACGAACTGGGGATAGTGCTGGTTTTCAGTGCTTCAAGCAGGAAGTGGATAAAGCCTTCATCGCTCATGGAACGTCCGGAAAGGTTGATAGACACCATGCCGACGACATCTACATGCTCGGGGTGGCGGTCAAACCATCCCAGGGTCTTTTCAATTACCCGCTTATCAATCATATGGGCCATATTGAAACGTTCTGCAGCGGGGATAAATTGGCCCGGTGGCACATAGTTACCCTCTTTGTCACGCATTCTCACCAACACCTCAAAATAGAGCTTCTCTTCGAGGTTGGCGTTGACACTGACAATAGGCTGGGCATAGACCTCGAAACGATCTTCAGCGAGTGCCTCATGAATTTTGCTGACAAAGGACATCTCGCGCTCATGCCGGCGAAGTTCCTGATCGTCCGGACGATACAGGTGCACCCGGCTACGCCCCTCATGCTTGGCGGCATAACAGGCTGTATCAGCCTGTGCATGCACCTGTTGCGGCGTGCTGGCGGTTTTATCCAGCATACGGATCCCCACCGAGCAGCCCAGTGCCAGACGGGTATTTTTCCAATAGAAGTCAAGCTCACTCAGGGTGTCCAGAATACGTTTTCCCTGCTCAAGGGCCTGCTGCTCATTGCAGTCATAGCAAATCACGGCGAACTCGTCCCCACCAAGGCGGGCCAAGGTTGCGCCAATGGGCAGCGACTCACGCAGTATCTGCGCGGTCTGCTTCAATGCCTCATCCCCCGCTTCATGGCCTACGGTGTCGTTTATCACGCGGAATTGGTCAAGGTCGATATAAAACAAGGCATGAACCACCCCGTTTTCCTTCAATGCACCCAGCACATCCACCAACCGGGCTTCAAAGCAGTTGCGGTTCAGCAATCCGGTTAAAAAGTCATGCTGTGCCTGATAGCGAAGTTGCTGTTCCATGCGGCGGTTTTCAGTGATGTCTTCCCCGACCAACAACAACTGCGACTGCACCAGTGTCGAGCGGACACTTTCCCGGACCCAACGCTCGTTGCCATCACTGGTGCGGTAGCGAATTTCACGTCGGCGAATACCAAAGCGCTCACGCTGTTTGCCATTTAACAGGCTGCGTGGCGGTGGACTGCCATCCGCGTAGAAATCTGTCACTTTGTGTCCAAGCATGTGGTGCTTGGAAAATCCCAGCCATTCAGTAGCGCACTGGTTAACAGACTGGATGCGCGATTGTTGGTCAATGGTCAGCAGCATCACCGGTTGCTGCTCATAGAGCATGCGGTACTCCACTTCGCTGCGCTGCAATTTTTGCTCGGCGAGTTTTCGCTGGCTGATATCACGCGCTTCAAACAGGATTTGGGCATCAGCATGGCTATGCTCTGGCAGGGCTTTAAGTGCCACATCTAAAATCACTTCATTTTGCTGATCCGACAGCAGGCACACTTCAAACCGGCTCACCTGCCCTTCAATCAGTGATTCAAGATGGATTTTCAGCCGATCGCCGCTGAGCCACTCAGGCCACCGACAAAGTGGCAGAAATCCCCGGCTGGCATGTTCGGGGAAGAGTCGCTGGAAAGCGCCGTTCGCCGACACTACCCGTCCGTGGTTATCTAACAAGGCGATATATTGATGGCTCTGGTCGAAGACCCCTTTAAACAGAGCCCGGCTTTGTGCCAATGCCCGCTCACCCTGTTTCTGACGGTTCATGTGTTTTGCCAGGATTCCTATAATCACCAAAGCAATTGCCATCATAGCCAGGCTACTGAGTATCGCATCACGGTTGGCCTGCCAAAACGGGGGAGGCTTGTTGACAATCACCGCATCAGGGAACTGTCCTACATCGATCTGATGCTCACGGGCTGCTGCGTATTCAAACATCATTTGGTTGGCATCGACGACAATGGCCGACATCGACCCACTTTCGAGTGCTTCGACAAGCAACCCTGCCTGCACTTCCCCATGGTGCGCAGCATCTACCATAATGCCGCCAATGACCCCATATGGCAGCATAAAGCTGTTTGCCCCATACACCGGCACCTTGGTGGATGCGATCACCTGGATCAGCAGATCGCCATGTTCCATAAATGCGCCATTGGCATCTTTAAAAAAAGAAACAAACAGCACCACATCCCCGTCTTCCAGTGTGCCAACCTTTTCAACCAGCCCATCAAAACTGATTTGATGCAACCGGCGGATCTCTACTCCTTGAGCAGGAAACGCCTTTAACTGGCGATCAATGGCCTGCCAGTACTGACGGCTTGAATAAGCATCATCCAGCGCAATCCACACCCGCTCAGTTTTTGGGTGCAGTTGTTTTATCAGGGCGACATTGTCCGGCACATTGATAAGCTCCTCGACCCCACTTAACATTTCAATGTTGTCATACAGCCCGGAGCCGGTGCTGTTGAGCCCCGAAAACACCACCGGAATTGTCCCGATTTCATCAGCCAGTTCATTCACCAGCCACAGCGCAGCATTGTCAGTGGTCAGGATGGCGTCATAATGGTGTTGCTGAAAACGGGCGAGGTAGAGACGTTTCAGCTCAATGTGGTAGTCAAAGGATTGGATGCGCTTGGTATCGAGGTAGGTGTGCTCCACCTCAATATTTTTACCTTGCACGCCCTGTTCAATGCCATTTACCAGCGATTCAGTCCAGAAAAAGTCGGGATGGTAGGAATGGATAGCAAGCACCTTGTAGGCCGCAAAAACTACGCCGGTTTGAAAAAACAGCACACTGAGAATTAGCCACTTAAGTATTTGGCACATAGTAATAACGTAAAGTTTTCTCAAACCGGTTACAGTAATAAGACACGGTATTGGGAAGGCTATCAATTGGTCAAGTTTCATGCACGGAAACTGCGGGTAACATGGAGTTTAGTGAATAACAATGACTGAAATTGCAAAATTAGATGACTTAGATCGCCAAATTCTGCGCACCCTGATGGCAGATGCCAAAGTGCCCTATGCTGAAATGGGAAAGCGGTTTTCCGTTAGTCCCGCCACGGTGCATGTGCGGGTAGAAAAAATGAAAGCAGCAGGCATCATCACCGGCACGGAAGTATTGGTGAACACCAAGGCGCTGGGCTATGACGTGTGCTGCTTTATCGGCATTAACCTCTATGCAGCCCGGGATTACCATTCAGCCCTGGAAAAACTGCAACAGCTTGATGAAGTGGTGGAAGCTTATTACACCACCGGTGCCTACAACATCTTCGTCAAACTCATGTGCCGGTCAATAGAGGAGCTGCAATACGTGCTGATTGATAAATTGCAGGCCATTGATGAAGTGCAGTCCACAGAAACCCTGATTTCGCTGCAAAATCCAATCAAGCGTAATGTATCGCCGTAAGGCGAGAGCATGTTGTCCGCATAGAAACCAAAATGCCAGCATGTCGCTGGCATTTTGGTGTTGTAAACAACGCTGATTATTCCGCGCTTTCCTGATTTGGCAATTCAGGGATATCCATTTGCTGCTCTTCAGCCAGCCAACGGGCCACATCCTTGGCGAAATAAGTCAGGATGCCATCAGCACCGGCGCGCTTAAAGCACATCAGCGATTCCATCACAGTTTTGCGTTCATCCAGCCAGCCGTTCATCGCCGCGGCTTTGTGCATCGCGTATTCACCGGAAACCTGATAGGCAAACGTCGGCACTTTCAGTTCACTCTTCACCCGGCGAACCACATCCAGATACGGCATGCCCGGTTTCACCATCACCATGTCCGCGCCTTCGTTAACATCCATCGCCACTTCATGGATGGCCTCGTCGCTGTTAGCCGGATCCATCTGGTACGTTTTCTTATCGCCGCCTTTGAGGTTAGCCGCAGAGCCGACGGCATCACGGAACGGGCCATAATAGGCTGACGCATACTTGGCAGAATATGCCATGATCTGGGTGTGGATGTAACCGGCCTGCTCCAGTGCATCACGGATTGCACCGATACGGCCATCCATCATGTCTGACGGGGCTACGATATCGGCCCCTGCTTCGGCATGGGACAATGCCTGCTTGATCAGCACCTGAGTGGTTTCATCATTCAGCACATAGCCGTCTTCATCGGTCAGGCCGTCCTGTCCGGACAGGGTGTATGGGTCAAGGGCGACATCCGTGATTACCCCCATTTGCGGCACATGCTCTTTGAGCAGGCGTACCGCACGCTGCACCAGACCTTCCGGGTTATGTGCTTCGTCTGCCGTCGCGGACTTGAATTCTTTCGGCACCACCGGGAACAGGGCAATTGCTGGCACCCCCAGTTTCGCCAGGTATTCCGCTTCATACAGCATCAGGTCAATAGACAGGCGCTCAATACCCGGCATGGATTCCACCGCCTCTCGGCGGTTCTTGCCCATCAGGATGAACATCGGGTAAATCAGATCGCTGGCTGACAGCTGGTTTTCCGCCACCAGACGGCGGCTAAAATCATGTTTGCGCAGACGGCGCAGACGACGGGCCGGAAATGCGCCCTGAATGGATACGGTCACGGTACCCTCCTTAATCCAAGTGCGTTAGTAGCGTCGCATGCATCATAGCGGTTACAGGCCAAAGAATCGACGGCTGTTGAGGATGGTTTGTGTGATCAACTGCTCAGTGTCCTGTTGCCGCAATGCAGCGATTTGTGACGCGATATGCGGCAGATAGCAAGGTTCATTGCGACGCGATTTGGGTTTAGGATTGAGATCGCGTGGCAACAGATACGGCGCGTCGGTTTCAATCATCAGCCTGTCATCCGGGATCAGCGGTACCATCGCACGAAGTGCCTCTCCACGCCGCTCATCGCAAACCCAGCCGGTAATGCCAATATAGAGCCCCGCCTCCAGACACTCTTTAAGCTCCCCTTGCGAGCCGGTGAAACAATGCAGCACCGCCCCCGGTAACTGATCAAGGTAGGGGCGGAGAATCGCCATAAACCGCTCATGGGCGTCACGGCAGTGCAGGAATACCGGCATATTGAGTTCAACAGCAAGTTTCAGGTGGGCTTCAAACACCGCTTCCTGTTGCGGGCGGGGTGAAAAATCACGGTTAAAGTCCAGGCCACACTCCCCGATCGCCACCACCTGCGGCTCACGGGCCAGAGCCCGGATTACCGGCAGGGACAAATCGTCAACCGTTTTGGCATCATGGGGATGTACTCCGGCAGTAGAATAGGCAAAACCCGGCATAGTCGCTGCCAGTGCCGCTGCTTCTGGGCTTGACTGGAGATCGGTGCCGGTCAGCACCATCGCCGTAACACCCGCTTCTTTGGCTCGCGCCACCACCTCTTCTCTGTCTGTATCAAACTGACTGCTTGTCAGGTTAACGCCGATATCTATCACTGAAAATCCTTGTCCTTTGTTGGCCAATTGGCGCGCTGAATAAGAAAAAAGCCAGTGTATCACTGGCTTCATATGCTATCACGCCCCAAGTTAGCCCTGGCTTTGCTCTTCACTTTCGCCGTTTTCATCATCGCGCGGCTTATAAAAACGCGAGAAGAAAAGACCGACCTCAAACAACAAGCACATGGGGATCGCCAACAGGGTTTGAGAAATGATATCAGGCGGTGTCAGCAGCATCCCCACCACAAACGCCGCCACAATGATATAAGGGCGTTTTTGGCGCAGATCATCAGGCTCTACCGCACCGGTCCAGGTCAGCAGCAGAATCGCCACCGGGATCTCAAACGCCAGGCCGAAGGCCATAAACAGTGCCAGGATGAAATCCAGGTAACTGGCAATGTCTGTGGCTATCTGCACATCAACCGGCGCAATTGAGGTGAAAAAGCCAAACACCAGCGGAAACACCACAAAGTAGGCAAATGCCACGCCACAGTAAAACAGCAGCGAGCTGGATGCCAACAACGGGAGGATCAGGCGCTTTTCATGCTTGTACAAGCCCGGTGCCACAAACGCCCAGACCTGATAAAGGATCATTGGCACGGCAATAAACACAGACACCACTAGTGTCAGCTTGATTGGCGTGAAGAAGGGCGACGCCACATCCGTTGCAATCATGCTGGTGCCTTCCGGCAGTTGGGAAACCAACGGCTCGGAGACAAAGGTGTAGATGTCATTGGCAAAATACACCAACCCCATGAACACCACCAGCACAGCCAGTAATGCACGGAGCAGGCGATCTCTCAGCTCAGTGAGATGGCTGATGAGTGGTTGGGTATCTTCAACAGATGACATAGTTTCTCGATAAAAACTGGAGCCCGGATACAACCTTACTCGGTTTTATCCTTGGTGGGGCTAGAAGCATTGGCAGTATCGGCAGTGTCACGCTGATTAGCACTTGAATAAGGGCGTTGCACATCCTCGGCTGCTTTTTTTAGCTCATCGACAGACTGTTGCAGATCCGGCGACAGGTTTTTCATGCCCATCTGCTCGGCTTTTTTCAGGTTTTCCTGTAGCTCCTGGATTTTGAGCTCCTGTTCGAGCTCATCACGCACAGAGCCAGCCATCCGGCGAGCGGCACCTACCCAGCGGGAGACATTGCGGATAGCCACAGGTAAACGTTCAGGGCCGAGCACCACCAGACCGACAACGGCGATCAGGATCAGCTCCCAAAAACCGATATCAAACACGGATTATGCCTGCTCTTTATCTTTCGCTTCGCTTTTTTGCGCAGTGTTAGTGCTTTTCTCTTCCAGTTTTTCCTGGCCGAAGTCAGCGTCTTTCTTGTCGTCCTTATCATCGTCAGACATGGCTTTTTTGAAGCCTTTGATGGCCGATCCCAAGTCACCGCCAATGTTACGAAGTTTCTTGGTTCCGAACAGAAGAATAACGATAACGGCAATGATAAGCAGTTGCCAAATACTAATACCACCCATGCTAATGATACCTCTGCGTTATGTGGTGAATAAACAAGCCAACGGATTCTATTTGCTCAATGTTACAGTTTGTTTGCTGCAATTTACTTGTTAAATGCGCGCCAGGCAAATAACCAGCTAAACAACGCGGTTACACCTGTGATCTGAGGCAAAACCTCGACCTGGTTACTGTAAAGTATGGCAGATGTCACCAGCAATGTAGCACCGATCCCCATCAGGAAACGGGCTCGATTTTGTTGCTTACGTGCCTGCATGAACTCCCGGTACATGGCATCCATACGCTGGTTGATCTGACGCCCTTGCTTCAGGCTATCGTACACCAACTCTGGCAGTTCCGGCAGTTTCTCTGCCCAGAATGGCGCTTTTTCTTTGATCGCGTTAATCACCGCCTGCGGCCCAACCTGACGCGACATCCAGTCTTCAAGGAATGGTTTGGCGGTATCCCATAAATCCAGTTGCGGATAAAGCTGGCGACCCAACCCTTCCACGTAAAGCAGTGTTTTTTGCAACAGCACCAGTTGTGGCTGCACTTCCATATTAAAACGTCGTGCCGTGTTAAACAGGTTCAGCAACACATGACCAAAGGAAATTTCACACAGCGGCTTTTCAAAAATGGGTTCACAGACAGTGCGGATGGCAAACTCAAACTCATCAACATTGGTGTCATGCGGCACCCAGCCAGAATCGACATGCAGTTCTGCTACTTTACGGTAATCACGGTTAAAGAAGGCGAGGAAGTTTTCCGCCAGATAACGCTTATCTTCGCGGTTCAATGTGCCGACAATGCCGCAATCAAGACCTATCCACTGCGGGTCTTTCGGGTGATCGTAGGAGACAAACACATTGCCAGGGTGCATGTCGGCATGGAAGAAGCTGTCGCGGAACACTTGGGTGAAAAACACCTGCACACCCCGTTCCGCCAGCAGTTTTAGATCAGTACCGTTGGCTTTTAACCCTTCAATGTCAGAAACCTGAATACCATAGATACGTTCAGACACCATCAGTGACTGACGGCAATAATCGCTGAACACTTCCGGCACATAGAGAATGTGGTCGTTTTCGAAGTTGCGGCGAAGCTGGATGGCATTAGCCGCTTCGCGCATCAAATCCAACTCATCGAGCAGGGTTTTCTCATATTCACGCACCACTTCGACCGGCTTGAGACGTCTGGCTTCCGGCAGGAAGCGGGCGACAATACGCGCCATGCGGTACATGAGTTTGATGTCGGCCTGAATGACAGGAAGGATGTCAGGGCGGATAACTTTCAACACCACTTCCCGGCCGTTTTCTTTCAGTGTCGCGGTATGAACCTGGGCAATCGAGGCAGATGCCAGCGGGGTTTCACTAAAATTATCGAACCAGTTTTCCAGCGGACCGCCAAGGGCTTTTTCCATCTGTGCCTTGGCAAGCTTGCCATCAAACGGCTCGACCTGATCCTGCAACATAGCCAGTTGGTCCGCGATGGCCGGCGGGAACAGATCGCGGCGGGTCGACATCATCTGGCCAAACTTAATCCACACCGGTCCCAGTTCCTGTAGCGCCAGGCGCAGACGCTCACCCAGCGGTTTCTCAGGATGGCGGTTCTTCATCCAGAACAGCATTTTGCGCATCAGTTGTGGGCCGCGGGTAATCGGCTGGTCTGGTAGCAGTTCATCCAGCCCGTAACCAAGCTGGACCTGGGTGATTTTGTACAGGCGGCGGATTTCGCTCGGGGTCATACGTTCGCCACCTCAGCCAGTTTCTTCTCAATCGCATCAAGACGGGCAGATAAACGGGATGCCTGGCTTTGCACGTCATCGACCTGATCAGCAAAGTAGGCCACTTCCAGCGCTCCCGGTGCCAGTCGCCATTCTTCGACCACCAGCTCACCGACATAACGCTGGTTACGCTCAGTCATCTGCTTGAGAAACGCCAGCCCTTGCTGCGCACCCCGTACCAGGGTGTGAGCCACCACATCCCCAGTGTAATGGGAAAGCCATTCGGCAATGTCCGGGTTGAGGCCGTTCAGGAGGCTGGAAAATTGCTGCGCGACATCGATGTCGCCTTCCAGATGCAGTTTGTCCTGCTTGATCAGCCGGGTCAGGTTGGCCTTATCTTTAAGCAGCGGCGCAACCGATATTGCCAGCGCCAGATCGCAGTCAGCTTCACCTTCAAAATCCGCCAACACATCAATCTGCTGGCTGAACACAAACACCAGCTGTTTGTTAATATCGGTCAGGCGCACACGGAGCACGTTGCCTTTCAGCCTCGCCAAGCGTTTCTGGCTTTCCGCATCCTGTTTCAGCACCGTATTCAGGCTGGTTTCAACCACAGCGGTGACGAACGGGTCTAATGGCATCCCCTTCTCCCTCAGAACTTGTAGCCGCGGTGCAGGGCAACAATGCCACCGGTCAGGTTGAAATATTTGGTTTGCTCAAAACCGGCCTCTTCCATCATGCCTTTGAGGGTCTCCTGATCCGGGTGCATACGAATGGACTCTGCCAGGTAACGGTAGCTCTCACTGTCATTGGCAATGATTTCACCCATTTTTGGCAGCAGGTGGAACGAGTAGGCATCATAGACTTTTGACAGCGGCTCAATAATGGGCTTGGAGAATTCAAGAACCAGCAGGCGGCCACCCGGCTTCAGCACACGGTACATCGAGCGCAGTGCCTTGTCTTTGTCGGTGACATTGCGAAGGCCAAAACCGATGGTGATACAGTCGAAATAGTCATCAGGGAACGGCAGTTCTTCCGCATTGGCCTGCACGTAATTCACGTTGCCGACAATGCCCAGATCGCGCAGTTTATCGCGGCCCACGTTCAGCATCGAGTTGTTGATGTCAGCCAGTATCACCTGGCCTTTCTCTCCCACAATGCGGGAAAATTTGGCGGTCAGATCGCCGGTTCCCCCTGCGAGATCCAACACGCGCTGACCTGGACGCACGCCACTACAATCAACAGTAAAACGTTTCCAGATACGGTGAATACCCATCGACATCACATCGTTCATGATGTCGTACTTTGCCGCTACACTGTGGAAGACGTTGGCAACCATCCCGACCTTCTCATCTTTGGCGACCGTTTTGAAGCCAAAGTGGGTGGTATCCTGATCCGCGTCTTTCATCACGCCCTGTGTCATATCTGTCATTATTAACCCCTGAGTAACACCGGGCCGGAAAGAAGAAAACGCCCGATATTTTTGCGCTTAGTGTACTTTACATACTCAAACAACCACAAGAAACGCTTAATGCGTCAACTAACAACCAGGTCAATCCGTTGAGACGGGCAAGCCCACCACATCGTCATCCGGTTCATCACCCGATGCATCCCGTCCCAACATGGTGGGACTGATGTCGCGCTTCACCTCTACTCCCAGGGATTTAAAGCTCTCGACCTGACGCAAAATATTACCGCGGCCACTGGACAGTTTATTCACCGCATTCTGGTAGCTGTCAGACGCCTTATCCAGCGCAACCCCCATGGCTTCCATATCCGCAACAAACAACCGGATTTTGTCATACAGTTTGCCTGCCTTGTCGGCAATCAGCCGGGCATTCTGGTTTTGGTGCTCATAGCGCCACAGGTTGTTGATGGTGCGCAATGCCACCAGCAAGGTGGTCGGACTGACCAGCATGATATTGTGATCGAGCGCCTCACGGATCAGGGAAGGCTCGGCTTCAATGGCAATCTGGAACGCGGGCTCAACCGGAATAAACATCAGCACATAGTCGAGGCTCTGAATACCGTGCAGTTGGTGGTAATCCTTGCGCCCCAGGCCTCGGATATGGCTGCGGATCGCCGCAATGTGTTCGCGCAGGGCACCGTCTCTGTCCGCCAGGGAATCCGCGTGGAAGTAGCGCTCATACGCCACCAGTGCCATCTTGGCATCGATCACAACATCTTTCCCCTGCGGCAGGCGCACAATCACATCCGGTTGATAACGCTTGCCGTGCTCATTCTCCAGACTGACCTGGGTGTGGTATTCATGCCCTTCGCGCAGACCGGATTCTTCCAGCACGCGGGCCAGCACCACTTCTCCCCAGTTGCCCTGTTGCTTGTTGTCCCCTTTCAGTGCCTGGGTCAGGTTGACAGCCTCACGGGTCATGGCTTCATTGAGCTGTTGCAGGTTTTTGATTTCATGCACCAGGGTGTGGCGCTCTTTGGCCTGCTCACCAAAGCTGTCGGTGACCTGTTTGCGAAACCCTTCCAGTTCATTTTTCAATGGGCCCAGCAAGGACTCAAGGCTCTGCCGGTTTTGCTCATCCACGGTGCGGGTTTTGTGGTCAAAGACTTTGTTGGCCAGTGCTTCAAACTGGATACGGAGACGCTCTTCAGCCCCTTCCAGCAGTTTAATTTTGGCTTCTGCCGCCTCGAGTTGTTCTTCAGTGCGGGCCTGCTGCTCACGCAGGGTTAACGCCAGCGCGGCGTTGGCTTCACGCAGGTGCTCAACCGTTGCAGCCAGATCGGCTTTCTCGGCACGCAGGGTTTCCATCTGGCGCAGTTTTTCTGCGGCGGCAGCAAGTTTGCCGTATTGGGTGCGAAGCTCTGAACTGAGGCGATCACGCTCCAGATCCATGCCATCTAACTCATCCTGCAACGACTGGTTTTGATGTTTCAGCCGGGCAATCTCTGCCTGGCTCAACCTGTCATCCGCGTCCCGTTGTTGCTGGTAAAGCTCGCGCTGGTTGCGCTGTGCCATGCGGTAATACACCCCGCCCAGTAGCGCGGTAAAACCTGCACCGGCGCCTGCCGCCACCCATACCAGACTGTCTGAAAACAGCGCTTCAAGCTGCATGCTGTTTACCTTTTATATCAATGATCTCGTTGCCTCTCAGGCTAAATAGATACTGGATAAATGTCCAGCTTTTCTATTGCACAGAAATTGCTCTAGACTGCCGGATTCTTTCCCTCTTTTGGACTCGTATTTTTCTATGAATGACCGCCTTGCGATAGGCTACGGATTGGCTGCGGTGCTGCTTTGGTCAACCGTCGCGACGGCTTTTAAAATCACCCTGAGCTACATGACACCTATCCAGATGCTGGCTGCTGCGAGCGTGGTGTCAGCAATTTCCCTGGCCGCTGTCGCGGGTTTTCAGGGCAAACTGCACCTGCTGGCCTCCACTTTTGCCAAAAGGCCACTGTATTACCTGCTGCTCGGTCTGATTAACCCACTGGTTTATTATCTGGTGCTGTTTAAAGCCTATGACTTGCTCCCTGCCTCCCTTGCGCAACCACTCAATTACAGCTGGGCGATCACTCTGACACTGATGGCGGCACTGTTTCTGGGGCAGAAAATTCGTAAGCAGGACTGGGTTGCCGCGACACTGGGCTATGCTGGCGTGGTAGTGATTGCCACCAAAGGGAATATTCTCGGGTTGCAGTTTGACAGTCCTTTGGGCGTGGGTCTGGCATTGCTCTCCACGGTGTTGTGGGCAGGGTACTGGATTTTGAACGCAAGAAACCAAGCCGATCCGATCATCGGATTACTGCTTGGTTTTCTTCTCTCTTTACCATTTTCTGTCGGGCTTAGCCTTTGCACCAGCGAGTGGAGCGGTATTCCCTGGCAGGGCTGGGCGGCGGCGACTTATGTGGGCCTGTTTGAAATGGGCATCACCTTTGTGCTTTGGCTTAATGCCATGAAACTTGCCACGAACACCGCCAAAATCAGTAACCTGATCTTTCTTTCACCGTTTATTTCGCTGATCTTACTGTCACACATCATTGGCGAACAGATTCATCCTACGACCTTAATCGGTTTAGTCATGATTGTGGCAGGTTTAGTGGTTCAGCAGTGGAAAGGGAAATAATACGGGTTAAACACAGCGCTGCGTAAGGTATTCGCGCAGCTCATCGACAGAAATCCCGTCGTTGGCCAACGCCTGCGCCAATTCACGAACGCGCTCACCACGGCGTTCTTCAATCACTTTATTAAATTGATGAACCAGCTCGCGAAGGCCACTGATGGGAACCTGCCGTGCAGCGCTTTTTACACGCTCTTCACTCATGCCACTCAATTCAGTGAGCAACTTACCAAACATCATTTTTTCTGGCGATTCATCTAACATTTCCAGATAACGCGCCAATTCGATTGTCGACATCGACATAATAGTTAACTGCCTGTGTATTTTTATTTATTTATTTACGAAGGCGTGTTTGGGTGCCCCGCAACCATGCGTACAGCCCAGACACGGGTTGATTTGAAAAATTCGCCCTTTAATTATACTTCCCAAGCCAAATAATCAACAAAAAATACCCGTTAATGAGCAATTAACGGGCAAATAGTTGGAATAACGGTTGTCGAGACCGTCGCGCTATACGCGTCTAATAATGTATTTAGAAAACGGTTTACACTTCAGCGGTATGCCAGCGCTTCCCTTTGGACGACCAAAGCAGCAAAAGACCCGGTGCAAGCAACAACATATGGAAAACCAACAGGTGTGGCTCGGACAGGCCTGCACGCTGGGTGAGGCTGACCAACACGCCGGAGCCACTCATCTGGAAAAGACCCAATAGTGCTGCGGCAGTGCCTGCACGCTGTCCAAACGGCTCCAGTGCTTTCCCGGCGGCCGAGCCCAAAACCCAGGCAAACCCAAATGAGGCGAAGAAAACCGGCACCATAAACGCCCAAGCCTGCTGGATACCGCTCAATCCCGCCATTAAAAGCCCTGCAAACACCAGCATCAACATACCGGCATTCAGGGTCTTGCGGCTGCCAATTTTATCCATCAACGTCGGGGTGGTCATAGATGCGGTGATATTCAGTGCCGCATTGACGCTGAACCACACAGTAAACTGCTCCATGGTCAGCCCCAGGCCGTTAATAAGGCGTACCGGTGCCGACGTGACGTAAGCAAGAATGACAGACATCGCGAGCATGCACAGCAATGCGTGGTACACAAATACCGGCTCTTTCAGCACCTGCCAATAACGGGACGGGCTCAGCAGTGGACCACTGCTGTCTGTGTCTGCCGGGCGAGTTTCACGGAACAGGGTTAAGACCAGCACCAGCGCCACCAGCGCGTACGCCATCATAAAGCTGAAGTTTGACCGCCAGCCAAACTGGGCGGTCAGCCACGCCCCAAGCAGCGGGGCCAATGCCGGAATAAAGCAGATAGCGCCATTCAGGTAGCTGATCATCTGGCCGCTTCGTTTACCGCCAAAGCTGTCACGCACGGCGGCAAAGGCACATACCGAGGTTGCACAGGCTCCGGCACCTTGCATCAAACGGGCCACCAGCAATGCATCCAGAGAAGTGGCCAGCCAGGCAAACGCCGAGCTCAGGCAGTAAATCACAATACCGCCAATGGCGACCGGACGGCGGCCAAAGCGGTCTGCCAGCGGCCCTGCCAGTACCTGGCCAAGACCCAGGCTCACCAGAAACCAGGAAATGGTGTCCTGTATACGGGTTGCTGACACATCAAATTCCGCCGCCATCGCAGGCATCGCCGGCAGATAAATATCAATCGCCAGCGGGCTAAACAGCACCAGCAGCACCATCAGTGCCACTAAACGACTGTCAGGTTTTAAAGAATGGGAAGACATACCGATCTCCTCGTTATTTGCCGCGCAGTCTAGTGGGATTTTGATATGAATGAAAATGGTTTATAGTCAGGTCAGACATTCCTGAAAGGAATAATACAAAATGAACCTCAGCCAATTACTCCGCTACGATCTCAGCCTGCTTATTTGCCTCCACGTCTTGCTGGAAGAGTGCAACGTCACCCGCACGGCACAGCGTCTGCACCTCAGCCAGTCTGCGGTCAGCAAAAACCTCGCCAAACTTCGCCATCAGTTTGGCGACCCCCTGTTTAACCGATCTTCACGGGGGCTCCACCCAACCCCGAAAGCCCTGTCACTCAAACCCGGGTTGAAAAACCTGCTGAGCCATATCGAAGGGCTGACGGTGTCAGACGATTTCAACCCCGCCACCAGCGACCGGCGCTTCCATTTCGCCTTGGTGGAAAGTGCCTATCCGCTGTTGCTTCCGCGTTTTTTAGGGGAAATCCTCGATGCAGCGCCTTCTATTACGCTGGATACCCAGGCCTGGAGCGGACAGACCTTTGATGCCCTTGCCCGCGGAGAGGTGGATTTCGGTATCACAGGGAAAGATCTCAACCCGGCGGATGCCATGCTGACCCTGATGCCGCCGAAAGGCATCATCTATGAAGAGTTGTATCAGGATGAGCAGCGGGTAATTGTGCGCAAAGACCATCCGGTAATAAGGAAAAAGTGGGATCTGGACACCTACCTGTCTCAGCGCCATGTGCAGGTGCGCTGTGATGGCAGCGATCGCTGGCTGCTGGATTACAAGCTTGCTGAACGCGGCATAGAAAGGGACATTGCCATGTATGTGCCCGATTTCAACAGTGCTGCCAGCCTATGTACCCATACCGATTTGGTGTTCACGGCGCCATCTCACTTTGCGGCGGCGGTCGCAAAGCAGCTTAATTTGCAGGTATTGCCACTGCCAACACCGCTTCCCCCCATGGCCTATACCCTGTTCTGGCACCAGAGCCAGCAGAGCGATCCCGGTCACTGCTGGTTGAGGCAGCTCATTATTTCGCGCTGTCGCCATATGACAGAAATTGCAGCGGCTGGTGAAAACAGATAGCTTAACCATTTAATCACTACACACGATCACCAAGAAGGACCAAGAATGCACGCCATTATTGCTGAGCGCGTCGAGGCATTGCGACGCTGGCTGGACGATCAGGCACTGGACGCGCTGATCATTCCTCATGAAGACGAGTTCCTTGGCGAATACGTTCCCAAGCACAATGAGCGTCTGCACTGGGCGACAGGGTTCACCGGTTCCGCGGGTGCAGCCGTGATCACCCGCAATAACGCCGCCGTATTTGTCGATGGGCGCTACACAGTACAGGTGCGCAAACAGGTTCCGGGCGACATTTTTGAATATCGCCACCTGATTGAAGAGCCTGCACTGAAATGGCTGCAGGATAACCTTCCAACAGGCAGCAAAGTCGCTGTAGACCCACGCCTTCACAGCGCCAACTGGCTGGCAACGGCAGAAAAACAGGTCGACGGTAAGTTAAGTCTGGTTTGCGTTGATGCCAACCCGGTAGACACAGCATGGCATGACCGCCCGACACCACAGCTTACTACCGCAAGACTGATGGATACCGGTATTGTTGGCCAAGGCAGCGAAGAGAAACGCCGCAAGATTGGGGCAGCAATCACTCAAGCTGGTGCAGACGCGGCTTTTCTCAGCCAGCTTGACAGTATCTGCTGGCTGCTCAATATCCGTGGTGGCGATGTGTCGCGCCTGCCTGTACTGCTGGCAAGCGCCCTGATTGACGCGCAGGGCGACGTGACCCTCTTTATCGACTCAACGCGCCTGCCAGAAGGGTTTGCTGCGCACGTCGGTGAAGGCGTCACTGTAAAGGCTCCGGAGTCACTGGAATCTGCCCTTGCGGCGTTGTCGGGCCAGACAGTGATGGTTGACCCACAAACCAGCAATGCCTGGGCAAGCCAGGTACTGAGCCAAAACGGTGCGGTTATCGTGCATGCCGCCGATCCCTGCATGTTGCCCAAAGCGGCCAAAAACGCGGTGGAGATTGCAGGCATGAAAGCCTGCCATGTGCGGGATGGCGTGGCAGTCAGCCGCTTCCTGGCATGGCTGGATAAAGACGTAGCCGCCGGCAACCTGCCGAATGAAGCAGAACTCGCAGACAAGCTCTACAGCTTCCGTGCACAGGACGAAACCCTGGTAGACCTCAGCTTCGATACTATCTCAGCAGCAGGTGGCAATGCAGCCATGTGCCACTACAACCACCAGAACCAGCCAGAGCCCGGCGAGCTTGCGCTGAACAATGTCTATCTGGTGGATTCTGGCGGCCAGTACCCGGACGGCACCACGGATATCACCCGTACCATCGCCATCGGTGACTGCCCTGATGACATCAAACGCGCCTTCACTCTGGTGCTGAAAGGCCATATTTCGCTGGCAACCGCCCGTTTCCCGAAAGGCACGGCAGGCAGCCAGCTGGACGCACTGGCGCGCCAGCACCTTTGGGCACACGGCTTTGATTATGACCACGGCACAGGCCACGGTGTCGGCCACTTCCTGAGCGTACACGAAGGGCCACAGCGGATTTCCAAAGCACCGAATACCATTGCTTTACTGCCGGGCATGGTGCTGTCCAACGAGCCGGGTTACTACCGTGCCGAGGCATTTGGTATCCGCATCGAAAACCTGGAACTGGTGGTAGAGGTGCCGACATCCGGCGATATGACAGTATTGGGCTTTGAATCCCTCACCCGCGCACCGATTGATCGCCGGCTGGTCGATGTCTCGCTCCTGACTGACAGCGAAATCGCCTGGTGGAACGACTACCACCAGAAGGTGTGGCAGGATGTCAGCCCATCGCTTGAAGGGGAAGACTTAGCATGGCTTGAGCAGGCAACCGTGCCACTTTCACGCTAACCAGACAGGAAAATCACAAGAGCGCCAACCGGCGCTCTTTGTTTATCCAGCCACTTTCTTCACCCCGAAAATCCCTTTTCCCAGTCTTTCCATACGACTTCAAACCCGGCAGATTTGACTGCATGAGCCACCTCTGACGCACTGCGCTCATCCGATACAGCAAACTGCTCCAATTCCGGCACATCATCCGCGTAGCCGCCCGGCTGGGTTTTCGAGGCGGCCGACATCGAGGTGATCCCAAGCGGCAGCACCTTGTCCCGAAACGCTGGTGATTCACGGGTAGACAGAGACAACTCAACGTCTGGATTCAGCAGCCTGTAAGCACAAATAAGCTGCACCAACTGCCTGTCGGTCATCACAGACTTTGGCTGTATGTTGTTGAGCGAAGCGCCGCCCTCGCAAGGACGAAGCCTGGGAAACGAAATGGAATAGCGGCTGCGCCAGTAAGTGCGCTCTAAATACCCGAGATGACTGGCGACAAAAAAACAGTCTATGCGCCAGTCATCAAGGCCAATCAGCGCCCCAATGCCAATTTTGTCGATGCCTGCCTGTGCCAGTCTGTCCGGCGTATCAAGCCGATAAGCAAAGTCAGTCTTGTTGCCGCGCAGGTGGTGCTCAGCGTAAGTCGAACGGTTGTAGGTTTCCTGATACACCATTACCGCATCCAGCCCCAGCCCTTTGAGTTCCAAGTATTCCTCTTGCTGCAACGGCTGTACTTCCATCGCCAGGTAGCTGAAGTGCTGCTTGATCGCGGGCAACGCCTGCCGGAAATAATCCATGCCCACTTTGGTCTGGTGCTCGCCTGTCACCAGCAGAATACTGTCAAAGTTCATGGTCTTAATGGCCAGGCATTCACGCTCAATATCCTTGAGGGACAATGTGCGGCGTTTGATGCGGTTTTCCATTGAAAAGCCACAGTAAGTACAGGCATTGGCACAAAGATTCGACAGGTAGAGCGGTACATAAAAGTTCACCGTGTAACCAAAGCGGCGGCGGGTCAGCACTGCCGCCTGCTGCGCCATGGTTTCAAGGAAGGGCTCTGCTGCCGGAGAGATCAACGCCTTGAAGTCCTCCAAATCCCGTTTCGGTTTCGCCAGCGCTTTTCTGACATCCGCCGCTGTCTTGGTGTAAATTGACAGGCGGATATCACCCCAGTTCATTGATGCCCATTGGTGGGAAAATGTCATCGCAGCCCCCTCTCAGCCAAGATCATCAAGAAACGCGGTTAACGGGCTGGATGCGACGGCATGCTGCACTTTCCCGGCAAGTCCCGCTTCATAGGCCATTCGGCCTGACTCAACCGCCAGCCTGAACGCCCGCGCCATCGCAACCGGATCTGCAGCGGCAGCAATGGCGGTATTGACCAGCACCGCATCAGCCCCTTTTTCCATCGCTTCCGCGGCGTGAGAAGGTGCGCCTATACCGGCATCCACTATCACCGGCACTCTGGCCTGATCGATGATGATGTCGAGAAAATCCCGTGAAGCCAGCCCCTTGTTGCTGCCAATCGGCGCGCCTAATGGCATCACAGCCGCACAACCCACTTCTTCAAGGTGCTTACACAGCACAGGATCGGCATGGCAATACGGCAGGACGATAAACCCTTCCCTCACCAATTGCTCAGCCGCTTTAAGAGTTTCAATCGGATCCGGCATCAGATATTTGGGGTCAGGATGAATTTCCAGTTTGAGCCAGTTTGTTCCCAGCGCTTCCCGCGCCAGGCGGGCAGCAAACACCGCTTCTTTGGCGGTTTTGGCACCAGATGTATTTGGCAATAAGTTGATACCGGAAGCAATGAGCGGCGCAAGGATATCATCCTCACGGTTTTGGATATCTACCCGCTTGAGCGCCATGGTAACGAGCTCTGAGCCACTTGCCGCGATGCTTTGTGCCATGACTGCTGTACCGGAGAATTTTCCGGTCCCGGTAAACAGGCGGGAGGAAAAGGCCTTATCTGCAATCTTTAACATGGTTACCCTCCGGCAATAGCCTGAAACAGCGCTATCTGAATACCCTCTGTCAGTGGCGTTTGCTGCCACTGGCTACGGGGAACAATGTTGCCAGCAACTGACATCGCCAGTGACTGCTCAGGGAGTGAAAGTTCATGAACCAGTGCCAACAGGTTATCGGCGGCCACAGGGGTATACGACTGATCATTAAGCCAAATCTGCATTGGCTGCCTCCTTGGTTTCCGTCTTTCCGGGATGACAAACCGGACACCGGGTATCTTTTGGGATCGACATCGAGCGCAGCGTCAGGGACTTGCCATCAAAGTGAGTAAATTGTGAGCGTAACGTGGATTCACCGAGTAACTGTTTCAGTGCTTCCAGAGCCTGGAGGTTGCCGATGACTCCCACAACAGGCCCAGCGACGCCCGCACTCTGACAGTTGCGGATGTCAGGGTCGTCATTTGATGGAAACAGGCAGTGATAGCAAGGTGTTCCCGGTTGGGAGAAATCGAACACCATCAGTTGTCCCTCCCAACCGATGGCTGCCCCGGCGATAAGCGGCTTACCCGCAATGACGCAGGCGGCGTTTACCGCCTGCCGTGTTGCCATGTTATCGCTGCAATCCAGCACCAGATCAGCAAGAGACACTTCCAGAGACAGCGCCGTATCACTGAGGCGACGGGTAACGGCCCGGCACTGGATACTTCCATTCAGTGCCCTGAGCTGGGATGCAAGCGCCTTGGCTTTGTGGCTCCCCAGATCCGTTTCTCGGTAGGCCACCTGCCGCGGCAGGTTAGAACGCTCCACACAATCATTGTCAGCCAACACCAGTTGCCCCAACCCGGCACCCGCCAGATAGAGACCGGCAGCTGTACCAAGCCCCCCACAGCCAACGATAAGCACTGTTGCCTTAGAAAGGCGAAGCTGCTTTGTTTCGTCCCATTCAGGCAGCATAAGCTGGCGACTATAGCGGTCAAACTCACTGTCTGACAGGTTAGCTTTCATGGAAGACGATCCGCTCATCTCTAGCCTCCTCTGTCAGTAGCTCTGAAAATGCCTGGAGCGTAGCCGCCAAGTCACAGGACTGGGTGACCGCCCGCACAACGGCAATCGCATCCACGCCGGTTTGCCAAACTTCTGGGGCTGTCGCGAGATCGATACCGCCAATCGCCACCGTCGGTATTTTTCCGGCGACCGTTGCCAAGTGCTTGGACAACTGCGCCACGCCCTGCGGCGGTGTTGGCATTTGTTTGGTGGGGGTTGGGAAGATATGACCGATCGCGAGATAGCTGGGCGCTAGCGACAAGGCCAACTCCAGCTCTTGCGCCGTCCGGGTGGACACACCAAGACGGATCCCGGCCCGGGCAATGGCATCCAGATCAGCCGTTTTTAGATCATCCTGCCCCAGATGGAGACCATACGCGCCAGCCTCTAACGCCTTTTCCCAATGATCATTGATAAACACTTGAGCCTGACAAAGGCGGCCGAAAGTCACGGCCTCGTTGATCATGGCATCAAGATCGGGGTGGTTGGGGTCTTTCACCCGAAGCTGAACTGTACGAACACCCAGCGCTAACAAGCGCTTGAGTAAGTCAATATCGTCGACCACAGGATAAAGGGGACCAAATTGTCCATCCAAGCGGGGAAAGGAATAAACAGGAGTCATACCGCACCCTTACGCTTTCTGGTGATAAAGTTCGCTGCCCCTAGCAAGGAACTCCGCCGATTTTTGCTTCATGCCTTCCAGTGGATCTTCCAGCATTTTTACTTCAATGCCTTCGCCTGACTCCAGACCTTTCGCATAGTCGCGGACTTCATGACTGATTTTCATGGAGCAGAATTTCGGGCCACACATTGAGCAGAAGTGCGCCACTTTACCAGACTCCTGTGGCAAGGTTTCATCATGGTAGGCACGGGCCGTATCCGGATCGAGGGCAAGGTTGAACTGATCTTCCCACCGGAATTCAAAGCGTGCTTTCGACAGCGCATTGTCGCGTACCTGCGCCCCCGGATGGCCTTTCGCTAAATCAGCAGCATGGGCGCACAGCTTGTAAGTGATCAGGCCGACTTTGACATCATCCTTGTTAGGCAGGCCAAGGTGCTCTTTGGGTGTCACATAGCAAAGCATGGCGCAACCAAACCAGCCAATCATCGCCGCACCAATGCCCGAGGTGATGTGGTCATAACCCGGTGCGATGTCGGTGGTCAGTGGGCCAAGTGTGTAGAAAGGTGCTTCATGGCAGTGCTTCAGTTGCTCTTCCATGTTCTCTTTGATCATGTGCATCGGCACGTGACCCGGCCCTTCAATCATCACCTGCACATCGTACTCCCAGGCAATCTTAGTCAGCTCACCTAAGGTGCGAAGTTCGGCGAACTGCGCTTCATCATTGGCGTCAGCAACTGAGCCCGGACGCAAACCATCGCCCAGCGACAATGCTACGTCGTACTTGGCGCAAATTTCACAGATCTCACGGAAGTGGGTATAGAGGAAGCTTTCCTGATGGTGCGCCAGACACCATTTAGCGATGATGGAGCCGCCTCGGGAGACAATGCCTGTCACGCGCTTGGCGGTCATGGGGACATATCGAAGTAGCACACCAGCATGGATAGTGAAGTAGTCAACGCCCTGCTCTGCCTGCTCAATCAGGGTATCCCGCATCACTTCCCAGTTCAGGTTTTCAGCAATGCCGTTTACCTTCTCAAGCGCCTGATACATAGGAACCGTACCAATTGGTACCGGGCTGTTCCGCAGGATCCATTCTCGGGTTTCATGAATGTTACGGCCTGTCGATAAATCCATTACCGTATCCGCACCCCATCGGGTCGACCAGACCAGCTTTTCGGTTTCCTCTTCGATGGAAGACGTCACTGAGGAGTTACCAATATTGGCATTCACTTTCACCAGAAAGTTGCGGCCAATGATCATTGGCTCTGATTCAGGATGGTTAATGTTAGAGGGAATAATCGCACGGCCTTCTGCCACTTCTTTTCGTACAAATTCTGGGGTGATTTCTTTTGGCAGGTTGGCACCAAAACTTTGCCCGGGGTGCTGGCGGTTCAGCTGTTCGTCAGCAAACTTCTGGCGCCCCATATTTTCACGAATAGCAATGTATTCCATTTCCGGCGTGATGATGCCCTTGCGTGCGTAATGCAGCTGGGTAACACGCTTCCCTTCTTTTGCCCGGCGCACGCGAGGCAGGTTACCGAACCGCAATTCGTCCAGTGTATTGTCGTCAAGGCGGGTTTTGGCAAATTCAGAAGTGACACTATCCAGCAGCTCCGTATCATCACGTTCTTCTATCCAGCGCTCTCGAAGCTTTGGCAGACCAGCATAAAGATCAATTTCATAATCAGGATCGGTATATACGCCAGACGTATCGTAGACACGAATGGGCTCATTAGGCTCAAGCAGAGGGTTGTCCTTCGTCCCACCGACCAGACTGTCGGCAAGGGAAATCTCGCGCATACCGACACGGATATCAGGCCTTGAGCCTGCAACATGGACTTTCCGGGAATTAGGGAAGGGTTGTACCGACAGGTTGTCGATAAACGCTTTCGCGTCATTTCTGGCTTGTTTACGGTTCGACATAGCATTACTCCAATGTGTGTGGGAATAAATGCTTGCCGGATTTGCTGAGCAAGAGGTTTGAGACGCAGATAAACAGCTGGTTTAACAACGAACTCGCACATATTTTCTCTTGTTCCCTTCGCAGGTATTAGCCTGATCAGGTTCAACGGATCCCGCTTACGCGGTCTCAGCCAAATGGCACTCCGACAAGTTACAGCGAACGAGTATAAAAAATGCGCATCAGATATACAATGCCACCAATGAGATTAAGCGCGCATTAAGAGTTGAAAGCCAGCCCAAGCAGCAGCAATACAAACCACAACGTTCAGGACAATATTAAGCCCCATTTTTAGCCATTCGCCCTGCTGAAGGAGAAGGACGTTATCCATAGAAAAGGTTGAGAAGGTGGTTAATGCCCCCAGAAAGCCGAAGCCAATCAGGTGACGCCAAGGACCTGAGGCGAATGCTTCCTGTTCCAATGCTGCGACTAATAGACCCATAATGAAGGATCCCACTACATTGACCGTCAACGTGCCATAAGGGAAACCTCGCCCTAACAGGACAATACTGAGCTCAGAGATCAGGTATCGCGAGCAGGCCCCTAAAGCTCCGCCTAGCGCAATGTAGAAAAGCAAAATAGCGTGATTCAAGATATTTAAACCGTATCAGCGAGAAAGTCAGACTGACATCATACGTGTTATAGGTTTTATACGCTAAAGCGACAGCAGGTATATCAACAATATGTTGAAAAGAGGAGAATTAATATCAAAAAAGCCCCAGCATTTCTGCTGAGGCTCGAAGATGGCAGGGGTGGAGGGATTCGAACCCCCAACACGCGGATTTGGAATCCGCTGCTCTGCCAATTGGAGCTACACCCCTATGTGCAAACCATTCTATCGATTCCCATTTAAATAGCCAGCATTGATTGGAGGAAGACAACTCAATTGGTCGCAATTTAAGCAAGCTTATAATTTCTCGGCAAGAGATCAGATCAAAAAAGAGAACGCGGGCGTACTACCGAAAACTGTTGTCATACAAAACAAATTAAGCATTAAGTCCGTTTGTCCACTTGACCTGCACTCTAAAGCTCAGAGTCATGTCACTTTGCTTTAGGATCTGGGCGATGATTAGTTAGTCAAGGCAACGCAAAAAGGCCATCCTTGCGGATGGCCTTCTCGTCGTACTTTTTGTCTTCACTTTCTTAAAAAGTGAAAGAAAATTAGAAGCCTGGCGATGTCCTACTCTCACATGGGGAGACCCCACACTACCATCGGCGCTGCTCTGTTTCACTTCTGAGTTCGGCATGGAGTCAGGTGGGTCCAAAGCGCTATGGTCGCCAAGCAAATTCTGTATCGGGGTTCTCGGTCCTAGGTGACTAGGCCCTGGGAACGCCCATTAAAATCTTGGAAAACTGACCGCGGTTGCTCTTCCTAGGTCCTAGCAACCGCTCTCTCTCTCTTTACACACTCTTTGTGTTCTTACTTGAGTCCGTCAAAACCCCTTGGGTGTTGTAGGGTTAAGCCTCACGGGCAATTAGTATCAGTTAGCTCAATGCCTCACAGCACTTACACACCTGACCTATCTACGTCGTCGTCTCCAACAACCCTTTAGAAGGCTTTTAGCCTTAGGGAGAACTCATCTCGAGGCTCGCTTCCCGCTTAGATGCTTTCAGCGGTTATCAATTCCGAACTTAGCTACCGGGCAATGCCACTGGCGTGACAACCCGAACACCAGAGGTTCGTCCACTCCGGTCCTCTCGTACTAGGAGCAGCCCCTCTCAATTCTCCAACGCCCACGGCAGATAGGGACCGAACTGTCTCACGACGTTCTAAACCCAGCTCGCGTACCACTTTAAATGGCGAACAGCCATACCCTTGGGACCGACTTCAGCCCCAGGATGTGATGAGCCGACATCGAGGTGCCAAACACCGCCGTCGATATGAACTCTTGGGCGGTATCAGCCTGTTATCCCCGGAGTACCTTTTATCCGTTGAGCGATGGCCCTTCCATTCAGAACCACCGGATCACTATGACCTGCTTTCGCACCTGCTCGAACCGTCATTCTCGCAGTCAAGCGGGCTTTTGCCATTGCACTAACCTCACGATGTCCGACCGTGATTAGCCCACCTTCGTGCTCCTCCGTTACGCTTTGGGAGGAGACCGCCCCAGTCAAACTACCCACCAGACACTGTCCTCACCCCAGATTATGGGGCCAAGTTAGAACATCAAACATACAAGGGTGGTATTTCAAGGATGGCTCCACGGCAACTGGCGTCACCGCTTCCAAGCCTCCCACCTATCCTACACATGTAGGCTCAATGTTCAGTGCCAAGCTGTAGTAAAGGTTCACGGGGTCTTTCCGTCTAGCCGCGGGTACACAGCATCTTCACTGCGATTTCAATTTCACTGAGTCTCGGGTGGAGACAGCGTGGCCATCATTACGCCATTCGTGCAGGTCGGAACTTACCCGACAAGGAATTTCGCTACCTTAGGACCGTTATAGTTACGGCCGCCGTTTACTGGGGCTTCGATCAAGAGCTTCTCCCTAAGGATAACCCCATCAATTAACCTTCCAGCACCGGGCAGGCGTCACACCGTATACGTCCTCTTTCGAGTTTGCACAGTGCTATGTTTTTAATAAACAGTTGCAGCCACCTGGTATCTGCGACTGCCCATAGCTCCATCCGCCAGGGACTTCACCGCGGGCAGCGTACCTTCTCCCGAAGTTACGGTACCATTTTGCCTAGTTCCTTCACCCGAGTTCTCTCAAGCGCCTTGGTATTCTCTACCCGACCACCTGTGTCGGTTTGGGGTACGGTTACTGATAACCTGAAGCTTAGAGGCTTTTCCCGGAAGCAGGGCATCAATGACTTCAACACCGTGGTGTCTCGACATCGTGTCTCAGTATATAGCGAGCCGGATTTGCCTAACTCACCTACCTACGCACTTGAACCAGGACAACCGTCGCCTGGCCCACCTAGCCTTCTCCGTCCCCCCATCGCAGTTATCAGCAGTACGGGAATATTAACCCGTTTCCCATCGACTACGCCTTTCGGCCTCGCCTTAGGGGCCGACTTACCCTGCCCCGATTAACGTTGGACAGGAACCCTTGGTCTTCCGGCGAGGAGGTTTTTCACCCCCTTTATCGTTACTCATGTCAGCATTCGCACTTCTGATACCTCCAGCATGCCTTACAGCACACCTTCTACGGCTTACAGAACGCTCCCCTACCCAATGTGATAAATCACACTGCCGCAGCTTCGGTGTATCGCTTAGCCCCGTTACATCTTCCGCGCAGGCCGACTCGACCAGTGAGCTATTACGCTTTCTTTAAATGATGGCTGCTTCTAAGCCAACATCCTGGCTGTCTGAGCCTTCCCACATCGTTTCCCACTTAGCGATAACTTGGGGACCTTAGCTGGCGGTCTGGGTTGTTTCCCTCTCCACGACGGACGTTAGCACCCGCCGTGTGTCTCCCGGATACTACTTACTGGTATTCGGAGTTTGCAAAGGGTTGGTAAGTCGGGATGACCCCCTAGCCTTAACAGTGCTCTACCCCCAGTAGTATTCGTCCGAGGCGCTACCTAAATAGCTTTCGGGGAGAACCAGCTATCTCCGGGTTTGATTGGCCTTTCACCCCTAGCCACAAGTCATCCGCTAATTTTTCAACATTAGTCGGTTCGGTCCTCCAATTGATGTTACTCAATCTTCAACCTGCCCATGGCTAGATCACCCGGTTTCGGGTCTACGTCATGCAACTACATCGCCCAGTTAAGACTCGGTTTCCCTACGGCTCCCCTATACGGTTAACCTTGCTACATAACGTAAGTCGCTGACCCATTATACAAAAGGTACGCAGTCACCCTATCCCAAAGCACTCAAGCCTACTGCTTGATTTTTGAGGTTTGTCGTTGCAAACAACGCAACGACAACAGTGTGAATTCACTTCACGCTGTCACCTTCATGCTCGGATAAGCACTTTGGTGATAGGGCTCCCACTGCTTGTACGTACACGGTTTCAGGTTCTATTTCACTCCCCTCACAGGGGTTCTTTTCGCCTTTCCCTCACGGTACTGGTTCACTATCGGTCAGTCAGGAGTATTTAGCCTTGGAGGATGGTCCCCCCATCTTCAGACAAGATAACACGTGTCCCGTCTTACTCGTTTTCACTCACTGTGCGTTGTCGTGTACGGGGCTATCACCCTGTATCGCGCCACTTTCCAGTGGCTTCCACTAACTCACAATCAGCTTAAGGGCTGGTCCGGGGTCGCTCGCCGCTACTGCCGGAATCTCAATTGATTTCTTTTCCTTCGGGTACTTAGATGTTTCAGTTCCCCGAGTTCGCCTCATTAACCTATGGATTCAGTTAATGATACTTACTTATGTAAGTGGGTTTCCCCATTCGGAAATCCCAGACTCAAGTGGCTGTTACTGCCTTATCTGGGCTTATCGCAAGTTACTACGTCCTTCTTCGCCTCTGACTGCCTAGGCATCCACCGTGTACGCTTAGTCACTTAACCCTACAACCCCAAGAGGTTTCGTAGGTTCAAACAACCAAGGTGTTCATTTACATGAACGATTTCGCCGGACTCAAATTCCAAGAACACATGAATGTGTTTGGTGTTAACTCTTAAGAGTTAACCTTTGAGAACTTTTACAAACAATCTCTGCTTCCGTAGAAACAAAGTTGTTTAGTCAGCTTTCCAGATTGTTAAAGAGCATGTGATGTGTTCTGTCGAACAACCACTTTTTAAATATTCTCGTAAGAACACTTAAAGCGTGGTGGAGCTATGCGGGATCGAACCGCAGACCTCTTGAATGCAAATCAAGCGCTCTCCCAGCTGAGCTATAGCCCCACATCGATACTTAGTTTGTGACCAATTTCTTTTCAGGCAAGGCGTGGAAAGGCGACGTTTAGTTCACTAAACGAGTCTTTTCACAACGATGCATGAAGGAAAATTGGTGGGTCTGAGTGGACTTGAACCACCGACCTCACCCTTATCAGGGGTGCGCTCTAACCACCTGAGCTACAGACCCATTCTTGTGTCTTTGGTTTCAACCACCGACCTCATCCTCTTTTACCAAGAGATTGGGGTGCTAACCACCAAAGCAACAAACACATCTAAGTATGTTCTTTTTCTTTTTGACCGTAGCAATCTGTGTGGACACTCGCATTCATAGCATCAGTAAGGAGGTGATCCAGCCCCAGGTTCCCCTAGGGCTACCTTGTTACGACTTC
>NZ_ADAQ01000005.1 GCF_000176515.1 Grimontia hollisae CIP 101886
GCTCAACGAATACTGATATAAATTGACTGTGCTCTTATTGGTTTTCACGTTTGAAAACATGAAATCAAAACAGCTCAAGGCTGTACCAATTTGAATTGGTCACTCAGTTCGCTGATAAATCTTTTGTCTATCAATGACGAGTGCCCACACAGATTGCATAGGTCAAATTGTTAAAGAACATTGACTTTAAGAAGTTTTGCTTCTCACCGTCAGGGCTGCGAATTTTACGCTGCCGGGCGATGAAGTCAAGAAGAAATTTTGAGATTTTTCAGTGTTGCTTTTAGCACCCTCAAAACACCTTGTTGACTTGCCTCTCGGGGTGATTTTCCCTTCGAAGCGGGCGGCCATTTTACTGATCTACCTCAACGCGTCAAGCGTTTATTTCGACTCAGTTTTTAAGGCCTTCGCCGTACCGGTCTGGATGGGCATTTCCGCGTTGGAAGCCGCTCTCCGTGTCGGTGAGGCGGCATTATAGGGAGGCGAAAAAATCTGGCAAGGGCTTTTTTGCAGTTTTTTATCGAAAACGGCGCGTTCGACCATTTTTCACTCAAATCGCTATTAAAGCACATGAAACCGAACAAGAATTGCACTCTTTTTCCCATCGAGATAGTCTGTTTTCTATTCACTTGATTAGGAATTCTCTATGTCTTCTGTCCTTCGCAGCTATAAAGGTCTCTTTCCAACAGTAGGTGAACACGTCTACCTGGACCCGTCTTCGGTGTTAGTAGGAGATATTACTTTAGGTGACGATGTCAGTATTTGGCCTTTGGTCGCGGCCCGCGGCGACGTAAACCGTATCTATATTGGTAACCGCACTAATATCCAAGACGGCTCTGTTCTTCATGTGACACATAAGAATAAGGAAAACCCGGCAGGACACCCGCTACTCATTGGGGATGACGTGACAATCGGCCACAAAGTCATGCTGCATGGTTGTACCATTGGCAATAAAGTACTGGTCGGAATGGGGACAATTGTTCTCGATGGCGCAGTGATTGAAGATGAAGTGATGGTGGGGGCAGGAAGTCTGGTTCCGCCAGGAAAAAGGCTGGTATCCGGTTACCTGTATGTCGGTAGCCCCGTCAGGCAAGCACGCCCGCTAAAAGAAGCAGAGCGCGCTTTTCTCCAGAAGTCGTCAGATAACTATGTAGTGACGAAAAACGAGTACATCGCAGAAGGCGGTTAACATATCCAGATCTCACCGTCGGCATTGAAATCTTCATCTTCGATAGCGCTTTCAGCAAGCTCCTCTAAATCGAAGCGGTATTCACAGAAAGCTGCGAGAATGGCCTGCTCTGTAGGCAGTGTAGATTGCGTGCGCTTTTCCAGATCTTCGACGCGAATAAAGCACGCAATCAGCGCACCCGACTGTTGTGCCTGAAAACACACCGCCTGCTTTTCATGATCGAAGTGATGAAGATCAGGAAACAAAATACGCTGGTTCATAATATCGTCGTTAACTTATTCTGCCAGATTACGGCGAAGTTCCCTTAGTACCTGACCACTTCCGGGTCTGATACCACGCCAGACAGTAAAACTTTCTGCTGCCTGTCCGACCAGCATGCCAAGTCCATCAATCACGCGGGCGGCTCCATTATCCAGCGCCCACTGGTTACTGCTGGTAGTGCCTGCGCCATATACCATGTCGTACACCACAGTATGTTCACCAAATACTGATGGGCTGATTTGCGGGTGATCGCCTGCAAGGCTGGCGGATGTGGAATTGATCACCACATCAAACTGTCCCTCAATCACCTCAAAGCTGGTTGCTGATACACAACCATGTTGTTCAAATAAAGACGCCAGCATTTCTGCTTTGCTTTCAGTGCGGTTGGCAATCACTAACGCTGACGGCTCATGTGCCAGCAAAGGCAAGATTACCCCACGCGCTGCACCACCCGCACCGAGTAATAGGATACGAGCCCCCTTGAGAATGATCTGGTTGTTCAGCAAATCCTGCACCAGTCCTTCGCCATCAGTGTTATCACCGAGGATTCCGCCATCATCCAACTTTTTGAGCGTATTCACCGCACCGGCCAGTTTGGCGCGCTCGGTTAACTGAGTCGCGAGCTTAAACGCCTCTTCCTTAAAAGGCACAGTGACATTGCACCCTTTACCGCCGTTTTCAAAAAAAGCGCTAACCGCTTCTTCGAAACCGCCCACTGGCGCCTCGAGGGTTTCATAACACATTGCCTGCGATGTCTGGCGTGCAAACAGGGTATGTATAAAGGGTGACTTACTGTGTGAAACCGGATTTCCGACAACAACGTATTTATCCACGGTATTTGCTTCCTTGCCTTACCATTCTCTTGGTTTGAGATACTCTGTATACAGTTTTTCTTCAGCAGAGCCCACTTCGGGCTCGAAACCATATTCCCACCGAACCAGTGGCGGCATCGACATCAGTATGGATTCGGTTCTGCCACCACTTTGAAGACCAAACAAGGTGCCGCGATCATAAACCAGGTTAAACTCGACATAACGCCCACGCCGGTATAGCTGGAACTCACGCTCACGCTCACCATAAGGGGTAGTTTTCCGTTTTTGGACAATAGGAAGATACGCATCCAGATAACCTTCCCCTACGGCCTTGATGTAACCAAAAGATGCGTCAAAGCCCCACTGGTTCAAATCATCAAAGAAGAGGCCACCGACCCCCCGGGTTTCGTTACGGTGAGGCAAAAAGAAATAGCGATCGCACCACGCTTTGTGCTCGGCATAAACGTGCCCGCCAAAAGGCGCACAGAGAGACTTCGCCGTCTGGTGCCAGTGAATGCAGTCTTCCTCCACCGGATAGAACGGCGTGAGATCAAAGCCACCACCAAACCACCAGACCGGTGCTTCTCCCTCTTTTTCTGCGATAAAAAAGCGGACGTTGGCATGGGAAGTCGGCACGTGCGGGTTCTTAGGATGCACCACCAGCGATACCCCCATTGCCTCAAAACTCCTGCCTGCCAGTTCTGGACGGTGCGCGGTGGCAGAACCCGGCATCTTATCGCCAAACACATGGGAGAAATTGACGCCTGCTTGCTCAAACACCGCACCATCACGCATCACACGGCTCTTACCGCCACCACCTGCGGTTCGCTCCCACGCATCTTCCTGAAAGGTCGCGCTGCCATCTTCTTTTTCCAGTGCGGCACAGATAGTGTCCTGCAATGAGAGTAAAAAACGCTTTACCGCCTCTTTATCGACTTGCTCGGGAAGGTTCGGATTCTCCACGTGATTTCCTCGCTCTTTTCTCTAACCTTGACGAAGCACCTTACCAGAACGTGCATCGCGGATCTCGGTCGGCTTGTCGCGTCCACCGATCTTTCCCTCCAAGACGTTGGGAACACGCTCGCCAAGCTGCTTAACGACTTCTTCGACACTACGGCACGGCGCTTCACCGCTCAAGTTCGCACTGGTGGATGTGATAGGCTTGCCGTAAGAAAGGCACAACGCACGCACATCAGGGTGATCGGAGACTCGTACAGCCACCGTATCAAACTGACCTGTCACCCAGTCAGTGGTTTTCTTTCCTGCCGGCATCACCCAGGTAACAGGTCCCGGCCAGGTTGCCAGCACATCGGCTTTTACTTCATCACTCAGGCTGTCAAAGTCGATATACCCCTCCAGCTGGGAGAACTCAGCAGCAATAAGAATCAACCCTTTGGCTTTATCACGTGCTTTAACATCCAACAGCGCCTGCACCGCCTGGGGACTGTCTGGATCACACCCAACGCCAAACACACCTTCCGTTGGATAGGCAATTACTTCTCCACGGGCCAGCGCCGAAACGCACTGTTCCACATTCGCCAATGTTCATCTCCTACTCTGCCGAATAAAAATTCGGCTTACTATGACTAACTTTATCCGGCGTTCTCAACACTTTTGTCACAAATAGAAACAGATGAACCCAAAACATCCGTCGCTAAATTGACAAAAACCAACACAAACAGGCTGACGCAAACGTTTTCCTTGACCTTGATTGCCGATATAATGCGCCGAATTTCTCTGTTCCAATGGTTAGACAGCATTTACAGGAGTCACTATGAAAGTCGGCATCATCATGGGTTCGAAGTCCGATTGGCCAACCATGAAAAACGCAGCAGATATGCTGGATAGTTTTGGCATTGCCTATGAGACAAAAGTGGTTTCCGCCCACCGCACTCCTGATTTGCTAGCTGAGTATGCCAGCAAAGCGGCATCCCGTGGCCTGAAAGTCATTATCGCAGGTGCTGGCGGCGCTGCCCACCTGCCAGGTATGACCGCTGCCTTTACCAGCCTTCCTGTACTCGGCGTGCCCGTTCAGTCAAAAGCGCTCAAAGGCATGGATTCCCTGCTTTCTATCGTCCAGATGCCAAAAGGCGTGGCTGTCGGTACGCTGGCAATCGGTGATGCCGGTGCAGCCAATGCTGGTCTTCTGGCAGCGCAAATTCTGGCCACTAGCGATGATACACTGATGGCCAGAGTCGATGCCTTCCGCCAGAGCCAGACAGAGACTGTGCTTGCCAACCCAGACCCATCGGTAGAATAACCATGAATGTGCTGGTTCTTGGTGCCGGACAGCTGGCACGTATGATGGCACTGGCTGGTGCCCCTTTAAACCTTAAGATCAGTGCATACGACGTGCGAAGCGGCAACCTTATCCATCCCGTCACGTTGGAAGTGATAGGAAAAGGACTGGAAAGCGGCATTGCCAATGCCGACGTCATTACTGCTGAATTTGAACATATCGCCCCGGATGTTCTGGAGATTTGCCAGGCCAGTGGCAAATTTTACCCGGGCGAAACCGCGATTCTGACTGGCGGAGACCGCCGACGGGAAAAAGCGCTGCTGGATAAAGCTGGCGTCGCAAACGCCCGCTATCACGTTATCACATGCCGGGAAGACTATGATGCCGCCATGGCCAGCATCGGCCTGCCCATGATCCTGAAAAGTGCCCTTGATGGCTACGACGGAAAAGGCCAGTGGCGGTTGAAACCTGACTCAGACATTGACGCTGTGTGGCAGGACATTAACCATTTTCTGCAAACCTCACCGCAGGGCGAACGCCAGTGTGTCATCGCCGAAGAGTTTGTTCCCTTTGACCGAGAGGTGTCACTGATTGGTGCACGCGATGCCAAGGGAAATCTGGAAATTTACCCTCTGACCGAAAACATCCATACCGACGGTATCTTAAGTGTGTCTATTGCGGCAGGAGACAATGCTGCGTTGCAGATGCAGGCAGAAGCCATGTTCAAGGCAGTAGCCGATACACTCAACTATGTCGGCGTGCTGGCGATTGAGTTTTTCGATGTTGGCGGAAACCTGAAAGTGAACGAGATTGCGCCGCGTGTGCACAACTCCGGCCACTGGACCCAGCAAGGTGCAGAAGTCTGCCAGTTTGAAAACCACCTTCGCGCCGTATGTGGCTTGCCGCTCGGCAGCGCCAAACGCATTCGCCCAACGGCAATGATCAATATCGTTGGTGACGTGACAGTTCCTGAAGATGTGATGGGGTTAGCACATGTGCATTGGTACGATAAAGCGCCCCGCCCGGGCCGTAAAATCGGCCACATTAACCTGTGCGCTGACAATGCCAAGGCGCTGGGTGTAGCACTTAACGACGTTGCCAGTTATTTGGATGATACCGAGTTTCCGGCGATTCAACGCGCAGCACAAGCGCTGGGATAACCCTTTGCGAAACAAAGAAAAAGTCGCAGTCTGCGGCTTTTTCTGTTTCTGTCGCAAACATTATTGCGTCTGTTTGTGCTGACACCTTTTATCCGCGCAGACTTCCACAACACCCGACGCCCGCTTTTTCTCTAACAAAAGCGGATAACCACACACCTCGCAGTTACCTTTGATGGGCTTAAGGTTGACGGCAAACTTGCATTTCGGATAGGCATCACAGGCATAAAACGCCTTGCCAAAGCGGGATTTCTTCTCGTGAAGCTTTCCTTTACGGCACGCCGGGCAGGTGATGTCCAGCGTCTCGGACTCCGGCTCCTGATCACGCTTTTCAATGTGCTGGCAGTCAGGATAAGCCGAACAACCAATAAACATTCCATAACGCCCCTGCCGCAACACCAGTTCATTGCCACATTCCGGGCACGGTATGCCCAGTTCTTTGACGATATGACCATCATTGTGGTGCAGTGACTCAACAAAATCACAGCCAGGATACGCCGTGCAGGCCTTGAACGGCCCACGCTTACTGTGCTTGATAACAAGAACGCTGCCACATTTCGGGCAGCGCTCTTCGTTTTCCAGCGCGTGTTCGTGCGCGCTGAACAGGGAATCATCAATTTTTCCAGCCAAAACAGACCAGCCTCAACAACCTAGTTTTAATGAAGGTATTCATCTTCTGCTGTGCTGTAGAGTAACTCTTCCATTTGATCGTACGCGCGCTCGTTACCGGGCACGTTAAACAGCACCATCAGGATCACCCATTTCAGATCTTCAAGGAGAAACTCCTGCGTATCCAGCTCCATGACACGATCAATCACCATTTCACGGGTCTCTGGGCTCAGCACACTGATTTGTTCCAGAAACATTAAGAAGCCCCGGCTCTCAATATCCAGCCGAGCCATTTCTTTCGCGGTATAGATGCGAACAGACGTGAGGGCACCACCGGTAAGGTATGGGGTTCTATCAGCGTCTTGCAATTGCGCCAGCTTTTCCAGCCAGTTCAGCGCTTTGTATATATCATCTTGATGAAATCCAGCTCTGGAGAGTTCATCAGCCAACTCGTCCTGATCCACCATCAGCTCCACATCGCTGTGGATATAGGTTTCAAACAGGTACATTAATATGTCCATCATGGCTATCCCCTCCTCGTTCTGACATAGCCACCGGGTACTGCGGATACAAATCCCTGTAGCTCTAGCTCTAACAACTGCATCATGATTTCGTGAACGGGTTGATCGCAGAGTTCTGCAAGCACATCGACACACCTAACTTCATTTCCTACGTTAGCCAACAGTTCAGGAAATGGCAATTCTTCTCGCAAGTCTTGGGGCTGGGCAACTTCCAGTTGGTGATTAATCGCACAACCTGCAAGTGTGCCGACTTGCACCAGAATATCGTCGACGGACTCCACTAAAAAAGCGCCCTGCTTTATCAGCCCGTTGCTGCCCTTAGCATATGGGTTGTGAATCGAGCCAGGCAGCGCAAATACATCCCGCCCCTGTTCAAGCGCCAGCCTGGCAGTAATCAATGAACCACTTTTCATGGCTGCCTCCACCACTAACACACCAGTAGAGAGACCGCTGATAATCCGGTTTCGTCTCGGGAAAAATGCAGGCTTGGGTGGCGACCAAGGCCACAGCTCTGACACCAGTGCACCAGAATCCCTCACATCACCCGCTAGCTGGCGATGACTGGCAGGATACACCTTATCCAGCCCAGACCCTAGCACAGCGATGGTTTTTCCCTGTCCATCGAGCGCACCACGGTGCGCGCGGCCATCAATGCCCAGAGCCAGGCCACTGGTCACCACCACATCATGCGCCGCAAGCTCCTTGGCAAATGCATGAGCCAACGCAAGGCCCTCACTGGATGCGTGGCGACTGCCGACAATGGCCAATTGAGGAAGGGAAAGCAGTCTCGGATCGCCATCGACAAACAGCAGTGGCGGCGCGCCAGAGATTTGTTTAAGCAGATAGGGATAGCGGTGATCGGTCAGGGCAATAATGTGTCTGGACGGTGCAGATGCCCAGGCCAGACATCTGTCGATGATGGAAAAATCGGGGTGGCGCAGTGCCTGAACCTGAGCTGGCTTTAGTCCCAGCGCGGCAAGCTCAATATCATCAAGCGCCTCAAGTTTATGGGGTGGATAGCGGCTGATAATTTTACTGACCGCCTGGCCACCCAAACGGGGAACAGCGGCGAGCCTAAGCCACCACTCAAGCTCGCGTGACATCTTATCCTTCCGCAGCAACAACCGGCATGTCAGCCTTCAGTGGCATATCCGCATCCACCACCATGGCAAGACTGAAGAAAGGGTAGCTCCGGATCACTAACAATTTACCTGCAGAGGTTGAGGGCAAGACTTTCCGTTCACCGCCCGCATTGTCCACTCCAGAGTCATAGCGCATCTTGCCTTTACTGCCTTTCATGGTCGCACCGGGCACTACCACAGAAAGCGTATGGCCAGCATCGATGCCATCGGTTTCACCCAGATCGACCACCACAATCTGGCGATGCCCGACATAGTTACTGCCGTAAAGGTGCCCGACCATGGTGCCGGCAACGCCCTGAGGTGCCGGTTTGGGGTGGAAAACCTCCCCGGTTTTTGCCCCAAGGGCAGGAAGAAGAATGTCATTCGGTTTAATTTCCTGACGCTGGCGGGTAAGTTTCATTTCCGCAATGTCATCCAGTGAACGCACCAGCACTGCCTCGCCCACTTTTTTCAGACTCACCATGCGCACGACCGTTTCCTCTTTATTGCGCTCAAAATGGGTCACGGCACGGTAAATAAACCAGCCTTCACTCTCCAGCGGCCTGTCGGCAAAAAAAGGGGTACGGGTTGAAATATAGCTCCACCCCTCCTGAGAGCCCAGGACACGTGGTGCGAGACGATATTCCTGGTCTGAAATCAGGGTGTCAAATGTCAGGTGCTGCGCGAGAATAGAAGAAGAGGCACTGTTGATGGGCACCAGCCCCGTTTGCCGGGCACCTGCGGTGTAAGACAGGACCGGCTTACCCCCTACCCAATCAAGACGCAGCTGATCGCCGGGATAAATCAAGTGGGGGTTAGCAATCGACGGGTTATGCTGCCAAAGCGTTGGCCAGTGCCAGGGGTTTTCAAGATAGAGCCCGGCAATGTCCCACAGGGTATCGCCTTTTTTCACGGTGTAAGTTGCCGGCGCGTCTTCACTCAGTCGCACCTCTGCCGCCACCGCCATACCTGACCATCCAACAGCCAGACAAAACATGATAAGCTTTCTAAACATCCCCTGTCTCCAAAAGCGCACTTTCGTTTGGGATGCTGTCATTTGGACAGCAAAATGTCTAGAATTAGCCCAATTATCGAAGCCGACTACGGCGCAGTTCAACATATTTAAGAGACGTTTATGAGTGTATTGCAGGTTTTGACCTTCCCGGACGATCGCCTACGCACGGTGGCGAAACCGGTAGAGAGCGTCACACCAGAGATCCAGAAGATTGTCGATGACATGCTGGAAACCATGTACCAAGAGGACGGCATTGGCCTTGCGGCGACTCAAGTCGATATTCACCAGCGTATCGTGGTGATTGATATTTCCGAGACCCGTGATGAACCCATGGTGCTGATCAACCCGGAAATTATCGAAAAACGCGGTGAAGACGGCATTGAAGAAGGCTGCCTGTCTGTACCGGGTGCGCGCGCACTGGTGCCCCGTGCGTCAGAAGTGACCGTAAAAGCACTGGATCGCGACGGCAACGAATACCAGTTTGAAGCTGATGACCTTCTGGCCATTTGCGTCCAGCACGAACTGGACCACCTGGAAGGTAAACTGTTTGTGGATTACCTGTCGCCACTCAAGCAACAGCGCATCAAACAGAAACTGGAAAAAATCAAACGCGCTAACCAGAAAGCCAGCTGAGGTGTCCTTGAGCGACTCATTGAAAATCGTATTTGCCGGTACGCCGGATTTCGCCGCCCGTCATCTGGCGGCGTTGTTGTCTTCCCACCATGAGGTCGTGGCGGTGTATACCCAGCCAGATCGTCCGGCTGGACGCGGCAAAAAGCTGACCGCGAGCCCGGTCAAACTGCTGGCACAGGAACACGGCATCCCTGTGTATCAGCCTGCAAGCCTGAAAGCCGAAGAGGCACAGCAAGAGCTGGCTGCGATCGGCGCAGATATCATGGTGGTAGTGGCTTATGGCCTGCTGTTACCCAAAGCCGTACTCGACACACCGCGCCTTGGCTGCATCAATGTCCACGGCTCTATCCTGCCCCGCTGGCGTGGCGCTGCCCCTATCCAGCGTGCTATCTGGGCGGGGGATACACAAACCGGTGTCACCATCATGCAAATGGATGAAGGCCTGGATACCGGCGATATGCTCAAGATCGCAACCCTGGATATCGACGCCAAAGAAACCAGTGCCACACTGTATGAAAGACTGGCAGAGCTGGGGCCACAAGCGCTGGTTGCGTGCTTAGGCGATATCGCTTCTGGCAACGCTGTGGCCGAAAAACAAAACGATGAACTGGCCAACTACGCCAAAAAGCTGAGCAAAGAAGAAGCGCAGATTGACTGGAGCATGAGCGCTGTTGCCATTGAGCGCTGTATCCGCGCTTTCAACCCATGGCCGATGAGCCACTTCAGTGTGGCAGACAACAACATCAAGATCTGGGATGCCGACGTTGAGGAAGAAAACAGCGACGAAGCGCCGGGCACCATTTTGTCAGCGGACAAGAAAGGTATCCGGGTGGCAACCGGAGAAGGTGTGTTGCGCCTGCTCTCTATCCAGCCACCGGGTAAAAAAGCCATGAGTGCGGCAGATATTCTGAATTCCCGCCGTGACTGGTTTGAACCTGGCACCCACCTGTAATTGAGAAGGCCAGCTTGCTGGCCTTTTTTAGTCGTCTGTGGTGACACAGACTATTCGGATTAAGGATCCATGCATGAACGTTAGAGCTGTCGCTGCACAGGTGATTTATCAGGTTGTCGATCAGGGCCAGTCCCTGTCAGCTGCCCTGCCGCCAGCCCAACAAAAAGTCGCACCACGCGATGGTGCCCTATTGCAGGAAATCTGCTATGGCGTCCTGCGCTGGCTGCCACGTCTTGAATCCATCACCCAATCCTTGATGGATAAACCCCTGAAAGGCAAGCAACGGGTATTCCACCACCTGATCCTGGTCGGCCTCTACCAGTTGAGCTATATGCGTATCCCTGCCCACGCGGCGGTAGCAGAAACGGTAAATGCCACCAAAGTACTGAAAAAACCCCAGCTTCGTGGTCTTGTCAATGCTGTATTGCGTAGCTACCAGCGGAATCAGGAAACTCTGGATGCGGCATCTGTGGCGCACGACGCAGGAAAATATGGCCATCCCGGCTGGCTGTTAACGCTGCTGCAACAGGCCTACCCCACCCAGTGGGAGCAGGTCGTTGAAGCCAACCATGAAAAAGCGCCGATGTGGCTTCGCGTCAACCGTACACACCACACCCGCGAGGCATACAAAGCGCTGTTGGATCAGGCAGGGATTGAAACCTCAGTGCATCCGGAAGCAGAAGATGCCCTGAAACTGGCGACACCTTGTGATGTCACTGCCCTGCCCGGTTTTTCTGAAGGCTGGGTCTCAGTGCAGGATGCCGCAGCCCAGCTTGCCGTCGATTACCTGAAACCACAGGCAGGTGAGCTCATCCTTGATTGCTGCGCGGCGCCGGGCGGTAAAACCTGCCATATCCTCGAGCATGAACCAAGCGCAAACGTGGTGGCGATGGACGTGGACGCCGCCCGCCTGACCCGCGTGGAAGACAATGTAAAACGCCTCAAACTCAAGGCCCGGGTAATTTGCGGTGATGCCCGTACGCCTGACGAATGGTGGCAAGGTGAGCAGTTTGATCGCATCCTGCTCGATGCCCCCTGCTCGGCAACCGGTGTCATTCGCCGCCATCCTGACATCAAATGGCTTCGCCGCGCCGACGATATCGACCAGTTAGTGTCGTTGCAGTCTGAAATTCTTGATGCAATGTGGGCGCAGCTGAAATCTGGTGGTACGCTGGTTTATGCGACCTGTTCGGTCACCCCGCAGGAAAACGCAGAGCAGGTGAAAGCGTTCCTCACGCGCACACCGGATGCGGTGCTGGAAACCGGCACACCAACGCAGCCCGGACGCCAGATCCTGCCGGGACAGGAAGACATGGATGGGTTCTATTACGCCGTGCTCAAAAAAGCATCGTAGAGACCATGCGGGCAGTTCGATCTGCCCGCGATAACAATAAAAACTGAACCGAGGTTCACGAAGACGTTATGAAAATTATCATCCTGGGGGCTGGACAGGTAGGCGGCACACTGGCTGAAAACCTGGTGGGCGAAAACAACGACATCACCATCGTCGACAAAGACCCCGAACGACTCAGGGAACTGCAGGACAAATATGATCTCCGTGTGGTGCAAGGCTACGCCAGTCACCCCTCCACGTTGCTGGAAGCCGGCGCACAGGATGCCGACATGCTGGTGGCGGTAACCAACTCCGACGAAACCAACATGGTCGCCTGTCAGGTCGCCTTCACCCTCTATAACACCCCAAACCGGGTTGCCCGTATCCGCAGCCCGGAATATCTGGCCACCAAAGATCAGCTGTTCCAGACCGACGCCTGTCCGGTGGATCACCTGATTGCGCCGGAAGAACTGGTGATACAGTACATCCAGCGCCTGATTGAATATCCCGGTGCGCTTCAGGTGGTGAACTTTGCCGATAACAAAGTCGGCCTTGTCGCCGTTAAAGCCTACTACGGCGGTCCGCTGGTGGGTAACGCATTATCGGCCCTTCGCGAGCACATGCCGCATGTCGACACCCGCGTCGCGGCGATTTTTCGCCGTGACCGTCCCATTCGCCCACAAGGCACCACCATCATTGAAGCGGATGACGAAGTCTTCTTTGTCGCAGCCAGCAACCATATCCGCTCGGTAATGAGTGAGCTCCAGCGCCTTGAAAAGCCGTACAAACGCATCATGATTGTGGGGGGCGGTAACATCGGTGCCGGTCTGGCGCGAAGCCTTGAGCGCACCTACAGCGTAAAACTGATTGAACGCAACCCAAAGCGTGCCGAGCAACTGTCTGAATTGCTTGAAAACACCATCGTGTTCTGTGGTGATGCCGCGGATCAGGAGCTTCTGAGCGAAGAGCATATCGACCAGATTGACGTATTCATCGCCGTGACCAATGAAGATGAGTCCAACATTATGTCAGCTATGCTGGCAAAACGCCTTGGCGCGAAGAAAGTGATGGTGCTTATCCAGCGCGGCGCTTACGTGGATCTGGTACAAGGCGGGGCGATTGATGTCGCTATCTCACCGCAGCAGGCAACGATTTCTGCGCTGCTGACCCATGTGCGTAAAGCCGACATTGTTAATGTATCGTCTCTGCGCCGCGGCGCGGCAGAAGCCATTGAGGCGATTGCCCATGGCGATGCCAACACCTCTAAGGTGGTGGGGCGCGCTATCGGCGACATCAAGTTACCGCCGGGTACCACGATTGGTGCCATAGTCAGGGAAGAGGAAGTTTTGATCGCGCACGATAAAACGGTAATCCAGCAAGACGACCACGTGGTGATGTTCCTGGTGGATAAAAAGTATATTCCGGATGTGGAAAGGCTGTTCCAGCCAAGTCCATTTTTCCTCTAACTGCGCGACAATGCATGATTAACGTCAAGCCGGTACTGTTCGTGATAGGGCTGGTCTTATCCAAGATCGCCCTGTTTATGTACATACCAACCCTCACCGCATTTTTTACCGGCACTCCCGGCTTTCTTGATTTTGGCCTGGCAGTCATCCTCACCCATGTCGCTGCGTTTGCCTGTTTAACCCTCGGTAAGACCAATGCGTTCCGCCTCAATGCCCGTGATATGTTTGTTATCACCACCTTGGTATGGCTGATTGCCAGTGCCTTTGCCGCGCTGCCGTTTGTGTTCATTAACCATATCAGCTTCACCGATGCCTATTTTGAAACCATGTCCGGCATTACCACCACAGGGTCAACCGTACTGAGTGGGCTCGACAACATGGCACCGTCCATTCTGCTGTGGCGTTCTATATTGCAATGGCTCGGTGGCGTCGGGTTTATCGTGATGGGCGTGGCCATTCTGCCGTTTCTGAACGTCGGCGGTATGCGCTTGTTCCAGACCGAATCCTCTGACTGGTCAGCCAAATCCAGTCCACGCACCAAGAATGTCGCCATCAGCATCATGAAGGTTTACGTCTCACTGTCTGCACTTTGCTTCATCGCGTACTGGTTAACCGGCATGACACCCTTTGAAGCAGTCAACCATGCCATGACAACCCTGTCGACTGGCGGTTATTCCACGTCAGACAGCTCAATGAACCGCTTTACCCATGCCGCTCACTGGGTCGCTACCCTGTTTATGTTTGCCGGAGGCCTGCCATTTCTTTTGATGATCAATGCCCTCCGACGCCGTGAGCCCAAAATGCTGCTCGACGATGCTCAGGTGCGTGGTTTCGCCTATCTGGTACTGATAGCATCATTGATGGTGGCAACCTGGCTGGTGCTAACCCAAAACTACGCCATGGCGGATGCGCTCAGGGTATCAATGTTCAACATCGTGTCTGTGGTCACCACCACCGGGTTTGGCTTGGATGATTTCACCGCCTGGGGGCCCTTTGCCTCAGTGGTGTTCGCTTTCGTGTTGCTGGTAGGGGGGTGCTCGGGATCAACGTCCGGTGGTGCAAAAATTTTTCGGTTCCAAATCGCGATGGCGCTGCTCAAAAAGCAAATCCAGCAATTGGTGCACCCATCCGGGGTGTTTATCCAGCGCTACAATGGACGTCCGGTCAATGAAGAGATTGTGCGCTCAGTTGTGGCCTTCGCCATCACTTATGTCATGACGATTCTGGTGGTTGCCCTGGTCTTGGCTGCAACAGGGCTTGATAGCATTACCAGCCTGACGGGGGCTATGACTGCGGTTGCCAATGTGGGCCCAGGCATGGGCACCATAATTGGGCCAACGGGGAACTTTGCCGGTCTGCCGGATACTGCTAAATGGGTGCTGAGTATCGGTATGCTGATGGGAAGGCTGGAAATCCTGACGGTGCTGGTGCTTTTGTTTCCGGTATTCTGGCGCGACTAAGCGCGCCACTCTGTAAGTAGTACTGGTGTGAGCTATACCGGTGGCACATACCAGTAAATTGCCAGGAAGTGCAACACAGTGCCCCCTAAAACAAACAGGTGCCATATCGCATGGTTATAGGGAATACTGCGCTTAACGTAGAAAATCACCCCGAAGGAATAAACCAGCCCCCCTAATCCAAGCAGTACCATACCAGCTACCGGCATCACCTGTGCCAGTTGATACACCACCACCAGTGACAACCATCCCATCGCCAGATAAATAGTAAGCGACAGCGATTTAAACCGGTACACAAAAGCAATCTTCAGGATCACTCCCACCAGTGCAATGCCCCATATCAGCGCCATTACCCAAAACGCCAATGGCGTCCGGAGGCTGACCAACATAAACGGGGTATAAGTACCGGCAATCAGCAGGTAAATCGCACAGTGGTCAAAGGTTTTCAGTGCCCGCTTGGCACCGGCATAGGGGATTGAGTGATATAGCGTGGAGGCAAGATAAAGCAGGATAATACTGGCACCATACACGCTGTAGCTGGCGAAACTGAGCGCATCAGCATGCGCATCCCCGGCTTTCAGCAGCAACATCACCAACGCCACGATACCGAAGATTACCCCCAGTCCATGGCTGACACTGCTGGCGAGCTCTTCCCTGGCAGAGTATTGATACACAGAGGCCACTGTTGTCATGCAACTCAATCCTTATGGTGAGAACATTAAATAGTCCAGTCACGAGTATGACACATTTAAGCGTACACGTGTAAGCTTAAATTATTACAAGACTGGCACGATGCAGATACCCAACATTTATCATGCTGGCACCGCAAAGCATCAATTTCAGACTAAGATTATTAGACTGGTAATCGACGGTGTTTTTGCCTTCGTAAAAGAATGGAGAACCAGCCAGCCATGTCAAAAGAGATTTTTGCGCTAAGCTCAGGATACTTAAAGAAAGTTGTTCCTCTTCTGATGAAGTATCAGGTACCGGCGACACCGCCAAATTATGCACTTTGGTATACCTATGTCGCCAATGCCGATACCGAACTGTCCCAAAAAATTGATGCATCTATCAGGGAAACAGGGACACTCAGTACCACTCGCTGCGAAGAGCTCTACAGCGCCCATGTCGCCGATGAAAAAGTGAAAGAGCTGGACGAGTTTCAGCAAGGCCTTCAGGCGCTGGCACTCGAAATGGGTAGCACCATGGAAGATACCCTAAAAGACACCGATACCTTTCAGTCAACGCTCGACAAAACCTTTTCCCAGTTAGCCCGCGTGGATGAAGAAGCCCTGTCAATGGAAGAGACCGTGGCGGTCGTCAGAAAGGCCATGAAGGACTCCAATGCGCTTCGCCAATCCACCGACTTTTTTAAAAACCAACTCGCCGAGGCGCAAAAAGAGATCGTCAGGCTGGAAGACACCCTCCACAAAGCTAATGAGGAAGCCTTACACGACGCGCTGACAGGCATCTATAACCGCCGTGCCCTTGATGCTGAACTTGAAGCTCTGGTAGCCACCCCACCACCGAAAGGATTCAGCCTACTGCTGTGTGACTTGGACCACTTCAAACGTTTTAATGACACTTATGGTCACCTGATGGGCGATCAAGTATTAAAACTCACTGCCAAACGCCTTTCTGATTACTGCCGGGATGGCATTAAAGCGTACCGTTATGGCGGGGAAGAGTTTGCGCTGTTAGTCCCTAACCGCCCATTAAGTGGCGCATGCCGTGTAGCAGAAACCATCCGAGCTACCATCGACAAGCTCGCCCTCAAAGACAAAAGAACCGGCAAGAAACTCGACAACATATCGATCTCCATTGGTGTGGCAGCATTTGAACATGGCGAAAGCATCCGCGACCTTATCAGTCGTGCCGATACCCAACTTTATGATGCAAAAAAACTGGGGCGAAACCGGGTCATGCCTGTGACATAAGGGCAAGACGAAAAATGCACAGGCAGGTTTATTCCCCGGGTTCTAGCACGAATTATTTTTTATCTGCTGCTTTTTTCATCATTTCTTTCCTGCTATTATCCGCGCGCATTCGCACCCTGCGAATCCAGAGTGAACACGCAGTAAGGCTTGCAGCCATTGGAACCTCTGACGCCACTCTGCCCAAGAACCCTGTCATGGATGCGCAACTAAACTGATGAGAATTGACAATGCGTCCAGTTACTGTTCGTCCTGTCCGTGTCACCCGTACACCTTCACGCATGCGCGCACACTTTTTTGCACCGGCGTTCAAAAACAAAACCCATACGGAGTCGAATGACACCCCAGAACTCAAGCTGGTTCGTTCAGCGCCTGCCATGACCAACGCGCAAAAAGGCAAAGCCGCATGATGACGTTTGACAGATTGGTCTGCCTACGGGAATCTGGTACTGTAATAAATAGATAAATCACAACAACGTTAAGGTGTATTGGGAGTCTTCAATGAAATGTCATCGTGTGAATGAACTTATCGAACTTTTGCATCCTGAATGGCAAAAAGAGCCTGAGTTGAACTTACTGCAAATGATCAGCAAGCTGGCAGAAGAAGCGGGCTATGAAGGTAAGCTTGAAGACCTGACCGATGACGTACTGATCTACCACCTGAAAATGCGCAACAGCCAGAAAGACGAAATGATTCCGGGTCTGGCAAAAGACTGCGAAGACGACTTCAAAACGGCCATTTTACGCGCCCGTGGCATTATCAGCTAATGACGGAGTCATACGCCGGATGGAAAAGCGAAGTGGACCACTTCGCTTTTTTTATTTCCAAAACAATTCACTGTTATACCCAATCACATCGCGGCCCAACTGATTTTCCACCACACGCACAGATTTACTCTCTACTCCTCAGATATAATCCTCGGTCTATCATTATCTATTGAGTTAGTCGACGAAAGGCACTGGCAATGTATCAGTGTCAGCAATGTGCGGGAAACCCCCACTAGGCCCAAGGAATGCAGATGTCATGAGCAAGGATAAAATAGACGTCAAAAACGTCACTCCCAACGTGTTCAATCCGAAAACCCACAAAACCAGTGGCGACCGCTTTAATCCCAGTAACCGTATATATGTGCGCGCAATGACCGGGACGTTTCAAAAACTGCGTCGTAAAATGGGTTGGTTCTTTATGTTGCTTTTTTTACTGACGCCCTGGATCCCTTATGGCGACCGTCAGGCCATCCTATTGGATATTGGCAAACAACAATTCAATTTTTTCGGCACCACCCTCTGGCCCCAGGATCTGACCCTGCTAGCCACACTGTTTATGATCGCCGCCTTTGGCCTTTTCTTTGTTACCACTTTTTTAGGACGCGTCTGGTGTGGCTATCTTTGTCCCCAAACCGTGTGGACCTTCATCTACATCTGGTTTGAGGAAAAGCTTGAAGGGCCCGCCAACAAGCGGAGAAAGCAGGACTCAATGCCACTCACCAGAGACCTGGCAATCAGAAAAGTCATCAAGCATTTATGTTGGTTTGCTGTGGCGCTACTCACCGGCCTCACATTTGTCAGCTACTTCGTGCCAGCAAAAACGCTTTTTATCGACTTTTTTACCTTTAACAGCCAGTTCTGGGTTGCATTTTGGGTGCTGTTTTTTAGTGTCTGCACTTATGCCAATGCAGGATGGATGCGTTCCATCGTTTGTATCCACATGTGTCCTTATGCCCGTTTCCAGTCAGCAATGTTTGACAAAGATACCTTTATTGTCGGCTACGACGCCAAACGCGGTGAAACACGAGGCCCCCGCTCGCGCAAAGCTGACCCCAAAACCATGGGGCTGGGTGACTGCATTGACTGCAATCTCTGTGTACAGGTCTGCCCGACCGGTATCGATATCCGTGACGGCCTGCAATACGAGTGCATCAACTGTGGTGCCTGTATCGATGCCTGTGATGAAACCATGAGTAAGATGAATTATGCCAAAGGCCTTATCAGCTATACCACAGAGCACAAACTGGAAGGCCACAACGTCGATATCATCAGACCGAAGCTTATCGGTTATGGCGTGGTGATGATGGCGATGCTGGGCATTTTCTTTATGCTACTTTCAGCGGTCCAGCCAATGGGATTGGACGTGATCCGTGACCGCACCCAACTGTTTAAAACCAACAGTGAAGGATTAATTGAGAACACCTATACCCTGAAAATTCTCAACAAAACCCAGTCTCCGGAAACCTACTCCCTGAGTGTTAAAGGTCTGGACGGTGTCGAGTGGTACGGGAAACAACAAGTCACCTTGAGCGCCGGTGAAATCTTCACCCTGCCTATCAGCCTTGGAGTCGATCCTTATGAACTCACAACCCCAGTAACGACCATCACTTTTGTGCTGGAGCGCCACTCCGGAGAGGACAAAAAAGTGATTGAAACCGAAAGCCGCTTTATCAGCAAGATGTAAGTCAGTTTTCGAATAAACGGGCGATACCCTACGCCCGTTTTTATCTCCTGCCCAAAACTCTGCTACCATCAATAGCCTTATCCCTTGACGCTGTGAACCTATGAGCGACGCCCAATTTAGCTACGAACATCTCACGCCCGACACCTTAATCAATGCACTGGAATCTGTCGGCATCCGCCCTGAGTCAGGCCTTCTGGCACTGAACAGCTATGAAAACCGGGTCTACCAGTTTCAGGATGAGGCACGCCAACGCCTGGTGACCAAATTTTATCGTCCGCAGCGCTGGACGCGCGCGCAAATTCTCGAAGAGCATGCGTTTGCCAACGATCTGGCGGAAGCCGAGATCCCGGTCGCGGCGCCTATGAACATCAACGGCGAAACCCTGTTCGAATTCGACGGCTATCTGTTTGCTGTTTTTCCAAGCGTCGGTGGCCGCACTTTCGAAGTGGATAACTGGGATCAGCTTGAGATGGTGGGTCGCTTCCTGGGGCGAATTCATAAAGTCGGTGCCAGTAAGCCCTTCATCCACCGCCCGACTATCAGCCTTGAAGAGTACCTTTTTACGCCACGAAAAACGCTGGAAAATTCCCGTTTCATCCCCACGCATCTCGAAAATGCCTTCTTTGCTGATCTTGACCGCCTGATTGAGACACTGAAACAACGCTGGAATGGCAAGATGACGACACTGCGGCTGCATGGTGACTGCCACCCCAGCAATATTCTCTGGCGCGACGGCCCGATGTTTGTTGATTTGGATGACGCGCGTAATGGCCCGGCGATACAGGATATCTGGATGTTGCTAAACGGCAATCGGGCTGACCAACTCGCCCAATTGGATACCCTTTCCGATGCCTATTCAGAATTTCACGATTTTCCCGCCAATGAGTTGCAACTTATTGAGCCGTTGCGCGGTCTGAGAATGGTACATTACATGGCATGGCTGGCAAAACGCTGGGAAGACCCGGCATTTCCACGTGCATTCCCATGGTTTGCTGAGGCAAAATACTGGGAAAATCAGGTACTCGCCTTTAAAGAACAATTGGCAGCCCTTGAAGAGCCACCACTTACTCTGGCACCTCAATGGTAAATTGCCGCGACTCAAATTCAGGGAGAAAATAAATAATGTTGAAAAAACTGTTTACTGTGGCGGCAGCCGCCATGTTGGCCTTCTCAGCGCAGGCTGCACGCTTCGAGGCAGGCGAAGATTATCAGGTACTGGATCTGCCAAAAAGCGACACACCGACCGTGACCGAGTTTTTCTCGTTTTACTGTCCGCACTGCTTTCAAAGCCAACCTCTCATGGAAGCGCTGAAAGAAAATACGCCAGACAATACAAGCTTTACCAAAAATCACGTTTCTTTCATGGGCGGAAACATGGGTAGCGCACTGAGCAAAGCTTACGCCACGGCTATGATGCTGGACGTGGAAGACAAAATCGTACCGGTGATTTTTAACCGTATCCACCTGATGCAAAAGCCACCACGCAATCAGGAAGAGCTACGCCAACTGTTTATCGATGAAGGGGTGGATGCTGAGAAGTTCGACGGTACCTACAACAGCTTTGCAGCCAATGCGATGGCTAACCGTTTCGACAAAGCGTTCAGTGATTCAGGCTTACGTGGTGTACCCGCCGTCATCGTTAACGGCAAGTACCATGTCACACCCAAGACTATCAAAACTAAAGAAGACTACTTTGCACTGGTGAACTTCCTTCTGACCCAATGAGTGGGACCAGGGACCATCAAGAGAAAAGGGCTTCTAAAGCCCTTTTTTACTGCCTTTTCCTGTTAAACCGTTGACTCTTCCTGTGCTACCACCGGTGTTACCACTGGTTGCCCAGTATAGATACTCTCCAGTGTCTTATCTTTTTCCTGCCAGATGCCATTTAGCCACTGGTGGAAACGCCGCTTGAATGCTTTGTCATTAAAGTAATCACCTGCGACGTTGTCATCAACAGGAAGGGTGTCGATACGCACCACAATTCTTTTCATCTTTCCATCCAGCAAATCCCTAAACGGCAGGTACCGGTTGTCCGGATAGGCCACAGTTACGTTAATAATGGCATCAAACTGATCCCCCATCGCCCCCAATGTATAGGCGATTCCGCCGGTCTTCGGCGGTAACAGATTCTGATACGGCGAGCGTGTCTGGCGTCTTTTTTCATCGGTAAAGCGGGTGCCTTCCACAAAATTGACCACCGTGGTGGGAGTATGGAGGAAGCGTTCACAGGATTTGCGGGTGGTGGCCAGATCGCAGCCACGCTTTTCCGGGTGCTTGAGCAAATATTGGCGTGAGTAGCGCTTCATAAATGGCATATCCACCGCCCAACACGCCATGCCAAGAAACGGCACATACAGCAACTGCTGCTTGAGGAAGAACTTAGCCATGGGAATGCGGTTGCGAAATACGGAAAAAATCACCACGATATCGGCCCAACTGAGGTGATTGCAAATCAGCAGATACCACCCTTCTTTACTGAGCGTTTCTCCGCCCTCAATGTCCCATTCCACGTCAGAAGTCAGGTTCAGGAGTTGAAGGTTACCAGTCGCCCATGCCCATATCATGCCATTACAAAGCCAACTGACAGCCCGTTGCAGCGATGGAATAGGGAACAATATTTTGATCAAGGCCAAGCAGCAGATCAGCACTGACCAAAACGCAGTATTCAGGCTAACCAGAAATGCATTCAAAAATAGTAACAAAGTCTTGGTCCTACGGCGTCTTCACGAAGTCGTTATTCAAACGCCATGATACGGCGCAGGAATAAAAAACACCATTCAGTTAAAAGCGATTGCATCAGTAAGGCAACGCTGCCCCTCCTAACTTGCCATGGCTGTCAGTTGTTTGAGCAACCGGTCCATCGAACGGTAGCCCAGCGCTTCTGCCAAGTGCCCGCGCTGGATATTTTCCTCGCCGGACAAGTCCGCAATAGTACGTGCTACTTTAATGATCCGGTGGTAAGCACGGATAGAAAGCCCCAGACGGTGCAGGGCAGTTTCAAGAAAATCTGCGTCTGCTTTGTCCAGCGGGCAGTAGGTTTCAATTTCACGGCTCGAAAGCTGGCTGTTCACTTTTCCGGCCCGTGCAAGCATCACCGCCCGGGCTCTATTCACCCGGGCTTTCACCACAGAGGTTGGTTCCCCGCGATCGCCCCCTTCGGTGAGAGTGCCACGCGGTAGCGCCGGTATCTCGATAGACAGGTCGAAACGATCTAAAAAAGGACCAGAGAGGCGGTTGAGGTAGCGAAGGGTTGCCTGGGGATTGGAGCGGGCAAGCTGGCCTTCGTAGTGCCCGGTTGGGCTGGGGTTTAACGCACCAATAAGCTGGAAACGGGCGGGGAAACAGGTTTTACCGTTAGCACGGGAGATCACTACTTCACCGGATTCCAGCGGCTCACGCAGGGAATCCAGCACCTTGCGCTCAAATTCCGGCATTTCATCAAGGAACAACAAGCCGTTGTGGGCCAGAGAAATCTCACCAGGTTTTGGTGTCGAGCCGCCTCCCACCAGCGCCGCCATAGAGCTGGAATGATGCGGTGTGCGGAATGGACGCTGTCGCCAGTTTCCTTCATGCAACGGTTTCTCGGTCAGCGATGTAATCGCGGCAGTCTCCAGTGCTTCCTTGTCACTCATTGGCGGCAGAAGATCGGCCATGCGTGAGGCCAGCATGGTTTTACCTGTGCCTGGCGGGCCAAGGAAAAGAAGGTTGTGGGACCCGGCGGCGGCAATCTCCAGTGCCCGCTTTCCCTGTTGCTGCCCAATGATATCCTGCATACAGCGGGTTGGGACTATGGGTGCAATATCATGCGCTTCGAGTTCATTGAGCATCAGGCTGCCCTGTCCACATAAATGGCGGCAAACAGACACCAAATCCGGCGCAGACACATGGACATCTCTACCCACCAGTGCGACCTGTCCGCCATTTTCATCGGGCACCACCAGACTGCGCCCCGCATCACGGCAGGCAACAGCGGCGGGCAATGTCCCTTTTACCGACCTCAGTTGACCTGACAATGCCAGCTCTCCGACAAACTCATGGCGATCCAGTCTGGTCATCGGTATCTGCCCGGACGCCGCCAGAATGCCAAGGGCGATAGGTAAATCAAACCTCCCCCCTTCTTTTGGCAAGTCGGCTGGCGCCAGGTTAACCGTAATCCGCCTTGCCGGAAATTCAAAACCGGCATTCACAATCGCGCTGCGTACCCTGTCGCGCGCCTCTTTGACCGTAGTTTCAGCAAGCCCTACCAGGGTGAATGCTGGCAGCCCGTTACTGATATGTACTTCTACGGTCACCTGTGGTGCTTCAACGCCAACACAGGCGCGGCTTTGAATAATGGCAAGATTCATAAGACAGATTTACTATTTATTTAATTATCAGAAAGTTAGATTCATAAACGAATAGTATTACTGCTTTACGGTACGGAAATTGGAAAATCTGGTCAGTTTTTGCTTGTCATGCGACAGAAGTCTGTGATACCACTATGAGTGAACAACATCTGTGCAAACAAACGTTGACTTGAACATACGCCGTCGACAAAATCGGTGAAAAAAGAGACAAAATGAATCACCTATCTCGCACCCTAATTATTATTATTTCAATTATCGTGGTGGTACTACCGCGAGGGGCAGCGACGGCGAGAACATAGCACACAAACATCGCAACCAGCCCCCGCATCGAAAGGTCCGGGGGCTTTTTTCACATTTGGATGTAGGGTTAATGCCCGGGTTGCAAAACGCAAAAGGAAAACGCGGTATGGAACTGTCTCAGGAAGCAGGGCAGACACACGCCCAGACAGGATGTCACGGGAGGTCACAATGACAGGTGCACAACAGGTGGTAGAAGCCTTAAGGAAGCAAGGTGTAAACACCATTTTTGGGTATCCGGGCGGGGCAATCATGCCTGTCTACGATGCCCTTTATGACGGCGGTGTGGACCATATCCTCTGTCGCCATGAACAGGGGGCTGCCATGGCCGCGATCGGTTATGCGCGCGCTACCGGTGGTGTCGGTGTCTGCCTCGCCACTTCTGGTCCCGGCGCCACCAACCTTATCACCGGCCTTGCTGATGCCATGATGGACTCTGTGCCCGTCGTCGCCATTACCGGCCAGGTCGCCAGCCCTCTGATTGGCACCGATGCCTTCCAGGAAGTCGATGTTCTCGGTCTTTCCCTTGCCTGTACCAAACACAGTTTTCTGGTAACGGATACCTCAAAACTTGCATCAACGCTGGCAGAAGCTTTTGTTGTGGCAAAAGAAGGTCGTCCGGGACCCGTGCTGGTGGATATCGCCAAAGATGTTCAGCTTGCCCACATCGAGGAAGCGTTCATGGCTATCACACCTCAGCCTTCTGTACCTGAGGTGTCTGAAACGTTGTTGCAGGAAGCCAACGCCCTTATCGCACAAGCCAAACAACCCATAGTGTACGTGGGGGGCGGCGTGCAGCTTGCCCATGCGACCGATACCCTGCGTCAGTTTTTAGACCACAGCCAGATCCCAGCTACCAGTACCTTGAAAGGGCTGGGCTCAGTCGATAAAGATTATCCTTACTATCTCGGCATGCTCGGGATGCATGGCACCAAGGCAGCCAACCTTGCGGTGCAACAGTCCGACCTGTTGATTGCCATCGGCGCCCGCTTTGATGATCGCGTCACCGGTAAGCTCGATACCTTTGCACCCCATGCCAAAGTTATCCATATCGACATCGATGCCGCCGAATTTAACAAGCTTCGCCGTGCCAATGTGCCACTGCGCGGCGAGTTGAATGCAGTGTTGCCGCAGCTGGGAGAGCCCGCGGACATTCATGACTGGCAACAGCGTGTGCAGACCATGAAAGCCGATTTTGGCTGGCGCTACGACCACCCGGGGGACGCCATCTTTGCGCCGCTCCTGCTCAAACAGCTTTCTGACCTCATGCCGGATTCTACGGTTGTGGCGACAGATGTGGGCCAGCACCAGATGTGGGTCGCGCAACACGTTGAGCCGCGCCGTCCGGAGAACCTTTTGACCTCGGCAGGGCTCGGTACGATGGGCTTTGGTCTGCCCGCTGCCATGGGCGCGAAAATGGCGCGTCCGGATGACGAAGTTGTGTTAGTGTCGGGTGATGGTTCATTTATGATGAACATTCAGGAACTTGGCACCCTGAAGCGTCGCAGTATTCCGGTTAAGATAGTGCTGCTGGATAATCAGCGTCTGGGGATGGTTCGCCAGTGGCAACAGCTTTTCTTCGAAGAGCGTTATAGCGAAACCAACCTGTCAGATAACCCGGACTTCGTGACACTCGCATCAGCGTTTAACATTCCGGGTAAAACCATTACCCGCAAAGACGAAGTGCTTCCTGCCCTGCAGGCGTTGCTGGCCAGTGACACCGCCTACTTGCTGCATGTTGCTATCTCAGAGGAAGAGAACGTATGGCCACTGGTTCCACCCGGTGCCGCTAACCAGGATATGTTGGAGCGTACATGAGCCAATCACACACCCTGCTTATCAATGCTGACGACCAGCCAGAATTGCTGGAACGCTTGCTTCGCATTGTCCGTCACCGCGGATTCCGCCTGACAAGCCTCGATATGCACCACATTGGCGACAGCAATGCGGTCGAAATTACTCTGCAGGTGAAGAGCGATCGCCCGATCGCCAACCTTCAAAGCCAGTTAGACAAATTATGGGATGTCTCACGCGTACGTCTGCTCCCGCTAGAACAACAGTAATGCGTTAAAAAGGATTAATAACAATGGCAAATACAGCGGATTATATCTGGTCAAATGGCGAACTGATCCCATGGCAAGATGCCACCGTTCACGTACTGACTCACGCTATGCATTATGGCACCTCCGTTTTTGAAGGGATTCGTTGCTACGACACTCCCAATGGTCCTGTGGTCTTCCGCCACCGCGAGCACATGCAGCGCCTGAAAGACAGCGCCAAGATTTACCGCTTCCCGATCCCCTACTCGGTGGATGAACTGATGGAAGCGTGCCGCGAAACCTTGCGTGCCAACAACCTGAGCTCAGCCTATATCCGTCCGCTTGGGTTTGTCGGCAATGTCGGCCTTGGCGTATGCCCGCCACCGGATACCAAAATGGACCTCATCATCGCCGCCTTCAGCTGGGGCACTTACCTCGGTGAAGATGCCCTGGCAAAGGGTGTCGATGCCATGATTTCAAGCTGGAACCGCGCCGCGCCCAACACCATCCCTACTGCGGCAAAAGCCGGTGGTAACTACCTGTCGAGCCTGCTGGTGGGTGGCGAAGCCCGTCGCCATGGTTATGCAGAAGGGATTGCACTGAGTGTTGACGGCTACCTGTCGGAAGGTGCCGGTGAGAACCTGTTTGTGGTGAAAAACGGTGTTATTTCAACGCCTCCGGCGACCAGTGCCATTCTGCCGGGTATCACCCGCGACTCCATCATGACCCTTGCCAAAGACATGGGTTATGAAGTGCGTGAAGAGAACATTGCGCGCGAAGCGCTCTATCTGGCGGATGAAGTCTTTATGACCGGCACTGCAGCGGAAATTGTGCCGGTACGCAGTGTAGACCAGATCACTGTGGGAGAAGGTAAACGCGGTCCGATCACAGAAAAAGTGCAAGCCACCTTCTTTGGCCTGTTCAATGGCCAGACAGAAGATAAATGGGGATGGCTGGATCCGGTCTCGCCAACCGACAAATAAGCAGCTTAGAGGAATAAGGAAATGCCTAAGTACCGTTCAGCTACCACCACCCATGGCCGGAATATGGCCGGTGCCCGTGCCCTGTGGCGCGCCACCGGCGTAAAAGATGAAGATTTCGGCAAACCCATCATCGCCGTGGTGAACTCCTTCACCCAGTTTGTCCCCGGCCACGTTCATCTTAAAGATCTTGGCCAGCTGGTCGCCAAGGAAATCGAAGCCGCAGGCGGTATCGCCAAAGAATTCAACACCATTGCCGTTGATGACGGTATCGCCATGGGTCATGGCGGCATGCTCTACAGCCTGCCTTCACGTGAACTGATTGCCGATTCGGTGGAATACATGGTCAATGCCCACTGCGCGGACGCCATGGTGTGCATCTCCAACTGTGACAAGATCACCCCGGGGATGCTGATGGCCTCGATGCGCATCAATATTCCTACGATCTTTGTGTCCGGCGGCCCAATGGAAGCAGGCACAACCAAACTGTCGGATCAGATCCTGAAACTGGATCTGGTAGATGCAATGATCCAGGGTGCCGATCCTAATGTGTCTGACGAGCAAAGCGAACAGATCGAACGCTCAGCGTGTCCAACCTGCGGCTCGTGTTCAGGGATGTTTACCGCCAACTCGATGAACTGCCTGACCGAGGCCCTTGGCCTCAGCCAGCCGGGTAATGGCTCCATGCTGGCAACCCACGCTGACCGTAAACAGCTGTTTATCACCGCAGGCCAACGCATTGTCGAACTGACCAAGCGTTATTATGAGCAGGACGACGCATCGACCCTGCCACGTAACATTGCCAGCAAAGCCGCCCTGGAAAACGCCATGGCGCTGGATATTGCCATGGGTGGCTCCACCAACACCATCCTTCACCTGCTGGCAGCTGCTCAGGAAGGGGAAATCGACTTTGACATGTCAGACATCGACCGCCTGTCCCGTCAGGTGCCACACCTTTGTAAAGTCGCGCCGTCAACCCAGAAATACCACATGGAGGATGTGCACCGCGCCGGTGGCGTGATGGGCATTCTGGGCGAGCTTGATCGTGCGGGCCTGTTGAAAACCGATGTCCCGAATATATTGGGTGAAACTCTGGCCGATACCCTGGCGAAGTACGACATTGCTGTGACGGACAGCGAAGAGGTGAAAACTTTCTTCCGCGCAGGTCCTGCCGGTATTCGTACCACCAAGGCATTTTCACAGGATTGCCGCTGGGAGAGTCTAGATGACGACCGCGCTGAAGGATGCATCCGCACCAAAGAACACGCTTACAGTCAGGATGGCGGTTTGGCAGTGCTGACAGGCAACATCGCTGTTGACGGCTGCATCGTAAAAACCGCAGGCGTAGAAAAAGAAAACCTGACCTTCTGTGGCCCGGCCCATGTGTTTGAAAGCCAGGAAGATGCGGTCAACGGTATCCTCGGTGGCGCAGTGAAAGCCGGTGAAGTGGTGGTTATCCGCTATGAAGGACCAAAAGGTGGCCCGGGTATGCAGGAAATGCTCTACCCGACCACCTACCTTAAATCCATGGGCTTAGGTAAAGCCTGCGCCCTTATCACCGATGGTCGCTTCTCTGGCGGCACCAGTGGGCTGTCTATCGGGCACGTTTCTCCGGAAGCAGCAAGCGGCGGCACCATTGGTCTGGTGAAACAGGGCGATATTATTGCTATCGACATTCCAAACCGCTCTATTGTGCTGGAAGTGGATGAAAGCGAACTTGCTGAGCGCCGCGTGGAGCAAAACGACAAAGGTTGGAAGCCTGCGTCCCGCCAGCGCCAAGTCTCCTTTGCCCTGAAAGCCTATGCCAGCATGGCAACCAGCGCAGATAAAGGTGCCGTTCGCGATAAAAGCAAACTGGAGGAGTGAACATGAGTCAGGCCCGCCAACCTCACAGTGACCCTGCACCGCTCAGCAATGCCGATTACCTGCGTGATATTTTGCGCGCCCCTGTGTATGAGGCAGCCATTGTCAGCCCATTGCAGGACATGCCGCGGATTTCTCAGCGTTTGGGCAATACCATCCAGCTCAAGCGCGAAGATCGCCAGCCGGTGCATTCCTTCAAGTTGCGCGGCGCCTATAACATGATGGCGCAGCTGACCGACGTCCAGAAACAAGCCGGTGTTATTGCCGCGTCTGCCGGAAACCATGCTCAGGGTGTGGCGCTTTCCGGCAGCAAGCTTGGCGTGAGCGCTACCATTGTTATGCCGCTTACCACCCCGGATATCAAAGTTGCGTCAGTACGCGGATTTGGTGGCAATGTGGTGCTGCATGGTAATAACTTTGACGAAGCCAAAGCCAAAGCCGTGGAGCTGGCACAAGCACATGGTTACACCTTTGTCCCTCCTTTTGACCATCCGTTGGTCATTGCAGGACAAGGCACCATGGGCATGGAAATGCTGCAACAAAATGGCCATCTGGACTATATTTTCCTGCCGGTCGGTGGCGGCGGTATCGCTGCCGGTGTCGCCGTTATCGTCAAACAACTGATGCCACAGGTAAAACTGATTGCCGTTGAGGCTGAAGATTCAGCCTGCCTGAAAGCAGCACTGGATGCCGGAGAGCCAGTCACCCTCAACAATGTTGGCACCTTCGCTGATGGTGTGGCGGTCAAACGCATTGGCGATGAGACCTTCCGTCTGTGTCAGGAGCATCTTGATGACATCATCACCGTATCGAGCGATGAGATCTGCGCGGCAGTGAAAGATATCTTCGAAGATACCCGGGCAATTTCAGAACCCGCCGGTGCCCTGTCCCTGGCGGGATTAAAGAAATATACCGAGTTACACCAGCTCAAAGGGAAAAAGATGGCGGCGGTGCTTTCTGGTGCCAACACCAATTTCCACAGCCTGCGCTACGTGTCAGAGCGTGCAGAGCTGGGTGAAAAGCGTGAGGGCCTGCTGGCTGTCACCATTCCGGAACGCACCGGTGCATTCCTTGATTTCTGTAAAATCCTGGGTGGGCGGGCAGTGACCGAGTTTAACTACCGGTACAGTGATGACACCCTGGCCAATATCTTCGTCGGTGTGCGCCTGCAAACCGGACAGGACGAGCTTGATGGCATCATTGCAGATCTGCGCAAAGGCGGCTATCCCGTACAGGATCTGTCTGATGATGAAATGGCGAAAGTCCACATTCGCTATATGATTGGCGGGCGCCCGACGAAGGCGATGAAAGAGCGTCTCTACAGTTTTGAGTTTCCGGAATACCCAGGCGCCCTGCTGCGTTTTCTCAACACGCTGGGCACCCACTGGAGCATCAGTATCTTCAACTATCGCAACCACGGCGCCGACTATGGCCGTGTGCTGTGTGGCTTTAAACTTGAAGACAAAGATATCCTGTCTTTTACTGCCCATCTTCGCGAACTTGGTTATGCCTGGAAGGATGAAACAGATAACCCGTCCTACAAATTCTTTCTTGCCAAAAACCCGTAAACAACAAAAAGCCCAGCGAAAACACTGGGCTTTTTGGTTTTTTATTATTTCTATTTATCCCGCGACACCATGTTGATCATATATTGTGCCAGCAGCAACGCCTGATCCATCACAAGCTTACGTGCAGAATCAGGTAGTTGGCTGAACAGCGCCAACAGGGTATTAAGATCATCCCTGTGCGTAAACGCGATATCACTTCGTGTGCTTTCGCCGAATAAAAACCAATTTAACGGACGACCGGTTACATCAGCAATGGTTGCCAGGGAAGACACTTTGGGCTCTGTTTTACCGGACTCAATATCCAGATAGGTTTGACGTGCAACATCCAGATGCTGCGCCATTTCTACCTGAGTGATATCCCGATACTCCCGCGCTTCCCTGATGCGCTGTGCAACATGAGCTTTGACAATCAACATCGCTTGCCCCACAACTCGGCGCCCAGCTACAGGCTCTTATCTCTGTTCACTGTGACGCACTTTACTGCTAGATCCTGCATTATGCACAGGGGGATTAGCGACACATGTAAAGCGTTGTTGAAGTGTGAATCAGGGCAACTGTTGCCTAAGCCAGATGACAAGGAAAATACGCAATACCCATTTTGGCAGGCAAGGCCTGATGACGCCTGCCAAGTAAGTAAGTGCTTAACCTCGTTGCGCCGATTTTGAGTAATTAACCAGGAATGACGCCATGTTGACGCTTTGGTTCAAAATGGCAGTGCGTGCTTCATGAGGCAGTTTAGAGAAATGCTCCAACAGACGGTTCACATCCTGTTTGTACTGCACATCGTGCAATTCAACATCCGCATCGCCATAAACAAACCACACCAGTGGACGTTCAGTGATTTCAGCAATTTCTGACAACATGCGGACACGGGGCTCAGTCTTGCCCGTTTCAATATCCAGATAGGTCTGACGCGCAACCTGCAAGAGTTTAGCCATTTTCACCTGAGTGATCCCTTTCCACTCACGTGCTTCCTTAATACGTTTTGCTACTTGTGCTTTCGAGTCGATCATACTTCACTCCCTACGACTTACAGCGCTGTGATTTATGTTTAGTTGTGCTATTTATCGACAATATGCACAATGCAGGCCAACTATTTAGACATTAAAATAAATATTAAATATCAAATAATTAGGTTGTTCATACATTGGAGTGTTAACATTTCTGGACTGCATGTCTTATTATGAATGCGAAATGATTTGCAAAATGCAAATCCTGGTACTTCCCCACTATTTGCAAAAAGCAAATTAGATGATTTTTATCTCATAAAAAAGACAAAAGGAGCCATACAGCTCCTTTTTCAACTGTCGGAGGACATTAAAGTTTCAGACTTTAATGTCTACCGACATCAACTGTGGGAGAGGAATAAAGTTTCATACTAAAAAACTTATGGAGCCTTATTCAATAAGAGATTTCGATCCTCGAAATAATAATAAAGTATCATACTAAATCGAAATAAATGACTCTACTCCATAAAAATTAAGTATTAAAGTATCATACTAACTATCCAACCATCCCATAAACCATCCAGCCCACTTATCAATATCGGCTGGATCGATACAGCCTTTGTGTTTACATGGAGGATGAGAGATTCCCTTGAAATTACCATCTCCACAAATTAGCGAGATGTAATCACGCGGCCAAGTTAGTGACTTCTTAAGTAACCGAATTTCTAACTCTGCTATTTGTTCAAGTAATGTACTGTTATCTTTTAACGTTAGAACCATGGTCGATATCGAATTTTTCGCATCAGAGGTATCGACTTCAACAAAATGATACACCTGCACGTAAGGGGTAAACCGGCGCATAGCGTTCGCACCGATTCTCTCAGTCAATTTTTCTGTAAATGCGTTTTGTAGTGTTTGAACCTTAACGGTGAATACCTCCATCAGCTATTCTTTCATTGCATATTTCGAAGCATTCCGAATAGTCATTTCCGTTGTCATCAAGCAAATTATCACCATTTTTACACCTTGGTAACAACTTAAAAACTTTGCTCACACGTTTATTCTACTTTACCTTAGATTCAATTTTTAAGATCCCTTTACCAATTTTATTGGTCTTGATCACATATATGTTCTTTCACAATGAGCTAAAAATAATTTTTTGATTTATATGCGCTCGAGAGCCATGTTCTTTGTAAAGGAAGTATTTAATTTTTCATTGATTCATACCTCAATACCTTCATCACATAATTATTTATTTTCCATCATAAAATAAATATTTCATTTAATAATAAAGGTGAATGGACAATGAAGCGTAACTTTTTGCAATATAGTATTGCTGTAGCTATCTCAGGGATGGTTTTAAGTCCCGCGGCAATCTCTGCTGATAAGACGGATCTGAAAGCAACTAAAACAAATGTAGCTTTCTCTGATATCGAAATCAAAGAGTACACCACTGCTGGCAAGCCAAACGTTATTCTGATCACTGTGGATGACTTAGGTTACGGCCAGATGGACTTTGATGAGCGTTCGTTTGACGACAAGTATCTACAAAATAGAGAAGTGGTAGAAACCTACAAAATCTCTGTCGACAAAGCGATTGAAGCAGCGAAAAAATCCACACCAACACTTAAAAAACTCATTGATGAAGGCGTTAAAATCATCAATGGCTACGTGGCACACGGTGTATCGGGTCCTTCGCGTGCAGCAATAATGACAGGTAAAGCGCCTGCTCGTTTTGGTGTTTACTCAAACACTGACGCGCAAGACGGTATCCCTCTTGATCAACAGTTCTTACCAGAGCTCTTCCAGAACCACGGGTACTACACCGCAGCGGTGGGTAAATGGCACCTATCAAAAATCAGTAATGTGCCGGTACCAAAAGAGAAACAAACCCGTGACTACCACGACAACTTCATCACTTACTCGGGTGAACCGTGGCAACCACAAAACCGTGGTTTCGACTACTTCATGGGCTTCCATAGCTCTGGTGTGGCGTACTACAACTCACCAACACTATTCAAAAACCGTGTGAATGTCCCAGCTGAAGGTTACATCACCGATCAGTTTACCGACGAAGCCATTGGCGTCGTAAACCGTGCGAAAGCGATCGATGAACCGTTTATGCTTTACCTTGCCTACAACGCGCCGCACCTTCCAAACGATGATCCTGCGCCAAGCCAGTACCAAGATAAATTCAACACGGGTAGCCAAACCGCAGATAACTACTATGCGTCTGTTTACGCCGTTGACCAAGGTGTGAAACGCCTGCTTGAGCAACTGAAGAAAAACGGTCAATACGACAATACATTGATCATGTTCACATCAGATAACGGCGCGGTTATTGATGGTCCACTACCATTAAACGGTGATCAAAAAGGTTATAAATCGCAAACTTTTGCAGGTGGTACTCATACACCAATGTTCATTTGGTGGAATGGCAAACTGCAAAAAACGAACGGCAAAGAGTTCAAACAGCTTGTTTCTGCGATGGACTTCTACCCAACCGCATTGGATGCAGCGGGAATTGAAGTACCCGAGAACCTAGACGGTGTGTCGCTACTGCCCAACTTAAAAGGCGAAACCGATAAAGAAGCACATAAAGCACTGCACTGGATCACCTCTTACTCACATTGGTTTGATGAGAAGAACATTCCTTTCTGGGATGGTTACCACAAGTACGTACGTAAAGAGTCTGACGAATACCCGTTCAACCCGAACACAGAAGATCTAAGCCAATTCTCTTGGAGTGTTCGCACCAACGACTACGCGTTAATATATACATTTGAAGATAAAAAAATGGGTCTGTACGCACTGGATGACCTTGCTCAAAAACACAACCTAGCTGACGATAAGCCAGAAGTGATTGAAGAACTGAAAGCCGAAATCTTGAAGTTTGCGCGTGAAAGCAAGCGTCCTAACAACACAGTAAACCACAAGAAATACGACAACATTATGTCGACGTTAAAATAATCTCGACAAGATTTGAAGTGGCTTAACACGTCATCGCAACGCGATTGCACTATGATAGAACGCAGCCACTTCATGTGACTGGGGGAAACAATTGGGGCACACCCGTGCCCTTTTTTGGAGAACTTATGCATATTACAGCAAAACCGACGAGCTATACGTGTAACATTGGTTGCGACTATTGCTTTTACTTGGAGAAAGAGACCTTTTTCCATAAAGATGTGCCTTTCATGTCCAATGAAACTCTCGAATCGTTTGTAAAACACTACATTCGTCGTAGCGGTAACGATGTGTATTTTACTTGGCAAGGAGGAGAACCTACTCTAGCAGGCATTGAATTTTTTGAGAAAGCGGTCAAGTTGCAACAAAAATATGCCGCTGGAAAAACAATCCATAATGCATTTCAAACCAACGGTATTTTACTGAATGATAAATGGGGCGAGTTTCTTAAACGTAATGATTTTCTTGTCGGGATCTCTATTGATGGTCCGAAAGAGCTGCATGATGTTTATCGAGTGTCTAAGTCAGGCAAAGGAACGTTTGACAAGGTAATGAAAGGGATCGAGATCCTCAATAAACATGAGGTTGCTTACAACACGATTACCGTCATCAATAACATTAACGTGCATCATCCTAAGCGCGTCTATGAATTTTTAAAAACATTGGGCACAAAGCATTTCCAGTTTATCGAACTATTAGAAACCAATACCTTTGCTGAGGAATCGATCCCCGTTTGGCTCGTGGACGACAACAAACCCTCGGGTGTTTGTGATTTCTCTACCCCCGCATTGGCCTACGGCCAATTTATGGCACACATTTTCGAACAGTGGATAAAACATGACATTGGCGAGATTTTTATTCGCCAATTTGAATCCTTTGTCAGCTGCTATGTTGGTAACGGACACACCAGTTGTGTATTCAAACCAAACTGTGGTGAAGAATGGGTGGTTGAAGCCGATGGCACTTTGTACGAGTGTGACCACTTTGTTTATCCTGAATTCGCCATGGGCAACATAGATAAGGGGCTAGATGGGTTGTTTGGTGAGAAAGTGTCTAAAGCCAAACGTCAATTAGCGCCACAATGCCAACGTTGTCACTACCTTCCAATTTGTAACGGCGGCTGTCCTAAACATCGTGTCAACGTGGGGAAAGGCGCAGGCGTGTCTTACTTCTGTGAAGGGTACAAACACTTGTTTGGCAAAATGGTTCCGTACTTAAATGCGATGGCGTCGCTGATGGAAGACGGTTTTCCTGCCACAGAAATCAAGAAAATTGCCCATCTTATCGAAGATTAATAGAGAGTTACAATCGAGTCATGGAACAAAAAACGGGCGCTTTCGTGCCCGTTTTTGAATATCTCCCTATATTTCGATATTTACGTGATTTAAGCTAGGGTATTTTACTTTGTAGCCCAAAATTGCTGCCCCCAGCGTCGCCATCACTCCGGGTTGCGTTGAAATATCAATATCGACACTTATCTTTTGCAGTTGCAATATCTTTCTTATCTTGTCTAAGAAAAATGAATGGTATTTACATGTCTCGCCGTAAAGAATAATCCTTTCTGGATTCGTTACCGACACAATATTAATGATGGCAATACATAAATAATCAATAAACTCACTGAACAACAGATCCGCCTGCAGATCATCTTGCTCTATCAGGTCGAAGATCTTCCCTGTTGATAGTTCCTTACCAGTCATAATTTCATAGCGAGATTTCATCCCCGAGAGCGAACAGTGTTCTTCTAACGCGCCCCTCACTGCCCAAGGTTTGCTTAAGCTCTCGCGTGAGGTCATCATAAACCCGATTTCACCGGCGCGATTCGTTGAGCCTCTGAGCACCTTCCCTGAGCACAACATCGCCGACCCTACTCCGGCATCTAAGCAAATGACCACCACGTTATTATTGTCACTAAAACGGTGTAATGAACATTCACCAATCAAATAAGAGCGCACGTTATTCTCGACAATAACGGGGCATGATAGACGGCTCGACATCTCGGTCACTAAGTTAAAATCCTGCCATTCAGGGAAATTGGCGGTCCCTTGAATGATCTGACCGGATAAAGAATCCACAACCCCTGCGGTAGCCACGCTCACCAACATTGTTTGGCTATTGATTCCGGCTTGCTTGACGAAGGCTTTAATATCGTCACAAAGCGTATTAAAAAACGCTTCTCGAACTTTGGTGGTGTACTTGTTAAATTGAGTCGAGTATTTGAGTGTCAGCGTAAAGTCGAAAACTGCAAAACGGATAAGCGTCGCGTTGATTTCTACCGACAGCACATTATCAAAACCGCCATTAATACTGTAGAGCATACGGCTGCCTTTTTTTTGCTCAAGCAACACCTTCCTTGCACACAGCGAATCAATCACCTTAGAAACCGTAGGCTTACTTAAATTTGATTGCGATGCCACACCTGCTTTTGATAAACTTTCCTTTTCAATCAGAAGGTTAAGCACTACTGCTTCGCTTTTGCTAAAATAATGCATTACATCCTCTGTAGTATAATTTTAAACAGACTTAATAAGCTAATTTATGAATAGCCGTATCTTTCGTACGAAAGGCTTAAGCTATTTCAAGAAGCATACTGACTAGAGTATGACCAGCATGACTATGATTCAGTATCCTGTTTATAAAAATGAAATAAAATCATTTATTGCATATTTCAGAGTATTACGATCAGTCATTTCCGCTGTTTTTCAAGCTAGTTGTCGCCAGTTTTACATTATAATAACAAAAAGATCACGCAGCTTGCTTTTCCGGGTTGAGTAACACTTCGCTGATATAATCCCAGTCTCTTGTTTTACGGCTCCACCTTTCGGGATTAACTAACCTGAGTTCTGGATAAGAAATTAGCACAAAAAAGGAACCAAGTGCTCGTTCCACGATCAGATCATTCGACCAAGAGTGATAAGACCAACAAGGGACGAGCATGGACAAGTTAATTGAAACCTTTTGTGATGTCGATGATTTCTGCAAACTCTTCATTGAGTAATGGCATAAGCAGTTATCTGACCTCCAAGCTTGGAAAACCCACGGGGATTCAGTTTGTGGATTCAACTAAAATCGGGGGTTGCCACATTATCCGAGCAAAGCGAAATAAAGTATTTGAGGGGATTGCCCAACACGGTAAAGGAACGATGGGTTGGTCATTCGGTTTTAAGCTTCACTTGATAATCAATCACTTGAGTGAGATTGTTTCTCTAAAACTAACGACGGGAAACGTTGATGACAGGCAGCCAGTAGCAGAGATGGCTGATTCTATCTTCGGTAAACTATATGGTGACAAGGGATATATTAGTAAAGCACTTAGCGGAGAGTTGCTGGATAAAGGAATTGAGCTTATTAAAACAATCCGTAAGAACATGAAAAAGAAGTTTAGTTCTTTATGGGACCGAGCGCTGCTCAAAAAGCACTTCATCATTGAAACAGTCAATGATCAGTTAAAGAATATATCTTACATCGAGCATTCAAGACATCACAGTGTCCACGGATTCATGCTGAATTTAATTGGAGGATTAATAGCTTATTGTCTGAAGGATACTAAGCCTTCCTTAGATCTAACAGCTCAAGAGCTTGAGCTGTTAGAGAGTAATGGTTTGATGCTGGCTTAACCAGATCTGAGGTTAACTAATTGAGCTTGCCGATAGATATGTTTGCGTTTAAGAAGTATATCTACATTTTCACCGTTATGCCTTTGCTGGGGAGTAACATATTTGATACCACTATGTTTGTGTTCTTCGTTGTACCAATGAGTAAATTCCGCTACCCAAGCTCTAGCATCGTCTAGTGACCGGAACCCATCAGAAGGCCAAGCAGGATGATATTTAATGGTTCTGAATAGAGATTCATAATATGGATTATCATTGCTCACTCTCGGGCGTGAATAAGAACTAATGACGCCCAGATCCTGCATTTTTTCCAATAGCGTAAAACTCCGCATGGGTGCCCATTATCTGAGTAAAAGACTACTTGCGATGTTACACATTTTTCACTCCACGCCACTCTTTGCAGCAGCTCTGCGACTGTTGCCTAAGTTCCTGTTCAAATACTGCGGCACCAACGATTTTTCGACTAAAAATGTCCATAATCAGATAAAGGTAGTAGTGCTTACCTTTAATTACAGAGGGTAAGCAACTGATATCCCAACTCCATGAATAGACACAGGTATTGTAGCCACTTCCAGAATGATCAAAAGTAAGTCAAGTCACGGGGCGATGAAATAATAAGTCAATTAGACGTAACTTCGAATAGAGCATAAATGTTTTTGAAAAGGCAGCGTACCGATGAGATCGCTGCCTTTTAGCATGATACTTTAATACTTGGTATGGTACTTTATTACTTAGTATGAAACTTATGGAGCCTTATTCATCAACGTACCCAGATTGTCATCCGCCTATTCCACAGTGACAGCTTTCGCGAGGTTACGGGGTTGATCCACATCGGTGCCTTTAATTAGAGCGACATGGTAAGACAGTAACTGCATCGGCAAGGTATAGAAAATCGGTGCACACACCTCATCGACATGTGGCATTGCAACAATCGTCATCCCTTCACTTGCTTCAAAACCCGCATCTTTATCTGCAAACACATAAAGCTGACCACCACGGGCACGAACTTCTTCAATGTTGGATTTCAATTTCTCCAACAGTTCGTTATTGGGCGCTACCACGATAACCGGCATATCCGCATCAATCAGCGCCAGTGGACCGTGTTTCAGTTCACCGGCTGCATACGCTTCAGCATGGATGTAAGAAATCTCCTTGAGCTTGAGTGATGCTTCCACAGCAATGGGATAGTACTCCCCCCGACCCAGAAACAGCGCATGATGTTTATCGGCAAAATCTTCTGCCAGCTGTTCAATCTCTTTATCAAACGCCAGTGCCTGCTCCATGGTAGCCGGCAGTCGGTTCAGGGCATCAACAATGGCTTTTTCCTTGTCGCTGTTTATCACCCCTTTTTGCTTACCCACTGCGGTGACCAACATCAGCAGAGAGGCCAACTGGGTAGTAAACGCTTTCGTGGATGCCACGCCTATTTCCGCGCCGGCACGGGTCATAAACGCCAGATCTGATTCACGCACCAGCGAGGAGCCGGCCACGTTGCAAATCGTCATTGCTGCCATAAAGCCACGCTCTTTGGCTTTGCGAAGGGCTGCCAGGGTGTCTGCTGTTTCACCGGATTGCGACAGGGTGATCAATAAACTGTTCGGACGGGTGACAAAATTGCGGTAACGGAACTCAGACGCAATCTCCACATCACAGCTCACACCGGCAATATCTTCAAACCAGTAACGCGCGACCATACCGGCGTTGTAAGAGGTTCCACACGCCACGATCTGGATGTGCTCAGTCTTCGCCAGAATATCGCTAGCACCATGACCAATGCTGTCTACCAGGACGCTGTCAGTATCAATACGCCCTTCAAGGGTATTCATCAGTGCTAAAGGCTGCTCAAAGATTTCTTTTTGCATGTAGTGGCGATAATGGCCTTTGTCCGCAGCGTCATGCTCTATCGACGATTCATGTACCTGACGCTCAACACGTTCCCCTCGTACATCAAAGATATTCACTTCACGGCGGGTGATTTCTGCTACATCTCCTTCTTCAAGGAAAAGAAAACGACGCGTCACATTCAACAGCGCCAGTTGATCTGATGCGAGGAAGTTTTCACCAATCCCAAGGCCAATCACCAATGGACTGCCGGAACGCGCAGCAATCAGGCGTTCCGGATCGCGCCTGTCCATCACAACCGTGCCATATGCCCCTTCCAGTTGTTTGACTGTGCGCTGGAAGGCCTCCATCAAACTGCCGCCCTGAGACAACTCCCAGTCAACGAGGTGAGCAATCACTTCGGTATCGGTTTGCGAAGTAAACGTGTAACCACGGGAGACCAACAATTCACGGAGCCGTTCATGATTTTCAATGATGCCATTGTGAACAATGGCGATATTTTCCCCGGACATGTGGGGGTGAGCATTGGCTTCGCTAGGCTCACCATGGGTCGCCCAGCGGGTATGGGCAATACCGGTGCCACCACTCAACGGTTGGCTTTCCAGTGCCTCTGCCAACATCTGCACTTTACCCAAACGGCGCAGACGGCGAAGCTGGTTTTCACTGTCTGTGACCGCGAGCCCTGCTGAGTCATAGCCTCGGTATTCCAGCCTGCGAAGCCCTTCGAGTAAAATTTCTGCAACATCCCGTTGTGCTACTGCACCCACAATTCCACACATATCAATCCCCAAGGTTTTAATCAGGGGCGCAGATCACTTCTGTGCCCGTATTTTCTATTGCCTGTTTGGTGGCTGTATCCAGCTGGCTGTCCGTGATTACGGTGGTGATAGCTTCCCAGGGCAATTCGAGGTTAGGGATCTTGCGGCCAATTTTTTCCGATTCAATCAACACCACCACTTCCCTTGAAACTTCCGCCATCACCCGGCTTAAGCCTACGATTTCGTTAAAGGTTGTCGTACCACGGCTGACATCAATCCCGTCTGCGCCAATAAACAACTGGTCAAAGTCATACGAACGCAGCGCCTGCTCTGCAACCTGGCCCTGAAACGCCTCAGAATGCGGATCCCAAGTTCCGCCCGTCATCAGCAGTGTCGGTTCGTTCTCCAGTTCCTTGATCGCCTGCGCAACAGTCAGGGAGTTAGTCATCACCACCAATCCTCGCTTTTGGTTTAAAAGCGGGATCAGTGCCGCTGTTGTCGATCCGCTGTCAATCACAATACGATTATGGTCACGGATCCGGGCTGCTGCCATTTTTGCAATAGATAACTTTTGTTCCGAAACTTTTTCTGAATTTTCCGAAACCATTTCATGAGGAACCGGCACTGCACCTCCATACCGACGTAGCAGTAACCCATTTTTCTCAAGCTCAGCAAGGTCTTTTCGGATGGTTACCTCTGATGTTTCAAACAATGTTGAAAGCATATCAACGCTGACTTCACCCTGTTCAGTCAACATGGCTACAATCGCGTGGCGACGTTGTTGAGTATTACGTTTCGACATGTAACCACCAAACTTTCGATTCGAAAGATAATATAAACTTTAAACCAAAGTTCAAGAATAAATATGATAGAGATCACGACAAGTATGATCCAATGCACAGAACGAGATATTATACAGAGAGTTAGGGAGGTGATGTGCGAAAGCAGCACCCAAAGAAGGATTTGAATGCCCAGATAGAAAAAAAGCAGGCTTTAAACCTGCTCTAAATCATGGTGCGGAAGGAGAGACTTGAACTCTCACACCTTGCGGCGCCAGAACCTAAATCTGGTGCGTCTACCAATTTCGCCACTTCCGCAAATTGTTGTACTTAAGCCTTTCTTACCCAAGGTTTAAGTGAAGTTTGGTGCGAAGGGAGAGACTTGAACTCTCACGTCCGTAAGGACACTAACACCTGAAGCTAGCGCGTCTACCAATTCCGCCACCATCGCATTTTTTCGCCGGATATTGAGTGTCACTCTCACAAATACTGGCAGCGTATCTTATCCAGCTGAAAGTCATTGACTTTCGTAATAAGTGGTGGCTACGACGGGATTTGAACCTGTGACCCCATCATTATGAGTGATGTGCTCTAACCAACTGAGCTACGTAGCCAACCTGAATCATGGCTGGGGTACCTGGATTCGAACCAGGGAATGACGGGATCAAAACCCGTTGCCTTACCGCTTGGCGATACCCCAATTGCTGTCACGCTCTGAGCATGACGGCATAAATCATGGTGCGGAAGGAGAGACTTGAACTCTCACACCTTGCGGCGCCAGAACCTAAATCTGGTGCGTCTACCAATTTCGCCACTTCCGCATACTAAATTGTTCACCTCAACCCACAAAGGGAAAGAGATGGCGCGTCCGGGAGGATTCGAACCTCCGACCGCCTGGTTCGTAGCCAGGTACTCTATCCAGCTGAGCTACGGACGCGTTGGCTGGGGTACCTGGATTCGAACCAGGGAATGACGGGATCAAAACCCGTTGCCTTACCGCTTGGCGATACCCCAACTGAGGCGCGTATAATAGGGTGGATTGGAAAAGCCGTCAACCCCCTATCTTTTGTTTGCTGCCGATTTAACCAACCTTATAAAAACACCACCTTTGTGGTGTTTTTCTTCGGCATCCCGGCTTATCTGCGCTTTTGGGGGCGTTTCCAGCCGTCGATTGTACGGGCCTTGGTACGGGTGATCACCAACTGCCCTTCGCCCACATCAGAGGTTAGCGTTGTACCCGCTCCCACCGTCGCCCCTTTTTTTATGATCACGGGTGCAACCAACTGGCTGTCAGACCCAACAAACACATCATCTTCAATCACGGTTTTATGTTTATTGGCACCGTCATAGTTGCAGGTAATAGTCCCTGCACCGATATTGACACGCTCACCAATCTCCGCGTCGCCCAGATAGGTTAGATGGTTTGCTTTCGACCCTTTTCCAATACGGGCATTTTTTACCTCGACAAAGTTGCCCACATGGGCATCTTCCACCAGCTCTGCGCCAGGACGCAAACGGGCAAATGGGCCTACGGTACAGTCCTCTCCAACCGATGCACCTTCAATCACGCTGTAAGGGCGAACAACGGTGTTGTCATCAATTTCACAATCTTTCAGCACACAACCTGCACCGATAACCACGTTATCGCCCAGGGTCACAGAGCCTTCAATGACGACATTGACATCGATTTCAACGTCAGTTCCGCACTGAAGCTGACCACGCAGATCAAAACGGGCAGGGTCACGCAGCATCACGCCACTTTCCAGCAATTTTTCTGCTTGCGCCGCCTGGTAGGCACGCTCCAACCGCGCCAACTGGATACGGTTATTAACCCCTTCTACTTCAATCGTGCTTTCAGGATGAACCGCTTCTACCGCACGGCCTTCGTCATGAGCTATCGCAATCACGTCTGTCAGGTAGTATTCACCCTGCGCATTGTCGCTCTTGAGCTGGCTGAGCCAACGACGCAGATCGCGGCCGGTCGCCACCATCACACCGGTGTTGATTTCTTTAATCAACTTTTGCTCTTGTGAGGCATCCTTATCTTCAACAATTGCCACCACTGGGCCATTACGGCGCACAATACGGCCATAACCGGCAGGGTTATCTAACACCACCGTCAGCAGTGCAATACCACCATCAGGCTGGGCATCTAACAGGTTCTCAATGGTTTGCTCAGAGATCAGTGGTACATCACCATACAGAACCAGTACCTGCTCATCATCGGCAAACTCCGGTGCGGCCTGGTTTACGGCGTGACCAGTCCCCAGTTGTTCTGCCTGCAATACCCAGTTGACCGGTTCATCGGCTAATGCCGCCTTCATCGCTTCACCACCATGACCATAGACCAGATGAAGTCTTTTTGCCCCCAGTGAAGAGCAAGTATCAATGACGTGTTTGACCATGGGCTTCCCCGCCAGGGTGTGAAGCACTTTTGGCAGGTTGGAATACATACGGGTTCCTTTACCCGCAGCCAGAATAACCGCACTGAAATTCATGGAATATATCCTTGGTTTAGATGTTCTGCTTCAAAACAATGGCGCTTATTGTAACGTTTCACGAGGAAAAGCGGGATTCACCCCCACAAGAATTTGATAAATATCCGTCAATTCATAGAAAATGCCAGACAGTTTCAGGCCCAAACCCAGAGTCAATAGCCTTTCTGTTTGCCAAACGGCCAACGAAGATAAAAAACAACAACACTGTTATACGTGAAAAGAAAAAAGGCGACCCTCTGGCCGCCTTTTCAGCTTGGTTGTGTCACCTGGTGTTTAGCGTGCCTTTTTCGTCAGCTCGATGACTCGTAGCTGGGCAATCGCTTTGGCCAGATCACTGGCCGCCTGAGCAAAGTCCATGTCTCCGTTCTTATTGAGGATACGCTCCTCTGCACGGCGCTTCGCTTCTTCTGCCTTAGCCTGATCCAAGTCAACACCGCGGATTGCGGTATCAGCCAGCACAGTCACTGTGCTTGGTTGCACTTCCAGCGTACCGCCAGAAAGGTATATCACCTCTTCATGGCCGTGTTGCTTGGTAATGCGGATCATGCCGGGCGTGACGGCGGTCAGCAGCGGGGTGTGACCAGGAAAAATACCCAGTTCACCTTCGCTACCAGTTACCTGAATAGATTCAGCACGACCAGAAAACAGTTGTTTCTCTGCGCTTACTACATCCAGGTGGAAGGTCATCGCTGCCATGTCGCCTCCTACCAGCTATTACAGGTTCTTCGCTTTTTCCAGTACTTCTTCGATACCACCACAGTACAGGAATGCCTGCTCAGGGATATCATCGTACTCACCGTTCAACAGGCCTTTGAAGCCTGCAATGGTGTCTTTCAGCGAAACATACACACCTGGCTGGCCGGTAAAGACTTCTGCTACGTGGTAAGGCTGAGTCAGGAAACGTTCAATCTTACGTGCACGTGCCACCACCAGCTTGTCGTCTTCTGACAGTTCGTCCATACCCAGAATCGCAATGATGTCTTTCAGCTCTTTGTAGCGCTGCAGTACAGACTGTACACCACGGGCCACATCATAATGCTCTTGGCCGATCACCAGAGGATCCAGCTGACGTGACGTCGAATCCAGTGGGTCGATGGCAGGGTACAGACCCAGCGCTGCAATGTTACGTGAAAGTACAACTGTCGCATCCAAGTGGGCAAACGTGGTCGCCGGTGATGGGTCAGTCAAGTCATCCGCAGGAACATATACCGCCTGAACCGAGGTGATAGAACCAGTCTTGGTTGAGGTGATACGCTCCTGAAGCACACCCATCTCTTCTGCCAGTGTAGGCTGGTAACCTACTGCAGAAGGCATACGGCCAAGCAGTGCCGATACTTCGGTACCTGCCAAGGTGTAACGGTAGATGTTGTCGATAAACAGCAGTACGTCACGGCCTTCGTCACGGAATTTTTCAGCCATGGTCAGGCCTGTCAGTGCGACGCGCAGACGGTTACCCGGTGGCTCGTTCATCTGGCCGTAAACCATTGCTACTTTCGATTCTGCTGGGTTCTCAACGTTTACAACGCCAGCTTCCTGCATTTCGTAATAGAAGTCGTTACCTTCACGGGTACGTTCGCCCACACCGGCGAAAACAGACAGACCAGAGTGCTGCAGTGCGATGTTGTTGATAAGTTCCATCATGTTAACGGTCTTACCTACGCCCGCACCACCGAACAGACCGATTTTACCACCCTTCGCGAATGGGCAAACCAGGTCAATAACCTTCACGCCGGTTTCCAGCAGTTCGGTTGCATTCGATTGGTCTTCATAGCTTGGCGCTTCACGGTGGATAGAGTAACGCTCTTTCTCACCGATATCGCCACGCTCGTCGATTGCGTCACCCAGCACGTTCATGATACGGCCAAGTGTTTCTACACCAACTGGTACTTCAATTGGCTTACCTGTGTTCTCTACTTCCAGTCCACGACGCAGACCATCTGACGAACCCATTGCGATGGTACGGACGATACCACCACCCAGCTGCTGCTGAACTTCCAGCACCAGACGCTCGCCTTCACGTTTCACATTCAGGGCATCATATACCTGAGGTACTGACTCCTGTGGAAACTCTACGTCGACTACCGCACCGATGATCTGAACGATCTTACCTGTAGCCATCGTTATTCCTCTAAAAATAGTTCGTTGGCCCTTGCCTTACACCGCGGCTGCACCGGAGACAATCTCCGACAGCTCTTGGGTAATTGCAGCCTGACGGGCTTTGTTATACACCAGTTGCAGTTCATCAATCAGATTCCCTGCATTGTCTGTTGCAGCCTTCATCGCAACCATTCGCGCCGCTTGTTCACAGGCGAGGTTTTCTACCACGCCCTGATAAACCTGGGATTCAACATAGCGAACCAACAGGGTATCCAGCAGAGGTTTTGGCTCAGGTTCATAGATATAGTCCCAAGCATGGTTGCGCTGCATCTCTTCGTCTTCCGACTTAGGCAAAGGCAGCAATTGATCGATCACTGGCTCCTGCGTCATGGTGTTGACAAATCTATTGAACACCAGATACAGGCGATCCAGTTGGCCTTCATCATATTTCTTCAGCATCACACCGACGGTACCGATAAGGTCTTCCAGTGATGGGCTGTCACCCATACCGGATACCTGTGCAGATACATTTGCGCCGTAGCTGTTAAAGAATGCTGTGGCTTTGGCACCAATCAGTGCGGTTTCTATTTCCACACCTTTTTGGCTCCAAGCCTGCATATCACTGATGGCACGTTTGAACAGGTTGATGTTCAAACCACCACACAGACCGCGATCTGAAGATACGATGATGTAACCAACGCGCTTGGCTTCGCGCTCTTCCATATAAGGATGGCGGTACTCGAGGTTACCAAGTGCGACGTGACCGATCACTTTGCGCATAGTAGTTGCGTATGGACGGGAGGCTTCCATCGCGTCTTGTGAACGACGCATTTTAGAAGCGGCAACCATTTCCATCGCTTTGGTGATCTTCTGTGTGCTTTTAACACTTCCGATCTTGTTACGAATTTCTTTTGCGCCGGCCATCGTTACTCTCCGTTATTAGAAGGCCGCTAAGCGGCCTTCTACGCATTACCAGGTTTGCGTTGCTTTGAAGTCTTCAACCAGCTTAACCAGTTGCGCTTCAATGTCGCTGTTGTAGTCACCGGTCTCATCGATCTGTGCTACCAGCTCGGCAAACGAACCTTTCGCATATGCAAGCAGAGCAGATTCGAAATCAGCCAGTTTGTTCAGCTCAATGTCTGACAGGTAGCCTTTTTCTGCTGCAAAAATCATCAATCCCTGTTCAAACACAGACATTGGTGCATATTGCTTTTGCTTCATCAGCTCAGTGACTTTCTGACCGTGATCCAGCTGCTTCTTGGTTGCCTCATCCAGATCAGAAGAAAACTGGGCGAACGCCGCCAGTTCACGATACTGAGCCAGTGCAGTACGGATACCACCAGACAGCTTCTTGATGATCTTGGTCTGCGCAGCACCACCTACACGGGATACCGAAATACCTGGGTCAACCGCTGGGCGGATACCGGCGTTAAACAGCTCCGTTTGCAGGAAGATCTGACCATCAGTGATCGAAATAACGTTGGTCGGTACGAATGCGGAGACGTCACCCGCTTGGGTTTCAATGATTGGCAATGCGGTCAGAGAACCGGTTTTGCCTGTCACTTCACCGTTGGTGAATTTCTCAACGTAGTCAGCATTTACACGTGCTGCACGCTCCAACAGACGGGAGTGGAGGTAGAAAACATCACCAGGGAATGCTTCACGGCCCGGTGGACGACGCAGCAACAGAGAAATCTGACGGTAAGCAACAGCTTGCTTGGACAGATCATCATAAACTATCAGCGCATCTTCACCACGGTCACGGAAGTATTCACCCATCGCACAGCCAGCATAAGGTGCCAGATATTGCAGTGCAGCGGCTTCAGACGCAGATGCGACAACCACGATGGTGTTTTTCAGTGCATCATGCTCTTCCAGTTTACGTACCACGTTAGCGATGGTTGACGCTTTCTGGCCAATAGCGACATAGATAGAGTAAATACCAGAGTTTTTCTGGTTGATGATCGCATCAATCGCCAGCGCCGTTTTACCGGTCTGGCGGTCACCGATGATCAGCTCACGCTGGCCACGGCCAATTGGGATCATTGAGTCAACCGCTTTGTAGCCGGTTTGTACTGGTTGGTCTACCGATTGACGTGCGATTACACCCGGTGCAATCACTTCTACAGGAGAAGTCAGTGATGCATTGATAGGGCCTTTACCGTCAATAGGCTCACCCAGGGTGTTGACCACACGGCCCAGCAATTCAGGGCCTACCGGTACTTCCAGAATACGACCAGTGCCCGTTACTTTCATGCCTTCCTGAAGGTCGGCATAAGGACCCATAACAACCGCACCGACTGAATCACGCTCAAGGTTAAGCGCCAGAGCAAAACGGTTGCCAGGTAGTTCAATCATTTCACCTTGCATTGCATCTGCAAGGCCATGGATGCGAATGATACCGTCGCTGACTGACACGATGGTACCTTCGTTGCGCGCTTCACTTACAACGTTGAATTTTTCAATACGCTGTTTGATCAGGTCGCTAATTTCCGTGGAATTAAGTTGCATGCTCCAATTCCCCAAATCAAGACTGCAATGCATCGCTCAGTCGGCGCATACGGCCACTTACTGAGTTATCGATGACCAAGTCTCCAGCTCGAATCACAACCCCGGCAACCAGGGTCTCGTCTACACTACAGTTCAGCTTCACTTTTCGCTCAAGGCGGGCTTCCAGCTTACTGGCAATAGCGTCCAGTTGCGCTTGTTCCAGCGCGACAGCAGAAATGACCTCTACGTCAACCTGCTTTTCTAACTCATGGCGAAGCGCCATGAACTGGGCACATACTGCTGGCATTGCTTTTAAGCGTCCGTTTTCCGCCATTACCTTAATCAGGTTCTGGCCGAATTCATTGAGCTGCTCGCCACACACTGAGAGAAAAACCTCAGTCAACTTTTCAGCTGAATTAGAACCATCCAGAAAGTCTGCCATGGTTTCATTGCGGGCAACTTCGGCAGCGAAAGCCAGCATTTCGGACCATTGGTCCAATTCGCCTTTTTCCACGGCCAGATCGAAGACTGCTTTAGCGTAGGGGCGTGCGATAGTAGTCAGTTCAGACATAGCTGCCCCTCCTTGTTAAAGTTCTGCAGTGATTTTGTCGAGAATATCTTTATGCGCATTCTCGTCGATAGAGCGCTCAAGGATTTTCTCAGCACCCATTACGGCCAGAGTAGCGACCTGTTTGCGCAGTTCATCGCGGGCACGGTTACGTTCAGCTTCCAGTTCAGCCTTTCCTTGGTTAAGGATGTTCTCACGTTCAGCTTTTGCTTCTTCGCGGGCTTCATCAAGAATTTGTGCTTTACGCTTGTTCGCCGATTCGATGATTTCACTTGCTGCGCGCTTTGCTTCTTTCAATTGATCAGAAGCATTAGCCTGGGCCAAATCCAGGTCTTTCGCGGCACGCTCAGCCGCCGCAAGACCGTCAGCAATTTTTTTCTGACGCTCTTCAATCGCTTGCATGATAGGCGGCCATACATACTTCATGCAGAACCACACAAACATGGTAAACGCGATCGCCTGGCCGATAAGAGTAGCGTTCATATTCATAACGGCTTCTCCATCTCCCAATAGTTAACTACAGGTATAATCAGGCGACTTAACCCAGCTGACCAACGAATGGGTTTGCGAAGGTGAAAAGCAGTGCGATTACGATACCAATCATTGGAACCGCATCCAGCAGACCAGCGATGATGAACATCTTAACTTGCAGCATTGGAGCCATTTCTGGTTGACGAGCAGCACCTTCAAGGAATTTACCGCCAAGCAATGCGAAGCCGATCGCTGTACCTAGGGAAGCAAGACCTACAATGATGCCAACGGCAATTGCAGAAAAGCTCAATAAAGTTTCCATCACTATCTCCAGTTTCTTGTTGTCGGCTTATTTGCCGGAAGGTCTAACAAAGTTGCTTACTTAAAAAATCTTTTATTAATGTGAGTCTTCATGTGCCTGAGACAGGTACACAATGGTCAGCATCATAAAGACGAACGCTTGGATGGTAATAACCAGAATGTGGAAAATAGCCCACGGTAATGAACCCAACCATTGCGCCCACCACGGCAAAAGAGCCGCAATCAGGATAAATACCACTTCACCGGCAAACATGTTACCGAACAAACGCATACCGAGTGAGATGGGTTTCGCCAGCAGCGACACCACTTCAAGCAGCAGGTTGAACGGGATCATGAGTGGGTGATTGAACGGGTGAAGAGCCAGCTCTTTAGCAAAGCCACCCAGGCCTTTAATCTTGATGCTGTAGAAAATCATCAAGAAAAACACACCCAGTGCCATTGCCAATGTGATATTTACATCAGCTGTCGGTACCACCTTCATGTAAGGAATACCAAGCTGCTCCGCTGGATAAGGAATAAAATCGATGGGAATTAAATCCATCGTATTCATCAGGAATATCCAGACGAAAATGGTCAGAGCCAAAGGCGCAATCAGTGGATTCTTTCCATGGAAGGTTTCACGTACGTTGTTATCAACGAACTCCACCAACATTTCTACAATACACTGAAGCTTGCCCGGAACTCCTGTTGTAGCTTTTTTCGCCACTGATCGGAACAGCCATAAAAAGCCGATACCAATGACAATAGAGAAAAACAGGCTATCAATATGCACCGCCCAGAAACTACCTTCCTCCACCAGGCCCAGCTTATCCGTAGACAGGTTGGTTAAGTGGTGGGAGATATAACCGGAGGGTGTAAGCGCTTCACCTGGCGCAGCCATAACTCATCCTATTTGTTGTTGTTAATGAATAAAACTGGTGCAAGGATGTTGATCCCAAGAACCAGCAAATAGGTCAGTTTGAGGGGAATAAGTTCCACCTCGGCATACAGGTAAACAACGGAAAACAACGCGACAGTCAGCAAAATCTTGAGCACTTCACCACTGTAGAATGATGCTACAACGAGCTTAGCTGCTCTTGCTCCACCAAAAAGGAATGCGCACAACGCAAAGGCTGCGTTGGCAATGACAAAAATGCCACCGCCAATGAGTGCGGAAACTCCCCAGTCGACATTGATGGCCGCGACCATCAAGATTGCCGTTGCTAACACGACGCACACTTGTAACAGCAGCAACCTTTTCGCAAGCTTGCGACCGGGTCGCGTGAGCGTCGATACCATGTATTCGTTCCTCGATTCCTTTCCTCTTAGCACCTTGGTCGTGCTGGGAAAACTGCGAAAATTATACGGGTCACCCTTTTGAATGCAATCTCATCACATCAAAAAGGGAGGCTAAATTTTACAACAGGGTAACCTGATCACAGTAAGCAAAAATATGTAACAAAAACCCAACGCGTTATATCACAATTCCTCTCCAAGAATTGCAAGAATTTGCATGAGTTTTTCGTCCTGATCAAAGTTAATCACCAGCTTGCCACGACCACTCTTGCTTTGAGACAGATTCACCGAAGTGCCCAATTTATCCGCTAATCTATCCTGAACTGCAATCAGTTCTGGTGACATGAATTTCGATGATTTTTCCACTGCCGGTGCCAACATTTTTTTCACCAGCGCTTCCGTCTGTCTGACGGTGAGTTTTCTATTCACTGAGGCCAATGCCGCCTCAATCTGGGCTTCACCTTCTAAAGCTAACAGTGCACGGGCATGGCCCATTTCCAGCTGCCGTCCAGACAACAGTTTTTTTACGCCAGTTTCAAGGCTATTCAACCGCAATAAATTACTGATAGTCGCTCGGGATTTCCCCAATGCTTCGGCCAGTTGTTGGTGGGTAAGTGAAAAGTCATGGGCTAAACGGTCCAGCGCTTCGGCCTCTTCCATCGCATTGAGATCTTCACGCTGGATGTTCTCAATAAGTGCGATAGCACTGGCCGCTTTATCATTCAATTGACGGACCAAACAAGGAATTTGGGTCAAGCCTGCAATTTTGGCCGCACGGAAGCGGCGTTCACCGGCAATAATTTCGTACTGTCTGTCGCCGATATGACGCACAACCAAAGGTTGAATGACACCTTGGGCGCGGATGGATTCAGCCAACTCTTCCAATGCGTCCTGCGCCATATCCTGACGGGGTTGGTACACACCGGGACGCAATGCCGACAATGGCAGTTGCTGTAATTCACTGTTGTTTACGGCTTCCTGGGTTTCACTGTTCAGATCGACACGGGCCTGTGCTTTGGCACTGGTAGCCAGTAGCGCATCGAGTCCTTTACCCAATCCACGTTTGGTAGCGTTCATTCAGGTTCCTTAAGACGCGTTGGCAACAGCCTGTCTGGTCTGTTCTTCCCGGCGCAATATTTCTCCGGCTAATGCCAGGTAGGATTTGGCACCACTGGAGTGTTTGTCGTAGTACATTGCCGGTTTGCCGTGACTTGGCGCTTCAGCAAGGCGTACGTTGCGAGGGATGACAGTTCGGTAGACCTTGTCTCCAAAGTGCTTTTTGATCTGTTCAGACACTTCTGTCGCCAGACGGTTGCGCGGATCGTACATGGTTCTGAGCAGGCCTTCCACATGCAAGTCAGCATTCACCACACTGGCCAGCTTGCTGATGGTATCCATCAGCGCGGTCAGTCCTTCCAGTGCAAAATATTCACACTGCATCGGAACCAAAACGGAATCCGCCGCTGTCATGGCATTGATTGTAAGAAGGTTCAGAGAAGGGGGACAATCAATGAAGATGAAATCATAGTTTTCACGAACGTCAGCAAGTGCATTACGCAACCTGACTTCGCGGGCAAACACTTCCATGAGTTTGATTTCAGCCGCTGTCACATCACCATTGGCGGCAATCAGGTGGTAACCGCCAGTGGTGTCCGTCACAACCACATCGTTAAACGGGGTTTCCTCAACCAGTAAATCATAGGCAGTGGCATGAACATCATATTTATCCACACCACTGGCCATGGTTGCATTGCCCTGTGGGTCAAGGTCTATCACCAATACCTTGCGCTGTGTTGCCGCCAGCGACGCTGCCAAGTTGATACAGGTCGTTGTTTTACCAACGCCTCCCTTTTGGTTTGCAACAGCTATGACTTTTCCCACAAGACGCCCCCCGCCAATAATCCTAATGAACCAAGATTACTAGATGACGCTGACCTTCCAATCCCGGAACAGTCAAAGGTTTGATATCTGTCACAGAACATCCCGCAGGAAGTTCGTCAATCTCGACCTGATCGACGTGCCCCTTGAGCGCAAGGAACTTACCGCCTGTGGCAGGCAGATGATGACACCAGTTCACCATGTCGCTCATGGAAGCAAACGCACGGCTCAGCACACCATCAAATCCCTGCTCAGGCTGGAAGTCTTCTACCCGGCTCTGCACCGCAGTGACATTGGTGATCTTCAGTTCATGCAGCACCTGGCGGATAAATCGAATACGCTTACCGAGGCTGTCGAGCAAGGTGAAGGATTTCACCGGATTAATGATCGCCAACGGGATCCCGGGAAGCCCCGGGCCTGTTCCGACATCAATGTAATGGTGACCATCCAGATATTCGCTCACCACAATGCTGTCCATGATGTGTTTGACGATCATATCGTTCGGATCACGCACCGAGGTCAGGTTGTACGCTTTGTTCCATTTGTGGAGCATCTCCACATAACCAATCAGTTTATCCTGTTGGTCGGCAGGGATTTGCATCCCAGCCTGTTCAATCAGTTGTGCCAGACGTTGTTTCACGGTCTATCAGGCCCCTTTTTTCAGCATGCCTTGTTTTTTCAGGTGTACCAGCAAAATAGAAATTGCTGCTGGTGTAATACCGGAAATACGCGACGCCTTGCCGATGGTTTCCGGACGGGCATCTCGCAATTTGGCGACCACTTCATTGGACAGCCCTTTAATCTGGGTGTAGTCCAAATCAATCGGCAGACGGGTGTTTTCATGGCGGATATATTTTTCAATCTCTTCCTTCTGACGATTGATATAACCGGCATATTTGATCTGGATTTCAACCTGTTCAGAGGCCTGTAGATCTTCATGCGCTGGCGCAAACACTGGATTTGCCACCAGATCGTTATACGTCACTTCCGGACGGCGCAGCAGATCTTCACCGTTCGCCTCACGGGATAGAGGGGTTTTCAGGATCGCATTAAGTGCGTCCGCGTGTTCGGAAGCGGGATGGATCCAGGTACTGCGCAAACGCTGGGTTTCCTGTTCCATGTTCTCCAGTTTCTGGTTAAAGCGCGCCCAGCGCTCATCATCCACCAGCCCCAACTCACGGCCCATTTCGGTCAGGCGAAGATCCGCGTTGTCTTCACGCAGCAGCAGACGGTATTCAGCACGGGAAGTGAACATGCGGTACGGTTCTTTGGTCCCCATGGTCGACAGATCATCAATCAACACGCCCATATACGCTTGGTCACGGCGAGGGCACCAACCTTCTTTGTCCTGGGCAAATAGCGCGGCATTGGCACCGGCAAGCAGGCCTTGTGCAGCCGCTTCTTCATAACCCGTTGTGCCGTTGATTTGACCAGCAAAGAACAGGCCTTTGATAAATTTGGTCTCAAAGGTTTGTTTCAGATCGCGTGGATCGAAGAAATCATACTCGATCGCATAACCCGGACGGATCACGCGGGCATTCTCAAATCCTTTGATCGAGCGAATTATCCCCATCTGGACATCAAACGGCAGGCTGGTGGAAATCCCATTAGGGTATAACTCATTCGTCGTCAGACCTTCTGGCTCAACAAAAATCTGATGTTTGTCTTTATCGGCAAACCGCATGACCTTGTCTTCAATTGACGGACAGTAACGCGGGCCGATTCCTTCAATCACGCCGGCATACATTGGACTGCGATCCAGATTTTTGCGGATCACATCATGGGTTTGTTCATTGGTATAAGTGATATAACACGGCACCTGGCGGGGGTGATCTGACACCTTGCCCATGAAAGAAAATACCGGACATGGGTCATCTCCATGCTGGGTTTGCATCACACTGAAATCAACGGTACGCGCGTCAATACGGGGTGGGGTACCAGTTTTCAGGCGATCGACACGGAAGGGCAATTCACGGAGACGATCAGCCAAGGCGATCGAAGGAGGATCGCCTGCACGGCCACCCGCGTAGTTCTCCAGGCCGATATGGATCTTGCCACCAAGGAAAGTGCCTACGGTCAAAACCACTGCACGAGCACGGAATTTAAGGCCCATTTCGGTCACCACACCTGTTACCTGATCCTGTTCAACGATCAGGTCATTCACCGCCTGTTGGAACAACATCAGGTTTGGCTGGTTTTCCAGCGCTTCACGGACCGCTGCCTTGTACAGTGCACGGTCAGCCTGTGCACGGGTCGCACGGACTGCGGGCCCTTTAGACGCATTCAGGGTACGGAACTGAATCCCCCCTTTGTCAATTGCCCGCGCCATCAGGCCGCCCAACGCATCGACTTCTTTCACCAGATGTCCTTTTCCTATCCCGCCAATGGCTGGGTTGCATGACATTTGCCCCAATGTATCGATGTTGTGGGTTAGCAAAAGGGTTTGCTGCCCCATACGTGCAGCGGCCAATGCAGCTTCCGTACCTGCATGACCACCACCGACAACGATGACATCAAAGTTATCCTGGTAAAACATGGTGTGACCTCAATAAGGAATGGGTTGATCGGTTGGTTGAGCAAAAGAGGATCATTCTAGCGCTTTTCAGAAACGGAGAGAACCAAAAGTGTGATCTTTGATCGAAAGGGAGAGCTCTTAAAATATATAAGATCTTTATATAGATCTTTATGTTGATCTCTTATTACGGGTAACGATCTTTGTGGATAACTTATAAATGATCAACATGATCATAATGTTAGTTGCGATCAATATCTGTGCGTTAGCTTGGATCTAATCTTGTACTGCTTGGGATCAAAATGGGTAGTTATCAACAAGGTAAGGATTTAAGTAAAGTTGTTATTGGGATAACTATAGGTTGATCACTGTTTAGATCTATAGTTATCCACAATATAGAGATCACATAATTGAATTATTTTTGCGTGGCTTTTTCTCTGATTTATTCACAGATCGCCAATTTGTGTTGGGATAACCAGACTTCAGCCGGTTCTTCCGGGAGAGGTTGATCGAGGATATCAATTTCCAGCATCGGGGCACTTTCGCGAGCTCCCAGTGATTTAAACAGCACTGATGCGGCTTTTCCTGCACCGCAAAACGTGTCATAACTGGAATCACCGATAGCGATAATGGCATATTTCAGGGAAGTTAAATCCGGTTTTGAAGCTTTTAATGCGGCCATCATGGGGGCCAGGTTATCCGGATAATCACCCGCGCCGTGGGTAGAGGTCACCAGCAACAGGTGAGTGGCATTGGTGACGTCGCTCAACTCACCTTCATTGATCACGTTGACGTTATAGCCTTCCTGTTCAAGTAATTCTGCCAGATGATCGCCAACATATTCAGCCCCGCCCAGGGTGCTGCCGGTGATCAGGGTTAATTCCTTCATAAGATTGTTCTCTAACGGCTTATTAATGTCCGTTAGTATTGAAGGGCGGATGTATGCGCGTCAAGTCAGCTTGGCGGGTAGCTTTCATTACGGTAAAAACAGGTAAAGTTTTTGGGGAGAAGTGCCTGAATTTTGTTTTTTCCCCGTTTCTTGGCATGGTTAACGGCAGTGTTGGCCGTATCGACAAGCTTTGCGCCACTGATACAGGCATCGCTTGACGTGGTTACCCCCAGACTGGCGGTACGTTTCACCGCTGTGTTATCGAGCAGCAGTACGCTGCGCCCAATGGCTAGCTTGATTTGTTCGGCAACGTTCATTGCTTTATTTGCCGGGGAATTTTCCAGTAATACCACAAAGGTATCTGCATGCAGCCGCCCAATGGGTGTCTCGGCGGGAAGCTGTTCCCGCAGCAGATCCGCGATGTGTATTAATACCTGATCTCCGGTTTGCCGGCCATGCATCTCATTGATTTGTGAAAAGTCATCCAAATTGATTGCGATGATTGACAGGGGAGTGTTACGGCGACGTGATTGGAAAAACAGCTCATCTGCCTGATTGTAGAGGCTCTGGCTGTTGGCGGTGCCGGTCAATAGATCTTCATGCACCAACTTCCTCGATTGTTCATCGATATTGTGCAGATCCACGAGATAGAAGTCTGTCAGCGCGACGGATGCCAATACCAGGATAAGGATAACGCACAGGTAGGCGGCCTGAGCATTGGTGCCTGTCAAGCCAAGAACGGGATCGGAAGCGGGGAGCGTTTTAGCCAGAAAAAGCAGGAAGATCGCAATAAGAGAGAGACCATAGCGGGGAAAACGTGCTTTGGGATCGAACACCAGCACAACCGCAGTGGGGACCACCAACAGCAGCAATTCTGTTTCGAAGTTATCGGAAAGGACAAACAAGGGAAGGAATAACTGCTGAAGAAAGAAGATAATAAAAATCCAATATTTGGCAATCCAGAGAATACCTTCACGGGTCAGTACAAATGTAATGATATACAGAACTGCAAACAGCCCATTTAGCAGGGCTGCAGTGGCACTGCCAAAAGCAAACCAGAACAGCGCCGAAAATAACAGGGTGCCACCTGTGCAAAGGCAGGCCAGCAGATTCACCATACGAAGATGATGCACCTGAAGTTTGTCGCAGCGTGTTATTCCCATATTGAGAATGGGGTTGAGGCTGTTGATCATGGCATCAGCTGGTCGAAAGGAATTTGCTGATAAGTGTAGCAAAAGAGGGACAGTTCGCCTGTTGGAAAAAGGCGAACTGAAGGCAGCCTTGGTGGATTACTTCCCGATACAGAAAGAACTGAAGATCCGGCCAAGCAGATCGTCTGAGCTGAATTCCCCGGTGATTTCTGAAAGATGCTGCTGGGCAATACGAAGCTCTTCAGCAAGAATTTCCCCGGCCATATACCCTTCCAGTTGATCTTTTCCTATCTCCAGGTGACGGGCAGCGGCATCCAGTGCTTCCAGATGGCGGCGTCGGGCCATAAAGCCGCCTTCTGCAGCGCCTGAGAAGCCCATACAGGCTTTCAGGTGCTCGCGCAGGGCATCGACACCGGCACCGGTTTTGGCACTCAGGCGAATCAGTGTAGGCTGGCTGGCGTGGCAGATCCCTAACGTTTCTCCGGTGATATCAGCTTTGTTCCGGATGACGGTCATTCCCATATTGGATGGCAGTCGGTCAATAAATTCTGGCCAGATCTCTTCTGGTGACGTCGCGTCTGTTGTGGTGCCATCCACCATGAACAGTACGCGGTCGGCTTGGGCGATTTCATCCCACGCACGCTCAATGCCGATGCGTTCCACTTCGTCAGAGGCATCGCGAAGACCTGCTGTATCGATGATGTGCAGCGGCATACCGTCGATGTGGATGTGTTCGCGCAAAACGTCGCGGGTGGTACCTGCAATGTCAGTCACAATCGCACTTTCCTTACCGGACAGGGCATTAAGCAGGCTGGATTTTCCGGCATTGGGGCGACCGGCAATCACCACTTTCATCCCTTCACGCATGATTGCGCCTTGGTTTGCTGCTTTTCTTACTTCGTCGAGCGAGGTGATAATGTTGTTCAGGTCACCGGCCACTTTTCCGTCTGAGAGAAAGTCGATTTCTTCATCCGGGAAATCAATCGCGGCTTCAACATAGATACGCAAGTGGATCAGCGCCTCCACCAGTGCATTAACCTTGCTGGAAAAAGCACCTTGCAGGCTTTGCAACGCACTTTTGGCTGCCTGTTCAGAGCTGGCATCTATCAGGTCGGCGATAGCTTCAGCCTGCGCCAAATCCAGTTTGTCATTCAGGAAGGCGCGCTCAGAGAATTCACCGGGACGCGCTGTGCGCACACCGTCAATTTCCACGATGCGTTTTATCAGCATGTCCATGATGACAGGGCCACCATGCCCCTGAAGTTCCAGCACATCTTCACCGGTAAATGAATTGGGGGCCTGGAAGTACAGGGCAATCCCCTGGTCAAGTGCGTTGCCTTCGGCATCTTTAAACGGCAGGTATTCGGCGCGGCGAACCGGCAAATCCCGCCCGGTCACCGCCTTGGCAACGGCTTTGGCTTTAGGACCGGATACGCGAATGATGCCCACACCGCCGCGTCCCGGTGGTGTGGCCTGCGCAACAATGGTGTCTGAGTGAGTCATGAAACTTTACCTGCGTGTTGAAAACGTTGCTTAGTGTATATCAATTTTTCCTGACTGCTTGTCGCGTGTTCAGAAAGAAGAAAGGCGGCCATGGGGCCGCCTTATCAGTGTGTGGTGCGATTAGCCGCGGCTATGAAGGCCTTTTTTCTCCAGCGCACGGTAAATCAGGGTTTGCTGGAGAAGGGTCACGATATTCGACACCAGCCAGTACAGAACCAGACCTGCCGGGAACCACAGGAAGAACACAGTGAACATCACTGGCATGAAGTTCATGATCTTCTGTTGCATTGGGTCGGTCACGGTACTCGGGCTCATTTTCTGGATCAGGAACATCGATGCACCCATCAGCAATGGCAGCACATAGAATGGATCCGGTGCTGACAAGTCCTGAATCCACAGCATGAACGGTGCATGGCGCAGTTCTACTGATTCCATCAGCGCCCAGTACAGTGCGATGAAGATAGGCATTTGCAGAAGCAGAGGTAAACAGCCGCCGAGCGGGTTGACTTTCTCTTTCTTGTACAGCTCCATCATTTCCTGGCTCATGCGCTGGCGGTCATCGCCAATACGCTCACGCATTTCCTGCAGTTTTGGTTGCAACATGCGCATTTTTGCCATCGAGGTGTACTGTGCTTTGGTCAGTGGATACATCACACCACGTACGATGAAGGTCAGGATAATGATTGCCACACCCCAGTTACCCACGAAGCCTTGGATGGTTGACAGCAACCAGTGCAGTGGGCTTGCGATAAACCACAGCCAGCCGTAATCGACTGTCAGGTTCAGGTTTGGTGCTGTTTGTTCCATTTGGTCCTGAAGTTTAGGACCTACCCACAGTGTGGCATCCAGTTGGGCGGTTGAGCCTGCAGCCACTGTTGTGGTTGGATAGCGCACACCGATAAAGCCCTGACCATTGCTGGTACGGGTATACAGGTTAGCTTCACCGTCTGAATGCGGGATCCAGGCTGCAACAAAGTAGTGTTGCATCATGCCTGCCCAGCCTTGCTCCGCGATAGTCAGGTTCAGGTTTCTGTCCTTCATATCGTCAAAGCTGTATTTTTCGTACTTTGCGTCGTCTGCAGAGTACACACCGCCACGGTAAGTTGGCATGGTCAGGCTGCCGCCGTCATCCAGCAGGTTTTGCTTCAATTGTGCATACATCTGCACATTGGCCTCTTTACCGCTTTGGTTGTCAATGGTGTAGTCCACGTCAACTGCGTAGTTATTACGTTTCAGGACAAAGGTCTTGGTATAGGTAATACCATCTTTTTCCAGTGTCAGCGGCACACGCAGTTCATCCTGGCCATCAGCCATCACAAAATCGGTACCGTTGGCAGTAAACTTCGCTCGGCCATTCAGGGTATCGATACCATCGGCGCCAATCAGGCCGCTTTGGGCCACGAAAACGTGGTCAGGCTGGTTTTTCAGCAGAACAAATTTGTTGTCAGAGTCGAACTCTGCATCATATTGGTTCAACTCAGCGTGAATGATGTCACCGCCTTGTGTGTCAACGGTCAAAGTCAGCACGTCACTTTGCAGGGTGATCAGCTTGTTTGAGACGGCGTCCTGGGTCAGAGGCTGGGACGCATCTGAGCTGGCAGGGACATCACCACTGTGTTGTGCTTGCTGTGTTACGCCCTGGCCCTGTGGTTGAGGGTTGGTTGCTTCCGTCCAGTTGAGGTACAACATGAAGGATACAAACATTAGGGCAATCAACAGGATATTGCGTTGAGAATCCATTGTTAATTGTCTCGATTTTTAGGATGACGCGGGGGTACAGGATCGTACCCACCATGATTAAGAGGGTGGCATTTTAATAAACGTTTGCTGGCGAACCAACACCCTTTTATCACACCGTGACGGTTGACCGCTTCTATGGCGTATTGAGAGCATGTCGGCGTGAAGCGACATCGGGGCCCCAGAAGTGGACTGATGAAGAGTTGGTACCCGCGAAACAGTCCAGTGACTATTTTTTTCGCGGTGGTCGAGACAAACGTTGCCATAACTTATCAAGCAGCTTACTCAGTTCTTCATTGCTGAGCTCATTGGCACTTTTTTTCGCAATCACAACATAGTCTTTTGCCGGCAGGTCATGCTGATGAAGACGGAAACTTTCCCTGACCAGTCGCTTAAAACGATTGCGGTCAACAGCGAGTTTGATTTGTTTTTTGGGCACAGCCTGACCGAGACGGGGACGTCCAAGTGTGTTGTTGCGTGCAAGAATGGTTAAGTGTGGAGAGCCAGCGCGATGAGGTTGCTGGAAGACAAAGTTGAAATGTTCGGGAGTTAACAGACGTAACTCCCGAGAAAAAGCTAGCTTATTCACAAATCGCTAAGGATTATTTTGAAAGCTTGCTACGGCCTTTCGCACGGCGAGCGGCAATAACCTTACGGCCGTTCTTCGTTGCCATGCGCGCACGGAAACCGTGAGTGCGCTTACGCTTTAGAACTGAAGGTTGAAAAGTGCGTTTCATGGTTTCTACCTTATTACTGATCAGTTTTTAGGTTTGTTAACCCGACGTGGGACAGAATCGTCCGACGCCTCTCAACAAAGAGGGCGGATTGTAATCACTGACTGACTTGTAGTCAATGTTAAAACCACGGGGGCTTTAATCCGACAACCTCCCGGGCGCGCAATTATACGTGGTCGCGGTTCAAGCGCAAGGATCCTTTATCGATCTTATTCACTTATCCCTGTGTAATTCTTGTGAGATTATCAGGGATAATCCTGTATGGAATGAGAGAATATGATCGGGGTATATTTTTTAAAGGTAGGGATCGAGGGTGACGTTATTGTGGATGAAGGCCATCAACATCGTGATCAGATCTTCATATTTTCCCCCGGAATTTGGATAACCCTGTGAGTAAGTCGGGTGTTTTCTGTGCTGGACTGCCAGATAATTGTGCGATCTGTGTGTATAACTTAGATCTTATTCACTGCAAAAGGGATCTTCCCGCTAGCGATCCTTGCAGTAGAAGTATAAACTTACATCCCTTTTCAATAATTCAGTGTGGAGTCAGACGTGTCATCTTCGCTTTGGTTGCAGTGTCTTCAGCGCCTTCAGGAAGACCTCCCTGCAACAGAATTCAGCATGTGGGTTCGACCGCTTCAGGCGGAGTTAAATGACAATACCCTGACTTTGTTCGCGCCAAACCGTTTCGTGCTGGATTGGGTACGCGATAAGTATCTTAATAGTATCAATCAGTTACTGAATGATTTTTGCGGTAACGACCTGCCTTTATTGCGTTTTGAGGTAGGCAGTAAGCCTGTGGCTGTAGCAGCACCACCGAGCCAACCTGCGACACCCGCGCCGGTAGCGCCAGTCTCAAAACCGGTTGGGCGTACCTGGGAACCGGCACCATCTCCAGTGCAGTCTGATGTGAATCACCGTTCTAACGTCAATCCCAAGCATAAGTTCACCAACTTTGTTGAAGGTAAGTCGAACCAGCTGGCACTGGCGGCGGCTCGCCAGGTGGCTGACAACCCAGGGGCAGCGTATAACCCACTTTTCCTCTATGGTGGTACCGGCTTGGGTAAAACTCACCTGTTACATGCTGTGGGTAACGCTATCTCCGATCGCAAGGCGGATGCGCGTGTGGTGTATATGCACTCCGAGCGTTTCGTGCAGGATATGGTCAAAGCGCTGCAGAATAATCAGATTGAAGAGTTCAAGCGCTATTACCGGAGTGTGGATGCGCTGCTTATCGATGACATTCAGTTTTTTGCCAATAAAGAGCGTTCGCAGGAAGAGTTTTTCCATACCTTTAATGCGCTCCTTGAAGGCAACCAGCAAATCATCCTGACCTCTGACCGCTATCCTAAAGAGATCAATGGGGTGGAGGATCGTCTTAAGTCGCGCTTTGGCTGGGGGCTGACAGTGGCGATTGAACCGCCAGAGCTTGAAACCCGGGTAGCGATTTTGATGAAAAAGGCGGAAGACCATAATATCCGCCTGCCTGACGAAGTGGCGTTTTTTATTGCTAAACGTCTGCGTTCGAATGTTCGTGAGCTTGAAGGGGCACTGAACCGCGTGATAGCGAACGCTAACTTCACTGGCCGTGCTATTACCATTGATTTTGTCCGTGAAGCACTGCGAGACTTGCTTGCGCTTCAGGAAAAACTGGTGACCATCGACAACATCCAGAAGACTGTTGCCGAGTATTACAAAATCAAAATGGCGGATCTGCTGTCGAAACGTCGCAGTCGTTCAGTTGCTCGGCCACGTCAGGTCGCAATGGCGCTGTCTAAAGAGCTGACCAACCACAGCTTGCCGGAGATTGGCGACGCATTTGGTGGCCGCGATCATACTACGGTACTTCATGCATGCCGAAAGATTGAACAGCTGCGCGAAGAGAGCCACGATATAAAAGAAGATTACTCCAACCTGATCCGGACTTTGTCGTCTTAATATGAAATTTACCGTTACCCGTGACCAATTTTTAAAACCCCTGCAGCAAGTATCTGGTGCACTTGGGGGGCGACCCACACTGCCGATCCTCGGAAATATCCTGTTGAAGGTGGAATCCGGTCAACTTTCCATGACCTGTACCGATCTTGAAGTGGAGCTGATTGCCAACCTGCCGCTGGAAAGCGAAGCGCAAGAAGGGGCTGTGACGGTTCCATCGCGCAAATTCCTCGATATTTGCCGTGGTTTGCCAGACAGTGCCTCTATCAGTTTCTCGCTGGAAGGCGACCGTGCTGTTATCCGCTCGGGCCGCAGCCGCTTTACGCTATCGACTCTGCCTGCTGCTGATTTTCCTAATATCGAAGACTGGCAGAGCACCGTGGAGTTTACCCTGCCACAAGGTAAGCTGCGCCAGCTGATGGAAAGCACCGCTTTTTCCATGGCTAATCAGGATGTGCGTTACTTCCTAAACGGTATGCTGCTCGAAACAGAAGGTACTACATTGCGTTCTGTCGCAACGGATGGCCACCGAATGGCGGTGGGTACGACCTTGTTGGATAACGAACTTGCTGCGCAGCAGGTAATCGTGCCACGCAAAGGGGTAACGGAATTGATGCGTATGCTGGACAATCCGGATGCACCGGTGACTATCCAGATTGGCAGCGCCAATATCCGCGCACTGGTAAACCAGTTTGTGTTTACCTCCAAGCTGGTTGATGGCCGCTTCCCGGATTACCGCCGGGTGCTGCCACAGTCTTCCAATAAAATCATGGAAGCCGGTTGTGATGACCTTCGACAGGCGTTTTCCCGCGCAGCTATCTTGTCGAATGAAAAATTCCGCGGTGTGCGCCTTAACCTGAGTGCGGGACAGCTTCGTATTTCTGCTCACAACCCTGAACAGGAAGAAGCGGAAGAGTTTGTTGACGTCAATTATGACGGTGACGACCTCGAGATCGGGTTTAATGTCAGCTATGTGCTTGACGTGCTCAACACACTTAAGAGTGAACAGGTGCGGTTTTCGATGACAGACGGCACTGCCAGTACCCTGGTTGAAGACTGTAACAATGATGACGCTATGTACGTCGTGATGCCTATCCGTCTCTAACATGGCGCTGTCCCGACTCTCGATACATGATTTGAGAAACATTGAAGCCTGTGACCTTAGCCTGTCATCAGGCTTCAATTTTCTTGTAGGGCCAAATGGCAGTGGAAAAACCAGTGTGCTGGAGGCTGTGTATTACCTCGGACATGGTCGTTCTTTCCGCAGCCCGCTGACAGGCAGGGTGATCCGCCACCAGCAGGACAGATTGGTGGTGCATGGTCGGATACAGCACGGTGATACGTTACTTCCGGTTGGGCTACAGAAGAACCGGGATGGCAGTACGGAAGTCAAAATTGGTGAAGAACGTGGGCAGAAACTGGTGCAACTGGCTGAAGTGCTGCCTATGCAACTTATTACGCCAGAAGGCTTTGAGCTGTTAACCGGGGGTCCCAAGTTCCGCCGTGCGTTTATTGACTGGGGCGTGTTTCACGTGGAACCCCAGTTTTATCCTGTGTGGGCAAGAGTGAAGCGTTTGACCAAACAACGTAATGCGTTGATGAAGACCGCCCGCAGCTATCGTGAGTTGAGCTACTGGGATGCAGAGCTGGCACCGCTCGCCAACCAGATTGACCAGTGGCGGAAAGAGTATATCGAAAAGCTGGCGGAACGCGCCGCCAAGCTGTGTGAAGCGTTCTTGCCTGAATATGAAATCAGACTCAGCTACAGCCGTGGCTGGGACAAAGAAACAGGGTATGCCGATTTGCTGCGTGACAACTTTCTGCGCGACCAGCAACTGGGCTATACCGTCAGTGGCCCCCATAAGGCCGATTTGCGCCTGAGAGTGGGAGGGACGCCGGTTGAGGATGTGTTGTCCCGCGGACAACTGAAGTTGATGGTCTGCGCCTTGCGTTTGGCCCAGGGACAGCAGCTCACTGACGACAAAAAGAAACAGTGTATCTATCTGATCGACGATTTTGCCTCTGAGCTGGACAGTCAGCGCCGGGCGCTGTTAGCAGAGCAGTTAAAAGCCACTGGGGCACAGGTATTTGTCAGTGCCATTAGTGCCGATCAGGTCGCTGAAATGTGCGACGAAAATAGTAAGATGTTTCATGTGGAACACGGTAAAATAGCCGCAGAATAAATTAAGCGAGAGTAACTCAATGTCCAATAATTATGATTCATCGAGTATCAAGGTACTCAAGGGTCTGGATGCAGTACGTAAGCGTCCGGGGATGTACATCGGTGATACTGACGATGGTACCGGTCTACACCATATGGTCTTTGAGGTGGTCGATAACTCTATCGATGAAGCTCTCGCGGGTCATTGTAACGACATCGTGGTCACTATCCACGAAGACGGCTCTGTGTCCGTTAAAGATGACGGACGTGGCATCCCGGTAGACATCCATGAAGAAGAGGGGGTGTCGGCTGCCGAAGTTATTATGACAGTGCTTCACGCTGGCGGTAAGTTCGATGACAACTCGTACAAAGTCTCCGGTGGTCTGCACGGTGTGGGTGTTTCCGTGGTTAACGCTCTGTCGGAAAAACTTGAGCTGACTATCTGGCGTCATGGCCACGTACACCAGCAGATTTATCGCATGGGTGTGCCAGAAAAGCCGCTGGAAGTGATTGGTGATACTGACGAAACCGGAACGCGTATTCGTTTCTGGCCAAGCGATGAAACCTTCTCGGATACTACGTTCCACTATGACATCTTGGCAAAGCGCCTGCGTGAATTGTCATTCCTGAACTCCGGTGTTTCTATCAAGCTGATCGACGAGCGCGAAGAGAACAAACACGACCACTTCATGTACGAAGGGGGTATCCGTGCATTCGTTGAGCACCTTAACCGTAACAAAACGCCGATTCACCCCACTGTGTTCCATTTTGAGCATGAACGTGAAGACGGTGTGTCAGTAGAAGTATCGATGCAATGGAACGATGGCTTCCAGGAAAACATCTACTGCTTTACCAACAATATTCCCCAGCGTGATGGTGGTACCCACCTTGCCGGTTTCCGCGCGGCACTGACCCGTACCCTGAACAACTTTATGGATAAAGAGGGTTACTCTAAGAAAGCGAAAGCGGCGACCTCTGGCGATGATGCGCGTGAAGGTCTGACTGCGGTTGTGTCAGTGAAAGTGCCGGATCCGAAATTCTCCAGCCAGACTAAAGACAAACTGGTCTCTTCAGAAGTGAAGTCAGCGGTTGAGTCTGCGATGGGTGAGAAACTGGCTGAGTTTCTGATTGAGAACCCTCAGGATTCCAAAATCGTCTGTAGCAAAATTATCGACGCAGCGCGTGCCCGTGAAGCAGCACGTAAAGCGCGTGAAATGACCCGTCGTAAGGGTGCGCTGGATTTAGCTGGCCTGCCAGGCAAGCTTGCAGACTGTCAGGAGAAAGATCCTGCACTGTCTGAACTCTACATTGTGGAGGGTGACTCTGCGGGCGGTTCTGCAAAACAGGGTCGCAACCGTAAGAACCAGGCTATCCTGCCGCTGAAAGGTAAAATACTGAACGTTGAGAAAGCCCGTTTCGACAAAATGCTGTCTTCCCAGGAAGTGGCGACGCTAATCACTGCGCTGGGTTGTGGTATCGGCCGCGACGAGTACAACCCTGACAAACTGCGCTACCACAGCATCATCATCATGACCGATGCTGACGTCGATGGCTCGCACATCCGTACGCTGCTGTTGACCTTCTTCTACCGTCAAATGCCTGAACTGATCGAACGAGGCTACGTTTATATTGCTCAGCCGCCGCTTTACAAAGTGAAGAAGGGCAAGCAAGAGCAATACATCAAAGATGATGAAGCCATGGAGCAGTATCAGGTTTCTATTGCTCTTGAAAATGCGTCACTGTACGTCAACCAGGATGCGCCAGCGTTGAATGGCCTTGCACTTGAAGAGCTGGTAAAACAATACAATGGTGTCATGAAGCTGATTAAGCGCATGAGCCGCCGCTACCCGCATGCGATGCTGAACGAGCTGGTTTATCAACCGCGTCTGAGTGTCGACACGCTGAAGAGCGAGAGTGACGTTCGTGCATGGATTGATACGCTGGTGGCGGTTCTGAACAAGAACTCGACCGGTGAAAGCCAGTATCGCGCAGAGGTGAAATTTGATGAAGAGCATCAGGCTTATCAGCCAGAGCTGATTGTTCGTACCCACGGTGTCGATCACGAATACCTCATCAGCTACGATCTGCTGAACTCCAAAGAGTACGGCCGTATTGCCGATTTGTCTGAAGCATTGAATGGTCTGCTGGATGACACCGCGTATATCCAACGTGGTGAACGTAAGCAACCTGTGAAGAGTTTTGCTGATGCGCTGGCATGGCTGATCAAAGAGTCTAATCGTGGCCTGACCCGTCAGCGCTATAAAGGTCTGGGTGAGATGAACCCGGATCAACTTTGGGAAACCACCATGGATCCGGAATCACGTCGCATGATGCGCGTGACCATTCAGGATGCAGTTGCAGCAGATGAACTGTTTACTACGTTGATGGGCGATCACGTTGAACCACGTCGCGCGTTTATCGAAGATAACGCCCTGAAAGTAGCAAACCTCGACGTGTAACCACGTGAATCTACGTAAAATCTGAGTAGCAAACGCCGCACTAGCGGCGTTTTTTACGTAGAATTAGCGGAAGTTATAAGCCATTGATTATAAGTGTTATTCTTGTGTTTTTTTACAATAGCGTCCGCTAATTTTTTATGAATTGATTGTGACAGGCCATGCTAGGTTGACAAGTTGTCTTGCTGGTTGTGAAGACAGCAAAAAGCCCAGTTGATAGTCAAACTGGGCGATGTTTCACGTGAAACCTTCGACTTGAATCAGACCTCTAAGTAAGCTCGCTCTACTTCCTCTTTAAGGATCTCAATACCTCGTGCAATAGCCTCATCATCCTGAACATAGTTCATTCTTAAACATTCATGGGTGTGGTCCCAATCGAGATCTGAACCAATAAAGAAATACCCGCCGGGGACGATCAATAAACCACGTTGCTTTAAACGCCTATAAAGCTCTTTAGTGCTGATTGGCAGTCCTTCGAACCAGAGCCAAAGAAATATGGCACCTTCGGGTTTGTGGATTTTGAAGCGTTCATCAGGAATGGCTTTCTGCAGGCGCTCAATACTGCGCTGCGCTTTAGCCTGATAAAAAGGTTTGATGACAGTTTCACTGAGTGACAACAAATCACCGGTTTTAATCATTTCAAGTGCGAGTGCTGGGCCAACACCACAAGGAGATAAACTGACGATGCCGTTGATGTTGGAAAGGGCAGTGACAATCTCTTCCTGGGCGATAATAATACCGCAGCGTACGCCAGGTAAACCTAGCTTAGAAAGGCTGGAACAAAGGATAGTATTGGCATTCCAAAATGGCTTCACATCCTCAAAGATAATGTTGGGGAAGGGCACACCATAAGCGTTGTCGATGATAAGTGGAATGTTGTGTTGTCGTGCAAGCTTATCGAGCTTGGCAATCTCTTCATCAGTGAGGACATTACCGGTCGGGTTCGTTGGGCGTGACGCGCAAATTGCTGCGACAGAATCGTCGACTTTCAGCGTATCGAAATCAACGTGATACTTAAATTGGCGATTATCCAGATGTTCAATAGTCGGTTTGAAGCTGGTGAATATATCCGGATCGATGCCTGAGTCGGCATAGCCGATATATTCTGGGGCTAGTGGCAGTAAGATTTTTTTAAAACTGCCATCGTCATACTGACCTGCAAACAGATTAAACAGGTAAAAGAAGGCACTTTGGCTGCCATTGGTGAGCATGATGTTTTTGGAGGTTATTTGCCAACCAAAGGTTTTATTCAGCATTTCTGCTAAAGCGGCAATAAAGGCTGTTTTACCCTGTGGTCCATCATAGTTGGAAAGTGCGGCAATCAGTGAGCCATCATCAAGCATTCTCTGGCTAAGCGCTTCAAAGTGTTCAAGCATTTCGGGAATCGCGGCGGGGTTACCACCCCCTAACATGATGGCATCAGGATTGCGAAGGCCATCGTTGAGGTCATCCATTAATTGTGCGATGCCTGAGTGTTGTGAAAACTTGGTGCCAAACTTAGAAAACTGCATGAACGCCTAACCTTGTTCCTTTGAAAATCCCTTTATTGTTCGGTAAACAATAACTGATGCATCATCCGTTTTGAAATCTATTTATTGGATATCTACATGTTTTCATCGCCCGCATGTATTAAAGCCAAATGAAAAGACGTTTACTGCTCTAGGTGTAGAAAAAATGTATTCGTTATCGACTTTATCCTGAGCAGAGGCTTAACAATAAAGACCTTGTCGTATTGGAATTGATACAGGGACACAATTCATTGAGGCATGTTTTTCATCAGGCCACTACGGATGTACTGTCATTAGGTGTTATATGTAATGATGATTTCACTTTTTCCCCAGAGAACCGACTGACGACTTCGCCAATTAACATGCTTAAAGTACTCACATCACTCTATGCGCTAGTGTTTCTATTCAGCGCTTACAACCCAAATTCTTATCCGGTTTGGATTGCAGAGATTGTCCCCGCGATTGGTGTGTTAGCAATCATTTGGTGGGCGAATCGCTATCACCATTGGTCTACAACGGCTAGTATCTTGATGTTCATTTGGCTTTGTCTTCATACCATAGGTGCGAAGTACACATTCGCTGAGGTGCCGTTTGATTGGTTTAATGATGCCATTGGATCAGAGAGAAACCAGTTTGATAGGGTGGCGCATTTCTCTATTGGGCTTTTCGCCTATCCAATTGCGGAGGTGTTGCTCGATAAGAAACTTGCGAGACCCGTTATCGCATTTCTGTTTGCATTGTTCTCAATTATGGCAGTTGCCGCAGGCTATGAAATCATCGAATGGTGGTATGCAGAATTGGCGGGTGGTGACGAGGGTATTGCGTTCCTCGGTTCCCAAGGTGATATCTGGGATGCGCAAAAGGATATGTTAATGGATACGCTGGGAGGATTGGCTAGCCTCTGTTTACTGGCTTACCAACGAAGATACCGTTAAATATACTTACGCAATGTTTCACGTGGAACATTGCGCGACACTCGAATGCCTGGCTACATGACAAAATAAAAAGCCCCGCATTCGCGAGGCTTTGAACGCTACGTTATCGAGGTTTATTTCTGAAGCAGAGAGATATCTGCCACATTCATAAACTGACTGCGTAGGGTATTGAGCAGCGCCAGACGGTTCGCTTTCAGTGCTTCGTCTTCAGCCATAACCATTACGTTGTCAAAGAAGGTATCAACCGGCTCACGCAATTCGGCAAGTTGCGTCAGGGCGGTTTGGTAATCGCCTGCTGCAAATACCGGTGCCAGTGCCTCTACCATTGCCGTGACTTTATCAGCCAGTGCTTTCTCGGCATCTTCAACCAGCAGTTCACTGTTGATGGTGTCAGAAAGCTCACCGTCGAATTTCGCCAGGATGTTCCCTACACGTTTGTTTGCCGCTGCCAGTGATTCAGCCGCATCCAGTGAACGGAAGTGGGTCACGGCTTTCACGCGTTTGTCGAAATCAGCCGGTTGGGTAGGACGCATCGCCAGTACAGCTTGAATCGCATCAACGCTGTGGCCTTCATCCTGATACCAGGCACGGAAGCGACCCAGCATAAACTCAATCACGTCTGCTTCAACATTCTCGTTGGTCAGGCGGTTACTTCCGTCTTCATTCGCGAACAGAGACTTGGCTTTCGCCACCAGATCGGTGAGATCCAGATCATAACCGTACTCGACGATGATGCGCAGTACACCCAGGGAAGCACGGCGCAGTGCGAAGGGGTCAGAGCCTTTAGGTGCCTGACCGATACCGAAGATACCTACGATGGTATCCAGCTTGTCTGCCATGGCCAGTGCAGAAGAAACACCATCGCCTGGCAGTTCATCGCCTGCGAAACGCGGCATGTATTGCTCGTTCAGCGCAACAGCGACCTCTTCGGCTTCGCCATCATGACGTGCATAGTGCATACCCATCACACCCTGGGTTTCGGTAAATTCGAAAACCATCGAGGTCATCAGGTCACACTTTGCAAGCAAACCGGCACGTTTTGCCTTTTCAACGTCGGCGCCAATCTTGTCAGCAATGTAGCCAGCAAGCTCGGTAATGCGGTCTGTCTTGTCTTTGATGGTACCCAGTTGCTTCTGGAAAATCGCAGTTTCCAGTTGTGGCAAGCGGTCAATCAAAGGACGTTTGCGGTCAGTGTCGAAGAAAAATTCCGCATCCGCAAGGCGAGGGCGTACGACCTTCTCGTTACCCTCAATGACGTGGCGGGGCTCTTTCGATTCGATGTTAGATACGAAGATAAAGTTAGGCAGAAGCTGCTTGTCTTCGCTATAAACCGGGAAGTATTTTTGGTCACCCTTCATGGTGTAAACCAGTGCTTCAGATGGCACTTTGAGGAACTTCTCTTCGAAGGTTGCGGTCAGCACAACGGGCCATTCAACCAGAGAAGTCACTTCTTCAACCAGGTCATCTTCCAGATCAGCTACACCACCAAGCTGTTTTGCCGCTTTCTGGGCATCAGCAATGATAGTGGCTTTACGCGCTTCGTAATCGGCGATGACTTTACCGCGCTCCTCGAGAATAGCAGGGTACTGATCGGCATTATCGATGGTAAATTCTGCCTCGCCCATAAAGCGGTGACCACGGATAGTGCGTGTAGAACCCACACCCATAATGGTGCCCTCGACAAGCTCGTCACCCAGTAGGATGGTCAGGGTTTTTACCGGACGGATAAACAGGGTCTCTTTGTCACCCCAGCGCATTGGCTTGGCGATAGGAAGGTTTGCCAGCGCTTTGTCAGCCAGTGCCACAACGATGTCTTTGGTGTTTTGGCCTTTGACTTCTTGCTTAAATAGCAGCCATTCACCTTTGTCAGTGACCATGCGATCGGCGTCTGCTACTTCGATACCGCAACCACGGGCCCAACCTTGTGCCGCTTTGGTTGGGTTACCGTCTGCATCAAATGCTGCTGAAACGGCTGGGCCGCGTTTTTCAACCACTTTATCTGCTTGCTGTTCTGCCAGTGCAGATACTTTAAGCGCCAGGCGTCGAGGTGTCGCATACCACTTGATGCCTTCATGGGCCAGCTCAGCTTCTTTCAATTCTTGCTCAAAGTTCGCAGCAAATGCTTCAGCCAGTGTGCGAAGCTGCGTAGGTGGCAGTTCTTCGGTACCCAGCTCAATCAGGAAATTCTTCGCCATCTTACTTCTCCTCACCCTTTTTGCACATTGGGAAGCCTAACGCTTCACGGGATGCGTAGTACGCCTCTGCCACTGACTTGGTCAGGTTGCGGATACGTAGGATGTAGCGTTGACGTTCGGTTACGGAGATAGCTTTACGGGCGTCCAGCAGGTTGAACGCATGGGCAGCTTTCAGGATGCGCTCATACGCAGGCAGTGGTAATGGCTTTTCAAGCTCAAGCAGCGTCTTACATTCTTTTTCGCACTGATCAAAGTACGTGAACAGGAAATCCACATCTGCGTGCTCAAAGTTGTAGGTCGACTGTTCGACTTCATTCTGATGGAAGATGTCGCCATAAGTTACTTTACCAAATGGGCCATCGGTCCAAACCAGGTCGTAAACAGAATCCACGCCCTGAATGTACATGGCCAGACGCTCGATACCGTAAGTGATTTCACCTGTAACTGGCTTGCACTCGAGACCGCCCACTTGCTGGAAGTAAGTAAACTGAGTGACTTCCATACCGTTCAGCCATACTTCCCAACCCAAACCCCAGGCGCCCAATGTAGGGTTTTCCCAGTTGTCTTCGACGAAACGGATGTCGTGAACTTCAGGATCGATGCCCAGTACACGCAGTGAGCCAAGATACAGTTCCTGAATGTTGTCCGGAGACGGTTTCAGAATGGTCTGGAACTGGTAGTAATGTTGCAGACGGTTAGGGTTTTCACCGTAACGACCATCAGTAGGACGGCGGGAAGGTTGAACGTAAGCAGCGGCAATTGGTTCTGGACCAATGGCACGCAGACATGTCATTGGGTGAGAGGTGCCAGCACCTACTTCCATGTCGAGGGGCTGTACGATGGTACAACCTTGTTGGGCCCAGTAATCCTGCAGCGCGAGGATCATGCCCTGAAAAGTTTTAACGTCGAATTTTTGCATCGTCAGGTTCGCGCGATTTAATGAAGTGAAAATAACACGCGATTATAGCGTGCAAGGCTTGGGATAAGTAGGGGTAATGGCGGTTTTTTGTTCGTCAGGCTCAAAGGTAGAGACCAACTTCGAAAGGCCTGGAGATTACAGGTTGTTTTTAGGGGGCGTGAAACGCTAGAATGCGCTGGCTCTTGGGGAGTAGTCTCTCGCGCCAGCGAGGCCATTATCAACATATTTGAAGCCGCTCCTACACATAGGCTTCGTGGTAATGGCGACACACGACAGTGGGTTTGACGAGACCAATGACAATCAACGCGAACCGGGCGGGGCGCGGATATTGTCATGGTTTTCGAATAATAATCCTCGCCCCGGAAGACAATCATGAGCGTGCTCGTTATTTCAATCACTACCGTTGCTTTGGCGGAAATCGGTGATAAAACCCAGCTTCTTTCTCTGCTTTTGGCCAGCCGGTACCGTAAACCCGTGCCGATTATTCTCGCCATCTTCTTTGCCACCATTTTGAACCATGCTGTGGCTGCGTGGTTAGGCGTCATTGTCGCCGACTATCTCACGGAGGAGATATTACGGTGGGTGCTGATTATCAGTTTTGCAGTGATGGCGCTTTGGGTACTGATTCCTGACAAGCTTGATGATGAGGAAAGCATTTCAAACCGAGGCCCATTTGTGGCTAGTTTCATTGCATTCTTTATTGCCGAAATTGGTGACAAAACCCAGGTGGCAACAACAGTGCTTGGTGCACAGAATGCGGACGCGCTGACCATGGTGATTATCGGTACAACTATCGGTATGTTGCTGGCTAATGTACCTGTTGTTCTGCTAGGCAAGAAGGCGGCAAATGCTTTGCCACTGAATATTGTTCGGTATGCGACAGCTACGCTTTTTAGCGTGTTAGCTATCGCGACATTTTTGATGCGGTAATGGGCTATAGCCGCGGGAGAATGTGTGATTTTCTTGGCAACCTGTTTCTCTAGTCCATGCTAGTTTTATAGCAGTGTGACGGTGATGAAGGAGCGTGTTATGAACAGGTTTCTGGCAATTAGCCCTAAAAGCCAGTTGTGGCTGTTCCATTTAGCACTAGCGCTAAATATTTTGGGCATGGTGTTGACAAATATGTGGCTTCCTATGGTGGTTGGTGCAATAGTAACCACTTACTTATCTGTTGATGCAATGGTGCGGGTGAGGTACGTATTGCCCATGAAAAAAGCCATACGTGAACTGGAACACGAGAATATAACGCTGCGGCGGAAAATGAGCGACCTCGCACAGGCCACCGAGCTTTAACCAAAACTAAAAAGGCAGCATTGCTGCCTTTTTCATTTCCAGTGTGGTTATAACCCTTTTTTGATCAGGTAGCGAAACGGAAGGGTGTCAGATTGGTGTGCCACCAGGGTATGGTCCATAAAACGGCAAAAGCTGGGGATGTCCCGGGTAGTGGAAGGGTCGTCTGCAGTGATCAACAGGGTTTCTCCGTCTGCCATGTTACGGATTGTTTTTCTCACCATCATTACTGGCTCTGGACAGCGCAGCCCTTCAGCGTTTAAAAAGTGATCTGGATTTTCAAATATTGAGCTCATCTGCAATTATCACATTGAAAACGTCGACCTGATCATACTTATGAAGACTAAATATTCAACAGGGGTTGGTTTTGTAAAATATGTGTGTAAATTAATTAACAAGTTGTTAACGAGTCATATTTAGACAAAGTGAATGTCGCGAAACAACTAGGCTAACTCACTCATCGACTACACTCACCCAGTTTTCTTGGGCTTCCCCGCTTTCATGCGGGATTTTTTTTATTTGGCGTCTGCCAATATCGATAAAACCGCCTTTCCAATCAAATTTAACGTCAATCAGCGTGCTTATAATGCCAACGTTACCACTCTTTAGGTATGCTATGGAACTTGAAGATATTTACCGTCGCGATTTAAACCTGCTGGTTGCCCTGCGTGTATTGCTTGAGGAAGGCAGCGTCAGTAAAGCCGCTGTTCGTTTAAGCCTCAGCCAGTCAGCAATGAGCCGGGTGCTGGGGCGCCTGAGAGACCTTACCGGTGATTCGCTTTTTACCCGCCATGGCCAGCAATTAATCCCCACTCAATGGGCGCTGGAACTCAATGCGTCACTGACCGCCCCGCTGGATGCGCTTTGTCATGTTCTGTCACCGGAAGAGTTTGACCCGGCAAAATGTGAACAGTCTTTCAAGATAGCGACCACAGACTACGCCATGCAAACCATTCTGCCTTTTGCATTGCCCCGTATTTATGAAGAAGCACCGAGGCTGTCGCTGGAGTTTGCCCCCTTGCAACATGATCAGTTGATGCGTCAGCTGACGGCAGATGGATGTGATATGGCAATTTGCCGTCCAACAGGGAAGGTTGAGCCCTTACAGTCAGATAGTCTCGGGCTGGTGAGTGTATTTTGTCTGGTGGCGAAAAGTCATCCGCTGGCAGATAAAGCCATGACGCTTGACGATTACCTAGCGTACCCACATGCGGTGATTGCCATCAGCGATGGGGTAAAAGCGCTGATAGACGAAGCATTGCGGGGTTACCCTAAACCCAAGCTGGCGCTGCGCGCTTATCACCTGGAAGCTGCCGTGGCGATGGTGGAGAGTTTACCGCTGATCATTACTGTTCCGGCTGATTTGGCCTATCTGGTGGGTGAGAAGTATGGTTTGGTAATTAAGCCACTGCCGTTTGAGTTCAAGCCGTTTGATTATTCACTGATCTGGCATCCAAGAACGGAGCATTCGGCAGCGCAGGTTTGGCTGCGTAACCTGATAAAAGAAGAATGCGGAAGGCTGATAGCAACACGGATTAAAGATATGGGGTTTGTTTGATTTGGCGGATGACATAAAGGGGTAAAACGGAGCCAAATGACTCCGTTACTGCGTTACCGTAGTGATAATAAGGCTACAGCTTGATCACCACGCGGCCGGTGATTTGACCATTGGTTATAGCCTCTGCCGCTTCCGGTACGTCTTCCAGGGAAATTTCACGGCAGCCGCTTTCGTAATAGCTTGCTGGCAGTAGCTCAGAAATACGTTGCCACGCTTTCTGGCGACGCTCGAACGGTGCGTACACAGAATCCACCCCCAGCAGTTTCACGCCGCGCAGGATAAATGGCATCACTGTGGTGGGCAGGTCGAAACCTCCAGCCAGACCACAGGCTGCGACCGCGCCATCGTAATCAACCTGCGCCAGCACTTTTGCCAGCATCTTGCTGCCAACGGTATCCACTGCTCCTGCCCACAGTTGTTTTTCCAGCGGACGGGCAGGCTCTTCAAACTCACTGCGTTCCATTACGCGGGATGCACCCAGCCCTTTCAGCCACTCGCCGTTTTCGCTGGCACGCCCGGTAACGGCGACCACTTGATAACCCAGCTCTGCCAGCAAGGTGATTGCCACAGAGCCCACACCTCCACTGGCACCGGTGACCAGAATTTCGCCTTTCTCTGGTATGATGCCTGCATCCTGCAGCGCCTGAACACACAGCATGGCAGTCAGGCCGGCAGTACCGATTTTCATCGCCTGTTCGCCGGAAAGTTTTTCTGGCAGCGGTACCAGCCAGTCAGCTTTCAGACGCGCTTTCTGTGCCATGCCGCCCCAGTGGCCTTCACCGACACCCCAACCGGTCAGCACAACTTTCTGACCTTGGGTATAACGGGCATCAGAAGACTCTATCACAGTGCCGGTCAGGTCGATGCCCGGAACCATAGGAAATTGGCGGCAGATTTTTCCTTTGCCGGTGATAGCAAGGCCATCTTTATAGTTCAGTGAGGAATAATCTACGTCGATCAACACATCGCCTTCCGGCAGTTGGCTAATATCGAGTTGTTGAATGCTTGAAGTGGTGACTCTGTCTTCTTGGTCCAGTACCAGGGCCTTGAACATGGAATGTCCTCCGGAAAGGGGAATAAACGGTTGAATACAAGTGTAGAACCAAAGTGGCTATGAAAATAATGAAACTAACTCATTATTGCTATGCGTCTTATGCATGAATCTTATAGGAAAAACAAAGCCGGATATCAAACCCGGCTTTGGTCTGGCTGTGTGGTGATTACACGCGCTCGAAAACCGTCGCGATACCCTGACCTAAACCGATACACATGGTGGCAAGCCCCAGCTCGACATCTTGGTGTTCCATCAGGTTAATGAGTGTCGTTGAGATCCGTGCACCAGAACAGCCCAGCGGGTGACCGAGTGCGATGGCGCCACCGTTGAGGTTCACTTTTTCGTCAACCTTATCCAGCAAGCCTAAATCTTTGGCACAAGGCAGAGACTGGGCGGCGAAAGCTTCGTTGAGCTCCACCATGCCAATGTCATCAATCGTGACGCCCGCGCGTTTCAGGGCTTTTTGCGTTGCCGGTACTGGACCGTAACCCATGATGGAGGGATCGCAGCCTGCTACTGCCATCGAGCGCACGCGTGCGCGAATTGGCAAGCCAAGCGCTTTGGCTTTGTCTTCACTCATCACCAGCATGGCAGCTGCACCGTCAGACAGCGCGGAAGACGTGCCTGCAGTCACTGTGCCATTGGCTGGGTCGAACACCGGACGCAGGCTTGAAAGTGTTTCAACCGTGGTTTCCGGACGGATAACTTCATCGTTTTCCATCAGAAACAGGCCCCCTTTCTCGTCATGGGCTTCGGTCGGCATGATTTCATTCTTAAAGCGGCCTTCCACGGTGGCGGCATAGGCGCGCTGGTGGGAGCGGGCTGCAAAGGCATCCTGCTGCTCACGGCTGATGCCGTGCAGGCGGCCAAGCATCTCTGCGGTCAGACCCATCATGCCGGCAGCTTTGGCCACTGACTTCGAAAGCCCTGGGTGGAAGTCCACCCCATGGTTCATTGGCACGTGGCCCATGTGTTCAACGCCACCAATCAGACAGACATCGGCGTCGCCCACCTGAATGGAGCGCGCAGCATCATGCAGTGCCTGCATGGAGGAACCACACAGGCGGTTGACGGTGGTGGCGGCCACAGTGTGTGGAATACCTGCCAGCAGCGCAGCGTTACGGGCTACGTTAAAGCCTTGTTCCAGCGTTTGCTGTACGCAGCCCCAGTAGATATCTTCGATTTCTGTGGGATCAAGCTGCGGGTTGCGTGCCAGCAGGGACGCCATCAGATGCGCAGACAAATCTTCCGCGCGGGTGTGGCGAAATGCGCCGCCTTTGGAGCGGCCCATCGGGGTTCGGATACAATCGACAATCACGACGTTTTTCATGGTGTTTTCCCTCTCAATTCCTTGTGGTTAGGCAGACTGTCGTTGGGCATCGAAATACCCTTCGCCTTTGGTAGCTTTGTCGCGAAGACCTTGCGGCACTTCGTAGGCAGGACCCAGATTGGCCAGTTGGTCAGCGATGGCAACATAGTTTGTCAGTCCAATGGTATCCAGATAGCGGAATACGCCGCCCCGGAATGGAGGGAAGCCAAGGCCGTAAACCAGCGCCATGTCTGCTTCTTGAGGGGTAGCGATGATGCCTTCTTCCAGACAACGCACCACTTCGTTGATCATCGGCACCATCATGCGGTTGATGACCTCTTCGTCGCTGTAATCGGCTGCAGAACCTAAAACAGATGCCAGCAGGCCGGTTACATCCGCATCCACGTCTTTTTTCGGCTTGCCTTTACGGTCGATTGAATATTTGTAGAAACCCACGCCATTCTTCTGACCGAAGCGCTCGGATTCGAACATCACATCCACCGCATCGCGGTAGCTTTTCGCCATGCGCTCAGGGAAACCTTCCGCCATCACGGCCTGCGCATGGTGCGCAGTATCAATACCCACCACATCCAGCAGGTAAGCCGGGCCCATTGGCCAGCCGAATTTCTTCTCCATCACTTTGTCGATTTTTGTAAAGTCAGCGCCGTCACGCAGCAGCATGCTGAAACCGGCAAAGTATGGGAACAGCACGCGGTTTACGAAGAACCCTGGGCAGTCGTTCACCACTACTGGGCTTTTGCCCATCTTGGCGGCATACGCTACCACGCGCGCGACAGTTTCTTCAGACGTATCTTTACCGCGGATCACTTCCACCAGTGGCATACGGTGCACCGGATTGAAAAAGTGCATGCCACAGAAGTTTTCTGGTCGCTTGAGCGATTTCGCCAACAGATCGATTGGAATGGTTGAGGTGTTGGAGGTCAGTACCGCACCTTCCGGCAGCAAGGCTTCCACTTCACTCAGTACCGCGGCTTTCACTTTCGGGTTCTCGACCACGGCTTCAACAATGACGTCGGCCTGCTCGATACCTGCGTAATGAAGGCTAGGGGTGATAGAGGCGAGGATGTCAGCCATCTTAAGACCATTGATACGGCCACGTTCCAGTTGTTTATTCAAAAGCTTCGATGCTTCTTTCATGCCGGTTTCCAGCGACGCCTGACTGATGTCTTTCATCAACACTGGCACGCCTTTACTGGCTGACTGGTAGGCGATACCGCCGCCCATGATACCTGCGCCCAATACAGCTGCTCGCTCAGTGGCTTTGCCTTCTTTCGCCGCTTTCTTGGCTTTCGATTTCAGGTACTGGTCATTGAGGAAAATCCCGACCAGTGCCTGGGTAACATCATTTTTCGCCAGTTTGACGAAATGTTTGTTTTCGACCAGCAGGGCACCGTCACGATCCAGACGCGCGGCTTCTTCAATCGCAACCACGGCCGTCATAGGTGCCGGGTAGTGAGGACCCGCCACTTGCGCTACCATGCCTTTGGCCATGGTGAAGCTCATGGTGGCTTCCATCTTGTTCAGTTGCAGCGGCGCTTTTTTCTGTGCGCGGCGAGATTGCCAGTCCAGCTTGCCGTCAATCGCTTGCCTGGCAAGGGCAATTGCAGCATCACGCAGGTCGTCGGGTGCCGTCACGGCATCGACCAGACCGATTTTCAGCGCGGCATCGGCTTTGCTCTCTTTCCCCGCAGTGATGAGCTCCATCGCGGTATCAGCACCCACCAGTCGGGGCATGCGGACGGTACCGCCAAAGCCTGGCATGATGCCGAGTTTGGTTTCTGGCAAACCAATACGGGCGGTGGAATCTGCAATACGGAAATCAGTGGCAAGGATACATTCGCAGCCGCCACCCAGTGCGAAACCGGAGATCACCGAAATCGTCGGGAAAGGCAGGTCTTCGAGCTTGTTGAAGATATCGTTCGCGTGCGTCACCCACTGAGAGAGCTCTTCCTCTTGCTTGGCAAAGAGGCCGAGGAACTCAGTGATGTCTGCGCCCACCACAAAGGCAGGCTTTGCTGAGGTCAGCAATAGGGCTTTGACGTCAGACTTTTGTGATAGCGCGTTAAGCCCCTCATTGAGTCTTTCCAGTGTCGCGAGGTCAAATTTGTTAACTGAGCCGGGGGCATCGAGATTCAGTTCCACGAGGCCATCTTCCAGATAGCGCACGGACAGGGTGTCACCTTGGTAAATCATGTTCTATCTCCGTATTGCCAGATCTTTGTCTGGTTTGGTTTACCTTTAGGTAGAGTAAGCGTAGTTCGCTTTAGTCTGAGCCTGGGTGAACAAAAAGGCAATAAAAATGTTAAACGATTGTTTTAAATTTGTGTTTTATGTGGTTGTTTGAATTCTGGATTTGTTTCGTTTCAATGCGTTAGCGCTTTTTCTGAGTTCGTGAATGACTGTGTTAAAATCCAGCACCCTTTCCATTTCTGGTGACTAGCATGAAAACAGCGCCTTATCTGATCCCGTCATCGCCAGTGGTGATGGAAGAAGAGATTAAAAAGAGCCGCTTTATTACTTATCTTGCCCATACACCAGGCATTGAGAGTGCTAAAGCGTTTGTCGCAGAGATAAAAGCCAAACATGCTGATGCGCGCCATCATTGTTGGGCATTCGTCGCCGGGCGTCCGGAAGACTCCATGTGCTGGGGGTTCAGTGATGACGGTGAGCCATCTGGTACGGCGGGTAAACCCATCCTTGCGCAGCTTTCCGGTAGCGGCGTGGGGGAGATCACGGCAGTGGTCACGCGATACTATGGTGGTATCCGTCTCGGTACCGGAGGGCTGGTGAAAGCGTACGGGGGTGGTGTGCAACAAGCATTGCTGCAACTGGAAACGAAAGAGAAGGCAATCATGGTGCAGTTCACTATAAGCTGTGAATACCCTCACATTGCCTTGATTGAATCGATACTGGCTTGCCACAACGCGGTTCAGGTTAATGCTGAATTCAGCCATAATGTGGTGATGACAGTGGAAGTAGATGCGCGGAGTGCTGACCTGATCGCCGGGGAAATTATTAACCGTTCCCGTGGTCAGGTAAGTGTGGCCGGGCTGAATAATAACACATAATTCAGGCTCACCCCTGGATAGAAGGATGAGCCGTCTCAGGCTATGCAATTTCGCTCAATTATTCGAATTGTCGGGCTGCTTCTTGCCCTTTTCAGTATCACCATGCTGGCACCAGCTGTGGTGGCATTTATCTATCGCGATGGCGAAGGTTTTCCCTTTGTTCTCACATTCTTCCTTCTTCTCGCGGGTGGTGGTCTTCTCTGGTTCCCTAACCGGCATTTCCGACACGAACTGAAAGCCCGTGATGGCTTTCTTATCGTGGTGTTGTTCTGGACGGTAATCGGCAGTGCGGGTTCGGTCCCGTTTATGCTTTCTGAGCAGCCCAATATGTCGGTGACCGATGCCTTCTTTGAATCATTTTCCGGCCTGACAACCACCGGAGCGACGGTCATGATGGGGCTTGATGACCTGCCTAAAGCGGTGCTCTTTTATCGCCAGCTTCTGCAATGGTTCGGGGGGATGGGGATCATTGTGCTGGCAGTGGCTATCCTGCCTGTGCTGGGTATCGGTGGGATGCAGCTTTACCGTGCTGAAATCCCGGGGCCAGTCAAAGACAGCAAGATGACGCCACGAATTGCAGAAACGGCGAAGGCGCTTTGGTATATCTATCTGGCGCTGACTGTTTCATGTGCTTCTGCGTACTGGCTGGCAGGGATGTCAGTGTTTGATGCCATCAGCCACAGTTTCTCGACCGTCGCGATCGGTGGATTTTCAACCCATGATGCAAGTATCGGCTATTTCAATAGTCCGGCGATTAACTTTATTACGGTTTTCTTCCTCTTTATTTCTGCGTGTAATTTCTCGCTGCACTTTGCTGCTTTTGCCAGCGGTAAGCTGCATCCAGGATATTATTTTAAAGATCCGGAGTTCCGTGCCTTTATTGTGATCCAGCTTATTCTGTTGGTGATCGTGTTCAGTATGCTGATAAGCCACGATACGTATGAATCCGCGTTCGATGCTTTTAATCAGGCTATCTTCCAGACGGTGTCGATTTCCACGACGGCCGGTTATACCACCACAGGATTCTCTGATTGGCCGCTTTTTCTGCCTGTGCTTCTCTTGTTCTCTTCTTTTATTGGGGGCTGCGCAGGCTCGACCGGTGGCGGAATGAAAGTAATTCGAATCCTGTTACTATCGCTTCAGGGGTCGCGTGAGCTGAAACGTCTTGTTCACCCGAGGGCGGTGTATACCATCAAAGTCGGCAACAAAGCGTTACCGCAACAGGTCGTGGATGCGGTATGGGGTTTTTTTTCGGCTTATGCTCTGGTGTTCGTGATTTGTATGCTGGGGCTGATTGCTACCGGTATTGATGAGCTGACAGCATTCTCTGCAGTGGCTGCCACATTGAACAACCTGGGGCCAGGCCTTGGTGAAGTGGCGGCTCACTTCGGTGATATTAACAGTGGTGCGAAATGGGTGCTGATAGTCTCCATGTTGTTTGGCCGGTTGGAAGTATTCACCTTACTGGTTCTCTTTACGCCAACTTTCTGGCGTAGCTAATCGCTTTGATAGGAATAATGATGAAAAAGGCACTCTTACTTCATTCCAGCCGCGAAGGGCAGACTCTAAAGATTCTTCGTGCCATTGAGAGCGAGCTATCAGAAAGCTACCAATGTGAGTTGGTGGACTTGCATGAAATGCCCGAGGTGAATTGGGAAGATTACGATAAGGTACTGATTGGTGCTTCAATTCGTTATGGCCATCTGAACAAAAAACTGTATCGGTTTATTGAAACCAACCTTTCATCACTTAAAAATAAGAAAGCGGCTTTTTTCTGTGTCAACCTAACTGCACGCAAGCCCGGCAAGGATACGCCGGAAGGCAGTGTTTACATGAAAAAATTCCTAAAACGTTCACCCTGGCAACCTCAGCTTCTGGATGTGTTTGCTGGCGCGCTCTATTATCCCCGTTATCGATTCTTTGACCGTGTCATGATCCAGTTCATTATGAAGATGACCGGCGGGGAGACTGATCCAACCAAAGAAATTGAGTATACGAATTGGGATAGAGTAAAGGTGTTTTCAGGCCAATTTCGTTCGCTTTAAACCCATTTTGAGTGAAAAATGGTCGAACGCGCCGTTTTCGATAAAAAACTGCAAAAAAGCCATTGCCAGATTTTTTCGCCTCCCTATAATGCCGCCTCACC
>NZ_ADAQ01000004.1 GCF_000176515.1 Grimontia hollisae CIP 101886
CCTATGAAGCCCTTTCTGTTGTCAGTATAAGTTAACAGCTTATTAATAGTCAATCATTGCTCCAGCCAACAATATTATGGGTATACCCCAACGCGACCACCCTACCCTGATACAAAAACTGGCAATGTGACCACCTAAATGCGACACTACCTATTGCAACCACCTAAATGCGACACTGGCCACTTTCAGGGAGACAAACCATGTTTATTCGCGCTTACCTTCGCGCCTCGACCGATGAACAGAATGCCGAACGGGCAAAAGCCACCCTCGACCAGTTCATCCAGGAACATGGCCAACGCATTGCCAGTTACTACACCGAAAACATCAGTGGCACCCAACTCGACCGCCCGGAATTAAACCGCCTGCTCACAGATACCCAGGCAAACGACATTCTGCTTGTTGAACAGATAGACCGCCTGACCCGCCTCAACGACCACGACTGGAAACAGCTCAAACGCATGATTGAGGAAAAAGGTCTGCGCATTGTCAGCATGGATGTCCCTACCAGCTGGCAGGCACTCGATAGCAACGCCCTCACTCACAACGATCCCATCATCAAAGCCGTGCTCGATGCCATCAACAACATGCTGATAGAGCTGATGGCCGCCATGGCCAGAAAGGACTACGAAACACGAAGAGAACGCCAGCGCCAGGGAATAGAAGCCGCCAAAGCCAACGGCAAATACAAAGGCAAACAGCCTGACATCGAACGGCACCAGAAAGTGAGAAGCTACAGAAAGAAAGGCCTCAGCCTGAGAGAAATTGCAGAAGCGACCGGCTATAGCCGATCGCAGGTATGTAGGATATTGGCTAACTGAGTTTTAGACAGAAACGGGTTAGAACTAAAGCGTCCACTTCGGATAACTTTAGTGTGGAGAAAATGAAGTAGACGACTCTTTTGTTTGAAAGCTATGGCTGCTGGCGCAGCCAAAAGAATGCTATTGGCTATTGACAGGAGAAGGATCATATGTGTTATACCCCTAGTTAGTCGTCTGTAAAGTAATCAGTATCAACTCTGAAGGTTGCGTAGCTTTTTACCAAAGTGACACCTACCCCGTGGGTTAGCATGAGATCACAAAGAAGATCGCCATCAATTAAAACTATACTTTTTTGTTGCTTTTCAACATATGTTTCAGCAGTTTTAGCAAATGATGACGTTGTAATAAAAACTCCTTTCTGAACATTCTCCATCGCACCAACAAACTGCTGTAGATCAGGGCGACCTATTTTATTAGACGTGTAGCGTTTTGCTTGGATATAGATCTTATCCAAACCTAGTTTGTCTTCTTTGATAACACCATCAATACCCCCATCGCCTGGAGAGCCACTTACAAGCCCGGCTCCTGGGAAGTCACCTCCATATCCCATCGCTAATAACAAATCGACAACTAAGCGTTCAAAGAAAGCTGGCTCTGAAGATAATATCTGTTCCAAGAGTTGGTTTTTAACGCCCGCACGATGCTCAAGATATGCGTCATACAGCTTTTCTTCTGGAAGTCTATCGTTTGAAATTTGTACTGGTTTTTCTTTTTGTTTCTGAGGTTTTGAAGTCAGTTTCTGGTCAAGCAAATAGTACTTTGTAACTTTTCCATTTTTACTATCAATAACAAAATGCTTGGCAGGACTAGCTGACGGAAAATCCAACCCGAAGCAATGCTTGCGAAGTTTGCTGTTTACAATTGCTTCTGGAACCTTAGCACCAAATTCATATAAATTTCGACTAATTATTTCATCATATATTTCTTTGTATGTGAGAGGCTTTTCCAATGTCGAAAGAACTTCTTTTATCGCTTCAACAATTGTCACTGAATTTTCCTTTTATATATTAGGGCATAAGAATTTATTAGACTCAAAAATGGGGTAATCACCCCCAACCTTTATATATCTGAATAACGAAAATTTCTGGAATAAGTACATATTTTAATGAAGATAACATAAGGACAACCAAAAAAGGGAGTGAGAAAATACGATCAAGTTGATATTTTCTACATACATCTCGTTTAACATTGGGAAACTTACTGAAAGCTCTTGAGGTGAGATTGATAAAGTTTTTCTATAATGTGGAAATGGACAGAAAACATATATATTCGCCCCCTTTATTACCACCCCACTTCACATTATGTTCCCATTGTGTTAAACCTAACAGACTTTGCAATATCGCAAAAAATCCACCGCGACCAACCCGCGCTGCGCCCACTTAGAAACACCACCAAACCCAGACCAGACAACATAACAACCCACACCCACCTTACTGCCCTTTTATCACTTGTGGGGCGCAGCTCTGGGCGGGTGGGGGATGCGGTGGTGCTTTTGCGTGACACTGGCTTGCCAGAAGCGCACGGCGAATGCCGCTGCCGAAGGCAGGGAAAAGCGACGAAGAAAGGAACCTGAACCTGCGCCAATTTAATATAACTTCGCGCAATGCGGCGAAGCGGAACGGCGTGAGGAACGAGCGACGGCGCATTGTGACCAAGTTATGTTAAGCAGAGGCATTATGGCGGGAGCCTGCGACCAGAATAATGCGGCGCGCAATTGGTGCGAACACCTCCGGACATGCAAGGCGTAAACTCTCCGATACCAGGTAGCCGCTACACCTCCCCCACTCTTCCGCACGGCCTTTGTGTTGTTTCAAAGGCGGTGCGTAGGCTTTAGCGTTGCGAAGCATCGCGCCCCAAGACTGGGGAAGGGGTTGAGAAACAAACAGGGCCTGGATGACGAACGGCGACCAGACCGCGCCTGTGGCCATGACGGTGCCACACCTAATGCGCGCAGCGGATTGTTGTTGGGGTGGTGTTGACCGTGTTGGCCAGAGGGAGGCGGTTTGGCTGAGTGAGGAAGACTGGCGGCATTATCAGTGTATCTATGCGTCTTTACCAACTCGTTTCTGCCCCTTTTCTTGTTGACTAAAGCAAACCCGCCAACTCTCACATCGAGAGTTTTCCATAGATTTTCTAATCCAGTCGTGAGGTGTGGAGAAAATACCCCACTTTGTCGTATTTTCTCGTTCGTGATTTTGTGGAGTATGATGATACTCTATTCAAAACATGCGCTTATGCTAAGTCCTTAAAGTGTCTGTCTATTTAGTAGGGTAGGAAATTCCGACAGGCCTCTAAATATGCGAGCCAAGCGATCAACTATAACCATCTGTTTTTGATAAGCTAACTTAGCTTATGGCGTATAAATCAGGATGATTAAAAATGAAAAACATTTACAAACTCACAACAGTTGGTGCGGCACTTGTAGTCTTAGTTGGTTGTGAAACAACGAATGCGATCCCATACAAAGCATCGATGTCTAATGTAGCGACAATTCAAACAGAGCTAGCTGATCATAAAGGCTTAGCTGTTGGCGCTGTTACTATGTCAGATGACTCATCATTGTTGTGCCGCTTAAATGGTGATATTGAGGTTTATCCGGGTAAAACTATACCTGAGTACGTAAAAGAGGCGTTCATTGAAGAGCTTGTTCTTGCTCAACGGTATGACGTTAAAGCTTCCGAAGTCTCAATTGACCTAAATAATGTATCTTTTAGCTCTGTCACTCCTGCTAATTGGACACTAGCGGCAAATGTCATTGCTTCGAATGGAGCACAATACCCTGTTAATATTAAACATGAATTTGATACTAGCTGGTCAGCAGCAGGGGCTTGTAAGAATGTCGCTGATGCATTTGGTCCTGCAACCCAAGAGCTGATTAAGGCAATAGTTTCAAATCCGAATTTTGCCACCTTATCCTCACAGTAATTTCTAACAAACAAGAATAAGTGTCGCGCAGCCGACACTTTATTTGGGTGTAGAACAAGCCCGTCGCTGCCTTATTAAGTAAATTGCTCGGATGAGCACAGGAAAGCGGGTCGCAAGACACTGATTGCGTAATACCTTTTCCCTAATTTGAAGTTATCCGAACTGATTGCTCATAAACGTAACTCCTAACTCAGAATTGTCCATTACCCGCTAGACCACCCTATTCGCCCGCACGGCCTTGGTGCTGTTTCAAAGGCGGTGCGTAGGCTTTAGCGTTGCGAAGCATCGCGCCCCAAGACTGGGGAAGGGGTTGAAAAACAAACAGGGCCAGAATGACGAACGATGACAAGACCGCGCCTGTGGCCATGACGGTGCCACACCAAATGCGCGTAGCGGATTGTTGTTGGGGTGGCGTTGACCGTGATGGCCACAGGTTGGCGGGATAGGTGAAGTAAGGAAAACCGGCGGCATAACCCATCAGTAACTTACATAACTTACTCTAGTTACGTCATTTATATAACTAGTATTAATACACTCTGACGTATGCCGGTTTTCAAGACCAGTGCTTTCCGGTTTACGCCGAAATCCCCTGTCTTTTGATGTATTCACTCAGCGTACTCGGCGCAGCCTCAATCAGCCGTGCCGTTTCACGAAGACTCAGCCCCATACCGATATACTTTTCTATCTGCTCGCGTTTGGGGTCAAGCTTGAGGGATTTGGCCGGACCTTTCGGTCTTCCCAGGATCACGCCGTTTTTCTTTCTGGCGGCAAGGGCTTCTTTGGTACGCAGGCGGATAAACTCCCGTTCAATCTCGCCGGCAAGGCCGAGAACAGTAGCGATGATCCGCGCCTGCATCGAGCCATCAAGCTGCATGTTCTGTTTGGCAATGTGCACATTCACGCCCTTGTCCATACAGAGCTCCAAGATCTCCAGCACCTGAAGGGTTGAACGCGCCATGCGCGAGATCTCGGCAAACACAATCGTATCGCCTTCCCCCATACCTTCCAGCAAAGGGCCCAACCGGCGCTGATGCCATTTCTTCACACCGGACACGGAGTCTTCAACAAACACCAGATTGGCGAGGCCAACTGTGTTGGCGTATTCATAGATACCGTGCTTTTGGTTGGCGGTATCCTGACTGTCGCTGGATACCCGAAGATAGGCGTAATTTGGCATCATCATTCCCTGAATAGAAAAACGCACATAATGACGTGTCTTAATAGGAATGCCTATGGGTAAAACAAGGAAGAATGAAGCCGGTCAACGGAGAATGAAATCAGGGTGAAAATATGGCGATTTCACCCTGAAATTTCCCTTAAAAATCTTTGTTTTTCATAAAGATAGACATGAAATCAATATGGCGAAAATTACCTGATTTCACTTATTCAAATGCTGTTCAAGCACGCGCGCTACTGCGTCATCCAGATCTTTGATAAGGGCTTTTGGCAACCTGCCGAACTCATAACTCACAGTACGCTCTTTTTCTTTACGACGGGCAAAGGTGTCTTTGTCGCTGAACGTCCAGAGCTTCTCTGTTTTATAACGAGCTTTCCTGGGGACGGAAAGCTGCTGCGCCGCGGCAGATTTGTAGGCATTCAGCAGGGCATCTTTATAGCGGTCTGCCGGTATACTGGTATCCAGTTCGTCACGCTCAACCATCACTGCCGCCACCAGGGTTGCCAAATCCAGTCCTTTGTCGGTAAAGGTGGTGGCAAGCTCAAGTAACAGCTTGTAATCCGGGTAGGTCAACTCTGCCTGAATCGGGAACACAGCCAGCATATCTGCCGGTACCGATGCTGCCTGAATAGCGCGAGTCACTTTCGCTGCTGACATGCCCTGGCTTTCTGCGATCTCTTTCTGATTCAGACCACCGTCACGCAGTGCCAGTAAACGCAGGCCCACTTCGCGAAGGTTATGCTCACGCGCAGTCTGAATGTCTGCCGCCAGCTGACGCGCATCTTCAACGCTGATATCTGATTCAGTGACCAACACATCAAGGCCGGTACCGATAAAAAGGGCAGCCGCACGGCGGCGCGAGCCATCGAGAATTTCAATACGTTCGTCTGCACGTTTGCAGCCAATGGCGGGGAAAAACTGATGCAGCGACAGGGTACGGGTAATGTCTGAGACCGAAGCTTCGGTCAGGGCATTCTGATCGCGGCCATTGGTGGCCATGTCGACATAGGTCGTGCTTTCCAGTGCATCCGCTTCAATACGGGTAAAAGTAAAAGTGGCCTTCTTACCAGAGCCTAAAACAAACACCTGCTCACGTGCCGCACTTTTCGGCGCGTCATCGAGTAAGGCTTTAGTCGCCAATGTCCGGCCTATCGGTTTACGTTTAGACATGTTCGGTTTCCTTATTCAGACCGGATAAATTCAATGCGGTCAAACACGGCTTTGGCGAAATCTTCTGTCGCCACTCGCGCCCCTTTCAGGGCATCCGCACTGCCCGCATAGTTCGCCGGGTTAGCAGAGATCACAGTATCAAACGACTCGCCACAACGCTCAAAGGCATCAAGGCGGGGCAGGGCAACATCCAGCATGTCGCCACCAAAGATTTCTTTGGCAAAGCTGTGACACAGTTTGTGATCGGCTTTGTTAGCGAGTTTTGACATAAAGCCGATGCTGGCCACAAGAGACGGGGACACGCCGCTTTCTTCGATGATCCCGAACAGTTCCGGCAGGCGGGAGAGATATTTCAACGTACTGTGAAAATCAACCTGCGCCGGTGGGATAGGGGTCATCAAAAGATTTGCTGACGCCAGCGCGTTGATCAAAAACGCATCAAGGTGCGGACCACTATCAACAAAAATAAAGTCATAGTCACCGCGAATCTTATCGATGATGTTAGTTTTCAAAACGCCATTCACGTTCTGCCCAGGCAAGTGCTCGGCGCACAGCTCGTCCCACTTGGAGGCGATAAAGGCATCTTCAATCGATGCGGGGATCACATCCACACCGGGTACACCGGACGCCACGATAAACTCTTCCAGCAGCTCTTCACGACTGACATTCTGCAACATTGCCTGAGCAGCAGTGGTTTCCACTGAACCTATCGCGTAGTTATGCGACAGAAACATGGTGGCAGATGACTGGGGGTCGAGGTCAATCACCAGAATACGGAGATCTTCTTGCAGCAGGTGAGGATGAGCGCGCAGACCGTGTGCCAGTGAAACAGTACTCACTGTTTTAGACACGCCGCCTTTCAGGTTACCAATACTGATCACAAAAGCATCATCATAACGATCGCGGTAGCGTGGCACCTGACGGTGGGCGTAGATATCGATGATATTTTGGATAGACATGGCATACACCTGGGTGCTGCCAGCCTTTCGCTTTGCAAACTGATAGCCCGACTCTTCCATCTCCGACACCGTTTTATCCACGATAGCTTTAGAAAGCTTTGGAAGCTTGGCTACCGTAGCTTTGGTGTAACTCTGATGAAAGTGATTGGCGTCGAACTCTTCTTTTTGATTGTTGATTTGATCAGTAAGTGCCGACAACATTCTGATAGAACGCTCCGCAATTTTGCCGACCTGTTCCTTTCTGGAGGACATGCAATAAATCTCCCTTGTGTGCAGCATTTTTAAATTTGTTTGATAATGTTGCATGTTAGACAAAATTTAAGCAGAATGCATGTGTTTTCTAACAGAAAAAAAAAGAAAATTTGATGGGTCTTCTGGCGTGGGTAAGTTAGATAAATCTCTGATTTATCAACTTATCCACCCTGTATATAACAGCTCTATAAGATCTCTAATTGATCTATAAGATCTATAAAGTATATAAGCCCCTGAATTCCATTTTGATTCAGTAAGTTAAGAATGTTTTGGTTACACATTTTTCTTTTTTATGATCATATTTTTCTGTTAAATGATCATGTTTTTCCGGTTAGGGTTACACCTTTTTCTGTTAGGGTTACACCTTTTTCTGTTAATTGATCGATTTTTTCTTTTTAAGGTAACAGGATTTTCTTTAAAGGTAAGAAATATCCGTGTACAAGGCTTTACAACACCCTTAAAAGGACATTTTTTTACTGACAGGACTGTTAAGGTCACACATTTTTCTTTAGAGACTTTATGAACTGTCTGTTTTACTTCGATACTGATGCTTAGAGTTACAGGTTTTTCTTTAATCAAGCCATAGACCGGAAAAAAGTGTGACCTTAAACGTGTTTGGTCTTTTGAGACCGGAAAATGTTGTGACCCGGAGGAAGAGGGTGAGTCCAAATAACCAGAAAAAACTTGAGAATGAACAGCAGGTTATTCTGACTGATAACAGTCGCCAGCTGCCAGCGCAGTTTTTCAAAAAAAGCCATGATCTGCTTTTCAGCCAGCTTTCTCTTAGTCCCCGCGAACATGACATTATGGCCTTGTTACTGAGTCGTTTACATCAGGAGCACTGGCAATCCTTCATCGATGGCACGGCCATCCGTGCACCGGCGTATCAGTTTAAATCTGATGTGTTGTGTGAGTGGCTGGGCGTGAGCAGCTCCAACCTTTATAACACCCTGAGCGGACCTGCTGAGAGCCTCGCTAACCGAGCGATTGGTATTCGCCAGCCGGATCGCAAGGAATTTGACTTTGTGAGCCTGTTTAAACGCCTTTCTTACAAAGATGCGGTGCTGACTATCATTCCTAACGATGAGCTGATGAAAGAGTATCTGGGCGTATCACAGGGTCACGCACAAGTGGATCACCATGTGTTCCGTAAGCTCAAGAAAGAGCACTCAAAACGCCTCTACCCTCTGCTTTCCAGATTCAAGAACGAAGCACATACGCTGCATCCTCAGAGCATTGAGGAACTACATGGCTTCTTTGGCCTGCTGAATGAAAAAGGGGAGCTGATAAAAACCAGTTATGCCAATAACAAGGTGTTTATTGACCGCTGTATCCGTCAGCCGATTGAAGAGATCGCCAAACACGACCCGAACATTGAATTCCAGATCAGCCCGGAAGGGACGTTTGGTTACCGCACCATGAAGAGTGGCCGCAAGATTGCTAAAGTGGAGTTTCTGTATCGTTGGCGTAAGCCGGTGAACAAAGAAGAGCAGGCAGAACGCGCCAAGCTGGCGCAGGAAAAAGCACCGATTGAACATGCTGAAATGGTGTATGATCTGGTGATGGATTTTGTGCCTGGCCAGAGTGGTAATCCGACCGTGGAAGAGCTAAACGGCATGATGATGCACAGCGCTAAACTGATCGAACAGGGCAGGGCATTGGATGCAGCCTTTATGGCAAAGTTCAGTGCAGCCATGAGTGAGGCGATAGCCGCCACTGGCTCACATTAGATGCAGCAATGGGTCCATCTGCTGATGAAGGATGCGCAGTATAAAGATGTCCTGCTCTCGGATACGGTAGAAAAAGGCGTGTTTATGATGATCATGTCGGCGAATGCCCGGGCCAATCTCGCTGCATTCGCGGCCTATCATCGGGGAGCCTGACAAGGTGTTCAGGCTGGCTTCCATCTCTTCCACGTAGCGGTCGGCCTGCTGCTCACCAAAATTCAGGAAGGTGTATTCGTAAATTCCACCGAAGTCCTCAGCGGCTTTATTAGACAGTTTATACATTCAGTCTGGCTTTACGCTGGGCGGCTATTTCTTTCAAAGACAGGGTACTTTCGCCGCTCTCTTCGCCTTCGAGCACTGCTTTTCTTAAGAGTTCGAGCTGATTTTCCTGTTGCTCGAGTAAACGCAGGGCGCTGCGAACCACTTCGCTGGTTGAGCCGTAACGGCCAGATTTGATCAGGCGTTCGACAAAGCTATCAAGGTTTTCACCGATGGTGACACTGGTTGTACGTCCCATGACTTTCACCGCTGTGTTAATTATTCACACAGAAAGCTTATCACTGGTTTAATGAAGTGTAAAAGGAGGCGTTTTTCGATGTTTTCACTGGTCTTTTCTTCATAGCGGACAGACACTTCACCACCGTCCACGGTTATCGTGATTGCTGACATCTTCCTTATCTCGATAATGTTGTTAGTTTAGGTAACGACTCAAAAAAGCGGATCAGGTCGCTTGCTGTAGCCCTTTAAGCAACTTGCGTTGCTGCTCCAGTTTCTTCTGTTGCACCTCGATATGCTGTTCTAGCAAAGCCATTGGCAATGCTTCAATATTCCCGAGCTGACTTATTCTCGCACTGGATGAAGAAAAGGGACAATCGAATGTAGCGAGCACACTCAAAGCGGCGCTACAGGACTGGAACAACCCCATTTTTGATGCAGCAACCAGTGCCAATGATTTCAATTTTCATGATCTGCGCAAAATCCGTCGCAGATACGGGCACACGAACCTGAAGGGTACGGGCACAATACCGCTACCACCTTCATCGGCAACCATGAAGTGCAATTGATTTACACGCCAGAAAAAGAGGATGCAGAAGATATTTCCAAGTTTTTAGGCGACAAAACCGTCAAGGCCGAAAGCGTACAGCGAACGACGGGGAAAAGCGGGAGAACCATCACGGTAAGCGAGCAGCGGCGAGCGTTGATGCTACCGCAAGAGCTGCGCGAAATGCCGTTCGAAAAGATGATCATCATGATGCGCGGTCGAAAACCGATATTTGCATCCCCCTTGGACAACTTACCTTCACTGCCGATCAGATAGCTCCATGGAAAATACAGGAGTGACAGCATCCACCCCGACAAATGAGCAAACACTGTAGCGTATTACGATAACTCACACACCGTGAGCAACATCAGAATAAAGTTGTCGCATCTTACTATTGATAATGTTAACTACAAAATGATAAATAAGTGTAGTAGCAAACCAACCAAACTTTTCACAATGCCATCAATAGTAAAACATTATCGAGGTATTTATGTTAAATGTTAATCTCAATACAACAAATCAAAATACAGCAACGCCACCATTAACGGTTACAGCACAAGAATCCTCTCTTCCAGAGCCTGTGATGACGCTTCTTAATGACACCACAAAGTTAGAAGCGCCGTATTCCCCTGAGACACTACAAGCACTGTTACAAAAACAGAAAGCAGCACTGAGAAGCACCCCACCCAATCCAGGGAATGTTGAATCAAACATCTCAGATGCGATGTTAGAGGCTATTGGCAAAAGCACTGAAGACCTCAGTATCTTGCAAGGCTGGACCGAAGGGGGGGCAGCAATGTTTAACTCGGCCAATAAAGTCATGTTTGAAACGTTAAAAAAGCTGCTTCAGAGCTCTGATGAAACCAAAAAAGGATTTGCGCGAGAAGATCTCTTCCAGTTAGCTGTGATTGACTTTATGGCCAATAATAAAAATATCCCGGACGATATTAAAGCCAAAATGGCTCACTACCTCGAAAGTACAGGGAGTGGCAGTCATGGCGTTCATGAACAGTGGGATGGCAAAAAATTTGCAGATGAATTGAAAAGTGTTTGGGACTGCATAAATACCAAGGCGCCAGAAAATTCTTTAGCCAAAAATATCTTGAATTACCTTGAAACTGAAGGTGGCGGCATCAATGCATTAAAAAATCAATATAATACTAATTTTGACAATACCAATGGCTACGCCTTTAGAGATAATTTTGATAAAGACAATTATGGCCTCAGTCCCATGTTAAGACTCGCTGTTATGGCGAAATTCCTGACAAAAAACCCCGACATTGTTCAGGCAGACTTAGAAATGTTTATGACAGGTACCGTCAAAGATATAGAGGATTTAATATCTAAACATCTAGGATCAACAACATTAGAGTTCCTACTTAAAGAGGGGAACTCTCCAACAGGAGGCTGGAATATAATTGGTGGTAACGGTACAGAAAAAATCGTGGACTGGACAGGTGTAGGACTTGATTTAGACTATTTCACTGATTTATATACTAAATTCCCCTCTCGTGTTTTAGGCGACGAAGATCTTAAAGAAATTAACCGTATCGGTGATAACGTCAAAATGATTATGCAATCATTGAAATACTGGTATCAAATCCTCCGCGATGAACGCGTAGCTATTGCGCGTAATATGTCCTAATTAACGCTTTTACAGCCAATATATACACGCTCTATAAAAATGCCTCTCGGGGCATTTTTTTGATGGGTATCAAGCGAAGATAGGCGTAATTTGGCATGATAGTCATCCTGACAATGCGTGAGTTGGTCTATCATGCATCAGTGAAGAAAGTGACGCAACTATCATAACTTACGTAAGTTAACTAAGTTATGATTATTCTATTTATCAACCAGATAAACTTTCTCTCGCTCTGGCTAATCTGGCCATAAAGCCGGAATCCAGCGGCATATCTTCCGGCATGGTGATAATACCCAGCTCGACCGATTGCAGTGCCAGATTATGTTTTTCATTCAGCTGCCCTTTGTGTGGCCAGGCCATCACAATCTCCCAGGCTTCCCGTGCCAGAACCAGCATCGGATTATCCGGCACCGGTTCCTGCTCAAGGGCTTTACGCTCGGCTTTCTCCGCTTTCCCGATATCAGTTTGCCAACGGTACAGAAACTGGATAGCCACCATTCTTCGACCACGCATCACGGGGGCAAACCCAACATTACCGGTTTCCGCATCAGTGTGAAATTCGATTTCCCTGCTGACTTCCGGGCAGTCCATCATCTCTTTGATCGGCTTTCTGATGCAACGGTCGATAAAGACCTTGTTCTGGCGGTAGCTGTTTTTCAGAAGCTGCCCTTTTTCATCCAGAAGGCCATAGAGGCCATGTAACGTCTCTATGGACTGGGGATGGAGTGTGCCCTTGTCTTTAAAGCGCGAGAGAAGCGTATAGAGGCGTTTCGAGTGCTCTGATTTCAGACTTCGGAAAGCTTTGTGGTTGATCTGTGCATGACCGGCGGAATAGTCAATGTAGGCATTGATAAGTTCAGAGTTCGGCACAATCGACAGTTCGCCTTTCTGGTATTTCACCCGGGCAAACAGCGGGATGAAGTCAAACTCCTGCTCTTTGTCGTTGTTCACACCCACCTTACGCCCGGAAAGTCGCTCAGCCACGGGGCGCAGTGTCGGATAGAGCTGCTTGGAGCTCAGGCCAAACCATTCCTTGAGCACATCAGAGCTGAAGGTGTAGCGAGGGGCATGAATATCGCGTTTTTCCAGAAAATCCGTCCAGTGATCTTTGTGAAGGCGGGAAAGAAACAGTGCCATCATGTCATGCTCTCGCGCTGACAGGCCAAGCTGGCTGAACACCAGTTCGTGGCTTTTCTTGAAAAACTGCTGGGGTAATTCGTTCGGGTTCTCGGTCGTAACCTGATAACGTTTATCGAGGGTATCGGTCATTATCGCTGTGCCTATGGTCACACTTTTTTAGTGTATAGGGCTAGAATACTAAAATCCTGTGACCGTTTACCAGCAGATATTCACCACACACTAAATTTATGTGACCATGTGGGCAACATTCTGACTGAGACTAAAAATCTGTGACCCTGACACTAAGAAAATGATCGCAAATACTAAAAAAAAGTGACCATAGACTAATAATATGTAACCTTAAAGGGAGTTTTGACTAAAAAAACGTGACCCTGACACTAAAAATATGTCGCCAATAGAGCTGTAACATCATGATGTAAAAGGGCTTTTCAGAGGCTATAGATCTTTATAGATCTTTTATAGAGATCTTATAAAGATCTTATAGAGGGTTATATAGCCTGTGGATTGTGGATAACTCGTTGAGTTACCACACCAATCCACAGTCACCAACAAAAATCACTTTTCTTTTTCTTTCTCAAGAAGCGCAATGATCTCTTTGTCTGACAATGTTGCCAGATGTGCGACAGCCGCCTTGACCACCTGAGAGCGGTTACAGCGGAAAGTACGTGGCTTGAGGGAAAGTGTGTCGATGAGTCTGTCACCGCTGTGTTAATTATTCACACAGAAAGCTTATCACTGGTTTAATGACGTGTAAAAGGAGGCATTATTTGATGAACAGAAGTCTGTATTTTTATCTATCAACACATAAAGTTATAGTGCATTAGAAGTGCGTAAAAAGATCAGGATCGCCTGGATCATGTAACTGTGAATATACTCAAAACCTAATGCTTTCCCACCGATCGCAGACATTACAACTCTGCAATGCATTACACCTGACGTTCTATAAGGTGCTGAATTCCAAAAAACGAAAAGGAAACGGGCCTATTCAATACAGGGATGTGTAGAGACGGTTTTTGTTGTTGCCGCAACAGAACCGAAAAGGGATGAACATAAATACCGCTTCATTCTGCCTCTTGATGGAGGTCACTTCAACTCGTCCTCAGAGATACCTATCGCACTTTTCAGGGATCACACCTGACCTGTTGTCGTATGCGGGTAAACCCACGCCAGCGACAATAAAGAAATGGGTGGCCATAACCCGGGTTATGAAAACAAATGGTGTGTGACAACGTGATGCCGTCTTGACGGGGACGTACCGTGGCCGGGTGAACGGCAGCGGTGATAAGCAGGTTTAAGGCTAACGGGTGATGTAATTACATTGCCTGACTGTGAGGTTTCAATCATAAGTGACTTACGTTACGCAACAGGCGTAACTTACATAACTTATTACGTGTACAAACCAGTCAGGAAACGGAAGGGAGAGACGCCCCGACCTGCAGCGGTACTGGCGAACCGTGCGACTATGCCCAGCCCCTATCTAATCTGTCGCAAAACTGATCGCACCTGATAAAGCACCACGTTGAAAAACCAACACAACAGGAAAAAGACGGTACGGAAATTGAGTGAGGTTAACGCTTAGGTGTTGCATCACCCAGCCCCCGTCTATAGACCTGTTATGTCTGTGTCCGGATTAAACGAACTTTTTTTGCGAACAGGGCAGGGGGTGAATCCCGATTTTGGATTGGGTGGTTTTGTTTACCCCTAATGCTTCGCATTTTTTTTCGTTTTACTGTGCGGAAAAAACCGGTGTGAAGCGAACGCGAAATGGGCGCAGAATAAAGCAATTTACAGGGTAATAAACACCTCAGTTACAAAGACGGAAGAGGCGCACCGAGTAATGCCCACCGTTCATATTTAAAACGCTGGCGGTGCCTTACAGTAAGTGCCATGCGCTACTTAAAACTCCGGACAGACAGCAAACGCACCCGCAAGGACGGCAGTGCTTATGTGACGCCACTGATTGTGGACGCACCGCGCCGCTATGCGCCCAATGCTGCCAAAAAAGAAACCGCACTCAAACGCAAACAGTGCCAGCTGATCACCGGGGCACATGATTCCGGTAAAACCCGCTGGCTGCAGCGTCTTTATGACGCCAGACAGACCATCTGGGGCCCCAAACCCACGCCCGTCAAACTCGAAGGACTGATGCCACTTTCAAGCTGGGTGGAAGTGGAAGGCATTGATGTCTGGCACAGGGAATGGAAGAAAGACGATGAGCACGCGACGCCCTGGCACAAACTCAACCTGCAACAAAAGGCTGATCTGCTGGCTGAGTATCTGGCCGATTCCGGTGCCATGCTATTCATCGATGACGCGCACAAGCTCACTGGCCGCAAAGCGCAGATCGCCCGAAAGTGCATGCTCTCCGCAACACTCTGGCTGGTTGCCACCAGTGAGGAAGGGCGCTTGCCTCCCTCTGTCCGCCCACTGATTGAACGGCGAAGCCCCCAGATCACCAATCTGGAAAGTGATGTCAGCTACGACACCACCAAGGCGCTTATCTGGTTTATGGTCGCACTCTGTATTGTCGCCGGGGCCTGGGAGGCCGGCGCGGTGCTGGGTGGCCTTCAGATGCTGGGCTCAGGAAGAAGGGCAAGCCGTGCCGAATAACACTCCGATTTTCGCCTTCGCCTGGCTGCTGTCGGCCACCGCCTTCGCCACAACCGGCGAAGGCGACTGGCCGCTGGATTTTTCATGGAAGCGCGAACAGGTACCGCCGCCACCGGACGTCAAACCCTACGAGCTGCCCACCCTGCACGGTAAAAGCCCACACTACAACACACCGCTCCCTGCACTGAAACGCGCCCCGAAAGCAGACCCGGATGCCATCTATCAGGCCGTGATCAACTGCTACCCGGAAAAGAGTAAGTTCAAGCTCGATATCGACCTCGTGGCCGGTATGAAAGCAAGCTATGACCAGTACGACACCGAAGGCTGGCCAGACATTGGTGAGCATTATGTGGGGATTGTCGGAAAGATGCCGCTTTACAGCGCCACCGAGCTTTCCCGCGAACGCCAGTGGGAATACCAGCGCAGAACAGCCACAGCGACCGCCGTTGCCGAGTTTGTGGATTCCATGGCCAACCGTAATCACGCCTATCGCATGATGGGGCTTTATCTTTCCCTCGAAGCCCGATCACAGGCAAGGGTGGCAGAAGGGGTGGCCAACATCAGTGAACAGGTGGCGTACCTTGAAAGTGTCGCCAGTGCGCAGCGCGACATTCTGAAGTTTGAAGCCAAAGTGACGGAGCATCGGCTTGCCCTCGCAGCCATGTGCGATGACGGCAAAGCGCCCCATATCAACACCTACCTGAAAAACCTTGCATGGCTTCCACCTGCAGGAAAGGAGGAAAGGTAGTGCGCTGGTTCAGTCACACCCTGATAGCCGGCGCCATGTGCGCCGTGATTTCCCCTCCGCATGTCGCCGCCTGCATTGCTGGCGCGACCGCACCGGACTGGATGGAATGGGTGGTAAAAGTCACGGGAAAGCGCATCAAACATCGGGGACCGACCCATATTTTTACCCACTGGCTGATCTTTGCGCTCGCTGCCACCTTCGTGTGGGACTGGCACGGCCTGTTAGCCGCTTTTGCCTGGGGCGGGGTCAGTCACATTGTCACCGATGCCATGACGGTTTCCGGCGTGCCGTTCTCGCCTTACAGCGACCGGCGCTTTCACCTGTTCGGTGGCAGATTCCGCACCGGTGACCCGATTGAATACGCGATAGCCGGTGCCGTGGTGATCGCGTGTATTGGCCTTTCACACCTCACCGGCAGTGAAGGCTTTGCGCCATTTTTCTACGACTGGGGCGGCATGTACGACCGTGGCCTGATTGACGGACTGGAATGGAAGGCCAACCGGTTCAGATTGATATGATGGTCGACTGCCGCCCTAACTGATAGCAATAGATTTATTTACCGTTACACCGGATCATTCAAACGTGGCTTATCAGCAACAACAAAAGGTTTGAACTCTGTATGGGTAATGCGGGTTTTATCCAGCTTATTCTTTGCTGTCCATTGCGTGTTGTCTCTTAGGTATTTTCGGTTGTGTTCAGATTTCGATTTACCAACCAGCCCTAAATGATAATTCATTTCATGATCTTCACTAAAATTCACGTAATCCCAATCATTCATCGGAAATGTCTCCTTTTAATTATATGCAATTATGTTCACACCCAGCTAAACACACTTTGAAATGACAGTAAGTTCAGATCATTATTTTTGTGATTAACCAGTCATATAGGACATAGTTCTAACTATCATTCTGATGCCAATGTCAGTATCTAGGTGGAAGGTTATCCCTCTTAGTGATATATTTCATGAATCATGAAAACAATCCAATCGTGAAAATGGACCAGCAGATATTGAGTCAGGCGCTGGACGCACTGCCTGAGCACATCGAGATCACCGACATCCAATACCAGGATGCCAGTGCGCGAAACAGTGACGTAGATGCCACCGTGACCCTGAAAATAGCAGGGGAAACACGGACATTTGATACCGACATCAAACGCATTCACCGCAAAGCCACACTGGATGCTTTTCTACAAACACAACGCCAGCGTGAAACCCTGCTGATCTGCAATCCGCTCAGCACTTTCTTACGGCAGTACAGTGAAGAAAAAGGCATCAACTATCTGGATGAAGCCGGTAATGCCCATATTGTGCAGCCCGGCTTTTTTCTCCACATAGAAGGGAAGAAACGGAAACACATTCCGGATACGCGCCCAACCTTGAGTGTGGGGATCATGAAGTGCCTGTTTGCCCTGCTGGCTGACGATACGCTCCTGAATCAACCCTATGAAGTCATGGCTGAAAAAGCCGGTGTTTCACTGGGAATGATCAGTAAAACACTGACGTACCTTATTGACACACAGGCTATTCCTAAAGACAAAAAATCCCGGCGCTTTCTGGATAAGCCTGCACTCATGCAACAATGGCTGACGGCGTATCCTCAGGTGCTCAGAAAAAAACTGGCACCCTTTCGGGTAACAACGCCGCGTCACTGGCAGACCATCACACTGGAAGAGGGAGACATCTGGGGCGGAGAAGTCGCGGCGGCACAGTTAACCGACTATCTGGAGCCGGAAGAATACTGGCTGTTTACCCGCGAGCCGATGCAGAAAAAAATACGGGAACTTCAGGCGCGTCCCTCCGCTGACGGGCAACTCCTGATCGCCGCCCCTTTCTGGGGAAAGGACCTGACATTAACCCCTGCCGCCCAGGCACTGCTCGCCGTGGCAGAGCTTCTGGCCAGCAGTGACAGTCGCAACCGAGAAGCCGCAGAGATCTTAAATGACCAATATCTACACCTTAAGTCACTCCCTTAACCCGCAGTTTGAGCGGGCCCTCGACGTTTGAAGTGGTCACAACAATTATTCACGACAAAACGGATCCTTTTATCGCCGCCATTACGGCAACACATCGCGGCACTGATATTGACCGTGTCAGCCAGCTGCTCGCCGACTTCTGGCTGGGTGCAAACTAGAACGTTCTTAAGTAACAGGCATCACTTGCGTAAGTGATGCCTGTTATGTTGTTTATGTAAGTTACATAATTTATTAAAGCCTGGTATTCAGCCCCGTTAACTCACTGAACACGCCTTCCAACATATCGCAATACACCCCTGACTGACTGCCCATTTCCGGGCATTCAAACGACCGGCGACACAGCTTAAACGCCGTGACGGTGTAAGTATCGGACGGATCCAGCACCACCCGAATGCGGTTAACGCCCTCTTTCGCAAACCGCGCCGGCAAATCAAACTGCAGACCTGGCGAATCCAGTGCAACAAACTGCCGCGCCCCTGTCATGGCAATAAAACGGTTTCCGCCCAGCTGGCCAAGGATGGTTTTCGCAATGGTGCGGTAATATTCTGAATCAGTCATTTTCTTGCCCCCACACTTCCGCCGCATCCATAAAACATTCCAGATCTTCGACCGTATGAATGGCCCAGCCATGCTGATTGAGCGCCACATTCAGCGCCCACACAACCTGCTGAACATTCGGATTAATGGCCCGTAAACGTTCGTGAAGACGGTAAAGCCCTTCATCCATGACTTCTGCCTGGAACGGCAACAGCCCCCTCATCGTTGTGGAGCCTGAGTGATGCAACGGAGATACGTTGCTCGCCGGCTGCGCCCTAGTGCTGCTTGGTGGTAGGAAGGTTGAACGTGACATGGCTTTTCTCCTTGTTTAGTGGTTTCTCATCGCCGTTTTCGCCTGCCTTCCCGAAGGCACTGCACGGTTCTGGCCATCAAGGGCGCGCTGTTTGCGTTTATTTACCCTTGAAGGACAGGTTCTGCGGTGCCAGGGAAAAGAAGGCGGCGGGAGCGGCGATGAAGGGAAACCACAAGGAGAAAACCACACGTGAAACCGCTCACCGCCTTAGCCGCACTTTGGCGCAGACGGTGAAAGCTTTTGATCTTGGTGAGCTAACTTTGACAATATGTTGCTCAGCACAGTTAGACTTAGCTGAGCCATAGATAATGTAGAAATCGTCCAATCAAACACTTCTTAAACCATAGACTTGCCTCCCATACCCACATCGAGCACATCGAGCACAATCATCACATTGAGTACATTAAGCACAGTGAGCACGCAAATTTATTAATAAAGCTTTAAATTACATAAATTTATACGAATTTTATGTAATATATATCACAATTCAATACCTTGATTGCGATATGTATTACAGTTCAAACTTAATTATGTAATTAATTAGGGGGGAATAAAACAAACGGCAAAGCAAGTTAATCTTTTACAATCAATAAGTTAACTATGATAATTACATTCACACATCGGGAGGTTTTATGAGCAAACGTGGAAAAAAAGTAGGAGCTAGCAAACTAGCTGAAAAGCGGCTGAATATCAGAGACAGTCTTTGGGAAGATGAGATTGAAAGCCTCAAGATATGGAGTCGAACAACACACGATGGGTTCACAACAGTACCTAGAACGTTGCCATATGTATTTAAGGTTATGGATCATTTAGCAGGCAAAGGAAAACCGGTTTCGTCCACATACTTCACGTTGTGGTGCAACGTTTTTGATGAAGGTTACCTCGACATCAAGGACAAAGAGAGATTTGCTTATGAATCAGGATTTTCGGGAGAAAGAGCGGTAACCACATGGTCAGGTAGGATGAAACTATTAGTTGAAAATGGCTTTATAAAAGCAAAGGAAGGCACATCAGGAGATTTTAACCATGTGTTAATTCTTAACCCATTAGAAGTAATAAAAGAGATCTATAAAGAAAAACCAAAAGACAAGTCCTACAACGCACTAATCAGTCGAATGAATGAAGTAGGCGCAACCTTTGAGGAATAAGGAATAAAGAGCATGGGCACTATAATACAAGCCTCTGACCTGACCAGAGAGCTACTAAAAAAGAGAACTCAAAAAAACGCGCTCATTGCCAATCCTAAAACAGGGAAATTATCATATGGGATGATACCTGCAAATAAATCAGGCATCCCTGAAGGAAATATCTTTCTAAAGCTTGGGGATACTGGCTTTGGTCCCCAACGTTCTGGCGCCTACGGTGCCAGACATATCTGGGACAAACATCAAGCAGATTTGTGCCTTACAGAGCCTTTAGACATTGTTACCCAATTGCAAGAAATCTTGGTTTCAGGGACAGATATACTAGTCAACTTGGCTGCAAAACATAACCCAGCGAGACCTGTCATCCTAAATACTAAAATTGGCAGAGTAGCTTTACAATTACAGATGATCAGTGGCGTTGCCAGTTACTCTATCATCTCCGCATATGGAGCTAAAAACGCTACAGGCACGGTTATAGGGACATTAAAAAACCCAAACGACTGATTTATTCGTTTGGGTTTTTTAATGTGATAGCTCGTGGCCTCTCCTTAGCACTATGGGACCGGAGATCACAACTAATGTTGTGCAACTATCAGGCAAACTTCCTAGCAAGCTTGAGACTAGAGCATAGGTTCGCGATAGCTAGGTGACAAACCCTATGAAGCCCTTTCTGTTGTCAGTATAAGTTAACAGCTTATTAATAGTCAATCATTGCTCCAGCCAACAATATTATGGGTATACCCCAACGCGACCACCCTACCCTGATACAAAAACTGGCAATGTGACCACCTAAATGCGACACTACCTATTGCAACCACCTAAATGCGACACTGGCCACTTTCAGGGAGACAAACCATGTTTATTCGCGCTTACCTTCGCGCCTCGACCGATGAACAGAATGCCGAACGGGCAAAAGCCACCCTCGACCAGTTCATCCAGGAACATGGCCAACGCATTGCCAGTTACTACACCGAAAACATCAGTGGCACCCAACTCGACCGCCCGGAATTAAACCGCCTGCTCACAGATACCCAGGCAAACGACATTCTGCTTGTTGAACAGATAGACCGCCTGACCCGCCTCAACGACCACGACTGGAAACAGCTCAAACGCATGATTGAGGAAAAAGGTCTGCGCATTGTCAGCATGGATGTCCCTACCAGCTGGCAGGCA
>NZ_ADAQ01000003.1 GCF_000176515.1 Grimontia hollisae CIP 101886
CAAAGACATTTGTCTCTGTCAGGGCTGCGAATTATACGAAGAAAAATCCGGGATGCAAGACTCTAAATCCATAATTTTTGATTTTTCTTCGCATTGATTATTTTGCCGTCAGATCGTGAAGATCTTACTCCGGTAATAGCGCAGTTCTTCAATTGACTCCCGGATATCATCCAACGCCAAATGCGCCCCTTGTTTTTTGAACCCTGACAGAACATCAGGCTGCCAACGGCGAACCAACTCTTTGATCGTGCTGACATCCACCGTGCGGTAATGGAAAAAACGCTCCAGATCAGGCATATGTTTGTACAGGAATCGACGATCCTGCCCGACACTGTTGCCGCAGATCGGTGATACACCCGCAGGTACCCACTCTTGCAAAAATGCGATCGTCTCTTTGACCGCTTGCGCTTCGTTAATGGTACTTTCTTTCACACGCTCCACCAGCCCGCTGCGGGTGTGGGTCTTCGTGCACCACTCATCCATTTTCGCCAGTTCTTCGTCTGACTGGTGAATGGCCAGGACAGGCCCTTCAGCCAACACCTTCAGTTCAGCATCTGTCACTATGGTCGCGATCTCAATGACTTTATGCACTTCCGGGTCTAACCCTGTCATTTCAAGATCAATCCAGATTAAATTCTTATCGCTGAAAGACATCCAAATTGCCTATTTTACAAGTAAACCATGTATCATACTTAGCCTGACATGAAAGCCAACTAAACTAGCGACATTCTCGTGGCAAAAAAGAAAAAGCTCACAAAAGGCCAGTTGCGCCGAGTACGGACAAACCAGAAAAAACGAATCAATCGCCAACAGCAAGACGTCCACTGGGATGACTCCCTGCTTGAAGCCGCCCGTGAAGGGGTTGTGATCACCCGATTTGGCCAGCATGCTGATATCGAAGACAGCCAAACCGGTGTCATTCACCGTTGCAACCTTCGCCGCTCTATCGAAAGCTTGGTGACCGGAGACAACGTCGTCTGGCGTCCTGGCGTAGAGTCACTGCAAGGCATTGCAGGCGTTGTTGAAGCTGTGCATGAACGCCACTCTGTGCTTACCCGTCCAGACTATTACGACGGCGTCAAACCGGTCGCGGCCAATGTGGATCAGGTGGTGATCGTTTCCGCGATATTACCCGAATTGTCTACAAACATTATAGACCGTTACCTGATCGCGACCGAACAGGTTGGCTTTAAACCGCTTATCGTCATCAATAAGATTGATTTGTTGGATAAAGAGGGCCTTGAAAGGATTAAGAATATCCTCACCCTGTATACCGACATTGGCTATGACGTCTTAATGGTGAGCCAGAAGACCGGTGAAGGGATTGATGATCTCAAGGCATACCTTGCTGGCAGCACCAGCATTTTTGTTGGCCAGTCAGGTGTCGGTAAGTCCAGTCTGGTGAATGCGCTGCTTCCTGAAGTCAATGCAGATACCGGTGAGGTCTCTGAAAACTCAGGTCTTGGCCAGCACACGACGACGACGGCACGCTTGTACCATTTCCCGGGGGGGGGCGATTTGATCGACAGCCCGGGCGTACGTGAGTTCGGTTTGTGGCACCTAGAACCTGAACAGGTCACCCAAGGCTTTAAGGAATTCCGTGACTACCTTGGTGGTTGCAAGTTCCGCGACTGTAAGCACAAAGACGATCCGGGCTGTCTGCTACGCGAAGCGTTGGAAGAGGGCAAGATCAGCATTGAGCGTTTCGAGAGTTACCACAAAATTATCGACAGCATGTCTGAAGTGAAAGCTAACCGTCAGTTCTCCCGCAATAAAGAGAACTGACAACGACTCTCACTGAGCACTAACTGGTTAGCGGCCTGTTAATTTTGTAAACTGAGCCGCTTTTTTAAATTCCAGGCCCGCTTTCGGGCGCATACGAGTTAGGAAAATAACCGTGTCTAACGATTTAAAAATTGGCTTGCAATATTGCATGCCAAAACACCTGCTAACCCGTCTTGTTGGCAAACTGGCCGCGGCGAAAGCCGGCTTTCTGACCACGGCTGTTATCAAGTGGTTTATCCGCCAGTACAAGGTGGAAATGGGCGAAGCCAAAAATCCGGATCCGAAAAGCTATCCAACCTTTAACGACTTCTTTGTTCGTGAGTTGAAAGAAGGTGCACGTCCTGTCAATGATGACGCGAACGTGATCACCCATCCGGCCGATGCCTGCGTCAGCCAGGCAGGCCCCATTGAAAAAGGCCGTCTGATCCAGGCCAAAGGGCATACTTTTGATGCCTGTGAGCTGCTCGGCGGCGATGCCAAACTGGCTGAGGAATTTGCCGGTGGTGATTTTGCCACCCTTTATCTGTCACCACGTGATTATCACCGCGTTCACATGCCGTGCGACGGTACACTGCGCCAGATGATTTATGTGCCTGGCGATCTGTTTTCGGTAAATCCACTGACTGCTGAAAACGTGCCAAACCTGTTCGCGCGTAATGAACGTGTGGTGTGTATTTTCGAGACCGCTTTCGGCCCCATGGCACACATTCTGGTAGGCGCAACTATCGTCGGCAGCATTGAAACCGTTTGGTCCGGCACGGTTACGCCACCTACCGGTCAAAGTATCCGCCGCTGGGATTACCCGACAGAAGGTGAGCAGGCTATCCGTCTGAAAAAAGGCCAAGAAATGGGTCGCTTCAAGCTGGGGTCTACTGTAATTAACCTGTTCCCGAAAGGCGCAATCACGTTTGATGAGGCCATTATACCCGGCAAACCGACCCGTATGGGGGATGTGTATGCCCGCCAGAATGGCGCACCAACCCCAGCCGAAACAGAATCCAATGAGACACAGGACACAGAATAAACAAACTGTGACCTGTAGCAAAAAGGGCTGCAATGCCCTTTTTTTGTCTCCGAAATTTAGACAAGCACAGAGTATTTTCTTTTCAAGACCGTATGCTGTAGGCCGTACTGAGTAGCCAAGATAATGAATTATCAAATAAATGATTGGCTACTCTTTTCTGTTTTATATTTTCTGAAAGTGGAACTCTGCTGTATGCCAAACCTTTCCCGGGCCGTTATCATCAAGTTTATTGTGGCGCTTGGCGTGCCTTTGGGTGTGTTGATGATGCCCATTGACTGGATCCCGCTGGATGATCTTACGGTGATCCAGCATCGACTGCTTACCATCTTCCTGCTGGCTGCCCTGCTTTGGGTACTTGAGCCTGTCCCGGTTTTTGCCACCTCAATCCTGATCATTGCCCTTGAACTCATCATGATCTCCGATAAAGGCCTCTCGCTATTTCGTGACGCCGCGACAGAGCATCATTTTGGGGAGCTTATCAAATACACCGACATATTCAGTGCGTTCTCATCGCCAATCATTATCCTGTTTATGGGCGGCTTCGCGCTGGCCATCGCCGCCTCCAAGTATGAACTCGATAACAACCTTGCCCGGGTTCTGCTCAAACCTTTTGGCACCCAACCGCGCTTTATCATGCTGGGGCTGATGCTGATCACGGCGGTGTTCTCCATGTTTATGTCCAACACCGCAACAACTGTCATGATGCTGGCGCTGCTGGCCCCTATCGTGGCCTCTGTGCCAAAGGGAGACAATGGTATTAAGGCGCTGGTGCTGTGTATCCCTATCGCAGCCAATACCGGTGGTATTGCCACCCCGATTGGTACCCCACCCAACGCCATTGCCCTGCAATACCTCACCGGTGAAAACGCTATCAGCTTTCTGGGATGGATGACCATGGGCCTTCCGTTTGTGATGGTGCAGCTCACTTTCGCCTGGTGGTTACTGCAACGGCTTTTCCCAACCCAGCAACAGGAAATGAAGCTGAAACTCAATGGCCATTTCCAGAAAAGCTGGCAAGCCTATACTGTTTACGTCACATTTGCTGCCACTATCCTGCTCTGGATGACCACCAGCCTGCATGGCATGAACACCTACGTGGTCGCTATTCTTCCGCTGGCTGTGTTCACCCTGACAGGTATCATGGGTAAAGAAGAGATCAAGCAGATTAACTGGGACGTACTCTGGCTGGTCGCAGGGGGGATAGCTATCGGTCTGGCATTGGACAAAACCGGCCTTGCAGCGGCGCTGGCCCATGCGGTCGATTACGACGCCCTCACCCCACTTTCAGTCGTGCTGACTCTGTCTGTGATTTGCTGGCTGATGGCGAATTTTATGTCCAACACAGCCACCGCCAACCTGTTAATGCCCATTGCTGCCGCCGTGGCTATGTCGATGGAAAGCCTTGCCGCTGTAGGCGGTATCCAGGGACTTCTGGTCGTTGTGGCGTTCTCAGCGTCACTGGGTATGATCCTGCCCGTCTCTACCCCACCAAACAGTCTGGCCTACTCCACCGGCCTGATTGAAAGTAAAGACATGGCCAAAGCCGGTATTATTGTCGGTTTAGTCGGCCTTGCGATTGTCTATGGTGCCCTTGTTATCCTGAACTGATCGAGAGGCACCGGCCTGAAGGGACTTGTTGCCAGCGCATATTAATGGGGAAAGTGCATTCGGCGCTTTCCCCGTCATCGTTGAACAGATACACTCGCGGTCCATTCCGTTTTTTCAACAAAAGGTGTCATTTTGGGTTACGAATGGCTCGCACTTGGCGCTGCCTTCCTGTGGGGTATTTCCAGCCTGATTTCTGTCACGCCTGCGCGCCATCTGGGCAGTTTTGCCTATAGCCGCTGGCGGATGGCCTGCGTGTCCGTGATGCTGACATCACTGGCACTGTTCACCGGTGGCTGGGCCACCATCTCATCAGATGTTCTCTGGCCGATGGCACTTTCCGGCCTTATCGGCATTTTTATCGGCGATACTGCCCTGTTTGGCTGCATGAACCGAATTGGCCCACGCCGCTCTGGCCTGCTCTATTCCTGTCATGCCGGCTTTTCTGCGCTGCTGGGTATCTGGCTGTTTGGCGAAACGCTGGAAGGCCTCCGTCTTCTGGGGGCGATACTGGTGTTTTCCGGTGTGATGATCGCAGTGTTTTTTCGCCAAAGCGGCAACGCGCACCAATGGGAAGAGACTAAAGGCAATATCTGGGTAGCTGTAGGACTGGGTTTGACCGCCGCACTTTGTCAGTCACTGGGTGGGGTGATTGCCAAACCCGTGCTGACCCTGGGCGTTGACCCTATCGCAGCATCAGCAATCCGGATGATTACGGCATTTCTTGCCCATGGCGCCCTGATTTTCCTGCAGGTGCGAGCAGCAAAGCCGGTTAACCCGATTAACTGGCGTATTTTCGGTATGGTGGTGGTAAATGGCTTTCTGGCAATGGCCGTCGGCATGACCCTGATTATGTACGCATTGCAATGGGGTGACGTGGGTATGGTAGCCTTGCTGTCATCGACAACGCCGGTGATGATCCTGCCTTTGATTTGGCTGTTTACCAAAGTGCGCCCCGCCCCCAGTGCCTGGCTGGGTGCTGCGCTGGCTGTGATTGGCGCAGGCCTTATCGTGACCAACAGCTGACGCATTCCACCGTAAAAAAATGCCGCTCAGGAGAAGCGGCATTTTTGTTTCAACTGGATTATGCGCGTCCTACCGGGAAAGCAATCACATCATCAATGTGCGCTTTATCCAGCGCCAGCATGATCAGGCGATCGACCCCCAGCGCGACACCGGCACACTCCGGCAGCCCATGGCGCAGGGCGTCAATCAGGTGATGGTCTATCGGTTGGGGTTGCAGTCCCATTTTTTCGCGCTTGCGGTTATCTTCCTCAAAGCGCGCCAGCTGCTCGTTCGCATCATCAAGCTCATAAAAGCCATTTGCGAGTTCAATCCCTTTAAAATACACCTCAAAGCGCGCTGCGACGCGGTTGTCGTTTTCGCACACTCTTGCCAACGCTGCCTGTGACGCCGGGAAGTTATAAATAAAGGCTGGAACGGTTTGGCCAATCTGTGCTTCTACCCCAACACTGAACAACAGTTGCAACAGGGTATCGCGATCCTCTTCCTGATCAGCAATATCAGACAGACCGAGCAGTGCAGCGGCCGCTTTTAGTTCATCCATCGAGCCTTCGAGCGGACAAACGCCTAACACCTTGATAAAAGCTTCCTGATAGGTCATTCGCTCTGCGTTTTTAACACCGAGAACACGTTGCAATAACGCATCCATTTCATCCATCAGTGCATGGTGATCAAAACCCGGACGGTACCATTCCAGCATGGTGAATTCCGGATTATGGTTGCGCCCTGCCTCCTCATTACGGAAGGCTTTGTTGATTTGGTAGATGGCACCGCTGCCTGCCGCTAACAGGCGTTTCATGTGAAACTCAGGACTGGTCATCATGTACAAGGGGATCCCTTTGGCAAAGCCTGGGCCGACAAAATCGGTTTTAAACGTGTGCAGATGCACATCCGTCACCGTTGCCTGGCTCATTGCTGGTGTATCCACTTCCCAAACATCCCGTTCGGCAAAAAAACAGCGAATATCATTCACCAGCCGGGCCCGGGCTTTCAGGGTTTCAATCTCAGCGGTGGGGCGCCATTCAAGGTTCATTGTGGTTACTCAAGTGTTGGGTGGATTGGCAATATTTTAACCTTGGGATCGAGTGATAGAAACCCAGCCTCTACCGGATAAGAGACATGTCTTTTTATCCCATTACCCCAATCATTTAAATTAACGCAATAAAACCGCAAAACAGCTTATTGTTAATCATTCTCATTTTCACGAAAAATCCATTTAAAATAGTGGGTTATAGCACATTGTAATTAGGCAAACTTCACGTGTTAGAAACAAGGAAAGTAGAGTTGCAACCTCTGATTAACAAGGTGATTCTTTACCGCCTCAAGACATAGATCACAAATCTACTGTTCTGATACACCACCAGGCAAAAACTCGGAACAAATACCCTCTCAGGTCAAATTTTACGGGATTTAACTTTACTAAGATGGAGGCAGTTTTTGAGTCAGATGCGCAATTGGCATCTTTAAATTTTTAACAATCCTCCGGAGGATAGCTGTGAAAACCATTACCACAGATATCGCTGTTATTGGCGCGGGCGGTGCAGGTCTTCGCACTGCAATTGCTGCTGCTGAAGCAAACCCAAAACTGGAAATCGCGCTGGTTTCCAAAGTCTACCCAATGCGCTCCCACACGGTGGCCGCAGAAGGTGGCTCCGCCGCTGTTATCAAGGATGAGGATAGTCTCGATAACCACTTCAACGATACCGTTGGCGGTGGTGACTGGCTATGTGAACAGGACGTTGTTGAATATTTTGTTGAGAACGCAACCCGCGAAATGATCCAGTTGGAACAATGGGGTTGTCCTTGGAGCCGCAAGGAAAACGGTGATGTCAATGTACGCCGCTTCGGGGGTATGAAAGTAGAACGTACCTGGTTTGCTGCAGACAAAACCGGCTTCCACATGCTGCATACCCTGTTCCAGACATCAATCAAATACCCACAAATCAAACGTCTCGACGAGTACTTTGTTGTAGACCTGCTGGTTGTCGATAACCAGGTCCAGGGCCTGATTGCCATTCATATGGCAGAAGGCGAACTGGTCTGCATTAAAGCGAAATCTGTGGTACTGGCAACCGGTGGTGCTGGCCGCGTGTATAACTGCAACACCAACGGCGGTATCGTGACCGGCGACGGCATGGCGATGGCATTCCGCCACGGTGTGGCGCTGCGCGACATGGAGTTCGTTCAGTATCACCCAACCGGCCTGCCAGGCACCGGTATCCTGATGACAGAAGGTTGCCGTGGAGAAGGCGGTATCATTGTTAACAAGCACGGTTACCGCTACCTGCAAGATTACGGCATGGGTCCGGAAACCCCTGTTGGCAAACCAAAGAACAAATACATGGAGCTGGGCCCACGAGACAAGGTGTCACAGGCATTCTGGCACGAGCAGCAAAAAGGCAACACCATCAAGCACCCTCTGGGCGATGTGGTTCACCTTGACCTTCGCCACCTGGGTGAAGAATACCTCAAAGAGCGCCTGCCATTTATCTGCGAGCTGGCAAAAGCCTACGTAAACGTAGACCCAGCCAAAGAGCCGATCCCAATCCGTCCAACTGTGCACTACACCATGGGTGGTATTGAAACGAATGCACGCACTGAAACCAGCATCAAAGGTCTGTTTGCAGTCGGTGAATGTTCTTCTGTCGGCCTGCATGGTGCAAACCGTCTAGGTTCTAACTCTCTGGCAGAGCTGGTGGTCTTCGGCCGCGTAGCGGGTGAAGGTGCGGCTGAACGTGCAGCAGAATTCACGGGCTGGAACGATGCGGAAATCGACCGTCAGGTCAAAGCGGTTGAAAACCGTATTGCTACCCTGATGTCGCAGGAAGGCGATGAAAACTGGTCAGATATCCGTACCGAAATGGGTCACACCATGGAAGCGGGCTGTGGTATCTACCGCCGTGAAGATTTGATGCAAACCACCATCGACAAACTGGCTGAGCTGAAAGAGCGTTACAAGCGCATCAGCATTAAAGACAAAGGTAAGGTCTTTAACACTGACCTGCTGTACGCCATTGAAGTGGGTTCGGGTCTGGATGTTGCAGAAGCCATGGCACACTCAGCAATCCTGCGTCGCGAATCACGCGGGGCCCACCAACGTCTGGATGAAGGCTGCACCGAGCGTGATGACGTGAACTTCCTGAAACACTCACTGGCGTTTTATAACCCTGAAGGTGCACCGACCATCAAGTACAGTGATGTGACAATTACCAAGTCTCAGCCTAAAGCACGTCTTTACGGTGCTGCTGCAGAAGAAGCAGAGGCAGCGGCTAAGAAAGCACAGAAGGAGCAGGCATAATGTCAGCAAACCGCATTCAGAAAGTCAGCATTCTTCGCTACGACCCATCGAAAGATGACGAGCCACGTCTACAAACGTTTGACGTGCCGTTTGATGAAACCATGTCTGTCCTTGATGCGTTAGGTTACATCAAAGATCATCTGGACAAGGATCTCTCTTACCGCTGGTCTTGTCGCATGGCGATCTGTGGTTCGTGCGGCATCATGGTGAATAAAGTGCCAAAGCTGGCCTGTAAAGCCTTCCTGCGTGATTACCCGGACGGCGTCACCATTGAGCCACTGGCGAACTTCCCAATAGAGAAAGACCTGATTGTCGACATGACGCCATTTATCGAGCGTCTGGAAGCCATCAAGCCTTATATCATCGGCAATGACCGTACACCGGAAGATGGCCCGAACAACCAAACGCCGGAACAGCTGGCACGCTATAAGCAATTCGCTGGTTGCATCAACTGTGGCCTTTGCTATGCCGCATGTCCACAGTTTGGCCTGAACCCTGAATTTATTGGCCCGGCAGCACTGACGCTGGCACACCGTTATAACCTCGACAGCCGTGACAACGGCGCTGAAGAGCGTATGAAGCTTATCAACGGTGAAAACGGCGCATGGGGTTGTACCTTCGTGGGTTACTGTTCTGAAGTGTGTCCGAAGAATGTTGATCCGGCTGCAGCCGTTAACCAGGGCAAGATTGCATCGTCCCAGGACTTCGTGATCGCAATGCTGAAGCCAGATGGCTCTAAGAAAGTGGAGGCTTAAGGATGTCTAACCGTAAACCTTACGTTCGCGAAATGAAACGTACCTGGTGGAAAGATCATCCTTTCTACCGCATGTATATGCTGCGTGAAGCGACAGTGTTGCCACTGATCTTTTTCACCCTGTGCCTGACTTTCGGTTTAGGTAGCTTGGTGTTAGGCGAAGCCGCCTGGAATAGCTGGCTGTCATTCATGGCAAACCCTGTCGCTATCGCAATCAACATCGTTGCACTGGCAGGCAGCTTGTTCCACGCACAAACTTTCTTCAGCATGATGCCGCAGGTGATGCCAATTCGCATCGGTGGCAAGTTGCTGGACAAGAAAGTCGTTGTCTTGGCGCAGTGGGCTGCTGTCGCAGTGATTTCTGCTGTGGTTATGTTTTTGGTTTAACCCCGACATCTGAGGAGATTTAACGTGGTCGATTTGAATCCAAAACGTTCTGACGAACCGGTATGGTGGGGTCTGTTTGGTGCAGGTGGCTCATGGTTTGCAATGATCACTCCGGTAACCATTCTGGTCCTGGGGATCATGGCACCGTTGGGTATGCTGGATGCAGAAGCGCTGAGCTATGAGCGCGTAACCGGTTTTGTTACCAGCTTTATCGGTGCACTGTTCACTATCGGTACCCTTTCCCTGCCAATGTGGCATGCTATGCACCGTCTTCACCACGGTATGCATGACCTGAAATTCCACACTGGCACCGCAGGCAAAGTGGCGTGTTATGCGACAGCCTTTCTGGTGACTGCCCTGTCTGTGATTTTCATTGTCATGATCTAATCACGGCAAGCGTTCAAAAAAAGCACCTTCGGGTGCTTTTTTAGTTTCTGTTGCGGCATAAACGCAAAAGCGCCCCGAAGGGCGCTCTACTCGTGAGAAGTATCGAATTACTTCACGCGGCTTACGTATTCACCTGAGCGGGTGTCTACTTTGATCACTTCACCGATTTGGATGAACAGAGGCACACGCACAACAGCGCCCGTGCTCAGTGTTGCAGGTTTACCGCCAGTACCTTGGGTATCTCCTTTCAGGCCAGGATCAGTTTCAGTCACTTCCAGCTCAACAAAGTTTGGTGGTGTTACCGCAATTGGGTTGCCGTTCCACAGAGTCAGGGTGCAGCGATCGTTCTCTTTCAGCCATTTGATGTTGTCAGCAACCGCTTTCTCGTCTGCTGCGATCTGCTCAAAGGTTTCTGCGTTCATGAAATGCCAGAATTCACCGTCGGTGTACAGGTAGTCCAGCTCCATATCGATTACGTCAGCAGCTTCAACAGTGTCACCGGATTTGAAAGTCTTCTCCAGCACTTTGCCTGAAAGCAGTTTACGGATTTTCACGCGGTTGAACGCCTGGCCTTTACCAGGCTTCACGAACTCGTTTTCGATAATGACACAAGGCTCGTTATCGAGCATAATTTTCATTCCGCCGCGGAATTCATTGGTGCTAAAAGACGCCATGTCTATCCTCTTAACATCTTCGAAGTTGTCATAAATGCCGGACATAATAACCCGAAAAGCGCCGTCTGTTGAGCAAAACTGGCTTAAAGAACTGGCAAATGCTGTCTCAGATCCTCAAATTCTGCTGCAACAGCTTGATATCGAGCCTTCCTCGTGGACGTCCGGCTTTTCTGCACGCAACCTGTTCGTACAGCGCGTGCCACAGAGCTTTATCAACCGTATGGAAAAGGGCAACCCGGACGATCCGCTGTTACGTCAGGTGCTGCCAGTGATAGAAGAGTTTGATGAGGTCCCCGGCTTCTCCACTGATCCCCTTGAAGAGCAGGGAAATGACGTTCCCGGCCTGCTGCACAAATACAAAAACCGGGTATTGATGATTGTTAAAGGCGGCTGCGCGATCAACTGCAGGTATTGTTTCCGCCGCCACTTCCCATACCAGGACAACAAAGGCGGAAAAAGCACCTGGCGCGAAGCGATCGCTTACTTGCAACAACATCCTGAAGTGGATGAGGTTATCTTATCCGGGGGCGATCCCCTGATGGCAAAAGACCACGAATTGCAGTGGCTGATTGAAGCGATTGAATCCGTGCCACACATCAAACGCCTTCGTATCCACACCCGCTTACCTGTTGTGATCCCATCACGGGTGACGGTAACACTGGCAAATATGCTCGCAACGTCGAGATTGAATATCGTACTGGTTACCCATATCAACCACGCCAACGAAATTGATGACGAATTGCGGGCGGTTATGGCAACTCTTAAGCATGCCGGTGTCACCCTCTTGAACCAAGGTGTGCTGCTTCGCGGTGTGAATGATTCTGTCGAAGCGCTCAAAAACCTGAGCAACCGTCTGTTTGATGCCGGAATCTTGCCGTATTACCTGCATGTACTGGACAAGGTGAAAGGTGCGGCGCACTTTCTGGTGGATGATGAAACCGCAAGAAACCTGATGTCCGGGCTGATTAAAGAAGTTTCCGGCTATCTGGTTCCCCGCCTTACCCGGGAAATTGGCGGGCGCGATAGCAAAACGCCACTCGACCTTCATCTTGAGTAAGTATTCACTGACTAAAAACTGCTTGCTTGGCAGTCAGTTGCAGGCAATGGTGAAAAGCTGATTAGCTGCTGTTTCTGGCGATGAGGGTGAAAGTAAGCGTTTCGAGATCATCGTCGAGTGTCTGGCCATTTAATCTAGCTAACAACAAATGAGCCGCTTTCTTGCCCATCTCGGTGTAATCCACGTTAATAGATGTCAATGACGGGTAACACTCTTCACAAGACTCGCTTCCATCCAGACAGCTCACTGCCAGTGCATGTGGCACTCTCACCACCTGTTTATGACATTCAAACAATACACCAAGCGCAATACTTTCATGGCTGCAGACCAGCGCATCAAGCTCGGGCTGCCTCAATCTCAAGCGGTTCATTGCATCTCTTCCCAATTGCATCGATGGGTTTTCATGCGTGGTGATGAAATGATCAGGGGTTAGGTAAGACTCTATCATGCCTGCCTGCCAACCAGACAGCTGTTGCTGCAGCACTGACTGCTCCGCCCGCGCACCAACAAAGCCAATATTTTTATAGCCCTTGCCAACCAAATGTAACGTCATTGCTTTCGCGGCATCGTAGTGACTGACGCCAATATTCAAATCAACCGCATCCGGGATTCGTTCATTGACTTCAATAACCGGGATTTTGGCGGCTTCAAGCTGCTTACGTGAATGTTCGAGACGCTCACTACCGAATAGCACCACAGCAGCTGGATTGTTTTCCAGCATTGCTGTTAGCAGCTCCGCCTCACGCTCCACGTCAAAATTGTTATAGCCAGTAAATACTTGGTATTCCGCGGTACGGACAACATCCTGAAAGGCGATCAAGAATTCACTACAGGCTTTTTCGGTAAAAGAAGGAAGGATAACTGCAATTGAGTTGCTTTTTACTGAAGCAAGGGAGCCTGCGGCCTTGTTGGGAATATAACCTAATTCGTTAACCGCCTCGTTAATGCGGATACGTAGCTTTTCGGAGACCTGATCCGGCGTACGAAGTGCACGGGAAACAGTCATCGTGCCCACACCGGCAAGTTTCGCCACATCAGTGATAGTCGCCCGACCGGTGCTGCGCCGTTTCCTCGGCGTTCTATTTAGGCTTTGATTTTCCTCGTACTTTTCCATTCAGTATCCGCTAAAGCAAGTCCATATTTCATCACTGATGAGCGCCTCATTATACCTTTACACCTGATGAAAATCGTCTTCTGTTTTGGCGAATCCATATGCAACACCCCGCCTAGACTCATGTCCTCTCACGAATGATAGCGCTATCACACTTCATGATAGCACTGAATGGTAACGCTACCATTGTGATTAATATCCCATTAAAAAATTTAACATCCGTATAAATTAGCATCACACAGGGCACTGACGGAGAAACATAACAATGCTGAATACCCTACTGACTCCTGACGTCATCAATATCCATTCATCGGCAAAAGACTGGAAGCACGCGGTTGCATTGGCATGTCAGCCGCTACTGGATAACGGCAGCATCGAAGCAAGTTACGTAGATGCGATATATAAAAGTCATGCTGATCTCGGCCCTTATTATGTGGTTGGTCCGCGTATCGCCATGCCACATGCACGGCCGGAAGACGGTGTAAACAGACTGTCGATGAGCCTGACCGTGCTTAAGGAGGGTGTGAATTTCAATGCTGACGACAACGATCCGGTTTACTTACTGATCACACTCGCAGCCACGGATAGCAATAGTCATGTAGATGCTATCGCGAATCTCGCAGAACTCTTTATGAATGATGAAGATGTCAGTGCTATTTGCAATGCACAGGATAGCGCGGAAATTTCGGCGATTATCGATAAATATCAATAACATCAAACAATAAAACAAGAGGTAGCAACAATGAAAATTATGGTGGTTTGCGGCCATGGCTTAGGTACCAGCCTGATGATGGAAATGAGCCTGAAAGGTATTGTCAATGAACTAAACGTTCAGGCAGACATTGATCACACTGACTTGGGATCAGCAAAAGGCACGGAGTGTGATTTATTTGTGGCAACAAATGATATCGCAGAACAACTAAAGGCACTGGATGTTGGCCAACCTATCGTCGCGCTCGACAACATGGTTGACAAAAACATGATGAAGGAACGCCTTTCTTCAGCCCTTAAGGATATGGGTGTTTTGTAAAAGGAACCGACTATGGAATTCTTCAGTTTTTTAATGAATGACGTGCTGGCAGAACCCGCTGTTCTTGTTGGCCTAATTGCTCTTGTAGGGTTGGTTGCCCAGAAGAAACCTTTCACCGACTGTATTAAAGGCACCGTCAAAACCATCATGGGCTTTGTCATTCTGGGGGCGGGGGCTGGCTTGGTAGTCAGCTCCCTCGGTGACTTCGCAACCATATTCCAGCACGCTTTTGGTATTGCGGGCGTCGTCCCAAATAACGAAGCGATTGTCTCGATTGCACAGGAAACATTCGGGAAAGAAATGGCGATGATCATGTTTTTTGCCATGGTTATCAATATCTTAATTGCCAGATTCACACCTTGGAAATTCATCTTCCTGACTGGCCACCACACGCTGTTTATGTCGATGATGGTTGCCGCCATTCTGTCTTCATCAGGAATGTCTGGTGTCTCCCTCGTTGCTTTCGGCGCGTTGGTAGTCGGCGTTCTAATGGTATTTTTCCCGGCTATTGCACACCCTTACATGAAGCAGGTAACGGGTTCAGACGATGTTGCCATCGGCCATTTTTCAACACTTTCTTACGTAATGGCAGGCTTTATTGGCAGCAAGCTTGGTGATAAAACCAGAACAACCGAAGACATGAATGTCCCTAAGAGCTTACTCTTTCTGAGAGATACACCTGTTGCTATCTCATTCACTATGTCGATTATCTTTATGGTGACCTGCCTTTTCGCAGGGGGAGATTATGTCCGGGAAGTCAGCGGTGGTAAGCACTGGTTTATGTTTTCCCTGATGCAATCTATCGTCTTTGCGGCTGGTGTGTATATCATTCTTCAAGGTGTACGCATGATCATTGCTGAAATCGTACCGGCATTTAAAGGCATTTCGGATAAGTTGGTGCCAAACGCAAAGCCCGCATTGGATTGCCCTGTTGTATTCCCTTACGCACCGAATGCGGTATTAGTAGGCTTTCTTTCCAGCTTTACTGCCGGATTACTCGGCATGGCACTCCTTTATGTAATGGGATTAACCGTGATCATCCCTGGTGTGGTTCCCCACTTCTTCGTTGGGGCCGCAGCTGGTGTATTCGGGAATGCGTTAGGAGGAAGTCGGGGGGCTATCTGGGGATCATTCGCCCAGGGTCTAATGATTACTTTCTTACCTGTCATGTTGATGCCAGTTCTCGGCGATCTCGGCTTTGCCAATACAACGTTCAGCGACGCCGATTTTGGTGTAGTAGGTATTTTACTCGGCATTATTGTCCGTTAAGCGTTTAGGCACTAAACATTTAAAAATAAAAGATCCGATGGCCGGATCTTTTATTTATTAGTGACTAAATTCCAGTTGGTGCAAACCAATAAGCGGGCCTAACTCTAATACTTCACTTCATTACGTTCTTCAATCCAGGCTCTGATTGATTCTCTGTCCTGCTCTGTCGCCGAACCATAACGTCACGCAGGCAGGCCTTCCTGGTGGCTGGCCTTCTCGTCGTACTTTTTGTCTTCACTTTCTTAAAAAGTGAAAGAAAATTGGACGCCTGGCGATGTCCTACTCTCACATGGGGAGACCCCACACTACCATCGGCGCTGCTCTGTTTCACTTCTGAGTTCGGCATGGAGTCAGGTGGGTCCAAAGCGCTATGGTCGCCAAGCAAATTCTGTATCGGGGTTCTCGGTCCTGGGTGACTAGACCCTGGGAACGCCCATTAAAATCTTGGAAAACTGACCGCGGTTGCTCTTACTAGATCCTAGCAACCGCTCTCTCTCTTTACACACTCTTTGTGTTCTTACTTGAGTCCGTCAAAACCCCTTGGGTGTTGTAGGGTTAAGCCTCACGGGCAATTAGTATCAGTTAGCTCAATGCCTCACAGCACTTACACACCTGACCTATCTACGTCGTCGTCTCCAACAACCCTTTAGAAGGCTTTTAGCCTTAGGGAGAACTCATCTCGAGGCTCGCTTCCCGCTTAGATGCTTTCAGCGGTTATCAATTCCGAACTTAGCTACCGGGCAATGCCACTGGCGTGACAACCCGAACACCAGAGGTTCGTCCACTCCGGTCCTCTCGTACTAGGAGCAGCCCCTCTCAATTCTCCAACGCCCACGGCAGATAGGGACCGAACTGTCTCACGACGTTCTAAACCCAGCTCGCGTACCACTTTAAATGGCGAACAGCCATACCCTTGGGACCGACTTCAGCCCCAGGATGTGATGAGCCGACATCGAGGTGCCAAACACCGCCGTCGATATGAACTCTTGGGCGGTATCAGCCTGTTATCCCCGGAGTACCTTTTATCCGTTGAGCGATGGCCCTTCCATTCAGAACCACCGGATCACTATGACCTGCTTTCGCACCTGCTCGAACCGTCATTCTCGCAGTCAAGCGGGCTTTTGCCATTGCACTAACCTCACGATGTCCGACCGTGATTAGCCCACCTTCGTGCTCCTCCGTTAC
>NZ_ADAQ01000002.1 GCF_000176515.1 Grimontia hollisae CIP 101886
AAGCCTGATGCAGCCATGCCGCGTGTGTGAAGAAGGCCTTCGGGTTGTAAAGCACTTTCAGCCGTGAGGAAGGTAGCGTAGTTAATACCTGCGTTACTTGACGTTAGCGGCAGAAGAAGCACCGGCTAACTCCGTGCCAGCAGCCGCGGTAATACGGAGGGTGCGAGCGTTAATCGGAATTACTGGGCGTAAAGCGCATGCAGGCGGTCTGTTAAGCAAGATGTGAAAGCCCCGGGCTTAACCTGGGAGTGGCATTTTGAACTGGCAGGCTAGAGTCTTGTAGAGGGGGGTAGAATTTCAGGTGTAGCGGTGAAATGCGTAGAGATCTGAAGGAATACCGGTGGCGAAGGCGGCCCCCTGGACAAAGACTGACGCTCAGATGCGAAAGCGTGGGGAGCAAACAGGATTAGATACCCTGGTAGTCCACGCTGTAAACGATGTCTACTTGGAGGCTGTGGTCTAGAACCGTGGCTTTCGGAGCTAACGCGTTAAGTAGACCGCCTGGGGAGTACGGTCGCAAGATTAAAACTCAAATGAATTGACGGGGGCCCGCACAAGCGGTGGAGCATGTGGTTTAATTCGATGCAACGCGAAGAACCTTACCTACTCTTGACATCCTCAGAAGCCGGAAGAGATTCTGGTGTGCCTTCGGGAACTGAGAGACAGGTGCTGCATGGCTGTCGTCAGCTCGTGTTGTGAAATGTTGGGTTAAGTCCCGCAACGAGCGCAACCCTTATCCTTGTTTGCCAGCACTTCGGGTGGGAACTCCAGGGAGACTGCCGGTGATAAACCGGAGGAAGGTGGGGACGACGTCAAGTCATCATGGCCCTTACGAGTAGGGCTACACACGTGCTACAATGGTGCATACAGAGGGCAGCGAGACCGCGAGGTGGAGCGAATCCCAGAAAGTGCATCGTAGTCCGGATTGGAGTCTGCAACTCGACTCCATGAAGTCGGAATCGCTAGTAATCGTGGATCAGAATGCCACGGTGAATACGTTCCCGGGCCTTGTACACACCGCCCGTCACACCATGGGAGTGGGCTGCACCAGAAGTAGATAGCTTAACCTTCGGGAGGGCGTTTACCACGGTGTGGTTCATGACTGGGGTGAAGTCGTAACAAGGTAGCCCTAGGGGAACCTGGGGCTGGATCACCTCCTTACCGATGCTATGGATGCGAGTGTCCACACAGATTGCTACGGTCAAAAAGAAAAAGAACATACTTAGATGTGTTTGTTGCTTTGGTGGTTAGCACCCCAATCTCTTGGTAAAAGAGGATGAGGTCGGTGGTTGAAACCAAAGACACAAGAATGGGTCTGTAGCTCAGGTGGTTAGAGCGCACCCCTGATAAGGGTGAGGTCGGTGGTTCAAGTCCACTCAGACCCACCAATTTTCCTTCATGCATCGTTGTGAAAAGACTCGTTTAGTGAACTAAACGTCGCCTTTCCACGCCTTGCCTGAAAAGAAATTGGTCACAAACTAAGTATCGATGTGGGGCTATAGCTCAGCTGGGAGAGCGCTTGATTTGCATTCAAGAGGTCTGCGGTTCGATCCCGCATAGCTCCACCACGCTTTAAGTGTTCTTACGAGAATATTTAAAAAGTGGTTGTTCGACAGAACACATCACATGCTCTTTAACAATCTGGAAAGCTGACTAAACAACTTTGTTTCTACGGAAGCAGAGATTGTTTGTAAAAGTTCTCAAAGGTTAACTCTTAGGAGTTAACACCAAACACATTCATGTGTTCTTGGAATTTGAGTCCGGCGAAATCGTTCATGTAAATGAACACCTTGGTTGTTTGAACCTACGAAACCTCTTGGGGTTGTAGGGTTAAGTGACTAAGCGTACACGGTGGATGCCTGGGCAGTCAGAGGCGAAGAAGGACGTAGTAACTTGCGATAAGCCCAGATAAGGCAGTAACAGCCACTTGAGTCTGGGATTTCCGAATGGGGAAACCCACTGGCATAAGCCAGTATCATTAACTGAATCCATAGGTTAATGAGGCGAACTCGGGGAACTGAAACATCTAAGTACCCGAAGGAAAAGAAATCAATTGAGATTCCGGCAGTAGCGGCGAGCGACCCCGGACCAGCCCTTAAGCTGATTGTGAGTTAGTGGAAGCCACTGGAAAGTGGCGCGATACAGGGTGATAGCCCCGTACACGACAACGCACAGTGAGTGAAAACGAGTAAGACGGGACACGTGTTATCTTGTCTGAAGATGGGGGGACCATCCTCCAAGGCTAAATACTCCTGACTGACCGATAGTGAACCAGTACCGTGAGGGAAAGGCGAAAAGAACCCCTGTGAGGGGAGTGAAATAGAACCTGAAACCGTGTACGTACAAGCAGTGGGAGCCTCCTTGTGGGGTGACTGCGTACCTTTTGTATAATGGGTCAGCGACTTACGTTATGTAGCAAGGTTAACCGTATAGGGGAGCCGTAGGGAAACCGAGTCTTAACTGGGCGTTCAGTTGCATGACGTAGACCCGAAACCGGGTGATCTAGCCATGGGCAGGTTGAAGATTGAGTAACATCAATTGGAGGACCGAACCGACTAATGTTGAAAAATTAGCGGATGACTTGTGGCTAGGGGTGAAAGGCCAATCAAACCCGGAGATAGCTGGTTCTCCCCGAAAGCTATTTAGGTAGCGCCTCGGACGAATACTACTGGGGGTAGAGCACTGTTAAGGCTAGGGGGTCATCCCGACTTACCAACCCTTTGCAAACTCCGAATACCAGTAAGTAGTATCCGGGAGACACACGGCGGGTGCTAACGTCCGTCGTGGAGAGGGAAACAACCCAGACCGCCAGCTAAGGTCCCCAAGTTATCGCTAAGTGGGAAACGATGTGGGAAGGCTCAGACAGCCAGGATGTTGGCTTAGAAGCAGCCATCATTTAAAGAAAGCGTAATAGCTCACTGGTCGAGTCGGCCTGCGCGGAAGATGTAACGGGGCTAAGCGATACACCGAAGCTGCGGCAGTGTGATTTATCACATTGGGTAGGGGAGCGTTCTGTAAGCCGTAGAAGGTGGTCTGTAAGGGCTGCTGGAGGTATCAGAAGTGCGAATGCTGACATGAGTAACGATAAAGGGGGTGAAAAACCTCCTCGCCGGAAGACCAAGGGTTCCTGTCCAACGTTAATCGGGGCAGGGTAAGTCGGCCCCTAAGGCGAGGCCGAAAGGCGTAGTCGATGGGAAACGGGTTAATATTCCCGTACTGCTGATAACTGCGATGGGGGGACGGAGAAGGCTAGGTGGGCCAGGCGACGGTTGTCCTGGTTCAAGTGCGTAGGTAGGTGAGTTAGGCAAATCCGGCTCGCTATATACTGAGACACGATGTCGAGACACCACGGTGTTGAAGTCATTGATGCCCTGCTTCCGGGAAAAGCCTCTAAGCTTCAGGTTATCAGTAACCGTACCCCAAACCGACACAGGTGGTCGGGTAGAGAATACCAAGGCGCTTGAGAGAACTCGGGTGAAGGAACTAGGCAAAATGGTACCGTAACTTCGGGAGAAGGTACGCTGCCCGCGGTGAAGTCCCTGGCGGATGGAGCTATGGGCAGTCGCAGATACCAGGTGGCTGCAACTGTTTATTAAAAACATAGCACTGTGCAAACTCGAAAGAGGACGTATACGGTGTGACGCCTG
>NZ_ADAQ01000001.1 GCF_000176515.1 Grimontia hollisae CIP 101886
CCCGCACAAGCGGTGGAGCATGTGGTTTAATTCGATGCAACGCGAAGAACCTTACCTACTCTTGACATCCTCAGAAGCCGGAAGAGATTCTGGTGTGCCTTCGGGAACTGAGAGACAGGTGCTGCATGGCTGTCGTCAGCTCGTGTTGTGAAATGTTGGGTTAAGTCCCGCAACGAGCGCAACCCTTATCCTTGTTTGCCAGCACTTCGGGTGGGAACTCCAGGGAGACTGCCGGTGATAAACCGGAGGAAGGTGGGGACGACGTCAAGTCATCATGGCCCTTACGAGTAGGGCTACACACGTGCTACAATGGTGCATACAGAGGGCAGCGAGACCGCGAGGTGGAGCGAATCCCAGAAAGTGCATCGTAGTCCGGATTGGAGTCTGCAACTCGACTCCATGAAGTCGGAATCGCTAGTAATCGTGGATCAGAATGCCACGGTGAATACGTTCCCGGGCCTTGTACACACCGCCCGTCACACCATGGGAGTGGGCTGCACCAGAAGTAGATAGCTTAACCTACGGGAGGGCGTTTACCACGGTGTGGTTCATGACTGGGGTGAAGTCGTAACAAGGTAGCCCTAGGGGAACCTGGGGCTGGATCACCTCCTTACTGATGCTATGGATGCGAGTGTCCACACAGATTGCTACGGTCAAAGAAAAAGAACTGATGTGTCCCATTCGTCTAGAGGCCTAGGACACCGCCCTTTCACGGCGGTAACAGGGGTTCGACTCCCCTATGGGACGCCATTTTTAATCGCACTTTAGAGTGTTGTTAGAAATGGTGCTTCGAAAGAACATCACATGCTCTTTAACAATCTGGAAAGCTGACTAAACAACCTTTGTTTCTACGGAAATAAAGATTGTTTGTAAAAGTTCTCAAATGTTGACTCTTAAGAGTTAACACCAAACACATTCAAGTGTTCTTGGTTTCATTTCTCGATGAGAAATGAACAATATTTGAGTCCGGCGAAATCGTTCATGTAAATGAACACCTTGGTTGTTTGAACCTACGAAACCTCTTGGGGTTGTAGGGTTAAGTGACTAAGCGTACACGGTGGATGCCTGGGCAGTCAGAGGCGATGAAGGACGTAGTAACTTGCGATAAGCCCAGATAAGGCAGTAACAGCCACTTGAGTCTGGGATTTCCGAATGGGGAAACCCACTTACATAAGTAAGTATCATTAACTGAATCCATAGGTTAATGAGGCGAACTCGGGGAACTGAAACATCTAAGTACCCGAAGGAAAAGAAATCAATTGAGATTCCGGCAGTAGCGGCGAGCGACCCCGGACCAGCCCTTAAGCTTGTTGTGCGTTAGTGGAAGCCACTGGAAAGTGGCGCGATACAGGGTGATAGCCCCGTACACGACAACGCACAGTGAGTGAAAACGAGTAAGACGGGACACGTGTTATCTTGTCTGAAGATGGGGGGACCATCCTCCAAGGCTAAATACTCCTGACTGACCGATAGTGAACCAGTACCGTGAGGGAAAGGCGAAAAGAACCCCTGTGAGGGGAGTGAAATAGAACCTAAAACCGTGTACGTACAAGCAGTGGGAGCCCTATCACCAAAGTGCTTATCCGAGCATGAAGGTGACAGCGTGAAGTGAATTCACACTGTTGTCGTTGCGTTGTTTGCAACGACAAACCTCAAAAATCAAGCAGTAGGCTTGAGTGCTTTGGGATAGGGTGACTGCGTACCTTTTGTATAATGGGTCAGCGACTTACGTTATGTAGCAAGGTTAACCGCATAGGGGAGCCGTAGGGAAACCGAGTCTTAACTGGGCGTTCAGTTGCATGACGTAGACCCGAAACCGGGTGATCTAGCCATGGGCAGGTTGAAGATTGAGTAACATCAATTGGAGGACCGAACCGACTAATGTTGAAAAATTAGCGGATGACTTGTGGCTAGGGGTGAAAGGCCAATCAAACCCGGAGATAGCTGGTTCTCCCCGAAAGCTATTTAGGTAGCGCCTCGGACGAATACTACTGGGGGTAGAGCACTGTTAAGGCTAGGGGGTCATCCCGACTTACCAACCCTTTGCAAACTCCGAATACCAGTAAGTAGTATCCGGGAGACACACGGCGGGTGCTAACGTCCGTCGTGGAGAGGGAAACAACCCAGACCGCCAGCTAAGGTCCCCAAGTTATCGCTAAGTGGGAAACGATGTGGGAAGGCTCAGACAGCCAGGATGTTGGCTTAGAAGCAGCCATCATTTAAAGAAAGCGTAATAGCTCACTGGTCGAGTCGGCCTGCGCGGAAGATGTAACGGGGCTAAGCGATACACCGAAGCTGCGGCAGTGTGTTTAGGCACATTGGGTAGGGGAGCGTTCTGTAAGCCGTAGAAGGTGTGCTGTAAGGCATGCTGGAGGTATCAGAAGTGCGAATGCTGACATGAGTAACGATAAAGGGGGTGAAAAACCTCCTCGCCGGAAGACCAAGGGTTCCTGTCCAACGTTAATCGGGGCAGGGTAAGTCGGCCCCTAAGGCGAGGCCGAAAGGCGTAGTCGATGGGAAACGGGTTAATATTCCCGTACTGCTGATAACTGCGATGGGGGGACGGAGAAGGCTAGGTGGGCCACGGCGACGGTTGTCCTGGTTCAAGTGCGTAGGTAGGTGAGTTAGGCAAATCCGGCTCGC